>NZ_JBUZRI010000001.1:0-2693515 GCF_055407225.1 Ewingella sp. C233
CCACCTGACCCCATGCCGAACTCAGAAGTGAAACGCCGTAGCGCCGATGGTAGTGTGGGGTCTCCCCATGCGAGAGTAGGGAACTGCCAGGCATCAAATAAAGACAAAAGCCCCGTACTTGCGTACGGGGCTTTTGTCTTTATTGCTATCAGGATGTTGGCTACACGAGAAGAGAGTAGGACAAAAGGCTATGCCTTTTGAACGTTGCGAAGCAACGGCCCGAAGGGTGAGGCACGAAGTGGGTCATCAACTGCCAGGCATCAAATTAGTGGAAAACCTCAGTCGAAAGACTGGGGTTTTTTGCTATGGGGATTTTACGAAGTAGGCAATGGACGTTTAACGATCGCGTTTACTGTATTCGCTATAACGTTTTAATGATGTATGACCTGATAAGCCCCATAACCCACCACGGCTCCGGCTGCATCCCATGCAAAATCTTTCCAGCTCCACCCTGTACCGGCTTCACGGCTGTCATATAACTCTTTCCCTGCGCCTAATCCTATCGAAAAGAGCAGACCGAAAGAGCGGCTCCGCGCATCATTCCACCCCTGATGTTCCCCATAGGCAGTACCCGCGGCAGCTAATATCGCTGAACCAGCGAAATGCTCAGCTTTATCTTTGCCGGACCAACTGTCATTGGCGAAATGGGTGCAACCGCCGCACAGCAAAACAGGAGTGCAGAGTCCAAGCAGGGCCAGACGAGGAATAGAAATAAGCATGGTATATATTCCTGACATAAAAAAAGCCTGATCACGACGATCAGGCTCTTAGTATAATCGCGGATTATAAAATCCGGCTGATTAATCTATCTATTCGGATACGACGCAAACGTCGAATAAGCTTACGGACTTTGACCGGGTAATTCGGAATACTTTCAAGCTCCATGTAATGCGAGACGATGTGGGTATGCACACGTATTTCCTCAAGTTCTTTATGACGCTGAACTTGCATCTCATTATGCGGGTCATGAATAAGTATAGCGTTCTCTAAATCCAGCCGCCAGGCACGGGGATTAAGGTTATTACCCGTAATAAGCTGCCAGCGGTCATCAACCCACATCCCTTTGAGATGATAGCTATTTTCACCATCTTTCCACAGGCGAACAATTAACTGACCGCTGTCGACAAACCGCTGTAATCGGCTCAAAAAACGACGCAAATTGATTTCATACAAATAAGGCAAGGCACCAATAATTTTAAACGGCTGATCTTGCGGTATATAGAAATCATTCGCCGTCTTATCGCCCACAATGATTTCTACCTGCTTACCGCGACGCAGCAGCGCAATAATGTTTCTTGCGAGCAGTGCTGGCATATTGAAATAAGGCGTACACAGCGTTAATTTTTGGTCGGCGCTGGCCATCAGGTGGTGAATGGTGCGGTTAAGTGAATTCTGCTTACCCAAACCAACTAAAGGAATAACGGCCAGTTCATCGTTGCCTGCGCTGTCTTTAAAATGATAACTGCTGTCGCGCAGGGATTGTCGAAACTGGCGGGTCTCATTTTTAATTTCGATGCTTTTAGGGCGATCTTCACGATCCAGTCGCTGAACTGCGCTCGCGCTGAGGATTGATTTTCTGATGAAATCGACCATAGCTTCTGCCAGAGTGGTGTTCATCAGTAAATGGTAGCGGTCGTAGCGGTATTTCGAATGACGATGTAAATAGACGTCATTGAGGCTGGCACCGCTATAAATAACGCGGTCATCGACGACAAAACCTTTGAGGTGCAGAACGCCTAATGCTTCCCGGGTGTTAACAGGCACGCCATAAATGGGGACCGAAAGGTCTGGATGCTGTTGCGCCATGCTGCAATACCAGTCAGCGTTAGTGTTCGAGGCAGCGGCGCCAATGCGTCCACGCTGAGCACGATGCCAGTCAACCAGCACACAGATCTCAAGCTCAGGCCGTTGTTGCTTGGCAGCATAAAGCGCCGAAAGCACATCACGCCCGCCATCGTCATTCTCAAGGTAGAGTGCAACAAGGTAGATCCGTTGCGTTGCGCGGGCGATGGCCTCAAGCAGCGTGGTACGGAAATCCATTGGGCAGTATAAGGTCTGTACAGCGTCAACCGATTGGGGGAGTTTTGGCAGTTGAGCAAGGTGTTGTTGATGTTTATTACGTTTAAATTTTGACAACATCACTGTGCGCTTCTTCTCTCTTCAGGTAATAGCGATAGCGGCACAGGAAGAACTATGTAAACCGCATAATCGGTGGATAATACCATTAGTGCTCCCAGTTGTGCGCATGTTTTGCCTATTTGTGACCATGAGCGGCGACGTTCTGGCTGGGTTTGAGGCTCAAAGACAGGTTAACAATCCCATCCTGCAACTGCACATCTACATCAAATCCGAGCTTTCTGGCAAGAGACACCATGCCCTGATTATTCGGCATCGTGATCCCTGTCAGACGTTGCAGGCCATGGTCTGAGGTGTATTTGATCATCTTGTCCAGCAGGTGCCTGCCAAGCCCGAGGCCTTTCAAATCTGAGCGAACGAGCACGGAGAATTCAGCATCAATATTGTCCGGATCTGAGACTGCTCGCGTCACCCCAATAATTTCCGATTTATCATTCACCGAACGAATAGCAACGAAGGCCATTTCACGATCGTAGTCGATTTGCGTCATGTTGGCTAAATCATCATGGGTAAACTCGTTGATCTCACTGAAATAGCGATAATAGAGATCTTCTTTGGTCACCTTGAGAATGAAGGCTTTTAGCAAAGGCTCATCTTCCGGCAGGATAGGGCGGAACTGGCAGGCTAAACCATCTTTCAGCGTGACGTGCTCTTCCAACTCCTGCGGATAAGGGCGGATAGCCAGCCGCGAGTGCGTACTGTCGCTGATCGAAGAGAGCTGTAGCGTGACATCAAGCAAGTTCAGCTCATCGCCCGATGCCAGCAACGGATGAATATCCAGCCGGACAATTTGTGGGCAATCGACGATCAGGTTGGACACCTTGACCAGCAGCTGGCTCAGCGTTTGGACATCCAGCGGTCGGGAAGCATTGTGATCGCGTATTTTGCCGCCTTTCACGGCCTGCAAAACCAGATAGCGTGCCAGCGCCAGATTCAGCGGAGGTAATGCGATCGCCACCTGCGTTTCAGGACGCCACTCGCTGCCGCCTTCACCGAGCATAATGATGGGGCCAAAGACCGCATCCTGCTCAACGACAATGCGTAACTCCTGTGAGCCGGGCCGATTAGCCATAGTTTGTACTAACAAACCGTGGATACGCGCCTGAGGAAATGAGTGTTTTGCGCGATCAAAGATTGCGTTAGCGGCCTGCTCGACTTCGCTCGATGTACGCAGATAAAGCATCACGCCCTGAACTTGCGAATTGTGTGGAATATCCGGCGAACGCAGTTTCAGCGCGACCGGGTAGCCTACCTGCCCGGCGATATGCACGGCTTCGGCACTGTCACCGGCAATCCAGGTCGGCAGAACATCCAGCCCGTAGGCCTGAAAAATGGTTCGCACTTCATGGGTATCAAGCTGCGTGGCGCCTTCTGTCAGTGCCTGAGTAATTAAACGGTGCGCCTCATCGGTATTTTGCTGCAACCCAACCGGCAATGACGGGGTTTCCTTTAACTGTTTTTGATTACGACGGTATTCGACCATATGCATAAACGCCGTTACCGTACCTTCAGGTGTGCGGTAGGTCGGCACGCCGGCTTCGGTAAACAGTTTGCGCGCTTCCTGTGATGAATGCTCGCCGCACCAGTTGGTCAGCACGGTCACACGTTTCCCTCGGGGATGCTTATGCAGCGTGGCAATCACTTGTTCTGCCGTCACGGTGCCATGTGCCGCTGCGCTTGGCGCATGAATGATCAGAAGGGCATCATAGTCCATACTGTCTAGTAGCGGAGTAAGCACTGACTGGTAGCGCTGCGGCGTGGCGTCATCGTGCAGATCGATGGGATTCGATATCGTGATGCTTTCAGGCAATACGGCCCGCAGCGCCGCTGCCGTCTCTTCTCCTATCGTGGCCAGCTTGCCATTGCGGGACAGTAACTGGTCAAGGGCCATCGAGGCCGGGGCGGCACCATTACTGATGATGAGCAAGCGCTCACCCCGCAGGGGGTGCATATGGCTCAGCGTCTCTACGGCAGAGAACAGCTCGTGCGTATCCTGTACACGCAGCAAACCGGCACGCTGAATAGCAGCATCATAGGCAGCATCGAGACTTAAAGGACTATTAAGCAGCTTTTGCGCCTGCGCACTGCGACCGCTTTTAATCACCAGAATAGGTTTATTACGTGAGGCGCTGCGCGAGGCAGACAAAAAGCGGCGTGCATCACTGATATGTTCGAGGTAGAGCAGGATTGCACTGGTTTTGCTGTCACGCGCCAGAAAATCCAGCAGGTCATCAACATCAATATCCAGGCTGTCTCCCAGCGAAATAAAGTAGGAGAAGCCTACGGCCCGCTGTTGAGCCCAGTCCAGTATTGTATTGGCGACGGCGGCCGATTGCGAAATAAAAGCCAGTTTTCCGGGCAAGATTGGCACCGGAGAAAAGCTCGCATTCAGTCGTTGCCAGGGGGCCAATATACCTAAGCTGTTCGGCCCTAGCAGGCGCATATGAAAACGCTGGGCGCAGGCTTTAAGCGCTGAAAACTGTTGGGAATGGGAAGAGAGCACAATCACTGTTTTACAACCGCGCTCCCCGAGTTGTTCCAACAGGGGCAGATTACGTTCAGCGCGGGTACAGAGGATGGCCAGATCGGGAGTGATGGGTAGGCTGGCAACGTCCGGGTAGGCCAACACGCCACAAACCGCATGGTAAGCGGGGGTCACTGGCAGAACCGGCCCATTGAAGCCGCCTCCCAGCAAATTACGCATCATCAGATAACCGGCGCGGCCGGGTTTGTCACTCGCGCCAAGCACTGCAATAGATTTAGGTCGTAATAATGCTTCTAGTCCGCGCTGGCTCATTTATCCTCCGGATATCAGTGTCGTACTGATTCTAGAGGGTTTCGTTCTCTTTTGCTGTGAGCTGATGCACCAGATGATGGGGTTTTCCCGCCAGATACTGCGTGCGGAAATGGGTGAAGTGCCGCGACAGTCCTGCAGACGCCTCAATATCACCGGCTTTTTCCAGCAAGGCGGCGGCCACTTCTACGGTGCAATGTAATTCAGGGCGTGAGGCTTCCCGCAGAATATAGCCGGAGCTGGCGCTTACATCGAGAGAGAAAACCGGCAAATTATCCATATAGGGACTTTTGCGAAACATCTTACGCGCTTCGTTCCAGGTGCCATCGAGCATAATAAACAAAGGCGGTTTACTGCCCGCCGGGACTTCGGTAAACACCTGACGCGGCGGCGGTGCGAAAGATGCCGGGAAAACGACATACGGCTGGCGGGACGGATCTGAAATGGCCTCAAGCAGCGCGGGATCCGTTTGCGTGCGCGACCACATAAATGCCTGTGTATCGGGCAGAACGTCAGCAATCAACCGGCCGGTATTGCTAGGTTTCATTGGCTCAGTATCAAACATCACCAGACAAAAACGGCTGGCGGCCTGATGAATTTCTCGTGTGGCGCAGATGCAGTTGCGTTTAGGCAGCAGGCAGGCCTGGCAGCGGATAGCACGCGAACCGCGCGCAAGGAACGGCCGGGTGGATTTGGCAAGGCGCTGCTCACGCAGGCGAAGAACGGCATTGTCTGACATAAGCATTCCGCAGGTAGAAAACCGGCTATTCTAATCGGCGTTGGTGCGCAGTGATAGTGGCATATCGGCGTAAAGTGTCCGCTCTGACGAAAAGAAAAAGGCCCGCACACTGGCGGGCCATTGGCCGGGGGCTTAATCCGGACTTATGCGTTACAATGATTCATTCAGCCAGTTGTTGAATGGCGCTTTAGGCATTGCGCCGCTCAGCATGTCGACCATTTTGCCGTCATTGAACACCATTATGGTCGGAATACTGCGGATACGAAAACGCGCGCTCAGCTCAGGCTCTGCTTCTGTATTCACTTTAATGAAACGGATTTTACCGGCACGTTCCTGCGCGACATCTTCAAAGATGGGCGCGAAGTTCACGCAAGGGCCACACCACGGTGCCCAGAAATCGATAACTACCGGCAAATCATCCTGCAGGTATTTATCCAGCGTACTTGCCGTAGCGTGAACTACCTCGCCTTCAAACAGGGAGTGACCGCAACGGCCGCATTTTGCGCCGTCGTCGATACGATCCTCAGGCAGGCGGTTGGTAGCCTGGCATGAAGTACAAATCGTATTCATAAAATTAGCCTCTGCATTGCTCAGTCGTGAGAGTCGGATCAACCCGACACCAATAAGTGGTGAACGACGGGGCTGATATGTTGCTTATATGTTGCCAGTATGAAGTTAGACCGCATTCTGGACAACGCGGTTTACTCAATGAATACGATAGTTTTTAGCTTTTGGTCCAAAGCAAGTGGCTTACCACACAGACATCAGGTAATCTTCGCGCCCAGCGCGTAGGTGGAGAGAGAAATGAACGATTCATTCAGTGGCAAAAACGGCAAAGTCAAAGTGATGTACGTCCGCAGTGACGACGACGGCGATAACCGCAATAACGATAAACGTCCTTCTAACAATAAAGGACGTCCTGGCGACAAGCCGCGTACCGGATCCCGTCCAGACGATGCCCGCCGCAATGAGCGTCGCAGCACCGATACCCGTGGTGATTCACGTGGTCCTGACGCTCGCCGTGGCGATGCTCGCCCGCAGCGTACAGGCCGCGATGCACCGCGTCCGGCGCGTTCTGACCGTGACGACGACGGCCCGTATTCCTCACCGTGGAAAACCGTTTCCCGTGCACCGGACGATGAGTCTGCACCGGATCACGGCGGCATCAGCGGTAAAAGCTTTATCGATCCGGAGCAACTGCGCCGTCAGCGTCAGGAAGAGACCCGCGTGTACGGCGAGAACGCCTGTCAGGCGCTGTTCGCCAGCCGCCCGGACTCTATCGTCCGTGCCTGGTTCGTACAATCTGTGACGCCGCGTTTTCGCGAAGCGCTGCGCTGGATGGCAGCAAACCGCAAGGCTTACCACGTCGTTGAAGATGATGAACTGGCCAAAGCTTCAGGCACAGAACATCACGGCGGCGTTTGCTTCCTGATTAAAAAACGTCTGGGTCTGGATGCGGATACGTATCTGCAAACTGCGCCGGAAAAAGACTGCGTGCTGGCATTGGAAAATGTCGGTAACCCGCATAACCTCGGCGGTATTATGCGAAGCTGTGCGCACTTTGGTGTGAACGGTTTAGTGGTACAGGATCCGGCTCTGCTGGAATCTGGTGCTGCAGTGCGTACCGCTGAAGGCGGCGCGGAGCACATTAAAGCGATCAGCGCTGACAACTTCCTCGATGTACTGGCCAGCTTCCGTAAAGCCGGTTACACCATCGTCACCACCTCAAGCCATAAAGGTACGGTACTCGGTAAAGCCGAGCTGCCAGCCAAAATGGTATTGGTGCTGGGCGAAGAGAGTGATGGTTTATCCGACAGCGCGTGGCAGCAGGGCGATATCAACGTCTCTATTGGTGGCACCGGTAAAGTCGAAAGTCTGAACGTTTCCGTTGCGACCGGTATTTTGCTGGCCGACTGGTGGCGTCAGAATAAGGCTTAACCTTCAGGGTTATGCTGTGAAAGCCATAAAAAAACGGACGCCTCAGGGCGTCCGTTTTGCTTTCTGCTTTCAGTAAAATCTCCGGCGAAACGCAGATTAGTGCGCACCGCCACCATCTTTACTGCCTCCCGCACCTCCGAACGGCGGTCGGGCGAACCAGATCAAAATCAGCAATATCAGGAAGGCGCCACCCGATAACCAGAAAATCTCATTGGCGGAAATGATCAGCCCCTGATTGGTTATCTCACGTGCTATCCAGCCTGATGCCTGCTGGTGGCTCATTCCCATCCCTTCGAGCTGCGAGTAAGTCTGCTGTGCGGCCGGGTTAAACGCTGTGATGTTTTCCGACAGATGCGCATGGTGCAGCGACTCGCGATCAGCCCACATGGTAGTGGTGACGGATGTACCAATTGAACCGGCCAGTGTACGGATAAAGTTCGACAAGCTCGATGCCGCCGCCATACGTTCTGGTGGTAACCCCGACAGAATAATGGTGGTCAGTGGCATAAAGAAGCAGCCGACCGCGAAGCCCTGAATAAACTGCGGCCACGCAGAAGCCCCAAAATCCATCCCCGGTTCAAACGTATAGGCGCGCCAGTAGAAGCACACCGCGTACATAATAAAGCTGAACGTGATCAGCCAGCGCATATCGAGGCGATGGGCGTAGCGACCGATGATCGGCGACATCATGACCGGCAGGATCCCGACTGGCGCAGAGGCCAGACCCGCCCAGGTCGCGGTGTAGCCATATACCTCCTGCAGTAACTGCGGCAGCAGGACGATAGCGCCGAAGTAGAGCATGTAGGCCAGGCTGATACACAGCACGCCGATAGTAAAGTTTCTCGATTTGAACAGCGACAGATCGACAATCGGGTGGTCGTCCGTTAGCTCCCAGACCACGAGGAAGCAGAGCGCCACCACCGCCACGGCGGCCAGCACGATAATTTCCGTGGAGTTAAACCAGTCCAGCTCTTTACCGCGGTCAAGCATCACCTGCAGGCAACCAACCCCCAAGACCAGTAACACCAAACCGACGCTGTCGATCGGGCGTATTTGTGTGGGCGTTTCGCGGCCTTTCAGCGTTCTCAACGTCAGTGCGACAACCACAATGGCAATTGGCACGTTGATAAAGAAGATCCAGCCCCAGTGGAAGTTATCACTGATATAACCGCCGAGGATCGGGCCACAGATAGGCGCCACGATCACCGTCATCGACCAGAGCGCTAAGGCGGTACTTCGCTTGGCTGGCGGATAGTTATTCAGTAACAAGCTTTGTGATAGCGGGATCAGTGGACCTGCCACCACGCCTTGGATCACACGGAAGAAGATCAACATTTCCAAGCTGTTGGAAATCCCGCACAACCAGGAGGCGATAGCAAACAGCACCGTAGACCACAGGAACAGCTTGACCTCACCGATGCGTTTCGCAAGCCACCCGGTGATCGGAATTGAGATCGCGTTAGCGACCCCGAACGACGTGATAACCCAAGTGCCCTGTGAGTTTGAGGCACCCAAATTACCGGCGATCGTCGGGATCGCCACGTTGGCGATCGTCGAGTCCAGTACCTGCATGAAGGTGGCCATTGACAGCGCCACCGTCATCCAGGCCAGCGGCGCGCCTGAAAGCGGTTTAATTGCCACAAAGGCCTCCGAGGGTATCAGCCTGCATTTGCATGAATAACATCAGCAATAATGGCGTTAACCGGCGCCAGATCCAGCGTCAGCGCCGTAGTCTGGTACAGTGGTTCGGTACGGACTTTATCGGCCAGCACCAGACCGTTGAGATCTTGAGTATCTACTGTAACAAGCGCAGATAAACCGATACGCAGTGGATGTTTTGCTACCTGCTCGTCATCCAGCTCGATACGTACCGGCAGACGTTGAACCACTTTGATCCAGTTGCCGGTTGCATTCTGTGCCGGTAACAGAGAGAACGCACCGCCGGTACCCATATCCATACCGACCACTTTGCCTTTATAGGTCACGTTGTCGCCGTACATATCGCTGACAACGGTAGCCGCCTGGCCTATACGCATATTGGCAATCTGCGTCTCTTTAAAGTTGGCATCAACCCAAATATGATTCGCCGGAACGACAGCCATCAGGGCAGTTCCCGGGGTAATTTGCTGACCAACCTGTACCGAACGGCGTGATACATAACCGTCGATCGGGCTGACCACGCGGGTACGCTGCAGTGCCAGCCAGGCATCACGTACCTGTGCGGCGGATTGCAGAACCTGCGGCTGCTGATCGACAGGGGTGTTCAGCACCATCGCCTGATTGGCATTGTATTGCTGAACCGCAACGTCGAGCTGCGCTTTAGCGCTGTCAACGGCGTCATGCGCATGTTGCAGCTCTTCGCGGCCGATAGCATCGACATTACCCAGCACCACGCGGCGTTTCAGATCAGTCTGCGCTTGTTGCAGTTGAGTCTGACGCAGCGCCACATTAGCCTGATACTGACGGCCATTGATGATCAACTGGTGAGTCTGGCGCACGCTGTTTGCCAGGCCGGTTTTGGCCCGCTCGAAAGCCTGTTCGGCATCGGTCGGATCCAGCACCACCAAAGGATCGCCTTTTTTGACGAAATCAGTGCTGTCAAAATTCACGCTGGTCACACTCCCTGAGACCTGCGCCATGATTTGTACCTGATTACCGGAGACATAGGAGTCATCGGTACTCTGGAAATGACGTAACACCAGCAGCCAGTAAAGCAGGTAGGCGATGGCGATAATGACAAAAACCCCCGTTAAGAACAGCAATGCAATTTTGCGTGATTTCTTTTTCTTGGTTGGTTGTTTCGCAACAACCGAATCCTGCGGTGGCGTCGCCTGAATGCCCGCATTTTCGCTCATGGTTTTCTCCACGCTGAGTCTTGTTTTTTTATGATTTTTGTTCCGCTGCCGGGGCCTGATAACCCCCCCCAAGCGCGCGGATTAAACTGATTTTGGCTTGCAACAAATTGCTGCTGGCGTTCAGTTGGGCCTGTTGTTGCTGCAAGAGCGCTGACTGGCCGGTTAACAACTCATCCCGTCCAATAACGCCTGCTTTGTAACGCGCATCGGCAACCCGATACACATCTTCGATCGACTTCACAGCTGACGACGCTTGCTGCAATTGATCGACACTACTTTTTGCGATGGTCATCGCATCCGCAGTCTGCTGGATAGCAGACAGGATGGTCTGATTGTAAGACTCGACCGACTGGTCATAGAGCGCAGATTCTTCGCCCAGCTTGGCGCGCAGGGCACCCGCATGGAAAATTGGCAGCGAGATAGCCGGCGCGATATTCCAGGCTTTACTGGCTGCGTCCAGCAGGTTTGGCGAGGTACCGCCGTAGTTTGTGGTATTGAAACCACCAAACGCACTGATCGACAGACTCGGATAGAACTCTTTCTTCGCCGCCTGAATACGTTGTGAATAGGACTCAACCAGCGCGCGTTGCGCGGCGATATCCGGGCGTTTGCCCAGTAAGTCGATGGTCAGCTCACCTTTCGGAGAGATGGCGTCTGCGGCAGGCAGGGGAACCGTGTGCAGATTATTCATTGCGTTCGGACCGAGGCCCGCCAGCGCTGACAGCTGATGTTTCAACTGATCAATCTGTGACTGGGATTCAATAATCTGTTGGCGTGCGCTGTCAGCCTGTGCCTGAGTTTGCTGCGGCACATCGATGCCATAAATCCCGGCTTTGTACTGGGCTTTGCGCAAATCGGCCAGATGCTGATTATTATCCACTTCCTGTTGCAGGACTTTTTGTACCGCCAGATTGGCCTGCAACTGATAGTAAGCCGAGGCGACAGAACTGGTCAGCGTCAGGGCAGCCTGTGCCTGTTCGGCGCGGGCTGAATCCACCTGAGCCTTCGCTGCATTGACCTGATTGCGGTATTTACCCCACCAGTCAAACTCATAGCTCAGGTTCAGCCCCAGCGTATTGGTGCTGTCGAAGATTGGCGCATCGGGGTAGCTGGTCAGGAACGGCGGGATCGTATTTTTGGAAACACGCTCACGCTTGGTGGTTCCGTTTAAATCCAGGTAGGGCCCATTGGCTGCGCTGGCTTCACCGACCACGCTCTGCGCTTCACGCACACGAGCCGCTGCCTGACGCAGTGACGGTGAGTTTTGCAACGTCGTCGTCATCAGGTTATCAAGTTGCGGGTCGTTAAGGCTGCGCCACCACTGTGAACTGATGGACAGCGAACTGACTTTAGGCTGGGCCAGTTTCAGTTGCTGGTTGTCCAGCAACGTTGACTGAGGCGCGATGTTATCGCTGGAGGCGCAGCCCGCCAAAAGTAAAACGGCGAACAGCGGCGTAAGTCTCCAGCTGGCTTGGAGTGACATGTTTGGGTTACCTGAACAGAAATTAAAGTAATTGTGTCGCAGTGACATCCATCTGATCGAGGCGAGATAACAGTTTGCGGGTCAGGGTTTCTAACTGCTTCTGTTCATCAGCGTCAAGGGTAGACCAGAGAAGATGCAGGCTCTTATGTTGAGGTGGCAGAACCTTTTGAATAAAGGCTTCCCCGTCCGGCGTCAGGTGCAAATGCAGGCATCGACGGTCGTTATCGCTTTCACGGCGTTCAATCCAGCCGCGCTTCTCAAGCTCATCCGCAATCCGTGTCGCATTAGTACGGGAAGAGCCCAGCGCAGAACTCAGTTCGGAAGGCTGAATGCTGTGGCTTTCCTGTGCATCAAGAGTCAGTAACGCCATAAACAGCGTTTCGTTGATCCCCTGTGCTTTCAGCATTTTATTGCGGTTTTCCAGCAATTTACTTTGCATATGCATACAGAGCCGGGTCAGCAGAATTTCCTGATAAGGAAAGTCTTTCTGTTTCTTGGCCCGGAAATTTAGCATGTGTTCAATTGGCGCGAAGGAGCTGTCCATGACGAGAAACCTCATTAGTTACGAATGACATAGTAACGACGGTAATTAATAATATCAATGTTATGACCCCCCAAAGCTTTAGCATTAAGTGTGATTCATAACGACGGTGAATTATTCGAAATTTAAAGCTTGTGTTCTGCGCCGCGAAAGATGACCGAAACGCTTGTTTTTCAGCCAGTTGGTAACATCACTTTGAAGACCAGTCCGTACGCTACCGCACCAACCAAAGTAGATAAAATGATGCTTTTGCTGCGCCAGAATACCAGCGTCAGTACCACGAAACCGGCAAGTGTGGGCAATAAACGCTGGCTGTCACGCAGGATCTCCGGCGTGCTGGAGACCACAAGAAGGGCGCAGATAGAGGCAATACCAATGCTGTCGAGTACCCGCGCCAGCGGGCCACTTTTCATCGCGCCCGTTTTGCGGCCCGCGCCAAGGCGCAGCGGCAGATAGCGGAAAAGATAATTCGCGATGCCGACGACCCCGCACACAAGGATCACTTCAGTTTTCATTGGCAGCCTCCAGTTCAGCAGCGGGACGTTGCAGCAGCGCGGCGATACAACCCGCGCCTAGTCCGCACAAAATCGCCACGGGGATAGACCAGAACAGCAGACCGCCCAGTGCGCCACCCAGAGAGGCAACGAATACCAGACTTTGCTGACGTTTAAAGGCGGCCAGCAGGAAGCTCAGAAACAGGGCCGGAAGCATAAAGGTGAGAGAAGCCTCGACGGCAGGGTAGTTTTCCAGCGGGCCATTACCGAAAAGCGCACCGATAACGGTACCAAAAACCCAGGCCAGCCAGGACGTGAGCGCGATGCCGCACATCCAGTTTTCGCTCCAGCTGCGTTTATCACGAATCAGTTTGGTGGTGGCGGCGGCAAACACCTCATCGGTCAGGCCGAAAGCCCACAATGCGGTTTTCTTGCCGTTCAGGCGTCCACCCGTCAGGCGGTTGCGCAGGGAAGGGCCGTACAGAACGTGGCGCACGTCCATCGCCATCACCGTCAGGGCTGAAACCCATAACGACATCCCGGCACTCAGCAGGGCTGTGATCACAAACTGACTGGCTCCGGCATAAATCAGCACTGAAAACAGGGTGCTTTCCAGCGGTGTGAAACCCAGTTTCACCGCACTCAGACCGAAGGCAAACGCGATAGGGAGATAACCGATAACAATAGGCAGACTGTCGACAACGCCTTGCGTAAACGTGGAGACGCGAACAGGGGCTGAAGTGTCTTGTGCTGTGTGGGTTGGCATTAGGCAATCAGGGCAGTGAAGACGGGATATCTCACCCGTGAATAATTTATGGGCAAACATTACCAGACTGTCAGTAGTGATAATACCCTCAGTGGGAAATAAATTTCAGCGATGATTATTCGCAAGCTAATCAGGGGCGTGATGATCGCCCCGTGTTGTCAGTTTTCTTCAGCAGGTGGAAATAGGCTCTGAACCCTCAGGCCATTTTATCTTTATGGCCCGACCACCAGGTCAGCAAATTCAGGACGCTCATGACCACGCCTGCGGTGGAAACACCATACCAGCCCGCCCATTGAAACGCCGACGCCGACACCAGGGAGCCTATTGCGCCGCCGATAAAATAGGTGGTCATATAACCGGCCGTCAGGCGATTACGCGCCTCGGGCATCGACTTATAGATGACGCTTTGGTTGGTGATGTGTACGCCCTGCACGGCCAGATCCAGCACGATAATCCCGACGACCAGCGCAATCACCGAATGCTGACCATAAGCTATCGCCGCCCATGACAGCAGCAAGAGTACCAGCCCTACGGTAGTGGTCAGGTGAGCTTTGCCTTTATCCGCCAGCTGCCCGGCGCGGGTTGCTGCTAAGGCACCGGCCGCGCCGACCAGACCAAACAGACCAATCACGCCTTCGGAGTAGTGATACGCCGGACCCGCCAGCAGAAATGCCATGGAGGTCCACAAAATACTGAAGTTGGCGAAGGAGAACAGGCCAAGCAGCGCGCGGGTACGTAAGACTGGCGTGTGCAGAAACAGGCTAAAAATCGATTTCAGCAACTGCGGATAATTCAGGCCAGTATGCTGTTTGTGCGTGGGCAGACGACGCCACAGTATCAGCGCCATCGCCAGCATCAGCGCACTGGCTACCCAATACACCGTGCGCCAGCCGCCAAGCGTGGCGAGCAAACCGGCGACGGTTCGTGCCAGTAAAATACCGAGCAGCAGGCCGGACATAATCAGCCCGACCACTTTACCGCGCCGTTCAGGTTCTGCCAGCGTGGCTGCCAGTGGCACCAGGATCTGCGCGACTACCGAGAACAACCCGGTGAGCGCGGTCCCTATCAGCATGACCGTCAGCGTCGGCGCCATCGCGGTGATAAGCAAACCGGCGGCTGAAAGGATGGTCATCACCACAATCAGACTGCGACGTTCAAACATATCGCCCAAAGGCACTAAGAACATCAAGCCAAAAGCATAGCCGAGCTGAGCAATGGTGACGATAAAACCGGCCTGATTAACGGAAAGGTCAAAAGCCCGGGCAATAGTCTCAAGTAAAGGTTGGGGATAATAATTACTGGCGACGGCCAGTCCGGTGGCGACAGCCATCAGAACGATCAGTCCCGGCGTTAGCGGAGAGTGTTGAGTCGAATTTTTCATGATGTTTTCGTTTTACGTTTTGTTTTGAGTTTTTGTTTAAGTGAAGCGTGTCAGATAAAGCTGCAGGTTGTATTTGAATATCAGCACCGTGCTGTTGGAGCGCCGCGAGTATCGCTCAACCATAAATAGTAAACCAATGTATAATTTTCATCTAAACTATCTCATTTCGCGATGAATCGATGAATCTAAAACAGATCCGCTTCGCCCTTGCCGTGGCGCAGGAACAGAACTTTACCAAGGCGGCGCAGCGCTGCCACACGGTGCAATCAGCGCTCAGCCATCAGATCGCCAAACTGGAGGAGGAGCTCGGCAGTGCGCTGTTTGAGCGTACCTCAAGGCGGGTCAATCTTACGGCGGCCGGACGAGCATTTTTAGCCCCGGCGGAACAACTGCTTGCGGCGCACAACCATCTGCTCGATACCATGGAAGCGCTGAAAGGCGAGGTGACCGGCACCCTGACGGTGGGCATTATTTCAACGCTGAACGCGATAGATGTCATCGGCCAGCTGGCGAAATTCACCCGGCGTTACCCGCTGGTGAATATTCGTATGTATGTCGGCATGAGTGAGAAACTGCTGGAAGATGTGCAGCAACTGCGCACGGACGTGGCGTTCGTCGGCATCTGGCCGGGGGACAAAGCCACGCTGCGTCTTCCGCATCGCCAGCTGGCAGATGAGCCGCTGGTGGCGCTGGTCAGCCCAACACATGCCTACGCTTTACGTCCTACCATCACGCTCAACGAACTCGCTCAGGTGCCGCTGGTGGACTTCTACGCCGGTGCCGGCGCGCGGCGTCAGACTGACAACGCGTTCGGTGAGGCGGGTGTTACCCGTCACGTGAGTTTTGAAATCGACCATATTGAATGGCTTGAAAGCATCGTGCGGCGATCGCTGGCCGCAGGCATCGTGCCGTTGTCCCGCGCCCGCCACGCCGCCGATCTGGTCTCTATTCCGATAGAGAATGCCCCACGGCGCCAGGTATTTTGCGTCTGGCAGCCGAGCCTTAGCGCGGCCGCCGAACGTTTCTTGGCCTTTGATCAGGAAGAGGAGTGACGATAAAAAAGGCGCTGAATCTGCATTCAGCGCCTTTCTACTCACGTAAAATCTTAAGTATTACGTCAGATCTGCTGTCTTACTTCGCTGCCGCTGCGGCTTCTTTCACCCAACCATCGAAGGTTTCCTGGTGGGCTTTGATCCAGCCGTCAGTCTGATTTGCGATATCCGCTTCAGAGCTTTGACCGGCATGCATTGCAGAGTTCTGTGCGTTAATATCTTTTAACGGCAACTGCATGATTGCGAAGAGTTTTGCGGCGGCCGGGTTAGCTTCAGCAAACTTCTTGTTGGCGACGATATGCATAGTACTGACTTTAAAGCCGTAGTTTTTACCGTTCGGTAAGGCGGTGTCGGCATTTTTATCGCCCGGTACGACAGAGAAAGGCACCTGCATCCACAGCACGTCTTTACCCGGTACCAGCACGTCACTCACCCAGTACGGTGTCCAGGTGTAATAGAAGATAGGTTTACCTTCTTTATAACGCGTGATGGTGTCAGCAATCATGGCCGAGTAATTCCCCTGATTGTGCGTCACGGTTTTTTCCAGATCGTACGCTTTGAGCTGCGCATTCAGTGCGGCTTCACAACCCCAGCCCGGCGTACAACCGGTCAGGTCAGCTTTACCGTCACCGTTGGTATCAAACAGCTTGGCGATCTTAGGATCTTTCAGCTGTTCGATATTGGTAATGTGGTATTTTTCCGCAGTTTTCTTATCGATCAGATAACCCTGCGCCGCGCCGTTAACGTAGGTGCCTTCGCGGTAGAAGACTTTGTCACCGCCTGCGGCTTTGTACATTTCATCATGCAATGGCGACCAGTTTACTGCCGTAAAGGTAGCGTCACCGGCGGCAATGGTGGTGTAGCCGACGTTGTAATCGACTTCGCGGATCGGCTGAACATCATAGCCCAGTTTTTCCAGTGCCTTGCTGACCAGTTGAGTCTGGAAGGTCTCTTCGCTGATGGTGCTCTGAATCGGGGTAACGGTCACGCCTTTGCCCGGCAGGTCTGCGGCGAAGGTCGAAGCTGATGCCAGTGTGGTCAGGGCGGCAACCGCCCAGAGGTTTGTCTTTCGCATAAAATAATGTCCTGTTTATCGTCGTTGTTATGTTTTAAACGCGCCGCCGAGGGCAGCGCTGTTCCGATTATGATTTTTTCGCGGCCGCCGCGGCTTCACTCACCCAGCCATCAAAGGTGGCCTGATGCGCTTTGATCCAGCCATCGACATGCTGCGAAATGTCCGCCGAAGAAGACTCACCATCGTGCATTCGCAGATTCTGTGCATTCACGTCTGCCAACGGTAATTTCATGATGGCAAACAGCTTGGCGGCGGCAGGGTTGGCTTCGGCCCACTGTTTGTTTGCCACGATGTGTTCGTTATTGACCGGGAAACCGTAGTTTTTGCCGTTAGGCAGTGTGGTATCGAGATCTTTGTTCGAGCCCGGATTCGCCGAGAACGGCACCGTCAGCCACACCACATCTTTCCCCGGTTTCATTTCGTTGCTCACCCAGTACGGTGTCCAGGTGTAATAGAGCACCGGCTTGCCGCTTTTGTAGCGGGTCAGGGTGTCGGCAATGATGGCCGAATAGTTACCCTGATTCTGCTGCACGGTATTACTCAGGCCGTAAGCTTCAATCTGTTTGGTGACGACTTTTGCGCATTCCCAGCCCGGATCGCAGCCCGCGAGATCGGCCTTGCCGTCGCCGTTAGCATCAAAAAGTTTGGCGAGTTTGGGATCTTTCAGCTGATCAATGCTGGTGATGTGGTACTTGTCAGCGGTTTTTTTATCGATTAGATAACCCTGCGCTGCGCCGCTGATAAACGTCCCCTGACGGTAGAACTTTTTGTCCCCGCCAGTGGCGGCATACATATCGACTTGCAGCGGATCCCAATTCACCGCCATGTACGTCGAGTCACCGGCGGCGATAGCGGTATAGGCCACGTTGTAATCGACTTCGCCGGTGGGCTGCACGTCATAACCCAGTTTTTGCAGGGCCCGGTTAACCAGCTCGGTTTGGAATGTTTCTTCAGCGATGGTGCTTTGCAACGGTTTGACGACGACGCCTTTGCCCGGAGGGGCGGCGGCGAACGCGGCGGGAGTGGTGATTGATACAGCGAGAGCGATGGCCCTGAAATGGTTGATGCGCATGGTGAACCCTTATTCTTTTTTAAGTTTATGGCTTATGAATACGTAAGAGTGGACTTCTGCTTAGTAGAGAGTTCCCGGCGGCGAAACCGCCGGGAAAGTCGTGCTGGTGATCAGGCTTTTTTCACAAAAGGTTTTGCCAGCAGACCAACCGGTCCGCGGGTAAACCAGCGGTGGCCGCCTTTGCTACGGCTGTCCTGACCCATCGACTGAGTCAGACGGTCGAGGATAATGGCGAGAATAACGATACCTGCACCACCGACCGACGCCAGACCCATGTCCAGACGGCCGATGCCGCGCAGAACCATCTGGCCGAGGCCGCCAACGGCAATCATCGAGGCGATAACCACCATCGACAGCGCCAGCATCAGCGTCTGGTTAATACCGGCCATGATGGTCGGCATCGCCAGCGGCAGCTGTACTTTGAACAGCAGTTGGCTCGGGCTGGCCCCGAAGGACTGTGAGGCTTCTATCAGATCTTCCGGCACCTGGTTAATACCCAGAATCGTCAGACGCACGATAGGCGGCAGGGCGAAGATAATGGTGACGACAACGCCCGGCACATTACCGATACCAAACAGCATCACGATCGGCACCAGATAGACGAACGCCGGTGTGGTCTGCATGGCATCGAGCAGCGGGCGGATAATCTTCGCCGCACCTTTGCTGCGCGCCAGCCATATGCCGAGCGGAAGCCCTATCAGCACACAGAAGAACAGCGAGGTCAGCACCAACGCCAGCGTAACCATAGCCTGAGACCAGGCACCGATAGCACCAATGATCACCAGTGAAACCAGCGTTGCAGCACCCATTCCAAGGCCTGCCATCTGCCAGGCGATCAGCGCAAAGATCAGCATGGCAATCGGCGCGGGCAGTGACTCCAGTCCGTGCTGAAAACCGCTCAGGACGAAATCGACCGGCACACGAATACCCTGAAACACCGGACGGAAGTTCGTTACAAGCCAGTCGATCCCTTCGGTGACCCAGCGATCCAGCGGGATAAGCGTAGTGTGGAACGGATCCAGAATAGTAAATTGATCATGCTGTGCCGGAGCCACAGTCAGCCAGTCATTAGCCTGTGCGGCGGCGTGGTGCGTGGTGTCAGGTGCGCTGGTGGCCGCATCGCTGGCACCGCCCCACGGATCACTGCTGGTGGCAGCGTCAGCCGCGGGTTGTGCTGCTGCGGCATGACCGCCGCTGGCGTTGTCTGCACTCCATGGATCAATGGTTGCATCCAGCGTTTGTGACGCGGCCTGCGCATGTTGAACGATGCTGTCGTGAATTGAATTCTTCATTATTCGTTACCCCCTTCTTTATCCAGGGCACGAAGCAACATGGCCTTGGAAATAATACCGATATAGTTATTGTCCTCATTGACCACCGGCACGGCACAAGGCGCGGCGGCGACATGAGAAATCAGTTCACTGAGCGGCATATCTGCCTGCACCGGTGCGGGAAGTTCCAGCAGCGCGGAATCCAGAGACTGATTGGCCTTGAGCGCAACTTTCAGAGAATCAATCGACACCACGCCGATGAATTTCTGACCGCGCTCCAGCACATAACCATATTCGCGGTCTTCATCTTCGAGCAGCTTGAGGGCTGCACGCGGACCAAAACCGGGGGTTTTACGAATCAACGTGCCACGACGACGGGCGATATCTTTGGCACTGAAGACCTGACTGATATCCACGCCGCGGAAGAAGGTGCGTACATAATCGTTGGCCGGGTTATTCAGGATCTCTTCCGGCGTACCGACCTGTACCACTTCGCCGCCCTGCATAATCGCGATGCGGTCGCCTATGCGCATGGCTTCGTCGAGGTCATGGGAAATAAACACGATGGTGCGCTGATGCTGCGCCTGCAATTTCACCAGTTCATCCTGCATTTCGGTACGGATGAGGGGATCGAGTGCCGAGAAGGCTTCATCCATCAGCAGAATGTCGGGGTTGTTGGCCATGGCGCGGGCCAGACCCACACGCTGACGCATCCCGCCGGACAGCTCATCCGGATAGGAGTTGGCGTAGTTTTCCAGACCCACCTGACGCAATGCGTCGAGAGCCTTTTCATTACGCTCCTGCGCCGGGACGCCGGCCAGCTCCATCCCGAACGCCGTGTTATCTAACACATTCAGGTGGGGCATCAGGGCGAACGACTGGAACACCATACTGATTTTGCTGCGGCGTACCTGACGCAATTTCGACTCGGAGATCTTGGCGATATCTTCGCCGTCAATCAGCACTTCACCGCGGGTAGGTTCTATCAGACGATTGAGAAGGCGTACCATGGTGGATTTTCCGGAACCGGATAACCCCATGATGACGAAGATCTCGCCTTCTTCAATGGCCAGACTGGCGTTTTTCACACCAAGTGACAGCCCGGTTTTCTCGAAAATCTCTTCTTTACCTTTACCTGAATCTATCAGCTTAAATGCGCGCTCAGGGTGCTCGCCAAATACCTTATAAAGATTTTTTACTTCGATTTTAATTGCCATGCAATGTGCATTCCTTGGATATAAGTAGCCGTGTCGGCTCGATGTCTATTTTTTTTGTTGGACCGTATAAAGTCATACCTGTAACGAAATAGTGAACGCGTTATACCCTAACACATCGAAATTCTGAGACAAGTCTCAATGTTTCTGAAGAATATTCGTGATTGCGATTCTGCTCGTGTATATGTGTGTATCTGGCGCGTCTAATTTTGTGGTCTTGCCGTTGACATTTAATGACAAATTATCGCGCGCCAATCCCCCGGTATTTTTGCTAATTGTCGGGGGGGTGTGGTGTGGGGATTATATATTTAAATAATTGAATTTTAAGTAATTAATAACTTTTGTTTTCGTGTGGGTTTATCTGGGGATAATTGAGAGGTATCAGGCGATGTAATACGAATTTAGCAGCGTGTATTTTTCGGTGTAATTAGAGATTTCAGCCTGGCGTGAAACGGGTAAATTTACCGGTTGTCTGAAATGTGAAGATTAAAGGAATTAATGAGCCGATGGCAGGCCATCGGCGGGGAATTGGCCGGTGTTGCCACCGGCAGAGACAGGGAATTCGGCAGGATGAAATGCAAAAATTGAGTATCAGGATACGGATTTTTCTCCACTTGCTATTTTTCGATAAAGGCGGCGCGGATGCCCAATATTGCCGTACTGCATTTCCACGGCAATAAAGCCAATTTCCACGCAATATTCCAGATAGCGGCGGCCGGTGGTTTTACTGATCCCCACCTGTTCTACCACCTCATCGACCGACCAGTTGCGGTCGTCTCCTTCGCTGAAAACGCGCTGAACCAGCTCCAGCGTGTTGGGCTCAATTCCTTTCGTGGCTGGAGCTGCGGGCGTGTCGCTGGCGGGCAGATTATAGAGGCGATCCAGCGCCTGCTGATCCAGCACCTTGACGTGGCGCAACTGATGTACCAGTTGCAGAAACCGCTCCAGAGAATTACGCAGGCGCTGGAAGGAGACCGGCTTGATGATGTAGTCGAACGCGCCGCCGCGCATGGCCTGACTACAGGTATGCATATCGCTGGCCGCAGTGATGAAAATCACCGAGCAGTCGAGGCTTTTCAGCAGCGCGCTGTCAATGAGCTCAATGCCCTGACCGTCAGGTAAATAGTTATCAAGCAGCACCAGGCGCGGCCGGTAGAGCTGTAACTGCGTTTTGGCCTGCGCCAGCGTCGCCGCAATACTGACCACCCGCAGGTTAAAATTTTGCTCGATAAAATCGCGGTGCAGCCCTGCCAGATAGGGTTCATCCTCGACGATCATCACGTCCAGCGCGCTGCCCTGATTGATGCTGTTGTTGAGTACATTACTGTTGTTCATTATCGTTCCTGACTGGCTCATACGCCCTGCGGCGGATTAGGGATGAACAGCGAAAACACGGTGCCACGCGGCGCATTGTCCGAAATTTCAATCATACCGTGCGCCTGACGGACATAACGGGCGACCACATAGAGACCGATGCCATGTTCGCCTCCGGTGTCGTCAGCGGCCGATAGCGGCTTTGTGGTCACACCCTGTTCAAAAATCTGCGGGCGAATTTCAGGCCGGATCCCGGTGCCCTGATCGGCCACTTCTATCAGCAGTTCATCATGACTGTCCGACAGATAAAACTCGACCGGCTGATGCGGTGCCGGTGCCGCCAAAGTGGCATCGACCGCGTTATCGATTAAGTTACCGATAATCGACATCAGTTCTGACTCTGTCAACGCTGCAGGCAGGCGGCGCAGCTGACAGGCTGGATCGAAATTCAACGTCACGCCTTTTTCGCGTGCGCTGGCAAATTTGCCCAGCAACAGACCACACAGCGTCGGTGACGCAAAACGCGCTGAAACAAAATCCAGTACTGCCTGTGCGCCCTCGGACTGCGCCTGAATATAACCGATGGCTTCATCATAACGTTTCATATGCAGCAAACCGGCCAGCGTGGCAGTCCAGTTGAGCTGTTCATGCCGCATGATGCGCAGATTATCGGCATAGCGCTTCACCTGACTGAGCTGGCTGCTGAGCGTATTAATGTCATTTTTATCGCGGAAGCTGAATACCCAGCCGGTTTGCGTGGCGGGTTCCAGTTCGATACGCACCCGGTTGACGATCACCAGGCGCTGATTAAAGTGGGCCACTTCATCGTGGCGGTTGGGAGTCGCGCTATCGCTGGCAAAAAATCCGTCATCGGTGTGGATCATGTCGCGGATGTTCTGGCCTATCAGCGCGTCTTCGGGCTGGGAGAGTTCCAGAAGTTCGCGGGCTGCATGATTTATCGAGATGATGCGCTGGCGGTCATCAATAGCGATCACCCCTTCATAAATGGCTTCCAGCAGCGCTTTTTGCTGGCGAACCAGCAGGGCGATCTCTTTGGGTTCCAGCCAGAACATCTGTTTTTTAAGATTTTTACTGAACAGCCACGAGAAGATAAACAGCAATACCAACAGCAGTATGCCGGAGAGCGCCGCTTGCGCCAGCTGTCTGACCGTAATGTCATCGATGTATGACGTGAGGTAACCGACCGAGACAATGCCGATCACCTTATTTTGCGTATCCAGTACCGGCGCTTTGCTGCGCAGCGAAATGCCGATGCCGCCCTGACGTACAGAAATGATGGTTTTTCCTGCCAGCACGCCCGCGTTATCCCCGCCGACCATCGGCTTGCCGACGCGATCCGGCGACTGAGAGTGGTAGAGATGATTTTCGTTAGCGTCACCCACCACAATATAGCTGGCGTCACTTTTCGCCCGCAGCGGCGCGACTAAACGGGCAATCCCCGCGCTGTCATGGGCTTCGACCAATTCAGACAAACCGGGCATCAGGGCGATTTGCGCCGCCTGCACCTTGGCGCGGTTGCCGAGGTCATGGTTCAACTGACGATCAATGGTGTGAAAAAGAAAGGCACCGACCAGAGCCAGCAGCACAGAGGAAAAGGCCACCAGGCTAAGGAAAAGTTTTATCTGGAAGGTTAATCGTAATTTCATTCGGGCTGCCGGGGCGAAAATTGAAGAATAAGCCTAACACGCGTTTTTCACCGGTAACATTCCCCGCGCTGTCAGGTTGTGAGCAAAAGCGCATAGACCGCACGGAATGCCGCGGATAGACCCACGAATAATAGGGGTAAGCGTGTGATTTGCTACAAAGCTGATAAGGATTGCAAGCGCAGTAGCATTAACGTCATTAACACCATTACAACCTTTAAATCAGCGGTTTTACTTTGAGCAACCTCACAACCCGCGTGCGCGGCGATTTCTATGCTCACTTTCTATAATGTTATTGATAAAAAGAGAGCAATGTCATGAGCACATCCGATGACTCCTATCTGGTCGCCAAAGACCCCGAAAAGCCTATCCTCTCAGCCAAAGAGCGCTGGTGGCATATTCTGGATAACTACAAAATAGGGATCATCCCGCTGCCGTTTTTCCTGCTGGCAGGTGTGCTGATTTTTCTCGACTGCCTGAACGGTAAACTGCCGAGCGATATCGTGGTCATGGTGGCAACGCTGGCCTTCTTTGGCTTTGCCTGTGGCGAACTGGGTAAGCGCCTGCCGTTGGTAGGAAAACTCGGTGCGGCGGCGATCTGCGCCACCTTTATTCCCTCGGCGATGGTGCATTACGGGCTATTGCCAGATGTGGTCGTGGACTCCACCATCAAGTTCTACAAATCCACCAATATTCTCTATCTCTACATCTGCTGCATTATTGTTGGCAGCATCATGAGCATGAACCGTCAGGTGCTGATCCAGGGCTTCGTGCGGATTTTTGTGCCGATGCTGTGCGGTGAGATTGTCGGTATGGTGGCGGGGCTGGCGATGGGCACGTTGTTGGGGCTGCCGCCTTTCCAGACGTTCTTCTTCCTGATCCTGCCGATCATGGCGGGCGGCGTGGGCGAAGGGGCGATCCCGCTGTCGATGGGTTATGCGACGATCCTGCATATGGAGCAGGGCGTGGCGCTCGGACGCATTTTACCGATTGTGATGCTCGGTGGTCTGACGGCCATTGTGCTGGCGGGCGTGCTGAACAGAATGGGGAAACGCTATCCGCATCTGACCGGTGAAGGCCAATTGATGCCAGCCAAAAAAGGCCTGCTTGACCATGGCCTGGAAGAGTTTTCCGGAAAGCCTGATGTGAACGCACTGGCCTGTGGCGCTTTGCTGGCGATCCTGCTGTATATGGTTGGGATGCTCGGGCAGCGTCTGATTGGCCTGCCTGCGCCGGTGGGGATGTTGTTTGCGGCGGTGGTACTCAAACTGGTCAACGGGGTTTCCCCGACCATTCAGCAGGGTTCGATGGTGGTGTATAAATTTTTCCGCACCGCCGTGACCTATCCGGTGTTGTTTGCCGTTGGCGTGGCGATCACGCCGTGGCAGGAGCTGGTGAACGCCTTCACGGTGCAAAACCTGTGCGTGATCGTCACGACGGTTTGTGCGCTGGTCGGCACTGGTTTCTTTGTCGGTAAAAAAATCGGTATGCACCCGATTGATGTCGCGATTGTTTCCTGTTGCCAGAGCGGGCAGGGCGGCACCGGCGATGTGGCTATTCTTACGTCAGGCAACCGCATGGCATTAATGCCGTTTGCGCAAATCGCCACCCGCATCGGCGGAGCAATCAATGTCACCGTCGGTTTACTGGTTCTGGCAAAGTTCTTTTCTTGATCTAAAACAAGTCTATGTTGATCCCTTCTTTTGGAAGGGATTGGTTTATTGAGCAAAAAATTCAAATGCCACTTTTTGGTAATTACAAGGGGTGGTTATTTATTATTCATTGGTTATTATTTGCGCACTCAAAGAAGAGTCCGCCACCCGGTCTGTGGTGCTCTGGTAAGGATTAGTCATAATTTCACTAATAAAGAAACTTTTCATGTCCCGCACTAAAAATTTCACCTGCGCAATACTGTTTACAGCATCGGCTCTGCTTAGCACTCATTCCTTTGCCTTTAATATGCCGAAAGAACTATCTACTTTCGAACTCGCAAGCTATTCACAACCTGAATTATTTACGCAGGTAACACCGCTTATTGAAACGAGCCAGGGTGGCCGGGCTGAAGTGGTGAAAACTGCGCTGTTGGCCCAGTATTCCAACTGGAAAGGCACGCAGTACCACTGGGGTGGCACCACGCGTGATGGGGTGGACTGCTCGTCGCTGATGCAGCAAATATTCCAGGATTCGCTGCACAAGAAATTGCCGCGCACGACCGTTCAGCAGATTAAAAATGGGGAACGTGTGAGCAAAGAAAATCTGAAACCGGGTGACCTGGTATTTTTCAAGACCGAACCCGATACCCGCCACGTGGGCGTTTATATTGGCGATCACGAGTTTATTCATGCCTCAAAATCGCAGGGCGTAACTATTTCGTCACTCGACGATCAGTACTGGATTAACCATTACGAAACCGCCCGCCGTCTGGAGTTGATGAGTTGATTTCCCAAAACTATTTTAGGAAAGATAAAGAGCTTCTCTTAGTGGTTCTTATACCTGAAATGTCCCTTTTGGTTTTTATAAAGTAATTTGTTAGCCAATCTTAATTGAAGTGATTTTTTTGTAGTTGATAATTGGTTTCAGCATATTAAATGCTGTCCCACTCAGGAGTAAAAGAAATGAAATCTACCGTTTTTAACCGTATGGCAGGAACGCTTATTGTTGTATTAATGGCAAGCGCCATGCTTACCGGTTGCGATTCAAAATCTGTTGCAGAAAAACAAATGAAATTCGTCAACATCGAGCAAGTTATTGTTGACTCAGGCCTTGCTATTCAGGAAAAAACACATCTGGAAGCGGTACGTCAACGTCTTATGGACGGTGCGAAACTGGCTGAAGGAACCTATAAAAACCTGCCGAAAGACAAAGTCGAGCAGGCACGTCAGGCCGACAGTGCCATATTGAATGCAAAATGGAATTCAGAGCAAGCAGCAGCAAATAATATCGTGTTAAGTCAGGTTGCGCAGGTTGCAGAACAATACCGCGCTGCTCACCACATTGACGCGATCATGCCAGTACGAAGCGCCCTGAGTTACTCCAAAGATCTGGATGTCAGTGCTGATCTGGTTGCTTCACTGAAGGATACCAAAGTCAGTTTTGGTGACCTGCCGAAAATTACGCAGAAAGAAGAATCTGAGCCGGTAGCAGAATCTAAATGAAAGAATAAATAACAACCTTACGATGTGATTTATTGTTTTTGATGATTAATACATAAGTGCCTCTTATTAAATCTTTTATAGGAAGATATAATAAGGGGCATTTTTATGAAAATTTTCTAAATACTTTCTGCTTAGTTACCGTTTGCTAAGCTTTTCCGCTCCTTGATGTACTGACCGGAGCGAATGACCTATCAGAAATCCCAATCCTCATCTTCTGTATTCACCGCGGTTCCAATGACATACGATGAACCCGAACCCGAGAAGAAGTCGTGGTTTTCGTCGGCATTCGGCGACAATGCGGACAGTATTGCCGGGTTCACGTCCGCCATGCTGGCGGGAAACAGTGCTTCGTAGCCGAGATTCATCAATGCTTTGTTGGCGTTGTAATGCAGGAATTTCTTCACGTCTTCGCTCCAGCCAACGCCGTCGTATAGCTCTTCGGTGTAGCGGATCTCGTTATCGTACAAGTCCTGCATCAGATCAAACGCCTGTTCTTTTATCTGCCGCTGACGTTCTTCGCTTTCCAGTGCCAGCGCTTTCTGGAATTTATAGCCAATGTAGTAACCATGCACCGCTTCATCACGGATGATCAGACGGATCAGATCGGCGGTGTTGGTTAGTTTGGCGCGGCTCGACCAGTACATCGGCAGATAAAAACCGGAGTAAAACAGGAATGATTCGAGGAACACGCTGGCGACTTTCTTCATCAGCGGATCTTCGCCGTCATAATAAGAAAGAATGATCGCGGCTTTATTTTGCAGCGCAACGTTCTCTTCACTCCAGCGATAGGCTTCATCAACGTCCACGGTGGCGCACAGCGTCGAGAAGATCGAACTGTATGAACGCGCATGTACCGCTTCCATAAAGCAGATATTTGAATACACCGCTTCCTCATGCTGCGTGACGGCGTCTTTCATCAGCGTCGGCGCGCCGACGACGTTCTGCACGGTGTCGAGCAGCGTCAGGCCGGTAAATACGCGGATCGTCAGCTGCTTTTCCTGCGCACTCAGCGTTGCCCACGACGGTATATCATTGGATAACGGCACCTTTTCCGGCAGCCAGAAGTTCGAGGTCAGACGGTTCCACACTTCCAGATCTTTATCATCCTGAAGTTTATTCCAGTTGATGGCTTTGCTGATGGGCTGTGGCACCAGCAGTTGTTTAATTCCACTCATGATTTTTCCTTAAAGCGTGCAGGACACGCAGCCCTGAACTTCGGTGCCTGCCAGCGCCATCTGACGCAGACGGATGTAATAAATGGTTTTGATGCCCTTACGCCAGGCATAGATCTGCGCTTTGTTGATGTCGCGCGTGGTGGCGGTATCACGGAAGAACAGCGTCAGCGACAGCCCCTGATCGACGTGCTGCGTGGCTTCCGCGTAGGTATCAATGATCTTTTCCGGGCCGATTTCGTAGGCATCCTGGTAGTAATCCAGATTGTCATTGGTCATGAATGCCGCCGGATAATACACGCGGCCGATTTTGCCCTCTTTACGGATCTCCACGCGGGACACAATCGGGTGAATACTTGACGTCGAGTTATTGATATACGAAATCGAACCGGTCGGCGGTACCGCCTGCAAGTTTTGGTTATACAACCCGTGCTGCATCACTGACGCTTTCAACTGCCTCCAGTCGTCGGCGCTCGGGATAGCAATCCCGGCGTCGCTAAACAGTTCGCGCACGCGTTCAGTTTTCGGCTGCCAAAGATGTGCCTGCGCGTCATCCACATATTTATCGAAATAAGTGCCGCTGGCGTAGGTCGAATCCTCAAACCCTTTGAAGTGCTGACTGCGCTCAATCGCCAGCTGATTCGAGGCGCGCACCGCGTGATACGCCACGCTGTAAAAATAGATATTGGTGAAATCCAGCCCGGCTTCGGAACCGTAATAAATCCGCTCGCGGCATAAATAACCGTGCAGATTCATCTGACCCAGGCCTATGGCGTGTGAATCCTGATTGCCCTGATCAATCGACGGCACCGAGCGGATATTGCTCATGTCTGACACCGCCGTCAGTGCGCGGATCGCCATTTCCACCGTGTTGCCGAAATCAGGTGAGTCCATGGCGGAGGCGATATTCAGCGAGCCGAGATTACAGGAGATATCTTTGCCGACTTGCTGATAGGAGAGATCTTCGCTATACACCGTCGCGGTATTCACCTGCAAAATCTCCGAACACAGGTTGCTCATGTTGATGCGACCTTTGATCGGATTGGCACGGTTGACCGTGTCTTCAAACATCATGTACGGATAGCCAGATTCAAACTGAATCTCGGCCAGCACCTGGAAGAACTCACGGGCGTTGATCTTGGTTTTGTGGATGCGCTTGTCGTTGACCATCTCACGGTATTTCTCCGTGATGCTGATTTCGGACATCGGCACACCGTAGACTTTCTCGACGTGGTACGGCGAGAACAGGTACATATCTTCGTTGTTCTTCGCCAGTTCGAACGTAATGTCCGGAATGACCACGCCCAGTGAGAGCGTTTTAATGCGGATTTTCTCGTCGGCGTTTTCGCGCTTGGTATCGAGGAAACGCAGAATGTCGGGGTGATGCGCGTTCAGATAGACCGCGCCCGCGCCCTGACGCGCACCGAGCTGGTTGGCGTAAGAGAACGCATCTTCCAACATCTTCATGATCGGAATCACGCCGGAGGACTGGTTTTCGATGCGCTTAATCGGCGCGCCGACTTCACGAATGTTGGTCAGCAGGAAAGCCACGCCGCCGCCGCGTTTGGACAGTTGCAACGCCGAGTTCACTGAACGGCCAATCGACTCCATGTTGTCTTCGATACGCAGCAGGAAGCAGGAGACCAGTTCGCCGCGCTGTTTTTTGCCGCAGTTGAGGAAGGTCGGTGTCGCGGGCTGGAAGCGGCCGGAAATGATCTCATCCACAAAATGACCGGCGAGCTGAATGTCGCCGCGCGCCAGCGTCAGCGCCACCATGCACACGCGGTCTTCGTAGCGCTCGAGATAGCGTTTGCCGTCGAAGGTTTTCAGCGTGTAGCTGGTGTAATACTTGAAGGCGCCCAGAAAGGTCTGGAAGCGGAATTTTTTGGCGTAAGCCTGCTTGAATAACGCCTTGATATCATCGAAAGCGTACTGATCCAGCACCAGCGCATCGTAATAACCTTCTTCCACCAGATAGCGCAGCTTCTCCGCCAGATTGTGGAAAAACACGGTGTTTTGATTAACGTGCTGTAGAAAGTACTGACGCGCGGCCAGCCGGTCTTTGTCGAACTGGATGCGGCCTTCGGCATCGAATAGATTCAACATGGCGTTGAGCGCGTGATAGTCCGGGCTGGAGGTGTCCGCCTCGGTGAGATTCAGTTCTGTCGTTGCCAAAATTCAGTAACTCCCTGTGTAACCTTTGCAACGTCTTCCGGCGTACCCAGTAATTCAAAGCGGTACAGGTAAGGCACCTGACACTTCTGGGCGATGATGTCACCGGCAATGCAATACGCTGCGCCGAAATTGGTATTTCCGGCGGCAATAACGCCGCGGATAAGCGAACGGTTTTGTTCATCGTTCAGAAAACGGATCACCTGCGTTGGCACCGCGCCCTTGGCCGAACCGCCGCCGTAGCTCGGTACTACCAGAATGTACGGCGACGTCACGCGCAGTTTTTCAGGCTGCCGGTCAATCGGGATACGTATCGCCGGCAAACCAGTCCTGCCGACGAAACGATGGGTGTTTTCTGAACTACTGGAAAAATAGACCAACGGATTCATCCGCCGGCCCTCAGAACGCGTTCTGAAGTTGGCGCAGGGCGCTGATTTTGTCCGGGCGGAAACCCGACCAGTGATCGTCACCGGCCACAATCACCGGCACCTGCTGATAACCCATGGCGCGTACCTGCCCGAGAGCGACAGCGTCTAAGGTCAAATCGATCACTTCATAAGCGATGCCGTGTTTATCTAAGGCGCGGTAGGTGGCGTTGCACTGGACACAGTCAGGCTTACTGTAAATAATAATGCTCATGATTCGTATTTCCATCTGTAAAGAAATCAGAGACGGTTTTGCCCGGTCGCTGTGGCGATTGCTTCAGCATGAAAGGGGCGACGAGTACCGGTGCCCTTGTGGCGTCCCGATGAGATGAATACTAGATGTGGTGATTTAAATTATCAACCATACAATATGTAGATATTTTAAATTTGCTTATTGCAAATACGGCAAAGCCCGCAGGGCGCGGGCTGGGAGATGAAAACTTTTTTAACGCAGGCTTGTGGTCAAAAATCGAACTGTCTATTTTCTGCGATATTACTGACGCATCCCGACACCGAGACGATTAAAGGCATTCATCAGGCCGATAGCGAAGGTCAGTTCGGAGATTTCCACGTCGCTGAAATGTGCCTTCAATGGCTCATAAACACTGTCCGGTGCCCCGGTTGCCGCAATTAACGTGACGCTGTCAGCCCATGCCAGCGCCGCGCGCTCGCGCTCAGAAAATGCATGGCTCACCTGCCAGCCCGCCAGCTGATCCAGTTTGGCCTGGGAGACGTCCATTTTACGCAATGATTTTGAGTGCATATCCAGACAGTACGCACAGCCATTAATTTGCGAAACGCGCAGGAAGGCCAGTTCGATAATCACGTTATCCAGCGGGCCTTTTTCCAGTGCGCCGAGTGCGGCAACCATTGGGTCCATCACGGAAGAGGAGAGGGTGAAGTAAGGCAGGCGAAGCGTATTCATAGTCATAATCCCGGTTAAACACAGGGGCGCACAGCGCGCCTCAATGATCGCTACTTTACGTCGCGCATGGTCTATACTACAGGGCCATAAAATGTCTTTTTAAGCAGGTCATGATGAGCCGCTTCAGCCTCTCCTTTCACCTCGATCCGAAGCATCACGCGCCGCTTTACCGGCAGATTTATCACCGGGTGAAGACGGCTATCATGGAAGGAAAACTGAAGACCGGCAGCCGCGTGCCATCAGTGCGCACGCTGGCAAGTGAGTTGGGTGTCGCACGGGCCACGGTGGAAAATGCGTATGGCCTGCTGACCGCAGAAGGTTTTCTGCAAAGCCGGGGCCAGGCGGGAACAGTCGTCAGTGCGTCGCTCGGGCCGATCCCCGCGTCCCTTTCTGCGGCGGACAGAAAGCCCGTATCTAAACCCATTAACCCGATGTTGCCCTCCCTCTCTTCGCTGCCGTTTCAACTTGGGCTGCCCGCGCTGGACGCTTTTCCACGCGCTATCTGGTCGCGCATCGTCGCACGTCAGATCCGGCATACCAGCATCAACGAGTTTGGCCATCCGCCGCTGACCGGCGTCGCTGCGCTGCGCAGCGCCATTGCGCGCTACCTGCAACTCTCCCGCGGTTTTACCTGCCAGCCGGAGCAGATATTTATCTGTGCCGGCTATGCCGCCGTGCTGGATTTACTCATCGGCAGCCTGTTTCATAAAGGCGATGGTGTCTGGCTGGAAGATCCCGGTTATCCGGTGACACAGGCTTTTTTCCGCGCTGCCGGTGCAGTGCCCATGGCAGTGAACGTTGATGACGAGGGAATGAACGTTTCGCAGGCAGTGGTGGAATTTCCGCAGGCGCGCTTTGCCGTAGTGACGCCCGCGCATCAGAGTCCGACCGGCGTGACCATGAGTTTATCGCGCCGTATGGCTCTGCTGGAGTGGGCGGCCAGAGAACAGGCGTGGATCATCGAAGATGATTACGACAGTGAGTTCCGCTACCACGGCCAGCCGCTGCCTTCTCTGAAAAGCCTCGACACCAGGGGGCGGGTGATTTACGCGGGTACCTTCAGCAAGACGATGTTTCCGGCGCTGCGTTGTGGCTATGTGGTGGTGCCGGAAAGTCTGGTCGAAAAGGTGGAAGCGTATTGCCCGCTGCGCCCCTGCGCCACGCCGCCGCTGCTGCAAACCAGCATCACGGAATTTCTTGAACAGGGACATTTTTACCGTCATACCAAGCGTATGCGCCAGCTTTACGCTGAACGCCGTGGTTATCTGGCTGAGGCGCTGGCGGCGGCTTTTCCCGCAGAGGTTTTACAGGTCACTGAACAAATTGGCGGTATCCAGCTTTGCGTACGTTTGGGTAAACATCTCGATGATGCCGACATCGCCAGGCGGGCGCGTGAAAACGGACTGGCGGTGCAGGCGGTGTCAGACTGGCAGATAAACTGGCGTGAAACGGGGGATGCGCTGCGGCCTAATGGTTTACTGATGGGATTTCCGAATATCAGCTCACAGGAACAGGCGCACGAGTTGGCAGGGCGACTGGCGGCCGTGCTCACCGGCTGACTATCTATAGCTATAGGCTATGGGATAAAAACTCGCGGGATAAGCACCGTGGAAACCGTGGAATAAGAACCATAGAAAACGGGGCCAGATGGCCCCGTCGTCAAAGCAAGTTAAAGCGGATTAATGAGGGAAAAAAACATCCGCTAAAATCGCTTAGGTGCTGGTACCCGACACAGGAAATAGCACCTTGTTTGCCAGACCGCGTTAGCGACGTCCCAGCAAGACGCCGAGGACGATACCGACGGCGGCACCGACACCCACACCGTGCCACGGATTATCTTTCACGTAGCTTGTGGCCTGATCGGCAGCATCGCGGGCATGTTGTTTCAGGCTACTGTTGCCGCTAAAACGGGCGCGGGCATCGCGTAATACGCCTTCCGCTTTACCACGAATTTTTTCCAGCTCATCTTTCGTTTTGGCACCCGATGACTGAAGTACCTCATCGAGGGTATCGGCCAGCAGAGTTACGTCCTGATCAATGTCGCGTTCGACTTTTTCTGATTTCTTAAACATGTGCCTCTCCTTGTTTGAACTGTGCTTTTTGTTTGAACTGTGCTTTAAGCATAGCCCAAAATATTATGAGGTGAAGATCCTCAGTCAAAACTCCCGCCATTTTCGGCGTTAATAGTCATTGTGACTGTCAAACCAACGCAGGCACGGCGCGGCTTAGCGTGACGCAGATCAGATTTTTCTGTAAGTCTGAACAAGTTTACAGGCAATAACCTTTTTCCGGGATTTTACGTTCCCTCGACAGGTAAACCTGTCTATGCTGTTATTTCCTCAAACTGTGATCTCCGCCCGGGTCCGTCCATGTCGTTAAGTACGCTGCGCTCCAATCTGCAATTAAATAAACGCATCCTGTCATTTATGACGTTTACCTTCGTCTGTTACCTGACGATCGGCCTGCCGTTGGCGGTATTGCCAGGGTTTGTGCATAACACACTCGGCTATAACTCGGTGCTGGCGGGGCTGATTATCAGCGTGCAATATTTCGCCACGCTCGCCAGCCGTCCCCATGCAGGACGTTATGCCGATCAGCTTGGCCCGAAAAAAGTGGTGATCTTTGGCCTGAGTTGTTGCGGCGTCAGCGGCCTGTTTTATGCACTGGCGTTTGTCTTTGCCGGGCATCCGCTGGTCAGTTTATTGTTGCTGTGTGTCGGGCGAGGGTTCCTCGGCGTGGGCGAAAGTTTTGCCAGTACCGGCACCACGCTGTGGGGCATTGGCGCGGTCGGCGCGCTGCACACCGCGCGGGTGATCTCATGGAACGGTGTGGCAACTTACGGCGCGATGGCGGTCGGAGCGCCGCTGGGCGTGCTGCTGAATGCTCACTTCGGGCTGATGGGCGTGGCAGTGTTGGTTGTGGTTTGCGTCGCCATTGCTGTCTGGCTTGCCACGCAAAAATCGGCCATTTCAGTCAGCACAGGTAAACGTATCGCCTTTAAAGCGGTGGTCGGGCGTATCTGGCTGCACGGCCTTGGGCTGGGATTCGGCACCATAGGTTTTGGGGTGATCGCGACCTTTATCACGCTCTACTACGCGGATAAAAACTGGAGCGGGGCGGCCTTCACGCTGACACTCTTCAGCCTAGGCTTTGTCGGTGCTCGTCTGGTGTTTGCCAACACCATTAACCGCTTCGGCGGCCTGCGCGTATCGCTGTTCTCCTTTGTTTTCGAAGCGATTGGCTTACTGATGATCTGGCAAGGCAGTGATCCTCTTATTGTCCAGCTTGGGGCATTCCTGACCGGCTGCGGTTTCTCGCTGATTTTCCCTGCGCTGGGTGTGGAAGCGGTGAAGCAAGTGCCTCCGCAGAATCAGGGAACAGCGCTGGGAATGTATTCGGCGTTTCTCGATCTGGGTTTAGGACTGACCGGCCCGGTGGCGGGATTGCTGATTGCCCATGCGGGAACGCCTTCGATTTATCTGGCCGCCGCTATTATGGTGGTGCTGGCGTGGTTACTGACGCTGCGCCTGTATAAAATTCAACAACGTATGGGTGAACCTGAAGTGTGAATCTGGCTCTGCGCCAATCTGAAGGCATATAGCGTATAACGTCTGAGCATTTATGTTATCTGGCTTAGATAATTCCTAAATGTGCCAAATGGCAGGATAAAGAGGTTATTCACAAGTATGAATACGTTATGGTCCCTTGCGGTTAAAGAAGCGAGGAGCAACCATGTATTTACGGCCAGATGAAGTAGCGCGTGTATTAGAGACTTCAGGATTTGAGCGCGATTTTGTTGATGATAAAGCTTACGGCTACTGCCGGGGCGAGCATTACGTTTATGTGAACCGGGAAGCGCGGTTTGGTCGGACTGCCCTGGTTATTCACCCGGCGCTGAAAGAGCGCAGTGAGCGTTTTGCCGATCCAACCGCTTCCTTTCGAAGCAGCCAAGTTTACACCCGTTTTCCTCTGGATGTCGCCAGCGACAACGAAGCCTATTACGGCATCTGTCATGGTTTCAGCTCACGTCAGATCCTGGCGAGCTATCTCGAAAACGTCTTCCGGTAATATGCCAACAGCGCTGAAATCCCAGCGCTGTTCTTCTTTGTACTTCCTGCGTTGACTACTTCAGTGGCAACAAAATATCTGTTTGCTGTGCATGTTCACTCTGATGTGATCACTTTCAGGCAAACTCAAACCAAATGGATCTGGTTATAGGTTTCATTGTAATGGCGGCGAAACTGCGCCAGCTCGAAAGGTTCCAAATCCAGTTCGGCAAAATAGAACAGCGCCAGTTCGGCATGTTCGCTGGAGAGCTGCGGCGAAAGATGTGCGCGGATCAAAATCTCACGCCATTTGACGACGTTTTCGTCAGACGGATCTTTAATGAATGTGTAATAGATAAATACGATATAAGCGGCTTTGCGGATCTCCTCAGCATAGCCTCCGCTGATCGATCGGATAAACATCTGGCTCTGGCGTTTACCCATTTCCAGCAGCATGGAATCAATATACACCGGCTTAATTTTCAGCAGACTGGCAAGGGAATCATTGGCCTTGCGGGTGTCTGCGGTCATGAACCAATACCCAACGATGAAAACCACAACAATTGCTGCAAGCATAATCCATATCATTCTGGACGTTGGCCTCCGGCCTAATCTGGCGTGACGGAAAGGTGCGCAGGGCACCCGATGCGGCGAGTTTATCTGGTTATCACCTGAAAAGCCTAAGGAGAAAGACGAAGAATTTGCGCCCCGACGCCATCGCGGGGGGGCGAAGTGGATCTCCGGCATAAAACTAATGCGCCGGTGTTTGCTGGCAAAGGTAATCATAAATGCCGTGCGTGTCGGTATGCGAACACAAACGGGTGCCGATATTGAGCGTCGCCGCGCTGCCTGCTGCCACGCCATAACGCACGATATCCAGCAGGTCTGCACCGGCGGCCAGTTTGAGTGTCATCGCGCCGACCATGCTGTCGCCTGCGCCCACGGTGCTCATTTTCTTCACCGGCGGCGGAATGACCTGGAACCAGCGTTCTGCATCCACCGCCAGCGCGCCCTGCGGTCCAAGGGATACCACCACACGTTTAGCGCCGCCCTCACGGATGATCTGCCTTGCGGCATTAAGCACGTCATCCGGTTTTTCCAGCGGATACCCCACCAGTTGCGCCAGCTCATTTTGATTGGGTTTCACCAGCGCCAGTCCGCCCAGTTTTAAACCAGCAGCCAGCGCATCGCCGGAACTGTCGAGGATGCAGTGCAGCCCCGCCTGTTTGGCTTTACGTAGCAGGCCGGTCAGCGCGGCGACGTCTGTGCCTGACGGTAAACTGCCGCTGACCACCAGAAGGGAACCGGCAGGAAGCTGCGTCACTTTGGCGCTCAGGGCGGCGAACTCTTCATCCGTAAGCTTCGCGCCGGGCATCACAAAGCGGTACTGCTCCCCGGTATTTTCGGTGTGAACGTGCAGGTTCTGCCGGGTCCAGTCATGAGTTTCCAGCGTCTCGGTGGTGATGCCTTCCTGCTCCAGCAGCTGCGCCAGATGTGCGCCGGTCGGTCCGCCCACCGGGAACAACGCCGTCGCTTTACCGCCAAGATGCACAATGGCGCGCGCCACGTTGATCCCGCCACCGCCCGGTTCAAATACCGGTGCGCTGCAGCGTAATTTTCCTTCAGGATAAATTTTTGGCGTGATGGTTGCGCTGTCGAGCGAAGGAGCCAGCGTCAGCGTGACAATGCGGGGTTCAGCTTTCTGAATCATCATTTTTCCCTCAAAGAATAAATCCGATCTCCAACCTAGCACCTGACAAAATAAACGGGGTATTTGATCGCCATTTTAGCGTCCCAGATCAAATCAACAGATGCCACTCTGGCCCCATGGTGATAGGGTTAAACGCAGTATCCACGTGCTGTATAAAAGGAAATAGCATGGCCAGAAATATTGAGATTAAAGCCAAAATTGATGATTTTTCAGCGATGTACGAAAAAATTGGTCTGATGGCTGAAGGGTTGCCGGATCTTATCGACCAAGATGATACGTTCTTTATCTGCCCGCATGGTCGTCTCAAATTGCGTACGCTGGCGGTCGATCGCGGTGAATTGATTTTTTATCAGCGTCCGGATCAAGCCGGTCCTAAACCCAGTTTCTATGTGCTGACCGAAACAGCCGATCCAGAGGGGTTACGTAATACCCTGACGCTGGCCTATGGTGCCGCCGGGCGCGTGATTAAACAGCGTACGCTGTTTATGGTCGGGCAGACCCGCCTGCATCTGGACCGCGTGAAGGGACTCGGTGATTACCTGGAATTTGAAGTGGTGCTGGCCGATCACCAAAGCCATGAAGAGGGTATTGCCATCGCCGAAGCGTTGCTGGAAAAACTGCACATAGACCGTCAGGAATTAATCGATCAGGCCTATGTGGATTTACTCAACGCCAAAGGTAAAGGCTCGCAGGAAGACTAATCGCCGCTCCACCACTGTATCAGCGACGGGCCGGGAGTGAGGTCATAATGCGCTTCGCCAAGCAAATGGTTGAGGATTTTTGCTGACCGCCACGCGGTGAGCGTCAGTTGGCCTTCGGCGCTTCCATGGCTGTGGATGCCAGCATTAACTGCGTAAATACGGTTATTCGCCGGGCCTTCCCACTCGAGATTAAAATTGGGCCGCAGCGGCAGATGCTGTTCGCGATCGTAAGGGATGCGCTCCAGCAGCGGCTCCAGATAATCCGGCAGGCCCGGCCGGTAACCCGTCGCCAGAATGACAATATCTGCCCTGAAGTGCTCTTCGCCATTCTCCAGCCCGTGCAGGGCCTGTAGACGGTAGCTGCCGTCAGCCTCCACAGCGATGTTGTCCAGCGCCCGGTGCGGCAATAAACGCACGTTTCGCGGTTGGTGCAGCACGTCAAAACGATGGTAAAGCTGCTTATAAATGGCCTCCAGCGTGTGATAGCTGATGCCATCCGACGGCAGCTTCTGGGTTTTTATCTCCTGCTCACGGATCTCTTCCGGCAGGGTATAGAAATAGTTGACGTACTCCGGCGTGAAATACTCATTCGTAAAGATGGATTCATCCAGCGGCTGGAAGTTAGGCCGGCGTGACAGCCAGCTCAGCTCTGCGAAATCTCCCCAGTGATTGTCCAGCGCGTTAAGAACAATGTCAGCGCCGCTCTGCCCACCGCCGACCACCATCACCCGTTTACCGGTAAAGTCGGGTTCACGAAGCTCCATTTCCGAGGCGTGAAAACAATTTGTCCCAATCGCCGGACGGGCCGATTTAGGCACCCAGGGCGCATGACCGGTGCCAAGGCAAATATTGCGCGCCCGGTGTTCGCCTTTTTGGGTATGGACAATGAATTCCTGTTTCGCGTCATCAAAATTTATTGCATCGATGGGCTGCGAGAAGTGCAGGCGGTCAATACGGGCGCAGGCCCAGCGCAAATAATCGGAGAACTCATCACGGCTGATGATCAGCTGCTCCGTGGCCAGAAAGCGGTAGATCTTCTTCTGTTCGACCAGATAATTGATAAACGAAAACTCGCTGCGCGGCGCAACCGTGGTCACCAGATCCTGTAAGACATAGGTCTGCATGGTGGCGGTGGGCAGCAACATGCCGGGGTGCCAGCTGAACTCTTTGTTTGCATCGAAAAAAGCACTCTCAATTTTACCGGTATCTTTTGCCAGTGCCGCCAGGCTCAGGTTAAAAGGACCAATCCCCACACCAATCAAATCTACTGCCGACATGATTTAAATTCCTTTTCCCTTTATGATTTCTTAATCATAGAACAACGCTCTGAAAGCGGATTTTAAAAAGGACTCTTCATGACGCAAACGCGCCGTTTCAAACAAGTGGATGTTTTCACGTCTGTTCCCCTGAAAGGTAATCCGCTGGCCGTGATTTTCGATGCCGACGATCTCAGTGACACACAGATGCAGGCTATGGCCCGCTGGACCAATCTTTCTGAAACCACCTTTGTTCTCAAGCCAACGGACCCCACGGCGGACTACCGCGTGCGTATCTTTACGCCGGATACCGAATTTCCCTTTGCCGGACACCCAACGCTCGGCACTGCGCACGCCTTGCTGGAAGCGGGCTTACAGCCAAAGCGGCCGGGGTTTGTGATTCAGGAGTGTGGTGTGGGGCTGGTGCCGGTCAAAATGCTCGATGACGGCGGGCTGGCATTTTGTGCACCTGCGGCGGAAATCACTCCGCTTGACGACGCACATCGCCCGTTGCTCACCGCTGCACTGGCGGGCGGTCAAATTCAGTCAGATGTGACGCCACTGGCGGTAAATATGGGTATCCGCTGGCTGGTGGTGCGTATGGAAAGTGCGCAGGCTTGTCTGGATATTGTCGGCAATATGCAGGCGATTGAGCAATTACAGCAGGAATGCGGTGTTGACGGCGTGGCCGTATTTGGCGCGTACGCCGCAGGCGGCCCGGCGGATTACGAAGTGCGGGCACTGCTGGTGGAGCAAGGCATACTGACGGAAGATCCGGTCACCGGCAGCGCCAACGCCTGTCTGGCGCGGGTGCTGAAAGCGCAGGGTTTTCCTGACGGTGAAAATAGCGCAGAAAGTTATCAGGTGCGTCAGGGTACGCTGCGCCAGCGCGAAGGGTGCGTGGCGGTGGAATACGTTGGCGGCGAGCCGTGGATTGGCGGACATACCTGCACGTTAATCGACGGGACGCTGGCGCTTTGACGCTCAGCCTCTGATCTCGCCGTGCTGCGCCGTCCGCATCAGATGAATAAATGCCTGCATCATCGGCGAGTCATTCAGCGTGTGGCGGTACAGCAGCCAGGTGCAGTTTTTTACCGTCCGCCCGTCGACGCTGATAGGGCGGCGGTAAAGATGTTCAGCCAGTGGTAAATAGGTGGCGACAATAGCGTAACCCAGCCCATGTTCCACCATTGCCAGGCAGACTTCGAGCTTGTCCACTTCCATGGCAATATTGGGGGCGTGAGAGAAATTGGCATTCCACCAGCGTTCGATTAACTGCGTGACGTGCGCGCCGTGATGAATCTTTATTTGTGGCATCTGCGGCAGCAGGGCGAAATCAAAATCCTGACGGTTCACTAAAAAATAGTCATCCTCTTCAACCAGATGCTTACCTTCCTTCCAGTTAAAATCGTCCTTTACCAGCGCCATATCGATTTCGTTACGCAGCAACTTCTGGAATATTTCCTCGCTGAAACCACTCATCAGATTCACGCGAATCCCCGGATGCGACTGGCGAAACTGGCTTAACAATGCAGGCAGACGATACGCCGCGTAGTTGCTCGACACGCCCAGGGAAATTTCCCCCTGCTGGCCCTGATCCATACTGTGCAGGGTAATTTTCAACTGCTGTAAATCCCGCAAGACGGCCAGCGCATGTTGGGCGAGATATTCTCCCTGCGCGCTGAAAACCAGACCTTTTTGCCCCTCTACAAACAGCCTGATCGCCAGCTTACGTTCGATCTGGCGCAGGCGATAACTCAGCGCCGGTTGTGAGGTATAGAGCTGCTCGGCTGCGCGGGTAATATTTTTGTGCTGCCAGACGGCGCGCAGGATCAGCCAGTCTTTCTCGTTCATACCGCCTCTTTATTTTGGGTATTAAAAACTGTAGCCATAAAATAATTTTTGCGCAGAGAGCGCAACAGATAAAAAGGCTGAATTTGACCCTTCTCTGTAAAAGCCCTATTTCTAAGGCATTCATATGCACGATCGCATCGTGCTTAGCCCGTCCGGCGAAAATATTTTTTGGTTTTGCACCAGAGCAGGGAAATAAACATGTCTTATTGCACCATGACGGATCATAAGCAGCAGGTGATCGACAGCGTTGATCGGCACGCGGCTGAACTCACCGCGCTGGCATTGACGATTCACGCCAACCCGGAGTTAAGTTTTCAGGAAGTGCAGTCGGCGGCGGCGCTGATAGCCCCGTTGCGGGCCGCGGGTTTTGAGATTGAAGAGCCCCTTGGCGGACTGACGACGGCGTTTCGCGCCACCTTTGACAGCGGTAAACCTGGCCCGACCATCGCGCTGCTGGCTGAATATGATGCGCTTGAAGGTCTGGGGCATGCTTGCGGGCATAACCTGATCGGCACCGCTTCAGTGGCGGCTGCGCTGGCGCTGAAAGCGGGTTTTCCAGCCCTGACCGGCAAGCTGGAAGTGGTGGGAACACCGGCGGAAGAAGAGGGCGGCGGGAAAATCATTCTGGCGGATAAAGGCTTTTTTGACCACGTTGATGCTGTGATGATGTTCCACCCGCGGGATAAAACCATGGTCACCCGCGGCGGTCTGGCCTGCGTCGATGCGACGTTTAAATTCTTCGGCAAAGCCGCTCATGCGGCCTCCGCACCGCAAAACGGCATCAGCGCGCTCGACGCGGTGATCCACACTTTTGTCGGTATTAATGCCCTGCGCCAGTTGTTCACCGACGACGTTCGTGTCCACGGCATTATTACCCACGGCGGCAGCGCCACCAATATCGTACCTGCCTATGCCGAAGCCAAATTCCTGATGCGCGCCAACACCGTCGGCGGACTGGCGACAGTGAAACAGAAAGTCTTCGCCGCCGCGCAAGGTTCGGCAGATATGAGCGGGGCGCGGCTGGAAATTGAGGAAGGGCTAACCTACGCCGAGCGTAATAACAACCTGACGCTGGCCGGATACTTCCAGCAAAATCTGGCGATCCTCGGCGAGGAGGTGGTTCCGCCACCGCTCAGCGGCGGTATTGGCTCGTCCGATATTGGTAACGTCAGCCAGATTACGGCGGCGATCCATCCTTATTTACGTATTGGCGATGTCCTGCCGCATACCCCCGAATTTGCCGAAGCTGCCGGGTCTGAGGCCGGGCTGAGCACCATGCTGCAGGCAGCCAAAGCGCTGGCAATGACCGCCGTGGATTTGTGTCAGAACCCTGAGATGCTGCGCGCGGTACGGGAAGAGTTTTTACACTGGCAGTCACAAAAATAACCCTGGGTATAAGAGAACAATAATGATCAAAAGAACACTGGCCTTGGCCGTTTTCGGCCTGATGATGAGCAGCACAATGGCACACGCCGAAGGCGAAACCCTGCGCGTCGGCGCGGATCTGGGTTTTCCACCTTTCCAGTTCCGTGATGCCAGCGGGACGCCGACCGGCTTCGAAATTGATATCACTAACGCTATCTGTAAAGAGATGAACGTAAAATGTGAATATGTGGTCGGCAGTTTCGATGCTGAAATTCCGTCGCTGATGGCGAAGAAAGTCGATTTTATTTCACCGCAGGGTGCGACTGAAAAGCGCCGTAAGGTGATCGACTTCAGCGATTTTGTCTTCCACATTCCGACTAAGTTAGTCGCCCCCAAAGGCAGTCCGTTGCAGCCTACCGCCGAATCTCTGAAGGGTAAGCGTGTTGCCGTACAGCAAGGCTCTATTCAGGAAATGTATGCCAATGCGTTCTGGCTGCCGAAGGGGGTTGATGTGGTTGCCTACGCCGATCAGGATACGATTTATCAGGATTTGATCGCCGGGCGTCTCGATGCATCCCTCAGCCCTGGCGTGGCTGTGACCTTTGGCTTCCTCAATAAACCGGAAGGCAAAGATTTCGCTCTGACCGGTCCGGAAGTGCGTGACGATAAGTTGTTCAGTATCGGCTCGGCTTACGGGATGCGTAAGGGTGACGACAAAACCAAAAAACTGCTCAATGACGGTCTGGCAAAAATCATTGCCGACGGTACGTGGGAAAAAATCAAAACCCACTATTTTGGCTCGCTGGAGATGGCGGTCAAACGTTCGCAATAGTGGCGTGGAAAGTTTTCACCATATAAACACTGAGCGGGTCGAAGGTGTAATCGCCGAAGGGCCCGGTCATGCCGTAACCCAGTTTCTGATATAAACCTATCGCTTCGGGCTGATAAATACCGGTTTCAAGAAACAGTGCCGTAATACTTAAAGTCTGCACGTGGGCCTCCAGAGCCTGAATCAGTCTGGAGGCTACACCTTTGCCGCGGCCGGCAGGTGCTACGTAAACCCGCTTAATTTCCGCAATCCCGTTGTCCCCCAGATACAGACAAGCGCAGCCCACCGGCTGACCCTCGTTTTCCGCCAGAAAAGGATAGTTCTCCGCATTTGCCATCCGATCCAGTGGCATCGCGTAGTTACTGCCATCCGGATAGAGAACGGACTGGTATTTATCGAGCTCGGCGATCAGCGTTGCCATACGCGGATCATTGAGCGTAATGGGGAAAATGCTCAGCGCCATATCAGTACACTCCAGAGTTAAACAGGCATGATCTATAATAATAAAGATTCTCATAGGCAAGGAACGGGCCGTTGTTGAACGCGTGAAACCCCGGCCAGCTAATGACGCGGGTTCCGTGCTGATGCACAATGAGAAAGCAAGCGCCGGAGGGTTTTGCAGCCGCAGGCGGGTTAGCCTGTTATTCAGCCCACCCGAGATCAACGAGGTTCTGCCATGTCTACGAAAACGATGTCAGCGAAGTCAGCGAAAATCTTGCTCGTGAAAAGCGCTACCCCCCTGACGCAGGATGACCCGCGTTGGCTAGCGGTGGTGGATTGCGACGCTGCTGCTGACGGACAGTTTGTCTATGCCGTGAAAACCACGGGAATCTACTGCGCGCCTTCCTGTGCTTCCCGTCAGCCTAATCCTAACAATGTGGTTTTCTTTGCCGGTGCACAAGAAGCCGAGCAGGCGGGTTTTCGTCCTTGTAAGCGCTGCCGTCAGGGGCTGATTTCTCTCGCGCAGCATCATACCCGGCAAATTGAACACGCCTGTCGCCTGATTGAACAGGCAGAGAATCCTCTGACATTGAACGCACTCGCCACGGCTGTCGGCATCAGCTCCTATCATTTTCACCGACTGTTTAAAGCTCATACCGGCGTAACACCGAAAGAGTATGCGCTGGCGCTGCGCAGCAGGCGCGTGCGTGAAACCCTGCGAGAAGATCTGCCGGTGACCGAGGCTATTTATCAGTCCGGATACGCTTCCGATAGCCGGTTTTACGAGAGTGCCGGCCTGACTTTGGGTATGACACCGACAGTATTCAGGGCCGGTGGGCGCGGGATTGAAGTCTGGTTTGCGGTCGGAAAATGTTCGCTTGGCGATATTCTCGTGGCCGAAAGTGCAAGAGGGATTTGCGCCATCTTGCTGGGCGATGGCCCCGAACTGTTGGTTCATCAGTTGCAGGACCATTTCCCTCATGCCGTTTTGCGGGGAGCGGATCCTGATTTTGAGCAGCGGATGGCAAGCATTCTCGGGTTTGTCGATGCGCCGCAGACCGGCCTGTCACTTCCTCTGGATATTCGAGGTACCGCTTTTCAGCAGCGTGTCTGGCAGGCATTACGTGAAATCCCATTGGGCGAGACCGCCAGTTATTCGCAAATTGCTCAGAAAATGGGAGTGCCAAAATCAGTTCGTGCCGTTGCGGGTGCCTGCGCTGCCAACCTGCTGGCGGTGGCTATTCCCTGTCATCGGGTAGTCAAAAACGACGGGCAGATTTCCGGTTACCGTTGGGGCGTCGAGCGCAAACAGGCTTTGCTCACACAAGAGAAAAAAGCGGGAGGTAAATAACCTCTCTGCGCTATCGGGAAAGCACAGATCAGACGCTATACTGGCGAATGACTTTCCAAAAGTGAAAGCTAATCCGTTAAATTTAAGGATATTTTCTGTGACTACGCTGACTCTCAGAGATGCGAAAGCCTCTGACGCTGCTGAACTGGCCCGTTTACACGTTGCTGTCTGGCGCGAAACCTATCGTGAACTGGCTCCCGCCGACGCGTTTGCGGCACTGAATGAGCCCCGCAGACTGGCATTCTGGCAGGATAAATTCGCCAATCCGGCAGAAAATCAGTTCGTATTACTGGCTGAAATTAACGGTGAACTGGCCGGGTTCGTCTTGGCGTCTGCTTCCTCAAACCCAGAGTTCGGTGCGCTGGCTGAAATAAAAATGCTGTATGTCTATAGCCAGTTTGCACGTCAGGGGATCGGGCGCTGTCTGTTAACTGAGGTTGCGCAGCGGCTGAAAAACAGCGGTTTCACCGGCGCGGGTCTGGGCGTGGTCGAAGGCAATGCTCCGGCTATCAGTTTCTATACCGCGCTGGGTGGCAAAGAGGCCGGTCGCTATACCGACTCCGGACCTCTCTGGCTTTCCCCGAATATTATTTATGCGTGGGATGATATCGACCAGCTTCTGTCGTCATCCCTCAAGCCGCAACGGCGTTAAGTTTTTCCTCTCTTCTACTTTCTGAAGGCTTCCAGACGCTGTTTCTGCTGGCCTTCAGCATCAAAATTCGCTGCACTTAGCCACTGTTCAAAAGCAGGTTTACGTGTGGGCCATTCATTATCCAGCATGGAGTACCAGCAGGTATCACGGTTGCGGCCTTTGTTGACGATTGCCTGACGGAAAATTCCTTCGAACTGGAAGCCAAATCTTTGCGCGGCTGCATTGGACGCTGCATTCAGACTGTGGCATTTCCATTCGCAGCGGCGATATTTCAGCTCATCGAAGAGGTATTTCAGCAACAGGGAAATGGCTTCGGTACCGTGGCTTGAACGCTTCATCAGCGGTGACCAATTTACCCAACCAATTTCTGCCACACCGTTTACCGGATCAATGCGCATCAGCGCTACGCTGCCGATTGCGCGCTGGGTTGTGTTATCGACCACGGCAAAAAATAGCGGATCCCGACTTGCCGCATTACGGGTTAGCAGTGAATCACACTCTGCTTGCGTCGCGGGGCGATCGCTGGCGAAATAGGTCCAGTCACGATCGTCATCAATACTGTGCCAGGCAGAGAACAGCGCCTCGCTGTGAAGAGAAGGATCCAGTGGTTCCAGCCGGCAGAAGCGACCATCAAGTTGCACCGATTGCGGAACTTCTCGTGCTTGCCAGTCTGGCAGGGCATCACCGAGAGGTTGACCAAAGTGGTTGAGCGTTGTCATGTCTGATTCCGTTTCTATTTTACCCGTGAACAGACTCTATAAAATCAGAAGCCTGACAACGCTGCAACCCGAAGCATGACACTTGTTTGGCTAAAGTTTTCCGGCACTGCCGCAGATACGGATTTTCTCTTCAACCACCCCTTGCATAGCCGCTTTGCCCGGCACGATATACTTGCGCGGATCGTTGGCTGCGGGATGTTCGCCGAAATAGAGTTTTACAGCGTCAGCAAAAGCAATCTTCAGTTCAGTGGCGATATTCACTTTGCAGACACCCAGAGCAATGGCTTCTCTGACCATTCCTTCCGGGATCCCTGATGCGCCATGAAGAACAAGAGGAATATCCACATGCTGGCGGATTTTCTCCAGCCGCACAAAGTCGAGATGAGGTTCTCCTTGGTACAAGCCATGCGCAGAGCCAATTGCCACGGCCAGAGAATCTATCCCCGTGCGGGCGACAAACTCTTTTGCTGCCAGAGGGTCAGTAAAGAAACTGTCTGCGGCAGCGACATTCAGATCATCTTCCTGACCACCGAGACGGCCAAGCTCGGCTTCGACGCTGGCATCAAATCCGTGGCAGAGCCGGACGGTTTGGCTAACTTTCTCGATGTTTTGTTCAAAGTCATAATGCGAAGCATCAATCATCACTGAGCGGATCCCGGCGCGGACCTTGCTTTCAATATCGTCCAGCTCTTCATGGTGATCAAGATGCAGAGCGATAGGGGTGCGGTAAAGTTGTGCAGCCTGATGGCAAATGGACACCAGAAAATCGACACCTGCATAGCTGAAGGTTCCCGGCGTTCCGGCCATAATCACGGGAGAGCCCATTCTGGCGGCGGTCTCTGCCACGACTTGCACGGTTTCAAGGTTGTGCACGTTGAATGCCGGTACGGCATAGCCTTCACGCTGTGCTTTGCGAAGCATTTCTCTGTTTGATATCAGATACATGGCGTTAATCCTCCGTCATGTCGAGCAAGATTTTGCCTTTCATTGGCTGACCACCGAGCGCATTGACACTGTCTGCGAAGGTCTGTGCATCGCCAGTGGTGGCGATCAGCGGTTCCAGCTGGAGCTTTTTTTGATCGAACAGGGTGGCAGCCTGTTGCCATTCACTGCCCGGCCAGGGAGCGGAGTAGTTCATCCAGCTACCGAGAATCGTCAGCTCTTTACGCAATATATGGCTGAAAGTTGCAGACGGGAGCAGGAGGTCTTTGTGCAGTGTGCCGACCAGCGCGACCTGAGCATGTGGCCCCGCGATCTCCAATGCCAGAGCAACCGTTTGTGGGGTACCAGCAGTTTCAAGGATTAACTGGTCGAAACGCCGCGGGTGCAAATCCGTGGCTATCTCTGCGGCACTCATGGTGGCGCTGTCATACACAAAAGATGCGCCGATCTCTTGTGCCAGTTGCAGGCGCTGCGGATTGATATCGATAGCCGTCACCGCTTTAGCGCCCAAGGCTTTAGCGCACTGAATCGCTAACTGGCCGATGGTGCCTGCGCCGATGACAATCACTTCCTTTCCTTCACAGCCCCCGGCCAGTTTTAATGCGTGGAGACTGACGGTGATAGGTTCCAGGAATGCCCCTTGTAAAAGAGACGATCCCTTCGGCAATTTAAAGAGGCTACTCCGGCGTACTGCCAGATACCCGGCGTGGCCGCCATCACTTCTTGAACCAATAAACTGATAGTGTTTGCACTGCGAGAAAGCGTTGCGCTGACATTCCGGACAACTAAAGCAAGGTTGCAGCGGTACGCAGGCAACGGCATCTCCCACTTCTAAATCCTCCACTTTTTCTCCGTAACTGACCACTTCACCACTGAATTCGTGACCTAATGTTATCGGGTAATAATGTGCACCTTCAGCAAAAATGCGTGGGATATCCGAGCCGCAGAGCCCGGAATAGGCAATCTTGACCAGTACATCGTCAGGGTGCTGAATCTGCGGGGTGGGTTTTTCTTCGACAACCACCTTTCCGCCAGCGTGAACTACAACTGATTTCATTGAAAACTCCATACAGGGGGCTTTCGCCCCCACAGGTTAGTTAAAGTGCGTTAGATTTATTTAGTGAAGCGGTAGTGGTTGCGGTAACCGTTGCCGTCAGGCGTTCTGCGCGCAGGAACCCCCGCGCACGGCGCCATGTCAGGAATACGCCAAGGGCATAAACCACACCAATACCGGTCAGGCCTGCGATGTTTTGCCAGGTACAAAGCTGAATCAGCAGATAGGTGATCGGAGAGCCACCCTGATCCATCGACGCTACCTGTCCACCGGCTTTCAGTGCGCCTGCATTTGCCGCCAGTTGGGTGTGTAAACCGATGGTCTGCGTGGCTATCCACAGGGTGATTCCCATGATGATCACGCCAGAAATCAGGGTGCGGAATAAATTGCCCTGATGGACCGCGACGGCAATTGCTACAAAGAAGCCGATGGTTGCCAGGTCACCAAATGGGAGCACCTGATTTCCCGGAACAATAACGGCAATCAGGATAGTGAGAGGAATGAAAATCAGGCTGGCGGAGACCACGGCGGTATGACCCAACAACAACGCGGGATCCAGACCAATCAGGAACTCCTGTCCACCAAACTTTGCCTGTAAACGGCTACGGGCATGACGTGCAATAGGTGTCAGCCCGTCCATGATGGGTTTGATGACGCGAGGCATCAGCAACATCACAGCGGCGGTTTTAACAGCCAGTTGCATGATGCCCTTGACGTCATAACCCGCGAGATAACCAATCAACAGACCCATAACAAAGCCGACGGTGACCGGTTCACCAAAGGGGCCAAAGCGCTTTTGCACATCGTCTGCGCTGAAATGGATGTTTCGCAGGCCCGGAATTTTTTCAATGATGGCATCCACAAGCACAGCTATCGGGCCGAGATAGGCCGAAGAACCATGCGGGATAGCAATCCCTTCGAGGTTGAAAAAGTCACGGGTGTCTTTAGCGAACCAGTCGCCCAGTTTGTAAACAAAGGCGGCATGTACCACCACGCCCATAATGCCGAGCCAGTAGGAACCGGTTGCCAGATGCAGCATGGCGCCGGTGAACGTCATGTGCCAGATGTTCCAGATATCGACATTCACCACGCGGGTCATGCGTGTCACCAGCATCAGAATATTGACACCAATGGCAATAGGGATGGCGACCAGCGCGATTTGCGATGCCCAGGTCATCGGTGATGAACCGGGCCAGCCAATATCGACAACCTGAAGATTGATTTGAAAATGCTCGGCCATCGATTTAGCGGCCGGGCCTATAGAGTCCAGCATCAGGCCGATGACCAGCCCTATGCCAACGAAACCAATACCGATATGCAGGCCAGATTTAAAGGAGTCACCGATTTTCATTCCTAATATCATGGAGAAAATGATGATCACCAGTGGCAGCATCACCGTGGGCCCGAGATCGAGGATGTAACGCATGATGTCTGTAAACATGGGATTACTCCTGTAACAGCGTCAGTATTTTTTGTCTCAGCACATCAATACCAACACCGGAGACAAAGGGCATGCCGTGAACAACCGGAATATCACCAAACTGACGGTCTACACGCGCGGTGGTGCAGATGAGATCCGCACCCTCCATGTAGGTCTCAATTTCGGTGACCCGGCACTGGATGAGATCAAGCGTGATCTCATGCTCTGCACACAGTTCTTTGATCTCTTCAGCGGCGAGCGTGGAAGTCGCAACGGCACCGCCGCAGGCGACAATAATTTTTCTCTTCACGATAAAGCTCCTTGGTGTTCTGTTTTAGATATTGTTGTTTTTGGGGTTGTTGGGTCGGGCTCATTACTTAACGTGGGAAAAACCTGCTGTTTAAAAATGTTCGCCAGTTGGTGTTCTGGCGCCTCCAGCAGTTGTTCGATAAAACAGGGATCCTGTAGCTGCCCGAACAGATTTCGCAGCAGGATGAGTTGTTCTGACGGGTGTGTGACGATCAGCGCGATAATCAGCAATGCTTGAATAGGTTCGTCTCCATCGGCCTGAGAAAAGAGCACTGCATTGTCAGGACGGATGAGGTAAATCGCCGGCTTAAGCGCATGCACGGCTTCGCAATGGGGGATCGCAACTGCATGGCTTTCCAGCATGATGCCGGTTGGGAATTCGGCCTCCCGCCGGATTAATGCTTGGGGATAGCTCACCTCAACGACGCCTGCGCGCAGCATCTCTTTCCCGATATGTTTCAGGGCTTCTTGCGCATCGCTAAATGCAATCCCTGTTTTGACAAAAACTTCACAGTTATGCATGGGTGCTAACCTCGGTTTTTAACGGTGCCACGGTACAGCCATAGCGATAGTCGCGAAGGACATCCTGTATTTTGTCGATAATGAGCTCATGCGCGACAGTATTGAGCTTCCCAGACATGACGCGGCCGAACTGAACCGGCATATATTGGCTGAGCAGGCCGAGGGGTATTTCTGACTGCTGCAAATTACTCAGCATAGTGTTGACCGCCTGGCTGATGCGGGGATGTGGCCAGTAATAACGAATGCGGTCAGAAAGGCTGAAGTGCAGATCGATCAATGAGCGGCTGAAGGTCGGGTGATAATATTTTTTCCAGTAATCGGGTTCGTCGAGCATTACGCGGTCAATCACCGCTAAAACCTGGCTCTGTTCGCCCGGCGCTACAATGGTCTGTTCAATGTTGGCCAATGCAAAAATGGCTTCACGCAGTGCAAACGTCAGGGCCGGGCCAACTTTCAGGATGGCATAATGATCTTCCACTAAACGGCGATATGAATCGCGTGTTTGATAATCCGTAGAGTGGGCTTCATAGACCAGAGGCGTTGAGGCGATATACGCAGAGAGTTCCCTGGCATGTTGTGGCTGATAATGGATAACACTGCTGTGGTCGAACTCCACGCCTGGCTGCACGACGACGGCAATAATACGCTCAATGGCGTCAGTCAGGCCGGCTTCAGAAAATGCCTGGTGATGCAGTTCAATGGTGGCTTGTGCATCTTTGGCAAGGGTAATATGAACCTGCTCAATCGCCGCAGATTCTCCCCCTGGCACTGGTACTTCAGTTCCTATCACGTAGGTCAGTTTTTGTTTCTGCAGTGGCGTTGCTACGCGCTCGGCTACCTTACAAAGGCGGGCTGCACGGGTGGCGACAACGAAAGGGTCCAGAGGAACCGGATCGTCTGCACAAGACATAGAGGCATCTAAATGAATTTTACTGAATCCGGCTTCGACATAACGGGCGATGAGGACTTCCGCTTTGGTCATGGCGTCTTCGGCATTTTCTCCCTGCCAGCAGTTTGGACCGAGATGATCGCCCCCTAGGATCAAACGCTGTTGTGGAAAACCCACGCGCTCCGCGATATTGAGTACAAAATCTCGAAAATCAATCGGCTGCATGCCGGTATACCCGCCAAACTGATTCACCTGATTGGAAGTTGCTTCAATAAGAACCTGGCGATCGGTATGCAGATCGAGACGTAATGCTGCCTCAATCACAAGAGGATGTGCAGAGCAGACAGAACAGATACCAACCAATTCCCCGCCTTTGTGCTTTTTTAGAATGTCTTTCATATCAATCTCCGTTTATTTTCGAAAATAATCATATTATTTCGATATCCGTACAATGCTGTTGTATATGTTTCGTGATAGAGATCGAAGTATTTCGTTGCCTTTCGACATTGCGTTTCTTTGGTTTTTCGCGGCATCTCGAACAAAATCCATCCTGTTTATTTAGAAGATGGCCGATACGACAACGAGGAGAGGCCGTGAGAGCGGGGTGTTGTGGCACATTTCACAGAGTTGTTTTTTTTCTCCCATTTTCGAATTCTTTTGTTTAAACTGATCTTATGTTGAGTAACAGGCATGAACCGATGAATTCATACGAGAGACGCCATAAGATCATTGATCTGGTGAATGAAAATGGCAGTGTTTTAGTTTCCGATATTTCGAATTCTTTCGGAGTGTCTGAGGTGACGATACGTGCAGATTTACGTTTGCTGGAACAGAAAGGGTTGATGACACGTTTTCACGGAGGCGCGGGAAAGGCGGCTCCTGTCACTGAGGTGAACAGCGCCAATGCGGCCGGAGAGTTGGTGTTAGAAGAGCGCTATCGGCAGGCCGAAGATCCTAAAAAACGCATCGCGCTGGCTGCTGCCGCTATGGTCAAACCGGGTGATACGATCATTCTCGACAGTGGCAGTACGACGATGCTTATCGCTGAGGAGCTGGTGAAAACGGCCAGTATCACCGTGATCACGAATAATCTACCTGCCGCATTTGTGTTGTCTGAGAATCCGGATATTACGCTGGTAGTGTGCGGGGGGACGTTACGGCATAAGACCCGTTCACTTCACGGGAACATTACAGAATTTGCGTTGCAAGGCATTGTGGCGAACCTGATGTTTGTAGGCGCAGACGGGCTTGATGCCAGCAGCGGTATTACGACATTTAATGAAGGGTATTCGATCAGTGCAAAGATGGCGGAAGCTGCCCGGCAAGTGGTCGTGGTGACGGATTCCAGTAAGTTTGGCCGTCGGGGCTTTAATTTGGTGTTACCGATGGAGAAAATTGACACGATTATCACCGATAGCGGGATCAGCGAAGAAGCCTCAGAGGCTTTGGCACAAACCAAAGCCAATGTGGTGGTGGTTTAACGGGCCTATTCTGAATGATGGCAACAAACGCAAAGTTTATTGCCATCAGGATCGCGGAAGTAGGCACCAAAATAGTGTTCGTGATAATACGGACGCAACCCTGGTGGCCCTTCGCAGTGAGCACCATATTCCAATGCTGTGTGGTAAACGCGTTCGACTTGTACCCGGCTATTGGCAAGCCACGCGACCATCTGACCGTTTCCGGTAGTGGCGGGTTTACCGTCCAGCGGTTTGCCGATAATCAGCAGGGGACGTGGAACCTCAGGGGTTTGCCAGCTTGCCCATGAGCGTTCGTTGTCGCAGAATTTGAGTTCCAGACCCAGAACTCGTGATATCGCCGAATAAAAAACAAATGACCGGTCAAAATCGTTTACGCCAATACAAAGGTGGGAAAACATTCTGGCTCCTTATCTGAGGGATTAAGGTTTATTGTTTTTAAAGACATCAAAGGTAAAGTATTTTTTCTCAAGCTTAGTATAGGTGCCATCCGCGTGCATTCCGGCGAGCGCTTTGTTAATCATCGCTAATTGGGCTTGATCATCTTTACGCAAGGCAATCGCTGCACCGCCTCCCAGGTATTGCGGGTCCAGCACGGTTTTGCCCACAAAACCAAAACCAGCGCCCTGCGGTGTTTTCAGAAAACCTGTTTCAGCAGCTGCTGCGTTAGTGAACGTTGCGTCGATTCTGCCAGTTTCTAAATCGAGATTGACGGAGTCCTGATTTTGATAAGACACGACCTGCACGCCTTTCGACTGCCACATGCCGACGGCATAAGCTTCCTGAGTGGTGCCTTGCGCCACGCCGATGATCTTCCCTTTGAGTGAATCAACGGTGGTATCAAGCTGGCTGCCTTTTTTCGCCACCAATACGCTCGGGATGTTGTAGAGCACGTTGGAGAAATTCACCTGAGTTTTGCGCTTTTCGGTAATGGCCATCGCCGAGAGTACTGCATCGAACTTTTTGGCGTTCAGGGCCGGGATAATGCTGTCATACGCCGTTTCAACCCATATGCATTTGGCTTTCGCCTGCTCACAAATTGCATTGCCCAGATCAATATCAAAACCGACCAACGATCCGTCAGTAGCTTTGGACTCGAAGGGTGGGAAGGAGGGATCAACCCCAAATTTAATCACGGTTTCTGCCTGGCTTGCTGTGCTAAAAGAACCGATCAAAACCATCATCACTAGACTGTATTTTTTCACGTTATATTCCCTGGAAAGAGACAAAAATTTAAGGTTAGATTTGAACTACATCAGGATTAAGCAAAATCGGTGCCGCAAATCTCCACCGTGTTTTTTATTTTGGCAAAGGGCCCATTCAGCGTCGTATTGTGATGGTTGATAATCTGCTGTGCTGTCAGATCTCCAGTATCTATACAAGTATGTGCATCGGACACCAATATCACTTCCAGACCTAAGCCTGATGCGGCGCGGCAGGCCGTATCGATGCAGTATTGTGTTTTCATCCCGGCGATATAAAGCGAGTTAATCCCATGCTGATTTAGCCACTCGAAAAGCGGTGTATCCGTGAAGATACTGGATTTATGCTTGCTAATAATCAGGTCTGACGCAGGTTGTACATCCATCCCCACGATCAACTGCCACAGGTCTTGTCCCTGCTGGATCGGAGAGCCTTGTGGTCCGGTATGTTGCACAAAGATTACCGGATCGCTGTCAGCGCGAAATTGACGGATGAGCAGATTAATATTACTCAGAACATGTTCTTTGTCGTATGCAGGGGGCTCTGAGAAATACAAACCATTTTGCATATCGATAATCACCAGTGCTTTATTTCTAGGGCTGGATTGTTTCATCTTTCTTCTCCTCAAAAATGCCCATGAGGCTAGGGAAAAGAAAAAGCCCCGGCCTGTCAGGCGGGGGCTTAGGATCTGCACGCTTTACATCGACGAACGAACCCTACGTCCCGCCATAAGCGGTCGTTGTGGTGGTCGTATGTAGGGCGCGCATAAATTTATTCATAGAATGAATATGGCTTCATCTATCTATCAAGTCAACTGAGCTAAAGCTTCTTACTCATGACAATTCGGCGGGTGCCGCGCGGGTAAGCAGGGGATTTCATCGCAACGCTGCCAGCCATGTCTTTCATAAAATGCGCTTCTCAGCCTCTTCATCGGGCTGGGGGAAGTTGAGTAATTTGGCTAACTTACTGTTTTAAATTGTTAATTACGAATTCATATTTGTAGCGTATACCTAAACGTATACCAATGCCGATTTTGATAGGGCTACAGTGTTGCAGACCAAGCCAATCCTGTAAGACTCAACTCATCGAAAGTAGGGGCTATTCATTGTGAGTCGATCACTGGTGGTTACCTTGCTGCTATTACCGGAGTTATTGGCAAAAAAAATTTCACCGTAGACTCCATAGATGGGGACGGAGCGCTGCGAGTACTGATAAGAAATAAAAAGGGTGAAGCGATAGGTTGTGGAGCTATCAGCCCCTAATGCGAGATATAGCCGAACTTGGGGTTTGAAGTCCAATGGAACGACAACGTACGCCAGTGAAGTAACTGACTGATATATAAAAATATAATGGACATTGAAAAATGTCCTTGAAATGATGTTTTTATAATCGAAAAATGGCATTTTACGGACACTGATGTTTAATATTCGATTTTTTAGACGGATATTTTGCTCCTGCCGTACGATTTAGTATTTTTGGCCCTCACCCCCTAACAAAGAAAATTATTATGACAGAGAAGAATAAGCACGGGCTTACACGCGACATCCCTGCTGATGTGAAAAGGGAAATAAGAAAACGTTGTGGTTTTGGATGTGTCATCTGTGGATTGGCTTTTTATGACTATGAACACTTCGATCCTGATTTTGTTGATGCTAAAGAACATCGGCCTGAAGGTATGACGCTTCTTTGTTCTCAGTGTAATCAGAAAAGGGCAAGGAACAGATTGTCATCAGACACCGTCGCGAGAGCAAACAAATCACCTAAGTGCCTGGAAAAAGGTTTTGCACATGAGAGTTTCGATTTTCATACCGACCCAATAAGAATTCAATTTGCAGGCGTTGAATTTTACGATTGCAACCATCTCATCACGGTAAATAATATCCCATTGTTATCTGTTTTACCTCCAGAAAATGAAGGGGAGCCGGTACGTCTGTCAGGCGTATTTACTGATAGCTTAGGTAGAGAGTCTTTAAGCATAGAGGATAATGAATTCTCTGTTAGTTCTGGTAGTTGGGATGTTGAATCTGAAGGTTCAGTGATTATTTTTAGACGGAAACTGAGGGACATTTTTCTCAGAATAAGGTTAATTCCACCAACTGGACTCGTTGTTGAAAAAATAGATATGCTATTTAGAGGTGTTCGATTAAAAGGCGATAGTAAAGAGCTAACAATCAGCCTTAATAATGTGGACTGGGCAACGTTTAGCGCAATGAGTTTAAGTCACTGCTATGTTGGAATCAGTCTTAACGGATGCGTCTCAGCAAATGATGATTATGGGTTTTAGGTCAAATCTAACAAAAACGTCCGCTATTTAAGTAACCAACTGATATTAAAATGGTTATATTGGGGGCATATCCGTTCCGATAAGACAGATGTACTTTGGTGAAAAAAGTGTGTAATGCCGTTCGATCAAGTTAACCAGATATACACTCGAAAGCACTAAATTTTCGCGATGTATAAAATTCATTGGGAAACTAATCACACTGTTCACTTTTGGGTTTTTTGTATTTAACTTCATGCGGTTAGGTGGTGACTGGTTTGTTCCTAACTATCCATAACTGATCACTTGAAAGTGACCAGTCGCCATTTCTGGGACAAAAAAACCGGCCTAAGCCGGTTTGAAATGAGTCGTTATAATGCTTCGCACTTCGGCAACCAATCCACCTCACTGTCATCGTTTAGCGTGAGGTTAGTTTGCATTCCCTGATTGGACTTGCGCTTCAAGAATTCAATCTCATACTCCCTTAGCGTTTGCGGTACGGCCCGCCCAAAGGCCGTCAGGCTCATAGGACGCTGATGCCCTCGCGCCTCCATAAAAGACAGGTAAGCGTGATAGAGATACTTGCGCGGGTTAGCCGGAATAATGTTGGCGTTGCCAATATAAAGGCCGTTTGGTGTGCTGACAGCGAGCAGGTAACCGCAGAAATCTACCAACGGATCGGCACTGCGTTTTATCTCCAGCGCTTCATCGGAATTCTGCTGTGCCTGTAACAGCTCACGTGCATCGCTCGGAACGGCAAAACGTTGCATCAGGTGGCGAACAATGACGGCCAGCTCCCGACCTATTTTCTCTATCAGCTGAGGATCTCGCTCATTGGCGGGTATCACCTCGGGGAATGTGATGATCACACGCCTGCGCGAGACACCGCCGCTGCGGTCACTGAACTGCATCGGATTATTGTTCACTGCCAGAATAACCGCCGGAATATGTGTTGAATAAGCATCACGATATTTCGGGTCAATCGCTACCGCATCGCCGCCAGTAATGGCTTTAATTCCTGCGCCGTCGCCGCTCCATTTCTCTTGATCGGGTAAGACAATCAATGAGAACCCGACTACCGAAGCACGCTCCCGAGCAGACTCCAGCGTTTCGATACTGGCAGAAGTCGTGTTGTCCTCGCCTGCCAGCATTCGCGCAATCGAAGACATTACGCTTTTACCGCTACCGCCCGGCCCTGTGACTTCAAGAAAGAGTTGCCAGTCATAGCGGTTTGCCAGAACCATAAAAAGCGCCGCGAGAATACGCTCTTGTTTTTCAACTTGATGATTTGCTGCCCGCGTCAGCCATCGCCAAAAGTTCGGTGCATGATCTGCAAGGTTTTCACCGGCTTTGGGTTGGGTAAAATCGACACTGTTTACGGTGCGCAACCAGTGGGTTTGATGGTGTGGGCCAAACTTGCCTGTGACGGTATCAAACACACCGTTGCGAAAACCAATCAGTCTTCGCGCCGGTTTGCCCATTTCTGGCACCATTAATTTAAGCGTGTCGATAACGCCGCTGATACTCGGCGCTGAGAAATGTGCACGGATTTTCTGAAATAAGGCGGCAATTTCCCTGCTGAATCGGCGGTGAGGCAATATCTGCCATGCACCGTTCTCATAGCGGCACAGATCTTCACCAATCATTGGAACGGCTATCTGGTAGTTGTAATGCACATTCAATAATTCAGCTTTTTCACTGACGCTCATGGATTTTAGATCTGCTTCACTGAGTGTCTCAAAAGGACTTTTGACCTCGGGTTGGGTAAACACGTTGAGCTGTTCCAGTGTCCCCACGCGACCTTCCTGCATATATACGTCATTCCAGTCACCGATGATGAAGGGGAGAGCTACCTTACCACCGGTCAGGCTGGCGGCTTCTTCGGCTTTTTTCTGGCCGATCCCATTTTCATCGTTATCGGCGGCCATAAGTAGCAGGGCATCGGGATTCTCATCGCGCAGGCGCTGGGCAAGGTACGGGAAATTATTGGCGCTGAGCGCCACGTATACCGTTTCGCCCGTCAGTTCATGCACGGTCAGTCCGGTAGCGTAACCTTCGGTAAGCCATATAACGGCGTCGCTTTTACCGGCAAAGTGATGGCACGTACCCTTCACCTGACCACCCGCTAACATGCGTTTAATACCTTCTGCGTTAATGAGCTGCACGTTGAGCAAGCTGCCGGACAGGTCAGTCAGCGGTATCAGTAAATCACCTGCGCGGTAGTTAATGCCGGCGATCCGTAATTCATTCCCTTGCAAGGTGGGTACTTCTTTATCGGACCATGCTTTTGTCGTGAGATAGGCATTGCCTGTCTGTTTACTGGATGTTCGGATCAGCTCTTTGGCTCTTTCAATAGCTTTGCTGCGTGACGCCTCTTTTTCCTGAGCAATCATAGAATGTTCAACCGGCGCCTGAGCTGCTTGCGTATTACCAAGAATAGCCGCCACCTTACCGGCGGCGTCTTTTGTGGTCACATCAAATGCCTTTTCTACCAGACGCAGCCCGTCACCGGCCCCACATATATTGCAGAACCATGTCCCTCTGCCTTCCTGATTATCAAAACGAAAACGGTCTTTGCCACCGCATACGGGGCAGGGGGAGTGATTGCCATTGGCGGCAATGTTGATACCCAGCAGCGGCAGAAGTTGAGGCCAGCGCCCCTTTGCTGCGCTAACGGTGTTTGAAACGGTAAGTTGTGTCATGTGCGCCTCCATCAGTGCAGCGTTGTGTTAGGGGTAGATGCGATATGTTGATGGCACAGCTCGTCCATCATGGATTCCCCCAGCAGCGTCAGGCGGGGTTTTGCTACCAGAATATCCGGCTGAACCATATCGCGGAGCATGGCGCAGGCCATATCCATGCCAACCTTCGGACCGTGCTGACCGACGTAATAATTTTCGACTTCTGCCGCGATAGTCATCTGCAGTTCATCAAGCGTGTAGCCAATTTCAAGACCATGAGAGGCGCAGGCATCGAGATAAGCCTGTGCCAGAGCGCGGCGATAAAGGGCGGTGAGTACTTCCACAGGCAGGCAAGATTGTTGGGCGCTGTTCATTCGTAAAGATCCTCCATCTGCGTTTTTATGGCTGTTTCGCAGGTGTCTACGACTTTCCCTAATTGGTCTGTGAGCAGCGCGACCATTGAGGCCACGGAATTTAGCTGTTTTTTATCCGGCGTATGCCCGAATGTCTCTTGCGTATCTAGCATGTCGAGGAACATCACGCCGACGTTATGCGCATGCTGCAGGCGCAGGAAATCAGCGTGGGGAATAGGGTAGTGGGTATTTGGAAAATAGATGGAAGCAAGCTTGTTCATGCGGCCCCCTGTACTGGCAGGCGACCGGCGAAGCACAGCACATAATCGCGGGATAGCAGGCGGCGGGCAGAAGGTTCACTGTCGGCGGTTGAGCGCAGCATGCAGATCGGCGCTTTCGGTTCAGCACGGCGAACGGCGGCGAACAGGAACGTGAATTTCGGGGGTAAGGATGCGAGGATAGTAGCCAAAATATTGGCCTCCATAGTTAGCTGGTTACAGCTACCACCGAAGTTTCCACGCTTATGGGTGGTAGCCCAGACGGGGGTGGAAATACCGGTAACTATGTGAACCGGCCAGCCCGAAGGCTGCCCCGCCTGAGCCACCATTGCTTGATAAGCACAGCGGTTAAGAAACCACTGAGCAGATAACAGGTGCGCTAAGGCCGCGACATAAAAAAACACGCAAGGCGCGTGTTGTGTCGCCATAGTTAAACTCGGGTTTCCACGCCCGGCTGCCGATTTTGCGGCAGCACAAAAACTATAGAGCAGGCGCTTGTCAGAGAAAAGCCTTTTTTGCTGCATTAGCCTTTCCCTCTTAGCAATCGGTCAGGACGTGATCGGACTGCTGCGGATTTGATCGGAAGTGGCGCGACGAATCACTACTTTCATCCTTAACCGCCACTGACAGCAGGCCGAGAGTTTCGCTGGTAAATGCAGGTAGATCATTTTTCACGCCGAGCGCGGCAGCAATCAGACTTTCGGCAAGGTAGATCGCTTCATCAGTCTTGAGCGCAATATTTTGGTGACCGACAGACAGAGAAATCATTGAACCGTCCCCTGAACGCGTGCTGCGATACGGTCATTCATCCAGCTATCAATTTCTGAGGCCAGCCATGCAACGTTCTTACCACCGAGAGAGATCTGGGCGGGAAACTGCTGGCGACTGATCAAATCATAGATGGTTGACCGGGACAGGCCGGTGGTATGAATGACTTCTGGCAGTCGCATAAAGCGGTCACGGGGAAACGCTGGCGGCATGACTGAGTATGATGCAGGGGGAGTGTTTGGAGCGATGGAAAGCATGGTGCTACCTCTTTTGGGGATCCGGCTGGAACTGTCCAGTACCGGTGGTTTCGTTAAGTAGCGCCCTATTATGTGAATTTTTTGCAGGGTGGCAACAAGGCGATGATGTCTGATACTTAAGGCTTTTTGTCTGTTTTTTAGTCAAATGGGAGTATTGGTTAACATTGAGTACTACTGAGTAATATTGGCAAATCGTATCATCGGTATAATCGATTGATATTGTGTTTATTAATCGGAATAAACAGTCAATATCAGGCTGGCCAGAGAAAGGTCGTTTTCTTAGTAATGAACACTTGTGAATAGTTGGTGATGAGTAATAACTAAAGTGTTCACTGTGTAATTTTGTGATTTATATGGTTTTAATTTGAAAGTGAATAGTAGTGAACAGTATTTATATAACTAAAAATCAGTCATTAACTCATGAGGGCGACTTTGGGGCTGTTGTACCAGCGACCAGCAAGAACCCTTCAATAGAAATGTTGTGTCAGCCTCCGCACAATAGATTCATATTTACTGACACAGGAAATTCCATCATGAGCACCGCCTTACCCCAACATGTCACCGAAAAGCTGCAAGTCCTGCATAACGCGAGAGCCGCTCATAACAAAAACTTTCAGGCGCTGTCTGACGTTGTAGCAGGTATAGCCCGTTGCCAGCAGCAGAAGAAAGACACAGAACTAGAAAGCCATGAGGCTGAAAGTCAGTGGCGTACTTTGTTCCGCAAGCTGCGAGGAGAAATAACCCCGGAGTTACAGGCGCAGCACGATAGCCGGATTTCTAAACGTGAACTGGCGAAAGAGTTCGATGGCCTGATTGAAGAAATGGAGCTAGACAAGATGGAACTCCATTTAAGGTGCGGCTCGTCTGCTCCCATTTTGCTTGATGCCCATAGAACGGCGATCACAGCATTTGCAGAACATACAATGGATAATGCTGCGGATGCATTTAGCAAGCACATTCTAAATACCGATGTTATTAATGCCTGTGTAGTCGCTGCATGTGCCTATAGTGTATATCAGAGCAACGCGACGGAAATTATCGGAAACCGACTTCTGAAAGTAGTCGCTGAGCGTATCGCTGCATCTATGGGAGTACAGCGCGTCGAACATCCAGTATTGAAAGAAATAGTACCAAGACGGCCCGAGGCTTCTGGCGTATTGGCGGAGCTGCAAAATAGTCCAATACGTCGGATGCAGGCTGCAACAAAGCTTGCCGAACAACGCCTTCGTTTACAGCAACGAGAAAGTAAATAATGATGCGTTGCCCGTTGTGTACTCATGTCTCTTATATTCGAACGAGTCGTTATATTACGGATCAGACGAAAGAGGCTTATTACCAATGCGCCAATCTCGATTGCTCATGTGCCTTTAAAACGATTGAGAGCATAAGCAAGGTAATAAACAGAGAGAGCCGAATTAGCTGAAAATATAATTCCAGTTACCTACTTAAATATTACGATTAGCCGCTTTCAATTAAGGCGGCTTTTTCACGTCATATCCACAAGGCCTACGTTTCTGCAGCCCCTTTTCTCTGGCTAGCCGTCTTTAAAGACCTGTGCATGCATAGGGCGCATGGTTTTGCATGCATGAAACTGTGGTGAAATTGGCAGGAAGCCCTTGCTACAAGGGCTTAGAGGCCTTTAGCATCATGCATGAAAAACGCATGATAAAGTCACAGCGGGCAGGCGGGTAACATTGCGCGCAGCACTGAAAAGCAGCATAGTGGTCTAGCCATTCAATTTATGAGCTTATGGTCAGGCGTTAAGAAATTGCACCTTCAATGAAACTATTTTCAGTTATATGCTGTTTTATCTCAAAAAATAGATCCTCTGGATCAAGCGAACCAAGATTATTACTTAAGTCATCAATTTTAGATGAGTACGTAATGCCCATCCTTGGATTGACCAGTTCTATATTGTCTATTTTTACACTTTTCTTTGAATAGAAGTTTAGCGTGCAATAAATCAGTACTTGGCGAAAATCGACCACTCCGAAATTTCTCGCACCAGACTTAACCTCTATCAGTTTTCCTGGGATATATAAATCTCCAAATGAATTATTTATATAACCACAGCCAGAGAAAAAGGGTGATGCTGTTATATCAACTAAACTTTGAAAATATCTAGTATGCAGTCTCATAACTAGCTGTTTCATGGTGTGAAATTCATTTGCATCTAACGGAAGGGAAAAATTAGAACCATATGCAAATTTTGCTAGTCTAGACCTTGCTTTCTCATAAATTATGTTAAAGGTATTCTCTTGGTAGAACTTAATATTATCTATATCAGAAATTTTGATTTCTTTTTGAACGATGCTTTTGTATAGTTCAAATGCTAATTCATTAATAAATGCGATATTTTCTTTGCGGTTTCCTTGGCCCGTAGGAGCATCGAAAACTTCAAATAGACCCTCATTTATGAGACGGACATAGTGTTTCTCATTTGGAAGAAGTTGATTCCAAAATGATGTGAATTTTTTTGCGAATGTTAATTCAGAAATCATAGCGCATCTCCGATATTTTTAGATGCTTTTCTTTTTGCTCCCCATTCCTTATAGATGTTTTCGATAAAGTTTAAATTTCTTTTATTATGGGTTCGCCAGTGGTCACCTTCGTCACCGAGTTGATACGTTGCAATTACAAAAGTCCTGCGCTGAAGAGCATTCATTGTTGGGAAAGTACGCTTCAAATCTGATAACCAATAGTGTACATTCCATTTAAGCATGGCTTGAGTAATTATATTCGTGATGAGTATACTGTTAACATTGCTATTATATATTTCCGTCAGTAATATTCTACTTGTAGTGCTATTTTGCCGTGATAAAAGTTTACATACATAAGCTAAATTGAGCTCGGTTTTTAATATAAATGAATCATTGTCAATGAGATCTTTTACTGAGTTGAATATATATTCCTTTGCATTGTCATTAAATCTATCCCAATTAGATGTTGCAACTTGTATTATAGTGGTAAAAATAGGATATAAATCATTAAAGCTAGAGCAAATAACACTGTAAGCATTTGATAAAGTTTTGTCATCCACTGCTGCAAATGAACGGATTAATTGCTTACTGAAAGGTTGGTTTATTTTTGATTTTTGTAATTCATCACTTAACATACCTAACAAATCGAAGTCTTTAAGAGACTCTTTGATTTCTTTATATTGTTCTGCTGCATTTGCTGAGTACGGATCATATCTGATTGGTAAAGACATGAAACTAGCCTTCATCGGGGATTTCTCATCCTCATCCAATCCATTTATTTTTGACTTAGTTATAGTCATAAATTCTTCTTTAGACATTATATTAGTCTTATGCTTCTGTAGTGTTAGCCCTTCATTTTCCATAAGCTTTCTACTTAGAAATGTTAATGCTGAGTGTGCTGACTCCCTTGTTTTACAGAATATATAAAAGTCATCTACATAACGTTTGAATTTAAATCCATGGACACTTAAAATATGGTCAATTGAACTAAGAGATAGTTCTGCCAGAATACGTGATGCTGGACAACCAACGGGAACACCATAGGAGTTAGTTCCTGAGAAAAGTTGTAATAATTTCTTAATTTTACTTGATGTGTTTTTATGTTCATCAAGTCGATCTAATGCGTTTTCTAATCTGTGATGATAAATCCTAGGGTAGAAATCAGCTATATCACAGGTAAGGATATAATTTATATCTTCATTGTCCTCACAAAGTTTCAAGCTATCTGTTTGATATTTCCTCCAGTTTGTATTTTTATCAAATAAGGAGTAATCGGAACTATCAGGATTGAATCTGTATGAATAAACAACACTAGCATCTAGTCTATCTTTTTCTATTTCATTGCTTAACTTCAGTACTACCCCTAAGAAGAAAGCATTCCAATAAGGATCAATTTGTGTTGCCCACCTGTAGCCAGTATATCCAACAGTAGAGCAACTGCTAATATTTAATGGTGGCGCCAAATCCCTTTTCTTATCAAAATTGTCATAAGTGTCTTTCAAAGAGGCTACCATTTCCTCTTCCATATCATCAAACATTCGAGTTTCATAAGGGAATGGGAAAATATCTGTATCACCATACTTAACTATGTTTTTTAGCGCGAGACGGAAACAACTTTCCATGCTTTCTTGTTTGAACTTAAATTCTGCTTTTGCAACCTTTGCAGCTTTTGCCATGTGTAAACTCCATTTATCTATTTATATAAATTATTTTTGACCACCAATCCATTAATTCTCTACGCTGATTGAGATATGTGGATCGGTTATAAGCACGGCGAACTTCATTCTTATCATAATGCGAAAGGGCAGCTTCAATTACATCTGCGTTAAACCCGTGTTCATTCATAGCAGTACTAGCAATAGATCGCAAGCCATGAGCAACAAGCTTTCCTCCATATCCGATACGTTTCAAAGCAGCATTAGCTGTTTGGCTGTTCATGGGCTTGCGCGGGTCATTGCGGCTAGGGAAAACGTACTGACGATTACCGCTAATTGGGCGCATGATTTCCAGTAGCTCTAAAGCTTGTTCTGACAAAGGAACGACATGTTCGCGCTTTGCCTTCATACGTTCTGCCGGAATACACCACTGCTTATTCTCTATATCAATCTCTGACCATGCTGTTGCCGATGCCTCGGCAGGGCGTATGAGCGTCAGTAGCTGCCACTCAAGCAGGCAGCGGGTTGGTATCGATAAGTTGCTCATAGAAATGGTGCGCATCAACTTAGGCAGTTCTTCGGGCCGTATGGTCGGCATATGCTGCTTCTTCGGGCGTTCGAAAGCATTGCCAATACCTGAGGCCGGGTTTGCGTCCATTAGCCCGACATTAACCGCGTAAATCATTATCTCGTTTATGCGTTGTACTAACCGCCTGACCGTCTCTAACGCTCCGCGTGCTTTAATTGGTTCTAACACTTGAATCAGGGTGCGCGCTTTCAGCTCGTTAACAGGAACATTTTCGATGCTTGGCAAAATGTCTTTTTCGATAGAACGCCAGATATCCTTAGCGTGGTCAGCGCTAACTTGGCTTTCTTTCAACTCGAACCATTTACGCGCCACGTTCACGAAAATGCTTTCCTGAGCAATCTGGAGCTTCTCCGCCTCTTCATCAGCACTTGCCTGCGGATCTATTCCACGGACTAACATCGCTAACTTCTCAGCGCGGATTTCTCTGGCATCGGCAAGGGAGAGGGCAGGGTAAGCGCCGAGGCTGATCATGGTGCGTTTGTTACTGTTGGGAAGCTGGTAGCGGAAACGCCAAATTTTCTTGCCGGTGGTTTTGACTAACAAAAAGAGTCCGTCACCATCGTGCAGGGTCAGGTCTTTGTCGAGGGCTTTAGCTTTTTGTACTTCGGTGTGGGTGAGGGGGCGTGTAGTCCGCGCCATGCAAGGATCTTCCCTTAATTGGTATACGTTTATTGGTATACATCTTAGCGTATACCAATTCGTATACCAATAGACTCCGGTTTCAGGCGGATCTCCTCGGACTACTACAGACACAAAAAAGCCCGCAAACCTAGGAGGGATGCGGGCTTTCAGGACTTCTCCGGACTTATCTGGTAATAACCGGATCATAATTTGGTGGAGCTGGGGGGATTTGAACCCCCGTCCGAAATTACTACACCGTCGGCACTACATGCTTAGTCTATCTTTACATTCGCCGGTTAGCTGCGGACAGACACGCCACTAACAAACTATCCTGATTGGGTTTAACGCTTTCACTCCAGGCAAAGTGTCTGCGCGATCTCTTTTAGGTTTGACCTCTCTTGATCCCCGTCCTAAGAGCGGAGGCTAGGGAGAGAGGGCTCTGAGCAGGTTATTAAGCTGCTAGTGCGTAGTTTTCGTCGTTTGCAACTATTTTTTTGCGGCTTTTTACGAGGCCAACCGCCCCTCGGCATGCTCCTTGGGCTTCGCAAATCCCGTCGAATCCAGAATCAGCCCCAAGTACTATCGAACACTATATCAGAAAATAGCTCCGCTAAGCCAGTAGCTTAGCGGTTTGAGTTCTTCATGATTCGCGCTTTGTCTACTTTCCACTCACGATCTTTAATGTTGTCACGTTTGTCGTGTTCTTTCTTACCTTTGGCAAGGCCAATTTTGACTTTGCTCCACGCATTTTTCCAATACATGGATAGGGCGACAACGGTATAACCATCACGGCTCACTTTACCAAACAACGTTTCTAATTCACGTTTGTTAAGCAGTAATTTTCGTGTGCGGGTTGGGTCGCAGACAACATGGCTGGATGCAACACTCAATGGCTGGATAGTTGCGCCAAAAAGATAGGCTTCTCCATCCCTGAATGTGACGTAACTGTCAGTGATGTTCGCTTTGCCAGCGCGCATCGATTTGACTTCCCATCCTTGCAAAGCAAGCCCCGCCTCGATCTCTTCTTCAATGAAGTATTCATGGCGAGCGCGTTTGTTCATCGCAATGGTTGCGGAACCGGGTTTGTGTGCTTTTTTATTTGTCATAGTGATACTTATTATACTGTAAGCGTTGGCGAATGAAATCCCCACAGGTCTACAGCTGGAGGATTTTGGCCATTGTTGCTGTAGTGGCCAGGTAGTTTTTTGTCTCAAGGTGGATAAATGGTATGATTTGTACGATTTATGACACCTGGAAAATGATATGCCACAGATAAGTCGTTCTGCGCTTGTGCCTTTCAGCGTGGAGCAGATGTACAATTTAGTAAACGATGTCGATGCTTATCCGCAATTTTTGCCTGGCTGTACCGGCAGCCGTATTTTAGAGCATAGCCCCGATTCAATGGTTGCCGCAGTGGATGTTTCCAAAGCGGGTATCAGCAAAACGTTCACGACTCGAAATACACTGATCAATAATCAGCGCATTGATATGCAACTGGTTGATGGACCATTTCGAAAATTGTTGGGCGGCTGGAATTTCATCGCGCTCAGCCCTGAGGCCTGTAAGGTCGAACTCAATCTGGATTTCGAATTTACCAATAAATTAATTGAGCTGGCATTCGGTAAGATTTTCAAAGAGCTGGCCGGCAGCATGGTGCAGGCTTTCACTGTGCGCGCCAAGGAGGTTTACAGTGTCTGAGATCTGCGTTGAGGTTGTTTACGCGTTACCTGAACGTCAGTATCTGCGCACGGTAAAATTGGAGTCAGGAAGCACAGTCGAACAGGCTATTTTTGCATCAGGGCTGCTTGAGCTTCGAGCAGACATCGATCTTAAAAGTAACAAAGTTGGGATTTATAGCCGACCGGTCAAACTTTCTGATTTTCTTGAAGACGGTGACCGTATTGAAATTTATCGACCGTTGATCGCGGATCCGAAAGAGCTGAGGCGATTACGTGCAGAACGTTCTAAAAAATAAGGCGCCCTGAGCGCCTTATTTTTTTACCCCGAGGAAAGGTATTGGCAAGCGATCACCACCACCCTCTGACCGGGAAATTAATTCTGACTGTCTAATTTAGGCTTGTTATCGACGTTGGTTAATGTGCCAGCCTCGTTAAAGGTCAGTGTCAGAGTTTGCTGTTTCACGCCTTCATGGCCTGGCTGTTCACGGAAAACATAGTACCAGGTGTTATTGCCAAACGGGTCATGCAGCATCGGAGTACCAAGAACATAAGCAACTTGTTGCTTGGTCATACCGGTATGAATTTTTTGTACATCAGCAGGTGAAAGATAGTTCCCCTGATTGATGTCAGGCCGATAAACCACCTTTTCCAGTGTGGAACAGCCCGCAGTCAGCATTACAAGAGTTACTGCGGCGGCAGTTAGCGTTTTACAGCGCATAGTGATTACATTCCTTTAGGGCATAAGATGCCGATGATAATAGACCTTTCATCAGTTTGAAACCTTTGCAGGGCACCTGTATGACCCCATAAATGTAAAAAAGTTGAGCTTTTTAGGCTGCCAGTAGTTCTTTTGCGTTCGCCAGAGTATTTCTCGTCACTTCGCTACCGCCCAGCAGACGGGCTAGTTCCTGCAATCTTGCCTTTTTATCAAGTCGGTTCATCTGTGTTTCTGTCACTTCACCATCGGTGTCTTTGCTGACAAAATAATGTTGGTGACCACAACCTGCAACCTGCGGTAAGTGCGTAACGCACATGACTTGGGTCGACTCCCCCAACTGACGCAGTAATCTACCCACGATAGCCGCGGTTGGACCACTGATGCCCACATCGACCTCATCAAAGATCAGTGCGGGTGTTTCCATTTTCTGCGCAGTGATAACCTGAATCGCTAAAGCAATACGGGAAAGTTCGCCACCAGAGGCTACTTTCGCTAATGCTTGTAAGGGCTGGCCTGGGTTGGTGGTGACCTGAAACTCCAGTCGGTCAGCGCCCTCCAAACTCAGGTGCTCGGGCATAAACTGTACCTGAATCCTGAATTTACCGTGAGGCATGGAGAGTGCCTGCATGCTCTCTGTGATTAAACACGTCAGCTCACCGGCAAAAAACTGTCGCTTTTCATGGAGCTGCTCAGCAATATTAAGCGCCTGAAGGTAATGCAGGTTTACCGTTGCGCTAAGTTCAGCTTGATTCATTTCATGATCATCAAGTAACTGCTGTTCTTCAAGCAACTGGCGATGTAACTCCGGTAACTCTTCAGCCGATACACGGTGTTTTTTGGCCAGACTTAATTGACGCGAGAGACGCTGCTCCAGCTCGTAGAGACGGTTAGGATCCATCTCCAGGCGCTCGCTGTAGTGACGCAGTTCATCGCTTGCTTCGCTGATTTGAATGGAAGCGTCATCTAGCATCACAAGCAACTCGTTTATTTTGCTGTCGATTTCGGCCAGCTCAACCAGCTGATTTTTAGCGGTATGCAGCAGACTGACAATATTTTGGTCATCGCCATCGGCCAGTAGGTAAAGTGCGCTTTGGCTCAGTGAGAGAAGCTGTCCGCTGTTTGCCAGCCGTTTGTACTCTTCATCGATCTGTTCGTACTCACCCGCCTGCGGTGAAAATTCGTTGAGTTCTTTGAGCTGATATTGCAGCAACTGACGGCGGGCTTCACGCTCAGAGACTTGCTGCTGATATTGCGCCAACTGGCGGCAGCTGTAGTGCCACTCCTGATAGGCCTGCCGCATCTGCAACAACAGTGTAGGCTGGTCAGCATAGGCATCGAGAAGCTGTTTTTGATGTTCTGGCTTAAGCAAAAGCTGGTGAGCATGCTGACCGTGGATTTGGATTAAATGTTGCCCGACCTCACGCAACTGGGAGAGCGGGACAGGAGTGCCATTGATAAAGCCCCGTGAGCGGCCATCTGCACTGATTGTGCGGCGCAGAAGGCAGTCATTACCTTCATCCAGCTGATTGTCAGCCAGCCACTGTTTTGCAGAGGGTGTGTCAGCAAGGGTGAAGCGGGCGCAGATATCGGCGCGAGCTGAGCCCAAGCGTACGGTACTGCCGTCGGCACGGTTGCCAAGACATAAACCCAGTGCGTCAATTGCAATGGATTTACCCGCCCCAGTTTCGCCGGTGATCGCCGTCATTCCGCGATGAAAATCGATATCTAACTCACGAACAATGGCAAAGTTACTGATAGTTAATTGCGCCAGCATGATCACCTTCCTGTACATGACAACAGACCTGTAATTACATACAGTATAAACTGGTTTTATATACAGTAAAGTCCTCGGCGCACTATTTTTTAAAATTCTTGAAGGGGATTCCATTAGAACAGTTTTTTCGACCATCCGAGCTTGGTGCTCAATGTATTGAAGTAGCTGTAGTCTTTTGGATGAATAAGGTTGAGGTGATACTCACTGCGCCGAATGACCACTTCTTCCCCTTGCTGGATAGGCAGCGCTATCTGACTGTCACAACTGATCTCTAAGTCACTGCTGATGTGGGAGAATTTAAGGCAAATGGTGCTGCTGCTGTTAATCACCAGCGGGCGTGCTGAGAGGGTATGCGGGAACATCGGCACCAAGGCTATGGCATCCAGTGTGGGCGTAAGAATGGGGCCGCCCCCTGATAATGAGTAAGCCGTGGAGCCAGTCGGGGTAGAAATGATGAGGCCATCTGAGCGTTGGGAGAAGGCGAATTTATCGTCAATGTAGACTTCAAATTCAATCATGTGTGCCACTTTGCCCGGATGCAGAACCACTTCGTTAATGGCAGTACTTACTCGACACTGGCGACCCTCACAGCGCACCATGGCCTCCAGAAGGAAGCGTTGCTCGCTGAGGTACTCCCCTTTCAGGACGTCGTCCAACTGTTGCAGGGCGTTGTCCGGGTCGAGATCGGTCAGAAAGCCGAGATTCCCACGGTTGATACCAATGACTTTGATGTCATAGCGTGCCAGAACGCGCGCGGCACCCAACATATTGCCATCACCACCGACAACAACAGCCAGATCGGCTTTTTTGCCAATATCAGCCAGACTGCCGGTTTGTGCGCCCTCAAGTTTAAGATCCTGAGCAACCTGGCGTTCAACCACAACCTCATAGCCTTTCGAGACTAACCAGTGATAAAGCATTTCATGGGTCGCGAGTGCAGATGGGTGGCGCGGGTGGCCGACAATGCCTATGCACTCAAATTTTTTATTCATCGCTGTGGTTATCCTCAGTAGGCTTTTTTAACGCCTGCATAATGTCTGAACCTTTGAAAGCAAACCTTGAAACGGCGGTTTTGATCCCCATAATAAACCCAGTAGCAAGATTAATGCTAAAACGCGGAGAAATTCATGAGTAGTAAAGAACATAAGACGCCTAACGAGCAAGCCTCGGATGAGTTAAATCAGGAGCAAGCGCTGCATACGGAAGCGGAAAATGAGGCGGCAGACGTCGTTGATCCGCGCGACGAGCGTATTGCAGAACTTGAAGCCCAGCTGAAAGACGCTCAGCAACACGAACGCGATAGTCTGTTGCGTGCCAAAGCGGAAGTAGAAAATATCCGCCGCCGCACCGAGATAGACATTGAGAAAGCGCATAAATTCGCTCTGGAAAAATTCTCCAGCGAATTGCTGCCAGTGATCGACAACCTGGAGCGCGCGCTGGACCTGGCTGACAAGTCCAATGCGGAACTGGTGGGTCTGATTGAAGGCGTGGAGTTAACGCTGAAATCATTGCTGGATGCGGTACGTAAGTTTGGTATGGAAGTGGTGAGCGATATCCACGTTCCATTCAACCCCGAATTGCATCAGGCCATGACACTGATGGAGTCGGAAGATCTTGAGCCGAACCACGTGATGATGGTGATGCAAAAAGGTTACACGCTGAACGGACGTTTACTTCGTCCTGCGATGGTAGCGGTGTCTAAAGCCAAGGCTTAATCCCGCTGTGATCCGAGAAAAGGCATCCTGCGGGATGCCTTTTCTGTTTTAAGCGGGCAGTACCGGCATCCAGTTAATCGGTTCGAGGCCCTGTTTTTGCAACAGCGTATTGGTTGCGGAGAAATGTTTGCAACCGAGAAAACCGCGGTGTGCTGACAGCGGTGACGGGTGCGGTGCTTTCAGTATGTGGTGGCGTTGTGCATCAATAAAGTTGCCTTTTTTCTGTGCATGGGAGCCCCATAACAGGAAAATGATGCCTTCACGATGCTCATTGAGTGCAGCGATGACTTTATCAGTGAAGGTTTCCCAGCCTAGTTTTGCATGGGAGTGGGCCTGGCCACCCTCAACGGTTAACACCGTGTTGAGCAACAATACACCCTGATCAGCCCAGCTTTGCAGATAGCCATGTGCGGGGCGTTCAAAGCCAGGGATATCTGTCACCAGCTCTTTGTAAATATTGACCAGAGAAGGCGGTGCCGGGATGCCGGGGCGGACTGAAAAAGAGAGACCGTGTGCCTGATTCGGGCCATGGTAGGGGTCCTGACCGAGGATCACGACTTTGACATCTGAGAGTTCCGTTGAGCGAAAAGCGCTGAAAACATCGGCCTGCGGCGGATAAATAATTTTGCCAACAACGCGCTCGCTGGCAACGTACTTTAGGGTGTCAACGAAGTAGGGTTGATCTTTTTCGGCACCAATAACGTCATGCCAGGTGAGAGTGGTAGACATTAACGCGATCCTTTTCTCTATAATTTCAATCGCGTTAGCTTACCTGCATGCGCATAGCAGGGAAACCGTGCGTTGTAAGGAATGAGGAAAAGGATGCTGATGAAGTGTTTTCTGCAAAAATAATTGATATTTTTCAAATTAAATTGAAAATAGTGGCGAGTAAAAATTGATATAAAACATTAATTTGCCGTGAGCGGGAAATAACCACAGGTTTAAAGTTGATATTTATCAAAGAATGCGGGGTCTTCAACTGTTATATCTGATAACAGGAACAGAAGTCTGGCGTCAATTTTGACGACATTCATGTTAACAGTATCAGTATCGTAGCCATTAACGGAGGCAACACATGATCACCGGAATCCAAATTACTAAAGCCAACAATGAAGCGCTGAAAAACTCTTTCTGGCTTCTTGATGATGAGAAAGCTGAAGCACGTTGCATTTGTGCGAAAGGCGGTTATGAAGAAGATCAAATCGTTGCAGTGAGCGATCTGGGTCAGATTGAATATCGTGAAGTACCGATGGAGTTCAAGCCTACTGTTCGCGTTGAAGGTGGTCAGCACCTGAACGTTAACGTGATGCGCCGTGAGACTCTGGAAGATGCAGTTAAGCATCCGGAAAAATACCCACAGCTGACGATTCGCGTGTCCGGTTATGCAGTGCGCTTCAACTCACTGACGCCTGAACAGCAACGTGATGTCATCACTCGTACTTTCACCGAAAGCCTGTAAAAGCGTCGGATGAAATGCAGTGTGTGATGGAATAAAAAAACCGCCGAAAGGCGGTTTTTTTATGACTGAAATCAGCAGATTACTTTGAGGAATCTTTGGTTTCAGTTTCGGCTTTAACGCGGCGCTTGCCGACGTTCTTACTGTCACGGTGACGGACTTTCACTTTCACCTTAGACTTCACCTGCGCTTCTTTCTGCTTTTCTTTACGCTTCGCCAGCACTTTCTTGGATGGCTTGCCGGTCGTCTTCTCGCTTGGCGCTTTGGTTTTAGGACGCAGTTCATCAATGACGCGTGGCTTCAACGGCTCATTGAGGTAACGGCCGATTTTACCCAGTAACAAATGGTCATGCGCTTCAACAAATGAAATCGCGGTGCCTTTACGGCCCATACGACCAGTACGACCGATGCGGTGCAGATAGGTATCAGCAGTCAGCGGCAGGTCGAAGTTAAAGACGTGGCTGATGTCGTTGATATCCAGACCGCGTGCGGCGATATCGGTTGCAACCAGTACGTTAACGCGATCTTCAACCATACGTTTTACGGCTTCAGTACGCTTAACCTGGACCATTTCGCCTTCGAGGTAACAGGAGTTGATCCCCGCTTCGCGAAGCCAGGCAACCAACTCGTGTACTCGTTCACGCTTACGTACGAAGATCACAGATTTGGTGACATCTTCCTGCTTAAGCAGATGGATCAGCATTTGGGTTTTATGCGCGACGTCGTCAACGCGGTAATACCATTGCAGGATTTTTTTGCGTTCGCGGCGGGACGGATCGGCTTCGATTTCAACCGGCTCGGTCAGGATGCGTTCTGCGAATTCGCGAATGGCTTCGCCTTCCAGCGTTGCGGAGAACAGCAACGTCTGTTTACGCCAGCGCGCTTCGGCTGAAATCGTTTCGATATCCTGAGCAAAGCCCATGTCCAGCATGCGGTCAGCTTCGTCGAGGATCAGCGTTTCAATAGCGCGGCAATCGAAGTTTTCTTCTTTAATGTATTGCAGCAAACGGCCGGTCGTCGCAACGACGATGTCCTGGTTTTCACTGAACACTTCGGCGTGGTTCATATATGCCACACCGCCGGTGATCGTCGCGATATCCAGATCGGTATGTTTAGCCAGTTCACGCGCCTGGTCAGCAACCTGCATAGCCAGTTCTCGCGTGGGTGTCAGAATCAGAATACGTGGCGGACCAGATTTCTTACGCGGGAAATCCAGCAAATGCTGCAATGCAGGCAACAGAAATGCTGCTGTTTTGCCGGTGCCGGTAGGAGCCGAACCCAACACATCGCGTCCGTCCATTGCAGGCGGAATTGCCTCTGCCTGAATGACAGTCGGGCGGGTATAGCCTTTTTCGCCCAGGGCGTCTAGCAGGCGTTCATCGAGTTCGAGTTCGGAAAAATTGGTTACAGTCATGGTCTACCTCTACTTGGGGCGCCGATTATAGACGTGTTAGACGCGATCTTCACCTATTTAAGCGGATAGCGCGGCTTTTCCTTGGCGTATGTTTGCCCTATGCTACGACAGTTTTGAATATCAGGCCGTCACGCAGAGGGTTTTAACGGTGAATAATGTGGTGAATGAAGTCAGTGCCAGCGAGCCTTTGCGGCGTAACGGTTTTACTTTTAAGCAGTTTTTTGTCGCACACGATCGCTGTGCCATGAAAGTGGGTACCGATGGCGTTTTGCTGGGCGCCTGGGTACCGGTAGAACAGGCAACACGTATTCTGGATATCGGTTCAGGCAGTGGCTTGATTGCCCTGATGCTGGCGCAGCGGACGTCGCCGTCCGTCATTATTGATGCCGTCGAGTTAGACCTTCCCGCCGCCGATCAGGCAAAAGAGAACTTTCAGGCGTCACTCTGGGCTGAACGTCTTAATATCTTCGCGCAGGATATCAATGTCGTCGCACAAACGCACCCGGGCCGGTACGATTTAATCGTCAGTAATCCCCCGTATTTTGAATCTGCCGTTGCCTGCCGGGATGAAGCCCGTAATACGGCGCGTTATACAGAAACGCTGACGCATAGCGCACTGTTGTTGTGTGCGGAAAAATTACTGATGGCGCATGGGCTGTTTTGCGTTGTGCTGCCTTATGACATCGGCCTGACGCTAGAAAATAATGCGCATAAACAGGGTTGGTTTACGTCCCGCCGGCTCGCTGTGCGTGACCGTCCTGGCAAAGCGCTTAACCGTCTCTTGCTGGTTCTATCGCGCGAGCCTGCTGAAACTGATGCTCAGGAACTGAATTTACGCGAGAAAGAAGGCGTCTACAGCCTGGCATTTCGTTCGCTGATTGCGGATTTTTATCTGAATTATTAACAAGTGGCTGCAAAAACGGTGCGGTCCATCGCACTGTTTGGGGGATTGTTTATGGCTGAAGGATGGTGGGCTGAGGGTGGTGGAGCTGATCCGGGTAGTCGAGCGTGAAGTGTAATCCGCGACTCTCTTTACGCTCCATAGCACTGCGAACAATCAGTTCGGCAACCTGAACCAGATTACGTAATTCCAGCAAATTGTTAGAAATGCGGAAGTTAGCGTAGTACTCATCGATTTCCTGTTGCAGGGTCATAATACGGCGCAGGGCGCGCTCAAGCCGCTTGGTCGTACGCACAATGCCCACGTAGTCCCACATAAACAGGCGCAGTTCATGCCAGTTATGCTGAATCACCACCTGCTCGTCGGAATTGTCGACCCGGCTTTCATCCCACTGAGGCAGATGTTTTGCCAGTTTAGCGTGCGGAAGGCGCTTGATAATGTCCTCTGCTGCTGACCAGCCATACACCAGACATTCGAGCAGTGAGTTCGATGCCAGGCGGTTGGCGCCGTGCAGACCGGTATAACTCACCTCACCAATGGCATACAAACCGTCCAAATCGGTACGACCATGCTGGTCCACCATCACGCCGCCACAGGTATAATGCGCGGCAGGGACGATCGGAATCGCCTCTTTCGTCAGATCAATGCCCAGCGACATCAGCTTTTCATAGATCATCGGGAAATGCTGCATGATGAACTCAGGCGGACGATGGCTGATATCCAGATACATGCAGTCTGCCCCAAGACGCTTCATTTCATGGTCGATGGCGCGGGCGACGACGTCACGGGGAGCCAGTTCGCCGCGTGCATCAAAATCAGGCATAAACCGGCTGCCGTCAGGGCGCTTCAGGAAAGCTCCTTCACCGCGTAACGCTTCGGTCAGCAGAAAGTTTCTGGCCTGAGGGTGATACAAACAGGTGGGATGGAACTGGTTGAATTCCAAATTCGCCACACGGCACCCCGCGCGCCAGGCCATCGCAATACCATCACCCGAAGAGATGTCGGGGTTCGTCGTGTACTGGTACACTTTTGCCGCGCCGCCGGTGGCGAGGATCACCGCCTTTGCCCGGAGCGTTTCGACGTGCTCTTTCTCACGGTTCCAGACATACGCGCCCACCACGCGCTGAGTACCTGCCAGGCCAATTTTGCTAGACGTGATCAGGTCAACGGCGTTATAGCGCTCTTTCACGCAAATATTGGGGTGTGATCTTGCTTTCCCTACCAGCGTGGTCTCTACTTCTTTACCAGTAGCATCAGCAGCATGCAGTATGCGCCGGTGACTGTGACCGCCTTCGCGAGTCAGGTGATAACGCTCCTCAGAGCTTGCGTTTGTTTCGGTATCAAACAGCACACCCTGATCAATTAACCACTGTACACAATGACGGGCATTACCGGCGATGAATTCGACGGCTTCCTTATCACACAATCCGGCACCGGCGATGAGAGTGTCATCGACGTGAGAGGCAATGCTGTCCTGCTCATCGAAGACTGCGGCTATGCCGCCCTGAGCATAAAAGGTCGCGCCTTCGTTTAAAGGTCCTTTGCTGAGTACAGTAACGCTACAATGGTCTGCAAGCCGTAAAGCCAAAGACAGGCCGGCAGCACCACTCCCGATAATCAATACATCGCTGACAAATTCAGATGAAGGTTGCATAACGTATGATGTTTGCAGAAGAAGAGGGAAAATCATGTTAGCCTAAACATCCTGGCAAAAGCCACGGACTTGAGACTTCAATAGAAAAAACAATGGCGATGTGGAACTTAATGTTTCATGTGAACTCCAAGCAGTACTTGCTCAGGAATATAATGATGAAAGCTGGCAGTACGACTTTATGCGCGGAGATAGTTTTGGGGAGATTTTACCTCGGATGAGCGAGCAGTTAGCAGATCAGGTTCTGGTTGAGCGGGTCCAGAAGGGTGATCAGAAATCGTTCAATTTACTGGTTATCCGTTACCAGCATAAAGTAGCGAGCCTGGTTTCCCGCTACGTACCACAGGGCGATGTGCCTGATGTGGTTCAGGAATCATTCATTAAAGCGTATCGTGCGTTGGAATCATTTCGAGGCGATAGTGCTTTTTACACGTGGTTGTACCGTATCGCGGTCAACACAGCGAAGAATTATTTAGTTGCTCAGGGACGGCGTCCGCCAGCCAGTGATGTGGATGCCAATGATGCCGAAAACTTTGAAAGTGGCGGCGCATTGAAAGAAATTTCGAACCCTGAGAATTTGATGTTGTCAGAAGAGTTGCGGCAAATAGTTTTCCGTACGATTGAAGCACTTCCTGAAGATCTTCGCATGGCGATCACCTTAAGGGAGTTAGATGGATTGAGCTACGAAGAGATAGCCGCCATCATGGATTGCCCCGTGGGCACGGTGAGATCGCGTATTTTCCGCGCCCGGGAAGCTATTGATAATAAAGTTCAACCGCTGATTCAGCGTTAACGATGGCGGACACAGGAAGGGTACTTAGGCATGCAGAAAGAAAAGCTTTCGGCTCTAATGGATGGTGAAGTCTTGGATTCCGAGCTGCTGAGTTCGCTCTCGGATGATAAAACGCTTCAACAAAGCTGGCAGAGTTATCATTTGATCCGCGACACTATGCGCGGTGATATGGGAAATGTCGTGCATCTGGATATCGCAGATCGTGTCGCCGCTGCGTTAGCGAATGAGCCTGCTCGTTTGGTTCCCGGCGCTGTTCCGGAATCCCAACCTCAGCCTCATACCTGGGAAAAAATGCCGTTCTGGCATAAGGTTCGCCCTTGGGCAAGCCAACTGACTCAGGTCGGCGTTGCGGCTTGTGTCTCCCTGGCCGTGATCGTGGGTGTACAGCATTACAATCAGCCGGATGCATCAGGTGCTTCTCCTGAAACTCCTGCGTTTAATACGTTGCCGATGATGGGTAAAGCATCACCGGTAAGCTTTGGCGTGCCGACCAGTGACAGTACAGCACTGAATGGGCAACAAAATGTGCAGGAACAACGCAAACGCGTTAATGCCATTTTGCAGGATTACGAGCTGCAGCGCAGATTACACTCTGATCAGCTCCAGTTGGAATCTGTCACACCACAGCAGGCCGCTGTTCAGGTACCCGGAACTCAGTCTTTAGGAATGCAAACGCAGTAATGAAGCAAATTTGGTTTGCCGTCTGTTTAATGACGGGCAGCCTGTTGACTCCAGCAATCGCCTCGGCAGAACCAACGACCGAGGCGTTATTGCAGGAAATGAACAAGGCCACCCAGTCTTTAAATTATGAAATCGCCTTCATCAGCATTACGAAGCAGGGAATTGACTCCTATCGCTATCGTCATGCCACCTCTAATCATTTCCCTCTCGCGCAGTTAGTCCTGATGGACGGACCTCGCCGTGAAATTGTTCAACGTGGTAAAGACATCAGCTATTTCGAAACGGGCTTACAGCCGTTTACGCTGGATGGCGACCATATCGTCGACTCTTTGCCTGGTATTGTTTTCAGTGATTTCGCGCGTTTGGCGAAATACTATGACTTTATACCGGTTGGCAGGGCACGTGCAGTGGACAGACTGAGTCAGGTTATCCGGGTTGTATCACGCGATGGTACCCGTTTTAGTTACGTGATCTGGGTTGACGAAAATACCAAGCTTCCCCTGCGGGTTGATCTACTTGACCGTGATGGTGAGACGCTGGAACAATTCCGCGTCATCTCTTTTGTCGCTGACGACGCTGTCAAAGAATCTCTGACGACCTTAGAGAAGGCGACACTTCCTCCGGTACTTTCCGTACCTGCTGGGGATAACGCGCAGTTCACCTGGCAACCAAAGTGGTTACCTGATGGCGTGACTGAAGTGGCGCGCAGCCGCAGAAACTTGCCAAATATGCCAGTCGCGATAGAATCACGTCTTTATTCTGACGGGCTTTTCAGTTTCTCGATCAACGTGAATGCGACAACCAGTGCTCCTTCTGAGCAGTTGGTCAGGCAGGGGCGTCGAACCGTGCAGACGGAAGTCCGCAACGCGAATGAAATTACGATTGTCGGTGAATTGCCGCCGTCAACGGCTAAGCGAATTGCAGAAAGCATCGTCTTCACTGCGCAATAAAAGGTCAGGTAATCAAGATGATGAAAGAATGGGCCACTGTCGTTTCGTGGCAAGACGGTATTGCTAAGCTGCGTTGTGAGACGCAAGCGGGTTGCAGCAGCTGCCATTCGCGATCTGGCTGTGGAGCCCGGGTTCTCAATGAACTCGGCCCGCAAACAGAACATAATCTTTTGGTGAATATTGCTGAACGCCTTGAGCCAGGCCAGAAAGTTGAGCTTGGCATCACGGAGGGCAGTTTGTTGCGCTCCGCTTTCCTGGTTTATATGACCCCCCTATTGGGCGTTATTCTGGGGGGCGGCTTGCTGCAATGGCTGACGCAGGGAGATTTTTACTCCGTGCTCGGAGCAGTAGCGGGTGGGGCAATAGGTTTTGTTGTCGCGCGTGCGCTGGCGGCAAAGCTGGAAAATCAGGCAGGTTATCAGCCTGTCATCCTGCAAATAGGTCTGCCTCCTGACGCATTCCGGTTCCAGCACAATAATGGTCGTCTACCTTCCTGAGTATCGCCCTCTTAGTTCCTGATCGGGATCCGGTTTTGGATCATATGCTCGATCAGTGCGATGAAAAGATCGGCGCTGAACAGGGAAGTATAGAGTATGGAAAAGAGAATACGCCCATTGGTATCAAGCAGTCGGATCATCTGGCTGTTACTTCCCCCGCTGATATATTGTATATCCTCGACCGGAATACACAGCCCTTCATCTGATGTAATAAACCTTGCGCTCAATCGTAATTTTTTTTCATTTAACATCAATAAACTACGGCTGAAAAACTGATTCAGTTTGCATTTCGACGCGGCCAGATAAGTGAATGAAAAACTCCCATCGTTTGCCAGAACAGCCAGTGCCTGCGGGCCACGGGACATCAGTTGTTCATTCTTGATGACTTCAATCAGCCGTTCAGCATGTGCGATATTAGGGGTGATTTTATGCCAGCATTTATCATTCCCTTCGCGAAACGCCATGGTGTCTAATATTTTCCGGGTATATTTACCGGTTCTGTAACGATATATCTCAGTAATTTGGTCGAAAGGCACAAAGCGATTTTTTTGGTCTCTTTCGTTGATCACTAATATTCCATTCTCATGCAATTGGTAAATTTGTTGAGGTCTGGTGTAGTGTCTGAGGACAAATAACAGCGAGCCTAATCCAATACTGAAAATAGCCGACAACGTAATAATATGCAGGCCACCGCTACCTGTTCTGCCAAGAGCAAGAAGAAATACGACCTGTATTGCGCCCCCCACCATTAACAGCGTGGCAAGAACCATTGTGATCCAGGAATTGGCTCTGGCAAACCCATGCTGACTGAGCAACCGTCCTTCATTGATCATGATGCTAACCTTGTGACCGGATTGAGAAAAGTAAGACAAAGCAAATGTTCAAATAATTCAAAATAGAGCATAAATAAATTCTTTTATAACAGGTATTTAAAGGTTTTTTTGCTGATGAGTAAATGAGCATTTTCCTAAAGTCCTGCCTTCCCGAAGGTTATGTCCGGCGGATGAAAACGTCATAACGGAGAGTTGCTTACAACTTATTGCAATCGTTACGACCCGCTTTCACCCGAAGATAGGCATAATCATCAGTTAGGTGGCGGGGAGACTAGGTTTTCACGGTCCTCACATGTAGAATGCTGCGACTCAGGCGAAAGACAGCCAACCTACAAACCGTCGCTGTGTTGTTATGGCGAATGATTCAGAAATACCAAGGTAGAAAATCTTTATAATGAAGAACATAAGAAACTTTTCCATCATCGCCCACATTGACCACGGTAAGTCGACGCTGTCCGACCGCATTATTCAGATCTGCGGCGGCTTGTCCGATCGTGAAATGGAAGCGCAAGTTCTTGACTCCATGGATCTGGAACGTGAGCGCGGTATCACCATCAAAGCCCAGAGCGTAACGCTGGACTACAAAGCAAAAGATGGCGAAACCTATCACCTGAATTTCATCGATACTCCAGGCCACGTCGACTTCTCTTATGAAGTTTCACGCTCTCTTGCCGCCTGTGAAGGCGCATTACTGGTGGTGGATGCCGGTCAGGGCGTAGAAGCACAGACCTTGGCAAACTGCTACACCGCGATGGAAATGAATCTCGAAGTCGTGCCGGTATTGAACAAAATTGACTTGCCAGCCGCCGATCCCGATCGCGCAGCGCAGGAAATTGAAGATATCGTTGGCATTGATGCCACGGATGCGGTGCGCTGCTCGGCTAAAACCGGCGTCGGTGTTCCGGATATTCTGGAACGTCTGGTGCGCGACATTCCGCCACCAGAGGGTGATCCGGAAGCTCCTCTGCAGGCGCTGATCATCGATTCATGGTTCGATAACTACCTTGGCGTGGTTTCTCTGGTCCGTATTAAGAACGGCACCATGAGAAAGGGCGACAAAATTAAAGTCATGAGCACCGGTCAGGTCTATAACGCCGACCGTCTGGGTATCTTCACGCCAAAACGCGTTGATCGCGATATGTTGGGCTGTGGGGAAGTGGGCTGGCTGGTTTGCGCGATTAAAGACATCCTGGGCGCGCCGGTTGGCGATACCCTGACACTGTCACGTAATCCGGCTGAGAAACCGTTACCTGGTTTTAAGAAAGTAAAACCTCAGGTTTACGCAGGTCTGTTCCCGGTCAGCTCTGATGATTACGAAAACTTCCGCGATGCATTAGGCAAACTCAGCCTGAACGATGCTTCTCTGTTCTATGAACCAGAAAGCTCAACCGCGCTGGGTTTTGGCTTCCGCTGTGGCTTCCTCGGTTTGCTGCACATGGAGATCATTCAGGAGCGTCTGGAGCGTGAATACGATCTGGACTTGATCACCACTGCGCCGACCGTAGTGTATGAAGTGGAAACCACCAGTAAAGAGACCATTTACGTTGATAGCCCCTCTAAGCTGCCTGCGCTAAATAACATCGAAGAGCTGCGTGAGCCGATTGCCGAATGCCACATGCTGATGCCTCAGGAATATCTGGGCAGCGTGATCACCTTATGCATTGAGAAACGCGGCGTTCAGACCAACATGGTTTACCACGGTAACCAGGTTGCCCTGACCTATGAAATTCCTATGGCTGAAGTGGTTATCGACTTCTTTGACCGCCTGAAATCAACCTCTCGCGGTTATGCGTCACTGGACTATAACTTCAAGCACTTCCAGACGTCAGACATGGTACGTGTTGATGTATTGATCAACGGTGAACGTGTTGACGCCTTGGCGCTGATCACTCACCGTGGCAATGCGCAGTTCCGTGGCCGTCAGTTGGTCGAGAAAATGCAGGAACTTATCCCGCGTCAGCAATTTGATATCGCCATTCAGGCCGCTATCGGCGGGCATATCATTGCGCGTGCAACGGTGAAACAACTGCGTAAAAACGTATTAGCGAAATGTTACGGCGGTGACGTTAGCCGTAAGAAGAAACTGTTGCAGAAACAAAAAGATGGTAAGAAACGCATGAAGCAGGTAGGCAACGTTGAGTTACCACAAGAAGCGTTCCTGGCCATTCTCCATGTCGGTAAAGACAGCAAATAAGCCCTCAATAAGTTCGTAGGAGTATGCATGGCTAACATGTTTGCCTTGATTCTGGCGATTGCAACGCTGGTCTCCGGGATTATCTGGTGCCTGGATCGTTTCAAATTCGCTCCTGCTCGTCGGGCGAAAATTGCCAGACTCAAGGTTGAAACCGCTGGTGCGGTTGACGAAAAAACGCTAAACAAAGCGGCTAAACAACCAGGTTGGGTAGAAACCTGTGCCTCTGTTTTTCCTGTATTGCTGGTGGTGTTTGTAGTGCGTTCGTTTATTTACGAACCTTTCCAGATCCCATCCGGTTCGATGATGCCAACCTTGCTGATTGGCGATTTCATTGTCGTCGAGAAGTATGCTTATGGCCTGAAAGATCCGATCACGCAAACCAAGCTCATCCCGACAGGTGAACCTAAACGTGGCGATGTGGTGGTATTTAAATATCCGCTTAATCCAAGTCTGGATTACATCAAACGTTTAGTGGGCTTGCCGGGTGACCGGGTGACCTATGATCCTTTCAGCAAAGAAGTGACCGTTCAACCAGCGTGTAACAGTGGTCAGAATTGCAGTACGGCTCTGGCGGTAACTTACGATGCCGGTCATGCGAGTGACTTCGTACAGACCTTTGGTCAGGCGTCCGGCAGCGAAGCCAGCAGCGGTTTCTTTGAGATCCCTCCTTCGGCCAACGTGCCGCAAGACGGTATCCGTCTGCTGCAGCGTCAGGAAACGCTGGGTAATGTGACCCACAATATTCTGACGGTGCCAGGCGCACGCGATCAGCTCGGTGCTTACTATCAGCAACCAGGTCAGCCTATGGGCACCTGGGTGGTTCCGGCCGGCCATTACTTCATGATGGGTGACAACCGTGACAATAGCGCTGACAGTCGTTACTGGGGCTTTGTACCAGAGAAGAATCTGGTCGGTCGTGCATCCGGTATCTGGATGAGCTTTAAAAAGCAGGAAGGTGAGTGGCCAACGGGCGTACGCCTGAGCCGCATCGGTGGAATTCATTAATTCAATGCTGCCTATTTCCGCAGCATTATATTTCCACACGTTGTAGAATACTCTTTCGAGCGATAAAAGTTGGCTCCCTGAATTTTTGTTAAAATGAATAGGGAGCCACTGCAAACGAAACAGCTTTGGATTTGCTTTAGGCGAAGCAGGCCTGTTCCGTATGCTGAAGTTTTTGACGCATTCTTGATCTATTGGTAACTCATGAATCCCATCGTAATAAATAGGCTTCAGCGAAAGCTGGGCTACACTTTTCAACAGCAGGAACTCTTATTGCAGGCACTGACTCACCGCAGCGCCAGCAGCAAACATAATGAGCGGTTAGAATTCCTGGGTGACTCCATCCTTAGTTATGTCATCGCCAATGCGCTTTATCAACGCTTTCCCCGCGTTGATGAAGGCGATATGAGCCGGATGCGTGCGACGCTGGTGCGTGGCAATACCCTGGCAGAAATGGCGCGTGAATTTGACCTCGGCGAATGCTTACGTTTAGGGCCGGGAGAATTGAAAAGTGGTGGTTTCCGCCGCGAGTCCATTCTTGCGGATACGGTGGAGGCGCTCATTGGCGGCGTATTCCTGGACAGTGACATCCAAAACGTCGAAAGACTGATTCTCGAATGGTACCGCAGTCGTCTAGACGAAATCAGTCCCGGTGATAAGCAGAAAGACCCAAAAACTCGCTTGCAGGAGTTTTTACAGGGGCGCCATCTGCCGTTGCCTTCTTATCTGGTTGTGCAGGTTCGCGGTGAAGCGCACGATCAGGAGTTTACTATCCACTGCCAGGTCAGTGGCTTGAACCAACCGGTTGTAGGAACCGGTTCAAGCCGTAGAAAAGCCGAGCAGGCGGCAGCGGAACAAGCGCTGATACAGCTGGAGCTTGAATGAGCGAAGAAAAGAATTACTGTGGTTTTGTAGCAATCGTTGGCCGTCCTAACGTCGGCAAATCGACCTTGCTCAACGAATTATTGGGGCAGAAAATCTCCATTACTTCGCGTAAACCGCAAACAACCCGTCACCGTATTATGGGCATCCATACTGAAGGCCCTTATCAGGCTATCTACGTTGACACCCCAGGGCTGCACATGGAAGAGAAGCGGGCGATTAACCGTCTGATGAACCGTGCTGCCAGCAGCTCCATCGGTGATGTTGAGCTGGTGATTTTCGTGGTTGAAGGCACCCACTGGACGCCTGATGACGAGATGGTCGTTAATAAACTGCGTGATATTAAAGCCCCGGTTCTGTTGGCTATTAACAAAATTGATAACGTCACTGACAAGTCGAAGCTGTTGCCGCACCTGCAGTTCCTGAGCGAGCAGATGAATTTCATCGATATCGTACCAATGTCAGCGGAGAAAGGTATTAACGTTGATACCATCGCCAGCATTGTCCGTAAGCGCCTGCCGGAAGCGATTCATCACTTCCCAGAAGATTACATTACTGACCGTTCGCAGCGTTTTATGGCCTCTGAAATCATCCGTGAAAAACTGATGCGTTTCCTGGGTGAAGAATTGCCATACTCGGTCACGGTGGAAATCGAACGTTTCGTGACGAATGCGCGCGGTGGCTACGACATCAATGGCCTGATTCTGGTTGAACGTGAAGGCCAGAAAAAAATGGTTATCGGTAACAAGGGTTCGAAAATTAAAACCATTGGTATCGAAGCGCGTCAGGACATGGAAAACATGTTTGAAGCGAAAGTCCATCTTGAGCTGTGGGTCAAGGTTAAATCCGGTTGGGCAGATGACGAACGTGCACTGCGCAGCCTGGGTTATGTAGACGACTTATAAGGTCCGCGCCTATGGAAGGCTGGCAACGCGCATTTGTTTTGCATGGGCGACCTTACAGTGAAACCAGCTTAATGCTGGATCTCTTCACTGAAGGACAGGGGCGGGTGCGCATTCTTGCAAAAGGAGCGCGCGGTCGCCGGTCCAATCTAAAAGGCTGCTTGCAGCCTTTTACGCCTTTATTGGTTCGTTGGAGCGGGCGGGGTGAAGTGAAAACCCTGCGTAACGCCGAGCCGGTTTCCCTCGCACTCCCTCTTTCTGGTTCGATGCTCTACAGTGGCCTCTACGTCAACGAGCTTGTTTCCCGCGTGCTTGAGCAGGAGACGAACTACTCTTCGCTGTTTTTCGATTACCTCAACTGTTTACAAAATTTAGCGGGAGCCAGCGGTTCGCCCGAGCAGCCTCTGCGTCAGTTCGAACTGGCTCTGCTCAATCATCTTGGCTATGGGGTGGACTTCCTGCATTGCGCGGGGAGTGGAGAAGAAGTCAGCGACACCATGACTTATCGCTATCGCGAAGAAAAAGGCTTTATTGCCAGTCTGGTTGTCGATAACAGCAGCTTTACCGGGCGTGATCTCAAGGCGCTGGCCAGTCGTGAATTCCCCGATGCGCTCACCCTGCGCGCCGCCAAACGTTTCACCCGCATGGCGCTGAAGCCTTATCTTGGTGGCAAGCCGCTGAAAAGCCGCGAACTCTTCCGCCAGTTTTTCGTTAAAAAGCCCGACTCGCCCTCTGATAATTCCGCTAGCTAAATTGCCTTTTGGGGTACCCGTCACGCGGGTCGAGGGTGTAAACTGCCTCCATTAGTTGCTTTGTTTCCCCTGTAATTAAACTCTATAAACAATCTGGAGCTGTCATGGCTGAATTGCTGCTGGGCGTTAACATCGATCACATCGCGACACTGCGCAATGCGCGTGGTACGGCATACCCTGATCCGGTTCAGGCCGCATTTATTGCTGAGCAGGCAGGCGCTGACGGTATTACCGTCCACCTGCGCGAAGATCGCCGTCATATCACTGACCGCGACGTGCGCCTGCTGCGTCAAACCATTCAGACTCGCATGAATCTTGAAATGGCCGTCACCGATGAAATGGTCGGGATCGCCTGCGAAATTGAGCCACACTTTTGCTGCCTGGTGCCGGAAAAACGCGAAGAAGTTACCACCGAAGGCGGTCTGGATGTCGCCGGTCAGATAGACAAAATGACCGTGGCAGTTTCCCGACTGACCGAAGCCGGTATTCTCGTTTCGCTGTTTATCGATGCCGATATGCGCCAGATCGACGCCGCCGTCGCCGTTGGCGCGCCTTACATTGAGATCCACACCGGCGCGTATGCGGAGGCGAAAAACGATCTTGAAAGCCGGGCGGAACTTGAACGCATCAAACAGGCCGCGGCCTATGCGGCAGGTAAGGGCTTGAAAGTGAATGCCGGTCATGGCCTGACTTACCATAACGTACAGCCGATCGCTGCAATACCGGAAATGCATGAACTGAATATCGGCCATGCCATTATCGGGCAGGCAGTGATTGACGGCCTGTCAGGTGCGGTGCGTGAAATGAAAGTGCTGATGCGTGAAGCGCGCCGGTAATGGCTATTCTCGGACTTGGTACTGACATCGTTGAAATCACGAGGATTGAAGCCGTGGTTGAGCGCAGCGGCGACCGGCTGGCGAAGCGCATTCTTTGTGCGAATGAGTGGTTGCTCTATCAGAATCACCAGCAACCGGTACGGTTTCTGGCCAAACGTTTTGCCGTGAAAGAGGCCGCAGCAAAGGCACTGGGAACGGGTATTCGCAACGGTCTGGCATTTGAACAGTTCGAAGTGGTTAACGATCCGCTGGGGAAACCCGGTTTGATATTCCACGATCGCGCCGCTGAAATGGCGGCCGAGTTAGGCGTGAAAGCGGTACACGTTACGCTGGCCGATGAACGGCGTTATGCGTGCGCTACAGTCATTATTGAGAACTAATGAACCGCATCACGCTGTGTAATCAAACGGCGTGATGCAGTACAACGAACTTATCCCATAACTGCTCGTTGGATTCACTGTGCTGCGGATCGATGATAATCGTGTTATCGATCGGGCAGACGCTCTGGCAGGTCGGCTTATCATAATGGCCGACGCACTCGGTGCAGCGGTCACTGTCAATCTCATAAATCTCAGCGCCCATCGAGATCGCCTGATTCGGGCATTCCGGCTCGCACATATCGCAATTGATGCATTTGTGTGTGATAAGCAGGGCCATAATCTCTCTCGTTTTCAGCAATAATCCGGGCGCGCAGTATAGCAGGTTTGACCTCTGCGTTGCCTTTGCTCGTCGTCTATCCCGCCCCGAAATGATCCCGATCAAACCAGCTTTTTCACCAACTCTTCGCTATGTTTGATTCTTTCCGGAGCATGGACCGTATCTTGCTGAATCAGAGCCATAAAAAGCAGGTCGGTGAGTGAGTATTGCGCTGTGGTGGCTGAAACCGCCGCACCGCGCGTCGCCGGTAATTCCGCAACCGTGTAGAGGCAGTGATCGGCCAGTTGCTGGAGTGCGTTGGGGGAGAAGCCGGTCAGTGCCAGCACTTTGGCCCCGCTTTGACGCGCAACGTCGGCTGCCAGATTGATCTCCCGCCGCTCACCGCTAAACGAAATTGCCAGCAGTAAGTCTTCATCCGACAGTGCCTGAACCGTCGCCAGCAACACATGGGTATCCGATTCTGCAATCGCCGTCAGCCCGATTTTCAGCAGCTTATAGGCCAGATCTTTCGCGACCAGACCTGATGCACCGATGCCGGTAAGGATAATTTTTCGTGCTCCAGATAACATCGCCAGCGCCTGTTGCAGCCGCTGCTCGCTGTTGATATCCAGCGTGGCGCGCAGTGCGGACTGTTTCTCCGCCAGAAGTTTCTCGCCAACCACTTGTAAGCTGTCGGTGCTGATAATCTGGTTATGTACGGTAACGGCCAGCTCTTTTTGCGGCAATGCCAGTGCTTCACTCATGGCCAGCTTCAGCGCGGGAAAACCTTTGTACCCGAGCTTCTGGGCAAATTTCACTACCCCTGACTGGCTCACCCCCGCCAGCTCCGCGAGTTTTTGTGAACTCAGATGCCGTGCCTGCTCAGGATGCTCCAGCAGAAAATCCGCCAGCCTGCGGTCGTTTTGCGCCAGTGTGGGATAGATCTGGCGGATGCGGATCATGCTGCTCATTTTTTAGTTCCTCGCCCCGGTACCTGCGCACATCACGAATTAACAATTATGTTATCTAAAGTAGCAAATATTTCTCGCCTTTAAGAATAAAATATTCAAATATCTAATCATATTTATGAATTAAAAATTCACGAGGTAACGTTATGAACTTAGGATCCCTGGTTTCTGAAAGCCGTAATCCGGCAACAATGGGTCTCGACGAGATGTCGACACTGGAGATGGTGGCCGCTTTCAACCATGAAGACGGCAAAGTCCCCGAAGCCATTCATGCTGTTTTACCGCAGGTAGCACAGGCTGTGGACATGGCGGCCGCTTCTTTTAAAGCGGGCGGACGACTTATCTATTTAGGGGCAGGCACCAGCGGACGTCTGGGTGTGCTGGACGCCTCTGAGTGCCCGCCGACGTTCGGCGTGCCGCACGGCATGGTGATTGGTCTGATTGCCGGTGGCCCCGGCGCGCTGCTTAAAGCGGTCGAAGGTGCGGAAGATAGCGAAGCGCTGGGCGTTGAAGATTTGAAGAATATTCAGCTCACCATAGCCGATACCGTGGTCGGTCTCGCGGCATCGGGACGCACGCCTTACGTTATCGGCGCACTGCGTTATGCCAGTGAACTTGGCTGCGCCACGGTAGCTATCTCCTGTAACCCAGATTCCCCCATTGCATTCGAAGCCAAAGTCGCGATTTCTCCTGTCGTCGGACCTGAAGCGCTGACGGGTTCGACCCGTATGAAATCGGGGACCGCGCAAAAACTGGTGCTGAATATGATTTCCACCGGCGCGATGGTGAAAACCGGCAAGGTGTATCAGAACCTGATGGTGGATGTGAAAGCCACCAACATCAAACTGGTGGATCGCGCCTGCCGCATTGTGGTTGAAGCCACCGGTGCCGCCCGTGCTGACGCTGAAGCGGCTCTGGCACAAACTGAATTTGAAGTTAAACCGGCCATTCTGATGCTGCTCAGTCAGATCAGCGCCGAAGAGGCTATACAGCGGCTGGCGACGCACCACGGCTTCCTGCGCGCGGCGCTGGCGGGGTAATGCTTCACTGACATAGGGGAATGGGCATGGCGACGGCAATGGATAAAACGCAGCTTCTGGCAACGCAAATCCTGCAACGCGTGGGTGGTGAAAGCAATATCAGCAAGCTGGAAAACTGCATGACCCGCGTGCGGGTTGAAGTCTTTGATGAGCAGAAACTGGATCTGACGGGGATTCAAACCCTGACGGGCATCAAGGGTTACATCAAACAGGGGGAACAGCATCAGTTTATTGTTGGCCCCGGCGCGGCGGCCAAAGTGGTCGATGCTATACGTGCGTTACTGGTGGGCGGAGAAAATCCCCCGCCGTCCGATGCCATTTCCCGCAATAAAGCCCAAGCCAAAGCGAAATATTCCGCACCGATGAGTGGCGCGCTGCGTCAGCTTGCCAATGTTTTCATTCCGCTGATCCCGGCGTTTATCGCCTCGGGTCTGATCATGGGCATTATTAATCTGCTGAAGCGGCCTGACATCGCCGGTTCACTGGCGCTTGATTACCCCAATATTCTGGGCCTGCTGGCGATCTTCGGCGGTGCCGTATTTGCCATCATGAATATTCTGGTCGGTGTGAATGCTGCGCGGGTCTTCGGTGGCTCACAGGCGATGGGCGGCGTAATGGCGGGGATCCTTTCCAGCCCGGCACTGGCGCAAATCACCCTGTTTGGTGAAACCCTGCAACCGGGCCGTGGCGGGGTGATCGCCGTGTTATTCGTCGTCGCCCTGATGTGCTGGCTGGAAAAACGCCTGCGTCAGTGGTTGCCGGAGTCTGTCGAATTGATCCTCAATCCGCTGATCACCACGCTGGTGACGGCGACGCTGGCGATTGTCATTCTTCAGCCGTTAGGCGGCGTTATTTCGGACGCCATCGCGCACGGCGTGAATATGGCAATAGATAAAGGCGGCCTGGTGGTGGGGGCGCTCCTGGCCGGATTCTTCCTGCCGCTGGTGCTGTCGGGGTTACATCAGGGGTTGGTGCCTATTCACGTCGAACTGATCCAGGCGCATGGTTCGAATCCACTGCTGCCTATTTTAGCGATGGCAGGGGTCGGGCAGGTGGGGGCGGCGATTGCCGTCTACATGAAAACCCACAATCCGCGCCTGAAAAAAGTGATAAAAGGTGCGCTGCCGGTAGGGATCCTCGGCATCGGTGAACCGCTGATTTTCGGCGTCACCTTACCGCTTGGGCGGCCATTTATTGGCGCCTGTTTAGGCGGCGCAGTAGGTGGTGCGCTAATCTGTTACTGGAAGGTCGCCACGGTGATCACCTTTGGGATCTCCGGTTTGCCGCTGGCGCTGACCATTGTCTCTGGAAAAGTGATGTTGTACCTGGCGGGGATATTGATTACCGTAATAGCCGGATTTATTTTCACCTGGATGATGGGGTTCAACGATCCCGAGGAGTAACGCATTGAGTGCGACGGCGGATCGACGAGTAGTATTTTTTGACCTGGATGGCACGCTTCACCAGCAGGATATGTTTGGCACCTTTATGCGGTTTCTGTTGTGGCGGATGCCGCAAAACCTGCTGCTGGTGATACCCATGTTACCGGTGGTCGGCCTTGGAATGCTGGTACAGGGGCGGGCGACGCGTTGGCCGATGAGCTTATTGCTGTGGTCGATCACTTTTGGTCACAGCGAAGCCAAACTTAAAGATCTCGAATTGCGCTTTGTTAACTGGTTTCGCCAGAAAGTGGTGGCCTTTCCCGTGGTGCAGATGCGCTTGCGTGACTACATTGAAAACCACGATGCTGAAGTGTGGCTGATCACCGGTTCGCCGGAAAATCTGGTGCAGCAGGTATATAACGCCTCATCTTTCCTGCCAAAGGTGCGCCTGGTAGGAAGCCGGATGGAAAGGGGGAAAGGGGGATGGATACTGCCTTTACGCTGCCTGGGGGAAGAGAAAGTGGCTCAGTTGGAACAGCGCATTGGTTCGCCGTTAAAACTCTACAGCGGCTACAGCGACAGCAAACAGGACAACCCGCTGTTGTTCTTTTGCGAACATCGTTTTCGCGTCAGCAAACACGGTGAGTTGCAACAGCTTGAGTAACCGTTTGTTGTAAAAAAAGCAGGCCGGGTGATCCGTCCTGCTTTTTTATTGCCTGGGTTTCAGACATTCTACATTGCGGCTTTGAAAATATTTACGACGTCCTGATGGCTTCCCTGAATCGGATTAGTCAGCGCACAGGCATCGTTCAGCGCATTGGTAGCCAGCGTGTTGAAATCTTCTTCTTTCACCTTCAGGTCACGTAACCCTGCTGGAATGCCGATGTCCCGTGCCAGTTGGCGAATCGCGCCGATACAGGCCTTCGCACCCTCTTTATCATCCATATTTGCGACATCAAGGTGCATTGCTGCGGCAATCTCTTTCAGGCGTGGACTGGCGACACGGGCATTATATTCCTGAACAAAAGGCAATAGCACTGCATTACAGACACCATGGGGCAGGTTGTAGAACCCCCCGAGTTGGTGGGCCATCGCGTGAACATATCCCAGTGACGCATTGTTAAAGGCCATTCCAGCAAGGAACTGTGCGTATGCCATATTCTCCCGCGCCTGCATGTTGCCGCCGTCATTGACCGCGTCACGTAGGGAGTCGGTGACCATTGTTACCGCTTTTAGTGCGCAGGCATCGGTGATGGGATTGGCCGCGCTGGACATATAGGCCTCAATGGCGTGGGTCAGGGCGTCCATACCTGTCGCGGCGGTCAACCCTTTAGGCATTCCTGCCATCAGATGGGGGTCATTCACCGACATCAGTGGCGTAACATTCTTGTCGACAATTGCCATTTTGATATGACGTTCTTCATCGGTAATGATGCAAAAACGGGTCATTTCAGAGGCAGTGCCGGCGGTGGTATTGATGGAAATCAGCGGAAGTTGAAGCTTGCCTGAGCGGTCCAGCCCTTCGTAATCCTCAATTTTACCGCCGTTGGTTGCCAGTAACGCAATACCTTTGGCGCAGTCGTGCGGAGAGCCGCCGCCGAGAGAGATAACACAATCACATGCATGCTGTTTAAGAATCTCCAGACCTTCACGCACGTTGCGGGTAGTCGGATTTGGGTGAGTACCGTGGTAGACGCTGCTTTGTACATCACTTTGCGCCAGTAAATCTTGCACCTGTTTAACTACGCCGATATCAAACAGCACTCTATCAGTGACGATCAGTGCGTGATGAAAGCCATGTTGAGTGATGGCATTGGCCATTTCTTGTAATGCGCCGGTACCGATGACATTTACTGATGGGATGAAGAAAGTTGAGGTAGCCATAGTGTCATTCCTGCCGTCTGTTGTAATGATATATGCATTAACCTTAAGTTTTTTGCCGACATCCTAAAATGATCTGAAGCAAGAATTACAATATTGACATGAGGAATAAAATTATAAATATCATGTACATAACTGGTATTTCCAACCATTTATGATTAATCGAAACCTGAAGGGAAGAAATGGTTTTCGTGGGAATTATTTAGTATTTTTACTGTATTTTTCTGCGTGAAATTACCTGTGGCGGAAGTTGGGTTGCCTGCGCGGCCTTAGGTATAATAACGGCTGAATGAATGGGTATGAGGTGAAAGTGGCAGAGCAATACAGCGATGAAGATTGGATGCGTCACGCATTGAATCTTGCCCTTAAGGCGCAGGAAGAGGGTGAAGTCCCGGTGGGAGCCGTGCTGGTGCTCGACAATCAGGTGATTGGCGAGGGCTGGAACCGGCCCATCGGCCATCATGATCCTACCGCTCACGCTGAAATCATGGCGCTGCGTCAGGGCGGGCAGAAAGTACAAAACTACCGGCTGCTGGACGCCACCCTGTATGTGACGCTGGAGCCCTGCGTGATGTGTGCGGGTGCCATGATTCACAGCCGTATTCGCCGGGTGGTTTACGGTGCGGCGGACGTTAAAACCGGTGCCGCAGGTTCACTGTTGGATATCTTAGGCCATCCGGGGATGAATCATCAGGTGCAGAGCACGTCCGGCATTCTGGCAGATGACTGTTCGGCCATGCTGAGTGCGTTTTTCCGTTACCGCCGCAGTCAGCACAAAGCCCTTAAACAGGCGCAGCGCGCCGCCGAAGAGCCTGACGACAAACCCTGACGTTAATGCGCAGGTGCCAGTGCCTGCGCCACACTCACCGCCGGGTAACCGGCGCCTAACTGAGCCTGCAACGCCGCTTCCTGCGCCTGTTTTTTCTCTTTTTCCATCAGATACCCCACCAGACTTAACTGATAGCGGCGGATGTTTTCGACGTACTTATAGGCCTGCGTTCCGCGCGCATAGCCATAGGTAGTCCGGCTGAAATAGCGCTTCTGGTTTAGCATCGGCAAGCGCTGTTTCACATCCAGCCAGCTGTCAGGGTTGCCTTTCTGATCAGCCGTGAGTTTGCGGGCATCCAGCATGTGACCGTAACCCATATTGTAAGCGGCCAGCGCAAACCAGATCCGTTCATCTTTGGGGATCGTTTCCGGCATTTTGTCCATCAGGCGAGACAGATACAGTGCGCCGCCCTGAATACTCTGCTCGGCGTCCGTGCGGTCATCAACATCCAGACCTGAGGCGGTTGCCCGGGTGAGCATCATCATGCCGCGCACGCCGGTCGGGGATGTCGCCAGCGGATCCCAATGAGATTCCTGATAGGAGATCGCCGCCAGCAGCCGCCAGTCGATATCACCGGCGTACTTCTCAAACAGCGGTTGCAGCGCGGGCAGGGTCGTGTCGATCGCTTTGAGGAAAGTGCGGGTATCGACGTAGTCAAATTCCCCCACGTGCCCGAGGTATTTCTCTTCCAACTTTTCCAGCGTACCGTCTTCGGAAATCTGGCTAAAGAAATCCAGCATGGCGGCATACAGGCTGTCATCGTCAGGTTTCTTGCTGAAATACCAGGTAACCGGCTCGTCGGCGGTGACGTTAAACGCCACGGCTAAGCGCGGATAGACTCGCTGCATCAACGCCACGGTTACAGAATCGCCCAACGTATAGTCGAGTTTTCCTTCGGCGACTTGTTGCAGTAAGTCACTCGGCGAGAGTTTGTCGGTTTCGGCCCAGGTTAACGCAGGGTATTTTTTGCTGGCAGCCTGAAGCGCCACGATGTGTGCCGTACCGGAAGAGACGACCAGCGATCCTTTGATATCGGCCAGGGATTTCGGGCGCACCGATCCCTGGCGGTACAACAATTGTTGTGACACCGAATAATACTCAGGCCCTGTACGGTAGTTTTTCAGGCGCTCTGTATTGTAGATAAGACCCGATGCCAGCATGTCGGCTTTGTTGTTGTCGAGGTCATTAAACATTGATGAGATGTTGTCATGAGACGACATCACCAGCGTTACGCCAAGATAGTCAGCAAAGCGTTTAGCCAGTTCGTAGTCAAACCCGGCGCTGCCGTCGGGGTTGCTGAAAAAAGTCAGTGGAGAATTAAGCGTGCTCACGCGTAATTCTCCACGGGATTTTATCTGTTCCAGTTGGTCGCCTTCACCCCGATGCCATGGGATCGTTGGCCATAAAGCCAACGCCAGCAACAGGGCAGCAAGACCGACCAGAAAGTAGTTTAATTTTATGCGCGTCAAATAGTTATCTCTCTGCGGCGCTATTATTTTATTGAGCTCAGGCTCTTTCATTTCTATGGTTATATTCCCAGTGCCGACGCATTTTGCTCAACAAAACGGCAGGCTGCAACTTTATTCATAATAACCACCCGATGAGTAAGCTTAATAGTTAATGTGAATATTCCTGACGCAAACGGTTTCGTCGGGCTCAGGGTTTCTTTATAATAGCCCGCGTTTTCCCCCTGTTGCGCCCAATGAAGCACTGTGGTCAGTTGCTTCGAAGACGAGAGATCTGTGATTATGGAAATACTGCGTGGTTCGCCTGCTTTGTCGGCTTTTCGTATTAATAAGTTATTGTCCCGCTGTCAGGATGCCCGTCTTCCGGTCAGTGATATTTACGCCGAATATGTACACTTTGCCGACGTCAGCGCCCCGCTGAGCCCGGACGAACAAAACAAATTACAACGCCTTCTCAAATACGGTCCCTCTCTCGCTGAACACGCTCCCGCCGGTCGCTTATTGCTGGTGACACCACGTCCGGGCACCATCTCTCCTTGGTCTTCCAAAGCCACTGACATTGCGCACAACTGCGGTCTGTCGCAGGTATTACGCCTCGAGCGCGGTCTGGCTTTTTACGTTCAGGCCCCCACGCTGACCGACGAACAGTGGGCGCAGTTAGGCGCGTTGCTGCACGACCGCATGATGGAAACCCGGTTTGAAAGCCTCGAAGAAGCACAGGCGCTGTTTGCCCAACATCAGCCTGCTCCGGTGCAGCACGTCGATATTCTCGGCGAAGGTCGCGGCGCGCTCGAAGCCGCCAATACCAAACTGGGTCTGGCACTGGCACCGGATGAAATTGATTACCTGATGGACGCTTTTACGTCGCTGGGGCGCAACCCGACAGACATTGAGCTATATATGTTCGCGCAGGCCAATTCCGAACACTGCCGGCATAAAATTTTTAACGCTGACTGGGTAATCGACGGTCAGGAGCAGCCTAAGTCGCTGTTCAAGATGATCAAAAATACCTTTGAACAGACGCCAGACCACGTGCTGTCTGCTTATAAAGATAACGCCGCCGTGATGGAAGGCTCGCAGGTGGGGCGCTTTTATGCCAATGCGGCAGATGGTCTTTATGACTTCCATCAGGAGCAGGCGCATATCCTGATGAAGGTTGAAACCCATAACCACCCGACGGCGATCTCTCCGTGGCCGGGCGCGGCGACCGGCTCTGGCGGTGAAATCCGTGATGAAGGCGCGACCGGACGCGGTGCTAAACCGAAAGCCGGGCTGGTGGGCTTCTCTGTCTCCAACCTGCGTATTCCGGGCTTCGAACAGCCGTGGGAAGAGAACTTCGGCAAACCGGACCGCATCGTGACCGCGCTGGAGATCATGACCGACGGCCCGTTAGGCGGTGCAGCCTTTAACAACGAATTTGGTCGTCCGGCGCTGCTGGGCTACTTCCGTACTTACGAAGAGAACGTCAACAGCCACAACGGCCCTGAACTGCGCGGTTACCACAAACCGATCATGCTGGCAGGCGGTATCGGCAACATTCGTGCTGACCACGTGCAGAAAGGTGAGATCACCGTTGGCGCCAAACTGATTGTACTCGGTGGCCCGGCGATGAACATCGGTCTGGGCGGCGGCGCTGCTTCTTCCATGGCCTCGGGTCAGTCAGACGCCGATCTGGATTTTGCCTCAGTACAGCGCGATAACCCGGAAATGGAACGGCGCTGTCAGGAAGTGATTGACCGTTGCTGGGAGCTGGGTGAAGCCAACCCGATTTTGTTTATTCATGACGTCGGCGCGGGCGGTTTGTCCAACGCGATGCCAGAACTGGTGAGCGATGGTAACCGCGGTGGCCGCTTCCAGCTGCGTGACATTCTGAACGACGAGCCGGGCATGAGTCCGCTGGAAGTCTGGTGTAACGAATCGCAGGAGCGCTACGTGTTGGCGGTTTCCCCGGCCCAGTTGGCGCAATTTGACGCCATTTGTCAGCGTGAGCGTGCACCTTATGCCGTTATCGGTGAAGCCACCGAGGAGATGCACCTTTCCCTCGAAGACAGCCACTTCAACAACCAGCCGATCGACATGCCTCTGGATGTGCTGCTGGGTAAAACACCGAAGATGACCCGCGACGTCACCACGCTCAAAGCCGTGGGTGACAGCCTGAATGCCGAAAATATTCAGCTGACCGAAGCCGTGAAACGCGTTATGCATCTGCCAGCCGTGGCGGAAAAAACCTTCCTCATCACCATCGGCGACCGTACGGTCACCGGTATGGTTGCGCGCGACCAGATGGTCGGCCCGTGGCAAATTCCAGTAGCTGACTGTGCGGTTACCACCGCCAGCCTCGACAGCTACCATGGTGAAGCCATGTCACTCGGTGAGCGTGCGCCTATCGCTTTGCTGGATTTTGCCGCATCAGGCCGCATGGCCGTGGGCGAAGCGCTGACGAACTTGGCTGCTGTCGAAATAGGCAACCTGAAGCGCGTGAAGCTGTCTGCTAACTGGATGTCTGCAGCGGGCCATCCGGGTGAAGATGCCGGTCTCTACGCCGCAGTAAAAGCTGTCGGTGAAGAACTCTGCCCTGCTCTGGGTATCACCATTCCCGTCGGCAAAGACTCCATGTCGATGAAAACCCGCTGGCAGGAAGGCAACGAACAACGTGAGATGACCTCGCCATTGTCACTGGTGATCACCGCGTTTGCCCGCGTGGAAGATGTCCGCAGCACGGTGACGCCGCAATTGCGGACCGATAAGGGCGACACGGCACTCCTGCTGGTGGACCTCGGCTGTGGGCACAATGCGCTGGGTGCCACTGCGCTGGCGCAGGTTTATCGTCAACTGGGCGATGTACCTGCAGACGTGCGCAGTGCGGATCAACTGGGTGGCTTCTTCAACGCGATGCAGGCGCTGGTGGCCGATCGCAAGCTGCTGGCTTACCACGACCGCTCAGACGGCGGCCTGCTGGTGACACTGGCTGAGATGGCGTTTTCCGGTCACTGTGGCTTGACGGCGGACATCGCGGCACTGGGCAAAGACACACTGGCTGCGTTGTTTAACGAAGAACTGGGTGCAGTTATTCAGGTGCGTGCTGAAGATCGCGCGGACGTTGAGCAGACCTTGGCGAAGTTCGGACTGGGCGATTGCACCCACTATCTGGGCCGCGCCGAAGCGGGCGATCGCTTTGTGATCTCGCATGGCGATAAGCCGGTGTACAGCGAAAGCCGCACTACATTGCGTACCTGGTGGGCAGAAACCACCTGGCAGATGCAACGTCTGCGTGATAACCCGGAGTGCGCCGATCAGGAGCATGAAGCCAAGACCCACGACCGCGATCCGGGCCTGAACGTTAAGCTAAGCTTCTCGCCTGAGGAAGACGTGGCAGCGCCTTACATTGCCAAAGGTGCGCGCCCGAAAGTGGCTGTGCTGCGCGAGCAGGGCGTTAACTCCCACATTGAAATGGCCGCCGCATTCCACCGCGCGGGCTTTGATGCGGTAGATGTACATATGAGTGACCTGCTGGCAGGCCGCCGTGATTTACAGGAGTTCCATACGCTGGTCGCGTGCGGCGGCTTCTCCTACGGTGATGTTCTGGGTGCCGGTGAAGGCTGGGCCAAATCCGTGCTGTTCAACGACCGTGTACGTGACGAATTCGAAGATTTCTTCCACCGCCCGCAGACGCTGGCGCTGGGTGTATGCAACGGCTGTCAGATGATGTCTAACCTGAAAGAGCTCATTCCGGGAGCAGAACACTGGCCACGCTTTGTGCGTAACCTGTCGGATCGCTTCGAGGCGCGTTTCAGTCTGGTCGAAGTTACCGCCAGCCCGTCGTTGCTGATGCAGGGGATGATCGGCTCACGTATGCCAATCGCGGTGTCACACGGTGAAGGCCATGTAGAAGTGCGTGATGCGGTGCATCTGTCGCAGCTTGAACATGCCAATCTGGTAGCACTGCGCTTTGTGGACAACCATGGCCGAGTAACGGAAGATTATCCGGCAAACCCTAACGGTTCACCGAATGGCATCACTGCGGTTACTAACCTGTCAGGTCGCGTGACGGTCATGATGCCTCACCCTGAGCGCGTATTCCGTACCGTCAGCAACTCCTGGCATCCGGAAGAGTGGGGTGAAGATAGCCCGTGGGTGCGCATGTTCCGCAATGCACGCAAACAGCTTGGCTAATGCCTGACTGAGCGTGAAAAAACCGAAGTGCTTTTTGGCTTCGGTTTTTTTTAGTTAATTCTCTCATTTGTTTATTATGGAAATTATAAAGAGAAAGTATTGTAAATGGATTTTACTGGGCATTAAATGCTGAAAATGGCTAAGAATTTTCCCATTGTTATGGGGGGAGGTGCCAGAAGATAAGGCTTTGAATGTTTACTTACAAATTGGACTCTGTCTGTTTAAATCTTATTTAATCGTCAATTGATACTATTACTCCATAACGAAGGGAGTAATACAGTAAATGGTTATTTATAAAAAGATGCTTTCCTGGGTATTTATATTATCCAGTTTCTTTGCTTTGCCTGCTTTTGCCAGTACCGAAAGTACGTCGTCAGCACCGACGCCTGCCAGACCGGGTTTCATGGGGTGGTGGGACTCATGGTCAAATGATGTCTCAACGACCTGGAATGATTCACCCGATAAAGACCTTTATCTGCCGGTCATTACCTGGCATAACCGCCTGACCTATGACAAAGAGAAAACGGACAGTTATAACGAACGTCCATGGGGAGGAGGTTATGGTATTTCCCGGTATGACGAAAATGGCGACTGGCATGGAATTTATTTTATGGCCTTCAAAGACTCGCATAATAAATGGGAGCCTATCGGGGGTTATGGCTATGAGAAAATATGGCAACCGGCGGAGGATAAAAATTTCCGATTGGGTCTGGGATATACCGCAGCTGTCACGGCGCGGGATGACTATTCTTATATCCCCATTCCTCTGGTGTTACCTTTGGCATCAATCAGTTATGACAAGCTGAGTTTTCAGGCCACTTATATCCCGGGTACCTATAATAACGGCAATGTGTTTTTCGCTTGGCTGCGCTATCAGTTCTGACCGCACTGTCATAAAAGTGTCATTGTTAACGTTTTGATGTGAGCTTGATCCCCCTCTGTTATCACATATTCCCCTATGCTGGAAATTCACCGCTGGAATCAATCTGTTGAAAAGATTGAGCCACGGTGGATGTCTATTGCCAAGGAAACTACAGAGGATTAACACGTGAAAATATTACCCCGCGCTTTTGCGCTGACGGCGTTAGCTTGCCTGCTGCCGATGTCCGCCCCCTCTTTTGCTGCCAACTCGTCTCTCGAACTACAACAGGTTCTGGTGATGAGTCGCCACGGGATCCGTGCACCACTGGTGAACTACGGTGACGTTCTGGCAGAGTCGACTACTCACACCTGGCCAAAATGGCAAACAGAAGGGGGCTTACTGACGCCTAAAGGCGGCAAAGTTGAAGAACATATGGGCCAGTACTTCCGCGCCTGGCTGGCGAAAACCCAACTGCTGCCTGCGGCGCAATGCCCGACCGGTGGCCAGATTTTTGCTTATGCCAACAGCCTGCCGCGCACAATTGATACCGCCAAACATTTCGTGACCGGCGCATTCCCCGGTTGTGACGTTGCGGTCGTCAACAGGGTTGAAATCGGAAAGATGGATCCGGTCTTCAACCCGATCATTACCGCCGATGTGAACGAAAAATTCAAAACGGATGCACTTAACTCCATCAATCAGCATGCAGGTGAGGGTGGCATTGACGGCCTGAATCAGCGGCTAAAACCGAATTATTTACTGCTGCAAAAAGTGATGGACTACCAGAATTCCAAACTCTGTAAGCAGGACAAACAGTGTGATTTGGCTTCGCAGCCATCGGCCGTGGTGTTAGTTCAGGGCAAGGAGCCAGGGATCACTGGACCTCTGCGTATGGCGACCGGCGCCACTGATGCTTTTATGTTGCAGTATTACGAAGGCTTCCCGATGAAAGATGTCGCGTGGGGACAAATCACCACGTCTGAACAATGGACGAAACTGGAAACCATCAAAAACCTCTACCACGAGACCCTGTTCGGCTCACCGGCCATTGCCGCTAACGCGGCAAAACCTTTGCTGACCTTTATCTCCGGGGCGCTGAATAAAAGTGATGCAAAATCTGCCGATCAACAGTCAGCACAGCAGGCTAAACTGGCCTTGCTGGTCGGGCATGACTCTAACATTGCGTCCTTACTGGCTGCTCTGAAAACCAAAGATTATACCCTGCCGGGTCAGTACGAACGTACGCCTATCAGTGGCGCAGTGGTATTCCAGCGCTGGCATGATAAGAAAGCCAACAAGGATCTGATGAAGATTGAGTACGTCTATCCGACGGCAAAACAGATCCGCAATAACACGCCGCTGAGCATGAAAAATCCGCCACAGCGCGTGACCCTGCAAATAGAAGGGTGTCAAACCGATAAACAAGGATTCTGCCCGATGGATCAGTTCACCCAGGCACTGCAAAAAGATCTGCAAGGCTGAGTAGAGTGAAGGGGGGCCTCTTCCCTTTTGGCGGGTCAGAGGCCCCTAATATCCCCTTTTAGCCCCTTAGCAATTTATTCACTTATCAATGCGTTATTAGTCATTTAACTTACTCATATTGCTACCTGATAATTACGCCATATTATCTTCAGGCGCGTCCCTATGTCTTCTTCTGCTCACTACCTGCATGCCCGCCAGCGGGTCGATATCCACCGGCATTCTCAGGTCTGGTGGTGGCGACTGGAACTGCCGACCTGGCTATTAATGGCGGCAGTTTATGGCGGCTGGTTTGGCGTGTTTTTTTTCTGGCAGACACTGGGAAGTTGGGCCGGTACCCCTTTACTTATTCTCTTCACGACCTGGTATATGTCGTTGCAACATGAACTGATTCATGGGCACCCGACGCGTCATGCCAGGCTCAATCAGCTCTTTGGCACATTGCCGCTGGCGGTGTGGTACCCCTATGGCTTATACCGCGACTCCCATTTGCAGCATCACCGTAACGATCATCTGACGCTGCCTGAGGATGATCCGGAAGGTTATTACTTTACCCGCGCGCGTTGGGAAAGATTCCCTGCATGGTGTATCGCTGTGATTAAATTGCGTAACACCTTGCCGGGGAGAATGCTCATCGGCCCGGCGCTTGATATTTACGCGACCCTGAAAAGCGCATTCCTGAGCGTGCTACAGGGTGAAGCCAAAACCATCGTGATGTGGCTGACTCACGTTATTTTGCTGGCCGGACTCTTTCACTGGATGTCACGGTGCGGCCTGTCACCCCTCTATTTTGTCTTGGCGGTCAGCTATCCGGCGCTGAGCCTTACCAAACTGCGCTCTTTCTTTGAGCATCGTGCGCATGGCGTACCCGAGGCGCGATCCACCCTGAATGAAGCGGGTCCGGGCTGGCGTCTGTTATTCCTCAATCTTAATTACCATCTGGTGCATCATGATTTACCCGGTCTGCCGTGGTTTGGTTTGAGAAAAGTCTATCTGGCGGAGCGTGACGCCTATATTCAGCGCAGCGAAGGATTCCTCGTCGAAGGGTATGCCCAGTGGTTCAGTGACCATGCGCTCAGCCCCGTGGCGGTAGAAGTGCATCCGCTGGCCCCCGGAGAACCATTCAGCGACTATGATTATCAGCAACAACCGATCAGGAGCACGGAATGAACGGACACTGTGAATGCTGATCTCTTTACCGATGTACGGTGTGGTGCAGGCGGATGTCGAACAATTCTGGCAGGTGCTGCGCCGTGAACTTTTTCAGCTCAGCGCAAGCGATTTCCCTTCAACGTTGGAGTGGCCCGACGATCTGCTTTCGCACTGGCAGCAGCCGGATTTACTCCTCAGTCAGACCTGTGGATTTCCGCTGGTGGTATTTTTGCCGCAGGTGCAGTTGGTCGGCAGCTTTAGCTATGACGCGCCGGGGTGTCAGGGGCTGTATTACCGCAGCTTCATCGTGGCGCGTGAAGCAGATCGTCATGCTAACCTGAATGATTTTCGCGGACGCAGGTTGGCTTTTAACAGCACGGATTCACAGTCCGGATACAACGCCCTGCGCGCACTGATCGCGCCACTGGCGGAAAGCGGTCGGTTCTTTGGGCGGGCAGTGGAAAGCGGCGGTCACCGGCGTTCTCTGGAATTTGTCCGGCAGGGGCAGGCAGATATTGCCTCGATTGACTGCGTGACGCTGGAGTTGCTGCGTCGTTATCAGCCTCATGAACTTGCCGGGCTGAGCATCATTGGCGAAACGGCCGCTGCGCCGGGGTTGCCGCTGATCACTTCAGTTGCAACACCGCCAGAAACGCTCAATTTGCTGCGTCTGGCCTTGCTGGAAACCGTCGCTAATCCGCAAAACGAGGCGTTGTGCGAACGTCTGCTGATTCAGCATTTCAGCGTACTGCCGCGCGAGGAGTATCAGGTGATTGAGCAGATGAAAGAACAGGCCCGGCAACAGGGGGTCACCGGGCTGTGAAATGCAGGGTTTAGTGCGTTTCGATCGGGTAATCTTCGTCGATATTTCCCCATTCGGCCCACGAACCGTCATACAACATCACCTCTTTCACACCGAGCAAATCCAGCCCGAATGCCAGCGCTGCTGCGGTTACGCCTGAACCACAGGTGGTGATCACCGGTTTATTCAGATTCACACCCAGTCTTTCGAAGGTCGCCTTTAATGCCTGGGGTGATTTCAAGTGGCCGTTTTCGGTCAATTCGGTGAACGGGACACTGAGACTGCCGGGAATATGGCCGCCGTGCAGGCCGGGACGCGGCTCCGGTTGTTCCGCTTTGAAGCGGCCAAGCGAACGCGCATCGATGATTTGCACTTTCCCCAAAGCGTCCTGTACCTGCTCAGCGCTGACCACCACCGGGCGAACCAGTTTGGCGGTGAACGTGGCGGGGACGCGGACAATCTCGCCGCTTTGAGTTGGCCGGCCTTCGGCAACCCATGCATTTAACCCGCTGTCCAGCACGCGCACACTTTTCGCGCCAAAACTGGTCAGCATCCACCAGACGCGCGGGGCAGAAAACAGATCGCCTTCGTCATATAGCACGACGGTCTGGCCATCGGCCACGCCGAGGCGGCTCATTGAGGCCGAAAATGCTTCCTCCGTCGGCATCATGTGGGGCAGCCCGGTAGAGCAGTCGGAGATACTGTCGACTTCGACGTAGATGGCGCCGGGAATATGCGCTTCCAGATATTTTCCGTGGAAATCGATGGGCGGCGTGATGCCGGGTTTTGACTTGCGACAGTCGATGATCACCACGTCCGGTGAGTTAAGGTTTTTCGCCAGCCACTCGGTGGAGACGGTATGCGCAGAAGAGGTCATGTTCAGTGCCTTATCCAGATTTTGTAGGTAGAGGGTGAAAGGGAATTGGGGTCTCAGGCCGGTAAATCGCCGGGAATAAGGGAATACACCCAGGCGTTTCTCGGCTCTGTGCGATAATAAAGACGATTACGGTGTAAACCTTCGGCCACGGCACCGGCTTTTTCAGCCACGCGGCAGCTACGGTGATTGCCGTCCATCGCGACAATTTCCAGGCGCGTCAGGGCCAGTTCGTCAAAGGCGAAACGTGCAGCGGCGCGGACCGCCAGCGGGGCCAGCGAACGGCCGGTGAAGCCGGTGCGGATCCAGTAACCGATATTGGCGAACTTATAATCCTGATTGATACGGTTAACGCTGACAGAGCCAATCATCTGGCCGCTGGCGCAGTCAAACAGGCAAAAATTGAATTCAACGCCGCGATGGCGTTTTTGCTCGGAGTCGATCAGGTATTTGCGGCTATCTTCCAATTGATACTGATCGGTACACCAGGTTTCCCAAGCGCCGATTTCCTGCACTGAATCCAGAATGGCATCAAGGTGCAGGGCGGCTTCCAGTTCGGTCGCGACACGGATTTCGGTATGGCCGTCCTGATACAGCTGACGCATTATCATCATTATTTTCCTGTCATCTGCGTTAAAGAAATCTGCATTTTGATAATGAATTCAGCCTCACACATCCGCGGGCGCTCTGTCAATCAGACCTGTTCAACCAGCATCACCAGTTTGAATTCCGCATGGCCCGCAGGGAAAAAGGTCTGCTGGCGGTACACTACGTCGCCCTGAATCGGATGCAGGAAGCGACGTTCGCCGCCTTCCCGCCCGAGTACGTCCTGTTGATTCCACCATTGATTAAACGTGTCGCTCTCCTCCCGCAATGCCATGACGCACTGGCGGATGGCGTCGGACTGGGCGAAATGCCCGGACTCTGCACGAAATTCCGCCACCACGCGTTTGGCCCGCTCAGGCCAGTCCACCACTAACGTGCGGGCCAGGGGGTGTAGAAACATGAAGCGCAATAAATTAGGTTGCGGGTCTGCGTCGAGCCAGCCCGCAAAAAGCTGTCCGGCCTGCGGGTTCCAGCTCAGTACGTTCCAGGCGCTATCAAGCAAATAGCCGGGGCAGGTGAGCTGATGAACACAGGCAGTGACCCGGGCGTCGGGCGTATCGGCGGTAAGACGCGCCAACGGGTCTTTGACACCGGCTAAACTGAATAGATAGTCGCGGGCCGCCGTCTCCAGACGTAGTGCGACTGACAGCCTGTCGAGCGCTGCCGCGGAGATGGAAACATCGCGCCCTTGTTCAATCCAGGTGTACCAGGTGGTACTGATACCGCTGATTTGCGCCAGCTCCTCGCGGCGCAGGCCGCTGGTACGACGGCGGGCCGACGTCGGCAGGCCTACGGCCTGCGGCGTCGTGCGTTCGCGCTGGGCGCGCAAAAAGGCGCCCAGGGCTTTTGGACCGTTCAGCGGTTCAGCGCTGTTCATAGACGTAAAACCTCAGACAGGGTGTTATTCATACCAGTATAATTGCTCATATTGTACCCGTATAGCACGCTGTTTATAGTGGTTTTGCGGGCAGCGGGCCAGCCTATAAAAATCACCATAAAACGACGGGAGCAGGCAATGGAAAACAAAAACAGTCACAGTCAGGCGGTTGAAAAGCAGTTTGGGTCGCAGGCACAGGATTACCTGACCAGCGCAGTCCATTCACAGGGCGCGGATTTACAACGGCTGGCGACGTTGTTGCAGTCTTACCCGGACGCGCTCGTGATCGATTTAGGCTGTGGTGCAGGCCATGCCAGCTTTATCGCCGCCGCCGTGGTCAACAAGGTGATCGCCTACGATTTGTCTGCGCAAATGCTGGACGTCGTGGCGAAGGCGGCCAAAGAGAAAGGACTGAATAACATCGAAGTGCAGCAGGGCGTGGCGGAATCGCTGCCGTTTGCCGACAACAGCGCAGAGGTGATCATTAGCCGCTATTCGGCGCATCACTGGCATGACGTCGGCCAGGCATTGCGTGAGGCCCGCCGCGTGCTGAAGCCGGGCGGGAAAATCATCATGATGGATGTGGCGTCACCGGGAAATCTGCTGCTGGATATCTATCTGCAAACGGTGGAGAAGCTGCGTGATACGTCGCACGTCCACAACTATGCACCGGGTGAGTGGCTGAGCTTATTCTCGGAGGCAGGTTTACAAGCCGAGGAGCTGACCAGCGGTCGTCTGGTGCTGGAGTTCAGTAGTTGGGTGGCGAGAATGCGCACTCCGGAACACTTTATGGTGGCAATTCGTGAACTGCAAAAGGTGATGCCGGATGATGTGGTTCAGCATTTTGACATTCAGCCGGACGGCTCGTTTACCGTGGATCTGGCGATGATCGTGGCCAGCAAACGCTGAGTGAGAGAGCAGGGCGCGGCAGACAACATGCTGCGCCCTGACAATGCTATTTTTTACTGAAAATCTTCTGTCCGAGCATGACCACTGCCAGAACCGCAGCCCCGACAATCAGGCCCGCCACCAGATCGGTCGCACCGGTGATCAGTGTGCTGACAAAACCCTGATGCCCGTGGTTGAGCACTTCAATCAGGCTGTGCATGAAGGGCAGGCCGTGGCTGATAATGCTGCCACCGACCAAAAACATCGCAAATGTGCCGACGACGGACAAGGTTTTCATTAGCCACGGCGCCGCATTAACGATCATCCCGCCAAACGCACGCACACCGTTCATGAAACCACTTTCACCTTTAAGCTTGCTGAGATATAAACCGGCGTCGTCAATTTTGACAATCAGCGCAACCAGCCCGTACACGCCGAGCGTCATGGCTACTGCAATCAGCACCATCACGGTCACCTGGCTCATAAATGGCGCGGCAGCCACGGTGCCCAGTGAAATCACAATGATCTCTGCCGAAAGAATGAAGTCGGTGCGTACCGCGCCTTTAATTTTCTCTTTCTCTACTTTGGCAACGTCAGCCTCGGATTTCACCTCGCGCGAGGTCTCCGGCTTTGCGTGATGCTCTTCTTTTTTGCCGTGCATCAGCTTATGCGCGACTTTTTCGAAACCCTCGTAACATAAATAAGCACCGCCAATCATCAACAGCGGTGTGATAGCCCACGGTGCAAAGGCGCTGATCAGCAGGGCAAGCGGGACTAAAATCGCCTTATTAATCAAAGAACCTTTGGCAACGGACCAGACGATAGGCAGTTCGCGGTCGGCCTTTACACCACTGACTTGCTGAGCATTCAGGGCTAAATCGTCACCCAGTACGCTCGCGGTTTTCTTCGCGGCCACTTTACTCATGGCTGCCACGTCATCAAGGATCGAAGCAATATCATCAATCAGTGCCAGAAGGCTGGTTCCAGCCATAAACGAACTCCCTTTTGTAAAGAATAAAAAGAATCATAACAGTGATTGCTATCAGGCGTCGATTTGTGCGAATCTGCTGTTCGGGCTGTAAATAACTGTCATTGAAATCCATCAAAACTCCTTAATTCCCTGCACTTTCTCTGCACTGAAATTTTTACTTTCACTCTCTCCTTATTTCCGTCACAAAGATTAACGATCTTTACGGCGCATTACGTCTTCTTGCATTCGCTGGCAGATAATTAACTCAACGGAAAACATCCGCAAACTTAATTAACTAATTAATTTAGAACAGCAAACAGCAGAAGGTATGCATTATGAAATTCTTACCGATTTTAGCCGCAGCCATTATTACTACCGCCTCTTTCTCTGCCATGGCAGTCACCAAGATAACGTCAGCTGAAGCTGACAGCGGTAATTATCAATCATTGGGTGTCGTCTCTATCAGTCAGATGAGTGGCGCACCGGGCAGCATTAAAGAGCAGCTTAATGCCCAAGCGGCAGAGAAAGGCGCAGGCCACTACCGCGTGATTGGGATGAGCACCCCAGGCGACTCCAGCCTCGAACGTGCAAGCGTAGAACTGTATCGCTAAGTCCAACTGCCGGGGAACCGGCATTGATTGGATTGAGTGCAAATAACCGGCATCAGGCAACTGAGCCGGTTATTTTATTGGTCGCTACTGTCAGTCTGTTTTTATCTCCCCGCCAATATTTTCTTACAAAACACCGCTTAAGAATAAATTTAATCGCTGTAATTAGAGAATAATCTCATTTCCCCGGGACTATTACGCTTTATGTGGGAATTAATAGGGCTAATTAATTATTCCTTAAGAATTATTCTATGTGATAGTGGTCTACTTCCCCAGGGGTTATAAAAAATGCTAAATGCCACAAGACTGACTATCAGAAACACCAGGGTCTCATTACAGAATCAATTTTATTACTTACAGAATTTTATCTCGTCACCGCGCACCATGGGAACGTTGGTGCCGTCTTCGCCCTGGTTATGCCGCTCGATGCTGAGCCAGATTGACTGGGCAAAATCACTGAAAATTGCAGAACTGGGTTCTGCAGACGGTGTCCTGACCAAGCGTATCCTCGATAACATGCGGGTGGATGCACAGTTGCAGGCGTTTGAGATCCAATCCGGCTTCGTGCATAAATTGAACCTGATCGACGATTCGCGCCTGCAGGTGATGGCGCACTCCGCAGAGCATCTGGAAGGTGATTTCGACGCCATTTTCTCCTGCCTGCCACTGCTGTCGATTCCTACCCGTATCAGCATGAAAATTCTGCAAAAAGCGCAACAAAGGCTGAAGGCCAATAATGGCGTTATGGTACAGTTCCAATATAGCCACTTGTCAGAAAAGATGTTGTCCCGCTACTTCACCTGGCAGAGAATCCGCGTGGTGAAAAACTTCCCGCCTGCGCTGGTGTATGTCTGTAAGCCGCGCTAAAACGGCGGTTTACATCTCTTTTACCGGCGGAATCTGGCGAGACATTGCACCACTGGCATTTATCAGTATGATGCCCTCAAGTAAGATTATTATTAGCATCAGGTCAGTACCGAACTAAGGCTTCACCAGCGGGCGATTTAAACCTGTTGATGAGGCTTTTTTGTTGTACTCTTTTGCGAGTACAATTTAACGATTTTGACACACACAAGACGATTCAGACTCGTCATCCAGCGGATACAAAAAGCCCCAGGGTATTAAGGACAGCGGTAAATGACTCAACCCATTTTCATGACAGGCGCACGCGGCGCAGGTAAAACGACGGTAGGCAGCACACTGGCAACGGCGCTGAATTACAAATTTGTCGATACCGACAGTTATCTGCTGCAAACTTCCGGGCTCAGCGTGGCTGAAATTGTCGAACGTGAAGGCTGGGAAGGCTTTCGCCGCCGTGAAACCGAAGTGCTGGAAAGCATCAGTTCACCGCTGACCGTGGTCGCAACCGGTGGTGGTGTGATACTCGCCGAGCATAACCGCAACTTTATGCGCCGTACCGGCACCGTGATTTATCTGCGTTCTCCGGCCGCTACGCTGGCGCTTCGCCTGCAGGAGTCGCCGTTGGAAGAACAGCGCCCAACCCTGACCGGTAAACCTATTACCGAAGAGATGCTCGAAGTGCTCAGCGAGCGCGAAGCGCTCTATCAGGCTGCGGCGCATATCGTGGTGGACGGTGCGCAGACCCCCGCTCATGTGGTTGACGCCATTCTCGAGGCACTGGCGCTGCCTGTCGCGCGATAATGACGTACCCGCAGAGGTGAGAGAACGGGCCTGATGGCCCGTTTTGCTTTTCAGAGGCTTCCGACCCCGACTTTACGAGGCATTGCTGCTGACTGACTATACTTAAACCCTGACGTGTTTACGTATTCACCCTCAGCCAAGGAGTTTTTATGCCGAGTCAGCCTCCCTATCCACGCACTGCTTACATTGTTCCCGTTGAAAAAGGCGAGCCAGGCAAAACGGAAACCTGGTACGAACTGCGGGCCGACCATCCGAAACCCGACACGCTGATCAGCGAACACGAAACCGAACGCGAAGCCCTGGATTCAAAAAGGCGCTACGAGGATCAAAGCATCAGCTAGCTACTTTTTAAAACGGCCTGCAGTGAGTAGGCCGTTTGGTTTTTATCACCTTCATCGTCAGCCCCAACCGTTATCCAGCACATTGCATGAGTGAATATTCGAGCGTAAAATAATCACTCAGGTTATCAATTAAACGCGTGTTACGGATTTTGCCATGAAACGCCTGACGATCTTTTTATCCAATCATAACCGGCTGATGCCGGCTCTTGGTGCCCTGTCTATCGTTGTTATCGAAGCCTCTATAGCGCTCTATATTCTGCGCAATCTCTGACATCGGGCTTAATCAATATATTCTGCTGATATTTTAAACCAGGGTGCCGTAATAAGCGGTAGCCTCACCCCATCGCGTGTCATTATCTGCGATTTATTTGACGATTAAGAATATCTGCCCGTCACCTTCAGCCTGACAAAAAATAAACAACTTGACCCTGATCGTTAACAGCCTTAGTTTTTAGTTAACAAATCAGGAACAAAGTTCCATATATCGGAACCATCATTATGACCACCCTAGAAAATGCCTCTGCGGTATTACAATTATTTTCCCGACAGGGGAGCGGACAGGGCCATCCGGGCCTGTCATTCAGTGATGTGGTGGAAAATTTAAAGCTGCCGAAGAGTACGGCCTCGCGATTATTAATGACCATGGAAAGCCAGGGATTATTGGAGCGCGATCCGGACAGCCGTCTATACCGGATTGGGAAACTGATCCTCTCCGTCGCCAGTCATCATCTTTCGGCCCCACTGGTCGATGCCGCGTCGCCTTATATGGCGCAACTTGGGCAATCGACCCAATGCACCGGGTATATCTCGATGTTGACCGGGCGGGACATCATGGTGATGCGTATGTTCCCCGGGCGCACCTATCTGCAAGTGGTGACACCCGCAGGCAGCCTGCTTCCGGCTCATGAAACGGCCATCGGGCGTGCGATTCTGGCGCGCCACACCGAGGATGAAGTTATTCAACGTTTTGGCACGGATTACCGCGTCAATTCAGTCAATTCTCCGCAAACTTTAGAGGCTCTTTTGGCCCGACTTGCAGAGATTCGGGCAAGTGGCATGTCTCATGCCTGCAACGAAACATTACAAGGTATCAGTACATTAGCCACGAGTATCACCAATAAGCACCGTAATGAAATGGTGGGTTTGTGTTTATCGTTTCCTTCTCCGCAGGAAGGTCGTGAAATTCCCGCTGGGATTAAAGAGGGTCTGATCGCCGTCACTCAGCAATTAGCTGAAAAACTAGGTGACGAGTATTGGCAATAGACCGGTACCGCACCGCGACTGATCGCCTGTGAATATAGGTATTTCCAGGCTTAAAAATAACGCGTTTATTTGCACCACACTCAGGGGCCGTTATGTCAGAACACGATCTTCAGAATAATAAACAAAATCCACTCAGGGATATTGGCACGCTATTGGTCATGATTTTGCTCTCTATATTGGGCGCAATCATCGGTGTGCAGCTGATCACCACGTTAGGCGTTACGCCGAATACGTCTATTATCGGCGCGCTGTTTGCCATGCTGTTGGCACGTATTCCGATGCAGGCTTTCCAGCGTTACCGCTCTATACACACACAGAATCTGGCCCAAACGGTGATCTCTTCCGCCACCTTTGGTGCGGCTAACAGCCTGCTGATGCCGATTGCCATTCCGTATGTGATGGGGCAACCGCAGCTGATTCTGCCGATGTTTATCGGTGTTTCGGTCGCTATGCTGCTCGACGCATACCTGCTTTATCGCTTGTTCGATACCAAAGTTTTCCCGGCCAGCAATGCGTGGCCACCGGGCGTTGCCGCTGCGGAAGCCATCAAAGCCGGTGATAAAGGCGGGCGTCAGGCGTGGTTGCTGGTGGTTGGCGTGGTGATTGGGCTGGGCGGCGCGATGCTCAAAATTCCGATGGCGGCGTTCGGCACGGCATTTATTGGCAATATCTGGGCGTTAAGCATGTTTGGCATTGGTTTACTGATCCGAGCTTACGCACAACCGATTGCCGGACTGGACCTCAGTGCTATGTATATCCCGCACGGCATGATGGTGGGCGCGGGGCTGGTGTCGCTTATTCAGGTGATTCAGGTCGTGCGGGCGAAGAACGCCGATGCCAAAACAAGCTTTACGCAACCGGCTACTGAAGTGCGTAAAGCACTCGGATTTGGCGCCGTGGGTTATATCGCTATCGCCGCACTGCTTGCGCTGGCGGGCGGTTTGTACACCGAAATGTCAATCGGCATGCTGATTGCCTTCATTGTGTATGCCGCGTTTGCCGCTTTCTTCCACGAACTGATTGTAGGCATTGCCGCGATGCACTCCGGCTGGTTTCCTGCCTTCGCCGTCGCGTTAATCACGCTTATCGTCGGTATTCTGATTGGCTTCCCGCCGCTGGCACTATGCGTGCTGACCGGTTTCACCGCCGCTACCGGACCGGCCTTTGCCGATATGGGCTTTGACCTCAAAGCCGGATTCATCCTGCGCGGTTATGGCAAAGATTTGCAGGCTGAACTCACCGGGCGTCGTATTCAGCTATTTGCCGCGCTGATCGCTTTTGTGATTGCCATTCCGGTGGTCTGGTTCGCGCATATCGGTTACTTCGCGCAAGACCTCGTCCCGCCGGTTGCCCGTGTCTACGCCAAAACCATTCAGGCAGGCGCGCAGCCGGGTATCGCTTACAGCCTGATGATTTGGGCGATCCCAGGAGCGCTTATCCAGCTTATCGGCGGACCGAAGCGTCAGTTAGGGGTTTTGCTCGCGACGGGCTTACTGATTAACAGCGTGATGGCCGGTTGGGCGGTGATCACCGGTATTGTTCTGCGCATCATCATCATCCGTATCTGGGGTGAAAAAGGGCGCACACCGATGGAAATTCTGGCAGCCGGTTTTATTGCCGGTGATGCCCTGTACAGCTTCTTTAATTCGATTTTCAGTGCCAAAACCAAGTAATAGTGCGTTAACACCAGGGCTTTTAAGCCATATGAAAAAAACAGACTGATCATTCATGCATTTGCGAAATCAAACGTTGAAATGAAAAGCTGAACCCATCTCGCGGCAGTTTTGGTTGATGCGCTCTTGCAGCGCCTGCCGCGATGTTTTAAGAGGAAAGCATGATGAGTTTGCAACAGACATTGACCGTGTTCGAATTGATCGACAGTGCTTACGTCAGCGGTCAGGACGTAGTGGACTTATTTGCTGGCTATCCCGGCGTCACCGCCAGCACCCACCGTGCTGACGGCCCGAAAGGCGGCACCGATTTTGTACGCATCACCGTGCCTGGCAGCCACGGGAAAAGCCGCGGAGGCCATGCGCCAACGCTGGGTATTATTGGTCGTCTCGGTGGTATCGGTGCGCGCCCGACGCGTATCGGCGTGGTCTCTGATGCCGACGGCGCCATCGCGGCAGTCACCAGCGCATTGAAGCTGGCCGACATGCAGCGCAAAGGCGATATCCTCGACGGTGACGTGATCATCACGACCCACATCTGCCCCAATGCGCCAACCCGTCCGCATGATCCCGTCGATTTCATGGACTCGCCTATCGATGACGTCACCATGAATGACAACGAAGTGGTGGAAGGCGTGGACGCGATTTTGTCCATTGATACCACCAAGGGTAACCGCATCATCAATCACAAAGGCTTTGCCATCTCGCCGACGGTGAAAGAGGGTTACATCCTGCGGATCTCTGAAGATCTGCTGCGTATCATGGAGATGTCCACTGGCAAACCGGCGGTCACCTTCCCGATCACCACGCAGGACATCACGCCTTACGGCAACGGTGTTCACCACCTGAACAGTATTTTGCAACCGTCCACGGCGACTGATGTACCGGTTGTTGGCGTTGCCATCACCGCTGAATCGGTGGTACCGGGTTGCGGAACCGGTGCAAGCCATGAAATTGACATCGCACTGGCGGCAAAATTTGCTGTTGAAGTGGCGAAAGAGTTTGGTCGCGGCACCTGTCAGTTCTTTGATGCCGATGAATATCAACTGTTGTTGTCGCTGTACGGAAGCTTGCGTCACCTGCAAAGCCGGAGTTGATCACTATGATGACATCCTTTGCGACCTTAACCATCGGTCAGGCCCCGCGCAACGACATCATGCCGTTGTTGTCGGAATATCTTCCCGAAGCGTCAGTGACCCACATTGGCCTGCTCGACGGTATGTCGCGGCAACAAATAGAGCAACGTTATTCACCGGCTGAGGGGGAGCCGCAGCTGGTGTCACGTCTGCTGGACGGAACGCAGGTCACGCTGGGATCGCACCGGGTTGAACAGGGATTGCAGGAAAAGATCGACTGGCTGGAAGCGCTTGGCTGTGAAACGATCCTGCTGCTCTGTACCGGTGTTTTTCAAAACCTGAATGCTAAAACAGCCATGCTGCTTGAGCCGGACCGTATTATTCCGCCGCTGATCCGCGCCATTGTTGGCACCCATCAGGTCGGTATCGTGGTGCCCGTTGAATCGCAGATTGCCGAGCAAGCCATCAAATGGGCGAAGCTGCCGAAAGCGCCCTGTTTTGCCGTCGCCAGCCCTTATCTGGCCGATGAAGAGAAATTGACCGAAGCCGCGCTGGCACTGGAAGAGCAGGGGGCACAAGTCGTTGTGCTCGACTGCATTGGTTATCACCGTCTGCATGGTGATCTGTTGCAAAGCAAACTCGGTATTCCGGTGTTGCTCTCCAACGTGCTGGTCGCCAAACTGGCCGCAGAACTGATTGTCTGACCCTGTGGCGGCAAAAATCCCAAAAGGCCTGATATTCAGGCCTTTTTTATGCGCGTAATACTGGCGCGTGAACGGCGATCAGCCACGAAAATGGTGCAGTAAAAACTCAACCCACACCCGCACGCGCGGGGGTAAATCGGCGGAACCGTAATACAGCCAGAGCGGTACGCCGGGCTGCCAGTGCGGTTCCAGCACCGGCCGCAGTGCGCCACTTTGCAGATGCGGATTAATATACCAGTCCGCCAGACAGACGATCCCCAGACCGGCCAGCGCCGCGTCAATCAGTAAGTCCGGCCGGGACGCGGTAATGCGCCCCTGTAATTCGCGCGTAGTGAAACTCTCTCCCAGCGGCCATCTCACCACCTGATTATTACCCGGATTGCGGTGCAGCAGACACTGATGCTGCGCTAATTCATCCGGCGTTTGCGGCACTCCGTGCTGTTGCAAATAGGCGGGCGAGGCCGCCAGGATGTTACGCATCGGGTTTAGCTGGCGCGCAATCAGGCGGCTGTCCGGATCGACGCGGTTACCAATGCCGACGTCAAACCCCTCGGCCACCAGATTCACCACCCGCGCTTCCAGCGAAAGGTCGAGATGGATTTGCGGATAGCGACCCAGAAACTCAGGCAACAGCGGCATCAGCATCAGCTGACCAAAACCGGGGATGACACTCACTCGCACGCTGCCGGAAGGCTGACCTTCGCGACTGGCGGCGCTGTCGAGCGTGGCGGATAACGCCTGCCACAGTGGCTGGATCTGCGCCAACAGTGCTTTACCCTCGGCGGTCAGCACCACGCTGTGGGTATTACGGGCAAACAGGCGCAGCCCTAGTTTCTCTTCCAGCACGCGGATATTTTTGCTGATTGCGGCCGGCGTCACGCCCGACTGGCGCGCAGCAGCCGAAAAATTCTCACTTTGCGCAGCGCTGAGAAATGAAGGCAGTAAACGGTGAAGTTCCAGCGGCAAAGACATGAGCGTAGCCTGCAAATAAGAAAGGGCGGGGGAAGTAGCAACTGTTCAGAATGGCACTGCGTCACAATAAAATCAAATCAGTGTCCTGCCTTTGCGGCACGCCTCGGGAGTCGCCCATAAACCAACAATAATCAGTGACAGCAGCCCTTTTCTAACCCTAATATGGAGATTCTGAAACTTATCGCGAAGGGCCAATCTATGTTGAAAAATAATGAGTATTTTGCAGGGAAGGTAAAGTCGATTGGTTTTGACAGCGACAGCGCCGGTTGTTCAGCCAGCGTCGGCGTGATGGAGAAAGGGGAGTACACCTTCAGCACCGAGAAACCTGAAGAGATGACTGTTTTGCTCGGTTCCCTGAAAGTGTTAATTCCAGGCTCACTGGACTGGCAGGTGTTTATGCCGGGTGAAAAATTCTATGTACCGGGTCACAGTGAATTCAACATTCAAGTTGTTGAGTCTACAGCTTATCTGTGCAAGTTCCTGAATAAATAATGTCTGACCGGAGACGGTTAACAATAAAAAAGGACGCATTTGCGTCCTTTTTACATTGGGCCGGTTTATACCCTCAATAATTCACGTTGCAGTCAGGCAGCAAGTGAACGAATTCCGGTGACCTTACTCAGAGGAGTGAACCGGGTGAGCGAACGCGGACAACGCACCTGCGATGTGAAGTATGACGGGTCTATTTATGACGGGTCTATTAGCGTTGTGCTTCGCCGCCCAAAGCTTCGACCAGATTTTTGATCAGTGCGGCAATCTCACCGGTCATCAGGATAAAGTCTGCGTCGAAACGCTGCGCGAAGTCGTCACGGTCGATATCGTCGTTCTGTTCGCGGATCACATCGCTGAATTTGAGGCGTTTAATGCTGCCGTCATCGGCCAGCACCACGGCGATACGCTCCTGCCAGTCCACGGCCAGTTTGGTTACCAGTTTACCGTTTTCGATATGCGTGGCGATTTCATCACTGACCAGTGCCTGTTTTTTACAGCGGATCACACCGCCTTCTTCCAGAATGGCTTTCAGTTCAGCTTCATCCTGTAAGGTAAAACCGGCCGGCGTTTCGCCAGAGCGCACCCATTCGGTCAGCGTCAGCTCAATCGGGCTTTCCATGGTCAGCGGAACGACAGGCAGCGAGCCCAGACTTTTGCGCAGCAACGCCAACATATCTTCGGCTTTCTTGGCGCTGGCGGCATCAACCATGATCAGATCATTAACGGTGTCGATCCACATATAAGTCTGGCTGAACCGGCTGAACGCGCGCGGCATCAGCGTGTGCAGCACTTCATCTTTCAGCGAGTCTTTCTCAGTTTTTTTCAGTTTACGGTGTTGTTCGCCTTCGATCTGGTCGATCTTGGCCTGTAGCTCTTGCTTGATGACCGGAGACGGCAGGATCTTTTGCTCCTGACGGGCACACAGCAGGATCTGACCATTATGCGAGTGGGTCAGCGCATCGCCGCCGTGAGAACCCATAGGGGAGACCCAACCGGTCTTCGCCATGTCCTGACTGCCGCAAGGCGTAAAGGTAAAGGCGCTTAACTGCTTTTCCATCTCGTCGGCAGACAAAGAGACTTCACGGCTCAAACGGTAGACCAACAAATTTTTAAACCATAACATGATGTTATCCCTGTCCGTGCGCACCCGTGGTACGCTGATTTATAGAATGCAGGGCGGCATGATACCCAATTGAGCGGCGTGCGTCGTTAGGAAATCTTCCCGCAGACGCGCCATTGGGTTCTACACTGAGTAACCTGAACACCCTGAAGCGAAGACCCCAACCAAGTGAGGCACCCGTGCGAATTGGCATTGATTTAGGTGGAACAAAAATTGAAGTGATCGCGTTGTCGGATGAAGGCCATGAACTGTTCCGTAAGCGTGTCGATACGCCACGTAATGACTACGAAAAGACCCTGAAAGCCATTGAAGGATTGGTGCTTGACGCCGAAAAAGCCACCGGCCACCGCGGTAGCGTGGGGCTGGGGATCCCTGGTACATTGTCGCCGTTCACCGGCAAGGTTAAAAACGCCAACTCGGTGTGGCTGAACGGTCAGCAGCTGGACGAAGATCTCGCCACGCTGTTAGGGCGCGAAGTGCGCATTGCCAACGACGCCAACTGTCTGGCGGTATCCGAAGCGACGGATGGCTCAGGTGCTGGGAAAAAAACAGTGTTTGCTGTGATCATCGGCACCGGATGTGGTTCTGGCATTGCATTGAATGGCGAAGCCCACGCGGGCGGCAACGGCAACGCCGGAGAGTGGGGGCATAACCCGCTGCCGTGGCCTGACGAAGACGAAATCCGCTTTGCTCAGGAAGTACCGTGTTATTGCGGTAAGTCAGGTTGCGTAGAAACTTTCTGTTCAGGTACCGGTTTTGAGGAGGACTATTTCCGTCTTTCCACTCAACGTCTGAAGGGCGCGGAAATCATCAAACTGGCTGAAGGCGGTGATCCGGTGGCTGAACTGGCACTTGGCCGCTACGAGCGCCGTTTAGCCAAGGCGCTGGCGAACGTGGTGAATATCCTCGACCCGGATGTGATTGTTCTGGGTGGCGGCATGAGCAACGTTGACCGTCTGTATCAGACCGTTCCTTTGTTGCTGAAACAGTGGGTATTCGGCGGCGAGTGCGAAACGCCGTTGCTCAAAGCGACGCACGGGGATTCCAGCGGTGTACGCGGCGCGGCCTGGTTATGGCCGCAGGGGCGTTTCTCGCTCTAAATCTTTTGTTCTTTCACTCTTCCAAAAGAAAACGGTCTGCGTGATGGCGCATGCAAACCGTTTGGGTTGCCACTGCTTTGGTAAAAAACAGTGGTCGGGATCATGCCGCCGGGCGTCATTACGCCACCGGTAATTGACAGCCACTGCATCAGTTGGCGGCGGCGGTTCTCTGTGGAAAGCGTCTCAGGTTTAGTCTCTTTCATCGGCTGGCCTCTCTGCGGGTGATCCACTCGGTTGCAGTCTGGACTGCAATTTTTTTGTCTACATAACCTCAAGCACAGGCCGTGCCATAGTGTGCATGAACAGTAAAACCCGGATTTTCAGCAGGCGGCAAAAAAGAGATGCACTGCACCGGTGCGCAAAGCAGAAAGAAGGGAGGGATGTTGAGCGTTCAATGTGCAAACCGCCAGCGGATGGCTGGCGGTTTATGAGGATCACACTTTAAACTGGCTGCTCAGGCGACTGACGCCTAACCCGTTCACTTTGGTGACTTTGATTTGCACCGGAATGCGGTCTTTCATCGCTTCGACGTGACTGATGACGCCGATGGTTTTCCCCGAAGCATTCAGGCTGTCGAGGGCATCCAGAGCGGTGTCCAGGGTGTCGGCATCGAGTGTGCCGAAACCTTCGTCAAGGAACAGCGAATCGATGCGGGTCTTATCGCTGACCAGATCGGATAACGCCAGTGCAAGGGCCAGACTGACCAGGAAGCTTTCGCCGCCGGAGAGCGTGCGGGTGTCTCGTACCGCGTCTGCCTGCCAGGTATCGACGACCTGTAACTCCAGGGCATCGCTGGTTTTACGCTGTAAAAGATAACGACCGTGCAGCTTCTCCAGCTGTTTATTCGCCAGATAGACCAGATGATCCAGCGTCAGACCTTGCGCGAATTTGCGGAATTTAGCGCCATCGCCGGAGCCAATCAGCGCATTCAGATAACCCCAGTCATCGCAGAACTGTTGCGACTGCGCAATCTGCGCGATCAACGCCTGCTGGCCTTCGCGACGCGTAATGTCGCTGGTCAGTTGGTTGCGGATCTCGCCGAGTTGTTGTTGCAGAGTTTTCAGCTGTTGGGAGAGCTGGCTCAGTTCAGCCGTCAGCATGGCGGCATCGTGGTCATTATCACCGAGTGTCTCCGGGCGAATCTCGCGCAGCTGTGCCTGCGTGGCGTTGGCTTGTTCGAGCAGGGCGCGGTGCTCGGCCTGGCGCTGCTGGAGCTGCTCTTTGCGTATCTGTAACTGCTGGCGCAAATTATCGTCGAGCAGAGCTTGCATCAGCGCCGATTCATCGCTGAATTCGCTGGCGTTAAGCGCCTGCTGCCACGCTTCTTCGGCCTGCTGCAAACGTATAGCAGATTGCTGCTGCTGTTGGTTCAACGTTGCCAACTGGCCGGCCAGACGATCGCGCTGCTCCTGGGCTTTCAGTAATTGTTCTGATGCCCGCTGGAAAGTGTTTTCGCACGCCTGCATTTGGGTTCGCAGCTGTTCACGCACCTGAGGAATTTGCTGTTCACCAAATAGGGCGGTGCGCTGAGCACTGAGTTCCGCCAGTGCTTTTTCGGTGTCGCTGAACTGCTGTTGCAGGCGCGTAAGCTGAAGCTGTGTCTGAGCATGATTTTTCTGCATCAGCGTAAAGCGTTCAGTTAATAGCTCTGCTTGCTGGCGGGCGTTTTGCTGCTGGTTGACGGCGGCGGCAAGCGCATCTTTGGCCTGTTGCAGCAGGCGTTCGGCCTGCTCATGACTGGTGAGATGCCGCTGACACTGTTGTTCATCCTGTTCGCAGCGTTCCAGCCATTGCCCGAGCTTATCAGCGTCCTGCAAAGTGAAGGATAATTGCAACGGCGCGCTAAGCTGCTGCCAGCTCTTCAGGTGAGAGTCCAGTTGCTGCTGGTCTTGTGTCAGGCTGTTTTGCAGACGTAACTGCTGCTCTTTCAGGCTTTCAGTTCTGGTCCGCAGCTCCGTACCGGCGGTATGTAACGCTTCGGCTTTCGCGCGCATTTCTGCCACGCGCTGCGCTGTTTCAGACGGTTTAATCTCCTGATAGCGTTCAATGGCCGGATGAGACGTCGAGCCGCACAGCGGGCAGGCTTCTCCGGTTTGCAGACGGGCGCGTTCGGCTTCCAGACTGACAATCCGCTTTTCCTGCTCCAGCAATTTTTCAACATCATTAAGATGAGCTTTCTGCTGTTTGAATTGCTGTCGGATAAGTTCCAGCTGTTGTTCTGCAACGGCCAGTTCGGTCTGGCGCTGTGTGAATTCGGTGGTCTGCTGTGCGACCCGCAGGCTTGTTTGCGGGTACAGCTGGGACAGGGAAAACAGCTGCTGGCGCACCGGCCGCAGTTGCACCAGTTCTGCCTGACGTGAACGCAACGCAGCGAGGGGATGCTGTTTCTCCAGCTCCGCCTGTTGCTGCTGCTGGGTGCTCAGGGCCGCAGTCAGCGGGGTCTGTTGGGCCTGATGCTGAGTGCTTTGGGCTTCCAGTTGGGCGCGCTGGGCGGTCAGTTGTTCGAGCGCGGCATTTTGCTCACGGACCTGATGATTCGCCTCCGTGAGCGACTGCGACGCGTCTGCCTGCGTTTTTCGCCACTGGGCAATCTGGTTGTCGAGGGGCTGTACCTGTTCGTCGATGAGCTTTTGTTGCTGCTCCTGAATCTGCATCTGTTGCTGACGGGCGGTACGTGCCAGTTCCAGCGCCTGATTCAACGGCGTCATCTGGGCCAGCTGCTGTTCCTGTTGCTGCGTCAGGTCAGTGATCTGCTGCGATAAAGCCTGATTTTCCTGACGAATACGGTTGCGGTCATTGAGCAACGGGCGCAGTTTTTCAGCCGGTTCGCTGCGCGCCAGTTGCTGTAACTGCGGCGCGGCCTGCGCGATATCCTGTTCCGTGGCTGCCAGCTGGCGTTGGTATTCGGCCTGTTTTTGCTGTGCGACTTGCCACTGTTGCAGCCAGTTAAGATCCTTTTGGCGCATCTGAGATTGCTGGCTTAACTGCTGCTCCTGCCCACTGACCGCCGCCAGTCGGCTTTCCAGTAACTGACGCTGCTCTTCGCTCAATAGCTCAATGCCCGCCATGCGCTGGTGCAAACCTTCAAGCTGATTCTTCGCTTGTTTATGCTGTTCGAACACCTGTTCCGACAGGCGGCCATAGATCTCAGTGCCAGTCAGCTCTTCGAGCAGTTCGGCGCGGTCATTGGCGTCGGCATTCAGGAATGCGGCAAACTGCCCCTGCGAGAGCATCATCGATTTGGTAAAACGGCCGAAATCCAGACCAGTAAGCTGGGCGATGGCGTCAAGTTTATCGCGCACTTTGTCGGCCAGAATTTTGCCGTCGGCCAGTAACGCCAGCTCGACTTTGGGGGCCTGTAAATTGCCATCCGGTGAATTTTTGGCGCGGCGCTGGCTCCAGAAGGCGCGGTAGCCGATGCCTTTGACTTCGAACTCCACCTCCGCCAGAGATTCGGCCGTGTGGCGGGTCATCAGCTCGTTTTGCGTCGGTGAAACGTTCAGGCGTGGTGTCTGGTGATACAACGCCAGACAAATGGCGTCGAGCAGGGTGGTTTTCCCCGCGCCGGTCGGGCCGGTAATCGCGAATAAACCGTTACTGGCAAAGGGCTCGGCGGTGAAGTCGATCTTCCATTCACCTTCCAGTGAGTTCAGGTTTTTCAGACGCAGGCTGAGAATTTTCATGATGCGTTCTCCTCGGCTGAGGTGCCGCTTTGTACCTGTTCCACCACCTGAGCGAACAGGGTGCGCATCCGCGCCTGGCGGTTTTCATCTACCCCGGTTTCCAGTGCCAGACGGCGTTCAAATACCTCGCCGACGCTCAGTTCGCTGAGGGTCTCTTTTTCTTGTTGCGAAATGCTGTTTTGCCGCTGCTCTTTGCTGCGGCGCAGTAACACCACTTCGACCGGCAGGTCGGCGGTCAGGGCCTGAATCCGGCGCTGAATATCACTGAGATAATCCTGCGTGGCGACTTCAATATCTAGCCACACCGGCTTGTCGGTCTCAGCGTCAGTAAACTGTTTTAGTTGTTGTTCGATGTCGACGAGCGCGCCCTTGATCATCTGCATCGGCTGAAATTGCGGGATCTCCAGCGTGTCGATGGCGTTGAGGGTCGCGCCATCAAAATCGAGTAAATAGACGCTTTTCACTTTGCCCAGCTCGTCAAAACTCAGGGCAATCGGTGAGCCGCTGTAGCGGATATGCTCGGTTTTCGCCACACACTGGGCGCGATGAATATGCCCGAGGGCCACATAATCTACCGGCGGAAAAGCCTGTGCGGGGAAAGCGTCGAGCGTGCCGATATAGATGTCGCGTACTGAGTCAGAGGTGCTGACGCCGACGGTGGTCAGATGACCGGTGGCGATGATCGGTATCAGCACGCCGAGGCGTTCACGTTCGGCCACGGCGGCCTGATAAAGTGCGTCATAATGTGCGGCGATGGCTTCCTGCAATGCCAGCTGCTTGTCGCTACCGGACTGACCAGCCTGACTGGCAATCAAATCACGAGGGCGCAGGAACGGAATGGCGCACAGCACCGCTCCGGGCGTGCCGTCACGTTGATGAAGCACCAGAATCTGCTGCGACAAATCTTCGCCGACGGTAGCAATCACCCGGGTATTGAGGCAGGAGAGCAGTTCGCGTGACTCATTAAGCGTCGCAACCGAATCGTGATTTCCGGCCAGAACAATTAACTGGCAGCCGGTTTTTTGCAGTTCCACCACAAAGCGGTTATACAGTTCGCGCGCATAACTCGGTGGGGAGCCGGTATCGAAGATATCTCCGGCCACAATCACGGCGTCAACCTGATGATTTTCCACCTGTTCCGTCAGCCAGCGTAAAAACGCCTGATGCTCGGCGGCACGGCTTTTGGTGAAAAAGTACTGACCAAGATGCCAGTCTGAAGTATGGATCAGGCGCATGAAACTCCCGTGATGAAGTGTGCCACGATGCAGTGTCGCAAAGAGTGTCGCAAAGTATAAACGCCAGCAGGGTCGGCTGTCCCTGATAAATCAGCCGGATTTCAGCGGCATGACGTAATAATGAAGGCTTAGCTACACTTAGTTCGGTTGCTGGTTTTTTTTCATAAATCTGTCACAAAACTGACGCATAATGCCTCCCGCAATCAAACAATTGATCGCTAACCTATTGGCAGGATCTACGATGGCTAGACGTATATTAGTGGTTGAAGATGAAGCTCCGATCCGTGAAATGGTCTGCTTCGTACTGGAACAGAATGGCTATCAGGCAATTGAAGCAGAAGATTTTGACTCGGCAATCGCTCGGTTAATCGAACCTTTCCCCGAACTTATTTTACTCGACTGGATGCTACCGGGCGGTTCCGGCATACAGTTCATCAAACACCTTAAACGCGAAGCGTTAACGCGTGAAATCCCTGTCATGATGCTGACGGCACGTGGTGAAGAAGAAGACCGGGTGCGCGGGCTGGAAGTGGGTGCTGACGACTACATCACCAAACCGTTCTCACCGAAAGAGCTGGTGGCGCGTATTAAAGCCGTGATGCGCCGGATTTCACCGATGGCGGTGGAAGAGGTGATCGACATGCAGGGCCTGATCCTCGACCCGTCATCACACCGCGTGATGGCGAACGAGCAGGCGCTCGACATGGGCCCGACCGAGTTCAAACTTCTGCACTTCTTTATGACCCATTCCGAACGTGTTTACAGCCGCGAACAGTTGCTCAATAACGTTTGGGGCACTAACGTGTATGTGGAAGATCGCACAGTGGACGTTCATATCCGTCGCCTGCGCAAAGCGTTGGAAACCAGCGGGCACGATCGGATGATTCAAACCGTACGTGGGACCGGGTACCGGTTCTCAACACGCTACTAATATCCGTCATACTTCAAGCTGCAGGCGACTTGAATTATTTAGGGTAACGAATCATTTAGGGTAGAGAACAACTGACGGAGTTACTGTGTGTTAGAACGTCTGTCCTGGAAACGGCTGGCCGGGGAACTGTTCCTGTTCTGCCTGCCGGCGCTGATCATCGGTATTTTCTTCGGCCATTTCGGATGGCTGCTTTTTGCGTCCCTGCTGGCGGCGCTGGGCTGGAACTATTATAACCAGCTTAAACTCTCTCATTGGCTGTGGCTCGACCGCAGCATTACTCCGCCAAATGGCCGCTGGAGCTGGGAACCGCTGTTTTATGGCCTTAACCAGATGCAGATGCGCAACCGACGGCGGCGGCGTGAACTCGGTCAACTGATCAAACGTTTTCGCAGCGGCGCAGAATCGCTGCCTGATGCGGTAGTGCTGGCGACCGAAGAGGGGAATATTTTCTGGTGCAACGGTCTGGCGCAGGAGCTGCTGGGCTTTCGCTGGCCGGAAGATAACGGGCAGCATATTTTCAACTTGCTGCGTTACCCGGAATTTCGCGCCTGGGTGCAGAACCGCGACTTTGACCGTGCCCTGAATTTACAGCTGAACAACGATCACTATGTCGAATTCCGTGTCATGCCTTATTCGGAAGGGCAGTTGCTGATGGTGGCGCGCGACGTCACTCAGATGCGCCAGCTCGAAGGTGCCCGTCGCAACTTCTTCGCCAACGTCAGCCATGAATTACGCACGCCGCTGACGGTGTTGCAGGGCTATCTGGAGATGATGGAAGACGAGAAGCTGGAAGAGCCTTTTCGCAGCAAAGCGCTGGACACAATGCAGGAGCAGACCCGTCGCATGGACGGGCTGGTTAAGCAACTGCTGACGCTTTCGCGCATTGAAGCCGCCGCGAATATTGATCTCAATGAGCGGGTGGATATGCCGCTGATGCTGGGAATGCTTGAACGGGAAGTGCAGACGCTGAGCAGTGGCCGTCACGACATCGTGTTTCGCGTTAACGACAAATTGCAGGTGTTTGGCAATGAAGATCAGCTGCGCAGCGCGGTCTCGAACCTGGTCTATAACTCGGTCAATCACACGCCAGCGGGTACCCGGATTGAAGTCAGCTGGCAGCAGACGCCACTCGGTGCGCAATTTCAGGTCAGCGATAACGGACCGGGTATTGCCCCTCAGCATTTACCACGCCTGACGGAGCGTTTTTATCGCGTTGATAAGGCCCGTTCCCGCCAGACCGGCGGCAGCGGACTGGGGCTGGCGATCGTCAAACATGCACTCAGCCACCACAACGCCAAGCTCGATATCATCAGTGAAGTGGGCACCGGCACCCGCTTTATGTTCACTCTGCCGCAACGGCTGATTGTACCTGCGGGGCAAAACAGCGGAGTACGGGTTAAGCATCCGGAATAAACCGGAAAGCTGCTGACAGAGCAGCTTTCCCTTTTTGCCTTGCACGAATCTCATCGCCATCATGAATTTCCTTCACGTCCCATGAAAAATCCTCGTTTGTCGGTGAAACCTTGGCATGACAGGATAGCCTTAAAGATGTTTAGCCATCTGGATGGCTTTATGTAACTTTAAGTGATTATTCACTTTGTGAATCATTGGCTCCCTGCCTCTGGCGGGAGGCACCTTCAGGAGATTTTCATGCAACGTACTCTTCCCCCTTTCCGTGCTGACGTGGTAGGCAGTTTTTTACGTCCGGCGGCCATTAAGCATGCGCGTAAGCAATTCCAGGCGGGTGAGATTGATGCCGGCCAGCTGCGCGCAGTAGAAGATACCGAGATCCGCCGCGTGGTTGAGCTACAGCGTGAAGCCGGTTTGCAAGTGGTTACTGACGGTGAGTTTCGCCGCGCGTGGTGGCATTTCGATTTCTTCGAGGGGCTGGACGGCGTAGAAGGTTACGATGCAGTTCAGGGGATTCAGTTCAACGGCGTACAAACCAAAGCGCGCAGCATCAAAGTCACCGGCAAGCTGGGGTTTAGTGACCACCCGATGCTGGAAGATTTCCGCTTCCTGAAAAGCATCAGCGGTTCTGCCACACCGAAAATGACGATCCCGAGCCCAAGCGTGATGCATTTTCGCGGCGGCCGTGACGCAATCAGCAAAGAGATTTACCCGGATCTGAACGCCTATTTTGACGATCTGGCGCAGTTGTATCGTGACGCAATCAAAGCGTTCTATGACGCTGGCTGCCGTTATCTGCAACTCGACGATACCGTCTGGGCGTATCTGTGCTCGGAAGATCAGAAGAAGCAAATTCGCGAACGCGGTGATTCTCCGGAAGAGTTAGCGCGTACTTACGCCGGTGTGCTGAACAAAGCGATTGCCGGTAAACCCGACGATCTGGTGATTGGTCTGCATGTTTGTCGGGGCAATTTCCGCTCGACCTGGATCTCCGAAGGCGGGTATGAGCCGGTAGCTGAGATTCTGTTCGGCGGCGTCAACATCGATGCGTTCTTCCTGGAGTATGACAACGAGCGCTCCGGTGGCTTCGCGCCTTTACGTTTCATCAAGCCGGGTCATCAGCAGGCCGTTCTGGGCTTAATCACCACTAAATCTGGCGAACTGGAGCTGGCGAAAACGGTGGAAAGCCGTCTTGCAGAAGCGGCCGAATTCCTTGATATCAACCAGATTTGCCTCAGCCCGCAGTGTGGGTTTGCCTCAACGGAAGAGGGAAACAGCCTGAGTGAAGAGCAGCAGTGGGAGAAGCTGAAACGGGTCGTAGATATCGCTGCCCGTATTTGGTGACCTGAAAAACTAGTAGGTTAACCTTCTGTTAACACTTTATAAACGTGCGTGAAATGACTGTAATCTGGTAGTTTTGCGCACTTTTATTGTCAATCGTGCATATCTTGTGCTTCGTATGTTCATAAATCATACATATCATGTGACGTGTTTTAACGCTTATTTAGTGGTATTTACTGCTTTGTTGTAATTATCTGGTGGAAGACTCTGCTTTTTGGATCGCGACTTGCCTTTCCGCACTATAAACGTTTACCTTAGCTCCCGCTGTCGCTCGATACTCCCTGCATAACAACATCTTTATCTGCATATCATCAGGCGTTTATAAGCTCCTTTCTGCCCTCACATCGATGTTAACGCGCGCTCATCGCGGCGTTGTCTCATGACGAAAGAGCAGGGTGCCAGCAACGGTCACTTTTATTCATTTGAACAGGCAACACGACACCAATCATGAGTACTCGTTTAGCAAGCAAAGATATTCTGGCGCTGGGTTTTATGACCTTCGCCTTATTCGTCGGTGCAGGGAACATTATTTTCCCACCGATGGTCGGCTTACAGGCTGGCCATGAAGTCTGGTGGGCAGCTGCCGGCTTTATGGTGACGGCGGTTGGCCTTCCGGTGATGACCGTGATCGCGCTGGCGCGCGTCGGTGGTGGTGTTGACGCCCTGAGTACGCCGATTGGCCGTGCGGCCGGTTTACTGCTGGCGACGGTCTGTTATCTCGCCGTGGGTCCGCTGTTCGCCACGCCGCGTACGGCAACGGTTTCTTTCGAAGTCGGGATCGCGCCACTGACCGGTGACGGCCCGATGCCGCTGTTCATCTATAGCGTGATCTACTTTGCGCTGGTGATTGGCATTTCCCTCTATCCGGGGAAATTGCTCGATACTGTCGGCCACTTCCTCGCGCCGTTGAAAATTGTCGCGCTGGGTGTATTGGGCATTGCCGCCGTGTTGTGGCCTGCGGGCCAAAGTATTCCGGCGACAGAAGTCTATCAAACTGTGCCGTTCTCCAGCGGTTTTGTGAATGGATATCTGACCATGGACACCTTGGGCGCGATGGTCTTTGGGATCGTCATTGTGAACGCAGCGCGTTCACGTGGCGTAAGCGATGCCAAATTGCTGACCCGTTATACCGTCATGGCGGGTTTGATTGCCGGTGTGGGCCTGATGCTGGTTTACCTGAGCCTGTTTAAACTCGGTGAAAACAGTGCCTCACTGGTACCGGATGCGACCAATGGCGCGGTTGTCTTGCATGCTTATGTTGCCCATACTTTTGGTGGCGTTGGCACCTTCTTCCTGGCCGCACTGATTTTCGTTGCCTGTATGGTGACCGCGGTTGGCCTGACCTGCGCCTGTGCGGAGTTCTTCGCGCAATATTTGCCGCTCTCTTATAAGACGCTGGTATTTATTCTGGGCTTGTTCTCCATGCTGGTCTCGAACCTCGGCCTGAGCCATCTGATTCAGATTTCCATCCCGGTGCTGACGGCGATTTATCCGCCGTGTATCGCGCTGGTAGTGCTGAGCTTCACGCTGCGCTGGTGGAATAACACCACCCGTATCATGGCACCGGTGATGCTGGTCAGCTTCTTGTTCGGTGTGATTGATGGCATCAAAACGTCTGCACTGGCAGACCTTATGCCAGCCTGGACTTCGCACCTGCCGCTGGCGGCGCAGGGTCTGGCATGGTTGCCGCCTTCAGTGGTGATGCTGGTGTTGGTCGGAATTTACGACAAAATCAGCGGTCCGCGCAGCGTTACTGCACATCAGTGATCCGTATTGAAGGTTCACGCAAGTGATGTTTAGATCGTATAATTGATTTTCGCCAAACAGGCCACGGGATCCCTTCCGTGGCTTTTTCATTGGTTTGAGTAAAGTCTCTCATCAGATTTGATGAAAACAGAAATTGGATTAATTACATGCAGCACTCAGTTGAGCAACCGTCCGTTGAGAAAGAACCGCCTGCGACTAAATTAAAGCGCGGCCTGACGACCCGGCATATTCGTTTTATGGCGCTTGGTTCGGCCATCGGAACCGGGCTGTTTTACGGTTCGGCCGAAGCGATAAAAATGGCCGGCCCCAGCGTATTACTGGCGTATTTGATCGGCGGGATCGTTGCATTCATCATCATGCGCGCTCTGGGCGAGATGTCGGTGCACAATCCGCAAAGCGGCTCTTTCTCGCGTTATGCGCAGGATTATCTCGGGCCAATGGCCGGATATATCACCGGCTGGACCTACTGTTTTGAAATCCTGATCGTGGCGATTGCTGACGTGACGGCGTTCGGCATCTACATGGGTATCTGGTTCCCGGATGTCCCGCAGTGGACCTGGGTGCTCAGCGTGGTGCTGATCATCGGTGCGATCAATCTGGTCAGTGTCAAAGTGTTCGGTGAACTGGAATTCTGGTTCTCCTTCTTCAAGGTCGCGACTATCATCATCATGATTGTGGCGGGTTTTGGCATTATCTTCTGGGGTATTGGCAACGGCGGCCAGCCGACCGGTATCCACAATCTGTGGAGTCACGGTGGTTTCTTCAGTCAGGGGATTATGGGCACCATTTTATCCCTGCAACTGGTGATGTTTGCCTATGGCGGCATTGAAATCATTGGTATTACAGCCGGTGAAGCGGAAGATCCGAAGAAGTCGATTCCCAAAGCCATTAACTCCGTTCCGCTGCGTATCTTGGTGTTCTATGTGGGTACGCTGTTTGTGATTATGTCGATTTTTCCGTGGAATCAGGTGGGCACACAGGGCAGTCCGTTCGTGCTGACTTTCCAGCACATGGGCATTACCGCGGCGGCCGGCATTCTAAATTTCGTGGTGATCACCGCTTCGCTTTCTGCGATTAACAGCGATGTGTTCGGCGTTGGCCGTATGCTGCACGGAATGGCGAAGCAGGGCCAGGCGCCTAAAATGTTCAGCAAGGTTTCCCGTCTGGGTACGCCATGGGTCACGGTTCTGGTGATGATGGCGGCGCTGCTGGTGGCGGTTTACCTCAATTACATCATGCCGTCTAACGTGTTCCTGGTGATTGCCTCTCTGGCGACCTTCGCGACCGTCTGGGTGTGGATTATGATCCTGTTCTCGCAGATCGCGTTTCGCCGTAAATTGAGTAAACAGCAGGTTAAAGCGCTGGAATTCCCGCTGCGTGGTGGCATCTATACCTCGGTGTTCGGCATCCTGTTCCTGTTCTTCATCATCGGCCTGATTGGCTGGTTCCCTACTACCCGCGTTTCGTTGTACGTCGGTCTGGTATGGGTGGCAGTACTGCTGATCGGTTATGCGTTCAAGCTGCGTAACGATCGCAAGAAAGAAGCGCTGACTGTGGACAACAACGGCTAAGTAAACGCTCACATTAAGATAAAGAAAAGCCCCCGATATCCTCATGATAGCGGGGGCTTTTTCATCTTATTACGGATTAATATCCAATAGCAGCACCCGCGGGTCTGCGCACATCATTGGCGCCATACAGATAGCCCTCACGCACTTTGCCCGATACCGCCGAGTCATTGCCTGAGTTCATCGGCGTGACACCCGCAGCACCCGGTAAGCCCACCAGAATCAGCTCTGCTGCGCCCCAAGGGGTTTGTTCCACCATTTTGTAGCCCATCTTCGCCAGAACATTCAGACTGTCCTGAGAGACACCGCGCTGCTCGTAATACACTTCGTCTGGCAGCCACTGGTGGTGAATGCGCGGTGCATCGACCGCTTCCTGTAGCGGCATGCCGTAATCAATGACGTTAAGCGCGGCTTGAAGCGTAATAGTGATGATGCGGGAACCGCCAGGCGAGCCGAGAACCATAAAGATTTTGCCATCTTTGGTCACTAAACTCGGGCTCATTGAGGAGAGTGGGCGCTTACCGGGGGCGATGGCGTTACGCGAACCCTGCACCAGACCGTACAGATTTTTTTCGCCGACTTTGGTGGTGAAATCATCCATTTCATCGTTAAGGAAGAAACCGGTGCCCGGCGCAATCACCACGGAACCGAACAGTCCATTGATGGTGTAGGTCGTAGAAACAGCATTCCCCATTTTATCGACGATGGAGTAATGCGTGGTTTCCGGCTTCTCATGGGGTTCCATACCCGGCTGCACCTGCGTGGACGGCGTGGCTTTATCCGCTTCTATTCTCTTACGAATTTCTTCGGCGTAGCTTTTGCTGACCAGACGATCGACCGGGTTCTTCACAAATGCTGGATCGCCAAGATAGGTGTTACGGTCCATATAGGCATGGCGCATGGCTTCGGTGAGCGTGTGGATGGACGCCGCAGAGTTGAAGCCCATGCTTTTCAGATCATAGCCTTCAACGATGTTAAGAATTTCACACATCGTCACGCCGCCGGAGCTGGGTGGCGGTGCGGAGACAAATTTATAGCCGCGATAACTGCAGGTGATGGGGGCAGTTTCGGTGACTTTGTAGTTTGCGAAATCCGCCGCAGTCAGAATGCCACCGCCTTTTTTTGATGCCGCTTCCACCGCCGCCGGGATTTTGCCTTTATAAAATGCGTCCGGGCCATGTTCGGAAATGGATTCGAGCGTATTGGCTAAATCGGTTTGCACCAGTTTGTCGCCGGGTTGTAACGGACTGCCGTCCGTTCGCAGAAATATGCGTGCTGCTTCCGGATCTTCTTTAAAGCGCTGGACTTTGGTATCGAGAATATCGGTATCTGCGCGGGTCAGCACGAAGCCCTGACGCGCGAGTCTAATCGCCGGCGCCATCACCTGCTGGCGGCTCAGCGCGCCGTACTCTTTCTGTACTGTATCCATTCCCAGTACGGTACCGGGGACGCCTGCGGCCAGATAGCCATACAGGCTGGCGCCTTTTTTCACGTTGCCGTCGGCGTCGAGATACATATTGGCGCTGGCAGCGGCCGGTGCGGTTTCACGGAAATTGATAAAAGTGTCTTTGCCGTCCGCCAGGTGTACCGTCATAAAGCCGCCACCGCCGATATTGCCACAGCACGGGTTCACGACGGCTTGCGCATACCCCACGGCAACGGCGGCATCAATGGCGTTTCCGCCCATTTTCAAAATATCCACGCCCACCTGCGAGGCCAGATATTGTGACGTCACCACCATACCGTTTTTGGCTTCTACTGCCGGGCTGGAGGCTGCATACAGCGGTGCGCTGGAGAGCATAGCCAGTGCGATAAGCGATTTTTTCCATGGAATTACCCACATATAAACTCCTGTTTATTACCCAGTCATTTTGATATCAGAACCTTCAGGCTCTTGTGTGATAACGCTTTTTTATGGCGATCGCGTCCATTTCGCCCGAAGGATCTATGCAAGGTACGCGCCAGTTATCGAGGTTTCGCACAGCAGGCAAGGGACATACTGAGAGTAGCGTTTATTGTGGGGAACGCGCAGTGATTTGTTACGAATATGTGAACGAATGGGAGGGCGGGCAAAAAAAACGGCCAGCGAGGCTGACCGTTATTGACCTTGAAATCCGAAAGAGGATTACAGGTTTGAGGCGTTTTCAGACAGGTATTTAGCAACGCCATCTGGTGATGCGCCCATACCTTTTTTGCCTTTTTCCCACTGAGCCGGGCACACTTCGCCGTGCTCTTCGTGGAATTGCAGTGCGTCAACCATACGCAGCATTTCGTCGATGTTACGGCCCAGTGGCAGGTCGTTAACAACCTGGTGGCGAACCACACCGGCTTTGTCGATCAGGAATGAGCCGCGCAGTGCAACACCAGCGTCCGGATGTTCGATACCGTAAGCTTTCTGAATTTCGCGTTTGATGTCAGCAACCATTGCGTATTTAACAGGACCGATACCGCCTTTCTCTACCGGAGTGTTACGCCATGCGTTGTGAACGAACTCTGAGTCGAAGGAAACACCCACAACTTCAACGCCACGTTTCTGGAACTCTTCATAGCGGTGATCGAAAGCGATCAGCTCAGAAGGACACACGAAGGTGAAGTCCATCGGCCAGAAGAAGATCACAGTAGGCTTGCCTGCAGTGTGTTTTTTGAAGTTGAAGTTTTCAACAACTTCGCCGCTACCGAGTACTGCTGCTGCGGTGAAATCAGGGGCTGGACGAGTTACCAGGACCATAAGTACTCCTGTTTATAGTAGGTAAGTGAATAGGATGTATAAATCGCTAGCTAGTATAGGGTCTGAAGGAAAGCGAATAAACCCCATCAGACCAATCAATCAGATAGTATCTGGCTATCAGTTTGCGAGCCAAGTCGCAATACTGGCTATGATTAACCGCCTTATTTGCAGGGTTTTGTGCGTTCGTTCACGTTATTAGCCGGAGGGCTTAAAGCTGTCGGTTTTTCGCCTGCTGCATCATCTGCGGATAAAATTGCCAGAAAAGTTGCTCAAGGGCGTCGTAGTTCAGCTCAAGATCGTGGAAGGATCCCTCCAGCGCACTGAGTTTTGGTCGCCGGGACGCCATCCCCGTTAATACGTTGCCGATAAAGGGCAGGGCGGCGTAACGTTGCATCCAGCGTTCAGGCCAAAGCCAGGCATTCAAATTCTGGAAGCGTTCGGGCATATCGGGCAGTTGCGGTTCAATTTCCTGCTGACACTGGTCGATAAAATCCTCCAGCGAAACAACGGGCACTAGCGTTTCCCAGTGACGGGAGAGGAAGTGATCCCAGACCACATCCAGCGTGATGGGCGCCACGCGGCGGAATTCCGGACGAAAATAGCCGCGGGCGATTTTCACTTCCGGCAGGCTGTCCGTCATGACGTCAACCCGGCGGTGCATGCGGATACCGCTGACAATCGTGTCGGAATAGAGGCCGTCAGGATTACCGCGAACGAAGTCAGCCAGCAGGTTGCCCAGCAGCGAACTGTCGGCCATTGAGGCCAGATGAAGGTGCGCTAAAAAATTCATCGGGGGAGTATAGCGCAGGAAACTTGATCTCTGACAGGGTAGCGGGTGCCTTTATTAGCGCATCCCCTTGCAGGGGGGGCGCCGTACCACTAGACTAACCCGCCTGTTTTTGTCCGTTAAGTGAAGTGAAAAGCCATGCGCGTTGCCGATTTTTCTTTTGAACTCCCCGAGTCCCTGATTGCCCGCTATCCGCAGACCCAGCGCAGCGGCTGCCGTTTGTTGTCGCTGGATGGTCCGACCGGCGAGCTGACGCACGGCGTTTTCACCGATATTCTTGATAAAATCCTGCCCGGCGATCTGCTGGTTTTCAACAATACCCGCGTGATCCCTGCCCGTGTATTTGGCCGTAAAGCCAGCGGCGGTAAGATTGAAGTGCTGGTTGAGCGCGTGCTGGATACCAAACGCATTCTGGCGCATGTCCGGGCGTCAAAATCCCCGAAACCAGGTGCTGAACTGTTGTTAGGTGATAACGAAAATATCAAAGCCACCATGGTAGCCCGCCACGACACGCTGTTTGAACTCGAATTCAATGAAGATCGCGACGTTTTCACACTGCTCGATGAAATCGGCCATATGCCACTTCCGCCCTATATTGATCGCCCGGATGAAGACGCCGACCGCGAGTTATATCAGACGGTCTACAGCGAACGTCTTGGCGCTGTAGCGGCACCGACTGCCGGTTTGCATTTCGACCAGCCACTGATGGATCAGCTTAAAGAAAAGGGCGTAGAGTTTGCCTTCGTAACACTTCACGTGGGCGCGGGCACCTTCCAGCCGGTGCGCGTTGACACCATTGAAGAGCACATTATGCACGCGGAGTATGCTGAAGTGCCTCAGGACGTGGTCGACGCGGTGCTGGCCTGTAAAGCGCGCGGCAACAAAGTGGTGGCGGTGGGTACCACGTCCGTCCGCTCGCTGGAAAGCGCGGCCAAAGCCTGTGACAACGGACTGATTGCGTCATTCTTTGGCGACACCAAGATCTTCATTTATCCCGGCTATCATTATCAGGTGATTGATTCCCTGATCACTAACTTCCACCTGCCTGAATCAACATTGATCATGCTGGTCTCGGCGTTTGCCGGCTACAAGAACACCATGAACGCTTACCATCAAGCCGTGGCAGAACAGTACCGTTTCTTCAGTTACGGCGATGCAATGTTCATTAACCGTAACCCGCTGGCCCCGCAGGAAGTGGTGGCGCAGCAATAAGTAATCAGTAACTATCGGCCTGGGCGCACTGCGTGTATCTGGGCTTTCTTTCCGGGCGTGATGCCACGGATTTAACCTCATCAGACTGTTTCTCTGATGCTGGAGGCAATGTGAAGTACGAATTAAGCACCACCGATGGCCGCGCCCGTCGCGGACGTCTGGTTTTCGACCGCGGCGTGGTTGAAACCCCTGCCTTTATGCCAGTCGGTACTTACGGCACGGTAAAAGGCATGACGCCGGAAGAAGTCAAAGAAACCGGTGCGCAGATCCTGCTCGGAAATACCTTCCACCTGTGGCTGCGTCCGGGTCAGGAAATCATGAAGCTGCATGGCGATCTGCATGACTTTATGAACTGGCATGGCCCGATCCTCACCGATTCAGGCGGCTTCCAGGTGTTCAGCCTGGGCGCGATGCGTAAGATCAAAGAAGAGGGTGTACATTTTCGCAACCCGATCAATGGCGATCCGGTTTTCCTCAGCCCTGAAAAGTCGATGGAGATCCAAAACGATCTCGGTTCTGACATCGTGATGATCTTCGACGAATGTACGCCATATCCAGCGGACTGGGATTACGCGAAACGTTCGATGGAGATGTCACTGCGCTGGGCGAAACGCAGCCGCGATCGTCACAACGAATTGAATAATAAGAATGCTTTGTTCGGAATTATTCAGGGCAGCGTTTACGAAGATTTACGAGATGTATCATTAAAAGGGCTGGTAGATATTGGCTTTGATGGTTACGCTGTGGGCGGCCTGGCAGTAGGCGAGCCAAAAGAAGACATGCACCGCATTCTGGAACACGTTTGCCCACAGATTCCGGAAGATAAACCGCGCTATCTGATGGGGGTCGGTAAACCTGAAGATTTAGTCGAAGGCGTGCGTCGTGGCGTGGATATGTTTGACTGCGTAATGCCAACGCGTAATGCGCGTAACGGTCACTTGTTTGTGACCGACGGTATCGTAAAAATCCGTAATGCCAAGTATAAAAGCGATACAACGACCCTTGATGAGCATTGTGACTGTTACACCTGTCGCAATTATAGCCGTGCCTACTTGCATCATCTTGACCGTTGCAACGAAATACTGGGTGCACGTCTTAATACCATCCATAATTTGCGCTATTACCAGCGTTTGATGGCAGGTTTACGCCAAGCTATCGAAGAGGGTAAATTAGAGCTGTTTGTAAAAGACTTCTACGAGCGCAAAGGTAAAGAGGTTCCGCCTCTCAACTTCTGATCCGGAAGCCTTTGGTGGCAACGTTGTGATGTCAGAATTCTGAGATCAAACGCCGCCATCAACGATTTACCTGGCGTCGCTATTTTGGCGGCGCTTTTAAACGAGTCGATTCAACAGAAACAGACGGTGATCGTCATGTTTCATAACAACAATGAGGGAATTTAAATGAGTCTTTTCATTTCCGATGCAGTCGCAGCTTCCGGCGCACCGTCACAGGGAAGTCCTTATTCTCTGGTCATCATGCTGGTAGTTTTTGGTCTGATTTTCTATTTCATGATCCTGCGCCCGCAACAGAAACGCTCTAAAGAACACAAAAAACTGATGGACTCCATCGGTAAAGGTGACGAAGTGATGACCACCGGTGGTCTGATCGGTCGCGTAAGCAAAGTAGCCGAAACTGGTTATGTTGTTATCGCGCTGAATGACACCACTGAAGTGATGATCAAGCGTGACTTCGTGGCTGCCGTTCTGCCGAAAGGTACGATGAAGGCTCTTTAATTTTCGATTTTCCCGAAGGGAACTGCCGTGTTAAACCGTTATCCTTTGTGGAAGTATCTGATGCTGATCGTTGTGATCATCGTCGGTCTGCTATATGCACTTCCCAACCTTTATGGTGAGGATCCGGCTGTTCAAATTACTGGCGCTCGGGGCTCCGACGCCAGTGTTGCAACGCTGGACCAAGTCAAAGACGTATTAGATCAAGACAAAATTCAGGTCAAGTCCATTGCTCTGGAGAATGGTCAGATTCTTGCCCGCTTTAAAGACACTGATGTGCAGCTGCGCGCACGCGAAGCCCTCACCAGCGCCCTGGGCGACAAATTTGTTATTGCACTTAACCTTGCGCCGGCAACGCCGCGATGGTTGAGCATGTTGGGTGCTGAGCCGATGAAACTCGGTCTTGACCTGCGTGGTGGTGTGCACTTCCTGATGGAAGTCGACATGGATACCGCGTTGAGCAAGCTGCAAGAGCAGACCTTGGACAACATGCGCAGTGATCTGCGCGAGAAAAATATTCCTTACGCCACGGTACGTAAACTCGACAACTATGGTGTCGAAGTTACTTTCCGGGATGCCGCGACCCGCGACAGTGCCGTCAGCTATCTTTCCCCACGCCACCGTGATTTAGTCATCAGCGCCAGCGGCGATAAAGCTGCACGCGTCGTCATGACTGATGAGCGTTTGAATGAAGCTCGCGAATACGCTGTTCAGCAAAACATTACTATTTTGCGTAACCGTGTAAACCAACTGGGTGTGGCCGAGCCGCTGGTACAGCGTCAGGGTGCTGACCGTATCGTGGTTGAACTGCCGGGTATCCAGGATACTGCGCGTGCCAAAGAAATTTTGGGCGCAACAGCGACCCTGGAATTCCGTCTGGTTAATACCAACGTTGATGCCACTGCTGCAGCCTCTGGCCGCGTGCCAGGTGACAGCGAAGTGAAAAATACCCGTGAAGGCCGTCCGGTTGTCTTGTACAAGCGCGTGATCCTGACCGGTGACCACATCACTGACTCAACGTCAAATATGGACGAGTACAACCAGCCGCAGGTTAACATCTCCCTCGACAGCGCTGGCGGTAACGCCATGTCTAACTTCACTAAGGACAACATCGGTAAACCGATGGCAACCCTGTTCGTGGAGTACAAAGACAGCGGTAAGAAAGATGCCAACGGCCGTTCAATTCTGGCTAAGCAGGAAGAAGTGATCAACGTGGCGACGATTCAGTCACGTCTGGGTAACAGCTTCCGTATTACCGGCGTTAATGATCCGAATGAAGCCCGTCAGCTCTCTCTGTTGTTGCGTGCCGGTGCACTGATTGCGCCAATTCAGATCGTTGAAGAACGTACCATCGGCCCGACCTTGGGTATGGAAAACATCAAGCAAGGTCTGGAAGCCTGTCTGGCAGGGCTTGCGGTCTCAATTATCTTCATGCTGTTCTTCTATAAGAAGTTTGGCCTGATTGCGACCTCTGCGCTGATTGCTAACCTAGTGCTTATTGTTGGGATCATGTCCCTGATACCAGGGGCGACGCTCACCATGCCGGGTATTGCGGGTATCGTATTAACCCTTGCGGTAGCGGTTGATGCCAACGTGCTGATTAACGAACGTATTAAGGAAGAACTTAGTAACGGACGTTCAGTACAACAGGCCATTGAGGAAGGTTATAAAGGCGCGTTCAGCTCCATCTTTGATGCCAACGTCACGACGCTAATCAAGGTCATCATCCTGTATGCCGTCGGCACCGGGGCAATTAAAGGCTTTGCGATTACAACCGGTATTGGTGTAGCGACGTCAATGTTTACCGCAATCATCGGTACCCGTGCCATCGTAAACCTGTTGTACGGCGGCAAGCGCATCAAAAAGCTGTCTATCTGAGGAGTGCGTTGTGGCACAGGAATATACTGTTGAACAATTAAACCATGGCCGTAGAGTCTATGACTTTATGCGCTGGGATTACTGGGCTTTCGGTATCTCCGGTTTCCTGTTGATCCTTTCTCTCGCCATTATCGGTGTGAAAGGTTTCAACTGGGGTCTGGATTTCACCGGTGGTACGGTCATCGAAATCTCGCTGGAAAAACCTGCGGATCTGGATGTGATGCGCGCAGCGCTTGAGAAAGCAGGCTTCGCAGAACCGCTGGTACAGAACTTTGGTAGCAGCCGTGACATCATGGTACGTATGCCACCGACTAAGGGTGAAACAGGCGGCCAGGTTCTGGGTACCAAAGTTCTTAGCGTGATTAACGAAACGACCAGCCAGAATGCCCAGGTGAAACGCATCGAGTTCGTTGGGCCGAGCGTTGGGGCCGATTTGGCGCAGAATGGTGCCATGGCACTGTTAGTGGCGTTGATCGCTATCCTGATTTACGTCGGTTTCCGCTTCGAGTGGCGCTTGGCCGCAGGTGTGGTTATCTCGCTTGCTCACGACGTTGTGATCACCATGGGCGTTATCTCGTTGTTCCACATCGAGGTTGACTTGACCATCGTCGCCTCGTTGATGTCGGTTATCGGTTACTCGCTTAACGACAGCATCGTGGTATCGGACCGTATTCGTGAGAACTTCCGCAAGATCCGCCGCGGGACACCTTATGAAATCTTTAACGTGTCGTTGACCCAGACGTTGCACAGGACATTAATCACATCCGGTACGACGTTAGTCGTGATCCTGATGTTGTATCTGTTTGGTGGTGCGATGTTACGTGGCTTCTCACTGACCATGTTGATTGGTGTTTCAATCGGTACGGCTTCATCAATTTACGTGGCGTCCGCGCTGGCCCTGAAACTGGGCATGAAACGCGAACACATGTTGCAGCAAAAAGTCGAGAAAGAGGGCGCAGATCAGCCTTCGCTCCTGCCTTAAGCTGTCAAGATGTGAGTCACTAAAAGCCCCGCATTGCGGGGCTTTTTTATGCCTGTTCAACGGCTGGCTGTTTTGATCAATCGTCAGATCCTATTGTAACCATTGGCCACTGGCGTTCTGCTATTTGATGTTAATCCATCTCTTCATGTCAGCCTCTCTACTATAACTTGTCGGAAATTCGACGGAAAAACATGGCCTTGCTCATGGGCCTCGATTCAATCCGAGAGAGATGGGCCCCACTTCATGGGATGAGATCATCATCAAACTCAATCAGGATGCAGGGTTCAAGACGAAGTTTTTCGAGAGTTATCCGCAGGGATTTACAGCTGCATCGATTACCGATGCCATCAGCGAGTTTGAGAAAACTTTGCTGACCCAGAACAGCCCGTTCGATCGCTACTTAGGCGGCGATGATGAAGCCATTACCGCGCAACAGGCTCATGGCTATCCGTTGTTTAAAGACAATAAGTGCGCCACCTGCCATACCAGTAAAACACCGGGTGGGCAATCTTATGAGCCGCTCGGGTTGAGAAAATACTCTTTCACGACAGGTTTTAACGATGCCGATATTGGTCGATTCAACGTGACGAAAAACGAACGCGACCGTTTCAGGCAGAAAGTCCCGACGCTGCGTAACATTACTCTGAACGCGCCCTGCTTTCATCGGGGATGTGGCAACGCCGGACGAGGCGGTTAAGCCGATGTTGGTGTATCAGGTTGGCAAAAAAGCATCATGGCAGGATGTTAATGATATTGTTGCGTTTCTCGGCAGTTTGCAGGGGCAGTATCAGCCCTATGTTCTTATCAGCCATTAAAACCTGATAAAGCAAACAACCAAACCCGACGCCAGAAGATGACGTCGGGTTTACTATACTATTTTCTTGTAGCTCAGGGTTGGGTGGCAACCTGTGGCGCAGACTTGGTTTCCGCTTCGATATGATGCAAGCGGATAAATCCGAGGGTTTCAACGCTGACATTGCGTAAACGGATGTCGAGTGTTTGTTCAGCGCCTGGCAGTAGAGTCGGCGTGCTGGTCAGAGTCTGTGTTTGCATATCGACGGTCAGCGGTTTGCCGGTCACGGGATCCAACTGCCCCCAGTCGAGAGAGGCCGTGAACATCGGCAATGGCTGTCCGGAGGAATTTTTGATATGCAATATCGCTTGCACACCCATGGCGTCTGGCATGACGTTGGTCAGCGAGACGTTTAATTCACCGATGTTACTTTTCAGCACGGCAGGGCTCTTGGCGGCGGGCAAAATATACAGGCCGGTATTTGACTGACGGTTAAGCAGTGTTTGTTGTTCGAGCGCGCTGGCTAAATCGGTCAGGCGCTGTAACTTTTGATTTAACTGGCCGACTTCAGTTTTCAGCTCAGGCAATTGCGGGTTTTGTGCGGCGCAACCAGCCAGTGTCAGCAGGGCCGTAACGGCGAATGCTGTGCGAAAATATCGTGTCATGTCAGTAATTTCCTTTTCTGTTGTCCTGTAAATAATCGTCCGTCAGGACATATGAAATCATAGATACGTCGGGGGAGATACCCTACCGCCGCTCTAACGGGTGGCTAAGTTTAACCCGATGTCAGCCAAAGTAGCGACAGCCTTTGTTGTCGTGCGACTTCGCGCTAAACTAGAGGCCAATCGGGTCCGCCATCAGGAAGTGCTATGCATTGCCCATTTTGTGCTGCTGTTGATACGAAAGTCATCGATTCCCGCCTGGTCGGCGATGGGTCACAAGTCCGGCGTCGCCGCCAGTGTCTGGTGTGCCATGAACGCTTCACCACGTTTGAAGTGGCTGAGCTGGTTATGCCGCGTGTCATTAAAAGTAATGAAGTTCGTGAACCGTTTAATGAAGACAAATTACGCCGTGGTTTCTTGAAGGCTCTGGAAAAGCGGCCGGTCAGTTCTGATGATGTCGAAATGGCGATCAGCCATATCAAGTCGCAATTGCGCGCCACTGGCGAGCGTGAAGTCCCCGCTAAGATGATCGGTAATCTGGTCATGGATGCACTTAAAGGGCTGGATAAGGTCGCGTATATTCGCTTTGCCTCGGTCTACCGCAGCTTTGAAGACATCCGTGAATTCGGCGAAGAAATTGCCCGCCTGCAGGATTAAGGAACGCTATGCCCGCTGAACAGCTACATGCCGATGAAAAGTACATGGCACGCGCCTTTGAACTGGCGCGCCGGGGACGTTTTACCACCACGCCTAATCCTAACGTCGGGTGCGTGATTGTTCGTGACGGCGAGATCGTTGGTGAAGGCTACCATCTGCGTGCGGGCGAACCTCATGCTGAAGTGCATGCCCTGCGCATGGCGGGTGAACGGGCCAAAGGTGCAACGGCTTACGTCACGCTCGAACCCTGTAGCCACCATGGACGTACGCCACCCTGTGCCGATGCATTAGTTGCTGCCGGTGTTACACGGGTGGTGGCATCCATGCAGGATCCAAATCCGGAAGTCGCGGGGCGCGGGCTTTACCGTCTCAAACAGGCCGGGCTAGACGTCACTCACGGGCTGATGCATAGCGAGGCCGAAGCGGTAAACCTGGGTTTTCTCAAACGTATGCGCACCGGTTTTCCCTATGTGCAACTAAAAATGGCAGCTTCCCTTGATGGTCGCACTGCGATGTCTTCGGGCGAAAGTCAGTGGATCACCTCCGCCGCTGCCCGCGCTGACGTGCAACGTTTTCGCGCCCAGAGTTCGGCCATCCTCAGTTCCAGCGCTACCGTGCTGGCAGACAACCCCTCTTTGAATGTGCGCTGGAGTGAACTCGACAGCGACACCCAAAATCTTTATCCGCAGGAAAATTTGCGCCAGCCACTGCGCATTATTATCGACAGCCAAAACCGCGTGACGCCGCAACATCAACTGGTTAATCAGCCGGGGGAAACCTGGCTGGCACGCTTGCAGGCCGATACACAGACCTGGTCTGACGCCACGCAACAATGGGTGGTGCCTGGGCGTGGCAACCGCGTTGACCTGGTACTGATGATGATGATGTTGGCTAAGCGTCAGGTGAACTCAATCTGGGTCGAAGCCGGCGCTGAACTCGCCGGTGCTTTGCTGCAGGCGGGTCTGGTTGATGAGTTGATTGTTTATATGGCACCCAAATTACTCGGGGAAAACGGACGTGCGCTTTGTGTGCTCCCAGGCTTGCAAACCCTGTCCGATGCGCCACAATTCACCCTCCGCGATGTGCGGCAGGTCGGGCCTGATTTGCGTCTGCGCCTGAAACCTTCTCACTGATAGGTGACTGAATCGCCAGCAGACGGCCATGCCCCCGCCTGCAATATCCCCCTGTCATGCATGGGTTTATAAATCGCATGTCCAGACATGGGAATATTATGATAGAATCCGCCCCCCTGCGGCTGGGCCAGGCTGGGGTTGTTAAAAGCTTAACTCTTGAACCCATTTAAAGGAAAACCTATGAACGTTATCGAAGGTGTTGTAGCCACGCCGAACGCGCGCGTAGCAATCGCTATTGCCCGTTTCAACAATTTCATCAACGACAGCCTGCTTTCCGGCGCGATTGATGCCTTGAAACGAATTGGTCAGGTTAGCGACGACAACATCACCGTTGTATGGGTCCCGGGCGCTTATGAACTGCCTTTGGCTACCCGTGCGCTGGCGAACAGCGGCAAATACGATGCCGTTATCGCACTGGGTACCGTCATCCGTGGGGGCACTGCCCATTTCGAATTCGTTGCTGGTGAATGTAGCTCTGGCCTGTCCAGCGTTGCCATGAGCAGCGAGATCCCGGTTGCGTTTGGTGTGCTGACTACCGAAAGTATTGAGCAAGCCATTGAACGTGCAGGGACAAAAGCCGGTAATAAAGGCGCTGAAGCTGCCCTGACCGCGCTTGAAATGATTAATGTTATCAAGGCCATTAAGGCCTGAATCTAGTTAAGGGGAAATCCGTGAAACCTGCTGCTCGTCGCCGCGCCCGTGAATGTGCCGTACAGGCAATTTACTCCTGGCAGTTGTCGAAAAATGACATCGCCGATGTTGAATTAGAATTCTTGACTGAGCAGGATGTCAAAGATGTCGACATCACCTATTTCCGCGAGTTGCTGACCGGTGTTGCTACCAATGCTGAGAAACTTGATGCACTGATGGCTCCGTACCTCTCACGTCAACTCGAAGAACTCGGTCAGGTGGAAAGAGCGATTCTGCGTCTGGCACTGTTCGAGCTGAGCAAACGTCAGGATGTCCCGTACAAAGTGGCAATCAACGAAGCGATCGAATTGGCGAAAGTTTTCGGCGCAGAAGACAGCCACAAGTTTGTGAATGGCGTGCTGGATAAAGCAGGCCCACACATTCGTATTAATAAGAAGTAACTGAAAAGACTGTTAGTCACGCAGTTCGTTGATAATCATGTGATGTTGCATCGCTTACCATGGCGTTGACTAACCTGTTAGGGCCGGATATCCGGCCTTAATTCATTCTATCGATCTGGAATTGTACTATGGCATGCGGCGAATTTGATTTAATAGCGCGCTATTTTAACCGGTATAGAACAGCACGCCGGGACGTACAGTTAGGCATTGGCGACGATTGCGCCCTGCTGACTGTCGCAGAAAAGCAGTTATTGGCAGTAAGCACCGATACCCTGGTAGAAGGCATCCATTTTCTCAAGACCATTGACCCGGCAGACCTTGGTTACAAGGCGCTGGCGGTGAACCTTAGCGATCTGGCGGCTATGGGCGCTGACCCTGCCTGGGTTTCTCTGGCGCTGACCCTGCCTGAAGTGAACACTGACTGGCTCGAAGCCTTCAGTGACAGCCTGTTTGAACAACTGAATTATTACGGAATGCAGCTGATTGGCGGTGACACTACCCGCGGTCCGCTCAGCATGACGCTCACCATTCAGGGATTAATTCCTATGGATCGCGCCCTGACGCGTGCCGGTGCAAGTATTGGCGACTGGATTTTTGTGACCGGATCGCTCGGTGACAGCGCCGCTGGTCTGGCGATTTTGCTTGAACAGCTGGAAGTCAGCGATGTCGGGCACCGCCAGACTTTGCTGCAACGCCATCTGCGTCCGACGCCGCGCATTCTTCAGGGACAGGCGCTGCGTGATCTCGCGACCTCCGCCATCGATATCTCTGACGGTCTTATTTCTGATTTACAGCACGTACTTACCGCCAGTGGCTGTGGCGCACGGCTGGATCTTGACGCGCTGCCGTTGTCAGAATCGCTGCTCGCCAGTGTCGACAAGGAACAGGCGCTGAAATGGGCACTGACCGGGGGCGAAGATTACGAACTTTGTTTCACCGTGCCTGAAATTAACCGTGGCGCACTGGATGTGGCACTCAGCCATCTGGGCGTTGATTTTACCTGTATCGGTCAGATTGCTCCGCTCTCCGAAGGCATTAAATTGCTGCGTTCGGGCGAGCCGGTAGAACTGGACTGGCACGGATTTGATCACTTTGCTGCAGGAGAAACCGCGTGACTCAGGATCCGAAACCTATCGGTCATAAAAAGCGTCCGGCGAATTATAAAGGTAAAACGGGCGATCACGTGCAGGACATGGCGGCAGCGAAGAAGCGTCTGGATTTACGCAATCCGTGGCATTTGCTGGCGACCGGTTTTGGTAGTGGTTTGTTCCCGGTTGGCCCCGGAACCGCAGGCTCAATTGCCGCCATTCCTTTCTGGATGATACTGACCTATCTGCCGTGGCAGGTCTATTCGCTGGTGGTGATGTTCAGCATCTGTATCGGTGTTTATCTCTGTCGCCAGACGGCCAGAGATATGCGCGTACATGATCACGGCAGCATTGTCTGGGATGAATTTGTCGGGATGTGGATCACCCTGATGGCCCTGCCAACCAATGACTGGCAATGGGTGCTGGCCGGTTTCGTGATCTTCCGCATCCTGGATATCTGGAAACCCTGGCCGATCCGCTGGTTTGACCGCAACGTGCAGGGCGGTATGGGCATTATGATTGATGACGTGGTAGCCGGTATTATCGCTGCGGGCATTATCTATCTGATTGGACATCACTGGCCGCTCGGCCTGTTCTGATCCCGACCAGGTAATAAAATGAAGGGCGCTGACGTGTAACGTTCAGTGCCCTTTTTGTTTGCGGAGGCGGGAAATCTGTTATTGGAGATCTGCTATTGGAAACCGGTGGCAGCATGGGGTTGATAGGCCATTTCCAGCTCGGCGATCTCTTCAATCGACAGTTTCACCCGCAGGGCAGCGATGGCGTCCTCAAGGTGCTCCGCGCGCGAAGCTCCGATGATCGGCGCGGTGACCACCGGTTTGGCGAGCAGCCATGCCAGCGCTATCTGCGCGCGCGGTACGCCGTGATCTTCTGCTACCTTTGCCACGCGTTCAGCGATTTTCGCATCGGCGGCTTCGGTCGCGTCATAAAGCTGACTGGCAAATTTATCCGAAACTGAACGGGCCGTGGTTTCACCCCACGGGCGGGTCAACTTACCGCGCGCCAGCGGGCTCCAGGGCAGCACCGCAATATTTTCATGCAGGCACAGCGGGTGCATCTCATTTTCTTCTTCACGCTGGATCAGGTTGTATTGATCCTGCATCGAAATAAAACGTGCCCAGCCGTTTTGCGTTGAAACGTCCAGTGCTTGTTTGAACTGGTGAGCGTGCATAGACGACGCTCCGATGTAACGCGCTTTCCCGGCTTTCACCACGTCGTTGAGCGCTTCGAGTGTCTCCTCGATCGGTGTTTCGTAATCCCAGCGGTGAATTTGCAGCAGGTCAACATAGTCCATGCCAAGGCGCGTCAGGCTGTCGTCGATGGATTGCATAATGGACGCGCGCGAAAGGCCGGGTTTGAGGCCAGTAACGGCGTTATAGACTTTGGTTGCGACCACAATGTTGTCTCGTTGGGCAAAATCACGCAGGGCACGGCCGACAATTTCTTCGCTACTGCCGTCGGAATAGCTGTTGGCGGTATCGAAAAAGTTAATGCCAGCGTCCAGCGCCTGTTTGATGATCGGTCGGCTGCTCTCTTCGGGCAGTGTCCAGGCGTGGGTGCCGCGATCTGGTTCGCCAAAAGTCATACAGCCGAGGCACAGGCGCGACACCTTGAGATCGGTTTTTCCGAGGGTAATAAATTGCATCATTCCTCCTGATTTTTATTTTCATAAGTGAAAAAGTGAAATGCTTAGCACGCTATAACTGTAGTTCACGGCAGGAGGTATAACGAAGGAGGGGAGTAAAAAACCCTCTTTCTGGCAAAAGAGGGGAAGTTCAGAGCTGAGCAGCCAGTAATATCAGGCCAGCCAGTCGCTGATCTGGCGTTCAATGCCGGCGGCATCCAGACCTAATTCTGTGCGGATCTCATCTTGCGTGCCCTGAGGAACGAAGTGATCCGGCAGGCCGATATTAAGCACAGGCACCATGATGCGTTTTGCCATCAGCAGTTCGTTTACGCCGCTGCCCGCACCGCCCATGATGGCGTTTTCTTCGAGCGTCACCAGCACTTCATGGCAGGCTGCGAGCTCAAGCACCAGGGCGTCGTCAAGCGGCTTAACGAAACGCATATCGACCAGCGTCGCATTCAGTTTGTCAGCCACAGCCTGAGCTTCCGGCAACAAGGTACCGAAGTTGAGAATGGCGATTTTCTCGCCTTCGCGGCGCACAATTCCTTTACCAATAGGCAGTGAAGCCAGAGGCTCGCAGGTCGCACCGGTACCGCTGCCGCGCGGGTAGCGCACAGCCACCGGCCCATCCTGATGGTGATAACCGGTATGCAGCATCTGGCGGCATTCATTTTCATCGCTTGGGGTCATGATGATCATATTCGGAATGCAGCGCAGGAACGAAAGATCAAATGCGCCCTGATGGGTCTGGCCGTCGGCACCGACGATACCGCCACGATCAATGGCAAACATCACCGGCAGGTTTTGGATCGCGACATCGTGGATCACCTGATCGTATGCGCGTTGCAGGAAGGTCGAGTAAATCGCGACAATCGGTTTGTAACCGCCGATCGCAAGACCAGCGGCAAAGGTCACCGCGTGCTGTTCGGCAATCGCCACGTCAAAATATTGCTGTGGATATTCACGGGAGAACCGCACCATGCCTGAACCTTCGCGCATGGCGGGTGTGACGGCCATCAGTTTGCTGTCTTTGGCAGCTGTCTCACACAACCAGTCACCGAAAATCTTCGAGTACGTCGGCAAGCCTTCTTTGCTTTTTGGCAAGGTGCCGAGGATCGGGTCAAACTTCGGCACGGCGTGCCAGCTGATCGGGTCCTTTTCGGCCGGCGCGTAGCCTTTACCTTTTTTGGTCATGATGTGCAGCAGCTGAGGCCCTTTCAGGTCACGCATATTTTTCAGCATCTGCACCAGCGCCAGCACATCATGGCCGTCAACCGGGCCAATATAATTAAAGCCAAGCTCTTCAAACAGCGTGCCCGGAACCATCATGCCTTTCAGATGTTCTTCGGTACGGCGCACCAGCTCTTTGATTGGCGGAATGCCTGACAGTACTTTCTTGCCGCCTTCGCGCAGACGCGAATAGAGCTGGCCGGAGAGCAGCTGCGCCAGATGATTATTCAGCGCGCCGACGTTTTCGGAGATCGACATTTCATTGTCGTTGAGCACCACCAGCATGTCGGACTTGATATCCCCTGCGTGGTTCATCGCTTCGAAAGCCATACCGGCAGTGATCGCCCCATCGCCAATCACGCAGATGGTGCGGCGGCCTTTGCCTTCGCGCTCTGCCGCGACGGCCATGCCTAAACCGGCACTGATGGAAGTCGAAGAATGTCCGACCGAGAGCGTGTCAAACTCACTTTCGCCGCGCCACGGGAACGGATGCAGCCCGTTTTTCTGGCGAATAGTGGAGATCCTGTCACGGCGTCCGGTCAATATTTTATGCGGGTAGGCCTGATGGCCCACGTCCCACACCAGATGATCAAAGGGCGTGTTATAGACGTAATGCATCGCGACAGTCAGTTCTACCGTACCGAGGCCGGACGCGAAGTGCCCGCTGGACTGGCTGACGCTGGCCAGCAAGTATTGGCGTAGTTCGTCACAGAGCTTGGGCAGGATCTCTTTAGGGAGCGAACGGAGTTCTTCAGGATTCTCCGCCAGCGCCAGTGTCGGGTATTTGGCTAGTTCAAGACTCATCAGTTGCTCATAGTAAGAATTAATTATCGCGTTCAATAACGAAGCTGGCTAACGCCAGGAGCGGCGCAGTGTTATAGGAAAGTGCGTCTAACTGCGCTAATGCAGAGACGGCTTCCTGATACAGATCCCTGGCTTTCGCTTGTGCGCCGTCCAGTCCCAGCAGGGCCGGATAGGTGCTTTTACCAAGTTGCTGGTCAGCCCCCTGACGTTTTCCGAGTTTCTCGGTATCGCCAATGACATCCAAAATGTCGTCTTGTACCTGAAAAGCCAGGCCAATAGCCTGCGAATAGATGTCTAGCACAGGCAGCGCGGCGCGGCCTGCATCACCGGCTGCCAGTGCGCCCATGCGCACGGCGGCGCGGATAAGCGCCCCGGTTTTGTGGCGATGAATTTGCTCCAGCGCCTGTAAATCAATGTGCTGACCTTCCGCTGCCAGATCCAGCGCCTGACCGGCACACATGCCCGCCACGCCGCTGGCCGAGGCCAGCTCGGAGATCATCGACAGGCGATCCTGCATCTGAACCGCAGGCATCGGGGCATCGGCTAAGAGGGTAAAGGCCAGCGTTTGCAAGGCATCTCCCGCCAGGATCGCATTGGCTTCTCCAAACTTGATGTGGCAGGTGGGCTGGCCGCGACGCAAATCGTCGTCATCCATCGCCGGGAGATCATCGTGGATCAGCGAATAGGCGTGAATACATTCGATCGCCGCCGCAGGCGCATCCAGATTCTTGAGATCAAGCCCAAACAGCTCGCCGGTGGCATACACCAGATAAGGGCGAAGACGTTTACCGCCGAGCAGCGCACCATGACGCATTGCGCTCACAAGCGAGCTGTCGGAGAACGGCTGTGCATCAATATACGTCGTCAGCGCCTGGTCGACCCGTTTTTGCAGCATGCGAAGCTGGTGGTTGAAATCGATGATTTCGGCCTGTTGCTCAATATCAGCCATAACAGATCACTCAGCGTCGGGTGTGAAAGGTGTCAGCGCAGCGTCATTGTCGCTGTCGAGCAGGATTTGCACCCGTTGCTCCGCCTGTTGTAATTTTTGTTGCCCCTGACGGGCCAGCTGTACACCGTTTTCGAATTCATTCAGTGCGTCTTCTAGCGGTAACTCACCGGATTCCAGGCGGGCGACAATCTGTTCCAGTTCGGCCAGTGCGGTTTCAAAATTGGCAGGTGGTGCAGCTTTTTTCGGCATAATTCTCTTTCAAACTCGTTGGATCAGATGGACGGAGCTGCCATGCGGCGTTGCGATGCTGAGTAACGCTCCGGTTGAAATTCCGTGTCGGCGTGACATCCGAGATGTGGTTTTGCGCGCAGAGTACTCAGTTTAGGTGATATACTTCGCGCCGCTACTGTTTTGTTCAGTCAAAAAGCATTGTTAAGCCTAAAGCCCTTGCAGTCACTGCATTGGGTTTAACAATAATAGGCTCTTTGCGCCCGGTTCAGCTACTCACTACCCCTAATTCTCACTGCTAACAAAAGACTGCCATGAAGTTTATCATTAAATTGTTCCCAGAAATTACCATCAAGAGTCAATCTGTGCGTTTGCGCTTCATTAAGATCCTCGCAAGCAGCATCCGTAACATCGTAAAGCCTCACGACGAGACTCTCGCGGTGGTTCGCCACTGGGATCATATCGAAGTTCGCAGTAAAGACGAAAGCAAACACGATCTGATCATCGAATTACTGTGCCGCATTCCCGGTATCCGCCATGTAGAAGAGGTGGAAGATCGTCCTTATACCGACGTTCACAACATCTTCGAGCAGGCGCTGGAAGCCTACCGCTCTGAAGTGGAAGGCAAAACCTTCTGCGTGCGCGTAAAACGCCGTGGTAAGCATACTTTCAGTTCCGGTGATGTTGAACGTTATGTCGGCGGCGGTTTGAATCAGCATATTGAATCGGCGAAGGTGAATCTGACTTCACCTGAAGTGACCGTGAAGCTTGAAATCTACGATGACCAGCTGGTGCTGATCAAAAGCCGACACGAAGGCCAGGGCGGTTACCCGATCGGGACACAGGAAGATGTGCTGTCGCTGATTTCAGGCGGTTTTGACTCCGGCGTGTCCAGTTACATGCTGATGCGTCGCGGCTGTCGCGTGCATTACTGCTTCTTCAACCTCGGTGGTTCTGCCCATGAGATTGGCGTGAAACAGGTGGCTTACTATCTGTGGAACCGTTTTGGCAGTTCACACAAGGTACGCTTTATCGCCATCGACTTTGAGCCGGTGGTGGGCGAAATTCTTGAGAAGATCGAAGACGGTCAGATGGGTGTCGTACTTAAGCGCATGATGGTGCGTGCGGCATCGCAAATTGCTGAACGCTATGGCGTGCAGGCGCTGGTGACCGGCGAAGCGCTGGGACAGGTTTCCAGCCAGACCCTGACCAACCTGCGTCTGATCGACAATGCGACGGATACCCTGATCCTGCGCCCGCTTATCTCCCATGATAAAGAGCACATCATCAAGGTTGCCCGCGAGATTGGCACCGAAGACTTCGCTAAAACGATGCCGGAATATTGCGGTGTCATTTCCAAAAGCCCGACCGTCAAAGCGGTGAAAGCCAAAATCGAAGCCGAAGAGCAGATGTTTGATTTCTCAGTGCTCGATAAAGTGGTCAGCGAAGCGCAAAACTACGACATCCGCCATATCGCTGAAGAGACCGCAAAAGAAGTGGCTGAGGTTGAAACGGTGGCAGAATTTGTTTCCACCGATATTCTGCTGGATATCCGCGCGCCGGACGAAGCCGATGACAAGCCGCTTGAGCTGGAAAATGTGCAAGTGAAGACCTTGCCGTTCTACAAACTCAGCGCGCAGTTTGCGGATCTCGACCAGACCAAAACCTACCTGTTGTACTGCGAACGTGGTGTAATGAGCCGCTTACAGGCGCTTTATCTGATCGAGCAGGGCTTCACTAACGTGAAAGTCTATCGCCCTTAATTTTTAGGACGAAAGCAGTGAAAAACCGGTCTGGCCGGTTTTTTTTATGTGCTTTTTTTGCCTCGACAGAGGCGGTTATTCCCGAGCACCTTCGTCGGTAAAATTATAGATCCCCGGTGACATTACCAGCTGTGCCGCGACTTCCGCCGCTTTGGCTCTGCCAAGCAGCAGTTCGATCAGCTTGAGGGTAAATTCCATCGCGCTGCCTGGTCCCTGACTGGTCAGCAGATTGACGCGCGGATCATGCATGACGCGCCTGTCTGACCATTTTGACGGCGGGATTTTACCTTTCAGTGTCGGAAAACCTGTCATGTTGGCTACCGGGAAAAGGTCGTGATATTCCAGCACCAGCGCGGGCGCCGCACAAATAGCTGCCACAATCTTGCCTGAAAAATGGGTCTGACGGACGGTTTCGACCAGCAGCGGGCTGTCACGAAAACACTCTGCACCTTTGAGGCCGCCGGGTAAAACAATGGCATCAAAAGGATTATCAGCGACGTCGACCAGCGCGACATCCGCCATAATTCGCACGCCGCGTGAACAGAGGATCTCCAGATTACCATCACCAGCCACGCTGGCTGTCGTCACTTTCACGCCGGCACGAACCAGTAAATCAATGGCGGTGACGGCTTCGATCTCTTCGCTACCAGGTGCCAGGCAGACCAGAACTGAAACGCTCATAGTCATTTTCCTTTCTTTTAATCAGCTCAAATAAACGGGTATTCACCGGCAGCGATAGCCCGTGCTTGCGCGCGCGGCGAATCACATAGCCGGTGATGTAATCAATTTCAGTATGACGTTGGGTACGGATGTCCTGCAGCATCGACGAATGATTGGCTGACGTAGTGTCGATCACCTGATAAACATAACTCAGCAGGGTTTCCACCCGCGTCTGATAACCTTCAATCGCCATGACATCGGCCACTTCAGCGCAGATTTGCTCAATTTCAGTCGGGTATGCAATAAGATCGCCATTGGTGCAGTTATTCAGGGCGGTAAGCGGGTTAATCACGCAGTTAACCGCCAGCTTATTCCACAGCGAAGGGAAGATGTTATTGTGCCAGGCGACGTCGGGCAGGGCGTTGTGCAGAACATCAGCCAGATGACTCGCTGCCGCACCGCGCGCAGAGGTCGGGCCGATGTGGGTTAAGCCGCTGGCGACGTGGAGAATAGAATTGCCTTCGTGACGGGCTGCATGGGTCGTAGCGCCTTGTAAAATCGAGAAACGGTTAGGCGGCAACTCTTCACCTGCGCCCATGCCATTGTGCAGCAGCAGCAAAGTGCAGTTATCATTAAGCATGGGTATTAACGCGCTGACCGCCCCGGAAACCTGCCAGGCTTTTAGGGTCACGAGTAACAGTTCGCTCTCTGCGAGGTGCTGCGGATCATTGGTGGGTAAGTTACGGTTGAATGCCGTGCCATCAGTGCCGATCACATTCACGGCGCAGAATGGTTGTGGAATGCGGATCCAGCCCTGGACATCGTGTCCCTGGTTGTACAGGGTGGAAAGCCATAGTTGGCCCAGTGCACCGCAGCCAAGTACTGTAATCTTCATTATGCCTCCTGAGCAATTGAATCGAGCGCACTCAGTAAATCGAATGTAATGTTTCTTATTTGTTATTTATTTGTGTTTTTTAGTATAGCTGTTTGTGCTGTGTGTCACACTTATTTGGGCATTTAATGTCTGATGGGGCGTCAATCTGCAAAAGGATGCGGCTTGTTTTTGGCATCAAAGAGCGAAGGCGGTATTATGCACGCCATCAAACGACTTATCATCATAACGACATGGGTTAATATCCCAGGAGAAGAGATTATGCCGTCATTCGACATTGTTTCCGAAATTGACATGCAGGAAGTCCGCAATGCGGTCGAGAATGCCAGCCGTGAACTGACCACCCGCTGGGATTTTCGCAACATTTCAGCCAGCTTCGAGCTGAACGAAAAGGACGAGTCTATCAAGTGCGCCAGTGAATCTGATTTCCAGGTTAACCAGCTGGTGGATATTCTGCGTGAAAAACTGGCAAAACGCAGTATTGAAGGCGGGGCGCTCGAAGTACCTGAGCAGATGGAGCACAGCGGTAAAACGTACAGTGTGGCAGCCAAACTGCATTCAGGGATTGAATCTGCACTGGCGAAGAAGATCGTTAAACTCATCAAAGACAGCAAAATCAAAGTGCAGGCGCAGGTCCAGGGCGACGAAGTCCGTGTAACCGGCAAAGCCCGCGATGATTTACAGGCCGTGATGACGCTGGTGCGCAACGGTGATTTAGGCCAGCCTTTCCAGTTTAAAAACTTCCGCGACTGATTCTTTTTGCTGCGGATATAAAAAAAGGACGCTAAGGTTAGCGTCCTTTTTTATTGACGTTTCCAGATGGTCAGTACCGTCAGATAGCAGCCACCAGTTGTTCCAGTTTTTGCCGGTTAGTCTGTTTAGTATCCACTTTGACGTAAGCGCTCAACTCTTCCGGAACCACAATGGCTTCGGCAACGCCGGGTTGGGCTTTGATGCGGGCTTCGAGTGCAAAATCTTTCACGGCCAGTTCAGAGAGCGTGATACGCAGGCTGCTGACGTAAGGCGGTTCGCTCATAGTGGAACTCACCACCAGCCAGATAACGGCGATGGTGGCGCAGACAAGAAATACCGCACCGGCACCCATGTGACCATAAACAAAACCACCGAGGCTGCCGCCAATGGCGACACCCAGAAACTGGCTGGTGGAGTAAATCCCCATCGCCGTTCCTTTGTAGCCCGCAGGGGATTCTTTGCTGATAAGCGAAGGCAAAATCGCTTCCATCACGTTGAAGGCCAGGAAGAACAGCTGAATACCGGCAATCACCACCCACAGGCGCAAACCTGCGTACCACAACACCAGTTCGGCCAACAGAATCACTGCCACACAACCCATGAAGACCTGCTTCATATGGCGCTTCTTCTCGGCGTAGATAATCACAGGTATCACCGCGACGAAAGAAACCAGCATGGTGACCAGATAGACGCGCCAGTGTTCACTCGGCGGGAATCCCGCATGTTCCATTACCTGCGGCAGCACGACGAAACTCGACATCAGCAGGATGTGCAAACACAGAATGCCAAAGTTAAGTTTCAGCAGTTTGCGGTTGGACAGCACTTTGCCAAAGCTGCCTTTGACCATGCTCGACTCACGGTTGAGCAAATGCGTGGCAGGGGAGGGGACCACCAGCAAGGTGATCACAATGGCCACCAGCGTCAGTACCGCAATCGCCCAGAACAGGGCGTGTAACCCCCAGGCGTGGGTGATGATCGGGCCGAGTACCATGGCGATGGCAAAGGTTACGCCGAAGCTGATGCCAATAAACGCCATCGCCTTGGTACGGTTCTGTTCACGTGTGAGGTCTGAAAGCAGGGCCATGACGGCGGCGGCAATTGCACCGGAACCCTGCATTGCACGACCGATGATCACACCCCAGATGGAGTCGGTTGAGGCGGCGACCACGCTGCCGATGCAGAAGATGATCAAGCCGAAGACGATCAGCGGTTTACGGCCCACGCGGTCAGACAGCAGGCCGAAAGGAATTTGGAAGACGGCCTGAGCCAGTCCGTAGATGCCAATAGCAATGCCGATAAGGGTTTCACTGGCACCTGACAGGGCCATACCGTAAGTGGTCAGGACGGGCAATACCATAAACATGCCGAGCATGCGCAAGGAGAAGACTGTCCCTAATCCCCATGTCGCCCGGCTTTCCTGCGGGGTCATTTGGTTATCGTTCACATTACTACCTCAAGATTACAATCCGGCCATTGTAGTGCGGTTAGCCAGTTAGGGTAAAACGATGGATCTTTAGTAGATATTACGGTTATTGCTGCCCGGCGCGGGAAAAGAAAAGGCCAGTATCGCTACTGGCCTTTCAGTGTGCTGTGTTCGGGATGAATAGCAGCGCGTCAGACTAACCCTTGGGTTACCAGATGTAGGTCAACATTGATGTTGGGGTTGAACTAAAATCAACCGACATCATAAAGCTTAGCGACATGATCGTGATGATAGAGAAGCCAAACAGCTTTCTCGCCCAGATAATGTCGTTTTCGGCTTTGTAACCTTTCAGCGCCATGCCCAGCCACCAGATACTGACAGCGGCAGCGACGATCAGATATTTATACCCTGCATAACCACTCAGGGTTAGCATCAGTGTCGCAATCATAAATGCCAAAATGTAGACAGTAATATGATGCTTGGCGACAGAAATACCTTTCACCACTGGCAGTACCGGGATACCTGCTGCCTGATAATCTTTAAAGCGGAAGATAGCAATCGCGTACGAGTGCGGCATCTGCCACAGGCTGAAGATCAGAAGCAGGATGGCCGCGCCCATATCGAACTGGCCGGTAACGGCACAGTAACCGATAACCGGAGGCGCAGCGCCTGACAAGCTACCGACCAGCGTGCCATAAACCGATTTGCGTTTCATATACAGGCTGTAAACGCCGACATAAACCACAAAGCCCATCACTGCCAGCCACATCGCCAGCGGATTGGCGCCCAGATACAGCAACGCAAAGCCCACAATACCCAGAATGGTCGCGTAAACCAGGGTTGTTTTCGGTGGTATAAGCCCCATCACCAGGACCCGGTTTTTCGTTCTTTCCATGATCCGGTCGATGTCGCGGTCGATGAAGTTGTTAAACACACAACCCGATGCAACGACCAGCGAAACACCCACCAGCGTGGAGAGAAAGAGTGGGAAGTCGATGCTGCCTTTGGCAGCAAGGAGGAATCCCCCGATGACAGAAATTAAGTTGCCGAAAATAATTCCTGGTTTCGTTACTTGCAGGTATTGCTTAATCATCACGTGCAGCTCGGCTCTTTAACTGACCATCATATTGAGGTTGAGGTTATACATAATCCACAATGAGCCCACAACGACGATAAAGATAATCACAGCGGTGAACAGAAATGCCACCAGGTTCCAGCGTGCTTCCGACGCAGTACTTAAGTGCAGGAAGTACACCAGATGGACCACGATCTGGATGACCGCGGAGGCGACCACGGTGCCAATGATCAGCGAATGCGAAGCAGTGTCGCTCATCACCATGGCAAACGGGATCACCGTCAGGATAACTGACAGGATGAAGCCAATCAGGTATGACTTCACGCTGCCGTGGCTTGCGCCGCCATGGGAAGTTACAGAATGACTCATCCTAATACCCCCAGCAGGTAAACAACGGTGAACACGCAGATCCAGACAACGTCCAGGAAGTGCCAGAACAGACTCAGACACATCAGACGGGTTTGGTTAACGGCAGTCAGGCCACGGCGGCTTACTTGTACCATCATGGTGATGATCCAGATCAGGCCGCAGGTTACGTGGATACCGTGAGTGGCAACCAGCGCAAAGAAGGCAGACAGGAAACCACTGCGATCCGGACCAAAACCTTCTTTAATCAGGTGATGGAATTCATACAACTCCATCCCGATGAAGCCAAGACCAAACAGGAAGGTCAGGAACAACCAACCGTTAACAGCTTTTACGCTGCCTTTAGTCATGCCAAGCATCGCCATGCCGTAAGTAATACTACTAAACAGCAGGAAGAAGGTTTCGACCAGAACGAACGGCAGTTCGAAAATGTCTTTACCAGTCGGGCCGCCAGCGGTCCCATGCACCAGTACCGCGTAAGTTGCGAATAAGCTCGCAAACAGTACGCAGTCGCTCATCAGGTAGATCCAGAAGCCGAAGACTTTGGTTTCACCTGCGTCGTGGTGCCCATGCTCTGCATGGGCTGCGTCGTGGTTAGTCAGGGTATCAGTTGCCATGTTTCACGCCTGCTTTGCTGATTTGTTCAAAATGCTGGTTCTCGATACGTTCAACTTCTTCAGCCGGAACGTAGTAATCAACATCTTCATCGAAGCTTTTCACAATCCAGGTCACAACAATGCCGATGAAGGTAACGAGCGCCAACCACCAGATGTCCCAGATTAATGCAAAACCGCTGACCAGGCTGAGCATGGCGATGACGAAGCCTGCGCCGCTGTTGCGTGGCATATGAATTTTTTCATATTTAGCCGGTTTTACATAAGCTTCGCCTTTCTCTTTCATGTCCCAGAATGCATCACGGTCGTGAACTTGCGGCACGATAGCGAAGTTATAGAACGGAGGAGGTGAAGAGGTAGACCACTCCAGAGTACGGGCACCCCATGGGTCACCGGTCAGATCACGGTTCTGATCGCGGTCGCGGACAGAAACGAAGATCATGATCAACTGACACAGGATACCGAGTGCGATCAACGCTGCACCACAAGCTGCAACAACCAGCAATGGGTGGAACTCAGGGTCGATATTCTGACTGACACGGCGAGTCATGCCCATGAAGCCCAGAATGTAGAGCGGCATGAAGGCAACGAAGAAGCCGATGATCCAACACCAGAATGAACGCACGCCCCATTTTTCGTTCAGCGTGAAGCCGAAAGATTTAGGGAACCAGTAAGTCAGGCCTGCGAAGCAACCGAACACCACACCACCGATAATCACGTTATGGAAGTGGGCAATCAGGAACAGACTGTTGTGCAGCACGAAGTCCGCACCCGGAACCGCCAGCAGAACGCCGGTCATACCACCCACGGAGAAGGTGATGATGAAGCCGATGGTCCACAGCATCGCAGCGTTAAGCTGGATACGGCCCTGATACATAGTGAACAGCCAGTTGAAGATTTTTACCCCGGTCGGGATAGAAATGATCATCGTCATGATGCCGAAGAAGGCATTGACGTTGGCGCCTGAACCCATGGTGAAGAAGTGGTGCAGCCAAACGACGAACGACAGCACGGTAATAGCGATGGTTGCCCATACCAGTGAGGTGTAGCCGAACAGACGTTTTTTGGAGAAGGTCGCGGTAACTTCCGAGAACACCCCAAACACTGGCAGAACCAAAATGTACACTTCCGGATGGCCCCAGGCCCAAATCAGGTTGATGTACATCATCATGTTGCCGCCCATATCATTCGTGAAGAAATGGGTGCCCAGATAGCGATCCAGGGTCAGCAACGCAACGGTTACAGTCAGAATTGGGAACGACACGATAATCAGGACGTTGGTACACAGTGCAGCCCAGGTAAATACCGGCATTTTCATCAGCGGCATACCAGGCGCACGCATCTTGAGGATGGTGGCGAAGAAGTTAACACCGGTCAGCAAGGTCCCTATACCGGATATCTGTAGACTCCATATCCAGTAATCGACCCCGACCCCCGGGCTGTACTCCTTACCTGACAACGGCGGATAGGCTAACCAACCGGTCTGTGCGAACTCACCGACACCCAGAGAGATGTTGATAAGGATCACTGCAGCGGCGGTAAACCAGAAGCTGATGTTGTTCAGGAACGGGAACGCAACGTCGCGGGCACCAATTTGTAATGGAACGACCACGTTCATCAGACCGATAACGAAAGGCATTGCCATGAAGAAGATCATGATCACGCCATGCGCGGTAAAGATTTGGTCGTAGTGATGAGGCGGTAGGAAGCCCGGTTCGCCAGCGGAGGCAAGGACCTGCTGGCTACGCATCATGACGGCATCGGCAAAGCCACGCAACAACATGACGAAGGCCAGAATGATGTACATGATACCTAATTTTTTGTGGTCAACGGATGTGATCCATTCAGTCCACAAATACTTCCATTTGCCGAAATAGGTGATGCCAGCCACAACGGCCAAACCACCTAAAATTATCGCGGCAACGGTGACCATGATAATCGGTTCATGATACGGAACCGAATCAAGCGTTAATTTTCCGAACATCGTTTATTCCTCGGCTCCGGCTGCGTGAGCATGATCACCCATGTCCATGCCTTTCATGTCTGTGCCTGCTGGCATAGGCATGGTCTGGCCTTTGTGCATGTTCATATCACCCATGAATTTGCCAATGATCTCTTTGAACAAATCAGGTTTGACGCTGGCGAAGTATTCAACCGGGTTGTCGATACTATCGGCTGCCAGTTTGTTGAAGTCGCCGGTGGTTGCCAGCTGGTTAGGCGCGGTCTTCACTTTTGCTACCCAAGTGTCGAAATCGGCACGGGTTGGGGTCGCAATTGCGTTGAACTTCATGCCAGAGAAACCGCGGCCACTGAAGTTTGCCGAGATGCCTTTATAGGTACCCGCTTCATTTGCAATCAAATGCAACTGAGTCTGCATACCGGCCATCGCGTAAATCTGCCCGCCTAACTGAGGAATAAAGAACGAGTTCATCACTGAGTTAGAAGTGACTTTGAACTGAACCGGAACATCTTTAGGAATAACCAATTCGTTAACAGTCGCGATGCCTTGTTCTGGATAAATGAACAACCATTTCCAGTCCAGAGCAACGACTTCAACTGTCATTGTCTTTTGGTCAGATACGATAGGCTTGAACGGATCAAGCGCATGAGTGGTTTTCCAGGTTATCGTTGCCAGAATGGCAATAATGATAATCGGAACAGTCCAAACCACGGCTTCGATTTTGTTGGAATGGGACCAGTTCGGGCTGTACTTAGCATTTGTGTTAGAAGCACGATACTTCCAGGCAAACGCCAAGGCCATGATAATCACTGGGATAACGACGATCAGCATCAAGCCGATTGCAGTTAAAATCAGTGTTCTCTGCTCGAGTCCAATTGCTCCTTTGGGATCCATCAATGCCGTATTGCAACCGCTTAACATTAACGCAGAGGCAAATAAGGACAACATCCCAATACTTTTATTGTATTTCTTAAGTCTCATCTAACGACCTCAATAAATCAGGGCTCTATTGTCGCTCCATGTGTGCGGGCATTTTACGGGAAGGTTGCAGTACTGTAAACACGCTTAGGGAAGTGTCAGCAGGCCGCTGCCACATTATGTTAACGGGGTCACAGATGTCACGGAGAGTGACAATTTCTCAGTGTCAACAATATGTTGCGATGGGAACGGCCACTATGGTGAGCAAAAACAAGGTATAGCACTCAGGGGGAATATTTAACGCGAAGTGTAATGTTCTGGGTAAGTTTAATTAATGTTAATGCGATGTATAAATATGGTGAATTTAAAAATCAAAAGCAGGTAAAAAAAAAGTGTATTTGAAAGATGCTGTAACTTATTAAATATAAATTATTGAGGAAAACTTATCTTAGCGCAGGGAAAATCGCTTCGATTTACTCTCTCGATAACAATATTAGATTCCGTCAGTTAGGGTTGAACCAGCTCAAAATACCCTTCACAGATCAACAAAATACATCAGGCCAGACTTTGATGTTTGGTGCAAGGACACCTATTCCTAAAATACCGGCCTGCGTAAGCTAGGCTGCCTTTTGACGGCGCAACGCCAGAAAATCCAGCATGCTGCCAAGCACAATCCCAACCAGGCAAATTAGTGCACCGGCTTCAAGCAGACGATACGGCAACGTCGTCAGGTTCGTCCAGCCCAGTCCGTTACTCATAAGAGAGATGAGCCAGGCGGCCAGCAGGAGAGTCCCGGTTAACAACATACGCAGGGCCAGTTTGTAACTTCCTGAAAACTCGGTGCGTGGCAGGAACTGATCGGTCTGTTGGGTATATTCCAGCGTCTGGCGGCAGACGGCCAGTAACAGTAAGCCCGGCACGGCGGCAACGATGGAAAAGAGGTAGAACAGCGGCCAGCCGTGAGCCTCGACAAACCATCCGGCAATCGGGCCAACGTAGACGCGGCCAACGGCAGAAAGGGCAGAAAGCAGGGCAAACTGGGTGGCCGAGAATGAGCGGTTACACAGCGTCATCAGCAGGGCAACGAAGGCTGCTGTACCCATGCCGCCACACAGATTTTCGAAGAATATCGCCGTGCCCATCGAATAAAGGTGCTTATCGGTCACCGCCAGAATCCAGTATCCGGCGTTGGATACCGCCTGCAAAATTCCAAAGATCATCAGCGCACGGAATAGGCTTAGCCGCTGCATCATCATACCGCCGTAGAGCGCACCGATGATAGTCGCCAGTAATCCTAGCGTTTTGTTCACCAACCCGACTTCACCGGCATCAAACCCCACGCCGCGAATCAAAAAGGTGGTACTGAGGCTGCCGGCAAAGGCATCCCCCATTTTATACATAACGATTAACAACAGGATCAGCCAGGCGTTGTTACGTCCGAAGAAGTCTTTCAGGGGCGCGACAACTGCAATTTCTATCGTGCGTGGCGCGGGTTCGGAAACATCAGGTTCCGGCGCCATAATCGTAGCAACCACGCCAACCAGCATCAGCCCGCCCATCAGCCAGTACATGTGTTGCCAGCCGAGGTAGCGGTCGGCTATCCATAGCGCCAGCCCGCCGGAAACCAGCATAGCCAGACGATACCCGAGTACCGATACCGCCGCACCGCTGCCTCGCTCAGCCGCAGGCAGTAAGTCAGTTTTGTAGGCATCAAATACGATGTCCTGCGACGCCGAGGCAAAAGCGATCAACACGGCCAGCGCAGCCAGCCAGAACAGCTCTTTTGACGGGTCCATGTAGCCCATGGCAAAAATAGCGGCGACCAGCAGCAACTGCGTGAGGATTAACCATCCCCGGCGGCGGCCAAAAAATGAGGGTGTATAGCGGTCCATCATCGGGGACCAGAGGAATTTGAAAACGTAAGCCTGGCCGACCAGCGAGAAGATACCGATGGTTTTTAAATCGACATTTTCCACCGTCATCCAGGCCTGAAGTGTTCCGGATGTCAGCGCAAGAGGTAAGCCGGATGCAAAGCCTAACAGCAGCAGGATTAGGGTATTGCGTTGTGTGAAAATCTTGAAGTACTGACTTACCATGCAAATGTGTTCCCGCTGACCGGTGAAAGAGTGGCGCAGGGCATAATAAAGGATGCAGGGAGATAATAAAGAAGGGATTAGCAGAACGCGTGATTTCAAAGCGAAGACGGCTAAAAATAGTTCTGCCCGACGGTGCCGGGCAGAAGGAGTAGTTCGTCAGCCAATACCGGCGGAATTACCGGGCGTTAGCCTTGATAAAGTCGCTGATGCTGGTGTCTTGCGCCATATCATTGATGACATCGCCCAGCGTGCTGTTAACCGCATTGGTAATTTTATCGTTGGTGGCGGTAAGCGCCCCCTGAACGTTATAGGTTGAGCGGTAGTTTTTAACCTGCTTATTGCCATTTTTCGCGGTAGCAATAATGGAGATGTCTGCTTTGGTGGTGATGTTGTAACGCAGATTGCCTTCCTGAACGTCAGCGAAGAGGTTATTAACCACGATTTGCAGATCAACAGCGCCATTCGGACCAATCATATAACCTCGTGCAGTCATCTGTTTTTCCAGAGACTCCTGCAGCAGGTAACGCAGATCGCGTGACGGTGTCAGGGAAACCAACTGGCCATCACGGTTCACTTTTGCCAGCGCCTGATCCTGGCGTTGGTCAGCGCCGTTAACGCTGATGGTGATCCCCTGCAGGGTAGGATCCTGAGTCGGTAAGGTAATTTTTGGTGCAATATTCAGGGTGTTGGTGCTGGTGGCGCAACCGGCAAGCATCAATAATGCCAGCACGGGAAAAATTATTTTTTTCAACATGTTAAATTCTCAATAAATGCATCTGACTCAAGATGCAAAATGGGACGGGTTACGCAAAGTTCGCACATCATAACATCGCCTTTTTATGGGGGAAGTCCTGACGGTATGAAAAAACAACATTTGCCTACATTTACATCTCACGAAGTACAGCAAACTGACGTATGGATATTTAATGATTCCCGCCAATTTGCGCAATGATGGCTAAATACCATCAGGTAAGACAAACTGATCGCCTTTTTTATCAATCGCCGCAGAAATTTTGTTTCTGTAACATACTAATAAGTCGTAAACCCGCCTATCCTTACTAGGTGACAGATGTTCCAGTGAGGGCGCAGTTCTCTGCTAAAGCGGTGTGAGGAGATTGCTATGATTCGCGAGCAAATAGAAGCAAAATTAGTTGCAGCGTTTGAACCTGCGTACCTGGAAGTGACTGATGAAAGTTATCGTCACAATGTGCCAGCAGGATCAGAGAGCCATTTCAAAGTGGTGCTAGTATCCGATAAGTTTGTGGGGGAGCGTTTTCTGTCGCGTCACCGCGCCATTTACGGTGAGTTGTCCGTGGAACTTGCGGGCAGCGTACATGCGCTGGCGTTGCATACATATACGCAAAAAGAGTGGGAAGGTTTACAAGATACCGTCCCGGCTTCTCCGCCGTGTCGCGGTGCTGGAACTCTGGCCTGACGGGTCTGGATCCCGCTCTCAAAAACCACAAAGATCTTCTTCCCGATACGGTATCAGTGGAACTTTCTTCCCAAGATGCGGTATTACTAGAAGCGAATTTTGAAACGGCCTGAGGGCCGTTTCTGTTTTTAGCCGTGATGAATAAATGACGGGCAGGCGACAGGGTTGTTTAAGCCTTTGCATCGACTACGTTTTTCGAGGGATTGACCGCGATGTGATTTTTCCTCCCACGCAGTGGATTACCGTCCTCGACTCGCCGTCTATGCGCCGCTATAATGTCGCGTCTTATTTTTCCGGAATGGTTTCGGGACGCTTTCGAATACAGGGCTACGTTCTTATAGAGGACTGTCCCGGTTCTTAGAAGTCGTTTTCAAGGTAAGTTCGTTCTTTTCCACGCTTCTCATCTTGAGAACGACTTCTGGAGTTGACCGAGCACTGTAATTTTTTTGAGGTAACAAGATGCAAGTTTCTGTTGAAACCACTCAAGGCCTTGGGCGCCGTGTAACGATTACTGTTCCTGCTGACAGCATTGAAAAAGCAGTGAGCAGCGAACTGGTCAACGTATCTAAAAAAGTACGTATTGACGGCTTCCGTAAAGGCAAAGTACCAAGCCACATCATCGAGCAGCGTTACGGTGCTTCTGTTCGTCAGGACGTTCTGGGTGATCTGATGCAGCGCAACTTCGTTGATGCGATCATCAAAGAAAAAATCAATCCAGCTGGCGCGCCTAAATATGTGCCGGGTGAATACAAACTGGGCGAAGATTTCAACTACACCGTTGAATTCGAAGTGTACCCAGAAGTAGAGCTGAAAGATCTGGAAAACATCGAAGTTGAAAAACCAGTCGTTGAAGTTAACGATGCCGATGTTGACACCATGCTGGAAACTCTGCGCAAGCAACAAGCTGACTGGAAAGAAAGTGACGCTGCTGTAACAGCAGAAGATCGTGTCACTGTTGATTTCTCCGGTTCTATCGACGGCGAAGAATTCGAAGGCGGCAAAGCCTCTGATTTCGTTCTGGCAATGGGCCAGGGCCGCATGATCCCAGGTTTTGAAGAAGGTCTGGTTGGTCACAAAGCCGGTGAAGAATTCACCATCGACGTAAACTTCCCAGAAGATTACCACGCTGAAAATCTGAAAGGTAAAGCGGCTAAATTCGTCATTACCCTGAAGAAAGTTGAAGTGCGTGAGCTGCCAGAACTGACTCCAGAGTTCATCAAACGTTTCGGCGTGGCTGATGGTTCTGTTGAAGGTCTGCGTGCTGAAGTGCGTAAAAACATGGAACGCGAACTGAAAGGTGCTGTACGTAACCGCATCAAAACTCAGGCAATCGACGGTCTGGTTAACGCCAACGACATCGATGTTCCAGCTGCACTGATCGACGGTGAAGTTGACGTTCTGCGCCGTCAGGCTGCACAGCGTTTTGGCGGCAACGAAAAACAAGCGCTGGAATTACCGCGTGAGTTGTTCGAAGAGCAGGCTAAACGTCGCGTAGTGGTTGGTTTGCTGTTGGGTGAAGTGATCAGCCAGCACGAACTGAAAGCTGACGAAGATCGCGTTAAAGCGCTGATCGAAGAAATGGCTTCTGCTTACGAAGATCCATCTGAAGTTGTTGAGTTCTACAGCAAAAATAAAGAGCTGATGAACAACATGCGTAACGTCGCGCTGGAAGAACAAGCGGTCGAAACTCTGTTGTCTAAAGCGAAAGTGACTGAGAAAGCCACTACCTTTACTGAACTGATGAACCAAACTCAACCTGCATAATGTTTTATGTACGTTGTTGAGCTTACATATGCTCAAAAACAAAGCCCGCAGTTTTTACTGCGGGTTTTTTTATGCGCAGAGTGTGACATTTTTCTTTTTTGCTGTTGTTTTTGCACTATATTTACCGAAGTGAGTTGAGATAACCGGTAAGTGGTGCAGCCGCTGACAAAATTGAGGGCGAGCAGACATTTTTGCAGAGCCAGGGGATGAACAAATTGTGTCTGTCGCGAAAAGAAATCTCACTGCAGACTTGAAAAAGGGTGTTTATTCCCCCAATTGTTAACTACAAATGCAGAGTACTTTGCTGTTAAATTCTGACTGATAACAACCGTCAGCCGCGTAATCGGCGACTTGGCCGCTTGAGCATAGTCATCAATGCTTATCTCAAGTAGAATCGGTTTAACTAGCGCCAAAGAGAATTCTATTAGGAGACGGTTATGTCATACAATAGTGGACGAGATCAATTTGCACCGAACATGGCACTGGTTCCCATGGTTGTGGAGCAAACTTCACGGGGTGAGCGTTCTTACGACATCTACTCCCGCCTGCTGAAGGAACGTATTATTTTCATGACGGGTCAGGTTGAAGACCATATGGCTAACCTGATTGTGGCTCAAATGCTGTTCCTGGAAGCCGAGAGTCCGGAAAAAGACATTTTTCTGTACATTAACTCTCCGGGCGGCGTGATCACTGCCGGTATGTCTATCTATGACACCATGCAGTTTATCAAACCTGACGTCAGTACCATTTGTATGGGCCAGGCCTGTTCAATGGGCGCGTTCCTGTTAACTGCAGGGGCGAAAGGTAAGCGTTTCTGCCTGCCAAACTCACGCGTCATGATTCACCAGCCTCTGGGCGGTTTCCAGGGACAGGCGACGGATATTGAAATTCACGCCAAAGAGATCCTGAAAGTGAAATCCCGTATGAATGAGCTGATGGCGAAGCATACTGGCAAATCGCTGGAAGAGATCGAGCGCGATACCGAGCGTGACCGTTTCTTGTCAGCACAAGAATCTGTAGAGTATGGACTGGTTGACTCCGTATTTACCCATCGCGAATGACGGCTTAAATCTGCCGGGTTGATGGTCTATAGTTAAGTCATACTGAGGCAACGCGGGCTGACGCATAAGTTTTATTGTGAGTGCTGCGTTTCGCCTATCACCGACATAACAGCCATCCGCCGTCAACACGGCAGCGATTAACATGGCCGTACCGAGTATTTTTGCGGAACAGATACTAAAGAAGAGGTTTACTGATGACAGATAAGCGCAAAGACGGTTCAGGAAAGCTGCTGTACTGCTCTTTTTGCGGCAAAAGCCAGCATGAAGTGCGTAAGCTGATTGCCGGGCCGTCAGTGTATATCTGCGATGAGTGTGTCGATCTGTGTAACGACATTATTCGCGAAGAGATTAAAGAAGTCGCGCCGCACCGCGAACGCAGTGCACTGCCGACTCCCCATGAGATCCGCCAACACCTCGATGACTACGTCATCGGGCAGGAACCCGCTAAAAAGGTTCTGGCTGTGGCGGTTTATAACCACTACAAGCGCCTGCGTAATGGCGATACCACTAATGGTATCGAATTAGGCAAGAGCAACATTCTGCTGATCGGTCCTACTGGTAGCGGTAAAACGTTGCTGGCTGAAACGCTCGCACGTTTCCTGGATGTACCATTTACCATGGCTGATGCCACCACGCTGACCGAAGCCGGTTACGTCGGTGAGGATGTGGAAAACATCATCCAGAAACTGCTGCAGAAATGTGATTACGACGTACAAAAAGCGCAGCGCGGGATCGTTTATATCGATGAAATCGATAAAATTTCCCGTAAGTCTGATAACCCATCGATCACTCGTGACGTGTCCGGTGAAGGTGTTCAGCAAGCGCTGCTGAAATTGATCGAAGGTACCGTTGCTGCGGTTCCACCTCAGGGCGGACGTAAGCATCCTCAGCAGGAGTTCCTGCAAGTTGATACCTCCAAGATCCTCTTCATCTGTGGCGGCGCGTTTGCCGGTCTGGATAAGGTGATTGGACAGCGTATTAACACGGGTACTGGCATTGGTTTTGGTGCTGAAGTGAAAGGTAAGTCTGAAAAAGCCACTGAAGGTCAGTTACTGGCTCAGGCTGAACCGGAAGATTTGATCAAATTTGGTCTGATCCCGGAATTTATAGGCCGTCTGCCTGTTGTCGCTACCCTGAGCGAACTGAGCGAAGACGCGCTGATCCAGATCCTGAAAGAACCGAAAAATGCGCTGACTAAGCAGTATCAGGCATTGTTCAACCTCGAAGGTGTTGAACTGGAATTCCGTGATGAAGCGCTGGTGGCGATTGCCAAAAAAGCGATGGTACGTAAAACAGGTGCGCGTGGTCTGCGTTCAATTGTTGAAGGCGCACTGCTCGATACCATGTATGACCTGCCATCACTGGACAGCGTTGAGAAAGTGGTTATCGATGAATCCGTTATTTCGGGTCAGTCAGAACCCCTGATGATTTATGGTAAACCTGAAGCGCAACAGGCATCTGGCGAATAATTAGCCAACTGTTCCATAAGGTTAGTGAAGAAATGGGGGATTTTGTCCCCCATTTTTTTTTACTCGCATTCTTGTCGTTGAATGTCAGATATTCATCCCCATATACTCAGATAACGACTTGCTGAAACCCGTTTGACTCGTGTTTCACGAGATTTCCTTAACCTGGCGGAAGCTAAACTAAGAGAGAGCTCTATGAACCCTGAGCGTTCCGAACGCATAGAAATCCCCGTCTTGCCTTTGCGCGACGTGGTGGTTTATCCGCACATGGTGATCCCGTTGTTTGTTGGCAGGGAAAAATCGATTCGCTGCCTCGAAGCTGCGATGGATCACGACAAAAAAATCATGCTGGTTGCGCAGAAAGAAGCGTCTACCGATGAGCCGGGTGTTAACGATCTTTTCTCTGTAGGCACAGTTGCCTCCATATTGCAGATGCTGAAACTGCCTGACGGTACTGTCAAAGTCCTGGTTGAAGGTTTACAGCGCGCACGTATTACTACGCTGTCTGACAGCGGAGAGCACTTTGCTGCTCAGGCTGAATACCTTGAATCACCGGCCGTGGACGAGCGCGAACAGGAAGTTCTGGTTCGCACCGCCATTAATCAGTTTGAAGGCTATATCAAACTGAATAAAAAGATCCCACCGGAAGTGCTGACGTCACTCAATAGCATTGAAGACGCAGCCCGTCTGGCTGACACCATTGCCGCACATATGCCATTGAAACTCAGTGACAAACAATCCGTACTGGAAATGTTTGATATCACAGAGCGTCTGGAATATCTGATGGCGATGATGGAATCGGAAATCGACCTGTTACAGGTTGAAAAACGCATCCGTAACCGTGTCAAAAAACAGATGGAAAAGAGTCAGCGTGAGTACTATCTGAATGAGCAAATGAAAGCGATTCAGAAAGAACTGGGCGAAATGGACGATGCGCCTGACGAACACGAAGCGCTGAAACGCAAAATCGATGCGGCAAAAATGCCGAAAGAAGCGCGTGAAAAAACCGAAGCTGAGCTGCAAAAGCTGAAAATGATGTCGCCGATGTCCGCCGAAGCCACCGTTGTACGGGGTTATATCGACTGGATGCTTCAGGTGCCATGGAATGCCCGCAGCAAAGTGAAGAAAGATCTGCGTAAAGCGCAAGAAGTTCTCGATACCGACCACTTTGGCCTCGAACGTGTCAAAGACCGTATTCTTGAATATCTTGCTGTGCAGACGCGCGTCAGCAAAATTAAAGGGCCGATCCTCTGTCTGGTTGGGCCTCCGGGTGTGGGTAAGACCTCACTGGGACAATCCATTGCCCGTGCAACTGGCCGTGAATATGTCCGTATGGCGCTGGGTGGGGTGCGTGATGAAGCGGAAATCCGTGGGCATCGCCGCACTTACATCGGCTCCATGCCGGGTAAGATGATTCAGAAAATGGCGAAAGTGGGCGTTAAAAACCCGCTGTTCCTGTTAGATGAGATCGACAAAATGTCTTCGGACATGCGCGGTGACCCGGCTTCTGCTCTGCTGGAAGTGCTGGATCCAGAGCAAAACGTGGCGTTTAACGACCACTATCTGGAGGTCGATTACGATCTCTCAGACGTGATGTTCGTCGCGACGTCCAACTCAATGAACATTCCGGCACCGTTACTGGACCGTATGGAAGTGATTCGTCTGTCCGGCTATACCGAAGATGAAAAGCTGAACATCGCGAAACAGCATCTGTTGCCGAAACAGATTGAGCGTAATGCCCTGAAGAAGACCGAACTGACGATCGACGACAGCGCCATCATCGGCATTATTCGTTTCTACACCCGTGAAGCGGGCGTGCGTAGCCTGGAACGTGAACTTTCTAAGTTGTGCCGTAAAGCGGTCAAACAATTGCTGATGGATAAAACCCTCAAGCACATTGAGATCAACGGCGACAACCTGAAAGATTTCCTTGGCGTGCAGAAAGTGGATTACGGCCGTGCTGATACCGAAAACCGCGTCGGTCAGGTAACTGGTTTAGCCTGGACCGAAGTCGGTGGTGAACTGCTGACTATCGAAACTGCCTGCGTGCCGGGTAAAGGTAAATTGACCTACACCGGCTCTCTGGGTGAAGTCATGCAGGAATCCATCCAGGCGGCGCTGACAGTGGTACGTGCCCGTGCGGATAAACTGGGTATTAACCCTGACTTCTACGAGAAACGTGATATCCACGTTCACGTACCTGAAGGGGCTACGCCAAAAGACGGTCCAAGCGCCGGTATCGCGATGTGTACCGCCCTGGTTTCCTGTCTGACCGGTAACCCGGTTCGTGCCGACGTGGCGATGACCGGGGAAATCACCCTGCGTGGTCTGGTTCTGCCGATCGGTGGTCTGAAAGAGAAGCTGCTGGCCGCACACCGTGGGGGCATCAAAGTGGTGCTGATCCCTGATGATAATAAGCGCGACCTGGAAGAGATCCCGGCTAACGTCTTAGGCGATCTTGTGATCCATCCGGTGAAACGCATTGATGATGTGTTGAATTTTGCACTGCAAAATCCAGCCTTCGGTGCGTTGCCGGTTGCCACAAAATAGTGATCAAGACCATCACAGTAATATAAAACTCGGGCTGGCAGGTGAAATCTCACTTGCCAGCCTTTTTTTGTGCCGTTAAGTTAGACAGCTTGTCAGAGAGTTTCTGGCTGCTTTCAGCCGCTTGCATAGCCCTGACAAGCTTGATATAACAGCTGCGCTGTCATATTCGCAGGGAAAATGCGACGTGACGATAGAATTTCTAGAGGGGATGAATAGAGTGAATAAGTCACAATTGATCGACAAAATTGCCGCTGGTGCTGATATTTCTAAAGCGGCTGCTGGGCGTGTATTGGATGCAGTACTTGGATCGGTAACCGACACTCTGAAATCTGGGGAAGAAGTTGCTCTGGTTGGCTTTGGTACTTTCTCGGTCCGTGAGCGCTCTGCGCGTACAGGCCGTAACCCACAGACTGGCAAAGAAATCAGCATTGCTGCGGCAAAAGTACCTGGTTTCCGCGCTGGTAAAGCGTTGAAAGACGCAGTCAACGGTTAATTACTTGCAGGTCAGGCGTCATCCCTGTGAGACGAAAGCCATAGCGTGCTTTCATTCTCAGGTCTGGTTGTTAAACAATAACCTGACGTCACCGGGCTGGTAAGGTAAGATACAAGGCGCATCGGAATCGATGCGCTTTTTTTATTACAGCGGAGTGTTGCCTCACTATGATGGACAATTTACGCGCGGCGTCCAGTCACGTCGTGCTCAAAATCATTCTGGCCCTGATTATTCTGTCCTTTGTTTTGACAGGGATGAGTAGCTACTTGACCGGTGGTTCGGGCGACTATGCAGCGAAAGTGAATGGTCAGGAAATAGGACGTGGTCAGTTGGAAGAAGCGGTGCAAAGCCAGCGTAGCCGACTGCAACAACAGCTAGGGGATCAATTCTCTGCGCTGGCAGGCAGCGAAGGCTATATGCAGCAGCTGCGTCAGGAATCGCTGAACAACCTGATTGACGTCACGTTGCTCGATCAGTATTCCAAAAAACTGGGTATTACCGTCAGCGATCAACAGATCAAAGACGCGATTCTGGCGACCCCACAATTCCAGACTGATGGCCGTTTCGATAACGCTAAATATCTGCAAAGTATCCAGGGCATGGGCTACAGCGCAGACAATTTTGCTAAATTGATGAAACAGCAATTGGTCAGTCAACAGCTTGCTCAGGCTTTTGGCACGTCAGATTTCGTTCTGCCGGTTGAAACTAAAGCCATGTCTGAATTGCTTTTGCAAGAACGTGACGTTCGCACCGTGACTTTAGATACCACGGCGTTGGCTGCGAAACAGCAGGTCAGTGACAGCGAAGCGCAGGCGTTCTACGATCAGAACAAGAACAACTTTGTCTCTCCTGAGCAGGTAAAAGTTAGCTACATAGAAATGGATGCAGCAGCTATGCAGGGGAAATCGACTGTTACCGATGCCGACGTCACTGCTTACTATGACCAGCACCAGAGTGAGTTCGGTCAGCCTGAGCGTCGCCGATACAGCGTTATCGTACTCAAAACGCAGGCGGATGCCGATGCCGTCGCCGCTGAGCTGAAAAAAGGCGCTGATTTCGCCTCGCTGGCAAAAACTAAGTCCGTCGATACCCTGAGCGGTAAGCAGGGTGGCATGATGGATTGGGTTGAGCCTGAAACCACCTTGCCAGAATTCAAGAGCGCCAATCTGACTGAAAAAGGCCAGATCTCCGATGTGATTAAATCTGACAGTGGTTTCTTCATTCTGCGTCTCGAAGATGTAAAACCTGAGCAGATTAAACCAATGGCTCAGGTGCATGACAGCATCGTGGATAAACTCAAGCAAGAGAAAGCCGTGGATGCGTATTACGCATTGCAGCAGAAAGTCAGCGAAGCCGCGAATAACGACAACGAATCTTTGGCTTCTGCCGAAGAAGTTGCGGGCGTGAAAGCGACACACACTGACTGGTTTACTCAACAAACTATCCCGGCTGGTATCAACTTCAAACCTGTTGTTCAGGCTATTTTTGAAGGCGGGTTGATTGGGCAGGACGGTACGCCGGGCAGCAACTCAGACATCATTACCGTCGACGGTGATCGTGCCTTTGTTGTGCGCGTTGATGCGCACAAAGCTGAAGGCTTTAAGCCTTTTGCTGATGTTAAAGATCAAGTGATCGCGTTAGTGAAGCGTCAGAAAGCCGAAAACCAGGCGCGTATGGATGGTGAGAAACTGCTGACCGCCCTCAAAGCCGGTAAAGGCGATGAAGCACTGAAAGCGGCGGGTCTGAGCTTTGGTGATGTGCAGAAAGTTCAGCGTAGTCAGCAGCCTTCTGCATTTGAGCAAAATGTTTATGCTTTACCGCATCCGCAAAAAGATCAGCCGGTATACGGTTTGTCTCAGGATGAAAAAGGTAATAGCGTTCTCGTTGAGCTGACCGCGGTTAATCCGGGGACTCTGCCAGATAATGAAACGGCACGTTTTGAGCAGGAACTACAACAGTCCTCGTCCAACGTGACCTTTGATGCACTGCTGACAAACCTGCGTCAGGAAGCCAAAATTAAGTTGGGCTCTGCCGCGCAAGTCCAGTAAACGCCGCAAATATTTGCAACGCGTTGCAACAACAAAAGGCCGCTTTCGCGGCCTTTTCCACATTTTGAATCTGCCAATTGTTGCCTGATAAAACTTGCTGCACTCTGTCCGTGCTGAAAACACATGGAGGATACAGCATGAAAAAATTAGGTATTACTTCACTCTCACTGGCCCTGGCTTTGGGTCTCTCCACGCTTCCCGTTATGCTTCAGGCAGCACCTTTGGCGGTCAGTCAGGTTGCTACCACCACGCCTGCTGTGGCTCAGGCTCCCGCCAGTAAAGCGGGAACGTCCGTAGCCAAAAAGGAGCAAGCTATCACGACGGATGACGCCACAGTCAATATTAATACGGCGTCAGCGGAGGACTTCGCGCGGGTAATGAACGGTGTAGGGCTGAAGAAGGGACAGGCGATCATCAGTTATCGTGAAGAGTTGGGGCAGTTCACTGCCATTGAGCAATTACAGGAAGTGCCGGGAATTGGCACTGCATTGTTCGAACGTAACAAGGACCGTCTGAAACTGTGACGGATGTCGCGGCGATAACCTGCTAACGGTTATCGCCGTTTTCTTCTGCTAATCTTTCAAGACATCTGACCAGTTCAGATTCATCACTTGACCCCCCTATCTCAGGAGCCCGAAGAGATTATGCATACGTTTATCACGGTTCGCGGTTTTCATATCGACGTCTATCAGCACGTTAATAATGCCCGCTATCTTGAGTTTCTGGAGTCCGCCCGATGGGAGTGGCTCGATAACAAGAGCGGTTTCAAATGGATGAGCGCTAACAAAATCGCGTTCATCGTCGTCAATATCAATATTAACTACCGCAAACCAGCCACGTTGGGGGATGTATTACGCATCGACAGCAGCCTTCAACAGCTCAATGGCCGCAGTGGCGTCATAGAACAGGTGATCACGCGGGAAGGGGACATTGTCGCCGATGCTACCCTGACGTTCGTCTGCATTGATTTGCGAACGCAAAAGGCTTTGCCGCTGGAAGGTGAATTACTGGAAAGACTGCGGGAGCTGGAGCTAAAAGAGAGTTAATTGCCGTTGGAGATGAAAATCTCAGGTGTGAAAGAGTGGCTGACCGGCTATGAAGCCTCAAACCCGGTCAGCAAAAATCCGCAATTAACGCAGGCCGATTTTTTTCTTCAGGCTGGCGCTGACGGCGTCTTTGTCCTGCTGATACTGCTGCAGACCGTTGGCACGTAAATGGCAGGCTGCGCACTCGCCGCAGCCGTCACCGGCAATGCCGTTATAGCAGGTCAGAGTCTGCTGGCGCACCAGATCCAACTGCTGATAATAATCCGCCAGTGCCCATGTTTCAGCCTTGTTCAACCACATCAGGGGCGTTTCAAAGCGAATATCGCGGGCGATGCCCAGTGAAACAGCATGGTTTAGGGCTTTGACGAATTCGTCGCGGCAATCCGGATAACCGGAGAAATCAGTTTCACATACGCCGGTGATCACGGCTTCGGCCTGAATCTGATAGGCATAAATTGCCGCCAGCGTGAGGAACAAAATATTGCGCCCCGGAACAAAGGTACTTGGCAGGCCGTTATCTTCTGTTTCACCTAAAGCAGGGACTGGAATGTTGTCCCGGGTCAGGCTGCTGACTGCCAGTTCATTCAACAGGCCAACATCCAGCACCTTGTGGGCTTTCGCACCCAACTCTACCGAGAGTTTTCGGGCAATGTCGATCTCTGCACGATGTCGCTGACCATAGTCGAAGGTGATGCAATGCACTTCGCCATATTGCGTCAATGCCTGAATCAGGCAGGTTGTTGAATCCTGACCACCGCTAAAAACCACCACTGCTCTTTTCATGTGTTTTACCTGTTTTACTCAGACTTATGCCAGACGCGCTGGCACTAAAATTTTCGCCCATGGTACTGCCCTTTAGCCTGATATAAAAGTCAGGGCAGCGGCGGTGGGATCCACGCCTGACAAAAATCAAACCATCCCCACGCGGTTAGCTGTACGCCATTCACCCGCGGTGGTGCACTAACCTGATACTGGTAGTTAAACAGCGGCGTGATGATCCCGCATTTCATCAGGTGATAGAAGTGATCCCGCAACTCCTCGGCTCGTTTATTGGCGAGCGGAATTTGCTGAACAGACAATAATTGCTCTTGCTGTTTGCGAATGTCGCCATCGCTAAGAATACCCGACCACAGCGGATCCTGTCGTAGCCAGTTTTCCAGCGTGGCTTCAGGCGCTTCGCCGATTAAGCGGTCTCCGAGCAGCAGATCGGCGGTGGCTAGCGATGCTTCGTCGTCCCACAAACGACCGGGGTGGTAGCGGATTTCCAGTTCACAATTCTCAGCAGCCAGGCTGCTTTTCAGCGCATCGGCGACAAATTCAAGTTCCACCGGGGGATGAAAGACTAATATGAGTTTCGCTGGCAGTATGACCTGCGGGACATCGTGTTCGGGGATCGGCCATCCGGGCAGCATCTCTTTGCTGGGTTTCACCAGATCGGGGTCAATGGGCAATCTGTTGAGCAGTCCGGATCGCTGAATGATCATAATGATTTTCTGCGCCTGCTCTGAGGATAAAAGCCCGCGCCGCAAATTGGCCGCAATATAACAAAAGCCCAGACTGGTACTGCGTTTCACCGGCTTCACATCGGCTATTTCATCCTGCTCACCTAACATAATACGTACAGGGTGCTGGCAACTAACGTTGTCTTTCTGCGCGAAAAGCTGCGGTGTGATCCAAAATTCAATCGCGGCCAGAAAAGGATGCTGCAAATGATAGTAGGCGTGCTGTTCGAGGCGGACGAGTTCCGGCGCAAAACTTGCCAGACGAAACGGCCCTGCACCGCACAGTGCGTCATCCGGATGTGCCAGCAAGCAGTTCAGGTCAGCCAGACGGTGAGCCAGCCAGTAATCCGGCGCATGTAAATCGAATTGCAGACAGAGGGCGTGTGGCTGGCTGATCTGGGCAACTGTTGCCAGACTGTGCCTGCTACGCGGTGACTGGAGCAGCGCTTCAAAGCCGCGACATAATTGTCCGGCAGTCACCGGCTCACCGTTGTGCCAGTAGAGTTGGCTGCGCAGGAAAAAGCGCCAGGTCTTCCCGTTGTTGCTGATCTGCCAGTGGTGCGCCAGATCGGGCTGGGGAAGAGGCTCTCCGGTAATAAAATGCGTCAGGCCAGCATGCAGCGTATGCGCCAGATGTTGTTCTGCACGTCCGGTCAGGGTTTGCGGATCCAGCGGCTGCATACTGCGGTAATAGGGGATGCGCAGCGTCGGGGCATCGGATTGCCACTGTCCGCCAAGATGGGGAGCCAGCAATGCATTGAGGTGTTTGGGGTCCATTTCACTGAGCTGCAAAGCTGCTGAGTGATCGCCGTTTTTCAGCAACTGTTGCAAATAGGATTCACGTAAACTTTCCGGCGACGTCAGGCATTGAATCGAGGCGCGCTTCCCGCGACCCGCCTGCGATTGCCAGCTAATCCAGCCAGCATGCTGGAACTGCGTCAGCAGGGTACGTGTATGACGTTCACTGCAACAGAAGATTCCGGCCAGATCGGCCACGGTCAGCGCCGCCGGCTGATTGCCCACTTTTACATACAGCCGCTGATACTGATTAAGACGGTTTTGTAATCGCATAGGAAATCCGGAACATCCATGAAAGTCCACTAGAAGGTGTTCAGCATATCCGAGCCACAGGGCTGCGACATCAACCAGAGCGGCATACTGTGATCTAAATCCGGAACACTATTCATAAAGTGTTCACTATTACTTCCGTAAATCTGGCGGCATACTTACATCGCTAACTTTCTCCAAGACAGCCAGGTAGAAAACTCTTTTCATGCTGTTCTGTCGGGTAATCGCGAGGTTTTATGTTTCGTTTGGCTGCATTTGATATGGACGGCACGCTGTTAATGCCCGATCACCGCTTGGGTGAGAAGACACTGTCGACCCTGAGTCAGCTGGCCGAAAAACCGATGACGCTGACGTTTGCGACCGGCCGCCATTACCTTGAGATGAAAGATATTCTGTCGAATCTGAGTCTGGAGGGATATCTCATTACCGGCAACGGAACCCGCATTCATGATTTGGCCGGCAATCGTCTGCACGGCAGTGACTTACCTTCAGATTGTGCACAAGAGCTGCTAAATACCCACTGGAATACGTCTGCCAGCCTGCATGTTTTTCGTGACGAAGGTTGGTTTACCGATCTCGATGACCCGCAGTTATTAGTCCCGCATGAGTTCAGTGGTTTTCGTTATCAGCTGTGCGAGCTGTCAAAGCTGCCGGTCACTGGCAACAGTAAAGTCTGTTTTACCGCACCGCATGACGTCCTGCTTGAGCTAGTGCCGTCGATAGAAGCCCACTTCGGCTCACGCGTCGACCTCTGTTTCTCCGCTGCGGACTGTCTGGATATCATGCCAGCTGGCAGTAATAAGGGCAGTGCACTGGCCCTATTGACGTCAGGTCTGAATATCGAGATGTCCGAATGCATGGCTTTTGGCGATGCGATGAACGACCGCGAAATGCTGGAAAGCGTCGGCATGGGGCTGGTGATGGGCAACGCGCTGCCGGTGCTCAAACAGCAATCTCCTCATCTGCAAGTTATCGGCCACTGCCAGAATCAGGCGGTGTCCCACTTTTTACAACATTGGCTGAATTCACCACACCTCACCTATTCCCCCGAATATTAAGGTTATTCCAGCCAGCCGGGCTATCTGTCCCGGCTTTTTTCTGCCTGTCTCGTACCGACGTCACAAAATTGTCATAGGGATTTCATATAGTTCCCCGATCTGACCTTGCCTGTCTGTTACTCAACTGCGCTTTTATCTATAGTCCCGACAGGTAGTTCACCCGTTAAGGATAAAATGATGATCGCTACTCATGGGGCAACCCGTATTGCACTTGCTTTAACTTTATTGATTTCAGCCAATGTGTCCGCCAGGGCCATTAATACGCTTCAGCCGCAGGCTGATTACCAACAGTACATTTCCGAGCGCCAGACCGTCGATTTCCTGATCCAGGACGCGCTAACCGCGTTTAAATCTCCGGCCCGTGTTTCTGATGCTGGTTTCACTGGCAAACTGCCCACTAACATGGAGATAGTTGCCGATCGCCTGCAACAGGCGAGTAAACTGGAGCCTTACCGCGCTGACCTGCTGTTCAGCACCGCCAGTGCGTACATCTACAATAAAAATGTCGATAAGGCGCTCATGCTGTACCAGCAGATCCTCGACATCGCGCCGGATGACGTCGATGCCCACAGTTATATCGCCGCGTGGCAGCGTTACAAAGGCAACACGGCCGCCGTTGATTCGCAGATGGCTGAACTGCAACAGCTCAATCCGGGCCGGGCAGATCAACTGAAGAAAGTTTTTGCGGTGATTGATGAAGTCACCTCAATGCCACTGCGCGATACCTTGCCTGCGGACGTTGCTAAATCTTTCACCGGCCCGACCGCCATTGTGACGCTCGGTTATGCGCTCGACCCCGATGGTTCAATGAATAAGGTGCTTATCCAGCGTCTGGCGAAAACGCTGGAACTCGCCAAACAGTTACCGGACGCGCTGATTGTGGTCACCGGTGGCGTACCTCAAAGCCATCAGACGGAAGGTAGGCTGATGTCGCAATGGCTGGTGGAAAAGGGCATCGACAGCAAACGGATTTATCAGGATAACTTTGCCCGTTCTACGGTGGAAAATGCGTTGTTCAGCCGGTATGCGTTGGCAAAACATCGCATCAAAAATGCTGTGATTGTCAGCTCCGGCAGCCATGTACGGCGCGCTCAGGCGCTGTTCACTATTGCCAGCTGGGAAACCGGCCCGCGAGATATCCGTTATGTTTCGGTTGCGGCTATCGATAAGCCTTTAGCCGAACTGCAGACAGTTTCTGACGGTGACAAGCAGGGGATTTACCGCGACGCGCTGAAAACGATGGGTCTGTGGAGTTTCCGTAGCTATCCGCTCGAAGAGCGTTAATGCGAAGTAGCAGGATGGAATGAAATGAAAAGGCGGCTCTGGCCGCCTTTTTTACATCTGATGGTGCAATCAGCGCACGCTGGCCAATTGTTCACTGTAGTGGCTGATATCGCCGATATTCGCTGTGACCCAGTCGTCGTTAAAATAGGTGTTCAGATAGCGTTCACCACTGTCGCACAACAACGTGACAATCGATCCGGTTTCGCCTTTCTGGCGCATCTGCTTCGCTAACTCGAGCGCACCCCAGACATTGGTGCCGGTTGAACCACCGACCTTGCGGCCCAGAATGCCTTCAAGCCAGCGCAGTGTGGCAATGCTGGCGGCATCGGGTACGCGGATCATGCTGTCGATCACACTCGGAATAAATGACGGTTCGGCGCGCGGGCGGCCGATACCCTCTATTTTACTGCTGCACTGAGCGGTCACTGACGGATCACGCTGCTGGAAATAGTCATAAAACACCGAGTTTTCCGGGTCAACCACCACCAGTTCGGTCTGATACCCCTGATAACGGATATAGCGGCCAAGTGTCGCCGATGTACCACCGGTTCCGGCGCTCATGACCAGATAACGCGGTACTGGATTCGGTTCAAGAGACATCTGGCGAAAAATACTGTCGGCAATATTATTGTTGCCGCGCCAGTCGGTTGCGCGCTCTGCGTAGGTGAACTGATCCATGTAGTGGCCGTTCATTTCGCGCGCCAGTTGCTCAGAGGCGGCATAAATCTGGCCTGAATTTTCGACGAAGTGGCAGCGGCCGCCATAAAACTCAATCTGCTGGATCTTGCGCGGTGCAGTGCAAGAGGGCATCACGGCAATAAACGGCAGACCGAGCAGCCGGGCAAAATAGGCTTCGGAAATGGCGGTACTGCCCGATGAGGCTTCAATGATCGGTGTGTTCTCACGGATCCAGCCATTGCACAACCCGTACAAAAACAGCGAACGCGCCAGGCGGTGCTTGAGGCTGCCAGACGGATGGGTGCTTTCATCTTTCAGATAGAGCGCAATGCCGGGGAAATCTGCAAGGCTGAGGCGCATCAGGTGGGTGTCGGCAGAACGCTGGAAATCCGCGTCAATTTCTTTGATGGCATGAGTTACCCAGGCATTGGTCATGTTGCAGTCCGTCAGAAAGGATTTCGATTGTGCGTAGGTTAACGTATTTGGCGGAGAAATAAGTTACTCTTTAGTCCATTAATGGTGATGATAAGAGAAAATTTTTCTCTAAAGAGGCAGAGTGGTAGATAAAATTGACCGAAAGCTGCTGGCGATGTTGCAGGAAGATTGCACTCAGCCAATCACCGTGCTGGCAGAGGCGGTAAATCTGACCACAACGCCTTGCTGGAAACGCCTTAAGCGGCTGGAAGATGAGGGTATTATTCGCGGACGGGTGGCCCTGCTGGATAACGAAAAGCTGGGGCTGAGCCTGACGGCCTTCGTGCTGATAAAAACTCAGCACCACAGCAGCGACTGGTATCAGAATTTCGTCGATCAGGTCGCGGCCTTACCCGAGGTGTTGAGTTTTTACCGCATGGCTGGCGAATACGACTATTTGTTGCAGGTGCAGGTGGCCGACATGAAGAGCTACGACAACTTTTACAAGCGACTGGTCAATGGGGTACCGGGTCTGATTGACGTCACGTCCAGCTTTGCGATGGAGCGGATTAAATCCACTACGGCACTGCCGTTATAAAACGTTTCTTCATTCACATCGGACCGGCATCCTTACCCTGTCGGTGGGGGCTGCGTTGCATGGCATGTTTCAGCAAAAAGTTTCATCAGAATGGCATGTTAACAATGTTATTCTGAGCGCAGTTCGATAATAAAAATCATTCTGGGTTTTCGAAGGCCAATGCGTTGGTCATCAATAAATGGATAAATCTGCGTGAGATTGTTTGCTCAATTAGGCTGGTATTTCCGCCGCGAATGGCGGCGTTACCTCGGTGCTGTCGCGCTGCTGATCGTGATTGCTATTTTGCAGTTACTGCCGCCAAAACTGGTGGGGATCATCATTGACGGCGTGACCTCAAAACAGATGACCTCAAAAGTCTTATTCGCCTGGCTGGGGCTGATGCTCGCCACGGCCATTGTGGTGTATTTACTACGCTACGTTTGGCGCGTCCTGTTGTTCGGTGCCTCATACCAACTGGCCGTAGAGCTGCGTCAAAATTTCTTTAAGCAGCTCAGCCGCCAGCATCCTGCATTTTATCTGCGCCACCGTACCGGTGATCTGATTGCCCGCGCCACCAACGACGTAGACCGCGTGGTTTTTGCCGCGGGGGAAGGTGTGCTGACGCTGGTGGATTCGATGGTGATGGGACTGGCTGTTCTGATCGTCATGGCGACCCAAATCAGCTGGGAGCTGACCCTGCTCTCGCTGGTGCCGATGCCCATCATGGCTATTGTGATTAAACGCTATGGCGACCAACTGCATCAGCGTTTTAAAACCGCGCAGGCGGCGTTCTCCTCGCTCAATGATCAGGCACAGGAAAGCCTGACCAGTATCCGCATGATCAAAGCCTTTGGTCTGGAGAATCATCAGTCCTCACAGTTTGCTGACGTTGCTGCTGATACTGGCGTTAAAAACATGCGCGTCGCGCGCGTGGATGCCCGTTTCGACCCGACGATTTATGTCGCCATTGGTATGGCTAACCTGCTGGCGATCGGCGGTGGTAGCTGGATGGTGGTTAACGGCCACCTAACGCTCGGGCAACTAACCAGTTTTGTTATGTACCTCGGCCTGATGATCTGGCCGATGCTGGCACTGGCATGGATGTTCAATATTGTTGAGCGCGGCAGCGCGGCTTACAGCCGGATCCGCAGTTTATTGCAGGAAGCCCCAAGCGTGGTGGACGGTGACACGCCGCTGCCTGCCGGACGCGCCAATCTGGAAGTACGCATTGATGACTTCCACTATCCGGAAAACAGCCAGCCTGCGTTGCACGCGGTGAACTTCCTGCTGCGCCCCGGCCAGATGCTGGGCCTGTGCGGGCCGACGGGATCCGGCAAGAGTACGCTTCTGGGGCTTATCCAGCGTCAGTTTGACGTCACGCAAGGCGATATCATTTACCACGGCTTGTCCCTGACAGCGATCAAACTCGATGACTGGCGCGGGCGCATGGCCGTTGTCAGCCAGACGCCGTTCCTGTTTTCTGACACCGTAGCGCAAAATATTGCCCTCGGCCGCCCAGAGGCTACTCAACAAGACATCGAGGAAGCCGCCCGTCTTGCCAGTGTTCACGATGATATTCTGCGCCTGCCGCAAGGCTATGAAACGGAAGTCGGTGAACGTGGCGTGATGCTTTCCGGTGGTCAGAAACAACGTATCTCGATTGCCCGCGCACTGTTGCTGCAGGCCGAAATTTTAGTGCTTGATGACGCGTTATCAGCGGTTGATGGCCGCACCGAGCATCAGATCCTGCACAACCTGCGCCAGTGGGGCAGCGATCGCACCGTGATCATCAGCGCGCACCGTTTGTCGGCGCTGACCGAAGCCAGCGAAATTCTGGTGTTCAACAGTGGCACGGTAGCTCAGCGTGGCGATCACAACCAGTTGTCGTCACAACCGGGCTGGTATCGCGATATGTACCGTTATCAGCAGTTGGAAGCCGCCCTGGATGATGTTCCGGCAGATGAGTTGCCACAGGTTTTGGTAGACATTAAACATGATTAAAATTCAGAAAAGTTGGCCGACGCTCAAAAGATTGCTCAGTTATGGCAAGGCCTACCGCAAGCCCTTGTCGATTGCCGTGGTTATGCTCTGGGTGGCGGCGGCCGCCGAAGTGCTGGGGCCAATCCTTATCAGCTTCTTTATCGACCACTACGTGGCGAAAGGGGAGTTGCCGCTCGGCATGGTCAGCCTGCTGGCGATTACTTTTATTTTTCTGCAATTTCTGGCGGCCGGATTGCACTATTTTCAGGCACTGCTGTTTAACCGCGCTGCGGTAGGCGTGGTACAGCGGCTGAGAACCGACGTGATGGATGCAGCACTGCGTCAGCCTCTCAGCGCCTTTGATACCCAACCGGTCGGGCAGTTGATCTCACGCGTCACTAATGACACTGAGGTGATTCGCGATCTTTATGTCACGGTGGTGTCGACGGTGCTGCGCAGTATCGCGCTGATCGGTGCAATGTTGATCGCGATGTACAGCCTCGACTGGCGGCTGGCGTCCATCGCTATCTGCATTTTCCCTGCGGTGTTTATCGTGATGGCAATCTATCAGGTCTACAGCACACCGGTGGTGCGCCGGGTACGCAGCTATCTGGCAGACATCAATGACGGCTTCAATGAAGTGATCAACGGCATGGGCGTGATTCAGCAATTCCGCCAGCAGAAACGCTTTGGTGAACGTCTGGCTAAAGCCAGCCAGTCGCACTATTTTGCCCGTATGCAGACGCTTAAGCTGGAAGGCTTTCTGTTACGCCCGCTGCTGAGTCTGTTCTCGTCGCTTATTTTGTGCGGTCTGTTGCTGCTGTTCGGATTCAGCGCTGAAGGCACGATTGGCGTGGGTGTTCTGTACGCCTTCATCAACTATCTGGGGCGTCTGAATGAGCCGCTGATTGCGCTGACTTCGCAGCAGTCAATTTTCCAACAGGCGATCGTAGCCGGTGAGCGCATCTTTGACCTGATGGACCGTACGCAGCAGCAATATGGCGAAGATGTGAAGCCGCTGACCAGCGGGGCAATTTCTATCCGTGATCTCAGTTTCGCTTACCGTACGGACAAATGGGTACTGGAGAATATCTCCATGGATGTCCCGTCGCGTGGGTTTGCGGCGCTGGTGGGGCACACCGGCAGCGGAAAAAGTACGCTGGCGAATTTGCTGATGGGTTACTACCCGATCACCCAGGGCGAGATCCGGGTCGACGGACGCTTGATCTCTGAGCTTTCGCACACCAACCTGAGAAAGGGCATCGCCATGGTTCAGCAGGATCCGGTGGTGTTGGCCGAGTCGGTGTATGCCAACGTGACCTTGGGGCGTGACATTGACGAAGAGCAGGTCTGGCATGCACTGGAAACCGTCCAGCTTGCGCCGCTGGTTCGTGCGATGCCAGACGGTGTTTATACCCGCCTGGGCGAGCAGGGAAATAATCTGTCGGTGGGGCAGAAGCAATTACTGGCGATGGCACGCGTTCTGGTGCAAGCGCCCGAGATTCTGATCCTTGACGAGGCAACCGCCAATATTGACTCAGGCACTGAGCAGGCGATTCAGCGGGCACTTCGCGCTATTCGCCAGCAAACCACGCTGGTCGTAATAGCACACCGCTTATCGACCATTGTCGATGCTGACAATATTCTGGTTCTGCATCGTGGTCAGGCGGTTGAACAGGGTAGCCATCATCAGCTTCTGGCCGAAAAAGGCCGCTATTATCAAATGTATCAGTTGCAGTTGGTGGGGGAAGAGCTGGCTTGCGGCCAGCATGAATTACCGGTCACTGAGAACAGCTGAAGACACTGCAAAAGCCGCGTTTATCGCGGCTTCTTTTTTCAGCTTCTCCGTATTTCTTCCCCTGTTTCGCCATCTGCGCACCATCATCTGGCACTCCTTTTCTGCCCGCTTCTTCGTTGCACTGAAAAATAGCGTGCCGCACTTTTATGGTGCGGACTCTGCGGGGCAATATGTCTGCGACAACTGTGTCCCACGTCACGAATATTGCAAAAGTGGCGTTACCCTGCGGTAAACGAACTAATCCCATCCCGAATACAACTCTGGCACAGCCTTTGCTTTAATCCTTGCGTATCGGGCGCGAATTCCCTCGCGACAAGCTCTTAATTCGAGGAGTGGCAAAATGAAGCTGGTTACTGTGGTGATCAAACCTTTCAAGCTGGAAGACGTGCGCGAAGCGCTGTCTGCTGTAGGAATTCAAGGGCTGACCGTGACCGAAGTTAAAGGTTTCGGTCGTCAGAAGGGACACGCTGAGTTGTATCGTGGCGCAGAGTACAGCGTTAATTTCCTGCCAAAAGTCAAAATCGATATTGCGATTGCCGACGATCAGCTTGATGAAGTGATCGACGTGATCAGCAAAGCGGCCTACACCGGCAAGATCGGTGATGGCAAAATTTTTGTTGCTGAATTGCAACGCGTTATTCGCATCCGTACCGGCGAAACCGACGAAGCAGCACTGTAATTTCCGGCTCATGGCGTTAGAACATAATTTTAGAACAACAGCTTAGAGAAACAGGGGTGGGTTAATAATGAAAAAACTTCTTTCGATGATGGGGCTCGGTGCGGTAGCCATGCTGCCATCACTCGCCATGGCCGCTGCGCCTGCGGTAGCTAACGGTGCTGATAACGCCTTTATGATGATTTGTACCGCATTGGTGCTGTTTATGACCGTTCCTGGCGTGGCCCTGTTCTACGGCGGCCTGCTGCGTTCTAAAAACGTATTGTCGATGCTGACTCAGGTCATCGTCACCTTTGCTCTGGTCTGCGTTCTGTGGATGCTCTATGGCTACAGCCTGGCTTTCAGCGAAGGTAATGCTTTCTTCGGTGGTTTCGGTAATGCGATGCTTAAAGGCATTGGCCTGGATTCCGTCACCGGGACCTTCTCGCAGATGATCCACGTGGCCTTCCAGTGTTCATTCGCTTGTATTACCGTGGCTCTGGTGGTCGGTGGTCTGGCAGAACGTGTGCGTTTCGCGGCGGTACTGATTTTCACTGTGATTTGGCTGACGTTCTCTTATCTGCCCATCGCACACATGGTTTGGGCGGGTGGTTTCCTGGCCGCTGACGGCGCGCTGGACTTTGCCGGCGGTACAGTGGTTCACATCAACGCCGCTATCGCGGGTCTGGTGGGGGCTTATCTGGTGGGTAAACGTGCTGGTTTCGGTAAAGAAGCGTTCAAACCACACAACCTGCCAATGGTCTTTACGGGGGCGTCGATTCTGTATGTGGGCTGGTTTGGTTTCAACGCCGGTTCAGCGAGTGCAGCAAGTTCCATCGCGGCGCTGGCCTTCCTGAATACCGTCATGGCAACAGCGGGCGCTATCCTCTCCTGGACCTTCGTTGAGTGGATGGTACGCGGTAAACCTTCATTGCTGGGTGCAAGCTCAGGGGCTATCGCCGGTCTGGTTGCTATTACTCCGGCATGCGGTACGGTCGGCGTGGGTGGTGCGTTAGTTATCGGTTTGGTCGGCGGCGTAGCGGGTCTGTGGGGTGTCGTTACCCTGAAGAAATGGCTTAAAGTCGATGACACCTGTGACGTCTTCGGTGTGCACGGCGTGTGCGGCATTGTGGGTTGTATTTTGACCGGCGTGTTCACTTCGAGCTCTCTGGGCGGCGTAGGCTACGCAGAAGGCGTGACCATGGGCCATCAGGTTTGGATTCAACTGTTGAGCGTGGGTGTTACGTTGGTATGGTCTGGCGTTGTGGCCTTCATCGCTTACAAAGTGGCGGATATGCTGGTCGGTCTGCGTGTTCCGGAAGAACAGGAACGCGAAGGTCTGGACGTCAACAGCCACGGCGAGAACGCTTACAACCAGTAATAGAACAGAAGTAAGATTCAGAGAAAGTAGTGCGCTAACTGTTTGATGAGTAAAATATAACAATAATGATGAATGCAAAAGGGGCGATACCATCAGGTAGCGCCCCTTTTCTTTTACTTAGCCCTTTCAGTTATTCCGGCGTTCTCTTGCGGATAACTCCTTCCTGCACCGTGGAGGCAACCAGCACGCCATCGCGGGTATAGAACTGACCGCGTACAAAACCGCGAGCGCCGGACGCTGAGGTACTTTCCACGGCATACAGCAGCCAGTCATCCAGCCGGAAAGGGCGGTGGAACCACATCGAGTGATCGATAGTGGCGACCTGCATACCCGGCTCAAGGAAGCCAATCCCATGGGGTTGCAGCGCGGTTGGCAGAAAGTTGAAGTCAGAGGCGTAACCCAGCAGGTATTGGTGAATGCGCAGGTCATCCGGCATGGTGCCATTCGCACGGAACCAGACGGCGCGGGTTGGTTCTTCGACACTGCCTTTAAGCGGATTATGGAATTTCACCGGACGCATTTCGATGGGCTTCTGGCCGATGAATTTCTCACGCACTTTCTCCGGTATCAGATGCGCCAGACTTTTGGCGATATCCGATTCAGACACCAGCGACTCCGGCGGTGGCACATCTGGCATGGTGTTCTGATGCTCAAAGCCCTCTTCCTGGCTTTGGAACGAGGCGGTCATATAGAAAATCGGTTTGCCATTTTGTACCGCTTTGACACGGCGAGCGCTGAAACTGTTGCCGTCGCGCAGGATCTCCACGTCATAAATTATCGGTTTGCTGCTGTCGCCGGGACGTAAAAAATAGCTGTGGAAGGAGTGGATCCCACGGTCGCTCGGCACGGTTTGTTTCGCAGCATACAGCGCCTGCCCGACAACCTGACCACCAAAAACCTGGCGCAGGCCCAGATCTTCACTCTGACCACGAAACAACCCTTCTTCGATTTTTTCCAGATCCAGCAGATCCAGTAAGTTTTGCAGTGCCTGACTCATAGGTGGCCTCATGAAAGTTGGTCTCCTGGCTGATCGGAAAACTCCGATAAAAGCATCAGCAGCAAGAGGAGCGGTGAGTTATCTCATTCATAATAGTAGAAAAAAACCAAGTCCAGAAGCTGAATTTGGCGGTCGGGAGGCAGGAACCAGATTTTTGTGCCATGATTAATGCGTAAGGTGGTTAAAGCCACTGCTCATAGTCGGCGTTTATTAGAGCTTGTCGACAAGCGAAAATAAAAAGGAGAACGATCAATGAAACTTTGGCAGATTGTAGGTGGAACCGCGCTGTCTCTCACACTGGCCGGTTGCGCATCGCAGCACACTACACCCGCGCAGGAAGCACCTGCCAATACCTCGGCCAGCCCGTCAGGCCCGGCCATCACTGGTCCGAATGTGTCTGGTACCGTGAATATCTCTCAGCGAATTGCATTGCCGCCTGATGCGGTGCTGACTGTCACGATGTCGGATGCCTCGCTGGCGGATGCGCCATCCCGCGTGATTGCGCAGAAAGTCGCGCGTACCGGCGGCAAACAAGCGCCATTTACCTTTATTCTGCCATACAATCCTCAGGATATTTCGCCCAATGCCCGCGTGATCCTGAGTGCGGCGGTGACGGTGAATGGTCAGATGACCTTTATCACCGATTCTGTGAAAGAAGTCGTCAACCGCGGCCAAGGTACACGAGCTGATCTGCAGTTAGTGCCTGTCGCTTCGGTGCCGGTGACAACGAAACCGGCTGCGTTAGGGCCGATGAGCAACCCGAACAACCCGGGCCTTGAAGCTTCACCCAACGCGCCCGCTCCGGCTCCGGTAAACCCGGCGCCCACTCAGCCAATGTATTAATCAGGATTGAGGCAGCGCTAAAAAACACCGCTACGGCGGTGTTTTTTTATGGGCGCTGTCACCATTTCCAGCCATATTTTTCCAGATCAATACGTCCGTTCTCAAACATGATCCCTTCCGAGAGCAGCACCTGACGCTGACGTTTAAAATCTTCACCTTGCTGGGAGATCTCACCGTGGCGATTAATTACCCGATGCCAGGGCAGTGAGCTGCCCTCAGGGAGTTTTCGCAGTACGCCACCCACCTGACGCGCGGCACGCGGGGAACCGGCCAGTTGTGCCACGTTGCCGTATGTGGTGACCTGTCCGGGCGGAATGGCCGCGATAATCTGATAGACGCGTTGGCGAAAAGTATCTGTTTGCGTTTCCGACATGATTGGCTCCTGCGTATAGATAGGCCCATTATGCCGTAAACCCTGATTTCATAAAGTTTCTTAGCCGCCTGCAGGCTGCGGGGGATTGTATAAGAAAGCAACGGTCGTCGGCGGTTACCTTGCTTTTGGGACGCCCATCCCTGATAATGCAGTCCGCTTCACTTCCCGCATGTGTAGATGTGGAGCCAGTAATGACAATGGGGGCCCTGTTGGTTCTCCCGCAACACTAACTTGTTAACTCGGTCAGGTCCGGAAGGAAGCAGCCGCAGCAGGCGTCGTGTGTGCCGGGATGTAGCTGGCAGGGCCTCCACCATTTCCGCTCTACCTCTTTTCTTTACCTCCTCTGTCATTTTTTCTGCGCCCATAAAAAAGGGCACGATCATCGCACCCTATTTTCGTTGCCGTTCAGACTTTTAGTGATGCACCAGCGTTGTAAAATAGTACGCCAGCGGAATAGCCAAAATATACAGCCCCAGCGGCACCTCACGTGCTTTGCCCGCCACCACTTTAATGATGATGTAAAACAGCAGGCCACCGGCAATACCGGTACCGAAACTGTTGGCGATCAGCGTGATCATCACCATCATCAATACGGGTAAACCCTCGGTGAAGTTCGCTAAATCGACCTTGCGCAGACCGCTGAACATATTCAGGCCGATAAGGATTAACGCAGGAGCGGTCGCCTCTTTCGGGATCATCAGCGCAATGGGGGTAAGCAGCAGCATCAGCAGGAACATCACCGCCGCTGACAGCGCGGTAAGCCCGGTTTTCCCTCCCGCTTCAGCCGCCGCTGCTGACTCAATCAACGCGGTGGCGGCAGGAATACCCACAATCGGCCCGAGTGCGGCGGCGATAGAATCCACCATAAACGGGCGGTTGATATGTTGCATATTGCCTTGCTCATCGAGCAGACCGGCTTCACCGCCGACCGCCAGCGTCGTGCCCATGGTGGAGAAAAATTCCGAAGCAAAGAAAATGAACAGGAACGGCAGGAAGGCAATGTTGATGGCGCCAATCAGGTCAACTTTTCCAAACAGAGGGGCAAGTGAATAGGGCAGAGAAAACCACTGTGGCGGCAGGTGGGTAACGCCAAACGGAATACCGACCAGCGTAGATAAGAGTATGGCCCACAGGATAGCCCCCGGAATTTTCCGCGCCTGCAAACCGACCGCAATGAGTAAGCCCAACAGGGCAATCAGTGCACCCGGTGCGGTGAAATCACCTAACGCCAGCGCATGGGTTTTGGCATTCGCCAGCACCAGACCGGCATTGCGAAAACCCAGCAGCGCCACGAAAATGCCAATAGAAGCTGTTAGCCCCAACTTAATCGACTGAGGGACTGAGCGCGTTACCACTTCGCGCAGACCAAAGACGGTCATCACGAAAAACAAAATACCCGACCAGCAGGCGATACCCAGCGCGACGGGCCAGCTGATGCCATCGCCCGCGAGAGTGATCCCCACCAGAACGGAACCGCCAATACCGGGACCCACCATAAACGGTAAGTTGGCATAGAACGCCATCAGTAAGGTGCCAAGTACAAAGACCACAATGACGCCGGTAGTCGCTGCCCCTTTATCGATACCACCAACAGCCAGCAGGCCGGGGATCACCACTAATAAATAGGCTGCCGCCAGAAATCCGGTGATACCGGCCAGACACTCAGTTTTAACCCGCGTTCCGCGCTCACGCAGTTTAAAGCGTCGCTCAAGCCAGCTTTTGTCACTGGTCGTGGCAATGTTTTTAATGGAACTGTCAGTCATGATAAAAAACTCCCCGGAACATTCTGTTTATTATGATGTTGTATTGGCTATCACTTTGGTAAGGCGTGGTTTGCCTGAGCGTTATGCGTGGTCTTCCCAAATTTCGAGGACAGGGTCGACAATTTCTCGCCGTTCACCATCGGTCAGGCCTAAGTCGGTTAGGTGCGGACCGACATTACAGGCGAGACAGGTGCCTTCGATGGCTTTAAATACCCGATAAGGCGGCTCCCAATCGGCTATTTTGGCGCTCAATTCACGCAGGTTTTTGAACTGCTCTGCCAACTGTTCGGCGGGCAAATCGGACAACATACCGGCAATCGGCATCGCCACATGGGCCAGTAATGCCCCATTTTGGCTGAGTGCCATGCCGCCTCCGCTGGCAATAAGCTGATTTGCCGCCAGTACCATGTCAGCCGGGTTACGTCCCAGCACCACCAGGTTGTGGGAGTCATGGGAATAGGAGGTGGCAATTGCACCGCGTAGCTCGCCCCAGCCTTCCAGCAGCGCCATACGTGGCGTGGCGTCGTGGCGGCCATGCCGGTGCTTGACCCAAATGAGGCTGAAACCTGCGGGGATCTGCGCAATGCCGTCACGAACGTCTACAGTGACTTCACTCCATTGGGTAAAGCGCGCGCCTTTAATGTTATGCAGGCGCGCTTTGCCGTTGTTCAGGCCCGGAATTCGTAGCTGAAAATCACCAGCAACCAGCGGTGAGATCCGCATGGTGTTGCGCGGGGGAACTACGCCGCTGGCCGCTTTCGGGCTAAAGAGCATCTTGCCGTTATGCGAAACGCACTCCCCCGACACATAAACCCGCAGCGGATTAAGTGTGTCCAGAGAGTCAAAGACAATGAGATCAGCCGTTCGTCCGGCGGCAATCAGCCCTAAATCTGCACGCTGCATACGCAATGCGGCATTAAACGTGGCCATGCGCAGGGCGTCCTCTGCCTTCAGACCGTGGGAAATCAGCAGCTTAATCAGCGCGATTAAACCGCCTTTTTCGAGTAAATGGTCGGGCGGGACATCATCGGTGCAGAGCGTGATTTGCGAGGAAAGATGCGGAAGCGAATTCAGGGCCGCCACAATGTCCGCCAATAAATAAGGGTGGGAGCCGCGAATTTGCAAGGTCAGCCCGGCGCGCAGTTTCTCCAGCGCATCCTCTGCCGAAGTGAGTTCGTGATCGGACGTGACGCCGGCGGCGAGATAAGCCTGTAACCCCGCGCCTTTCAGGCCACGGGCATGGCCCTCAATTAATTTGCCACTGCGTAAACCCGCCTCGAGGATCTCCAGCATACGTTCGCTGCCGTTGAGTACGCCATGCATGTCCATCACTTCAGCCACACCCGCGACTTCCGGCCAACTGAGCATGGTTTCCATCTCCTGACCTGTAAAGTCAGCGCCGGACATCTCCAGTCCGGGCGTGGAGGGCACGCTGGACGGTGCCGCGCAAATGACTCTCAGAGGCAGGTTACGGCTGGACTCAACCGCATAGCGCACGCCGTCCACGCCCAGCACATTAGCCAGTTCGTGAGGATCCCAGAAGACAGTCGTCGTGCCCTGGGCGACGACGATTTCTGCATAGCGCTCTGGCGGCAGATGCGAACTTTCGATATGGACGTGGGTATCGATAAGCCCTGGTGAAAGCAAAGCGCCGGCGAGATCATCAACATTTTCGGTTTGAGTAAATTCGCCGCACGGATGCACACTGGCAATCATGCTGCCCATCAGGCCGACATCTGCGTCACGAATCTCACCGGTCACCATGTCGATAACGCGGGCGTTGCGCAGCAGGCGGTCAAAAGGAATTTTGCCTGACGCTGCTTTTATGGCGCGCTGACGCAGGGAAGAGGCTGGAGCAGAGTGATTCATTAAAAGGTCCATAGCGGGAAATCATCAGGCTAATGTAGGCAGGGGAAGGGGCTTTGCACAGATGATTTATTTTATCGCTCTATAAGAAGGGGTTATGCTAAGCAAACGTTTACTTATTTACGAATGGATACCCGGAAGCTATGTCTGACCCCTGGCGCCGACTGCCTGCGTTATCCCTCAAACAAATACAGTATTTTGTCACGCTGTCGCAGCTGCGCAGTTTCACAGAAACCGCCAATAAACTCGCAATCAGCCAGCCTGCGCTGAGCAGCGCCTTGCGGCAAATTGAGTCCGTATTGGGCGGGAAGTTGGTCAACCGCACCGCGCAAGCCGTGACATTAACCGAACTGGGAACCGCGATATTGCCGTATGCCGAGCGGTTGCTGAACGTTGCCCACAGCGCGTTCGAGGACATGCAGCAAATCGTGCAACAGGGCGGCGACGGGACGCTGCGTATCGGTTTAGTGCCTTCGGTTAGTGCACTACTGTTTCCTGCAGTACCGAAGTTACTTTCAGAACACTTTCCTGCTTTGCGTCTTGAGTTTCATGACCTGACCAATGATGCCCTGCTCATTGCGCTGGATAATGGTTCGCTGGACTTTGGCATTGGTGCCACCGACAGCACTTTTCCGGACAGCCTGACAGCTTATCCGCTGCTCGAAGATCCCTTTGTTGTGGTGATGCGTAAAGATGACGTATTAGCAGAAACGCATAATTTACCCTGGAGACAGTTGGCGCAAAGACCCATTGCGCTATTCCTGAAGGGAAATGTCAGCCGGTTGGTGGCTTCATTGATGGAGAGCCACAAACTTAACCTGAATATCAGCTATCGCGTCGATTTTCAGGAAACGCTTTATGGGTTAGTGCGTTCACGACTGGCTTTGGCTATTTTGCCGCAATTATATACAGCAACGCTAAATGATGACGAATTAATGGTTGTTCATTTACAACAACCTACGCTCAGCCGTACGGTTGCGATGATGCGCAAGCCCGCCCCTCTACGATCGCCGCAAACGGAACAGTGCTTTCAATTTTTATTGCAGACTTTTCAGGACAAAATTAAGAAAGGCGGAATGGAGTTTCAATAAAAGGGACAGTTAAGGATCGGGAATGTTTTGGTCGTATAATAACCATTGGGCCGATAATATTAGCGGCCCAATGAAGACATTTATGAACAACGTTAACGGACGAATTTCCAAACGGCAACGGGGACTTTGTCGTAAAGCTTATTCATCGTCAGCTCTGCGAGGCGGTGATCGGCTGCGGAGTAAAACAACTCCAGTTCATCGTCTGAAAGTTCGTACTTGTTTTTTTCAATGACGCGCTCAAGTGTATCAATTGTGGTGCATTTTCTTAAACGCATCAAATAGTCGATTTTGTTCATCATGGCCTTTTCGTTATTGATCTCAAATACTACGGGTAAAGTATTACTTATGTTTTTATCAGGGTACACTCGTACTCACCTGAGAATATTCCGAATAATCGTTTTTTGGTTTTTTGCCATTGACGTAAATCAGAATCGTTAATTCCATAATTACTGAACAGGGTGTAGGTATCATCCAGATACTCTTCAACCAGATCGCTCAGATGATTATCATCAGGATATTTTATTTTAAAACTCATCACGAAAGACGCAATGTGTTCGATCAGTTCATTAAGTTGCAGATTGACCGCGGACGTCGGGTCATTAACCCAGCCGTGATGGCTGTCCCCCAGCGTTGCAATACCCTCATCATACAGATTTTCATTGAGGAACCGCAACTGCGCTATATCATGTCGCTTAGGCGAGTACTCATCCATATCATCCCCTCCGTAATGGCTTATTCGGTGTTGATAACACTCAGTGAGTAAACAACAAAACTTGGTGGTTTACGGACAACGGCAAACTACGAGATATATTGATCGACAAACTAAAACATCTGCTGCTACTCAACATCAATAAACACAGTTAACAATCACACTTTGAAAAGAGGGTTTATTAAGATGACAACATTTTAAATATAATTCATTTTACTAAAACTGCGCAAACTGATTACTCAATCTTACAATTCGTCCGCCATTGCAGAACGCGCTGTATCAATAATATCAAATTCTAACGCATGGGTTTTCACTTTAAATGACACTTTTTCTGACGTAAATTCTTCCGCATTAATGTCCAGACAGCCGTTGAAAATAGTCCATTTAAACTGATAACTCATTGAATAAACGCTTTTATCAACTAAGTCGATAGACGTTATCTGTAACGAATCCGGCGTATATTGCGCATTTTCAGAGTAATAACTCAAATCGCCAACCAAAAGGTCTTCGATAACTGAAATTTGCTTCTCAATAACACCCTGTAAATACGCGACAGATTTTTCTTGCCCATCATTTTCATAAGGGATTAATTTCTTCATGCTGATCCCCTCTTTGAAATGGCCTTGATCATATTATTACATATTTTCGCGGAGAATGTGTCCAGCGTCGGGATTTTTTTTGTCCTATAACGTGTTTTTATCTCCATGATTTATATGTTTTTTATGATGAATTCATATTTGATTACCTTTTTATGACATTTAGTTGACCAGGCCTCACTTTATCGCCCCCAAGGAGACTGTTTACCCTGCTAGGCACTGAAAGACATGAAAGATTACAACTTGGTATCTTGTAATAAAATCGAAATTGTGATGTTATATTATAACATAATCGAGGCTTTCTATGCACAAGACGTTATTTACTCTCTCTGCACTTGCCCGCTGTGGTGTCGCTGTCATTTTGCTGGCGATGCTCTGGGGCGGTATTTACTGGGCTATTTCATTGCCATGATTTCAGTTAAACAATTTTCTGTCGGCTACGACCGACGTGCAGTGGCGATGCCTGTTGACGGCTGCTTTGCTACAGGTTCGCTCACGGCCATTATCGGCGCAAATGGCGCGGGTAAATCCACATTATTGAAAACGCTGGCGGGCTTACAGACTCCGGTCTCAGGTGACATCTTATTTGCTGGCGAAGGCAGTGCCGCGAAGCGGCCGCGCATGGCTTATTTGCCCCAGCAGGCTGAATTGGATCGCGCATTTCCTATCAGCGTTTTTGATTTGGTAGCAATGGGATGCTGGCCGCAAAGCGGATTATTCGGTGGCATCAGCCGCCAGTCGGCAGGGCAGGTGGTTCAAGCACTTGATACCGTTGGGATGACTGCGATGGCGCATTCGCCGGTCGGGGATCTTTCAGGCGGGCAATTGCAGCGTACCTTGTTTGCCCGGCTGCTTATTCAGCAGGCACCCCTGATCATGCTGGATGAACCCTTCACTGGCATCGACAGTCAAACCATAGAGCTGTTGCTGAAAGTGATTGCTCAGTGGCACAGCGAAGGAAAAACGGTGATTGCCGTTCTGCATGATATCTCGATGGTAGCACGTCATTTTCCGCAGGTTCTGTATCTCAGCGCTGAACGGAATATCTGGGGTTCCACCGACCACGTACTGAATCATTTCCCCAACCGGACGCACGCCTGCGTTTCCACTGAGACTTTTAGCCTTGCCGCCGGGGTCACTGCGTCATGATGCTTTTCCATTTACTTGCCGATCCTTTCATCGAATTCGGCTTTATGCGCCGCGCACTGATTGCTTGCCTCGCGCTTTCTATCAGTGCCACCCCGTTGGGTGTATTTTTGTTGCTGCGCCGTATGAGCCTGGTTGGGGACGCTTTATCGCACGCGGTATTACCCGGTGCGGCGATTGGCTATTTAATTTCCGGGATGTCGCTGGTCGCCATGGGAATCGGTGGATTTATCGCCGGTCTGGCGGTTGCCATGCTTTCCGGACTGGTGAGCCGCCGGACGCAGTTGAAAGAGGATGCCAGCTTTGCCGGGTTTTATCTGGGCTCTTTGGCGCTCGGTGTGACGCTGGTGTCGTTGCGTGGTTCAAGTGTCGATCTGCTGCATGTGCTTTTTGGTTCGATTCTGGCTATCGACTCATCGGCGATCATCATGGTCGGCATTATTACCAGCGTGTCACTGTTGGTGCTGGCAGCGGTTTACCGCGCTCTGGTGATTGAATCTTTCGACTCACTTTTCCTGCGGGTCAGTGCTGGCAAGTGGCTGGCTGCAATCCATGGAATATTTCTGGCGCTGGTGGTTATCAATCTGGTCGCGGGTTTCCAGATTTTGGGCACGCTGATGTCGGTTGGTCTGATGATGTTACCTGCCGCCAGTGCGCGTTTTTGGGCGCGTGATCTGCCACATACGATTTTGAGCGCGATGGTGATTGGCGTCATCAGCAGCGTAGTGGGTCTGGTGTGGTCTTACTATGCCTCGCTGCCTGCGGGACCGGCGATTGTTCTCAGCGCCAGCGTTATTTTCTTTATATCAGTATTATTTGGAACGCGGGGCGGCATGTTGACCGCATCGCGCCGTTAAGCAGTACCACAAGAAAGGAGAAATGATGAAACATTTACCTGTTGCTCTGGCAGTAGCTGCCCTGCTGTCGAGCCCACTGGCCATGGCGAAAACCGTCAATGCTGTGGCCAGTTTTTCAATTTTAGGGGATATCGTCCACGAAGTCGGCGGCGAGCACGTCAAAGTCACCAGTCTGGTCGGTCCGGACGGCGATCCGCACAGCTTTGAGCCTGCGCCAAAGGACAGTAAAGCCATCAATGCTTCTGACGTTGTTTTCGTCAGTGGTCTGGGGCTGGAAGGCTGGATAGACCGTTTGGTTTCTGCTTCCGGCTATAAAGGCAAAGTGGTTACTGCATCAGAGGGTGTGGACTCACGCCAGATGGTGGATGACGGTAAAGAAATCACTGACCCGCACGCCTGGAACAGTATGGCGAACGGTGTCATTTATGCGACTAACGTGATGAATGCGCTGATTGCTGCCGATCCTGAGGATGCTGATTATTTCCGTAAACGGGGTGGCGCCTACATTGAGCAACTCAAAAAGCTGGATGAGTGGGCCAAATCAGAGTTTGCCAGTATTCCTCAGGCAAAACGCAAAGTGCTGACCAGCCATGACGCGTTTGGTTATTTTGGCCGTGAGTATAATGTCACCTTTATGGCCCCGGTGGGGTTCTCTACTGAGTCAGAAGCCAGTGCCAGCGGTGTGGCATCACTGATCAAACAGATCAAAGAAGAGCAGGTGAAAACCTACTTTATCGAGAATCAGACCGATCCGCGTTTAGTGAAACAGATCGCCGCAGCGACGGGGGCTCAGGCCGGTGGCGAACTCTATCCGGAAGCATTGTCTGGCCCGAAAGGCCCGGCGACGACCTACGAGAAAGCATTCAAACACAACGTTGAGTCCATCGCGGCCAGCATGAAGTAAGTACTACCTCCTTTCCGTATTCAGTGCGGAAAGGTCTTCATCATTTCTGCCATAAATAAAAGCCCCGTCGGGCAAGCGACGGGGCTTTTTTAGTATCAGGGAACCCAAAAGCATTCCCGCCAATCAGCGTTTTTTCTTCTTACCTTGTACGGCTTTGAAGCGCGGATTCGTTTTGCAAATCACATACACCCGCCCTTTGCGGCGCACGACGCGACAATCAGGATGGCGGTTTTTCGCCGAACGTAACGAACTTAATACCTGCATGAATCACTCCCTCAAAACGTCTTACTTTTTACCCAGGAAGCTGCCGAAACGCTGGTTGAAGCGCGCGGTACTGCCTTCTTTTGAGTACTCTTTCTGCTTGCCGGTGTAATACGGATGCGAGGCAGAGGAGACTTCGATAGTGATGTACGGGAAGGTATGACCTTCCAGTTCAATCGTGCGATCGGTTTTGATGGTCGAGCCGACTTTGAAATATTCATCAGCGCTGGTGTCGTGAAATACCACGGTGCGATAAGCAGGATGGATGCCGGGTTTCATATAAGCCTCAATTGTTATGTTATACTATAACAATAGTATGCACCGCTTCGATTTGAGGTTCAAGCTCCTTCAGCCAAAAAAAAAGGCCGCTTGCGCGGCCTTCATGGTGATGACTCTATCCGTTACGGATTGTGATGCTCTGGTGCGTGCGTATGTTCGATATCCACGTTCTTCTTACCGAAGCGGCGACGAACCACCACGAAGAAGACCGGAACAAAGAAGATCGCCAGCAGCGTTGCGGTGATCATCCCGCCCATTACGCCAGTACCTACGGCGTTCTGTGCGCCTGAACCGGCACCACTACTGATAACCAGCGGCATAACACCGAGGATGAATGCCAGTGATGTCATCAGAATCGGACGTAAACGCATACGAACCGCTTCGAGTGTCGCCTCAATCAGACCCTTACCTTCTTTGTCCATTAGGTCTTTGGCGAACTCTACAATCAATATGGCGTTTTTCGCCGACAATCCGATGGTGGTCAACAGGCCCACCTGGAAGTAAACGTCGTTGCTCAGACCACGCATTGTGGCCGCAATTAACGCACCCACAACACCCAATGGAACAACCAACATGACCGAGAACGGTATTGACCAGCTTTCATACAGTGCAGCCAGACAGAGGAATACCACTATCAGGGAGATGGCATACAGGGCAGGGGCCTGGTTACCAGACAAACGTTCCTGATAGGACAGACCTGTCCAGTCGTAGCCGATACCGCTAGGCAGTTTAGAGGCCAGGGATTCCATCATTGCCATCGCATCACCACTACTCTTACCTGGTGAAGGCTGACCGAGGATTTCCATTGACGGTAAACCGTTATAGCGTTCCAGACGTGGTGAACCGTATTCCCATTTTGCGCTTGAGAACGCAGAGAACGGAACCATCTGGCCGGTGCTGTTACGGACATAGAGATTATTAATGTCTTTTGGCAGCATACGGAACTGGCTGTCGGCCTGAATGTAGACCTTCTTCACACGACCGCGGTCGATGAAGTCATTGACGTAGCTACCACCAATCGATGCACCTAACGTGGTGTTGATATCGGAAATTGACACGCCAAGCGCCGTGGCTTTTTCCTGATCGATTTCGATTTTGTACTGTGGTGTATCTTCCAGACCGTTTGGACGAACCTGAGACAGCAAATCCGGATGCTGGGCAATCATGCCGAGCAGTTGGTTACGCGCCTGTGTCAGTTTGTCATGTCCAAGGTTAGCCTGGTCAATCAGCTCGAAGTCAAAGCCTGTCGCCGTACCCAATTCCACAATCGCTGGCAAGTTGAACGGGAAGACCAGACCATCCTGGATGGTGCTGAACGCGTGCATTGCACGGCCCGCAATCGCCGGAACTTTGTTTTCAGCACCCGGACGGTCTGCCCAGTCTTTCAGACTGATAAACGCCAGGCCGGTATTCTGGCCACGTCCTGCAAAACCGAAGCCGTTAACCGTAAACACAGAGTTAACGTTAGCTTTCTCTTTGGTCAGATAGTAATGGCTGACTTCATCGAGCACTTTCTGCGTACGTTCCTGAGTCGCACCTGCTGGCAACTGCGCCATGGTCAGGAATACGCCCTGGTCTTCTTCCGGCAGGAAGGAGGTAGGGAGGCGGATAAACAGCAACGCCATCCCAACAACAATCAGCAGATAGATGAGCAAGTAACGACCGGTACTGCGCAGAATGTTGCCTACGCTGTCGGTGTAGTGGTGCGCACTTTGGTCAAATTTCTTGTTAAACCAGCCGAAGAAACCTGTTTTCTCGCCGTGGTCACCCTTGGCAATCGGTTTCAGCATGGTGGCACACAACGCCGGGGTCAGGATCATCGCCACCAGCACTGACAGCACCATCGCGGACACGATTGTAATGGAGAACTGACGGTAGATAACACCGGTAGAGCCACCGAAGAATGCCATCGGGATAAATACCGCTGACAGCACCATGGCAATACCAACCAGAGCACCCTGGATCTGTTCCATCGATTTCTTGGTGGCTTCTTTTGGCGGCAGGCCCTCTTCGGCCATAACACGCTCAACGTTCTCTACCACCACGATGGCATCATCCACCAACAAGCCTATCGCGAGCACCATCCCGAACATCGTCAGGGTGTTTATCGAATAGCCAAACGCGGCCAGGATTGCAAATGTACCCAACAGTACCACCGGCACGGCAATCGTTGGGATCAACGTAGCGCGGAAGTTTTGCAGGAACAGGAACATAACCAGGAAGACCAGAACGATGGCCTCAAACAGCGTTTTCCCTACTTCTTTAATCGAGATTTTAACAAACGGTGTGGTGTCATACGGGTAAACGACTTCTAAGCCCGCCGGGAAGAATGGCTGCAGCTTAGCCAGCGTCTCCTTGACCGATGCTGCGGTATCAAGGGCGTTAGCACCGGTCGCCAGTTTAATACCCAAACCTGATGCCGGTTGTCCGTTATAGCGGGCAATTACGTCGTAGTTCTCACCACCCAGTTCGATTTTCGCCACATCTTTCAGGCGAACTTGCGAACCATCAGTGTTTACTTTCAGAATGATTTTACCGAATTCATCCGTCGACTTCAGACGTGTCTGCGCCACGATAGATGAGTTCAACTGCTGGCCTGGAACCGGAGGAGTACCACCGAGCTGGCCTGCAGCAATCTGGTTGTTCTGAATTTTAATCGCATTGATGACATCAACCGGCGTTAGCTGGTAATTGTTCAGTTTGTTCGGGTCCATCCAGATACGCATTGCGTACTGAGCACCAAACAGCTGAACGTCGCCAACACCGTTAGTCCGGCTGATAGGGTCTTTAATGTTAGAACCTACGTAGTCGGCGATATCATCCTGGTTCATTGAACCATTGTTGGAAATAAAGCCGGCAACCATCAGGAAGCTGCTGCTTGATTTCTCAACGGAAATACCTTGTTGCTGAACTTCCTGCGGCAGCAACGGCGTTGCTAACTGCAGTTTGTTCTGCACCTGAACCTGAGCGATATCCGCATCGGTCCCGGAGGCAAAGGTGATGGTTATCTGAACGGTCCCCGACGAGTCACTCGTCGAGGACATGTACATCATGTTATCGATGCCGTTCATGTTCTGTTCGATAACCTGAGTCACGGTATCCTGAACCGTTTGCGCATCAGCGCCCGGATAGGTTGCAGTCAGCTGGATAGCTGGTGGTGCAACAGTTGGATACTGTGCGATTGGCAAACTCATGATTGCCAATCCGCCCGCCAACATAATGATGATGGCGATAACCCAGGCGAATATCGGGCGATCTATAAAAAACTTAGCCATGAATTACCGGCTCCTATTAAGACTTCGGCGCTGTATCAGATGCAGGCTTTTTATCAGCGCCTGCGTTTTGATCGACTTCCTGCGCATTGACCTGCACGCCTGGCTTGATTTTCTGCAATCCGGTCACGATGATTTTGTCGCCAGATTTCAGACCATCGGTCACAACCCATTTGTCGCCAATTGCTTGTGATGTCACGACTGTGCGAAGTTCAACTTTGTTATCTGCGCCAACGACCATTGCAGTCGCATCACCGCGTGGGTTACGGGTGATACCTTGCTGAGGTGCCAGTAACGCGTTCTCATTCACACCTTCGTCAAGACGGGCGCGAACGAACATGCCAGGCAACAGCTCATCTTTCGGGTTAGGGAAGACAGCACGTAACGTAATGGAGCCGGTGGTTTCGTCAACGGTAACATCAGAGAATTCCAATGTACCCGCCTGAGAATATTCACTACCGTTATCCAACAGCAGCTTAACTTGCGCTTTACCGTTAGCTTGTTTAATCGAACCGTTAGCCAGTTCCTGCTTCAGACGCAGGAAATCATTGCTCGACTGAGTGACGTCAACATAGATAGGGTCGAGTTGTTGAACCGTTGCCAGCGCGGTGGCCTGACCGTTGGACACCAGTGCACCTTCTGTCACCGACGAAATACCGATACGTCCGCTGATAGGGGAGGTCACTTTGGTGTAGGCCAGATTGATACGGGCAGTTTCTACAGCAGCTTTGGCAGCGACGACGGATGCGTCAGCCTGAGCCGCGGTTGAGAAGGCGGTATCGTAATCTTGTTTACTGATGTAGTTGGTGCCGAGTAATGCCTTATAGCGGTTTACCGTCACGCGGGAAACCTGAGCGTTAGCCTGAGCTTTCACCAGATCGCCTTTAGCGCTGTCATAGGCAGCCTGATAGGTGGCCGGATCAATTTGATATAAGGACATACCCGCTTTGATATCACTGCCTTCAACGAAGTTACGTTTAAGGATAATCCCGGTGACTTGTGGGCGGACTTCAGCGATTCGGAAAGATGCAGTACGACCTGGAAGTTCAGTAGTGACATTCAGCGGCGCAGCTTTCAGCGTAACAACGCCGACTTCTGGCGCTTTTGGTGCACCCTGTTGAGCTTCTTTATCATTACATCCTGTAAGTGCTAAGCTTCCGGAAAGCATCAGAACTAGCGCCAGAGGCGTTAACCCTCTGTTTTTGTTCATAAATAAACCTCAAGTGTCCGATTTCAAATTGTCCAATGGATCACAAGCTTTTAAACCCATTGCTGCGCTTTTAATATGTGCGTGCTATGTTACATACATTCCCGAATGTATGTAAATCAAACGCCCCCAAAAGCTAACCCTATGGCACGAAAAACCAAATTGCAGGCCCTTGAAACCCGGCAGCAAATTTTAAATGCTGCAGTAAGGGAATTCTCTGCCCGCGGAGTTGCTTCTACGTCGTTAACCGATATTGCGAATGCAGCCGGTGTCACGAGGGGCGCTATCTACTGGCATTTCAAGAATAAAGTGGAACTGTTTAATGGTGTCTGGGAACAATGCGAATCCCAGATACATGATCTCGAAATAGAGTATCAGACAAAGTTTCCCAATAATCCACTGCGTATTCTGCGTGAGATACTGATTTACATTTTACGTGCCACAGTGACGGATCCTCGTCGTAGGGCATTGATGGAAATTATATTTCACAAATGTGAATTTGTTGGGGAGATGACTTCGGTCCATGACGCGCGTAAAGCGCTTTATATGGAAGGTTATGGAAAAGTAGAACGTATCCTGCAAAGTTGCATCGAGGCCGAACAACTACCCCAAGATCTCCACCCCCGTCAGGCAGCCATTATCTTACGTGCCTATCTGACCGGACTGATGGAGAACTGGCTGTTTATACCCGAAAGTTTTGATTTAGAAAATCAGGCAGCGCAGTTTATTGATACATATATAGAAATGCTGAAACTGTGCCCAAGTCTGCTGCAAACCAAAAACGCCCTCTGATTTCAAACCTTCCCGATCATCACTTCGTCCTGCTGTCTGTTGTATTCTGACACGCTTTTCCGGATTTTTGGCTCTGTGTCAGCTGTTATTGTAGTGTTAATATCATTCCCTCTTTTCTGACATAAAGTTAACTCATGCCAAGCCGATTTTCCGCGTTGTTCTCTACGTCGTGGTTTTCTTTTTTTCCGCTAACCCTCTGGCGTGTGGCGGCGTTTGTCCTGACGCTCTCGCTGTCGGCTTTAATGGTGTCACCTGCGAGTGCGGCTATCAGTAACGATTTGCCAACCCGCAACGAAGTGCAAAATCAGCTCGATTCCCTGACCAGGCAGAAAAGCCTGACGCCGGTCGATAAGTTATCCCAGCAGGATTTGATTCATACCCTTGAATATCTTGATGCGCTGGATCGCGTTAAACAAGATGCCGCAGAGCTACGTCAGCAGGTCGCTGAAGCCCCGGCCAAATTGCGAACGGCCACTGATGGCCTGCAAAAGCTTAAAAATGGGGATAACGACGGCGTAACACAGGAATCGCTGGCCGCGCTGTCACTGCGTCAGCTGGAAAACCGCCTCAATGACACGCTCGACGATCTGCAGTCTTCGCAGGATGATCTCTCGACTTTCAACACGCAGCTCATCTCATTGCAAACACAACCTGAGCGCGTGCAGAGTGCGATGTACACCTATTCACTTGGCTTGCAGAAGATCCGTAATCAGCTCAACGGACTGACCTCCAGTCAGGAGAACCTGAGGGCGACCCAGCAGACGATGCTGATAGTCCAGCAGGCATTGCTCAATGCGCAGATAGATTTCCAGCGAAAAAGCCTTGAGGCGAACACCACCTTGCAGGACTTATTGCAAAAGCAGCGCGATTTCACCAATGCCCACATCAGCCAGCTTGAGCGGGTAGCGCAGCTCTTCCAGCAGGTCGTCAATGGCAAGAGGTTAACGCTGTCTGAACGCACGGCGAAAGAAGCACAAACGCCGGACGATACCTCAAATATTCAAAATGATCCGCTAGTGGCGCAGGAGCTCGGGATAAACCGCACGCTCAGTCAGCGCCTGATTGCCGCGACAGAAGAGGGCAATCAGCTGGTTCAGAAGAACATTACCGTCAAAAACTGGCTCGATCGCTCCTCTCAGGCAGAGCATGACCTGAAAGAGCAGATCAGCGTGCTGAAGGGCAGTTTGTTGCTTTCGCGAATTCTTTATCAGCAGCAGCAAAATACCATTCCGCCGACCGGGCTTATTACTGATATGAGCGCCCGCATCGCCGATCTGCGTCTTGAGCAGTTCACCATTAACCAGCAGCGGGACGCTTTATTCCAAGGTGATACCTATATTCAGGGCGTGGTGGATAACAGCAAAGAGAAGATCAACGACGATATCAGCGACGCGCTCGACCAGATTGTCGACATGCGTCGAGAACTGCTCGATCAGCTCAACAAGCAGTTGGGCAACCAACTTTCGCTCGCGATAAACCTGCAAATTAACCAGCAGCAGTTGACGAGTATTAACGAGTCGCTGACGCAAACCCTCACCCAGCAGATTTTCTGGGTAAACAGTAACAAGCCAATGAACTGGACGTTCATTAAAGCATTGCCTGAAGATGTGAAAAACCAGCTCAGCAATTTGCACATCGATCTCCCACGTGGCGAACTGATGATGGGGGCACTGCACTCTCTGCCGGTGACCGTACCAATACTTGTGATGATTTTGCTGCTGCTCTGGCGCAGAAAATCGATCAACATGCATCTCGACAAGCTCAATAGCGAAGTGGGTCAGCTAAAGCACGATACCCAATTGCACACGCCACGCGCGCTGGTGCTCACACTGCTGAATACTCTACCCCTGGTGTTACTGGTATTGGGGATCGGCTACTGGTTCTCACAGTGCGATATCCCGCTCAGTGACTTCCTGTGGACGCTCTCCCAGCGGCTGGCGGTCTTCATGTTGGTGATGGGCTTCTGTTACCGCTTGCTGAAACCCAATGGTGTGAGCGAACGTCATTTCGGCACACCGGCAAAACTATGTGAGCATTATCGCCGTTCTGTCGTGCGTTTAAGTCTGGTGATGTTACCGTTGATTTTCTGGTCCGTAGGGGGCGAAAAAGCCCCGTTAGGGCTGGTGGATGACATCATCGGACAGGTCGTGATTTTGGTGACTCTGGCCGTGTTGGCCGTCTTAGTTTTCCCAATCTGCCGCGATGGCTGGCGTGAGAAAAATTCCCATACGGTACGTCTCACGATTGTCACCGCCATTGCACTGGCACCGCTGTTTTTAATTGGCCTGATGCTGGCTGGCTATTTCTATACCACTCTGCGTCTGGCCGGTCGCTGGATAGACAGCCTCTATTTACTGATCCTGTGGAATTTCACCTATCAGACCGCCTTGCGCGGGCTGAGCGTCGCGGCCCGTCGCCTGGCCTACCGGCGTGCGCTGGCTCGTCGTCAAAGTAATAATGCTAAAGAGGGCGCAGAAGGCAGCGAAGCTGTTGAAGAACAGCCGCTGGGTCTGGATCAGATCAACCAGCAATCTCTGCGTCTGACTACCATGGCGCTATTCTTTGTCTTTGCGTCGGTATTTTATTGGATTTGGTCTGACTTACTGACGGTGATCTCTTACCTCGACAGCATCTCCTTGTGGCATTACTCAAGTAATGTCGCGGGTTCGGTGGTGCAGCAAACGGTCACGCTAGGTAACCTGTTACTGGCATTCGTCGCGATCATTGTCGCCTACGTCATGACACGAAACTTACCCGGACTACTGGAAGTGGTGGTGCTTTCGCGGTTGCAGCTGCGGCAGGGTGCCTCGTATGCAATCACTACTATCCTCAGCTATTCGATCACGGTGATCGGCACGATTACGGTGCTGGGATCCCTTGGCGTTTCCTGGGACAAACTACAGTGGCTGGTAGCGGCACTGTCGGTTGGGCTGGGCTTCGGTTTACAGGAGATCTTCGCCAACTTTGTATCGGGTCTGATTATTTTGTTCGAACGTCCGGTACGTATCGGCGATACCGTCACCATAGGCACTTATTCCGGATCAGTCAGCCGTATCCGCATCCGTGCGACGACCATTACTGACTTCGATCGTAAAGAAGTGATCATTCCGAATAAAGCTTTCGTTACGGAAAGGCTAATCAACTGGTCGCTGTCTGACACCGTGACCCGCGTGGTGATTAAAATCGGTGTGGCCTATGGTTCTGATCTGGATAAAGTCAAAGAGGTGCTGCTGCAGGCGGCGCATGATAACCCGCGTGTGATGAGTGATCCGGCGGCTCAGGTCTATTTCGTCAACTTTGGTGCCAGCACGCTTGACCATGAATTGCGTTTATACGTGCGGGAACTGGGTGACCGAAGTGCGACCGTGGATGAACTGAACCGCAGCATCGACAAACTGTGCCGCGAAAATGACATTAACATTGCATTCAATCAGCTTGAGGTTTACCTGCATAACCAGAGCGGTAATGAGGAAGTGCAGGAAGTGAAACGTACGCTACGCCAGCCGGGCGATGAGCCAGATGCGATAGCGCCAGAGCAGAGTTAATACCGTCACCTTCAGGGAATGGATGGCGACATTCCCTGAATTTCAGTCATTGAAGATATTATCAAAAGAAGCGCTATAAATAGCTGATGGACAAGGTGTTTTTACTCCCCTTGAGCTTTTCCTGATAGTCGCGGCGAACAATTTCAAGCGCAGCCAGCGCCGTCTCGGGGGCAATTTCATTGCACTCAAGCAGATAGATGAGATCAACAGCGAGCTGTAGCTCGGGTGGCGCGTTTTCAACAGACATGGAGGCCAACATTTTTTGTAGTATGAGATGTAAAGATCAGAAACTGATTATAGATACAAATGCGGGCGTCTGACCCGGCGTTTTCAAAAGTTGTGATAAACATTCAAAAACCTTTTTCCTGCCGCTCAATCTGCCGCTCAATTTTCGCCAGCGCCTGTCTGCATCGCATAAGGCGTCCTTCCAGTGCCGCCAGCTCCTGCTGCACCCGCTGCTGGTCACTGAACGTGGCAAGCTGGCCGAGCGTACTTTCCCTGTCCTGAATCATCGCGATCAGGCGTCTCTCAAACTGCTGATGCTCAGACAACCGGGTATAATTATCATGACTTTTGCGTTCCGGCGTTTGATTGTTTTTACGCAGCGCCTGAGTGGCAAGTTCCCGCTGCAAGGCCGTTATCTGGGAAATCAGCCGTTCAGCCACAAAGGCAACCTGTGCCTGACGTTTCTCCTTTACCACCTGATTTAGCTGGCTGAGGTTCAGGCGGATCTCCGCCAGATAGTCGCGCAGGCGGGTGCCTTTGGTAGCAAACAGCGCCACGTCGAAGCGGGCCTGCTGGGCGGAAACATGACCGATGGGTTCAATTTCGCTGGCCAGCGTCTCAATTTGCTGGTTGAGTGCATGCAATATTTGTTCAGTGCTCACAGGGTTTCTCCGATAACGACGCGCCTAGCTTAACCTGTACACCACCAGAAACAAGATATGCGGGATTTGGCAGCGGCTGGCCGGTTGTTTACACTGCTTCTTTTGGCTAGGAAAACGGGCCGGAAACGTTTTTCAGGGAGTGAAATGAAACGTCTGTTACTGATTATTCTTGGCTGGTTGTCCGTGGTACTGGCCACGCTTGGCGTGGTATTGCCGTTGTTGCCGACCACGCCATTTTTACTTCTGGCTGCCTGGTGCTTTGCCCGCTCATCGCCGCGTTTTCATCACTGGCTGCTGTACCGTTCATGGTTTGGCTGCTATCTGCGTCACTGGCACGCACATCGCGCCTTACCGCCGGGGGCGAAAAGCAGAGCGGTGGTGATGATCATCGCCACTTTTGCCGTTTCACTCTATTTTGTGCCCCTATGGTGGGTGCGTATCTTATTGCTCTGCATGATGATTGCTTTGCTGATCATGATGTGGCGTCTGCCAGTGGTTGACCTGAAGCAATAAAACAGGCGATCATGTCCGGCTGCGGGTTGCTTTTTAAAGCGGCTTTGCATAGATTTGGGCATCTCGCGTATTGCGTTACGCGCCTATTTTCCTTTCTTAAACAGCCTTTATTTTGTGGCATTGCGGGGATATTTTACCCTCGCGTTTAAGGATGAACAGCAGCTTTATCAGGCAATTACTATGACAGCTACCACACAGCAGCTAGAGTTTATCAAAAGCAGCATCAAAACCATTCCTGACTACCCGAAGCCGGGTATTCTGTTCCGTGACGTCACCAGCTTGCTGGAGAATCCAGAAGCTTACGCCGCCAGCATCAAATTACTCGCTGATCGCTACCGTGACGCCGGTGTAACCAAAGTCGTGGGCACCGAAGCCCGTGGTTTCCTGTTCGGCGCGCCGGTTGCTTTGGCGCTGGGCGTCGGTTTTGTTCCCGTACGTAAGCCGGGCAAATTGCCGCGTGCGACGTTGAGCGAAAGCTATGAGCTGGAATACGGCACCGACAGCCTGGAAATTCACACCGACGCCATCAAGGCCGGTGAGAAAATTCTGGTTGTGGATGACCTGCTGGCGACCGGCGGAACCATCGAAGCTACCGCCAAACTGATCCGCCGTTTGGGTGGAGAAGTGACGGATGCCGCATTTATTATTAATCTGCCAGATCTCGGCGGTGAACAGCGTTTAAACAATCTGAATATCAACTGCTACAGCCTGGTTTCCTTCGCAGGCCATTGATTCAGACAAGCCTCGCCTGCTCAGGCGAGGCTGTGATAGCATGGCCCCCCGACCACTCGACTTCTCCGGTATTAATGAGCTATCAGGTCCTGGCCCGTAAGTGGCGCCCCCAAACTTTCGCCGACGTTGTCGGACAGGAACATGTGCTGACCGCGCTGGCTAACGGCCTCTCGCTCGGGCGCATCCATCACGCCTATCTGTTTTCCGGTACCCGTGGTGTAGGTAAAACCTCTATTGCGCGTCTGCTGGCAAAAGGACTGAACTGCGAAACCGGCATCACCTCCGCGCCGTGTGGTGTGTGCGATAACTGCCGTGAAATAGAACAGGGCCGGTTTGTTGACCTGATTGAAATTGATGCGGCCTCCCGTACCAAAGTTGAAGATACCCGCGAACTGCTGGACAACGTGCAGTACGCTCCGGCCCGTGGCCGCTTCAAAGTTTATCTGATCGATGAAGTGCACATGCTCTCGCGTCACAGCTTCAATGCGCTGTTGAAAACGCTGGAAGAGCCCCCTTCACACGTTAAATTCCTGCTGGCAACTACCGATCCGCAAAAGCTGCCGGTGACCATCTTATCCCGTTGCCTGCAATTCCATCTGAAAGCGCTGGATGTCGAACAGATCCGCCATCAGCTTGAGCGTGTGCTGACCGCCGAGCAGATCGCCAGTGAACCCCGTGCGCTGCAACTGCTAGCGCGTGCCGCTGACGGCAGTATGCGTGATGGCTTAAGCCTCACCGATCAAGCCATTGCTATGGGGCAGGGCGCTGTCACCACCGAAACCGTGGCGCAGATGCTCGGCACGCTGGACGACGAACAGCCGCTGGCAGTGCTTGAAGCGCTGGTCAGCGCCGATGGCGCGCAGATGATGGCGCAGGTCGAACAGGCCGCCTCGCGCGGTGTTGACTGGGAAAATCTGCTGGTGGAGACACTGGCCCTGCTGCACCGTATTGCGATGGTGCAACTGCTGCCAGCCGTGCTCGACAACCACTATGCGGCCATCGAACAGCGCCTGCGTGAACTGGCCAGGGTTATCCCACCGGCTGACGTTCAGCTTTACTACCAGACCCTATTGATTGGCCGCAAAGAGCTGGCGTACGCGCCAGACAAACGCATGGGGGTTGAAATGACCCTGTTGCGTGCGCTGGCCTTCCACCCGAAAGTTTTTATTGCTGAACCCGTGGTGCCTGCGCAAGTTACTGCGCCGCCAGCTTCTGTTGCTCCGGCTGCACCGCAGCCCGCAAGAAGCGTTCAGCAGGATAATCCGCCGCCGCACGGAGGGCCGCAGCCGGGAATGCCGGACAGCACGGCCCAGCTTTTACAGGCGCGGACGCAGTTACTCAGACAGCAGGGAAACACCACCCCAAAAAAAGCTGAGCCGGCAGCGCCAGGAAAAGCGCGGCCGGCAAACTCAGCACTGGAGCGCCTCGCCTCAGTGACTGAGCGTGTGCAAACGCAGGCCAGCGCCCGCAAAGAGAAACAGCCCGAACCACCGGTAAAAGAAGAAGCTTACCGTTGGAAGGCCGTGAATGACGTGGAAGAAATCGCTGAGCCGGTCACCACGCCAAAAGCGCTGCGTACCGCACTTGAACATGAAAAGTCCCCGGAGCTTGCTGCGCGTCTGGCGGTTGAAGCCACCGAACGCGATGCGTGGGCGGCCGAAATCAACCAGATGGTGATGCCAAAACTGGTACAGCAACTGGCGCTGAATGCGTGGTGTGAAAAGCCCGAGTCGGGAAAAATTTGCCTGCATTTGCGCACTTCGCAGCGGCATCTGAATTCATCGTCAGCGCAGAAAGTGCTGGCGGAGGCGCTGTCAGCTTTACATCAGCAGCCGGTTGAACTGATTGTGCTGGAAGATGATAATCTGGCAGTCAAAACGCCGCTTGAATGGCGACAGGCCATTTATGAAGAAAAACTGGCGCAAGCGCGTCAGTCCATTATTGCGGATAATAACATTCAGACCCTGCGCCGTTTCTTCGACGCAGATCTGGATGAAGAGAGTATTCGCCCCGTTTAAACGCCGCGATAATCACGCGGCCATTGCTGAGAGAGAAGACTATGTTTGGAAAAGGCGGCATTGGTAACCTGATGAAACAGGCCCAGCAAATGCAGGAAAAAATGCAGCAGGTACAGGCAGAAATCGCCCAGCTGGAAGTCACCGGCGAATCCGGTGCTGGCATGGTAAAAGTCACCATCAACGGCGCCCATAACTGCCGTCGCGTTGAGATTGACCCAAGCCTGCTGGAAGATGACAAAGACATGTTGGAAGATTTGGTTGCTGCGGCATTCAATGATGCTGCGCGTCGCATCGAAGAAACACAGAAAGAAAAAATGGCTTCCGTTTCGGGCGGCATGCAGTTGCCACCGGGCTTTAAGATGCCATTCTGATGCAAACCAGCCCTCTCCTTGAATCACTAATGGAGGCGTTGCGCTGCCTGCCGGGCGTTGGCCCGAAATCGGCGCAGCGTATGGCATTCCAGCTGTTGCAGCGCGATCGCAGCGGCGGAATGCGGCTGGCGCAGTCGTTGACGCGTGCCATGTCAGAAATCGGCCACTGTGCCGATTGCCGTACTTTCACTGAACAAGAAATCTGCACCATTTGCGCCAACCCGCGGCGTAAAGAAAATGGCCAGATCTGTGTGGTAGAAAGCCCTGCAGACATTCATGCGGTAGAACAAACCGGACAGTTCTCCGGCCGTTATTTTGTGCTGATGGGCCACTTGTCTCCGATGGACGGCATTGGCCCTGATGATATCGGTCTGGATCGTCTTGAGCACCGTCTTTCCAGCGAAAGCATGAAAGAGGTAATTCTGGCGACCAACCCGACGGTGGAAGGAGACGCCACGGCGAACTACATCGCTGAAATGTGCGGGCAGTATGGCGTACTGGCCAGCCGCATCGCTCACGGCGTGCCGGTGGGTGGCGAGCTGGAGATGGTTGACGGCACCACGCTGTCACACTCTCTGGCAGGGCGTCATCCTTTCAAGTTCTAAATACTTTGCTCCGACGCGTTTTTCACGCGCGTCGGCTCACTTTTCCGCCAAACCCGCTATTTCCTCTTGAATTCCTCATCTTAAAACCCCATCTACTCCTCAGCGTTTTACTTTTTGGCAAGCATGCCGCCGTGAGGCCGGGCTTTCCAGCGTAATGACAAATCAAACAGTGTGATTGAGGTAATTTGATGAGTATGAAAGGACAAGAAACCCGCGGATTCCAGTCTGAAGTTAAACAGCTGCTGCATCTGATGATCCACTCGCTGTACTCCAACAAAGAAATTTTTCTGCGTGAGCTGATCTCCAACGCCTCCGATGCCGCCGACAAGCTGCGCTTCCGTGCGCTGTCAAAGCCTGAACTGTATGAAGGCGATGGCGAGCTGCACGTACGTCTGGGGTTTGATAAAGAAAAACGCACTCTGACATTAAGCGATAACGGCATCGGCATGAGCCGTGACGAAGTGATCGACAACCTCGGCACCATCGCGAAATCCGGCACCAAAGCCTTCCTGCAATCTGTCGGTTCCGAGCAGGCTAAAGATAGCCAGCTGATCGGCCAATTCGGCGTGGGCTTCTACTCTGCGTTCATCGTGGCAGACAAAGTCACCGTACGCACCCGTGCCGCAGGCGCAGCGCCGGAAGAGGGCGTGTTCTGGGAATCTGCCGGTGAAGGTGAATACACACTGGCGGATATCGAGAAAGCAGAACGCGGGACTGAAATTACCCTGCATCTGCGTGAAGATCAGGACGAATTCCTTGATGACTGGCGTGTGCGCTCGATCATCAGCAAATATTCCGACCACATTGCGCTGCCGGTTGAAGTTGAAACCCGCAACGAAGAAGACGGCACCGTAACCTGGGAGCAAATCAACAAGGCGCAGGCTCTGTGGACCCGCGGTAAGTCGGAAGTGACCGACGAAGAGTACGTTGAATTCTACAAACATATCTCCCATGACTTCAGTGATCCGCTGAGCTGGAGCCACAACCGCGTTGAAGGTAAGCAGGAGTACACCAGCCTGCTGTACATTCCTTCGCAGGCACCGTGGGATATGTGGAACCGTGATCACAAACACGGCCTGAAGCTGTATGTCCAGCGCGTCTTTATCATGGACGAAGCCGAGCAGTTCATGCCGAACTACCTGCGTTTTGTTCGTGGTCTGATAGATTCCAACGATCTGCCGCTGAACGTCTCGCGTGAAATTCTGCAAGACAGCCGTATCACCCAGAACCTGCGCAGTGCGCTGACCAAGCGCGTCCTGCAGATGCTGGAAAAACTGGCGAAAGACGACAACGAAAAATACCTGCAATTCTGGAAACAGTTTGGCCTGGTATTGAAAGAAGGCCCGGCAGAAGATGGCGCGAACAAAGAAGCGATCGCCAAACTGCTGCGTTTCGCCAGCACCCGCAACGACAGCAGCGAGCAGACTTTGTCGCTGGAAGAATATGTTGCCAACATGGTGGAAGGTCAGGACAAGATTTACTACATCACCGCCGACAGCTATGCTGCCGCGAAGAGCAGCCCGCATCTGGAACTGTTCCGTAAAAAAGGCATTGAAGTCCTGCTGTTATCCGATCGTATCGACGAATGGATGATGAGCTACCTGACCGAATTCGACGGCAAAGTGTTCCAGTCCGTCAGCAAAGCTGACGACCAGCTGGACAAACTGGCAGACGAAGAGAGCGAAGAGCAGAAAGAAGCGGAGAAAGCGCTGGAGCCGTTCGTTGAGCGCGTTAAAACGCTGCTGGCCGATCGCGTGAAAGATGTGCGTCTGACTCACCGTCTGACCGATACGCCGGCCATTGTCACCACCGGTGCTGACGAAATGACCACGCAGATGGCAAAACTGTTTGCTGCTGCCGGTCAGGATGCGCCTGAAGTGCAATACATCTTCGAACTGAACCCGGATCACGCGCTGGTAAAACGCGCATCGGACGTCACCGACGATGCACAATTCAGCGAGTGGGTTGAGCTGTTGCTGGACCAGGCGCTGTTTGCAGAACGCGGCACGTTGGAAGATCCAAACCTGTTTATCCGCCGCATGAATCAGCTGTTGCAGGCGTAACGTCTTACCCTGCACGAAAATCCCTGTCCACGGACAGGGATTTTTTTGCCTGGGTTAAATCCGATCCTCTGACTTTACGGGATATTATGCCCAGCTTTTGGGCGTGCGACGCAGGTAAGGCAATATGGATAACAGTGCCAGGACGGCTAACACCATGCCGATCCACAACGTTGAACGTGGCCCAAAACCTGCGGATAACGCCATCCCGCCCAGATAAGAACCGCCACCTAAACCGATGTTAATGACCGAGGTATGCACCGCGTTGACCATCGGTCCCGGATGAGCCACGCTCACAATTCTGGCCATCATCGCCGGATTCATCGGCACACCGGACAAGCCAATCAATATCACTGCCGCAATCGCGATTAACGCATATTCGGCGAACAGTGCCATGCCCAGCAGGGAAAGACTCAGAATAGATAACCCGACCAGCATCACCGCCAGACTATAACGATAAGCCAGACGACCCGTGATCATATTGCCGACAATATTGGCTAACCCATACAGCATCAAAATAAAGGGTACAGTTTTCATACTGAAACCGCTGATGTCGACCAAAACCGGCATAAAATAGCTGAATGCCGCAAAGCTGGCGCCCAGAATTAAACAGCTGGTCATGCAGGCTTTCCAGTACGCCTTCTTTTTAAATGCCTGGAGTTCTATGCCCATATTGAGCGCACCGCTGCCTTTGACCTGCGGTAACAGGCGAAACAGCACCAGCAGACAGAGAAGCACCAGAATGGCCACTAAACCAAAGCTGATTCGCCAGCCATAATGCTGATCGATAATGGTGGCCAGCGGCACGCCAAAAACATTGGAGACCATAAAACCGCCGATAACAATGGATGCGGCGCGCGGGCGGTCTTCGACAGACACCATCGCCATGCTGGTAGCTAAAGATAAACTCAGACATCCGGCGCACAAAATACCGGTGATGATCCTGATGAGCACGAGAAGGGAATAATCCGTGACAAAAGCCCCCCAGCCCTGAGCTGCAACGTATAACACCAGAAGCCAGAGCAAGGTGGCGCGATACGGCGCTTTAAATTTAAGGAAAAAATAGGTTAATACCGGGCCGCCTAACATCACGCCGAAAGCATAATAAGAAATCAGATGGCCGACTTCCCCCGTGGTAATTCCAAAAGCGGCAGATAAGCTGGGCATCATTCCTGCCACCATTAACTCTGCTGTCCCCAGCGAAAAAATAGCTAACCCTAAGACATAAACGACGAATGGCATTTCTTTTATTTATCCTGTATTTGAACGATCGTTACAAAATTGAAAGCAGAAATTAATGCGCGGTAAGCGATTAATTTATAAGTTGATGAGCAAGCCGGAGACGACGTCTTCGAGAATTTTTCTGTCTGAGATGTTTTTATTCAGTACGCGCAGGCCGTAATAGCCCGCCATAAACCCCCGCGCCATTTCGATGGCCGTGGCTTTATTACCCAGTTCGCCGCTTTGCTGACCTTCGGTAAATACCGAGACCAGCGTCTGTTCGAGGCGCTGGCGATATTCCTGATTCAGCCTGGAGACGGCTTCATCTTTGCTGCCGCGTTCGAGGGCAGAGAATAAGAGCATCGCGTCGTGCTGTTCCGGCTGGGATAAATCCTCAGCAATCCCCCAGAGCAGCAGGGTATGCAGACGTTCTTTGACTAGGCCTGATTGTGTGAGAATAGACAGTTGCGCGCTCATAGTGTGCTCATGGCTGCGCAACAATGCTTGCTCATACAGAGCCTGCTTGCTACCAAAGGCATTATATAAGCTTCCTCTCCCCAGCCCTGTACCGTCGCAGAGATCTTGCGCAGAGGTGCCCGCGTAACCATTGGCGCTAAATACGGCCACGGCAGCATCGATGACATCTTCGTTTTCAAACAGTCTTGGACGACCGGGATAAGCAGGTTTGTCGGCACTCATAAGAGGTGGGGGGCTTTCGATGAGTTGAGGCGCCATAATATTGATTATGGAATGATCGGTCAATTATTATTTTCAGCGCAAAAAACGTATTTTATCTCGTGTTGGCGGCTACCCGCTGCTGGCCTCTTCCAGTAACCAGCGGCGAAACGCCGTGATCTCCGGTTCTTGGCTGCGACTGCTTTTTACCAGCATATAAGTGGCGCGATCAACTTCGGCAAAACCCAGCGGGGCGATAACCGTCCCTTCCTGTAGCTCTTTCTTCACCAAAATTTGCGGCGTCATAATGATCCCCAACCCGTTTTTTGCCGCCTGGATCGCCAGCGTCAGATTATCGAAATGTTTGCCCGCCACAAAATCGCCTTTGGCGTTGGTTTTTCTGGCCCACTCCTGCCACGCGTTCATCTTGGTGTCGGCGTGCAGCAGCGGCAGGGTGGAGAAATCAGTCTGGTAGGTGAAACGGTGACGAAAACCCGGTGAGCAGACCGGCCCGATATAATCGACAGTGATAAGCGTGGATTCGATGTCGTGGGTTTGCTGATGCTCATTACTTTTGATCAGAATATCGGTGCGCTGCTCGTGGATTTGCTGCACATCAGTGTGGGTCTGAAACGTGAGAACAATATTCTCATGGCGTTCGGAAAAACGACTGATGCGCGGAATGAGCCATTGCGCCAGAAAACTCGGGGCGCAGGAGATAATTAAGTTATTTTCCTGCCGCGCTTTTATTTCCCGACAGGTCGTTTCTATTTCGCTAAAGACCTGATCGCAGCACTTCTTTAATTTCTCGCCGTCGCGGGTTAAATAAACCCGGCCCGCGGCGCGCTTAAACAGCGGCGTCCCTAACCAGCCTTCCAGATTTTTGATCTGATGGCTCACCGCACTGTGCGTCACATTCAGCGATTCCGCCGCCAGACTAAAACTTTCAAACAACGCCGCCTGTTTAAAATAGTGCAGCGCGCGCAGTGCCGGTAGGTCAGCCATGTCTCAACCTTGTTAGATTTATTCATCTCTAGTGTCTGTTTATATCATTTTCTTGTGCCGAAAAAACCCATTAGTCTCGACCTTGTTCCGAAGCACATCTCTCCAACAGGCGCTGTGATTTTACTGACTAACACTCAGTGGATGCGCCAGTCTGCGCCTTGCGCGCTGGTTATGTCTGTATAAAAAATAAGGATGACTATGAACAATTCACTTTCTGATAAATCGACTTACACAGCTTCCTCTGCACCCCGCACTCAGCTCGTTATGTTTACCGGTGGCCGCGACAGTACGCTGGCTGCCTGTTATCTGATGTTACAAGGTATCCCGGTGCATCTTTACTCCGCTAACAGCGGGTGTTCGCTACACCGCGGCATTCTGGCGCACCGCGTTGAAGAGCTGCGTAACCGCTTTGGCGAATTACTGGTCGCCCATACTGTGGAAGATATCAGCGGCACCTTCCGCTCCATCGCCATAGAAAATATCGAAAGCGATATCCTGCGCCACCGTAAAAATCTGGTGCTGCTGGGCGAAAAACTGGCGATTCACGCGCATCTGGTGGACTTCTGCCGCCGCAACGACATCAGCGTGATCAACGACGGTATTACGCATTATCAGCAGGAGTTTCCGGAGCAGCGTCAGGTGGCGAAAGACTTCCTGGTGAACCTGATGAATCAGTTCGACATTCAATATCACTCCCCAATCTACGAATTTGCCCAGTCGGCGGATGACGTGAAATACCGCCTGCTGCAACTGGGTATCTCCACCAAATCGCTGGAAGGAGTGAGCATTTTCGGTGACAGCTTCACTACGCCGAGCGATGAAACCATTCTGGCTTACCTGAATGAGAAAACCCCGCTGGCGCTGAATATTGTCAAATTCCTTTCAGGTGAAACCCTGAATCTTGGCCCAAGAACTGCGGCGCATGCTGCGGCGTAATTGAAGGTATTGCGATGAAAACTATCGTCAAATGTTCGGCAGTGATCATCCGTGACCGCGCGTTATTACTGACGCGCAAACGCGGTACCGATATTTTTATTTCTCCCGGCGGCAAACCGCTGACCGGCGAAGATCATATCAGCTGTCTGAAACGTGAACTGAAAGAAGAGCTGAATGTTGATACCGCAAAAATAACCCCGCTGGGGTTATTTCACGGCGTGGCCGAGTTCGAAAAAGTCGCGATTGAAAATCATGTGTATCAGGTGGAAGTGGTTGGACAACCCGTCGCCAGCGCGGAGATCGCTGAAATTGCCTGGGTGAATTACCGCAAGCCACCTTGCGAAGTGGGAGTGGGATCTGTGTTTCGCGACAACGTCCTGCCGTTACTGTACCAGCGTGAGTTGATCGACTGATGGATCCTTCATCCCTTGCTCCCGCCTTGCAGCAACAGCACGGTGACCACTATTACAGGGAAGTTAACCGGCTGCGGGAAGTGCTGCGCGATAAGCTGACGACCACCTACCGGCTGGAAGGTTACGACATCTTTCTGGTGCAGTCAGTGCGTGTCGGCTTAGCCATGCTGTCGCATTTACTGCATAAACATAATTTTTCTCTGGAGCTGGGCGATCACCGCCACTATCAGCCGATTGAGCTGCTGTTCTCGCACCCGGTGGCGAACGATGCCTCTGCACAAAACAGCGGCGTCAATATTGTCACCCACGTCAATCCTTATACCGGTGTGATCAGTGACCTTGAATGCAGCGAAGGCAAAGCGGTGGTGGATGCATCGCACAGCTTTGCCACCGGCTTGCATGATGAGTTGATCACCAACAGTTCGATTTTTCTCGCACCGTTGCACAAACATGCTTCGGTTGCCGTGGGGCTGGCGATCATTGCCGTGCGCCCCGAGCACCACAGCTGTCTGTTTCGCAGCGAGCTGCGCCTGTTCGAAGGTTCAACGGTGTCACAACGGCCATTGCAGGAGGCTATCGACGCCATGGATGACCCAGCATGGCAGCCGTATAACGTCGCCAGCATTGAGAAAATCGACCTGCCGCTGACCAATGGTTTGCGTCTTACTTCGGTCAGTGCCTCAGGATTGCCATTCGCCTGCTTCCCGGTGGCAACGCTTTCTGAAGAACAGCTGCGCAAAATCAAGCAGATGGATGGCAGCTATTTCGAGCACGCCCACACCCTGCGGATTTCACGCTGCACGCGTGGAAAACACTCGCAATATGTTGATCATACGGGAAGTGTGATTGATGATTTAGCCCGGCTCTGGAGTCAAAAATGAGTAAATCTATCCCCGTTAATGGCAACCTGATCGGTATTCTGGGCGGCATTATCCTGAGCACTGACTCAGTGTTTATCCGTCTGATGAGCATCGATAACTCCTGGATGATCGTGATGCTGCGCGGCCTCTTTATGTGGGGGCTGGTGGTGCTGGTCTATCTGCTGTGGCCGAAAAGCCGGGCAGTGCTGGGCGTACCTTGGATCACGCGCCAGAATACGCTCCCGACGCTGTTTTTCTGTATCGCATCGGCCTGCTTTGTTAATGCCCTGAACCGCGGCAGCATCGCCACCGTGCTGGTGATCATCTCTTCTACGCCCTTTGTTTCCGCCATCATTTCGCGGCTGTTCTTTGGCACCAAAATCGACAAAGCCCTGCTGCTGGCTGCTATCGCCGGGATGTTAGGGGTGGCGATTGTCATGACCGGGCGCGCAGAAGGGCATGATCCGATGGCAAACTATTTTGCGCTGGCAACCGCCGTGTCGATGGCGCTGGCCTTTATTTTTGCCTCCAAAGTGGAGAGCGGCACCGTTGGTTTACCCTCGATTGGCGGCGTTCTGGCGTCAGCCTGCGTCGTGGCCTTTACCGGAGGCGGCGTGTTGCATGGCGTACCGCTGCTCACGCACACACAGTGGCTGTGGCTGGCGATTGAAGGCGCGATCATTATGCCGCTGGCGATGGGGCTGATTTCACTCTCTACGCGCTTTGTTTCACCGGTCAATGCTGGGCTGTTTTTGCTGCTCGAAACTGCGCTGGCGCCGCTGTGGATCTATCTGTTTTTACACGAAGCGCCGACTCCGCAGGCGATAATCGGCGGGTGCATTATCGTGCTGGCAGTGGTGTCGCAAACCTTGCGGGTAAAACGTCAGGAAGCACTGGCCTGAGCCGCTTCGCGCAATGTCCCTTCCTTGAGGAAGGGCGTGCAGAATGGTATGGTTGGTCGTTTTTTGCGTTTTAATAAAAATTACATGCAAGGGGATTTACGCAATGCGTATCATTCTGCTGGGCGCTCCTGGCGCTGGTAAAGGTACACAGGCTCAATTCATCATGGAGAAATATGGCATTCCGCAAATTTCTACCGGTGATATGTTGCGCGCAGCTGTGAAAGCCGGAAGTGAACTCGGCAAGAAAGCGAAAGAAATTATGGACGCCGGAAAACTGGTGACCGATGAATTAGTGATTGCACTGGTAAAAGAGCGTATTCAGCAAGAAGATTGCCGTAAAGGTTTCCTGCTGGATGGCTTCCCGCGCACTATTCCACAGGCTGATGCGATGAAAGACGCTGGCATCAAAGTGGATTACGTTCTGGAATTTGACGTGCCGGACGAACTGATCGTTGATCGCATCGTTGGACGTCGTGTACACCCTGGCTCTGGCCGCGTGTACCACATCAAATTCAACCCTGCGAAAGTAGATGGCAAAGATGATGTGACCGGCGAAGACTTGATCACCCGCAAAGACGATCAGGAAGAAACCGTGCGTAAGCGTCTGGTGGAATACCATGAGCTGACAGAACCGTTGATCTCCTACTACAGCAAAGAAGCTGAAGCGGGTAACACCAAATATGTGCGCATCGACGGCACACAGAAAGTGGACGAAGTGCGTCAGGAATTGGCTCAGATTCTGGGCTAATGATTTTCAGCATGAAAACCGCATGACACAAAGGCGACTCCGGTCGCCTTTGTTATTTTTAAATCTCCGTACTTTACCTCTCTTTGCTTTTATTGATTACTCCTGCCGTTGGCTGTTATCGGTTCCGATCCCCCGCAATTTCGTTACAATATGAGGCGTTACGTCGAAGTGCCTTCTGGCCGCTTCGTGTCATTTTGGCCCCTTGGCCGCATTAATTTAGGAAATTCAGCATGATGCAGACGAAATTCGGTGTGTTACTGGTCAATCTCGGTACACCCGAAGCACCAACGCCGCAGGCCGTAAGAAAGTATCTGGCTGAATTTTTAAGTGATATTCGTGTCGTCGACACCAACCGGCTGATCTGGTTACCTATCCTTTACGGTGTGGTTTTGCCGCTGCGCTCAACGCGCGTCTCCAAACTGTACAAAGCCGTGTGGATGGAAGAGGGCTCACCGCTGATGGTCTTCAGCCGTCGTCAGCAAAAAGCGCTGGCCGAACGCCTGCCGGGCACGCCGGTTGAACTGGCCATGAGCTACGGTAGCCCGAACATGCAGGACGCCATCACCAAGCTGCTGGCGCAGGGCGTGACTAAAATGGTGGTGCTGCCGCTCTATCCGCAATACTCCTGCTCCACCAGTGCCGCCGTATTCGACGGCGTGGCGCGAGTGCTTAAAGATCAGCGCCGTCTGCCGTCGGTCAGTTTTATCCGTGACTACGCCGAGCATCCGGCTTATATTTCTGCGCTGAAATCCACGGTGCTGCGCTCGTTCGCCGAACGTGGCGAACCGGACCGCCTGATCCTCTCTTTCCACGGCATCCCAAAACGCTTTGTGGCGCTGGGCGATGACTACGAGCAGCGCTGCCATGACACCGCACAGGCGCTGACCGAAGCCCTGGGCCTGCCAGCCGGTAAAATCATGCTGACCTTCCAGTCGCGCTTTGGCCGCGAACCGTGGCTCACGCCGTACACCGACGAAACGCTGAAAGGCCTGCCTGCGCAGGGCATCAAAAATGTTCAGATTATGTGTCCGGGTTTTGCGTCTGACTGCCTGGAAACTCTGGAAGAGATCAAAGAAGAGAACCGCGAGATCTTTATGCACGCCGGTGGCGAACGCTTCGACTACATCGACGCACTTAACGATCAGCCAGAACATATTGACCTGTTGCAACAGCTGGTCACCCAGCACTTCTGACCGTTACGTCTGAAAAATAGCAGACACATTTCGCGCTTTTGAACTACAGAGAACATCCATGAAATTTCCTGGTAAACGTAAGTCAAAACACTATTTCCCTGTCAGTGCACGTGACCCGTTATTACGTGACTCGATGCTGCAACAGATGCAGCCGGAAAGCGAAGCGGGCGCGTCCTATATTGTCGGTATCGACCAGACGATGGTGGATATTGAAGCCCGTGTGGATGAAGACTTCGTTGCGCGTTATGGTCTGAAAGCCGGTGAATCGAGCGTGATTGACGACGATACCGCCGAAGCGCTTTATCAGGAACTGATGCGTGAAGCGTTGATCACACATCAGTTTGCCGGTGGCACCATCGGCAACACGTTACACAACTATTCAGTGCTGGCGGATGACCGCTCGGTGCTGCTGGGCGTGATGTGCAGCCATGTGCAGATCGGCAGCTACGCCTACCGCTATCTTTGTAATACCTCGAGCCGTGTGGATCTTAACTATTTGCAGGGCGTTGACGGCGCGATCGGCCGCTGTTTTACGCTGATCAGCGACAGCGGCGAACGCACCTTTGCTATCAGTCCCGGCCATATGAACAATCTGCGTGAAGAGAGCGTACCGGAAGAGGTGATCGCCGGTGCATCGGCGTTAGTACTCACTTCGTATCTGCTGCGCAGCGGCGAAGGTGAACCGATGCCGCAAGCCACCATGCAGGCCATCGCCTACGCCAAGAAATATCAGGTACCGGTCGTGCTGACGCTGGGCACCCAGTTTGTCATCGCCGAAAATCCTCAGGCGTGGCGTGATTTTATTCGCGATAACGTCTCGATTCTTGCTATGAATGAGGACGAAGGCTTCGCGCTGACTGGCCTGAAAGACCCGCTGATGGCGGCCGACAAAGCGCTGGACTGGGTGGATTTGGTCTTATGCACCGCGGGGCCTAACGGGCTGTTTATGGCCAGTTATACCGAAGAAGAATTTAAACGGATAACCAATCATCCGCTGCTGCCGGGAGCGATTGCTGAGTTCAACCAGTATGAGTTCAGCCGCGCTATGCGCCGTGACTGCTGCCAGACGCCGCTGAAGATCTATTCGCACATCGCGCCATACATGGGCGGGCCGGAGAAGATCATGAACACCAACGGTGCTGGTGACGGCGCACTTTCTGCATTGCTGCATGATATCGCCGCCAACGGTTTCCACCGCAGCAGTGTGCCCAATTCCAGTAAGCACTCCCGCGACTACCTGACCTATTCGTCATTGGCGCAGGTGTGTAAATACGCCAACCGCGTGAGTTATCAGGTGCTGAATCAGCATTCGCCGAGACTGACGCGTGGGCTGCCAGAGCGGGAAGACAGTCTGGAAGAGTCATACTGGGAACGGTGAGTTTTTAAATTCAAAACCGTGGGCGTCGGCCCATACCGACCAGAGACCCGCAATCGCGCGGGTCTCTGGACTCTACGCACTTTTCGCTCCGTGCTATCGCAGAATCGTGATAGCCGTGTTTCAGCTATTTCCGTCACCGCCGCAAAAAACCGCGCGGTTTTATGCCGCTTGTTTGGGGCATTTTGAATGCGGCCTGGGCTTTTAATCGAAATTCATCTCCTTCTCTGCAACGCCATGTAACGTCTGATATTTACTGGAATTTTCCTAGCAAGTTACTGATTCTAATATTGTAAGCCTGTCATTAGTTGAATTATGATCATCGTGCTGCGGCAAGCTTGCAGCCGGGAATTGCGCCCTGTGAGAACTGGAGAACAGATGCGCCGCTATGGCGTTTGATTGGCTGGCATCACGGAGGTGAACAATGAGTAAATTCCAGCGAACCGACTGGCATCAGGCGGATATTATTGCGGCATTGCGTAAGAAGGGAACGACGCTTGCGGCCACGTCGCGGGCGGCGGGTTTGTCTTCTTCTACACTGGCGAATGCATTGAATCGCCCGTGGCCGAAGGGGGAAATGCTGATTGCTAAGGCGATTGGCGTTCCTGCGGCGCAGATCTGGCCAAGCCGCTATTACGATGGTAACGGGAAAGTGATTATTAAAACGCTGAGAAAGGCCTAAAAGAGAAGGGCGCAATCAGGTGCTGCGCCCAGATTTCCACTGGGTTAAATGGTTATGCGTTACGCCCAGCCATCACGCCGCCATCGATATCCCATACTGCGCCGGTGACCCAGCTGGTTTTATCAGACAGCAGGAACGCGACAGTGTCAGCCACGTCAAGCGGGGTGCCTACGCGGCCAATCGGGTGGAAGCTGTCGAAACTGTTCATCACGCCGCCAACATCCTCTTTCGGAATGAACCCTTCGTAGATTGGCGTATGCACAACAGCCGGGGAGACAGCGTTAACGCGGATACCTTGCGGGCCGAGTTCCAGTGCCAGGTTCCTGGTCAACGCATGTAAACCCGCTTTTGCCATGGAATAGGCTGACGATGGCGTTGCACCGATGGCCTGCTGTGCCCACATAGAACCAATATTGACGATGGAACCCTTGATACCGGCCTTTACCATATTTCTTGCCACGTCGCGGGTAATGAAAAACGTCGCGCGGTTGATGTTCATGTACATGTCGTAGTCTGCTTCTTCATGTTCGGTGAACGCTTTAGGGAAAAACACCCCGGCAGCATTTACTAAGAGGTTGATGTCACGGTGATCGCGATTGATCTCCGCCATGACGTGTTTCATCCCTTCCTCTTTCATCAGGTCAGCCACAATCACCGACACATTACCCAGCGGTGACAGCGTTTTTCGCGCTTCTTCGGCTTTCGCCTGACGGTTACCGACCAGTACGACGCTGCCGCCATTTTCCAGAACGAGGTGTGCTGTTTCCAGACCCATACCGCTGGTGCCGCCCACAACTAAAAGTTTTTTACCTGCAAAAGAAGCTGACATATTGACCTCGTACTTTCTGTGATTGAGAAGGCGATATTTACCTCTGAATTCGCATTGATGCATTGCGATGAGAGAAGATTGCCACGCACGGGCTGCGCTGACGAATGAGAAGAAATTACCTGACGGCAAAGAAAATCTATCTCGATGGAAAGTAGTGGGCTAGGATCTCTTCAACGAAATTGAGAAAGCGACCTGACTATGCGCTCATTAAACAGACTTAAATGGCTTCATGCTTTTGAAGCAGCTGCCCGCCATGGCAGCTTTACCGGCGCGGCAGAAGAACTCGGCGTCACACCTGCGGCAGTCGGGCAACTGGTGCGTTCGCTGGAAGAGTGGGTTGGCCATCCGTTACTGACTCGCACCCGTTCCGGTAAGCAGCGGCTGGTGGTGTTGGCAGAAGTGCGGGAAGCGTTACAGGACATTACTCACGGGCTGGATAAACTCGAGAGCGGGTTGAAAAAATTGCGCGGACGCCGTGCCCGTTCCGTCATTGTAGTGACTGCATCACAGGTGCTGATGATGAACTGGCTGATGTCGCGGCTTAACCGCTTTGCAGAGCAGCACGAAGATATCGATTTACGCCTCGATGTCACAGACAGACATAGTGATCTGGCACATGGTGAGGCGGATATCGGGCTTCGTTGCGGGCCGGGGAACTGGCCGGGGTTGCACCCGACCTGGCTCATGGATGAAGAGGCTGTGGTGGTATGCAGTCCGCTGATACTAAACGCTGGGGAAGAACCTGACGGCGCCTGGTTAAACAAACAGAAACTCATCTACGACGATACACCCCATCCCGGCGCGAATATGCCGACATGGGAGCGTGTTCTCAGCACTCTTGGGTATGTTCACATCGGCACGAGCAGTTTGCATATTAACTCCACGTCGGCGGTGATCCTCTCGGCACTCAGCGGTCGCGGTGTGGCTATTGTGCGGCGGGCGCTGGTTGAACAATCGATTGATAACGGGCAACTTATTCAGCTCTATTCCACCTATCCATGGCCGCTGACCTGGTCTTATTATATGGTCAGATCGGAACAAGCACTCCGTCGTCCTGAAGTGCAGGTCTTTCACGACTGGATGTTGTTATTGCACGATCAGCCAGTCGGACAGCAAGAAGACAGTCTCAGAGATTCATTTGCAGATAATCATATTCAGCGAGGAAAACAATGACACAGACAGCCACGCAAAATCCCACCCTTCATCTGCTTTGTGGAAAAATTGCCTCGGGCAAATCGACACTGTCGGCGGAGCTTGCTGCACGCCCCCTGACGGTGATTATCAGTGAAGATCAATGGCTGGCGCGATTGTACGCGGGCGAAATGCACGACGTAGCGGATTACGTGCGTTGTTCGGCCAAACTGCGTGATGCTATGGCGCCGCATCTGGTTGCTTTGTTGCAAGCCGGAATGTCGGTTGTCCTCGATTTCCCCGCCAACACGCTGGCAAACCGCCACTGGATGAAGGGGATTGTTGAGGCATCAGGCGCGGATAACCGCCTCTATTTTCTTGATGTGCCTGACGAGGTATGCAAAGCCCGTTTACGCGCCCGTAATCAGGCCGGTGAGCATGATTTCTCAGCCACCGACCAACAATTCGATTTCATCACCAGCTTCTTTGTGCCGCCGCAGGCCGAGGAGGGGTTCAATATCGTGGTGAGTCGCTCATCGGTCTGAGCGTCAGCCCGATGCCAGCTTTAAGGTTTTAGCGCGTCTCAACATGAAAAAACTCACCGCGTCGCGAGGACGTGGTGAGTTTGCTTTCTGCTTTAACAAACAATAATCCGACATTATTGTCCGTCTGCTTAGATCACTATTTCGCTAATTTTAACCGGACGGTTTTCTTTCAACGACAAATTCGCTGCAAGTGCAATTCGGATCGGTGGCAAGCCGTCTTCAGCACCGACGGGAACATCCGTATTATTGATTACCGCATCGACGAATGCTTTCATTTCATCAGCGAAAGACTGCATGTAACGTTCAAGGAAGAAATATTTTGGTTTGTCAGACTCAACAGAACCTGCGTGGGAATAACGGACGGTGGTATCAGTGTCATTGCCAGATTCAACGGCCCCTAAAGAGCCAAACACTTCAGCGCGCTGGTCATAGCCATAAATAGCTTTACGACTGTTATCAATCACCGCAATCGCGCCGCTTTGCATTTTCAGTGTGATGACTGCCGTATCAATATCCCCGGCCTTACCAATAGCAGGATCAACCAGCACAGCCCCGGCAGCATACACTTCAACGACTTCGCTTCCCGACAGATAGCGTGCCATATCAAAATCATGGACTGTCATATCCAGGAACATCCCACCGGAGACCTTCACATATTCGATGGGGGGCGCATCAGGATCGCGTGACGTGATTTTGATGATATGCGGTACCCCGATTTTTCCGTTGGTGACATGATCCTTCAGTGCTTTGAAGTTATGATCAAAACGACGATTGAAGCCCACCTGGAATTTGACCTTATGTTTTTTAACGGCGCTGATGACCTCTTTAATCAGAGGTATTTGCGTATCTATCGGCTTCTCACAAAAAATATGTTTGCCCGCTTTCGCCGCTTCAATAGCAATTTGAGCGTGGGTATTGGTTGAAGAGCATATGAGAACGGCATCAATTTCTTTATCTGAAAGAATTTGGTGATAGTCATCATGTAGTTCGGTTATTCCAACAGAGGCAGCCCAGGCCGTTAACTCAGGTGTAATATGAATATCTGAAATAGCTTTTATTTTTGCATTTTGAATATAATTTGTGATGCTTGTGGCATGTACACGGCCAATGCGTCCTGCACCAATAATACCAATGGTTAACATATTCATATCCCCGCTAATTTTTTGATGTAACTACGTGCCTGTAAGGCGTAGTTAAATGGATTGGCAATCGCTGGATCTTGCTCGGCTTCCACCACCATCCAACCCGAATAATTATGCTTATCCAATAATTCGAATACGGGCGAGAAGTCGATAACACCGTCACCGGGTGTTGTGAAGGTTCCTTTTTTTACACCATCTAAAAAACTCAATTTTTTTGTTCTTACTTCTTCGATAATCTCATCACGAACATCCTTCAAATGGACGTGAATAATACGGTCAATATGAGTTTTTAACACATCTAACATGGCTGACTGCGTTCCTTCAGCATAATAGAGGTGGCCTGTGTCAAATAACAGATAAACATTGTCGCTTACGGATTGCATAAAACGGTTAATTTCTGCCGTGGTTTGAATTCCCGTGCCCATGTGATGATGCAGGCAGACTTCCATACCTTTTTCTGCTGCCAGTAAAGCTAACGTGTTATAACCGTTTGCGACTAACTCCCACTCTTTGTCGCTGAATTCTATTTTATTAAATAAAATAGGGAGTTTAAGCCCCTGAATGCTTTTACTCTGTTCAGAGCAACCAATAACCTTAGCCCCCATTTCGTGTAAGAAATCACGGTGTTTAATGAAGTCTGCTATGGTTTGTTCACTTTTATAGTCTGCAAAAAAAGTACTAAACCATGCGTTGCATATTTCAAGGCCACGTGAGGAGAGTTTTTCTTTAAGAATTTTCGTGTCTCTTGGGTATTTGTTTCCGACTTCTGACCCTGTGTAGTCTGCCAGTGCCATTTCACTGATACACTGCTCAAAGGTGATTTCTCCCCCCAATTCTGGCAGGTCGTCATTTGTCCACCCGATAGGGGCTATACCCAATCTTACTTTTTCGGCGTTCATAATAACTCCATTTATTTCATATGAATAATGCGGTTAGCGTCAGTGCTGACACTTGTTTTGCCAGGTGAAATAGTTCCAAGTCTTATGATGTTTTAATGTTGTGTCCTGCGCCTTGCGAGAATAATCCCTTCAATTCTCTCAAGGGATATTCCTTTGGTTTCAGGAATAAATCGATGAATGAGATAAAGTGAAATAACCATCAGGACCACGAAAATCCACATCGGGAATGCGCCGTGGAAATTGTCTTTTAACCACGCGTTTTCACTGATAATCGGGAAGAGTTGGGCCACGATAAATGCCGCAATCCATTGGCAACCAATCGCTATACCCATGCCAGAGGCGCGTATTCTATTGGGGAATATCTCCGAGACTAATGTCCAACTTGCCACTCCCCAACCGACAGAGAATGCCACCAGGAAAATCATCAATCCACCAATTGCCAGGTATCCGTAAGCCTGCATATATAAACTGAATGAAGCTAACAGCAGTCCAATTGCACAACCGATTGAGCTGATATACATCAATTTCACGCGACCTGTTTTATCAATTAAGTAGAGGCCGAGTGCATTACCAAGGACAAATACCGCCCCAAGAAGAGACGTTTGGAGTAGGGCGCTTTCCATTGAACCCATAACATTTTTTAATATTTCTGGGGCGTAGTACATGATGGCGTTAATCCCGGTAAGTTGATTAAATACCGCAATCATGCAACCAACCATCAGGATGAAAATGACCTCTGGGGAGAGCAACATCCCTTTTTTACCTTGCCACTGTTGCTCAGCGATTAATGAACTCTTGATATCATCAATCAGATGCTTTGCATGTGCAGGGTCTGAGATGCGTGAAAATGTTTTAAATGCTTTATCTTCAAAGCCATTAATCACATTCCAGCGCGGTGACTCAGGGATAATAAAAACGGTGATCAGAAATGCCACGCATGGCACGATACCGACACAAAACATCCAGCGCCAGCCAACATCCATTATCCAGTCCGGGGTATGGCCACGAGCAATGAGATAGTTAGAGAAAAAAACCGCGCTTTGCCCTAAAACAATCGCAAATTGCTGCATGCCAACCGCTCTTCCCCGCATATCCTTGGGGGCGACTTCCGACATATACATGGGAGAAACCACGGATGCCAACCCTACACCGACGCCGCCCAACATACGAAATATCACGAACGTTGTGAATGAATGACACAGTGCTACGCCTGCGATCGAGACAATAAAAAGAACAGCCGCGATACACAGCGCCTTTTTACGCCCGAAACGCTCCGCCAACTTGCCTGCAAGCAAGGCACCGATGATGCAACCGATGATGACATTCGAAACGGCCCAGCCTGTTTGTGCGGGAGTGAGTGAGAAAAGGCGATTAAGCGCATCAATCGAACCAGAAATAACGGCGGTGTCGAATCCAAATAAAAAACCGCCTAAGGCTGCAACAAGACATACCGATACGACATACCAAACATTGTGCTTAACTCCGCTCGGGTCATATTCTTTTTGGGGAAGCGTGAGCGGCGGTGCTGTAATAGTCATAATTAGATCCTCATTTGTGCACATATCCCTTTTAAAACCCAGGCTGCGTAAGGCATAGGCGACATTCATAGTGAGAGAAAACAAACAGTCCTAAAAAGCGCGTAGGGTATTGCCTGAGTTGCTACATGAAATGCATATTTCAAATTCAAGTAAAACAATAAATTTGTTTTATGCGTTCTCAATCACAGGTTATTAAATAATATTAATATAATTCAATGAGTTATTTTTTTGTGGCAAGGAGGAGCATCAAAGGCAGGATGAAATTTGACATGCGCGGAGAAAAAGTCTGTCAGAACCGATGTCTCACAGACCTTCGTGCAAAAGCGGTTTAAAGGCGATGGCTTTGTTGATAGGCCAGCGCCACAACTAAGGTTTGTGCCAAACACTGGGTGGCCGATTGAGAGCGGAATGCATCGATTTGAGCTTCTTTCACCACAAAACACACGTCGCTAAAACTGGCCAACGGGCTGAGCTGGCTGTCTGTGATAACGATTTGCCGGGCGCCGGATTTGGCTGCGGCCTCACTGACATTCAGCGTTTCCTGAGCATAAGGCGAGAAACTGATAGATATGACGGTATCGCGCGCACTTAAGCGGTTTAGCTGCTCATTAAACATGCCGCCGAGACCATCGATTAAGAAGGTATTGCGCTCCAGATGACTAAACGCGTAGGCCAGATAAACCGCTACGCTAAACGAGCGACGCAGCCCGACGATATAAATATTTTCCGCATCCTGTAGCAAATCCACGGCTTTTTGCAGTTGTTCTGGCTCAATGCGCAGTGCCAACTGTTGCATAGCCTGAGTATTGGCCCGAACAAACTCCTGTAAAATTTCCTGAGGCGTTTCGCTCATCTCCTTTGTGCCATTCATTTCATGAAAAAGTCTGGCCCGGTCGGTGTAACTTGCGGTGTCTTCAGCCAGGCTGTTTCGAAACAGTAATTTCATTTCATTGAAACCATCAAAACCAAATGCACTGGCAAAACGAATCAGCGTTGAAGGGGGCACATTGGCTTTTTGCGCAGTGATGTTGAGAGTGTCTAAGGCGACATCATGCGAATTATCAATCAGATATATTGAAACTTGCTGTAGACGCTTACTGAGGCTTTCATAGCGATTACGGATTTGTTCCTGAAGTTCGCCCAGAGTAGTCACTGCCAAAATCATTACTCCTATCACCAAAAGTGATGCTTAATTTCGAATGTATTTTTCATCGTTTAGCTATCTTAGCACCAGAATGGGTAACTCCCTCCACGGCAAGCTGCCATAAGTTTGATTTTTTCATCTGGAAAAGCTACCTCCGTCACTAAATGAAATTAATATTTCACTATTATAATTATTGGAATTTACGTTTTCATTTCGATTTATCATGGAACGAGAGGTTACAAAATGGTCGCTAATATTGTTCAGAACTTCATTGATGGAAAGATCGACGGAAGTGTTTACCCAAATACTCTCAACGTAGTAAATCCAGCAACTGGGTTGCCTGTGCACCGGGTGGTAGACAGCGAATCCGTGCATGTGCAGCGCGCCATTGCTGCCGCCCATGCGGCATTCCCTGCCTGGGCGGCAACCTCGGCACTAAAGCGATCTCGTATTCTTTTTAAATTCAAACAATTGCTGGAAGATAACCTCCATTCGCTCGCGCACATTATCACTCAGGAACACGGTAAGACTCTTTCTGACTCTGTAGGGGAAATCACGCGGGGAATAGAGGTGGTTGAGTTTGCCTGCGGTATTCCGCATCTGCTTAAAGGTGATTTTTCCAACAACGTTGGATCTGGGGTTGATAGTCACTCATTGATGCAGCCCATCGGCGTTTGTGTGGGTATCACGCCGTTTAATTTTCCTGCCATGGTGCCGATGTGGATGTTCCCAATAGCCATTGCTGCGGGAAACACGTTTATCCTTAAGCCTTCTGAAAAAGTCCCTTCTTTAGCCCTGCATCTCGCTAAATTATTAACCCAGGCGGGTCTGCCTAAAGGCGTATTCAACGTGGTAAACGGCGGTAAAAACGCGGTTGATGTTCTCATCACCGACCCGCTCGTGCAGGCCGTTAGCTTCGTAGGTTCCACCCCTGTAGCTGAATACATTTATGCAACGGCGTCGGCCAATGGTAAGCGTTGTCAGGCATTGGGGGGGGCAAAAAACCACGCCATTCTGATGCCGGACGCCGATCTGGACATGGCGGCGGCTGCCATTACCGCCGCGGCTTTCGGTGCTGCCGGGGAGCGCTGCATGGCGCTGTCTGTGGTGGTCGCCATTGGTGATAAAACGGCTGATGCTCTAATTAACAAACTTCATCCGCTGATGCGCAATATCCGTGTCGGGGCAGGCGATAAGCAGGAACCTGAGAACGATATGGGGCCGGTTATTTCCCGTGCTCATCTGGATAAGATCTCCGCTTATATCATGAGTGGTGAAGAGCAGGGCGCGAAAATATTGTGCGATGGCCGGGATATTCATGTCGTCGGGCACGAAAACGGATTCTTTATTGGCCCGACGCTATTTGATCACGTCTCTCCACAGATGACGATATATCAGGAAGAGATTTTCGGGCCGGTACTTTGCCTGATTCGTGCTCCTGACTTTGCCAGCGCGCTGAAATTAATTAATGACAATCCTTATGGCAACGGTGCGGTAATTTTCACCCGTAGCGGCCGCGCAGCCCGTGAATTCTGTACCCATGTGACTGCTGGCATGGTCGGGGTCAATATTCCTGTCCCGGTTCCTATGGCATTCCACTGTTTTGGCGGCTGGAAACGTTCCATTTTCGGCCCACTCAATGTTCATGGGCCTGATGGCGTGCGTTTTTATACCCGAATGAAAACAGTGACAACGCGTTGGCCTGAAGGCGAGACCCAGGACAACGGTTTCTCAATGCCGACCATGAAATAGTGCCATTCGTCAGGAGAGAGTCTTAATGAGAACCCAAAAAATGACGATGGCGCAAGCCTTAGTCAAATTTCTGAACCAGCAGTACATCGAGTTTGACGGCACTCGCCAGCTTTTTGTACGGGGTGTCTTTACAATTTTTGGTCATGGCAACGTTCTGGGATTAGGCCAGGCATTGGAGCAAGACGCCGGAAACCTGATCGTGCATAAGGGATGCAATGAGCAGGGCATGGCACATATTGCCCTCGGCTATGCCAAACAGCTTAAGCGGCGCGGTGTCTATGCGGTAACCTCGTCAGTCGGTCCCGGTGCGGCAAATATGATCACCGCTGCCGCAACCGCGACGGCAAACCGCATTCCCCTGCTGCTGCTTCCTGGCGATGTTTATGCATCCCGCCAGCCTGACCCGGTGTTACAGCAAGTGGAGCAATACCACGACAATACGCTGAGCACCAATGATTGCTTCCGTCCGGTTTCACGCTACTGGGACCGGATAACTCGCCCGGAACAGCTGATGTCAGCATTAATTCAAGCCATGCGAGTATTAACCGATCCCGCCGACACGGGAGCGGTCACTCTCTGTCTTCCACAGGATGTTCAGGGTGAAGCCTATGATTATCCGGAGTCTTTCTTTCGTACCCGGATACATGTCATTGAACGGCGTCCACCCATGGAACAGCGGATCGAGGAAGCCGTTGCGCTGATTCATCGAAAAAAATACCCGCTTTTAATTTGTGGCGGTGGTGTTCGCTATTCTGAGGCACATGAAGCCTTCAGGGTATTTGCTGAACGGTTCCAGATCCCCTTCGGTGAAACACAAGCAGGGAAAAGTGCAGTTATTTCCTCACATTCCCTTAACTGTGGGGGGATCGGTGTCACGGGGGCGATGCCAGCCAACACCCTCGCTAATCAGGCTGATTTAATTATCGGTGTGGGCACCCGTTTTACCGATTTTACGACGGCCTCAAAATCACTATTCCAGAATCCGGATGTGGAATTCATTACGCTGAATGTCGCGGAATTTGACGCGTGCAAACTCGATGCCTTGCCGGTTGTGGGGGACGCGCGCGAGAGTCTGGCCGTGTTGACGCATCTCCTCGCCCGCAAGGGCTATCGTAGCCAATGGGGTAATGAGATCCCGGACGCTAAAGCGGAGTGGCGTGACGAAGTTAAGCGCCTTTATGCCATCAGATATCTCTCTGATTTCACACCAGAAGTCTCAGACCCCCTGCGATATTCGCTTCCTGAATACAGTCAGGCCCTGCAAACGACGCTCACCCAAACTCAGGTTATTGGCGTGCTGCAACAGCATCTCGAAAATAACGCCATTGTGGTCAGCGCTTCCGGATCCCTGCCCGGTGATTTGCAGCGTCTGTGGCAAGCACAGACGCCTGACACTTATCACGCCGAATATGGATATTCCTGCATGGGGTATGAAGTCGCCGCCGCTATCGGCGCTAAGTTGGCCTGCCCGCAGCAACCGGTATACACCTTCGTGGGAGACGGCGCTTACCTGATGTTACATAGCGAACTCGTTACTTCTCTTCAGGAGGGGATAAAAATCACCGTACTCCTGTTTGATAACGCAGGGTTCGGATGTATCAACAACCTGCAAATGAGTCAGGGCATGGGCAGTTTCGGCACCGAAAACCGTCAGCGTAATCCAATAAGTGGTGTGCTCGATGGAGCGCTGGCCGTGATCGACTTCGCTAAAAATGCCGAAAGCTATGGCTGTAAAAGCTGGAGTGTCCACAGCGAAAGTGAGTTATGGCAAGCATTGGATGAGGCTCGCCAGCATCCGCATAGCACTCTTATAGATATCAAAATTTTGCCCAAAACCATGACGCATGGCTACAACGCTTGGTGGCGCACGGGCACGGCGCAGGTTGCCACAAATCCAGCCATTACCGCCGCCGCCAGCGATATCGAAGATATGTTGCAGACGTTTGCCCGACCTTATTAATCAACCGGCGGCTCAGGCTCAATTTATTTCGATGTCTTATGACCAGACATCATTCAGGAGATCGACGTTGTGAACAAAGATAAACAGTTCGATGTGATCTGTATGGGAAGGGTGGCAGTTGATTTCTACGCACAACAAATAGGTGCGTCACTCGAAGATGCCTCTACTTTTTCAAAATACCTCGGAGGATCATCAGGCAATGTTGCCTATGGCACGGCCCGGCAGGGGTTACGATCTTCCATGCTGGCACGGGTTGGAGATGAGCACATGGGGCGCTTTTTGCGACAGGAGTTGCAAAGTGTAGGGTGTGACACCAGCCACCTTATTACAGACAAAAACCACCTGACGGCGCTGGTTCTGCTGGGAATTAAAGACCGCGATACCTTTCCCCTGATTTTTTACCGTGATAATTGTGCGGATATGGCGATCACTGCAGATGACGTCAATGAAGAATATATTGCCTCTGCCCGCTGCCTTGCCGTGACGGGGACGCATTTATCACATCCTCAAACGCGCGAAGCCGTATTGACGGCGTTGAGTTATGCCCGTTTTCATGGCGTTAAAACGGCATTAGATATCGATTATCGCCCGGTGCTATGGGGACTGACCTCTTTGGGTGATGGGGAAACGCGTTTTGTCGCCTCAGATGAAGTCACGCATGAGCTGCAAGACGTTTTAAATATGTTTGACCTGATTGTCGGTACGGAAGAAGAGTTCCATATTGCAGGTGGTTCAACCGATACGCTGAAAGCATTGAAAAATGTGCGTAAAAAAACGCAGGCAGAATTGGTCTGCAAGCGGGGCTCCCTGGGGTGCTCAGTATTTTCAGGCAAAATACCGGACAGCCTGGATCTTGGCTTAACCGTTCACGGTGTGCAGGTTGAGGTACTTAACGTTCTGGGGGCCGGTGATGCTTTCATGTCCGGATTATTGCGGGGGTATCTCAGTAATGATGGATGGGAGAAAACCTGCGCTTACGCGAATGCCTGCGGTGCGCTGGTGGTTTCGCGCCACGGATGCGCCCCGGCCATGCCTACCAGGATAGAGCTGGACGATTATTTATCGCGCGTAAACACAGTGCCACGGCCTGATAAAGATAGCCGTCTTAACCATCTTCACCGGGTGACGACCCGTCGTACCCAATGGAATGAACTCTGCATTTTAGCCTTTGATCATCGAAGCCAACTGGTCGCGATGGCCGATGCGGCCAGAGCGGATCTTGCCCTGATCCCGCAATTGAAAAAGCTGATTTTTTCTGGTTACCGTTCGGTGGTTGAAGAGCGCGGCCTACAGGGAAAAGCCGGTATTCTTTGCGACAGCACTTTTGGGCAGGACGTTCTCAATGAGGCAACGGGTACGGGGTATTGGATTGCCCGCCCGGTCGAGCTGCCAGGTTCACGCCCGCTGCGTCTGGAGCACGGAAATATCGGCTCACAACTTCGCACCTGGCCTCTGGAGCAGGTCGTTAAATGTCTGGTTTTCTGTCATCCACAAGATGCTGCGCCTATGCAACAAGAACAAGACCGCTTGGTGGAGGAGATTTACCAGGCTTGTTGCCAGTCCGGGCATGAACTCTTACTAGAAGTGATTTTGCCAGCGGGTATGCCACAAGACGATGGGGCTTTTCTACAGCAAATTCAGCATTTCTATCAGTTGGGTATCAAACCCGATTGGTGGAAATTACCGCCTTTATCATCAGCATCCTGGCAGAAACTCAGCGGGCTCATTGAAGAGTTCGATCCCTGGTGCCGGGGCGTACTGATTCTCGGCCTTGATATGCCGATGGAAAAATTGAAAGCCGGTTTTGATGCATCAGTAGGTTATCCCATCGTGAAAGGTTTTGCCGTTGGTCGGTCGATATTTGGTCGCTCTGCTGCCGCATGGCTTAACAATGATATTAGCGATGAAACTCTGGTGGAAAATATCAGAAATAATTACCGTTCACTGATCGAACTTTGGGACCAACGGGGAAAATAGGCATTCGCGAAGAATGAATTTTCCTACGCTCACTTCTTGTTAAGAGGCAGGCCATGTCATATTTACTCTCGAAATATCATGCTCCCGATGAAAAAGGAAGAACGCAATGTATTACGCCTGAAACGGCTGGCTGGGACTATATCGGGTTCTCTGTTTATGAATTAATGCCTGAGCAAATCATCACCTTGCCCGTCACGCCATTGGAACAATGTCTGGTTCTGGTGGCCGGGCGGGCAACGGTGATCACGTCGTCTCAGACGTTTAAGAATATCGGTGAGCGTATGGACCCGTTCGAGAAAATACCGCCCTGGGCCGTGTATCTCAAACCGAATGAGACCTGCCAGATTATCGCCGAGACGGCGTTGGAACTGGCGGTTTGTCAGGCACCGGGGAAAAGCGGTTACGCCACCCGCCTGATTACGCCACAGCAGATCAAAACCGAATTAAGAGGGGTGGGTAATAATCAGCGCTTTGTGCAAAATATATTACCTGATGATGAACCGGCGGGCAGTTTACTGATTGTTGAGGTGTATACAGCGCAAGGTTGTACCAGTTCTTATCCCAGCCATAAGCATGACACTGATATCCCTGGCAAGGAAACCCGTCTGGAGGAAACTTATTACCATCGTTTGAAGCCATCACAGGGATTTTGCCTGCAACGTGTTTATACTGATGATCGTTCTTTAGATGAGACAATGGCCGTTTATAATAAAGATGTTGTCATGGTCCCTAAAGGCTATCACCCGGTTGCGACACTGGCGGGTTATGACAGCTATTACCTTAATGTGATGGCCGGTCCAAATCGAAAATGGTTGTTCAGTTGGGAGAAAGACCATCAATGGATTAATACGCCGGAATATACCGGCAAATAAAATGGTCGATCAATAAGCTCATCGGTCAATAAACCCGTTGATCAATAAACCTATTGATCAATAAAACCACCGGGATTGATTATCCCTTAAACTCGGTCGTTTGCAGAGGAGTAGAGCCGTAAAGTTAAATCCAGAAATCCGCAGAGAGAGGCGGATTTCTGGGGTTAGGATGTGGGAATTGTTGTGCCGATTGCTACATCAGATCGGGCAGTAAGGCCGTTTATCTTCTTCGCTCATCACGTCAACGCGCAGCATATTTAGCATGCTGTTGGCTATTTCGCGTTCTCCCATGACGACTTCATTGGCACCGCGCTCCATGATGTAATTCACTTCGTCGTCATAGTGGGCGCGGGCAATGATCTCAATATTGGGGCGCTTGGTGCGCGCAGATGCGACGATCTCACCGGCTTCATAACCGTTGGGAATAGTCACCAGCAGCCAGCGTGCGCAGTCAAGACGCGCCAGATCCATCACTTCTTGATTGGCTGCATTACCCAGTACGGTGCTGATCCCCTGGGCGCGCAACGCTTCGACGCGTGGGCGGGAATTTTCAATGACGACCAGCGGGATCCCGGCGGCCTGTAGCTTTTCACCTAACAGACTGCCGACACGTCCGTAACCCACCAGCAAGGCGTGATTGCAGAGGTCGAAGGGGATCTGTTTCTCGTCTTCGACGGCCTCCTCGATACTCTGATCTTCAATCGTTTCCGTTTTGACCAGATACCGCTCCAGCAGGCTGAACAGGAGCGGATTGAGCATAATCGACAGAATCGCCCCGGCCAGCACCAGATTACGGCCATGTTCTGACAGCAAACCGAGCGTGATCCCAAGCCCTGCCAGAATAAAAGCGAACTCGCCAATTTGCGCCAGACTGACCGAAATCGTCAGCGCTGTCCGCCGCGAGTGGCCGAAGGTTTTCACCAGCAGGAAGGCGGCGATGGATTTGCCGAACACGATGATGCCGAGCGTTGCCAGGACCGCCAGCGGCTCATGCAGGATAATCAGCGGGTCAAACAGCATGCCGACTGACACGAAGAAAAGCACCGCGAAGGCATCACGCAGCGGCAGAGTGTCGTGCGCGGCGCGGTGGCTTAGTTCTGACTCGTTCAGTACCATTCCGGCAAAGAACGCTCCCAGCGCGAAGGAGACGTCGAACAATTTGACGGCACCGTAAGCAATGCCCAGCGCCAGTGCCAGCACGGCCAGCGTAAACAGTTCGCGTGAGCCGGTACTCGCAGTTTTGGCAAGTATCCACGGCACCAGACGGCGGCCTACCACCAGCATCAGCGTAACAAAGGCCACCACCTTTCCGAGCGTGAGCACCAGCTCCAGCGCGAGGTCAGTGAAGCTGGAGTGATTGTTATCAATCATATTGCTGAAGGCCGGCAGCAGAACCAGCGCCAGCACCATCACCAGATCTTCGACAATCAGCCAGCCAATGGCAATTTGCCCGCGCTGGCTGTCAATCAGTTGCCGTTCTTCAAGTGCCCGCAATAGCACCACGGTACTGGCGGTAGAAAGGCATAAACCGAAGACTACACCCGCGCCCAGATCCCAGCCGAGCAGCCGCGACAGGCCGATGCCCAGCAGCGTGGCAACGGCGATTTGTATCACCGCACCGGGAATAGCGATGGATTTAACTGCAAGAAGATCTTTAAGGGAGAAATGCAAACCTACGCCGAACATCAGAAGGATGACGCCAATTTCCGCCAGCTCCGGAGCCAGAGAAGTATCTGCGACAAAGCCAGGCGTAAATGGCCCGGCCAGTACGCCAGCGGCCAGATAGCCAACCAGAGGGGAAATTTTAAGACGATTGGCGAGCATTCCGAACAGGAACGCCAGCACCAGACCGCCGACAATGGTGGTGATCAAGGGCGTAGAATTGTGCATCCAGACTCCTTCTTGTGATACATCAGACCAATATGTAAGAGATTGTTAATCAGTTTATTGTATATCGTGTTTTGATGTGCAGAAAAAAGTGCCCTGAATGTCAAAAAGAGCAGACTGGATGCAAATCAGGCCGGGAGTGACATTTCGTAGGGTTTTGCATGGCAATGTTTTATCTGACAAGGCAGGTGCGCTGCCGATACTGAAGTATCGGCAGCTGAAGGCAGGAGGTTTAGGACTGTTTTTGTTCGAGATTCGGCAGGAATGCCGTAAGAATCCCGAGGAGCGGCAGGAAGGCGCAGATCTGGTAAACCAGTTCAATGCTGGTACGGTCAGCCACGTAGCCGAGAACGGCCGCGCCGAGTCCACCCATCCCAAATGCCAAACCGAAGAACAGCCCCGAAACCATGCCGACTTTGCCGGGGATCAGCTCTTGCGCGAAGACCAGAATCGCCGAGAACGCCGACGCCAGAATCACCCCGATGATCACGCTCAGAATACTGGTCCACATCAGGTTGGCGTGGGGGAGCATCAGCGTGAAGGGGGCCACGCCAAGGATCGACGCCCAAATCACGTATTTACGACCAATCTTATCGCCAATCGGTCCGCCAATAATGGTGCCTGCCGCCACGGCGAACAGGAACACAAACAGGTGGATCTGGGCGTTTTGAATCGACACACCAAACTTGTGGATCAGATAGAAGGTGTAATAGCTGCTCAGGCTGGTCAGGTAGAAGTATTTTGAGAACACGAGTACCAGTAAAATGCCCATCGACAGCGCCACGGTTTTGCGCGGCAGTACCGTTACATTATTTGGCACCGGCCCACGTTTTTTGATGATCTGCTGTTGCTGGCGATACCACTTGCTGATTTGCAGCAAAACCACAATACCCAGCAGCGCCGCCAGTGAGAACCACGCCACGTTACCTTTACCGTAAGGCGCAATAATCAGCGCTGCCAGTAGCGGCCCCAGTGAACTGCCGAAGTTTCCGCCGACCTGGAAGACCGACTGCGCCAGACCATGACGCCCACCCGAGGCCATGCGCGCCACGCGGGAGGATTCCGGATGGAATACCGATGAACCAGTACCGACCAGCGCCGCTGCCAGTAGCACCAGCGGGAAGGTCTGCGCGACGGAGAGCAGCAGCAGACCGGACAGGGTGAAGCCCATGCCAATCGGCAACGAATAGGGCTGCGGATGTTTATCGGTGTAATAGCCAATCAGCGGCTGTAACAGGGACGCGGTGATCTGATAGGTCAGCGTGATCATGCCGATCTGCGTAAAACTGAGGGAAAACTCATTTTGCAGCAGCGGGTAGATCGCAAGGATCAGCGACTGGATCATGTCATTAAGCAAGTGTGAGACGCTGATCGCCGCCAGAATAGAGAAAGCGGTGCGTTTCGCCGCGCTCACCGGTGGAGGCGCGGGGATGTCAGTACGGTCGGTCATTCTGTCGGGCCTTTCTTATTGTAATATACCCTTCATCTTTCAAGCCGCAGATGCGTTGGCTGCGCTCAATCACCCGAATCACTTACTTATGTAAGCGCATCGGGATTCACTCGCTTGCCGCCTTCCTGCATCTTGAAATCTATTGGGTATAGGTAGTGGATTGAGTTAGTCGATTTTGGCGATGTCGGCAAACTTTCCACGCAGCAGGCTACAAAGATCGCTGGCGGACAGCTCAATATCAAGCCCGCGTTTACCCCCGGATACAAAAATGGTGGCAAAGTTCTGCGCAGGGCTGTCGATCACCGTCGGCAACAGTTTTTTCTGCCCCAGCGGGCTGATCCCACCCACCAGATATCCGGTCACGCGCTGGGCTAATTGCGGATCCGCCATATCGGCTTTCTTAGCTCCCAGTGCTTTAGCGACTTTTTTCAAATCGAGTTGAGTGGCTACCGGCGTCACCGCCACGGCCAGATTTTTTGCGTCACCGTTAAGTGCCACCAGTAATGTTTTGTAGACCTGATGCGCATCCAGTCCGAGCTTTTTAACCACCTCATCGCCGAAGTTAGTCTCGTCGCTGCTGTGTTCATAAGGGTGGAGCGTGAAGGCTATCTTGTTCTTTTCTAATAAATTAACTGCTGGTGTCATGACACTCCCCGGACAGAACATCCCAATAAAAAAGCCACCGTGTCCGTTGCCCTAAATGGCCTCAGGCAATCACGATGACTTAATTAGCGAAAAAATAATAACCCTGCTCAATCTTTTGATAGTAAACAACAAAGCCTGTTTCTTGAGCGGACCATCAATACTAGTCCAGCGAATGGTTGTTGCCAAGACCCAATACAGATTGCTAACCTACCGCCGCCGGTACTGTGCCCTGCAAGGGACCAGCGCTGTAGCTATAACTAATAAAATGAAGTTCCTCTTTGACTGGCCAATAGAAATATTGGCCATTTTTTTATCCTCTCCCTCCTTAAAGCGGCCTCAGTGCTTCCCTTCTAACAACAGATCCGGCAAATTTCCTTCGCCATACAGATGCAGCGCACCGACGGCCACCACATATTTCCCCGCAGGCAGGGCGTTCAGTTGCTGTTTCCAGCGCTGGTTACGCTGATGCATTAACACATCGTATAACTCATTGCTGAAGGTATTGGGTAGCTGTTCCATCGCCTGGCTCGGTTGCGACTCCAGCCACCAGCTGATCATGGTTTGCAGCAAGCGGGCATTGGTATGCCAGTGAGTCAGGGTATCGTCGAGCAGCGCGCGGCCATCTTCAGGCAGCTGTTGTAACAGCGCCAACTGCTCCTGCGGGCCTTCGAGTTCAATCACTTTTTTGTGCTGCTGACGGGCGGCATTCAGCAACTGATAGTCAATTCCATATTCGCCCCGCAGACCCAGCCGCTGTGCCTGTCCTGCCTGCAACATCAGCGCGACCTGCCAGCACGGCAACCGGTTCATGCTGTAGACCGACGTGCCCAGCTCATCACACAGACTTTCGATCTGCTGATATTGCTGTTCGTTCAGGCGTTCGGCGAGGGGGGAAAGGTCATCGGTTTGACCAAAAGGGGAGTCGGCGCCGCTGATGTCCGCTTCAACAATCAACGCGTCAGCCTGTGACAGGCGTTTAAGCAGAATATCGGGCAGCGGTTGCATGTCCATTGTGCCCATGTGAATGCTGCCCACCAGATGCAAATGCCTGTCGCCGGTAAGCTGAATATCGATAGCCGGGTAGTGATATTCAGCCGGCGAAAGCAGACCCAGCCAGCGGGCAAGCTGGTAAAAAATATGGCCCATATGGCGTTGTCTCCTTCAATGAACGAAGGGACATGCTAGCGCGTCACTGGCCTAGCGAACAGGGGGAAAGTCCTGATTTTTCGGGATGATGTCAGGAGGCCACTTCGGCGTGATACCCGGCTTCTTCCACGGCGGCAATCAACTGCTGGCTGTCAGCGGAGCTTTGCACAACGGCTTTATTCAGTTCGACATCAACCTGAGTGGTGCCAGGGACGGCTTCCAGCGCTTTACGCGTAGAGGCCACGCAGTGCCCGCAGGATAAACCTTCAAGATTCAAAACGGTGGTCGTCATAGTATGTTCCTCATCAATAGCCGGTTGGTCTTTTTTGATTCAGACGGTAGGATAAACCTTCCAGCAAGGGTAAGGTCAAGGAGGTAATATGAATATCAGCGATGTGGCAAAAAAAACCGGACTGACCAGCAAGGCGATCCGTTTTTATGAGGAGAAGGGACTGGTCACCGCGCCGATGCGCAGCGATAACGGTTACCGCAGTTATGCACCCAAACATATCGAAGAGCTGACTCTGCTGCGTCAGGCGCGGCAGGTCGGATTCACGCTGGATGAGTGTCAGGAACTGGTGGCGTTATTCCACAACCCTGAGCGCCACAGTGCGGACGTCAAAGCGCGGACGCTGGAGAAGGCCGCCGAGATTGCGCGGCACATCGAAGAACTGAAAGAGATGCGCCAGCGGCTGCTGACGCTGGCAGAATCTTGTCCGGGTGATGAAGGGGCGGAGTGTCCGATTATCAATAATCTTACAGGGTGCTGTTCTTCCCCGGCTCAACCCGCAAAGTGATCCCTTCTACGTGAGTGATGATCACGTCATCGCCCACGCTTAACTGCGCGGTACTGGTAATGCGCCAGGTGCTGTCACCGATACGCACGCGGCTATAGCCGTTGCTCATGGGTTCCAGCACCGTTGCGTGCTTACCGACCATCTGCTGGCCGCGCTGATTCAGTGAACTGTTCTGCGGGTCAGACTTCTGGCGGCTGCTCAGCCAGCGCCACCACAACCATGCGGCTACCATGGTCAGCACGGCAAAGCAGACCCCCTGCCACTCCCACGACAGCGGCAACACCCAGGTCAGTAAACCGACCAGCGCCGCCGCAATGCCACTCCACAGCAAATAACCGCTCGCACCGAGCAGTTCCGCTGCCAGCAGCAGGCCGCCGAGCGACAGCCAGAAAAGGTGCGGGCTTGCTATAAGCTGTTGCAGCATTATTTGCCGCCTTTGGTTTCTTTCAGTAATTCAGCGATACCGCCAATGGATCCCATCAGGCTGCTGGCATCCAGCGGCATCATGATCACTTTGCTATTATTGGCTGAGCCTATTTTGGTCAGAGCATCGGTGTATTTCTGCGCCACAAAGTAGTTGATGGCGTGAACACTGCCCGCTTCGATGGCTTCAGATACCATTTTGGTCGCCTGTGCTTCCGCTTCAGCGGCACGTTCGCGGGCCTCTGCCTGCAGGAACGCGGACTGACGCTCACCTTCGGCCTTAAGTATTTGTGACTGTTTCTCACCTTCGGCACGCAAAATAGCAGACTGACGCACCCCTTCGGCTTCCAGAATGTCGGCACGCTTGGTACGTTCGGCTTTCATCTGGGCGTTCATTGCGGAAACCAGTTCTGCGGGTGGACGGACGTCGCGGATCTCAATACGGGTGATTTTCACGCCCCACGGATTAGTCGCTTCATCGACGATATGCAGCAGGCGGGCGTTGATGTTGTCACGCTGTGATAGCATTTCATCGAGTTCCATCGACCCCAGTACGGTACGGAAGTTGGTCATTGTCAGGTTGACAATCGCCTGCTCGAGATTACTCACTTCATACGCGGCGCGCGCCGGATCGATAACCTGAATAAAGCAGACTGCATCGATAGCCACGTTGGCGTTATCGCGGGAGATGATCTCCTGGGACGGAATATCCAGAACCTGTTCCATCATGTTGATTTTGCGGCCAACGCGGTCAACAAACGGCACCACCAGATTTAACCCTGGCATCAGCGTTTTTGTATAGCGGCCAAAGCGTTCGACGGTCCACTGGAAACCCTGTGGCACAATTTTGACGCCGGCAAATACCACCAGCAGCGCGAGAACAATAATAATGGGGATGACGGTCAGCATGGTATACAACTCCTGTAACTCGATGTCCTGAGTGTTTTTCCGGTTTTTCCAGTAAAAACAGATTCCTGTAAGCATAAGGACAAACTTTGCTCAGCAGGGATTGTCGCACAATTCGACACGAAGGCGTATTGATTAAGGATAGTTCAGGGGAAGAGACGCGGAAGCTGGGGAAGAAAACAACGCGGCGGCCCGCATAAGGGACCACCGCGTGAAGACAATCAGTAGAGCAGAGAGTAGAGCTGGCGGCGATATTTGGCGGCCAGCGCGTCGCCGGTGCCCAGTGCGGCCAGAATATCCATCAGCGTTTTACGCGCCGTGCCGTTTGCCGCGCCGAGATCTTTTTTCAGCGGTGCCATCAGCAGTTCCAGCGCTTCTTCATTACGCCCGACGGCGTGCAGTTGCAGGCTGAGTTTTACGGCCAGTTCGATGTTCTCCGGCTCCTGTTGCAGTTGCTGCTGCAACTGCTGGATTTCAGGCGTATCGGCAGCCTGTTTCAGCAGTTCGATTTGCGCCACCAGACCCTGATAGCGTGAATCTTTATCCTGCAAAGGAATGGTCGCCAGCACGGCTTCGGCGTCGTCGCTGCGGTTAAGCTGAATCTGCACTTCCGCCAGCATCAGGCCGATATCGCTGCGCTGGTGGCTCAGTTGCCATGCATCTTTCAGCAGTGGCAGGGCGGCGGTGAGATCGCCTGCTTCCATCAGTTCCTGCGCCTGAGTCACTTTCAACTCTTCTTCTTTTGGCAGAACTTTTTGCAGCAGTTCGCGGATCACTTCTTCCGGCTGCGGGCCCTGGAAGCCATCGACCGGCTGACCGTCTTTAAACAGATAAACCGCCGGAATGGAGCGCAAACCAAACTGCTGAGCGATAGCCGGTTCGGCGTCGCAGTCGACACGGGCCAGGATCAACTGACCGGCGTATTCCGCCGCCAGCCGGTCGAGGATCGGCCCCAGTTGCAGGCAGTGCTGGCTGCGTTCAGACCAGAAATAGAACATCACCGGCAGCGCCATAGACTGTTCCAGCGTCTGGTGCAGGTTGGTTTCGTTGATATCGATAATCGAAGGTTGTGCAAGCATGAATTAGGTTCTCTTATTTCTGACGCAACGGTATGAGTATACAGGTTTAAATGGGGGCGGCTTTCGCAGCTTCAACCCCCGAAAACCGTGGCGTTAACTATTGCCACGCAGCAGTTTGTCCAGCAGGCGGCCGGGCAACAGGCGTTTTAGCACCGATAAAGCGTGGGCGACCAGTGTTACCGGATAGCGTAAGCGTGCTTTCGGGCTCTCTAAAGCATGGCGTAATTTTGGCAATACTGCTTCAGGTGTCAGGGTAAAACGCTGAGCAATACCGGGGTTATTCACCGGTTTATCGGCCTGTGACTGGTTCACGTTTTGGGTGAAGTTGCTGCTGAGCGGGCCGGGTTCAATCAGGCTGACCTGAATCCCGGTGCCGTGCAGCTCCATGCGCAGCGTGTCGGACCATGCCTCCAGTGCATATTTGCTGGCGGCGTAAGCACCGCGGCCCGGCGTGCTGACCAGCCCCATTACCGAACTGGTCTGAATAATACGGCCCTCGCCGTGCGCCAGCATGGCCGGTAACAGTAACTGCGTTAGCTGATGGGTGCCGAACAGGTTGGTGGAAAATTGCTGCTCGAACTGTTCGCGGCTGACAGTATGCAGCGGGCCGTAAACGCCATAACCGGCATTATTGAACAGCCCATAAAGCCGGTTGCCGGTCAGGGTCAGGACTTCCGCGGCGGCGCGGGCGACGCTCTGTTTGTCATCCAGATCCAGTTCGATCGTTTCAAAATCCAGCTGACGCAGGTTTTCAATATCCTGCGGTTTACGACAGGCGGCCAGAACGCGATAACCCCGGTTACGTAAATCCTGCGCGGCAACCAAACCAATGCCGCTGGAGCAGCCGGTGATCAATACAGCTTTTTGCATAACTTTACCTGTCAGAAGCCCCTATTTTTCAGGACTGTGGTTTACTTAGGGTTTCGCCGGAGTTGACCAGCGGTGCCAATTTGTCCGCCATCCAGTCGGCGATAAACGACTGGGCCGCCTGCGCAGGATGTAAACCGTCATCCTGCATCCACTCCGGTTTCACGGCGACCTGTTCCATAAAGAAAGGCACCAGCGGAATGTCATGTTGTTTGGCCAGCGCCGGATAAATCGCATAAAACGCGTCATTATAACGGCGGCCATAGTTGGGCGGCAGGCGGATTTGCATCAGCAGCGGCTGGGCGTCGGCCTGTTTCACCAGCGTAATAATCTGGCTTAGTGTCTGCGAGATGGCCGGTGGCGCGAAACCGCGCAGACCGTCGTTGGCTCCCAGTTCAATTAACACCCAGCGCGGATGATGCTGTTTGAGCAGCGCGGGCAGGCGCGTCAGCCCCTGCGCGGCAGTATCACCGCTGATGCTGGCATTAATAATAGTGGGTTTACCGGCCTCACTCTGCCACTTTTTATTGAGCAGCGACGGCCAGGAACTCTCGGCCGGCAGGCGGTAAACCGCACTCAGACTGTCACCGATAATCAGCAAATTATCAGCCGCTGCGGCACGAAAACTCAGGGTCGCAGTGACCAGCATTGATACAAGGAAAAGGAAAGGAAGATGCCAGCGGGAAACGTTCTTGAAGTTCATCATCTTAGTAAACACGTTGGTCAGGGTGAAAGTCAGTTAACCATCCTCTCCGGTGTGGAGCTGGTTGTCAAACCGGCGCAGACCATTGCGCTGATTGGCGAGTCGGGTTCGGGTAAGTCGACCCTGCTGGGTATTTTGGCCGGTCTGGACGACGGTACCGGTGGCGATGTGAAACTGCTGGGGCAATCGCTGACACAAATGAACGAAGAGGGGCGTGCGGCGCTGCGGGCCAAAAACGTCGGTTTTGTCTTTCAGTCCTTCATGCTGGTTCCGACGCTGAATGCGCTGGAAAACGTGCAACTGCCCTCCCTGCTGCGCGGCGAGTCTGATGCCAGCAGCCGCGCTCAGGCCGTGCAGCTGTTGCAACAGCTTGGGCTGGGTGAGCGTCAGCATCATCTGCCTGCGCAGCTTTCCGGCGGCGAACAGCAGCGCGTGGCGCTGGCTCGCGCGTTTATCGGCAAGCCAAAATTGCTGTTTGCCGACGAACCGACCGGGAATCTGGACCGTGCCACCGGCGAGCGCATTGTGGATCTGCTGTTTTCCCTCAACCGTGATGCAGCCACTACGCTGATTCTGGTTACGCACGATGAACAACTGGCGGCCCGCTGCCAGCGCCGCCTGCGCCTGCGTGATGGAAAATTGTGGGAGGAGGCATGATCTGGCGCTGGTTCTGGCGTGAGTGGCGTCAACCCTCACTGCTGATTGTCTGGCTGGCGCTGACGCTGGCAGTATCCTGCGTACTGGCGCTCGGCAGTATCAGCGACCGCATGGAAAAAGGGTTGAGCCAGCAAAGCCGCGACTTTATCGCCGCTGACCGCGTACTGCGCTCGGCCCATCCGATCACCGAAGCCTGGTTGCAGGATGCGCAGAAGCAGGGGCTGAAAGTCAGCCGTCAGTTGAGCTTTATGACTATGACTTTCGCGGGTTCTGTTGATGGCGAAACACCGCCGCAGCTGGCGGATGTCAAAGCGACGGATCAGGCCTATCCGTTGTATGGCGACTTACAAACCCAGCCGCCGGGCGCTAAGCCTCATCCGGGCACGGTACTTGCCGCCCCGCGCCTGATGGCGCTGCTGAACGTCAAAGTGGGCGACAATCTTGAAGTCGGCGACGCGACGCTGAAAATTGCCGGTGAAATCATTCAGGAGCCGGACTCCGGGTTCAACCCATTCCAGACCGCACCACGCCTGATTATGAATCTGGATGATGTACCGAAAACCGGTGCTATCCAGCCGGGCAGCCGTCTGACGTATCGCTATATGTTTGCCGGAACGGCTGAAAATATTCATACCTATGGCGAAGCCATTAAAGGCCTGCTGAAACCGGATCAGCGCTGGTATGGCATGGAGGATTCAGAAGGGGCACTGGGCAAATCCCTGCAACGCTCGCAACAGTTCTTGCTGTTGTCGGCGCTGCTGACGCTGATGCTGTCGATTGCCGCTGTGGCCGTCGCGATGGGTCATTATTGCCGCAGCCGCTATGATCTGGTGGCGGTGCTGAAAACGCTCGGCGCCGGTAAAAAAACGCTGCGCCGTTTGATCATCGGCCAATGGGTATCCGTTCTGCTGCTAGCGGCGGTCTGTGGCAGCGTCATCGGTTTGCTGTTTGAAGCCGTGCTGATGAAAATGCTGGCACCGGTGTTACCGTCGGCGCTGCCGCCATCCGGTATCTGGCCGTGGATCTGGTCGATGGGATCGCTGGTGGTGATTTCGCTGCTGGTCGGCGCACGTCCGTATAAGCAACTGCTGGCAACGCAGCCGCTGCGCGTGCTGCGTAATGATGTGGTGGCGAATGTCTGGCCGCTGCGCTGGTTTATTCCTGTGATGCTGGTGATTGTGGTCGGTCTGCTGGCCGCGCTGGTGGGGGGCAGTACGCTGCTGTGGTCGCTGCTGGCAGGCGTGGTGGTACTGTCGTTGTTGCTCGGCGCCATCGGCTGGGGCAGCCTGTTGCTGTTGCGGCGTATCAGCGTCGGCAGCCTGCCGCTGCGTCTGGCAATCAACCGTCTGGTGCGCCAGCCGTGGGTGACGCTCAGCCAGCTGGCGGCGTTCTCGATGTCATTTATGCTGCTGGCCCTGCTGCTGGTGCTGCGTGGTGACTTACTCGACCGCTGGGAGCAACAGCTGCCGCCGGACAGCCCGAACTATTTCCTGCTCAATATCACCAAGGATCAGGTGCCGCAGGTGACGGACTTCCTGCGTCAGCATCAGGCTGAACCAGAAATCTTCTACCCGATTGTCCGCGTGCGCCTGACGGGTATTAATCAGCAGGTGGCGACTGACGTCATTAAGCCGGACGATGCCGCAGGCGAAGCGGTCAACCGCGAGCTGAACCTGACATGGATGCAGGGGTTGCCAGATCATAACCCGCTGGTGGCCGGTGACGGCCCCCCGAAGGCCGGTGAAGTGTCGATAGACGAAGGTCTGGCCGGAAGGTTGGATGTGAAGATGGGCGATACGCTGACCTTCAGCGGTGATACCCAGGAGTTCAGCGCTAAAATTTCCAGCCTGCGTAAAGTGGACTGGGACAGTCTGCGACCAAACTTCTACTTCATCTTCCCGCCGGGCGCGCTGGATGCCCAGCCGCAAAGCTGGTTAACCAGCTTCCGTTACCACGGTGACGGTAAAGCTATTACGCAACTTAACCGCCAGTTCCCGACGCTCAGCCTGCTGGACATCGGTTCTATCCTCAAACAGGTAGGCCAGGTGCTGCAACAGGTGAGCCGCGCACTGGAGGTGATGGTGATTCTGGTGATGCTGTGCGGTGGTTTACTGCTGCTGGCACAGATTCAGGTCGGAATGCGTCAGCGCCGTCAGGAGCTGATTGTCTACCGCACGCTGGGGGCCAGCAAAAAACTGCTCCGCAGCACGCTGTGGTGTGAGTTCGCCGTGCTCGGGCTGGTGGCTGGGATCGCCGCCGCCGTCGGGGCTGAAGCCGCGCTGTGGATACTGCAACGTAAGGTGTTTGATTTCCCGTGGGAGCCGAATAGGGTGCTCTGGTGGTCGGTGCCGCTGGTCAGCGCGCTGCTGCTGTCGCTATGCGGTGGCTGGATGGGCGTGCGTTTACTGCGGGGAAGGGCGCTGTTCAGGCAATACGATAGCTGACGGTTTATTCCTCCCCCCGGTAAAGGGGAGGAAATACCGATCACAGTTTTTCAACGGCCCATTCGATACCGCTTTTGTATGCCGGCGGCAGCATCGGTACTAACGCGATCAGCGCTTCTTTCAGTAACCCGGCGCTGGCGTCATTCAGATTGAGGTGCCCGACCTTACGGCCTTCTCGCACCTCTTTCTCATACCAGTGCAGGTTTACCAGCGGCAGGCTCAGCCAGTCGGTGGAAACTGCCGTACCAATCAGATTAACCATCACAGAAGGCGTACTGACCACCGGTTTTGGCAACGGCAGGCCAAGAATCGCGCGCAGATGCATTTCGAACTGGCTGTAGGATGCGCCATTTTGTGTCCAGTGCCCGCTGTTGTGTACGCGCGGTGCCAGTTCGTTGATCAGTAAACCTTCGCTGACTACAAAACACTCCATCGCCATCACGCCGACATAATTCAGCTCATTAAGAATGGCCGATAACATGCTTTCTGCCTGCTGCTGCAAAGCGGCGTCCGGCTGTGGCAGCGCCACGCTGGTGCGCAGAATGCCTTCTTCATGCAGGTTATGGGTCAGCGGATAGAACACGGTCTGGCCGTCGTGGCCGCGTGCGCCAACCAGCGAGACTTCGCCGGAGAAATTGATGCCTTGTTCGACGATACATTCGCCGTAGCAGTCAGCCGGTAATGTCGTTTCTTCGTCGGCGCGCAAACGCCACTGTCCGCGGCCGTCGTAACCGCCTACGCGGCGCTTAACAATTGCCAGCTCGCCGAGCTGCGCGAAGACCTGCGGCCATTCGGCCACATCAGCCAGCAACTGCCACGGTGCGGTGGCTAAACCGAGCTGATCGAGTAGTTGCTTTTGCGTCAGGCGATCGGCCAGACGAGGAAAAATATCGCGATTCACAAAACTTTCGTGCGTCGCCAGTTCGCGCGTCAGGGCGGTTTCTGGCCAGCGCTCAATTTCAGCGGTGATCACGCTTTGCGAAAAGGGCACTGCTTCCGGTTCGGCATCGAGGCCGACGGGGTAAACCGCGATCCCCAGGGGTTCACCCGCCTGACGCAGCATTCTGCCTAACTGGCCATTTCCGAGTACGCAAACCGGCTTCATGCTTCCTCCCGCGGGTCAGGGTTATTCAACACTTCATCGGTTTGCGCCTTGCGCCAAGCCGCCAGACTTTTGCCAATTTCAGCATCGTGCAGCGCCAGAATCTGCGCTGCCAGCAGGGCCGCGTTGGCGGCACCCGCTTTACCGATAGCCAGCGTTCCGACAGGAATGCCGCGTGGCATCTGGACGATGGAATAGAGGCTGTCGACACCGCTCAGCGCGGCACTTTGCACCGGTACGCCGAGCACCGGTACCAGCGTTTTCGCGGCAATCATTCCCGGTAAATGAGCCGCGCCGCCTGCGCCTGCGATAATCACATCCAGACCGTTTTCAGACGCCTGCTCGGCAAAGCTGAACAGCTTGTCTGGCGTACGGTGAGCGGAAACAACTTCGACATGGAAAGGAATATTCAGCGTTGTAAGAACCTCGGCGGCGAACTGCATGGTCGCCCAGTCACTTTTAGACCCCATAACGATGGCGATTTTTGCCGGGGTAACGTTGGATGACATGTCTGTAAAGCTCCTGTGATTAAACAAGCGTCGCCAGGCATCCGGAGATTTTACACCGGGGTTTTCTGACGGAGAGGGCGCAAATCATATCACGCTCCCAAAGCGAGGAAAACGATTGCGTGCCGGGTTTATGCGGCTTTTAAAACGAAGGGATCAGAACGGGAAGGTCACCAGCTCCACGCCATCGGTACTGACTTTAATCATCGAGCCCTCTTCATGCCAGGCACCCAGTACGGCGCGGTGGCCGGTCTGGTCGTTTAACGGCACGTCGTGGATCGCGGGGCGATGAGTATGGCCGTGGATCATCCATTCGACGCCGTTTGCCTGCATAGCGTTAATCACCGCCTGCGGATTGACGTCCATGATCTCCAGCGATTTTCCGCTGTTAGAGGCCCTACTGTCAGCACGCATTTTCGCGGCAATCGACAGACGCCATTTTAGCGGCAGAGCGAGGAAGACTTTTTGAATCAGCGGATTGCGGACTTTTTTGCGGAATTTCTGATAGCCGGTATCGTCGGTGCAAAGTGTATCGCCGTGCAGGATCAGCACCCGGTGGCCATAAAGTTCGAGCACTTTGGTATCGGGCAGAATTTGCATCAGGCTGTCGCGTGCAAAGCGTCGCCCGACCAAAAAATCGCGGTTACCATGAATAAAGAAACAGGGGACGCCCTGCTGGTGGAGAGTTTTAAGCGCCGTGGCGATCTCTGCGTGCAGGGGCTGCGGGTCATCGTCACCTATCCAGGCTTCGAACAGATCACCGAGAATGTACAGCGCATCGGCCTGCGGTGCATCGTCACGTAAAAAACGCAGAAAACCGGCAGTAATTGCCGGTTCCTGTGCGCAAAGATGGATATCTGCGATAAAAAACGTCGTCATTAAATGTCAGTTATTCGCTGACAGTAACACTTTTAATGATCACGTCTTCTTTTGGAACGTCCTGATGCATGCCGCTGCGACCGGTTTTCACACCTTTAATCGCATCGATCACGTCCTGGCCTTCAACCACTTCTGCAAATACGCAGTAGCCCCAACCCTGTGCGTTTTCGCCAGTGTGGTTAAGGAAATCGTTGTCAGTCACGTTGATGAAGAACTGGCCAGTGGCTGAATGCGGGTCATTGGTACGGGCCATTGCCAGCGTGCCTTTGGTGTTTTTCAGACCGTTATTCGCTTCGTTTTTGATTGGCGCGTCGGTATTTTTCTGGTTCATGCCTGGCTCAAAACCGCCGCCCTGAATCATGAAGCCGTCAATAACACGGTGGAAAATGGTGTTGTCGTAGAAACCCTTACGGCAATAGTTCAGGAAGTTTTCGACGGTGACCGGCGCTTTGTCCGCGAAGGTTTTAATGACGATGTCGCCGTGATTGGTGTGTAAAGTGACCATAATAATCATCCTGCTTATGTTGATTTATGCTCTCGGTGCGAGCACCCAATATAGCCTTTCTTTATACCATAACTCGAAAGCAGGCGTCAGCCGGGCGTTTCATCTGCTCATTTTCACAGCGACGTTGCTGCTACATTTTGGTTTTAATGTTACTTTATAACGCTAATTATTTTCCGAATCCGTCTCTCCGGGGGCTTATGCCGTTTCGGCAAACTCCTTTTCGTTATATTATGAGCACAATTGACGTTTTCAATGCCCAACACACGGAATAGCCTGATGCTGAAGATTTTTAATACCCTGAGTCGCCAAAAAGAGGAATTCAAGCCAATTCATGCCGGTAAAGTCGGTATGTACGTGTGTGGGATCACCGTTTACGACCTGTGTCACATTGGTCACGGTCGCACCTTTGTCTCTTTTGATGTGGTATCGCGCTACTTGCGCTATCTCGGTTATGACCTGAAATATGTGCGTAACATTACCGATATTGACGACAAAATTATTAAACGTGCAGCAGAAAAGGGCGAAGCCTTTACCGCGCTGACCGACCGGATGATCGCTGAGATGCACGCTGATTTCGCCTCACTCGGTATTCTTCCACCCGATTCCGAGCCGCGTGCCACAGGGCATATTGCGGAGATCATCGACATCGTTCAGAAGCTGGTCGACCGCGATCACGCCTACGTGGCGTCTAACGGTGACGTGATGTTCTGGGTGGAAAGCGATCCGGATTACGGTTTGCTGTCTCGTCAGGATCTGGACCAACTTCAGGCTGGTGCGCGCGTTGAAGTAACGGCCGATGTCAAACGTAACCCGATGGACTTCGTACTCTGGAAGATGTCCAAGCCGGGCGAACCTAGCTGGACCTCACCCTGGGGCGAAGGACGTCCGGGCTGGCATATCGAATGTTCGGCGATGAACTGCAAACAGCTTGGTGAACATTTTGATATTCACGGCGGCGGTTCTGACCTGATGTTCCCGCATCACGAGAATGAAATCGCTCAGTCGAGCTGCGCCCACGACGGCCCGTACGTCAATACCTGGATGCACTCGGGTATGGTGATGATTGACCGCGAGAAGATGTCCAAATCGCTGGATAACTTCTTCACCGTGCGTGATGTCTTGAAATATTACGACGCCGAAAGCGTGCGCTATTTCCTCATGTCCGGGCATTACCGCAGTCAGCTGAACTACAGCGAAGAGAACCTGAAACTGGCGCGCACCTCGCTGGAGCGCCTCTACACCGCACTGCGCGGTACGGATGCCATTGCCACACCAGCCGGTGGCGAAGCCTTTGTCACGCGTTTTCGTGAAGCGATGGACGACGATTTCAACACGCCGGAAGCCTATTCCGTTCTGTTCGATATGGCGCGAGATATCAACCGTCTGAAAGCGGAAGACATGAATGCGGCCAACGGTTTAGCCGCAGAACTGCGCCAGTTGGGCAGCGTGCTGGGCCTGTTGGAGAAAGATCCGGAGCAGTTCCTGCAATCTGGTGCTCAGGCGGAGGACGACGGCGAAGTAGCTGAGATAGAAGCCCTGATCAAACAGCGTAACGACGCCCGTGCCAGCAAAGATTGGGGTATGGCGGATCAAGCGCGCGATCGCTTAAATGAAATGGGTATCGTGTTAGAGGATGGGCCAAATGGAACGACATGGCGTCGTAAGTAATCGGTTCTGATGCTCTAAATGCAGCATAAAAAAAGCGCGGCCGGGTTATCCCCTCCGCGCTTTTTTATTGCTCAGAACCGGGTTTATTCGGCTGAGGCTTTGACCACCAGCTTGCTGCTGGCAAATTCTACCTGCTGGTCGGCAAGGATTTTACAACGTTTGCGGGTTTCTACCTGCCCGTTGACCGTCACCTGACCTTCAGCGATCACGGCTTTAGCCGCTGCGCCGCTTTCACACCAGCCCATAAATTTGAGCAGGTCGCACAGTTCAACGTGCGGGTGTTTTTCGAGAAAAAAAGTTTCCATGGTTTCCTGACTTATCTGTTACTGACTTTTAGTTGGCGCTGATGTCGTGATATTCCTCGCAAGCCTGCAAGGTATTTTGAATCAGCGTCGCGACCGTCATCGGGCCTACGCCGCCCGGCACCGGTGTAATAAATGAAGCACGTTCTGCGGCGGCATCAAATTCCACATCGCCGACAACTTTACCACTTTCCAGACGGTTTATACCGACATCCACTACGATTGCGCCCGGTTTAATCCATTCGCCGGGAATAAAGCCCGGTTTACCCACGGCAACCACCACCAGATCGGCATTCTCGACGTGATGACGCAGGTTTTTGGTAAAGCGGTGCGTAACGGTGGTGGTACAACCGGCCAGCAGCAGTTCCATGCTCATCGGACGGCCAACGATGTTAGATGCGCCAATCACCACGGCATTCAGGCCAAAAGTATCGATGCCATAGCGTTCCAGCAGCGTCACGATGCCGCGCGGTGTACAAGGGCGCAGGGTTGGCGCACGCTGGCACAGACGGCCGACATTGTAAGGGTGGAAGCCATCGACGTCTTTGTCCGGGTGAATGCTTTCCAGCACTTTCACATTGTCGATGCCCGCAGGCAGCGGCAGCTGAATCAAGATGCCGTCGATGGCGCTGTCATTGTTCAGCTCATCGATTAACTTCAGCAGCTCGCCTTCGGTGGTGGTAGCGGGTAAATCATAAGAGCGCGACAGGAAGCCGACCTCCTCACAGGAGCGGCGCTTGCTGGCGACATAAATCTGCGACGCCGGATTCTCTCCGACCAGCACAACAGCCAAACCCGGTGCACGTTTACCGGCGGCCAGTCGTTGTTTCACTTTTTCCGCAACTTCGTTTCTGACCTGCTGCGCAATCGTTTTACCGTCAATAATCTTTGCTGACATCGGGGAGTAAATCCATCAATTAAAAAATGCAGGGGATGGTCCTATTTTGGCAGATGCAGCGCGCGCTGTCAGGCGCTGAATTGTCGTGACCCATAAAATTGCGGCAGGATTGCGAAGACGTTTGCAGGGAATGTGGCTATTTTAAGAGAACGTAAAATCGAAAATATAAGGAAAAGCGGGATGACACGTAAAGTGGGAATTATCGGCGCGGGCCATGTCGGCGCGGATGTGGCCTTTTCTCTGGTCACGCAGGGACTGTGCGATGTGATTGTTTTGCTGGATGAAAACGAGAAGAAGGCGGCCAGTCAGGCACTGGAACTGCGCGATATGGCATCGCTTATCGCGTCTCGGGTCAAGGTCATCGCCAATGACTATGCTCAATTGCAGGATGCAGACGTAGTGGTCATCGCCGTCGGTCCAAAAACATTATTGCGCGAAGACCGGCTGGAAGAGCTGGCCGAGACCCGTGCCGCCGTGCGTGAAGTGGTACCGCGCATTATTGCCAGCGGTTTTGGTGGGGTGATCCTCAACATTACCAACCCTTGTGACGTGATAACCCAGATTATTCAGCAGACCAGCGGTTTCCCGGATTCACAGGTTTTCGGTACCGGAACATCACTCGATACTGCCCGCATGAAGCGCGTGGTCGGTGAGTTCTTCGGCTTTGATCCGAAAAGTGTCACAGGTTACGTGATGGGTGAACACGGTGAGTCGCAGTTTGTGGCCTGGAGCACCGTGACATTAGGCGGCCGACCGGTTGCCGAACTGGCGGGCGATACCGCTGTGGACTGGGCCAAAATGGACAGCGCTGTGCGCGGTGGTGGCTGGGAGATACTGCAAGGCAAAGGCTGGACCAGTTTTGGTATCGCGACGGCCACCGCACGCTTAGTCGATGCCATTCTCTCGGATGCCAACACTGTCTATCCGGTCGCAGCGTGGGATGAGAATCTGCGGGTATACATTGGCCAGCCTGCCGTTATCGGTAAAAGAGGCGTGGTACAAACCCTGCAACCTGAACTGACGGCCTATGAAAATATCGCCTATCAAGCATCGGCAAGGGTGATCACTGCGGCCATAAATTCAGAGAAAAAGGTCTCCACGCAATCCAACTAAAGGCGGGCAGGGCAGAGAATAACGACAAATCGTTCAGTCATTAAGCAGTGAGGTCGAAAGCCATTGACTCACTGCGGTCTGCCCGTATAATCCGAGTCCGCAACGCTCCCAAACGGGACTGCAATGCGCCCTTAGCTCAGTTGGATAGAGCAACGGCCTTCTAAGCCGTAGGTCACAGGTTCGAATCCTGTAGGGCGTACCATTTAAAATCAATCACTTAAGCCAAATTCCATCACGCAAGCTTAAATCTAGCAGGTCAGGTAACGGGTCAGGTACAACCGTATTCACCGAACCGTAAAAAAACTCCCGCACGAATCGCCACAAACCCTAGATATTTTTCTGTGCTTACTAAATAAGTGAGTTTTGTGCTCATGCTGTCCCTGTAACTATTCAGGGATAGAGTTCCGGTTAGCGTTGAGCCATCGCATACAAGGGCAGGTTGCATCGCCGGAATAAGTGAATCACCGAGATGAATGAACGCCATTGGTGAGCGCCGTTGTATCCCCTCCCCGCCGTTGCGATTGAGTTTGCGCGTAGGCAATGGGAGAGAGAGAGGCAAGGGGGGCGCGGCAGAGCAATGTTAGGCTCGAATCAGACCCTTGACCCACGCACAGACGGCATTCTGGGGCGGGGCAAGTGAAAACCTAACCGGAAACTTAAGGTAAGGCACTTGAAAGCGCGGACAGGTCGGGGCTAATCCCTAACCTTGTTCGTGCCGTGCTTCCTCCCGTTGCTTAGGAATGGTTGTTATTGGCACCGTCTGGCATCACCGTAGAAATATTTTCCGTATAGTTTTTGGGCAGGATAAGCCCACAGAATTGCAGTGATTGAGCAATGAGCAAAGCCGCTCGCAAAGTCAGAGAGAATGCCCGCAAGAGGGCTAACATTCTGGTAGGTGCAAAGCCGAAACAGATGGAACAAGAAGACGCCCGCACACAACGAAAAGAGGTTTTGTTAAGTGCAGAGGCTAAAGCCCACCTAATCGAAATGCGTTCTGAGGGATTTTGTCCCCCGAATACGTTACCCACAGTTCAGCAATATTCACGATACGCAGCATTCAAGAATTCACAGGCCGCAGCCAATCGCGCCCGAGCCATGCAGGAAGAAACAAGCCTGTATGTAGCTGAGGGTGGCGTAATGGGGCGTGTCTTTGAGCGCCTGAATTCGCCAACACTGAAAGACACCCCGTTTGCAGTTCTGGCAACTCTTGCCGTCCGCCTCATGAGTTCCGCCCCTTCACTGGTTGACGAAGGGCAGCGCATCGCACAGGCCACAGACGGAAACAACGTTTCAGACGATGAACTGGCAGCAATCGCCGCAGAAATGGGCGTGAAGCTGTGAGCACCGCAGACATAGCCCTATCAACACTTGAGCACCGGACAAAGGTCAGGACTCTGGCGGCAGGCATCGCCCGCGCCGGGGTGGAAGCCATGCGCCGAAACCTGCATGTAATCCGCGCCGCGCAGACGTTCAATAAGTTCTACCGCATGGATTTCTTTACCCCGTATGAGTATCAGCGCCGCTGGTTTTCGTCTGGATCGCAATGCTTGCTCCGCTACCTGTCAGCAGCAAACCGAATCGGGAAGACATACGCTGCGGCGCATGAGTTCGCCTATCACGCAACAGGCCTCTATCCCGAATGGTGGAACGGGTTCCGGTGTGACGCTGGCACCCTGTGGGCTATCGGTATCAGTGCGGACTCTACTCGTAAGGTTTTGCAGAAAGAAATCATCGGCACCAATGACGCCCGCAGCACATCGCTTTACGGGACAGGATCCATTCCCCGTGAGCTGATTGTTTGGGATTCCATTGTCCGCCGTGGTGAAACACTCATTAGCCTGCGTGTCAGGCATGTATCAGGGGCAGAAAGTGAGATTCATTTCTATAGTGCGACACAAGATGAAACCGTGTACATGGGGCAATCAATCGTCTTTGCATGGGTTGATGAACAGTCAGAAAAAGAGCTGGAAATCATTGCACAGTGCACCACTCGTACTACGACCACACGCGGTTGCATTGCTGTTACCGCTACCCCTGAAATCGGAATCACGGATTTTTATGCTCAATGTCGTGACGACAAAACTGGGGAAATTTTCTTCCAGAATGCGACATGGGACGACGCCGAACACCTGACCGCAGAGGTTAAGGCCAGTTTGCTGGCGCGTATTCCGTACTATCAACGCAAAATGAGAAGTCAGGGAATCCCAGTTATCGGCGTGGGTGCAATCTACCCGTACACAGATGAACAGATGCTTTGCGCCCCATTTGCTATTCCAGACCACTGGCTGGTTGTGGCGGCTTGCGACTTTGGCTATTCGGGCATTCGTGACCCATCAACGCTGGTGTTTATTGCTTACGACCCTGATACCGGAATTCGCTACGTGTTCAACGAATGGGGCAGCACGGCAGAGCGTGACGCCTACGCCAACAGCCATATGCCTGACTACATCGCCCGCAAGGTAACGGGCGATTGTCCCGCCGACTGGACGGAGAGCACAGGCAAAACGCCGAATGAGTTCGACGGGCTGGGCTTGCCATCCATCGTAATCAAAACCCCCCACGACTCCGCAGGCATTCAGGCCGGTACGCAGCAATCACGCGCCGAAATTATGCGCGGGGCTGGCGCTAACGTTCACCCAGCACTATTTGAAATACCACCCGACCTTGCCCCTATGGAAAACAACCGGCGCAGCCTGACCGGTTCAATAGCCATCATCGCGCAATGGTTCCAAGACGGGATGTTAAAGATATTCACAACATGCACGGAGGTTATGAGGGAAATACGGCTGTACCAGTGGAAGAAGTCAGGAACACGCACTATCCCGAGTGACGTAGACAACCACTTTATAGATGCAATGAGAATCGCCGCCATTCGCGTGCGTGACGATGGGGAATATCACTCCACCGCGCAACAGCGCCGAACAGCAAGCGACACACCAGGCATTAATCCATTTGATACAGATATGGGAGCTTACGACCTTGAATAAAAGCCAGCTTTTCACCGAATTATGGAACAACAAAACCGCCGCGCAGGTTCGACAAAACACCCTCGCAAAGCGTTATAACCGCGCATGGGCGTTCTACAGAGGCACCGCGCCGGAGGTCATGCGTAAGGGGGATTTGCCCGCGTCCCGCGTGATGTGGAAAGCGTTTGAAAGTATCTATCCATCGCTGGTGGCGCTATTCACGGATTCAGAGAAAGCCCCTGTATCGTTCGACAGTGACGAAACCGGCAATATCGACATTGCAAAGGCCATCACCAAAGCCGTACACACCGCAGCGCTCAAGGTAAACAACGCTTACACCGTTTACATGAAAGCCATCAAAGAAATGCTAATCACAGGCAATCAGGCGGCACTAGTGGGCTATGAAACCAAGACATACGAAACGGATAAACACAAGTTCGACGGCGCAGACGTGCGGGAGCTAATGACCGCAACAGAAGCCATTAAGCTGGCGGGCTATAACGTCGTGTCAGACATAACGCTGGACGAAGACACCCAGACCGTAACCGGCTGGGTTCAGGGCACCCGTGAAATCAAATATCCGGTCATCAATTTAATCGACTTTAAAGACTTCCTGTTACACCCAGAAGCGGAGACGGTAGAGGACAGCAATTACACGGGTTACGCGGAGAAAATCACTATCGGGCAGGCAGCAGAGCGCGGCTACGACCTGAAAGCACTCCGTAAGGGAGAGAAAGACAACACCGCAGAGGGGCGCGGCATAGATAAGACCCTGTTAGTTATTGACGACATGAACGGCGACGATGTGACAGGCCAGGATTCTGTAATTAGCGACTACAACAACACGATCACCATCTGGCATCACTACTGGCGCGGGTATTACAACAGCAAGAAACAGAACATGTATTACTGCGTCACTACTGACGTGCAGATTGTTCACATGGAAAAAGTAGCCTATTGCCCGCTTGTTCTGGGAGGTATGTCAGTCGCTAACGGCTCCGCGTGGAGTGAATCCCTGTATGACATTTGCCAATCAGCACAGACCAGCAAAACCCGCGCTATGCGTGCAATTCAACGCGCAGCAGATAACGCCGCTTATGGTGAGTACGTCGGGGTTGAATCACTGCTAACAGCCAAGGGGAAAGCCTCACTAGCCAATCGTGGCGCGGGAGCCTTTTATGAAGTCAAGGGGGTTGGCGCAATCAGCAAGTTGCAGGTAACGGACATTCCCAACGCCATGCAATTACTGAATAACGAGATTTCACAGGATGCTAAAGACACCATTCAGGGCAGCGCAGGACAGGCGCAGGCACTGGAAGAAAACGGGCAGGCGTCCGGCGTCGCTGTGGCGCTCACTCAAGACAAACAGGAGCTTAACGAAAACCAGATTGCTAAGACGATTGCAGAGACGTTTATCAAACCTATGTACCGGATTCTATTACTGGTATTGCAGGAAATGGGCAACAACTTAGACGTGAACGGGATAGCGCTCCCCCTGAAAGCAATCCGCAGCGATTTAGGTTTGTCGATTGACGTAGAGACGGCTTACGACAGAGCAAACGCCGCCGCCAACGTGCTGAACGCGCTTAACACCGGCACGCAGGCTGGCACCATTCCGGCGAACATAACGGATGAAAATAAATACAACATCTTTGCCGATTACATGCGGGCGGCAACCGGTCAGCAAGATGTTTCGAACTACATCACCGCACCGGAGGATATGCCGAAACCGAGCAAGGCACAGCAGTTGATTCAGGCCGTTCTGACCGTGGCGCAACTCCGCTCACAGATTGCCGCAACTGAATTAGCAGAGGGCAAAGTCAACGACCAGAAAGCGGACACACAGAAGAAATACAACGAAGCCGCCAAAGACCTTGCTGAGATTAAACAGATACTTAGTGAAATCGACACGGACAAGATGCGGTTGATACTGGACGCCCAGAAGCAGCGGGACGACGAAAATAGCGACTTAACAAAAAATGCTCAATCGCAGGAGTCACTGGATAACGCAGCTTGATTGGTTTTAAAAACTGTAGGCAAACTAAAAAGGGGTGATAAATTTCATCCTTTAACAATTTAACAGGATAATTACCAATGTCAGCAGAAGCCGCCACCGTGGAAGTAAACGGAGTAAACAACGATGCCCCAATGGACATTACGAAATCACTTTTTGGACATGAACCAGAAGCGAAAAACGACGAAAGCACAGAAGCGAGCGCAGGAGCTGGCGCTGGTTTCCCAGAGGACGAAGCTGACGCCAGCGCCGGAGACGGCACCGAGATTCAGGGAGATTCTGACGGCAGCGAAACAGACGGCGAAATCTGGACGCTAGGCGATGTCGATTACACCACCGACGACGTAACAGAAGCCCTGCAACATCGCGAAGTGTTCACCCGTTTTAATGAGTCATTCGCGCCGCTGGTGGCTAATATCCGCAGCTATGGCGAAACCGCCCAGCAACTTGAGATTCTGGCGACCACTGAAACCAGTAAGGTGATCGCAGAGCTTGAGGCCGCGCTCAAATCTGGACGCCTCCCCGCCACTGACTACCAGAGCACCCACCAACAGTTAATTCAAGCTAAGCAGCGTCTCAACGTCCTGAACACTGCCGCAGCGCAGGAAAAGCAGCAGCGCGAACAGGCGCTTAAACAGGCGCAGATTCAGAACGTACGCAACACTGCGACCAATCTCTACCGATCCGGCTGGTCTAAAGCAGAGCTGACAGAGGTTGATAACTTTGTGTCCGGCCTGTTTAAACCCGATCAAATCATGGACGCAATCAGCCCAGAATTCATGGCGCTGGCGCGTGATGCTATGGCGCACCGCAAAGCACAGGCAGAAGCTGAAACCAAGTTACGGGCAGCAGGCAAAAAAGCCGTGCGCGTCCAGAACAAAAAGCCTGTCGCCCGCGTAGAGAAGAAAACCGACGTAGGGACAGACGACTGGATCACTAAAAACATCTGGGGCGCTAAATAATGGGCGTAATTTCCAACGTTGTCGGCGGCTCCGGCAGCAGTTCCAGCAGTTCCAGCAACTCACAAGCGAGCTGGCTTTCTGACATTTTAGAGCCGATTGTCACGGACTTTATCAACAGCAACCCGACGATTGACTACACAGATTCAACCGTTGCGGGCATGACTCCGGCAGAACAGGCGGCATTAGACCGTTACGCCTCTGGCGGCACTATTAACACAGGCACCAACATTGCACAGGGCGGCGCGTCACTGGTTCAGCAGTCAATTGCGAGCCTTGAGAATCTACTCAACGGCGGCGCAAAGTCTCAATTCATGGGCGGCGTGTCCGGCCTGTATAACTCCGCTGATGATTTCATCGCTGGGCAGGACGCAGCCATTCAGGACAGCGTTTATTCCCAGATGGGCGCAGAGTTCGGGCAGTCCGCACAATCAAACATGGCGTCTACATCCGTAGCTGGCAGCAGTGCAGCACAGAACGCAACTAACAGCATTCTGGCCTCTGGCGCTAACAGCATGACCCAGCAAATGAGCAAAGTATCACAGCAGGTTCTAAACGAGGCTGTGAACCTGACAGGCGGCGCTATGTCTGGCGAAATCGGACTTATTTCTGAGATGATGGGAACCGGTGAAAGCATCTTTAACACCGGCACGAAAATGGCGGGCAAAGGCAGCGCGAACCAGTTTAAATCTGGGTTGTTTGAACAGTGGTACAACCAAGAAACAGCAAACAACAACCGCAAAAACGACATGATCAACAACAACATGAACTGGCTCAACATGGCGGCAATGCTTGACGTGGTTCTACCTACGGCGGGCATTGATACCACTTCCAGCAGTTCCAGCAGCAGTGACAGCGATTCTGGGATTATGGGGGGCTTGTTCTAATGGGTATCTGGGATAGCTTGAGTTCTTTGGCATCTGAGGGCGTCGATTCTGTAGAAAGCATGTTAGGCATGGGCGACACGCCGCAGCAGGCCGGACAAATCGCCTCAACCGTTCCACTAACACCGGCACAGGGTGGCGCTGGAATGACAGCCACCAATAACGGACCGGCGGGGCTATCGGCAAATAGCGCTATGGATGATGCGGAATCGTGGATAGGAGACGCATTAAAGCCAATGATGCCAGCCATTATGGGCGCGGCGCTCCGCCCACACACCGCAAGCCATGCCGCTGGCGCTGCGACTCCGGCGCACGCTATCAACGCCAACACATCCGGCGAAATGGCACCGTTTAACGAAGTCATCAAGATGGCGGACGATAACCCGTTAAGCAGCATTCACCAGTGGAGCAACCTTTTCGGATGAAAAAGACAACGCAGGACTTTAACGCAATGCTGGCGGGCTATGACAAGCTTGCTGCAACCCTTATGCCTGACGCTCCGGCAAGCGCCCCAATTGACGACCCTGTGAAATTGGAATGGGCAAAGCAGGAAGGGTTTAAACCGCAGTATGACCCCAACGCTGACGCCGTGACATGGGTTCAGGCACCGAAAGCCCCCTACCAGCAACCGGAACTGATGCGCTTACAGGGTTCAATGTCTCCCGAGCAGTTGGGGCACAGCTTCCCAATGTTCGCTTTCAAACAACAGCATCTTGACGGCGTGTTACAGGAAATCATTTCCGCTGCATTGGATGGAAAGATTACCCACCAACGCGCAAACGAGCTGGCCTATCAACTGGCGCAGGATTCATATGACGAAGCCGTGAAGCAGACCGGCAAACAGGGAACCGGCGCGGCAGCAAATAGCGCTGACCAGTCCCAGACCATGAGCAAAGCATTAAAAGGCCAAAAGGTAGCGGGTAAATGACAACATCACTACAGCAACAGCAGCAGATTCAACAGGCCAAAACCGCCGCCGAATCTATCCAGCAAACCCCTGTCACCATGAATCAAGGGAGTGTTGTCCCTACGGTTTACCAACGCAACTACGTGCAGGAGCAAATGAGCGCCCCTACGGTTAAGCCGCCGTCACAGGGTGAAATCCATAAGGAAATGTGGACAGGCTCTTTTATGGTGGCGGTTATGGCTGGCCTTGCCACGGGTAACGCCGGTTCTGCGATTGTGGCGGGTATGTGGGGAGCCATTGCCATTCACGACCACGGCAACGCATTACGCCAGCGTGCGAAGTACGTTAACAAGCTACAGGCGGACGGGTACACGTTCCCCGCTATTCTGGATTGGTACAAAACCGGCAATAACAAGACGCTGGAATCAGAAGCAAAACAGATGCAGCAGGCGAAACAATTCGATGAACGGGAATCGCAACAGTCTGACCAGTTCAACCGCAAATTTGACCAGCAGGACACGCAATTTCGTGAGCGCATGGCGGAGCAGGAAGCCCAGCAAGGCCGCATGTTTGACTTGCAAAACCGCCGAATGGGAGCAGCCCAGAGCAACGCAGACCGGCTCTATAATCTGCAATTGGCAAAATATGCGGTTGATATGGGTAAGGGTGCCGCCGCTGGCGCTGCAATGCCTGACGGGGTACACGCTCAAAACGCCGCTTTCGTGAAGGAAGGGAAAGCCCCGACTATGCCGCCAGAGATTGCCGCCATGCCCCCGCAGTTACAGGCCGCAGCCATGAACGCATACGCCGGAGCGCTTCACACGCAAGGGTTGAAAGACATTGCCACGCAGTTAAGCAACGCCAAAAACCTGAGAATGGGGCTTTCATCACCAAATCAGCTTTTCGGGAAGGTTGAGGACTATTACAAAAAAGGCTTAACCGCCCCTCACAATCAGGCTGGTGATTTTCAGGCTAATCAATCCGTGCTGGGCATTGAGTCCCCCGCAGCGTCACCAAGAGCTAATCAGGTTGCAGCAACTGAGGAACACATGAGCGACGGTATGTTTGGCTGGGCTAATGACGCATTGCACCGCTACACCGGAAACGGGCAAAGCGACGCAGCGCGGGCACAGACTAACGCCACGCTTAAAAACTCATTCATTCAGCAGGCCAGCGGGCTGGCGAACGAAGCCGCCAACGCTGTGAAATCTGGCGGGTATGACCTGAACAACCCAGAAATTCTGGCCGGTGTCGTGTCCGGTCTGGGTGGTCACATTTCTGGCGACGACTTGAAAAAGCTGGAATCCGGCGACATGACCCCGCAGCAATGGGCGGAGCAGGAAGCGGACAAATACGGCTTACCGGTAGCCTTTGGCGACATGCCTACAGGCAAAGAAAAACCGACGCAGGGGGATTACTAAATGACGCATTCAGTAAAACTGCCTAACGGCTTTATCATGAACAACGTCCCAGACGACGCCACACAACAACAGATTGCATCCCGTGCCGTTGAGAAGGGTTACGCCACGGCGGACGATTTCGCCAGCTTCCCAGAAATCTATGCTCAACTGGCACCGGCAAAAATCACCCCAGCAGAAAAAGCGCTGGGAGTGACGCCAGAAATGGCGGCGGCATTGCAGGCATACGCGAACAACCCGACAACCAAGGCCATTAACAACGCAGAAAGTGACATTATGAGCATTGCGAGCTGGGCGGCATTACCTGAGCTTAAATTAGGGCGGGTGGCACAGTTAAGCGCAGAGGCATTAATCAACACAGGCGCAACCGTGGCGGACGATGCACTGGAAACTAAGCGTGAGGGCGGCGACGGCATCACAAACCCCACCACGGACGTTTTAGAGGGCGTTTTGTCCGTTCCCGCAGGTCACGCCATAGGGAAAGCGGCGGAGAAGATAGCCGCGCCGCTTTTAGAGCGTTTTAGTCCGCGTGTAGCCGCCTATGCCAAAGGGCTATTTTCTGACGCACCTATTCCTAAGCCAGACGCCCCGATAATTATGGACATGCCGCCCGCAGGAGGTGCGGCTGGAAAGGTTACAGAAATCCCAGCGGAAGAAATGCAGGATATTATTCCGAGAGGTGACGCTGGCCAGGCACCGCAGGCAGGACAAAATCCCGTGACGGGAGAAATAAGCAAAGGGATAAATAAGGCGGCAGGAGAAAGCGCGTTAGGGAATCAGGCCGAAGGTGTTATGAAGTCACAGGAGCAGTGGCGTAATGATTTCCAAGAGCTGGCAATACGCCGGTTATCTGCCACCGAGGCAAAATCATATTTTCTGAGCCAGTTACAAAAGCAGGCTAACGGCAGCTTGGGTGCAGAGTTTGGCACTGCGCTGGATTTTTACAGGGATTTCACCAGCGGTTACGCTTCCGGCGCTACCCCGCACCCAGCCGTAAGTGAAAGCTACTGGCACCTTGCGGACGTTCCCTATTATGAGGCGATGATGCGCAGGGATAGTCCTGAAATTGACAAGATGATTCAGGATTACGAAATGGGCGCGAAGGTAAACACAAACCACGCAATAGACGCCCTAAAGGGCTACGAAATGAAAATGCACGAAAGGGTTAAAGACTTTGTTGACGGCTCCCCAAAAGCGCACCTAATCCACATCATTAAAATGTCAAAAGAGACACCTGAGCTGGCGCAATGGCTGGACGTGGGGGGGATAGCAAACCCCGATAACGTGGAGAAAATCACTAAATCCATGTACGACGCGCACGCGCAGGGCGTCAGGGATGCCATGAAAAACAAGGCCGAAAACGTTCTGGGAAATGTGAAACAGGAGTACACGACGACAGCGCAGGAACTGGACAGAACACCAACGGATAAACCTAACGTTATCACAGCGCTAAAGCACAAAAAGGCAACATTGCAACACATGCAATCTGACCTTGAACACTTCATAGAAACCGGTGAGTTTAAGAAGCGCGGGAACGGCAGCACGTCGCACGGGCTGGACGCCAACGCAGAGGCAATCTATGAGGCTATGGGGCTGACCCATGACGGAGCAAAACGCGGGCTTGATGTTCTGAACCAGTTCCGCGAAATACGCAGCGTAGCCAGCGCATTACCGGAGGTCAGGAAAGACACTTATTTAGATAAGCTACTGGACAATACCGCCGCTCACATGGCTGGCGCGTTTGTGGTTGGCGGAGCACCGGCAGCAATCGCCGCCCCTGTCATTAAAACCGCCGCGAAAAAAGCCGTGAATGGCGCACGGACACTGAAACGCCGCCGCAGGAATAAGGCGCTTGTAGATGAATTGGTGAAAAAGTCACACGAATAATATTTTAACAATAAATGCTTTTGTGGTAGTTAATGCCGCATATGAGATTTACATCAGCGCTAAATGGTGTGGATACTAAAAAAGGCAGCACAAAAGAAATGACATAATTTGGCGCATGGATGACCGCGCAAATGAGAAACACTAGCAATGCCAAGCACCCCGTTAAACTCGTATGAATTAGTAGGCGTAAAGGAAGATGTAGCAGACTGGATTTCTAACCTTGAGCCATACGATTTTCCTTTCAGTGCAATAATCGGTAAAGCAAAAGCCACTCAGCCTAAATTCGAATGGCAGACCGACAGCGACGAACAGCCAGACCCAGATAATGCACAGATGGAAGGTGTGGATTATTCAGCTCTGGACGACTCAACCACCGCAACCGTGCCAATGACCGGTTACACGCAGATTTTCGCCAAAGTGATCAAAGTCACTGGCTCCGCTGATGCACAGGCAAACTGGGGGCGCGGCACCGAATCCAATTACCAAGTGCAGAAAAAAGGCCGTGCCCTAAAAGCCGACATAGAAGCCGCGTTTTTGTCTAACGGTGCAACGGTTGCCGAGGTTAAAGGCACATCCCCGCGTAAGCTGGGCGGCTATCAGTCCATGATTTCCAGCACTGACGGCGGCATCACAGTAGAGGGCGACCCACTGACCGACGCAATTACCCTGATTACGTCAGCGTCAGACACCCCAACAGAACAGGACATTCTAGATTGCATGGCTGCAATCTGGAAAACGGGCGGCAAACCAGCCGTGCTGATGGTTAACGACACCATGAAAGATGTTATTTCTGGCATGCAGTCGAGCGAAAACCGCGTTCGCATGTTCGAAAACACCGAAAAAATAACTCTGGAAGTGAACACGATCACCGACCCATTAGGCCAGACCGTGAAGGTTATTTATAACCGCCAGATGCCGGACAACACCGCATATATTTTCAACCCAGAAGACTGGCAAGAAATGGTATTCCGTGCCCCTTCTAACGAGCCGCTTTCTAAAACCGGCGACTTTAAGAAAACGGCACTGATTGCAGAGCTGGGGTTACGTCACCGCAACCCGTGGGCGTCAGGTGCTGTGCTCCCAAAGCCAGCAGCGTAATCAGCACCGTGACCCTGACGGCACCGGCAACTATGCCGCAAGTGGGCGTAGCCTACAGCCAGTCAGTGACAGCGGTTCTGGTTGCGCCTGACGATGGAACCTATACCAAAACGTGGAGCCTCTCAGGGGCTGGCGCGGCAGGGCTGGCAATCGACCAGACAGGCAAGCTAACCGGCACCCCAACAGCCGCAGGCGTGGTAACTGTTACCCTGTCAGTTAAAGACAGCTACGGCACTACCAGAAGCGGGAACACCGCCGCCACGATTAACACAGCCGCCGCAGCTTAAACCACCAGAAGCAAACAGAGGTTAGCCAACTGGCTGGCCTTTTTTGTATCGGAGTATCCAGAAATGGCAACAACCTACAAAGACCTTATAGCCAACATAAAAAGCTATTCAGGCCGCACAGACAGCGGAACGATTAACGCTATCCCGCAGTTTATCGCCGCCGCTCAAACCGATCTCGATAAGGAATTACGCATTGCCGCAATGTTCAAAATCCTGAATTTCCCAGCTTTGAGCCACACAGTTGGCCCCATCGCCGCGCTGCAAATTGAAACCGTGATAGTGGGCGATTTTGAAGGAACGTTGACCACAATCGCCGACATATACAAAAGCCGTAAAGGCTTATCTCCCGGCGCACCTAGCGACCTCACTGCATTCTCAATTAATGGCAACGTTATAGAGCTGGTGGCCCCGCAACCGGTACGCCTGTATGTCTATGAGAAGCCGGTTAGGCTGTCCGATACCGTACAGACGAACGCCTATGCAGCAGGCGCGGAAAACGCCTTGCTGTGGCTCTCGCTGAAATATCTAGGTGTGTTCACCAAAGACGACGCGGCGCAATCATGGTCACAGATGGCCGCGCAGGAAATCCAGACCCTTAACGAATCACACGAAGCCTACAAAATGGCGGGAACCGTGGGAGTGCAGGCCCGTGAATACTTCTGAAGAAAAGAAAAATAGCAGCTTAATCAAATTCATCGGATTTGGTGGCATCGTTGTACTAATGGGGTTTGCTGTGCAGTTGGGGCGGTACGAAGACCAGATAGAGGGCGCAGTGGTGCAGGGGAAGGCAACGCGGGAAGAAGTGAAAGAAATCCACGCGCTGACCATTGCAGTTATCGATGATACGCACGTACAGAAATACCGCGTCAATATGATTGAAAAACGGCTTGATAACGAGAGGATTAAATAATGCCTATTGAATCCGGAACCTACATTAGTGATTTGCAGCCAGATTGGCCGACAGGTCAGGACCCAGAAAGCGCAGGCGATGACCACTTACGACTATTAAAGCAGACTATCAAAAACACATTCCCGAACATCAACGGGGCAATAACGGCCACACAAACCAGCATTAATAATGTTGCTAACGGCATAAATTTCACTGAGCCGACAGCCGATATCAATTTCCGCCAGTTTTGGTTTCACGACCCTATTGACGGAGTGACTCCGGCAGTGCTGTCAAACTTGGCAGCACCAATGCAAGGGGACCATGCTGTAAATCTCGCATACGTAAACAATACGTTTATTGATTTCATGTATCCGATAGGCGCGGTTTATATGAATACTAACGGTGTATTCCCCTCCTTTTTGGCAAACCTAGGCCATACGTGGGTGCCGATAACGGGAACAATATATGGAGCTGGCACAGTTACCGACAGGTGGGGAAATCAATACAGCATCCCCGCAGGAAATATCGTCGGTGACCTCTTTATCCATGAAGAGAGCATGGCACCGCAACAACACACCCTGGCAATGGATGCGGTAGGCGATCATTACCACCTAATGGGCGTCACAGGTGAAAATGGTCGATATGGTAATGACACCCTACCAGAGGATTATGGTTTTTCCGGATCATCAGGCGCTAGCCAGTCACTTATGCCACACACATCAAGTTCAGGCGGTCACACACCATCGGGTTCTGTGGCATTCGGTACGCAAACAACTGCATTTATGTCACCTGGCCGCGCCGTTTATGTCTGGGAGCGTACCGCATGACAAAGCAGACCATTCAGCAGCTGGGCGCAACCGGATTAATGATTGATGGTGACGACAGTCAGAAGCCCTCTAATGCCTTTACTGACTCTCTTAATGTACGTTTCAATGGGCGCGAGGTTGCGCCCTACTATGGCAACCAACAGCAGCCATATTACACAGGCGGTGCAACAGACGCAGAGTGGCAAAACCGCGTTTTCTTCCTCATGACGCAAGTCCAGTTTGATGGATTCAGCGACGGCTCTACACTTATTTTCGGCTGTGGTATCACGAAAAACCCACCAGATGGCACAACGGACCCGCGCCGTATATTTCAGACTAACCTCAACAGCGGAACCGTCACAGAGATGGTGACGCCAGCAGGCTGGACGCCTGACAATACGCAACCGTGGACCTACTACAAAGAAAGTATTAACAATTGCCCCATCTTCGGACAAACCGATATGGCCCCGACTGGTAAACAATACGATTGGACGGGGTTCGACGCCCTCCCGTCATGGGGCTATCAAACAACGGGCATTGACAGCACCACCGACCCCGCCAACCCTACGAGTATCGTTTCACATCGGCGTTGGACGGCCAGAAAGATAGTCAGTTTCGACAACCGCCTATTAGCGCTAAACACGACAGAAGAGAGCGCAGGCGGTCAAGACGTCCCATACCCGTCCCGCGTCCGCTGGTCTGGCTTCGCGCAGGAAAACGCCTTACCGATAAACTGGGATGACCAGGCCGGGAACGGCACTCCGGAGGACTTCGCAGCGGCTGTAATTGACGGCTATGCGGGCTGGCAGGACTTGAGCAGTAACACGCAAGTGATTGACGCAGTTGCCAACGGAAACACGCTCTACGTGTACACGGAGCGCGAAACCTACAGCATGTCTCCCAGTGGTAACGACGAAAAGCCATTCATCACCAACCTGGTATATTCCGATCTCGGAGTGCTCGATATTTATTGCGCCGTCAATGCTCACAGTTATAACTATGTGTTTACCGGTTCAGACGTGGCCCGCCACGATGCCGTGAGCTGGGTGTCTATTGCCGACGACAAAGTACGGGACTACATCGCGCAGCTGGTGGAGCAACATCAGTTAGGGCAAGTTCGGCTTATCAACTATCCCGACCTGTCAGAAATCTGGCTCATGGTATACGGCACAGATACCGAGGCTGACGACTTCGCAAAAACCACGGCTTACGCCTACAACTACAACCGCCAGACGTGGCAAAAGAAAAGCCTACCCTACATCTATGATGCTGAATTCCTACGGATGCCTCCGGACTCAGTGCAAATTAAGTGGGACGACAACCCGAAGGCATGGGACAACGAGACGAACACATGGAACACCCAGGCTGACAAAGTGGCACAGGGTACGCTTTGCGGCTCTTGTGCAGCGGGTGGCGTGTATTACCTAAATGTTTCAGAGGTGGAATGGCGCAACGTATACAGTAACGGGGTTTACACCATGACCCAGCAACCCATTCAGCGTTACATGGAGCGCAGAGGCTTAACGTTCGGAGAAGAGGATGCCCGCGCCTTTGTGTCTGAGTGCTACATACAAGGCAAGGGACAATCACAGGTAACAATCACAGTGGGTTCAGCGGATCACATCGACGCTGGTTATCAGTGGGAGAGCCAGACAATAGACCTACAGACCACGCGCCGCCCAACATTCAGACAGGAGGGCGGCGTTATCGCCTACCGGTTTGAAATCAACGGCACGGGCGACCTTCCCAGCGCCCTGACATTCACCTATAAACAGACGGGGTTAAAATGAGAAGCTCATCTAATTCAGCATTACCAACAACATCAAGCCAGTTAACCGGCTCACCGCCAGCAATCTACCAGGCCCCAAAAGTTAACATGGGCGACCTGCAAACCCTTCACCGTGTCGTAAGCAGTGAGTTAACAAAGGTAGCCCGCGCACAGTCTTACATTTTGTCACTGTGGCAAAAGGTAGCTCCCCCAACGGTAACGCGGGAGGAGTACGCCGCACTACTGGCCAGAGTAACGGCGTTGGAAGAAAAGCAGGAGTTAACCAATAATCTCGCGCACAACAATGCGTTTGTTACGTCACAGCAGAACGACGCAATAGGGCTCTTGACGAAAAAGGTTCAAGAACTGGATGGGCACGAACCCGGCACGCCCTATTTTTTATAGCGTTCGGGGTTACGGTGAGAATAGTATTCACACCATCCTGATGTGTAGGCATACATAGGGTCTAAATGGTTGGGTGAATCAGGGCTGCGTCCGTTTATTTATAGTTTTGCAGACGGGCACGTCACAATGTCGGCACTGAACGCCACCGACCCGAACGGCTACGAGCTGACAACCGTTCACGACGTTGCACTACTTGAGGACAGAATCAGAACGCTAGAAATCCGGCTGGCGCAAATTGAGGGCCTTTTGGTCACGTAGCACTAATTAGCAAAAACCGCTGGATCGTTGCGGGTATTGTGCCGCGCATTAATTGTACGGAGCGCGAAGCATGAAAACTTTTTTAAAGATAGTGGTTTTATTAGGGCTTTTTGTTGCTGGCTGGGTATCGGGACGGACTCACGAAAGAAGCGAGATTGATTACGACGATTGCCGCGCTGCATCCATTGATTACTCAAATTCAATAAGAAGCACCGGAACACCAGAGGAGCGACAAAGGCAGGCAGAAACTTTTGAGATTTACAAAAAGGTTTGCTACCGGTAAGCAACAACACAAACGAGTTATTAGCACAACCCGCTACGGCGGGTTTTTTTACGCTCATAGAGTGCCTAATGGGTACACTCTACCGGCACCCATCACAAAGGCGCTAAAAGAGTGTCATTTAGAGAGATAAATGGACTAATATGACACCGTGTCACAATAACCCGCTTTTGGCATTAAGAGAGGCTATATGATTTTTGGTTATGCCCGCGTTTCGTCTAAAGACCAAAATTTAGACAGGCAATTAGAGGCACTCGCTGGAACCCAGATTGATGAGGTGTTTCAGGAGAAGATTTCCGGCAAGGACAATAACAGGCCGGAACTAAACCGGATGTTGGCAAAACTGCGAGAGGGTGACGTGGTTGTGGTCAAGTCGATGGATAGGCTTGCGCGTTCGTTCAAAGGCTTTATGGATATTTGGTCAGAGATTGAGAAAACCGGCGCAACGCTCAAAGTTCTGGACATGGGCTTAATTCTCGACCGCTCCCCCATGACTCAATTTCTGGTCACGGTCATGGCGGCAGTTTCCGAGCTTGAGCGCGGCATGATTCGGCAGAGGCAAAAAGAAGGTATTGCGCTGGCAAAAGACAAAGGCGCTTACACCGGCAGAAAGCCGAATACTGAAAAGCATGAACAGGTTGTGAAGTTGCGCAATGCTGGCATGACCGTTGACGAAATAGTCAAAACGCTGGGAGCCAGTCGCAGCACGGTGTTCCGCGTGTTACGAGAAACAAAAGAGAGTTAATCCGGCGTAATAAATGATCAAATAAAGATCAAAAACAGGGGCTTAAATGCCCCTTTTTTATTGCCAAAATAGTATCATTTGAATGATGGTGTCATAATAGCACGAAAGTGCAAAAAATAAGGAGCTGTTGCCAGTATCTTACGCACATCGAAACGGTGTCATTTAAATCGTGGTGTCATAATGAACAACGCACAACAACAAATCATCATTCAGTTAATTGCGCAGTTTAAAAAAGAAGTGGTTGCCCGCCCGCGCATCACTCTGGCGCAAATCCGTGAACGCCTGACCGAATGGCGCGACCATGCAATTAAATTTCATGGCATCACTGAATTTCAGGCCGCTATGTATCTGGTTATCGACCCGTCAATCTGGGACATGAAACGCAAGGCAGCGGTAGATAATGCCCTGTCTGAAATGCTGAACCTCTGCGCACACACCGAAACCGAGGAAGCGCAGCGGGAAGCGGTAACAAAGGCGGCAATTAACACGGCTGACGCTTTGACCGACACCCCGAAAGACATTTATCTGGCGCTGGCGGTACTCATGACCCCACCCGCCCCCGCAGAGCCAACAGAGACGCAGAAAGCGGCGGACTACGTGAACACTTTCCGTTATGCGGCTTCCAGTGCGCAACTGGCACGCTTTCAGAATAAAGTTAAAAAAGCATTAAAGGAGAAATTAGCCAGTGCATTAACGGCACTGGTTGACGGTGAATTAATTTGCCGTGAATGGTGCGAATCTAATAATGACTTATTAGAAGGTTAGGCAACTTTTCAATGTTAAAGGTTTATATGCTGGCGGTATCAAGTGCCGCCCTTGGTTTTATTTTCGGGTTAATGGCTACAGGTATTCATTAATGAAAAAAGCAGAACAAGCGCACGTTGATAAAGTTGCGGCTCTGGGTTGTATTGCCTGTTATGTGATGTCGGGAATATTAGGCACACCGGCAGAGATTCACCATGTGAGGCACGGGCAGGGATACGCGCAGCGGGCAAGCTGGTTCAAGGTGTTACCGCTTTGCCCTGACCACCACCGCAACGGAGAGCGCGGGAAAATAGCTATACACAAGGCGCGGCACACGTTTGAGGCCGAATATGGAACAGAAACGGAGTTACTAACGCTTACGAATTGTCTCATTTAGAAAGCATTTCCGGCACCCCACCCAAAGTTCAACACAAGGTAAATGGGGAACCCTCAAAAACAAGAGGGCTATTCCGGTGAGAGATAAAAACGCAACATTCAAAAACATTATTAAAGGTCTTAGTGATTCTGAATTATTTGAATTACGAGCTTTCGCTTATTCGTGGGCGGAAGGTAATAAATTAACTATTTCCGCAATCAAAGAAGAATTGGAGGCAAGAAAATGAACCGTATTAAACCTACCGGACGCAGTTGGTTAAATGGCACCGTTAACACAAAGCCATTATTTAATAATAAACCGCATAAGCGGGAAACCGTTGTAAGTATTTTCGAGGAACGGAATCCACGCGGATTTAATACCCGCGCCGCAGAAATCCAATCATCCATTTTGAAAGGTAAGGGCTTTTGATGAACTGGTTTAAATCAATCTTCACCCGTAAGGCCGCAGCCCCGATAGAGGCCGAAATCTTGACACGCCAACTGGCGGCAGAAACCGCATTGCACGCCGCAACAAAAGCCTGCTTGACCCATGACCGCCGCACAATCAGCACGCTGCGCGGAATGCTTGACGAATTGCGCACCGAATTGCACGCCAAAGCCATGACCACCACGGAGCGGCAATTTCTCGCTATCTGTCAGGACATTGCAAAAAACGGCAAGTGCCTGTCACAGCGGCGTTTAAACGCAATGATGGAAAAGGTGCGGATTGAGCGCGGGCACTCACGGCAGATGGATTTAGCAAAATGAAACGTGTCACTTATTACCGCCGCTGTGGGAATAACGCCGGAGAGTTTGAGGGGATTCGTGAGCGCATTGTGTGGGGGTTGCATAAATCCCCAGCAACATTAACCGAGTTGGTGGAAAGGCATGGGATGCCACGAACTAAAATGCGTAGCTGCATGAATTCGTTGGCAAAGTCGAAAATGACAGATGTAGACATTCATCATTTTGAGAACGACGACGGAATGCCGGAAATCCGCTACACGCTGGTTAAGGTACACCACGAAAAAGCCTACAAGCCCGCGCCGGAATTCTCGCTTAAATTCCTGTCTCAAAAGTCCATGTTGACGGCTGGGGAAAACAACAGGGAGCGGAATATTCAACTTGCAAAAAAACGCGCAAAGCTAATAGCGGCGGGCGTCTACAGGGATTCAATGGGATGAAAAAGATTTTAGCGGTTGGAATGGCTACGGCACTTTTAAGCGGGTGCGCGGTTACGACTGAATACCCTAACGGGAAGGTGGAGACAGCAGCGCTGGCGAGCGGTTGTGCTGTCTCCGTATCAGCAGATGGGGCTTACCGTGTGGCATGCGCTACTACAGACCCCGCCAAATTAGTACATGCAATGCAGCAAATCAAGGTGGCTAATAATGACAGCTAAAAAGGTACATGGCTTGGGCTCCAAGGATTACGCGCAGAAAGCCGTGGAGGCGGCTTTTAAGTCCAATATGGCACCCTCTTACGTTGATGCGTGGGTTAAGTGGTTCGACGGCGCAACCGCAGACGGCGCCGAACGTGACCCCTGCGAATTATGCAGAGACGGGGCACTGGGTGGGTGTGGCACTTGCGCGTATCTCACTCCGCAAGCCTCAGACCTCCCCGAGCCGGAGTATTATGCCGCTGATTTGGAGGAGGTAGCGCGCGCCGTACTTAAGCGCACGGAGGATGCATTACGGCAATTGTTCGTGGCTACAGGGATGTTTAAAGCCATGCCGCCTGTGGTTCAGGGCTTGATTGATGCGATGGCGCGGGAGCTGGAAACAGTTGGTTATGTAGAGGCGCTTTTGCCGGAGTGATTCAGATGGCTACCAGATATATAGGTTTAAAGGAGATGCAGCGGCTTACCGGAAAAAGCCACACGACCCTGTGGAGAATGTGGGAAAAGAGAAAGGAATTCCCAGCCCCGCAGCGCAGCAAAGGCGGTACTTTTTTGGGCTGGCCTGAGAATCTCTATGATGATTGGGTGCAGCAAAACGCGGTAAGTTGAATAAGAGAGCCAGCCTTAGAGCTGGCTTATTCTTTTGGTCCACGTGGCAATCGCCGCCCGCTTTTCCTTCAGGTAGTCATAGCGGTCATAATGCTTGCTAGATGTGCCCGCTATCTTGTGATTTTGCAGCCTGTCCCTCAGTTCCGAGCTAACCCCCATTTCCCCCGCCAGCGTCTTGAATGTGCGCCTTATATCACGTGGGGTAAATGGTGCGAACCCTTCCAACTTGCAGAACTTCCTAAGCTGTTTCGAAAACTCCGCTGAAAGCAGGTGTCCCGGCGCTGTTTTGGCTGGGAAAAGGTAGGCTGACTTCGGATATAGCTTGAGCTGCGTCTCTATGATTTCAATTGCTAGGGGTGACAGCGGGATTACGTGAAAATCCTTTGTTTTCGAGATTTCAGGCGGTACGGTCAACACCTTCCCTTTTTTGTCGTAGTTGGCTGCGGCGTTCGCCAGTAGCTCCCACGGGCGCTGGCCTCCGGTGTAAATGCAGAGCAGCAGCAGGCGGGCAAAGTCCGGCGACATTGGGCAGGCCAAATCACTGACCCTGATTAATTTCAGCAGCGCCGCCAGTTCGTCCCATGCCAGGAATCTGTCTAACGCCTTTTCCGCTCCCGCCTGTTTAGGGATTGCCGCCACTGGATTAACCGTCAGCCCGTAGCGCGTTTTGCTGGACAGTTTCGCTGGATCGTTATCAGCGAATAGGCCGAAATTAAACGCAGCGTGCAATGCTCCCCGCGCCTTATTTGAACCAGCAACCGCCCCGCGCTGTATAAACTCTGCAATCACCAGTTTTATGATATTCGGCGTGACCTCCCGCGCCGGAATCTCTGGGTTGACGTGGGGAGAGTTGAGCACCTGCGCCAGCCGGTTCTCTGTCTTTTCCCAACCGCGCCGCCCCGTGGTTTTCTGGTGCGCTATGTAATCATTAAAAAGCCCCTTGAGGCTAGAAAATGACTCTGCGGGAGATTTCGCTTCCGCTGGATTCTCTGCCGCCTTTCGCGCCCTGTCTCCGGCTTCTGAAAGGCTTATTTGAGGGTAATCACCCAGCTTGATAAACTTCTCTTTACCCTGAATATAGTACCGATAATAGAAGGTCTTTCGCCCAGAGGGGTAGGTCTTCAGGCCTAGCCGCCCAGTTCCGCGCTCCGCCGATGCTTGCCACGTATAATATGCGGAGGTTTTGGGCTTTAGCCCGCGAATTTTGCTATCAGTGAGTAGGGTGCTTGCCATTTTTTACAGGTCAGGTAGCGGGTCAGGTTGTGGTGAAATGGTATGAAATCCAATGCACGCATACAACATATTAAAACCTTTATAAATCAGCATTATGAAATTTAATGCAAACAGATGAATCTAAAGGAAAGATAAAGTTGACGGACTTCTAAGCCGTAGGTCACAGGTTCGAATCCTGTAGGGCGTACCATCCTTACTTATTTTAACGTCTCTTAAAGTCCATAAATCCCGCTAGTACCAAGGCTTTCAGCCATATTCAATTATCCCAACGTCTATTGCCATCCATTGAAATCAACATGCAAATGGGGGGTATATATGGGGGTATCCTCAGGTTCAATGAAGTGAGATACCCCCAATTGAAACTCAACGCCCGTCAGGTCGATACTTCCAAGCCCAAAGACAAACCTTACAAGCTCAGTGATGGTGGTGGCCTTTACCTTCTGGTCAACACCAATGGATCACGTTACTGGCGCCTCAAATACCGGATAAACGGAAAAGAGAAACTGTCCAGTCGGTGATCGGCAAACAAACATCGGTATCGCAATAACGACCAAGCAGCATGAGCATATGTTGAAGGCTCCGATTTGAGATCCACTTTCACAACGGCTCTCAGTAGACATCCAATAACAGATAATCTATGCGATTATATGGAACAATTTAAGCTCAAGGTTACTAGGCATGTCAGACTTCATAAAGGACTACAAAGGTGCGTTTAGGCGGGATAGGTACCTCGGGCTAGGAGGATGGATATTATTTACCCTGAAGAGTGTGCTGCTGTTTATTGTACTTTGTCTGGTTTTCACTGCTCTACAGTACGCAATTATTTTTGGTACTCCTTTGTTTGAATATGTTACGGGTCCCGAAGTTCGTATTTCAAGTATCTGCGGGATTATCGCATCACTGATAGTGAGTTTCGGTCCAAGCGTGTTGTACAGAATAAGATATCGTGTCAGGTAATCATCACAAGCTGCCTACGTGAACTGCACCCTATGTCGCAGTATAAACCGTCCAACTTTATGGGGTCATTTCATACAGGCGGTTTTTTATTGGAGTTAATATGGCTGGAATAAAAGAGCTTTCAGCACAGCTCCAATCGCTTAAAAAGCAAATGCCTTTCGCGGCGGCACAAGCGTTAACCAGTGTCGCACGACAAATAGCGGCAGCTGAGAAAACAGCCTTTCAGCGCAAGTTAGAGAACCCCACGGGCTTTGTTGAATTAATCGAACTTTTGGCCGCAATGAGGATCAGATCACCACATCCCTGACCCTGTAGTGGTACCCCATGGCAAAACAAACGTTCAAAATCACCAATTGGAAAGCCTACAACAAGGCGCTCATCAATCGGGGTTCACTGACATTCTGGCTCGATGAGTCGGCGATTCAGGCCTGGTATGACGAACCAAAAACGCCGTCACGTGGTCGTCCACAACGTTATTCTGAGCGGGCCATCTCCACCGTTCTGATGCTCAAACGCGTTTTTCGCCTCACATTACGCGCCGCGCAGGGGTTCATTGACTCCATTTTTACCCTGATGAATCTTCCGCTCCGTTGCCCGGATTATTCCTGCGTCAGCAGGCGGGCTAAGTCCGTCAGCATCCCTTTCAAAAACCCGACACGCGGTGAGATTGCCCATCTGGTTATCGATTCCACCGGATTAAAATTTTTCGGTGAGGGCGAATGGAAGGTGAAAAAACACGGTCAGGAAAAGCGCCGTGTCTGGCGGAAACTGCACCTGGCGGTGGACGCTGATACACATGAGATTATCTGCGCTGACTTGTCCCTAAACAACGTGACTGATGCAGAGGCATTCCCGGGGCTTATCCGTCAGACGCACCGGAAAATCAGAGCCGCCTGTGCCGACGGGGCTTATGACACAAAACGGTGCCACGACGAGTTGCGGCGCAAGAAAATTAAGGCGCTTATCCCGCCGCGAACGCGCGCCGGTTACTGGCCGGTGGAGTATGCCGACAGAAATCAGGCGGTGGCGAGGCAACGGCTGACGGGGAGCAATGCTTACTGGAAATGGCACACGGCTTACAACCGGCGTTCAGTGGCCGAAACGGCGATGTATCGGGTTAAACAATTGTTTGGTGGACACCTGACGCTGCGCGACTACGATGCGCAGGTCGGTGAGGCTATGGCCATGATCCGTGCTTTAAACAAAATGACGCGTGCAGGTATGCCCGAAAGTGTGCGAATTGCCTGAGGAAGTGATTGAAAGGGAGACTTTTTATCTAAAAACGATTTATTCAACAAAGCCCCTATTCTTGCAAATCCATGAACGAACCCAACCGGAATCCACGTTCCGTAATAGCCTGTTTTAGCGAGGCTGATGTCAGCACTTCCAGTTCGGTGAGGCGTGGGTAGCAATATTTGCTGGCGAGGAGGGTGTTATCGATAAACGACGGGTGGCACATGATTTCTAATGAGCGTTCCTGCCGTTGTGTCGCGTTATCCAGAATATTCAGAAACAGGTCTTCGGTGATGGCGTCGCCATAGAATCCGCTGTCGAAACCCTGAGAGCTCCGTGCACCAGCCAGCGCAATGTTGTCATTCTTTACTGCGTCACGGTCAATACGCAGGGGCAGATTTTTTTCTTTCGCAAAGCCTTCCACCAGCGGGAATATCTGCGGGATCATATGAACATGATGGTGGCTGTCGATGTGGGTGGGTAGCCTGCCAAACAACTCGATAAAGCGGGTAAACTGACACGCCAGCTCCTGCTCAATTTCATCCAGCGGCAGGGTCCCTGCCTCGGCGACTTCCCAGATCCATTTCCCCAGTTCGCCGTTACGTACCAAGTTCGGCATGGGTGATAAAGGGCGTCCGAGCGTCAGAACAAAGTGCATTCCCACTGCCAGAACCGGGGCTGCGGCGCTAAGTTCAGCGGCGTGTTCGACTGCCGTCGTATTCATCATGGCGGTAGTAGATGTCACAACGCCGTGATTAAAGGCTTCGATAATGCCGTAGTTTTGGGCTTTGCAAAGGCCAAAATCGTCCGCATTAACAATCAGTAATTTGTCCATAAAGGCCTCTTTAAATTGCCTCCCATTGCGGGAGGCGGCAGATCACTTCAGCGTGGCAATGGTTGCGGCAAAATTAGGCAGCAGCGCTTCATGGGCTAATAACAGCTCACGTGCCAGCTTCTCGGCATCTTTATCCGAATGAATCAGCGGGCTGAGGTTCAGTGCCAGCAGAACGTCATTAAACTTACCGCTCAACGCGGCTTCACTGGCGGCTATTTCAAATCCTTTGATGGTATAAATCAGCCCAAGCACTTTTTCATCGAAGTGGGTGATGCGCGGATGCGGCTTAGCGCCATCGCGACCAATAGTGCAGGTCATTTCGATTGCCCAGTCAGCCGGGATATTATCAATGTGGCCGTGGTGCGGGAAGTTGACGTACTGCTCGGTTTGCTTGTCATTGTAAATCGCACTGATCACTTCACAGGCGGCATCGGAGTAGTATGCGCCGCCGCGCAGTTCAAGCTCTTTCGGTTTTACATTAAGCTCAGGATCTTTGTAGAGTTCAAAGAGCTGTTTTTCGACTTTTTGTACCACTGTCGCGCGCGCGCCGCCTTTGTAGAACTCACCCATTTCAATGGCCAGCATCTCTTTCTGCTTAAAGTAGTACAGCAGGTAAGAGCAAGGCAGCAGGTTCAGGGAGCGGATCAGACCTTCGCTGAATGGCAGGTCGAAGATATTTTTAACCGAACCTGCCGTCAGCGTACCGGAGGCGACGCCGTCCAGGAGTTCAGCAAAACGTGACTCACCATTCACGATGACATCTTTGATAAATACCATGTGGTTCAGGCCAAAGAGGTCAATCGACAAGTCATCGTGCGGCTGAAGTTTCAGCACATCTTGGATAAACATCTTCATGCCCACCGGGATATTGCAGACGCCGATGAATTTCTTGAATTTGGTGTGACGGAATACCGCTTCGGTCACCATACCGGCCGGATTAGTGAAGTTGATCACCCAGGCGTCCGGGCAGATCTCTTCGACATCTTTTATGATGTCAAAAATCACCGGAATAGTACGCAGGCCTTTAAACAGGCCGCCAGCACCATTGGTTTCCTGGCCCAGATAGCCGTGACTTAATGGAATACGTTCATCCAGTTCACGCGCTTTTAACTGGCCTACACGCAACTGGGTCGTCACAAAGTCAGCGTTTGCCAGTGCTTCACGGCGGTTCAGCGTTTTATGCAGGGTGATCGGCACGCCTGCGCGCTTAATCATACGCAGGCAAAGATCAAAGATAATATCCTGTTTCTCTTTTCCGGCTTCAATATCGACCAGCCATAATTCGGTGACCGGTAATTCATCATAACGTTTAATAAAGCCTTCGAGTAATTCAGGCGTGTAGCTGCTTCCGCCACCGATAGTAACGACTTTCAGTTTTTTGAACATAGGGGCTCCCATGCAAATTTAATGCACTTAAAATTAAATAAAACGAGATATATGAATGATTGATTGTGATTAATGAATATCCACTAATTCATATACTCATTAGTTAATGTTGAATAATTCTTTTCTGTAATGCTTCGGTGTAAAAGATGTGAGCTTTTTAAAGTTTTTAATAAACATGCTCGGGCTGCTGTAGCCTGATTCAAAAGCAATATCTGTTATCGAATAGTTAGTGATCTCCAGCTGCTTTTTGGCAAAATTTATGCGGATCTCATTAATGATCTGCATCGGTGTTTTACCATAGTGGCGCTGGGAGGCGCGTGTCAGATACTCCTGCGATTTACCGGACAACTGCACCATCGTCGGTAAAGCTTTATCACCGAACTGCGTTTTGTCATGCATCATCTCGACGGTGTTCTTAAGCCACTCAGGAATATCCGTCGTTATCTCTGACTCGCGATGATGGCGTAACCGGTTGACGATATAAAACGTCACCATCTCAAGAAACTCATTAAACTCACCGTTTCTGAAGTTGAGTGAGGCCACCACCGACTCAATAAACGTCAGAAACTCACTCTTGATTTTATAAACCTGCGAGGCCACAAACCGGGAAGGCAATAACGCCAGATAGTTCTGTTCGAAAAATGCCTTGCTAATACCTACATTCAGAATCCGGGTCGGACCAAACTCATAGAAACTTTGATGGTGCGAACCCAGAGGGATGAACGCAAAATCCCCGCGTTCTAACAGCACCTGTTTGCCATTAATCTGCTGGTAATAGCGCCCGGTCAGGACGATGGTGAATTCATAGTAGTCGTGCTCATGCAGTCCGGAAATACTCTCTACTTTATTGTAGATAAACATATGGAAGTTCTGACCGTCGAACAGTTGATCTTCACGTGCTGTTTTGATTTCCATACTCAATAACTGTGGCTGCATGATAACTCCCAACACTATTTTATTTTTTCATGAAGCTCAATCAATTCCGTGATTAACTCGCGCGCCAACATCGAGGTCATCAGGTGGTCCTGGGCATGAACCAGAATCAGGCTGACTTTCATTTTGCCTTCGCCCATATCGTCTTCAATCAGTTTTGTCTGCACCAGATGCGCTTCATTCAGGGACTGGCGGGACTGGTCCATCAACGCGCTCGCCTGCGCAAAATCACCTTCTTTGGCTTTTTTCAGTGCGGAATAGGCCAGACTGCGGGCCTGTCCGGAGTTAATGATTAACCCCATTACGACTTCTTCGAGTTCTTGCATGTCGTCTTCAGTTGCAACAATGCTGTCTAAATCAATCATCTTTATCTCTCCGTGATAGCCGGTTGGCAGCGGGAAGGTTGCCTCTTCCCGCTGCGGGCCAGGTTAGAATTTCAGTGCTGCGGCAATATCTTCTTCGCTTTCTTCTTCTTCGATGATGGCCTGCGCCTTATTAGAAAGAATAACGAAAGGCATATATACCAGCGTGGCGATACCGAGGTTGAACAGCGCGACCAACAATGCAGCGATGCTGCCGTTACTGTTAAAGAATGCGCCGAGACCCGTAGGCATGGTCCATGGTGCCAGGTTGGTCACCGGTGGAATAATGCCTAAGGTGTACGCCGTCAGGGTGATCACTGCCAGAATCGGCTGAACCACAACGAACGGGATAAACATGACCGGGTTCATGATAATCGGCAGACCAAACAGAATCGGTTCGTTAATCTGGAAGATGCCTGACGGCAGCGCCAGCTTTGCCACCTGACGGTGATCCGCACGGCGTGACGCTATAAATATCGCGATAATCAGACCCAGCGTTGCCCCGGAACCGCCCAGCAGGATATAGGAATCGAGCATCGGTTTGGCCCAGAAGTGGAAGGTTTTACCCGCCTCAAGTGCCGCAGCGACAGAGCCATACTCGTTGTAGATAGCAATATTTTCCAGTGCCCATGGCGTCATAATGCCGCTGTCCAGCGCGGTCAGCGCCAGAGAACCGTGCACACCAAAGAACCAAAGCAGGGAGTTGAAAATCACGTAAGCCCAGCCGACAACACTTCCCATCGCTGCCAGAGGTTTGGATATGGAATCCATAATAATCTGGTGGAAGTTGTTGCCATATAACCCCAGCAGCCAGGAGATAATCCCGAAGACGAGTAAGATAATAAAGCCTGGAATTAACGCAGAGAATGAGCGCGCCACAGAGGTAGGGACACTGTCCGGTAGAGTAATAACCCAATTTCTGCGAATGACAAACGCAAACATTTCGGCGACGACCAACCCGATAACCATACCGGAAATAATATTTGCGCCACCTAACCAGTTTGCACCCACCGCATAAGACTCACCGACGCTAAATGGCGTGACGGTCATAAAGGCGGCTACGGCTAATAAACCCGCAGAGAGAGGATCGACCTTCCGCTCCTCTGCCAGTGCCATGCCTATAAAGAAGGGCGCCATTAACGACATAATACCTAATGTACCGTTGTAAACATTGACCCCAATAGTTTTTAATCCGGCCAATGCTTCAATAGTTGACGGTTCTAAACGAATACCCAATGAATAAAAGAAAGACCCGTCACCAAAATTCAGAAATACGTTATTAATTAAAACAAACATGGCTCCGGCCAGGGTTAAAGGCATTAACCTGATGAAACCATTTTTAATCGCATTGATATGCGGCTGTTTACCTATTTTGACGGCAAAAGGAAGGAGTATCTTCTCAAGTGAATCAATGGCTTTGCTCATTGTTATTTTCCTTTAATGCCGCCTTTTGACGGCCAGGGTATGAAGTTCGCTCTTTGACTGTTTTTTCTCTTTGACTTAAATATTCAATTTCAAATTAAAACAAAAATATAAAATGACTACTGGCTTGCTGCTTTCTTGATCGCCGCAACGGCGGCTTTCAGAACACCTAATCCATCGATTTTGCCGTACATGGCAGAATCAATCACTTCAACGGGCTTGCCCGGTAATATTTTCTGAATTTCTGCCAGCTTGTAGGCAATTTGAGGACCCAGAAGAACCAGATCCGCCGCACCGCCTTTCTCAGCCGCCAGTGACTCAGAAAATGCTTCAATAATGACGGGCACTTCGTACTTGTCAGCCTGCGCCTTCATTTTCGAAACCAGCAGCGAGGTGGACATTCCCGCCGAACAGAACAAATAGATGACTTTCTTTTCCATAACGACATCCTCCTATTCCATAGAAATTACAGGTCAGAGAGAGGAAACTCTTTCTGCCTGCAGCGACAATCAAAAGCTAAAATTCGATTGTTTCTGCTTGAAGGGAGTATAGAGCATCACATAAGTCTGACGATAATCTATTGCCCTATAAAATTGTCTCTGCTTGACTATCCCTTATGACTCCCTTCACATATTGGGGAGAAAGTCTCCGTACATGCCTGACCACAAGCCACCCCGGCCCTCCAAAAACGATCGTAACAACAAGCGCCGGAGGTTCCTGCTTTTCAGCTCGGCTGTTCTAAAAACAGGGCTTTGTTTGAGGGGCTGCATCCCGGTAAAACAGGGCGGGTGGCCTGATGAATAGCATGGGGTTTTCGAATGAAGACAGAATCAGTGATAATATTGCAATGATAACAGTCAAATAGAGGGATTGAATATGAAACGAGGATTTTTGGCACTGTCTGGATTAATGATGGCTATGTCGGCAAGTAGCATGGCGGCCACCTCCAATGAGACGGCTGATATCAGCAAGCTTCCACTTGAAAAAATCGCGCCCTATCCGAAAGCTGAAAAGGGCATGGTTCGCCAGGTTATTTACCTGCCTGCGCTTGAGAACGAAAATGATTTCAAAATCGAACTGCTGATAGGGAAAACGCTGGAAGTAGATTGCAATCACTACATGATGGGAGGCAAATTAGTCAGTAAGACTCTGGAGGGATGGGGCTACGATTATTTAGTTCTGGAAAATATCTCTTCACCTGCGTCCACGATGATGGCATGTCCGGATAAGGCCAAAACGAAGAAATTTATCGCGGCGAATCTGGGTGATCAGGCAATTGAGCGCTACAACAGTAAGCTGCCAATCGTGGTGTATGTTCCGAAAGATGTTGAAGTGAAATATCGGGTATGGACGACCGATAGTAACGTTAAATCTGCTGAGAATAAGTAAATCGAAACTGCGCTACACAGTAGCGCAGTATTACTTCTCTTCGGATAAGCGTTCATTGATGGGATGTGAAACTGTCATAGTACGATTATGTCGCCGTATATAAGGCGATAAAACTGCATTGGCCCAGAACCCCAAACCAGACCTTATTCTTTAAGGCTGTGAACTATTGGGTACAGGCGCCAGTAACGCATATCGGTTCAGCAACTGCGCAAACTGGTTATCGAGCTGCATGACCAACTGTGGCGATACGTCATTTTTCTGCTGCCGGGCCTGAGCAAGCTTACGCAGTGATTCCTCTACCGGTGGTGCTTTACCCAGCGTCTGCTGGAGTGCAAACACGGCGGACTTCAGCTGCGACACCGTCATATATTTACCGCGCTGTTCATCCAGTCCGTTGAGCTTATCCGCCAGCTGTTGTAACTGCACATTGGCATCATGCCAGCTGTTCAATTCTTCCAGCGGGATCGCATTAGCATTGAGCTGCTGTGCCCATTTTTTGGCAAGCTCCGTTGTCGACGGATTTTCAGGCCACAGGCTTTGGGTCTGGTGCACCAACTGAGTGCCGGTATCCTGTGCCCAGCGCGGCGGCAGCTTCGCCAACTTGTTCGTCTGTTGTTGCGTCGCAGAGATCATCTCCGGCGCTGCTCTGCTCAGCATATCGGGCTGCTGGGTTTTGAGTTTTTCCAGCGCCTGCGCGTTCATCGGCTTAGGTAAGACCGGCAGTGTCGCGATCAGCTGTTCGCCCGCAAGCGGATGGTAAAATGCGTTCATCCCCGCCTTAACACCGCTGCCTGCGAGCAGGGTGACGACAACTCCCGTCACAAAGCCTTTCCACTGAATGGGGCGTTTGGCAGGAGAGGGCGCGGCAATCACGACCTGCGGTTCTGCCGGTTCGGACCTTCCGACATACACCCACGGTTCGCGGTTGTCGCTTGCCCATTCGCGCTCAATAGTCTCTACGCCAGCAGGGAGTACGACGGCGGAGTCCGTGTTGGCGTGCATATTTTCCAGCCTGATGGCGGCGCTGTGCATCAGCGTACTCAGGGCGGCCAACTGGCTGGCATGTTTCAGCTCAAGGCGTTGCAGCACATCGCACAGCGCATTGATAAGTTTTTCCGCCTGATAGATTTGCGGCAGGTCGTGATATTCCAGCGTGATGCTGCGCAGCGCCTGCTGCAACCTCTGGCTCAATCCGGAGAGGATCTCCATACGCGCATGCACCGGCTGTGGCCACAGCCCGGCCCACTGCCGCGAGACCAGCGCTTCGATGATCGCCAGCCCTTCATTCAGCCCGGACAGGTCCGCTAACTGCGTTCTTGCCTGTGTGTACCACGATGCTGTTTGCAGCTCGATGCCGTTTTGCTGGAACAGACCCAGACACAGCTGTTCCACTTTTTTCCAGTCCACATCCGGGCGTGCCGGATGGGTTAATTTACTCAGTTCTTCGCGCAAAGCGCCGTAATCGGCAAGCGCACGCGGGTCGCCCCCGGTGCGCAACTGGCGGTCAATAGACATGTTTGATTCCTTTCAAAGGTATCTGTTCAGACATCTTTGGTTAATTCAGAAGACGGGGGTATTAAAATAATCAGGATGACAAAGGGGCCGGTCAGGACAATAAACCTTCAACCATGTTGAAAAAGACCTCCTCATTGAACGGCTCTCCGGGCCGGGTGGACCAACCCGCCGGACGCCATGTCCAGTGATTGTGTTCTGCGCATCGCATGAACAATCGGCAAAGGTGCGTCGTGGTGCCTTCAGTGCAGAGTGTGGCTTCCACGCAACCCGTCACGCCCTGACCATATAAAAATACGGGCGTGAATTTCACCGTTCTGTTTTCATAACGAAGCTGGATACCGGAAATGCTGAACACCGTCCCGCCCAGCAAAAACTCCACCAATGACACGGTGGTGCTTGCGGTCTCGATGCCGGTGCCGGTGAGCCAGGTCTCCATGCTCTCCTGCAGCTGATTCATCTGCTGCTGGAACTCTGCGATATCGGCCTGACCTCTATTTTCAAACGCACCACGGCCCGGCTGCTTGTCCTGTAGCTTTTTTAAAAACCGTTCTTTTGCTGACATACTTCCTCTGTCATTGACGATGGCAGGTGACACTCAGAGCCGGGTCTGACCATCAAGATAATGTTGCTGCTTCATGTGCCGGATCAGCACCCGGCCTTCCGGCATAAACGCGGTGCCAAAGCGCACCAGCCCGAACTCCTTCAGCTCGGCGTCAATGCCATATTCCAGATGCCCCGGCGTAGACTGCGGCAGCAGCACTACGTTCAGGCTTTTCAGGCGCGGTTCATATTTCAGCAGCGTGTCGGATAGCGTGGTCAGCAAGGAGTGCGCGGTGCCGGGCATCCCTTGCAAGATTTTACTCATATCCGGCAGGCCGTAATCGGGCAGATGGCTGAGCGTCCCGGCGCGGCAGTTGAGAATGCGCTGCATATTGTCGAGCACCGACAAAATCACCTGATGGTCTTCGCTGACTTGATGGAGACCGAGACCGCCAGCGAAGTTACCGAGCAGCATTTCGTAGAGTGAGGGTGAGTGCGTATGCGGCATTACTTCTTCTCCGCGAGGAGCATCAGGTTGTTATTCCCAAGCTCAATCGTACGAGCTTTATCAGGATCTAAATCATCGCGGGTCAGCAGCAGACGCCAGTGGTCTTTTGCCATATCAGGGTGGCGGAACAGACCCACTACAGCGACAAACTTAGCGTCTTTTTCCATTGGCATATCCAGTGACGCGGCGGTGCCGGGTTTAACTACGACGTTGCGGCTGGCCAGCAGATCATCTTTCAGTGCGTCATCCCCATCGGTTGCCAGTTGCTGGTACACGGTTTTTTGGAAATTTTTATCATCGCGTAATTGATAGACCCTGACCATCACCGGTTCTGACGATGAGTGCTCTTCATGAGCGTCCGTGTTTAGCGCTTCACGGGCGATGAAATCCAGATGCAGCACTTTTATCTGCTTATAAAACAGAGATTTTGTGGCTGAGACGGTGCCGTCTGTTACCGTTTGGGTCAGCCCGCAGCCGCTCAATAATAAAGCCAGTGCAGGTAACCAGAGTTTACTTTTCAAAGAGGTATTTAATAACACGACCATTTCCTTCCTGATGTGAATCAGGAGCCATTCCGCTGTAGCGGCCCAGCTCCACGGTAAAGTATTCGGGGATATCATCGGACAGGGCGTCATCGCCCAGCCCCAATACGCTGGTCAGTCCCAGTCTTATCGGCGAGTCACCTAATACCGGTGCGGGTAGTAGTTGAGTGGGTACCGTCAGCTGGATGCACGCCTTATAGCGCCAGCCAAGATACACCCGCAGAAGTACCTGGAAATCGGCATAAATCTGACCATCCGGCAGCCACTCGCTGGCCTCTCCGCTGTCCGCCGTGTGCAGGGAGATCAGCAACTGGCTGTTGGCATCGGTGGCTTCATCACCGAGCACGGTATACCCGTCCATCCAGTGAGCACCTTCATCCCCAAACGCCATCGGAGAGGTGATACGTACTGATCGCAGACAGTGTGGTGTGACATCGGCCTGCGTGAAAGGTGCCAGCAGACGAACCAGCGCCTGCACGCCTTCGGCCGTTCTTCCCGGCTGACGTATCACACCCAGCAAGGCCAGAAAGCGTGAGGTCGGTGTCGCAAAATGCTGCTGAGTGCCGGGGATCCCCATGCCAATCAGACCCAGCAAACTCTGCGACGTGTTGTCTTTTCCGCCCGTTTCAAACGTGGCCGGATAGGAGTACTTACGCCAGATGCGGTAAAACTGGGTCATGAAGCGGTGGTTGAAGATATCGAGGAAGCCTTCAAGCGCCTCATGCCCTTCGCGCTGCTGGGTAATATCGTCGATATACGATGTTGGCAGCGGCGAATCTACGCCGTACAGCCCCATAAAGGTGGTGCGTACGGTAGGTGGTGCATCGGGATTATCCGCATCGGTTTCCAGTGCTTTCAGTTCGCTGACCGGAAAACCCATCCCCGGATGGGGACGAAAGCGTACCGGATCGTCCGCCGGATTGGCGGTACTGCCGAGCGGCGGCGTGCCGGGCCGTTCAAGCAACTGGCAGAAGCGGAAGAAATTAATCTTACCAATGTCCCGTTCCAGCCTGGCGGTTAGCCGGGAAGACGGGTTTTGTGGTTCTCTTCCCATTCCAGACGTTCTCCTGTCGGTTGCAGAATCAGGGTCAGACGGTTGAACAGATGAATATCGGTATACAGCGCGAAGAAGCGGCTGAGCATCTCACCGAACAGGCAAATATCCCCGGTTCCGGCAAACCCGTTGCTGTCGAGCGTAATTTCGATGTGCACCCCGCGCAGCAGATAGCCACGCTCAAAGCGCTCAATCTCGCTGTGTTTCACATCCATGATGGCGTCCAGCCGACGGCGGTTCATTTCGCTTTCCGTCCAGTCGTACAACGCCAGCGTACCGCGCAGTACCTCTGCGTTATCCATCATCCACAGGAAGCTGCTGCCAAGATGGCTCAGCACCCGCCAGTGAAAACGGTCGCGGTTGGGCGGGTAACAGGGCATGGTCGGCACAGACAGATTTCGCACGCGCACGTTGGCACCGGTGGATTTCACCGCGGTGTCCAGCACCGTACTTTGCAGCGATTTACGCGGCAGTTGCCCGTTAGTCCCGGTCAGGCTCAGCGAGAGATTTTCGTTATCCGGTACGGTGTGATTATCAAAGGCCTCGCCGCCCAGCACCAGCCACGTATCGTGCAGACCTGATGGTCCACGCTTGACGCGGGTATGGTAGTAATACTCCGGCGCATCGTGGCGCAGCATGCCGCCTTTATGGCGGAAACTGGTGAAGGGCACATACACCTGATGGCCTGAATGCTTGGAAGAGATCACTGAATCCACGGAGTAAATTTCGGTATAGCCATCCTGTACGCGCATCGGTCGCAGCAGGTATTCGGTTTGCAGCGAGGAGAGCGAGAGCGGATCGGATTCCAGCGGAAACAGATTAATTACCGGCACACAGTGCAGGCGCAGGTGCTTTTCTGAGAACGAGAAATCGTGCTCCCAGCGTTTCTTCAGCACCACGTCAATCTCAAACCACGCCAGCTCTGCCGGTAAAACCACGGTTTCCAGCCCCTTCAGCGCGGCGAACATAAATTTTTCGCGGAAGGTGAAGTATTCCAGCAGCAGCTGATAACCGCTGAACGCGCTGTCACCTTTTGGCCACAGCTGATCTTTCTCACTGAATCCCTGTGGCGAAAAGCAGCCGTCGAGCGGCTGACGGTCAGCTTGACCCGGCAGACGGATCCAGAGTTTGGCGGTATTGAGTGTGAGTGCTTCATGTAAGGCACAGGCCAGCGGGGCATCGGCGTCAAAATAGATCGGCAGATGACTCAGATTAATTTTGCTCCAGTCGGCCAGTTCGCCGCAGTGAAAGCGCAGACGGATCACCGAACGGCCGTCGGGTTCGGTATCCAGCACCGCGCGGCTGAGCGAAAGCGGCAGCAGCTCAATATTCTGGGTGGTGGTGTAGCGGCAGCGCGTTGCCCGTTCACCGATAGGACGGGAAAGCACTTCAAATCCTTTGCTCACCGCCATACATTCTTTCATTCCCTGCCATTGTGGGGTGAATTCCACAATGGAGAGGGAAGGGATGGTGCGCAGATAGTGCGGCCACAGCAGGCTGACCAGCCCTTCGGTCAGTTCAGGCAAATCATCGTCGAGCTTTTCGCGCAGTCGTCCCATCAGGAAGGCAAAACCTTCAAACAGGCGTTCGACATAGGGGTCTCGAGCCCCGGCTTTATCCAGATTGAGTCCGGCAGCCCGGTCAGGGTGCGCGCGGGCAAATTCTTCACCCGCCTCGCGCAGGTAACGCATTTCAGCGTCAAAGTAACGCAGGGTTAAGTCGTCCATAGAGATCCATAGTTAATCTGGAGGTGTAATAGCCAAAAGTGCTTAATTATTTCCCTAATTACTTGTTTTTCTTGTTACATAATTCCTGACCTAAAGCATATCTTGTGGCTCCAGCGCGACCGGGGGTATAACCGCTTGGAATTCCAGCGCATTGAACATACCCTATATCCTCAATGTGATTAATATAAATAAATCTGCATACTAACTCAGCGGGAATCCAGATAAAAAAGACACACATTGGTAAAACTAACATTGTTTTTTGGAATTTAAGGGATGCTTGACGTCCAAGGAAAATAGGATGAATAAACAAAAATGAAACAGGTATAAAGAACAATGGTGCTAATATAATAAAAATCGTACCGGTAACAACTGTGATCGTTGGTGGATAGGAAAAAAGCTCATTTAGCTCATCATAAGAAAAATATATCGACCCTAAACCGAACAATAAAAACATTAGCAATCCTAGAAAACCTTTGAGCCTTGTTTTTAAAGTTAATTCATACATTTTCAATCCATGTTGTATGTTCTACAAGTTAATACACTTCGAAATATCCAGAGCGGACTGTTAGTATAGATTGATTCTGATTCGATGGTGTAAGTTAATTGTAATTATTTGGCCTGTAGGAGTTCAAATAGTGTATATTCAGTGCCGTAATTCGGGCCGCCCAAATAAACAATAGGGGTGTTTTGTTTATAGCCATAACGAATCGTAACAAATCCTTCGCTATGAAATAAGTCAGCATTATAGTATTTATTGCTACTACACATCTTTGATACTACATATTCATAACATGTAGAACCGCAACTTCCACCATCATAAATAATACATATATTGGCATCTGTGAACTTATTTTCAATATTTAGTTGACGTAATATTTCGAAGGCGGAAAAGAGAAAAAATATTAATCCAATGGCGAAAAATATTCCTTTCGATAACTTGTTGTGCGTTTCACATACGAAAAATAAGAAAATGAAAAAATCCCCTGTAATCATGTAAAGAATTAACTCTTTATTGCCAGGGCTTAATGTCCAGAAATTAAAAGCAATAATCGTCAAAAGTGATACTCCTACAGCACACCATCTTGCTTTTGTTTTTTCTGTCGAAATAATTAGTGGGAATAAAAAAATAAGACCAGGAAAAATAATAACGACTCCCCATGGAGAGTCATTACCCCCAAAAGATCCTAGTACGGATATAATATAATTGAGTAACCATAACGCCAAAAATGTTATGGAAAAAATAATTGTCCTGCGGAATGTAAACATAATTCCTCTTATTTTAATTTTTTTATTTCTATGTTTAAAATTTCAGCCAACTTATCTCGCTGTTTGCAGGTGCTCACTACACGCTATATGAATCTAATAATCTATCACCCGCAGTATAAACCTTCCTTAAGCATTTCAATCAAGTTCTATCCCTAGATTGTATGAGGCTTTTAACGAACATATTTATTAACCAATAAAATAATCACCATGCAGATTCCAAAACCTATAGTTGCATAGTCATAAATACTACCGACACTTTGAGCCAGTGTGATCAGATTGTTTTGACAACTATCTCCATGTCCGAGCGTTAAAAGTTGTTCGAGTGTGGAGTTAAATTTAACGGATGATAAGAAAAACAAATAATAATAAGAAGCAATAGATGCCGCTATGATAGTACGCCTCAACATCGTCTTACTTATCATAGGATGACCCTGCTATTCCATCAATGGTTCCACCTGAGTATCCTGTTGAACTACCAGTAACACCAGATCCTTTAGTTGCAATACCTAAACTTTCTTGGAACACACCTAAACTCTCTAGTTCTTTTGTTTATATTGAAATACTTCGCCTTGAAATTACTGGTCACATTTATCACTTTCATATCAAAATCTCTTGATCTTTTGATTAAGTAATTCTCCAGAGAGTATGGGATAGTAAAATCCTCTGAGTAATTAAATAAATAGCTATTTTTTGTTGCATAGCGATTCATTAATTGCATATTTAGTAGCCATGCCTGGTGTCCATCCTGATGGGATTCCCTGACACTCTATATATCCTCTGTCTTGCAAGGAGTTTTTATACACCATGGAAAATGAAGCCATTCCCATTAAAGTTGCTATTAAAAAAAATAATGAAATTTTTATAAGTATCTTTCCTGCTTTCGTAGAAATGCTTTTTCCTTGAGTGAAAGCTGGAATTAACATTAACGCATATGGCATAAAAAAAAGAGGGAAGAAAATGGCGAAGATGGACCATATTGAATAAACGACAACAGAATTATATTTTTGATATGAGGATAGCAAATAAAACCCAGCGTAAAAAACAGAGAAAGACAATCCAGAGAAAAGCAAGAACCCAAAAAAAGAAAAGAAACGTTGTTTCATGTTGTATATCATCAATAAATCCTCGGTGTTATGTCGTTAATTGAATTTTTCAAATACTTCATGACTTCGGATTCGATAACTTCTACTCCTTTCTCCAGCATTTTATCTGCAAACATGGCACCTAAATCCCACATGCCTTGTTCCACATCTTTAGACTTACTTCTAGCTGTTTCAACAAATTCCTGTTGGGCAGCTGTTAGATATGCCACCACTTTATCAGTTACGCCAAACTCGGTATCTAAAACATTTAGAACAATAGCTATTCCTAGCCCACCTAGCACTACAACCCCCAAGGGCACTGCAACGACAGGAACAAATGCAACCAAAACCTCACCAATGCCCCACATAATTGTTGTATTAATCGTTAACTTCGCCACGTCAGTGGCTAAATTACCAATGAACATTGCCAGAGTTGTCTGATCATTTAAAATAAAATCAACGGTACGATATACCGTTACAAATATAAATGTAATGGTAGCACCTTCTGTCATTGCACCTCTTAATCCATATTTCCCTATGCCAGCTTTAAGTATTTGTGGGTTTTTCAGAGAAAATACAGGGGCATTTAATATCTTACGAATTCCCGCATAGCCTGATATTTTTATCAGCTCAGTGCCTTTTTCATTTACGAATTTTGTTGCTTTGATGCCAAAGCTACCTAACTTCTCTATTACGACTGATGTATTGACTATGTCTTTACCGTTTAATCCATAGTTCACAACAATCTTCCCTGGCTCTGATTGAGTGATATTAACCCAACCGGTTTTAACAGCATGCCATACGCCAAGCAGATCAAAGCATTCTGCTAATGTAAGAAGCATCACAGTGGTACTGTTGGCCTGTAATATGTCACGAATGCGATTATCTGGGGTTGTGTATGTATTAATCAACGCAGTCGCAGGATAATCAGGTACATAGCCTGAATCTGCTTTTTCACCTGTAATATAAGGTGGCAAGACCGGTGGTTTTGGCTGCTCTGAAGTCGCCTTATTCTGTGCCTGACCCGCCCCAAACTCATACGTATCATTCATCATCGACGGAATAAAGCGTGCCTGACACGGGCAACTGCTTTTGCTGTGCAGTGTGCCAGCAAATTTACGCCCCATTACCGAATCCCCTGGAATGTGGCCGACGATGATATAGGTTCCGGGGTGTTTACCGCAGGTAACGCGATCTTGTTCACGGGCAATCGCCTTGCCAAATAATGTGTGAGTGAAGTCCCCCTCGGTGATGATACCGCCGCAGGTGGTTTTATCCTGTATTACCAGGTAATAGCCTTTTGCCATGGGATAATCCTTTAATGTGTTTTAACCGCACAGTACGGTACTGCAGGAAGGGCTGATCCGGGCAAATTCTTCACCCGCCTCGCGCAGGTAACGCATTTCAGCGTCAAAGTAACGCAGGGTTAAGTCGTCCATAGAGGGTCTCAGTAAAACAAGGATGGCTAAAATTACGAGGGATTCAATTCATATCCATTTGATAGTTACCTTACTTTCTTGAAAATAAGTAGGATCAACGGTACGCAGATCATAAAGCCAAAAAAAGCAACAATAAAAATACCATTTGTAGCTTTCACTAGATCATCAATTGCCTCTGAATACTCATTTAGAGGGATAGGTCCAGAAAATAGTAAACTTTGATTTTCGTAGAAAAAAGAAAATGAAAGTGAAGCGATCATTAATCCAAGAAAATAGCAAAGCGATATAAAGATAATTCCCGCCCAGCGAAGTATGAATTTTTTCCGATTAGTCAGTGTCATGATTTATTGCACTTTGAAATATCCAGAGCATATTTAGTAGCTGTGCCCGGCATCCATCCCGATGGTATCCCTTTACATGGGATATACCCTTTTTCCTTCAAGGTAAATACATATCCAAAGGAAAGCGCACAAGACAAAACTAAAGAAAAAATGCACATATACTTGAAGAAGGGTATTATTTTATCCATTTTCCGCATTGCTAATCTCTGCTCATAAAGAAAAGCCAGGAAGAACCAATAAACAGGAAAGGAAAACACTATAGGAATGGAGATCAAACTTACTGACATCCACGAAAAAGTGATTACAGCATGAAAATCAAGATAATCAATAACTTCATTAAGCCAAAAATAAAATGATGACAAAGAAATTGCCACTAAAATAAACAATGAAATAGCAGTCCTTATTTTCCCAGTCATATCAATATTCTTTTGGGGTAACTAAGCTCAGTGAAATTCTTTGTAGCATAATGATTCATTAATTGCGTATTTAGTAGCCATGCCCGGTGTCCATCCTGATGGGACTCCATGGCATTGGATATACCCTCGATTATCTAAATTATTTTTAAATACGCATGAAAATACAACCATGAAAATTATTATAATAGCTAGTGATATAATCGAGAAAAACATCAATCTTTTCCCTTTTTTAATTGAAATTTGCTTTCCGTGAAAAATAACAGGGATTATCATCAATAAAAAAGGAATTATTACAAGTGGTGAAAGCGCGGCAAAAATACTCCATATTGAGAAAATTAGAACTGGCACTTCTAGAAAATATTCGGAAAGTGTTTTAAATGCGAAGAAAGATATAGTTAAGGATAGTATAATAAAAAACATAAACCCTAAAAATGCAAAAAATCTATGTTTAAAGTCATACATGGTTAATACACCCTCGGAATTACATCATTAATAGAGCTTCGTAAATATTTCATGATCTCTGCTTCTACGACTTCCACACCTTTCTCTAACATTTTATCTGTATACATGGCACCTATGTCCCAAATGCCGCTCTCTATTTTTCGAGCCTTCCAAATAAACTCTTGCTGAGCGGAATCTATATATTTTATTACTTTATCAGTTATACCAAATTTTTCATCCATTGTATTGAGTATCCATGCAGTCCCAAAACCAAAAACAACGACAATCACTAGTGGTCCGACTACAAAAGGTGTCATTGATATAAGAGCACCTGCGCCCCAAACTACAGCAGAAACAATACCAACTTTTACTACGTCGGTAGCAAGGCTACCAATAAAGGTAGCCAGGGTAGTCTGGTCGTTTAAAATATAATCTACGGTTCGGTAGGCTGCAGCTACGTATATTGTTAACCTTGCGCCTTCTATTACGGTTTTTGCTAATCCATATTTTCCAATTCCAATATCTACGACTTTTGGGTTTTTTAACGAAAATACAGGTGCATTTAATATTTTCCTTATCCCAGGGTATCCTGATATTTTAATCAGTTCTGTTCCTTTTTCATTGATGTATGTTGTAGCACGCAGACCAAAGCTCCCTAGTTTAGAAATAATGATGGATGTATTTACCGCATCTCGTCCATTCAGCCCATAATTCACAATAATTTTTCCTGGACTAGATTGTGTAATGTAAACCCACCCTTTTTTAACCACATTCCAATCGGCTAAAATTTCGTAGCCTTCTTCTGGTGTAAGTAACATTACATCATTATTCTGTGCTTCGAGCATTTTTCTAATCCGATCATCAGGCAATGTATGCGTATTAATCAACGCAGTCGCAGGATAATCAGGTACATAGCCTGAATCTGCTTTTTCACCTGTAATATAAGGTGGCAAGATCGGTGGTTTTGGCTGCTCTGAAGTCGCCTTATTCTGTGCCTGACCCGTCCCAAACTCATACGTATCATTCATCATCGACGGAATAAAGCGTGCCTGACATGGACAGCTGCTTTTACTGTGCAGTGTACCAGCAAATTTACGGCCCATTACCGAATCCCCTGGAATGTGGCCGACAATGATATAGGTTCCGGGGTGTTTACCGCAGGTAACGCGATCTTGTTCACGGGCAATCGCCTTGCCAAATAATGTGTGAGTGAAGTCCCCCTCGGTGATGATACCGCCGCAGGTGGTTTTATCCTGTATTACCAGGTAATAGCCTTTTGCCATGGGATAATCCTTTAATGTGTTTTAACCGCACAGTACCGCAGCGCGGGCAGGGTCGAGCGCGATAAGTCCGCTGAGCAGGCTTTCCATTTCAGCCAGCACGCGGTGTTTGTCGCCGTCACCGCGTTGGGCTTTCATGCGCAGTAACTTCAGGCGACGGGCCTTAACTTCAAATACCAGCCCCGGTTCCCATTGGGAAAGTGTCACTACTGTAGTACCCGCATCGAGATCACCTAATAAATGCAAGGCCATGTCATTTTTGCCGTATTGCTCGGCCACGCGGGCCATCACCAGACGCAGTAGCCATTGATGGCGCGGCGTGGTGACCCCTGGCCGAGTTTGCAGCCAGTACAGCGCGGTTTCAACTCCGTCACTGTCTGCCTGTGCCAGTGCTTCGGGTTCAAGCTGCAGGATGTCGTCTTCACCAGAAGTCACAGCCGCGGCAGGCGCGCTGTCCCAGCCGGTGGCAGACTCCAGCACTTGCTGAGTGATCCAGCCCTGTGTTACCTCATCAGCAAACGGCGTACCGTCACTCCAGGACAAGCTTTCCAACCCCGGCAGGCGGGTGAGCAGCAGGTTTAAATCCTGGGTAATACAGGTGGCCCAGCCCTCAAAGGGCGCACCGGCTTTGCTCAGTGCCTGATGCAAATACCACTGCACGTCCAGCCAAAAGTGGTTCACCCCCTCACCAAACATCGACTCCGCCTGCTCTAGTAATTCCAGCCAGCTTTGTTGCAGGTAGAGGCGCTTGAGCTGCGCGCGGTATTCAGGGCGCGGTGGTAACAGGCGGGTGCGGCCACTGGCATCCAGTGGCGGTAGTTCATGCACTGTGTCCCAGCGCACACTCTTGATTAAGTGATGCCCGGAGAGCCAGCCCTGCGGCTGGTCACGCAAATATTTAGCCAGCGTTTTGGCCTGCTCCATCAGGTCGCGCCCTGACTGTACCGCGCGTAGAGATGGAGCACAGCCGTCGCTCTGAGAGGACGATGAAACACCGCTGTTTTGTGGTACGACGGCATTGATGCCGCCGGACTGCGCGAGGCGGCTTTCCAGCGCGTTATAGAGTGCGCCTAATTGCGGCCGGGCTTCGTCATTCCATGCACTGACACCCTGCTCGATGAGGGTCAGTGCGCCGACGATTCGGGAAAAATCGGCTTTATCGACTTCCGGGTATAGAGACAGGCTGTCCAGCACACGAGAACCAGAGAGCCACTCCAGCGCCGTTTTCCGGCTGTTCGCGCGTTGCGGATGCAGGGTATCGCCAAAGCGGGTGATAAGCCCGGCCAGCAGGGAAAGGCCGTCGGCCAGGCCGGCTTCACCGTCCCGATGCAGGCGTGCCCAGATATAATAAGTGGCAACCCGCACGTCTTTGCAGTGCGCAATAAGCAGTTTCTCTGCCAGCTCGCAGGTGAGTGCGGTATCGGCGCCGGAGAGTTTGTTGACCTCTTCACGCATCTGCTGGAAGCTATCGTCGTAACCCGGATCATCTCCCAGAGGGAGGGTGGCCGAAATCGGTTGCAGCCAGTTGTCCCAGAGCGCGGCCTGTGCCGTTGCCTGTTGTAAAAGTGACTCCGGCGCGACGCTGCAGGTGGCCTGCAGCGTGGTTAATGTGGCCATCACGGCTCCTGTTGAACGTTATTTGAAGTGCGCAAGGGGTCACTCCTGAGCGACGGCATCGGCGTCGAAAGATTTTACAGCCGGTGCCGGTGCGTTCTGAATCAAGAAAATTTGCGCCGGTAGCGTGAAATTACGCAACTGCAACAGCCCCAGTGGGCCTTTGCCCAGCTCGGTGCGCAGTATCCACTGCAGTGATTGCTTGTCTGGCGTGGTGAAGGTCAACTGATAGCGCCCTTCATCGAGTTTTTGCTGTTTCGCCTGCTCAAGCCAGCGGATTAACCCCCAGGTTCCCTGATAGTCACCGTACAAACGGGCTCCCGCAGACGTTGAGGTCCAGGTCAGCATCGTGCCCGGTTTATAGGTGTCCCCCGGCCAGCGAAAGCTCTGCCAGCTTTCCATCTGGTTGAAATAGTGCAGCTTTTGTCCGTCAATCGACAGATTGGTTTCCACTACGTCAGGCACTGGGCGCGCCAGCAGTTCGAAGCGCATACCCTGAGTGCCGTCGGTGAACAAAATGTCAGAGATCTGGCTGAGCTGATTAATGGCATCGAGGAAGGCCGGGTTAAAGGTTAGCCCCTGGCTGTTCACTTTATCCGGCACCCAGCGGGTGCCTTCCTTGTGAAGAACGCCGTTCAGTTCACGCGTCAGGAAGCTGTCGATGCGCCCGCTGTCTTTACGGATAAACTCCGCCAGCATCGGCAATGAGGCATCACTTTTACTGATGGCAAACGGATAGCGGCCATCAAAGGCCGATTTCCAGTTCGCGACGATGGCATTTTTCCACTGATCGTTAAGACTGGCCGCCGAAGGCTGTAACACTGTTTCCCAGGCCTGCGTCAGGGGCTGAACGAACATCGTCTGTCCGAAACCGCTCCACTCTTCCCCCAGACTGGCGGCGATCAAGCTGCCGTACTCCTGCGTATCGGTGAGATCAACACTTTTGCCCTGGAAGACTGTCTGTGCCAGCACCTGCGTCATCTCCTGTGGATCGGACGCGTTGGCGACCTGCTGGAGTTTCAGCCGTACGCGGGTAACGCGGGTAAGCAGTGTTTGCAAGCTAAGCGAGCTGTCGGATGACATCATATTCTGCGCATTGCTTTTACCCATCAGGGCCAGCAGAGGGCCAAAAGTCTCATCCAGCGGCCCGACCGGCCCGTTAGCTTTCTGGTCAATGGCTGCTTCGGGTTCTTTATTCATCAGCGCTTTGGCGGATTTCACCAGAGAATCGGAGAGGGCCAGATCTTTCTGCCCGGTCTGCCCCTGCCATGCCAGCGTGTTCATCAGGGCAATCAGCGGCGACTGGCGCACATCGCTCATTAAGGTAAGTTGGTCAATCACATCAGACAGGTTATGCGCTTCGTTCCAGTGCAGGCTGTTAAGAAAGTTCAGCCAGCTGCTGGCAAAGTCGGTGAAGTAACGCTCAGTCAGGCGTTTTTTCAGTGCCTCAGGCGAGATTTCATCGGAGACCGACCGACGGTTGTCGCTCAATACCCAGTCAATCTCTTCACGACGTGAAGCGACGGCGTTGTCGATGGCCTGTTGGATCTGTTCATCCCACGCTTTGCGGGTAAACATACCCGGTACGGTTTCATCGCTGTGGAACAGGCGCTGTGCATCGGTATCGCCTGTCATGTCAGTCAGCGTCATATCCGCATAGTTGCGGCGTACCGACAGCAGCATGTTTTCATACAGGGTGCTCTCGGCATTGCGCTGGCCAATTTCGCCCAGCAATACCTGCCGCGCCTGCGTGACCAGCCCGGTATCTTGCGTGATTTTCCAGCCCGGCTGAGCGGGCAGGTTGAGTGCGTAAAATTGCCATAAGTCCGGAGCCAGGCTTTGCCACAGGCCTAAAGACACCCCCTGGCGGACCGGTTCGGTGGTTGTCATTACCTGTGCGTAAAAGGCCGCATCGGCTTTTTCCGGGTGCGCCATCATCAGATAGGTTTTCAGCTGGTCATAACCCGGTTTTGCTAGGGCCGCACGTTTTGGACTGTTGGCTGGCAGGTTGGCCAGTACGGTGAGTTTTTGCTGCAGACTGTCAGCTGCCGCATCCCTCATCAGGCGGTTACTGGCGTTGCCGTACCACGGCAACAGAGTCGTGAGCAATGGCGCGTTATGGTCTAACCCAAAACGCTGATATCCCGGCGCGCCTTTTTCCACACGAACCTGCAAACGGCCGATGTCATTGCGCAGCGCCTGTAGGGCAATCAGCTGTGCATCCGAGACTGGCTGCGGTTTTGCTAAAAATTGTGCTTGTTCAGCGGCAGAGACCATCTGATGGCGGTTCACGGCAAACGACAGCACGCTGCCCACGCCCCACAGCACAATCAGCGCCAGCAGGCAGTAGCACAGCGTTTGCTCCCACGGCAGGCCAACACGACGACCATGCGCCGCGCGACAGTCCTCCAGCACGGCTTGCCAACTGGCGGGGGCGGTCCAGGTTTTTTCATGGACATCCGCAGCGGATGCTGAAGCGGCAGATAAATCCGGCAGGCTGAACATCAGCCCACGCAGAGGAATACGTTTGGCATACTCGGTAAACCACGGAGTCAGCACCTGTCGCCAGCGTGCGGCACCCGTGTCGCCCAGCGTTTGGGCCAGACGCAGCAGAAAATCATGCGGCTGTGTGGCAAATACCTGCTGCATTCCCTGTTCGCGTAACTCAGGCAGCAAGGATTTCAGCTGGGACTCCACCGACAGCGGAGTGGCATTGGCGGCAAAAACGGTTCCCACCGGCTGTTCAACACGTCCATCCTGCGGCCAGCGACTTTCGCAGACCTGCCACAGATAGACCGATGGTTGATAACGCAATGCCTCGCCGGATTTCTCTAGTGTTCGCAGGCCGTCATCCATCCACGGCGTAACCCGGCTCTGTGCCTCCGTCACCGCCCAGACCACGCCGTCCAGCGGGCGACTGCGGCGCAGCTTGCGCCACTCGGTCAGTCGTGCTTCGTCGCTTTCTGCATGCAGGCTGCCCCCGTTGAGTAACACAGTGCGTTGACCCTCCAGCCAGCCCTGAACAGCCAGTTTTGGCGCCAGTGCGGCAATCTGTTCAGGTTCACCCACCACCATCAGCAAGCGCACTTTGTAGCGCCAGAATGGGCCGTAGCGGCGGTGTAGGCGTTTTTTCAACTGAGCCACTTCGCTCTGGGACTTGTCTTGCGCTTGCTCTATTTTTTCCGGTGCTGGCGCGTCATCTCCCTGCGCGTGCTGGCGAATATCATTAAAATGCTTTTTGCCGGACTGACGTGTGCCTACAAACGACAACAGTGCACACAGTGCCAGTACCCCTGTTCCCACCATCAGTCCTGTCAGCCAGCGGTCCCGCTGTGGCGAATCCGGTATCAACCCCACCTGGTCTGGATGTTGCCAGAGCAGCCAGCACAAGATGACACCAGCCAGTAAAAACAGCAGGGTAATAACCCAGAACCAGACTTCGGGTTTTTTAATTGGTAAGGCAATGCGCTTCACGCTTTATTCTCCTTGTGAGACGCGGTGGGGGAGACGACGGTAGTCCAGACAGTGTCACTGTCTTGTTCGCCACTGATGATCATATGCGGTGCCGGGGACTGACTGATGGCCTGTGCAGCGGCGGCTATCGCCAGCCAGGGGGCTGCACAACCGGGGTCGCCGAGAAATTCGTTAAAATTGTGTACGCCGAAGTGGCGATCAATGTTTGCCAGAGGCGCATTGCTTTGGGCCACTACCGCACATTGGTAAGCTTCGCTTCCTTCGGCCAATCCAGCCAACCACAGGTGTTGCAACGCGTTTGGCGTTTTCAGAGGAACCCAGTCAGCGGCCTGTATAACGGCTGACTGCAACACTTCACTTTGAGGAGGAGAGGCTTCCGGGCGATGTAACAGCCCTACTGGCATCAGAGTCTTTTGCGTCAGGCGATTACCTAGCAGCAACCCTACTACGGCTTCTGCCGTGCTTTCCGACTGCTCAGGGGCAATTTGCAGGGCAATCACTAACAGCAGCGCAGTATCTTTAATGCGGTGATCGAGCCAGTGGTCGATCACGTCTAAGCCCTGCCCTGACAAAAAAGTCATTGGCTGACAAATGCCGCTTGTTTGCCAGGCTTGTAGCCAAATAGCCTGTACTCGTTCCTTTGGTAATGAGCTACAAGACTCAAATAAAATGGCCACAGGATTTTCTGAAGAGAGATGTGAGAACTGCTTGGTCAAATTCTTCAGAAGGTGATCAAATGAAGCTGAGATCAGTTCTTCTTTTGACATATTTTCGGCAATCGGCAATCGGCTATGTCGAACGCCTTTTTCCTTCTGCCAGGAGGTTTGCGAAAAGAGTTTGTTTTCATTGTTTAGTAACGCATCAGTGATTGCGACAAATTGTTGGTCGGCACTATGTGCGGTGCTGCAATCAGCAAATAAAATTTGCAACGCACGGCGTCCACGGCGAACTTCCTGCAAAATAACCTGCTCACGCCGTTGGTCCCAGGCATTCGCCTGGATCTGTTGCATCATATAAACCGCCAGTCGAAATCCCATCAGAGTCGACCAGAAAACCGCAGGAACACCGATGGCAAACCACCAGAAAGAAGTTTCTCCCACCAGTCGGCCCAGAAAACGCATCAGCAATATTCCTGCCGCGATCAGGCAAATCAGCGCACTTAACCAGCGTAATGGTTTAGGTCGGGCAGGGCGCGAAGCCGGGCCAGGTATGGTGTTTAGTTTTACGGGCATGAGGGGCTCGAGTTGAGATAGAAACAAACAAATTTTATGGTGGCTAATCAGCTTATTAATTACTTCAAGGATTATCCGTATTTGTGAGAGAAACTTGTGGCCACTTTTTTAGCATATAATTTAAAATCAGTGGTTCTTTTGTTAGGTTATTATCTGGCGTGGGGGTTCTATCCTTATATATATAAGATGCTATTCCTGCAGCAATGAGTGTTTCAGAGCCTTGCAGAGAGTATTTGACGCCTTTATAAAAGGCAATGTATTTAGTATCAATAGGCATAGGATCTCCGAAATAACCTGATTTATAGGCAAACAGAACTACAGGATCACCGTTTTTAAATAAATCAACTGCTTCAAAAGAGTCTTTTATAAAAGATAGTCTATCGTCGACCTGGCAATCGGGGATGCCATCTTTAAATTCCCAAATTTGTTGATTACTATTTTCATTTCTAGCACCAACAATAATGTTGGTTTCGTCAATATCATGTGAGCTTTTATCTTTATCGAGTCTTACTTCTGCTACAGATGAAAATGTATTACTTCCATTGTTCCAATTAATTTCGTAAGTTGAGTTCGGTGCACTTTCTGCATGAGCGACTCTCACGAAAATTATAAATGATGCAAGTGTAAGTATTTTGGTTATGTTGCGCATTCGTAATCCAATATTGACTATGTGTAAATGCATAATATATACATAACTTTCTATGATAAAAATCATTCTCCAACCAGAGGGAAAGGAAGTATTGTTCTACAGATACTTTGGCTTAGTTTTTGAAAGTTATTTATGTCGGTCAGGGGGGGGTTATCTTCTGTCGTAACGCCATCTGCGATTGAAATCCCATGCAGAATTAATTCATTGCCTTGAATATAATAAAACAAAATCCCTCCAAATCCATTAATATTGTCATCTGAATAGGTTGCAAGAATGTTTGTGAGATATTTCTTGCTTTTTTTATCGGTAAGTGATGACATTAATATTTTATTGTTTATATTTTTGGGGTGTTTGTTGATATATGCAGTTCCAATTTTAATGCTCCCGCCGTTACAATTTCCTATTTCTTTGTTGGTAGATAATTTTTTAAAGTAATCATCAATATTATTCTTGTAAATAACAGCTTGGTTGGAAGCAGGTATTACAAGAATGTTAATGTTTTCTGGAATGTCTGAGTATGAATATGCAGTTTGTGATGATAATAAAGAAAGCATACAAGCAGTTATTATTTTATTCAACAGCTTCATGATTCACAGACCTTGTTGTTTTGCCGAAAAGTTCTTCATTAACTTCATCAATAATCTGTTTATATACATGTTCTGTAGTCATTCTCTTTAGCAAGGATACATCACTTGATGAAGAAGAAATTTTTATTTCAGATGGGTTATTTCTTCTGGAGAAAAGAAAATATCGTTCTCAGTGAATGAAAATGATGAGTAAATAAATGAAATTCATAATGTTCTTATGAAACCCTAGTTATAGCTTATTTAGTAAGCTTAGTGTGTGTAAGTTTATGTGAAATTTAAATGTCTCTGTTTTTTGCATAGTCAATGACTAAAACAGAATTGTACTCTGAGCAGTGTAGGATTAAGTATCATTGATTTGTTATTGTGGTGGAAATTAAAATCCATTTCTCTTTCATGTATTTCAGTAATGGTGAGTTGCTATTTAAATTATCATCGGCAATGATGTTTTCTTCGCCTCCAATTTTATTTTCTCCAATTTTTATGGTTTCTTGTCCTCGAAGAGAGTATTTTTTTCCATCATGATAAGAAAAATATTTCACCTCACCAGGATCTACACCACCGCTACAACTCATCCGATATGAAAAAAGGATATAGTAATCATTGTTCTTCAATAGATCTACTAGTTCGAATGAATGAGGATATATTGATATATCTGCATCCTGAGGGCAGTTTTTTATACTATCTTTAATCACCCAATCTTTTTTATCATTTAAATTTCCAGAGCCAGTGAGTAGAATAGTGCTAGTTTCGCCTTCCGATACTCCTTCAGTTACAGATAATACTACATCATGTCTGCCATTTTTATCAATCCAGATGCCTTTAAATACTCCTGTAGTAGCATTGGCTGAAAGCGTAAATATAAATAGATGGAGTAATATCAATTTATTCACTTTCCACCTCCTTCATTATTATTTGATTTCAAAGATATCCCAAATAAAGAGTCATTGACTTTGTCAACACTATCTATTGTGCAAAGTTGTGATTCTTCTACAAATCCTTTATAAGAAATGGGAATGTAAAATTTAAAAAATTTCTGATAACCCCCTGAAAAATGAGCAGACTTGTCAGTAATTGGATATTCGGATATTTTTATTGTTCCTCCTCCGAATTTTGCCCCTCCCTGGTTGCCTCCCAGAGCAGCAATATCTCCTCTTTTCGTTCTTGCATAGACTAATGAAACATGTCCTTGACCACTAAATTTGTCATCTTTATTTTTATAATTCCTCATAACCATAATTGCACCATAGATAGGTTCTTTAATTTCTATAAACCTAGTTTTATCATACACAGGAAATTGTGATGATTGTGTATATGATTTTGAATAATCATATCCTGCTTCTTGCAGGCAATAATTTACAAAAGAAGCACACCACGGGATACTCGATAAACTTCCTTTAGCTCCAACTAAATGATGATAGTTATCCTTTATAGTCTTTTCACCAGTGCCATGCCATTTTTTAGCTTCTCTAATTGCAATAGCCATCCAAGGAGCCTCCCGTTGATCGTGGGGAAGATTAGCTAGTGCACTTCCTTTATTTTTTCCTCCCATAACTTCGATACTAGGAATGGGGGGGACAGGATATGATAATCCATTTTGTTTCCATGGTAGTTGTTCACTTTGGTCAACAATACTTCCTCTTTTATCGTAAATTACCAACATCTGCCCTGGAAAAATTTTTGTTGATTCTGTAATTCCATTATCTTTTGCTAACACAGATGTACTCACATTATATCGTGTTGCAATGCCATCTAGAGTTGTATCCTCTGAACGAACTATGTAAGTAATAGACTTTGGTTGGTTCTTATCTCTTGGAGGATTAGGTTTATCAAGTAATGTTGGTGCAGTGAATTGCGAAAAATTTTTCTTTAATAAAATATTTTTCGTTTCGTTATTCATTGTTGATTTATAAACAGTCTCTTCTTTCCCGGTTGAGTTTTTAACCTTTACTTCAATATTCATTCCTTTCTCAGTATGAAAAATGGTAGGTAATTTACCAACAGTATTTGTCATCCATTCATATGTTTTACTCCCTAATGTGACATCGAGTGGATAATTAGGGACTGGCCGAGTACCATCAGATACCGTGATATTTGTAACATGCTCCCAATGTTCCGTTCCTACCTTACCCCCTTCTTTATTTTTAATAGCCTTGACTAACCCTTCAAACTCATTATCATCAAGTTCTTTTATCTTTTTATCTTGAGGTATGCCAGTTTTGCTAAAAATAAAATTAGCATATGCTTCAGGATCATTCCCACCATTTTTAGGTGCATACTTCTTTAGCATTGCTGGTATTGTATAATCTGCATACTTACCTTTAAGTAATTTTCTCTTTGCTTTCTCCCCTGCTTCATAACTAGAGAATATTGCGAAAACATTTGCGTCAGGGTTATGAACAAGTCCAGAGCCAATACGCCCTGACTGTTTACTATCATTTTCCCCAACTGCAGTTAGGTTACCTGGATTATTGAACCTCCAACTAAGCGTACCGCCAGTTCGGAATAATAGAGAGCCGTCAGTAGCTTCATACACTACAGTTTTCTTGTCTTCATAATACGTAGCTTTAATTAAAATCTTCGCACTCATGACGCCTCCACATTATTTTATCACTAAAGAGTGACTAATATCACTCAAAAGAACCGGTGTTACGTGGTATCCATTCTGTTGAAGCATAATTCTTCCCGTAATAGTCATATGCTTATTTTGATAAACTACATATTTTTTATAATCATTCTCGTCAAGTATTAACTGAATTTTGCTCCCCCAATCTTTTCTATATTGACTTGCATCAGTAACACAAGTTAACGCCTTGTCAAGATGCAGAATAAAATAGGATAACTTCTCATCACTCTCTTTATCTTCACCAAAATTAGGCGGCCCATAAAATAGCTCTTTCTTCACTATACCTGTAAGCTCTACCTTATCGCCTTCTTTTATACACTCGGCACTTGAAAGAAAAGAAACAAAAAACAGAAACAAAAAAACAATACGCAACACACTATTAACTTTCATTACCCTACTCCTCTTTTGCTTTACTCAACAATTTAGTCATGACTGAATCTGGAATTTTATCATATTGGCTGTTCCGATTGAGTTGGCCGATATAAGGATCTTCACTCTCATCATACTCCATCACCTCATCACTGATATCAAACTCGTTGGTTGTATCATCAGTTATTGCTAGTATATCTGTTTTCCATTTTTCATCGCCTAACGTCAACGTCAATTCATCAGGTTCATCGGTAGTTATTTTAGGCATTCTACCAGATTCATCCAGCATGCCAGATGCCTTTATATTACCTGCGCTGTCCCGAATACTGTAAGGCTTCCCAATTAACCAGCCCATTGTTTGGATCGCTGCATCTGCTCCTGGGAATGCAAACCGTAAGCTTTGTTCACCTGGCTCAATAATGGGGAAAGCCGGCATAGCAGGTTTCAAACTCGCCTTATCTAGCCGTCCATAATTCCCCGCCTTCGTAAGATATTCCCCAGCCGTCCCCGACTCAATCTTATTCTCGTCCAGCGTGATATAACTGCCACCGGCATTCAGCGTGATCTTCTTCTTGGCGGTAATTTTTATTTCATCTTCAGTGCTGGTGATGCTGATCCCTTTTCGGGCCAGCAACTCCATCAGGTCATTCTGTGCCTGTACGGTGATCGGCCCCTGATTGGCGATCAGTTTCATCCCCAGTTTCCTGACAAATATACTTAAGGTATTGCCTACACCGATAAAGAAGTTCTTCGCCACGCTGATATCAGTATTTTTACCCGCCGCAGCAATCAGATTCTGGCTGGCGGATATTTGCAGGTGTTCACCACTGCTCAGGGCAATACCTTTTGGGGCACTCAGCAATAGAACAGCTTTCTTTAGTTCATTCAGGTTCTGTTGTAGCAGGCTGCTTTGTGCCTGCAAGTCAGCTGGATTGGCGCTGGCGGTTTGTGCATCAGTGGAAATTGCCTCCATTTGCTCCTGCGCACTTTTAAGCAGGTTGATAGCCGGTTGCATCTCCAGCACTTTGCCCGATGCTTTTTGCTGCCCATCCGCACTGATAAAAATCCCTTTCTCCGCACGTATCGCCCCGAACAGGTCGGTGCGCAGCTCAAAACCTTCACCGCGCTGTTGCTTCTCGGCATCCACCAGGTGCCCCAGATTCAGCTGGCTTTTGCCGCCGTATTCGGTGCTGAGCTTGATGTGCTCTTTGCCGCGATCATCGTTTAGACGCAACTTATTGTTGGCAGGAGTACGCAGCACGTTGCGCTTGTAGTTGCGGATGGTGACGTGGTCGCCGTGCGCGGAATCGTGCAGAACGTGTGCGATATAAGGGCGGTCGGGGTTGCCGTTTTCAAAGGCAATCGCCACTTCGGTGCCGGCCAGCAAGGGCAGATGCAGACCATAAGTGTCCCCGGCATAAGGTCGCGCCTGACGTACCCACAGGCTTTCATAACCCTGTTCCCAGGCGTCGCGGTCAAACAGCATATTGACCCGGTAGCGCCCGTCTTTGTCGATATGCCCGTAGGTGTCATTGGCGGTGGTACTGGTCACGCGGGCGGGCAGGGTGCCGGCCATCACCGGTTTGCTGACCAACGCTGGGCGAAAACAGTAGTCTTCGGAATAAGGGATAGCTTCAAACTCGACTTCAAAACTTTTATCCCGACGTGCGGTGCTGATGGTGTGGGTGATAATCACACCTTTCGTAAACTGCGTCGGGATATTGCTGCCGATGACCTTCAGCTCCTGACCGGGCACCATCTTCGCGGTATTCGCCACGCCAGTAAAACGTGCCTGATTATTCAGATAACGTTCATGACGCAGACGGGCATAGAAGGCACCGCTCTCCGGCTCCGGGTCACGGCCTTCGCTGCCTGCGGTCAGGTAGTTGTCGGCGTAGTGATAGGCTTCACCGTAGGTGGTGGCGTCGCCACGGGTGACATCGGCACTGCCGGTCATATCGGCGGTAGCGATGCGGTAGTTGTAATCGCCGGTGCTGACCGATTTCTCTACCACCTGATGGTGACTGGTCAAATCCCAGGCCGACTCCACACCGCTGTCGTGCATCCCGGACGGCGGCACGGCGGAAAGCTGCAGCCCCTGCTCGTAATACTGTTGGTCGTCGTAAAACTCCACCACATCAATATTGAGTTTCGGGTCAGCGGTAAAGCGGAACCAGATACCGACTTCGGCCAGCAGACGCGAGATAAAAGTCAGGTCGTCCTCGCCGTACTGCATCACCTGTTCGCGGCGCGGATATTCTTTGGCCAGTTTGAAGACAAAATCCTGGCCGCGCATATCGTGGCGCTCGCGCAGGATTTTCTCCATGATACCCGGCACCGAGATGTCCTGATAAATACGGTTCTGATGGCTGCGCGACAGCAGAGCCAGTCGCGGCTGCAAACACAGTTCGTAGCGACTCTCATCCTTCGATGTCGACAGGCGCTTAAAACCCGTGACCACGCCCTGAATAACACGTTGTGGCTGCTGGACAGACACGCCGAAAGCTTCGAGTACCGGGGCCTGCAGGGTCAGCGAGGCGTCCTGCATCAGCATAGCGGTTGGGTCGATGTTTTTGTTGCTGCTGGTAAATTGGATGTCGTAACTAAATGGTGTGCTCAGACCCTCTTTACAGGTAAAGCTCAGCACGTCGAGGTCAGCCGTGTTGTTGCGCACAGCTAATTTATGGTGACTGTGGTCAAACGAAATGGGCAAAGAAGAAGTCATATGCACATGTCCTTATTAGCGTAGCTAACGCTGTTAGCAATATCAGAAAGATGATGTTTGTGAGTTATTTGGATTACAGTTATGACCTGTTATTTTAGATTGGTTCATAACATGACTATGTTTCTTTATTTATATGTGTTTCATAGAAATCAAAATACTCAACCCAATTTGTTGGGGCTTCGTTAACAATCAAATAATCATTTTTTTGAGTTGCATCTAAAGAGTTCCAAAAAGGCAACCACATCCAGTCCCACCAGAATGATAAATTCCCCTGCATACTTCCCAATCCATCAGGGTCAATCTCAGGGAATGAAATCCATGGAGGAGGCGGTGTTATCTTTAGTAACCATATTTTATTGATAAGGTCTTCTGAATTAGTGATTAACCTTACCACTTTTCCTTCGAAATCATTATAGATATTGAGTGCGATTGCTTCATTTTTTAATGAAATAATAATATTACTAGCATCTTCAGATGTAATATCTGACTCATATTTTTCATTAATACTACAGATTATTTTTCGAGCATATTTATTTTCTGCACAAAATAACATTCTGTAAGCATAAACATTATCTTCTATTAAAGATATTATGTAAGGGTGATTTTTTAAATTACTGAACGCTTGGGAATTATCTTTAGGGAATATTGATGTAAGATTCTTTACTTTATTATTCTTGGTTTTTTTAAGTAATTTATTTAGAAGGTTAATTTTCATCAATTTTATCCATAATTCAGAGTGGGAAACTCCAATTCTTGCCGATAGAGGATAACTAATAATTTATTGATAATTGTCTTTGTAAGGTTTTAAATGGAATATTTTATAACCTGATTTTGGGGGTAATTCATTAGTAACGTATGACCTTTTTCCAGGTTGAGTATTATCATAGATAATATATTTTCCTTCTAAAGGGTAAATATCAATTCTATTTTTGATGATAATTAGAATGTTTTTGTCACCAAACCAAACTGATTCTGGCGTATTCTTTTCTGCAAAACAAAAACCTTCGGGATCAGTTTTTCCTTTAAAACCATCTTGCCAACCCGTTACTAAACACCCTTTTATATAGGGAGAACCATAGTTGAGAGCAAAAACAAGAGAGTTATTTATACATTTTGAAAGAATAATACTCCCGGTATAATCAGTATCTCTAGGGTTATCAAGGAATGCACCCGTTATAATATTTCTGAATTTTAGGTACAATGTATCACCATCAATGGTATTTAATTTAATTAATTGAATTTTCTCTCCTTGTTTTAACTCACATGTTTCAATAGTTTTAATAGAGTCAGCCAGGCAGGAGGAAAAAACAAACCAGAGTAAGAGAAAGCAATATTTCATATCATTTACCTATCCCATCTCTTAATATTTGCATATTGTTAGGATCATTAACGAGTTTTTCAGCACATGGTTTTATTACACTGTGGTATTCGTCATCCGTCCCGCGATATTTTTTGTATGCCTCTTCGAGAGTACTTTTTTTCTCAATCCAATATTGCAGATATTCAGTTCCTATCTTGATATTTTCCGCTTCATCATACATGGAATCAGATAGGTAAAATGCCTTGCCATCGGCAAAGATTTCGTGTGTTATTAGTTTATTTAATTACCACCAAATTTATCTGCTTGTTGTCTCGGGATTAGCAGGTTATGTCGTTCTAGCTGGGCACGTACATTCTGATTCAGTCATCCAACCATTCAAGAACTCACTAACCCCACGGATATTACCACTATTGTTCCATTAATTATTAAGAATGGTTTTATAAGGTTGTTCTATTGCATCACCATCAATTTCAATGACTACTTGATTAGATCTTATTTGGAATGAATTTTCATCACCTCCTCTATACCCTAAATTTTCAAGAAAATTTCTAATATTATATTTATGATTATAACCACTATCACATGGAGCTGTCCGCTCTTCTACTTCATTCCTTAGAAGAGGAGTGAATTTTTTTATTTTACAATCAGATTTCCAGTTTAATATGGAAAACAAACTGTTATTAATCGCTTGTTCAATAAACCAAGCGTTATTGACTAAATCATAGCCTAGTGTACCTATATTATAACGGTGCTTACCTAGAGGAAATGCATACGAGTCATTAAGTTTAACTGTAAAAGAAAGAATTGTATCAGGAGAGATCTTCAACCAATTGTCAGATTCAGTATCTGACTCACCATGGCATGTGGGCCCCAGATAATTTACCACAATGTTATCCGTGGTAATAAAATATCCATTTCCACATAATTTGGAATAAAATGCTTGAGTTTTGCTGGGATTATAATCAAGAGGTAATTGTCGTTTGTAAATAAATATAGGCTGATTGCTTTTATTGTAAATCATTACTAATGAAAGTAATGCACTCTTATCTTTACTTACAAATAAATTAATTTTCGCGCCACTTTTAAAATTAGCAGTGTCATTTTCATTATCGCCAATGAGATGATGTGTGATATGTGAATCATTTAACGGATAAATATCATGGTCGATATTTTCTTGTAATGGCAGCCCATATCCATATTTTTTAATGATGACCTCTTCGCTTGCCATTCCATTATGTGATACAAGTATCGACATAAAAATAATCGATTTTGTATGCTTTAGTATTTTATTTTCAATCATGTTAACCTTATGTGACAGGACCACAAATGATTTGTGTTTTATAAAACTGACATTAGCATACAGGCTAAGCATTAAGTTAATCAGTTAATTCAATTCTATCTCAAAATATTTTTCAATATTATATGAGCTTGTAAATATTTTTTCATCTTGTGTGTCAATGAGCGTTTGTGCGTATTTCAGGTGTTTTTTGGCGGTTGTTTCTTCAGGTTTACCAGAGGGCCCTAGATCTTTCGTTCCCATTCCACCAAGACTTGGATCTGACCAATGTTTAGCAAAATGAGACATCTCATGGCAAAGAGTGCTTGCCTGGGAATTTGGTCCAGTTATTTTTTTTGGCGAGAAATTTTTCCCTATGTATATTTTGTAATTTTCCTGAATTTCACTTTCTACATAAGCAGCAAATGTCTTATCGCTTTTTGTTTCATTGATGAAATCTTCCAACTTCAATTCTGCACTAATTATTTGTATCCTTATAATACCATCTTGCATTATTTCTCTTGCTGTCTTCGTCTCTTTATGACTAAATGCTCCTTTTATCATGACGTCGGATGATATCGGCGCATTCCCATCAATGCCAAAAATCTTTTTAAACTCTTTCTGCTCTGCATTGCCCCAACGATTCAAATCTGCTTCTCTTATCAATAAAACTTTCCTTTGTGCCTCATGCGCCTCTCTCATCATTTTACGAAATTGGTTCGTTACATTCTGCGTAGTAATACTGTCTTCTTCTTTGAGAGGCTTGCTATCTGTAGTTTTATTCTTCATCTCCTACCCCCATATCAATATCATCACTTATCAGTTTAATCCTGATTTCACCATCATCATTTCGGATGAACTTTTCTGTATTTCCTTTCTGATCTGTAATGCCTTCCTTTTGAGTTCCGTCAGAAAAGTATGCTATATAATTTGTGTTGCGATAAGGGGTTCCATCGTCATCTTTGAAATTAAAGCATATATTATATGCTCCTGACTCAATCAGCGGAAAATCCTTCATCTCTGGTTTTATCGAAGCTATAGGTAATCGCCCATAATACCCAGCCTTCGTCAGATAGTCCCCAGCCGTCCCCGACTCAATCTTATTCTCATCCAGCGTGATATAACTTCCGCCACCGTTAATCGTGATCTTTTTCTTGGCGGTAATTTTTATCTCATCTTCGGTACTGGTAATGGTGATCGCCTTGCGAGCCAGTAATTCCATCAGGTCATTCTGTGCCTGTACGGTAATTGGCCCCTGGTTGGCGATCAGCTTCATTCCCAGTTTTCTCACGAAGATACTTAAGGTATTACCCACACCGATAAAGAAGTTCTTCGCCACGCTGATATCAGTATTTTTCCCAGCAGTAGCAATCAGATTCTGGCTGGCGGATATTTGCAGATGTTCACCGCTGGTCAGCGCAATGCCTTTTGGGGCGTGCATCAGTAAGACCGAGGCGGTTAAATCTTTTACCCGCTGATTAATCAGAGCAATCTGCGCTGCCATATCTGCAGGATTGGCAGTCGCCGTTTGAGCATCCGTGGAAAGTGATTGCGCCATTTCCTGAAGTGAGGTCATCTCACTAATGACTGCGTCCATCTCCAGCACTTTCCCCTGTGCTTTTTGTTGCCCATCAGCGCTGATAAAAATCCCTTTCTCGGCGCGGATGGCCCCAAACAGGTCGGTGCGCAGCTCAAAACCTTCACCGCGCTGCTGCTTCTCAGCATCCACCAGGTGCCCCAGGTTCAGCTGGCTTTTGCCGCCGTACTCAGTGCTGAGCTTGATATGCTCTTTGCCGCGATCATCGTTTAGGCGCAGTTTGTTGTTGGCAGGAGTACGCAGCACGTTGCGCTTGTAGTTGCGGATGGTGACGTGGTCGCCGTGTGCCGAGTCGTGCAGAACGTGCGCGATATAAGGGCGGTCGGGATTACCGTCTTCAAAGGCAATCGCCACTTCTGTGCCGGCCAGCAGGGGGAGATGCAGACCGCAGGTGTCTCCCGCATACAGGCGTGCCTGACGTACCCACAGGCTTTCGTAACCTTGCTCCCAGGCGTCGCGGTCAAACAGCATATTGACGCGATAACGCCCGTCTTTGTCGATATGCCCGTAGATATCGTTGGCGGTGGTACTGGTCACCCGGGCGGGCAGGGTGCCGGCCATGGTGGGTTTACTGACCAGCGTTGGGCGAAAGCAGTAATCCTCGGAATAAGGAATGGCCTCAAACGTTACTTCAAAACTTTTATCCCGGCGTGCGGTGCTGAGGGTGTGGGTGATAATCACGCCTTTCGTAAACTGCATCGGGATATTGCTGCCGATGACCTTCAGTTCCTGACCGGGTACCATCTTCGCGGTATTCGCCACGCCGGAATAACGCGCCTGATTATTCAGGTAACGCTCATGGCGCAGACGGGCATAGAAGGCACCGCTTTCCGGCTCCGGTTACGGGTCACGGCCTTCGGCACCGGCGGTCAGGTAGTTGTCGGCGTAGTGACAGGCTCCGCCGTAGGTGGTGGCGTCGCCACGGGTGACATCGGCACTGCCGGTCATATCGGCGGTAGCGGTGCGGTAGTTATAATCATTGGTGCTGACCGATTTCTCCACCACCTGATGGTGACTGGTCAAATCCCAGGCCGACTCCACGCCGCTGTCGTGCATCCCAGACGGCGGCACGGCGGAAAGCTGTAGCCCCTGCTCGTAATACTGTTGGTCGTCGTAAAACTCCACCACATCAATATTGAGTTTCGGGTCAGCGGTAAAGCGGAACCAGATACCGACTTCGGCCAGCAGACGCGAGATAAAAGTCAGGTCGTCCTCGCCGTACTGCATCACCTGTTCGCGGCGCGGATATTCTTTGGCCAGCGTGAAGACAAAATCCTGACCGCGCATATCGTGGCGCTCGCGCAGGATTTTCTCCACGATACCCGGCACCGAGATGTCCTGATAGATACCGTTCTGATGGCTGCGAGAGAGCAGGGCCAGACGCGGCTGCAGGTAAAGCTCGTAGCGGCTCTCATCCTTTGAGGTCGACAGGCGCTTGAAGCCGGTCACGACGCCTTGGATCACGCGCTGCGGTTGCTGCACGGAGACGCCGAAAGCTTCAGCGACCGGCGCCTGCAGCGTCAGCGAGGCATCCTTCATCAACATAGTGGTCGGGTCGATGTTCTTATCGGTACTGGTGAACTGGATGTCGTAGCAAAACGGCGTGCTCAGGCTCTCTTTGCCCGTAAAGCCCAAAACATCCAGGGGCGCCGCGTTGTCGCGCACGGCTAATTTATGGTGGCTGTGGTCGAATAAAATCAGCAAAGAGGTGTTCATACAGGGATTTCCTTATATGTATAACTAACGCTGTCAGTGAGGCCGGATTGGGTAGTGACGATAAATCAGTTAAGTCGCGATGATGCTGCTTTTTATGGTAATACTAGGTAATGTTATCGAAATAAATATTTATACCAACACAATAGATATCAATTATTGTTTTACCTTAATTGTATAAGTCTTTTGGAACTCGTGACCGGGGATTGACGTTCCATAAGTGCTGCCTCCTATATCGACAGTAATAGTTTGTGTGGTTTTAGGAACACCTTTAATTGTAAGGTTTATTGTATTTTTCTGTTGGACTCAACGTAAGCCCTGAATCAACAGGAAGGATAGTATATCCAAATGGCTCTTTTATCACAGGGCCTGGGCCACCGCCTATAACGATATCAAAATGATAGAGCTTCTCGACGGTAGTGTCAGGTAATATATCTAGTGTAAATGTTGTTACCGACGTGCAACCACTGATTAGTAAATAGATGATAGTACAGTGTGCAACGTATTTTATTTGGTACCATATGTAATATGGTAGTTATGATTTTACGGTTGTTTTATGTCTAGAGTATAAATTTTCTTAAACCCTACTGATGATGAAGTGAGAGATGTAGGTATAGTCCCACCAATTAATATTACTGTTATATTCCCTTTTTTACTTGGAGTACCTTTCAGCTCTATGCAATTATACTTCACTGGGGATTTGTCGTTGCAAACATCGATATAAATCCCTAGGTTTTCTGGTTCGATTTTATATGAGTGGCTAGATGCTACTGGGCCTGAACCACCACTTATATTTATTTCTGTATGATAAGAAACACCTACTGTTGCTCCTGGTAATGAGTCTGGAGTGAATTTTATTCCTGGAGTACATCCAGTTATTAAAAAAAACAAATAGCATATTTTTTTATTCATTGTCATATTTATGGTATTTTTTTGAATACCATCCCTCCAAAAGTATGTTTAAGGAACCGTTCTAAAGTTAAATCTACCTTTAGTGAGTTACTTACCTCTCCCCAAGAGAATAGATTCAATTGTATGACTTCAGATAAATCAGTAGTCAGTGTGATAAGCGAATTATCTTTTTTTAACTTAACTTGCCCTTCCCATACAATCCAATGATCTTTAAATGGGGAATCTGCTCCCAATTGTAGCATTCCTGCAGAAATTAGACATACAATATGATTTCCATTTTTAACATATTCATTTAGATCACAAACATCATTTACGTTGCTTGTAATTATGCTTATATTACTAAATTCTTTTGATGCTCCTACTTTTGTAAACCAACTTTCTAATACTCCCCACATTGTTATTGCTGATATCTTGTCTGCAGGGCTGTCATAATTCAAAATGGTATTTTCTGAATCTCGTAAACTTGCAAGAGATATCCAATCAATAGCTGAGATTTTTTCAATGCCATTTTCGAAATATCCTTCCGGATGTTTTGTGCCTTTCGAAGGGTTTATTTCTAAAGTTCCAATTTTGGTTTTACCTATTTCCGATAGATCAACAACTGCTTGCTTGTATAAGTCAGGCCTGTCTTTTAGTAAACAATAAAAAAACGCAGCTGGCCCACATAACATGGTTCTATTTTGGTCAGGATAAGATAGGTGATTTAATCTATTAGATAATTGACTATCAATTTTCTCTTGAGTAAATGGATCTAAAGGATCACCAATTGGATGCTCTGGTGCAATAAACACTCTTTCCTTTCGCGATATAGTCAAGTTATATGTATGGATTTCACCCTCTTTTGATTTTTTAGTTTGCTGTGTAGTCTCCATGTATATAATATTCTCTCTGGAGTTATTATTAACTGCTGTATCACTGGAGAACTCACCAAGTGAATATATAGAACTTGCAGGTTTACTCAGTGCTGGTATGTAATCAGCGCCTGACTTTCGGTAAAGCATAACTTCCAGGATGAATATTGCAGATTGACTTTCTGATATATCACTGGTTTCGTGTTTCTTGGTTATATAGTTTGCTGGTAAGGGTTGTATTCCGGTTTGAAGAACATATTGTTTTATGCCATTGCCTCCTGTCTTATGAACTTGCATATCATAGGCTAAGAGCGATGGGTCAACATTGGATTTAACTTGTGTGTATACATAATATTTAGCCATTCTTTTACTTCCTTATTTTGTCAATAAACGGATGTAAACATCCTGGGCTTCACGTGTCGTAAAGACTTCAGTCTGTCCCTCGGTATCCGTCATTCCTTCTTTGTGAGTACCGTCAGGGAAGTAAGCTATATATTTTGTATTTCCATAAAATTTACCATTATCATCTGCGCAAAGAAGGCGGATATTGTGGTCATCTGAGGATATTTTCTGGAATACAGGCATATTCACAACCTGCTTCGCCTTCTCCTGCCGTCCATAATGCCCCGCTTTCGTCAGGTACTCTCCAGCCGTCCCCGACTCAATCTTATTCTCATCCAGCGTGATATAACTTCCGCCACCGTTAATCGTGATCTTTTTCTTGGCGGTAATTTTTATCTCATCTTCGGTACTGGTGATGGTGATTGCCTTGCGGGCCAGTAATTCCATCAGGTCATTCTGTGCCTGTACGGTAATTGGCCCCTGGTTGGCGATCAGCTTCATTCCCAGTTTTCTCACGAAGATACTTAAGGTATTACCCACACCGATAAAGAAGTTCTTCGCCACGCTGATATCAGTATTTTTCCCAGCAGTAGCAATCAGATTCTGGCTGGCGGATATTTGCAGATGTTCGCCGCTGGTCAGTGCAACGCCTTTTGGGGCGTGCATCAGTAAGACCGAGGCGGTTAAATCTTTTACACGCTGATTAATCAGGGCAACCTGCGCTGCCATATCTGCAGGATTGGCGGTCGCCGTTTGAGCATCTGTGGAAAGTGATTGCGCCATTTCCTGAAGTGAGGTCATCTCACTAATGACTGCGTCCATCTCCAGCACTTTCCCCTGTGCCTTCCCCTGACCATCCGCACTGATAAAAATCCCTTTCTCCGCACGTATCGCCCCGAACAGGTCGGTGCGCAGCTCAAAACCTTCACCACGCTGTTGCTTCTCGGCATCCACCAAGTGCCCCAGATTCAGCTGGCTCTTGCCGCCGTACTCGGTGCTGAGCTTGATGTGCTCTTTGCCTTTCTCATCATCCAGACGCAGTTTGTTATTGGCCGGCGTGCGCAGGACGTTCCGCTTGTAGTTGCGGATGGTGACGTGGTCACCGTGCGCGGAATCATGCAGCACATGGGCAATATAAGGGCGGTCCGGGTTGCCGTTTTCAAAGGCAATCGCCACTTCGGTACCCGCCAGCAGCGGCAGGTGCATACCGTAGGTATCACCAGCGTACGGTCGTGCCTGACGGACCCACAGACTTTCGTAGCCCTGCTCCCACGCGTCGCGGTCAAACAGCATAGTGACGCGATAACGCCCGTCTTTGTCGATATGTCCGTAGGTGTCGTTGGCGGTCGTACTGGTGACGCGGGCGGGCAGGGTACCGGCCATCACCGGTTTATTGACCAGCGCCGGGCGGAAGCAGTAGTCCTCGGAATAGGGAATGGCCTCAAATTCCACTTCAAAGCTTTTGTCACGCCGCGCCGTGCTGACGGTGTGGGTGATAATGATACCTTTGGTAAACGGCGTTGGACTGTCACTGCCGGTGACCTTCAGCTCCAGACCCGGCACCAGCGTCGCGGCGCTGGCGACGCCCGAGAACCGCGCCTGATGATTCAGGTACTGCTCGTGACGCAGGCGGGCATAGAACGCGCCGCTCTCCGGCTCCGGGTCACGCCCTTCGGCACCGGCGGTCAGGTAGTTGTCGGCGTAATGGTAGGCTTCGCCGTAGGTCGTGGCATCGCCCCGGGTGACATCGGCACCGGAGGTCATGTCGGCCGTCGCGGTACGGTAGTTGTAGTCACCGGTGCTGACGGATTTTTCGACCACCTGATGGTGGCTGGCTAAATCCCATGCCGATTCAACGCCGCTGTCGTGCATGCCGGAAGGCGGCACGGCCTGTAACGTCAGCCCTTGTTCGTAGTAACGCTGGTCGTCATAAAACGCCACCACGTCGATGTTAAGTTTCGGGTCTGCGGTAAAGCGGAACCAGATACCGACTTCGCTTAGCAGGCGGGAGATGAAGGTCAGGTCATCTTCACCGTACTGCATCACCTGTTCGCGGCGAGGATACTCACGCGCCAACGTGAAGACAAAGTCCTGGCCGCGCATGTCGTGGCGCTCGCGCAGGATTTTCTCCACGATACCCGGCACCGAGATGTCCTGATAGATACCGTTCTGATGGCTGCGAGAGAGCAGGGCCAGACGCGGCTGCAGGCAAAGCTCGTAGCGGCTCTCATCCTTCGACGTCGATAGGCGCTTAAAACTGGTGACCACGCCCTGAATAACGCGCTGTGGCTGCTGGACAGACACGCCGAAAGCCTCTAGCACCGGGGCCTGCAGGGTCAGCGAGGCATCCTGCATCAGCAGGGTAGTTGGGTCGATGTTTTTGTTGCTGCTGGTAAATTGGATGTCGTAACTAAATGGTGTGCTCAGACTCTCTTTACCGGTAAAGCTCAGCACGTCGAGGTCAGCCGTGTTGTTGCGCACGGCTAATTTGTGGTGACTGTGGTCAAAAATCACCGGGATTGACATTGCGCCGAGTAAGCTCATGCTTGTTGTTCTCCATTAAATTCCAGCGTGATCCCTTCCTCTTCATCCCAGCCCAATGTCAGCGACGTGGTGCGCTCTTGTGCTGACATGCGCTGCAGCAGTTGCTGGCTCAGTACCGGTAAAATCTGTTGATTAAGCAGACTGTCGATGTTGCGTGCGCCGGTGTCCGGCAGCAGACAGGCGGCGACCAGGGTGTCGTACAGGCTTTCTTCAATAGTGGTTTGCAGGCCGTAATGTTTGTTCAGCCGTTTGGCAACCTGCGCCAGCTTCATCTCGACGATGGTTCGCAGTGCTATAGCGTCCAGTGGGCGGTAAATCAGTGTCTGGAAGCGGGCCAGCAGTGCAGGCTGGAAGTGGTCGCGCAGAATAGGGCGCAGCAGTTCATGCAAGTCGCTATTGGTGGATTCTGGTTGCTCTTCCAATAGCTGCATCAGATGGTCGCTGCCCAGATTGGCGGTCATCAAAATGACAGTATTGCGAAAATCGATTTCGCGGCCTTCACCGTCGCGCATGATGCCGCGGTCAAACACCTGGTAGAACAGGTTGATAACATCCCGGTGGGCCTTTTCCACTTCATCGAGCAGCACCACGCTGTACGGGCGTTTGCGTACTGCTTCGGTCAGAATCCCGCCCTGACCGTAACCGACATAACCCGGAGGAGAGCCTTTCAGCTGGGAAACGGTATGCGCTTCCTGATACTCGGACATGTTGATGGTGATAAGGGATTTCTCACCACCGAACAGAGTATCGGCCAGCGACAGCGCCGTCTCGGTTTTACCCACGCCGCTGGGGCCGACCAGCAGGAATACGCCCAGTGGACCATTCTCAGATGTCAGGCCGGTTTTGGCGGCGCGCAGGCGCTGTGCCATATCGACCAGCGCGGCATCCTGACCCACCACGCGGGTGGCGAGATGGTTTTCCAGCTGCAATAAATCGGTCTGCTCGTCTTTCAGCAGGCTGGAGAGCGGCACCCCGGTCCAGTCGGCAATCACGGTAGCGACGGTTCGGGCATCGACATCCAGTGACAGCAGCGGCGCGTTGCCCTGAACCTGGCTGAGTTCTTCTTGCAGCGCGGCCAGGTGGGCAACGTCGGCGATCTCCTGACGCGCGTCGATGATCTGCGTGGTCAGGCGTTTTTCATTTTCATACTGTTGTTCAAGTTTTTGCTGGTCGATGGCCAGTTCTTCACGGCGTTTTGCAATGTCGTTCAGACGTGTTGAACCGATGTTCGGCAGCAGCAGCAGGTCCTGTTCGATGGCCTGTTGCTCCATCGCCAGCGCCGCCAGTTCGGCGTTAATCTCCATCAGCGCTTGCGGCAGGGTGTCGATGCTCATACGCACGCGGGCACCGGCGGTGTCGAGCAGGTCAACGGCTTTGTCCGGCAGTTGGCGACCGGTCAAAAAGCGGCGCGACAGGGTGACGGCGGCAGTGATGGCGGCGTCCAGAATATGCACGCCGTGGTGCTGGGCGTAGCGGCCTTTGAGGCCACGCAGCATCAGACTGGCTTTGGCGTCGTCAGGCTCGTCGACTTTGACCATCTGGAAACGGCGCTCAAGGGCAGCGTCGCGTTCAAAATACTGTTTGTACTCAGACCAGGTAGTGGCGGCGATGGTGCGCAGTTCGCCACGGGCGAGGGCCGGTTTTAGCAGGTTGGCGGCATCTGCACCACCGGCCTGATTGCCCGCGCCGATAATAGTGTGCGCTTCGTCGATAAACAGCAGCACCGGCGTTGGCGACTGCTGCACGGCGTCGATGACGTTTTTCAGGCGTTGTTCAAACTCGCCTTTGACACCGGCACCGGCCTGCAACAGGCCAAGATCCAGGGTGCGCAGGCTAACGGTTTTCAGGCTGTCCGGCACATTGCCCTCGGCAATGCGCAGCGCCAGACCTTCGACCAGCGCGGTCTTACCTACGCCCGGTTCACCCACCAAAATCGGGTTGTTTTTACGGCGGCGCGACAGGATGTCGATCATCTGGCGGATCTCGGTATCGCGCCCGAAGATCGGATCAATTTGCCCTGCTTTGGCTTTCGCCGTGACGTCCAACGTGAATTTATCCAGCGCGGCCTGTAAGGCTTCACTTAATGCCTGACCGGACAGATTGTCGGCTTTAGGTTTTGCAGACGGCTCATTGAGCGAAGAGACCGGCCTATTCAGGCTGGCCTGCTGTTGCAGCGCCGGGCGCTCGTCGGACTGGGCGTCCAGCAGCGGCTTGAGGCGGGAGATCTGCGTTGCGCTCAGGCTGAACAGCGGCCATGCGCCTTCACAGCGCAGAAGCTGCGGTTGCGCGGTCAGGGCTTCCAGTAAATGAATGCTGCGCACGCGGTCGGCGCTGTCTTGTAAAGATGCGGCCAGCCAGGCGGACTGCATCAGGGCATTGAGGGCATCGGATAACACCGGGCGGGTATGTACCGAACGCGGCAGGGTGTCGATATGGGATAACAGGCTTTGCCACAGGCTGTCCATGTCCCACTCGTAGCGGCGCGCCAGCACGGTGATGTCGCCTTCGCCCAGCTCCAGCAGTTTCAGCAGCCAGTGTTCAATGGTGATTTCGCTGTGGGCGCGGGTCTGACAAAGGGTCGCTGCGGCTTCCAGCGCCTGCGCACAATAAGGATTTAAACGACGTAATAAAACGGCTGACTGGTTTTCCATGCTGCATTCCTTTTTTTGGGTACGCTACCGCCCGTAGCCTCTCCTTTGCAGGAACCCAGGCCCATTAGGTCGATGTCCGACGTGTTTTGCTGTTTGCGAAACGGCTTGATGAAGCGGTTTTGCAAACAACAAAAACCGCAGGCGGCGAACCGTCTGCGGTGAGGTATTACGCGGTGGTACGTTCGTTCCAGGAATCGGAATGAATGATGTTGCCGTCTTTGTAGGTCCAGGTGATTTTTTCGTAACGCAGTTCAATGCGCTCAAGATGGTTGTGCTTCTCTTTAGACGCATCTTTGATGTCGTACATTTCTGGCGCAACTTTCACCAGTTTGACGTTCTCAAGCTTGGTGTTGAAATACTCCACTTCCTGGCCAGCATCGTTAATGCGATACCATTTGAACTCGGCAGATTTCAGGGTCTGACCGGTGGTTACAGCCTTGTACAAATACGGGCTGGATGAATCGATTTCTTTGGTAAACAGGAACGGGGTATGAATACGGGTACCCGTCAGTTTGCCGGTGTTGTTGTCTGTAGGGATGTACAGGTTATGTTGCTGTGCAACCACTTCGATGCTGCCTTCGCGATCTTTAACATCAACGGAACCTTTAATGTCCGCACCGCCGTCGTCTTTCAGCCACAGATAAACTGGAATTGCCATGGTTTACTTCTCCTTGCTTGTTGTTATCCCTGCATCAGATCCTGATGCAGGTTGAGGTGCTGCTGCCTGACAGGCGTTAGCCTGTGGCACCAGACTGATTTCGACACGACGGTTAGCCGCACGGCCTTCTGCGGTGTCGTTTGTTGCAATCGGGCGTGTCGCGCCGTAGCCCTGCACCGCAAAGCAGGTCGGGGAAACGTCACTGGTGGAAAGCATCCAGTCGCGCAGCGCTTCGGCCCGTTTCTGGGATAAAATTTGGTTAGCGGGTGCGTCACCGGTGATATCGGTATGGCCTGCAACCACGATCAGCCAGCCGGGTTTGGCTTTGATATCGATCAGCGCGCTGACCAGCATCTTGGTGCTGTTCGGTTTGAGCTGATATTTGCCGGTATCGAACAGCGACAGGGCGTCGAGACGCACAGTCTTCGGGGCCGATGCGGGTGGTGGCGGAGGCGGTGGGGGCACATAGGTTTTGATCGCGGCTAGCAGCGGCAGGCGCAGACGCTCACCCTGATAAAGCCCTAAACCCAGACGTAGCGGTTCACCGTTGCGGAACCAGTCATCCAGTTGCGCAGCATCCTGACGCAATACCTCAACAGCCTTAGCTTTAGGCACGTAGTCGTTCATCTTTAGGCTGTCGTAATGGCGAATATCGAAAGCGACCCGATGCAACAGCTGTCGGTTATGCCAGGCGCTACAACACAAGGCCGCTACGGCGGCCAGCGTCAGTAGCGTGACGCCATGGCGCAGCATCCGTCGGCGGGATGACAGACCGTGGCCCACGGGAAGATCGGAAAAGATAAAATCAGGGAACAGCAGGTGAGTGGTTTCGGTACCGGCGTTCGGATGCCAGCCGGCCACCTGCGTCAGGGCAGTATGCGAGACCAGCCAATGTTGCCAGAGAGAAGCAAGTTCGAGGTCTTTCAGCCCGGCGACCTGATGCAAGATAACCTGCTGCGGGGACACGCACGCGACGTCGTCGTTGCGCTCCTGCAACGCAGGCAGCACCTGTGCGTTCAACCAGTTATTATGGTGATTGAAGACGACCGTTTGTTTCAGCCGCTCGGCCTGTTCGCTACTACTGTCACCACGCTGCCAGTTGGTCAGCGTTTCTGGCATCGTGACGGTCCGCCACAGGGTGATGGGTTGTGCAAGCTGCTGTGACAGCCAGACCGGCGTCTTTGCAACGCTGGTCGCGACTGTGCTGCAAAGAAGCAGCGGAATGGTGCGGCGCGTATCGCGGCGCAACTGCACCAGTTGCCAGCGTAATTCATACAGGCGAGTGGTCAGCGCACGCTCGTCGGTGTGCTGTTGCGGGTTTACCACGACCATGACAGCCAGCTGTCTGCCCCATTCTGGGCGCTGCCACAACAACTGTCGAGCAAACTGGCGAAGCGAGCTTACGTCATCGACCCGCAGCCAGCATCCCTGTGCGGACTGATGCAGCCTCTCGTCGCCAAACAGGGGCGCTAAGCTATCACCACAGACCAGCACCACGGGTAAACGGTAGTTTTCCGGTGGCAGCCCGTCGGGGAGCGCGTCGGAGAACTCCGTCCTGGGTTTACCACCGGTTCTCCACAGTCCAATGGCGCAAATAAGCACAACCGACAGGAAGGCTGCCCAGCTGGCTTTCGGTGACAGAGGCAGAAACGCCAGACACAGCATACCGGCCAGAAATCCTGTCCATAACCATAATGCGCGGCGCCATCCCGGACTCATCACACGGACCCCGGCAACAAAGTCGACAACAAGCCTGACAGCCAATGGTCAAGGCCCCACCACAGTCCCGCGACGATAACGAAGGCCAGCCCAAGACGCACTGGCCAGTAGCGTAGCCATACACTAAGACGACTACGTGATGTCGCGATCGCCAGTACTGGTCGCGACGGTGCAAAGCTAAATACCGGCACCCGTGCGGACAGTTGGTCGACAAGTTGTTCGCGTTCTGTGGCCGCCAGCGAGCTGTAACTGCCCTGGAATCCCAACATCAGCACCCGATGGAAGCAGGTCATGACGGCGATGTCCGGGGCCGGCTCATGCAATACACTACGCATCCGCTCGTAAAGTTGGCTGCCCGCGTCCAGCGTATTGAAAAAATGCGCCTGCAGGGGGGAGTTGCACCATACGTAGTAGGCATCATCCTGTACGCTCCGTCCTTTTACGGTTTCATCCAGCACTGCGCACTGGGCATACATGATGTGCTGGCAGCTTTGTTCGCTGACGTCGGCCTCTTTCAGTGCCTGCTGAACACGTTCAATATCTGCTACGCAGCGCTGCCAGAACATTCGTCCTTCGCCTTCAGGGCAGATCATGCCCTGCCGCAGGCTGATCACCTGCAACCAGGTATCGGCGAGCAGTGCGTCAATATCGACAGACTCCGTCTGTATTTTCATGGGGTGGCTCATGCGCGTAATACCGCAAACAGTTCAAGTTGGATCTCACCGAGCGTACCCGGTACGTAGAACACGCAGGCACCGGCCTCCATCATCTGCTTCGCTGCAGGATGGTTAAGATCAAGGGAGAAATATTGATTTTCCAGACGTAGAGGAATAGCGGCTGGGACATGGCTCAGAGGGCGCAGCGGAATGCCATTCAGTGCCACATTCACTACGTTACCGACGTCGTCCGGCGCGCCGACTTTACACAGTTGCGGGAACTGGATTTGCAACTGGGAAGCCGACAGGGAGGAGCGTACCGACAGGTAGAAATCCACGTCTTCGCGCAGACGCGGGTCGTGCAAGTTACCGTGCCATTGGTTAATACGCGGTTCGTGAACCAGCTCTATCGCCACCACGCGTGACGGCAGGCTGGCTTCGAGCAGAATGTTCAACAGGGCAAACAGCGGCGGGAAAACGGCCGTCAGGCGGTCATGCCGGTAGACAGGAATAGCCGTGACATCATGGTCCAGCGAGAAGGTCAAAAGGTTGCCCGCCAGTCTTGCCAGTTCCTGGTACAAACGTTCCGGGTGTACCTGTGGATAGCGCTGAAAATTCCCCAGCACCGGCTCTGCGCCATTCAGGGCATTAAGTAGCCAGAACAACGACACGTCGGCCACGGCAAAGTCGGCCATGCGCGCGTTGCTTTCGCGGCGCATGCCCATCAGGCGCTGCAAACGCGCCCGCAGCTGTACCATCAGCATTTCCAACTGCTCACCACACCAGCGGCTAGCCTGCAGGCTCAACATGGGTGGAATGAAGTTCATGTCCTGTGTCCAGCGGCCCTGCGCATCACGCAGTAAGCGGGCTACCGGGCATATCTGATAATCGGCGTTTTCCTGCTTGTCCAGACGAAGCGTGAGCTCGTGCGTCATCACGGCAACCTGTTTCTTATCGTCGCCATACTGATTTTGCACATCACGCCATGCCTGGCGATAACGCACCGGACGTTCGGCCCGCTCGTCAGGCTGCAGGCAGTTACCGCCGTTGGCATAAAGCTGCGGCATGGCTAACATCACGGTGGCTTCCGTAGCATCCGCAGGCAGATTTGCAGCAAGCGTTAACGTTGGCGGGAGTGCGTCGGCACAATCTGTGTCGACCAGAACCCCATCCGGAAAGCGCACCTGCAGACGTTCCGCTTTCAAACGCCCCTGAGCCAGCGCGTCCTGCTCAAACGTGGCATGGAGCACCCCCCATGGATGCAGGATGCCCATTTGCGCAATACATTCATTAGTCCAGGCCTCGAGAGAGGCCTGTTGTTGAAACTGCTGCGGAGAAACCAGGATCCCGCGTGTCCACAGGGGACGCTCAATCTTCATGGTGCCTCCGCCCTTATGCTTTCGCTTTAGGCATCTGAGAAACCAACGACAGATTCACGTCCATGCCTTCGACCTGGAAGTGTGGCACTGCGTAGAGTTTCACGCGGAAGAAGCCCGGGTTGTCCTCGATATCTTCTACGGTCACTTTGGCATCGCGCAGCGGGTGGGAAGCTTGCAGGTCATCGCCCGGATCGGTCATCTCAGTCACCAGCGTGCGGACCCAGGTATTCAGTTCCAGCTCCAGCAGGCGGCGATCTTTGGTGGTGCCGATGTTTTCGCGTTGGATCAGTTTCAGGTAATGCGCGATGCGTGACAGCAGGAAGATGTACGGCAGACGGGCGTTGATGCGGCTGTTGGCCGTGGCATCTGCGGTGTCATACAGCGCCGGTTTCTGCGCCGAGTTGGCGGAGAAGAAGCACGAGTAGTCGCGGTTTTTGTAGTAAGACAGTGGGATGAAACCCAGGTTGGCAAACTCAAATTCGCGGGTTTCAGGGATCATCACTTCGGACGGGATTTTCACCTGATTGCCGGTGCCGAGGTCATACAGGTGGATCGGCAGGTCAGTGACCGCGCCGCCAGCCTGTGGGCCACGGATCTGTACACACCAGCCGTTTTTGATGAAGCTTTTCACCATGTTGGCCGCAAACGAGAACGCGGCGTTGGTCCACAGGTATTTTTCGTGATCCGGGCCTTTCACTTCTTCAACGTAGTTGAAGCTGCGAACCGGCACAGTGTCCGGGCCATAAGGCAGACGGCCGAGCACGCGCGGCATGGTCAGGCCGATATAGCGGGAGTCATCGGAGTCACGGAAGGATTTCCATTTGATGTACTCGGCGCGGTCAAAGTAGTTACCAATGTCTTTAATGGCCGCGACGTCTTCCATGGAGTCTTTGAGGAAGAATTTCGGGCCAACCGAGCCGACGAATGGCATGTGTGCCGCCGCAGACACTTTCGAAATATTACGCAGCAGTGCGATGTCTTGTGCACTCGCATCAAATTCGTAGTTGGAGATCACCGAACCGATCGGCTCGCCGCCCGGAGTGTCATATTCCTGAATGTAGGTATGACGGTACAGGCCGCTCTGAATAATTTCGGGGCAATCTTCGAAGTCCTGACGCAGGTCGTCTTTGGAGACGTCCAGCAGTTCGATTTTTACGTTCTGACGGAAATCAGTACGGTCGATCAGGAACTTCAGGCCACGCCAGCCGGATTCAACGCGCTGGAAATCAGGATGATGCATGACCACGTCCAACTGACGGCTGATTTGCTCGTCGAGCATGGCGATATGGCCGTCCAGCAGGGTTTTATCCAGACGTTCTACTTTCTGGCCTGACTGCTTCAGGCGCTCAAGGAACACCTGTACCGCGGCGGTTACGCGCTCGTCGGTGGTGACGTCAGACATCGCCTGGTTGTCCTGGAAGACGTTCACGTCGCCCAGCGAGGAGACCGGAGTCAGGTTGATTTTTTCAAATAATGACGCGTAAACACTTCCTGCGTCGGCATGTTCCAGCACGGTAGTGCGGCTTTCTTGACTATTTTCTGTGTTAACAGACATAAGCATCGTCTCAGGTTAATCCGGTTCAGGAAGGGTTAAGCATTTTTCGGGGCAAGAGCCGCCAGTTCGTTACGTAAGTCGTCGCTCAGCGTGTCATCTTTAAGGATGGTTTCGAGCTCTTTACGGAAGGTGGCGTTGTCTAAAAGATTGGATTTGAGGTCGCGTAATAAATTACGCATGGCGAGCATGGCGCGAAGTTGTGGGATCTGACGGGCAACCTGCTCAGGTTCGAAATCTTTCATTTCGGTAAAGGAGAGTCTGAGGCTTTCTTCGCTGCGATCACCTGCCAGTGTATTTTCAACGGTCAGGTTCAATGACGGGCTGAATTCGGCCAGCACGCTGTTAAAGTTATTCTTATTAATGTTCACTTTTTCGCGTTCAGATAACGGGCGATTTTCTTTGCCGTTGCTGTAGTCGCCCATCACCATGAGCTTTAATGGCAGTTCGATTTTTTTCTGTGCGCCACCGGTGTGCAGGTCAAGTTTTATATTAACGCGCGCTTTGGGTATCTCATTTTGGAAGCTGTTAGACATTGCTAATTCCCTGCTTGTAGTTAGGGCGGTATATATTTTTGCGACAAGCAGAAAAGTGAGAGCGCTGCTTCCTGCAAGGCCACAAATGGAGTTAAAGTAAGACACGCTCATTGCTAATGCGGCTAATGAATGTCTTACCGGCGCATGATATTCCTTAACTCAAATTAATCAATGCTGGCAGTGAGGGTAAAGTGTCTATAGCGTTTTATCTGAAAGGTGTTTCTGCTGATTTCTAGAGAGTATTTAGAAAGAAATTTATTTATAAATCATTTAAATTCAATGGTTTGATTTTATTTCACATGTGATTTATTGTTTGCAAGTTCAAGGAGGGAATTGATAATTAATTTTTTTAAAAAAAATATGTTTAATTATTTTAATTCCTCAATTTTTAAGAATTTTCTTTAAGATTTTTCCTTCGTTTTTATGGGTCTTCCGTGATTTGTAGGAATATTCTGTTATTTATATAGAAAATTCATTACTCAGGTGTATTGATGTGTGTATTAATATCAATTAGGGTGATGTTACGTCCATAAGCAGCAAGCTTGAAGAATGATGCAATATCACTATCACTGCGCCGTACAGTCATGCTTTGGTTTTCTTATTTATAAAAAAACTAAAGAGTGATCAAGATCAAATGTATAAAATTGTAACGTATTAATCTCTCGCGACATTAATCTAACCGTGGGTGATTTATGAAAATTAAAGATTTTTTCGTCATGACAGCTCCAAAAAGACGCAGATACGGCGTGGCTTTATTTGTCGGTATGATATCCGGGCTGATGTCTGCATTTGTTAAATGGGGGGCAGAAGTTCCGCTTCCACCCCGTACGTTCTCCGGTGGACGTGATGCGTTTAACCCGCCGTTCCTGTTCCTGAGAGACTATCTGGGTATCGATCCTACTCAGGCGGTTTACCACTTCTCCGAGCACATCATTAACCCTGTCCATATCACCCACATCATTTTCTCTCTGGTCTTCGCGATTGGCTATTGCCTGGTGGCGGAAGTTTTCCCGAAAGTAAAATTATGGCAGGGCGCGATGGCGGGGATTGTTGCCACCATTGCTGTTCACTGGATCAGTTTCCCTCTGCTGGGGCTGACGCCGCCGTTATCCGGACTTCCGCTGGATGAGTATGTGTCAGAACTGGTTGGCCATATTTTCTGGTTCTGGGCGATTGAGATGATTCGCCGTGACCTGAGAAACAGAATCACGCATGAACCTGATGCAGAAGTGCCTCTGAATTCGCCATTCCGTTAATCCTCTGCTGTTCGAATCAGGCCTGCCCTTGTACACCGGCGGGCTTTTTAATGTCTCGGTCCAGTTCTGCTGTTACTCTGATCTTATCAATCGGGCATTTATCGACCCGCATTTTGCAGGAGTTACGATGAAAATATTACTGATCGCCATGCTGGCATGTGTTCTGGTGGGATGTACGCAACCTCAGGAACCCCTGGGTGCGCAGAAGGCCATTGGCATGGCGAACCCGGCTGCAGTTTATTGCCATGAAAAGGGCGGTCAGTCACAAAACGTGCAGACCAGCGCTGGCGTCCGCGCGGATTGTCTGCTGCCCGGTGGCGAAAGAATTGATGAGTGGGACCTGTATCGCAGAGACCATAAATAAAGCCCTGACTGGCGGGACAGGCTCACTTCGGTGGGCCTTTTTTATGGGCCATGCCTGCGTATTGAGAAGGGACAGTGGTCTTTGTCGCATCGTTTTTGACACAACGGCACAATACTTTATGGCCTGAGGTTTCCCCCTGTCAGACAGCACGTCATATTTTGATACAGAATGGCGTAATTTGACCTCAAACTAAGCTTGTCCTATAGAGTATAGCCAGTGCTATATTCGAAGTCAGAGAATGAAAATCAAACAACATAATAATAATTCAACCACACAGGGTAAGAACAAGTATGCGCGAAGTGAATCCCTCTTCCTCACTGACTGAGCGAACTAACGAAGCCATTGGTAACGCGCTCTCCGGGCGAAAGCGCGGGATGATGACGCCGCTGCTGTTTGCCGGGCCAGCAGTGATCGCCTCGATTGCTTATATGGATCCGGGTAATTTCGCCACTAACATTCAGGCTGGTTCGAAATACGGCTATACGCTGTTGTGGGTGGTGGTGATGGCCAACCTCATAGCTATGCTGTTTCAGGCGCTGTCGGCCAAACTGGGCATCGTCACCAATAAAAATTTGGCTGAGATGTGTCGCGAACAGTTCCCGCAGCCGGTGGTTTGGGGAATGTGGGGCGTCAGTGAAGTCGCGGCGATGGCGACTGACTTAGCCGAGTTTCTCGGCGGTGCGATTGCACTCTCTTTGCTGTTTCATATGCCCCTGCTGGCAGGTATGGGAGTGACGGCCCTCATTACCTACGCATTATTGATGGTGGAAAAACGCGGATTTCGCCCGCTTGAGCTGATGATTGGCGGGTTGGTGGCGGTGATTGCGCTCTGCTATCTGGTGGAGATGTTTATCGTGCCGGTGGACTGGGCTGCGGCCGGCATGGGAATGATTATGCCGCAATTACCCGATGCACAGGCGCTGACGATTTCGGTTGGGATCATCGGTGCGACGGTGATGCCACACGCTATTTTCCTGCATTCGGGTCTTACTCAGCACCGTACCCATGTTAAAAACCAGGGGGAGCGCCGTAAGCTGCTGCGCTTTTCCAATATCGAAGTGGTGATTGCCCTGACAGTGGCGGGTTTGGTGAATATTGCAATGGTGATTATGGCTTCCAGCGCGTTTCATGCTGGTCACAGCGACGTGGCTGAAATCGAAACGGCTTATCATACGCTGACTCCTCTGCTGGGTATTGGCGCGGCAGGTGTGTTCCTGCTCTCACTGATTGCCTCCGGGATCTCCAGTTCTGTCGTCGGTACCATGGCTGGTCAGATGATCATGCAGGGGTTTGTTGGTTTTCGCATTCCGGTCTGGCTGCGCCGCCTGGTGACGATGGTCCCGGCTTTCATTGTGGTGGCGATGGGCGTGAATGCCACTGATGCACTGGTTTATAGTCAGGTGGTCCTGAGTCTGGCACTGCCGGCACCGATGATTGCCCTGGTGATGTTCACCCGTCGTCGTGACATCATGGGTGAATTCGTTAACAGCCGTCTGACCGTGGTTGTCTCCACCGTAGGTACGGTTATTATCATTGGCTTGAACATCGTATTGCTATTGCAGATTTTCGGGGTGAATATTCCGGGTCTTGGATAAGCGAAGGGGGCTTAGGGCTTTTTAAAGCCAGGAATTCTCCTGTAGCATCAGTGATCTGCTAGCCAAAGAACGTGAGGGTCTATGAAGCTACTTAAAAATGAAATGGAATACCGCATCTGGATGTTAGAAGACTTTCTCGAGGCTAAAAGTTTAAGCTCGGAAGATCAGGAGCGGGAACTGCTGCGACAGATGCCGGAAAAATTCCCCTGCATCGCCAGCGTAGTGAAAGCGCCAAACGACGCACAAACAGAAACGGTGAAGTTTTTATCCCCTGAGCAAATCGCGCAATGGTCCACTGAAATGGGTAAAACTAAACGTTAACAACGTGAAGTGGCATTCCGCTAATGATGCCGTCCAACATAGCGGAATGCCTCGATATCAGCCTGCCAGATAATGGGCTTTCAGCCGCTTACGCAGCAGGCAACCCAACACCAGCACCGTGGCACTGATTAACAGCGCCGCAGAGATCAGCACCGCGAGAAATGCCTGATCAAAGGCCGTGCGGGCCAGTTGGGTTAATAACGTCGCATCGCCCTGATTCATTCCACCGGCAATGCGCAGGGCTTCATCCAGACTGTCATAGACCAGATCTCCGGCGGGAAGTGTGTCTGGCAAAATCAGGCTGCGGCTGTAGACGGCACTCATCAGGCCGCCGAGCAGCGTCACGCCGAGTACGCCGCCCATCTCCCACGACACATCTTCAATTGCGGCGACCATGCCCGCTTTTTCTTCAGGCGCGTTGAGCATTATGGCTGTCGATGCTGCGGTGATTGCGCCGCCAAGCCCGAGTCCAAGAACAAACAGGCAGATCAGCTGAAGGGCAATGTGGCTTTCAAACACGATGGCAAGACAGCCAATACCCAGCGCAGTGAGGGTAAATCCGCCCACGATAATCCGGCGTTCGCCAAAGCGGGGCAGCATCATTCCGGCCCAAGGACCGGCCAGCGCGGAAGCAACTGGAATAGGCAAAATGAACAGTGCCGCCATCAGCGGAGTTAACCCCAGCACCAGCTGTAAACGCTGAGTCAGCACGAGTTCAACGCCAATCAGCGCAATCATGGAGATAATCGCCACGGCAACGCCGCTGGCAAAAGCGGGATTGCGGAACAGCGAGAAATCGATCATCGGATAGACGGCTCTTTTTTGCCGGCGGGCAAACAGAGTCAGAAACAGCACGCCGATAGCCGCCGCGATGGCCAGGGCAGGCATCGAGGATACCGGTTTACTTAGCTCTTTCAGCGCGTAAATCACCCCGACCAGACCCAGCATAATTTGTGCGGAACCGACGAGATCATAAGGGCGATCCGGATTTCCACCACGGTCTGGAATAAGTTTCCAGGCGAAAGGGATCACGAACAGGACGACCGGCACGTTGACCAGAAAAACGGATCCCCACCAGAAATACTCCAGCAAAACGCCACCAACTACCGGGCCGAGTGCGGCAGCCCCTGAAGCTACGGCGGCCCAAATGCCGATAGCCAGCGCGCGTTCGCGCTCATCGGTGAAGACGTGACGTACAATCGAGAGCGTCGCGGGCATCATCATGGCAGCGCCGATGGCTAGGAAGGCGCGGGATGCAATTAAGAGCTCTGCTGATGGTGAGAACGCAGCGCATAGCGACGCTACGGCAAAGACCGGCAGACCTGCCATAAATAAACGCTTGTGACCGAGACGATCGCTCAGCATCCCCGCACCGGGCAGTAAACCAGCGACGACAAGAGGATAAGCGTTAACGATCCACAGTTTCTCTGACGCTGTGGCATCCAGTGCCAGCGTGAGTCGTGGCAGGGCGGTATATAAAACAGTCATATCGACAATGATTAAAAACAGTGTGCTGGTGATGATTGCCAGTATCAGCCAGCGGTTATTGGCGTGCATAATAGAGTCTCTGAAAAAGGGCGGTCCGGTTGAGCCGCCACGCTGCCACCAGGGTGTTTGTGCAATGGTGTGCTATAAATAATATAAATCCATACGTATGTATTGAAAAGGTCTTTTTATGGGACGTCAACGTAGCATCGACCGCGATAAGGTTCTGGATGCCGCTGAAGAGATCGTTGCCAGGCAGGGTGCTGCGGGCTTAACCATTGATTCTGTGGCAAAAGCGATGGGTATATCGAAGGGCGGGGTGCAGTATTGCTTTGGAAATAAAAATGCTCTGATTGACGCCATGTTTGAACGCTGGGGTAAAGCCTATGACTCTGTTTTTGAGAGTATCGCCGGTGATTCGCCTTCTCCCGTCACCACCGTTCAGGCTCATATGCAGGCCACCCGTAACTCTGATCAGGTCTCAAGCGCCAAGGCGGCCGCACTCATGGCGATGCTGATCCAAACGCCGGAACATCTGGAAAGTTCGCGCGAGTGGTACCGCAGCCGGATCGCCGGTCTCGATTTAACCACGACGGAGGGTAAAAAAGCCCGTCTGGCTTTTCTGGCGACGGAAGGGGCATTCATGCTGCGCTTCTTTGGGCTGATGGATATTGGTGAGCAGGAGTGGGATGAGATGTTCAGTGATATCAACGGGGTTATTTTGGGCAGCGCGAAAGTGTAAATCAGCAGACAACGGGGCGGGAAGTTAATGTGGAACACTTCCCCCATTGATTCAATAATCATCTTCAGCATCTTTTGCTGCAGAACGTATCACCAGACCCGCAATCACGGCGATGAACACGAAAACGCCTATCACTATGAGCACTATCTTCATCGGAAACCATTTTCTGATAAGTGTTTGGCGGATGCCTAATTTTAGCTTCAATTAACTGAAAGCGCGGCGATTTTTTAGTAACAGTAGGTAACCACCTTGTGGAGTAGAACGACCACTTGAAGGCAATTATTTGAGGTGGATCCTGTTATTGGAAAGGGTCATTCAGCTTTTATCCGCATGGGTAATTTTCGAGTAAATCACCGCCATTTATATTATTGCCTTCTTTCAGAGTATTCTCCGCGTCGTTCCTGAGAAATGAGATTCATATCTCATTCCGGCAATATACCTGGAATAACGGATGTAAATACGTGTTTTTAAAAATCAGGTTAGGTATATTCGCCGCAGTGGATTGTTACCGTTAAGTCGGGCAAAACCCGAAATGAGATCGTCCGGATTCATCAGGATGTCGTCATTTCGGGTTTTTTTGTTTTTAAAATCCACTCGCTGGGAAGAAGTATTGATACAAAACGAAAAATAACCACAGGGAGTGATAAAGTTATGAGGAAGTTTAAATTTTATTTTATTTTTGGTGTGTTAGGACTACCTGCCTATGCAGCAGCATCCGTGGCTGATATTAAAGAGTCGAGTTTTGTTAAAGACAGTTCTCTGGAGTTAGGTACCCATAATATCCTGAAGTATCTTGACGAGGGCGAAAGCGGCAAGCGTAATGTGCATGAAGCATGGGGGCAGGGTGTCTCCCTGGATTATAAATCGGGTTACATTAATAATTTTATTGGGATTGACGGGTCATACTACGGGGTCATCAAACTGGCCGCAGCGGATAATTTTGCCTCCAGAGGGATCCTTTATAACGATAATGGCCAGGCCAGCGGCTTTAATAAAGTGGGACAGCTTTACGGCAAAGCGAAGTTCTCCGAATCCGGCATTGACGGTAATCTCTACGGCGGCTGGAAACTGTTAAAACTGGGCGTGCTGACCACATCGATGCGCGCAGCGCCCAATACCTATCAGGGTGTCAGCGGGGATGTGACCTGGGACGCCTACCGCTTGCGAATGGCCTATGTCGATAAATCCTCCAACCGTGACTCGCCGGATAAAGTGCATTTTACGACCAGCGACGGTAAGCAAATCGATTCTATTTATACCGGTGATCTGCAATATAAATCCGACACCCTGACCGCATTGTATTTGTACGGCGAAAGTGAAGATTATTTGCGACGTAATGGCGTTGAACTGGCCCTGAAACAGGGTAAATCCTTAGCCTATGGTATGCAAATTTATACCACCGACACGCTGGATAAATATGACAGCATGAAGGCCAGCAAAAAAGACTTTGATTCCAGCGCCACCCATTATGCCGTTGACATGACCTGGAAGCCGGGTAACTGGATCATTAAACCGGGTTTCGAATATACACAGGCGCATAAAACCGATGGCATAGGACAATTCCCGCGGCATATGAGTAAAAACTCAAGAGGTACTTTTAATTCCATGGCATATGCAGGCCTCGACTATATGCGCGATGAAGAAAAGGTGATCTCATTTGATATGGGTTATAACGTCACGCCTGATTTCTTAGTTGGAATAAATACCCATTACGGATTCTTTGATTATAAAGGGCAGGCAGTCAAAGAGGGCGAGTTTAACGTCTATACATTGTGGAAACCGTCTTCACCAGCACTTAAGAATTTGTCTGTTTTCACGCTGGCAGGGCCGGGGCGCACCTTCGAACATAACGGTACAACGCCGATTGAGGACAGCAACGGCATTATTAAGAAAACCAACAGCATGGCGTATGAATTCCGCATTGATTATAAATTCAATATTTTCTGATGTATTCACTGATAAGGAATAAACAATGAAAAAGCACATGATGGCTGCACTGACGCTAATGACGCCGCTCTTTTTCTCGCCACTACAGGCCGCGCAGGCGCAGGCTGACAGTCAGGGACCTGTCGCTCAGCAGCAGGGCGAAGTTACGTTTTACGTCACGCGTCATGGTAAAACCATGTTTAATACCGCGCACCGTATGCAGGGCTGGTCGGATACGCCGCTGACGGCTGCCGGTGTGGACGTTGCCACCCAGTTGGGAAAGGGCCTCAAGGAGGTGCCGTTTACGGCGGTCTATTCCAGTGATGCTGGCCGTGCGCGGGAAACAGCCAAATTAGTACTGGCGGCGGCCGGGCAATCCAAACCGATTATTGAAGAGTCTTCCCTGCGTGAAACCTGTTTTGGCTCCTTTGAAGGAACGCTGGAATCGGTAACCTGGGCGCCTGTAGCAAAAAAGCTGGGATACAAAGATTTTGAATCGATGGGGCAGGCGTTGGGTAAAAGTGAGATCACGCTGGACCAGATGATGGATACTCTGGCGGCCACAGACCCGAGTGGTCAGACAGAAAACGCCGCTCAGGTGCGTACCCGTATGCAAAATGAGCTACGTACTATTGCCGAAAAAGTCAGTGCAGACGGCGGTGGCAACGTGCTGGTGGTATCGCACGGTATGGCGATCCTGACCATGCTGAAAGGTTGGGCGCCTGCCGATCAACTTCGTGAACCCCTCAAGAATGCCAGCGTCACTAAAGTCACCTACCACAACGGCAAATTCACCGTCGGTCAGGTGGGGGATATGAGCTACGTTGAAAAAGGTAGGCAGTAAGCGCTAGCGGTTGAAAAAGAGCGAACCGTAAGAAAACCAACGCCTTCTGAATACAGAAGGCGTTTTTATTGCTGTGTGGGGTTTGATTTACAGCTGGGTCACGCCGTTAACCGGCAGGTGCTTGGGCGGTTTAATCACAAAGAACACCAGAATAGCCCCGAGTGCGGCGACGCCACCGGCAAGGATAAAGGCGCTGTCGAAGCGGCCTGTATTCTGCACGATGAAACCTGTCACTACCGGGCCGATGATGCCTGACACGCTGCCAACCAGATGGATAAATCCGCTGGTGCCACCAACGCGTGATTTATGCACCACATCCTGAATAATCGCCCAGTAAATAGCACCGGTGGTATAGAGGAAGAAAATGGAAATAGACATCAGCACAACGGCAGGTACTACGCTGGTGACAACACCGGCCAGAGCCACACAAATGGCTGCTGCTAACAGGCTGACCACCAATATTATTTTTCGCGACAATAACAGGCGGCCGGTAATATTGAAGATCCTATCGGAAATAATGCCGCCGAGTGCCAGACCCACAAAACCGACAATCCACGGGATCACCGTCGTCAGGCTCATTTCTTTAATATTCAGACCGTGTGCCTGCACCAGATAAGCCGGGAACCAGCTCAGGAAGAAGAATAAAATATAGTTGTAGCAGAAGAAGGCGAAGGCGGTGACCAGAATAATGGGCTGGCGCAAATAATAACCTAACCCGTGCGCGGCCTGGGCTAAATCCTCTTCTTTAGTGAGATGTTCATTCTTCATCTCTTCGATTAAACGCAGTTCGTTTTGCGTGACGCGTTTACTTTTCAGCGGATTATCAGCCACGGTGAAGAACCAGATAAGCATCCAGACAATCCCGATAGACGCGATGACCATAAATGCCGGGCGCCAGCCAAAAGAGATCGCCAGATAGCCGACAATCGGGCCTGCGACTGCGCCGCCGAGTGGTGAGCCTGCGCTCAGTAACCCCATCGCGGTGGCGGCCTGTTTCTTCGGGAACCAGCCATTAATCATCTTGTTCGCCGACGCACAAATTGGTCCTTCAGCCATGCCAAATAAAACCCGCAGAATCAGCATGGAATAAAAGCCGGTGGCGATGGCGGTCATTCCGCAAAACAGTGACCAGAGACCGACGGCGAGGCCCATCACAATGGTCGGGCCAAATTTATCGACGGCCAAACCGCCGAGGAAATTAAATATGGCATAACCAAAGAAGAAGCTTCCAAATATCATGCCGAATTGTTCCGGATTAATCGTCAGCTCTTTTTCTATCATCGGTACAGTAATCGACAGCGCAACGCGGTCGAGGTAATTAATCATGTAGACCATAAATAATAGGAATACGATGACCCAACGTAGGTTTTTAAACATAGGTGCTCCACTGAGTGTTTAATGTCATTTTTATCGTGTTGCGTTTTGTAGGGTATTTAAAAACGGGTGATATAAGTGAAAAAATAAGAAGGATGAAAAATCATCCCTCTTTTATAACGGCTTAACGAATTAAGCTCGTGGTCAGACATCCATTGGGAACTTCAGCAGGACTTTGCAACAGGCGCGCGGGTCGTTGGCGAATAAATCCATCGCGTTTTCAACTTTTGCGGCGGGCATCAGGTGCGTCACTAGTTTTTGTGGGTCAATTTTTCCCTCTTCCATCCATTGAATGACTTGCGGGAAACGGTGGCTGTTCAGGCGCGATGAAAACAGGGAGATCTCTTTGCTGGTAATACTTTGCTGGGTGACGCTGCTGGCTTCGCCGGAGAAGCCCATCATGCCGATCCTCGCCGCCGGTGAGGCCAGCAGAATCGCTTCCTGTAAAATCGCCGGATGGCAGGCCGCATCAATCACCAGCGTCGGGCGTATGCCGTCAGCGGCAAGTACATCGGCCACAGACTGTTGCTGATTATTGATGGTCTGGTCTGCGCCGCTCAGTTTTGCCATTGTCAGACGTTCGTCAATGCGGTCTGCCACGATGACTTTAGTCACGCCATAGACGCCTTTCAGCACCTGAATAACCGTTAGCCCCATCGGCCCGGCACCGTAAACCAGCGCGGTATCCTGTGGTTGTGGTTTCAGAAATGCGGTGATGTTTGCGGCAATTGTAAAGGGTTCCACCATACTGGCCAGCTCGTCGGGAATGGCGGCCGGAACCAGGTAGGCATTGGCGGCCGGTGCGCAGGCGTAGTCACTGAAGCCACCGTCACGGTGCACGCCGATAACCTGTAATTCGGTACAAACGTTCGGCCTGCCGATGGAGCAGGGATAGCAATGGCCGCAGCTGACCACCGGGTCGACTACAACGCGCTCACCAATGCGGCGGGCATCGACGCCGTCACCCACGCCGTCAATGAGCCCGAAAAATTCATGCCCAATCACCCGTGGGTATTTCGCAAACGGATTATGGCCGTGATGGATATGAACATCGGAGCCGCAGATCCCGGCGTAACTGACTTTTACGCGGATTTCACCGGCGGCCGGTTGCGGCAGCGGGCGTTCTTCAATGACCAGTTTGCCTGGTTGCTTTATGACGACGCTTTTCATTTTCGATTCCCTTACCAGTTCCACAGTGTGCCGTCTTCCAGACGAGCCACCGGCAGATGCGCCGGTTCGTACGGATATTTAGCCGCCAGTTTTTCGTCAAAATCGATGCCCAGCCCCGGTTTTTCGCCCGGATGCATGTAGCCGTCATTAAAGGTCCAGTTATGCGGGAAGACTTCCAGCATCTGCTCGGAATAACCCATGTATTCCTGTACGCCGAAGTTAGGTACCCACAGATCAAAGTGCAGCGCGGCGGCCATGCAAATCGGAGAAAGATCCGACGGGCCGTGCGAGCCCGTACGTACCTGATACAACGAGGCGAAATCGGCAATACGGCGCATACCCGTAATGCCGCCCGCATGGGTCAGGGTGGTGCGGATATAATCGATCAACTGCTCTTCAATCAGCTGTTTGCAGTCCCAGATACTGTTGAACACTTCGCCGACCGCAATGGGTGTGACGGTATGCTGGCGGATCAGGCGGAAACACTCCTGGTTCTCAGCCGGCGTAGGATCTTCCATCCAGAACAGACGGTATTGTTCGATACTTTTGCCAAAGCGCGCGGCTTCAATCGGGGTCAGGCGGTGATGCATGTCGTGCAGTAAATGTTCGTCGAAGCCAAACTTATTGCGCACGGCCTCGAACAGTTTTGGTGTGAAATCGAGGTATTTTTCCGTCGACCACAGCTGCTCTTCCGGCCAGACGCCTTTCGTCGCTGGCTCGTAGGCCAGGCCTTTGCCCTTTGCCATTCCGTAGGTGGTTTTCATACCCGGCACGCCGCACTGCGCGCGGATCGCTTTGAACCCTAACGCTTTATGTTTGGCGTAGTCGTCCAGCACTTCATCGATGGAGTGGCCGGTGGTGTGACAATAAACCATCACGCCGGTGCGCGACGCGCCACCGAGCAACTGGTACAGCGGCATATTGGCGGCCTTGGCCTTGATGTCCCACAGCGCGATATCCACGGCGGAAATCGCCGACATAGTGACCGGCCCGCGACGCCAGTACGCCCCTTTGTAGAAGAACTGCCAGATGTCTTCGATCTGGTGGGCATCTCGGCCAATAAGTTGCGGGCAGACATGATCTTTCAGATAAGAGGCGACCGGAAGCTCACGGCCATTCAGGGTGGCGTCACCAATACCGGTCAGGCCGCTGTCAGTAGTAATTTTTAGCGTGACGAAATTACGGCCCGGGCAGGTAACAAACACTTCAGCGTTAACTATTTTCATCAATCAAACCTTTTGTGCAGAAATTAGGGCTCAGTTCATTGAGTGAAAATTACGCTTAATGCCAACTACCATACAAGTATGCGTGTCAAATTTTGCAGGAGGTGATCACAGTTTGTAGCGTAAAGGTGAAGGGAAGTGGAGAAGGAGGGGACTGGAATGACTCCCCGCCGGAGCAGGGAGCAGCAAAGCAAAGGTGTCGCTTTAGCCTAATACTGGGCATTGTGGTGGCAGGCGGCACCGGATCGCGTTGGGAATAACATCGATACGAAAATGGGTGCCGGCCAGGGGCTCGCCATCGAGGTTGAAAGTCATGTTGTGCGGTGCATTGATTTCCAGCCACGGAAGCGACGCTGAAATCACATTTTTGTTCTCTTCTTTATTGACCAGACTGCGGATAAATGACGGCAGTAGCTCTTCAGACGTCAGCAGGCGCAGCTGCAACAAACCATCATTGATCAGTGCATCAGGGCAGATCTGCTGGCCGCCACCGGCCTGACGCCCGTTGCCGATGCCAATTACCAGCGCATCTCCCGACCAGGAAAAATCAGGTCCGGTGATCTCGCAGCGATCGGCTTTGAGCGTATCCATCCGCAGCAGACCGTGAATGAAATAGGAGACTCCGCCGAGTGCAGACTTGAGTTTTTCCGGCGTTTCGGTGGTGATACGCGTGCCAAAACCGCCGGTTGCCATATTGATAAAGTAATGTTTGTCATTGACGCGGGCCAGATCGATTTCTACTGCACGGCCTTTTATCGCCAGCAGCAGTGCCTGATCAAGCGCAACGGGAATATCGCAACTGGTGGCAAAATCGTTGGCGGTGCCCATCGGTAATAACCCCAGCACCGGTCGTGGCCCTGCGGGCAAATTAACCAGCGCGGTGGCGACTTCATTAATTGTGCCGTCGCCGCCACCGGCAATGACGGTTTGGCAGCCCAATTCTACGGCTTCGGCCAGATAACGTGCAGCATCGCCATGCTCCCAGGTAACACGGACTTCAATCCGCGTTCCTTCTGCGCGTAAGCTATATATCGCTTCACGCAGCGCCTCATTACCTGCACCTTTTCCGTTTAAAATCAGTAGCGCGGCGGGCGTGTCGTTCATGCTTTCCTTCATGAATGGTCTCCTGTCTGTAACAAGGTTCAGACTTAAGCAGTAAAGATAGATGACAAACCATTGCTACGGCTATCGGAATAATCAGGTAATGAAGCAGAAAATGATGGCGTTATTAACTATGAAATAATAAGACGGAAATAGTTAATTATAAAGGCAGTTATTTCAATGAGTAGACTTAATTATAATTAGCGGTTAAGTTTATTTTGACTATTAATGCAATGACTCTATTTGCATTTCATAATGTAAAGAGAATGATTTCGTGTGTTAGTAATGTGTTGAAATAAAAAAGAAAAGCCAGCTCAAGGGAGATTGAGCCGGCCAAGGAGGTGGTTCTTTTTGATGTCCGATAATTTATTTATCATTCGTATAAATTGCGAAAAGGATAATAACGAAACAAAACGGGGGTGAATGTGACCGGTTTCTTATTTTTGATGTTATTATCTAAAAAAGAAGAATAAAAACGCCACCTAATGTGGCGTTTTTACCCATGCTCATCGGCAGCTATATCCAGATTTCACCCTGTCAGGATTTGGCGTGCGGATTGCGCGTGTCAGTCTTTTCCAGATTTCGCAATAAAATGGCGAACTCAAGGTCAATTTCTTCCGGCAGTGAAACATAAACTATGTGGCCGTTACCCGGCGCAACGTCCACCGGCTGACCTTTTTTATTGCGCAGCGCTGCAAGGGTAAATTGGACGTTGCCATTAGGCGTCATTATTTCCACGCTGTCACCCACGCTAAATTTGTTTTTGACGTCAATTTCCGCCCAGCCGTCAACACGCTGACCGGTAAATTCGCCCACGAACTGCTGGCGGTCACTGACTGAGAAACCGTACTCATAATTCTGTTGGGCATCGTGCGTGTGGCGGCGCAAAAAACCTTCGGTATAACCACGGTGAGCCAGCCCTTCGAGCGTGGTGAGCAACGTCGGGTCAAACGGTTTTCCGGCAACGGCGTCATCAATAGCGCGGCGATAAACCTGTGCGGTGCGGGCGCAATAATAGAAGGACTTGGTACGGCCTTCGATTTTCAGCGAATGCACGCCCATTTTTGTCAGACTCTCGACGTGCTGAATGGCGCGCAGATCCTTGGAATTCATGATGTAGGTGCCGTGCTCATCTTCGAACGCGCTCATGTATTCGCCTGGGTGCAGTGCCTCTTCGAGCATAAAGACTTCGCTGGTGGGCTGACCGATGCCGAGCGTGGGTTCTGGCGCGGCTTCCTCCGCAACCTGTTGCACCGGGATCGGTTCATATTGATGCACAATATTACCCAGATCGTCCTCTTTGCCGGGCTGAACTTTGTACTCCCAGCGGCAGGCATTGGTGCAGGTACCCTGATTCGGGTCGCGTTTGTTGATATAACCGGAGAGCAGGCAACGGCCAGAATACGCCATGCACAGTGCGCCATGAACGAAGATCTCAATCTCCATATCCGGCACCTGTGCGCGGATTTCGGCGATCTCATCCAGTGACAACTCACGCGATAAAATCACCCGCGTAAGCCCCATTTGCTGCCAGAATTTCACCGTGGCCCAGTTCACCGCATTAGCCTGTACCGACAGATGAATATCCATCTGCGGGAATGCTTCGCGCACCATCATAATCAGACCCGGATCAGACATGATCAGGGCGTCTGGCCCCATATTGATCACGGGTTGCAGATCACGCAGGAAGGTTTTCAGCTTGGCGTTATGCGGCGCAATATTTACCACCACATAGAATTTCTTACCCAGTTCGTGGGCTTCATTGATGCCAATGGCCAGATTCTGATGGTTGAATTCGTTATTACGCACACGCAGGCTGTAACGGGGCTGGCCGGCATAAACTGCATCTGCACCGTAAGCAAAGGCGTAGCGCATGTTCTTAAGCGAACCGGCCGGAGAGAGTAATTCCGGAGTAAACATAGTTATTCTCAGTCTGATAGCAAGTCAGGGCCGTCCCGAAGGGGGCGACGAAAGGCCCGGATTGTAACGCCTGAAAAGGTAAAAAGCAGCCAGTTAGTGTGGGTATTTGGGGGAAGTTGGGGCTAGATCAATTTAGCCCCTTATATGCGCAAGTGAGGAAAAGAGGAGTGGTCAATTCGCGGTCAGGTCTCGGATATCCGTTGAAGGTCCATTTTTACTGACGGAAGCAATCCCTTTATGGGCGGCAGCTTCGGTGGTGTACATCTCACTGACCCCGATAATCTGATGGTTTTTCGCTTTCAGCACGAAATAGTGCTGACCGTCTTTAGCCGGTTTGACTTCAAACTGTTTTTCATCGGTGGAGTTGGCTTGCACGGAGGCGATACCATTTTCCGCCGAGGCTTTGCTGGCATACATCTCGCTGGTGAGAATGATCTCTCCATTGCCAGCCTTCAGGTTAAAGTGAAACTGTCCGTTCTTCGCTTTCTTAAGTTCATAATGACCCGTCGCCATAGCAATCTCTCCTGTGAGTGAATTCATCCAGAGATAAGTGTAGTTAACGAAAGGTTTTTCGCAGCGCAACGGTCACAGGGTGGCGTTTTAATCTTTGAAACTGTGATCTGGAAGACAGACTTAGGCCAGATTTACATTTCTATGCATTCGTCTGCTGTTAAATCATCCGGCAGGGTTCTGCTTCCCACCGATAGCCCACACCATAAACGGCGCGGATAAAGGCCTTATCTCCGTCGATAGACTCAAGTTTACGGCGTAAATTCTTGATGTGGCTGTCAATAGTGCGGTCGGTAACGACGCGGTAATCGTCATAGAGATTATTGAGTAACACTTCGCGGGTGAAGACATAGCCCGGTTTCACCGACAGCGTTTTCAGCAGGCGAAATTCTGCCGGTGTCAGTTCCAGTTCGTGGCCCTGATAGCTGGCCTGAAAACAGGCTTCGTCGATATGCAAACCCAAATCATCGGCCGGATTATCCGCCGGACGCACGCAGCGGCGCAGGATCACTTTTACTCTGGCCACCACTTCACGCGGGCTGTAAGGCTTGCAGATGTAATCATCCGCGCCGATTTCCAGCCCCAGCAACCGATCGATTTCTTCAGTTTTGGCGGTGACCATCATGATCGGGATATCGGAGAACTGGCGGATATCGCGACAGATGCTCAGGCCGCTGCTGCCCGGCAGCATCAGGTCCAGCAGGATCATCGCCGGTGGGTTGGTTTTCACCAGCGGCACCACGTCATTCCCGTTGGAGAGCCACTGTGTGGCGTAACCGGCCGCCTCAAGGTAGTCGACCAGTAACTGACCGAGTTTCGGCTCATCTTCAACAATCAAAATTTGCAGCGGCGCAGGGCCGGATATCGCAGAGGAATTCATTCAGTTTCTCGGTCCAAGGGGAATAGAAAGCGGCAGACTGATGGTGATACAAACGCCGCCGGAAGGCGAGTGGCTGGCGCTTATCCGCCCGCCGTGGGCTTCAACAATATTCTGGCAGATCGCCAGGCCTAAACCGGAGCCGCCGCTGGCACGGTTACGCGAGCCCTCAGCGCGGTAAAACCGCTCAAAAATATGCTGTAACTGCTCGTCATTAATGCCCGGTGCGCTGTCCTGAAAAACAATGCGCAGCGATTTATCCCGTTTGCTGGCGATAATTTGCAGACCACCTCCGCCGTCAGTATAGCGCAGACTGTTTTCTAGCAAATTATTGAACAGCTGCGACAGACGTTGCGGGTCACCAAACAGCATCACTTTTTCCGGCAACGAACTGTTGAGCGACAACTGCTTTTGCTGGAACCGGTCGCGGTAACCGGCTTCAGCCAACTGAATCAGATGTACGGCATCGATCTCTTCTTTGCGGTAGGCCAGCGCGCCCGCATCCGAAAGCGAAAGCTGATAGAGGTCATCCACCAGCTTGGTCAAAATAGCGACTTCGGACTGCAACGAACTCAGCGAATCGAGCGTCATTTTGCGCACGCCGTCCTGCATCGCTTCCAGCTCACCGCGCAATACTGCCAGCGGCGTACGCAGTTCATGGGAAATATCCGCCATAAAAGCACGCCGCATCTGCTCATTTTTCTCCAGCGTGGTCGCCAGCTGGTTGAAATCCTGCGCCAGTTTGCCGAGCTCGTCCTGACTGTCCACTTTAACCCGGCTACTGAAATTGCCCGCCGCCAGTTGATGTGTCCCCTGAACCAGCCGTTTGACCGGCGCGAGCATACCGCGCGACAGCAGCCAGGTGACGGCGGCGGCCAGCAGGGCGGTAAAGCCAACGATGATCCAGCTGGTGCGGTTCTGCTGACGATCGAAATTAATGTCGGCGTTACGCGTCAGGCGCTCGGCGGGCGTGGAAAGCACGGTGCCGATATTCACACCGTTGACGTTCATTATGCGCCGTGTCCCTTTCATATCCGGCGGAATGGGGAGATCGGAACCGCCAATGCGCTGATCGTGGCTGTCGAGGATCCAGAACTTAGTCCGCCAGCCCTGCGGCGGCAGGCTGCTGCCATTATTTTGTTCGAATGAACGCATGATCTGATAGATCAACTTGTCGTTCTTTTGCAAAAACTCCCAGCTGCCGTGCAGCTTATACTGCTCCTGCAATGTATCTGCCAGCAGCTCCACGCGCTGCTCGTTACTTTGGCGAATATAGTCGATAAAGCCGTGCTCAAAGCTCATCCGCACGCCCCAGTTCATGGTGATTAACACCAGGCCGCAGGTGAAGAAGATGGCCATAAACAGCTTGGCGGTAATTCCAGGTCTCATGATTTTCTCATTGGGTCGGGTGAACCGGCCTGGGCGCGGCGGCGGTCAATCAGGGTATTTTTCAGGCCGTCATCCGGCACGCGTGAAAATACCCAAGCGGGCAGGGCGATAACCAGCGCCATGCATAAATAACAGTAAAGAAAGGCACTGTGCATCGTGGCGCTGCCTGCGACCACCTGCTGGTGGGCGAACAGGCCGAGGAAAATTCCCGCCACGCTGACTCCGAGGCTCATCGACAACTGCATGATCATCGACAGCAAACTGTTGCCGCTGCTCGCCAGACGCGACGGCAGATCTTTGAGCGTCAGTGTATTCATTGACGAGAAACGCAGCGAATTGACCATCCCCTGGAAGAACAGCACCACCGGGATCATCCAGTATGCACCGTATATCGCCACGAACGGGAAGATCAGGGTGATCAGCGCCAGTAATAATGTGGCGGTCACCAGTGCCCGGCGATACCCGAGCCTGTTCACCAGCCGCACCACTACGCGCTTCATCCCCATACTGCCGATCACCATCGGTACCATCATCAGACCGGCGTGGAACGGCGTGAAGCCCATGCCGAGTTGCAGAAATACCGGCGTCATAAACGGCAACATACCGCTGCCGATGCGCCCGAGGAAGCTGCCGATCAGACCAATTTTAAACGTTGGCGTATGGAACAACCGCAGCGAGAACAGTGCGGAGAGATTACCGCGTGCGTGCAGCCAGTAAATACCGAGTGACGCGACACCGACCGCCACCAGCAGCGCCAGTTGCCACGGCGAAAGGCCGAGTCCCCGGCTGCCGTCCAGCGCCAGCGTCAGGGTCGCCATGCCGATCGCCAACATGATGAAACCACTGATATCAAAGCGCCGGGTCTGCATCTGATAATTGGGCATGATCATCAACGTCGCGATCCCCCCGGCCAGCCCCACCGGCAGGTTGATCAGGAAAATCCAGTGCCAGCTGGCGTACTCCACCAGAAAACCGCCCAGCGCCGGGCCGAGTAACGGACCGACCTGACCGGGGATCGTCACCATGGTCATTGCGGCCATATATTCGCTGCGCGGTACGATTTTCAACACCGTCAGCCGCCCGACCGGCACCATCATCGCGCCACCAATCCCTTGTACTACGCGCGACATCACCAGCTCCTGCAAACTGGACGATTGCGCGCACAGCAGGGAACCGAGCGTGAACAAAACGATAGCCGAAAAGAACACCCATTTCACACCGACACGGTCTGCCAGCCACCCGCTGGCGGGCAGCATCACGGCGACGGTCAGCACATAGGCGACGACGACGCTGTGCATATGCAGCGGGTTTTCACCCAGACTGGCGGCCATCGAAGGCAGCGCCGTATTGACGATGGTGGTATCCAGCGCCTGCATGAAAAAACCGAAGGCCACAATCCACAACTGCCAGCGTACGGAAGGCGGCAGCGGGGCGGGCGGGGCAGTGTCTGTTATCTCAGAAGGTGATGTCATAAATCCGTGTCCGCAAGCGGGGTGAGTTTTGATTGTCGGCTGAATCGGCTGCGCAGCCGGTCAAAGAACAGGTACACCACCGGCGTGGTGTAGAGCGTCAGCAGCTGGCTCACGATCAGACCGCCGACGATAGTGATCCCTAATGGCTGGCGCAGCTCCGCGCCGTCGCCGGACGTCAGCACCAGCGGCAATGCCCCAAATAACGCGGCCAGCGTGGTCATCATAATCGGCCTAAAGCGCAGCAGACAGGCCTGAAAAATGGCCTCGCGGGCGGTAAGCTGCCCGCGTCTTTGCGCGTCAAGGGCGAAATCCACCATCATGATGGCATTCTTTTTCACAATACCTATCAACAGCATAATACCAATCAGGGCGATCAGGCTGAACGGTGCGCTGAACAGCTCCAGCGCCAGCAGGGCCCCCACGCCCGCCGAGGGCAGCGTCGACAAAATGGTCAGCGGGTGAATATAACTTTCATACAATATGCCCAGCACAATATACACGGTGGCAATGGCGGCGATAATCAGCAGCAACTGGGATTTGAGCGTCTCCTGAAACACCTGCGCGGTACCGGCATACTGGCCGTGAAGGGTTGACGGTACGCCAAGTTGCGTCATGGTGCGGTCAATCGCCGCCGAGGCCTCCGACAGGCTGCCGTCCTCAGGCAGGTTAAAGGAGACGGTCGCCGCTGCCGACATACCCTGATGGTTCACCTGTAACGGCGCGTTGGCGGGCTGCCATTTGGCGAAAACAGAGAGTGGGACTGAGGTTCCTGCGCTGTTGATAATAAACATTTTACTCAGCGAACTGACATCCTGTGTGTACTGCGGTGCGACTTCCATCACGACTTTATACTGGTTGAGTGGCTGATAAATGGTAGAAATCTGCCGCTGGCCGAAGGCGTTATTGAGCAACGCGTTGGCATTGGAAATCGAAATGCCAAGGCGCGCCATGGTGGCGCGATCGTAGGTCAGCTGCATTTCTGCGCCCTGATCCTGCTGATCGGAACTCACATCGGCAAGCTCCGGCAGTGCGCCAAGTGCTGCGGTGATTTTGGGCTCCCACTGACGTAAATCCTGCAAACTGTCCGACAGCAGCGTGTACTGATAGCTGGCATTGGCCTGTCGCCCACCGACGCGCACGTCCTGCACCGCCGAGAGATAAAGCCCGGCCCCGGCCTCCTGCGACGCCGCGGTGCGAAGGCGCGCAATCACCTCCTGCGCATTACTTGTGCGCACAGACAGGGGCTTAAGCGATATAAACATCATGCCACTGTTGGTGCGTGAACCGCCGGTATAGCCGGTAACGTTGGCCACATCTTTGTCCTGACTGACGAGGTGGATAAAGTCAGTCATTTTGCCGCGCATCGCCTGAAATGAAATGCTCTGGTCTGCCTGAATGTAGCCCATCAGGCGGCCGGTATCCTGCTCGGGGAAAAAGGTTTTCGGAATGGCGATATAAAGCCAGATATTCAGCGCAATAGTCGCCAGCAATACGACGCCGACCCAGCGCGCGTGATTGAGCACCCCGTTCAGTGACCGGCCATAACCCTGTTGAAGTCTCAGCAACAGTGAGCTGACGCCGTGCTTTTTCGGCGGCTGCGGCAGGGCAGCCGGGCGCAGCAACCAGGCGCACATCATCGGCGTTAAAGTCAGCGACACCAGCAACGAAATCCCTATCGCGACAGACAGCGTGACGGCAAATTCGCGAAACAGTCGCCCCGGCAAACCGCTCATTAACAGCAGCGGAATAAACACCGCCACCAGCGACAGGCTCATCGACAACACGGTAAAGCCGACCTCTTTCACACCCTGCAACGCGGCGTCCATCGGTTTCATTCCGGCTTCGATATGCCGCGAAATATTCTCCAGCACCACGATTGCGTCATCGACCACAAAACCGGTGGCGATGGTTAGTGCCATCAGTGACAGATTGTTCAGGCTGAATCCACACAGATACATGGCCGCAAAAGTACCGATGAGCGACACCGGCACGGCCACCGCAGGGATAAGCGTTGCGCGGCCTGAGCGCAGAAACAGAAATACCACCAGGATCACCAACGCTACCGCAATGCTCAGTGAGGTTTCCACTTCATCAAGTGAGGCGCGAATGGTTGGCGAGCGGTCCTGCGCCACCTGGAGAGTAATCGCGGCTGGAATGGCCTCCCGCAACTGGGGAAGTTCGGCACGGATACGGTCAACGGTGGCGATAATATTGGCGTCGGCGCTGCGGCGGACCAGCAGCAAAATGGCCGGTCTGACACCGCCTTTTTCAAGACCTGTCTGCCCGGCATTGCGCTGATCCTGCACACCGTCGCTGACGTCTGCGATATCCCGCAGATGGACAACATTGCCGTTGCTGACGTGTACCACCAGCGGCGCGTAATCTTTGGCGGTTTTCAGCGCATCATTGGTGCGGACCTGCCAATGCTGGCTGTCATCTTCGAGGGCGCCCTGCGGCTTGCGCACATTCGCGGCGGCAATGGCGGTGCGTACGGCGTCCAGCGATACGCCTTGATTAAACAGCGCCTCAGGGTTGAGATCGACCCGTACCGCAGGCAGTGAACTGCCGCCGACGGTCACGTCACCCACGCCGTCCAGCTGTGAAAGGGTTTGCGCCAACTGCGTCGAGGCGTAGTCGTACAGCTGGCCCTGACTGTAGGTATCCGAGGTCAGGGTCATTATCATGATCGGCGCGTCGGACGGATTGGCTTTACGGTAGGTCGGGCGGCTCGGCATTCCTGACGGCAGCAGACTTTGTGCAGCGTTGATCGCCGCCTGCACATCGCGTGCAGCCCCGTTGATGTCGCGGTCAAAATCAAATTCCAGTGTGATGCGCGTACTGCCGAGCGTACTGACAGAAGTCATCTCATTCACACCGGCGATGCGGCCCAGCGTGCTTTCGAGCGGCGTGGCGACGGACGACGCCATGGTTTCAGGATCGGCCCCCGGCAGCGTCGCGGTAACGGAAATCACCGGATAATCCACCTGCGGCAGCGGGGCGACCGGCAGCAGCCGGAAACCCAGCACACCTGCCAGCACAATCGCCAGCGTCAATAATGTGGTGGCGACCGGCCGGTGGATAAACAGCGCGAAGAATTTCATCGCGGGGACCGCTCAGTCTGCGATTCATGCTCCGCAGGCGGAGTATAAGCATGCGGGCGCAGTCGGCGCGCAAGCCGGTCAAATAGCAGGTAAATCACCGGCGTGGTAAACAATGTCAGCACCTGACTGACGATCAGCCCGCCGACCATACAGATGCCGAGCGGGCGGCGCAGCTCTGCGCCTACGCCGGTGCTGAGCATCAGCGGTAATGCCCCGAGCAGCGCCGCCAGCGTGGTCATCAGAATCGGCCGAAAGCGCAGCAGACAGGCCTGATAAATTGCCTCATACGGCGTCATGCCATGATCGCGCTCGGCGGCCAGCGCGAAGTCAATCATCATGATGGCGTTTTTCTTCACGATGCCGATCAGCAAAATAATGCCGATGATGGCAATCACGTCCAGCTCACTGCCCGCCAGCATCAGCGCCAGCAGTGCCCCGACGCCCGCCGTCGGCAGCGTCGATAAAATCGTCACCGGATGGATAAAGCTTTCATAGAGTACGCCGAGCACGATGTACATCGCCACCACGGCGGCCAGAATCAGCCACAGCGTGCTGCCAAGTGCTGCCTCAAACGCCAGCGTTGCGCCCTGAAAATGCACGCTGATATCGGCAGGCATCGCCAGATTTTGTTGCGCCAGTTTGATGGCGTCCACCGCTTGCCCAAGCGAATAGCCCGGCGCGACGTTAAACGAGACGCTAGCCGAGAGGAACTGATCCAGATGGTTGACCGACAGCGCGGTCTTGCGCTGCTCAAACTGGGCGATGGCGCTGAGTGAAATGCTGTTGCCGTTGCTGCCATTGAGGTGGATATCCTGCAACGCGCTTATGCCCGGCGTCTGCGCGGTATCGTGCATCAGCACCACGCGGTACTGGTTAGCCTGAGTATAAATGGTGGAGATCAGCCGCTGGCCGAAGGCGTTATACAGCGCATTATCGACATCGGTCATGCTGATGCCCAGACGGCTGGCGCTGTCTCTGTCGACCTTGATGTAGGCCTCCAGTCCCTGATCCTGCCAGTCACTGCTGACATCCTGCAACTGCGGCAGGGCGCGCAGATTGTCCAGCAGTTGCGGCACCCAGCGCCCAAGGGAGTCAGTGGTCAGGGTCTGTAAAGTGAACTGATACTGCGTGCGGGCGACCTGCGTGTCGATAGTCAGGTCCTGCACCGGTTGCAGATAAAGCGCGATGCCCGGCAGTCTGGCGACCGCTTCCTGCAGGCGCGGAATGATGGCATCCACACGGTCACTGCGGTCACTGAGTGGCCTGAGGGCAATCTGCAACCGGCCGGTATTGAGCGTTGGGTTAGTGCCGTCCACGCCGATAAACGAGGTCAGGCTTTCAACGTCAGGGTCCTGCAAAATAATCGCCGCCGCCTGTTGCTGACGGCTGGCCATATTACTGAACGACACCGATTGTGGTGCGACCAGCGTTCCCTGAATCAACCCGTTGTCCTGTACCGGGAAAAACCCTTTAGGGATCAGCATATAGAGCAGGGCGGTCAGCGCCAGCGTACCCAGCGCCACGCCGAGCGTCAGCCACTGATGGCGCAGTACCACCGTCAGCCCGCGCCCGTAGGTGGCAATAATGCGCTCGAACATTCGCTCCGACGCGCGCGAAAAATGGTTCTGTTTACGCAGCGATTCATGGCTGAGCATACGGGCGCACATCATTGGCGTCAGCGTCAGCGAGACGACAGCGGAGATCAAAATGGCTATCGCCAGCGTGACGGCAAATTCGCGGAATAACCGCCCGACAATATCGCCCATAAACAGCAGCGGGATCAGCACGGCGATCAGCGAAAATGTCAGGGAAATAATGGTAAAGCCGATTTCGCCCGCGCCTTTCAGCGCGGCATTGAGCGGTGTCTCGCCTTTCTCGATATAGCGCGAAATATTTTCGATCACCACGATAGCGTCATCGACCACAAAACCGGTGGCGATGGTCAGCGCCATCAGCGTCAGGTTATTGACCGAGAAGCCCAGAAAATACATCGCTGCAAAGGTGCCAATCAGTGACAGTGGCACCGCCACGCTTGGGATCAGCGTCGCGGCCACATTGCGTAAAAACAGGTACATCACCATGACAACCAGCGCCACCGAGAGCAGTAATTCGAACTGCACATCGCTAACCGAGTGGCGGATGGTGGTGGTCCGGTCAGTCACCAGATCGATGTGGACTGATTTCGGCAGATTCTGTTGCAGGGTCGGTAAAATTGCCCGGATGCTGTCAGCGGTGGTGATGACATTCGCTCCCGGCTGACGCTGAATATTCAGTACGATGGCCGGGCGTTTATCGGCCCAGGCCGCCAGTTTACTGTTTTCCGCGCCCTGTTCGACACTGGCGATATCGCTGAGCAACACCGGCGCGCCATTTTGATAACTGACCACCAGTGCGCGGTAATCGGCAGCGGATTTCATCTGGTCATTAGCGGAAAGCGTCACGGAGCGTTCCGGCCCGTCGAAGCTACCTTTGGCGGAGTTGACGTTGGCCGCGGCGATGGCAGCGCGAACTATTTCACTGGTTAGCCCGAGGGCAGCCATCGCGGGTGCATTCAGTTTGACCGTTACCGCCGGGCGCTCACCGCCGGAAATACTCACCCGTCCGACGCCGCTGACCTGTGCCAGTTTTTGCATCACGCGGGTTTCCACCAGATCTTCTACCGCGGTCATCGACATCGCGGTAGAGGTCACCGCCAGCGTCATGATCGGCGGATCAGCCGGGTTAACCTTGCTATAAACCGGCGGGTTGGGCAGATCGGTTGGCAGTAAATTGGTGGCGGAGTTGATGGCGGCCTGCACTTCCTGCTCGGCGACGTCCAGCGGCAGTTCAAGCCCGAACTGTAACGTAATAACCGACGCGCCGCCGGAACTTTGCGACTGCATCTGTTTCAGGCCAGACATCTGGCCGAACTGGCGCTCCAGCGGTGCGGTAATGGCTGACGTAGTGACATCCGGGCTGGCACCCGGATAGAGCGTAACCACCTGAATGGTCGGATAGTCGACTTCCGGCAGCGCCGCTACCGGCAGGGCACGGTAGCCGATAATCCCGGCCAGCAGAATCGCAATCATCAGCAGCGTAGTCGCCACCGGGCGCAGAATAAACAGACGCGACGGGCCGCCCTGAGGTTTATCCGGCATCACCTGCATCAGGATTTCCTGTGACGATGTTTTTCAGCGGGTTTATCCGCCGCTGCCGCGACCTGCGCGGCGGTTTCAGGCTCAATAACCTCGACGGTGGCGCCTTCAGTCAGGCGGTCAATACCGTCGGTTACTACGCGCGCTCCTGCGCTGATCCCGGCGGTGACGACGGTCTGCTGGCTGTCCTGCATTCCGGTGGTGACGATGTGTTTACTCACTTTTTGGTCACTGTCCACCACCCAGACAAAGTGACCCTCGTTGCCCATTTGCACCGCAGCGGTTGGTATCACTACGGCGTTTTGCAGAGTGCCGATTTTGAGGCGCGCATTGACGAACTGATTAGGGAACAGCGCATCGTCTTGATTATCAAAGCGCGCTTTCAGTTTGATGGTGCCGGTGGTGACATCAATCTGGTTATCGAGCGTCAGCAAGGTGCCCTGTGTCAGCTGATGCTGATTGGTGCGATCCCAGGCTTCAACTGTCAACGGCTGAGCATTGTGCTGCGACTGAACAATCGAACTGATGGTTGCTTCCGGCAGGGTGAAAACCACATCAATCGGATGCGTTTGGGTCAGCACCACAATGCCGGTCGTATCGCTGCTGGAGATAATATTCCCGATATCCACCTGCTTCAGGCCCACACGGCCATCGATGGGGGAGGTTATTTTACTGTAGGTCAGTTGCAGCTTGGCACTGTCAACCGCACCCTGATCCACCGCCACGGCGCCTTCACTCTGACGCACCAGTGACTGTTGGGTGTCCAGTTCCTGATGTGAAATTAAATTGGTTTTGACCAGTTGCTGGTATCGCATCAGATCACGGCGTGCGTTATCGAGCGTGGCCTGATCTTTGTTGAGCTGCCCCAGCGCCTGAGTCAACAACACCTGATAAGGACGCGGGTCGATCTCCGCCAGCAGATCACCGGTTTTGACCTGCTGACCCTCAGTGAAATGCAGCGACATCAGCTGACCATCCACCCGGCTGCGTAACGTCACGGTATTGGACGCCGTCACGGTGCCCAGCCCGCTGAGATATTGAGGAACGGATTTCTCGATAGCCAGCGCCGCCTGCACGGGAGGCAGCGGCATATTGCGCCGCCCTCCGCCTGCGGGACGCGCCACACTTTTCACATTTTGCGCACCGGTTTTTACGCTCTGTGGGTCGGGCTTTCCCATCGAGAAATACCAGACGCCCAGCGCGGCAATCACCAACACCAGCAGGATAATTACTATTCGCAGAGGGCTTTTACGCACAGTTTCACTCTTCATGTTCATCCCTTTTTATAGGCATAGTGTAGCCATCGCCGGCAGATGAAAAATGAAGGAAATAAGGAGTCACTTTCATCCGCTGACAATTTAACGCCTTCTTCCGCCTGACATTATGTACTGAAGTGCTACTGTTATTCTTTCTGCACTCATCATTCACAGACAAAGCAATTTTCAATCTGAACTTAAAAAGGGAACACGTCATGAGTAAAAGAGAACTGGGTCGTTCCGGCATTCAGGTACCAACGTTGACTTTCGGCGGTAATGTATTTGGCTGGACCATTGATCAATCTACATCTTTTAGCATTCTCGACGCCTTGCTTGAACATAATCTCAACTTTATTGATACCGCCGACGTCTATTCCAGTTGGGTGGAGGGCAATAAAGGGGGGGAGTCTGAAACTATTATCGGCAACTGGCTGAAAAAATCCGGCAAGCGCGACCAGATTATCCTGGCGACTAAAGTGGGCAAACCGATGGGCGAAGGCAATGTTGGCCTCTCCCCACGCTACATTAAACAGGCGGTTGAGGCCTCGCTCACGCGCCTGCAAACGGATTATATCGACCTGTATCAGTCTCACGATGACGATGCAGACACGCCGCTGGCGGAAACGATGGGCGCCTTTGATGCGCTGATCAAAGAGGGGAAAGTACGTGCTGTCGGGGCTTCCAACTACAGCGCACCGCGCCTGATTGAAGCGCTGAAAGTCAGTAAAGACAATAATCTGGCGCGATACGAAACCCTTCAGCCGCTGTATAATTTATGCGACCGCAAGGTGTATGAAGAGGATCTGGAGAAGGTGGTTTCTGACCATGGTCTGGGAGTGATCAACTTTTACGCGCTGGCAAGCGGGTTCCTCACCGGGAAATACCGTACCAAAGCCGATGCCAGTAAAAGTCAGCGCGGCTCAAAAGTGGTGGATACCTACCTCAATGCGCGTGGCCTGAAGATTCTGGCGTCACTGGATGAGGTGGCGCAGAAACATAACGCGAAACCGGGGCAGATTGCGCTGGCGTGGCAGATTGCGCGCCCGAGTGTGACCGCACCGATAGTCAGTGCGACTTCGCTCCAACAGCTTGATGAACTGGCAAAAGCCGCTGACCTGACGCTGGATGATGCGGATATTCGTGCATTGAACGAAGCCAGCAGCTGGTAAACCACGCTTATCAGTGCAAAAAAACCGCCTGCGATATTCACTTAACGCAGGCGGTTTTTTACGTTCAGGCAGACAAACTTAACGGAACAGCGTTTGTGCCCAGCGTGCCAGCCCGGCGGTCACCGAGCCAAAATCATTGCCACCGACCAGTGGGATCCCCGGCAACTGGGCCTGTAATGCGGCGCGCAGAAGCGGTGAACGTGCACTGCCACCGGTCAGGTAAATCACGTCCGGCTTGATATCGCTGGTGGAGAGCGCCAGATTCACCTGCTCCTGAATGCGTTCCAGTGGCTGCGCAATGGCATCACTCAGCTGCTGCTGGCTGATATTTTCGGCCAGACCGGCTTCAATAAAGTCCAGCGTGGCAGTGACGTTTTCACGTTCGGACAGCGCGATCTTGCTCTCTTCGGCTGTCCGCACCAGACGATAGCTCAGACGTTGCTGATGCACTTTCAGCAGCCGTTTAATCTGCTCTGGTTGTGCAGCATCGCGGATCAAATCCCGCAGCATACGGCCATTCGCCACACTGTAGAAATCCAGCTGTGCCGGTACATCGTTGGTGGCGACGGCGTTCCAGTAAGGCAGGGAAGGGATCGCAATGCCTTTCACGGTTTCACTGCCCATACCAAACTGTGGCGTCAGCTGTTTAAACGCGGTCATGATGTCCAGATCGTTGCCGCCCACGCGGCAGCCGCTGTGGCCAAGCAAACTTTGCTGGCGTTCGGCTTTGTCACGCCATTGTGGCCCCATCAGCAACACCGAGCAGTCGGTGGTCCCGCCGCCGATATCAACGACCAGCACGGTTTTCTCTTCGGTCAGCGTAGCTTCGAAATCAAGCCCTGCGGCCACGGGCTCAAACTGGAAGGCGATATCGCGGAAACCAGCCCGTTCAGCGGCGCGTTGCAAAATTCCCTGTGCCTGACGGTTGGCGTCTTCGCCGCCCATCCCCTGGAAGTTAATCGGGCGGCCAATTACCGTCTGCTCGATACTTTGTTGCAGGGAGTTTTCTGCCTGACGCTTGATGTGGAACATCATGGCGCATACCAGATCTTCAAACAGCGCAATCTGCTGCGGTTTCAGACCGTTAGCACCCAGGAAGGATTTCGGCGATCGCACGAAATAGACCTCTTCCGGATCTTCCATATAGGTAGAAAGCGCCTGCAAACCAAAATTCACGCTGTTGGCATTAACCGGGATATCTTCCTCGCGGTTAAAGTTGATACTGCGGCGCAGCAGTGCAAGGTTTTCATCACTGCCCGCCGGAATCTGCCCGTGACGGTTCAGCCATTCGCTGACCGCTTCACGCGTAGGCGCGCAGAGCATGGAGGGTAAATAGGGATCGTTGTTCTCTAACGCCAACAGGTGGGCGTTATCATCGCGCATCACGGCGACGGAGCAATTTGCGGTGCCGTAGTCAAATCCAATAAACATCACAGTTCCCCATGCCAAAGAAGGGGCAGGACTGTATGTGGTTTTGACTTCGAATTCAACTCTAATGCTTGGGCGGCAGCCCAAACCTGCTTTTAAATCTTCAAATTCAAAACCTTGGGCTGCCGCCCAAACTGGCCTTAAGAGGCGTCTATCGCCGCGCCTCTTAAGAATCTCCGGCTCTTTTAAAAACAGCAGCTACGCTGGTCACAATGGCCGTGTTTCAGGTATTTCGGTTATAGCCGCAAAATGTCAGCCCTGACGGGCTTCCCGGCTACGGGTTCGAGCCAACGGTAAAGATGTTGTCTCTCCATCGACTTGCCGGTGACATTTTGAATGCGGCCGAGGCTTTTTTAAGTTCAAAACCAAAGCGGGATTTTGAACGCGGTCCCGGCTTTTCTAAATTCAAAACCAGACTGTGTTTGTCTTTCAACAAAGTGTGGGCCGCATTCAAAAATGGCGCTGAGCCAGAGGTGGAAAACCGCGAGTCTTTTTTCGCGGGTTGTAACCCGCAGCGAAGGCACCGCAACGCGGCGCTATTTTGCGGCTATAACGAAAGCCCCTGAAACACGGCCATCCCAACTTGCGCAGCTGCTGTTTTTAAAAAGAGCCCGGGATTCTCAAGGGTGGTGGCGATAGACCACCCTTGAGGCCAGTTTGGGCGGCAGCCCAAGGTGTTGACCTTGAATTTAAAAGCCAGTGTGGGCGGCGAGCCCACGACCTTGAATTTGAATTTAAAGATTTAAAAGCAGCTTTTGGCTGCCCTCCAACTCATCTAAAGCGCATCTTCGAATCGCCATTCGGATGGCTCCCCATACCCGTATTTCTTCCCCTGCTGAATGACCCGGTGCGCCCAGTTTACGTGAGTAGCCGGTTCACACATGGCGCCGTCGGATTTGTAGACCGCGCTGTCGGCATTGAGAATACGTAACGCTTCCTGATAATCACGGGGGGCGACGCGCAGGGCGTTGTGGATGATGGGGATTTGGCTCGGGTGGATGGCGGTTTTGCCGACTAAACCATGCAGGACGTCCTGTTTTAACTCGCGACGTAGCATGTCGTCGGGGTCAATCAGCTCGCAAACCGGGGAGGTCAGGGCAAATCCCTGCGCACCGAATACGCTGACCAGCATTTTAATCACATAACCCAGCGGACCTTCGTACAGGGTATGTTCTTTACTGCGGCGCAAACCCAGTACGCTCATCAAATCATTGCCGCCGATGCGCAGCACCAGTACGCGGTTAGCCGCTTTGGCTTTCAGCGCTTCTGCCATCTGCTGCATTTTAGTGACATCGTAAACCTCGGCATCTTCCAGCGTCGGCATCCACAATAAATGGGTGCCTGCGGTGATCCGCAGCCAGCTATCGAGCGAAGATAGCGTAAATTTGGGTAACACCAGCCCCTCTGCCGCATGCAGGCAAAACGTTTTATCCGCCACCAGCGCAGCGGCCATGGCAGCATGACGTGGGCGAATAAACACCAGCGGACCGTTGCCAAAATTGCGGGGGCTTTGGAGAATGAACAGCGTTTTACGCAAGTTGTCCAGCGCCTGCGGAATATCCCTGTCCAGCACGGCATCTTCCAGACAGATCACCATCGACAGCAGTTCAGGGTACTTTTCGCCGCAGGCAATGTGCGTCAGTTCGTGGTGCGTTGCGGGAACATACAGGGTGGCCCCGAGGTCATTAGGACTGATTTTTTTCATCAAACTTTCTCCGGCTCATGCCACATGCTTAATCAGGGTTACGGCGCGATAGGCGCCAATTTCAGCCCCGACTTCCTCTACCCGGATGCCTTGGCTTTCGGCCAGATGAACCAACAGCGCGACGTCGGCATCTTGCTTACTGGCGACCAGCACGTGATCCGGTACGCGGCGCATTACGGCGCGGGTCGCTTCGGCGATACCGGGTTTAATGTGGTTAAGCGAACGCACGTTAAAACGTTCGGCCAGCCGGTTAATCACCTGCCCGCTCATTTTCCGCAGGTGGTTTTTCTCTTCATCGCGTGGGAACACGGCGGGAATATCGGCGGTCTGCTGATGGCGCAGGGCGTCGATCGCTGCGACGAAAGCTGCACTGAGATCGAAAGGTTGCAGGTGCTGGCAGAACATCGAGGCGTGAAAGCCGCTTTCGCGCCATAGCGAACGGCTGACCAGCCCGGAAACCGGTGCCCCGAGAATGCCAAAAGGCATCAGCCAGTCTTCTCCGCTGGAAGAGAGCCATGCACAGCCGCCGGGGTCAGCCAGCACCGCCAGCCTCGGCGGTGAACCGAATTCAGGCCTGTCGGTTAGCGACGCGCAAAGCTGGCGTGAAATCGCCCCTTTGCCGGTCCAGCCGTCAATAAAGACTACGCCTTCGCTGCCGTGTTTTTGAGTGATATAGCCCAGTGCGGCTTCGTCCAGCCCACGGTCACGGATGATGCTAATGCCGTAATGCACCGCGTCGACGTGTAAATCCCGCAGGGCATGGAGCAGGCAGACACCCAAGGGCACGCCGGCACGCACCAGCGAGGTGAGTACAATCGGACGGGCGGTGATCTGCGTCGCCAGACCTTTCGCCAGTGCGGTGACTTCGCGCGCCAGACGCGGGCCGAAGTCGGTCATGGCGTGCTGATAGAGCGACAGATGTTTGTCAGAGGGCGATGGCTCCTGCGACAGCATGTCCGAATAGTGCTTTTCGCCGCTCTGGATAAGTCGCTCTTTCTCTGCTACTGAGATGAACGTAATCTGCGCCGGAGCGAGTAAAAACTGAATGTCGCCCGGCGGATATGAGCCTGACAGCAGCGTCTGCTGTAATAATTCAGGTTGCGGCATGGCTCCCTCCCCGCTGTCCGGTGGTGGGAAGGGCACTCTCCAGAGCGGCCAGTAACTGGCTGCGCTGTGGCAACACCATAAAGTCGCACTGCTGCATAAAGCTGAAGTCTGAGAGGCTGTCGCCAAAACCCAGCGCCGGGCGGTCAGGATGTTCAGCCCGAAGCCGCGTCAGCAAGAATTTCACTGCATGGACTTTCTCAATGCAGGCTGGTAGCCAGGCGACGTTATTGCCATTGCGGTGCACATAAAAACCCTTCATATCGAAAGTCTGTTCTACCCAGTCGGCGTACTGATTCAGCGCGCTAAGGTGCTGACTGTCGTTAACCTTCATGACCAGATAGATGGGCATACCGTACTCCTCGTTCATCCGGCACCATCCCGCCTCAACGGGCAGGTGCGATGAAACGGCCTGCGGGTCAGCCAGCATTTGGCTGAGGTGCCGTTCCAGTGCGAAAAGACGCGGCAAATAGTCGCGCATTTGCTCTGCGATAAGCCGTTGCCACTGTGCATCGGCTTTGCCTTCAGGGGTGAGGATCACTGCGCCGTGGGTGGTAATTGCCCATGAATCAAAAGAAATGCACACGCGGGCCATCTCTTCGGTACCGCGTGCGGTCACCGGAATGGTTTCGGCACCCGCCAGCAGCCACTGCACCATATTGTTCTGACGCGGCGTCATGAAACTGCGGGGCGCAAAGCTTCGGTCCAGCGCGCCAGGCTTGCTGAGCTCACGCTCGCGGGCATCGGTAATTTTTCGGCCGGTCTGAAACAAGGTGTCATCAAGATCGGTAAAGATCAGCGGGCGCGTGGCGAAATTAGCAGTCATGGACGGCCTCGTTGATTTCCAGATTATTGAATTGCGCCAGAAAGGCGGGGTCCCACGAGTCTGCCGGCGTCTCTGAGCATAAAATCACCCGATCCCACTGCGCAGGGTCAACGTTATAGACATACATCGGCACGCCAAGGCCGTAGTTATCGGTAAAACTCATGGCAGAGCGGATAGCATTGCCTGTCGCGACCGGTGAGCGAGTGGTTGAGCTGAAACAGACTTCCGCTCCCTCATCTTCCAGCCACTGCGCCAGTAAATAGGGCTGCCACACATATTCGCCTGAGCCGAGTACCAGAATACGCTGGCCTTTCTGAGGTGCCGCCGCCGTCAGTAAGCGGGTATGACATTCAACGCCGGTTCGCCCCCATAAACCCGCGATATCATTGAGCGGCTGTGAGCCACGGGCCGTGACGTTAACGTTCGGGGCGTTGACCGGCGGCGGATTTGCAGCGGCTTCCCACTGCCAGCGGCCACGGGCCAGTGAAACCGCCGTGACCGGCAGGCTGATATGTTCGGCCAGCGCGTTTTCCGACCAGTCGGTTAGTGTCGCCGTGACAATATGTTCGAGCTGGTTCAGTCCGGCTTCTTTCAGTGCATTGTATAAATTGAGAAAGGTTTTCCCGGTTGTGGCTTCGTCATCCACCATGACCAGCGTGCGGGCCTGTAGCAGTTTTTCCCGAAGTTTAGGCTCGGTTGGGATATGGACCAGATGCGCGGTGGCGTGGCTGTGCTCCTCTTCGAAGCGACAGAGTAAATCGGCCCCGAGCGGATGCCGCGTGGTGGTCAGCAGGAGGCTGTCGGTATAGCGCTGCGAGAGAACTGAGTGCACACCGGCCGCCAGCCCCACTGCCGTCTCTGCCATACCGGTGACCAGCACCGGACCGGGCAGCCCATCGGGAATGCTGTTGGCGAGATCCGTGAAGGCCTTGCGGATCAGCCGCGGCGGGCAGGGAATATGACGCCCCAAAATTTTACTGACGAACAAAAATGCCCGGCGCGGATTGCGCCGCTGGGCCATATCAAACAAGCTTTCTGCATTCCAGCCGGACTGGCTGCGAAGTTGCAATGACATCACACCCGCACTCAGCGCGGCCTGATAGCGTTCTTCAGCCTGATACTGCTTCTGACAGGGGGCATCAACCACGGATTCAATTTTCATTAGTCATCTCAGCGGCAGGTATGTGGACGGCATGGTCAAGAATACGCACGTTGCGTTGTGTCAGTTTTTGCTCCGTCAGGGGCAGCCCGAGACGCGAGGCGGCCATGATGGCAGGTAAATTGATGCCGCTTTGCAGGCCGTAAGGCACACCGCCGCTCGGGCGCAGGTTGCACTCCAGTACACGGGCTTTGCCCTGATTGTCAGCACGGGTTTGTACGTTGATCATGCCATCGGCATGAAGCAGTTTTGCCACCTGACGGGCCAGTTTGATCTCTTCACCCTCGGTAAAAAACTGCTGAAGTGCGTCATTTTTGCGCCTGCCGAGTACGGCAAGTGTGCGGCCCTGCTCAGTGACCATATCAATGCTGCACTCTGGCCCCGGCAGGTAAGGCATGACCAACATCGGCTGCGACAATCCGCCGCTTTTCGCCACCATATCCAGATAAATTTGCGTATTTACCCGCCGGGTTTCGGGTTTTCGCAGCACCAGATCCGCAGGCGCATTGTCATCCAGCCGCCAGTAACCGCAGCCATAAATACCCTGATTGGGTTTTACGCACAGTTCGGGGAAATCAGACTTAATGCTCCTGAGCGCGGCTTCCAGCGCGGGAAGGGAATCCACCAGACAAGCTGGCGTGTGGGCGATGCCGTTTTGCGCCAATTGCAGGGTAAAACGGTACTTATCCTCGGCCAGTAACAGGCTTTCAATATTCAGCGTGCCGGTGATCAACACCACGCCTGCCGCTTCTATCTGTGGGCGGTGCTGCTCAAACCAGGCATCGCCGCGCCCGGCGTGGATCAGGCTCACGTTATAACGGGCAATATTGTCGAGAATAAACGCCAGTTTACGGGGTTTATCTGCCGGTTCGCGCAGTGCGACGTCTGCCATACCGGTGATTTCCGGACGGAAATCCCTATGCGATGCCATCAGCTGCAAAGGCGTTCCCTGACGGTTGTGCCATTTTTCTGTGGTGATAGCACAGCGCAGGGCGTGAAGAATGCCGCGTTGTGATGAAAGACCTTCCATTGACCAGATCATTGGACTATTTCTCCCGCCGGTTTTTCGCGATCAGCGCTGACAAATTTTGTTGGGCTTGCGGCAGATCCCCAAGGGAATGCGCCACGTAGCCGCGCAGCCACAGCCCGTTCTTTTTTACGCCCGTCAGCTCTCCCAGTTGTTTAGCGCTGTGGGTCTTCAGCGTGTTAACCAGCATCGGGATCTCCGTCTCCGGAGACATAGTGAGCCGGAGTTCTACACCCTCGCTATGCATGGTGATCTGCTCGATGCTGAAGGCCGAATTCTTGCTGCAGCGGGGGATTATTTCGCTGAGTAATTGGCGATCCTTCGCCTGTACACTAAGCGGCGAGCTAAAGGCGAAGATAAGCTGTATCCGAATGTTAAATAGATTGTATCTATTGGAATTTATCACTAACGGAACCACCAGAAATAACGTTGAAACTAAGCTGTCAGCCAGGTGAATTAATTACACCGAAATTGGCTGAATGAAAAATAATATTAATGAGATTTGATGGGCAATGTTCTTTATAAAATAACAGCGTATTTAGTTACGAATTTTTCATAGTTGGCAGCAAATAAAATGCTTTAAGCAATGTTATTTACGTTTCTTTTCAGTATTCCATCATAAATAAAAAAAACGTCCGTGAAGATTTTTTTCGGGCTGGTGTGTGTAATTTTGAATGCAGATCCATAAAAATAAAAATAGGGATTTTTCGTATATTGTTAGCGCTAAAACATAGGCTTACGATTTTGTGGTGTTAGGGTTTTTGAGTTAGAAAACGAAGTCAGGAGATTGCGGATAACTTATCGATGCCATGAAAATAATAAGCGTGAGAATAGTTATGATTATTGTCAATTTATCTATCAAAAGTGTGTTTCTGTGTAAAACAATAAACCTTCCCTAAACAAAGTGAATAAAATCGCGTAAAACGGTTCGCACACAACACCAGTGAATCTATCCCAGAATTATGCGTATTTTGTGTGCATTTTTATTTGTGTGCCGGTCGCATTTATATTTTCTGGAGAATTTAAAAGTAATCCTAAATTTATCATGGTTAATTTTGTGGTTATTGAATCGCACCGGATATTAGCCGGAAATTATTTAAATTAATCGATGTTTAATACCGTTTTTTCAAAAAGGAGATTTCGTGGCTATTTCACTCAGTAAAAATCAATCCGTCTCCCTGGCAAAAGAGTCCGGCGCTTCCGTGACCGCAGTGCATATCGGTTTGGGATGGGATGCGGCGAAAAGCAAAGGGCTGTTTGGCATGTTTGGCGGCGGCGGTGGTGAGATTGATTTGGATGCCTCCTGCGTCATGCTCGACGGCGACGGTGAAGCGGTCGACACCATCTGGTTTCGCAAGCTGCAATCAAGCTGCGGCTCGGTAAAACACAGCGGTGACAACCGTACCGGTGCCGGAGATGGCGACGATGAAGTCATCCTCATCGATCTTGGCCGTGTGCCTTCTGACGTCGAACATCTCGCTTTCACGGTGAACAGTTTCACCGGCCAGAATTTCACCAAGGTTGAGAACGCCAGCGTGCGCATTCTTGACCAACGCAGCAAGGAGCTGGCGAATTTCAATTTGTCAGAAAAGGGAGCGCACTCGGCGTTGTTTATCGCTTCGCTTTCCCGTAAGGGCAACGACTGGACCTTCAAGGCACATGGCCTGACGTCCAGCGGACGCACCGTGGAAAGTATGCTGCCGTTAGTTATCCGCGAGCTGGTGGGGTAAGCATGGCGACTCAACTTATTGCCGGTGGCAACGGGCCAGTACCCGAAACCACGCTGGTCATCCGGGTTAAATGCGGCATTGCTGCCGATGTGTCGGCTTTTCGTCTAGACGCGAATGGAAAAACGCGGTCCGATGACGATTTTATTTTCTACGGGCAGAAGCAGAGTCTGGACCGTTCACTCCTGCTGCTGACTGAAGGGGATAACAGCTCATTTTCAGTCAATCTCAGTGGGTTGCCTGCCAGCGTGCAAAAGGTGGCTTTTACCATTACGCCTGGGGCGGGTCACACCATTCAGACGCTGCGGACTCTGAGTATCAGCGTGGAAGTGAACGGCCAGCCGCATCTGACCTGTCCGGTTGATGTCGCCGGCCGTAACGAAGCTGCGCTGATCCTCGGGGAGCTTTATCGTCGCAACAGTGAGTGGAAATTCCGCTTTGTGGCGCAGGGCTTCAACGGCGGTTTACAGCCGCTGGCCGAGCACTTTGGCGTGACGATAGACGCACCGGCTGAAGAGGCGACGAAGGCTACGCCGGTTCCTTCTCAGGCCCCGACAGCGAAGACTGTCAATCTCAGTAAGGTGACGCTCACCAAAGAGCAGCCGAGTGTCAATTTAACCAAGCCGGTCAGTCTCAGCAAAGGGCAGGGCTTTGGCCGTATTCGCGTCAATCTCAACTGGAACCGGGCTTCAGGCGGCGGTTTTTTCAGCAAACTCAACGCTATCGACTTGGATCTGGGCGCGTACGTACGCTTCAAAGATGGCCATCAGGATCTAGTGCAGGCGCTGGGCAACCGTTTTGGCGATTTCCAGAACGTTCCCTACGTGCATCTTGAAGCCGATGACCGCACCGGCTCGGCCTCCGAAGGTGAGTGGCTCAATATCAACGGTGCGAAGTGGGATGACATCGCAGAAGTGGTGATTTTCGCCTTCATCTATAAAGGCGTACCTAACTGGGCGAAAACCGACGGTGTGGTAACGCTGCAATTGCCGGAGCAGCCACCCATAGAAACGCGCCTGAATTCGGACGGTGGCAGCCAGTCAATGTGTGCCATTGCCCGCCTTGAGAACGTCAATAACACCTTAAAAGTCGAGCGCCTGAACGCCTATTTCGGTGGTCATGAACCTATGGATAAAGCCTATGGCTGGGGTTTCAACTGGCGTGCGGGCAGCAAATAAATTTCACCGAGGAAAGCAACATGTTGGATTGGGCTAAGAACAAGTTTAATCAGGGGCGCGAAACGTTGCTCTCTGAAGTCAGCCGCTATAAGGGCAAGGATTTCATGCAGGGCTGTGTCGCCGTAGGCACCTATATCGCCTTCACCGATGGTGTAGTGAGTGCGCAAGAGAAACAAAAACTGATCAAGTATTTTGAAATCAGCGACACCCTGAAAGTGTTCAGTACCGAAGAGGTGATCAGCGAATTTCAGAAGCTCTCCGCCAAGTTCGATTTCGATCGGGACATTGGCCGCTCTGAGTGCCTGAAGACCATCGGCAAATTGCGCAAAAAACCGGAAGAGGCACGTGCTGCTGTTCGTCTGGGCGTGATGATTGCCAAAAGTGACGCCAATTTTGATGAAGAAGAAAAGCGGGCGCTGCTGGAAGTGTGTAACGAGTTGGGCCTTAAGCCCGAAGAGTTCTTCTGATTGTTCGTTTTGATTGAGAGTAATGATGGAATCTACCCTGATTGGTTTTCCGCCGGTAACTGTCGCCGTGTTTGCGGTGCTGGCAATCGCCGCCTTGTTGATCGACTTACTGGCGCACCGTGGTGATAAAGCCATTGGGTTAAAAAGTGCGGTGCTGTGGTCACTGTTCTGGATCGCCACGGCGCTGGCCTTTGCTGGCTTCCTCTACGTGAGCCATGGCGCTGAGGTCACCAGCCTGTTTATTACCGGCTATGCGCTCGAAAAGGTTCTGTCCGTCGACAACCTCTTCGTCATGATGGCGATTTTTGCCTGGTTCAAAGTGCCGGATGGCTACCGTCACCGGGTGCTGTATTGGGGAATTATCGGCGCGATTGTGTTCCGCGCCATTTTTGTTGCTATCGGTTCCGGTTTATTGATGCTCGGCCCGTGGGTAGAGATGTTATTCGCGGTGCTGGTGGCCCTGACTGCCGTGATGATGCTGCGCTCCGGGGATGATGACGGCGAAACGGAAGACTATTCCGATCACTTTGCCAATCGCCTGGTTCGGCGCTTCTATCCGGTCTGGCCAAAGCTGGCGGGTAACCGTTTCATGCTGAGTGCCAAAGAAGTCAGCGCTGAACTGGAGAAGCCGGAAAACAAAGGCTTCAGCTTCGATGTGAAGAAAGGCGCGAAATATGCCACACCGTTGCTGCTGTGCGTGGCTGTGGTGGAGCTGTCCGACATCATGTTTGCCTTTGACAGCGTACCGGCCGTCATTGCCGTGAGCCGTGAGCCGCTGATTGTTTACTCCGCCATGATGTTTGCCATTCTGGGCCTGCGTACCATGTACTTCGTGCTTGAAGCCCTGCGCAAGTATTTGGTGCATCTGGAGAAAGCAGTAATTGCGCTGCTGTTCTTTATCGCCTTCAAGCTGGGGCTGAACGCCAGTGACCATCTGTGGGGCCACGGTTTTGGTATCAGCGCGACAACCAGCCTGTATGTGGTGTTGGTCGTACTGGCGATTGGCATTGTTGCCAGCGTGATATTCCCGGCCAAAGCGGAGCCGGAAGCGGATAGTCAGCCATAAAAAACGTTGTAAACGCGAGGGGGAACCCCCTCCAAACCCTGATAAGAAAAGGAGAATCACATGGGAGTTTCACTTTCAAAAGGCGGCAATGTTTCGCTGAGCAAAACAGATCCTGGCCTGAAAAAAGTGCTGGTCGGTTTGGGCTGGGATGCCCGCTCAACTGACGGACAGGACTTTGACCTGGATGCATCAGCTTTTCTGCTCCAGGCTAACGGCAAAGTCACGCAAGACGACGACTTCATCTTCTATAACAATCTCACCTCACGCTGTGGCTCGGTGGTGCACCAGGGTGATAACCGCACCGGCGAAGGAGATGGCGATGATGAAAAGCTGCTGGTCATGCTCGATAAGGTCCCGGCGAATGTCGATAAGGTGGTGTTTACCGTCACCATCCATGACGCCGTTGCGCGTCATCAAAATTTTGGGCAGGTGAGTAACGCTTTTATTCGTCTGGCGAATGACGAAAGTCAGGCCGAAGTTGCCCGCTACGATTTGCAGGAAGACAGCTCCACTGAAATTGCCATGATTTTTGGCGAACTGTATCGCCACAGCGGTGAGTGGAAATTCCGCGCCGTGGGTCAGGGTTTCAGCGGTGGGCTCTCGGCCCTGTGCGCCAATTTTGGTGTCAGTGCCGCATAAGCGGTGGTGATGCCGGTTAACAGACTGCGCCAGGCGCAGCACTATTCTCGTTCAAGATAAGGAATGTGATCATGGCAGTATCTCTGAAAAAAGGCGGCAACGTCTCGCTTACCAAAGAAGCCCCAACCATGAAAACCGTGCTTTTCGGTCTTGGCTGGGACTCCCGCAAAACTGACGGTTCGGCGTTTGACCTTGATGCCTCTGCGTTTATTGTCGGCGAAGATGACAAAGTGCTCTCTGACAGCAGCTTTATCTTCTTCAATAATAAAACCAGTAGCTGTGGTGGCGTCGTGCATCAGGGCGATAACCGTACCGGCGAAGGGGACGGCGATGACGAACAACTGTTGATCCATCTGGATAAAGTCGATGCAAAAGCTAAAAAAGTGGTCTTCGCAGTGACGATTTATGAAGCAGAAGAACGTAAGCAAAACTTCGGCATGGTCACCAACGGTTTCATCCGTGCGGTCAATAATGACGATCAACTAGAGCTGGCGCGTTACGACCTGTCTGAAGATGCGGCAACCGAAACCGCGATGATCTTTGGCGAACTCTACCGTCACAACGGTGAGTGGAAATTCAAAGCCGTAGGTCAGGGCTATGAAGGTGGCCTGTCTGCGCTGGCGAAAAATTTCGGCGTGAATATCTGAGGGTAATGTGACATTACACGTTGCCCCGCTGAACTGACCTGCGTTGCAATACCCCATCCCGGCGGAAATTCCGCCGGGATTTTTTATCCCTGCTTCTCACCTGCTACACTCCTCACAGGTTTTTTCTTTACTTTCCACGCTGTTTTTCACTCCGGGAGTGACTGTGTCTGCAATGACCTATCTCAACTATACGCCGCCCTATGACTGGCAGTGGATGATGGCGTTTCTTGGTGCTCGTGCCCTGACCGGTATTGAGAAAAAAGAGGGTGAATTTTATCAGCGTACGCTGATGGTGAAGTCCGGTGAGGAGACGCTCTCAGGCTGGTTAAGGTTGCGGCCTGTCGCAGAGAAACACTGCGTCGAGCTGCAACTCTCGCCTTCGTTGCAGGCAGTAGCGGGGCAGGTGGAACAACAGGTCAGACGGTTACTGGATCTGGATGCCGACCCAGCACTGATTGCCAGCGGGTTGGGACGGTTGGCCGAAAACGCCGTGGGATTACGTTTACCGGGGTGTATTAACCGTTTTGAACTGACCGTGCGCGCGGTTCTGGGGCAGTTGGTGAGTGTAAAAATGGCGGCCACGCTGGCGACCCGTCTGACCCAAAAATGGGGTGAGCCCGTTGCAACACCGTTTGACGGGCTGACACATCTCTTCCCCACGCCAGCGCGTATAGCTGAACTCTGCGTTGACGATCTGCGTGGTATAGGTGTGCAGGCCAAACGTGCAGCTTGCCTGATTGGTGTGGCGCAGGCGGTTGAGGCGGGAGATTTACCGCTGGATACTATGACGGATGTGAAACAGGGGGTAAAAGCATTGTTGGCACTGCCGGGGATTGGCAGTTGGACCGCCAGCTATGTTGCCATGCGGGCATGGTCGGCACCGGATGTTTTCCTCTGTGGTGACTATCTGATTAAACAGCGTTTTCCCGGCATGACACCGGCGAAAATCGCCCGTTATGCTGAAATGTGGCAGCCGTGGCGCACTTACGCCACGCTGCATTTATGGTTTAACGACGGCTTCATGCCGGAGTGATCGCCGCGTGCCGTCGCAAAAATCAGTGGATGCCGAAATAGCCGGTATTGAGCAGGCTGTGCAGGGGGGTTAACGGCGCGATGGTATCGCCTTCGACCAGATCGATACCGATACTGGTGAGCTTCTCCAGCGTTTCATTAATATCCGCCGGTCCTGCCAGAGTTTGTGCCGCCATCCGGTGCGTATTGCCATGCAAAATTGTCACCAGTACTTCATCCATCTGGTTGTAGTGGATCTGGCTCATGAAGGTCGGGTCGATCTGCACGTAATCTACACATCCTTGAGGTAGTTTATTAAATTCATTGAGATTCTTACCGACATTCTGTAGCACAATTTTACAACCACGTTGCTTAAGTCCAGCAATGAAAGCGCTCAGATGCTTATGTTTGAGCAGTACGGTGTCATCAATCATCAGATTAACCGACGGGAGTGGCATGACCGTGTTGTCCAGCAAGCTGACCAGCTCCTCACGCAGGGAATCTTGCAACAACCCCTCGGTGGAGAGCGGGATCGCGACACAAATGCCTTTGTTGCTGATCCCCTGTGCGTGCTCCTTCAGGATTTTGCGCAGCAGCCAGCGGTCAACGTCCGGCATCATGTCGTAAAAACGGGCAGCTTCGAGCAGGACATCCGCTCGCTGAATACCGTTGCGAGGTTCAATAAACTGCATGGAAAGCTGATAAAAGCAGACCGAGAGCGGGGTTTTAGGCGGTGAAGCGGCGCGGCAATGTAGCGACAGCTGATCCTCATCGAGGATCCGGTGGATATCTTCGGGCCTGAAAATGGCGGTATGGGAAGCGAGCAGGCGTTTTTGCCGCGCTTCGTAATTGAAGACCTGCCCGCGCCCGCCATTTTTCGCGGTATAGCAGGCGATATCAGCCTGAGCCATGTATTCGCTGCCGCTGACGGAGCCATCGATAATACGGGTGACGCCGGCGCTGGCGCCGATACGGTAAATCTGGTTATTCCACATAAATTGGAAATCGTTGATTCGGCTCACCATTTGCTGAATGACCTGTAACCCCTGTTCCTGCGGGCAATTAAATAGGATCAGGGCAAATTCATCGCCGCCCAGCCGGGCGAGTTTGTCACTGTTGCGGATCTGCTCCTGCATCAGATGGCTTAACTGACGTAACAATTCGTCGCCAGCCGCGTGGCCCGCGGTGTCGTTGACTGCTTTAAAATGATCAAGATCGATAAATGCCAGGGTGTGATGCTGATGCATTTCTGCCGTCAGGTGCAGTGCACTTTTCAGACTGTCTTCAAAACTGCCACGGTTAGATAAACCGGTGAGCAGATCATGCGAAGCGCTGTAGCTCAGTTGGCGCATCAGTTCCCGCGATTTACTGACGTCTTGTAATACCAGTACGATGCCTATCGGTTCATCTTTGAGCGTGCGCAGCGGCGACACCGCCAGTTGCACGTCAAACTGGCCGGTATGATAACCGTGCAGGATCAGAGACTGGTCGACTGAAGAGTGCAGGTTTTCGTTGATATCAAACTGCATCAGATTGTCGATAAGTGGGCCATTTGGGCCGACGCTGATATGTACCACTGTGCTGACCGGTTTCCCCTGCGCCCGCCGCTCTGTCCAGCCGGTCATCTTTTCTGCCACCGGATTCATGAAGGTAATACTCATGTTGCGGTCAGTCGATATTACGGCTTCGTTGATGGCATTGAGCGTGATATGCAGCAGTTCTTTCTCTTCATGCAGCGCTTCTGAAAGCCGTTTATTGGTGACTTCTGTCTGCTTCAGCTCGCTGATATCTTCTATTTGAGCAATAAAATAGACCGGGTTTTGCTGGTCATCACGCACCAGCGATACGGCCAGCAGCGCCCAGACCATCTCGCCGCTGCGGCACAGATAGCGTTTCTCCATCTGGTAGTTCTGAATCTCCCCATCCAGCAATTGCTGCAACAGGGCCAGATCTTTACTCAGGTCTTCTGGATGGGTGATCTCCTGAAACGTCAGCGTTTTGAGATAACTGGCGTCATATCCCAGCAGGTTACACAACGCTTTATTCACCTGCAGCCATTTGCCTTGCGGTGAGACCAGCGCCATACCAATGGCAGAATACTCCATGGCATTACGAAAACGGTTTTCACTTTGGGTTATGTAGGATTTCTCCACGCGCAATGCGTGCATTGCCATCGCCATCGCATTGGCGGGCAACAGGATCAAAAGCAGCGGAGTGAACAGTAAACCTTCCTGAAGGCTATTTGCTCGGGGTATGACGGAGATAACCCCGAGGGTTTGCAGCAGGGCAATCATCAGCGTCATGCAGAGAAAAATAAAAAAAGCTTCAGTACGGGGCAGCCTGATGGCGGCCCACAGCAGAGGGATCGTAATAAAAGCAAAAGGATAAGGCAGCCATTTCAGCGCCAGAAAGCCTGCCACCAGAGTGAGTGTCAGCGTGAGCAGCATTTCATACAGGCGTCGCGAGTGAGTCAGTTGTTGTAAATAGCCGCGCTGATAGATAAGACCCAGCGGCGTCAGTGACAAAATAGCGACGGCTTCGGAGATAAACCAGGTGGCGAAACGCTGTTGCAGTTCCTGCGGTGAATGCGGGTGGACAATGAACAGCGTCAGGATCACGGAACTGAGCAGCGGGCTAAATACGACGGCAATCAGCAGGAATTTTACCCAGTTTGCCAGCCCGGAGAGCGGGTCCAGAGCCGGAAGCAGTTTGCGCAGTAAGAGCGCGCAGATCCCGGCCTCAATCAGGTTGTTGAGAATGTAGGGAAAATAGTGCAGGAACGGTGTGCCCGCCAGCGTATGCGCGGCAGCAATCCCCAACGCGGCGGCGCAGAAAAGGGGCAGCCAGTCGCGATAGCGATGATGGAAAAGCACCGGGATTAGCAAGGCCGTAGGCAGCCAGACGGCGGCGAGGCTCGATGATTGCTGAATGATTTTCAGGCAGGCAAGGGCCAGCAAACAAACGCTGAGCGCTAATGCCAGTGACATTTTCCAGGCGACCGGTGAGGGCGCGGACAGACGAAGCATGTTTTTTTCCACTGTGAAAACCTTTCTCAGACTCCATCCGGCCAGCGTCGGACGAGAGTAACGATACATAAAAGAAAGACATTGGCGTTATTGTTATGGCGTTAAAGTTTGACGTTTTAATTGTGGCGCGATTTTTTTAGTCAACATTTGTCTGAGGCCTGGCTGGCTGTAGCCTGACAGTGTAGTAGGAAAGCGTGATCTCGACAGGGATTGATGAATTTTATGAATTCTACCTCAGTAATTCATTGATAACGAATGTTGAATGACTACAAGTAAACCTGTGGGGAGGCTTTTCCATTGACCATGGGCCGCCAACATTCCGCCCCCTGCATCTCGGGGCGGCGTTTTGTCAGTACATTGAAAGAGAGGTTAATCAAAGACTAGCTTAATAGCGGATTTACAGCAGGAAAATGGTCGCCAGACCCAGGAAAATGAAAAAACCGCCGGTATCAGTAATGGCCGTGATCATCACGCTGGCACCGACCGCCGGGTCGCGTCCCATTCGTACCATGGTCAGCGGGATAATCACGCCCATCATGGCGGCGACCAGCAGATTCAGCACCATCGCCAGCGTCATGACCGCCCCCATAGCCCAGTCACCATAAAGCAGCCAGGTCACTATACCCATCAGCCCGCCCCACACCAGTCCATTGATCAGTGCGACGCCCAGTTCCCTGAAAATTAAAAACTTCAGGTTGCCCACCTGCACTTGATGTAGCGCCAGAGCACGGACAATCATGGTGATGGTTTGATTACCGGTGTTTCCGCCAATACCTGCCACGATCGGCATCAGTGCGGCTAATGCGACTAACTGTGAAATGGTGCCTTCAAACAGGCCAATGACCCGTGAGGCCACAAAGGCCGTACAAAGATTGATCGCCAGCCACGCCCAGCGGTTGCGAACCGCTTTGCTTACCGGGGAGAAGACATCCTCTTCCGCGCTGAGCCCCCCCATGCGCCGCAAATTGGTGTCCGTATCATTGTTAACGAAGTCGACAATTTCCTCGACCGTCAGGCGGCCCATCAGCTTGCCTTTTTTGTCGATAACTGGCGCAGTGATGAGGTCATAACGTTCGAAAGCCCCTGCTGCATCCTCGGCCTTATCGTCGGCTTCAAAGCAGGTCGGATCTTCATTCATCACTTCCGATACCAGACGATGCGGCGGATTTAGCAGAATGGTGGTCAGTGGTAATTCGCCGAGCAGAGTATTTTTACGATCGGTGATGAAGAGTTTGTCACTGGCTTCTGGGATAGCTTTGCGGTAGCGGAGGTAGCGCTGAACGGTGCCGAGCGTGACGTCCGGACGCACCGTCAGCAGTTCGAAATCCATGATTCGCCCGACAGTATCTTTACCAAACTTGATCACCTCGCGGACTTTTTCCCGCTGGCGCGGATCCAGTGAGGTGAGTACGCGGCCCATCAGGTCACGCGGTAAGTATTCGGCCAGATAGAGTTGATCGTCCACGTCCAGCAGCGACATGGTTTTCAGCAAATCTCTGTCGCTCATCTCTTCAATCAGACTGTCCCAGACTGTTTCGGAGACTTCTACCAGCGCTTTGCCGCGGTCGGCAGGGTCGATCAGCCGCCATAAGGCCAGGCGCTCATGGCGGGGCAGGGCTTCTAAAATGTCGGCAAGGTCAGCGGCGTGCAACCCGGAAATAAGCTGGCTGAGTTCAGCCGTCTGGTCCATGAGTTGGGCGCGCGTAGGTTCATCGAGCTCTTTGGACTCGCCAAGAATACTGTCAGCGAGCTCATCGCTGTCGAGTAAAAGGTGCAGAATACGGCCGCGTGTATCCGCCAGTTTTTGTATGTGATACCGATGCTTAGTGGCAGACATGCTGGATCGTTATCCTTTCATTTCTCACAAAATCATATCAGGGAGCCGGTTTTTCGGATTGCTCGACCTGAGTCTGCTTTTGATTTTGATGGTGAGACCAGGCGCCGATCGCCGAGTAGATGAGGCGTCCGAACAAAATAATGAAGCTGATTGTTAAAACAATCTTTGTCATTTTGATCTTGGTTTTTCTCGACATAGTTATTTTAGCTTATTAAATCCATGTTCAATCAGGTTAAAATAATGACTTAAACCATTCGCATTACCATTATCAATATATATCACATCAAGTTGACCGACCAGAAAAAGCCGACATCCGTAAGAAATACCTGTAAGTTTCGTAAGAATTTTCCGACTGAAATGACGCGGGTTTAGCACGTGAAACGGGAAATTCAGCTATAATTGTTACTTGCCTGAAATATAAGATGTAATTATTAACCTATAGGTGAATTTGTTCCACAACGCTTTTGTGCTAATTATGAAAAGCTCGGTTTCTTGATCGCCATCAAATGGTTTAATATAGACCGAACTAGAATCCATCTTTAATTTCTCAAAACTGAAAAAATTGTTTTGCCGCATTTTGTGGTATGCCTGCGCGACCTTTTCAAACCCTCTTGTTTGTGTGGCGTTACCGGCAGAACGCTGGACATCCTCCGGTGAGACTATTCTTGTGATGTTCGCCTGATTTTCTATTGGCGCTGACTGGCAGATATTGTGTGAACTTCATGCGGATTAAACATGACAGACTTTATGAATAAATATTTATCCTGGCGAGAGTTTAGCCGCCAATGGTGGGGCTTACCGGTGCTTTGTGCATTGGTTCTCATTAACCTGTCGTCATGGTTATCTCCCATCATTATGCTGCCTGAAGGCCGCACTTATCTGATGTATATGCCGCTGGCCGTTTGCGTCGCCTTGCTGTTGGTCTTCGACTGGCGCGCACTACCGGGCATTGCTCTGGCCATGTTTGTCCGTTATGACTTGCGCATCGGCGCCGAAATGGGCGCATTGCTGACGGTGATTTATCTGTTTTCGCTCTCGATGGCCTGGGGAGGTTACCGTTCTCAGTCAGGAACGCGCTGGTCAGCATCGTTTGGCTTATTAAGATTGCCGTTGCCGCGAATCCTGTGGCTGGTGGTATTTCTGTCGGTATTCTTTGTCTTCATCTTACAGATTATTGTCGAACTGGATTTGTTGCCCGGTTATCTGGGGATGGTCACCCGTAATTTCATGACCCTGCGTACGCTCATCAATTTACAAGCGATGATGCTGGGAACGCTGCTTAGCGGGCATTTGTGGTATCTGGTGCTGCGCATTATTCGTAAACCCCGCTATCTGCGTGTAATACGGGCAAAAATGCGCAGCCAGCGCGCACCAGGCGTGAAAGCGGCAGAAGTGGTGCTTTGGTTTATGCTGCTGGGGACGATGGTCGTTATGTTGTCTTTGCAAGGCATCAGTAGTCCGGTTGCCAAGATCCTGCTCAGTGATTACACGCTGACGTTGCTGTTACCCGTGCTGCTGTTTGGCGCGATGCGCTATGGCTATCATTTCATCACTATCGTGTGGACCATTACACTGATTATTCTTTTTAGCCACTATCAGGGTTTCATCAGTGAAAGCGGCTTTATACATAATCTGGTGTTCGTCTCGGCACTGATGCTGGTGTTTACCCTCAGTCTGCTGATGATGTCAGCCATTTCGTCCCGCCAGCGCCGGTTGCTACAGAAAACCCGTTCAGCTTCTCTGCTTGACCCTGTTTTCGGCCTGCCGAATTTGCGTGCCTTCAACCGGGATTTATCGCGTTACCCACGCTCGCTGCTCTGTTTTATCCGTGTTTCTGAAATGGACGTACTTAGCCGTAACTACGGTATGCAGCTACGTATTCAGTTTAAGCAGCAGTTGGCTATTGGCCTCAAACCTTTCCTGCAAGCAGGCGAGAAGGTGTATCACCTGCCGGGTTATGATCTGGTTTTACGTCTGAACTGTGAAGGCACCGAAGAGAAACTGGAGCGTCTGCAACATTATGTGGATGATTTCCGTCTCATCTGGAATGGATTACCGCTTCATCCAAACATCGGTCTGGCTTATTGCACCGTCTTCCCGCCAGTTGAGCATCTGCACATGTTATTAGGTGAGCTCAGTGGTATTGCAGAGGTATCGCTGACGACCGGTAAACCGGAATCGAATAAAAGCGATCATAGTCAGGTGCAAAAGGAGATTAAAGGTAAAGTCGAGATGCTGCATAAAGTCCAGCGCGCGCTGGATGAAGATCGCTTTATTCTTATGGCGCAGCCTATTGCGGGCGTACGTGGCGATAGCTATCACGAAATTCTGTTGCGGATGCTGGATGAAAGTGGCGACCTGATGTCACCGGATAAATTCCTGCCGGTTGTGCATGAATTCGGTCTGGCCTATCAATTGGATATGTGGGTGCTCAAACACACGCTGATGTTTATTCATGAGCACCGCGAAAAATTGCCAAGTGCGCGCTTCGCGGTAAATTTCTCGCCTTCGACCCTCTGCCGTCCGGCGTTCAGTTCGCAATTTAAAGCGCTGATGGTGGAGTATCAGGTGGAGCCGTACCAGATCGTGCTGGAAGTGACGGAATCCCATCTGCTGCACAATGTGAAATACGCCGATTACTCAATGCGTGACCTGCGCAACTACGGCTGCCGTATCGCCATTGACGATTTTGGCACCGGCTACGCCAGCTACGATCGCCTTAAGCTGATTCAGGCCGATATCCTGAAAATAGACGGCAGTTTTGTGCGCAATATGCTGACGGATCCGCTGGACGCGTATATCGTGCAGTCTATCTGTCAGGTAGCGCGGATGAAACATCTGTCGATTGTAGCGGAGTATGTGGAAACCGAAGAGCAGCGTAACGCACTGCGTGCTCAGGGTGTGGATTACATGCAAGGCTACCTGATTGGCAAACCAGAACCCCTGATCACCCTGATTTCACATCAGGTCCCCAGCCTGGAGTAAAGTTTTCACTGAGCATCCCCACCGCGGCGCAATAAAAAACCCTCACGCAGAGGGTTTTTTAATTTTTTACTGTTTAACGGACTATTCAGCAGAAGCATCCTGCTCAGGATCTTCTTCTTCTATCATCAGCTTCCAGCCGGTGACGTCATCCCAATAACTTTGCTCACGCTCGAAGTCGAGCTGCACCAGGTTGTTCTGCGCCAGATAACCGGCAGGGAAGCGCAGCGTCCAGTGGTTATCATCGGTATGCAGACGCAGGGTTTCCGGCGTGGTGGTCGACTGACGTTGGTTATTGAGCAGAGCCCCCAGACGCAGCAGCTGCACCATCGGAAGATAATGCTTTTTCTTAAACAGGTTCAGGCGAGGTAACTCTTCGAGCTTCACGGCTTTACGGTGGAAGCGTACCAGCGTCGCCAGCAGCGTTTGCTGCTCCTGATTGAATCCCGGCAGGTTGGTATTTTGCAGAATATAGGCCGAATGGCGGTGCATACCGCTGTGGTTAATACTCAGACCCACTTCATGCAGCATGGCACCAAATTTTAGCAACGACTCCAGCTGAGGCTGAACCAGCTTGCTGTTTTGCGCCAGCCACTGGGCGTACAGCAGTTCAGTGGTTTCCAGCACGCGGCGTGCCTGTTCGCGATCAATATTGTAGTGTTCTGCCAGACTTTTCGCCGTGCGGGTGCGGATGTCCTGATGGCGGAAACGGCCTTCCATCTCATACAGCACGCCTTCGCGTAGCGCGCCGTCAGAGAGGCGTAATTCCTTGATTGCCAGCGCGTCGAAGACACCGCGCAGGATAGCCAGCCCCGGCACGAAGACCGACTGGCGATCTTCCGACAGCCCCGGTAAATCGAGATCGTCGAAACTTTTGAAATTCAGTACAGCTTCGGTGAGGGTCTCCAGACGTTCCGGTGTGATTAAGCCATCTTTCTCACCCATTTCGATCAGCACTTCATGAGCGGCTTTAATGCTGCCTGATGCACCCAGCGCATATTGCCAGCCCTGCAGGCGATACTGCCATGCCAGTGTTTCGAGCTTTTGTGCGGCGGCCAGCTGTGCACGTTTAAAATTGCTGCGGCTGATTTCACCGTGCGGGAAAAACATCTGCGCAAAGCTGACACAACCCATGCGGCGGCTTTCTGCCAGCAATGGCTCGAAATCCTCGCCGATGACCAGCTCCGTCGAGCCACCACCGATGTCGATCACCAGCTTGCGGCCTTTTTCCGGCTGCGTATGTTCAACACCCATGAAAATCAGTCGGGCTTCTTCCTGACCGGAAATGATTTCGATGGGATAGGGGATGACCTCTGCGGCGCGTTTGAGGAATTCCTCGGCATTGACGGCCTGACGCAGCGTATGAGTGCCGACAATCGTAACGTTATTTTCCGAAAAGCCCTGCAAGCGTTCAGCAAACAGCGCCAGACAATCCAGACCACGCTGGATAGCCTCTTCGCTCAGGACACTGTTGTTGTCCAGGCCATCGGCCAGATGGACGCGTTGTTTCAGGCGGCCTAACACCTGCAGCGCGCCATTGACGACGCGGGCAATCACCATATGGAAACTGTTCGACCCAAGGTCGATAGCGGCGATTTCCTGTGGTTTGGTATTGATGGTGTTTTTCAGGGGCATAATAGGTGGTGCTCCAAAGTGTCAGGCCTGATCTTTTTGCTGTTTGTTATTACCGTACTCAAACGTTTTCAGATAGTCGTAGATAGCTAATTGCGCGCGCACCTTACGACGATTTCCGCGTGGAACATAACGATTACTGAGATCTTTATCAATATATCTGGCTTTCACCGTATCGTTGAACAGCAACTCCAGGATATCCAGCACGCGTTGTTTGAGTTTGGGATCCAATAGCGCTACCGCCACTTCGATACGGTAATCAATGTTACGGGTCATCCAGTCGGCAGAGGACAGGAATACTTTTTTATCCCCTCCGTTTTCAAATACATATACCCGGTCATGTTCCAAATAGCGGTCAACAATACTGGTTACCTGAATGTTTTCGCTTACCCCCGGCAGGTCCGGTACCAGCGAGCACATTCCGCGGATCAGCAGGCGGATTTTCACCCCGACGTTTGAGGCAGCATAAAGACGGTCAATCAGGCCCTTATCCACCAGGTTATTGATTTTTAGCGAGATTGCGCCTTTGATACCGGCTTGCGCATTGGCAATCTCCTGATCGATCAATCCATAGAGCATGCTTCTGGAGTTCTGCGGTGACACCATCAGATGTTCGAAGGTAACTGGCCGGTATGGGTTTTCAATAAAATTGAAGACCCGGCGAACTTCATTGGTGATGCGGCTGTCGGCGGTCAGCAAGGAATAGTCGGTGTAAAGGCGGGCTGTTTTCTCGTTGAAATTGCCGGTCCCTATATGAGCATAGCGGACAATTTCGTCACCTTCGCGGCGTGAGATAAGAAACAATTTGGCGTGAATTTTCAGACCAGGGGCCGAGAAGATTACATGCACACCGGCCTCGGTCAGACGCTTGGCCCAATGGATATTGGCCTCTTCATCGAAACGCGCCTGCAATTCAACCACGACGGTGACTTTTTTACCGTTATGGGCGGCGTGGATCATCGATTCAATGATGCGCGAGTCTTTCGCCACGCGGTAAATATTGATTTTAATCGACAGGACGTTCGGGTCGAACGATGCCTGACGCAGCAGTTCGAGCACGTGCTCAAAAGTGTAATACGGGTAGTACAGCAGAACGTCCTGCTCGCGGATCGCAGCAAAGCCGTTGCGGAATTTGTCGAACCACAGATGGCGCAGGCGCGGCAACGGGCGGTTCACCAGATTGGCTTTCCCGACATTCGGGAAACCAATGAAATCTTTGAAGTTGTGGTAACGCCCGCCGGGGATCACTGAATCGTAGTTGGAGATACCGAGTTTTTCGCGCAGTAGCTCCACCATGTCATCCGGCATATCACGCTGATAGACAAACCGCACCGGTTCTGCCGTTAAGCGTTGTTTGAGGCTGGAGGACATCAGTTCCAGCAGGCTCGATTCCATTTCGGTGACCAGATCATATTCGGCGTCACGGGTCATTTTCATCGAATAAGCATTGAGCGTGTCGTAATCAAAGAAGCCTTTGAAGATATCATCCAGACAATAGCGCAGGATGTTATCTAAGAGAATCATGGGCTTACGGCGGCGTGGCGCTTCCGGGGGAAGATTAACAAAGCGCGGTACTTTGTCTGATGGAATTTCCAGCAGCGCGTAGTGGATCTCCTCACCGCGGATAATTTCGACCGCCAGATAGGTGTAATCGTCTTTGAGGAACTGCACCAGATTGGTGTCGCGGTTAATCAGAATCGGGGTGATGAACTGGCGTAAATGGTGTTTAAAGTACTGGCGCAGCCAGTTTTGCTGATTTTCAGAAACCTGGCGCTCGTTGATCAGGAATATCTGGTTACGTGCCATCTCCAGCAGCAGGTCGTTGTAGAGACCGTCAAACTCCTGATCTATTTGCAGGACTTTGGCCTGAATTTTTTTCAACAAATGGCGTGATGCGCCAATGAATCCCTGTTCTTCGCTGATTAAGATCCGGCGCTTCAGATCGGCAAAGCGGACTTTGTAAAACTCATCCAGATTATTGGAATAGATGCCCAAAAATCTCATGCGTTCAATCAGGGGATTGCTCTTGTCTGCTGCTTCCTGCAACACGCGTTCATTGAAGGACAGCCAGCTCAGTTCTTTTTCTATGTATAGCTTTTCCTGACCCATTTAAACCCCATTCATTTATACCCGTCACACTTCAATTTGCAGGCGTGTTGGCTTTACCTGCAATGTTCTCGACATATCTCTGATGGAAATCTCGGAGAGAGAGGGGCTTAGTGTCTATGAACAATATTGCGAAAGATTGACAGGAATGTCCAACATAAAGCAGAGGTTTGAGAAGATGGATAAAAATGCTCTGGAAAAGAAGGGGAAAGGGACGAGAAAAGTCTTACGGGTGAACAGGTTAAATCCTGTTCACCCGTATTTTCTCAACTATTCGCAAGAGACGGAAGCTGAGATTTTATGGGTTTACACTACGCCTGCGCCGATGGGATCAACGCGTTTGGCTTCAGCCGGTTTGGTTTTGTACTTCGCCAAAAATTGCGGCTGGAAAATACACATCCGGATGGCGCTGCGATATTCCCCGTTAACGAAGAACTCCTGCTTCAATTCCCCTTCGAGCTCGAATCCTAATTTGCTGTAAATATGGATCGCCTTTTTGTTCTCTTTATCGACGATTAAATAGAGCTTATAGAGGTTAAGAACTGAGAAGGCGTAGTCCATCGCCAGCCTGACGGCGTCACCGGCAAAGCCTTTACCCTGATGGGACGGGTCGATGATGATTTGGAATTCCGCACGGCGGTGGATGTGGTTGATTTCCACCAACTCGACCAGGCCAACCGGCCCACCTTCAAATTCAATGATAAAGCGGCGTTCGCTCTGGTCGTGAATATGTTTGTGGTAGAGGTCAGTCAGTTCGACAAAGGCTTCATAAGGCTCTTCGAACCAATAACGCATAATGCTGGCGTTGTTATCGAGGCGGTGTACAAACGTCAGATCGTCTTTTTCCAGTGGACGTAATCGGACGCGGGTATTGCTAGACATAAATTTTTCCCGAAAGGTCGTTTTATTCGGATACTTTTTAGAAACTAGGCTCTTTAAAACAGTCCTGTTTTAAGAAAAGGTGGGTACACAAACGACATTAAAACGTGTACCAACTGGATCATTATAGCGGTGAGCATGTAAACAAACGTAAACGAATTAAAACAAAAAACCGGCACGTGGCCGGTTTGTAGTGAAATCATCGCTATAATCCGGTTTAATCTGCTGCGTAACCCTGCTCCGGCAAAGGATTTCCATCGAGAAACGCCTGACCGTTTTTTAGCTCTAAGCGGCCATCCACAAACCAGCTGATCACCAGCGGATAGATGCTGTGTTCCTGCGTTTGCACGCGCTCTATCAAGTCCTGCTCGGTGTCATCGCTAAATACCGGGACCCTGGCCTGTAAAATAACCGGTCCGCCGTCGAGCTGCTCTGTCACAAAGTGAACCGAGGTGCCGTGTGCTTCATCTTGATTTTCAATCGCCTGACGGTGAGTGTGTAAACCGGGATATTTTGGCAGCAGGGAAGGGTGGATATTCAGCATCCGGCCCGCGAACCGCTGGACGAAGTCGGCGCTGAGAATACGCATGTAACCGGCCAGAACCACCAGATCGGGGTTGTAAGCATCGATGGCATCAGCCAGAGCGACGTCAAACGCCGCTCGGTCTGCATAGGATTTCACATCAAGCGCGTGTGCCGGAATATTGGCTGATTGGGCACGCTCCAGTCCGAACGCTGACGCTTTATTACTGAAGACGGCGCTGAGTTTCGCATAAACTCGTCCCTGCTGGCAGGCATCGATCAGCGCCTGGAGATTACTCCCTTCGCCGGACACCAGAACCACAATCCTTTTCATCTCAACACCCATCTTTAGCCAAAGTTACTTAATGATAACGCGTTCTGCAGAGTCAGACTCTTTAATCCTGCCGATTTTCCACGCTTTTTCACCGTTGGCATTGAGCAGGGCAACGGCCTCGTCTGCCCGTTCGGCAGGCAATGCAACCAACATACCGACGCCACAGTTGAAAGTGCGGTACATTTCGTGACGGCTGACGTTACCGGTGGTTTGCAGCCAGGTAAAGACGTCCGGCCACTGCCAGCTGGCTTCATCAATGATGACCTGAGTGTTTTCCGGCAGAACACGCGGAATATTTTCCCAGAAGCCGCCACCGGTCAGGTGAACGATGCCGTGAACGTCGACAGTTTCGATCAGCTTGAGGATGGATTTTACGTAAATTTTGGTCGGTGCCAGCAGGTGATCGGCCAGAGATTTGCCCGCCAGATCGGTGGTTTCCGGATTGGTGTTGCTGACTTCCAGAATTTTGCGCACCAGCGAATAGCCGTTGGAATGCGGGCCGCTGGCGGCCAGGGCAATCACTACGTCACCGTCAGCCACTTTACTGCCGTCGATAATTTCTGATTTTTCGACCACGCCGACGCAAAAACCGGCCACGTCGTAATCTTCGCCGTGATACATACCCGGCATTTCAGCGGTCTCACCACCCACTAACGCGCAACCAGACTGCTTACAGCCTTCGGCGATACCGGTGATAACACTGGCGGCGATGTCGACGTCGAGTTTACCGGTGGCGTAATAGTCGAGGAAGAACAGCGGTTCTGCACCCTGAACAATCAGATCATTGACACACATGGCGACCAGATCAATGCCGATGGTGTCGTGGCGTTTCAGGTCCATCGCCAGACGCAGCTTGGTGCCAACGCCGTCGGTTCCCGAAACCAGCACAGGTTCACGATATTTTTGCGGTAGCGCGCACAGGGCGCCAAAACCACCCAATCCACCCATCACTTCCGGACGACGAGTCTGTTTAACTACACCTTTGATACGGTCTACCAATGCGTTGCCGGCATCGATATCCACACCTGCGTCTTTATAGCTGAGAGAGGTTTTGTCGGTCACTGCGAAATCCCCACGACGGTTTGCGGTTGGTGGTTGAAATGAAGCGCGGCAATTCTAACAGCCCAGGCAAACGTTTGCGAGGAGCTTGTGCGGTGTGTTGATCATTCTCCTGACTATACTCTTTATCAGTATTCTATTGATGCCGATCAAGTTAATCGCGGTGGCGTTCAAAAAAAAAGGCGTTATAATCTCGCGATTTTTTTTTGCAGCTCAACCACCTTAGGAGAATAAAAAATGAAGATCGTCGAGGTGAAACACCCGCTGGTGAGACACAAGCTGGGCCTGATGCGTGAAAATGACATCAGCACGAAACGTTTTCGCGAACTGGCTTCTGAGGTGGGAAGTCTGCTGACGTATGAAGCGACCGCTGATTTAGAAACTGAGAAAGTGACTATCGAAGGCTGGTGCGGTCCGGTTGAAATCGACCAGATCAAGGGCAAGAAAATTACCGTTGTGCCGATCCTGCGTGCAGGTCTGGGTATGATGGAAGGTGTACTGGAGCACGTGCCAAGCGCACGCATCAGCGTGGTCGGCGTCTATCGCGATGAAGAAACCCTGCAGCCTGTGCCGTACTTCCAGAAACTGGTTTCCAATATCGAAGAACGTCTGGCGCTGGTGGTTGACCCGATGCTGGCGACCGGTGGTTCTATGATTGCTACCATCGACCTGCTGAAAAAAGCCGGCTGCCAGAGCATTAAAGTGCTGGTGCTGGTGGCTGCACCAGAAGGCATCGCCGCGCTGGAGAAAGCGCATCCTGACGTTGAGCTCTACACCGCCTCTATCGACCACGGACTTAACGAGCACGGCTACATCATGCCGGGGCTCGGGGATGCGGGCGATAAGATATTTGGTACGAAATAAGCAGCAAGCAATAGCCGACTGAGAAGTCGGCTTTTTTTTGAATTTTTTTTACTGGTCATACTTCAACATCACTTCACAGAGGATCAATCCATGACCCGTCGTGTCATCGGGGTAAGCGAGCGCCTGCCGCTCCTGCAAACTATCCCCCTGAGCTTGCAGCACCTGTTCGCCATGTTTGGCGCCACGGTGCTGGTGCCTATTTTGTTCAAAATCAATCCGGCCACAGTGTTGCTGTTCAACGGCATTGGCACCTTATTGTATCTCTACATCTGTAAAGGCAAAATCCCGGCCTATCTGGGATCGAGTTTTGCCTTTATCTCGCCGGTACTGCTGCTGTTGCCGATGGGTTATGAAGCGGCGCTCGGCGGATTTATCGTCTGCGGATTGCTGTTTTGTCTCGTAGCGCTGATTGTGAAAAAAGCCGGTATCGGCTGGATCAACGTGATGTTCCCACCGGCGGCGATGGGCGCGATTGTGGCCGTTATCGGACTGGAGCTGGCGGGCGTAGCGGCCAACATGGCCGGGCTGTTACCGGCTGACGGCGTGTCGGTGGATTCCACCACCATCACCATTTCGATGGTGACGCTCGGCGTTACCGTGCTCGGGTCGGTGCTGTTCCGCGGTTTCCTGGCCATCATCCCGATTTTGATCGGCGTGCTGGTCGGTTATACGTTGTCGTTCTTTATGGGCGTGGTCGATACCACACCCATCGCGCAGGCACACTGGTTTGCATTGCCGACCTTCTACACTCCGCGCTTCGAATGGGTAGCGATCCTGACCATTCTGCCTGCGGCGCTGGTGGTGATCGCCGAGCATGTCGGCCATCTGGTGGTAACGGCCAACATTGTGAAAAAAGATCTGCTGAAAGACCCCGGCCTGCATCGCTCTATGCTGGCGAACGGATTGTCCACGGTATTATCAGGTTTCTTCGGCTCAACGCCCAATACCACCTATGGCGAAAACATCGGCGTCATGGCCATCACCAAGGTGTACAGCACCTGGGTGATCGGCGGTGCGGCCATTCTGGCTATTATGCTCTCCTGCGTCGGTAAGCTGGCGGCGGCGATTCAGGCCGTGCCTGTGCCGGTGATGGGCGGTGTGTCCCTGCTGCTCTACGGGGTGATTGGCGCATCAGGCATCCGTGTGCTGATTGAATCCAAAGTGGATTACAACAAAGCGCAGAACCTGATCCTGACCGCGGTGATTTTGATCATTGGCGTCAGTGGCGCGAAAATTCACATCGGCGCGGCTGAGCTGAAAGGCATGGCGCTGGCGACCATCGTGGGTATCTTCCTCAGCCTGCTGTTTAAAGTGATCGAAATGGTGCGCGGCGAAGAAGAGATCATCGACATTGAGGACGAGCGGGAAAATCCGCCAGTCTGATCCTGATGCACGAAACCCCGCCGCAGAGGATCACGCTGCGGCGGTTCGTTCGGTTAGCAAGCGGTTGTACGGCACGCAGTTCAATTCCGGCTGGATCTTATGCTAGAATTCTGGCCGTACATATCCGTTTAGATAACAGCTGAGATAACAACTTTTTGTTGATAACAACATTCGCGGTTTTCATGCCGTATTGGTTGAGGTGCTTCTGAATACGCCGGCACAACTTTCCCTGCCACTCTATCTTCCTGATGATGAAACTTTTGCCAGTTTTTATTCGGGTGAGAACCCCTCTCTGCTCTCTGCGATTCAGACGGCGCTGCATCAGGAGCATGGCACCTATATCTATTTCTGGTCACGTGAAGGCGGTGGTCGCAGCCACTTGCTGCACGCGGCCTGTGCGGAGCTTTCTCAACGCGGTGAGGCCGTCGGTTATGTGCCGCTGGATAAGAGGGCTTATTTTGTTCCGGAAGTGCTGGACGGCATGGAGCATCTGGCGCTGGTTTGCATTGACAACATCGAAGGCATTGCCGGGGATGATGAGTGGGAAGCGGCGGTGTTCCATCTGTATAACCGTATTTTGGAAACCGGCCGTACGCGGCTGTTTATCACCGGCGATCGCCCGCCGCGCCAGCTGAATCTCAGCCTGCCGGATCTTGCTTCACGGTTAGACTGGGGGCAAATCTACAAACTTCAGCCATTGTCCGACGAAGAAAAACTTCAGGCACTCCAGCTGCGGGCGAAACTGCGCGGTTTTGAACTGCCGGAAGACGTCGGGCGCTTCCTGTTGAAGCGTCTGGATCGCGAGATGCGCACGTTATTTACCACGCTGGATCAGCTGGATCGGGCGTCGATCACGGCGCAGCGCAAACTCACTATTCCCTTCGTAAAAGATATTCTCAGCCTGTAGCGTCAGCCACAGGCTTTCCCGCGTTTACAAAATATCCAGCACCTGCTCTGGCGGACGGCCCAGACGCGCTTTGCCCTTAGCCAGCACGATCGGGCGTTCTATCAGGCGTGGATGATCGGACAGCGCCTGCAGCAATTGCTGCTCGTTCATCGCCGGATCGGCCAGATTCAGCTCTTTGTAAATCTCTTCGCCTTTGCGCATCAGTTCACGCGCTGAACTGAATCCCAGCTTGCTGACCAGTTCTTTCAGCGTGTCAGGTGAGGGTGGCGTTTCCAGATACAAGATCACGTCAGGCTTCAGCCCTTTATTTTCCAGTAACTTCAGCGTTTCACGGCTCTTGCTGCAGCGTGGATTGTGGTAAATCGCGACATCATGATGTGGCATGTTCATCTCCTCTGATTCCTGAAAGGCTTAACCTTTCTGATATTGACGGAAACGCCTTTGCAACTGGCGTAACTGATCAATGCGTGCGTCGTAGCGGGCCTGTTCCAGACTGCCCAATTTTTGCAGCGCGCTGGCGTTGCTCAACAGTTCAATCGCCTGATCCAGACGGCCGACCAGCGCCATGCTTTCGGCACGTGCTGCCAGTTCCTGAGCACGCAGACCCTGAGCAGCATTGGCCTGAGACAATAAATCCCAGCCATTGGGATCATTAGGGTATGTGAAAGTATAGCGGTTGAGGATGCGGCTGGCGTTAGCGGGCTGGCCGCCTTCTACGTAGGCATTAGCCAGGTTGAGCAACAGCACCGGATTTTTACTGGTCTCTGCGTTGGCTTTTTCCAGCCGGGCGATGGCCTGTGGCGTATGTTTCTGGTCAATGTCGACGTCGGTGGAGAGATCGAGAAGCCAGTCGTTATCCGGATCTTTCGCCAGTAATGGGTCCAGAATAGCGCGTGCCTGTTCGAATTTTTTGGCTTTATAGAATTGCAGCGCCTGCCCGTATTTTGCCGCTAACTGCTCGCGAATATTGCCGTTACTCAACTGGTGCAGATAGTCATCACTCAGCGGATAGGATTCCGAACCGTACATGCCCAGGATTCGCACCTTGGCTAACAGGAAACTCTGCGACGAATGCACCGTCGGATGAGACATCTGGTTAGCGCGGTTGCGGATATCAGCCAGGCGGCTGTCAGGCAGGGGGTGCGTCAGCAACATTTCCGGCGGCTTGCTCGAGTAACTCGACAGGTCCGCTAATTTTTGCAGGAAAGCGGGCATTGCCTGCGGGTCAAAACCGGCGCGCTGCAATACCTGAATGCCTATACGGTCAGCTTCCTGCTCGTTACCTTGCGTAAAGCTGATCATATTCTGCTGGGTTCCGGCGAGGGTACCGGTCAGCGCGGCCATACCGGCCTGCGGGCTGGCCATTGCCAGCAGAATAGAACCGAGGGCACCCACCCAAGTCAGCGGGGCGCTCTTTTGTTGATCTTCCATCGCACGCGCCAGATGGCGCTGGGTTACGTGCGAGATTTCGTGCGCCATGACCGAGGCCAGCTGGCTCTCATTGTCGGTGTAGCGGAACAGGGCGGAGTGCAGCACCACGTTGCCGCCAAAGAAGGCGAAGGCGTTCAGTTCATCATTATTGACGATGAAAAAGTGGAAAGGTGTTCTCACTGAGTAAGCGCTCGCCACCAGCCGCTGACCGAGTTCATTGATGTAATTATTAAGCAGAGGATCGTTAATCAGTGGTGTGCTGGCGCGCATCTGACGAACGTAGAAATCGCCCATCTGCATTTCCTGAGCGATACTCAGCGTGCCCCCGGCCGTGGTGCCCATATCAGGTAACTGATCGGCGATCACCGGTTTGTTTGGATTGGAGGACGCAATGGGCGTAGTCCAGTAACTGCTGTCATCCGCGAAGGCGGGCGCCAGTGTCCCTGTCAACAGGGTGCCCATCAACAGGGCGGTCAGCGTTTTGTTAAACCGCATTGCCATAATTAAGCCATTCCCAATGAATAGTTGATCACTCTGACGTAAACAGCCATAAGAGTTCTTCTTCCGTGAAACGGACTCCAGTACACTCTTGCGCAGGCACATTCTTTGCTATTTTTCTGATACTTAATAGTAGCTATGTCAGAAAATGTTGAAGTACTTAATCGTCACCCTCTGTGACAACAGATTCAGTAAAAAGTTACTCTATCTCTGGAGCAGGGACGCAGGCAAACTCTGTGCTGACCCGTTACACATGGATCTTAACAGGAGCGATATCCGATGTTAGAGATGTTATTACAATGGTACCGCCGACGTTTCACCGATCCACAGGCCATCGCCCTTTTGGCGATTCTGGTCGCAGGTTTTTGTATCCTCTATTTCCTCAACGGTATTCTCGCCCCGCTACTGGTCGCGATTGTACTGGCCTATTTGCTCGAATGGCCGGTAGCCAGGCTGCAACATCTGGGGTTGTCCCGCACGCTGGCGACCAGTGTCGTGCTGCTGATCTTTGCCGGTGTCGTGATGCTGGCGGTGTTTGTTATCGCGCCGGTCACCTGGCAGCAGGGCATCAACCTGATGGCTGACTTGCCCAGTATGCTTAACCGCTTTTACGATTTTGCCGCCACCCTGCCGAAGCGTTATCCTGCGCTGGTGGATGCCGGGATCATCGATATGATGGCCGAAAATCTGCGCGCCAAGCTTTCGGGCGTGGGTGACAATCTGGTGAAATTCTCACTCGCGTCACTGGTGGGCCTGTTGACGCTGGCGATTTACCTGATTCTGGTGCCGATGATGGTGTTTTTCCTGCTCAAAGACAAAGAGCAGATGCTCAGCGCGGTTCGCCGCGTGTTGCCGCGTGACCGCGGACTGGCGGGGCTGGTCTGGCAGGAGATGAACCAGCAAATCACCAATTACATCCGTGGCAAAGTGCTGGAGATGATTATTGTTGGCGTGGCGACCTATCTGGTGTTCTTCATTATGGATATGCGCTACTCGCTGCTGCTGGCGGTGCTGGTCGGCCTGTCGGTGCTGATCCCGTACATCGGCGCCATGCTGGTGACCATTCCGGTGGTGGTGGTGGCGCTGTTCCAGTGGGGCATGGGCGCAGACTTCTGGACGCTGTTTGTGGCGTATCTGGTCGTGCAGGGGCTAGATGGCAACGTGATTGTCCCACTGCTGTTCTCGGAGGCGGTGAATTTACACCCGCTGGTGATTATTCTTTCCGTGGTGATCTTCGGCGGGTTGTGGGGATTCTGGGGCGTGTTCTTTGCGATCCCGCTGGCAACGCTGGTCAAAGCCGTAGTACATGTCTGGCCTGATGAACTGCTCAACGAGACGCCTTAGGGCGTCATTTTGGTCAGCTGGAACAAATAAAAAAAGCGCATCTGCGCTTTTTTTTCATCTCATGCATTGGTCGCTAAGGCTTATTTCTCGTTGAGATAAGCCATGACGATGTCGTGGTGATTGCTGGTTTTGAAATCGTCGAACACTTTCTCAACCTTGCCGTTACCATCAAGCAGGAAACTGATGCGGTGGATGCCGTCATAGGTTTTACCCATGAAGCTTTTCTCGCCCCAGACACCAAACTGTTCGCAGACCTTGTGATCTTCGTCGGACAATAGCGTGAAGTTCAGCAGCTCTTTTTCAGCAAATTTAGACAGCTTTTCTGGTTTATCGGTGCTGATCCCCAGCACTTCTACACCGGCTTCTTTCAACTGGTCCATATTGTCACGCAGACCGCAGGCCTGAACGGTACAACCGGGTGTCATGGCCTTCGGGTAGAAATAGACCAGGACTCGTTGTCCCTGGAAGTCGGCCAGACTAATCTGTTCGCCGTCCTGATCGGGCAAACTAAATTGCGGCGCAGGATCACCGGCTTTCAGTGGGCTCATTTTATATCTCCGTCAATTGTCTTCATGCTGAGTGTTGCTCACGACATTAATACTGCCTTGCGCATTCAGTTCTGTACATAGCTGATGGAAAGCTTGTTCAATAATTGTTGCGTCGGTGTTAGCAGGGCTGTGGGCGGTGATCTGTATAGACAACTGCGCCGGATTAACGCCATCGGCCGAGCGGGTTTTCGAGGCCAGCTCGGCGATGTTCATCTGATGTGTATCAAACAGGTCGGTAAAACGCTCTATCAGATGCGGTGAATCTTTGACTTCAACCTTGACCCACACGGTGGCAGGCATTGGCGGGCGTTCGTGGGCGCTGGTGCGTTTCATCACGATCAACAGCTCAAGTTCTGCGCCTTTTTGCGGCAGGGTGGACTCAATCAGGGTGATGGCGTTCCAGCTACCGGAGAGAAACATGATAAAAGTGAACTCGTCACCGAGCATCGCCAGACGGCTGTCTTCAATATTACAACCGCAACTGCTGACCTGACGGGTAATGGTGTTCACGATACCGGGGCGGTCAGCACCTAATGCGGTGATAACAAGATAGTGTTGTTGTGGCTGCGGCAAAATTGCTCTTCCTGTCATGCTTGGGAGTATTCCCAAGGTAAACATAAAAAAAACCGCCGGACAAGCGCTTACAACACGTTGATTGCTTGCTTTTGCAGTGGTGTCAAAAGTACCATGAGTGACCTGTTTGTGGAGGGGAAGGTCAATGTTTACGGGAAGTATTGTTGCACTGGTTACGCCGATGGACGACAAAGGTGCCGTCGATCGCGCGAGTTTAAAAAAACTGATTGATTATCATGTGTCCAGTGGTACTGCGGCGATCGTTTCCGTAGGCACAACCGGTGAGTCAGCGACATTAACGCATGACGAACACGGTGACGTGGTCATGCAAACGCTGGAACTGTCCGACGGACGCATTCCGATTATTGCCGGAACCGGTGCTAATTCCACCGCGGAAGCGATTTCTCTCACCCAACGCTTTGAAAATACAGGTGTTGTTGGCTGTCTTACCGTCACGCCTTATTATAACCGCCCGACTCAGGAAGGTCTGTTCCAGCATTTTAAAGCCATCGCTGAACACACGTCTCTGCCGCAAATTCTCTATAACGTGCCTTCACGTACCGGCTGCGACATGCTGCCGCCAACCGTGGCGCGTTTAGCAAAAATAAAGAATATTGTTGCTCTTAAAGAAGCAACAGGGAACTTAAGTCGTGTTAGCCAGATCCAAGTGCTGGTTGATGATGAAGACTTCATTTTGCTGAGCGGCGATGACGCCAGCGGTTTGGACTTCATGCAACTCGGCGGCAAAGGGGTTATTTCCGTGACGGCCAACGTGGCAGCACGTGAAATGGCACAACTTTGTGAGCTGGCCGCGCAGGGCAATTTTGCCGAAGCGCGTCGCTTAAATCAGCGCTTGATGCCGTTGCATCAGCATTTGTTTGTAGAAGCAAACCCAATCCCGGTGAAATGGGCCTGTAAGGCACTGGGGTTGATGGCAACCGATACACTGCGTCTGCCTATGACGCCGTTAACAGATGCTGCCCGTCCGGTAGTGGAAAACGCATTAAAAAGCGCCGGTTTGCTGTAACTCTTAGGGAGATTTGATGGCCTGTTCATTAGTTCAAAAAACCAGATTGCAAAAGTCCATGATCGCGAAAGTAGTGGGTGTATCCCTCATTATGTTGTTAGCGGCATGTTCCAGCGATCAGCGCTATAAACGTCAGGTAAGCGGCGATGAAGCCTACCTTGACGCGCCTCCTGTCAAAGAGCTGAAAGCGCCTGCCGGGATGATTCTGCCGCTGCAAAACGGTACTTATGATATTCCTGCTGGCGAGCTTAAAGGCAACGTGGGCAAACAACTGGATATTCGTCCGCCAATGCAGCCACTGGCGCTGCTTAACGGTTCGCGTACCCAGTTTACCGGCGACAGCGGCACCGTCTTGCTGGAAAATACCCCGCAAAACCGTGACCTGTGGAATAACGTAGTCAAAGCCGTTCAGCAAAATAACTTCAAAATTGCCAGCCGCGACGATGCCAACCAGACCTTGTCCACCGACATGGTTGACTGGAATCGTGCTGATGAAGACTTCCAGTATCAGGGCCGTTACCAGATCAGCGTTCAGCAGCAGAGCTACCAGTTAGCGCTGACTGTGAAAACGCTTGAGCTGAAACAACAGGATAAAGCGGTCACTGCGCCGGCTGAGATCCAGCGTTACAACAGCCAGATGCTGAACTCCATCACCGGTAGCCTCGACAAAGTTCAGCAGGATGCGCAAGCCCGTCTCGATAACCGCAAAGTCGGCGAAATTGACGTGCAGAGCGGCGCGGATGACACCGGTTTAGCGGTACTGATTGTGCGTTCAAGTTATGGCGTAGTGTGGGATCGTCTGCCTAATGCCCTGGCGAAAGCTGGCATGAAAGTGACCGACAGCAGCCGTCCGCAAGGTACGTTGTCTGTGACCTACAAACCGTTGAGCGACGACGCGTGGGATACCCTAGGGGCGAAAGATCCGGGTCTGTCATCCGGTGATTACAAACTTCAGGTCGGCGATCTCGACAACCGCAGTAGCTTGCAGTTCCTTGATCCTAAAGGACATGCGCTCAGCCAGTCGCAGAACGACGCGATGGTGACGGTCATGCAGGCCGCGTTCAACCAGAGCAGCGCTGCGAAGTAAGACGTTATCAGAAAGGGGCTTCGGCCCCTTTTTACATACTTTTTTTTTATCGAATGATGTTGCAAGTTTTACCACTACATATTGGAGTAACTTAAGATGCAAAAGTTAGCTGAGTTGTATCGCGGAAAGGCGAAAACCGTCTTCACCACCGAAGACCCAGACCTGCTGGTGTTGGAGTTCCGCAATGATACGTCAGCACTGGATGGTCAGCGCATTGAGCAATTCGACCGTAAGGGCATGGTTAACAACAAGTTTAACCACTTCATCATGGCTAAGCTGGAAGAAGCCGGTATTCCTACACAAATGGAACGTCTGTTGTCTGACACCGAAGTGCTGGTGAAGAAACTGGATATGGTCCCGGTTGAATGCGTTATCCGTAACCGTGCTGCGGGTTCGCTGGTAAAGCGTTTGGGTATTGAAGAAGGTCTGGAACTCAATCCACCGTTGTTTGATCTGTTCCTGAAAAATGACGCGATGCATGACCCGATGATCAACGAGTCTTACTGCAAGACCTTTGGTTGGGTGAACGAAGAGCATCTGGCGCGCATGAAAGAGCTGAGCTACAAAGCCAACGACGTACTGAGCAAACTGTTTGACGATGCGGGCCTGATCCTGGTCGACTTCAAACTGGAATTCGGTCTGTTCAACGGTGAAGTAGTGCTGGGCGATGAGTTCTCTCCTGATGGCAGCCGTTTGTGGGACAAGAAAACCCTCAACAAAATGGACAAAGATCGCTACCGCCAGAGTCTGGGTGGCCTGATCGAAGCCTATGAAGAAGTCGCTCACCGTATTGGTGTAAAGCTGGACTGATCGGTACCTGATTTTTTTAGGCAGAATACGCAATCGTTTACGCGGCTTTAAACGCGCCCTTTTCAGTGAAACGGACGGTCATTTGATCGTCCGTTTTTTATTTCTTGCCATTTATTCGGCGGTTTTCATTCTCTTTATGCTCATGTGCACTAAAATTGCCGCGTAGAGTCCATGGTATTTACCGAACTCATTATCTAGTCTTAAGAAAACAGCGGGAGATGAACATATGCGTTGGCAAGGGCGTCGTGAAAGCGACAACGTAGAAGACAGGCGCGGGCAAAGTTCTGGTGGCGGGCCGGGTGGCTTAGGCGGGGGCGGAATGCGTCTGCCTATTCGCGGTAAAAGCGGTATCGTGATCATTATTGTGGTGCTGGTGGCCGGTTACTACGGTGTGGATCTCACGCCGCTGATTGACGGCGGGCAATCCGGCGGTACGCAGCAGACGCAGACGCGCGCTCAGTCGATAAGTCCGAAGGATGATGAGCAGGCCAAATTTACCTCAGTGGTTCTTGCGTCGACTGAAGATACCTGGAAAGAGATCTTCCGACGTCAGGGGCAGACCTATGTTGACCCTAAACTGGTGATGTACCGTGGGTCAACCCGTACAGGCTGCGGCACCGGCCAGTCCGTCATGGGGCCGTTTTACTGCCCGGCGGACAGTACCGTGTATATCGATCTCTCCTTTTACCAGGAGTTGAAAGACAAGCTTGGCGCAGGCGGCGACTTTGCGCAGGCCTATGTCATTGCGCATGAAGTCGGTCACCACGTGCAGCATCTGATGGGCATCGATACTAAAGTGCGTCAAATGCAGCAGGGCGCTTCGCAAACCGTTGTCAATCAGTTGTCAGTGAAGATGGAATTGCAGGCCGACTGCTTCGCCGGTGTTTGGGGGCACAGCCAGCAGCAGCAGAACATGCTGGAAGAGGGGGACCTGAAAGAGGCGCTCGACGCCGCGCAGGCCATCGGCGATGACCGTCTGCAACAGCGGGGGCAGGGCCGTGTTGTGCCGGACAGCTTTACGCACGGCACGTCGCAGCAACGCTATACGTGGTTCAAACGTGGCTTCGACGGCGGGGATCCTAACCAGTGCAACACCTTTGCCAGCCGATAATTCCCTGTCAGTTCTGACCATTCACCGCTGGTCTGTCTGAAGAAACTGTTCAATAATCACCGTTCGATCCAGAGAGGCCTGCGGGCCTCTCTTTTCTTACTTTATTGAAGCGCAGGGATAGCCATGGCCTTTCTCGATCCTACTCTTTTGATTTTACTGGTCTTCGCCGGTCTGGGGATCATCAGTAACAACAGTGCCGTTACCATCGCGATGTTTTTCCTTCTCACCGTCCGCATCACGCCGCTTAACCAGTTTTTCCCCTGGATAGAACGTTACGGCCTGACCATTGGCATCATTGTTCTGACGATTGGCGTCATGGCACCGATTGCCAGCGGGAAGATCAGCGCCAGCACTATTGTGCACTCGTTTATGCACTGGAAATCCATTCTGGCCATTGTGGTCGGCGTGCTGGTGTCGTGGCTGGGCGGCCGTGGGCTAACGCTAATGGGATCTCAGCCTCATCTGGTGGCCGGTCTGCTGGTTGGCACCGTGCTGGGCGTAGCGCTGTTCAAGGGTGTACCTGTCGGGCCGCTGATTGCCGCCGGTCTGCTCTCGTTAATGGTGGGGAAAACCTAACGTGATGCAACCCGCTCTCGTACTGAAAGCCTCCCTGCAACATCAGATGCAACAACTGGGTGTGCGCCGCCTGCTGGTGTTCAGCGGTGAAGCGCATTGGTGTGCAGAGCAGGCGGCCGCGTTCAGTGACGGGTTGAATGGCGACTGGCTATGGGTCAGTGACACACCGCCGCTATGGGCTGAGTCAGTCACCTTCTCTGCGGTTCACACCCTGCTGGGACAGGAAAAGCTGCACGGCGTTTTTGATGCGCGGCTTGGCATGAATACAGAAGCGTTGGCCGCTTTCGCCGGTACGCTGCGCGCCGGAAGTTGGCTGGTTTTACTGATACCGCCATGGCAGCCGTGGCCGTGGTTACCTGATGTCGACAGTCTGCGCTGGAGCGAACAGCCCGAGCCTATCCCGACGCCAAACTTCATCCGTCGTTTTCAGCAATCACTGGAGCAGGATCCTGCCTGCATTATCTGGCGTCAGCATCAGGCTTGCGTGTTTGCGCCGTTGCCGCCAGCCACTGACTGGATGCCGCCGGACGGTCAGCCGACACCACAACAGCAGCAAATTTTGTCCCGCTTACTGGATGCCAAAGACGGTATTTGGGTGCTGACTGCCGCGCGTGGCCGGGGGAAATCCACCCTGGCGGGCATGTTAGTCGCGAAGTGGCCGGGAACCTGCTGGGTGACTGCGCCTGCAAAAGCGGCGGCACAGCAACTTTGCGATCAAAGTCTGGGGAAAGCACAATTCTGGTCGCCCGATGCGCTGCTGGAATATTGTGAAAATCATGCTGTCAGCGGTATCGACTGGCTGCTGATCGACGAAGCAGCCGCCATTCCGACGCCGCTATTAGCAAAACTTGTGGCCTGTTTCCCGCGCGTTCTGCTGACCACCACGGTACAGGGCTATGAAGGCACCGGACGGGGGTTTGTTCTCAAATTCTGTGCATCACTCCCGCAGTGGCATGACCTGCGTCTAAACGCGCCGATCCGCTGGTCTGCGGCCGATCCGCTCGAACCTTTTCTTGACCACCTGCTGTTGTTTAATGACTCACCGGCTCTGGCCCTTCAGCCTGAAAGTGACGTTCAGATGTGCACGATAGACGGTACACAATGGCTGGCAGAACCCGACCAGTTGGCCGGTTTCTACGGCCTGCTGACCAGCGCACATTACCGGACTTCACCACTGGATTTGCGCCGTCTGCTTGATGCGCCCGGCAGTACTTTTGCCGCCGCCTTGTGGCAGGGCAACATGGCGGGAGCGGTCTGGCTGGTGGATGAAGGTGGGTTAAGCGAGGCGCTGGCCCATGAAGTTTGGGCCGGAAGACGGCGCCCGCGTGGCAATCTGGTGGCGCAATCTTTGGCGGCCCACGGCGGGCAGGGGAACGCACCTGTGCTGCGCTCTCGCCGCGTCAGCCGCATTGCGGTTCAGCCCGCGATGCGCCGCCGGGGGATTGCGCACACGTTGCTGGCGCAACAGGCCGGGCTGGCAAGGTCGCAGGGGCTGGATTTTCTGTCAGTCAGTTTTGGTTATACCCCTGAGTTGAACGCGTTGTGGCAGCGCGCCGGTTACAAACTGGTGCGCATTGGCAGCCAGCGCGAAGCCAGCAGCGGTTGCTTCGCCGCGATGGCGGTGCTGCCGCTGACCGAAGCAGGGAATGCCATGTGCGACGCCGCCGCACAGCAACTGGCGCGTGACGGGTTCTGGTTGCAACGTCTGATCCCACTGAATTTACCTCTGCCGGTCAGCGATGACGCGACCCTGACCGAGGCCGACTGGCAGGAACTGGCCGGTTTTGCCTTTGCCCATCGGGCGCTGGAAAGCAGCTATGCGGCGTTGCAGCGGCTGCTATTGCACAGCGAACTTCCGCTGACGGCGCTGCGCAGCTACCTTCAGCAGGGGCTCACTGCCGCGCAGTGTGCCGAAAACCTGAACCTGAGTGGCCGTAAAGCCCTGCTGCGTCGCTGGCGGGAAGAAACTGCGCTGGCGCTGGAAACCCTCGACGCCACGCTTTGTCAGCGATGGCAGCAATTCACATTACCGCGCGGTATAGTGGCGGGAGAACGGCGTTAAACGGCGCACCCTCTTTTGAATCATTCAGGAAATCACCATGGCCATTGAAAATATCCTCGTCCAGCAGCCGGAAGGCCCGGTGGATAAGCTGATCCTTCTGTTTCACGGGGTAGGTGATAATCCGGTATCGATGGGGGAAATTGGGAAATATTTCGCGGTTGCGTTTCCTCTTGCGCTGGTGGTGAGCATTGGCAGTCCGGATATCTGTGATTTTGGCCGCGGGTTCCAGTGGTTTTCAGTACAGGGTGTGACCGAGAAAAACCGTCAGTCACGTATTAATGCAGCGATGCCATTATTTATCAGCACAGTGCGTGAATGGCAGCAACGCAGTGGCGTAGCGGCGCAAAATACCGTACTGGTCGGGTTCTCACAGGGAACGATAATGGCGCTTGAATCCACCAAGGTGAAGGCCGGACTGGCGGGCAGAATTGTGGCGTTCAGCGGGCGCTTCGGTAATCTGCCTGAAAACCCGATTGATGCCGGAACCGTAATTCATTTCATTCACGGTGAACAGGATCCGGTGATTAATCCGTTTCAGTCAAAAAGCGCTGCCGAACGTCTGACATCACTCGGCAATACGTGCACGCTGGATCTGCAACCAGGTATGGCGCACGGGCTGGACCCGCAGATGATTAATACTGCGCTGGCCTATTTGCGCGGCTAAACAGGTGTTAGTGACGAAGTTTCAGTGAATGAGTATCAATAAAAAAGCAGCCGCAGGGCTGCTTTTTTGGATCTGACAGAATTACTTCTTCTTCGGCCAGTCGTCGTCGTTATCCCACTCAGCATTATTATCGCGATGCGGCGGAACTTCAGGTTTGTCGTTCAGGTACTTTTTAACATCAACACGGTTCAGCTCTTTGACGCCGCTGATGATGATCCCTGCCAGTACGATCAGAATGATCCACCAGTAATCTTTAATCCACTCCATGGCTGACTCCTTAATTAATGGCGATAAAACGCGGGAAGATGGTTGCCAGATGGGCTGTCACCCAGTCTGCACCTGCAACGTCCTGTCCAAGCCAAGCGTTGATAAGAACCTCCGGGGTGAGCTGTACTTCGCACAACTCGGCCAGAGGACGATAACTCAGGTGCCAGGGTTCGACGGATACACCGCCGCGATCCACGGCAAAAGGCCGGTAAAAACCGAACTCATTCATATTAGCTGTAAGCCACTGATTCAGCGCGGCGAAATAACCGCCTTCTTCATATTCCCAGGGCTCCAGCTGCAATTTACTGCCCGCCGGTAGCAATGTCGGATCGTAAATATCCAGATCGCTTCCCCAGTGGTGGCGGCTGGCACCCGGCAGGGCCGACCAGCGCAGGATCAGCTCACAGCGCTCAGCATCGGTCAGCAAACTGACATCAACCGGCTGACTCTGCTTATCTAATACTGGCCGCTCGCCGCAAAATTTGCCATTCCAGATGGCCCGTTGGCGATCGAAATCACGAAATGTGCTGGCCGGTTGCAGATCAAATCCGGCGATACGTGCCGCCGCTTGCATACGGCAAAATGCCTCTGCGGCTTGCGGTTGCAGGCGGTGCGGGCCGTCCCCCAGCGGCACTAAATGTGTCTCGGAACGGCCTGTCAGCATTGCATTATCTATCATGCGACCAGCTGTTCCATGATGCGCTGATACATGCGACTGAGCAGTTGCAGATCAGCGGCGTGTACGCATTCGTTGATTTTATGGATAGTGGCATTGACCGGCCCCAGTTCCACCACCTGCGCGCCCATCAGGGCGATAAAACGCCCGTCTGAGGTGCCGCCGGTGGTTTGCAGTTCTGGCGTGATTTCACTGTAATGGCGCACGGCATTCACCACTGCGTCCACCAGTTCGCCACGCGAAGTGAGGAACGGCTGACCAGAAACCACCCAGTTCAGGGTGTATTGCAGATTATGCCGGTCAAGCAGTTCTGCCACGCGTTGTTTGATCAGAGCGTCGGTCAGTTCGGTGCTGAAACGAAAATTGAACTGCACGTACAGCTCACCCGGAATGACATTATTGCTGCCAGTACCGGCGTTGATATTGGCAATCTGCATGCTGGTTGGCGGGAAGAACTCATTACCGCGATCCCACTCGGTGGCCACCAGTTCATTAAGGGCAGGCATCGCGCGGTGTACCGGGTTATCTGCCAGATGCGGATATGCCACGTGGCCCTGTACGCCGTGAACGTGAAGATTGGCGGTCATGGAGCCACGTCGGCCATTCTTGACAATATCGCCGACGCGGGTGGTGCTGGACGGTTCGCCGACCAGACAGAAGTCCAGCCGTTCGTGGCGTTCCATCAGGGCATTAACCACTTTCACCGTGCCGTTGACCGCACTGGCTTCCTCGTCAGAGGTGATAAGAAACGCCAGGCGCCCTTTGTGGTTCGGGTTGCTGGCGACAAAACGTTCGGCGGCGACCACCATGGCAGCCAGCGAACCTTTCATGTCCGCCGCACCACGTCCATATAACATCCCGTCACGCAGGGCCGGTTCGAAGGGGCCGGTGACCCACAGTTTATGATCGCCGGTTGGCACGACGTCGGTATGTCCGGCAAACGCCAGCGTTTTGCCTTCGCCACGCGTTGCCCAGAAATTCAAGGTATCGCCAAAATTCATGGTTTCGATGTGAAAGCCGATGGCTTTCAATCGCGCGATCATGATCTCCTGACAGCCTGCGTCGTCCGGGCTGAGGGAAGGGCGGCGGATCAGTTGTTGTGCTAAATCGAGTACCGGACAACTCATCTTACTTCACCTCCGCGAGGAACTGCTGATAGCTTTCAGGCTTGAAACCCAACAGTGACTGACCGCTGGCGGCGAGTAATAAAGGGCGTTTAATGATGGCCGGATGTTCCAGCATCAGTGTTTTGGCTGTGGCCTGGTTATCGCAGGCCGCGCGCGTTGCTTCGTCCAGCTTGCGCCAGGTGGTGCCTTTGGTGTTCAGCATCGCTTCCCAGCCCTGCTTATCGATAAGCTGTTGCAGCAGCGCGTCGTCCAGACCGTCGGCCCGGTAATCATGGAAACGATAGCCGGTGCCGTTCTCGTCCAGCCAGCGGCGGGCTTTTTTGACGGTATCGCAATTTTTAATGCCATAAAGGATGAAAGGAACCGCTGAGAATGTGTCTGCCATGGAAAACGTTACCTGTAAACATGATGTCGAGCCGGGCCAGTTTAACGGCCCAAAGTTATTAACAATAATGCGGGAAAACCGAGACAGGATCCAGACGGGAAGGGGCTTAAAGCCCCAGTCTGAACTTATTGAGCATTTTTCTCATCGGATGATTCTTTTGCCGGTCTTTTGATTTCTCGCCCGTTGACGAAAGTGGAGACAGACTGTGGCCTGCCGTCGGCGAAATTATAAATATAGGGGCCGTCCAGCTCGCCATTGCGGTAGCTGCGGTCGGCGCGCAGAGTCACGCCGTCGTCATAATATTCGATTTCATGACCGTTCTGTCTGCCCTGCACATAATCCGCCTGATAAACCATTTTTCCTGCCACGTTGTATTTCTGATATACCCCGTCAGGAATGTCATCTTTGTAATTGATCACCTGGGTCAGCTGGCCGTTTTTATCGCGCCAGCGCAGTTCGCCCTGTCTTTTCCCGCCGGTCAGTTGAACTTGCTGAGTTTCACCGTCGCCGGTTTTCAGTTTCCACACACCGTTGGCTATGCCGTTTACAAACGGGCCTTCGCCGTGTTCTGCAATCCAATAACCTTCACGCCGGTCATCTATGTAAACACCTTTCAGCCAGACCTCTCCCGCCAGACGCCGCTCGCTCGGGCCATTACGCAGATTATGCACATAGGTGTCGAAACCGCTCAGTTCGGCTGTCTCTCCGTCTACGCCGTCAGTAATTTCCCAACGGCCTTCGCGCTGGCTGTTTTTCATCATCCCGCTGGCAGTCTCCTGCTGTGTGCCGATGGTCCAGGGGCCTTGCTGCTGGCCTTCGACAAATTCACCGCTTGTTTCGTAGCGTTGACTGTATGTGACCCATTTCCCGCTGGCGATACCCTTTTTATAAAAGCCGGTCACCAGACCCTCTTCCGGCAGGTAATTGATATACGGCCCGTTCTCGCTGCCGGTGAATCTGGTCGGGTCGGACTGCCAGCTGACGGTGGAGACACGATAGTCTGGCATTGAGCTGTTTATGCCGGATTCCTGACGCAGATAGGTGGCAGTCAGGAACAGTCCGTCTTTTTGGGCGAACGTTTTTTTATAGAAGAAGGTGTCAGGGGCCGGTTGTTTTGTGTCTGAAGAGGGCTCACCGTTGTCGCGATACCAGCCGACGACCTTACCCTGCGTGTGATCCGTTTGATCAAAATCAGCGTTGCCGGATTTTGGGTATTGCGCGCTGTAGTCATACGGTGGCAGTTTGCCGAGCGCACGTTTGACAAGCGTTGAGCTGAGGTCTTTATTATTTCGGACCAGAATGTCCAGAGCCGGTTGTAATTGCGGGACAGAAATATAGCTGCCATCGGGCATATAACGCCAGCCGTGTAGTGCAAACTTGCCCTGATTTTTACTCAATACCAGTGTTATCTGACCTGCACCGTCGACGTCGACGTAAAACACTGATTCGATCGTGGAATTTGGAAAAGTACCGAGCAGATGCGGCAGGTGATCGACACTTTTATCTTCTTGACTGCAAAAACAGTAATAGCCTTTTACTAACTGATTTTCCTGAACAAATACCAGTATGGCGCTGCTATAACGTGCACCGGAAATGATCGGATGCGCCAGCGTTTTGCCCTGATAAAAAGATAATGCACTTTCGTCGGATGCCACCACTGCGGTGCTGACCAGCCCGCCCGTATTCAGCAATACAACACTAATCAGTAACCCTGTTGCTTTCATTCCCTGACCCGTTCCATTGAAAATAATGCGACTAGGTTACATGAAATGATTCTACTGGTTAATTTAATGTTGAATCAATCATTAGCGCATTAAGCCGATGTCCTGTGCGCCTGATAAAATAATGAAGACGATTATTTAATATCAGAACTGTGAAGTTTTATTAATCAATCCGGTCATTAGAATAGCGGGAAAAGAGGCGTTTATTATCGTTATCATGATGAACGTGGTGTCATTTTTTATTCAATACGATCGAGGTCATCACAATAATGGGCAATCACTTTTTGATAGCGACTTATTTCCTGCGACGAGCTATTTTCTGTCATCAGTATTAATAATTGCGACACGGCCAGTTTAGCATGGCCCAAATTATAGAGCGTCATGGCACGGAACATACGAATATCATTGGCATCAGGGAACCGGCGTAATCCTTCATCGAAGGTTTCCAGCGACTCCTGATAACGGCCCAGAGCACGGTAGGTGCTGCCAAGCCCCAGATAAGCGTCGCGTAAATCCTGGCCGCCGAGATGGTGCTTTATTGCTGCCCGATAAAAAGGGATTGCCTGCTGCTCCAGCCCGAGAACGTCATACAGGGAAGCCACTTTGTAAAGCAATTGCGGGTGCTGTGTTTTCGACGACAGCATACTCAGCGCGCTTTGTAACGCATCTTCATAACGGCCCTGACGGCTCAGTTTCTCAATTGTCTGTAGCATGTACACTGACCTTACTCTTTCTTTTGGGATGGAAGCGGGAACAGTTAACGAAGTACGGATGAAGAACTAAAGTCAAATAAAATAGCGCGTCAGGAAGAATTGGGCAATATGTGTCGGGTTTTTAGGATTCACGCTAACGTTATGATTCCTCTGATAACCGATTTTCCCACTGTGATCCTGATTAAGATATCGGTAATTAGAATTGGTTTGGTTAAACTTTCGCCGTATAATCCCGTTCGTTAATTTAAAGGGGAGTATCATGGTCGAACAAGAGTTAGGTAATTGGAAAGACTTTATCGAAGCGATGCTGCGCGGTTAAACGCTCAAAATTTATGAAGATAAAGGTCATCAGGATTGTGTTTGTTGAGTTCGTTGTCATTGTTTAATTTAGCTTTATATTAATATGACACCCGTGGGAAACGGATATATACATACTCATCTTGTAACGGCATACACAGTAATATAAAAAAGTGTGTCCGGATGAAAATTTGTGAACCACTTATTACACCGCAGCTGAACGTTTCGTTTTTGTTATATACAACGTAATACAGCAGTAAAGCCGTTGTTGTTAAAGTGGCTGTAAATAAAAAGGCGCTAACCGAGGTTAGCGCCTTTTTTGTCACCCATTCTCCGCCTTTATTTCTGCGGATCCTGAGTGGTTTCAACGATATCGCCGATCAGCGGCGTCGCCGGATGTTTGATCGGGAAGCGGCGTCGTACCAGCACAAAGAACAGCGGAACGAAGAAGATAGCCAGTACGGTGGCGGAGATCATCCCACCGATAACCCCGGTGCCAACGGCATGCTGACTGGCAGAACCTGCGCCCTGACTGGTCGCCATCGGCAGTACGCCGAACACAAATGCCAGAGACGTCATCAGGATGGGACGTAAGCGCTGACGCGATGCTTCGAGCGTGGCTTCCAGCAACGTCTTGCCCCGCATATTGAGGTCATTGGCAAATTCGACAATCAGAATAGCGTTTTTCGCCGACAGCCCGATGATAGTCAGCATCCCCACCTGGAAGTAAACGTCGTTCTCCAGTCCGCGCAGCCAGGTGGCGATCACCGCACCGATCACCCCCAGCGGCACCACCATCATGACGGAGAACGGTATGGACCAGCTCTCATACAACGCCGCCAGACACAGGAATACGACAAGCAGTGAGATGGCGTATAGCGCCGGAGCTTGCGCACCGGACAGACGTTCCTGATAAGAAAGGCCAGTCCATTCCAGACCAAAACCACTCGGCAGTTTGGCGACCAGCTGTTCCATGTCATCCATCGCGGTACCGCTGCTGACACCCACGGCCGCTTCACCGACAATTTCTACCGCGGAATAACCGTTATAACGCTCAAGGCGTGGCGAACCGGTTTCCCAGTGCGAAGTGGCAAAGGCCGAGAAGGGCACCATGGTGCCGGCGTTATTGCGCACGAACCATTTGTTCACGTCATCAGGCATCATGCGGAACGGCGCTTCCGCCTGTACGTAGACTTTCTTCACGCGGCCACGGTCAACGAAGTCATTGACGTAAGTCGAACCCCAGGCGGTGCTCAATGTACTGTTGATATTCGCAACTGAAACGCCAAGCGCCTGCGCTTTGGTCTGATCAATATCGATTTGCAACTGCGGGCTGTCATCCAGACCGTTATGGCGGACACGGCTCAGATTGCTGTTTTTCGCCGTCATTTCCAGCAACTGGTCGCGCGCGGCCATCAGGGCGTCATGGCCGTTGCCTGCGTGGTCCTGCAATTCCATATCAAAACCGGCAGACGTCCCGAGACCGTTAATGGCCGGTGGTCCGCTGGCGATCACCCGCGCTTCTTTTATGTGTTTAAACTCTTTAGTGGCCCGCTCGATAATATCAAACACGGAGTTCTTGCCGGAGGTGCGCGAATCCCAATCGGTCAGGCTGATAAAGAGACGGGCAACGTTCTGGCCATTACCGCCCGGACCTGCGCCCAGCGTGGAGAACACCGAAACGACGTCTTTTTTCTCATCGGTCAGGAAGTAGTGTTCGATCTTTTCGACCACTTTCTGCGTTTGTTGCAACGTAGAACCCGGCGGCAACTGAACCTGCACCGTCAGCACGCCCTGATCTTCCTGCGGCAGGAAGGAGGTCGGCAGTTTGACGAACAGGAAAGCCAGAATGCCCAGAATCAGCAGATAACCCAGCATGTAGCGCAAGCTGTGTTTGAGCACGCTGCCCACGCCTTTTTCATATCGGTTGGCATTGCGGTCAAACATGCGGTTAAACCAGCCGAAGAAACCGGTTTTTCCGTGATGGTGTCCTTTAGCTATGGGCTTTAATAGCGTCGAGCAGAGTGCCGGGGTGAGCGTCAGGGCCACAAACACTGACAGCACCATGGCGGCGACAATTGTTATGGAGAACTGGCGGTAAATGGCGCCGGTGGTGCCGCCAAAGAAGGCCATCGGAATAAATACCGCTGAAAGCACCATGGTAATACCGACCAGTGCACTTTGAATCTGCCCCATTGACTTGCGCGTGGCTTCTCTGGGGCTCAGCCCCTCCTCGCTCATCACGCGTTCGACGTTTTCCACCACCACGATGGCATCATCCACCAGTAGCCCGATGGCGAGTACCATGGCGAACATCGTCAGGGTGTTAATCGTATAACCGAACTGATGCAGCACCACAAAAGTGCCGAGCAGAACCACCGGCACGGCGATGGTCGGGATAAGCGTCGCGCGGAAATTTTGCAGGAACAGGTACATCACCAGGAACACCAGCACGATCGCTTCAAAGAGCGTTTTTACTACGTCGGTGATCGCGGCTTTGACAAACGGCGTCGTTTCGTAGGCAATGCGGGTTTCCAGACCGTGCGGGAAGTACTTCTCCAGCTCAGACAGACGTGCGCGAACCAGTTTATCGGTTTCCAGCTCATTCGCACCAGACGCCAGCTGCACGCCCATACCGGAAGCAGCCTGACCGTTATAACGGCTCAGAATGCTGTAGTCTTCAGCCCCCAATCCAATTACCGAGACATCACCGAGTTTGACCTGTGATCCATCCTGATTCACCCGCAACGTAATATCGCGGAACTGCTGCGGGGTCTGCAACTGCGACTGGGCGTTAACGGTGGCATTCAGCGCCTGAAAATCGACGGAAGGTGCGCCGCCTAACTGACCGACGGCGACCTGGCTGTTCTGCGCTTCAATGGCAGAAACCACATCGCTGGTGGTCAGCTGGTAATTATTGAGTTTGTTCGGGTCGAGCCAGACGCGCATGGCATATTGTGAACCGTAGGCGGTGATGCTGCCCACGCCATCGATACGGCTCAGCGGATCCTGAATATTCGAGGCAACATAGTCGGCAATATCCTGCTTATCCATACTGCCGTCGGTGGAGACGAACGCCACGGTCATCAGGTTGGTATCACCGGTTTTCGACACGGTCACGCCCTGAGTTTGTACATCTTGTGGCAAACGCTTCAGCGCCTGTTGTAGCTGGTTTTGCACCTGCTGTAGTGCTTCGTTCGGGTCAGTGCCAGCGATAAAGCTCAGGGTTATCTGTGACTTACCGTTGTTGCTGCTCTGAGAGGACATGTACATCAGGTTGTCTAACCCGGTCATGTTCTGCTCAATGATCTGAGTAACGGTGTTCTCCAGCGTCTGGGCGGAAGCCCCCGGATAGGTCGCTGATATGCGCACGTTTGGCGGTGCTAAATCGGGATATTGCTCAATAGGTAAAGAGTGAATGGCCAGCGCACCGGACAGGGAAAGAATGATCGCCAAAACCCAGGCAAAAATTGGGCGATCGATGAAAAAGTTGGCCATGCGTCAAAAACCTCGTTATCACCCCAGACGGAGCGACGAACATCAGTAAATAAACAGAATTACTGCCACCCGCTGGGTGACGTTATATCCTGACAAGTTGATAAACGCTAAAAAGGGAATTCCCCTGAGCGCCGATGTCTTCGCATCGAAAAATAATCCCGTACGCCAAAATGATGTCACAACACAGATGTCGATGGTGTCACAACATTATGCATAAGCACTTTACCCGTTGGTCTGGAAGAAAACGTGGAGAAATAAAGGAGATAATGTAAAAAAGAATAGCTCTGACACATTATCCGGCCGACAATTTTCTTACTCTCAGACTACTATTTGATGAACAGGTCATGAAGTATAAAACGATAATGCAATCAAAAAACAACAGAGAACAGGAGTTATTGATGGGGCTGAATTCGGTATTTGCCCGCCGGCTGTATGTCTGCTGGTTATTGAAAAGCGAACAACGGCCTAATGTCCCTAAATTAATGGCGTTGACCGGTTGGCCAAGACGAACCCTGCAAGACGTACTGAAAGCCTTGCCCGGTATGGGCGTTGAACTGGAGTTTATTCAACAGGGTATTCGAAACAATGACGGCTATTATCAGCTCAACGGCTGGGGACCGCTGGACGCGCAGTGGATAGAGAAGAACTGTGAACTGATCCTCAATGCTATCGCACAGGGCTAGCCGCTATTACATTGCAGCGAAATAAAAAACGCACTATTTACATTGGCATACTGCGCACAAGGCACTTATGATGACTGGCTTCACTCATCCACCTTTTGAGCGGGGACGCGGAATGTCATCGAAGATTGAAAATATCCAAACCCAGTTACTTTCAGATAACTGGTATGTTCTGCGCAAATATACCTACGATTTGATCAAACAAAATGGTGAATGTCAGCCGCAGGTCCGTGAAGTTTACGACCGTGGTAACGGCGCCACTATTTTGCTTTATAACCGCCCTAAAAAAACCGTTTTATTGATTAATCAGTTCCGCATGCCGACCTATGTCAACGGCAATGCCAGCGGGATGCTGCTGGAAACCTGCGCCGGTCTGCTGGATAACGATTCGCCGGAAGATTGCATTCGCAAAGAGGCCATCGAAGAAACCGGCTATGTGATTGGCAAGGTGGAGAAGCTTTTTGAAGCTTACATGTCACCGGGCAGCGTAACAGAAGTGGTACATTTTTTTGCTGCCGAGTATGACGAATCTCAGCGCGCTACTGCTGGTGGGGGTGTGGAGGATGAAGATATTGAAGTTCTGGAGCTGCCGTTTACTCAGGCTCTGGAGATGATAAAAGACGGACGCATTAAAGACGGTAAAACCATCATGCTGCTGCATTACGCGCAAAATCAGGGCTGGATGGCATAAGTTGAATAACACTGCACCCGTTCCCGTCGTGATAAAAGCAAAAGGGCCGTAAGGCCCTTAATGATTTATGTATTTTTACCCCGTTCACATTTTCGCCCGATCAGTTGCCGTTAGGTCATGGCAACATCAACCTGCCGCTATGGCCCCTCATCGCTGACCACGGCAATATTGACCAGTCCGGGCTTTCGCATGAGCGCATCACGCGGGGGAAGGTCGGACCGAAATAGATGCCCTTAGCCGTGAAATACCAGGCCGGGAAATGCCAGATCTGTGGGTCGGAATAATCACAGTCGTCGTCGCTGTCTTCGGTTGGTTTCGCCATCTCTTTCGGGTGCGCAATCGTCATCTGCTTGGTCAGCCAGGGGGCCAGTGATTTCTCTCGATATTCCGCGAAGGTATCAAAATCGACATCACTGTTGCCTGCTGATGCGCGGTCTTCCGCTTCAATGTAATGAATAGGTTTGCCTTCACCGACCCAAAGCAAATCTTCGAGCGATAATGGCTCCGCCGTTTTGGCGTTAAGATTCACGGGTGCTTCGCCAAAATCAGGATGCGCTCCGCCGCAGTCATAGTTGGTGAAAACGCTGATACTGACCACGTCCTTATTCATAAAGGTTGGCGTGACGGTCTGGCTGTACTCGCCTTCGCCAAACCGACTGGCGCTTAACATGCAGGCATGCAAGCCAATGACTTCCTGCCAGAGGCGGGCGCGAAGTTTTTGATTAATGGCCTCAAGCTCTTTTTCCGGATACCCCGAAGTAATGTCGAATAAGCTTATCTGCGACTGCGGCTCACTCCACCATTGCAGTGTATAACCCATGAACTGCTGCCTTTTGCCTTCCACCAAACTCAGGCCTGATAAACGTAAATATTCGTACGGATCGCTGTGTATCAGCGAACCCGGATAGCTATCATCGGCGGAATCCGGCAGTACGGCCGGTGTCAGAAGCAGTGGCAGTGATTTACCCGCAGTGTCGGTCCAGGTTCCCCGCCAGTTGCCCTGATCATCATGATCCAGCGTCAGGGCAGGACGAGGTGTGTCGTCAAAATCATCTGCACCTTCATTCAGACTTAATTCGTTATCTTTAAGTGTTCCGTTAAGCGGAAGGTCCAGCCGGTGTTTTTGATAAAAATAGCGCCCCGTGATCTCATCGGGTTTGTTCAGGTCGAGCTCCATCACGATATTGGCTTTGCCCAGTGTCCCGGTAAACACCGAAAGGGGTTCTTCGGCAAAAGCAGACAATGAAAAAAGCATCATCGATATAATCCAAAACTTCATCCGTTTCTCCTGAAAAATGAGGTTTATCCTTTCGTACCTTTTTGCTTATCTGTTTTTAGATTTCTTCTACCACAGAATATCAGCCTCAGGGGCGAGTTAATGTGTCGACGCCGATTTTTTTGTTGGGTATTTGATAATTGTGCAATTTATGTCATTGCCCGGTACCCTCATACGCTATTATCAGGACGATGAATTCGCAAAAAGAGCAGAACGTGATGACTTCCCATTGGATAACCGCCCCCCTATTTTTGCTGACTTGCCTGCTGGCCGGTAACGTTCAGGCTGACCCGTTGCAGGCTGTCTACAATGACTGGCAGGTCAGTTGCGATAACCTGAATCACTGTACGACGCGCAATTCGCAGGATGGTCAGGAGCTGGTATTGAAAATTACCCGCGAAGCCGGAGCCGAAGGGCGCTCATCAGTTAAAATTGAGTATCAACCCAATGGTGACGAGCAAAGTTCCGGGCAGCCTATCGTGAATCGTTTACAACTTGATGGCAAAACCCTGACGTTTAATCATCGGGAATGGGATGTCAGTAAAAAAGAGCTCTCCACCAGCAACCGTGTGGTGGTCAATGAATTCATCAATGGTATTCGTGACGGCAAGGCGATTCAACTGAGTGGCAAACTGGAGTCGCCACAAACGGCGCATCCGGCTATTTCGCTTAAAGGTCTGAAAGCGGCCCTGTTGGCGATTGACGCCCAGCAGGGCCGCGTCGGCACGAAATCAGCCTGGATCAGCCGGGGGGCGAAACCTCTGAGCACGGTTCCCGCTGCCCCAGCGGCACCCGCTAAACCCCACTTTAGTGAACCTCATCCACTGAGCGATACAGAAATTTCCGCCATCACGCAGAATGTCGCCGCGACGATTGATAACAACGATTGCAGCCTCGAGCCTTCTGAGCGGGAAGTCCATCTGTTTGCCCTGAGCAATGATAAAGCGCTGATGACGGTCAATTGCGATATGGGAGCTTATAACCTGTTTGTTCTGGGCTTCACCGTTTCCCGTCAGGCACCTTACAAAGCGGATGATTTGACACTGAGCATGCCGTTTAAATTGGGGGATGACGAACAGTCACCGGAGCTGATTAATGCTGACTTTGACCAGAAAACCGGCGAACTTTCGACCTTTGATAAAGGCCGTGGAATTGGTGACTGCGGCGTAGCATCCCGTTGGATCTATGACGGAAAAGAGTTCCAGCTCACTTCGTTTGCCTCGGAGCCCAGCTGCGATGGCTACAACACTAGCGGCGAGTGGCCGGTGTTATGGGTAACCCAATAGTCTGAAATGGCCGAACTCAGCAGGGGATTCAGGCGTAAAAAAGCACCCTATCGGGTGCTTTTTAGATCAAACATCACACATACATGCTATTTCAGCAGCGCCTGTGTTTTCGCAACGATGTTATCAGCGGTGAAACCAAACTCTTTAAACAGCTCTTCCGCCGGGGCTGACTCGCCAAAGCTGGTCATGCCAACGATGGCGCCATTCAAGCCCACATATTTGTACCAGTAATCTGCAATACCTGCTTCGACCGCCACGCGTGCGGTGACCGCCTTCGGCAGCACAGATTCACGGTACGCTGCATCCTGTTTGTCAAAGGCATCGGTAGACGGCATGGACACCACGCGTACTTTCGTACCCGCTGCAGCCAGTTTGTCTGCCGCTTCCACGGTGATACCCACTTCGGAACCCGTGGCAATCAGGATCACATCCGGTGTCCCACCAGAGTCTTTCAGCACATAACCCCCGCGCACAATGTTCGCTAATTGCTCTTTGCTGCGTGGCTGTTGTGTCAGGTTCTGACGGGAGAGGATCAACGCTGCCGGGCCATCGTTGCGCTCGATCGCGTATTTCCACGCCACGGCGGTTTCGACCTGATCTGCCGGGCGCCACATGCTCATGTTAGGCGTGACACGCAGGCTGGCCATTTGTTCGACGGGCTGGTGCGTCGGGCCATCTTCACCCAAACCGATAGAGTCATGGGTGTAGACGAACACGTTGCGGATCTTCATCAGTGCTGCCATGCGCACCGCGTTGCGGGCATATTCCACGAACATCAGGAAAGTCGCTGAATAGGGCAGGAACCCTCCGTGCAGCGCGACGCCGTTGGAAATCGCCGTCATGCCGAATTCACGTACGCCGTAGTGGATGTAGTTACCGGCCAGATCGTCACCCAGTGACTTCGAGCCAGACCAGATAGTCAGGTTGCTTGGCGCGAGGTCAGCAGAACCGCCAAGGAATTCAGGCAACACTTTCCCGAAGATTTCCAGCGTATTTTGTGAGGCTTTACGACTGGCAATGCTGGCAGGTTTTGCCTGCAGCTCTTCGATAAATTTCTGTGCATCGGCCTGCCAGTTTTCAGGCAGTTCACCGCTCACGCGACGTTTGAACTCTTTTGCCAGATCAGGGTGGGCTTTGGCGTAGGCGGCGAATTTTTCGTTCCACGCCGACTCTTTCGCTTTTCCAGCCGGTTTGGCATCCCAGTCAGCATAGATATCCTGCGGGATTTCGAACGGCGGCGAGTTCCAGCCCAGATGCTTACGGGTGGCGGCAACTTCGTCATCGCCAAGTGCTGCGCCATGTGCGCCATGTGTCCCGGCCTTGTTGGGTGAACCAAAGGCGATCACTGTTTTACACAACAGCAATGATGGTTTGTCTTTCTCGCTGTGCGCTTCGTCGATAGCTTTTTTGATGGCGTCTGAGTCGTGGCCATCAATGCCACGGATCACATGCCAGCCATAGGCTTCGAAACGTTTGGCGGTGTCATCGGTAAACCAGCCTTCTACGTGGCCGTCGATAGAGATCCCGTTGTCATCATAAAACGCAGTCAGTTTGCCGAGTTTCATGGTGCCTGCCAATGAGCAGGCTTCGTGGGAAATACCTTCCATCATGCAACCATCACCCATAAAGGCGTAGGTATGATGGTCGACGACGTCATGACCAGGGCGGTTGAACTGCGCGCCCAGCGTGCGTTCAGCTATCGCAAAACCCACAGCGTTGGCGATACCCTGACCCAGCGGGCCGGTGGTGGTTTCAACACCCGGCGTATAGCCGTATTCAGGGTGACCCGGTGTTTTGGAGTGTAACTGGCGGAAGTTTTTCAGCTCTTCCATCGGCAAATCGTAGCCTGTGAGATGCAACAGGCTGTAAATAAGCATGGAGCCATGGCCGTTAGACATGATGAAACGGTCGCGGTCAGCCCAGTGAGGATTGGCCGGATTATGGTTCATGTAGTCGCGCCACAGGACTTCGGCAATATCAGCCATGCCCATCGGGGCGCCGGGGTGGCCGGAGTTGGCTTTCTGGACTGCATCCATACTCAGTGCGCGGATTGCATTGGCTAGCTCTTTACGAGAGGGCATTTTCTACTCCCTTAATTAAAGTTCGGCGGACAGCATATCTTCCAACTTCTGCTGGTCGACGGCGAAGGCGCGGATACCTTCTGCCAGTTTTTCAACGGCCATCGGATCCTGATTATGCTCCCAGCGGAACTCGGCTTCTTTGAGTGGGGCAGGTTGTTTGAGGCCTTTGGTGGATGTCTGTAGTTTTCGTTCCACCGGCTCATGACTGGTTTTGAGTTCTTCCAGCAGGTTTGGCGAGATGGTCAGGCGATCACAGCCTGCCAGCGCTAGAATTTGTTCAACTTTACGGAAGCTGGCACCCATGATCACGGTCTGATATTTGTGGGATTTGTAATATTCGTAAATGTCGCGGACAGACTTCACGCCCGGATCTTTTTCCACGTTATATTCTGCGGCGGGTTCTTTGGCTTTGTACCAGTCATAGATGCGCCCGACGAAAGGGGAGATGAGATAGACACCCGCTTCGGCGCAGGCACGCGCCTGAGCAAAGGAGAACAGCAGCGTCAGGTTACAGTTGATGCCTTCTTTCTCCAGTTCCTCGGCGGCTTTAATGCCTTCCCAGGTTGACGCCAGTTTGATCAGGATGCGTGATTTATCCACGCCCTGCTCTTTGTACATGGCAATCAGTTTGCGGGCTTTGGCGAGGCACTGCTCGCGGTCAAATGACATCCGGGCATCGACTTCGGTCGAAATACGGCCTGGGACGCTTTTCAGAATTTCCAGACCGATATTGACGGCCAGACGGTCACTGGCATTGATCACCTGTGTCTCTTTGCTGCCACCCTGCTTGCGGGCGTACTCCAGCGCGTCTTTGATCAGTCCCTGATACTGAGGCAAACCGGCAGCTTTAAGGATCAGGGAAGGGTTGGTGGTGGCATCTTGAGGTTCGAAATGACGGATAGATTCAATGTCACCGCTGTCGGCAACGACGGTAGTCAGCTTTTTGAGGGCGTCTAACTGGTTCATTCCAATTCTCCTTAGCAAGAAAAAACGATACAGCAATATGGCCGTTCGACTCTTTTCGTAGGGCTCTTACCCTGCATCATTCTGTTAACAATTTGAATGCGCTATTTCTGATTGTTGTAATGGGTGAGAGCAATGAGAACGCAAAAGCCTACGCAAGGCTGAGCTTTCAGCCTGAGTTGCGCAAGAGGGAACTTTAAGCTTAGTCAAAATTTGCGAGACGTCTTCCGCGAATGAAAATTAATCGATGTAACGCGCCAGTTTTGGTCGTGCTTCATGGTTTGGCGTGGCAGGTTCTCTATACTTAATAGCGTGAAAGGTGACTAACAACCTTCCTTGTTCCCCTACAAAAACAAAAAAGGACCCTACGATGGACGAACAACTCAAGCAAAGTGCGCTCGACTTCCATGAGTTCCCGGTACCGGGAAAAATTCAGGTCTCCCCAACCAAACCGCTCGCTACCCAGCGTGATCTGGCGCTGGCCTATTCTCCGGGTGTCGCGGCTCCTTGTCTGGAAATTCAGAAAGACCCGCTGGCAGCCTACAAATACACGGCCAAGGGCAATCTGGTGGCGGTGATTTCCAACGGCACGGCGGTGCTTGGCCTGGGTAACATTGGCGCACTGGCGGGTAAGCCGGTGATGGAAGGCAAGGGCGTGCTGTTTAAGAAATTTGCGGGCATTGACGTATTTGATATCGAAATCGATGAACTGGATCCCGATAAGCTCATCGACATTATTGCCTCGCTGGAACCGACGTTCGGCGGCGTTAATCTTGAAGACATCAAAGCCCCTGAATGTTTTTACATTGAGCAAAAACTGCGTGAGCGCATGAAGATCCCGGTCTTCCACGATGACCAGCACGGTACGGCGATCATCTGTACGGCGGCGGTGCTAAACGGTCTGCGCGTGGTCGGGAAAAGTATTTCCGACGTGCGGCTGGTGGTATCAGGCGCCGGTGCGGCGGCCATTGCTTGCCTCAATTTACTGGTGGCGCTGGGTCTGAAGGCTCACAACATTGTTGCCTGCGATTCACGCGGTGTGATTTATAAAGGCCGTGAAGAGAACATGGCAGAAACTAAAGCGGCCTACGCCATTGAAGATAACGGTCAGCGCACCCTGGCGGACGTTATTGCTGATGCGGATATTTTCCTCGGCTGTTCCGGCCCCGGCGTGCTGACGCAGGAGATGGTAAAGCTCATGGCGAAAAGCCCGCTGATTCTGGCGCTGGCTAACCCTGAACCCGAGATTTTACCGCCGCTTGCCAAAGCGGTTCGTCCTGACGCTATTATTTGCACCGGGCGCTCCGATTACCCCAATCAGGTCAATAACGTGCTGTGCTTCCCGTTCCTGTTCCGTGGTGCGCTGGATGTCGGTGCGACGGTCATTAACGAAGAGATGAAGCTGGCCTGCGTTCATGCGATTGCCGATCTTGCAATGGCCGAACAGAGCGACGTTGTGGCTTCGGCTTATGGCGAAGAGGAACTCTCTTTCGGGCCCGAATACCTGATTCCAAAGCCTTTTGACCCGCGTTTAATCGTGAAAATTGCGCCTGCGGTGGCGAAAGCCGCGATGGACTCCGGCGTGGCGACAAGGCCCATCAAAGATTTTGATGCCTATGTCGAAAAACTGTCCGAGTTTATCTACAAAACCAATCTGTTTATGAAGCCGATTTTTTCTCAGGCCAAAAAGGACGCCAAACGCATCGTTATGGCGGAGGGAGAAGAGGAGCGGGTGCTGCAGGCCACGCAGGAACTGGTGACGCTGGGGCTGGCGAAACCCATTCTTGTCGGGCGTCCGAGCGTTATCGATATGCGTCTTAAAAAGCTGGGATTACAGATTCAGGCAGGCAAGGATTTTGAGGTAGTAAACAACGAATCCGATCCGCGCTTTAATGAATACTGGCGCGAATATTACGAGCTAATGAAGCGCCGGGGTGTGTCACAAGAGCAGGCGCGCCGGGCAGTCATTGGTAACCCAACGCTGATTGCCGCCATCATGCTGTTACGCGGTGAGGCGGATGCGATGATTTGCGGCACCATCGGCACTTACCATGAGCATTATGACGTGGTGGAAAAGGTCTTTGGTTTCCGCGAAGGGGTTAGCGTGGCCGGTGCCATGAATGCTTTACTGCTGCCGAGCGGGAATACGTTTATTGCCGATACCTACGTCAACGATGACCCGACGCCGGAACAACTGGCTGACATCACCCTGATGGCGGCAGAAACGGTACGCCGCTTCGGTATAGAGCCGAAAGTGGCACTGCTGTCGCACTCCAGTTTTGGCACTTCAGATTGCCCGGCGGCGCGTAAAATGCGCAGAGCGCTGGAACTGGTGAATCAGATGGCACCCGACCTTGAAATTGACGGTGAGATGCACGGTGATGCTGCGCTGGTGGAAAGTATCCGTCAGGACATCATGCCCGATAGCCCGCTGAAAGGAGCGGCCAATATCCTCATCATGCCTAACATGGAAGCGGCTCGTATCAGTTATAACCTGTTGCGGGTGTCCAGTTCTGAAGGGGTTACCGTCGGGCCGGTGCTGATGGGAGTGTCAAAACCGGTACATATTCTGACGCCGATCGCCTCCGTGCGTCGCATCGTCAATATGGTGGCGCTGGCCGTCGTGGAGGCGCAAACCGAACCTTTATGAATGTGAGCATTACGCTGTGACAACATGATAATGGGCGCCGTTTCGGCGCCCATTTTTTACGAATATTGTCTCAGAATTTCACTTCACCAATGCGCTCCAGCGCATCGATGATTAAGTCCCAGAAACGCTGATGATCGAGAGTCACAGCGACCTGTGTGTGGCAATCCGCTGGCGGCGGGGCGCGGAAATCGGCCACTGTCATACCCAACGTCAGGGTGCCGGTCAGTTCAATGTCTACCGGCACTTTGAGTACGGTCATGACATTTGGGTCGATAACATAGGCCACTGCGCAGGGGTCATGTATCGCCGGGGAGTCAAAACCCTGGCATTTTTTATAAGTCAGGCTGAAGAATTCCAACAGCTCGGTAACGAACTTCGCCGGACGGGTACCGATGGCGGCAATTCGGGCTTTGACTTCAGGAGTCGCAAGCGCCTGATGAGTGAGGTCTAAACCAACCATGGTCAGCGGCCATTTTTCGTTGAACACGATATGCGCGGCTTCTGGGTCAATCTTGATATTAAATTCGGCTACGGCGCTCCAGTTACCTACGTGGTAACCTCCCCCCATCAGTACCACTTCTTTTACCCGCTCGACAATCCGGGGCTCTTTACGCACCGCCATGGCGATGTTAGTCAGCCCACCGGTCGGGACCAGCGTGATGGTTTTTGGCGGATGCGACATGATTAAATCAATAATCAGATCTATGGCGTGAACAGGTTCCAGTGTCAGGGTGGGCTGCGGAAGTATCGGGCCGTCTAAGCCTGAATCACCATGAATGGTATCGGCAATTTCCACAGGACGTACCAGCGGGCGGGTGGCACCAGCGGCAAAAGGTACGCCGGTGATATTCGCTACGCGGGCCACAGCCAGTGCATTGCGGGTGACTTTTTCCAGCGTCTGGTTACCCACCACTGTGGTTACCGCCAGTAACTCGATTTCCGGGTTTCCGTGTGCCAGCAGCATAGCGATAGCATCGTCATGTCCCGGATCGCAATCCAGAATGATTTTTTTAACCATTTCATATTCCTTTAATCAATGTAGTGGTACGTCGGTTTTGGCTGCCTGGCGGGATTTATTTTTTGGCCTGTTGCAGCCATTTATCCAGCTCATTGGCGAATTGTTGGCGGTCGCGCTGGTTGAGCGTCGGCGGCCCGCCGGTTTGCACACCACTGGCGCGCATGGTGTCCATAAAGTCGCGCATATTCAGGCGTTCTTTAATTGTTTCTGTGGTGTAGCGTTCGCCGCGCGGGTTAAGCGCTACGCCCCCTTTTTCAATCACTTCGGCAGCCAGTGGAATATCTGCAGTGATCACCAAATCACCCGGCTCTGTACGCCTGACGATCTCGTTATCGGCGACGTCAAAACCCGCTTCCACCCGCAGGGTGCGCAGAAATTTGGACGGCGGTGTACGGATTATCTGATTTGCCACCAGCGTCACCATCATGCCGGTGCGTTCAGCGGCGCGGAACAACACTTCTTTGATGACGTTCGGACAGGCGTCGGCATCGACCCAGATTTGCATTACTCTTTCTCCCCGTTGCTGAGCCAGTCGCGTACCGGCAGAAAATCACGGTAGAGCGCGGCTTCCTGGCTATCAGTTTCAGGCTGGAAGTTGTATTCCCAGCGCACCAGCGGTGGCATAGACATCAGGATCGATTCGGTACGGCCGCCGGTTTGCAATCCAAACAGCGTGCCGCGATCCCACACCAGATTGAATTCGACATAACGCCCGCGGCGGTACAGCTGGAACTGACGTTCATGTTCGCCCCACGGCAGGCCTTTGCGTCTTTCGACAATCGGCAGATAGGCGTCGGTAAAGCCGTTTCCAACCGCCTGCATGAAAGCAAAGCAAGTGGTGAAATCGGGCGTATTTAAGTCATCAAAGAACAAGCCGCCGATGCCGCGTGCTTCATTACGGTGTTTGATAAAGAAGTAGTCATCGCACCATTTTTTATATTTCGGGTATACATCGTCACCGAACGGCTGGCAAAGCTGCTGCGCGGTCAGATGCCAGTGGTGGGCATCGTCTTCAAAACCGTAAAACGGTGTGAGATCAAATCCGCCGCCAAACCACCATACCGGCTCTTCTCCGGCTTTCTCTGCAATGAAGAATCGCACGTTGGCGTGGCTGGTCGGAATATAAGGGCTCTGCGGATGAATCACCAGTGAGACGCCCATCGCCTGGAAACTGCGTCCTGCCAGTTCCGGGCGGTGCGCGGTGGCGGACGCCGGAAGCGTTGCCCCCGAAACGTGGGAGAAGTTAACGCCTGCCTGTTCGAACACCGCTCCGTGGGTCAGAACCCGGCTGCGGCCACCGCCGCCTTCTTCGCGCACCCACTGATCTTCGGCGAACTGGCTTTTGCCATCAGCGGCAGCCAATTTTTGACAGATTTGATCCTGCAGGGATAACAGGAAGGCTTTGACTTGAGTGATATCGGGTATCGGTAGGCTCACGGGTAAACTCACAGACGTTGACTGAAAAGACATTCAGCACCTTGCGGGCGCTGAATCAAAATAAGGGCATCAGTATAGCGTGAATTGAGTTCGGGTTGGCAGCTTAGCGTGGCCTGCGTTCGTTGGCGTCGAAATATCCAAAAAAATTAACAATTCCCTGTGAAATCGCCTGGGCGATCTCCTTACGAAATGCCGTGGTGCTGAGCAGTTGTTCTTCCTGATGATTGGTGATGAAAGACGTTTCCACCAAAATTGAAGGAATAGAAGGAGATTTCAACACTGCGAAGGCTGCCTGTTCGGTCTGTTCACTGTGCAGATGATGTATAGGACGGATACGGTCCAATACGTGATGGCCGAGCGTCAGGCTGTTTTTAATGGTGTCTGTCTGGACCAGATCAAACAGCACCTGCTGCAGATAGTTATTGTCTTCCTGCGCTACTTTTTTGCCTGCGACCAGATCAGCATCGTTCTCTTTCTTCGACATATAACGGGCCATTGCACTGCTGGCACCGCGATTAGAAAGCGCGAAAACGGAAGCTCCCGACGCGGACGGGCTGGTGTAGCCGTCGGCATGAATAGAGACAAAGAGATCGGCCTGATGCTGATGGGCAATTTCAACACGTTGATACAGCGGGATAAAGTGATCGGCATCGCGGGTGAGTTTGACTTCGATATTGCTGTGCGAGCCGAGGAATTCGCGCACATAGTTGGCGATTTCCAGTACCACATGTTTTTCTTCTGACCCTTCATGTCCCACCGCGCCGGAGTCGATACCACCGTGGCCGGGGTCAATCATCACCAGTTTTTTAGAACCTGGCGGCTTGGGGGCAGGAGCCGATTTGGTGATGTGTTCCTGCTGTGCGGCGCTGGCAGAACGGGAACCAAAGGCAGCAATCGCTAAACCCAGCCCCGAGAGCAACAACTGGCGACGGGTAGCGGAAGCGGGCAGTGGCTGGAAGTGCAAAAATTTGTTCAGGGGGTTTAACATCAGTCCATTACCGTCAGAAAAAGTGCAGAATGCTCTATGTTATAGAGTATCTTTTTTATAGTTTCGATCTGATAACTATTACGGTTTATGAATTTTGTGTCGTAAATGAATAATTCCACGCTTAAGTGGTCGTTTGTTTAATGATTTACGACGAAATTTAACGGCCATATTTAGCCGGATGCGACGGTCATTAATTGCACAAATTGTGATTTTAATATTGCGTATCAAGCAGATCACGCGATAATTAAATAAACTCCTCATACCTTATTAACAGGACAGCGGTGATCAGTGATGGAAATTCGCGTATACCGTCAAGAAGATTTCGAAGAAGTACTGACCTTATGGGAGCGCTGCGATCTGCTGCGCCCGTGGAATGATCCTGAACTGGATATCGAGCGCAAAATTAATCACAGCCCTGAGTTTTTCCTGGTGGCTGAAGTGGGCGGTGAAGTGGTGGGTACGCTGATGGGCGGCTACGATGGCCATCGCGGCTCGGCCGGGTATCTGGGTGTCCATCCGGATTATCGCGGGCGGGGGATCGCCAATGCGTTGATCAATCGTCTGGAAAAGAAATTGATTGCCCGTGGCTGCCCGAAAATCAATTTAATGGTGCGTGCTGAAAACGATGCGGTAGTCAGCATGTATGAAAAGCTGGGCTATGAAGTGTCGGATACGTTGTCACTGGGCAAGCGGCTTATTGAAGATCAGGAATATTAATTTATTCCCAACTGCCTCTTTCGTGAAATGCAAAAGCCCCGATGGAAACATCGGGGCTTTTCTTTGAAGGAAAAGCAGATTACCTGATGATGCTGACGGATTTCACATCCACTTCCACAGAGTTCCAGTCTTTATCCACTTTCCCTTCAATGCGCACCTTATCTTTTGGCGATGCGTTCTGGCCATGCCAGCGTTTGCCATCAATTTCCACATTCAGGGTGCCGGTGTTGTCGCGGAAAATGTATTTATCGTGGTCGATGCGCTGATCGATAAAGCCTTCGAGCATCACCCACTGGTCGTCTTTCATACTTTGTGCATCTTTTACCGTGCTCAGAGCGGTGGTTCCGGTGAATCCGCCCTGTGGGTTGGACGCCTGAGTTTGTGGTTGCTGAGCCGAAGGACCGGTAAAGCCGCCGCTCTGTTGAGCGAGAGCCGGAAGGGTGCAAAGTGCAATGAGGGTTGCCAGAGTGATCTTCTTCATCATAATAGGTCGTCCTTAAACTTGAAGGTTGGGTCGGTTGAATTCAGCAACTATGGCACTGTTTAAGGTGCGTTGCCGCGCTGAGGACCATTAAAACAGACTGTTCTTAACGGTTTCTTAAGGTGGGTTGGTTAATTTGTATTTAACACTGAATCGAAGGAAGTTTTCTGAGGCTATGAACCCGGATGATTATAACAGCCACGGCATGTTGCGGTTGCCGCTGTGGTTCTGGACCATTTTGATTTTGCAGGCGCGGACCTGGCTGTTGTTTGTGATGGCTGCTGCATCGCGTGAGCAGGGTACGGATCTGCTCAAGCTCTTTTATCCGGACACGCAAAGTTTCTGGCATGGCATTATTTTGGGGCTGCCCCCCGCGCTCGCTTTTCTGCTCAGCGGACGCCGTCATCTCTGGCCGCGCGTTTGGCAGGCCGGTTACTGGCTATTACTAACGGGGATGTTCGCGACCTTCGCTCTGCAGGGCTTAGGCTTATGGCAAAGCAGCGACACGCCCTCGTTGATTGATCTGGCGCTGGCGCTGCTTGACGCCGCTGCGCTGGCTTACTGGCTGCTCAGCCGCCGTTTACGCGCCTGTTTTGATTCAGGGCAGCGGCTGGCAGAGAGCTAATTGATGCCCTCCGCTGAACTTTTCGGGCCTATCCGGACTCGAACTGCCGCTGACACAATGAGTCAATTCTGTTGTGGGATTTTCTCAAAATCTCAACAGATGCCTGATGGCAGACTGACATGGACATTAAAGGAGTGAAACGAATGACGATCCGCCCACTATTGCTGGCTTTGCCGTTGCTGCTTGCCGGCTGTTCGACGATGTCAAATATGTCCTGGCCCAGCGTACATTGGTCAAGCATGAATCCGATGAACTGGTTTGGCAGTAATGCCAAAGTGACCGACAAAGGGGTGGGTAACATCTCGGCCAGCACGCCGCTCACGGAAGACGGCGTGAAGGATGCACTCGACGGCGATTATCGCCTGCGCAGTGGTATGTCGATGAATGACGGAAAAATGCTGGCGTTCTATCAGGCGATGGACGACAAAGAGGTCAAGATGACCATCAGCGGCGAGCCGAAAGGCAACGTGCAGCGTGTTGACGTGACAGACAGTAAAGTAGAAAGCGACTGGGGTGTGAAAATCGGCACGCCATTCAGCGACCTCTACACGAAGGCGTTTGACGCCTGCCAGAAAGGCAAAGGTGACGACGCGCAAAACGTAGAATGTAAGGCGCCGCAAAGTACACATGTCTCCTACGTGTTCAGCGGGATCTGGCATGGCCCTGAAGAGCTGATGCCCTCAGACGATGCCCTGAAAGAGTGGAAAGTCAGTAAAATTATCTGGCGTGCCAATCCGGCACAGTAATTTCGCTGTGATAAAGCCCTTTGCGGGGCAATGATAAATCCTCAATGCCTTGCGTCCGCGCAAGGCATTTTTATTGACTTACGTTATGATAGCCGCGTCAAAATTATGAGGAATAAAACATGAATCAGGTTCAGAGCGGCATTCTGCTCGAGCATTGCCGTTTTGGCATTTTCATCGAGGCCAAAGTTCAGGGTGAACTGGATGACCTGCGGCAGGGCTGCCGTCAGTTTGCGGCTGCATTGAGCGATATGCAGCAGAAATTCCCGCAAGAAAATCTTGGGGCCGTGGTGGCGTTTGGTCACGATGTGTGGCGCGATCTGTCCGGTGGGCTGGGGGCCGGTGAGCTCAAGCCGTTTGTGCCATTGGGCAAAGGGCTGGCGCCAGCTACCCAGCGCGATGTGCTGCTGCACATTCAGTCATTACGCCATGATGTTAACTTTGCCCTCGCGCAGGCCGCACTGACGGCTTTCGGTCCATCGATCATCGTTGAAGAAGAGACCCACGGTTTCCGCGGCATTGAAGAGCGTGACCTGAGCGGTTTTGTTGATGGCACCGAAAACCCGAAAGCTGAGGCGCGCGCACAGGTGGCGATTATCCCTGAAGGTGAAGCAGATGCCGGTGGCAGCTACGTGATGGTACAGCGCTGGAAGCATAACCTGACGCAGTGGAACCGTTTTTCTGTGCAACAGCAGGAAGAGGTGATTGGCCGCACCAAGCAGACGGACGAAGAGCTGGATCCGGACACCCGCCCTGATACGTCTCACGTCAGCCGCGTTGACCTCAAAGAAGAGGGCAAGGGCCTGAAAATCTTGCGCCAGAGCCTGCCATATGGCACTGCCAGCGGTGAGCACGGCTTGTACTTCATCTCTTATTGCGCCCGTTTGTGGAACATTGAGAAACAGCTACTCAGCATGTTTGGCGATCTCGATGGCAAACGCGATGCCATGTTACGCTTCACCCGACCGGTAACCGGCAGCTACTATTTTGCACCGTCGTTAACGCAGCTTCTGGCACTGTGATCACGCTGCCTGATCTGCTCAGCGCGCCCGTTTGCGGGCGTGCTGTCTGATATTCTCTCCGCTTTCCCCTCGCAGTTGTTAATGCCTTATAGCTTTTCATGCTTGAAAATCACCAAACGGTATATAAAACCGTTACAGCCTGACCGCCAGTTATAAATACACTGTGTGATATTACGTGGCTAACGCTTGCCATGCCGGGTCACCCTCATTTAAGGCTGAGCATGAAAACTGTCTGGATAACAAACGGATTACTGAAAGGTTCTCTTGCCGCTTTAGTTCTGGCGAGCGGCGCGGCGTCTGCCACCGAATTACTCAACAGCTCTTATGATGTGTCGCGTGAGCTGTTTGCAGCGCTCAACCCTCCTTTCCAGAAACAGTGGGCCGAGCAGAACGGCGGCGACAAGCTGGAGATCAAACAGTCTCACGCCGGCTCCTCCAAACAGGCATTAGCTATTTTGCAGGGACTGAAAGCTGACGTGGTGACCTACAACCAGGTGACCGATGTGCAAATATTGCACGATCGCGGCAATCTTATTCCCGCCGACTGGCAGAGCCGGTTACCGAACAACAGTTCACCTTTCTACTCGACCATGGCGTTTCTGGTGAGAAAAGGGAACCCGAAGAACATCCACACCTGGGACGACCTGACCCGTTCTGATGTCAAACTGGTGTTCCCGAATCCAAAAACTTCCGGCAATGGTCGTTATACCTATCTCGGTGCCTGGGGTGCGTTTAATCAGGAAGACGGCGGCAGTCAGGATAAAACCCGCGCCAAGATGGCCAGCCTGCTGAAAAATGTCGAAGTGTTCGACACCGGCGGCCGTGGCGCAACCACCACGTTTGTTGAGCGTGGCCTCGGCGATGTTCTGATCAGTTTTGAATCTGAAGTGAATAATATCAGTAAGCAGTACGGCGATGACAAGTACGAAGTGATCGTGCCGCCGGTCGATATTCTGGCGGAGTTTCCGGTCGCCTGGGTCGATAAAAATGTTGAGAAAAACGGCACCGAAAAAGCGGCGAAAGATTACCTGAACTATTTGTGGAGCCCGCAAGCGCAGCAGATTATTACCAGTTTTAACTATCGTGTTTACGATAAAAACGCGATGGCAGCCGCGAAAGGGCATTTCCCGGACACCAAATTATTCAAAGTTGAAGATCAGTTTGGCGGCTGGCCGCAAGTGATGAACACCCATTTCAGTACCGGCGGTGAGCTGGACAAACTGTTAGAGCAAGGTCACAAGTAATGTTGTTGTCGAGCAAACGCGTACTTCCTGGCTTCACCCTGAGCCTCGGCAGCAGCCTGCTGTTCGTCTGTCTGGTGCTGCTGCTGCCGCTCAGTGCGCTGGTGATGCAGCTGTCGCAAATGACGCTGGCCCAGTATTGGGCGGTGGTCACCAATGATCAGGTGATTGCCGCTTATAAAGTGACGCTGCTCTCTGCGGGTGTCGCCAGTATTTTTAACTGTTTCTTCGGCATGCTGATGGCCTGGATCCTGACCCGCTATGAGTTTCCGGGCAAAAGCCTGCTCGATGGCCTGATGGATTTACCTTTTGCTTTACCGACGGCGGTGGCGGGTCTGACGCTGGCCGGTTTGTTCTCGGTCAACGGCTTTTACGGCCAGTGGCTGGCGCATTTTGATATCAAGGTTTCTTATACCTGGCTCGGCATAGCGGTGGCGATGGCGTTTACCAGTATTCCTTTTGTGGTTCGCACAGTGCAGCCGGTGCTGGAAGAATTGGGGCCGGAATATGGAGAAGCCGCTGAAACGCTCGGGGCATCCCGCTGGCAGAGTTTCTGCCGTGTGGTATTGCCGGAAGTTATGCCTTCGCTTATGGCGGGCACGGCACTTTCGTTCACGCGCAGCCTGGGCGAGTTTGGTGCGGTGATTTTCATCGCCGGAAATCTTGCCTGGAAAACCGAAGTCACTTCACTGATGATTTTCATCCGTTTGCAGGAGTTTGATTTCCCTGCCGCCAGCGCCATTGCTTCTGTCATTCTGGCTGCGTCGTTATTACTGCTTTTTGCGATCAATACCTTACAAAGCCGCTATGGCCGTCGTCTTGGAGGTCACTGATGTCTGATATTCCGGCTTTTGCAGGTCAAACGCGTCAGCGCATCGACTGGATGAAATGGTTATTAATCGGTACCGGCATGTTGATCTGTCTGCTGCTGCTGGTGGTGCCAATGATCAGCATTTTTGTGTTGGCGCTTTCTGATGGCATTGCGGCGGTATGGAAGAATCTGTCTGACTCCGACATGCTGCATTCGATCTGGCTGACCGTGTTAATGGCACTGATCACCGTGCCGGTTAACCTTATTTTCGGCACGCTGCTGGCCTGGCTGGTGGCGCGCTTTGATTTCCCTGGTCGCCAGCTGTTGCTGACGCTGATTGACATTCCTTTTGCAGTATCGCCGGTGGTCGCGGGGCTGCTTTATTTACTTTTTTACGGTACCAATGGCCCGCTGGGCGGCTGGCTGGATGCGCACAACATCCAGTTTATGTTTGCGTGGCCGGGCATGGTGATGGTGACGGTATTCGTGACCTGTCCATTCGTCATCCGTGAACTGGTACCGGTGATGCTCAGTCAGGGCAGCCATGAAGATGAAGCGGCGGTGTTACTGGGAGCCTCTGGCTGGCAGATGTTCCGCCGTGTCACGTTGCCGAATATTCGCTGGGCGCTGCTTTACGGCGTGGTGCTGACCAACGCGCGTGCCATCGGTGAGTTTGGCGCAGTGTCGGTGGTGTCCGGGGCTATTCGCGGTGAAACCTACACGCTGCCGCTGCAAGTGGAATTATTGCATCAGGATTACAACACCGCCGGTGCGTTTACCGCCGCCGCGCTGTTGACCCTGATGGCGATAGTGACCTTATTTCTGAAAAGCGGCCTGCAATGGCGTTTGAAGCGCCAAAATGACCGTCTTGAGCGGGAGGAAAGCAATGAGCATTGAAATTAACGGTATCAACAAATATTTCGGCCGCACGAAAGTGCTTAATGATATCTCGCTCGATATTGCTTCCGGAGAGATGGTGGCGCTGCTCGGGCCTTCCGGCTCGGGGAAAACCACGCTGCTGCGCATTATCGCCGGTCTGGAAAACCAGAACGCCGGTCAGCTGAGTTTTCATGGCAAAGACGTCACGCGTGTCCATGCCCGCGATCGTCAGGTCGGTTTTGTGTTCCAGCATTACGCGCTCTTCCGCCATATGACTGTGTTCGACAATATTGCTTTTGGTCTGACCGTGCTGCCGCGCCGTGAACGCCCGAACGCAGAAGTCATTAAACAAAAAGTCACCAAGCTGCTGGAGATGGTCCAGCTCGCTCATCTCGCAAACCGCTTTCCTGCTCAGCTTTCCGGCGGGCAGAAACAGCGTGTCGCGCTGGCACGTGCGCTGGCCGTTGAACCGCAAATTCTGCTGCTGGATGAGCCCTTTGGGGCGCTGGATGCGCAGGTGCGTAAAGAGTTGCGCCGCTGGCTGCGTCAATTGCATGAAGAGCTGAAGTTCACCAGCGTGTTCGTGACCCACGACCAGGAAGAGGCGATGGAAGTCGCTGATCGGGTGGTGGTCATGAGTCAGGGCAATATTGAGCAGGTCGGCACGCCGCAGGAGATCTGGCGTGATCCTGCGACCCGCTTCGTGCTCGAATTTATGGGCGAAGTAAATAAAATTGGCGGTGAGATCCGCGGTTCACAACTTTATGTGGCCGATTATCACTGGTCGCTGGATAATCCTCCGCTGCATCAGGGGCCGGTGGATCTGTTCCTGCGTCCGTGGGAAATGGAGATCACCTCACAAAGTAACGCACGTTGTCCGCTGCCGGTGAAAGTGCTGGAAGTCAGCCCGCGTGGTCACTTCTGGCAGCTTATTGTACAGGCTGAAGGCTGGCATGATGAGCCTCTGTCAGTGGTACTGTCGGACTTCAACGGCCAGTCCACCCCGGTTCGTGGCGATCGTTTTTACGTCGGGGGACTTAACGGGCGTCTGTACTCCGGCGACGATCAGCTTCAACCCGTTGCACTGGCGAAGAGTGCCTGATAGCTTTTAGCGGGGATATTATTTTAACGGGTACGACTTTGTTTTAACGGTTAGAGAGAAAGGGCGGTCTGCGAGTCGCCCTTTTTATCGTCTGATACTCATTTATTCAATTTTTATTGGTGTTTATAACCAATAGCGATAAGGCAATTACAGTGAGCACGCTCGAACATTACATCGGTAATACGCCTCTGGTGAAATTACAGCGTCTGTCAAAGGATCTGGACAGCGAAATTTGGGTCAAACTGGAAGGCAATAATCCGGCGGGTTCGGTCAAGGACCGTGCTGCACTGTTTATGATTGAGCAGGCTGAAAAGCGCGGTGAAATTCATCCCGGCGATACGCTAATTGAAGCTACCAGTGGCAATACCGGTATTGCGCTGGCGATGATTGCTGCGCTCAAAGGCTACAAACTGAAACTGCTGATGCCCGAAAACATGAGTCTGGAGCGGCAGGCGTCGATGCGTGCTTACGGCGCCGAACTGTTGCTGGTCAGCCGTGCGCAAGGGATGGAAGGCGCACGGGATCTGGCACTGGAGATGGAAAAACAGGGGCAGGGTAAAGTCCTTGATCAGTTTAATAATCCGGATAACCCGCTGGCGCACTTCACCACCACCGGTCCTGAAATCTGGCGGCAGACACAGGGTCGCATCACCCATTTCGTTTCGAGCATGGGAACCACCGGTACCATCACCGGCGTCAGCCGCTTTCTACGCACGCAAAACGCCGCAATAAACATTATTGGGCTACAGCCTTCGGAGGGCAGCAGCATTCCGGGCATCCGCCGCTGGCCGCAGGAGTATCTGCCAAGGATTTTCCAGGCTGATCTGGTAGATGATGTGATTGATATGGGCCAAACAGAAGCCGAAGAGACCATGCGCGCGCTGGCACGTGAAGAGGGGATCTTCTGCGGCGTCAGCTCCGGCGGTGCCGTTGCGGGTGCGATACGCGTTGCGCGGGATAACCCCGCAAGCGTGGTGGTTGCCATTATCTGTGACCGCGGCGACCGGTATTTATCTACCGGCGTTTTTGATGTCTGACTCTCTGGCATCAGCTACTCTCTACAGACAGAGTGTAAAATTAGAGTAAAAGCGGCTGCACGTAACCGGGTTAGGGGTAAAAATGACCAGAATTCAGTTAGGCGGAAATAAATGATGAAAATTTTGTTAGTCGATGACGATCTCGAACTGGGTACCATGCTCAGCGAATACCTGATAGCCGAAGGTTTCAACGCATCGCTGGTGCTGACCGGTAAAGCCGGTGTGGACGGGGCGATGTCCGGCGATTATTCCGCGATGATCCTCGACATTATGCTGCCTGACATGAGCGGTATCGACGTGCTGCGACAGGTACGTAAAAACAGCCGTCTGCCGATCATCATGCTGACCGCCAAGGGCGACAATATCGACCGCGTGATTGGATTGGAAATGGGCGCTGACGATTACATGCCTAAGCCTTGTTATCCGCGTGAACTGGTGGCGCGTCTGCGTGCCGTGCTTCGCCGTGTGGAAGAGCAGCAGGAAGCGCCGTCCGACTCTTCAACGGTTAACTATGGCGATCTGACGCTTAACCCGGCGACCCGCAGCAGCGAATGGCGCGGTGCGCTGTTTGACCTGACTGCGTCTGAATTTAACCTGCTGGAACTTTTGCTGCGCGCGCCTGAGCGAGTGGTGTCCAAAGATGAGTTATCGGAAAAGGGATTGGGTCGTCCGCGTGAAGCCTATGACCGCAGTATCGATGTGCACATCAGCAACATCCGCCAGAAACTGGCGTCGCTCGAAGGCGGCGATATCCTGACTATTGAAACGGTAAGAAGTATTGGCTATCGCATCAGGTAAACGCCTTCGAGGAAGGCTATTCTGGAAAATCCTGTTCGGATTCTGGTTCACGTTTATCGCTATCACCCAGGTTCTCTGGGTGGTTTTCACTTTTTATAATCACCACGAGCCGCCTGAAAGCGGTATCGCGCGGCGTTTTGTAAAACTGCAAATTACCTCTGCCGTTTCTACGTTACGTTCCGGGGGAATGCCTGCGCTTGACGCGATGATGGCAGACTGGCCGGACGCTGACCGCCAATATTTCTCCGTGACAACGTCCATGGTGCCTGCAGAGGGCGACACCATGAAAGCACTTGAACCGGGCAAGATCCCAAAAGAAATTGTGGAGTTTGTTCAGGGGCCGAAAGGGCAGGGTTATCGTCTGCGTTATGACGTCGCAGGCCTGATGAGTGAGTACCGGCCTAAGCGCCGTGAACATATGCTCAACATTCCCACGCCATTGCTGTGGATCGGGGGGTTAGGCGGATTGTTATTCAGCGCCGTGCTTGCGTGGAACCTGACGCGCCCGATGTTGCAGATGCGCAGGGCCTTTGGCCGAGTGGCGCAGGGCGATCTCTCTGTGCGGCTCTTTTCCAGCATGGGCAAGCGACACGATGAGCTCTCTGATGTTGCCCGTGACTTCGATTCCATGGCTGAGCGTCTTCAGGTGCTGGTTAAGGCCCGTGAGGAGCTCCTGCACGATGTCTCACACGAGCTACGCTCACCTCTGGCCCGTTTGCAGTTGGCGATTGGGTTAGCGCGTCAGAACCCGCTTAACGTCGAAACATCGCTACAGCGTATTGAACACGAGGCGGGCCGCCTCGATAAAATGATCGGTGAATTGCTGGCGCTATCGCGGGCTGAAAACAGCAAAATGCCGGACGAAGAGTATTTCGATCTGTACGGGCTGGTGGAGGCTGTCGTTAATGACGCCAGATATGAAGCCCAGTTACCGGGGGTGGAAATTCTGCTCAAACCTGATGGGCCAGAGCCGACGGACTATACGGTAAAAGGCAATGCGGAGCTGATGCGCCGGGCGGTGGATAATGTCGTTCGCAATGCACTGCGTTTCTCTGCCCGTGGACAGACTGTGACCGTGTCTCTAACGCAGGTTGATCAAAGGCTGAATATTGACGTGGAAGATCAGGGGCCGGGTGTTGAAGAGGATAAGCTTTCCAGCATTTTCGATCCATTCGTTCGCGTGAAGTCGCCACTGTCAGGTAAGGGTTATGGTTTAGGTCTGGCGATCACCCGTAAAGTGATGCTGGCGCACGAGGGGAAAGTTGAAGCCCGGAACGCGGAGCCGCATGGCCTGGTGATCAGCCTGCAAGTGCCACACTGGAAAATTTGATGCGACATGAGCGTTGTGTTTATGTGAAATAAGTTTTTTAGGGGCAATAAAAAACGGCGCTTATCAGCGCCGTTTTTTTACTTATTATCGTTAAGCAAATTACTTTCTGATACGGATAATCGGCGTTTCGCCAACAGTCACACTACCAGTGAGTTTAATCAGCTCTTTGATCTCATCCATGTTAGAGATGACAACCGGAGTCAAGGTAGACTTGGCTTTCTCTTCCAGCAGGGCCAGATCAAATTCGATAATCAAATCGCCTTTCTTCACGCGTTGGCCTTCTTCAGCGATGCGTTTGAAGCCTTCGCCTTTCAGTTCAACGGTATCAATCCCGAAGTGGACAAACAGCTCAATGCCGCTGTCAGATTCGATTGAGAAAGCATGGTTAGTTTCGAAGATTTTACCGATAGTCCCATCAACCGGAGCAACCATTTTGTTGCCAGATGGTTTGATAGCAATACCATCACCAACGATCTTTTCAGCGAAAACAACGTCAGGAACATCTTCAATATTGACAATTTCACCAGAAATTGGCGCTACGATTTCAATAGTGCCAACATCTTTTTTATCATCAGAAACTAATGATTTCAGTTTATCAAACAAACCCATGATCTTCTCCTAAGCAATTATTTGGGCAGCTTTCCAGCGTCGCGCAATTAGCAGAGTGTTTTTTCTTCAATGAACTTGTTAACCAGGTTCATCAACTCTTGCGCCGTAGGTTGGGCCAGGGCCTGATCTGCCAGCGCTTTCACATCTTCGAAGTTTGTATTGCGAATAATTTTCTTGATGCGCGGGATAGAGATAGCACTCATGCTGAACTCATCTAAGCCCATGCCCAATAGAAGAAGTGTAGCACGTTCGTCACCGGCAAGCTCACCGCACATGCCTGTCCATTTACCGGCAGCATGAGATGCGTCAATGACTTGCTTAATTAAACTCAGTACAGAAGGTGACATTGGGTTGTAAAGATGAGAGATCAGCTCATTACCGCGATCGACAGCCAAGGTATATTGGGTCAAATCGTTAGTACCGATGCTGAAGAAATCAACCTCTTTCGCCAGATGGTGAGCAATCACTGCCGCAGCAGGAGTTTCAACCATCACGCCAACTTCAATGCTTTCATCAAACGCTTTGCTTTCGTTGCGCAGCTGCGTTTTCAGCAATTCAAGTTCTGCTTTCAGTTCACGCACTTCTTCTACAGAAATGATCATCGGGAACATGATGCGCAGTTTTCCGAAGGCAGAGGCACGTAAAATCGCGCGCAGCTGGGCGTGAAGAATTTCTTTACGGTCCAAACAGATGCGGATTGCACGCCAGCCCAGGAACGGGTTCTCTTCTTTTGGCAGGTTCATGTACGGCAGGTCTTTGTCACCACCGATGTCCATGGTACGTACGATAACAGCCTGAGAGCCCATTGCTTCAGCAACGGCTTTATACGCCTTAAACTGGTCGTCTTCGGTAGGCAGGCTTTCACGGTCCATGAACAGGAATTCTGTGCGATACAGGCCGACGCCTTCGGCACCATTGCGCTCTGCACCATCGACGTCGCGCACGGTACCGATGTTGGCGCAAACTTCAACTTGATGACCATCCAGCGTGATAGCCGGCAAGTCTTTCAGTTTGGTCAGTTCGTCTTTCTCTGCGATGTACTGATTCTGGACGGCTTTCAGTTCGTCAATAATATCCGGCGTCGGGTTGACGTAGATTTTATTGTTCACGGCATCGAGGATCAGATAGTCACCGTTTTTGACTTGTTTGGTCACGTTACTGGTACCTACGATAGCAGGCAGTTCCAGTGAGCGGGCCATGATTGAGGTGTGAGAAGTTCGGCCACCCAAATCAGTAATAAAGCCGAGCACCTTATTCAGGTTCAGCTGTGCGGTCTCTGACGGAGTCAGGTCGGTCGCCACCAGGATCACTTCATCCTGAATGGAGCCCAGATCAACAATCGGCATGTTCAAAATGTTGCGAACCAGACGTTTGCCAATGTCACGCATGTCACCTGCACGTTCACGCAGGTATTCATCATCGAGATCTTCGAGTGATTTAGCCTGCTCTTCCATGATGGAGTAGGCTGCCGCGTCGGCGGAATTATGTTCTTTTTTGATGAGGGCTATGATTTCTTGCTCAAGCTCTTCGTCTTCCAACAACATAATGTGGCCTTCGAAGATGGCTTCTTTCTCTTCACCGAAGGTCTCACCGGCTTTGGTCTTGATCACTTCCAACTGAGCAGATGCTTTCGCACGGCCAGTCAGGAAACGTTCAACTTCCTGATCAACTTCTTCAGGAGAGATTTTTTTCTGGTTGATGACAATCTCATCTTCTTTCAACAGAAGTGCTTTGCCGAAAGCGATACCGGGAGATACTAAAATGCCTGAAATCATAACCCTACCTTTCTCTTGACTGGTTTAAACTATTAAGACCGGGCTAGTTACTCAAGCTCTGCCATCAGTTTTACCAAGTGTTCAACGGCTTTCTGCTCATCTGTACCTTCTGCAGAGAGCGTGACCACTGTGCCCTGAGTCAGACCCAAAGTTTGCAGTTTGAAAAGGCTTTTTGCGCTGGCACTTTTACCGTTAGAAGTCACGGTGATGTCGGATTCGAAGCCTTTCGCTTCTTTCACGAATTGTGCAGCAGGGCGAGTGTGAAGACCATTAGGTGCAGTGATAGTAACTTCTTGCTGGAACATTGTTGTTTCCCCAACTTATTAAAGTAATGTTGTGGAGCTAAAGTTTAGCGTATTGGCTTCACTTTAGCCTGTAGAGATTAGCGCCTGACTATGGTTCAGGGGCAGGTTCGTATGCAACAGAAAAGAGAAAATAGCGCACTCAGCGATAAAACTCTTTGCCCTAGATCTAGGCTTTTCTGTTATCTCCCCATTATGCCGTCTTTTTCCCTCATGTAACAAATCGGTAAATCGATTCAGCGTGAGGCGACTATGGAGGCGATTAATTTCGCGCACCGAAATAATTGAACGGTTAAATACTAAACCTGGCGACTAAAATCAATCATAGAGTGGTGTAAAGTTTGATGTAGCCCACAAAAAAGCACCCACTTGGGTGCTTTATTAACCAATTACATGCCGTTTTCAGATATGTGGCATTATTGTTGCAATTCTTTTTCAGTAAACAAATCTGCAAACAATGCGGTACTCAGATAGCGTTCACCGGAAGAAGGCAGGATAACGACGATATTTTTATCTGTGAACTCAGGTTCTTCGGATAATTTTACGGCGGCAGCCACGGCGGCACCTGAAGAGATCCCCGCCAGAATGCCTTCTTCTTCCATCAGGCGGCGTGCCATGCTGATCGATTCATCATTCGTGATGAGGGATACGCGGTCAATCAGGGTCAAATCCAGATTACCCGGAATGAAGCCTGCGCCGATACCTTGGATTTTGTGCGGGCCAGGTTTGATTTCTTCGCCATTGCGCGCCTGAGTGATGACCGGTGAATCGGTCGGTTCCACGGCGACCAAGGTGATGCTGCTTTTTTTGCCTTTCAGATAGCGGCCAACCCCTGTGAGCGTACCGCCCGTACCGACTCCCGCAATAAACACATCCACGTCACCATCGGTATCTTCCCAGATCTCAGGGCCAGTGGTTTTTTCGTGAATGGCAGGGTTAGCAGGATTGCTGAACTGCTGAAGGATTAAATAACGCTGCGGGTCGCTGGCCTGGATCTCTTCTGCCTTCGCGATGGCGCCTTTCATGCCTTTGGCGCCTTCGGTCAGCACCAGATTGGCACCCAATGCTTTAAGCAGTTTGCGACGTTCAACGCTCATGGTTTCAGGCATCGTCAGGGTTAATTTATATCCCCGTGCGGCGGCTACATAAGCCAGTGCGATCCCGGTATTACCGCTGGTCGGTTCAACCAGTTCTTTGTCTTTGGTCAGGATGCCGCTTTTCTCAGCTTCCCAAATCATGTTCGCGCCGATACGGCACTTAACGCTGAAGCTCGGGTTACGGGATTCGACCTTAGCCAGAATACGACCATTGCCAATACGGTTCAGACGAACCAGCGGCGTGTGGCCGATTGTTAATGAATTGTCTTCGTAGATCTTGCTCATAACCCGTCCTTTGACTGTAGGCCTTTGACTGTAGGATAGTTCGCGGTGTGAAACGTTTCGTTTTGGAGAAACCTTCAACACTATGAAAATAGTGAGGATCACAAAAGCATACGCGATCGGTTTTTTCAGTGAAGTAAGGAATTGATATATTATATGTTATTAAGAAATATGTTTCAGGCACAAGGGCACAAACGTGACACCCGCCACCCACAAAGGAGGGCGGGTGCGAAAGAAGGATCAGGGATGACGGGTGTTTGAAATGTCTTTATTACCCCCCACGTGCAGCGTGCGGTAGCGGTCAACCCACATTGCCGTTGCGCCACAAACAGCCACCGGCAGGATCACCAGATTAAGTACCGGCACCATCGTAAACAGGCTCACCAGCGCACCAAACTGTAAGTTATCAACTTTATGACGCCCCAGCGAATGGCGCATATCGAGGAAACTCACTTTATGGTTATCAAACGGATAGTCGCAGTACTGAATCGACAGCATCCAGGCACTGAACAAAAACCACAGTACCGGCGCGACCGTCTGGCCGATGCCGGGGATGAAATAGAGCACCAGCAGCACGATGGCACGTGGCAGGTAATAGGCCAATTTCTGCCATTCACGTTTCATGATGCGGGGCAGATCTTTCATGATGTCCCAGATGCCGGTATCGGGCAGCGTTTTTCCGGTCAGCCTCGCTTCGAGCTGTTCAGCCAGCAGGCCGCTAAAGGGTGCGGCAATAATATTGGCAATTGTGCTGAACAGATAACTGAACACCAGCAGGACCGACAGCACCGCGATGGGCCACAGCAGATAATCCAGCCAGCTCAGCCAGGCCGGGATTTTGCTCATCATCGCCGGTATCCATTCCCCCAGCTTCGCGAACAGCCACCAGAACGCACCGCCCATTAAAATAATATTCACCAGTAGCGGTAAAACGACAAAACGGCGGATACCGGGAAGGGAGATCAGTGACCAGCCGCGGCTGAAATAGTGCACGCCATTAACCTGTTCAGCGCGTTGTGAAGATGCCATAAACGAAATTTTCTCTCTGAGTTGAAGGACATGGGCTATCATATCGGTATGATTTTACACTGGCTAGCTGCCCGTTGGTTGAAAAAGCAGCAAAAAGAGGTGTCTCAATCATGTTTATTAGCAGAAAGTAGAGCCGAGACTTGCACTTATCACCTCAGGCAAATAGAGTTAGAAATGTGAATGTTTGCCGTGGTGGCAATGGATTAGAACAACCTAGAGATAGCAATGATGCAGGATTTGCGTCTGATATTAATCGTTGTTGGCGCGATCGCCATAATAGCGTTGTTGTTGCACGGTTTGTGGACCAGCCGTAAAGAACGCTCTTCGCTTTTTCGCGATCGTCCAGCTAAACGTGTGAAAAAAGAACGAGAGCAATCTCCTGCCGACGATTTCGTTGACGGGGTTGGTGAAGTGCGCGTGCGTCCCGCGTATCCGCAGGATGAACCTTCACTGGGCCAATATGACGAACCTGAGCAACCTGCTCCTGTTCGCACTCAGCCGCAGCGTCCGCCACAGGCCCCGCCTGTGCAACAAGCGCCTGCGCCGCGTCAGCCTGTCCAGCAGCCAGCTTCGCCGCAGGGCGATCCTTTGCTGAGCGGTTATTCAGCGGCTGATCCGGCTGATGCTCCTCGTCGTGAACCCGTTGCTGATTTTTCTCCTCAGCACGATGACAACCGTCATGCACCGGTTCCGCCTGCAGAAATTCATGCTGATGCAGCCCCTGCTGCCAAAGCCGAACCACATCACGATGCGCCTTTTGCACTGGCCGAAGAACAGCCTGTAGTGAAAGAGAAACTGAAAGAAACCGTACTGGTACTGCACGTCTCAGCCCATCAGGGCGGTGTGATCGGCGGGGAAGTGTTGCTCAACAGCGTGCTTCAGTCCGGTTTCCAGTTTGGTGCCATGAACATTTTCCACCGGCATGTCAGCCCGGCGGGAAGTGGTCCGGTTCTGTTCAGTCTGGCCAACATGGTTAAGCCGGGTTCTTTCGACCCGGAGAACATGTCTGACTTCTCAACGCCTGGTATCACGCTGTTTATGATGGTGCCTTGCTATGGCGACGCGCATCAGAACTTCAAATTGTTATTACAGTCAGCACAGAGAATTGCTGACGATGTGGGTGGGATGGTGCTTGATGATGAGCGTCGGATGATCACACCACAAAAACTGGAAACCTATAAAGCGCGGATCCGCGAGGTTCTCGAGGCAACTGCCTGATCGGGCAATACGCGTTTCCAGACGTAATCTCCTTCCAATGACCCCCGCTAGCCGGGGGTTTTTTATCTTCATGGTGAGTCATGGCCACAATCGAAAATCAAATCAATCAATTGCGTACGCAGCTGCGCCATCATGAATACCAGTATCACGTGCTGGACGCCCCCGAAGTCCCCGATGCGGAATATGACCGGCTGATGCGCGAACTGCGCGAACTGGAAACTGCCCACCCTGAACTTATCACTGCCGATTCCCCGACCCAACGCGTCGGTGCTGCGCCGATTTCGGCTTTCGAGCAGGTGAAACATCAGGTACCTATGCTGTCGCTGGATAACGTCTTCGACGACGAAAGCTATCTGGCATTCTACAAGCGTGTGCAGGATCGTCTGAAAACCACTGAGCCGCTGACCTTTTGCTGTGAGCTGAAACTCGACGGACTGGCCGTCAGTCTGCTGTATGAAAACGGTGAGCTGGTTCAGGCCGCGACCCGCGGCGATGGCACAACGGGCGAGAATATTACCGCTAACGTGCGCACCATCCGTGCGATCCCCCTGCGCCTGCGCGGTGAGAACATCCCGGCGCGTCTCGAAGTGCGCGGTGAAGTATTCATGCCGCAACCCGGTTTTGAGGCGCTGAATGAAGAAGCACGCCGCACCGGAGGCAAAGTTTTTGCAAACCCGCGTAACGCCGCCGCAGGCTCACTGCGCCAGCTCGATCCGCGCATTACCGCCAAACGCCCGCTGACCTTTTTCTGCTACGGTGTCGGTGTGCTGGAAGGCGGAGAACTGCCGCGCAGCCATATAGGCCGCCTGCACCAGTTTAAAGAGTGGGGACTGCCGGTCAGCGATCGGGTTCGCTTGTGCACCGGCAGCGCCGAAGTGCTGGCGTTTTACCGTCAGGTAGAAGCAGACCGCCCGACGCTCGGTTTTGATATCGACGGCGTGGTGGTGAAAATTGACTCGCTGGATATCCAGGAAACCTTAGGTTTTGTCGCCCGCGCGCCGCGCTGGGCCACGGCGTTTAAATTCCCGGCGCAGGAGCAAATTACGCTGGTGAAAGACGTGGAGTTCCAGGTTGGTCGTACCGGCGCAATTACACCCGTAGCGCGTCTTGAGCCGGTGCTGGTTGCCGGTGTGATGGTCAGTAATGCAACGCTGCACAATGCCGATGAAATCGAGCGTCTCGGCCTGCGTATCGGCGATACGGTGATTGTCCGCCGTGCCGGTGACGTTATTCCGCAAGTCGTTGGCGTGGTGATGGATGAACGCCCGGAGAATGCTCGTGAAGTGGTGTTCCCGACGCACTGCCCGGTGTGTAATTCTGACGTCGAACGCGTGGAAGGCGAAGCCGTGGCCCGCTGTACCGGCGGCCTTATTTGCGGTGCGCAGCGTAAAGAAGCGCTTAAGCATTTCGTCTCCCGCCGCGCGCTGGATGTTGACGGCATGGGCGATAAAATTATCGACCAGCTGGTAGAAAAAGAGTACGTCAAAAATCCGGCGGATCTGTTCCGTCTGACGGCGGGTAAGCTCACCGGTCTGGACCGTATGGGGCCAAAGTCGGCGCAGAACGTAGTCAATGCGCTGGCAAAAGCCAAAGAAACCACGCTGGCCCGCTTCCTCTATGCCCTTGGAATACGTGAAGTCGGTGAGTCAACGGCTGCCAATCTGGCTGCCCATTATGGTTCGATTGACGCCCTGCGCGCAGCGGACGTGGAATCGCTGAAATCCGTGCCAGACGTGGGTGATGTCGTCGCCAAACACGTGGTGAATTTTCTCTCAGAAGAGCATAACCAGCAGGTGATTAACGAGCTGCTCAGCCCGGAAATCAACATTCACTGGCCAGACGTGAAGGTGATTGTTCCTGAAGATATCGACAGCCCGTTTGCCGGTAAAATCGTGGTGCTGACCGGGTCGCTGACCGTGCTGTCGCGTGACGAAGCCAAAGATCGTTTGACGGCGCTCGGGGCGAAAGTGTCCGGCAGCGTGTCGAAGAAAACCGATCTGGTGATCGCGGGTGAAGCGGCCGGTTCCAAGCTGGTAAAAGCGCAGGAGCTGGGGATTGAAGTGATCGACGAAGCGGAAATGATCCGTCTGCTGGGTGAATAAACGTCATGGAAAAAGAAGATCTGATTGAAATCGCCAACATGAAAATGCCGTTTGGCAAATATGCCGGGCGCGTATTGATCGATTTGCCCGAGGAGTATCTGCTGTGGTTCGCCCGCAAAGACGAATTTCCGGCAGGGAAATTAGGCGAGCTGATGCAGTTGACGCTGGCAATTAAAAGCGAAGGTTTGCAAAGTTTGATTAACCCGCTGCGCCGCAGCGGGCCGGGGCTTTCAGGTACCGACGAGTGACAAAAAGGCGCTGATGTCAGCGCCTTTTCTCTGTCTGACATTCACCGAAAATCAGTTAGCTTTGGCCTGCACCTGATTTTGCGGCTCTGCGGCTTTCACTTCTTGTTTGCTCTTATAGCGTTTTGCCAGCACCGCGCAGGTCATTAGCTGAACCTGATGGAAAATCATCAGCGGCAGCACCATCATGCCAATGGCGCTGACCGGAAACAGAATGTTGGCCATCGGAATGCCGTTCGCCAGACTTTTCTTCGAACCACAAAAGACAATCGTGATTTCATCGGGCTTACTGAACCCCATCCAGCGGGCCATGTACGTATTGATCACCAGAATAAACGTCAGCAGCACCAGGCTGAAGGCCACGATAAACAGCAGTGAACCCAACCCCACCTGATGCCATATGCCCTGCGTGACAGCTTCGCTGAACGCGGAATAGACCACCAGCAGAATTGAGGTCTGATCGGTTTTGCCGATCATCTTGCGGTGGCGCTCTACAAATCCGCCAATCAGCGGGCGCAGCAAATGCCCGGCCACAAACGGCACCAGTAACTGCAATATGATGTGCCAGATTTGCTGCAGGCTGTCACCGGCAGAACCCTGCACATGCATCAGCAGGCTGACCAGCAACGGCGACACAAAAATACCCAGCAGGCTGGATGCCGACGCGCTGCACACTGCGGCCGCTACGTTACCGCCAGCCAGAGAGGTAAAGGCAATGGCTGACTGCACGGTGGCAGGCAAAATGCACAGGTAAACAAAGCCGCTGTAAATTTGCGGGCTGACATCCACCGGATGCCACCATTGGAACAGTAATCCCAGCGCGGGGAACAGAATGAAAGTGCTGCACATCACCCATAAATGCAGCCGCCAGTTATTGCTCCCGGCGAAAATCGCTTCGCGCGACAGCTTGGCGCCGTGCATAAAAAACAGCAGGCCGATGGCGATAATCGTCAGGTTATTAAAGAAGGCGACGAAGACGCCGCTGGCGGGGAAAAAGGTGGCTAACAGCACGGTGGCAATCAGCGTAAGGGTGAAACGATCGGGCATAAATCGCATAGCGGTTCTCAGCATAAGTAAGGAACGACATAAATCTATGCGGCTATTCTGAACGGGAGGTATACAATTAAAAAATTGATTTATTTAATACATTGATGAAATTAATTCATGAATTATTCACTCAGACAGCTTCGCGTGTTTGTGGCCGTGGCCCGTTATCAGAGTTTTAGCCGGGCCGGGGAAGCCATCGGGCTGAGTCAGTCAGCTATCAGCCATAGCATGAAGGAGCTGGAAGCCGAAATGAGCGTGCGGTTATTGGACCGCACTACGCGTGAAGTGGTGCTGACGGACGCCGGGCAGCGTCTGGTTCACCGCGTGGAGCCGCTGCTGGATGAGTTGCACGCTATGCTGCTCGATACGCGCAGTTTTGGTACCCAGCACAATGGCCGCGTGCGCATTGCCTCCAGCCAGACGATTTCGGCCCAACTGATGCCGCAGTGCATCGCCAGCGGAGGGCTGGAGTATCCGGAAATCCGCATCTTATTGCGCGATCAGGCTCAGCGGCTGGTACTTAACAGCGTGCGCAACGGGGAGGTGGATTTTGGCATTGTGATTGATCCCGGCGTCAGTGCCGATCTGGAGTGCGAGACGATTCTCCACGAGCCTTTTCTGCTGCTGTGCCGCGGTGACCACACGTTCGCCAGTCAGCCTACGGTTAGCTGGAAAGAGCTCAGCGGCTGTCCGCTGGTATTGCAGGATTACGCTTCAGGCAGCCGGATGCTGATCGACAGTGCGCTGATGCAGCAGGGGGTAGAAGCGGAGATCGCCCAGGAGATAGGGCATCCGGCAACGCTGTTTCCTATGGTTGAAGCAGGTATTGGTATCAGCGTGCTTCCGGCGCTGGCGCTGCCGTTACCGCAGGGCAGCCAGCTGGTGGTGCGTCCTCTGACGCCAGAAATCAACCGTGCGCTGATGCTGGTACGGCGAAAAAACCGTTCCCTTTCACCCGCAGCTCAGGCTATCTGGCAGGTCGTAAAACAGCAGGCGGCGCATCTCACTGAAAAACGCAGCCTGCGCGGATTGCTTTAACGCCGTTTCTGCCCAGAAAAAGGGTCAGACATAAATATCAATCTGGCCGGATGAGGCCGGTCTGTTAACGCTTTTATCTTCGGCTGCGTTTGCGGCCAGCTGAGCCTGTTCGGCCTTCTGCTCTGCTTTTTGCGCCTGCTGTTGCTGGATCTGCTGGATTTGTTCCTGCAACATCAAAATCTGCTGCTGAATAGATTCCACCTGCTTTTGAACTGCATCGGAATCCCCGCCGCCCTGGCTTAAATCTTTGATTTTTTGCGTCAGTTTTTGGATTTGTTGGGTCAACTGAGCAATTTGCCCACCGCCACCGCTGGATGACACGCTGCCCGCCGAGCTGGTCGTGGTTACGTTGATCGTCGTCATTATTGCCTCCGTTATGGGTTCACCTGCTTTACACGTGATTGTGCTCAACAGGTATCGGCGGCCGGTTTGGGATCTTTACGCTGTTTTCGCAATACTTACATTTTAAGCTGCAGGCGCGGCCAGCGGGTTAACCAACCCTTACTTTCGGCTCTCTCCAGCATAACTTGCGGACTGCCGTGGCGCGGGTTCGCCGTGATGCTAAATTCAAACAGTTCTGCCGTGCCTAAGGGCGCGACCAGTTCCACCGCACCGTCCGGGCTCAGCGCTGCACCAATCACCGTCTCTGTTTCAACCCAATAGCTCATGGCTTCACTGCTGGAAGAGTAGGGCAAATGATCGTGCATCACATGCATTCGGGCCTGATTTTTCACCGACCACGGCAGCGCGGCGGCCTTGGCCAGATGCTGTTCGAGTCGTTTCTCTGTTTCCACGCAGACGTCCTGTGAATCAAAATAGATCACGTCGATATCGTTAAGGGACGTGGTCTGCGCTACGTCATGCAGGCGATCCCATACCAGATTGCGCACGAAGCCCGCCGCCAGACACCAGTCGTTGAGTTCCAGCTCCCGTGCCGTTCGCAGCGCCAACATGCGCATGGGATCCTGCTCAATCCAGCCAATAATGGTTTGTTGCCGTTGCTGCTCAGTCATCCGTTTCCTCCCATTTTTTGATGAGTAGAGTGTAAACCAGCAAGATGACAAAACGGAATGAGTGAAAGGTTACTGCACAGGGCTGTACTGCGCGCGGTGAACGTGGCTATTATCGTTTCTGCCTGCACACTTTATGTTCGCTGCTTTTGATATCCAGAACCCGTCAGCCTGAGGAGCGTTATGTATCAAACCACGTTGAGCCACCGCAGCTATCAGTTTCGCGACCTTAAGGACTTGATGGCGAAAGCGTCCCCGGCTCGTTCCGGGGATTCTCTGGCGCAAGTGGCGGCCGGCAGCGCAGAAGAGCGCATGGCCGCCAAAATGGCGCTGGCTGAGTTGCCGCTGAAAACCTTCCTGCAACAACTGCTCATCCCCTATGAAAGCGACGAAGTGACCCGGCTGATCATCGATACTCATGACGTTCAGGCATTTGCTTTGATTTCTCATCTTACGGTGGGGGATTTTCGTGACTGGCTGTTGAGTGAAAAAACCGACAGCGCTGTGCTGGCCCGCGTCGCTCCGGGCATAACCCCGGAAATGGCCGCCGCTGTCAGTAAGTTAATGCGCAATCAAGACCTGATTCTGGTGGCGAAAAAATGCCGCGTGATCACCCGTTTTCGCAATACCCTCGGCTTGCCCGGACACATGAGCGTGCGGCTGCAACCTAATCATCCGACCGATAATTTACAAGGTATCGCGGCCAGTATGCTCGACGGGCTGCTATACGGTTCGGGGGATGCAGTGATTGGCATTAATCCGGCCAGCGACAGTCTGCCGCTGCTGGAAAATCTGAATTACATGCTCGACGATATCATCACTCGTTTTGAGATCCCCACGCAGTCCTGCGTGCTGACGCACGTGACCAACACCATCAAACTGGTGGAACGCGGCGCGCCGGTTGATCTGGTGTTTCAGTCGATTGCCGGCACCGAAGCGGCCAACAGCGGTTTTGGTATCAATCTGGCGCTGCTGGCGGAAGCGCAGCAGGCAGCTCTGAGCCTTAATCGGGGGACGCTTGGAAATAACGTGATGTATTTCGAAACCGGGCAGGGCAGTTGTCTGTCGGCCAATGCGCATTTCGGTGTCGATCAGCAGACGTGCGAAGCGCGGGCTTATGCAATTGCGCGGCATTTCTCGCCGCTGCTCATCAACACCGTGGTGGGGTTTATCGGGCCAGAATATCTTTATGACGGCAAACAGATCATCCGTGCCGGCTTGGAAGATCATTTCTGCGGCAAGTTACTCGGTTTACCGCTCGGGTGCGACGTCTGCTACACCAACCACGCCGAAGCGGATCAGGATGACATGGACACGCTGCTTACCCTGCTGGGGACGGCAGGGCTGACGTTTCTGATAGGCGTGCCTGGCGCGGATGACATTATGCTCAACTACCAGAGCACCTCGTTCCATGATGCGCTCTACATTCGTGAGCTTTTGGGGTTGAAACATGCGCCGGAATTTGCCCTGTGGCTGGAGAAAATGCACATTCTTGACCCGCAGGGGCAGTTGCTGGACGCCCGCGCATCTCACCCGTTATTGCAACTGAGGGCCGCCGTATGACCGAGGAAACTGAAAAAAGGTATTTGTCACTGGTTCATCCCAATCCGTGGGAGGCGCTGCGTCAGTTCACCGCCGCGCGCATTGCACTGGGGCGTACTGGATCGAGCCTGCCGACGGCAGAACTGCTGAACTTTGGTCTGGCGCATGCGCAAGCCAGGGATGCCGTCCATCTGCCTTTTGCCAGCGAAGACTTGGAGGCACCGCTGCATGAATTGGGGCTGAGCACCCTGACCGTCGCCAGCGCTGCGGTGGATCGCACGACTTATTTGTGTCGCCCGGATTTGGGTAGGAAACTCAGTGCAGACAGCCGCAAAATGCTATCCCTTCAAGCCAGCAAAGCGGCTGACCTGGTATTGGTCATCGCGGATGGGCTCTCTTCAAAAGCAGTTCACCGGCAGGCTGTCCCGCTAATTGCTGCATTGTTACCGTATTTACAACTTCTCGGGTTAACGCTGGGGCCGGTGGTGTTAGCGCATCAGTCACGCGTGGCACTGGGAGATGATATTGCCGAAGTGATGCAGGCAAAAGCGGTCGCGATACTGATTGGCGAACGGCCTGGATTATCATCTCCCGACAGCTTGGGTATTTACATGACCTGGGGGCCGCATACCAAAAGGCTGGAGTCGGAGCGCAATTGTATTTCGAATGTGCGTCCTGAAGGACTGGATCACCCGCAGGCAGCGTTCAAACTGGCCTGGCTGCTGGAGCAGGCATTTCAACGGCAGTTATCTGGAGTGAATTTGAAAGATGAGAGCGACAATCCGGCATTGCATAATAAAGTGATGCCGATGTTTAAGCTGGTGTAGGGGGATTATATTTCGTTTCTGTATTAACAAAGAGTGGTGGGCCGTGCTGGATTGATTCGGCGCGGGCAACGCTGGCGCGTTGTCGTCTCGCTTCGCTCGAACCAGCAGCTGGTTCGCCTCCATCACGGATTGACCCCGGATTTCACATACGAAAAAAGCGCCTAAAGGCGCTTTTTTCTGAATTGGTGGGCCGTGCTGGATTCGAACCAGCGACCAATTGATTAAAAGTCAACTGCTCTACCAACTGAGCTAACGGCCCGCAGAAGTGGTGGGCGATGACGGGTTCGAACCGCCGACCCCCTCCGTGTAAAGGAGATGCTCTACCAACTGAGCTAATCGCCCACTTCTGGGTATTCCACAACGTAAGAAAAACATACTGAGAATTGGTGGGCGATGACGGGTTCGAACCGCCGACCCCCTCCGTGTAAAGGAGATGCTCTACCAACTGAGCTAATCGCCCAATTCTCAATTCTTCTTACTATCACAACGCGTTCACTCTTAAAAAGAGTGGTGGGCGATGACGGGTTCGAACCGCCGACCCCCTCCGTGTAAAGGAGATGCTCTACCAACTGAGCTAATCGCCCCGTCGTGATGGAGTCGCATTATAGGGATCCTTGAACTTACGTCAACGGTTTTTAAAAACAAAAATGACTGTTCGGCGCAAAATTAGACAAGCTGACCGATTTCTCGCCCGCGTAGTTGATTCTTTACGCATTCATCCACTGAATAGCCTTCACGAACTCCCTATCGGCGTTGAGGATTCAGGGCAGAGTGGTAGAATGTCAGCCACTTTTTGTTAATTGATAGCAACGTCTACTGCGTTGGCTATAACACTATAAATAAGTAAGGCTGCACTCCAGATGAAAATCAAAACCCGTTTTGCTCCGAGCCCAACCGGCTATCTGCACGTCGGTGGCGCCCGTACCGCGCTTTACTCCTGGCTTTTCGCCCGTCACCTCGGCGGTGAGTTTGTGTTGCGTATTGAAGATACCGATCTCGAACGCTCCACGCAGGCGGCCATTGACGCGATTATGGATGGCATGAACTGGTTGAATCTGGACTGGGACGAAGGCCCGTATTTCCAGACTAAGCGTTTTGACCGCTACAACGGCGTGATTGACCAAATGCTGGAAAACGGCACCGCCTATAAGTGTTATTGCTCCAAAGAGCGTCTGGAAGCGCTGCGCGAAGAGCAGATGGCTAACAACGAGAAGCCTCGTTACGACGGCCGTTGCCGTGACAGCCACGAGCATCACGCTGCTGACGAGCCTTGTGTAGTGCGTTTTCGTAACCCGCAGGAAGGTTCTGTCATCTTTGACGACCAGATCCGTGGCCCGATCGAATTCAGCAATGACGAGCTGGACGATCTGATCATCCGCCGCACCGACGGTTCACCGACCTACAACTTCTGTGTGGTTGTGGACGACTGGGATATGGAGATCACTCACGTGATCCGTGGTGAAGATCACATCAACAACACCCCGCGTCAGATCAACATTCTGAAAGCACTGGGCGCGCCGGTGCCTGTTTATGCACACGTCTCGATGATCCTTGGCGATGACGGCAAAAAGCTGTCCAAGCGCCACGGCGCTGTCGGCGTAATGCAGTACCGCGACGATGGTTATTTGCCGGAAGCGCTGCTGAACTATCTGGTGCGCCTGGGCTGGTCACATGGTGATCAGGAGATCTTCAGCATTGAAGAGATGAAAGCGCTGTTCACACTGGATAACGTCAGCAAATCAGCCAGTGCGTTCAATACTGAAAAACTGCAATGGCTGAACCATCACTACATCAACTCGATGGATCCGCATTATGTGGCAACGCACCTGCTGTGGCACGTCGAGCAGTTGGGTATCGAAACCCGCAATGGTCCCCAGTTATTTGAAATCGTCACTCTGTTAGGCGAACGCTGCAAAACGCTCAAAGAGATGGCGGAATCTTGCCGTTACTTCTATGAAGACTTCAGCGAATTCGATGCTGACGCAGCCAAGAAACACCTGCGCCCGGTAGCACGCCAGCCGCTGGAAGCCGTTCGCGCCAAACTGGCTGCGATCACTGACTGGACTGCTGAAAACGTTCATAACGCGATTCAGGGCACTGCGGATGAGCTGGGTGTTGGTATGGGTAAAGTCGGTATGCCACTGCGCGTTGCTGTGACCGGTGCGGGTATGTCGCCAGGAATGGACGTGACCGTCCATGCCATCGGCCAGGGCCGTACGCTGTCGCGTATCGATCAGGCGCTGGCTTTTATTGCTGAGCGTGAAGCGCAGCAATAAGGTTCTGAACAGGCAGTAATACGAAAAGAAAAAGCCAGCCGGGTTGAATGATCGCCCGGCTGGTTTTTTTAATGCGTCAAAAACAGATTACGGCTGTTGTTCTGCCGGTGTTGCAGCGCCCGGACGGTAAGCCAGGAAGTACATCAGACCAACAAAACCGGCACCACCGACTGCGTTACCGAGGAATACGGCCGCGAAGTTCGGGAAGTATTGTGACCAGCTCAGCGCGCCTGCAAAAATCGCTGCCGGAATGATAAACATGTTAGCCACCACGTGCTGGAAGCCTATCGCCACAAAGGCCATGACCGGGAACCACATACCGATCACTTTCCCGCCGACTTCTTTACTGGCAAACGCCAGCCAGATCGCCAGACACACCAGCCAGTTACAGCCGATACCGGAAATGAACGCCTGCGTGAAGTCAGCGTTGACCTTCGCGGTGGCGGTTGCCACGGTTTTCGCCAGGAACGGGCCTTCAGTCAGGCCGAGAACGTGACCGAAGAAGTACGCCACGGCCAGACTGCCGAGCAGGTTAGCCAGCGTGACCCAGAACCAGTTACGCAAAACGGAGAGCAGGCTTATCTGACGCGCGAACCAGGCGATGGGCAACGTCATCATATTGCCGGTCAGCAGTTCTCCCCCTGCCAGTACCGTCAAAATGATCCCAACCGGGAAGACCGCTGCGCCCAATAAATTACTGAACGAGCCCCAGGATGCAGGCAATGTTCCTATTACATGCAGATCGAGCAGGAAACCGGTGGCGATGAATGCGCCAGCCAGGAATCCTAAAATTAACAAATTCAACATGGTTGCACGGCTTTTATTAACTCCAGCCGTTACAGCGATGGATGCGATTTCTTTAGGTGAATACAAGGACATGGGATGGCTCGAAAGTAGATGGATATGATTATTGCGCGGGCAGTCTAGATCCAGAATTTTCTGGAAACAAGCCGATTTTCATAGCTTGCTAACATTTCATTAATCAATAAATCACACATGTTAAAGAAATGAGTAAGAAGATCATCATGCTGACGAAAAATGTAGGCGGGTGCTTAAAGTAAAGATGACGTATTTAGCTACAAATTTGCTACAGGCGGCGCGGAATTCCTCAATGCCGTGGCCGGGTTGGCGGCTTTTTCATCGCTTGATAGCATAAACCGATTTAGCCGTTGACAGGGTAGGCGGGGTTTCATATTATGCGCCCCGTTCACCGGTTTTTAACCGGTCTGAATTGGGGGTATAGCTCAGCTGGGAGAGCGCTTGCATGGCATGCAAGAGGTCAGCGGTTCGATCCCGCTTATCTCCACCAACTTCCTTCCCAGGACAAGTTGGTTGTTTCCTTCCAGAGGAAACAGAAAGAAGTAAATTGTGAACTACCTCGTGTGGGGGTATAGCTCAGCTGGGAGAGCGCTTGCATGGCATGCAAGAGGTCAGCGGTTCGATCCCGCTTATCTCCACCAAAATTTTAAAAACCGGCCTCTGGCCGGTTTTTTGCTTTCTGGCATTCCCCTTTCTGCTCAGTACCACTTTCATCAATCACCAAATCGCAGACATAAAAAAAGGCGCCGAAGCGCCTTTCTTAAACTACCTAAACCACTTCACGATGCTTGCGACTTACGCCAGAACCAGACCGGCGATAGAAGCAGACAGTACGCTCACCAGCGTTGAGCCGTACAGCAGTTTCAGGCCGAAGCGAGAAACCACGTTGCCCTGATGTTCGTTCAGGCCTTTGATAGCCCCTGCAACGATACCAATCGAGGAGAAGTTAGCGAAAGAGACCAGGAACACGGACAGAATACCGACGCCGCGTGGTGACAGGTCACCCGCCACTTTTTGCAGATCCAGCATCGCAACGAATTCGTTGGAGACCAGTTTCGTGGCCATAATACTGCCCACCTGCAACGCTTCGTGACTTGGTACGCCCATCATCCAGGCAAACGGATAGAAGACAAAACCCAGCAGTTTTTGGAAGCTCATACCCTGCACGTTGAAGAGGGTAAAGATCCACTCAGTCAAGCCGTTCAGTGCCGCAATCAGCGCGATGAAACCAATCAACATGGCTGCAACGATAATGGCCACTTTGAAGCCTGCCAGGATGTATTCACCCAGCATTTCAAAGAAGCTCTGACCCTGATGGATATTACCGATTTGCAGATCCTCTTCTGAATCAACTTTATAAGGGTTGATCAGGGACAGTACGATAAAGGTACTGAACATGTTGAGGATAAGCGCGGCAACGACAAAGCGTGGTTCAAGCATGGTCATGTAAGCACCGACAATCGACATGGAAACCGTCGACATTGCGGTAGCGGCCATGGTGTACATGCGTTTTTCTGACATTTTGCCCAGAACATCTTTATACGCGATAAAGTTTTCTGACTGGCCTAGGATCAATGAACTCACGGCGTTGAAGGATTCAAGTTTCCCCATGCCGTTAATTTTTGATAACACGGTACCAATCGCGCGGATAACGATAGGCAAAATGCGGATATGCTGCAAAATACCAATCAGTGCAGAGATAAACACGATCGGGCACAATACATTCAGGAAGAAGAACGCTAATCCTTTATCGCTCATGTTCCCAAATACAAAACCCGTCCCTTGTGCGGCATAACCTAATAATTTTTCGAAGAAATCTGAGAAACCTTTAACGAATCCTAATCCCACTTCTGAGGACAGGAAGAAATAGGCTAACAGAACTTCAATGACCAACAGTTGGACGATGAAGCGCAAACGGATATTTTTGCGATCACGGCTCACCAGTAACGCCAGTAATGTGACAACGGCCAACGCTAATACAAAGTGCAGTATTCGGGACATGGGTGCTCCAAATTTGAGGCAGGCTATATTTCGACGGACATTCTATGTAACGCGTACATTTAAAACGTGAAGTGGCCTGCAAATATAGAAATTACAGACATCAATTGCAACATTTCTGAGCTGATGACACAAAAGATCAAGATGTTAGAAAAACAGGCACAATTGACATTCCTGTGCTAGTTTTATTATCTGCCGTAGTACGTTCAGAATCTGGGATTAATTTTCGTTTTTTAGAAATATCTGTTTCTGCCACAGGCATCTCATCAGGACTTTCCGGAAAGCCTGACACATAACATCTCAGTTGCTTCCTGCCTATCAGAGAAATCACTCAGATTAATCTAAATGCACTTGATAATCATTATCAATTATATATGCTTGCCATAAGCGCAATAAAAGTAAGGTTAACTGATATGCAGAACAGCCGTGCGGAGTCCTCCGGCCGTGCATCCCGCAAGTTAAAGCTCTCGCTGATGGGGCCGGCTTTTATTGCCGCCATCGGGTATATCGATCCGGGTAACTTCGCCACCAATATTCAGGCCGGGGCCTCTTTTGGTTATCAGCTGCTGTGGGTAGTGGTGTGGGCGAATATCATGGCGATGTTAATCCAGCTGCTGTCTGCCAAATTGGGTATTGCCACCGGCAAGAATCTGGCCGAACACATTCGTGATCGCTTTCCGCGTCCTGCCGTCTGGGCCTATTGGGTTCAGGCTGAAATTATTGCTATGGCAACCGATCTGGCCGAATTTATCGGCGCGGCGATTGGCTTCAAGCTTTTATTAGGCGTTTCGCTCCTTCAGGGCGCAGTGCTGACGGGCATCGCTACCTTTATTATCCTCGCCCTGCAAAAGCGCGGGCAGAAGCCGCTGGAGCTGGTGATTGCCGGTTTACTGCTGTTTGTCGCGGCGGCCTATATTGTTGAACTGTTCTTCTCGCAGCCAGACATGGTGGCATTGGGGAAAGGGATGTTGATCCCGAGCCTGGCGTCGGGTGATGCGGTTTATCTTGCCGCCGGTGTGCTGGGGGCGACCATCATGCCGCACGTCATTTATCTGCACTCTTCGCTTACTCAACGGGCGGGGAATGCATCGAAAGCGCAGCGTTACTCGGCGACCAAGCTGGATGTCAGCATTGCCATGACCATCGCCGGTTTCGTCAATCTGGCGATGATGGCGACCGCCGCTGCCGCGTTTCACTTCAGCGGGCACAGCGGCATCAGCGAACTCGATCAGGCGTATCTCACGCTGCAACCGCTGCTTGGCAACGCTGCCGCCACCACCTTTGGTCTGAGCCTGGTCGCCGCCGGGCTTTCATCGACTGTGGTCGGTACGCTGGCCGGACAGGTGGTGATGCAGGGTTTTGTAAAATTCTATATTCCGATTTGGGTACGCCGCGTCGTGACCATGCTGCCTTCCTTTATCGTGATCCTGATGGGGCTGGACGCGACGCGTATTCTGGTCATGAGCCAGGTACTGCTGAGCTTCGGGATTGCGCTGGCGTTGCTGCCACTGCTGGCCTTTACGGGTAACCGCCGGTTAATGGGGGATATGGTGAACTCGAAAACGGTGCAGTGGGCGGGGCGTCTTATTGTGCTGGTGGTGGTAAGTCTGAACGCTTACCTGCTGATAGGAATGATCTTCAGGTAGGTCTCGCTGAATCTCTGCCAAAGAAAACGGGACAGTTTGCGCTGTCCCGTTTTCTTTATCTCTAAATCTGCCGACTCACCGGCGGTGATCGCCATGACCACCGTGTCCATCATGCCCGCCGTGTCCGCGATCCGGACCGCGACCATGATCGTGGCTGTGATGACCATTATCGTGGTACGGACGCCCGTAATAACGCGGCGGAGGAGGTGGGCGATGGCGTGAACGGCTGTCCCACCAACCGCGATCGCGCCAGCGGCCGCCGTCCCAGTAATAACCGCGATGGCTGCGCTCACCGTAGTAGCGGCCACGGTGGTTATTCCACCAACCGGCATCACGCCAGTCGTAACCATCCCAGTAATAACCACGACGATCGCGGTCACCGATATTGATAGAAAGGCCCGGCGTATTCAGGCTAAAGCTGCTGGCCTGCACTGCGGGTGCTGCGGCGGGCAACAGGGCAAACAACAATGTTCCAAACAATAAAGGCTTTAACATGGCGCCTCCTGATTCCTTATAATTTCTGGTAACAGTTATAAGGGGGAGGCGACAACTATTCTATTGCCTGCAATCCTGTTTTGAATGCTTTACCCAGCTTAACGAAATACTTACACACAATTTTACTGCCTGTATTGCCATTTCGATGATGCAAGGGTAACCGCTTACACTAAAATGGCTTCGATATCCGCCAGCTCTTTTTCGCTGAAATGACGGTTAGCCACCATACCGACCGCATCATCGATTTGACTGGTTTTGCTGGCACCTATCAGTACTGACGTCACCTTATCCCCACGTAAGACCCAGGCTAGCGCCATCTGCGACAGCTTCTGGCCGCGCGCTTCAGCGATAGCATTCAGCTGGCGGACTTTCTCCAGTTTTTCGCTGGTCAACTGGTCGCTGGTCAGGAACTGGCTGCTGCTGGCGGCACGGGAATCCTGCGGAATACCGGCCAGATAGCGGTCCGTAAGTACGCCACCGGCGAGAGGGGAGAAGGCAATAGAGCCCACGCCGTTCTGCGCCAGCGTGTCGAGTAAGTCGGCTTCAACCCAACGTTCAAACATCGAGTATTTTGGCTGATGGATAAGGCAAGGAGTACCGAGTTGTTGCAGGATGTCAAACGCCTGCTTTGCACGCTCTGCCGGATAGTTCGACAGGCCAACGTACAATGCCTTGCCCTGGCGGACAATCAGGTCCAGCGCGGCCATAGTCTCTTCCAGCGGCGTGTCAGGATCCGGACGGTGATGATAGAAGATGTCCACGTAATCCAGCCCCATACGCCTGAGGCTTTGGTTCAGACTGGCGACCAGATACTTCTTCGAACCCCAATCACCGTAGGGGCCATCCCACATGGTGTAGCCGGCCTTGGAGGAGATGATCAGCTCGTCGCGGTAAGGCCGTAAATCCTCCTGCAGAATACGGCCAAAATGTTCTTCGGCCGACCCCGGAGGCGGCCCGTAGTTATTGGCTAAATCGAAATGGGTGATGCCGTGGTCGAAGGCGTGGCGGATCAGATTGCGGCCATTGTCGAAGTGAGCATTGTCACCGAAATTGTGCCACAGACCGAGGGAAACCGCGGGCAGTTTGAGACCACTGTGTCCACAGCGGCGGTATTCCATTGAGTCGTAACGGGTAGGGCTGGCCTGGTAAACCATAGGAGTCCTTATTATTTTAATCAGCACCGGAGTGCCGGCAGAGAACAGAGTAAAAAGACGTTTTAGTGTATGCGTTTTCACTGCTTTTGCCAGCTAACTTGATCACAGCCCGCGCTGATAACACGCTTTCAGAGCATTCCTTTTCGTTGCGTAAAGCAGGGGTTACGCCTGCGCATTACCTTTACTGATTAGCCGCAAGACATGCGACACGAACGTGCAGGGCTGTAACCCAAAATTTCCAATCACTATTTTTTCTAATAAATGTCCTAATTCACAAACTACGCTAATACTTTAATAGAGTGATCGACTATATAAATCAAAAATTGCAGGGGATCATGATGAATACGGCTTATACAGTAGGTGACTATCTGCTAGACCGCCTTAATTACGCGGGCGTGACTGAACTGTTTGGAGTCCCTGGCGACTACAACCTGCAATTTCTTGACCACGTGATCAGTCACCCGAAAATTGCCTGGGTAGGCTGCACCAACGAGCTTAACGCCGCCTACGGCGCTGACGGCTACGCGCGCCGCAAAGGGGCCGCTGCCTTGCTGACGACGTTTGGCGTGGGCGAACTCAGCGCCCTCAATGGTCTGGCGGGCAGTTACGCCGAATATCTCCCCGTTATTCATATTGTCGGTGCGCCGCCGCTCTCCTCGCAGCGCAAAGGAGAATTACTGCACCATTCACTGGGCGACGGCCACTTCGACCATTTCGCCAAAATGGCGCAGCCGGTCAGCGTGGCGCAAGGGTTACTGACACCGGAGAATGCGCTGGAGGAGATTGACCGCGTCGTCTCGCAGGCGCTTTATTACTCGCGGCCGGGCTATTTATTGCTGCCGAGCGACGTCGCGGCGTTGCCGGTCGCCAGCCGTGCCGTGCCGCAAACCGTGCCGACGGCCACTTTCTCTGAAGACTCCCTGACGGCGTTTGTGGCGGCGGCGCGTGAGCTGATGCGGGGAGCACGGCGCGTGGCGTTGCTGGGGGATTTTCTGGCTGACCGCTTTGGGGTTCAGGACGCACTCTCCCGCTGGATGGAAGACGTACCGCTGCCACATGCGACGTTATTAATGGGCAAAGGGCTGTTCAATGAACAACGGCCACATTTTGCGGGGACTTATTCCGGGGTGGCCAGCTGTCCGGTGGTCAAAAATGTTATCGAGCAGGCCGACGTGCTGATTAACATCGGTGTGCGTTTTACCGACACAATTACCGCCGGATTTAGCCAAAAGCTGCCCGAAGGAAAATGCATTGACGTGGATCCGTTCAGTGCGCGTATCGGTAAACAGATTTTCCATCAGTTGCCGATGCACGCCGCAGTGAAAGCGCTGCATCAGCTGACGGCAGAGCTTTGTCACCAATGGGAAACCCCGCATTTCACCCGCACGCCTCTGCCGGTTTCCGATACCATTCCTCTCGACCAGCAGGTGTTCTGGCAGCAAATTCAGGAGTTCCTGCAGCCTGACGACATTCTGGTGGTAGAGCAGGGAACCGCGAGTTTCGGCGCCGCTGCGCTGAATCTGCCGCAGGGCTGTGATTTTATTGTGCAACCGCTGTGGGGATCGATTGGCTTTACCTTACCGGCGGCCTTCGGCGCGCAAACGGCCGAACCAGACAGACGAGTGATATTGATCATCGGCGACGGCTCCGCCCAACTGACTTTACAGGGGCTGGGCGCGGCGATCCGCTACGGGCTGAGAACGACTATCTTCGTGATCAACAACGACGGCTACACGGTGGAGCGGGCCATTCATGGCGAAACCCAGCGTTACAACGATATTGCCCAATGGAACTGGACGCTGTTTCCGGCCGCGTTTGGCGGCAAAAATGTGCTGAGTGAGCGGGTAGAAGATCGCCATCAGCTCAGTGCGGTGATGGCGAAAATAAGGGACAAACCGCAGTTGGCCTGGGTGGAAGTGGTGTTGCCGAAAATGGATATCCCTGAGCTGCTGGTGGCCGTCACACAATCTATCGCTAAACGTAATTCGGGCCAGTAACGCTGCCTGTTAAGCCTCAGGACTTATACCGGCCAACTGCGGATCAATCAGCTGGTCGATGAACCAGCTTCCCGCCGGGCCGGGCTGATTGTTTTTGCTCCACACAGCATCGACTGAAATCAGTTTCGGCCAGCCGCGCATCGGCAGCGTCACCAGTTTGTTATGCCCGAACTGGCGTACCAGCCAGTGCGGGAGGATTGACCAGCCAAATCCCTGTTCGGCCATCTCGAGCAGCATCAGATAACTCGGCGCAGACCAGGTTTGCCCCGGCGCACGGCTTTCTGTGCGCCGGTAGGGCTGAAGGATCAGTTGACGGAAGGTGTGGAGCTGTTCCTGCTGAATATTTGCCAGCTGCGCCAGCGGGTGGTCGCGGCTGACGAAGATATCCATATCGGTCTGCTCGGGCAGGCGCGCGACGCCGATGTCCGGCGGGTACGAATCCTGAACCTCCAGCATGCCTATGTGCGCACGTCCCGCCTGCAAGAGATCAATCACATCCTGATCCTCGGCAATAAGGCATTCGAACTCGATATCCGGATAGCGCCGCTCAAAACGCTTAAGCAGATTTTCATGGTGCGTCGGCTGATAGGTATCAGACAGTACAAACGTCAGCTGTGTTTCGATTTGCGTAGAGAGGCGGATCGCCAGTTCATCCAGCCGCTCGCTGGCCGCCAGAATCGCCTGCACATGGTTCAGCACCCGCTTGCCCTGCGAAGTCAGCACCGGCTGGCGGCTGCTGCGGTCAAACAAGGTCAGCCCTAAATCCACCTCAAGATTGGCAATCGCCGTACTGACGGTCGACTGGCTTTTACGTAATTTGCGTGCAGCGGCAGAAAACGAACCGGTATCGGCCGCTTCCACAAACGCCATTAACGCTTCCGGGGAATAACGCATCGCAGTTTCTCACTTTTTTCCGGCACTCAATCTATCTATTTTATCGATATTAACTATCTTTCATCCATCTTATTTAGCGATGATAATGGCGACCTGTGACAGCCGTCACTGCGTAAATTTGTACAACAACAACGGAAAATGGCAGGTCTTTATGTCAATCAAAACAAAAAATATCGCTAAAAAATCATTTGGTGAACGCATTTTGCACGCCGTCGGTTTTGAGGCGCTGGCGGTACTGATTTCCGCCCCGGTCGCTGCGTGGCTTTTAAACAAATCCATGTTCGAAATGGGTACGCTGGCGATCCTGCTCTCCACGACCGCCATGGTGTGGAACATTATTTATAACTCATTTTTCGACCGTTTCTGGCCGGTGAGCCGCGTCACCCGTACGATGAAAGTGCGTATCTGCCACGCGCTGGGTTTTGAAAGTGGGTTTATCCTGATCGGGTTACCGATCGCGGCAGGCTGGTTGGGCATTTCGCTTACAAATGCGTTTATGCTGGAGATCGGTTTCTTCCTGTTCTTCCTGCCGTACACCGTTGCGTATAACTGGCTGTATGACACGCTGCGTCAGCGCGTGCTGAACCGTAAAAGTGTCAGAAGTGAAAAAGCGGTAAAACGCTGTTCGGCCAAGCATTAATCTCTGACCCGATTTGTCAGCGGGCGGTACCTCGGTTATGTTCTTATTCTGACAAGGATAAGAACAACCAGAAGGCGCAGCAGATGAAAACATTAGGCTTGATCGGCGGCATGAGTTGGGAATCCACCGTTCCTTACTACCGCACTATCAATGAGCACATCAAACAACAGCTTGGCGGATTACATTCTGCCAGGCTGTTTTTGCATAGCGTGGACTTCTACGATATTGAGCAGTTGCAGGCTAAAGGGGACTGGCAGCAGGCCGGTCAGATTCTGGGTGACGCTGCACAGGCTCTGGCCCGCGCCGGGGCGGAAGTGATCGTGGTGTGTACCAACACCATGCATAAAGTGGCCGACGATATCGAACGTATTGGCGGTTTACCCTTACTGCATATTGCCGACGCGACGGCTGAAAAAATCAAACAGCAGGGGCTGCGCCGCATCGGTTTACTGGGCACCAAATTTACGATGGAGCAGGATTTTTATCGCGGGCGCTTGCAGGATAAACATCAGATTGACGTGGTGACGCCGGGGGAAGCCGACCGCGATATCGTGCATCGCATTATTTATGAGGAGCTGTGTCTGGGGAAAATCTGTGATGCCTCCCGCGAAGAGTATCGCAGGATCATCGGCACACTGGAGCAGCAGGGCGTCGAAGGGATCATTCTGGGGTGTACTGAAATCACCCTGCTGGTGGGAGCAGAAGATGCGGCGGTACCGGTATTCGACACCACCGCCATTCATGCCTTCGCGGCGGCAGAGTATGCGCTCCGCGTGCCGTAAACGTTTACTCCGGTTCGCTCTTATTCCGGCTGGCCGGAAGGTATTTACTGACCAACATCAGCGGCCTGCCAGCCAGCAATAGCCAGGCTGGCAGCATCACAATACAGAGCAGCGGCAACAGTTTGAAACCGGGAACCACCGCCGCGGCCATAAACAGACTCAGCCAGCCATCCCGCGTTACCACCAGCACCATGCCCATGACGGCGCAGGAGACGGTGACTGCCGCCGGAACGTTCGGCGCGTACTGATGCAACATCAGGCCGAGCGAGACGCCGACAAACACCGCCGGGAAGATGCGTCCGCCGCGAAAACCACAGGCAGCGGCGACCACCAGTGCGGCAAGTTTGGTCAGCGTGATCGCCAGCATTGAGCTGATGCCAAACATCTCATTAGACTCCGCCAGCTGTTTCATCTCATCCAGCCCTTTGAACAGGGTAATTTCCCCGCCTATCAGCGCCAGCAAACCGAGGATAAAACCGCCGATACCCAGCTTCAAAATAGGGTTGCGGATACCATTAAACATTTTGTGCAGGTGCGGGAATATCCATACGCCTATCATGCCGAGCGCAATGGCGATCAGCACCACCACGGAGCCGCTGAACAAGTCAATCAGCGATGTGGCGTTATAAGGGGCAATTTTCAGGGAGAAATCGGGCACGAAGAACTGGTCTGTCATTACCGCACCGGCACCCGCAGCCACCAGCGGCGCGAAAAGGCGGTCCCACAGTGGGACGTCTTTGTCGCCCCCCAGCGTTTGGGAAAAGATGAGGGCTGCGGCTACCGGCGTGCCAAACAGGGCGCCGATGGTGCCTGACGCGGCCAGGATCACCCAGTCCGTGGTAGGAACCTGGGGTAATAAACGTCGGCCCACGGCAGCCGCCAGCGCGATGTTAATCACCGTGATCGGATATTCCGGCCCGAGGCTTACGCCGCCCGCCAGCCCGAGCATCAGCGCTAATGCCAGCCCCGGCAGGGCATTGAGCGCAACCGGTGCGCCGATCAGCGATTCGGTTGCCGGATCCGGCCCGGCGTGGCCCGGCATATACTTAATCAATGCGCCGACACCTAAGCCTGTCAGCATTAACATAAACAGCGTCCAGGTCGCCGACTGCGTATTGATATGCAGTGCCGAGGGAATATGCTCCCAGAGTAACGTTTGCAGCGCACCGGCCAGCATCATAACGGCCACCAGTATCAGGCTCGACAGCGCGCCGATGATCATTGCTGGCAGGGCAAAGACCAGCATTGTTTTCGCACGGGGATGAAACATGCAAAATTTCCTTTATATGAAGTAACGCACTTGCCCGGGCTTCAGCACTGGCTTCGCGATCGCCATGATGGCGAAGAATCTGGCCGGCGGCGATATTATTCTAAATGACGCTGTGCATAAATGCGCGCTGGCTTAAATCGGCATTGCAGCCTATAGCAATTACCGCTATTTTGCCCTCACAATTGTGCGATCTTTTAGAGTCTTGCTGGTGGGGTTTAAACAGCCTCAACGATTGATAATAACGGCTTTATGGCTTTTGTTAAGCCCCGGTATTCAGCAGGATCAAGAATTTACATTTTCGGAGAATAAAATGACCCAATACTCCCTCGTGGGTGACGTCGGCGGCACTAACTGTCGTCTGGCACTTTGCGCACTCGACAGCGGGGAAATCTCTGCTGCCCAGACTTTTTCAGGTTTGGATTACGATAGTCTTGAAGCGGTGGCGCGTGTTTATCTCGAGCAGCAGCATCAGGACGTGAAGCATGCATGTATCGCGATTGCCTGTCCTATCACTGGCGACTGGGTGGCAATGACCAACCATACGTGGGCATTTTCCATCGCAGAGATGAAAGCCGGCCTGAAACTGGATCACCTCGAAGTGATCAACGATTTTACGGCGGTATCGATGACGATTCCGATGCTAAAAGAGCAGGATTTACTGCAGTTTGGCGGTAAAAAGCCCATCGATGGTAAACCGGCAGTGATTTATGGCGCAGGTACCGGGCTTGGTGTTGCGCATCTGATCCATGCCGATAAGCGCTGGCTGAGCCTGCCGGGCGAGGGCGGTCACGTTGACTTCGCACCGAACAGCGAAGAAGAGGATATGATCCTCGAACAACTGCGCACCGAAATGGGTCACGTCTCTGCCGAACGTATTCTCTCCGGGCCGGGGTTAGTGAATCTCTACCGCGCGATCGTCAAATCAGATAACCGTGTGCCGGAAAATCTGGCGCCGAAAGATGTGACCGAACGTGGCCTTGGCGAAGACGACATTGATTGCCGCCGCGCACTCTCGCTGTTTTGCGTGATCATGGGACGTTTTGGCGGCAATCTGGCGCTAAACATGGGGACGTTTGGTGGGGTGTATATTGCCGGGGGTATCGTGCCGCGCTTCCTGGAATTCTTCAAAGCTTCCGGTTTTCGCGCCGCCTTTGAAGACAAAGGCCGTTTCAAGGATTACCTGGTGGATATTCCGGTTTACCTGATCACCCACGACCAACCGGGTTTATTAGGCGCCGGAGCCTATCTGCGTCAGTCAATGGGGCATACCCTGCATCCTTGAAGCAAGTCCTTGCTCCTTCCCTTAAAAGGGAAGGAGCAACAATCAAAACCGCATTAACCTTCTGAACTCTTTCACTTTGCTGCGACTGACCGGCACTTCGAAGTCCAGATCACTTAACCGCAAAATATAGGTGTTGTTAAACCACGGCACGATCTCGCGGATCTTCGACAAATTCACACAGTACGACCGGTGGCAGCGGAAAAAATGCTCTTCCGGCAGCCGGGTACAGAGTTCGCTGATATTCATCGGCATCGTGAACTCTTCCCGACGCGTAAATACCTGCGTCACTTTCTCCTGCGCCGCGGCGTAATAAATGTCGTTGATATCCGTGACGATGATCCGTTCATCTTTGATCAGATTAATACTGTGGCTGACCCGTCCGGCGCTCGGTGCACTCTGGGTTTGCTCCTGCTGCTCTTGTTTGTCTCGCTTAAAATGTGATTCGAGCTTTTGCAGCATGGTGACAATACGCGACTCATGGTACGGCTTGAGAATATAGTCGAAGGCTTCAATCTCGAAGGCTTCAGCGGCGTGCTCTTTATAGGCCGTGATGAACACGATGTAGGGCTTATGGGCGAACTTACTGATGTTTTGCGCCAGCAATACGCCGTCAAGCGAAGGAATGCTGATATCCAGAAAAATCGCATCCACTTCATGTGTTTGCAGATACTTGAGCACGTCCAGCCCGTCATCAAAAGTGGCCTCAATTTTGATGCTGCTGTGAGCCTTAATCAGATAACTCAGCTCCTCCTGAGCGAGGACTTCATCCTCAACGATAATGGCTTTCATGCGGTTTTTTCCGTGGTGATCAAAAATGAAATCTCGGTGCCGGGTTCCAGACGACGGATCTGCAACCCCTGACCGTAAAGTAACGAAACGCGGTGATGTACATTCAGCAGGCCGATTTTATTTCCCGGCATCTCGTTGGCCGCGACCCGCGCAATCGTTTCCTGATTAATACCGTGGCCGGTATCTTTGACCGATACCCTGACATTGCCGCTGCTGTGCTTAACGGCAATCACCACCACGCCTTTGCCGCTGCAAGGCTGAATGCCGTGAACGATGGCATTTTCGACTAACGGCTGGATCAGCAAACTCGGGATACGTACCGAAATATCTTCATCGATATCATAAATCACCGTCAGTTTGCTGCCAAAGCGCGCCTGTTCGATGGCGATATAATCTTGTACCTGATGCAGCTCTTTGCGCAGATCGATAAGCTCGTCATTCAGCTCAAGGTTATAGCGCAGATAGCGCGACAAATTGATGATCAACTGGCGCGCCGTATCCGGGCGAACGCGGATTGACGACGAAATCGCGTTCAGCGCGTTAAACAGGAAATGAGGGTTAATCTTGCTTTGCAGTGCGCGCATTTCGGCTTTATTGGCCATTTCGCGAAGCTGTTCGGCCCGTGACACTTCCATCTGCGTCGAGATGATCTGCGACAGCCCGATCGCCATCACTTTCAGTGAATAGGTGATGCGATGCGCGTGGCAGTAATAGATTTTCAGCGAGCCGGTTACCACCCCTTTTTCCCACAGAGGAATGATGATCAGCGAGTGAATTTGCGGCGTGCGGTGCATCTCATCATTATTCTTGATGGTGATTTTACCCTTTTCGATCGTCAGTTTAGTGATATCACTGAGGCTTTCTTCACCAATATTGTACTTCTCCGCGCCGACGCCGACGTACGCCAGAATGTTTTTGGTGTCGGTGATCGCCACGGCGTCGGCATCGATATCCTCGCGGATGATGCCGCAGATCGTTGCCAGAGATTCGGCATTAATATTACGAAAGTACGGCAGCGTTTTATTGGCAATATCCAGCGCCAGCCGTGCCTGACGGGCGGCGATCACCTCTTTTTCATCCTCCACGCTCTGTACCAGCAGTACAATAAGTCCGATGGAGCTGGCCCCGAGAATCAGCGGCGCGGCAATGTTCATCACAATATCCAGCCCCAGAGAAAAGGGTTTTGCCATCAGCAGGATCAGCAGCATAGTCAGTGCTTCGCACAGCATCCCGGCGGCAATACCGACTTTCCAGTGATTAGCTTTCTTCACTTTCAGATTGATATATCCCGAAAGGAAACCGGCGGTAATACTGGTGATGAGACAAGGCAGTGAGGTCGGGCCGTTAATGTCGATCAGAAAGCGGTGGGAACCGGAAATCACCCCGGTAATGATGCCCACCCACGGTCCGAACAGAATGCCGCCAGACATAATGGCGATGGTGCGCACGTTGATCAGTGAGCCTTCGACGTTAATCCCCGACAGTGTGCCAAAAATGGCAAACAGGGAAAAAATCGTCGTGACGGCAGCCAGCTCCAGCGGCGTGTGGTTATGGCTCTCTTTCTGGAGCAGCTTGCGAAACAGGCGGGTGCGGGTCAGGAAGAACAGGCAGATCAACATCAGGGCAGCACGGTCAAAGACCGCCAGTAACATTTCAAAAACTTGCGGCACGGCAGGCTCTCTGGGTGGTGGCAATGGGAATGCGAACTATTGTATGTTGAAAACGCCCTGAGTGCGGGCAGAATTACGCAATTTTTCCTTAACTATTTCGCGCAGGATGAGTAATGAAAACGCTGACGCCTTTGTTGTTAACGACTGAACGTTTGTCCATGCAGCCGATTGAAGAAGACGACTGGTGGCTGTTCCAGAAATTGTATCAGGACGCCAACGTGATGCGCTTTATCGGCGATCTGGATACACCGGCGCAAATCCGCAGCCGCTTCGAACAGCGCTTAGGTTATTGGGATCGCTATGCCGATTTCTGGCTATGCCTGATTATCCGCGAACGCGACACCGGTAACGCCGTGGGGCTGACCGGCTTCTTTCCTGACTGGCGGCCCTATCAGCAGGGAGAAGTGGGTTTCATTATTTCGCCGGAATATCAGGGGAAAGGCTATGCAGTGGAGTCTCTGCGCGCGGTGCTAGATTTTGCGTTCGATCAGTGCGATTTCCACCGTTTACAGGCCAACGTGCTCGAGGGCAACGACGGTTCACGCCGCGTGTTGGAGAAGTGCGGCTTTCGTCTGGAAGGCAATTTGCGCGAAAGTTACCGCATCGGTGAAACCTGGCATAACGACTGGCTGCTGGGTATTTTGGCAGGCGATCCGCGCAGTTAAAAATTTGTTGCTCAAAGACTCGACAGTTTTTTGCGCCTGAGATATGTTCATTGAGGACCGCAAATGCGGTCAGCGTCGCTCGGACGGTCCGGGCGCTCACGTATCCTCGAGGAATTTATGGCTGACTCACGTTCTCCACGTCGTTTTTCACGTATCGATCGTCTTCCCCCTTATGTTTTTAATATCACCGCTGAATTGAAAATGGCTGCGCGACGTCGCGGCGAAGATATTATCGATTTCAGTATGGGGAACCCGGACGGCCCTACGCCGCCGCACATTGTTGAAAAACTGGTGCAGGTCGCCCAGCGCGAAGACACTCACGGCTACTCCACCTCGCGCGGCATTCCGCGCCTGCGCCGGGCTATCTCCCGCTGGTATGCCGACCGTTATCAGGTCGAGATCGACCCGGAAAGCGAAGCCATTGTCACCATCGGTTCTAAAGAAGGGCTGGCGCATCTTATGCTGGCCACGCTTGATCACGGTGACACCGTTCTCGTGCCCAACCCAAGTTACCCGATTCATATTTACGGCGCTGTGATTGCTGGTGCGCAGGTGCGCTCTGTGCCGCTGACCGAAGGCGTGGACTTTTTCGCCGAACTGGAGCGCGCGATCCGCGAAACCATTCCACGTCCAAAAATGATGATCCTCGGCTTCCCGTCTAACCCGACCGCACAGTGCGTTGAACTCGACTTTTTTGAGCGCGTCGTCGCGCTCGCTAAGCAGTATGACGTGCTGGTCATTCATGACCTGGCTTACGCTGACATTGTTTACGATGGCTGGAAAGCACCGTCGATTATGCAGGTGCCGGGCGCGAAAGACATTGCGGTGGAGTTCTTCACGCTGTCGAAAAGTTACAATATGGCCGGCTGGCGCATCGGCTTTATGGTCGGTAACCCTGAGTTGGTGAACGCGCTGGCCCGCATCAAAAGCTATCACGACTACGGTACCTTTACGCCGTTGCAGGTGGCGGCCATTGCGGCGCTCGAAGGCGATCAGCAGTGCGTGAAAGACATTGCCGAACAGTACCGTCAGCGCCGTAATGTGCTGGTGCGTGGGCTGCACGAAGCCGGATGGATGGTGGATAACCCGAAAGCCTCTATGTATGTCTGGGCGAAAATCCCCCCAGCATACGCCCATTTAGGATCACTCGAATTTGCCAAACGCCTGCTGGCCGACGCTAAAGTGTGCGTCTCGCCGGGTGTCGGTTTCGGAGACTACGGGGATACCCACGTGCGTTTCGCCCTGATTGAAAACCAGGACCGTATTCGACAGGCCGTTCGCGGCATCAAAGCCATGTTCCGCGCCGACGGAGTTCTCGCACCAAAAGCCTGATGACGTGCTTTCCTGCACCCAACAAAAAACCCGGCTTTCGCCGGGTTTTACTCTTTTATGGCCTGCAACACCCATGTTTCTGGTGCACGTCAGGCAGAAATTATCTGCGGCCAACCAGTTTCGCCAGCAGGAAACCCACACCGGCGGCAATCAGCAGGGCCGGAACCGGGTTGTCAGAGGTCTGACGCTTCACGGTATCAACGGCATCATTCACCGCGTAGGAGGCCTGAGAAAGATTTTTGCGTACGACGCCTTCAGCCTGCAAATCACGATCCTGCGTTGCACGGCCAAATTCTTCCTGACCTTTACCTACCACTTCTTCAACTTTATCTTTCGCTTTATCAAACATAAGCAGTTCCTTCTTGTCTGCGGGACCGACCAGATTTAGGTCCGGCTCATTCAATGAACAAAATAGTGCATGTGATTCATACATGACTAACTGTAGACCATGAGGATCGCGAAAACGGCCGTGGTTAACATTGAGTAACAAACACGGCCGAAAAAAATGTGCGGCAGGACGGCGGCAGAATTACTTAACTGGCAGCGCCAGCACTTGTTTGGTGGTCATAATTTCGGCAAAAACGTCAGCCACACCGGCCAGTGCTGCGCGTTGCAGCGTGGCGTGATCCACCTTTTTATTGTCCCAGGTATCGAGGTCACGGGTGGCCGTGGCATCTTCAGGGATGATCACGTCAAAACCCAGGGGGACAGCGTCACGCGCCGTTGAAGAGACACACATGTGAGTCATCAGACCGGTCACGATGATCTTTTTGATACCCAGATCTTTGAGCTGTTTTTCCAGATCGGTACCAACGAAGGAGCTCGGTGTTGCCTTGGTGATCACTTTGTCGCCAGCCGCAGGTTGCAAGTCTTTATGGAATTCAGAGAAGGTGGTGCCTTTAGCGAACAGCGGGCTGTCAGCCGGACCTTCATGACGAACGAAGAACACAGGCATCTTCTTGTCATGGGCAAATTTCACCAGTTCCTGGGTTTTCTTTAACGCTTTCATGCCATCTGGGATCGGCATTTTTCCCGTGAAATATTCGTTCTGGAAGTCGATCACAATCAGCGCAGTTTCTCCTGCCTGTAACGAGGTAGTCGCCGGGGCGCTGCTCATCGTGCGGATAGTCGGGGCTGAGTGAGTTTGTGCATTTGCAGTATTCATCGTCATTGTTGTCGTCACCATTGAGAGCGCCAGAGCGCTGTAAGCCAGTAGTTTTTTCATTGTAGTATCTCCATGAGATCATGCTGATCCCGTTCCGTTGGGCTGAGTCAGAAACAGATTGCCGTAGGGGGCACCGTGTCTGCGTTGGCGGCCATTCTGGGGCTTTCCTCTGTACCGCCACAGACAGCGAAGTAACCAAAAGCGGTATTTTTGCGCCAAAATGCTATTTTTGATCTCTGACCCGGTAACTGCCTGCGAGCAACAAGGAGTGTTATGTCCGTCATTAACGTTGGGATCGTGGTATTTCACGACATCATCCCTTTTCATCTGTCGGTACCTTGTGCGGTATTCGAAAAGGCGCTGAATGCGCAGGGTGAAGCGGCCTATAGCCTGAAAATCTGTGCGACCGAAGCCGGGCCGCTGCGCACCAATGCCGGTTTTTCCATTCTTGCCGAGCACGGGCTGGACGCGCTTGAATCCTGCGATATGGTGATGGTGCCGAGCTGGAGCACACCGCAGCAGGCGCCGCCCGCTGAACTCACTTCAGCACTGCAACGCGCCCACGAGCGGGGTGTGCGGATTGTCGGATTGTGTATGGGGGCCTTTGTGCTGGCGGCGGCGGGCCTGCTGGATAACCGTCGGGCTACCACGCACTGGCACTGGATGCCGGATTTTGTGCGCCTCTATCCGTCCATTTCGGTAGACAGGAACGTGCTGTATGTGGACGACGGCGACATTGTGACTTCCGCCGGAACGGCCGCCAGTATCGACTGCTGCCTGCATCTGGTGCGCCAGCATTGCGGTGCCGATGCCGCAAACGCCGTGGCGCGTCTGCTGGTGGTGCCTCCGCACCGGCAGGGCGGTCAGGCGCAGTACATTGAGCAGCCGGTCTATAACACCGCCGGTGGCGACCGTTTTATGGAAGCGCTCAGTTGGGCCTCCGAAAACCTGCAAAGCGAACTTAGCCTGGATGTCATTTGTGAAAAAGCCTGCATGAGCCGCCGCAGTTTTACCCGTCGCTTTCAGCAAACCACCGGGACCACTGTGACGCAGTGGCTGTTAAATCAGCGGCTGGCCGTAGCGCAGCGCTTTTTAGAAAAAACCGATCAGCCGGTGGAACTGGTGGCGCAGAAATCTGGTTTCAGTTCGGCGTTGTCGATGCGCAGGCATTTCCAGCAACAGTTCAAAACCTCCCCGTCGCTTTATCGGCGCGAGTTCCGGGGTAGCCACGGTTGATGTACTAACCCTTTGTGTTGCTGAGAGTTTTCTTATTTGGCCCGTCAGACAGGCAAATTCAGCACAAGTCACTAGGCTTAGTGAGGTGAATAAAAGTTCATCTATGGGTGATAAGAGGGGAAAAATGACACAGGACGCGCTGAAGAAAGGCCGCATCGAGGTGATCAGGCAATTTTACGCCAAGCTGGATCAGGCGGACGCAACCTTGCTGGATCTGTTTACCGAAGATACCGAGGTGTTTTTCCCGAAATTTGGCACGGCGAAAGGTAAATCATCGCTGGGGGAACTGGGTAAACGCTTCGCGCTGGAGATCGACAAAATTCAGCATATTCAGGATAAATTTCGTTTTATCAGTGATGGTGAAACGCTGGTGCTGGAAGGGCAGATGCGCGGAGTGATGCAAACCGGTGAACGCTGGCCTGCGCCGCAAACCGGCAGCCATCACTTTTGTTCGGTGTTTGAGTTTGAGGATTTGCGCATCAAAAGGCTCAGTATTTATCTCGATCCTGATTTCAATCTGGAGGATAAGAAGCGGGTAAAGAATTATCAGCAACCGCCGAAACCTGATGACGCGTGACGATGTTTAAAAGCTCAAAAAAAAGAGGGAGAACCGCCTCAACCGGCCGTTCTCCCTCGCCAACTATCGTATTACGACGCGACAGGGACAATCAGGTTCTTATACTTTTCCAGTACCGGTGCTGAGGCATCCTGTGGATTTTGCAACTGCCACAGGTTACGGCTGATACCGTCATTCACCAGATAAATCACGCCAGTCTCGATTGCAGACATCAAACAGAGCATCACCGGCTCGTTGGTGGTGTAACCCAGTTCTCCTTCCAGTAATCGCTGGTAATCCACAAAGCGGAATACCCCGGCCTGAACTTCATAGGACAATATTGTTTTGCTGGTATTTACAGACGACAGAACTTCCCCGGTATTGACGTCGACAGCACGTAAGTTCACGGCTATCTGGTCTAACTGATACTGCGTGCTGGCGCCAATGCCGAAATAGCGCGCGCCAACCCCGCCAGATTTCACATTACTTTCATAACCAATAATCGAGCCTTCAATCAGGATATTCGCCGCCACCAGTGACGAGAGTGGCCGCGCATTATTCACTGCTACGCTGCCGTTCTCCTGCGCTGCGCGGATAATTTTGCGTTCATTGAGCAGGTTCTGCAGCCCCTGACGCTCCAGAGGAATAAACCATTTTGAATCCTTGAGCGCTGACACCAGCATCGCCGTGGCGCTTTGTGGCACCGCCGTCGAGAAGTTACTGGCCGGATAAGGCTTGAACTGGCCCGTCTCATCCTGAATGTTGTAAACCGAGACAAAAATCTTGCCGCGTGCCGGTGGCAGATTGGTCAGATCCTGATAACTCTGAGCACGAGGTAACAGCGTGGGTTTCGCTGCCTGGTTCGGTGGTGCAGTCAAACACCCGGTGAGGGTGAGGGTGGCAAGAAGTAAAAAGATGCTGCGCATAGATGGCCTTCCCGATCTTTGTTGTGAATCGATTTTTGGGGTGCGGTGCCTGTCAGGTTCAGTTGGCGCCTGAGATACCCTGAACCTGAATCGTGGAGACTTTGCCGGTCTTGCGGTCGGTGACGTTCATCACCAACTGACCGTCGGTGTTCTGCACATCCACGATAAAGTCCTGTGTGACCATGCGTCCTGGTTTGCCCTGACTGATATTGCCCATCAGGTTACCCAGCAACTGTGACTGCAAGGCGGAGGTAAAGTTATCGAGGGCCGACGGGGTAGAAGAGTCAAAGTTGTAGCCGTCAGGATCTTTATAGGAGTTCTGCGCATTGGCCTCGTTGAGTAAAAACGCGCCATTGTTTGGGTTTCCGCCAAAGTTCGGGTTGACGAACTGGAAGACCATATTTCCTCCCCAGGAGAGTGGGGAGACCAGTAGCAACGACAAAAGGGATACATAAGTTTTCACGGTGTGCTCCTAAAATTCATCGCCGGTAAGATCGCCGGTGCTTAGCAGGGCTTTATCAATCTGGCGGCGAGACAGTGCATCGAGCACGCTGGCGACCGCTGTATCGATCTCTTTATTAAAATTGCGTCGGTTGGGGAACAGCAGCGTTTGATACAGGGTATCCTGCCCGATTTTGATACTTATCCAGCTGCCCCAGCGCGCACTGGGTCTTTCACTGATGGTGATGGTCTCCGGGTAAGTCTTTTCCCAGCGATCGGTAAACCCACGATAAAAATCATGACCGACTGACGTCACTGTATGGTCAGTGATCAGCCCCGGATCTTTGAGTTCTGCTGCGCCAGCGCTACAACTGAGCACCAGCGTGAAACAGAAAAGCAGACACATGGCGATTTTTTTCATGTCAGCACTTAAGGTTATCGTTTGCCCAGGAGACCGCCTGAGTACGGTTCTTGACGGAAATCTTGCGGAACAGATTATAAAGATGCGTTTTGACGGTGTTTTCACTGATAAACAGCAACTTTGCGATCTCGGTGTTTGACGCACCTACGCGCAGTTTATTGAGGATTTCCTTCTCCCGGTGGGTGAGGCCAGACTCTTCATAATTCAGATAGCGGTATTGACCAGATTGATTGATCAGATAGCTGGCAAACCCCTGGGTGAAATAACACTCGCCGTGGATCACGCTATTAATACCTTCGACCAGTTTGTTTTCATCGGTCGAGATATAAAATACCGCACTGATCCGCGGCCAGGTCTCGATCTCGCGAAAGTGATAGTCATTGGGGGTGTTGAATAATAATAACTTGATGTTTTCATGGAAGCGGCTCAGAACAGATTGCCAAAGAACGATCTGTCGCCGGTCGGCTTCCATCATATCAAACAGAATAAGTGCCTGGGTTAATGGCGTATCGTCGAGGGGGCTATTCTCAAGAGACTTATTGATATTATGCAGTTTAGTGTTTACACATAGCTGGTGTTTAAGTTGTTGTAATAATGCACTGGCTTGTAACGACGGCCTGGTTACTAATAATAAAAGATTATTATTTATATTTGCTTCATTACTCATAATGAAACTCCACCCTGATTTTTTTCCGCAACCTGGTAGTACCTTATAATTGAAGGCACAAAATAGGTTGCATCACTGCTGCTGAATGTAGCTTGTGGAACAGCCAACTGTTTAACCATAAATAAGCTAAAGATAGTTAAATAGTTAAATTTCCGTCACACAGGTTAGGTACGTATTTTTAGAAGTCCCTTGCTTGGTACAGCTTCAATCTAGTCATTGGGTATTCTAAAGCAAGGTCTATTTGTGTTTCTAAATGTAAATTAAAATGTGTAAACTTTTCTTAACGTTCGTTAAGTGATTGACCCGTTATCGATTAAATTTGTTTAACTAAGCCCTTAACGCATTCCTTACAAAGACCCTTGTAAACAAAGTCATTTCTGCTGCCATATGGACAGAATAATCGGCTGATATCAGTAATCTGGTGCATCTTTAGTCTACGTTATCCCAAACATGGAGCCGTCTTTACACCCGTTTTCTTAAGGTGAGAGGTGGATTTCACGCTTTTTACTCAGGTTTGACCCCGTGCAAACGGGTGATGCAGCGCACAATCTCACCCGAAAGAAGCATCGACCTGTTAAAAATAAACCAGGCGACGATTATTTTTCGCATTTTTCTTAATAAGAATTTATCGATTTGTGTGATGAATAAAAAAGAGCAGAAACTCTATTTTAGGATAAATGCCATATCTCATCCCGGCATGTTGCATGGCATCGGGACAGGCGAGTGTAAAAATAGTGAAACTCATACTTTATGGTGAGGCTGTAAATAAAATACGACTTACAGGTGAGTTTTTTATTTTCACGAATATCCATACTCAACTCGTCAAACAGAAAACGTCTGAGCATCCGAAAAGATTTATCGCTTTAACCGCAGTATCAAAGTTGAGTGAAAATAAATCAGGGTCGCATTATGAAAATGAAATTCTTTGCCGTTGCGTTGCTGTCATTACCTTTTATTGCTGTAGCGCAACCCAACGATTTTGCCCACAGTGAAGCGGGCATAGGTATCAGCGATACATATAACAGCACTTTTGAACAGTTAGCGGCAGGTGGAATATCAGCCACCGGTAACTCAAGTATTATTCTCCAGAACGGTAACAGCAATGTGGCTGTCTCCCGTCAGGTGGGTAACGGTAACAGAAGTAATATTACACAATATAACAATGACAATACTGCCTATGTTAATCAGCGCGGAAATGGTAACAGTTCCGATGTGACACAAAGTGGGAGCGATAATACCGCCGTCGTTGTGCAACAGGGTAATAGCAGTTCAGCATCGATAGATCAGAAAGATTTTGGCAATACGGCAGTCATTCTCCAGCGAGGTAGCCGGAGCGTGACGCAAATTAGCCAGAGTGGTACGGACCGGTCCGCCGGTGTCGTGCAAGATTCGTCAGGAATGGCGATTAGAGTGACACAGCGTTAAATATTCCGTTTCAACTGAAGGTCATCCGAAATTTAACCAATGGGGTAGCATCATGAATCTTTGGAAAATTGTGGCAGTCTCAGCTTTAGTTGTCAGTGGCAGTGCATTCGCAGGTTATGGCGGTGGCGGCTCAGGTCCATCAACACCTCCGTCAACGACGCCGGTATTCCAAACTACCGACTGGAACGCGGAAATTCAGATTTATCAGGCAGGTACTTCTAACCTGGCAAATGCCACCCAAACGGGCGTTTCTAAGTCTCTGACCGCTATCGATCAGCACGGCTTTAAAAACACCGCTGGCACCAATCAGACGGGTGACAAAAGTCTGGTGAAAGTCAGCCAGTTTGGTGATTACAACACCTCCAATGTGTCACAAAGCGCAGACAAGAGCATAGTGCTGGTCAGCCAGAACGGTACTGCTAACTATGCTCAGGCAAGCCAAAGTGCAGACGGCAGCCTGGCAAACATTCAGCAGTACGGCAGCAACAACCAGGCTTATGCTTCCCAGCATTAATCTGGCTATTTCTGTGTAAGCAGCATTCAACAAAACAGGGCCCGAGCCCTGTTTTGTCTTTTCATCCGAGGATCTGGGCCAATGCATGTTTTACTGATCGCTGCCATCATGTCGAATCAACTGTGGTTTGATACGCATTCTGATGCCGACACCTACATCGTTACGCCGATGGCGACACTTACCGCCGGTTGCGCCTGTCAGATAACCATCGCCGTCTCCCACCGCGCGGGTGAAGGCCAAAGCACCAGCCGTCAGCAAGGCAATATCACCCTCGCCGCCAATCAGGAACAAACACTGGGCCAGATGCGTTTTTCAATGCAGAAGGGGGAGTGGACACAAATCACCGTCAGCCTGACCGACGGCAAAGGTTTGCTCATGGAGAGGCAATTGATTTTGCCAGATAATAGTTAAGTCTTTCGCGAAACATAAGAAATTTCTTGCCAGCAGGAAGGGCTAAATAACGCGTTCGGGTAACGGATGTGAATAATGCCCGGTATGGAAGTACCGCATAAAAATATATTCACCTTGTAAATTATAACGCTACAATAAGCGTTTATTTTGATTGAAGATCTCATGCTTTTTACCGCTTTTAAAGCCTGACTCGATAAGTTTTATTTGCTTAATATTATGATTTACAAGAAAATTCACATAATCCCCTAAGGTTTTTCTCCCCCTCTGAAATATTTCACTTCGTAAATAAATTAATATTTATTGTAAATGTATTTTACGTTGGCATAATGCGCCGCAACAAGGATGCTTTTTTTTCGACAAGATGCTAATAAGGATATTCCGTGCTTCGCCCCGCGATTAATATTGCCTGCCGCGTATTGGTTTTTACGTTTAGCTTTGCGATGTCTGCAAGCTATGCCGCCCCGGTTTCAGGCTCATCTCCGTTCAGTGTTCAGCCTCTTGCGTCACAGCCATCTGCTGCGCCGTTAGCCAATGTCCCGCCGTCCGTACTTTCCCGTAGCGCCGCCGCCATTGATGCTCAGGAGCAAATCCGCCAGCAGGAGCGGGAGCGCGCGTTACGACAACAGAACACCCCGCAAACCGACATCCGGCTTGCGCGACCTGAAACGCCATTACCGGATTTTCCCGCGACTGAGTCCCCGTGTTTCACGATCACGACCTTCAGACTGACCGGCGATTCAGCCAGCCGTTTCCAGTGGGCACTTGACGCGGTTAAGAGCGCGAAAGGCCGCTGTCTGGGTTCCCAAGGGATCCTGCTGGTGATCAACAAAGTCCAGAATGCCATTTTAGAACAAGGGTATGTTACGACGCGCGTTATGGCCGAGGAGCAGGATCTCACTCAGGGAACCTTTACCCTGACGTTGCAGCCGGGCCGTATTGAACAGATCCGTTTTGACGGACCGGTCTCTTACCGGGCCAGACTCTGGAACGCGGTCCCGGCCCGTTCAGGGGATATCCTCAACCTGCGTGATATCGAACAGGCACTGGAGAACTTCAAACGGGTTTCCAATGTGGATGCCGATATTAAGATTGCGCCCGGACAACATGAAGCCACCAGCGATCTGCTGATCGCCTGGAAAGAGAGCCGCCCGGTGCATCTTAGCCTCGGGCTGGACGATAGCGGGTCAAAAAGCACCGGTAAATATCAGGGCTCAACGACGCTGGCGATTGACGCTCCCTTCGCCCAGAACGATCTCTTCTACGCCAACATTGGCAGAAGCCTTTTTCGCGACGGCCCTTATGACAGCCGTTCTAACACCCTGAACTACACCATTCCATTGGGTTACTGGGGCTTTTCTGCCAACTATAACGACTACAACTATCACCAGAATATTGCCAATGCCAACGAGACCCTCACATACAGCGGCAAAAGCGAAAATGCCCAATTTGCGGTCTCCCGTTTGCTGTTTCGCAATCAGGCACACAAAACAACACTCAATATGCGCGTCTACCGCCGTCACTCCACCAATGCGGTGGACGACATCCAGATTGATCAGCAGCAGCGCCGCACGGCAGGTTGGGAACTCGGGCTGAATCAGCACAGCTTTTTCGGTGAGGCGGGCGTAGATGCCAACATCAACTGGCGTCGCGGTAACGGCGCTTTCGGCGCGCTGCCTGCGCCTGAGGAAGCCTATAACGGCGGCACCTCGCGCCCGAGCATGCTGATGGGCGATATCAGCCTGAATCTGCCTTTCCGCTGGGCCGAACAGTCATGGCGCTACAACAACAGTTTGCGCGGGCAGTGGAGCAACTCGCCGCTGACGCCGCAAGATCGTCTGGCGATTGGCGGGCGCTATACCGTGCGCGGCTTTGATGGTGAGCAGAACTTATCCGGTGAAAAGGGGCTGATTTGGCGCAATGAACTGGGCTGGAAGGTGCTTGGGAACGACCATGAACTCTATTGGGCCATGGATTATGGCCGGGTCGATGGTCCGGGTACCCGCTATCTGGCCGGTCAGCAACTGGCAGGCAGTGCGCTGGGGATCCGCGGAGCGTTCTGGCAGCGCTTCAGCTATGACCTGTTTGCGGGTGTGCCGCTCTACAAGCCGGAGAGTTTCCACACTTCGGGCGTGACCAGCGGCTTTAGCATCAACCTGCAAATCTAGCCGCAAGCCGCCTGATGAATGGGCGAACGCCGTTGACTGAGTAGACTAATTTTTAACAGGGACGTTAAGCATGAACAAACAATGTTATCGCATCATCTTCAGCCGTACTCATGGTGAGCTGAGGGTCGTATCAGAACTGGCCAGCAGTTGTAGCACACAGCCCGGTCAAAGCCAGGGGACGGGTATTGCGCGTCTGTGGGTAACCCTGCGTCCTGTGATGTGGCTAATGGGGCTGGCTCTGTTTAGCGGACCGGTGCTCGCCAGCGGGATCGTTGCCGACAGCCAGATTGCGCCCGCGCAGCGCCCTGAAGTGATCAACACCCAGAACGGGTTGCCGCAGGTCAATATCAATGCCCCCAATCAGGCGGGTGTTTCCCACAACCAGTACCAGCAATTTGACGTCGGCCAGCAGGGCGCGATCCTCAACAACTCCGCAGTCATGACCTCCACCCAACTGGGCGGATACATTCAGGGCAACGCCAAACTCAACCCGAATTCGGCTCCTGCTAAAGTCATCATTAACGAAGTTAACAGTAACAATCCCAGCCAGTTACGCGGTTTTCTGGAAGTGGCGGGCGGCAAAGCGCAGGTCGTGGTTGCCAACCCGTCGGGCATTGTGTGTGACGGCTGCGGCACCATCAATGCCGGGCGCATGACGCTGACTACCGGTAAGCCACAACTGAATGCGGATGGCAGCCTCGCAGGTTATAAAGTTGAGCGCGGGCTTATCCGCATTGAAGGCGGCGGCCTTAATGGCGATCCGCGCCATGACACCGAGTATGCGGATGTCCTGGCGCGGGCCGTACAGATAAACGCCGGAGTCTGGGCGCGCGAAGAGATCGCGGTGGTGGCCGGGCGTAACCAGATCAGTGCCGATGGTAAAACCGTCACGCCACTGGCGGGTTCTGATGGCGCTTCGCCTGAGATGGCCATCGACATGGGCCAGATGGGCGGCATGTACAGCGGCTATATCCGCATGGTCGGCACCGAGGCCGGGGTGGGGGTGCGCAATCAGGGTGGACAGCTGCAGGCCGACAAGACGTTAACGGTCAGTAGCGAAGGCAAACTCATCTGGCAGGCGGAGCCTGCTACGCAAGCCGGAGGGGATATCACCTTATCGGCCCGCGACAGCGTCGAACATCAGGGCAAACTCTACAGCGGGGGTCAGCTCAATGTGCAGAGCCGGCAGGGAGAGATCACGCAGTCCGGCACGATGGCCGCGGCGGGTAACGTGACGTTGCGCGCCGGGCAGGATATCCGCAGCAGCGGGCATCTTCTGGCGGGCAGCGATGCCAACAGCACGCTGGTGCGTCCGGCTGATTTAACGCTGGAAAGTCAGGGTGATATCCGCGCCAGCGGCAGTTTGCTGAGCCAGCAAAAGGTTAACATCACAGGCCGCCGGGTAGACATCAGCCAGAGCAAACTGGCCGCAGGGCAGACCGTACTGACCTCGAAAGGGGGCGATGTTGCCCTGAACCAAGCGCAGGTGGACAGCGATCAGCTCACCGTAAACAGTCAGGGCAATGTCTACACGCAGCAGGCTGAAATCCGCGCCGGACGCTGGGAAATCACTGGCGAGAGCCTGCTCAATCAGGGCGGCATCTGGTCACAGGTGGGAGCGGGTGAAAGCCGCTTCGCCCTGACCGGTGCGCTGGATAATGCCGACGGCAGCATAGAAACCCGTCAGCTCAACCTGAATACGGCCACCCTCAACAACCTGCGCGGGCGGATCATCGCGCTGGACAACGCAGCGCAGTACTGGCGTGTCGGCGGCCTGCTCTCGAATCAGTCGGGTGTATTGGGCAGCAACGGCAGTCTGCAACTGGATACCGGAGCGCTGGATAACCAGTTAGGAACGTTGCAAAGTCAGTCAGATCTGACGCTGGCAACCCGGCAGGAGATGAACAACCATCAGGGAAAATTACTGTCCGGTGGCAATCTGACGCTCAACAGTCAGGGATTGCTCAGCAATCAGGCTGGCGATATCCGGGGTCAAAATATCCACATCGCTGCACAAGGGCTGAACAACGCACAGGGTCAGATGATCAGTCAGGGGCAGCTGAACCTGAATACCCGTCAGTCCCTTGATAACCAGCAGGGGCTGATAGAAGCCGGTGACGTGCTGGATGTCACTACCGCCGGAAGCTGGGATAACCGCAACGGCAGTGCCGTAGGCGCGAAGCAGACAAATGTCTCGGCCGCCAGTCTGGACAACGCGGGAGGCAAGCTGCAATCGGGTGGCAATTTAACCCTCAATACGACCGGCGACGTCAATAATCAGGCGGGTACTCTGACGGCGCAACAGGCGCTGTACTGGCAGGGGGGCGCGCTCAGCCTGTTCAACAATGATGCAGGCACGCTGTTAAGCGGTGGCGCGATGTCGCTGCTGGGCGGCCAGCTGAATAACCGCCAGCACGGCTTGGTACAAAGCCAGCAGGGGCTGACCTTAAATCTTGCCGGAGCCTGGGACAATCAGGGCGGGAAATTAGCCAGCGGTGGCAGCAGCAAGGTACGCGCGCTCAGCCTTATCAATACGCAGGGTGAGATTCAGGTACTGGATTCGCTGGATATGCAATTCACCCGCGCGCTCGATAACCGCAGGGGCAATATCATCAGCCAGCTGACGCAGCGTTTGCAGGCAGAAAACATCTTCAATAATCAGGGCTGGATCGGCAGTCTCGGCACACTCACAGCGGTAAGTCAGGGGTTTGATAACCAGGAAGGGCAAGTTGTCAGCCAGCAGGACGCCTCGCTGACGGTCACCAGCCTGAACAACCAGTCCGGCACCTTACAGTCTGCCGCCAGCCTGATGCTGCGTGCGGCGCAGGATATCGCCAATCAGGGCGGTAAAATCAGCGCTCAGGCACGTCTCTGGTTACAGGGACTTACCGATACCACCGCGACCGGCGTAGTGCACAATGCGGGTGGACAACTGCTGGCCGGAGAGCAGTTAGCGGTCCGGGCGCAGGGCATCGACAACCAGCAAAATGGCCTGCTTTATAGCCAGAAACAGCTGCAACTGACGCTCAATGACCAGTTGGATAACCGGCAAGGCAAACTGCAAAGCGGCGAAGGGATGCAGATAAACGCCGCCCAACTGCTCAATACTCAGGGCGTTATCGACAGCCAGCAGCAGCTCAAAATGCAACTGACCGGCGCGCTGGACAATACGTCAGGCACAGTGCGCGCCAATCAGGCGCAGAACATCGTTGCCGACAGCGTACAGAACGCGCAAGGCGTGATCAGCAGTTTGGGTAACCTCAGTCTGACCGCTAACCAGTTGGATAACGTCGGCGGCATGGTGATAAGCCAGGGCGCGGGCGATTACCACTTCAACGCGCTTAATAACCAGCAGGGTAAAATCCACAGCGGTGGCGCACTCACGCTGAGCGGTTCTGCTGTAGACAACCGGGCGGGGCAACTGGTCTCAAGTCAGGCGCTGACGCTCACCAGTGACAGCCTTGATAACAGCAACAATGGGATCATCAGCAGTCAGGACGCATTAACTCTTCATACCGGCCAGTTAAATAACCGGGACGGCGGCCTGCTCATCGGCACCACGCAGACTGATGTGAGTGCGCGAACGCTGGATAACACTGCGGGCCGTGTACAGAGCGCCGGCACCCTGACTCTCTCGCAGCTGGAGCGTCTTGATAACCATCAGGGCGCGATTTTATCCAATAATAATCTCAGTATCAGCGCAGGAGCCTCTCCGGCACTGGCGGTATTTAATCAGGGCGGCAATATTCAAAGCGGCGGGACGTTAGCGGTCACCGCTCGCACGTTCGACAATCTTGGCGGAACCTTACTCAGCCAGCAGGCGTTGCAGCTGACGGTCGATCAGGACTACACCCACCGTACCGGCGACACCCTCAGCAGTAATACCGCGGTCACGTTGCGGGTGGCGGGTGTTCTGACCAATCTGGCGGACTGGCTGCTGCCGGGCGATCTGACCCTCTACAGCACTCAGTTGAATAATCTGGCGAGTCTGGTTGGTAATACACTGCATCTGACGACGGGAGCACTGCTTAATCAGGGGCGTATCGAAGCCGATAACCTGACCATCGACAGCGATAATCTGGATAACCAGACCACGCTGATGGCCGATAACCTGACGGTTAACAGCCGGATCATTGACAACCACGGTCGCGACGCGCTGATCGCGGCCACGCAAAACATCAGCCTGCTGACCGGCGAACGCCTGACCAACCGTGATGGCGCGCTGATTTACAGCGGCGGAACGTTACAACTCTCCAGCGGAGACCTGATCGAGAACCGGGCCAGCAATATTGAAGCCGAAGGGGATCTGACCCTGACGGCCCGTCGTTTTGACAACCTGCGCGAAGGGCTGGAGATCACGCGCGAGGCAGAATCGAGCGATTACAAATGGCATCGCTATAACTACTACTGGCGCTCCTTTGGTGAGAATGCGAATACCGATGTCAGCACCATGGCGCCGAACACCCAGCAACTGACGTTCCGCGATGACACGGCGGCTGAAAGTAACCCGTATGGCACGTTGCTGAACATCGACGCCGCCGGTAAGCGGGCGGAAGTGCGCGTGAAAGACAACACCGGGCAACTCGTCAACCTGTGGGTCAACTATCTTGCCTTGATCCCCAATGTCGATGGCAGCTATGCCATGACGTTTTACGACGTGCGCGGCTGGAACCAGGACGTTATCCCAACCCCTTATCAAAACTCCTTCCGCCGCGAACATGATATCGGGCAGGCTGTGGTGTGGGATCCAGAACGATTCCTTGATATCGCCAACGCGCCGCTGGTGAGTGACTACAATAACCTGCGTGAACGCACGGTGACCGGCACGGCAACAACGGACAAGCTGGTCTCTGCCGGTATCGGCGCGTTCGTGCTCTCCGGCGGCAATATGGTGCTGCATATCGGGCAGCAATTGCTGAACGACGCCGGCACCATCAGTTCCAACGGCAACCTGACCATTGACGGCACCGCCAACATCATCAACCGGGGGTATTCGGTCAATGAACGGCGACAGGAGGTGATTGTCGATCACTATGACCGTGCCGAAGGACACTGGTATCCGACGAACAGACTGGATCAAACCACCGCCCTGACCACCATTGACGGTGTGATCAGCGGATATGGCAACGTTACGATCGGTGGCGCGCATCTTGAGAACACCACGGTCAATCAGGCGCAAATCAGCAGCGTGGAAGCAGCACAGAAAGCCGCCGCTGCCGAACGTGCCGAGTGGGAGCGTAACCCTCTCGGTGTGGAGATCGCCGCAGGCGGCTGGCAGCAGGGTGATACCGATCTGGCGCAAGGCAGCGGGCCACTGACGCCCGCTGAACTGGCGCTGACCGACAAACAGCATCTGGCCAACGTGGCGCCCAACATTCCCAATAATGGCCTGTTCCGCCAGCAAGCATCACCTGCCAGCCCATACCTGGTGGTCACCGATCCGCGTTTTGCTAATAAAAGCAATTTCATCAGCAGCGACTATATGCTGGAACGGGTGGGTTATGACCCGAGCCAGGTGCACAAACGACTGGGGGATGGCTACTACGAACAACGGATTGTGCGTGAGCAACTGCTGATGCTGACCGGCCGCCCGTCACTTCAGGGTGACGATGCGATGGCACAGTACCAGTCGCTGATGAACAACGGCATCAAGGCCGCGACGGACTTCCACCTGATGCCGGGCGTGGCCCTTACACCGTCACAGATTGCCGCTTTACAGCAGGATATCGTCTGGCTGGTGAGCGAAACCGTTGACACGGCCGAAGGCCCGCAGACCGTCTGGGTGCCAAAAGTCTATCTGGCCAACAGCACGATACGCCTGACCGGCGACGGCGCGGTGATCGCGGGGGGCAACCTTCAGCTCTCCACCGGCAGCCTCAACAATGCGGGTAACCTGTTTGCCGATAAAGCCCTGAGCATTGATACCGGCCAGTTCCTGCAAACGGGAGGTGATATCCGCGCCGATACCCTCAACGTGCAGGCCGACAGCATCACCCTCAGCACTAACCTGCAAGACGCGCTGCGTCAGGCTAGCATGAGTGCGCGTGAGATAAGCCTGAGCGGCAGTGACATCAGCCTGCAGGGCGCAAAACTCAGCGCCAGCGACAACCTCAGCCTGAGCGCCAGCAACAGCCTGAACATCGGCACGGCCCGCAGCACCAACACGGCGGATGTCAGCGTGATAGCCGGCTCCATGGGCAACCGCAAGCGTGAAGGAATGGAAGAAGCCGGAGATCGTCTGGCGCAGATCAGCGGCGAATGGCAGCAGGCGCTCGGCAGCAACCTGACGGCGGGAGGCAACCTCAGTCTCAAGGCCGGGCAGGATATTACCCTGCAGGGCAGTCAGGCTTCAGCCGCTGGTAAAACCCAGGTGCAGGCCGGAGGCAACGTCTCCCTGCTGGCTGACACCACCACCAATAGCACCCATCTGGACGCCAACAGCCGTACCTCGACAGTCAGTAACGATCGCCGGGAAGATACCCTGCACACCAGCACGCTCGGCGGCGATAATGGCGTCACCATTCTGGCTGGCGGAAACTTCCTGGCCGAAGGGGCGAAGGTCGAGAGTACCTCCGGCGGTATCGGTCTGAGCGCCCAGCAGGTGACCATCAAAGAAGCACATCAGCAGCTGAAGGCAAGCGACAGCGAGCAGAGCCAGACCGGTAAAACACAAAGCCAGCGTCACGAAGAGATCGCCAGTGATACGTCGCAAGGCAGCCTGTTCACTGCCAAAGAGGGCGTCACGCTGATCGCCCGGCAGGGCGACCTCACCGTGCAGGGCAGCACGGTACAGAGTGAACAGGGGACGATAGGATTGAAGGCGGCCGGAGATATCTCCCTTACGGCCAGCCGCGACGAACATGATTTGTCGTTACAGGGCAGCAGCAGTAGTAAAGGCACCCTGAGCAGCAAGGAAACCGCTTACCAGAAAGAAGAGCACAGCAGCACGGCCAACGGCAGCATGCTGAGCGGGCAGGAAGTGATCCTGCAAAGCGGCCGCGATATCAACGTAATGGGCAGCGACATTGTGGCCAGCGACGACGTCTCCCTGACGGCGGGCAACAATATCACGCTGGGCACGGCGGAGAACACCACGCAGTCCAGTTCGGCCAGCCAGAGCAAAAAAACCGGCTTCTCCGGCACCGGTGGCATCGGAATGAGCTACGGCACCAACAGCCTGAACATGACCGATACAGAAAACAGCATCACCAGCAGCGGCAGCACGGTCGGCAGTACGCAGGGTAACGTGACCCTGAATGCGGGCAATAACCTGACCGTAAAAGGTTCAGATGTACTGGCAGGAAAGGACATCAACCTGACGGCGAAAGAGGTCAACATTCTGGCGGCGGACAACCAGAGCGTACAGACCCATACCGTGGAACAAAAACAGAGCGGCTTTACGCTGGCGTTGTCGGGGGCCGTGGGCAGTGCGTTAAACACCGCAGTTTCCACGGCCAACGACGCGACGACCGCGAGCACCGGGCGTCTGGCGGCGCTGGACGGCATGAAGTCGGCGCTCGGCGGGGTGCAGGCGTATCAGGCGAGTGAGCTTGGCGCGGCCGAAGGTAAAGACCCGGAGAACCTGTTCGGGCTGAACCTCTCCTACGGCAGCCAGTCGTCGAAGTCTGAACAAACCCAGACTTCCAAACAGAGTCAGGGCAGTTCGCTCACGGCGGGCGGCAACCTCAATATTCACGCCACCGACACCGACATCAACGTGCAGGGCAGTCAGTTGCAGGCGGGTAAGGACATCGGGCTGATTGCCAACCGCGACGTGAATCTGTGGTCGGGCCTCAACACCACCGAGCTTGACGGCAGCAACGAAAGCCACGGCAGCTCGATAGGTGCCGGATTTAACTTCGGGCAGGACAGCAGCGGCCTGACGGTCAACGTCAGCGGCAACAAAGGCAAAGGCTCAGAGAGCGGCAACGGCGTGACGCACACCGAGACCACGGTCAGCGCGGGCAATAACCTGAACATCGTCAGCGGGCGCGACACCACGCTCACCGGCGCGCAGGTGAGCGGTGACAAAGTGACGATGGACGTTGGCCGTAACCTGACACTGACCAGCGAACAGGACAGCGACAACTACGACTCGAAACAGCAGAACGCCAGCGCAGGGGTGAGCGGCGGCATAGGGACGTTCAGCGGCTCGGTGAACCTGAGCCAGGACAAAATGCACAGCACCTACGACTCGGTGATAGAGCAGACCGGCATCTTTGCGGGCAAGGGCGGTTTCGACATCACCGTCGGCGAGCACACGCAGCTGAACGGCGCGGTGATTGGCTCGACCGCGACGGCGGATAAAAACCGCCTCGACACCGGCACGCTGGGCTTTAGCGACATCGAGAACAAGGCCGAATACAACGCCGAGCACCTGAGCACGGGGATGAGCACCAGCGGCAGCATCGGCGACCAGTTCCTCGGGAACATGGGCAGCACGCTGCTGGTCGGGGTAAACGGCAACGGCAGCGACAGCTCGACCACGAAATCGGCCATCTCGGACGGCAGCATCATCATCCGCGACAAAGACCACCAGAAACAGGACGTGGCCGAGCTGAGCCGCGACGTGGAGCACGCTAACCAGACGCTCTCGCCGATATTTGATAAAGAGAGGGAACAGGAGAGGTTGCAGGAAGCGCAGAAGATAGGTGAGATAGGTGCGCAGGTGATGGATATCGGTCGCACGCAGGGGAAAATCGAGGCGACCAACGCGGCGAACGCGGCACTGGCTAAGAACGACCCGGCAGACCGTGCGACGGCGCAAGCCAAATGGGACGCGAAGAATCCGGGCGAGGTCGCTACGGAAAAAGACATCAACGGGCTGATTTACCAGGCCGCCTACGACAAAGCGTTTACTGACTCCGGCTTCGGCACCGGCGGTAAGTTCCAGATGGCAGCGCAGGCTGCCACGGCGGCAATCCAGGGGCTGGTCGGCGGCGACATGGCGAAAGCCATCGCGGGCGGGAGTGCGCCGTATCTGGCCAATATCATCGCCAAAACGACGGAGGATGGCCCTGAACGGCTGATGGCCCACGCGGTGGTTAACGCGGTATTGGCGAATGTGCAGGGTAACAGCGCCATAGCGGGTGCCGCAGGGGCCGTGACCGCCGAAGTAATGGCGGGTATTATTGCGCGGGATATGTACGGTAAGCCGGTCAGCGAGCTGTCTGAAACTGAGAAACAGACCATCTCTGCCCTGAGCACACTGGCAGCAGGGCTCGCTGGCGGGTTGACGGGCGACTCTAGTGCTGATGCAATAGCGGGGGCGCAGGCCGGGAAGACAACGGTTGAGAATAACTATCTGAGTGCAGATCAAGGACTCGCTTTTGATAAAGAAATGCAGGGTTGCAAGGCTTCCGGTGGTGACTGTACGACAGTAATAGATAAGTGGAAGAAAGTCAGTGATGAGCAAAGTGCAACGCTCGATCCTAAATGTGCTGAGAATCCTTTGCTTTGCCAGAACATTGACAAACCGATCATTGAGATGGGTTCGGAAATGGCACAACGTCCAGAATGGATAGGAAATCTGCCTGGTGTGGACGTGATGACTGATGAGCAAGCTAAAATCTATGTTCAATACTGGAATGCACAAGACCTAGAAAAAATAGATGTTAATAGTCCTGCTTGGACGAAATTTGCGACGTTTATATCAGATCCAGAAAACCAAGCCGCAGTGGCTTCACTAGGAGTACTGGGTAAAGATCTTGTTCTTATAGCAAAAAATAGCTTCACGACTAAATCATTGTTTAAAGAAATGACAGCTCAGGGGATTAAATATACACCTGAAAACATTGTTAGTGCGGCAAAAGATTCCAGCGGGAAAATTATTTTCCTTGAAAAAGGTAGTTCTAAAGCAGGTTTGCAGCATATTGTCGAGGAGCATGGTAGCCAATTTGCACAAATAGGTGTGTCAGAAGCACGCATTCCTGATGTGGTAATGAAAGCTGTGATTGATGGTAAAATAGTTGGTTATCAAGGAACTGGTACTGGTCGCCCAATCTATGAAACCGTGATAAATGGCAAGAAATACAATATTGCTGTCACTGTAGGAAATAACGGGTATATCGTAGGTGCTAATTTACGAGGTTCAGTGAAATGAGAAGAATTAAATTAATGGCTGATTATCAATGTCATCCGTTATGGGATGTTTCCCCAGAAGACTATAGAGATATCTCGCCGGAAGAACTTCCTATATCTTCGGAATTAAAGCATAGGCTTAGAGCATGGGCCGAACGGTATGATGCCATACTAAATATAGATGATCCGGCTTCGTCTGGTTTTAAAAGCAATGAGGACGAAAAACAATTTATTGACGACGGTCATAAACTAGCGCGTCATCTTCAAGAAGAACTTGGGGATAGTTATAATATTATTTATCACTCTGAGTATTAATAGATCCCGGCCCTCGAGCCGGGATTTTTACTTTTACCCGTCAGCCATTAACCTCAGTCTCAATCACCAGCCGCCCGCGCTCAATAGCCACGGTGACCGGCGTATCTGTCCCAAACCCGGCTTCTGCCAGCCAGTCGCCTTTAAGATGCAGGCTGGGTGTGCGGCTGTAATAGGTGGTCATGCCGGTAGCGCGTTTAATATGCTGGATACTGACGTACCCGACTTAGCGGCTCGGTGAACCTGAGCCAGGACAAAATGCACAGCACCTACGACTCGGTGATTGAGCAGACCGGCATCTTTGCGGGCAAAGGCGGCTTCGACATCACCGTCGGCGAGCACACGCAGCTGAACGGCGCGGTGATAGGTTCGACCGCGACGGCGGATAAAAACCGCCTCGACACCGGTACGCTGGGCTTTAGCGACATCGAGAACCAGGCCGAATACAACGTCGAGCACCTGAGCACGGGGATGAGCACCAGCGGCAGCATCGGCGACCAGTTCCTCGGGAACATGGGCAGCACGCTGCTGGTCGGGGTAAACGGCAACGGCAGCGACAGCTCGACCACGAAATCGGCCATCTCGGACGGCAGCATCATCATCCGCGACAAAGACAACCAGAAACAGGACGTGGCCGAGCTGAGCCGCGACGTGGAGCACGCTAACCAGACGCTCTCGCCGATCTTTGATAAAGAGAAAGAGCAGCAGCGGTTGCAGGAAGCGCAGAAGATAGGTGAGATAGGTGCGCAGGTGATGGATATTGCGCGAACGCAAGGGGACCTGAATGGACTGGGCGAGGCGAAAAAGGCGCATCCTGAAATGTCCGCTGACGAGCTGCGCAAGACCGATGTCTATAAAGCAGAAATGGCGAAATACGGTACCGGTAGCGCCATCCAGCAGGGACTCCAGGCGGCGACGGCGGCAATCCAGGGCCTGGCGGGTGGTGATTTAGCGAAAGCGATAGCGGGCGGTGCTTCGCCGTATCTGGCGGAAGTGATTAAACAGGTTGCGCCGGATGAGTCCAGTCGTGTAATGGCCCATGCGGTGGTTGCCGGAGCGCTGGCAGCGGTACAAGGAAACTCAGCCGCAGCGGGTGCGGCAGGGGCAGCCACCACGGCTTTAGTGGGTGAAGCGATAAAAAATGCGTTGTACGGTGATACGCCGGTCAGCCAACTGAGCGAAGAACAAAAACAAACGCTGGTTACGCTGGGAACCGCTGCGGCAGCGCTGGCAGGCGGTATTACCGGCGGCAGTTCCGCGGATGCCATGGCGGGCGCGCAGGCAGGCCAGAACGAAATCAGCAATAATATGGCGGGTATCGGCGCGATTCAGCAGATGCAGGCATGGGCACTGATGAACTCGGCAGCGGCAGCAGAAGCAGGCAGCGTAAACCCGAATGACCAAGCGGCACTGGCGCTGACGAAGGCCGCGAAACAGGGGCTGAGCGCGGGTTGTCTGGCGAATGACGCTTGCGTGATAATGGCGATACTAGCAGCGCAGAGTCAGTCTGACTCGGATAAAGGCAGTGCGCCGAATATAGGAAAAAATCTGACTGATGCGGATAAAGCCGAGATTGGCGGAACGGGATCTGGAACAGGTACCCCGCCTACGCCAGAAAATGATCCCAAACAGCAAAGCGAAAAGCCTGCTGAAAATCTTAATCAGAAGCAAGAAAGTGCAATCAAGAAGATTGATAACACAATAAAAAATGCTCTAAAGGATCATGATATTACGGGAACTCTCAAGGATATGGATGGTAATCCTGTACCTAAAGAGGATGGTGGGTATTGGGATCATATGCAGGAAATGCAAAATACTCTGAGGGGATTAAGGAACCATGCAGATACGTTGAAAAATGTAAATAATCCCGAAGCTCAAGCAGCATATGGCAGAGCAACCGATGCCATTAATAAAATCGAATCAGCCCTGAAAGGACATGGAATATGATCACCTTCCGTAAACTGGTAGGAAATATCAATGTAGCCAAAGAGCCGAGTCAACAATCCCCGCTTGAACAATGGTTCGAACGTGTCATTGATATACCTATTGAAGATCTAACAGTGGAAGATCTCTGCCGTGCTATACGTCAGGAAGTGTGTATTGATCAGTTAATGCCAAAAGTGTTGGATGTTCTGACGGAGGATCCGCTGGCTGGGGAATATTATGATGGTGAGCTTATAGCTGCTTTATCGACGATAAAAGGTGATGTTCTAAAAGAGCAGAAAAGTAGTTTTATCCAAATAAAACAAGTTATAAACCAACTTGACCCTTCTGATGTTAATGATGACTTGAAAAAAGATATATTAAAAATCAATCAAATAGAAATATAAGAAATCCCGGCCATCGAGCCGGGATTTTACGTTATACGTCAGTGAATTACGCTTCAGTCGCCAGCCAAATGATCAGCTGTCCCGGCTGCGTGATAACCTCGAGCTTCTGCCCGGTGGTAAAACCGAGCTGCCCGAGCCAGCGCCCCTTGAGGGTGATCTGTGGATACGGATCGGGCTGCCCGTGGTTAGGGCGGTAACCCACAATACTCTGCTGTGCTAAATGCTCTTTAACATTGTTAGATAATAGCTCGGCGGGGTGCAGGCGTATCAGGCGAGTGAGCTTGGCGCGGCCGAAGGTAAAGACCCGGAGAACCTGTTCGGGCTGAACCTCTCCTACGGCAGCCAGTCGTCGAAGTCTGAACAAACCCAGACCTCCAAACAGAGTCAGGGCAGTTCGCTCACGGCGGGCGGCAACCTCAATATTCACGCCACCGACACCGACATCAACGTGCAGGGCAGTCAGTTGCAGGCGGGTAAGGACATCGGGCTGATTGCCAACCGCGACGTGAATCTGTGGTCGGGCCTCAACACCACCGAGCTTGACGGCAGCAACGAAAGCCACGGCAGCTCGATAGGTGCCGGATTTAACTTCGGGCAGGACAGCAGCGGCCTGACGGTCAACGCCAGCGGGAACAAAGGCAAAGGCTCAGAGAGCGGCAACGGCGTGACGCACACCGAGACCACGGTCAGCGCGGGCAATAACCTGAACATCGTCAGCGGGCGCGACACCACGCTCACCGGCGCGCAGGTGAGCGGTGACAACGTGACGATGGACGTTGGCCGTAACCTGACACTGACCAGCGAACAGGACAGCGACAACTACGACTCGAAACAGCAGAACGCCAGCGCAGGGGTGAGCGGGGGCATAGGGACGTTCAGCGGCTCGGTGAACCTGAGCCAGGACAAAATGCACAGCACCTACGACTCGGTGATAGAGCAGACCGGCATCTTTGCGGGCAAGGGCGGTTTCGACATCACCGTCGGCGAGCACACGCAGCTGAACGGCGCGGTGATTGGCTCGACCGCGACGTCGGATAAAAACCGCCTCGACACCGGTACGCTGGGCTTTAGCGACATCGAGAACAAGGCCGAATACAACGCCGAGCACCTGAGCACGGGGATGAGCACCAGCGGCAGCATCGGCGACCAGTTCCTCGGGAACATGGGCAGCACGCTGCTGGTCGGGGTAAACGGCAACGGCAGCGACAGCTCGACCACGAAATCGGCCATCTCGGACGGCAGCATCATCATCCGCGACAAAGACCACCAGAAACAGGACGTGGCCGAGCTGAGCCGCGACGTGGAGCACGCTAACCAGACGCTGAGCCCGATTTTTGATAAAGAGAGGGAACAGCAGCGGCTGCAGGAAGCGCAGAAGATAGGGGAGATAGGTGCGCAGGTAATGGATATCGCCAGAACGCAAGGCAAGATAGCGGAAGCTAATGCGCTGAAAGATCCGAACGCAATCCAGGCGGCGAAAGAGGTACTGGCCGGCAAAGGGATCCTGAACCCGACGCAAGAGCAGATAAACAGTCAGGTCAGCACCACGGCAATGGCTCCTTACGGGACAGGTAGCGACCTGCAAAGAGCGCTTCAGGCGGCGACGGCACTGGCGCAAGGTCTGGCAGGTGGTAATATGCAACAGGCTTTAGCAGGAGCAGCCAGTCCGTATGTTGCCGGTATCATTCATGATATGACCACCAACGCGGATGGGTCGGTGAACCTTGCCGCGAACGCGATGGCGCATGCTGTCTGGGGCGCAGTAACGGCACAGGCTAACGGCAACAACGCATTAGCCGGAGCGACCGGCGCAGCCGGTGGTGAACTGATGGCTCGATACATTGCAGGTGAAATGTATCCGGGCGTCAGGCCAGAAGACTTGAGCGAAGAGCAGAAGCAAACGCTCAGTGCTCTGGGTACACTGGCGGCAGGGCTGGCCGGTGGTCTTACGGGAGACAGTTCAGCGGATGCTGTTGCAGGAGCGCAGGCCGGGCAGAATGCGATTAACAACAATCTGATTGGTGGCAGTGATGACGGTGGTCACCTGGCCTTTGTGCAAGAGCATGGTAAAGATGTGATGTCATGCTCAAGTGCGCCGGACTCGGAAAGTTGTCAACCTGGTAAAGCGGTTAATAATGCCCTCGCACTGGTATTGGGAGCCGGTGCCGTGGGTGGTGCAGTTATTGCGATAACCCCAGAAATTATCGCAGCGGCCCAGGCCGGTGCGAGTGCCTGCGCGGCTTCCCCAGTTCTGTGTGCCAATGAAGTGAGTATCTGGGCAGCAGAAATGGCCGCCGGTGATGCCCTTCCTGCTGGTCTGACCGTCGGCGCAATAGGTAAAATGTCGGTCAGTGAACTGTCAGAACTGAAAGCGCTGATTGCGGTTGAGAAACAGGCTGGTAAGAAAGTCAGTTCGGATGTGGTTGAGCAGTTGGTTGCCACCAAAGGGGCAACGGCGAATTCTGGTGCTATAAATAATGTGTCAATTAACCAAGGTCAACAGAATAAACACATACCAGGTACGAATGAATACAAAATAGCTTCTGATGCGGGTTTAAATAAAAGTACTATCACAGCATCTTCGGAAGTGTTGTTGCAGAAAGTCGGGAGTGGTCAACAGGTTGGGAATGTTGCCGTCGGAACTCCAGGTTCAAAAGAGAGAATTAATTACGGTCAAGTGATCGGAAATTACATCGACCCACAAACTGGGATCTCTACACCGACAACCAATGGCATTGTTCACTATGGTAAGAATAGTGTTCATATTGTTCCAGCAAGACCATGAAAGGTATAAGTAAGGAGCTACTTTTAATGATTGACACTGATTTATCTAACTATTTAAAACTATCCCTACAAAGGGCATTACTTGGTAATGTAACCCCTAATATTAGATGTGTAGCTGTTATTTTAGACGCTAAGAATATCCATCTATTTTTTTATTACGATGGGATATTCACTGATTGTGATGAAGAATTAGCATCACAAGTTGAGACTGAAATCATTGCTGATTTTGATGACGATTTTATTATTAGTACCCATCTGGAACGGCTTGACTATCCTAAGCCAATCAAAATCAACAATGGCTATTGTGTCTATTTAAGAAAAGAATAATGTTACAAAATCCCGGTCCAGTCGCCGGGATTTTACTTTTAAGCCTCAGCCCTGATCACCAGACACCCATTCTCCGCCGTAATACTCACCGGCTGGCCGGTCGCAAACCCTAACTGTTCCAGCCACTTACCTTTAATCGTCAACTGTGGGCTGGGGTTGGGCCTGCCGCCGTTGGGGCGATAGCCGACGGTGTAACGGCGGGCTAGGGGTGTGGCGGGTTCTGACGTAGAATAGCGTTCAGACATGATCAACTCCTCGATAGTTGATTATGGTTAACCAAACAGCCGTTCTCAGCCGTAATACTCATCGGCTCTGGACGGTATGAAGTCGGCGCTCTGCGGCGTGCAGGCGTATTCGACACCGGTACGCTGGGCTTTAGCGACATCGAGAACCAGGCCGAATACAACGTCGAACACCTGAGTACGGGGATGAGCACCAGCGGCAGCATCGGCGACCAGTTCCTCGGGAACATGGGCAGCACGCTGCTGGTCGGGGTAAACGGCAACGGCAGCGACAGCTCGACCACGAAATCGGCCATCTCGGACGGCAGCATCATCATCCGCGACAAAGACAACCAGAAACAGGACGTGGCCGAGCTGAGCCGCGACGTCGAGCACGCCAACCAGACGCTAAGCCCGATCTTTGATAAAGAGAAAGAGCAGGAGAGGTTGCAGGAAGCGCAGAAGATAGGTGAGATAGGTGCGCAGGTGATGGATATCGGTCGCACGCAGGGGAAAATCGAGGCGACCAACGCGGCGAACGCGGCATTGGCTAAGAACGACCCGGCAGACCGTGCGACGGCGTAAGCCAAATGGGACGCGAAGAATCCGGGCGAGGTCGCTACGGAAAAAGACATCAACGGGCTGATTTACCAGGCCGCCTACGACAAAGCGTTTACTGACTCCGGCTTCGGCACCGGCGGTAAGTTCCAGATGGCAGCGCAGGCTGCCACGGCGGCAATCCAGGGGCTGGTCGGCGGCGACATGGCGAAAGCCATCGCGGGCGGGAGTGCGCCGTATCTGGCCAATATCATCGCCAAAACGACGGAGGATGGCCCTGAACGGCTGATGGCCCACGCGGTGGTTAACGCGGTATTGGCGAATGTGCAGGGTAACAGCGCCATAGCGGGTGCCGCAGGGGCCGTGACCGCCGAAGTAATGGCGGGTATTATTGCGCGGGATATGTACGGTAAGCCGGTCAGCGAGCTATCTGAAACTGAGAAACAGACCATCTCTGCCCTGAGCACACTGGCAGCAGGGCTCGCTGGCGGGTTGACGGGCGACTCTAGTGCTGATGCAATGGCGGGGGCGCAGGCCGGGAAGACAACGGTTGAGAATAATTTCCTTAGTCCACACAAAGCTGAAACGCTGAATAAAGCGATCGAAGACCAGAAAACCGGTAAGAACCTGGTAGAAGCTTCGCAGACGATCGTGAGGTTGACCAATGAAGACCGTGCCAGCAATCTTTTGTTGGATAAATACCAGCAAGGTCAGCCACTAAGTGACGAGCAAAAGCAAGAACTAGCCGGTTTACTCAACCAATATGGTCTTGAATTACAGACAATGTACGGATATTCACCGCAAAAGGCTGCTGAGGCTATAAAAGTACTTGTTAGTGGAGGAGCGTTTATGGCGTCTACGAATAATGTACAGGCCTATAATGAAGCTGTTCGTTATCTGCAAGGGTACAGTATTCAGTCTGGTCAGGCTGCTATTGGCACTGATGCTTTACTGGCTTTACCAGGAGGCCAGGGTGCAATTGCTCGTGGAGCATTAGCCGTAGGTGGGGCTTATCAGACGGGAACGGGCATTGGTCAGGTCATTGACGGCAAGTACGGAGAAGGTGCACTTAATCTCGGGCTGGGTACTGCGGCAATCTTTGGTGGTGTAGCTGGGAATAGCGTAATATCGAAAGGAGAGACAGGTATTGTTTCTCCAAATAAAGGTACTGGGTGGGCAGAGAATTCTCAACCTCTTGATCCCAGAACACCTTCTGCAAATCCTAAAGTGACGGCAGAGTTGACTGACCCTCAAACAGGTACATTCTTTGCTGATACGAACCAAGGCGGTAGGCCTGACTTTTTCCTTGGTGATGCAAGTCGACCAACACTTATTAACGGCAGGATTGTAGCAAAAATTGAAAGTGAAGGTAGAACCTTCCCAAATGGAAATATGGCGACAGCTCATGCAGAAATTGGTGTTATTCAGCAAGCTTTTGAACAAGGTATCACGAAAGGCCGTGATATGACATTAACCGTATCATTAGAGCCTGTATGTGGTTTTTGCAAAGGTGATATTGCCGCAATGGCAGATAAAGCGGGTTTGAAATCTTTAACAATAGTTGAAGAAAAAACCAATACGATCCTATATTGGCAGCCTGGTATGAAATCCATCAAGGAGAAAAAATAGAAATGAACTTATCCCTAAAATGGACTCTTAATAGTCAAGGCGGGAAAAAAAAATCTCCTTCATGGGAAGAGGTTAAGGAATGCCTAAGTAAACTAAAAGGTAATGCTGGAACTCTGACTCTTGATATCCTTGATGGCGGAAATATAGGACCTGATATGCTTCAGGTAAGAGCACAGAACGACAATTATATACTAACTCTTGGTGAAGAAACTGACGATGACTATAAGGTCCGTTTTTACTGGGATTCATCTCTACCGAATGAGCAAATATTGCTTTTAGGTGATTATTGGCCTGAGCGACAAATAATAAAAGACTTTGATCTTGTTGTCAGAATATTTAAAGAGTTTTTCGACACTGGCAATGTATCAGTAGATATTTTGAACTGAGATCAGAACCCTGGTTTACTGGCTGGGTTTCCTAAACGTTGAGAATAACTATCTGAGTTTTGATGAGGCTCGCGCATTCGATAAAGAAATGACTGCGTGTAAAGCTTCAGGTGGAAACTGCGATGCGGTAATTAGTAAGTATGAAGCAAAAAATAAAGATAACCGCGATGAATTGCAGCAGAAATTAGCGACAGATCCATTAACTGCATTGAGCGGCGAAGATAAGTGGAACGTTGAAGGGGGATTGATTGCAGCTGACCCTGATCGCCCTAGCTGGTTATATGGTTCATTAGATAATGAAGACGTTAAAGCTTATATTCTTAATCAGAATGGCTACGATCTGAACTATATAATCAAGAACACTTCTCAAGGCGATAGAGCATTGGCTTTCATTGGTGAGCCTGAAAATACGTGGGGATTAGTCGCCGGAACGGGTTCTGTGTTTACCTCTTCTACTACTATCGGGAATAAACTAATAGGTGGTGGTATGGGCTATGCTGCAAATGGTGGTGTGCAACTCATGACTGGTAATACAGGTGAGAAATTTGATTATCTTAGTTTTGCCACCTCTGGGCTCACTGGGGCTGGGGGCGTTGGCAAATCATTGAACTCCAACTTGATGTTGAACGTAGGTAATGCATATTTCACTAGTCAGGTTACGGGACAGGATTCGCGGGCTGCAATGATGGGAGCGGCGGCAGGTACTGGGATTGGTTTTGCCGGTGGTTCTCTCATTACTAGTCAGTTAGAAGCCCGAATTATCAAAGATTACTTTGGTATGCCTGCAAGCAGCAATGCATTAAAATATTCCGAGAGTTCGTTTGGTCCTGGATTCTTGTTTAAAGGTGGCGAGATGAGCCCTATACCTGGCATTTCGGGAGGAGCAATAGGCGCATTTGGACAAGAGTATAGCGGTGTAATTATCAATAATAAATCAGTGAAAGAAGAGGCTAAATAATGAAACATCCATTGATATTCTTAATGTTGATGATTTTTGTATATGCCTTGGCATGTTCATTTGCTGCTTTCGTCATTGAGTGGATGTTAACTGATAAAACAGTTTTCCAACTTAATTGGATACGTATAGCAAAAATGGGGGGGGTAGGTGCTATTATTGGTGTGGTGATTTGGTCAATATATCGATTCAATATGTATCAGCGCAGATAAACACAGATCCCGGCTCACCTGTTGAGCCGGGATTTTACTTTGTAGCATCAGCCCCCATCTCAGCCCTGATCACCAAACACCCGTTCTCAGCCGTAATACTCATCGGTTGGCCGTTCGCAAACCCCAACGGCTCCAGTCATTTACCTTTAGTCGTTAGTTGCGAACTGGGATTGGGCCTGTTGCCGTTGGTGCGATAACCGAAGAGGTAATGGCTGGGAGAGGTAACAAGTCAGTTGCTATTGCATTTCAACTTTTTTGAAAGCGGTTCTGATACCAATTCGTTTTCTGCATAAAACTCCTCTTTACGAAGGTCGGGAACGGGAGTTCTGGGTAAACTGAGATGCATGTTAAATAATTGTTTTAATTTTTTCATGGAAATATCTTAGGTATGAGAAAATATTTATTTTGTTAATAAGAAAAAAATAGTATCTTCGCTTGTCTCAGGGAGCTATAGGTTTCTTTAGGGAAATATATGTCTTACGAACTTTCATTGCCATTGATCACACCTAAAGCTATGATGGGTGTTAAAATACTATACAAATCAATTGGTTGTATTTCATTGGTTTTAATGATTTCTTCTTGTACAGGATTTAATTCTTTATATCCTAAATTTTCTGGCTACGATGGAAGTGATTCGGCCGAAATATTCGTTTTGGATGATAGTTATAATCAGTCAATATATAGAGCGACTTTAACGAAAGAAGGATGTTTTGATGTTAACGAAAGAAGGTTGCTTACTCGTAATCTGGCTTTAAAAGGTTCAGGTAAGGAGATATCTCAGTATAAAGTTAAGGCAGGGCAGTACTATATTATTGGAGTGCAGGTCCCTCGCTACTTTCATTATCGATCTTTTATCCCTGAGTTGAATGCTAAATATGGTGTTTATTCCGGTGAAGTAGTTAAGCTTTCTTCTGGGGTAGATGCTAGTAGAATTACAGCAAAGATGATTTATGAAACAAAGAATAATGTAGGTGATGTAATCGGTTGGAATATACATAATATTTGCGCTGGGATGTTTGGGTCCAAGAGCATAGATTAAGATTTGTTTATTTTAAGTGTTGAAATGAATTCTAGAATTTCGAAGATGTTTTAATTTGATTTATATGGAGATTGTATGAAAAAGGATTTTGCTATTTCAATATCAAAAGGTCGTTTCAGGAAGCTCAGAGAGCTAAATAGACGTAAGAATTACTTCATGAAAGAAGTAAGAGCGATTATAAAAATATATTTAGCAAAAATCATCTGGGACAAGAGAGAAAGAAGCACCTTAGATCTAAAATCTATAAAAAAGATATTACTTCTGCGTAATGAAGGCACCATTGGCGATATGGTGGTTTATTCCCCACTTGTTAATAGCTTACATGAGGCCGGTTATATCATTGATATTTTACTGACTAAATCCAGTAGCGCAGTCATGAAGTACAATCCATGTGTCAGAAATATCTATGAAGCAGAGGATGTATGTACTGAGGTTTATCTCAAGGGGTTTAACCATAGCGTGCAGAATTCAATAACTAAAACCTTAGGAGAAAATAATTACGACTTAGTTATTGATCCTTCTTTGTTCGATATTCCTGTGCATAGGATGAAGCTGTTGCACGAAATAAATGCTAAGTCAGTGTTGGGGTTTAATAAATGGAAGGGTATCAATCATTACAGTATATCACTCTCATTTGAAAACCCAAAAGAACATATAACCAAAACAGTTGAGTTGATAGCTGAGTATATGGGGATAAGTTCATTAAGCCTAAAGCCATATAATCTACATATACCCAATGATATTCTTGACGAAGTTAAACGGTTTTTAGATGCCTTTAAAAATAAACGTAAGGTAGTTGTTAATGTCTTCGCAGGGAATAAGGAACGATGTTTCTCACAAGAGCAAATGGTAGAAATAATTAAGCATGTCAATGAGGTATGCAATGATGTTGAAATAATCCTCCTTGACCATCGAAATGAAATAAAAATACCATTGCCTGATAATGTCGTGATTAATCCCTTTAAAACATTGCACCACGTTATGGCATTGATTCATGAGGTCGATTTGGTTATATCGCCAGACACGTCGATAGTTCATATTTCAGCGGCGTGGGAGAAGCCATTAATTTCTGTTTATAAAGATGTGGATGATAATAATGACCTGTGGGCACCAGGTTATGAGAATGCCAGTCAGTTAATAGTTCATAATCGGTTGATATCTCAGGAAATTAATGTTCCTTATCTTATATTTCAGGAAATAAAGCGTAGAGGTTTGTTAGAGAATAAAACAGATTAATTTCAAAATGAAGGGCGATTTTATAAAGTTGCCATATTTAAAATCCCGGCCCTGTTGCCGGGATTTTACTTGATAACCTCAGCCGCTTTGCCTCTCAGTTCACAATCTCAATTTTGATCATCCGCGAATCCCCGCGCCCGTGGTCGTCTACCGCACGGATCCGGTATTGCCCATTATTCTCTGGCCGCCACTGGATGGGCGTTTTACTGGCGCTGCTGCCGAGATAAATATCGTCAACAAACCAGTACAACGTATTGCTGTCTGCGTCGGTGGTGGCGTTGAACACGATGCTGTCACGCCCCTGCTGTGACTGGCGCAGCGTGTAGGTGGTGTTACGCAGCGGCGAGGTGATACGCGGCGGATTACCGCTGACCGACGGGCCGTCATTTTTGCATCGCCCGGTTCCCGGTGGGGCACGTTTTGGCAGCCCGGCCTGAGCGAAGACGTTAGCCAGATCGGAAGGCCAGAACTCGTACACTTCGGTGCGGGTTTCACCGGCTTCATACGGCGGACAGGCTATTTCGCCGGTGTGGATATCCAGCACCACAGGCCGGTAAATAGTATCGACTTTAATCGGCGATTTTCCCGGAATGAACCAGGTTTTACCCACCTGCTGGCACCACTGCGTCGGCAGATCGCCACTCGCCAGACAGATGTCTACCCGTTTCAGCTGTTTCGGCCACGGGTGTTTCGGTTCGCGCAGCGTCGGATAATTCGCCTGAATATTGTCGATGATATTGAAGAACAGCGGGGCGGCTGCGTCGGCACCGACAAAAGCACCATTGCCTTTACTATCGAAATTCCCCTCCCACACGACGAGCACGTAAGGCCCGAAAATCCCGGCGGTCCAGGCGTCACGAAATCCCCATGACGTACCGGTTTTCCAGTAGACCGGCAGGCTGGCTTGCTTTTGTGCCAGCGTGTCACCGGGGCGGCGGTGCTGGCGCAGCATGTCGAGGGTGATGAAGCTGGCTTCTTCGCTGAGCAGGCGAACCGGTGCAGGAGACGGATCGCTTTTTCGCAGCCGCAGGGGTTTGAGTTCACCACGGTTTGCCAGCAGGGCGTACAGTTTTGCCAGCTCCTGTACGGTGACTTCACCACCGCCCAGCACCAACGACAGGCCGTAATGATTTTCACTGGCCATATTGGCGACGCCGGACAGGCGCATAAACTGGTACAGCGTTGGGTCGCGCAGTCTGGATGCTACATACACGGCCGGAATATTACGGCTGAAGTTCAGTGCATCGGTGGCAGTCACCGGCCCGAGAAAACGCCGGTCGAAGTTCTCTGGCGCGTAAGCACCAAAGGTGGAAGGTACATCTTTGAGGATAGTCATCGGGTGCAGCACACCCTGTTCGAGGCCCAGCGCATAAATAAAGGGCTTAAGGGTGGAACCCGGCGAGCGTTTGGCACGCGTACCGTTCACTTGTCCCTGAATCTCACGGTTGTAGTAGTCGGCGGAACCGACCAGTGCCCGGACGCCCATATCTCGTGTATCGACCAGCAGCGCCGCCGCATTATGAATACCACGGCTGGCATTACGGGTGATAAAGGCATCAATCTGTTTCTCCACCAGGCGTTGCAGACCGGCGTCCAGTTCGGTATCGACGCGGTTGTCGGTGCGTTGTAATGGAGGGTGGTCCTGACGGATCTGCTCAATAAAATGTGGCGCAATGTAGGGCATTTGTTCGGGCTGTCGCAGGCTGAGCGGCAGCTTAAACAGCGCGTTCTGGCTGCTGTCGGTGGAGTAGTGTTGTTGCCAGCGGGCAAACAGCCGGTTGCGGGCAGAGTTGAGTGCGCTGCCAAGTACCCCGGTTTTTGTATCAATACGAAAACTGGGTGACTGCGGTAACACCGCCAGCGTCAGCGCTTCCGGCAGGGTCAGATCCTGTGGTGCTTTGCCGAAGTAAATCAGGCTGGCCGCGCCGATGCTCTCAATGTTGCGGCCATACGGCGTGTAGTTGAGGTAGGCCTCGAGAATATCGTGTTTGGAATAACTCAGTTCAAGTTGTACGGCGCGGACAATCTGCCAGAGCTTACCCGACGGCGTGCGGGTATTGAGATGCCAGTGCATACGCGCCAGCTGCATGGTGAGCGTCGAGCCTCCCTGCAACTTGGCACCGCGAATATAGCTGCGCCAGAAGCCGCGCAGCAGGCTGACCGGGTTAAAGCCCGGATGATAATAGAACCAGCTGTCTTCATGCAGCTGAATGCCCCGTACCACCAGCGGCGAAATCTGTTCCAGCGGTGTCCAGGTGCGATAACGTTCGTCATTGGCGAGCGTAATGCGCAGCAGCACGCCATCCCTATCGTAATAAGTGCTGGAAAAAGGCAGCCCCTGAGACAGCGGAGGATGGGGCCACAGACGAAAACCGATGACCACCAGTGCCAGCAAAAAAACGGCCATCAGGCCGTTTTGTAAGAGATGTTTTAGCGAAGCGGTGTTCAGCATACGTTATTTTTTAACGTCGGCCGGAACCACCACGATGTTGCCCGTACCGACAGACAACGCCTGGATCTCACGGTCATACATTGCTTCACCAAAGGCTGGCGGTATCACGAAGCTGCCGGTATTCGTGGACTTGATCTGATAGACAAACTCCTGCACCTCGGTGCTGGCGCTGCCGTAAATGATCACCCGGTCATCGCGAACGTCGCTGTAATCTGGTTGCCAGGTCGAGCCGTTGGCGGCGATAGGCGAACGCCAGACGTTATCGGCCGGAGCCTCGCTGTCTGCATTCTCACCCTCGCTTTCCGGTTCTGGTGTGGTCTGCTGCACCACTTCGAAGCCGCCCGGCAGCAAATCAACGATCGCCAGATTATTCAGCCCCTCTTTGGCATTCGCGCGGATTTTCAGATGCACATTGATCTTCTCACCCAGCGTGACCTGCGTCACCGGCTTGCCCTGATCATCGGTGTAGTCGCGGGTGATTTCCAGACCGCGAGAAATGGCTTTCTGCGGAGCCTGTACGTCGTAACCTGACTGCGTGACCACATACCATGCCGGTGCGTCATTCGGGTTGGTGAACTGAATCGCCTGCGTATCAGCGCTGAAGTTCCCTTGCGCAAACAGGCCTTGCAACGTAGAAATCACGTCCGGCTGAACGGCTTTGTCTTTGCTGATGGCCGTGATGCTCAGATCGTTGGCGTTGGTCTGCGCGGCAATCTGGCTGGAATAGCTATCCAGCGCCAGAATGCTCATGGCCGAAGAGTAAGTGGTGTAGCGCTCTTCTTTCAGTGAACGCACGATGTTCTCCAATACCTGCGGTGGAATCGACTTCGCTTTCTCCGGGAAATGACGGGTGATGAGATACAAACGCGTGGCGTCCTGCACCAGCGGGTCGAAGTAGTTCTGTGACCACCATGCGGTATTGTAGGCCTTGCTCAGTTCATTCCAGCTTGGCTGCAACAGTTTGTTGGCCTCGTCATCCATTTTCAGTAAACGGTAAGAGGACGCCAGATAGAGCGCGCTGAGGTCGGTCTGCCAGCTGCTGGCGTACCCTTTTTGCAGGCGGTCTTGCACAGAAGCCAGCGAGTTGGTGGTCACTTCGCCCTGCAACGTCAGCAGGTAAACCGCAAATGCACGCAAACGCAGGTGATAAAGGTCGTCATAGTTATTGGCCGCCAGTTCACGCAGCGCCGCATTGGCATCTTCGAGCATTCCGGCAGGGAGGGTATAACCGGCGGATTTTGCCAGCAACATGTACTGCACAACATACGGCGTGATGAACGGATCGGCGACCGGTGAGGACTGCCACAGGCCAATCGCGCCGCTGTCATTTTGCCGTGAACGCAGGGTACGGAGCATATTATTGAGCTGGGTGTTGACCGCCATCTGGGTCAGTTTGCCCTTCATCTCCGGATACTTGCTTTGCAGGATCAGCGGAATAGAGCGGCTGACAATCTGCTCGGAACAGTAGTACGGATAATCCTCCAGATACTGCGCCAGTCCGCTGGTCAGAACCAGCGGTGAGTTCGACACGCGGGCATCGCGTTTGGCATAGGCATCAAACATTGTGCGCAGATGATCAATCGTCTGGTCTTTACCACTCATTCGCCCCATGACTGACTGAGTGCGGAATGGCATGGCCGGGCGCACCGAGGTGCTGATGACGCGGCGGCTGCTCTTGTCAGCATAGGTCGCGTTAAAGACCAGTGGCGCATCGCCGAGTGCCGCTTTGGCACGCAGGCGGAAGGTCAGGTTACCTTCGCGTTTGGTGGCAAGCGTCAGCGACTGTGTGGCATTGCCGATCACTTCCAGTTGCGGCGGCGGGGTCAGATTCACGCTGATGGCGACCGGCTGATCGCCCACGTCTTCGAGGTTATTGCTTACGCCGACGCTGACATCAAACTCATCGCCAGGGGCGACCATCGACGGCACGTTCGGTGTCATGATGAAGTTGTCGCGTACCGTGGTGCCGGTCTGTGCAGTACCGATTTTGTCCGGCGTGACGGAAATTGCCATCACGCGGATTTTACCGTTGAAGTAGTCCGGTACCGGATAGTTAAACTGCGCCCGGCCATTGACCGGTGCAATTCCGGACCAGAAGGCGACCGGTTTGTCGCGCTTACGTTTGAACGGATTGAGGTGCAGATCCAACCCTTCACCGGCGTCACCGCCCGGTGCTGAGGTCAGTGACATCAGTTTGCTGAACTCCGGTAAAATCAGGTCCAGAATCTGGGCGCTTTCTACGCTCAGCTCACGCTTGCGGAAGAAGTACTCCAGCGGATCTTTCAGTTTATAGCGGGCGACCTGCAAAATGCCTTCATCCACGGCAAACACCACCACGTTTTGCGGCGAATCGGTATTCACTGTGATCGGCAGCATCTGCCCCGGTTTAATCACCTCTGGTGCGGTCAGTTCCAGCCCGGCTTTGCGCGCGCTGGTGCTGATTTTAAACGGCATCACGCCATAGCTCAGCGGACTCATGAAGATCTCGTCTGAATTGACGTCCCGCACGAACTGCACGTTGATGTAACCGTTGCCTTCCATATTGACCGGAACGCGGATCTTCTGCACTGAACTGGTGGTGGAGGTGGTGAACCACTGCCAGCTGTAGACCTTATCTTTTTCGATGGTAATGAGACCGCTGCCGGTGTACGGCGCGTTAATGGAAATCTCGATCTCTTCACCCGGCTGGTATTCACCCTGGTTGAGCTTGAGTTTCAGTTCGGCATTGCGATCCAGCGAACGGCTAAGGTTAGCGTTGCCCGCTACGCTATAAGAGACGCGGTTGAGCACCTGGCCCTGCGCGGTTTTGACCACCAGCACGTAATCGCCCGGCTGACGGGTTTCCAGCAGCAGATCCTGACCGGCAGCGGCAATTGAGAGCGGCTGGTCGGAGACCGGCACTTCACGCATTTTCGACTGGTATTTGTAGACGCCAGAGTCCTGTTTAGTCAGCACCGAAATGTATTTCTGTTCGATAAGTGACAGGGTCAGATCCGGCAGGGCGATTTTCTCCAGCGACGGATTTACCGCAATCAGGTTGAGATGACGTTCCGCGCCCTTGTTGATATAACCCAAATCCCCGTCGGCTTTCACGCCGACCAGATAATCATACGGCGATACCAATACGCGCGCGGTGGCGGCGACTGAACGCCCGCTGCCGGCGGTAAAGGCTTCGGAAAGCAATTGCAACTGATAGGTGGCGTCCGCGTAGGACTTCAGATCCAGCGGGATAGCCGCTTTGCCATCAACGTCGGTGGTCTGGTCCTGCAGTTCAGTTTCGAAACCGTCACTGTTGGTGCGGTTCTCATAGAACAGGTAATCCGGGAACTGATCAAAGCTCGGGTACATCGGGCGCAGCGTCAGTTTTGATGTTACACGACGCTCCTGCGCGGGCGTACCGAACAGGTTCTGAACGTCGATATTGGCTTTCAGTTCAGACGGTTTAACCCAGCCCTGTTTACGGTCAGGTGTGAGCTGAAGTTTGACTTTCAACTGGTCGGGTTCGAACTCTTTGACATTAACGGCCACGCGGCCGAGCAGGGTAGAGGCGTCTTTGTCTTTGCCGATAAGGTACAGATAGACATTCCACTCGCCGGTGGGTGAGCTTTCGCTGGTGGTGTAACTCAGTTCGTTAAAGCCGCTGGCGTTGAGCGTCAGCGGTTGGGTGGTCATCAGCGTGTCGCGCGGGTCGCGGATTTCAGCGCGAACCGGCACGCCTGCCAGGCTGTTCCCCCACACGGCGGTACGGGTGATAAGACCGACATTAAAGGTGTCGCCGGGGCGATAAACGCCACGGTCGGAGAACAAATAGCTGCTCAGAGTGCGCGGGTCGGACGGGGTTTCTTCGCCGCTGATATCAAAGCGCGACAGATCCAGACCCCGGTCATTGTATTCACCGGTCGGCAAGAAGGAGACGTCGCCCTCTTTTTCTACCAGGAACATCACCGGCTGGCGCTCATTTTTATACACGTCGAGCGACGGGAAACGGGCATGGCCGTCGGCGTCTGTAGTCTGAGTTAACAGTGCCACGCCATTTTTGCCGATGACTGACACTTTGGCATTGGCGACCGGCAGGCCGGAATGCACGGACTGGACGAACACGTCGCGGGTTTTGTCCTGCGAACGCTTGCTGATGATGCCCAGATCGGTGATGACCACGAAACGTGAGTCGCCGACGCTGGCTTCGCTTTCATCGTCGCCACTTTCGCTGCTGTATTGATCATCCTGCGCCGCGTCGTCAGTTTTGGTCTCTTTTTTAGCCGGATCCCAAGGGGACAAGGTCAGCAGGAAGACACCACGGCGGGCGTTAGGGTTATCCGACAGGTAGCGCGACAAATCGATGCCCTGATAGCTGGCTTCGCCCGGTTTATCGTTGTTCACCGCGCTGGTGTATTCGAAGTGCTCGGTGAAATACTCATCGCCCAGACGGTTAAACTGTGCCGAGGAGTAGTCACTGCTTTTGAACGACACGATGTGTTGCAACTGGCTTGGGATCACCCGCTTGATGTCGAGTTTGAGGCCCGGCACGTTTCGTGCCGCCACGCTGATTTGTTTCTCGCCGCTCATCGACAGCAGCGAACCCTGTGACATAAAGCTCAGGGACGTCGGATAGTCCGGTACGGTGATCAACTGATAGCGTTTTTCCGGCATCTTGTAGCCGCCAAACGAGGTCAGTGTGTTGGTCACTTCAACCAGCATGTAGCGGTTCGCGGGGGCATCAAATTTAAAGCTGAACTGCGGCTGATACTCCTGCTCGGCATCGTTAAGCGTCAGTTTTACTGGCGTGGACTGCCTGATAATACCGGTGTCAACTTCCGACATATCCCACGGATAGACGGCGTTCTGGTCATCATCGTCATTATCGCTGTTTTTCGGATTTTTTTGCGGCAACAGCCAGGCTTTCACCGCACTACCGAGTTCTTTATCTTTTACGGCATCGCTCAGGGCAACGATCAGGGCGCGTTCACCCTTATTATCGTTGGCGTCTACGACCGTGGCGCTGATGTCTTTCACCGCCAGACTGTAGAGTGTTGGGACGGCCACCCAGTTATTTTTCTTCGCTGCCGTCGGCTGAGACGGGGCGGTAGATTTCACACCTTCACCCACGGCCAGATGCACCGAACCGCCGTGATCCAGCGCCTGTAAGGCTTCAGAGTGCACCCAGGCGTTGAGTTTTTTCTCGTCATAGACCAGTGAGTAATTAAGCTTTTTCTCCGGCGTCTCTTTGCCCTCGGTCAGTCCCAGTGAAATCTGTTTTTCGAAACTGGCGACATCCACCGGCGCATTAAACTGTACGCGGAAAATCGCGCTGCGCTTTTTGGGATCCTGCGGGTCCTGATAGTACTCGGCCTGACCCAGCTGGTAATCAAACGACGGCACGCTGACGTCATATTCGGTCTGCGTGATTTTACTCTGCGGGGCCAGGAGTTTGGCCGGATCGAGTTTGATTTTGTAGGTCGCGCCCATCGGCAACGGGGCTTTCGGCGTAAATACCAGCGTGGAGGCATTACGCCACTGCCATTGGCCGTCAGTGGCCGGAGACAAGCTGATGCCCTGATCGACGTTTTTACCCACCAGCGTGATCGGTGCCACCGAGTTTCTGAAATTAAGGGTAATTTCCTGTGGCAGACGGCTGTTGGTGTTGTAGTTAATCAGCTGCGGCGGTGAAACGCGCAGCGTGGTTTCCTGATAGACCAGCGGGGCCGGTTCAATCGGCTGCGGGCGGTTAAGCCAGACGTGGTAACCGTAAAAGCCGCCGACGGCCAGTAGAATCAGCAGCAGCACGGCTGCGCCCACGGATTTCGGGTGATTATCGACCCCACGTTCCAGGCGGCTAAAACCATTTTTCAGGCCACGGGCACTTTTCGTTGCCCAGCCCGGCGCACGCCACTCAATATTGCCGATCACCGGGCGGAAAATCCGGCCGATCAGCCAGAAGACTTTGCACACAACCCAGCACACGCCTTTGATCAGGGTAAAGGGCAGACGAAGTAAAAACCGTAATAAATCCATTATTTGAACCTTTGTCCTGTCATTAAGGATCGGAGTCACTGCGCGCCGCAACCCTTACTGGCGTGGAATCATTTCACCGGGCTGGCAGTTAGTGCCACTGTATTTGTAAGGAATGGTAAGTAAAAGCGTTCAAAATAGCGAATTATTAAGGGCTATTTTCATCCCGGCGCACGGAAACTTACTGCTTTGACTTCCCGGTAGCCTTAGAAACATAAATTATAATGATAATTCTTATCATCAAACATTATCACCACTACACAAATATCTGAAAATTAACGATATCAAAGCAATCTAGCAATATTTTTCTGTCCGATAAAACAAGCCCTTAGGCTGTATGAAAATTATTCATAATTAAACTGATTTTCATATTTTGCGCAATTCTATTACATAATCTATACGTTAACTTAACCTAAATTTATCAATGAAATCATTTCTGTCGCTCAGCGCAGGGTGTTTTCAGTGGGCCACTTCTGACAAAAGGATTTCTATCGACTTTATTCGAACTGATTCACGGAGGAATTAATGACTAACAACGTTGTTTAATTTACCTGCCGGAGTCTTTATGCATCACCGACAACCCTTATCAAACGTTGCCTTAGCCGTTCTCGCCGTGATTGCTTCACCTTCCGCTGTCCTCTTCCCTAATACAGGTTATGCCGTGGTTTTACAGGCATATAATCCGGTGGCTAACGATCAGCTGTTTGGAAGCGTTCCTGTCACCAATGGCAACATGGTGGACCTGACCGGGAATCAGCTCTTTCAGACGGGGATTGATGGTTCCGTCAACTCAACGCTCGGCGCATTGCAGGGGCTTAATCGCATTGTGAATGCGCATGGCGCCATTGGTGCGGACCGTCTGGATATCGGCCCGGCAAATTTTGGTATCACCATCCCTGACCCGACAACCGGCGGGAATACCACCTTTCAGGTCTATAACCCGAGCAGTCTGGTTGCACTGGCGCCGATCAATGCCAGTACCGTCGTCGCTGACGTGGTGAACGTGGGGGACAATCAATATATCAACACCCGCATTGCCGACGTGAACACCGGCGGCACGCTCAACGTCAATATCGGTCAGGCAAATTCGGTGTCCACGGCCAGCACCAACGGCTGGAGTATGGCGGCCAAGCAGAGCACGTTGTTCAACGTTGACGGAAGCGGGGGAGTGGATACCACGCTCAACTGGAACTCCAATAACCGCATTACCTTTACCGGTACGGCGGCGACGCCGAACGTCCCGCGCCAGTTTGCGGTCAACAACGTGATCACCTACAGCGGCGCGTTTACGGTGCAGACGTTAGATAATCAGGCCAATAACTTCAACGTCACCACGGCCGCTGGCTTGAAAAGTTATAACGATTGGCTGATAAGTCAGCTTCAGTCCGGCAATCTGGACAAGGGCACCTACCTGGCCAACTTCAAAAAAGCGTTTACGCTGACCAACACCACCATCGATTACACCATCTCAGCCGATGACCCGAACGATGACGTCGCACAGGCTATCGGCAATCGTATTGTCATCAATGCCAGCGGGGCGAATGCCAAAGTGAACGTAGCCGCCGGTAAAACACTGGAAGTGATTGGCGCCACGGGCGGGGCTATCCATGCTTCCAACGGCGCGCTGGTGACGGTCAACGGCAAGGTCAGCAGTGCCAGTTCTTCAGGGGATGGTTCAGCGCTGTATCTTGACAACAGCGCAGGCGTCAACAATGGCGTGATCAACGGCGGCTTTGTTAACAAAAATGATGGCACGGGGGTGAGCACCACCGGGCTGGGGTCCAACGGCGTTCAGGTACTCAATAACAGCACCTTTACCAACAACGGCATCGTCAACTTCGCCACCACCGGTGGCACCACATCGGCCATCAATCTCGGCGTGGGTTCAAGTGCGAATAACAGCGGCAATATTAATGTCGGCGTTAACGGTTCCAGCGCTACCGGTAGCACGACGGGGGTGCTGGTCGGCGACGCAACGGCGAGCTTTGTAAACAACGCCGGGGGCAATATCTATCTCGGACGCGGGCCGCAGAACGGCGTGGCCGATAGCACAACTGACATCTCGGTCAACCAGAGCGGGCTGACTGCCGGAGTGCAAGTGAACAGCGGTGGCAGCGGCGTCAATAACGGCAGCATAGTGATTGGCTCGAAGGTGCAGAACGGCGCGGGCATGTTTGCCAACGGCGGCAATGCAACCACGATGATTAACAACGGCAACATCGACGTTAACGGCAAAGCCACGACGGTGCCGCGCGAGAATATTGCCATGTCGGTAGTCAATGCGGGCAGCGGCGGCAATATCAACAACGCCGGTACTATCAATCTCAACGGGGTCAACGCCACCGGGATCAAAGTCATTGCCACGGCAGGAAGTACGGCGGCCGCCAATTCAACCGGTACCATTAACGTGGCAGGCGGCGCAGACCCGGCCAGCGGCACGCGCAATTTCGGCGTATGGGTTGAAGGACAGGGAACCGGCACCGCCAGTGCGGAAGTTGACGGACCGATCAATCTGTCGGGCAACGGTGCAATCGGTGTGCATGCGCGCGGTAATGCCACCGTCGATGTGGCCGCCCAGGCGGTTCCGACCTTCACCGGCGGCAGCAATCAGATCGCCTTCTTCGCCTACGGCCCGAATGCAAAAATCAACACCATCGGCAATAATGCGTTTAATGTCACTACGACCGGTTCAACGCTGTTCCGCCTTGAACAGGGCGCAGACTTTGATGGCACCGATCTGTCACTGACCGCGTCGGGTACAAACTCGGTCGGCGTTATCGGCACTGGCACGGGTGGCACCGTGGTGGCGACAAAAAACGCCACGCTGGAGGTTTCTGGTAACGGGGCTACCGGCGTGATTGTTGAAGGGGGAGCGACAGGAACCATTGATGCCGATACCACCATTAATCTTTCCGGTGCCAACGCCGTTGGCGCGATTGCCGATGGGCAAAAACATACCTTAACCGGGGCTAACAGCGGTTCGGCATCGCCTAACACCACGCTGAACTCGGCGGCGGTACTGACTTCTGCGCAAAATGGTTTAACCGGCTACATCGCCCGCAACCGCGCTGGGCTCACCAACTCCGGCGACATTACCTTTACCGGTGCGGGCGCGACGGGTATTCGCGTCGAAAGCGGGGCAACCGGTACCAACACCGGCAACATTTCTATTAATGACGGTGGCACCGGGATAGTGGTCAACAGCGGCACAGGTACTCTGAATACCAGCGCCAGCACCAGCGGAAAAATTGACGTCAACGGTGGCAGTACGGCCTCTCGCACGACCGGGATCAGCGCCAGTGGCAGTAAAGCCACCGCCACCCTGAGCAATGGCTCACTGATTAACCTTAACGGCGTGGGCGCGATTGGGGCTGAAGCGGTTAACGGTGCGACGGTTACGGTATCCGGCACCGCTACACCGGCCTTCAATAATACCGACCAGATCGCTTACCGCGCCGTCGGTGCCGGTTCAACCATTAACAGCGCGACCAGCGTGTTGAACGCTTCAACCGATCGCTCGACGCTCTACCGCATTGAAGATGGTGCGGGGCTGGCGCTTAGCAGCGGTTCGGTCCTCACCGCTTCCGGCAATGACAGCCAGGCGCTGGTGGGTTCCGGCCTTAACACCAACCTCAACACACGAGGTTCCAGCCTGCTTGTCAGCGGCAGCGGCGCGCGTGGCGTCATTACAGAAGGCGGGGCAAGCGGCAATCTGGATGCGGCAAGCCAGCTGACGCTGACGGGTGTGAACAGCATCGGTGGTCTGGCCGACGGCCAGAAACACGACCTTACCGGTGCGGCCAGCGGTGCGCCGGCGGCGACGACGTTAACCAGCGCCGCCACGCTGTCAGCCAGCACCAGCGGGGTCAACGGTTACGTTGCAAGCAATCTCGGGCAGGTGATCAATAACGGCCTGATGATGTTCATCGGGGATAACAGCACCGGTTTGCTGGCGCAGGCCGCAGGAAATATCAGTAATAACAGCACGATCACCCTTACCGGTAATAACAGCAGCGGGATGGCGACGGCAGCCACCGGTAATGCCACTAACAGCGGGATTTTGGCCCTGAGTGGCACGGGGGCAACAGGCATGGACGCCTTACAGGGCGGGACCATAACCAACACGAACGCGGTTAATCTGACCGGTACCAACAGTACCGGCATGTCAGCCGGACAGGGCGGCGTGGCGGTTAACAACGGGGCGCTTAATCTGACTGGCGCAGGCAGCACCGGCATTCTGGCGAACTCCGGCAGCAACGTGACCAACAACGGTTCGCTGCATGTCGCCGACGGTGCAGGGATTGATGCCAGCGGGGCGGGAACCACCGTGGCGCGCGCCGGGGTGATTAATGTCGATGACGGTATCGCCGGGATACGCATCGCTGATGGCGCACAGTTGTTACTCACCAGTGGCGGCAGCACCATCACCAGCGGTGGCACGGCGCAGGGTGTCTTGCTCGATACCGGGGCGGCGGGCTTGTCGATGAACAACGTGACGCTGAATGTTAGCGGCAGCGGTAACGGGATTGAAAACCGCGCCGAGACTGGGAATGTCACCGTGAAAGACTCGACCATTACTCTCGCCAACGGCAGCGGTGTGCGCACCGCCACGGCGTTTGACCCAGCTTCTACATTGCGGGTCAATGTCGCGGGCAACGGCACCGCGTTTAACTTTACGCAGGCCGATCTCTCCACCACGCAGGGCGCGCTGAACTTAGGTAGCGGCTACGTTTTTAACGTCAGCGGCGCGGGCGGGAGCGGGATTAACGCCAATACCACCGGCGACGTTGTGACGGCGGCCACGGTTAATATTACCGACCCCGCGGGCGGTTCTGCATTGGTGGCGGGTAAGGCCGGCGCGGTACTGAACACCGGCGTGCTGACCTCAGCCAGCCTGACGGCGCCGGTGGTGGATCTCAGTAACGGCACGACGGCACGTTTTGAGAATCAGGGCACCATCACGCCGTCGTCCGCCAGCGGGCTGGCCGTCGCGGGAAGCGGCGGTAATGACAATATTCTTCTGACTTCCGGCAGCGTGCTGGGTGACATCAATACCGGTGACGGTGATGACACCATTACCTGGAACGGCGGTACGCTCGACGGCAGCCTGACGCTGGGTGCGGGTAACGTCAACCGCGCCTATATCAACGGCGTAGACCTGTCGCAGACCCGGCATATTACCAGCGGGATCGGCACCGATAACGAGGTGACTTTTACCAAGATTGTGTCACGCGGCGGCAGTTTTGCTACCGATGACCTGACCCGTGGCGTCAACCTCGGTAACGGCTGGAACGTAATTAACTTCGTCGACAACACGCAGTGGGAGCTGACCGGTGACCTGAAACTGGCGCACAGCAACGTCAACATAGACAGTACGTCCACGCTGTTTGCCGGTAACGACATTAACCCGACGATTTCTGGCGGTGAGCTGAATTCGGCGATCGTCACCAACGCGGGCACCATTGATCTGACCAACGGCAGCGGATCGCCGGGTAACAGCCTGACCATCGCAGGCGATCTGGTTTCCGACAGCGGCGTGGTGAAAATGATCACCAACCTCAATGACGGCGGTGTACTAAGCAATCAGCTCACCGATCGGCTGAAAATCAACGGCAACGCCAGCAGCGGGACGACTACACTGGATGTCACTCCGGCGGCCGTCAGCACCGGCAAACAGACCGACCTCAACCACTCTTCCACGATGGACGCCTACGAAGGGATTTCGCTGGTACAGGTGGCGGGCAATGCCAGCGCCAGCAGCTTTGCACTGAAGGGCGGCTATCTGGCAGCCGGGCCGTGGCGCTATGATCTGTACAGCTTTGCGCCGGGTAGCAGCGATGCCAACCAGCGTGCAGTGAGCGGTGGGCTCAATAACACCTTCTGGGATTACCGCATCGGAAATGCTTACGTTTGCGAAGGCGATGCGTGTAACAAAGCGGTGCGTCCGGTAGCGATAACCCCGACGAACCCCGGGACTCCTGAAAACCCGGATGTGCCCGTGGATAACACTCTTCAGCCTTTGACTAACCCACCGGACGACGGTTGCGTAGTCGACGGTATTGATAACTGTGCACCGGGCCGCCCGGCGGTTACGCCCCAGGTGCCGTCCTACATTTCAGCGCCGGTGGCGCTGGCTTACTACAACGCATCCATCATAGACGATCTGCATAAACGTCTTGGCGAACTGCGTCATGAGCAAAGCCTGTCAGATGGCCCCGGCGGTGAGATGTTCCTGCGCTACATCGGATCGAACATGACCTATAAATCCAACGTTGGGTTTAAGCAGTTTGGTTATGACTTCGATATGGATTACAGCGCGGTGCAGTTGGGTGGTAACGTGCTGCGCCTCGACGGGGATAAAGACAGCTTGCGCGGCGGCGTGGCTTATACCCACGGTAACAGCCGACTGCGGCCACAGGCGGCGGACGGATTTAGCAGCACCACGTTCAACAGCGACAGTCTGGCGCTTTACCTGACCTGGCAGCGCGAGAACGGTTTCTATATGGATGGCGTGTTGTCATTTGATAACCACCGTGGCGAAACTGATATCCCGCGTCAGAGCGACGTCGGTTCGCCGAAGGCGAAGAGCTGGAGTGCCTCGCTGGAATCCGGTTATCCATATTTGTTCGACAACGGCCTGAAACTTGAACCGCAGGCACAACTGATGTACACCCGCATTAATATGGAAAACTTCACCGACGAAGACAGCACCACGGTGGATTATCAGGATTACAGCCAGACCATTGGCCGTCTGGGCCTGCGGGCAGAGCGTACCTGGGTGGATGAGAAGGGGCGTCAATATACGCCATACCTGAGGGCTAACTATATTCGCGGCTGGGGCAGTGAAGCGAAAACCACCATTGGTGCTGAAAATACCGATATCAGCCACACCTTTACCAGCGGTAAATTTGGGCAGATGGGAGAGTTGGGCACGGGGGGAACGGTGACCTTTAAAAACGATTTATCACTGTATGCCGAAGTGGATTACCGCAAGGAGATCAACAGTAACGGGGCCCGAGGCTGGGGCTATACCGGCGGGGTGCGCTGGACGTTCTAAAAGTTTTAAGAAATACAGCTCTGGGAAAGGCGGCCTGATTTTGGGCCGCCAACCGACCGGTTGCGAAGTAAAAGTTTGCTATCTGAGCGATTCAAGATGCATCAGGAACTTACTCAACATCACCGACATTCCACCCACGTTAAACAGCAGCGCTACCCAAAGTAAGATCATCAAAAAAACAACAATTTCCGCTATCCGGTAAAACACATGCTTTCCCTCGCTGTTCACAATCCACGAACCTTAACCCAAATTCCACAGAGTGCCAAATGCGCAAAGAAACCTGCATGGCTTTGCCCACGTTTATTGCGGAACATAAAAAGTCAGGTAATGAATCTTGGAAAGATAGCCGTATTATTTTTAATAACAGCCTCGTATAACATCTTGAGCAATTTTCCGGAATTTAAGTGCCCTATGTAATTGAATAGCCTCGAGGTAGCTGGGCCTTGCCACCGAAGATATAATACCGTCGTTTTCGGTATCTAATCTCAGATGCTAATTTAACAAAGTTCATTGGGCACACGGCTTTGCAACGTCCTGCGCGTTCATCCAGTGCTTTATTATCGAGCCAGAAGTGTGTACGGGCTCGGGGGAACTCTACTTACAACCCAACTTTTCTATTATAGTGTGATAAAAATGCATGCAGTTCACAGTTGCTCCTTAAATTAAACTTACTCATTATTTTTCGTTTGTGCCCTGAAACCGTTTTAACATCTATACCTAATGCACGGGCAATCTGTTGTGTATCCTCTTTACGAAATAGACGGCCGGCTATTTCGAGCTGCGAACTCTTAAGGGTTTTAACGTTACACTTATTACAGTCATGGTAACTTCGAATTGTCTTTTTTGCTGAGATATCTTTCAATCGCCGGTTTATTTCGATTTTGAAATCAACCAGTGTGATATCTCGGCTAATAAAAATAGAATTTTCCAAACAAAGAGTGGGCTTCGCCTTGGTTAATGGGACGCATGGATCACAGACGCTCATTACGACGCAGTCTTTATTACGACCATTGAGAATGTCCTGGCATAGATAAATTTCACCACTGCGGAATTTTTTGATGATGATATCTGCGAATCCCACATTTTCATTGGTAATTTCATGGGAGATATTAATGTCGAGCTCATTGTGAGAGTTAAATATTTCATGCAATAGATAACCCATCCCGCTACGAAATAAAATGTTATCATCATCGATAATGATATTAATCATGGCTATTACCTATCTCTATTGTTACCTAAAATTAAAGGACGTTGCAGTGTGAGTCTGAGTAGGTGCATCATTAGAAGGTAAAATTAATTATTCTCAAACAACCAATATAAGATTGATGGTGAATCTGTATTTTTAATATAAATCAGAACTTTTTAGGTAATGTGTTGAGTTTAATCAGTAATCCTTTTTTAATAACGATGTATTCACCGTCTCTTAAGGATGCAAGAGTTTTCATTATCCCACTGCGAGACAGGTTGCTTCTGTCCTGAATATATTCGAGTGCAGTTGTGGTGGCTCGGATTTCGAAGTTTTCATTATTCAATGAAACGAGCAAGTTGCAAATAAGTCCATAATTGCTGATCCCTACTGTTTCTTGTTGGTACTCACTAAATCGTGTGGCCGACAACATTAGCATATAAGACATATTTCTCCATAAGTGGCTCTCTTCGACGAAGTCCAGTAACTCATCTACCATAACTATGCCATATTGAGTTTCACTTACTGCAATGACCTGAATATCAGATTTCTCATGAAAAATATCATGAAGACCGATTATGCACGGCCCAGTGATGGTGCAAAGGACAAGAGAATCAACATTCCTTTTTACGATGCAAGTACCACTATAAAGCAAGAAACACATGCGACGTCCATCTTTATCCAGTGGAAATCGTTGTGATTCTTTACCGTATTTTTCACCAGCAAATGATTTTAAATCAGAAAATAATGCTTGTATGCATTCTACAGGCCCAGTACTTGAGATAACTTTGTTGATATCATACATATCATATACTCAGTTAATTAATATACAAAAGTGAGCGTTCACGTTATGTTGGTGCGTTTTGGATATTGACTTTCTAAGTGGGCATTATCTTATAGGACATATTAAATTTAAATTGCTATGTGTTCTAATTTTACTCTGCTGATCTAAAAATGATGAATATGGCGTAATTGGATCTGGGTTTCTTTTTAACATCACAAGTCCATTAATGGATTGTTAAAATTTAATTGGATAAATGAAATCTTGTTAATTTTTAGAATGCTAATACTATTGCGTATATAATTACTTCGTAATGTTCTTATGATGCAGTCTGATTTTCAACCATGGAGGGTAAACCGGAAAATGCAAAGAATTATTGATTTTATTAAATCTAATGGTGAACAATCTTTTTCGTTTCCTGGTACCGTTATCGCATCAAAATGTAATGATAGTTATTGGTGTCATTTTATAGAGAAGGGGGTGGCTATTATTTACTCTGACATCCATTCTCGTCCCTCAGGCATGGTGAACGGGCCATATGTGGTAGGGTTGAATCAGATAATGTATCCGGAGGAAGGATTGACGTTAAAGATGATACATTCTTCCATTGTGTACTCGATATCAGTCAAAAGTCTATCCGACATGATTTGTCAGAACAATTTATGGTCTGTATTGGTATGCCATTTATCAGAAATGGTTTATGAATTACACAGCAAAACCCATAAGCGGAAAAAAGTAGATGTCGTTTCTGTTGTGTATAGCACGTTGCAATCTTTACAAAAGGAGAGTGAGGAAGTCCGTTTGGTCCACACAGCAACAGACTACGTGAGTGGAATTACCGGTCTTTCTTCCAGTACCGTTGCTCGCGTACTGGACACCTTAAAAAAAGAACGTAGTGTCGATGTGTATAACGGACTGCTTATTCGTTTGCATGAAAGAGCAGAGACTTCCCGTTGAGCTCCGTTTATCATTTTATGTTTTTATGTAGTGGCATAGTGAATTTGGCCACCTTAATAGGGGTGATATTGTCAGACTCTCTGAGCAATTCTCGCTAGTTGAGAAACTGAGGACGCGATTTTCTGTTGCCACTGTTTGCAACGTATCCGGGATTCATCGCGGCAGTCAAGGTTCAGCGGGTGCCCGAAGTATTGCCGGTATGGTCAGCGCAAAGGGAGTGCCTTTAGGCCGTTGGTGTATGGCTAACTTAATGAAAAAAATTAATATCTACAGTTACCAACAACCTGCGCATCGCTACAAAAAGGCCACCGAAGAGCAGGTGGATATCCCGAATGTCAGTGCGCGGCGATGTGGCGTATATCTGTATGGGTAAACGCAGGGCATATCTGGAGATGGTTTTGGATTTATTCTCCCGCAGGCCAGTCGGCTGGGTGATGTCGTTATCACCTGATAGTGCGCTGACGTGAAAGGCATTAACGATGGCCAGGGAATCAAGAGGTAAAACCGCAGGTGTATGTTCCCTTCAGACCAGCGAAGTCCCTATACCAGCAGGAAAGTCAGACAGTTACTGAGGAAGTATCGTATAAAGCCAAGTATGAGTCGTCGGGGAAATGGTTGAGATAACAGTCCGTTGGGACGTTTTTTCCGCAGACTAAAATCAGAATGGGTACTGAAAAGTGTCTACATGAATTTTAGCGAAGCAAACAAAGTGATAACAAATTATATCATTGGCAATTATAGCCAGCTCAGGCCTCACCAAAATAATGGTGAATTAATATCCAATGAATAAAAAATATTATTTTGGGAAAGCTCTAAAGCCGTGGCCAATTTTCATTGATCATTTCATTAACTTATCTATACTCAGTTCATTAACTTCTCCTTCGATGGCATTTATGATGAACTCACTCAATCACCTTTCAACATTAAAACCGACCCTCCATATTCAGATCCTACTTGATGCTTTTATGAAGGCTGAAGGAGTCAGAAAGGCCATTTCGGGCAAGCGTTTCAAACTCTTGAAACATAAAAGTTCATTATGTTTCTTGCTTTATAGTGGCTCCTGTGTGATATCGCGTTACTCAGATTCCCTTGTTATTTCGACAGTATCATCACCCAGTATTTTGGGGGTAAATACATTGATCGAAGTTGAGGCCGACGTTGTAATTGAGGCGAAGACGGATATTGAATATATGCAGATTCCAGTAGATGAGTTTCTTGCTTTCATTGAGAAGCATGATTTATGGAAGCATGTTTCCTATTTGCTGATGTTTCATTCATCTAGGCTGAATGAGTATCAACGTAAGCATGCTGGCATCCCTACTTATAAACTCATCAGCAACTTACTATATGCACTGAATAATGAAGATTTCGAAACGCGTGCAATGACCTCAGCAGCTGAATATATTCAGGAGAGAACTTTTTTGTCCCGAAGTGGAATAATGAAGATTTTGTCCGAGCTAAAAGCAGGGGGGTACATTGTGATTAAGCGCGGATTGCTCATTAAGATAAATAAATTGCCTGAAAAATTCTAGATGTACAGAAGAGTGGTTGAAACATCCCATTCAGCCCAGATAGGTTCCCACCTGCTCCGTAAATTCTAAAACTTATCACAACGAGGTGTTGTGATTTGTATATTAATTATTTTTTACTCTTACTGTAAATTAATTGACTGCATTTACTTCTCCCAATCTTCAGTTTATTTCTTGAATAGAATAGCTTTATACACCACCGGTCCATAATTAGACTGTTGGCGTTTTATTACACGCAAATAATGTTGCGACTTATTTTTTTTATCTACATAATGGCCTCCATAACGCAGGGTATAAATCACATGAGAAGTATTACAATCTGGTTAATTTAAGTGTATCGATTGAACCATTAATGAATTAATCGGGTGAGAGCTTTGCCTAATGTGATTTTTAAGAAAACTTTTGATGAAACTCATCTTCAATTAATACATAAAAACCTAATTTACACCGTAGTAAAAATAAACGGGCGGAAGGGAACTTTGTTGAACGATACGCCCAATACCTAAATATAAGGAAATTTAAACATGAAAAAATTAGCACTCGTTATGGCTTGCGCAGCATTTGCTTCTACTTCTGCAATGGCTGGAAATACCATTAATTTTCAGGGTGAAGTCGCCGATCAAACTTGCGTAGTTAGCATTAATGGTAATGCATCAACGCCACTCGTTTTGCTTCCGACCGTGCCTTCATCATCACTGGCAACTGCAGGAACGACGGCTGGACAAACGCCTTTCACTATTAGCCTGACGGGTTGTACAGCATCAACATCAGCAACAGCGATTAAGACTGTGTTTGTTGGTAATAACCTGACCAGCAATGGCCGTATGGGTAATACCGGTAACGCAAGTAACGTTTCTTTGCAGCTGGTTGACCCTGCAACTCCTGCAACTGCTTTGGATCTGACTGGCCAGGTAGGTAACCCAGGACTGTCTCTGGCAGCCAACGCTACCTCAGCATCGCATGATTTTGCGGTTGAATATTATTCTGAAGGCGTAGCAACTCCAGGTTCTGTGTTGGGTAGTGTTCAGTACGCAGTGTCTTACCAGTAATAATTTCCCCTGCCATTTTTTATGGCAGGGGCTCACTAGAGAATTAACGATGACTATAAAAATATGGAGTAATAAGTTCGGTATCGTCACCGCACTGATCTTTGTGCTAAACGCATCGGCGACAGCCAGCGTCACTATGCTTAATACGCGGGTTATTTATCCGGGAGAAGCCCAATCGCAGACGGTGCAATTTACAAATAATGATGATATTCCGTATGTAATGCAGGTATGGTCTGATATTAATAATCCAGCATCTACGCCAGATAACGCAGATGGGCCATTTATGGCAATTCCTGCTTTATTTAGAGTAGAACCTAAGACAGGTCAGTCAGTACGCTTAGTATTCACTGGTAAAAGCCTTCCACAAGACCGCGAATCTGTATTTTATCTAAACTCTGTGCAAATCCCTCCCAAAAACACTGCAAGCAGTGCAGAGAACCAGATGCTGGTTGTTTTACGCAATAGAATAAAAATATTCTATCGTCCTAAAAGTATTGTAGGCAGTCCGGATAACCTTTCTAAGGAAATTAAGTTTTCTCTGAATGAAAAGAATAATCATTGGATCCTGACTGCAAACAATGAATCTGGTTATTTTGCAACACTCATCAATGCTTCAGTTATTGTTGGGGGTAAAGATATCCCGTTCGCTGTGAGTATGGTCCCGCCTAAATCTCAGCTGAGTTGGGAGTTGAATAAAGCTAATCAGTCTCTTAGCGGTGTACGAAAGATTAAGTTCACTCTCGTCAATGACTATGGCGGCCATACTGACGCGCAGGCAGATCTGAATAAATAGTTTTTATAAACAATTACATTGAAGGGAAGGATTATACCTTAAGGGGCCGAAGGAATGACAAATATAATAAAAATGGAAGCTAAAAATGGCAAACTTAAAATGACAGGTATTATCCCTAGAATGACACCAGGCTGTAATTTTCGTTTAAAACCATTAGTGCTGGCATTATGGTTATTCCCACCAGCCGGATTTGCAACGACAATGGGGCCGGGTAATACAGTTAAAGATAACAGCTTCGAATTTGATAACAGCATGTTGGTCGGTAGTGCAAAAGATCAGAAAAGTATTGCCCGGTTTAATCAGGCTAATGCTGTTGAACCTGGCACATATCAGGTCGATATTTTCGTCAATGGTAGTTTTCTTAACAGGCAATCAGTCGTTTTCAGAGCAAGTAAAGAGGGCGATGTATCGCCATGCTTCACACGTGATGCGTTAATTGGCGCAGGAATATTGCCAGCCAGTATTAAGTCTACTGACATTGATGAACAGTGTCTTAACCTAAAGCAACAAGTTGATGGAGCGACAAGTCGTTTTGATTTTGCCCGTTTGCGCCTGGATTTGTTTATACCCCAAGGATTAATGACACGTATTGCGCGTGGTGCGGTCCCGGTATCTGATCTCTCTTCGGGCGAAACGGTTGCATTCGCAAATTACGATACCAACTATTACCATTCGCAAGCTTCAGATAACAACACGGGTTCTACTTACCTTGGACTGAATTCCGGGGCGAATCTCGGCATGTGGCAATTGCGACAACAATCGACTTATACACGCTATACCAGTGACTACAGTAACAACAGTCACTGGAAATCAATACGTACTTATATACAGCGTCCGCTCCCCGTCGTTAACAGCGAGCTGACGTTAGGTGACAGCTTCACTTCCGGGAGTTTATTCAGCAGCCTTGGCTATCGTGGTGTGCAATTAGAAACAGATGATCGCATGTTACCTGAATCACAGAGGGGGTATGCGCCAACAATTCATGGCATCGCTGCAACGACCGCAAAGGTTACTGTTAGTCAGGCTGGTTCCCAAATATACCAGACGACCGTGGCCCCAGGACCATTTGTTATTGACGATCTTTATCCGACCAGTTATCAGGGGGATTTAGTCGTTGAAGTTCAGGAAGCAGATGGAAGAGTCTCTTCATTTACCATGCCGTTCTCTGCAGTGCCGGATTCGATGCGACCAGGGCGTTCACACGTTAGTTTATCTGCGGGACAGGTACGTGATATCGGTGACAGTGATGCAACATTTGCTGATCTGACTTATCAGACGGGTTTGTCCAATGCTGTCACCGCCAACACTGGAGCACGTGTTTCCCAAGGTTATCAAGCTTTGCTTGGCGGGGTCGTACTGGCCAGTGAACTGGGTGCACTTGGGACTAACATTGTGTACTCACGTGCCGATATGTGGGGTGAGACGCTGCAGGGCTGGCGTCTGGGTACAACTTACAGCCGTACTTTTGCTCCCAGCTCGACAACCCTCGCTTTGGCGGGATATCGCTACTCCACGGATGGCTATCGTGATCTTAGTGATGTACTGGGTCTCCGTGATGCCCAAAATCATAACGACGTTTGGTCATCCAGTACCTATCAGCAAAAGAATCAATATGTTATGACAGTGAGTCAGGGGCTCGGTGATTACGGGCAGATCTATGTTTCCGGCTCAACAAATACCTATCAGGGTGATCGTAGCCGAGATACGCAGTATCAAATCGGATATTCACAAAATTATCATTCTGTCAGTTACAACCTGTCGCTGAGTCGTCAGCAGACAGGTAGCACACATTATGGCACGCAGTCATCGGATGACGTTTCTTCTAATGGCTCAACGCAAAACATTTTGATGTTTTCACTTTCAATACCTTTGGGCGAAGGTTCTCGCTCACCCGTGCTTTCTGCGGGTGTCAGCCAGCAATCTGGTGACAATGGGCATACTAATTATCAGACAGCGCTGGCGGGGACTCTGGGTGCGAGCCAGTTATTGAGCTATAGCGTCAACGGTGCGTATGACAATAGCGGAAATGGCACCAGCTTCGGGGCTAACCTAACTCAGCAGTTGCCTGACGTTACTGTTGGAGGCAGCCTTTCGCATGGTCAGAATTTTACCCAGGGAGGAGCAAGTGCCCGCGGAGCTATCGTCGCTCACTCTGGGGGGCTTACCTTGGGCCCTTATCTGGGGGATACATTCGGCATCGTCGAAGCTGACGGTGCAGACGGCGCACAGGTTGAAAACGGTATGGGGGCGAAAATTGACCGGTTTGGTTATGCCGTTGTGCCGTCATTGGTGCCATATCGTTATAACGACATTAGTCTGGATGCCAAGGGTATAGAGAATCAAAATGCCGAACTAGCCGAAAACCAGCAACGGATCGCTCCTTATGCTGGTGCCGCAGTCAAAATGCGTTTCAAAACCCTGGAAGGCTATGCTTTGTTAATCAAATTGATTAACCAACCGGTAGGTGGTTTGCCATTGGGAACTAATGTCTATGACAGCAGCAATGCTGTTGTAGGTTTAGTTGGACAGGGCAACCAGATTTATGCTCGAGCACCCAAGAAACAAGGTAAGTTGCTGATTAAATGGGGAGAATCATCTTCTGAACAATGCATTCTTTCCTATGATCTGCGTGGACAAGATATGAAGCAGTCGATGTATCACCTTGAATTGCCATGTGCTGGCCACTGAAACGGATAATCAATTATGTTTAGATTTGCTAAAACCTCACTCATTTTGATTGCAGGCATAATAATGTCTCTTCCTGTGGGGGCGACCTGCTACAGAATTACCGCTATTACGACGAGCTCCACATCGAATTATTATACTGAACCGGGTAAAGGTACTGCCGCCAACTGGGACGGAGCCGCTGATACCGCGGGTTCCAGTGGCAGCCTACCCACTGTGATCAACATAAATAACAGTACGTTCCAACCAGATGGCACTTTGTTAGGTAGCGGTACTGTAAACTTTCTCCAATCAGGTAATCAGAGCTATTCTGCAGACCAAATTTTGTACCGCTGTCAGGCTAAAGATGCGGGGAGTCTTTTCGAGTATTACGCGACTAATGGCGATGCTACTTATGCCGGGAATGTTGAAGTAGGTACTGCCTATGGTTTGCCCCAAGCTTATCAGACATATGCTACGGGAATGGCTTTGCGGGCGACTAACTTGAACACGGGGGAATACTATTCCCGTTACTGGAAATCACGGCCCTTAACCAATCTTGATACTGATTCACAAGGCTGGATTTTAGTGAAGGCCAAAAACTTCAGTAACACGCAAGTCGAGTTGTTCCGTTTGAGTGGTAGCAAGGGGGGGACAACCGGAACGGGGGTTTACTCGCAGTCTCAACCCGCAACCTATATTGCATTCCAAGGCGGGGGTGTATCTTCCGGCCTCAAGGTTGGGGGCGATTCAAACTCGCAATATGACGGTTGGTATGGTTCCTGGCCAGGGGCAGTAAACCTTTATAACCATATTTACATTCGTCGTTCCGCGGCGTGTTCAGTGACGAATGTTACACCGACTGTACTGTTCCCAACCATTAGTGTCTCAGAACTCAATACCGGACAGACCCGCCAGAGACCGGTGACAATACAATTTAGCTGTCAGACAGCCAGTCCGGCAAATACAGGTGTAACGGCGTTTAGTAGTGGTGTCGCGTCTAATCAGACAGCTATGGGAATACTGGTCAATCCAGCAAATGCGGCATCCGCTATCTCTGCCGGATTTGGTACTGCGGGTTCAGGAGTTGGGTATTTACTTTCCGATAATTATGGTTCCGCACCTAACGTGGCCACTGGTGTGGGCATCCAGTTCAGCCGGACAAGTGGTGCGGCACTGAATCTGCTGAGTACAGTTAGTGGCACTGTACTGGGTGGCAATGCCGCCGGATGGTATCCAGTACTGGATGATGCCGCCTCAGGTTCAGTGGTCAACGGGGTCACTACTTACACAAAAACACTCAATGCGACGCTTAAAGCGCTACCGGGTAAAACAGTGACTCCCGGTAAAGTCAGCGCCACAGCACAAGTCATCATTCAGGTACAATAATGAGAAAATTAGCAGGGTGGTTGGGGACATTATTGCTCCTCAGTCACGGGGCTTGGGCTGGCGTGATGGTCGAATCTTCTCGGGTGGTCTTTTCCGCCTCTGACCGAGAACGCTCATTAATGCTGGCAAATGGTAATGATTACCCGGTGGTCGTACAGGCTTGGATTGACCATGGTGCTCTTGATGGGACACCAGAAACAGCCAATGACATCCCCGTGATACCTCTGCCAGGCATCTTTCGTTTAGAGCCCGGGGAGAAAAAAAACCTTCGTCTCCTTGCAACGCAGATTAACCAACCACAAGATCGTGAATCGCTTTATTGGCTGAACATTTATGAAATTCCACCCACCGATGCACACCTGCCTCCGGGTATTTCAGCAGTAAAAGTAGCGGTTCGCTTGCAACTGAAAATGTTCTATCGCCCAAAAAATCTTACCCCTGATGTCGATAATCTTGCGGGGAAACTCCAATTTAACCTGGTCAGAACGCCTGGATCTGCGACTCTTAAAGTCACTAATCCGACGCCGTACTTTGCCACTTTCAGTGCCGCGCAGATTACTTCTGCCAGTGCACCGTATCAGGTTGCAATTGGGATGGTGCCGCCTTTTGAGAGCAAAACACTCGAGACGAACAGTCTCCCGACGTGGCAACCAGACGATATAACCTATACCTTAATCAACGATGATGGAAATAACGTCTCAGCTAAAAAATCACTTCGCCCATAACGACAAGTGGGAAGTCAATTCTCATCATATTCGGCGTCCAACTCACGAGTAATACTATTTAGCAGTCTTATGGCAACGCCGGAAGGATGAGAGGAAGAGCAGTGCGTATTGATGGAATTCATTAAACCAGGAAAGCAGACAGAAAATGCGTTTATCGAACGGTTTAAGGCCATATCGGACAGAAATACTGTTTTAAATTTTCAGAACGCTGAATGAATCTCGGAAGGTAACGGAGCGCTGGCTGACAGAATACAACAACTTACGGCCAAGTGAATCCCTGAATAACCTGACGCCGGAAGAATATCGGCTGATGGCTGAGAAACCGGAAATCTCAAAAGGCATGTGGAACTAAAACGGGATGCTTACACTATCGCTACCCATGCTTTTTGATAGTTTTGGTTGGCAATGAAAAAGACGCTCAGACCTTGTGAGGTGCTGGTTTCTTGGTTTTATGGGGGGTGAAAAGAGTCGTATTGGTGTCCCCTACAGGAATCGAACGTATAAATATTTTCATGATTTAAAAGAGAATTTTTATAGGTAGTCATAATTGTTCCAACATTAATACCAACAAAGAATTTTTATGTCGCTGCCATCGGTTAAGTCTTTGAAACTTGCATAAACCGAGTAAGTCTGGGAAGTTCAACACTAACAGATTATGATCTATTGCTGGAGTGTGTTTCGATGAAAAATTGGTTCCCAGAGCATACTAAAGAAATCAAAGCTTGGCTCGACATAGATAACTACCGTAAGTTCGAAGAAATCACTTTAAACGGTCTTTATCATGAACTTTGGGCTAGATCGCATTTGTTTAAAGCATGGCCCACTGAGGAAGAGAAAAAAGGGTTGTGGAACTACATGACGAAAATTTTCGGAGGCAACCCCCAACTTTTCAATGAAACACAACTCGACTACCCAATGACCAATGATAGCCTTTACAACCCTCCCCACATTTTTATAACGGATATCAGCAGACTTGCTCACCTGAGCGTATCTGCTCTTAATGTGAATCTTTTCAATTGGGAAAGAGGAAACGATATATACAGTGTTAACGCTCCTCATCACGAAGCTTATGTATCAACGCTAATGTCCCCTTTATGTGAGAAAACTATCCTGCTCGAAATCGATCTGGGTAGTGGAACAGACGATGAAATTACAGAGTCTATAAAAGCAGCACTGCCTCAATGGAGACGGATTAAAGGGGTTGAGGTTGATGAGGTTGGCGCGGTTCGTTTTGGCTATGGAACTATCAAAAAAATCATAAACTACCGTTTGCTAGCGATGTTGGACATATTGCTATGGGCGAAAAGGAAAGATGTTCGAGTGTCAGATGATCGCCTTTCTCGTCTTCTATATACGGACGAAGACGATGAAGCCGTGATCCGGCTGAATTACCATATTAAAGACGCTGATAGACCCCTTGCCATGAAAGCAGCAACAATTGATTTCGTACGTCAGTTTAACTTTTTCATGAATCGAAATCCCCATCTCAAAAACATGAGAGTTTCAGAAGTCATGAAACTCTCGGATTCTAACTGACCCAGCCTTCTGCGGCTCTGTTGTTATGAGCCACGCTAACTCACTTCTTCCTACCCCGTTACAGTTGCTCTCGTCGAAACAGAACTGAGGAGAGCAACATGAACACACCAACAACACGACTCATAAGACTTCCAGAAGTGCTATCAAGAACGGGATATAAGAGAGCATGGATCTATGGATTGATTTCTAAGAATCATTATCCACGGCCTAACAAATTAGGTATTAGCCCTGGGGCGTTTATTTAAACTGAAATTAATGTATGGTTCATTAACATTATTAACATGTAGAGTATAAATTTTATGGGATTTAGTTACCTAATTTAATAATGTAAATTTTAACTGCAAAAAAAGCTAAGATATTTTACAAAATACTTTACATATAATTTTGGAGAGAGCACCCGCAGGGGATGTAGATGTTTTTTTCTGTATAAGGTGAACTTAAAGGGAGCTAGGTTTACCTTATATATAAGGTGGAAAATAATTACATGTAAATGATTGATGTGAAACAAATAAACACAAAATAAATAAATGTTTTTTTGTAAAAATATAACTCTATAGTTTATTACTATTTTACACCTATACATTAATGTAAATTTTTAAGAGGTAGAAATGAATAATATTATTGTTAACTCATTTATTTTTGAAAGTGGTGAAAGATATTGCCATGTTATTTATAAAGATACTGGGGAACCTCTATATGACCCCAATCTGTATATAACAACACAAGTTAGAAATCGATCGTGTTCAATCAATACTATGGAGGCTGTTGCAGGGAGTCTAGCATTGCTTTATCGTTTTTTTTTAAATCAAAAGATTTATATCAAGGAAAGGATTAATAGAATGGAATTTTTAAGGGTTAATGAAATTGATGCTCTTGTGGATTTTACATCGAAAAATTTCAAAAATAAAAAAACAAAATATTTGCATGAGATTAATTACGTTAAAGGGCCAACAAAATATTTTAGGTTGACTGTAATTTGTGATTATTTGGAATGGTTGTGTAAAATTAATTTAACTCATTCATATAACAATGAAACTAGAAGCAATGTAGAGGTATTTATTAAGGATTTGAAAATGAAAAGGCCAGCGAACGCAGATAGATATAAGAACCAGTTCCCAGATAAGGCATTAAGCAAGGAACAGATAGACTGTTTGTTCTCAATTATTAAAGTAGGTTCTGATTTAAACCCGTTTTCTAATCAAGTACAAAAAAGAAATAGGCTGATTGTTTTATTGATTTTTAGTCTAGGTCTAAGAGCTGGTGAATTGTTGAATCTTAGGATTAGCGATATTAATTTTCAAAATTCAACTATTGCTATAAAAAGAAGACATGATGACAAGACGGATAAAAGAATTAATCAGCCTCTGGTTAAAACATGTGAAAGAGTTTTTCGTGTCGATGAATTATTGATGAGCGAGTTGTTCGATTACATTGTATCAGATAGAAAAAACATCAAAAAATCTAAAGGTAATGAATTCCTTTTCGTAACATATAAGAAAGGATATTCACAGGGGGAAGGATTGTCATTTTCTGCATATCACAAAATTATTGATACCATTAGTAAACAGTCACCTGCATTAATGGAGTTGACGGGGCATAAATTGAGGCATACATGGAATTATGAATTTTCAGTGAAACTGGACAATATGAAACAACGTTTTTCGGAAGAGAAAGAAGAACAAATCAGGTCTTATCTGATGGGATGGAGGCCTGGTACAGAAACAGCAAAAATATATAACCAAAGGCATATTATTGAACAATCACATAAAACGTCTTTAGCATATCAAAACGATTTAATGGGGAGATTACGAGATGAATAACGTACAATTAAAAAAATATGATGAAAACTTCAAAGCAAAAATAACCGGGTATCATTTCAAAATTAATAATAACAAATGGGTGTTGAGCAGAGATTACATAGTTAATGTTGCTGCAGTAACTTCTTCACTCAGCATTAAGTTAAAAGAAGGTTACCTAAGAACACTTGCTTTTTATGCTTGTAAATATAGTCCTGCTTATGTGAAACATATTAACAAAATCTTGAGACATTTTTTTGAAGAAAATATTGTCGATTATATAGATGAGCCAAATATTTTGAACTACAGAGGTGGTTTGCCTAAAGAGAAAAAAAACTATTTAACTGTACTGAGAAATTTTTTCACTACATGGTGCTCATTGGGGTATTATGGTGTTGATGAGAAAGTCTTAATTATTTTAAAATCAATGCGTATAAAGGTTAAAGAACCCGGTGATGTCGTAAAACAAGAAAATCCTGAAAAAGGAGCTTTAACGGATAATGAGCATAAGTTTTTGAATAAAGCTATCTATAAGTCTTATAGTAATGAAAAGATTACATTACAAGAATGTTCTTTGGCATTATTGGCAAGTTTTACCGGACGAAGGCCACAACAAATAACATCACTAAAGCATAAAGACATGATCAAAGGGATCTCCTGCAATGGTGAAGCATCCTTCTCCATCAACTTTCCTAGAATCAAGCAGGGCCTTAAATTCAGACAGGTATTTAGAAATTTGAAAATCAATGATTTTTTATTTGGTATTCTAATTGAACAAGTAAATCATTCAGTTAACATGATTGAGACACTAGTTGTCAGAGAGCTAAATACAGTAGAAAGAAATGAAGTCCCTATCTTTCTGAAAAAGTCTGATTGCGAACGCATAATTAAAGGCGGTGATATTTTAGAGTTATTGACCTCTGACAAACTGCACGTCTCCAAAAGTGTCGTTGATAGCGCTCTGAAAAAAGTCATTCAAACAGAGGCTGTATTATCTGAAAGAACTGGTGAAAAAATAAAAATAAATGCTCGCAGATTACGTTATACGATTGGAACAAAGCTCGCCCGTGATGGGTGTGATGTGAGAATTATAGCTGAACTATTAGATCATTCCTCGACTGCCAGCGCAGGAGTGTATGTTGAAAACTTGGCAGACGGTGCAGTGAGAATAAATCAGGCCGTATCAGCTAAGTTATCTTTCATTGCTGATGTTTTTCTAGGAAAAGTGAAGAGTAGTAGAAAATTTGAGGACTGTTCAACATGCCCTGATATTTCGCCAATACCATGTCATAGTTGTATTCATTTTAGAGCATTTGGAAAAAAGAATGAAGGTATGGAGGTTGCGTATGAGTAATGTTGTTGTATTCAAATCCAATTCAGATTTTAGTTCGGAAAGAAATTGCCATGACTTTATTAATTTTTGTCGCGATAAACTAACTATTTTTGGAGCCGATCTAAAATGGGAATCATCTGTTTGGAAAAATGTTGCTATATTTAGAAAGTTAGACGGATTAAAAGGTGCCTTTAAGAGAGAAGATTCATTGAGTGGCGATTATATCGATTTTTCCAAAAGCTATATTCGCTATCACCAAGCTCTAAATCCGGTTAAAAATGTGGGTGGAGCAATGATGGCTTTAAGATGTTTAGAAAAAGCACTTCTACAGGTTTGCCAGAATGCTTTTGTATATAATACCTCTGTAATTGTTTTAGATGAGGCTATTCAGATAGCAAGTAGGTATTATGCAAATAATGTTCTATATAAATGTGCTGCTGAGCTTGAAAGATTAGCTAATTTTTTATCAGAATATCATCTCGTGAAGTGTGGGTTTCTAAGTTGGACTAATCCAGTAATACCTAATATAAAAAACAACTATCTTCCAGAGATTGAAAATATAGATAGGAAGAATAAGTTACCTGACGAACACGCTCTGTTTTCTATTGCAGAAATTTTTTCAAGAAAAGATGATGAACTGAGTAATCGTGATCTTTTTACCGCATCTGTTTTTGCTCTATTGATGTGTTCACCAAGTCGTATTTCTGAGATTTTATCACTTAGTGCTGACTGTGAGATCGTCAGAAAAGATAAAAATGGTGTGGAACGCTACGGGCTTCGATTCTACTCCGCTAAAGGGTTTGGAGCCAATATCAAGTGGATTCCTGATGTAATGATACCTGTTGCAAAAAAAGCCATTAGTAGGTTGCTAAGCCTGTCTGCTAATGCACGTTCTTTTGCCAGTTGTTTTGAATCTGATTCTGATAAATTTTACAGACACGAGCTTTGCCCCGCAGTTGATGAAGATGAGCCACTTGATGTTACGCAAGTATGCCATGCGCTTGGCTATTCGCTTGATGATAAGATGCAATGTATTCAAAGGCTAAAGCGCACGAGTATAGATGGAGGCATATCATTTCTTAACCCTACCGAGGGGTTCTACACCCTGAGGTCACTCTGGAAAATGATAACAGATTCATTCCCTGCGGATTTCCCATGGTTCGACAAGGAAAAGTCGGTCCGATACAGCAATGCACTATGCCTGTTGAATTTACATCAGTGTCATGAGTTGAAAAAAACAGCCTGCTACACACTGTACAAACCAACTTATGCTGCCTTTTATCAAGATATTGAGAAACCAAAGAAGTCAGGAAAGGCAATGAAAAACATCTTTGCACGATATGGTTATGTGGATGATTCGGGGGAAGCATTATATCTACGTTCTCATCAACCAAGACACTTACTAAATACTCTAGCGCATCATGGTGAGCTGTCAGAGATGGATATTGCAAAATGGTCAGGAAGAGTCAACGTTATACAGAACAGAGCTTATAACCATGTATCTCAAGAAGAGATGCTTGAGAAAATGGAAGTGCTAAAACTGGGAAGTAATCGTTATTGCAATCAAGATGCAAACGAGTTGGTTGCTGCTAAAAATTCGAATACTTTTGATGAACCAGAACATGGCGCGATTCATTCAATAGCTAATGGTTACTGCATTCACAACTATGTGATCCCCCCATGCCGTGAGCTTACCGAAACCCTGGACTACGGATGGGCTGGTTATAACGAGAACAGTCAAAAACAACTTGAAAAAAGTATCATCAGTATTCGCTCTTTATACAAATTGGCTCAGCAGGCAATCTATGATGGTTTTTATGGGGCAGATAAGTGGGCTTTACACCACGAGAAAGTCTTATCTACTTTAGAGGGTAAAGTTTTTGATAATTAACATGAAAATATTTAATTAACAGGAGTATCTATGGCAAAACATTTAACAAAGGCAAATATTATAAAAATAAAAAGCGTTATCCACCAGTGGGAAGGGAAATTAACGTGGGAATCACTATGTGAAGCAGTGGAGTCGCATATTGGAAAAAAACCAACACGTCAGTCTTTGAACAAACATAAAGATATTGTTGATGAATATTTGTTGAAAAAGAGTTTAATAAAAGAAATTGCAATACCACTAAAGAAACCTGCAAATCTAACCATTGCTGCCCAGACAATAAAAAACATGGCAATACATATTAAATTGTTAGAGGAGCAAAATATTAGATATAAAGAGCAGTTTACAAGATGGCACTATAACTCGTATAAATATGGATTGAAAGAACACCAATTAGAAGAACCCATGCCTCCTAAATATAATTAGCTTGTAAGCTAAATACAAGAATGTAAAAAATTCTTACATAGCTATTGATTTTATAATCTATAATGCTATTAGTATATTGTCAGGATGACAAGAGTAAAATGCAAGGATGCAAATTATGAAAAAAGAAAATATAAATACAATGGAAAGGTTCTTAATATTATTTGATAAGTTTATCAACAAGTTGATTAATTCCGAACTGCCAGAGAATGTTTTAGTGGAGCAATCATATCTTTTTTGTTCAGGTTTTTATATAAAATTTCAAAGTGAAATAAATAAAATCCAACTATCGAATCGAGATATGGTTTTAACTTTTCTTCTTACGTCATATTTTTGTTATAAATGTAAGGTGAAAAGTAGATTTGTCGATTCTCAGCGAATCAAGAGAATGTGTGATTTACTGACGAACTTCATCATTAATAATCAAAATTATACAGAGCAAATATTCCTAAATGAAAAAAGAAAGTACGAAAAAAACACTATAGGAATGACTTTGCTCTCAAAGAAAGATGGAATCAACAAGTCCATGAATAAATAGCTAGTCTTAAATGCCAATAATAAAAACCCATAGTATTTTCTATGGGTTTTGCTTTCCCTGATGCTGGCATTAAATATCAAATAGAACTACTTAAAAATACCTGTTTTAACGTTATTAGCTCCGGCACTGAAACTGTAAGAAATAACTTTTTCTTTTTTGAACGTTATCATTAGTGATTTGGTCTGCGTGTTTGCACCGCCGATTAAAAATCCGACTACTGGAATGAATGCAGTGCTCTTTGCTTGGCTGTTATACATAGTATAAGACCATTGTTCTTCACCATCACTTGTTGAACGGTTATCAGGCTCGCCAAATGATGCTAAGACATCTTGTTTTGTTGTTTTTCCTTGAACAAGTTTAGATTTTACGCTGTCTTGTGTTTCATTTTTCAACGACTGGTTACCTACTGATGTGCATCCAGAAAGCGTCACTAAAACTAATGCCGTAGTAAGAATTTTTTTCAATTTTAAACTTCCTTATAGATTTCTATTTTGTAATTGTTAGTGACGAAATAAGGATTTCAATTTCCCTGTCAAATCTATTGCTTCTTAGTTTCATCCATTTGATATAGATATAGCTGCCAATTCTTGATGATAGGTAAGTTACCCAAGCATATTGATGGTCTTGCCAAACATATCCATCTCTAAAGCCGCTAAGTACTGTTACGAATGAGATAAACGCAATACCGCATAAGCAATAGAATCCTAGAGAGAAGGTGGAAGGAACATCCATAGCAAATGAATATGAAGTTGTAGATGTTTTAGGAGTAACAATAGTAAGAAGCGCTGGAATTGAAATTGTTTTCCTTCCTAATGTTACTTCATATTCCCCAGTGCTTTGGTTAATAATAAGTGCATCACTAAATGATCTACGTGTTCCATCTTCATTTTGCTGCAAGAGATCGTAAATACAAAGGCGGTGAGAAATTCTGAATGGAACTCCATGTTTTTTAAGCTGTTTCTCATCCCCCGTATTTGTTTTTACCCAGACACTCTGATTTTGCGAATTAGTATCGATTACTTGGCCAGAGTAGGTTTCTACAAAAGTGTATTTTTGACCAAAAAGATCAAAGTTTGGCGTATTAATTTGCAGTTTCTGATGATTTTGCAAATTAGCTTTTGCTGCTTCAGCTTCTTTCTTGTTGCTTCTATAAGTGAAAAATGCCCATAACAGCAAAGCTAAACTCAGTGGTAACCAAACTACACCAGTGAGGATTAACCAGTTTTTACCAATGAGTAATGCAATGAGTGCGGGAAGAGATACAGCGATCCAAAAACGCCTCATAGTGAAGATGCTCATACAGATTCCTTAATGTTCCGATAGTTAAGTTCATATTCGGTATATGAAGCAGCATGGGGATAAAAATGAAATGGAATCAGTCATTGTTGAACCTATGATTAAGAATGGGTAAATAGACTAGTCAAATCAGTCTGTTAGAGACTATGCGTAAAATGATATTTTGACTGTTTTTTGATTCATAGCAAATCACTTGTACCGATCGATAAATATCAATTGATAGTTTGTGTCTATCATGTTTGGCATTATAGATCGGTAAAAACGATCGATTGGGGTGCTTAGAAACCGCGTCATTGCTGGTCAAGATGGATATTAGGTTAGATTTTTAAGCGAGATTTCGTGTTTTCAAGAACATCTATTGGGGGGCTAGAAGGGGAAAAATTTAAATCGATTATTTTAGCGCTATTGATTTTTGTGTGAGGCTTAGGGCGTTTGAGGATGAAGATTTTTAGCTTTTTCAAAACAGCAAGGATTGAGTCCACATACGGAATGGCTTCTAACCAACGAATCGATAGGACGATTAAGCTTCGTTTCGGAATCTCTATGTGTTCTTCATACTCACCAGCACCAGCACCAGCACCAGCACCAGCACCAGCACCAGCACCAGCACCAGCACCAGCACCAGCACCAGCACCAGCGTTAATTTCAATGGCAAGGTCAACGTCAGTGGCGGGGAAAAGGAGTGGGGAGGCAACATCACTGCAAAGCTTCTGCGCTGGTATATCACTCCCAAGAGAATGTTTTAATCGCAGTTGAAGGTTCTTCCAACCGTATTGTTTTCCAAGTTGAGATGCTTTCAACGCAATTCCTGCGTATTCAAAGGAGAAGCCATTCATTTTTCCGGTTGAAGCTATATTCACCTTGGTCGTTATGCCCTTTACCAATAGAGCATCAATGAATTCCTGGTAAGACAGCGGCGTTGCGGTGATCTCATCAATCGCTTCTTGGATTATAGCTTTCGAACACTTCCCGCCAGTTCTTTGCTCCATTTGTTCTTCGTTACGTGATTTTTTGCTTTTTGGCTTTAACTTTAAAGACGCAAAAGGTGAATTGCTTTCTGGTCCTCTAGTTTTAGTCAGCTCATGGTCGCGTTCTAACTCATGAATGATACGAGTGCTGATGAGATTTTCGTTCCTACCCAAGTAAAGTTTGCCCCCGACCATATCGATTCTGCTGGCGATAATGTGTATGTGTTGGCCTGCTGAGTCATCATGTAGGACATAGCAGCGTAGGTGAGTATCATTGAACCCCATTCTCTTCATGTAATCATCTGCGAACATAACCCATTGTTCATTTGACAGCGATTCACCGGTGGGTAGGCGAAGCGAGTTGTGCCAAACGGGTTTTTCTACTTCCGGACGAAGTTTTTTGCTTATATCGAACTCTGTGATCAGTTCAAGTGCAGAGTCGTTCAGCAGGTTCCCGCCAATGACGGTTGGATCGCTTCTATGGTGGATTCCCGCTTTTAATGCGTATAGGACTACGCCAGTGAAGCCCTTACCTCTGCGTATCTTCTGCATTCCCTTCATCGGGTTTACTCCATATGTCTGCATTGATGAGTTTCTGGCGAAGCTCTCTCAACTCTCGCTTAACAGCGAAAAATTCTGTATGGGTAAGCTTGCTGTCTTTGCTTTTACTATCTATATGGGTAGCGATACGATTTAGTTTTTGAGATATATCAGATATGGCTTTCCAAGCCTCTGTATTGATTTCAGGTATAACAGGTGGTAATTTCTTAAGGAAAGCCATACGTAAACATTCGCCTTTGCTTTTTTCACCACGCCTTGCATTGAGTAGCTGCAATTCATCTTTATTAAGCCTTACACTGACACAATATATTCTAAGAAGGTTTTCTGATATATTAGCCCTGCTAATGTGGCTGGAAATGTTATCCATATGAACTCCTTTCATATCTTATAATTTATATATATGAGCATATTCCATATGCTCTCTAATATTTATATTTCATTCTTGAGAAATGTCAATGTGGTGATTTCATAATGGAGGGAATTATATAAAATGGCCACCGTTCTCAATATCTAGTAGCCATTCTAAATGATTATTTGTTTTTGGATTCAATATTCCATGAGAATTTAAATGCGGGATATTTTCTACTTATCCTCATAAAACTTGCTTGTCGCAAAATTGACCTTGTATTTTCACTATAAATATTTAGTTGATCTAGTGATATAAAAACTTGTTTATCAATAGTATTTAATGTGTTAACTATCTTTTCTATAGCTGCGACTTCAACATTTTTGAAAATAATCGAATCCTCAATGGCTATAGGTAATTTTGTTGTATGTAAAAAACTCACATCCAATGCCAGCATATTTGCATAAGATTTACCTGTCCCCGAATCAGAATGATGTTCGAAAAGATAATTAGTATCACTGAGAATTATCTGGGGAGGTATTCTATCTGGACCATAGAATTTAGTGTTAAAGAGTTTGAGGTTTTCATTTAATAAGTTTGAGATTTTTGACAGGATTTCTTCAGTTTTTTCTTTCAGTTCTACTTTTATAGCTGTAGAGGCTTCCTTGATATCATCCTGGCGTTCTCTGTAGTTAACAGTATCTTCGACTTCTTTTTTCTTTATAGATAAAGACAATACTTCATCAATAATCTCGTCCGGTCTATCTACTGATGCTGCTATTTCTTTAATTTTGAGATCAATCAAACTAATTCCCATATCGATCTCTTTTAATTGGTACATAAGACGTTCTTTTTCTTTTTTCAACTCATCACTTAATATTTTTGAAATTGATGAATGGAAACCTTCAACCTCATTTAGCTTTTCAATGTTAACAGTTGGGAAGAAATCGACAACTTTGCTAAAATATCTTTTGGGAATAGGCTTGGTATCGGAAATATTTTCTTCAATCCTAAATAATTTACTTGCGAGAGAGTTTTTTTGTTTTAGATATTTATCCTTCTCGACAGCTAACGTTAGGCTTTTTTCGTCAAGAATAGCTTTTATGTTGGCTGCGAAAAGATCTAAATCTTTTTTTATGATATCAATTTTATTGTCGATAACATTTAGATCTTGTTTTGCTTGCCTATATTCTTTTAAATTTACTTTTTTGACAAAACCTTGCTTGAACGCAATATCAATATTTTTTCTTTTTACTTCATTTTCGGCTTTCTTTTTTTCAATTTCTTCAATTAAATTATAATAGTCGAAGGATTTTATGAGGAACTCTTTGATTGAAGCATATCCCTCACCTGTAAAGCGCAAAAGAGGTTTATTAGGATTGTAATTATCTTTTCCCCAAATTCTGGAAAATCTTGAGATTAAGTCTCTTAATGAAGGGTCGTTTGATGAAAATCCATATTTCTGAGCCAAGAAAGTTCTAAAATCTACAATTGACCACTCAATCTTTTCTTCATTGAGTTTAAAAAACACACTACTATGAGTTTCTGTTTTTCTTGTGAAATTATATGATTTCCCGTCAAATTCAAAAGTGAAGTCGATATTTAGATGGCCAACTTGCGAAATAACATCTTTGCATAAGGTTATAAAATCATCCCCACCAAAAACAAAATCAATTAACATTAAAACTGATGATTTACCGATGGAGTTGGCACCATTCTTAGGGCCCAATATAGTATTTAAACCTTTTTTGAAAATTAATTCTTTTCTAATTAGTTTTTCACAGTATATATTCTTTAGCATTTTATTACCGTCCCATTGGCTGGGTTTAACATGATTTTCTCTAAAATGAACAAAAAATCAAGTGAGTAAACAAACTCGTCCAGAGATGAAAAATTGCTTAATGTTTTTTTGTATAAATCAGTAATATTAATTTCGTTAAAGTCAGTCTCTAAGATGATTGTCATCTTATATAATATTGAATCTTGGATTGAGATAGATTTACTTGGTGTAATCATGAGTAAACCTCGCAATTCTGGATAAAAAAACAAACCAATACTTCCGCAGCTACACTATTAGTTTCTTTAGTGTTTATTTTTATCCAATTAATTAAATGATCGTATATCTCAGATTGAGATAAATTATCTCTTTTTAAAGTTAGGTAGTATGTTTTAACTTCATTGAATATTATTTCTGAAGTGTTTGGGATACGTTGATCTAGTTGCTGGAATAGTTTTTTTATTTCAGAGTAAAAATAAGTAACTTGAGCCTTGATCTTTATTTTAAAAGCAGGGCCAGATTCTGAATTAATTTTGTCATCAACTCTCATTGCCTTGTATGATAATTGTGAGTCTTCACTTGGCTCAAGTGTTGATAGCTTATCAATTATCTCTTTTATATCTTCTTCAATCTTAAAATCATATTGCCTGTTTTTGATTTGTGCAGCTTGCCTTAACTGCTTTTTGATAGCGCATATTTCCCGATAACCCTCAATCGTTCTTGGGTTGTCGAACAACTTATGACAGTCTCTACATAAGGCAATTAAATTATCTTCGCTATCAACATCATCACAAAGAAGTGGCTCGTTTTTTAGTAATTCTTTTTCACCTTTACGAGGAGAAAAAGGATATATGTGTGCTACTTCATAGATCTTTATTTTTCGTTTGCCATTCTGAACCATCAAAGGTTTAGAGCATTTTGGGCAAAGACCACTCACCTCATCATATAAAACTATATGCGTATTATTATTGATGTTCCTGCGTTCTTCACCCACTAATGACTCCTTGCGAAGGGGAAATAATATTCTTTGGATATCTTTTTATTATAACATCAATAGGATTTAGCATTAGTTGCGAAGAATGTGATCGAAATCACATTTGCGGCAGGTGTTGCATCTTATGTCTAACTTTATTTAGAGAATTATTATTGTTCTGTCTTAGATTTTTTCAAGCGGAGCTGTGCGGGAGCAGTGTGATTATCCAAAAAGTTAGGTTGTTTTTCTTTTCAACCAAAGGGCAGAAAAGCAAGGTAACTTAGTGAAGCGTAGCTTCGATAAGTTAGCCCTTGCTTAAAAAGATAAATCCAATTAAGTTATAATGAGACTTTTCTAATACTCTTTTCTTGGATCTAAGGATAGCTCTATGCTTGATTGTGTGTTCTCATCCGCTGGTAACAAAGATTTAAACTACTCAATCTCAAATATTTCTAATATTAGTGCAAGGAATATTATCAGAGGTATTTTGAATAATGATAATAAAGGTGATGTAACTAAGGCTCTTAATAAAGTCAAAGGTGTATGCAACAAAAATCAGTATAAAGAATGCGTAAGTGTAATAAGAGGTAATGAGCTTTTTAGGTTTAACAATTATTCAAGATACTTTATAGATAAATGTCTTCTTGTAAATGACCAAGAAGAAATTGGTTCACTCGATGAGATTTTTCATAATATTGAAATGAATTCAGGAAAGTTAAAGTTAGTGTTCGAGAAGTATGGCTGTCTATATAGAAGTGTCTACCAAGAAGATTATGAAAATTCTTTGCTGTTGATCAATGAGATAATAGATGGTCATGGTGTTTCTATTGTTTTATTAAAATTAATTTATTTAATAAAAACTAAATCTCTTAATCAAGAAGAGGGGGGTATAAAGAAAGGATTAGAAGAAGCGTTAAAGAAAATACAGGTTTCACGAGTAAAAAAAATAGATGATGCAATAAAATGGATATCCTTGTCTAAAGATGAGTACTTTAATTTTTATGGGAAAATCAAATATGATAAAAGTGAATATTATGCTGACTGGATAATCAGAAGTTTCTTAGATCCTTTCCCTGCTGATAGTGAATGTTATTTTTCTACTCTAAATGCATTCTTCTCATTTTCACTCTTGGATTCAATAATTTACATTTTAAACTGTGAAAGGATTAAGCTGCCTTTTACATTATTATGTCGTGAAAATTTTGAAGAGTTAAGAGTTGAGTTTGAAAAGTGGTCAGAATATTATCCTGTAAATAAGTCAAAGGAAGTAAGCGAAGATGAATATGTTGACCAGTCTTTTTACAGGGGAGCTTTTCTTTTAGGAGAGCTTGAGTGGGTTTTTAAATATAGATTAATTCACGAGGCTTTCTATCGGAAAGATGAGGCTGGATATTTTCAAAGGCCTCCTTTACAACAAAGGCTAATTAATGAATATTTTGGTGAGGTTTCAAGTTTTGATGATTTGAGGTTAAAATCTATAGATAATTATGTGATAAATTTTGAAAAGTATAATAAAGATACCTCAGGTCACCTGGAAAATACAACTGCATTAATTTATCTTTTGGAAAAAAAAGAAGGCGATATTTCAGGCTCGGAAGAAGCGTTCATTAAGATAATGACTTATACTCATGATGTTGGTGAGATTTGTCCAGAAAGAATCCTTACTAGAATACTTAAAACAAGCAATAACTCTGATATTTCTTTAATAATTTCATCATTATTATTCATAAAGCATAAAACAAGGAAGGCAGAGCATGTTCTCAGAGCAAACCTTCAAGAAGTTATTGTTGGGAATTTTAATTCAGATATCATAGCCATGATAGTTCACTTTTATGAAGTATCTCCTGCGGTAACTGAGCACTTTATAAATCTTTGTGATGAAAACTTCTTAAGTAAGCTATTCGATTTAACTGAAAGGCCGATTGATGCTATTAACAATAGGGCAGAAATCCTTCAGTGGTTTGGTGTGATCAAGAATGACCAACATTATATTGAAAAAGCGAAAAACCTCAGGACTGATATAAAAATAAGTAAAGAAAAAGGCACGATCGATGACTCCAGGATCTATGTAGATACAACAAAATATATTCAGTGGTTAAATGACAATAAAATTAATCAAATATTGAATTATTTAGAAATGCTCGACGTTAGTAATTCGGTCGAAGCTTCTAATTTCAAAGCTAATTGGCCCAAAGCTAAATCAGGCCTTACTGTAATAGATTGTATTGCATCAGAAATTTTAAGTTGCTACGAAGAGTTTTGTGTCAATAATTTGTTCGGAGTTGCTTCATATTTGGGAAGAAGAATAAGACATGGAACATTTAAAGGAACTGGGCTGAAGGATATTAATGATATTCAAAATTTACCCAAATTTAACTTGTTAAAAACTAACAGAATGTTTAGTGAAAATTATAACTCATGGATAAGAAACTATACACAAATGTTAGATGAGTTAAAAAATGGGTACCTACATATCTATAGCAAAAATAAGCCCAATGGTTTTCTTAAAACTGAGTTGCTCTCTAAGTCAAAAATATTAATGGCTGATCATCTCTTAAGAGACTTGCTAAACTCATATTTAAAAGATCCCAGTGGCGCACATATACCTTATATTATAGTTGAGTATTGCTGGCGATTTATTGAGGAGGATTTATCAGATATTAGAAAGTTGTTGATGGAGTATAAGTCTAAGTATGGGGTTTTTAACATTGTAAACCATAATTTTACCGGGTCACTGAAGAGAGATTATCAGGATTTTGCATCTAATATAAATTCAGTATCTGCTGAAAAGTTTAGAACTATATCTTCTTGGTTCAACAAACCTTCAATAGTATCTCCTACTACGGACATAGTTCTTCTTTTCAAAGCAGTTGTCTCTGAAGTCAAAGGATTACTTAATGATTATGAACCTCTAGTGAGGGTCTGTGATGACCAGTATGAAATTAGCGGTGGTAAATATTTTGCAATTTACGATGCTCTGTATTTAATAATACATAATGCTGCAAGGCATGGTAAAAGTGATGGTAATTTATCCTTGGAAATTAGATTTGATACCAAAGTTAAGGCTCTAAATATATCAGTTCAGTCAGAGTTTAAGGATGGAGAGGATTTTAGTTTTAAAAAAATCGAAATTGAAAGGAAACTTGTTGAAAATAATGAAGATGCAAATGACATTGATGAGAAAAGTGGTCTAAAAAAACTTACAAGAATGGAGGATGATAATTTAATAAAGAATTTAGACTATTGCTTTGGAGATTTAACTCTTACCATCTCTTTTGACTTCCTGATGGATTATTAGTTTATGAATATATTAATCGTAGAAGATGATTTTTTTAAGTACTCTAAAATTATTCAAATAATCAATTTGACGAGAGACGACATTTTAATCGAAAGGTGTGATAATGTTCATGCAGCGGTAAAGTATGTTAAGTCAAACAATCCTGATAAAATAATTCTGGATATGTCACTTCCAAGTCATGCAGCAAAGATTGGTGAAGGAAGCCCTATACCAATGCCTGCTGGAGGGGTCGAGATTCTTTTGGAGTTGAGTTATAGAAACAAAGAAAATATACCTGTGTTAATATTAACTCAATACGAAGAGATTGAAATAGAAGATGATTATTATTCAATAGATAAAGCTGGGGCAGAGCTTGAGAATCTATATGGTTTCAGTAGTGTGAGTGTGTCGCTATATGATAACGACATTAACGACTGGCACGGTAAATTGAAAGAATTTATAGGGGCATTATGAATATTTTATTGATTGAAGATGAAGTTAGTAAGCGCGATAATTTAACCAAAATTATTAATAGTGTTTCCACAAATGACCAGAAAAGAATAGAGAATGCTATTAGTCTTACCAGTGCAAGGAGAAAATTATTATCTGAAAAATTTGATTTAATAATATTTGATATCTTCCTCCCCCTTAGAGATAACGATCAAGAATCGATAGATGTTTCTGAAGATATTTTAGGCGAGTTTAACCATAGTGATAATTATCAAACCGAAGCTATTGCGATAACAAAATATGAACTTGAAGATATCGAAAATATTGAATCTTTCAATGTGATGGGGGTTACAGTAGTCCATTACACTGAAAGCAGTGATTCATGGAAGGATAGCTTAAGGCAGAAAATTACTAAAATTAGCGATAAAGCTAGGTTTGATTTCTTAATATTTTGTGCTTTAAGTAAAGAACGAGATGCCTATACTCAGACTTTAGCTCAGATCGGTGAAAAGAAAATAATCAAAGGCCTGGATTGCTTAGAAGTAAGCATTCAAGAGCATAAAGGATTGTGCTTATTACCCCCAAGGATGGGCTTGGTAAATATGGCAATAACTGCCGCTAAAGCCATTGAACTTTTTCAACCAAAAATTGTAGCGATGAGTGGTATTTGCGCTGGCATTAAGGGTGAAACAAATTACTTAGACTTGGTAATTGGTGATACTTGTTGGGAGTATCAGACTGGAAAATATAAAGATAAAAAATTTGTTCAAGAACCATACCAAGTTTCTTTAACAAGCGAAATAAGAACTGAAATAAGTCACTTCATTGATCATCAAGATGTAGTGGAAAGGATTAAAAGGAATTTATACCAAAGTGAGCTATCAACTTCTAATATCTTGTTGGGACCATTATCATCTGGTTCTGCAGTGATTGCAGATGATGCGAAAATGAAAGAAGTAGGTAACCAACATCGTAAACTGAAAGCAATTGAAATGGAAATGTATTCTTTATATGAGGCTGCCTATCAATCACAATCTAAACCAGAATATTTTGGGGTAAAGTCAGTTGTTGACTTAGGCGATAAACTAAAAGATGATTCTTTCCATGCCCCCGCATGTGTCCTGTCAGCAAGGTTTGTGGCTGAGTTTATTAAGTACAAAATATGTAAATAACTTAATGCCTTTATATTATTTATGCTATGCCGCCACCTTTTATTTGGTGGTGGCATTAGAGATTCTTCTTAAGGGTATCCAAGGATTTATTCAGTGGTAGTTTTAATGTAATTATTTTATAAGAATTATTATTTTTGCTTTATTTAATGGATTTTTCACTAATTATTGACGTGCATTAGCCTCCCTTATCTATTTTTTTTGGATAGCGTTTATTCATGACCATTACACTAAGTAAATTTTTAAAAAAAATTATTTTCTATTACAGATATGTTTTTGTAAAAAATATAGATGCCAAATTTTAATTTTATGACGCTTTAATGGAATTCATAAGATTATGTGTCCCAGTAATGCTGATAATGATTCAAACGCATCCTTTCTTTCCTCAAAGTAGTCGTATCTGTCATAAATCCCTTCAACACCTTTGAGTTTATGGTTCAAACACCTTTCTGCCACATGTGGAGGAACTGACAGTGAAGCAAAGCTCCGAGTCGTTCTTCTCAGATCATGAACTGTAAAATATGCAATATCGCCCATAACGTTTGGCTGTTGCTTTTTCCTGCCAGGCTCGATATCAAATAGCTTCGCTATAGCTCTGTTGAGGGTATCTTTTCCCATATGTTGATTCTCACTGGATCTGCAATTCGGAAAGACATAATCAGAACTAAAAGCTCTAACCTTAAGCTCTTTCAACATCTCAATCGCAAGTGGTGGCAGCGGAATTATGATGCCTACACCTGATTTACTTCTCTCTTTTGGTAAATTCCATGTTTGATTTTCCAAATCGAATTCTGTCCAAGGAGCTTCTGTTAGCTCGCTTTTGCGAACAGCAAGGAGCAGTAGTAGGGCACCGGCAAGGTAGTTATCACGAGAGAAGCTGTCAGAGTGTTCTCTGAAAACTTTAAACACCTGAGTAATCTCTTCTAAGCCCAATGCTCTTTCTCTACTTTTTTCGATTCCACCTGCATCATTGACCTTAAACGCAGAAGCTGGATTGTTTAACAATAATCCTAGTTTGATTGCATGGTCGAAGAGTTGCTTAATGTAGAGCAGAGCATCATTTGAAATGGTTGGTCTTCCACTATCTGTAATTTTTTGCAGAATGGACCGGACATCAATGTGAGTTATCTTTGCCAAAGAAAGTTGACCAATCGTTGGAGCAATATCATTTTTATATCCTTTCTGGGATTTGGGGATGCTTCAACCGTTTAACGAGATCTTTGTTCCAGTCTTCAAACAATCCATCTACCGTGGTGAGTAGCTTAGTCCATTTAAGTTTCCGCTCAGCAATAGGGTCATCTCCGGTGGCAACTTTTCTTCAGGTATCTTCAGCGTGATTACGTGCCTCGGACAGAGATAGATGCGGGGCCTTACCTTAGGTGATTTCTCGTCTCTTAGAGCTGATTGTGTATCGAAGCATCCAATATGACTTACCTTTTGGTGGGACTTTCAAATACAAGCTGCGCCCATCTCCAAACTTCTCCGTTTCTCCTGCTTTGATGAGGGCCTACTTACTCCCCATCAAAGCGAAAAATTGAATGGCTTATGTATTTATTTAACTATCAAACAGAATTGAAAAGCTTTAATTATTTACTGTACGGCCCTCAAAAGTAATATAGAAGTCTACTTACCTCTTTATCAATGTCACCGAATATAGCTTAAAGGAATAATTTTAAAAATATATCGGGTAATTATGTCTGATATTATGTTGAGAACCAATGAAGATGGTTGTTAAGTGACTAAAGCAATGATCTTAAATGAATTTCACCATTTAAATAAATATTTCTCTAAAGGAATATACAAATTTCAAATAAATTTGACAAAATAATAACATGATGGATATATTAAAATAAAAAGGAGATGGTTTTATGAAAAAAATCACATTGGCAATTTTTATTACTATGAATATAATATCTGCAGTTTACTTTCTTAATCTAGGAACAATAAATGTTAGCGGATTCTGGGGGGGCTTTTTTTCTTTTGTAGTGGCTTTTTCTGCTGCATACTTCCCAGCAATTATTTTTATTTGTAATCATTCTTTTGAAGGAAAAGCCCGAAAGTAAATTAATATATTCAGGCCGAATTAAATGCTTATTTATTACTTTTCAGACGCATATGAAAATACTGCATCGCAAAAAGCCACGCAACATTTAGTGGCTACAGCTATTGCTAGAAAATATGCATAAAATGCAACAGCGTAAGAACTAAAAAGACTGACGAAAGTTAAATTTGGAATATCTAATGCAATCCTCAACAAAAATAAAGAAGCAGCAATCGAAGCAGGTATGTAAATAATAAAATCGACTATTGCCTTCAAAGATTTACTATATCGAACGTATGTACACCATGTAATTAGCAAGGAGAAAATCAATGGTAAAAAAATCAATAAATAACCCAAGGGGTTAGAGTTAAATAAATATGCAATCACTGCAAGGAAAGCAGAGCAAAATATAAGTAGCAATATTGCAATATTAAAAGCTTTTTCAGGAAGTTTTAACATACTAAAATCCTTGTTAGTGAGAAATGAGATAAGTTGAGAGTTGCTAATTCCAGATGGGAATTTTAGAGTTCAATATTAGATCCATACAAGATTAATAGTAAAGAAAAACTTATAAAAAACTAGTCAATAGAAAATACGAAAGAAGTCAAAGCATGGCTGAATATCCATAATTACCGAAAATTTGAAGACATTTCTTTGAATATCTTGTATCACGAACATTGGGCGAGGACTTTACTCTTCAAGCCGTGGCCAACCAAAGAAGAAAAGCGAGGTCTTGCTGGAAACATGGGGCAGATTTTTCGTAGTAAGCCCTTGCTGTTCAAGGCTGAGCAATTGAACTACTTGGACGATGATCAAACTTTCCAAAATCCCCCCACGTCCTCATTACAGACATTACCAGGCTGGCGCAACTTAGCATTACGGTCCTGAAAGTAAATCTCATTTCTTGGGAGAAGGGTAGCGATGAGTTTACCGTTAATCTTCCTCACCTTGAGGCCTACGTTTCGACGGTAATGTCTCCAATATGTGAGAAGAATGTTTTGTTGGAGATAGACTTTGCGATAGGAATCGACAACGAAATCACAGAATCAATTAAATCAGAACTTCCGCAATGGAGGCGGGTAAAAGGTCTAGAAGCTAACGAGTCAAGGCGCAGTACGCTTTGGTTACAAGAAGATTATCTCTTATCGTCTCATTGTGATGATCGACATGCTGTTGTGGGCAAAAAGGTATGTTCTCCGAGTCTCTGACGACAGGCTTTCAAGGCTTTTAGATACAGACGAAGACGATGAAGCCGTTATCTGGCTGAATTACCATATTAAAGATGCTGACAGACACCTCTCTAGGAAGGCTGCAACCATTGATTTTATACGTCAGTTAAACTTTTTCATTAATCGAAATCTTCTCCTAAAAAACATGAGAGTTTCAGAAGTCATGAAACTTATTGATTCTAACTGATCCAGCCCTCTGCGGCTCTGTTGTTACGAGCCACGCTAACTGAATTTTTCCTATCCCGTTACAATTGCTCTCGTCGAAACCGAAATGAGGAGAGCAGTATGAACACACCAAGAACATGATTCATTAGACTTCCAGAAGTGCTATCGAGAACGGGATATAAGAGATCATGGGTTATCGATTAATTTCTGATAATCGATTTCCACAACCTATCAGGTTAGGTTCACGAGATATCGCTTTTATAGAAGTAGAAATTGACCAGCAAACACTTTTAATGAAAGGTTCGTGCTTCATACCTTAGCGTCTGCAAAGTTAATATTTGAATTTCTGACGATTCATCTAGTAAGTTCACAGCACAGAAAATCACTTTAAAACCATGTAAGTTAAGTAAAAAACTATAATTACCAGCCTCATGATTATCTTGAAATCTGCCAAAGCGACTAACATCATATACCAAGACAGCCGCTATTTTTATGGTATGAGTTACGACATCTTGGATCAGCTTGTTAAAACTATCCCTACCGTCTTCTGATATGGGACTATCGTCCCGGTCATCATATGTTCCTAGGGTTTTCATATTGTGACTTTGCGCATATTAGGAGATGAACTCAGCATAGTTTTCAACTGTGAAGATTTGATGTTCAGTTGACATCCTCAAGTATTGAACAACATTAACCTTATGAGCTTCCTGAATTTTATTTATCATTATATTGCCTTGATGCAACTTTATTAATTCATCATGGTTAAAAGTTGATCTATTTTGAGTTGTTGAACTTTTTTTAACATCTTTTTTTAAAAAATTTTGCTCTCGAACAATAGATATAGGGATTGTTATCTAATGATGGTTTGAAATGAAAAGGCGCCTAGATGGGTTTTGTGTAGCTTTTAGGTGAATTGAAATTTGGACATTGGTTAAGTCGCAAGGTGTGGGCATTTTTTTGTGTAAAAGAATGCCCACACCTTATCCTGTATTAGCAAGCTAAGTAATTGATAAAGTTAATGATAATTCAGACAAAAACAAGGAAAGCTCTGCATTCATAGCGCTCTTAAACAAATGCATGCTTTAACAAGAACCCTATTCATCGGTGAATTTGAGTACCCATAAGTTCGCTAAAATCCAGCTTTGTTACAAAATGAAAAAGGAGTCAGTTCTCTTTCTTCACATGCATCAAGGTAGTCAGCCCACCACTGGAGCATTAGTTTCCTTTCTTCGAGATGTTCTGCTTTGTGTATATATGCTGCTCGAACGGAGTTTCGTTCTTGATGGCTCATTTGACGTTCAACAGCATCTCTTGACCACTGTCCAGACTCAATTAGAGCACTACATGCCATGGTTCGAAAACCATGTCCACATACTTCCGTCTTAGTATCGTAGCCCATAGTGCGCAGGGCCTTGTTGACAGTGTTTTCGCTGATTGGTTTGTCATCACGACTAAAACCTATGAACATAAGATCTTTATCACCACTGATGTCATGAAGTTTTTCGAGCAGGGTTTTGGCTTGTTTACTCAATGGAACCAAATGAGGCGTTTTCATTTTCGAGCCTCTGCCAGAATACTTAACTCCATCCAACTCTTGACGTTCTCCTGGAATCGTCCATATGCCGTTTTTGAAATTCACTTCTGACCAGCGCGCAAATCTCAATTCGCTTGAACGGATAAAAGTCAGCAGAGTTAATTGAACAGCAATTTGGGTGATACCTTTGCCTTTATAAGCTTCAATTCGTCTTAGAAGCTCAGGAAGCCGTTCGAAGGGGAGAGCAGGGCGATGAGTGCTTTTAGGTGTTGTTACGGCACCTGAAAGGTCATAGGCGGGATTTTGGTCAATCAAAGCGTTATGGACGGCATATCGCATTATAGCTGTTATGCGTTGTTGTAAACGAGAAGCCACTTCAAGATGCCCGCTTTTCTCAGCGTTTTTTAGCGGAAGCAATAAATCACGGGTTTTGAGTTCAGTGATGTTCCGTTTACCAATAACTGGAAACAGATGAGTTATTAAGCTGTTTAACACCGTTGTTCTGTGACTATCAGACCATGTTCTGTTGCTCGAATGCCAATCTCTGGCTACCGTTTCGAATGTGTGCAAACCTTTTTCTTCAATCTTTTCAGATTTTCGCTTCTCACCAGGATCGATGTTGTTTGCGATTAGCTTTCTTGCTTCGTCTCTTCTAAGGCGTGCAGTAGCAAGAGAAATTTCAGGATAAACACCTAACGCCAACATTTTTTGTTTGCCTGAAAAACGGTATTGCAGACGCCAATATTTCGAACCGCTTGGCTGAATTAGAAGGTGCATACCACTACCATCAGTCAGCTTTACCGGCTTCTCAGCAGGTTTAGCGTTTCTGACTTTTACCTCAGTAAGTGCCATTGAGAACCTCCCATGCTGATGGTATCTGCATTATCGAACTTACCATACCAACATAGATACCAACAAAACAAGCAGGATGTTGATAAAAGCTATTGGAATTAAGTGGACAAAGAGATGGGGTTAACTTACTGAATTTATGAAATAAAATGGACTTGAGTAGACGTTCGTAGATATTGAAATGGTGTCCCCTACAGGAATCGAACCTGTAACTAGCCCTTAGGAGGGGCTTGTTATATCCGTTTAACTAAGGAGACACGGACGGTGTTGAAACCGCCCGCGTAGTATACCCGTTTTTGTCACAATAATAAGATGTTAGCCGGTCGTTTGGTTGTTTCGTCGCCAGTTACTGCGCTTTATTGCTGCTTTCGGGCGACTTGTTTGCATTCTGTTTCTTGTTAGCCTTGGCCTTTTGGGCTTTGTTCTGATTGCTCATATCGTTGCGGATTTGTGCGTGGCTTATCAGCGCGAAAATAAAGGTACCGCCGATGATGTTGCCGGCGAGCGTCGGCAGCGCGAACGGCCAGACGAATTCGTACCAGGGGATAACTCCTGTGAACACCAGATACAAGATCTCTACCGAACCGACCACAATGTGAGTCAGATCGGCGATGGCGACCAGATACGTCATCAGCATGATCACCCATATTTTTGCGGGACCCGCCGACGGCAGCATCCAGACCATGGTGGCAATCAGCCAGCCGGAAATAATGCCGCTGACAAACATGGCTGTTGGGGCTTTCTCCATGATTTTTAAGCTGATGGCGCGGAAAGCAGCGTCGGTATCGGCATCAAAGAAGGGCACCAGATGAAACGCCAGTGCCGCGCAGGCGCAGCCAATCAGGTTGCCTGCCAGCACCACGCCCCATAGCCGTAGCAGGATTAAATGGTTTTTCAGCGTAGGCTTATGCATCACCGGCAGCACGGCGGTGACGGTATTTTCGGTAAACAGCTGCTGGCGGGCCATGATCACAATGATAAAACCTGCGGTATAACCGATATTCTCAATAAAGAAGCGCTCGGGCGTGTCGGGTAGGCGTGCGTGCAGAATACCTTTGACCATTAATGAGGCGCTGATTGACAGCCCCGCCGCAATTGCTGACCACATCAGCGCCAGCCCATCACGCTCCAGCTCCTTCTCACCTTCAAGGCGGATCTGCTCATGAATAGCCGCTGCGGGTGAGGGCAGATTCTCCTCATCCACTTCAATCTCCGTTCCCTGCGCGTGTTCTTCGCTGTCGACATCAACGCCGGACGTTGTGTGGTTATTTTCCTGATTCATAAGCTGTTCCCGCTCTGGTCTCGTAAAGGATGCCGTTTAAGCATAGATGACGCACTACGCAGACGCTGCGGGAACTGTCTGCATCTGCCCAATAAGTAACAAGATTTTTATCTTCGTACCGAATGGAACATATTCCCGCATTTATGCTGGTTTTTAGGGATTTGGCGGGAGTAAACGCTGAACCGCAGGCTGCGACGCGCGGGATGCTTATGATATGATGCACACTTGTGAAATTTACGGGATGCGCCCATGTTTGAAGCCCTTAACCTCAGTTGTGTTCGCGATGAGCGAACCCTGTTTAGTGGCTTAAGTTTCACCATCAAACCCGGTGAAATGGTGCAAGTTGAAGGGCAGAACGGGGCGGGTAAAACCAGCCTGTTGCGGATCTTGGCCGGGCTGTCGTCGCCGGACGCCGGCGAAGTTCGCTGGCAGGGCGAAAACACCCACCGTCAGCGTGATGTTTTTCACCAGCAATTACTGTTTCTGGGCCATCAGCCGGGAATTAAATCTGTTCTGACTGCTTATGAAAATCTGGCTTTCTATCTGTCCATTGAGGGTAAAACCGACGCCGACGCTATTTATCAGGCGCTGGAAAATGTCGGTTTACTGGGCTATGAAGAGGTAACGGTGGCGCAAATGTCCGCCGGGCAGCAGCGCCGTGTGGCGCTGGCGCGTCTGTGGCTGACCCGCGCACCGCTGTGGATCCTTGATGAGCCGCTGACCGCCATCGACAAGCAGGGCGTGGCGACACTGATTGCGCTGTTTGAAGCGCACGCCAGCCGTGGTGGTATGGTGTTGCTGACCACGCATCAGGACTTGCAGGGCATTAACCGCAACGTGCGCAAACTCCGTCTGACAAGTGAGCCTCATGTTTATTAAAATCCTGCGTCGTGAGCTGAAAATTGCCTTTCGTAACAACGCGGAAATTATTAACCCGCTGTGGTTTTTCATTATCGTGATCACGCTATTTCCGCTGGGGCTGGGGCCAGAACCGCAACTGCTGGCGCGCATTGCGCCCGGTATTGTTTGGGTTGCGGCACTGCTGGCCTCGCTGCTGTCGCTGGAAAGATTATTCCGTGATGACTATCTTGACGGCACGCTGGAGCAACTGCTGTTACTGCCTTCACCGCTGTCACTCACGGTGCTGGGGAAAGTATGCGCTCACTGGGTAGTGACCGGCTTACCGTTGCTGCTCCTGTCGCCGGTGATCGCCTTACTGCTGTCGCTGGATTTTGCCACCTGGAAAGCAGTGGCGCTGACGTTGCTGCTGGGCACGCCGACGCTGAGTTTCATCGGTGCGATTGGTGTGGCGCTGACCGTCGGGCTGCGTAAAGGCGGGGTACTACTCAGCCTGCTGGTGCTGCCGCTCTATATTCCGGTGCTGATTTTTGCCACCGGCGCTATAGATGCCGCGTCGATGAGTATGCCGATTGGCGGCTATCTGGCGATCCTCGGCGCGATGCTGGCGGGCAGTGCGACCTTGACGCCTTTTGCTACAGCGGCGGCGCTGAGAGTCAGCGTTCACTAAAATATTTACCTGTCGTTACAAAATGGCAGAAAAAGCGCAACCTTTGACTAACATCACGATTCCCTATAGGGAACAATAGAGCGATGCCCATAAGTGCGGATGATTTGACGTCAGACCGCGCAAGAGCCCACTGAGGTTTCATGGCATACCACACAGTGTAATTTTAGAGTGAGCAACGATAACAATGTGGAAATGGTTACATCAACTCGCGCGGCCTGAGCGGCTTTACCATGTCTGCGGCCGCTTTATCCCGTGGCTTGGCATCATCGGTATTGCCTGCCTGCTGATTGGCTGGGTCTGGGGCTTTGGTTATGCGCCGCCGGATTACCAACAAGGTAACAGCTACCGCATCATGTACATTCACGTCCCGGCGGCCATCTGGTCGATGGGGATTTACAGCGCCATGGCGATTGCGGCCTTTATCGGTCTGGTCTGGCAGATGAAAATGTCCGATCTGGCGCTGGCGGCCATGGCGCCGGTCGGTGCTGTGTTCACCTTTATTGCGCTGGTCACCGGTTCCGCCTGGGGTAAACCGATGTGGGGCACCTGGTGGGTATGGGATGCGCGGCTGACGTCAGAACTGGTGTTGCTGTTTCTCTACCTCGGCGCGATTGCGCTCTATAACGCTTTCGAAGACCGCCGTCTGGCGGGGCGCGCGGCAAGCATTCTGGTGCTGGTCGGCGTGGTGAACATTCCCATCATTCACTATTCAGTGGAGTGGTGGAATACGCTGCATCAGGGTTCGACCAATATGCAGCAATCTATCGATCCGAGTATGCGTTATCCGCTGCGCTGGGCCATCTTCGGCTACCTGTTCTTCTTTATCACCCTGACGCTTATGCGTCTGCGTAACCTGATCCTGCATCAGGAGCGTCTGCGTCCGTGGGTGGCAGCATTGGTTAATAAGGAGCGCCGCTGATGAACGCTGCATTTTCCAGCTGGCAGGCCTTTTTCAATATGGGCGGATACGCCTTCTATGTCTGGCTTTCGGTCGCCGCTACCCTGATCTCCCTCATTGCGCTGGTGGTGCATACGTTCTGGCAGCGCAGCCATATTCTGGCCGACGTGCGCCGCCGTCAGGCACGCGAAAAACGCATTATACAGTCCAATATTGAGGCGAAAAAACGCCAGGGCGCAGCGGGTGAGAAAAACCCTGCGCCAGTGAAACCGGACCTGTCCGGGGAGACGTCATTGTGAATCCACGTCGTAAAAAACGCCTCTCGCTGGCATTGGTCGTGCTGGTCGGGCTGGGGCTGAGTATTTCGCTGGTGATGTATGCGCTGCGCTCGAACATTGATCTGTTCTATACGCCCAGCGAGATCCTGCAGGGAAAAGGGGAAAACCACGAAATGCCATTTGTTGGCCAGCGCCTGCGCATTGGCGGCATGGTGATGCCCGGTTCCGTAAAGCGTGATCCGAAAAGCTTGCAGGTCAGTTTCAAAATATACGATGCGCGCGGAGCGATTGCGGTCACTTACAACGGCATTTTGCCGGATCTGTTCCGTGAGGGGCAGGGCGTGGTCGCGCAGGGTGTGATGCAGGCTGACAACGTGGTGGAAGCCAAGCAAGTGCTGGCGAAACACGATGAGAAATACGTACCGCCGGAAGTGGAAGAAGCCATGAAAGACAATCACAAAGGACCAGCGGTGAATTACGTTGGCAATACTAAAGGAAACGCCCCCTCATGATGCCGGAACTGGGAACCTTTTCACTCTGTCTGGCTTTAGGTCTGGCAATACTGCTGAGTATTTACCCGCAATGGGGCGCCGCGCGGCAGGATAGCCGCATGATGGCGATGGCCCGCCCGCTCTCTTACGGCATGTTCGCCACGATCACGCTGGCCTTTATTATTCTGGTTCACGCGTTCGTCGTGAACGACTTTACCGTAGCCTACGTCGCCAATAACTCCAACACGCTTTTGCCGGTCTACTACCGCATGGCAGCCACCTGGGGCGCGCACGAAGGCTCTCTGCTGTTATGGGTGTTGTTGCTGAGCTGCTGGACACTCGCCGTCGCGCTGTTTAGCCGCCAGATGCCGCAGGATGCGGTGGCCCGCGTGCTGGCGGTGATGGGAATGATCACCGCCGGATTCCTGGTGTTTATTCTGCTGACGTCCAATCCGTTTATCCGCACCTTGCCGGGCTTCCCGGTGGACGGCAGTGACCTGAATCCGGTGTTGCAGGATATCGGGCTGATTTTCCATCCGCCGCTGCTCTATATGGGGTACGTCGGTTTCTCCGTGGCTTTTGCTTTTGCGATCGCCTCGCTGATGGCCGGAAGGCTCGACACAGCCTGGGCGCGCTGGTCTCGTCCGTGGACGCAGGCTGCCTGGGTCTTTCTGACCATCGGCATTGTGCTGGGTTCTGCCTGGGCGTATTACGAACTGGGCTGGGGCGGCTGGTGGTTCTGGGATCCGGTCGAAAACGCCTCCTTTATGCCGTGGCTTGCCGGTACGGCGCTGATCCATTCACTGGCCGTGACCGAAAAACGCGGGACTTTCAAAGCGTGGACGGTATTGCTGGCGATCACCTGTTTCTCGCTGTGCCTGCTCGGGACTTTCCTGGTGCGTTCCGGTGTGCTGGTTTCGGTACACTCGTTTGCCTCTGACCCGGCGCGCGGCATGTTTATCCTCGCCTATCTGGTGATTGTCATCGGTGGTTCACTGCTGCTGTACGCTATCAAAGGCAACTCGGTGCGTGCGCCAAGCCGCCATGAACTGCATTCGCGCGAAAGCTATCTGCTCGGCAACAACGTGTTGCTGATTGCCGCGATGCTGGTGGTGCTGCTCGGTACGCTGCTGCCGCTGATCCACAAGCAGCTCGGCATGGGCAGTATTTCCATCGGGGAACCCTTCTTTAATACAATGTTTACCTGGCTGATGGCTCCGCTGGCGCTGCTGCTGGGTATCGGTCCGCTGGTGCGCTGGCGTCGTGATGAACCCAGTAAACTGTGGCGTCGGTTGGGCGTCGCGCTGGTGGTGACGCTGCTGCTGTCGATTCTGCTGCCGTGGCTGTTGCAGGACAAAATCATTGGTATGACCGTGGTCGGTCTGCTGATGTCGGTGTGGGTGATTGTGCTGACGCTGATGGAACTGCACGAACGCGCCACGCACCGCCATACTTTCTGGCGCGGTCTGACGCATCTGTCGCGCAGTCACTGGGGCATGGTGCTCGGCCATCTCGGCGTGGCGGTGACGGTGATTGGTATCGCCTTTAGCCAGAATTACAGCGTCGAGCGCGATGTGCGAATGAAAGCCGGTGACAGCGTGGATATCCACGATTACCACTTTGTTTTCCGCGACATGCGCGACATTCAGGGCTCGAACTATTCAGGTGGTGAAGCCAATATCGACGTGACGCGCAACGGTAAATTAGTGACCACGCTGCACGCTGAAAAACGCTACTACAGCGTGGCACATACCATGATGACCGAAGCGGCTATTGACGGAAATCTGGCGCGTGATCTTTACGCCGCGCTGGGCGAAGAGATGGACGACGGTTCGTGGGCGGTGCGGCTATATTACAAACCTTTCGTCCGCTGGATTTGGCTCGGCGGCATCTTTATGGCGGTCGGCGGTATCTTCTGTATTCTCGATCCGCGTTACCGTATGAGTAAAAAACTCAAGAAACAGAGCAAAACGGAGAGTGAATAAGCATGAACCGCAAACTCCTCTTTATTCCGTTAGTGCTGTTTCTGGCGCTGGCCGCCGCGTTGCTGGTGCAACTGACCCGTAACGCCAACGGCGATGACCCGACGCTGCTCGAATCCGCGCTGATTGGCAAACCGGTGCCGGTATTTAAACTGGAATCCTTATCGGAACCGGGCAAAACCTATGACCAGTCGGTGCTGCGTGACGGCAAACCTATTCTGCTTAACGTCTGGGCGACCTGGTGTCCGACCTGCCGCGCGGAACATGAATATCTGAATACATTGGCAGCTAAAGGCATCCGCGTGGTTGGCCTTAATTACAAAGACGACCGCCAGAAAGCCGTAAACTGGCTCAATACGCTGGGTAACCCTTACGCACTGAGCCTGTATGACGGCGACGGTATGCTGGGGCTGGATCTCGGCGTATACGGTGCGCCAGAGACTTTCCTCATCGACGGGCAGGGCATTATCCGCTACCGCCATGCCGGTGATATGAATGATAAAGTGTGGCAAAAGGAAGTCCTGCCGCTGTACAAGAAATATGGCGGTGACGCATGACATATTTCCGCTCCCTGACCGCACTGCTGCTCGGATTGTGCCTGAGTTTTGGCGCATTTGCCGCGATTGATACCTATCAGTTCAAGTCGGATGCGCAGGAGCAGCAATATCGTCAGATAACTGAACAGTTGCGCTGCCCGAAATGCCAGAACACCAGCATTGCAGCGTCAGATTCGATTATCGCCGCCGACATGCGTACCAAGGTTTATCAGCTGCTCAATGAAGGGCAGACGCGTGAGCAAATCGTGCAATATATGGTGGCGCGCTACGGCAACTTTGTGACCTATGAACCGCCGGTGACGCCTTCGACCATTATTCTGTGGCTTGGGCCGCTGCTGTTTGTGCTGATTGGCGCAACGGTGATTGTCATGCGGTCGCGGCATCAGGCCGGCAGCGTCATGGCTAACAGCACGGCAAGCGTCGTGACAGAAACAGAGACTTCACATTCAGAACTCTCATTAAAAGAACAACAGCGCCTGGCGCAGTTACTGACTGATGTAACGAAGAAAGAGAGCGGCGGGAAAGGATCATGAGTATTTTTTGGCTGATCATTGTGGTGATGTTGATCATCGCCGTGGCACTGTTTGTTGTACCGGTGTTGCGTGGCGAACGGGCTGAGCACACGTCACGGGACGCGCTGAACAAAGCTTTCTATCAACATCGCCTGAGCGAACTTGAGCAGGACGAAGATCAGGGCGTCGTTGACGAGCGTCCACAGCATATTCGTGAGCTGCAGGAGAACCTGCTGAGCGATATTCCCGAAGAGCAACAACGCGCCGGGCAGCCGATAGGCCGCTGGACGCTGGTGCCGGGTGTGCTGCTGCTGGTTCTGGTGTCGCTGGGCTTCTATTTATATACCGGGGGGCTCGGGCAGGTAAGTGCCTGGAATCAGGTTATGGAACGTATGCCTGATCTGCGCCACCGTGTGGCCGACGAGCATTCTCAGCCACTGACCATGATGGACGTGCAGGATTTAGGTCTGGGGCTGCGTACCGATTTGCAACGTGACCCGACGAATGCCAAAGACTGGATGATGTTAGGCCGCGTTGGCATGGCGCTGAATAACGCCAGCACTGCGACGCAGGCGTTCGCGCATGCCTATCAGCTTTCACCAGACGATATGGATGTTAAGCTCGGTTATGCCGAAGTGTTAACCCGCTCTGCGGAACCGCAAGATAACATTAGCGGCGGGAAACTATTACGCAGTATGCTGGAACAAAATCAGGGCAATTTACGCGTATTGAGCCTGCTGGCCTACAATGAATTTGAGCAGGGGCATTATCCTCAAGCGATAGGTGCCTGGCAGTTGATGTTGAAAATTCTGCCAGATGGTGACAAGCGTAGCGATATGGTGCGCGCCAGTATTGAGCAGGCTAAGGCTAAATCAGGGCAGGATAACGTGAAGTTAGCTATCAATGTTGCCCTGTCCGCTGAAGCCGCGAAGCATCTTCCTGAGGATGGCACGGTATTTATTTCCGTTACTGATGGCAGCAGCCCGGTGCCGGTTGCGGTGAAAAAACTGCCGCTGAGCCGTTTCCCGCTGGCGATGACCATGGACGACAGCAGTGCCATGATGCCTGAAAGATTGCTTTCTTCATTGCATCAGTTAAAAGTACGCGTTCGAATTTCACAAAACGGTTTGGCCACGCCATCTAAAGGCGACTGGTACGGTGACAGTCCGCTGACTGATTTTTCCGGCAATGGACAGGTCAGAATTGAGATCAATCAGCAGGTTCCCTGAAAGCGGAACCGAAGAAAAATAGGGAGATAGCCATGAACTTACGCCTGACTGGGCTGGCGTTTGCGACCGCATTATTGATAGGGTGTGCCGGGACATCATCGGACAGCGAACCGCAGGGGCGTTCTGATCCGCTCGAAGGTTTTAACCGCACAATGTTTGATTTCAACTACAACATCATGGACCCATATGTACTGCGTCCGGTTGCTGTAGCGTGGAAAAACTATGTGCCGATGCCAGCGCGTAACGGGATGACCAACTTCTTCGATAACCTCGACGAACCGGCGAGCATGGTCAACGCCTTTGCACAGGGTGACCCGTATCGAGCGATGATCCACTTCAACCGTTTCTTCCTCAATACCTTGTTAGGGATGGGCGGTCTGATTGACGTGGCTTCAATGGCCAACCCTAAACTGGCAAAAGAAGAGAAACGTGGCTTTGGTACCACCCTTGCGCACTACGGCGTAGGTTATGGTCCTTATGTTCAGCTTCCGGCTTACGGCAGTTTCACGCTGCGTGATGAAGGTGGCGACACGGTGGATTACCTCTATCCGATGCTCAGTTACCTGACCTTCTGGATGTCGGCAGGTAAATTTGTGCTGGAAGGCGTGGAAACCCGTGCCGAATTGCTCGATTCCGATCAAATCCTGCGCAACTCTTCTGACCCTTACCTGATGGTGCGTGAAGCTTACTTCCAGCGTCACGACTTCCTGGCAAGCGGCGGTAAGCTGACGCCACAGAATAACCCGAACGCCGCGGCGATTCAGGGTGATCTGGACAGTATCGACTCGGCGAACTAACCGAACCGATGAGTTTTGCATAGCTAATAAAAAAGCGCCTCGCGGCGCTTTTTTTGTCTATGAAATAACGTCTATCAGAAGGTGTAGTTGAAGTTAGCACCGTACAGCATCGCCGTACCTTTGGCCTGGAACTCATAGTTAGGCAGGCCAGCACTCGCGCTTTCGCTGATGTTCACCGTCTGACCATGCATGTAGGAAACACCCACATCCACCGACGCATCTTTGTTAAACGCATAAGTGGTACCGGCGCTCACCCAGAAGCGGTCCTGATCCGGAATGGAGATGGTGCGGTTGTCGGCAGGAACTGGGCTGTCATCAAACGCGATACCGGTGCGGAAGGTCCAGTTATCATCGTAGTAATAGGTGGTACCCAGCGCGATGCGGTAAGCATCCTGATAGCCTTCATGCTTCTCAAACAGCGTCTGACCATTGTTGCCGGTGGCTTTCAGCTCCTGAAATTCGCTCCAGCTGGTATACGCCAGGCTGTAGTGAATTGCCCATTTCGGCGCCACTTTGTTATAGCCTGACACTTCCCACATTTCTGGCAGATTCAGGGTCAGTGCGCCAGGAATGGTGCTGCCGCCTGTACCGCCTAGCTGCGCAGGAATGCCGTTTTTGTACTCACCGTCAAAGTCGATATTTACTTTTGAACGGTAGGTGAAGCCGTAGCGGTTATTGTCGTCGACTTCGTACAGAATACCGGCGTTCCAGCCGTAACCCCACTCATGTCCCTTGAGGTCGGCCACTTCTGTACTTGGGCTAATCAAACCGTGGGAGCTGATAGGACCTAATTCACCCGCATTACGGGTGATTTTTGCGTTGGCATAAACGGCATCAAAGCCGACACCCACACTGAAATGCTGGTTAACGCGATAGGCTGCACTCAGGTTGGTATTAACCGTGGTCAGATCGGTTTCGCCACCCAGAGGACCGGCTGCATAGTCATCATTAAACTCTGTTGCCAGACCATAGTTGGAGGTGGCAGAGGCGCCAATCGCCCACTGGTCGTTCAACGGCATAATAAAGTGAATGTTCGGGATCCACTGGTTCGGTGCGATATTGTCCGCATCCGTACTGTTCCCCGTGAGAGGTGAACGGCCAGTAATATTAACGTCCGGGTCAACGTAAACAGCTCCGGCTGAGAAAGACGGGCGGGAGAACATGGTCATAGTAGCTGGGTTACGGCTGCCGGATGCTGCGGAATCAGCAATGGCGCCTTCACCTGAAAACGAACGACCAAGACCGGCTGCGGTGTATTCATTTAATTGAAAACCGGCCGCATACACATTTGATGAAACAATTGCCACTGCAGCTGCCAGAGCTGATCTTTTAAACAGGTTTTTCTGGTTCATGACCAAAACCTCAATTTTATGTTTTTATCAAACAATGTTACATCAAGTAACAATGAGCGCAGGATTGTAGGGTTCGTTCTCAGTCTGACAAATCAGACCAGTGAGCGAAGTATAGGTCCGACCTGTACGTATGTTGCAATCATGTTTCTTATATATTTCCAGTTTGATGTTAGAAATTAGATCCGCTTAACAAAAAACAAACAGTTTGAGGTGAACTAAATAACGTTTAAGAGGGATATCAGAGATGAATTTAACGAGCCATTATTATTTCTGTGATATTAGTCACTTAAAAGTCACACAAAAAGTAAGTGCTAGGCGCAAAGCTCAGGCAGGCGTAAAATAAAGGCTGAAAATAACTTCTTTAATGACAAATAAGGCCGACTCGCGAACGCGGTGATTTGTGCCAGGAGAACACAATGTCTGACGTAACTCTCTCTTCGAAATCCACGCAGCCACTGCATTCCATTAACAAATGCGGCGCGGAAGAAACCGCGGCCTGCTGCTGTGTAGATGTCGGCACCATTATGGATAACACCGATTGTACCGCTTCTTACAGCCATGTATTTGCCAACGAAGCACAGGCAAAAGAGATGCTGAACAGCCTGACCGAAAAAGCCCGCAGTGTGGAATCTGAACCTTGCGTGATTGAAAGCCGCATGGAAAAAGTGGACGGTGGCATCGAGCTGAACATCGATTTCACCTTCTCATGCCAGGCTGAAACGATGATTTTCCAGTTAGCATTAAGGTAATTACTCTTTCCGGATAAAAGTGTGGATCCCTATAACCGTGACCTTTACAGGTCGCGGTTTTTTTTTGCTGCTGCTCTCACTTCGTTACGTTAGGCTTTGCCAAATGTAAACATATGGTTAAAACTAAACTATCAGGTCAGACCTCTTAATCCGGAGCCACTATGAACAAGGTTATCCCGCTGGTGACACGCGAAGGCGATCGCATTGCGATCGTAGACGGCTTGCGTACACCTTTCGCCAAACAAGCGACGGCCTATCACGGCATTCCCGCGGTGGATTTAGGCAAGATGGTAGTGAGCGAACTGTTGGCAAAAAGCGGTATCGACCCGAAAATCATCGACCAGTTAGTGTTTGGTCAGGTGGTGCAGATGCCAGAAGCGCCAAACATTGCCCGTGAAATTGTGCTGGGAACCGGCATGAGTGTCTCAACCGATGCGTACAGCGTATCACGCGCCTGCGCCACCAGTTTTCAGGCGGTGGCTAACGTGGCGGAAAGTATTATCAGCGGCACCCTTAGCGTGGGGATTGCGGGCGGTGCGGACTCTTCGTCGGTGCTGCCGATTGGCGTCAGTAAAAGGCTGGCCCGCACGCTGGTGGATGTTAACAAAGCCCGTACGCTCTCTCAGCGTCTTGCGTTGTTCAGCAAGCTGAAATTCCGTGACCTGCTGCCGGTGCCGCCAGCGGTTGCGGAATATTCGACCGGGCTGCGGATGGGAGACACTGCCGAGCAGATGGCGAAATCCCATGGTATTACGCGCCAGCAGCAAGACGAACTTGCACACCGTTCTCATTCGCTGGCGGCGCAGGCCTGGGAAAATGGCTATCTGGATACGCAGGTCATGACCGCGCAGGTTCCGCCTTACCGCGAAGCGCTGCAAAAAGACAATAACATCCGTATGCATTCCGAACTGGGCCAGTATGCCAAACTTCGGCCCGCCTTTGATCGCCGCCACGGTACCGTAACGGCAGCCACCAGTACACCGCTAACTGACGGCGCCGCCGCCGTGCTGATGATGAGTGAATCGCGGGCGCGGGAACTGGGTTTACGCCCTCTGGGATACCTGAAAAGTTTTGCGTTTGCGGCAATCGACGTCTGGGAAGATATGTTGCTCGGCCCGGCATACGCCACTCCGCTGGCGCTCGACAGGGCGGGGCTGACGCTTGGCGATCTGGACTTAATAGACATGCACGAGGCTTTCGCGGCCCAAACGCTGGCTAACGTCAAAATGTTTGCCAGTGAGACTTTTGCTCGGGAAAAGCTCGGCCGGGATCAGGCTATCGGTGAAATTGACTGGGATAAGTTCAACGTGTTGGGCGGTTCGCTGGCCTACGGGCACCCCTTTGCCGCGACAGGCGCACGTATGATAACGCAGACACTGCATGAGCTTCGCCGTCGTGGCGGGCGGTTCGGCTTAACGACCGCCTGCGCGGCAGGAGGATTAGGCGCAGCCATGATCCTGGAGGCAGCAGAATGAGTAACGAGATCATTGGCGTTAAAACCGCCACCGCTTCGGCGTTTACGCTGGCGTTTACCGACCAGCATGTCGGTATCATTACCATCGACGTTCCCGGTGAAAAGGTAAATACCTTAAAGTCTGAATTCGTTGAACAAATCTGTGCCATTTTACAAAAAGCTCAACAGTACCCGCAATTGAAGGGACTGGTGCTTATTTCTGGTAAACCGGACTCTTTTATTGCTGGTGCTGATATCACCATGATTGCCGGATGCAAAACGGCGGCGGAGGCCAGCAGTCTGGCACAAAAAGGTCAGTCAGTGATGTCGCATATATCGGCCATGTCGGTGCCGGTGGTGGCCGCCATTCACGGTGCCTGCCTGGGGGGCGGCCTTGAACTGGCGCTGGCCTGTCATGCCCGCATCTGTTCTCTGGACGACAAAACCCAACTTGGCCTGCCGGAAGTGCAGCTTGGATTGTTGCCGGGCTCTGGGGGGACGCAGCGCTTACCCCGGCTGATCGGGGCGCCGAAAGCGCTTGATATGATGCTCACCGGTCGCAGTATTCGCGCAAAACAGGCGCAAAGAATGGGGCTGGTGGATGACGCGGTTCCACAGGCGATATTACTGCAAACGGCGCTGGAACGCGTGGCGCAGGGCCGTAAAGCCCGCGCTCAGTTGCCGTGGCAGGCGCGGCTGGTGGGGGGACCGCTCGGCAAGGCCATCTTGTTCCATTTCGTGCGTAAGCAGACCCGCGCTAAAACGCACGGAAATTATCCCGCGACAGAAAAAATTATCGACGTGGTGAGAAACGGGCTGGATCACGGCCGCGCCAGTGGTTATCAGGCTGAAGCAAAAGCTTTTGGGGAACTGGTGATGACGCCGCAATCAGCGGCGCTTCGGGGTCTGTTCTTTGCCTCGACCTCCCTGAAAAAAGAGCGGGGTGCCGGGGCTGAACCATTGCCGTTAAAACGCATTGGTATTCTGGGCGGTGGCCTGATGGGCGGGGGAATTGCCAACGTAACCGCCACGCGGGCCGGTTTACCGGTGCGTATAAAGGACATTAATCAGGAAGGGATCCGTCATGCGCTGAAATACAGCTGGGATCTGCTGGAAAAACGCGTACGCCGCGGCCGGCTTAAACGTAACGAGCAGCAACGGCAGATGATGTTGATCTCCGGGACAACAGATTACAACGGGTTTGAGCGGGCAGATCTGGTGATTGAAGCCGTCTTCGAAGATCTGTCGCTGAAACAGCAGATGGTCGCGGAAATTGAGCAATATGCCTCACCGCACACTATTTTCGCTTCAAACACCTCTTCTCTGCCGATACATGCCATTGCGGCCAATGCCAGCAGACCTGAACAGGTCATCGGCCTGCACTTTTTCAGCCCGGTAGACAAAATGCCGTTGGTTGAGGTAATCCCTCATGCTGGCACCAGCGAACAGACTATTTCAACCACTGTGGCGTTGGCGAAGAAACAGGGAAAAACGGCGATAGTGGTAGGCGACAGCGCCGGATTCTACGTTAACCGCATTCTGGCTCCCTATATTAATGAAGCCACACGGTGTTTGCTTGAAGGCGAGCCCATCGGACACATCGACAGTGCACTGGTGAATTTTGGCTTCCCGGTAGGGCCGTTGCAGTTGCTGGACGAAGTGGGAATCGACGTTGGCACCAAGATTATCCCGATCTTAGTCGATGCCCTCGGTCCGCGCTTTGCCGCTCCTCCGGCGCTGGATGCCGTGCTGAAGGATGATCGTAAGGGACGCAAAAACGGCAAAGGATTCTATCTCTACGCGCAAAAAGGCCGTCAGACGAAGAAGAAACAGGCCGATCCGGCCATCTATCATTTACTGAATGTCACACCGAAGCAGCAGCAGGGTGAAGAACAAATCGCCCGTCGCTGCGTGATGATCATGCTCAACGAAGCCGTGCGCTGTCTGGATGAACAGGTAGTACGCAGCGCCCGCGATGGCGATATCGGTGCGGTGTTTGGTATTGGCTTCCCGCCATTCCTTGGCGGCCCGTTCCGTTACATCGACCAGTTGGGCGCGGCGGCGGTAGTACAAACCCTGCAAGGTCTGCAACAGCATTATGGCGAGCATTTCGCGCCCTGTGCCGGATTGCTCAGACGCGCCCAGGAAGGCAGTCGTTTTTACGAATAATCCTCTCTCATGGCATAAAAGCTCGTCATACTGTGACCCGTGTCACGGTGTGAAGGGCTTTTTCGCGGGAATCTGGAACGTAAAATGCTTTCCAGCATAATGCATCGATGTGGGATTCATTTTTTGTCGCGGTAAAAACGGTGGGTTGTAAAACCGGCAAGCGTTTGAAAAAACGTCACTCTGTTTAATAAATAATCAAAGTGATTTACAAGCGGTATGAGTTGATGTAAAAAACAGCGTTTTCTTTACGTGAACTTTCAGGCAAAATGCCCGCCCGCCATTTAAGAGACGGCGCGTCAGGTAGCTGTGGTACATGCGGTTGTCCGGCAGACTTTCCTCGGAAAGCATGGGACAGAGGGTGATACAGCACGCGAGGCGTTTCTGTATAGCGCTATTTTTGTTAACAAAAGCGGTGCAATATGCAAGTTGTAATTATGCGTCACGGTGAGGCAGCTCTTGAAGCCGCCAGCGATTCGGCCAGACCTTTGACTGAGTGTGGATGTGACGAAACAGTACATATGGCGGCGTGGCTGAAAGCCCGACCGGTAAATATTCAGCGTGTTCTTGTCAGCCCGTATCTGCGTGCGCAGCAGACGCTGGAGAAAATACGTCAGACGTTGACGTTACCTGCTGAGAGTGAAGTTCTGAAAGAACTGACGCCGGGCGGGGATCCTGCCGCTGTAGCGCTGGAGCTTGAGGCGCTGGCGCTGGAGGGTATCACCGGCGTGCTGGTCGTCTCGCACTTGCCTCTGGTAGGCTATCTGGTGGCGGAACTCTGCCCAGGTATCTGCCCGCCTATGTTTGCGACTTCGGGTATCGCAAGCGTTGAGCTGGATGCCAAAACTGGCAAAGGCACGTTAGAATGGCAGTTCAGCCCTTGTCAGGTCATGGCCAAGGTCTGATTACGGTAGAGGTTTCTGGCTTATCAGGATAGGCCACTCACCGGATACCGACGAACAAAAGGCACAGCAAGCTGTGCCTTTTTGCTTTTTATTTTTGCGCAATATTCTTTCAGATAACGGCAAATACGATTATTGCAGTTTGTCATCCAGTTCGATCAGCACCAGCAGCGAGGCGGTTCCGCCCAACTCTTTGGGGGCCTGATGAAATGCCAGCACATCCGGGTGCTGCGCCAGCCAAAGCGGTGTCTGTTGTTTGAGAATATGTTTTCCGTGTCCGTGCATCACGCAGGCACAGTGCACATGTTCACGGCGACAGGCGGCAATCAGTGCGCCCAGTTCCTGTTTGGCTTCGCGCTGGGTCAGTCCGTGCAAATCCAGAAACAGTTCCGGCGAGTAATCCCCACGCCGCAGCTTCTTCAGTTCAAAATGGCTGACGTCCGGCCGGATATGGCGCACGGGGCCCTCTTCCTGCAGCATTGGCTGAAATTCATCTGAGAAGTAGTAGCTGGCGTCCACTTGCTCCTGCAACAGTTTTTTCGGCGACATAACCGTCACCTTTTTACGCAACGGGTGGTGGGTGATAGTGTCGTTTTGCAGGCGCTTGGTGCCTGGCACGGCTTCGCGAAAGAGGGTCTTTTCCTCTGGGCTCAGCGCATGTTTTTTCTTCATGGATTCGTCATCATTCTTAGGTCATTTCAACAGTGTACCTGCGCAAGTCACCTCGTAGAAAGTAAACTCCAACTTATATTCTCCAGCACTTCTCGTAAGAACGGCCTATAGCTGCTGATTTGTGGCGGGCTTCATGGCAAACTATGCGCAAAATCATGCACTGTAAATCCAGGGTGCACTGTAAACCCATGGTTAAACGCCTGTTACAAAAGTGCGTACCGTCAGGAGAGAAAATTGGACAAAATATTCGTTGATGAAGCGGTCGGTGAGCTTCACACCATCCAGGATATGATTCGCTGGACTGTCAGTCGCCTAAACGCTGCGAATGTGTATTACGGTCACGGTACAGATAACCCGTGGGACGAAGCTGTACAGCTGGTCCTGCCAAGCGTGTTTCTGCCGCTGGACATTCCTGAAGATATGCACAATGCCCGCCTGACCTCCAGCGAGCGCCACCGTATTGTCGAGCGCGTGATCCGCCGCGTAAACGAGCGCGTTCCCGTTGCCTACCTCACTAATAAGGCCTGGTTCTGCGGCATGGAGTTTTACGTTGATGAACGCGTACTGGTGCCACGTTCACCGATTGGTGAGCTGATTAACAACCGCTTCTCTGGCATTCTGCGCGACAAACCGCAGCACATTCTCGACATGTGTACCGGCAGCGGCTGTATTGCTATCGCCTGCGCCTACGCATATCCGGAAACCGAAGTGGACGCCGTGGATATCTCCCCGGATGCCCTGGCGGTTGCCGAGCAAAATATCGAAGCACACGGCATCGAACACTGGGTCACGCCCATCCGCTCGGATCTGTTCCGCGACCTGCCTCCATTGCAGTACGACCTGATTGTGACCAATCCTCCGTATGTCGATGAAGATGACATGTCAGATTTGCCTCAAGAATACCGCCATGAACCTGAACTGGGTCTGGCTTCCGGGAGCGACGGCCTGAAATTGACGCGCCGTATTCTCTCCTGCGCGCCGGATTACCTGACCGATGACGGTGTGCTGATTTGTGAAGTGGGAAACAGCATGGTACATCTGATTGATCAATACCCTGAGATCCCGTTCACCTGGCTGGAGTTTGAAAACGGCGGCGACGGTGTCTTTATGCTGACCAAACAACAACTGGTTGAACATGCAGATCACTTTAAAATGTTCCGCGATTGATCCGGACATCACTTAACCATTCACTCAACATTTAAGGAGCCGTGATGGCAGGGAACAGTATTGGGCAGTTTTTCCGCGTCACTACTTTTGGCGAATCCCACGGTGTGGCACTGGGTTGTATTATTGACGGCGTGCCGCCGGGTATTCCGCTGACCGAAGCCGACCTGCAACACGATCTCGACCGCCGCCGTCCCGGCACCTCGCGCTACACCACACAGCGCCGTGAGGCTGATGAGGTGAAAATTCTCTCCGGCGTTTTCGAAGGGGTGACCACCGGTACCAGTATCGGTCTGGTGATTCAAAACACTGACCAGCGTTCGCAGGATTACAGCGCCATCAAAGACGTATTCCGTCCGGGCCATGCTGATTACACCTACGAGCAGAAATATGGCGTGCGTGACTACCGCGGCGGCGGTCGTTCTTCCGCCCGTGAAACTGCCATGCGCGTGGCGGCCGGTGCGGTCGCAAAGAAATATCTGGCACAGAAATTTGGTGTGACAGTGCGCGGTTATATGTCCCAGATGGGCGATATCACCTGCGAACTGAAAGACTGGGATCTGGTGGAAACCAACCCGTTTTTCTGCCCGGATGAATCCAAGCTGGAAGCGCTCGATGAACTGATGCGTGCGCTGAAAAAAGAAGGCGATTCGATTGGCGCCAAAATCACCGTCGTGGCAGAACATGTGCCAGTCGGTCTGGGTGAGCCGGTGTTTGACCGTCTGGATGCCGATCTGGCCCATGCGCTGATGAGCATCAATGCGGTGAAAGGCGTTGAAATTGGCGACGGCTTTGCCGTGGTTAACAAGCGTGGCAGCGAAAACCGCGATGAAATCACCCCTCAGGGTTTCGAAAGTAACCATGCGGGCGGCATTCTCGGCGGTATCAGCAGTGGTCAGCCGGTGATTGCTCACCTTGCGTTGAAACCGACATCCAGCATTACTGTGCCGGGCCGTACCATCAATCGCGAAGGCGAACAGGTGGAGATGATCACTAAAGGTCGCCATGACCCTTGTGTGGGGATCCGTGCGGTACCAATTGCCGAAGCGATGATGGCGATTGTGTTGATGGATCACCTCCTGCGTCAGCGCGCACAAAATGGCGATGTGCATTCAGATGTTCCACGCTGGTAAATCCCGGATGAAATCTGCACTGATGACAGCCAATGTATTCAAAAAAGCCTGCGCCGGTTTTCTGGCGCTGGCGCTCTGTGCGCCCGCCATGGCCGCTACGCCGTGGCAAAAAATCACTCAGCCTATTGCGGGTGCACCGCAGGCTATTGGCGGTTTTGCCAACGGCTGCCAGATAGGCGCGCATCCGTTACCGCTTAATTCACCGGACTATCAGGTGATGCGCACTGACCAGCGACGTTATTTCGGTCAGCCCGATTTGCTGGCTTTTATTAAGCGTCTGGGTATTCAGGCCAACGATAAAGGTCTGGGGACGATGCTGATTGGCGACATGGCGATGCCTGCCGGTGGACGTTTCAGCAGCGGTCACGCAAGCCATCAGTCAGGCCTGGACGTCGATATCTGGCTGCAATTGCCACGTCAGCGTTGGAGCGAGCAGATGTTGCTCAAGCCTCAGCCTATCGATCTGGTGAACGCCGACGGTAAGACGGTGAACCAGCGTCAATGGCAGCCGCGGATCGAAACGCTGATCAAACTGGCCGCACAGGACAGTGACGTCACGCGTATTTTTGTCAATGCAGCCATCAAGCAACAACTTTGTGCGGATGCGGGCAGTGACCGCGAGTGGCTGCATAAGGTCCGCCCGTGGTTTGGTCACCGAGCGCACATGCATGTGCGTTTACGCTGTCCGGCCGGCAGTCTGGAATGTCTCGATCAGGCGCCACCTCCGCCGGGTGATGGTTGTGGTGCGGAGTTGCAAAGCTGGTTCCTGCCGCCGAAACCGGGTAGCGGAACGCCAGTGAAAAAAGAGCCGCCACCGTTGCCGAAAACCTGTCAGGCACTGCTGGATAAACACGTTCTTTAATCAGACGTAGATAATTCTTCGCCACGTTAAGCGGGACTGAAAGAAAAATGGATTGGTTGATTGTTGCCCCCTGGGTAGTAGGTGTTCTGTTTTTAGTGGCTGTCGTGGCGGGATTTATCGACTCTATTGCCGGCGGTGGCGGGCTGATCAGCCTGCCTGCGCTGCTGGCGGCGGGGATCCCACCGGCCCAGGCTATCGCCACCAACAAGCTTTCAGCGGTTGGCGGTTCGTTTTCAGCAAGCCTTTACTTTGTGCGCCGCGGGGTGGTGAATCTCAACGATCAGAAGCTGAATATTGCCTGTACGTTTATCGGCGCGGTGCTGGGGGCGATTTTAATCCAGCGTTTGCAGGCCGACATGTTACGGCAGATATTACCGCTGCTGATCATCTGTATCGGGCTCTATTTTCTGCTGACGCCAAGGCTGGGTGAAAGTGACCGTCAGCGTCGTCTGTCAGCTTTGCCCTACGCGCTGGTGGGCGGGGGTTGTGTCGGTTTTTACGACGGATTTTTTGGCCCCGGTGCGGGGTCTTTCTACGCACTCGGATTTGTGACGCTGTGTGGCTTCAATCTCGCTAAAGCCACCGCCCACGCCAAAGTGCTGAACTTCACCTCCAACTTTGGTGGCCTGCTGTTTTTCATCATGGGCGGTAAAGTGGTGTGGGTCGTCGGTTTTGTGATGATGGCGGGGCAGTTTATCGGTGCAAGGCTGGGTGCCCGTATGGTGCTCAGCAAAGGGCAAAAAATGATCCGCCCGATGGTGGTTATTGTGTCGGTCGTCATGAGTTGTAAGCTGATTTATGATAGTCACGGTGCTGAAATCCACCACTGGCTTACCCTGCATACTTGACGCCGCAGCGTTCAAATCTGCCCCTGGCAGATTTGTCGCAGACCCGAATCACTGATTCACGTCATAAAAGCCATGATGGAAACAGGGTTATATTGTCGCCCCTGAATTTACTTACTGAGTTTCACTGCCACTATGTCAGATTCGACCGCAACACATAATTATCATCAATTGATCGAGATTTTTGATTCCTGCTTCTTTGAGGAATTCAACGTGCGTCTGGTGAAAGGCGACGATGAACCTATTTATTTGCCGGCCGACGAGCAGGAAAGCTTCAATCGCATCGTATTCGCCCACGGCTATTACGCCAGCGGTATGCATGAAATTTCCCACTGGTGCGTGGCCGGGGCGGAACGCCACAAACTGGTCGATTTCGGTTACTGGTATTGCCCGGACGGACGCGATGCGCAGACGCAGAGTGAATTCGAAAAAGTTGAGATCAAACCTCAGTCCTATGAGTGGCTGTTTTGCGCCGCTGCCGGTTTTAACTTTAACGTCAGCTGCGACAATCTGAGCGGCGACTGCGAGCCGGACCGGGTCGGTTTTCAGAACAAAGTACGGGAAGAAGTGTTAAAAATGTTGCGCGAAGGTATCCCGCCACGCCCAGCGCGCTTTATAAAAGCGTTACAATCGTTTTACAATACCGCTCCACTGACGGCTGAGGATTTCCCTGCACTCCAGCCGCTTGAATGAATTTCAGAATAAAGAAGAATAGAGGATGATTGATGATCGCAGAATTTGAAACGCGGATTTTGACGCTGATCGACGACATGGTTGAGAGCGCCAGCGATGATGAACTGTTTGCCAGTGGCTATCTGCGAGGCCATCTGACTGTGGCAGTTGCTGATGCCGAAGAGCAGGGCGAGCACAGCGCCGAAGGCCTGAAAGCCCTGGTTCAGCAAGGTCTGGACAAAGCTATTCAGGCAGGGGAACTTTCACCACGCGACCAGGTTCTTGTATTGGGGATGTGGGAAACGCTGTATCAGGCGTCACTGCCCGAAGAGTCTGAAGATAAGTAACCGCGTAGCGTTGTTTTAAAAACATTATTCTATTCTTAAAAACAAAGGGCCTCACGGCCCTTTGTCATTTCAGATTTCTTCCTGAACCACCGGTTTGCCTTTAATCAGTTTGCGGATCCACATACGGTTCGGGTTCAGCGCCGCCAGCGTTTCGCTGTCGAGTGGCATTGGCTCACCGGCGATTTGTGCCGCCAGCACTTCTGCGGCCAGAGGGGCAGAGCTCAGCCCGCGTGACCCCAGTGCGCCCAGCAGAAAAAGATTGCGGTGGCAGGGGGCTTCCGCCACCGGCTGACCACGTTTCACGGCGATATCCAGCTTCTTGTATTCGGCCAGCATGGCGTCGTAATCCGCTACAGCACCGGCCATCGGCAGGTGATCACGGGTTGCGCACCGTACCCCGTTACGGGCTTCGCCCGCACTGACGTCTACCTCGTTGGGCCACTCAACGCTTGGCAGACAATCAATCAGACGCTGACGGTTTTGCTGCTGATCGTCCTCCCGATACACCGTGCATTTATCTGCACGGTGATAACTCGCCCCAATGCAGTGATGCTGATTCAGTGGGTTTTCCGGCGTCATGTAGCCGTCGTAGCACAGCACCTGTTTGAGTTTTTGCAGCGTGGGTGTAGTAGGAATGTGGGAAACCTGACCACTGACGGCGTAAACCGGTAACTTTCCGGTCTGCCGGAAGTCGTTGATATCGGCGCCGTTGGCCAGCACTACGCTGTCGTGTTGCGCAGAGTGCCCGTCGCTAAAATTCAGCTGCCAGCAATCCGTTTCAGTCAAGGCCAGTCCGGTGACCCGCTGATTGAAATGGACGGTTAACCCCTGCTTTGCGGCCAGCGCGATAAGCTCTGCGGTAAGATCGGCCGGACACAACCAGCCACCGAGCGGATAGGTAATACCGCCGTTACCGCACTCCAGCCCGCAGGCGTCGGTCAATTCCTGCTGCGACAATCCGGTTGCCAGAGCGGAAGGCCATTCACCTTCGAGGATCTTGTCGATTTTCCCCTGACTTTTTTCGTCATATCCAAGCTGGCTGACGCCGCACCAGTCATGATCAAAAGGTACACCATGAGCGGCAACCGCCTGATACTGGCGCCGGGCAAAGGTGAACGCCTGAGCGAAAAAACGCTCCAGTACGTCATTTCTGCCATTGAGTAACGGATAGACCGCACCCTGACGGTTGCCGGACGCGCCCCTGGCTGGTTGCTCATCGGCGCAATAAAGTGTGACCGCATAATTCCGCCGCAGCAGCGCCAGCGCTAACACCGCACTGGCGACGCCGCCGCCAATAATGCCGATGTCCGTGGTTTTATCAGCGGCGGGGCGGTGATACCAGGGGGCCGGATGGGTTAAATTCCGCGGATTATTCATCTCGCCGCTGAGCACATGCTTTTTCTCACCGAACCCTTTCACTTTTCTGACGTCAAACCCTGCGTCCTGTAAACCGCGGCGCACAAAACCGGCCACCGTAAAGGTCGCCAGCGTGCTCTGCGCCCGCGACAGGCGGGCCATATTGATAAATACCTCAGCCGTCCACATATCCGGGTTTTTCGAGGGGGCAAAACCGTCTAAGAACCAGGCATCGATCTGCTGATTCATGCTGCTGTCGCACGCAGGAAGCAGGGTGGTGACATCACCAAACCACAGGTCCAGCGTCACGCGGCCGCCATCAAACAGCAGGCGGTGGCAACCGGCAAACGGAAGCGGCCACTGTTCGGTTAGTTTGGTGGCATAACCGGCCAGTTCCGGCCAGCGTGCCAGAGCAGCGGTCAGGTCCGGCGCCGAAAGTGGGAATTTCTCGAAGCTGATGAAATGCAGACGTTTCAGGGTGGCGTCAGGGGCTTGCTGATGGAAGGCATCGAATGCCTGCCACAGGGTGAGAAAGTTTAAACCGGTGCCAAATCCTGTCTCGGCGACAATGCATAACGGGCGCGGATGCGTTGCAAACCGCTCAGGAAAACCGTTGCCATCGAGGAAGACATGGCGTGTTTCCAGCAAGCCGTCCTGATTGGAAAAGTAGACGTCATCAAAATGTCGGGAAACAGGTGTACCCTGTTCGTTCCAACTTAATTCGGCGGGCTGGATAGGGGAATGGCTCACGTGAAACTCTCTCAGTTCAAGGCGATGCCGAAGTTTAACGGCGTGTTTGACCTCGCGCAAATTTACTGCGATTTACACAAGGAATTGCTGATCGGACTTGTTCGGCGTACAACTGTACGCTAGAGTGCGTCACGAAATCCCGAATAGTTAGTTAATAGTACAAGAGGTATTAAATGAAACGTGCAGTCATTACTGGCCTGGGTATTATCTCGAGCATTGGTAACAATAAGCAGGAAGTTCTGACCTCTCTGCAGCAAGGGAAATCTGGTATCACCTTCTCGCAAGAGTTGAAAGATGCCGGAATGCGCAGTCACGTCTGGGGCGATGTTAAACTGGACACCGCTGGACTGATCGACCGCAAGATTGTGCGTTTCATGAGCGATGCTTCCATTTACGCTTATCTCTCCATGCAGCAGGCGATCGAAGACTCAGGTCTGACGCCTGAAATGGTTTCCAACGACCGCACTGGCCTCATTGCAGGTTCCGGTGGCGGTTCTCCGCGTAACCAGGTTGCAGGTTCCGACGGTATGCGTGCCAAAGGTCTGAAAGGCGTCGGTCCCTACATGGTAACGAAAGCGATGGCTTCCGGTGTGTCTGCCTGCCTGGCAACCCCGTTCAAAATTCGCGGTGTTAACTATTCCATCAGTTCTGCCTGTGCGACCTCTGCTCACTGCATCGGTAACGCGGTAGAAATGATTCAACTGGGTAAGCAGGATGTGGTATTTGCTGGCGGCGGCGAAGAGCTGTGCTGGGAAATGGCCTGTGAATTCGATGCCATGGGCGCGTTGTCTACCAAGTACAACGAAACTCCGGAAAAAGCATCCCGTACTTATGATCAGCAACGTGACGGTTTCGTCATCGCTGGCGGCGGCGGAATGGTTGTCGTTGAAGAGCTGGAACATGCTCTGGCACGTGGCGCGCATATCTATGCTGAAATCGTGGGCTACGGCGCAACGTCTGACGGTGCTGACATGGTCGCTCCATCCGGTGAAGGCGCAGTGCGTTGCATGAAGATGGCCATGAACGGCGTGGATACCCCGATTGATTACGTTAACGTCCACGGTACTTCCACACCGGTTGGCGATGTGAAAGAGCTGGGTGCAATCCGTGAAGTGTTCGGCGACAAAACGCCAGCACTCTCTTCAACTAAAGCTATGACCGGTCACTCTCTGGGTGCCGCTGGTGTGCAGGAAGCGATTTATACCCTGCTGATGGCTGAACACGGCTTTATCGCGCCAAGCATTAACATCGAAAACCTTGATGAGCAGGCTGAAGGTATGGATATCATCACCAAGCCAACTCAGCGCGAACTGACGACCGTTATGTCCAACAGCTTCGGCTTCGGTGGCACCAACGCCACGCTGGTCATGCGTAAGCTGAAAAACGACAAGTAATCTCGCCGTTCCGTGTCCTGTCGTTTCTAATAAATAAAAACCCGCTTCTCGCGGGTTTTTTTATCTCTGCGATTTAGTGTTTCTGTCATATTCCAACTATTCAGGTACAATTTCGCCACTTCTTACCCCCATTTTGTTGACATAATGCTTTCACTCCGACAAATCAACCATCGGCATCTGCACTTCCCGGCATGGCTCGGGATAGTGGCGATCCTGATGTTGTTTATCGCACCGGTGGTTTCTAAAGCACTGATGTCTGAAGGAATGCCGCATTCGATAATGCCAGGTATGTCGATGCCCGGAATGAATATGTCTGCAATGGATATGACCGCAGATGAGATGCCTGCGCCACAGAGCACCGAGAAGGGGGCTCATGCGGGCATTCATCACGCGGCGCTATCCCATGATATGGGGCCGATGATGCCAGGCGAAATGAGCGATGCGGCCTGTGGTTACTGTGTGCTGCTGGTGCATCTGCCCCTGCTGCATATGCTCGTACTGGCACTCCTGTGGTCGGCGGATATTCAGGGCGATATTGCTCCTTCCTCTGTCGCCGCGCATTTTGTTCCTCCTGTCTTTTATTCCGACGCCCAGCCCCGTGCTCCCCCTGTTTCTCAATAGTCTGCTGTTTTTTTCCTTAACATCGCTTAAACGGCGCCTTTCTGGCGTAGCCGTTGCGCACCTGCTATCTGAAAATTCAGGAATATTGACTGATGAGTCACTCTGCTTATACCCAAAAAATGACGGTCCAAAAACTGACACCTAAAGCCGCCTTTCTCGCGCTGCTTAAGCGAATCCACTTTTATATCGGTCTGTTCATCGGCCCGTTTATCTTTGTTGCGGCCCTCACCGGCACCTTATATGTGCTGACCCCGCAACTGGAAAACCATCTTTATGCGCATGAGCTGTTCACTTCTTCGAAGGGAGAAGCGCAGCCGTTATCCCGCCAGATTGAAGCGGCGCAGGCAGCCTCCGGCGCAGAGGCAAAAATCTATGCAGTTCGCCCTTCGCCCGCCGAGGGGGAAACCACCCGCGTCATGTTCTCAGACCCGGAGCTGGGTGCTTCTAAAAGCCGTGCGGTGTTTGTGGACCCTGTAACCCTCAGAGTACAGGGCGAGCTGACGGTGTACGGCACCAGCGGAATTTTACCCTTCAGAACCTGGCTGGATGACCTGCACCGTGGATTATTGTTAGGTGACGTGGGCCGTAACTACAGTGAACTGGCAGCGTCATGGTTGTGGGTAGCGGCGCTCGGCGGCATCGTATTGTGGGCCACCGGTCGCCAGAAGGTACGGGGTAACCGCAAGCTGAAAGGCGTCGTCGCAAAACAGCAGCACAGCCGCCGCTGGCACAGCGGGTTGGGACTGGCGTTGATCGCCGGATTGCTGTTTTTCTCCGCCACCGGCCTGACATGGTCACAGTGGGCAGGGGATAATATCAGCCTGCTGCGCGCTAAAATGGGATGGATGACGCCGTCAGTGTCGACCGCTCTGGTAGCCGGTGAGCAAGCTGAACCGGTGAGTGAGCATGCCGACCATCAGGCCGCCGGTCATAGCAGTATGAGTATGGCTGACATGCCAGATATGCCGGGAATGGATGCGGATAACATGCCGGTGCAGAGCGCACATGAGGCCGCGACGGTGATACCGGTTACGTTTGACCAGGTCGTCAGTGCTGCACGTTATGCCGGAATTGGTGCGGCAAAGATTGAGGTTCGTCCCGCTTACCGCTCTGATAAAGCCTGGACCGTCACTGAAGTGGATCGCAGTTGGCCAACACGGGTTGACGCAGTTTCGGTAAATCCGCAGACACTGACTATCCTTGATCACACCCGTTTTGCTGATTTCCCGCTGCTGGCTAAGCTGACGCGATGGGGAGTCGATGCCCATATGGGCATACTTTTTGGCCTCTGGAACCAGATTGTCCTCGCCGTGTTCGGGTTGGGTTTATGTCTGATGATTGGTTGGGGATACCGCCTCTGGTGGTTGCGCCGTCCGCAAATAAACAGCGCGACTAACCCTGCCGTGACGCTGATGCAAATCTGGCGGCTGGTCCCATTTTGCCTGCAATGTCCAATCCTGCTGGTGGTTATCGCGTTATCGCTCTCATTACCGCTGATAGGAATGAGTCTGGTTATCTTCCTGTTCATCGATCTCTGGCGCTGGATGCAACACAAGCGCGTTCTACAACCGGCTTCAACGGCGAATTAATTCTTTATTGTCAGCGGCAGACCCGGTCATACCGCTGATGACTTCCCATTACATTGGCTTACAGAAATCATTCCCCGCTTTCAAGGGATAGTTAATTTAATATCCCTATAAATCATCTGCTTATTTATATTCTATTCCTCATTTTATTGAGTTTTATTCACTATTCCCTGCCGCTTTCAGAAAAGTCTACTAGGCTTAGCGAAGTACCATAATTGTCCGCAGTAATTGTTGGTTTTTATTCAGTATTTCCCTTGGAAATTAATGTATTACTTTTTGTAGGGGTAGGGTCTATGGCTATAGAATCAGATGCACATAAAGTGGGGTTAATCCCGGTTACCCTAATGGTATCCGGGAATATTATGGGGTCAGGAGTCTTTCTGTTACCCGCCAACCTTGCCTCAACCGGTGGCGTAGCCATTTATGGTTGGCTGGTGACAATCATTGGCGCACTCGCACTGTCGATGGTCTACGCAAAAATGTCCTCTCTGGATGACAGCGCCGGCGGTTCTTACGCCTATGCGCGCAGGGCCTTTGGTCCTTATCTCGGTTATCAAACTAACCTGCTTTATTGGCTGGCCTGCTGGGTCGGTAATATTGCCATGGTGGTCATTGGTGTTGGGTATCTCAGTTACTTCTTCCCTATATTAAAAGAGCCGCTGGTGCTGACATTTACCTGCGTGGCGGTGCTATGGCTGTTTGTTATTCTTAACATTGTTGGTGCGAAGATGATCACCCGCGTTCAGGCGGTGGCAACCGTACTGGCGCTGATCCCCATTCTTGCCATCGCAATATTCGGCTGGTTCTGGTTTAAAACTGATACCTATATGGAAGCCTGGAACGTCAGCGGTAAAAGCACGTTTGGCGCCATTCAGAGTACGCTGAGCGTTACATTGTGGTCGTTTATCGGTGTAGAGAGTGCGTCGGTAGCCGCTGCCGTGGTGAAAAATCCAAAACGTAACGTGCCGATTGCCACCATCGGTGGTGTGTTGATCGCCGCCGTCTGCTACGTGCTGTCTACGACGGCCATTATGGGGATGATCCCAAACGCCGCGCTGCGGCTATCGACGTCACCCTTTGGTGATGCCGCCCGTATGGCGATGGGGAATACCGCCGGGGCCATTGTGACATTCTGCGCCGCTGCAGGTTGTCTTGGTTCGTTAGGCGGCTGGACATTACTTGCCAGCCAGACGGCGAAAGCCGCCGCAGATGATGGTCTCTTTCCGCCGATTTTTGCCAAAGTTAATAAAGAAGGAGTGCCGGTTAAAGGATTGATTGTTCTCGGTATTCTGATGACTATCTTCCAGATCTCCACCATTTCTCCTGATGCCACGGCGCAATTCGCACTGGTGTCATCCGTTTCGGTTATCTTCACGCTCGTGCCTTACCTCTATACGTGCGCTGCCCTGATGTTGGTAGGACACGGACATCTGGGTAACCGCGCCGGGATGTACAGCTTCATTACACTTATCGCCTTTGTCTATTGTGTATGGGCCGTAGTCGGTTCCGGTGCAGAAGAGGTGATGTGGTCATTCATTGCTCTGATGGTGATCACTGCCATGTACAGCTTCAACTACAACCGTCGTCATAAAAACCCGTACCCGCTTGGCAAAAAGCTTGAGCTGGACTGACAGGTTTTGGCCGCAAGCCGGGCGTTGTCCGTCATTGTTTTGATGACAGCCCCGGCGTTAACCCGCGGCCCACAACGGTATTCACGATGAAAAGGAGAGGTTAATGATCGATTTAAGTCGTCATAAGAAACGTAAAGTTTTGGTGGTTGACAGTAATATCATGGACGTCAATACCGCTAACGGACGCGCCGTTCGTGAGCTCATCGAAGCGCTGGAAGACAACAATCTGTCGGTGATCCCGGCAGTCACCTTCGACGATGGCGTAGCAACGATTACTTCTGATGCTTCTATTTGCTGCGTCTTTGTTGACTGGACATCCGGTGGCAATGACGATGCGTCCCACAGTCAGGCATTTGCGTTGTTGCAGGAGATCCGCCGCCGTAACAAAGGCGTGCCGGTATTACTGATGGCCGAGCACTCCTGTATCGATACCCTGACGCTTGAGACCATGAAAATGGTCAATGAATTCGTCTGGATGCATGAAGACACCGCCGAATTCATTGCTGCCCGTTCTGTTGCACTGATCGACAAGTATTACGATCAACTGCTGCCGCCTTTTACCAAAGCATTGTTCAATTACACCAAGTACTCACCAGAATATTCATGGGCGGCCCCTGGTCATCAGGGCGGCGTTGCCTTTACGAAAACGGCCGTCGGCCGTGAATTCCTCGACTTCTTCGGTGAAAATTTATTCCGTACCGATACGGGTATTGAACGTGGTGCGCTGGGGTCTTTACTTGACCACAGCGGCCCCATTAAAGAGTCCGAAACTTATGCCGCCCGGGTCTTCGGATCGCATCAAAGCTATTCGGTACTGAACGGAACGTCTGGCTCTAACCGCGCCATTATGGCGGCAGTGATCGGTGATGGTCAGTTTGCACTCTGTGACCGCAACTGCCATAAATCGATTGAGCAGGGCTTAGTGATGACCGGCGGCGTGCCGGTATTCTTTATTCCAACCCGTAACCGTTTTGGCATTATCGGACCGATTCCTAAATCTCAATTTATGCCGGAATCTATCCAGCAGAAAATTGATGAGCATCCACTCAAGCATCTGGCCACAGACCCTAAACCGGTTTATGCGGTGGTGACCAACTGTACCTATGACGGCATGTGCTACAACGCCAAACAGGCGCAGGATTTGCTGGCAAAAAGCGTTGACCAGATTCACTTTGACGAAGCCTGGTATGCGTATGCGCGCTTCAATCCGTTCTACCGCGATCGTTACGCCATGCGCGGTAATCCGGCCGATCACGACCCAGAAGGGCCGACCGTGTTTGCCACTCACTCCACGCATAAACTACTGGCCGCCTTGTCGCAGGCCTCCTATATCCATATCCGCAACGGCAAAAAGCCGGTTGAGCATTCTCGCTTCAACGAGTCCTATATGTTGCAGGCCACCACGTCTCCGCTGTACGCGATTATCGCGGCCAATGAAGTCGGTGCCGCCATGATGGATGGCAAGCAAGGTGAGTCGCTGACGCAGGAAGTGATCAACGAAGCGGTGGATTTTCGTCTGGCACTGGCGAAAGTTCATGCAGCTTTTGCAGCTCAGGGCGAATGGTTCTTCTCGCCGTGGAATGCCCCGGATGTGGTTGATGTGAAAACTGGTAAAAAAATTCCGTTCATTAATGCCTCCAAAGAGCAACTGACGACTGATCCGAATTGCTGGGTACTGAAGCCGGGTGAAAGCTGGCACGGTTTTGACCAGCTTGACGATGACTGGTGCATGCTTGACCCGATCAAAGCCGGTATTTTGTCACCTGGCATGGGTGATGACGGCAGTATGCTGGAAAAGGGTATTCCGGCAGCGATGGTCACAGCCTTCCTGTCACAGCACGGCATCGTTCCGTCACGTACCACTGACTTTATGGTGCTGTGTCTGTTCTCCGTCGGCGTGACCAAAGGCAAGTGGGGCACGCTTATCAACGTGCTGCTGGAGTTCAAACAGCACTATGATGAAAACAGCCCGCTGGCGCAGTGCCTGCCAACTCTTTACTCCACCAATACCGCGCGTTATGCCGGGATGGGGCTTAAAGATTTGTGCGACGAAATGTTCGAATACATGAAAACCAGCCAGATGGACAAGTTGCAGTCGGAGGCCTTCGGAAAAATCCCTACGCCGGTCAAACTGCCGCGTGCCGCATTCCAGGACCATATGGCCGGACGTTGCGAACAACTCACACTGGATAAACTGGCCGGTCGCGTTTCGGCTGTTGGGGTAATTCCTTATCCACCGGGCATTCCTATCGTGATGCCGGGCGAAAGCTTTGGTACTAAAAATGACCCTTGGCTCAGCTACATTCGCAGCATCGCGCAATGGGGCGAGAAATTCCCCGGCTTCGAGAAAGAGCTTGAAGGCGCGGAGTTCAAAGACGGTCAGTACCATATCTGGGTGCTGAAAGAGTAACGGCGAGTCTACTCAATAGGTCTTCTCCTGCAAGGGAAAAAACCAGTGAATAAAAGGATTGCGAGATGTCTCGCAATCCGACGGCGGGGCCCTGACAGGGCCTCGTTTTTTTTGCGAGGCGTCGCGGAGATTTAACTTTTGCACTGGTAGAGTGCGGAGGCTTGGGTTAACGTCAGCGCATCCGATAACCGGCTCTTCACGGCAGACATCATCATGAGAACCCCTGTATTAAACACGCTGTTGAAACCCTTCTTACACGACCGTTTTCTGCATGTCCTGCTTTTGCTGGGGGTTGGGCTAAGCCTGTTTCAGCCGGAAAAAATCATCCAGTTCCCCCAGTTTGTGGACTGGTCAACGATCGTAACGCTCCTCGGCCTGCTGATGCTTACCAAAGGTGTAGAGGTGAGCGGTTACTTTGATTTTGTTGGCCGTAAGATGATCAACACCATCAGCCATGAACGTTATCTGGCGCTCTTTCTGGTCTGTGCGGCGGCGCTGCTGTCAACGTTTATGACCAATGACGTCGCGCTATTTATTGTTATTCCCCTGACCATTACGCTGAAAAAACTCTCCACCTTACCGGTCACCCGGTTGATTATTTTCGAGGCGCTGGCCGTGAATGCGGGCTCATTACTAACGCCCATCGGCAATCCGCAAAATATCCTGTTATGGAACAAGTCAGGGCTGTCATTTATTGCGTTTATTACGCAAATGGCCCCGCTGGCGCTGGTGAGTCTGCTGGTACTGCTGGTCGTGACCTGGCTGAGTTTTCCCGCAACTACACTAAAGCGGCTGGAGAATAACCAGGGCTACCCTTATAAGAAAAAGCTGCTGTTTAGCTGCCTCGTGATGTATGTCGTGTTTATCGGCTGCGTCGATCTCGGCATGGCGGTATACGGGTTGCTGGCAGTATTACTTTGCTTTCTTTTGCTGGCCCGCGACGTGCTGCTTCGCATCGACTGGCCGCTGATTATGGTGTTTATCGCCATGTTTATTGATGTGCGACTGATCGTCGGGTTAGGTGCCGTACAGGGTGCGGTTGAGCAGATAACTCATTTCTCTTCCCTGGGGATTTATGCATTGGGGATCGGACTGTCGCAGGTAATAAGCAACGTACCGGCGACCATCCTGATGATTAACTATGTTCCGGCCAATACGCTGTTGGCCTACGGCGTCAATGCCGGGGGCTTTGGTCTAGCCATTGGTTCCCTCGCCAACCTGATCGCCTTACGTATGGCGAACGACCGCAAGGTTTGGCTGACATTTCATTATTATTCTTTCCCTTTTTTAGCCCTTAGCAGCCTCGCGGGTTGGGGTCTGCTGAAGCAGTTATAAACAGACACCCTAAGTGGTGGCGGCCCGCCTGAGTGTCATGGGGTTATGCGCGCTAGCCTGTCAACCGCGGTGGTGATTTCCCCCGGCGTTAGCGCCGAGAACCCGAGCAGCCATCCGTCGCGGGTGCTGGACGACGTATCGGGTCCGGGTAACCAAAGCGGCGACAGGCGTGGCGTCGTCACGCCAAGAGCAGACGCCTGCTGGCTGAGTGTTTCCTCTGACCCGGCAGGCAAACGCGCGGCGATTTGCAGCCCACCGGCAGCATGTTGCGGCGTTAACCAGTCCGAGAGTTTGTTATTTATTTGTGTGAGCAGATGATCCCTGCGGCTCTGATAGAGCTGGCGTGAAAAACGCAGGTGTGCGGCGAAGTGGCCGTTGTGAATAAACTCAGCCGTGACGGCTTGCATAACTTGCGAAGAGTGACCGTCATAGACGGTACGCAAAGTCACCATCGGTGCCACTAACGCCGGAGGCAGAACGGCATAGGCTAGCCGCAGAGAAGGAAACAGGACTTTGGAAAAGGTGCCGAGATAAATTACCCGCTGATGTTTATCCAACCCCTGCATCGCCGGCAAAGGGCGGCCGTCGTAATGCAGTTCGCTGTCGTAATCATCTTCGATGATCCAGGCTTGTTGCTGGCGGGCATAGTCCAGTAATTCAAGGCGGCGTGGCAGGCTGAGGCTCACGCCGGAAGGGTAGTGGTGTGATGGCGTCAGGTAGATCAGCTTCGGTGTCGGCTTAGCGTAGTCAGGTTTTAAACCCTGCTCATCGACTTCCACTGCGCAGAGGCGGGCTCCTGCGCTGGCAAAGGCATTGCGGGCGCCAGGGTAGCCTGGTTGCTCCAGCCAGACGTTATCTCCGGCGTCGAGCAGCAGTGTTGCCAGCAGTTGTAAAGCCTGCTGCGAACTGGTGGTGATGACGATCTGCTCTGGGCTGCAACGTACGCCGCGCGATTGTTGCAGATAGCTACAAACGGCTTCACGTAACGGAGCGAACCCTTGCGGATCGCCGTAGCTGAGCAATTTTTCCCCGTTAGTGCGCAGCTGTTTGTTGGTCAACTGTTTCCATATTTTTAACGGGAAAACCCGCAGATCCGGGCTGCCTGCGGCAAAGGCCACAGGCTCTAAAGGATCATGACAGCCACCCGTGGCAACAATTTGCGCCCCGCGCAGAGAGAGTCTGACCGGGTTTTGTTTAAGGGCTGGATGCTTTCTATCTGTCACTGGCCGGGGAATATCGCGGCTGACGAATGTGCCTTTCCCGGTCTGGCGCAGCAGATAGCCTTCGGATTCCACCTGGGCATAAGCTGCCTCAGCGGTGATACGCGAAACCTTCATGTCAGCAGCCAGCTGACGCGAAGAGGGCAGGCGTTGCCCTGCGGATAATGCGCCCTGCATGATGGACTGCCGCAAAGCGGTGCAGAGGCGGTCGCGCAGGCTTTGGCCTCCATGAGCCGGGTTTTCAAACAGAGTCAGCAGAGCCGTCGAAGCCGGGTTTATTGTCATTATGGGTCTTATTGTTGCGCCGTAATTGGTATTAATCATAAGGCCAAAATGGTCGAAGATAATGCTGTTTTCTGCAGGCGTTATTCACCCTGCAGCGGCAAATACCGTTTTTATTCATTATGAGAGAGAAGAAAATGAATTTATCGTCCAGCGTTTTGGCTTTCGCGCCACCGTCACCCGCCGTCAGTGAGGCTTATTTGCTGGCGAAACTCAGTTTCTACACCGATTCCGCAGATGTAGCAGACGATTTGAAAAATCGTGTTGCGGGCATCGTGGTGATTGATACCCGCGCCGAAGCACATTATCTGCGCGGGCATATTCCCGGTGCCGTGAGTTTCCATCACCGTTTAATGAACGAGGAAAGCACCCGGTATTTAGATCGCGACATGGTGTATGTCACCTATTGCGACGGCATCGGGTGTAACGGTTCAACGCAGGGGGCGTATAAATTGGCTAAATTGGGGTTTCAGGTCAAAGAATTGATCGGCGGGCTGGATTTCTGGATCCGTGACCAGCATCCGCTGGCTGAAGGGGAAGAAACCGGCAGCTATCCTGCCGATCTCAGCGTTGAGGATTGCGGCTGTAACTAACCCATCACGGGATCAGAACAGCAGCCACAGGAGCACCACGATCACAACGGAAGCGATAAGCGCTAAAGGCTTGCCAACCAAAGATTGCATCGAGGGGGGCAGCATCGCCATCAAAGGATTCATGATTGGCTGGGGTACAGTGCGCGAGACCGTGGTGAAGTCATCAGCCATTTTCTCAGGGCGCGGCGTACGATCGACCCGCTGGCTGAACAGTACACCCACCAGATCGTTAAGCTGGGCGATGTTGAGCGGCGTAGCGGGTGTGGCGTTGAAGCGAGATTCTACGTACTCGGTGAGCTGAAGAACTTCCTGCGCGGTGGCCGGTTGCTTGAGCACGCTCAGTAAGGTGGTCAGTGTAGGCGTTGCGGTCGGCTGGCTGAGTGCGGCTTTGACCTGCATAAACTGGCTTAACAGCTGAAAATGGCGTGCGGGAATAGGCTCACCCACTTTCACGCCAACCAGATTAAACAGTTCCTGCCACAGTTTCGCAGGCGCTTCGCCGGTCGCAGCGCTGAGTTTTGTCACCAGCTGTTGCAGGTTATTGTGCTCGGCAGGCAGCAAGGCCCGGTCAGTAATGGTCGTTTGCTGCGGCTGAGGAATGGCCATCTCGCGGGTTTGCACCAGCAGGAATACCTGCTGCAGCTGTTCATGGCTCAGCTGGCTTAACACGGTATGACCAAAATTCTGGCGAATGAAGTCGCTGACGGCCTGACGGTTGTTGCCCTGCGGTAGCAGTTCGGTCAGTTGTTGCAGCAGTTGGCGGGTGGAGTGCCCCTCCTGAGCCTGGCTCAGTTTGCCCTGCAAAACGGTTTCGGCGCGGGAGAAAATCCCGGCAGTTAGCTCGGCGTCGTGCGGCAATGCCAGTTCATGGCGCAGCCCGGCCCAGATCTCTGCGGATTTCATCGGCGTCAGCGCCATTAATTTGACGATAAGCTTTTCCAGAGTCGTGCGCTGTGCGGGCGTTAACGGCTGGTTTTCACCCGGCCCGGCGGGGACTGTCTGGCCATTCGGCTGTGTCCTGTCGCCGCCGATCGGCGTGCCTGGACCACTCAAAGGTTGCATATCACCAGTCCTTCGCTCTAGTTAAAACGGCGCAAAGCGCAGAAGCGCCACATCATACCTGCAAACCTGTGCAATCGACACCGTGAATAGTCCGCGAACCCCTATTCTTACGCTTATTTTTTTTAGATTTTGTCAGGTGGCACGAGAAAGCCATAAAAGGCACGAAAATGTTTCGCTGCCCGCAGGATTGCGGGCAGCGAAAGGGGGCTTAAGCAGCCGGATCTTTTTTGACAGTTTTCGCTGTATCACCAAACAATGGGCGGCGTAAGCGTTGAGCGAGGATCACCCCGACAAGCGTGACTCCACCGCCAATCAGGTGGTAGCTGTGTAGCTGTTCATGCAGGAAAAGTACCGCAATAATGGCGGTGAAAATCGGCGACAGATTCATGAAAATGGAGGTTTTATTGGCACCCAACCGAATAACTCCCTGAATCCACAGGAAAGGCGCAATGATCGATGCCGGGATCCCGGCGAAAAGCACCAGCGGAATATTGTGCGCATTCAATTCTACATTCGGTGCCAGCAGGAAATTTGGCAGCAGCAGCAGTACGCCAAAAAGAATCTGGACATACAAGGCTTGCCAGTTTGGCAGGGGAATGGCCCAGCGTTTGGTTAGTACGCCGTAAAGGGCGTAGGAGGCCGATGCGGCAAACATCATCAGTTCGCCGCGGCCGATACCGTGTTGCAATAGCTGCGCCGGATCACCCGCGCTGACCAGCCAGACAAGCCCTGCCAGTGAAAGCAGGCCACCGAGGGCAATCCCCACCGTCGGGACGACGCTAAGCACGACCAGGCTAATGATCACCGTCAGCAGCGGGATCAGCGAATTGAGAATGCCCATAAACAGTGCGCTGACGCTGTGCGCGGCGTAGTACGCCAGGCTTTGATAAAGCACCATGCCGAGCAGGCCGAGGATCAGCAACTTCCACCAGTACTGTTTAATCGCTTTGAGATTGCGTAACACGCCGGGCAGGACGAAAGGTGTCAGCGTCAGCAGGGCGAGCAACCAGCGGTAGAAAGAAATGGCCGCCGGGTCGATAGCCGTGGCTGACACTTTGCTGACGACCGCATTGAGCGACCAGATAAGCACGGCCAGCAGGGGGAAAAGAGCATTCATAATTTTCGTCCGGTACGTCTGTGATTAAATCGTTGCGCTAGTGTACGGTTGTCTTGTTTGTTATATATAACGATAACCAGACAATGCTCTACGCAATTCAGACAACATGGTTTTACACTGATAACGAATGCAGGAACTCCGGCCCGTGATATCGCAAAAACGTTTTTATCCGCCTCTCCCAGAAACAGAACCGACCACGCTGCTTTTTCGCGGTGAAACGCTCCTCGCCAATTCAGAATATATCCTGCATTCGCACCCCTGGAGTCAGATCATCTGTGTGAAGTCTGGCGTAATGACGATGGACGTCGCTGGCCAGCGCTATCTGGCACCGCGTGAATTTGCCGTCTGGCTGCCAGCCGGTACAGAACACTCCAGTTATAACCGGAAAACCTCCCATTTCTGCGCGATAGATATTGCGCCCTGGCTGGATGTCGGGCTGCCGCCTAACCCGTGTCTGCTGACCTTAACGCCGATTTTTAATGCCATTGCTGACGACTGCTTTGCCCGCAATCTGACCGAGCCGGTCACTGAAAGCGATATGCGAATGGCGCGGGTGTTGATTGACCAGATAGCGCTGGCGCACCGGCAGGATACCTATCTGCCAACGTCGCAAAGTAAGTTACTGGCACCGGTACTGAACGCGCTGGAGAAAAATCCCGCGGATAACACCTCGCTGGCTCAGTGGGCGGCGCGGGTCTATACCACGGAGCGAACCTTGTCCCGCCGCTGCCAGCAGGATCTGAGCATGGGTTTTGCAGAATGGCGACAGCGGCTGCGTTTCCTGCATGCCATCTCTCTGCTTGAGCAGGGAAAGACGGTTCAGGATGTGGCGCTCGAGGTTGGCTACAGTTCGTCGTCGGCTTTTATTGTTATGTTCCAGCAAATTTCCGGGACCACGCCTCAACGTTTCCGTAATGAAAGGTAAGCCTGATGCGTCGGCATTGGGATCTGTCGCCATTCGTGGCAAAATCAGGGTCCTCTTTATTTTCTGTTCTTTCCATGGCACAGCCTGCCGGAGACACACGTGAAAATCCTGGTTGATGAAAATATGCCTTATGCCGTCGAGCTTTTCAGCCGACTGGGCACCGTTCAGGCCGTTCCTGGCCGACCTATCCTGCAAGATGCGCTTAATGATGCCGACGCACTGATGGTACGTTCCGTCACCAAAGTGAACGAGAGTTTGCTGGCCGGTAAGCCAGTAAAATTTGTCGGCACAGCGACGGCGGGAACCGATCACGTGGATGATGCCTGGCTGCATCAGCAGGGTATTGGTTTCTCTGCGGCACCGGGCTGCAATGCCATCGCGGTAGTGGAATACGTTTTCTCTGCGTTGCTGATCATCGCCCAGCGCGATGGTTTCCTGTTGCGGGATAAAACCGTGGGTATCATCGGCGTCGGCAATGTCGGTTCGCGGCTCAATGACCGCCTGCGGGCGCTGGGCGTGCGCACGTTGTTATGCGATCCACCCCGCTCGGAGCGCGGTGATGAGGGGGATTTCTCCCCGCTGGAGCAGTTGGTGGCCGAAGCCGATGTGCTGACTTTCCATACGCCGCTCAACATGTCCGGCCCATACGCCACCCATCATCTGGTGGATGCCAGTTTGCTGGCGCGTCTGCCTGCGGACCGCATTTTAATTAACGCTTGTCGCGGAGAAGTGGTGGATAACGCAGCACTGCTCGATGCCCTTAACGGCCCGAAAAAGCTGACCGCCGTACTGGACGTGTGGGAGCCCGAGCCTGATCTGTCGCTGGCGCTGCTGGCGAAAGTGGCTATCGGGACCGCGCACATCGCCGGTTATAGCCTGGAAGGGAAAGCGCGTGGCACCACGCAGGTGTTCGAAGCATTCAGCCAGTTTATCGGTGATCCGCAAAAAGTGCCGCTGGAAGCGTTGCTGCCAGCGCCGGAATTCCCGGTGGTCAGCTTCTCGGGCGAGCTGACCGAAGCCAGACTCCTGAGACTTATTCACTTAGTGTATGATGTGCGCCGCGATGATGCGCCACTGCGTCGTGTTGCCGGCCAGCCGGGGGAATTTGACAAGCTGCGCAAGTTCTATGAAGAGCGGCGCGAGTGGTCATCTCTGCGGGTGATTTGTGATAACAAGGCTACCGTCGAATTACTGAATAAACTCGGCTTCACGGCGGTTCAAGGCTGATGACTTAACGCGGCCTTAAGTTTATACGCTTAAAGTGGCTTCGCGACTATTTTGCGAAAGGGCGGTAATTTCCGCCCCTTTGTATTTTGTACGACTCATTTCTGGAGAATACCAACATGTCTGATGGCTGGAATATCGCGCTGCTCGGCGCCACGGGCGCAGTAGGTGATGCGTTACTGGAGCTGCTGTCTGAACGTCAGTTCCCGGTTGGTGAACTCTTCCCTCTGGCCAGCGAACGCAGCGCCGGCCAGACCATCCGCTACAACGGAAAAAGTCTGCGCGTGCAAAATGCCGCCGAATTTGACTGGTCTCAGGTTCAACTGGCGTTTTTTGTCGCAGGCGCCGAAGCGTCGGCACAGTTTGCTGAAGAAGCGGCAAATCAGGGTTGTCTGGTTATCGACAGCAGCGGTCTGTTTGCCATGGAGCATGACATTCCGCTGGTGGTCCCTGGCGTCAACCCAGATTCGCTGGCCCATTACCGCAACCGCAATATCGTGGCAGTGGCCGACAGCTTGACCAGCCAGTTACTGACAGCGATTAAACCGCTGACAGAGCAGGCAGGTTTAGCGCGCCTTCACGTCACTTCGCTGCTGTCGGTTTCTGCGCTGGGTAAAGTGGCCGTGGACGATCTGGCCGGGCAAAGTGCCCGTCTGCTTAACGGCATTCCGGCCGAAGAAGGGGGGCTCTTTAGCAAGCAGTTAGCCTTCAACCTGCTTCCTCTGCTCAATGATGAAGAGGGCAGCGTTCGCCAGGAACGTCGTCTGGTGGATCAGGTGCGTAAAGTACTGCAAAACGATGGCCTGCCGATTTCCGTGAGCTGCGTGCAGTCGCCGGTGTTTTACGGCCACGCACAGGTAGTGCATCTGGAAGGTCTGCGTCCGCTCTCTGCTGAAGAAGCGCGCACTGAACTTGAACGTGTTGATGATATTAACCTCAGCGAAGAGGACGATTTCCCGACTCAGGTCAGCGATGCCTCCGGCAATGCCAACCTGAGCATTGGCTGTCTGCGTAACGATTACGGTATTCCTGAAATACTGCAGTTCTGGTCTGTGGCGGATAACGTTCGCTTCGGCGGCGCACTGATGGCGGTTGAAACGGCTGAGAAACTGATTGGGGAGTATTGGTACTAATGTCTGAAGAGTTAACCCCTGAACGGCAAGCGCCGCAGGCCGCTCCCGTGGCAGCGCGTATTGCGTTAGGGATTGAATATGATGGCAGTGCTTATTATGGCTGGCAGCGGCAACCTGACGCAGCGAGCGTCCAGGCTTGTCTGGAAAAAGCGCTGAGCCGCGTGGCTGATGCGCCCATTTCTGTTTTCTGCGCCGGGCGGACGGACACGGGCGTGAGCGCGACCGGTCAGGTGGTGCATTTCGAAACGCCGGTACTGCGCAAAGAAGCGGCCTGGACGATGGGCGTGAATACCCATTTGCCGAAAAACATTTCGGTTCGCTGGATGAGTGAAGTGGCGGAGGATTTCCACGCCCGCTTCAGCGCCACCGCACGCCGTTATCGCTATATTATTTACAACCACCGTTTCCGCGCGGCCATTTTGCAGACCGGTATCACGCATGTGCATCTGCCGCTGGACGTCGACAAAATGCAGCGCGCGGGTCAGGCGCTGCTGGGTGAGAACGACTTTACGTCGTTTCGCGCCTCCCAGTGTCAGTCCCGCACGCCGTGGCGCTACATGATTCACCTTAACGTCAGCCGTCACGGTAACTATGTGGTGGTGGATGTGAAGGCCAACGCGTTTGTTCATCATATGGTGCGCAACATTGTCGGCAGTCTGATTGAGGTGGGTTCAGGTGCGCAGCCTGAAAACTGGATGGCCGAGTTGCTGGCCGCCAAAGACCGTAATCTGGCCGCAGCGACGGCGAAAGCTGAAGGGCTGTATCTGGTTTCGGTGGATTACCCGGAGAAGTTTGGACTGCCAAAATTGAATATGGGCCCGCTGTTTTTAGCGGACTGATTTTGCTGCATACATTGTTTACGCTGCTTGTTTAACGTTGCGCATCGGCGCTTAAAAAAGGCGATTCACTAAATGGATTTCATCCACTTTATCATTGATTTTATTCTCCATATTGATGTGCATCTGGCTGAACTGGTGGCGCAATACGGCGCCTGGGTTTACGGTATCCTGTTCCTGATCCTGTTTTGCGAAACGGGGCTGGTGGTCACGCCGTTCCTGCCGGGAGATTCCCTGCTGTTTGTGGCCGGTGCACTGGCCGCGCTGCCGGGCAATGATCTGAACGTACATTTGATGGTGTCCCTGATGGCCGTTGCCGCTATTGTAGGTGACGCGCTCAACTACACCATCGGCCGCCTGTTTGGTGAACGTCTGTTCCGGAATCCGAATTCGAAGATTTTCCGTCGCAGTTATTTGGACCAGACGCACAAGTTTTACGAGAAACATGGCGGCAAAACGATTATTCTTGCGCGCTTCGTGCCGATAGTGCGTACCTTTGCGCCTTTCGTCGCGGGTATGGGGCACATGTCCTATCGCCACTTTGCGGCGTATAACGTGATTGGTGCGCTGGTTTGGGTTCTGTTATTTACCTATGCTGGCTACCTTTTTGGTAACGTACCGATTGTGCAGAACAATCTGAAATTGCTGATCGTGGTGATCATCGTCCTGTCGATTCTGCCGGGTGTGGTGGAAATCTGGCGGCACAAGCGTGCGGCGGCGAAGGTAAAGCGTCAGCAGGGCTAACCTCAGGTCAGCAAAGCTGGGAAATATAAAGAGATTAAACCAGAGGGTTCGACCAGTTTTTTATCCACAGCGTCGGGCCGTTATGGTTTAATGAGCGACATTTATGGTCTGTTCCTGCGAACAACCCTTCCGTTATGCGTCTGTTTTGCCATCCGGCATCAGAGCGGGCGGGCGTTTTGGGTAGGTTTCAGGGGACTTGTTACAGCATGAACAGCGGACTGGCTTCGGCCGGGTTCAAACAGAAAGGTCATCGATGAGCTGGATTGAACGAATTCTTAATAAGAGCAACGTCTCGCAAACCCGTAAGGCAAGCATTCCTGAGGGCGTCTGGACTAAATGTGACAGCTGCGGTCAGGTACTTTACCGCGCCGAGCTTGAACGCAATCTCATGGTTTGCCCGAAGTGCGACCATCACATGCGCATGTCTGCGCGGATGCGCCTCTTCACTTTTATGGATGAAGGCAGCGAGGTTGAATTAGGCAGCGAGCTTGAGCCTAAAGACATTCTGAAGTTTAAAGACTCCAAAAAATACAAAGACCGTCTGGTTGCAGCACAAAAAGAAACCGACGAAAAAGACGCAATGGTTGTCATGAAAGGCACGCTATACGGCATGCCTATCGTCGTGGCAGCCTTTGAATTTGCTTTCATGGGCGGTTCAATGGCGTCCGTTGTCGGTGCGCGTTTTGTCCGTGCTGTAGAGCAGGCGATGGAAGATAATTGTCCGCTGGTCTGTTTCTCAGCCAGTGGCGGCGCCCGTATGCAGGAAGCGTTGATGTCGCTGATGCAAATGGCCAAAACCAGTGCTGCTCTGGCGAAATTGCAGGAGCGCGGCCTGCCGTACATCTCTGTGATGACTGACCCGACCATGGGCGGTGTTTCCGCCAGTTTGGCGATGCTGGGCGACATCAACGTCGCTGAGCCGAAAGCGCTGATCGGCTTTGCTGGTCCACGCGTTATCGAGCAAACCGTTCGTGAAAAACTGCCACCGGGCTTCCAGCGCAGTGAATTCCTGATTGAAAAGGGCGCGATCGACATGATTGTCCGTCGTCCTGATTTGCGTCCAAAACTGGGTAGCGTGCTGTCTAAGCTGACCGGTCGCCCTGAACCGAAAGTGGTTGACGTTCAGGCAGCAGTCAGCGGCAACGCCGCTGACAATCATCAGGATGCCTGATTGACCAGGTAAAAGCCGGTCAATCATAAATGGACGACGTTCCTGTAACGCGAGCGTCGTCCAGCCTGCATACCGTGCTTTTATCCTGACTGTCGCATCTGACGAAGGGGCATTGCCTGTTATGCAAAATCAAGTTATTCCTCAAGCCACGTCGCCTTTGTCTGCGTGGCTTTATTATCTCGAACATCTCCATTCTCAGGCGATAGAGCTCGGCCTCGATCGTGTCAAAGCGGTAGCCAGTAAACTGGACTTGCTGCAACCTGCGCCTTTCGTCTTCACCGTCGCTGGTACCAACGGCAAGGGCACCACCTGCCGTACGCTGGAAGCGATTCTTATCGCCGCCGGGCTGCGCGTTGGGGTTTACAGCTCGCCGCATCTGGTGCGTTACACCGAACGTGTGCGCATTCAGGGAGAAGAGCTGCCGGAAGAGGCACATTGTCAATCCTTTGCTACGCTTGAAGCCGGACGCGGGGAGATCTCCCTGACCTATTTCGAGTACGGAACCCTGTCGGCCCTGAAGCTGTTTAAAGATGCCAAACTGGACGTCGTGATCCTCGAAGTGGGCCTCGGCGGGCGGCTTGATGCCACCAATATCGTCGATGCCAATGTTGCCGTGGTGACCAGCATTGCACTCGACCACACCGACTGGCTCGGCCCTGACTGCGAAAGTATCGGGCGTGAGAAAGCGGGCGTATTCCGTGGCAACCGGCCGGCAATTGTCGGTGAGCCGGAGATGCCGCAGTCAATTGCCGATGTGGCCGCTGAAAAAGGCGCTGACTTATACCGCCTGGGTGACAGCTGGAACTACAGTGTTGCGGGTGACCGCTGGCGCTGGGAAGTGAAGGAGGGCGACGTGCTGGATGATTTACCTGTTCCCAACGTTCCGCTGCCTAACGCCGCCACGGCGCTGGCCGCATTGCACTTCTCCACGCTGAACATTCCCGAAGCCGCTATCCGCAGCGGTTTACAACAGGCGCAACTGCCGGGCCGTTTCCAGACCGTGAGCGAGTCGCCAAGACTTATTCTGGACGTCGCGCACAACCCCCATGCCGCCAGCTATCTGGCCGGACGTCTGCGTGAGTTGCCGCGCAATGGCGGAAAAGTACGCGCCGTGGTGGGAATGCTGCATGATAAAGACATTGCAGGCACGCTGGCCTGTCTGGCGTCTGAGATTGATCAATGGTACTGCGCACCGCTTGAAGGCCCGCGCGGTGCCAGCGTAGAAGAACTGGCCGTGCATCTGGTGCAAGCGCATCAGTTCACGGACGTCGTTTCGGCTTGGCAACAGGCCATGCAGGATGCTGATAGTCAGGATATTGTGATTGTCTGCGGATCATTTCATACCGTAGCGCACGTGATGGCTGCTTTAGACGCGGGGAAAGCCAGTGGCTAGTAAGTTTCAAAATCGTCTGGTGGGGACCATCATTTTGGTCGCACTGGGCGTGATCATTCTGCCGGGTTTGCTCGACGGGAAGAAAAAGCATTATGAGGATGAGTTTGCGTCGATCCCGTTAGTGCCAAAACCGGGTGATGCGCAGGAGCAGGATGTGGTGCCACCGGTATCACAGTCGCTGCCTGCTCAGCCACCGGAAGGGGCAGGGGAAGCGGTGCATGGGCGGGGCAATACGGCGACGCAGCCGGCGAATTCCGGGCAGGAACTGCCGGATGACACCGACGCGCAGCCTGTGACGCCAGTACCGCCAGTCACGACCCGTCCTGAGCCACAAAAACAGGTTCAGCCAGCGCGTCCGGTACCGGCTAAACCTAAGGTGATTGAACCTAAGCCGATGGTCGAAGCAAAACCGGTCGAAAAACCGAAGCCGGTTCAGCCTAAACCTGTTGCACCAAAACCGGTTGAACAGCCGAAAGTAACTGAACCACCGAAAGTGGAAAGCAAACCTCAGCCGGAAGAGAAAGCACCTGCCGGGCAGTCCTACGTTGTACAGTTGGGCGCGTTGAAAAATGCGTCGAAAGCCAACGAGATTGTCGCCAGTCTGCGCTTGTCCGGTTTCCGTGCGTATACGGTTCCAAGTACGCCGGTGCAGGGACAGATCACTCGCGTCTTCGTGGGGCCTGATGCGTCGAAACAAAAACTGGAATCGTCACTGCCGCAGTTGAACCAGATCAGCGGATTAAGCGGGCAGATACGCAGTTACAGCGCTGGAAAATAACCGCACTGCTGTTGTGTTCTGTTGTTAAGTCATGGGGAGGGGCACGCATTTTGTGCCCTTTTTCTATAAGGTCTATTACACAGGATCTTATAGGTTTCTGCGGTGATTGAGGTTTTTTTCATCGCGATTATTAATTTGTTCGGCTGGCAGATTTCCGCTACGCAAACGTTTTCTTTTTCTGTTAGAATTCGCCGCGAAATGGATGTTTGGGCCGTCTTTACTGGTTTACACACTGGAATCGTTAATGGTCTGGATTGATTACGTCATTATTGCGGTTATCGGGTTTTCTGCTTTAGTCAGCCTGATCCGGGGTTTTGTCCGCGAGGCCTTATCACTGGTAACCTGGGCTTGTGCCTTCTTTGTTGCCAGCCATTATTACCCGTACCTCGCTATCTATTTCACACGTTTCGAAGATGAGTTAGTTCGAAACGGGATCGCAATTGGCATCTTGTTCATCGCGACGTTGATCGTAGGTGCCATTGCCAACTATGTGATTAGCTCTCTGGTTGAGCGAACCGGGTTGTCCGGTACCGACAGGGTGTTGGGGGTGTGCTTCGGCGCACTGCGCGGCGTACTGATTGTCTCCGCGATACTGTTCTTCCTGGACACTTTTACCGGCTTTTCACAAAGTGAGGACTGGAAACAGTCTCAGTTGATCCCACAGTTCAGTTACATCATCAGGTGGTTCTTTGACTACCTGCAGAGCACGTCGAGTTTCTTGCCAAAACATCTCTAGTTTTGGCAGCGCTGATTGAGGAAAAGACAACATGTGCGGTATTGTCGGTATCGCCGGTTTCACGCCGGTAAACCAGTCGATTTATGACGCGTTAACGGTGTTACAACACCGTGGGCAGGATGCCGCAGGCATCGTCACCATTGATGCCAATAACAATTTCCGTTTGCGGAAAGCGAATGGCCTGGTGAGAGATGTGTTTGAAGCACGCCATATGCAACGTTTGCAGGGCAACATGGGTATTGGCCATGTTCGTTACCCTACGGCTGGCAGTTCCAGCGCTTCCGAAGCTCAACCTTTTTACGTCAACTCTCCGTTCGGCATCACCCTTGCCCATAACGGTAACCTGACCAATGCCCACGAACTGAGAAGTAATCTGTTCGAAGGCCAGCGTCGCCATGTGAATACCACGTCCGACTCAGAAATTCTGCTCAATATTCTGGCCAGCGAACTTGACCGTTTCCAGCACTACCCGCTGGAAGCTGACAACGTATTCGCAGCGGTCGCCGCCATGAACCTGAAGATCCGCGGCGCTTATGCCTGTGTGGCGATGATCATCGGTCACGGTATGCTGGCGTTCCGTGACCCGCATGGCATCCGCCCGCTGGTTATCGGTAAGCGTACGCTGGAAGGCGGCCGCAACGAGTATATGGTGGCTTCAGAGAGCGTTGCGCTGGACACCCTGGGCTTTGAGTTCCTGCGTGACGTTGCCCCCGGCGAAGCGGTGTACATCACTGAAAAAGGCCAGCTGTTTACCCGTATGTGTGCTGAAAATCCTCAGTACAATCCGTGCCTGTTCGAATACGTCTATTTCGCGCGTCCTGACTCCTTCATCGACAAAATTTCGGTCTACAGCGCCCGTGTGCGTATGGGGCAGAAATTGGGTGCGAAAATTGCCCGCGACTGGGAAGATCTGGATATCGACGTGGTGATCCCTATTCCGGAAACCTCGTGTGATATCGCGCTGGAAATCGCCCGTATCCTCGACAAGCCTTATCGTCAGGGTTTTGTGAAAAACCGTTACGTCGGCCGTACCTTTATCATGCCCGGTCAGGTTGAGCGTCGTAAGTCAGTACGCCGTAAGCTGAACGCTAACCGCGCTGAGTTCCGTGATAAAAACGTTCTGCTGGTGGATGACTCCATCGTGCGCGGCACCACCTCTCAGCAAATCGTTGAGATGGCCCGTGAAGCGGGCGCAAGACGTGTGTATCTCGCGTCGGCGGCACCGGAAATTCGTTTCCCGAACGTCTACGGCATCGACATGCCGAGCGCCAATGAGCTGATTGCTCATGGCCGTGAAGTCAGTGAAATCACCCAGATGATCGGCGCCGATGCACTGATTTTCCAGGACCTCAGTGACCTGATTGCTGCGGTGAAAGAGGACAATATGGATATTGAGCAGTTCGAATGCTCGGTATTTGATGGCGTCTATGTCACCAAAGACGTTGACCAGAATTACCTCGAGTATCTCGAATCCCTGCGCAACGATGACGCTCAGGCGTTACGCGGTCAGCAGGAAGCCGAAAATCTCGAAATGCATAACGAAGGCTGATTTTTAACTACGCCTTTTAGGGCGCGACCTGTCCGGTGAACCGACCGTGCAGGCGCGCCTTTTTTATGGGCTAAATTCCCTCCTATCCCAGCGCCGCGCAGGCTTGCTTATCCCCCTGCATTGCGGCAAAGTCATCAAAATGACTTTTTGTCAGTCAAAGCGCCTTCCCGGCGTCACTCTTCAGAGGCAGTTTTCATGAAACGACTTATTGTCGGCATTTCCGGCGCAAGCGGCGCGATTTATGGCGTACGGTTACTTGAGGTGCTGCAAGGCGTTGCCGATATCGAAACCCATCTGGTGATGAGCAACGCTGCCCGCCAGACGTTGACGCTGGAAACCGACCTGACACTGCGTGATGTCCAGCAACTGGCCGACGTAGTGCATGATTCGCGCGATATCGCCGCCAGCATCTCCTCCGGTTCTTTTAAAACCGCGGGCATGGTTATCCTGCCTTGCTCGATTAAAACCCTCTCCGGCATCGTCAATAGTTATACCGACGGGTTGCTGACCCGCGCGGCCGACGTGGTGCTCAAAGAGAGCCGCCGTCTGGTGCTCTGCGTGCGTGAAACTCCGCTGCATCTTGGCCACTTGCGCCTGATGACTCAGGCCGCCGAGCTGGGTGTGGTGATCATGCCTCCTGTTCCTGCCTTTTATCATCGCCCGACCTGCGTTGATGACATCATCAATCAGACCGTAAATCGGGTGATCGACCAGTTCGATATCGAGCTGCCGGAAGACCTGTTTGTTCGATGGCAGGGCGGTCGCTAGCTGCGTTTCACCAATTCATCGCATATTTTAAACAAATTGATAACAATGCACCAAAAACGAACATTGCTCGTTTCATTTTGGTGCATTGTTATTGCATTCTGTTCCTGTGGTTTATTCATCCCGCTGATTTGCAGCATGATCTTGCTGCAATTTTAATCGCAACGGGCGGACGATGGCCGGTTAACTTGACCGGAACAAAATCGGCATGAAAACTGCATAGTGAAACTGAGGGAAACGCAAACTCCCGTTAGCTGCAACAGTACGACCAATAATAAAAACATGTTCAGACACAACAGAAATGACCAATCACAACAGACGATTCATGACTGAGGGTAATGTATGAAAAAGTTGTTCAAGGTTCTTCCGCTGGTTTTGGCTTTAGCCAGTGTCAGCAGCGCCTTTGCCGCCGCCCCTAAAGACATTAAGATCGGTACCGATCCGACTTACGCCCCTTTTGAATCGAAAGACTCCAGCGGTAAGCTGGTCGGTTTTGATATCGATCTGGCGACCGAAATGTGTAAGCGTGCTGAAATCAAATGTACTTTCGTTGAAAGTGATTTTGATGCGTTGATCCCGTCGCTGAAAGCGAAGAAAATTGATGCCATTATTTCGTCTCTGTCCATTACAGAAAAACGTCAGTTGGAAATCGATTTCACTGACAAACTCTATGCGGCCAACGCCCGTCTGATCGCACCAAAAGGCACCAAAATTGTTCCTACCCTTGACGCGCTGAAAGGCAAAAACGTCGGCGTATTACAAGGTTCCACTCAGGAAGCCTATGCCAACGCGATGTGGCAGCCAAAAGGCATCAACGTGGTGGCTTACCAGAACCAGGATCTGATCTACGCCGATCTGGCTTCCGGTCGTCTGGATGCGGCATTCCAGGATGAAGTAGCAGGCAGCGAAGGTTTCCTGAAACAGGCTCCGGGTAAAGACTATGTGTTTGCCGGCCCGTCAGTGAAAGATGACAAATTCTTTGGTGTGGGTACCGGTATGGGCCTGCGTAAAGATGATGGCGATCTGAAAGCGGCGCTGAACAAAGCCTTTGCTTCAATGCGCAAAGATGGCACTTACGACAAGCTGGCGAAGAAATACTTCAACTTTGACGTTTACGGCGGCTAAAGTTCAGCGCTATAACGTCTGCGGCCTGCCTTATGTTGGCAGGCCGCATTAAGTCACTTCCGTGCACAATCAGTTTCATACTGTTTAATAAAAAACACCTGCGGCAGGTGACACGACGTTGGTCAAAGACAGGAACACAGCATGTTATACGGGTATTCCCAGGTTATTATTCAGGGCACATTGGTCACGCTGGAACTGGCAATCTCTTCGGTTCTGCTGGCGGTGATAATTGGTTTAATCGGTGCAGGCGGTAAACTCTCGAAAAACCGTCTGATTTCAGGATTTTTCGGCTGCTATACGACATTGATTCGCGGTGTACCAGACTTGGTGCTGATGCTGCTGATTTTCTACGGTCTGCAGATCGTGCTTAACAGCGTGACAGAATCGCTGGGCATGGCGCAGATTGATATCGATCCTCTCGGTGCCGGTATCATTACGCTCGGTTTTATCTACGGCGCGTATTTTACCGAAACCTTCCGTGGCGCTTTTATGGCGGTTCCTCGTGGGCAAATTGAAGCGGCGACGGCGTTTGGTTTCAGCAGCGCGCAAATCTTCCGCCGTATTCTGTTTCCGGCCATGATGCGCTTTGCTCTACCGGGCATTGGCAACAACTGGCAGGTTATCCTCAAAGCGACGGCGCTGGTGTCCCTGCTTGGCCTCAATGACGTGGTGAAAGCCACGGTGCTGGCGGGAAAGGGCACTTATCAGCCGTTTTACTTCGCCATCGTGGCGGGTGTGATTTATCTGGTGTTTACCACGGTTTCCAACGGGGTGCTGTTATGGCTCGAACGCCGTTATTCGCTGGGCGTGAAGAGGGCTGAGCTATGATTGAGATCCTGCAACAGTACGGCATGTCGCTGCTCTACAGCGACGGCTACCGTTTTACCGGCCTGGCCGTCACGCTGTGGCTGTTAATCAGCTCCGTGGTCATAGGTGGATTACTGGCGGTACCGATGGCAGTAGGGCGCGTGTCATCGAACAAATTCATCCGTCTGCCTATTTGGCTTTATACCTACGTGTTTCGCGGTACACCGCTTTATGTGCAGCTGCTGGTCTTTTATTCCGGTATGTACAGTCTGGAGATCGTGCGCGGCACCGATTTCCTCAACGCGTTTTTCCGCAGCGGCCTGAACTGTACGATCCTCGCACTGACGCTCAACACCTGTGCGTACACCACCGAGATTTTTGCTGGTGCGATCCGCGCGGTGCCACACGGCGAGATTGAAGCGGCGAATGCGTATGGCTTCTCCCGTTTCAAACTGTATACCTGCATTATTCTACCTTCGGCACTGCGTACGGCGTTACCGGCCTACAGCAACGAGGTGATCCTGATGCTGCACTCCACGGCGCTGGCGTTTACCGCCACGGTGCCGGACGTGCTGAAAATTGCCCGCGACATTAACTCGGCCACTTATCAGCCGTTTTATGCTTTTGGCATCGCAGCGGTGATCTACCTGTGCATCTCCTTTGTATTGATTGGCCTGTTCCGCATGGCTGAAAAGCGCTGGCTGGCGCATGTGAAACCTCAGACTCACTAAAAAGCATTCTTTTTATGGACATAACTTTTTGCGGAATAACATTATGCCAGAAAACAAATTAGCGGTTCTCGACCTGCACAAACGCTACGGCGATCATGAAGTCCTCAAAGGCGTGTCGCTCTCCGCCAACGCGGGGGATGTGATCAGCATTATCGGGTCATCGGGTTCTGGGAAGAGTACCTTCCTGCGCTGTATTAACTTTCTTGAAAAACCGAGCGAAGGGTCGATCAGCGTCAATAATCAGGATATCCGTATGGTGCGCGACACCGACGGCCAGCTGAAAGTCTTCGACAAAAAACAGCTGCAACTGCTGCGAACCAAACTGACGATGGTCTTCCAGCACTTCAACTTGTGGAGCCACATGACGGTGTTGGAAAACGTCATGGAAGCGCCGGTGCAGGTGCTGGGGCTGAGCAAGGCCGAAGCGCGCGAACGTGCGGTGAAGTATCTCGATAAAGTCGGTATCGATTCTCGTGCGCAGGGTAAATATCCGGTGAACCTTTCCGGTGGCCAGCAGCAGCGCGTCTCCATCGCCCGTGCGCTGGCGATGGAGCCGGAAGTGTTACTGTTCGACGAACCGACCTCCGCGCTTGACCCTGAGCTGGTAGGCGAAGTGCTGCGTATCATGCAAAAGCTGGCGGAAGAGGGGAAAACGATGGTGGTGGTGACGCACGAAATGGAGTTTGCACGTCATGTCTCCAGCCACGTTATTTTCCTTCATCAGGGCGTGATTGAAGAGCAGGGCAATCCGGCCGACGTCTTTGGCAGTCCGAAATCTGCGCGCTTGCAGCAGTTCCTCTCAGGTGCGCTGAAGTAAGAAAGAAGAAGTCAGTCAGGCATTAAAAAACAAAAAAACCGCCCATGCAGGCGGTTTTTTTATCGCCGGAAATCAGCCTTTAGCGGCCAGCAGGCAAAGCTGAACCGTCAGTTCGTAAGATTTCACAAAAGAGCTGACTGGCAGGAACTCATACTTCGAGTGGAAGTTATGCGCGCCGGTAAAGTAGTTTGGCGTTAACAGACCTTTGGCCGAGAGCGCTGCGCCGTCAGTCCCTCCGCGCATCGGGATCACTTTTGGCTCAACGCCAATCTCTTTCAGCCCGGCAAATATCAGGTCAATGGCGCGTTTATCTTCGCCAATCGCGCTGCTGATATTGCTGTAGGTATCGCTTATCTCAACCGCTACTTTCGCCGTCGGGTATTTTGCGGCGATCTGTTTTGCCACATCGTCAATTTTCTGTTTGCGCGCAGCGAAGCTGGCGCTGTCGAAATCTCGGATTGAGGCGTGCAACGTAGCCCCTTGCTGGGTGGCATTCATGCCATTGAACCAGACATAGCCTTCGCGGCCTTCGGTATTTTCCGGGGTTTCTGCACGGTCAAACTGACTCATGAAATCGTGCGCCATCAACATGGGGTTAACCAGCACGCCTTTGGCCGACATCGGGTGGGCGGTCACGCCGGTAAAGGTGATTTCCGCGGCGGCGGCATTGAAGTTTTCATATACCACTTCACCGAGTTCGCAGCAGTCGATGGTATAGGCAAAATCGACGTCAAAGCGTTTCAGATCCAGCGCCTTGGCACCGCGCAGGCCAATCTCTTCATCCGGCACAAAGGCCACCACGATATCGCCGTACTGCTGGTCATCACGCAGGTTTTCCAGCAACGTCATCACCACCGTCACGGCAGCTTTGTTGTCTGCACCGAGCACGCTGGTGCCGTCGCTGAAAATAATCTCTTCGCCTTTGTAGGGCAGGATTTCCGGGCGTTGGGACGGGCGCAGCCAGATATCTTTCTCAGCATTGAGGCAAACATCGTCACCGCTGAAAGTCAGTGTTTGCGGATGAATATCCGGACTCAGACCGACGTCGACGGTATCAATATGGGTGATAAAACCGATGCGAGGGCCACCCTGTTTGGTGCCAGGTTTCACGGCGGTGACGGTCGCATGTTCATCAATCTGAATGTTTTGCAGGCCCAGCGTTTTCAGCTCATCGGCCAGCAGTTTCGCCAGAGTGTGTTGGCCCGGCGTACTGGGTAGTGTCGTAGCGTGAGCATCACTTTGCGTGTTGATAGCGAGATAGCGAAAGAAACGATCGGAAAGCTGTTTTGCGATATTTGTCGACATCTTTACCCCTAAGTTTGCACACATATAAGACTTTCATATATAACAGAGTATTACAAAGCGTTGCACGAATGTTAATCTGTTTTTGCTTTTTGTACCACGATCGGTAGCACGATCATTAAAGCTTTTAATCACTTGTGACAGGGAAAATGATGAAACAGAAAATATTAAAAATAAGCACGGGATTGATGGCGCTGGCGATGGCAGGCGGCGTTTCCGCCAAGACGCTGGTCTACTGCTCCGAAGGCTCACCGGAACAATTTAACCCGCAGCTTTATACCTCCGGCACCTCCGTGGATGCCAGCGCGGCACCGATTTACAACCGTCTGGTGGATTTCAAAACCGGCACTACCGAACTGGTACCGAGCCTGGCCGAAAGCTGGGACGTCAGCCCGGACGGCAAAACGTATACTTTCCATCTGCGCAAAGGGGTGAAATTCCAGAGCAGCAAGCTGTTTACGCCATCCCGTGACTTCAATGCTGACGACGTGATTTTCTCCTTCATGCGCCAGAAAGACGAAAATAACCCGTACCACAAAGTGTCGGGCGGCACGTATCTTAACTTTGACAGCCTGAAAATGGGCGACCTGATCGGCAGCATTGACAAGGTGGATGACAACACCGTGCGCTTTAATCTGACCCGCCCGGAAGCGCCGTTTGTTGCCGATCTGGCTTGGTATTTCGCCTCTATCCTCTCAGCCGAATACGCTGATCAGATGCTAAAAGCCGGTACGCCAGAAAAAGTCGACATGAACCCGATCGGTACCGGTCCATTCGAGCTGGTGCAGTACCAGAAAGACACTCGTCTGCTGTTCAAAGCCTTCCCGGAATACTGGCAGGGTAAATCGAAAATCGACCGTCTGGTTTATACCATCACGCCAGATGCCTCGATGCGACTTGCCAAGCTGGAGAAGAACGAGTGTCAGGTGATGCCGTTCCCGAACCCGGCTGACCTCGACCGTATGCGCGCCAACAAAGACATCAATCTGATGAGCAAGTCTGGCCTCAATACCGGTTTCCTCTCGTTTAATACCCAGAAGCCGCCGCTGGATAACGTGAAAGTGCGTCAGGCGCTGAGCATGGCGATCAACAAACCGCAGATTATCGAAGCCGTGTTCCGCGGCACCGGCACCGTAGCTAAAACCCTGCTGCCGACCGGCGTCTGGAGCTACAACGATAAAGTGGTGGATTACGAATATTCACCGGAAAAAGCCAAGGCCCTGCTGACTGAAGCGGGAATGCCAAACGGTTTTGATATCGACTTGTGGGCGATGCCAGTTCAGCGTCCTTACAACCCGAATGCGCGCCGTATGGCGGAGATGATCCAGTCCGACTGGGCGAAGATTGGCGTGAAAGCGCACATTGTCAGCTACGAGTGGGGCGAGTATCAGACCCGCGTGCGTAATGGCGAACATATGGCAGCCCTGATGGGCTGGACCACCGCCAACGGCGACCCGGACAACTTCTTCGGCCCGCTGTTTACCTGTAATGCGGCCAAAGGCGGTTCAAACTCAGCCAAATGGTGTTACCCGCCGTTTGATAAGTTAATCACCGAAGCCAAAGAAACTACCGATCACGACAAACGCGTCGCACTTTACGAAGAAGCCCAACAGGTCATGCACGATCAGGCACCGGCGGTGTTTATCGCGCACTCAACCATCTTCGAGCCAGTACGCAAAGAAGTGACCGGCTACGAGATTGACCCGTTCGGAAAGCATATTTTCTATCAGGCCGATATCAAAGAGTGATGAATGAGGCGGCTTTCGGGCCGCTTCCAAATTATGGGCCGGTGTGGGCGGGCTAGCCCACGACCTTGACCTTAACGTTAGATTTGAACTTAAAAAGTTTCCCCTGGGCTTTTCAAAGCCCCACAGTCCTCTCCTTCGGTGTATACCTTCATTGCCTGCTTCGGCATCGCGATGCCCGCCTTCTGGAAGTGGATCTTCACCAGACGATCCAGCGCGTACTGCACGTTCCACTGTTCCAGCGGTTTGGTGCGGATCAGCACACGGACGGTAAATGACTGGTCGGCCAGGGCCACGACACCCTGATAAATCGGCTCGCCAAGCAGGGAGCCTTTGATGGCTTCATCCTCTTTCAGTGCGTCCACCGCTTGCGCCAGCACCGTATTGACCTGATCAACATCCTCCTCGCGGCTGACGCTGTAACTGGCGCGATAAACGCCGAATTCACGTTCGTAGTTCGACAGCGTGGTGATCGACGAATAGGGGACGATGTGATACACGCCGTAAATATCGCGCAGGCCGATTGAGCGGATGGTCATGCGTTCGACTGTTCCGCTGATACCCATCACCGTGACGTATTCGCCGGTATTCATGCCGTTCTCGAACTGAATAAACACGCCGGTAATGACGTCTTTGACCAGCGTCTGTGCGCCAAAACTGATGGCTAAACCGAGCGCGCCCGCACCGGCCAGCAGCGGCGCAATGTTCAGCCCGATCTGCGAGAGCATGATCATAATGGTAATGGTGCAAATCACGATCGCCAGTACGTTGCGAAACAGGGTGAGCAACGTGCGTTCACGGGCACTTGGACGGCTGCCGTTGCTGAGTTCCAGCGCCAGACGATGCTCGATAATGCTGGCGAGCAGGGTCCAGGAGACAATGGCGAAGAACAGGATAAACAGAATATGCGTCAGCCCGCCGACCACCTGAGAGCCGGTTTCAGTCATGAACCATTTATTCAGATTGAAAATCTGCCAGGCATCCAGCAGCGAAAGCGTGACGGCTATCACCACCAGAACGCGAAGGATCTTCAGTCCGCCCGGAATATAGGAATTGATGCGTTTTTGTAGCAGTGGGTAACGGCGGTTGATGTCATCGGGCAGGGTGATACGTTTTAAAATCCAGCGCGACAGCAGTCCGGAGATCACGGCCCCAAGACCTATGACGACCAGACTTTTCAGCGTGGCGGCCATCATAAAGGTCAGGCTTCCTGCGAAATCAAACTGCGACAGGAAGAACAGCACCACGAAATAACTGACCGCCAGGATGTGCCAGACATGCCCCAGTGCGCGCAGGATAATGCTGAAAAATGCCATCGAGCGTTCGGCTAACAAGTTGAACTCGTGATGAATTCTCTTGCGGTTATGCAGGATAAGCCAGCTGGCGTAGAGCGTCAGTGCCAGCATCACCACGAAATTCACCACCGCTGCAGTCTGGTAATTGACCTGTGTCGCGACGATTGGCACCGCAACCATTAACCCGTAACCGATAAGCCCGCTGACCCAGGCCAGACGGGTGTTCCAGTAACGCGCGGTCTGATCGCTGAGCGGGAAGGGGCGCAGATAATCGAAATTGGGCGCGAAGATCAGCCGCAGCACCGCTTTGAAAAACTCGATGACCGCAAATGCGCTGAGGAATAACGCCTGCTGGCGGGCGATCAGCGCACTGCCACCGTTCACATACTGAGTAAACAGATTTCCGGCCGCGACGGTCAGCAGCAGAATGCCAATATCGATAACAAAGGCACTGAGAATGCTGGCCGGAAGCTGATACCAATGGGCCTCTTTCAAGCGTGCGTGATGCCCCCAGCGGCCCAGACGTTTATACAGCGGGCCAACCAGAAACCGCACCAGATGGAACAGCGCGAAGGTGACCAGCACGGTCAGCAGGAAGTAGGTCAGCGCGTGAAAGAAACGCTCGGCGTTGAACGCCCGCTGAGGGCCGGAATCAATGGTGCGTTTAAGCTTTTGCACCTTCTGCATTATCAGGGACACGTAGCCCTGACTGGAATCCACCAGATTATCGATAAGCGATAGCTGTTCGGGCTTCTCCTGCGGAGTATCAGGGGCGTTTTTTTGCGTATTATTGGCCGGAGTTTTTGCAGCTTTGCGCAGATGGGCAATCAGTTCGGCCCTGGATTTATCGTCCTGCAAAATATCGGCCAGCGCGCTGTATGAAGCCTGCTGTTTCGCCGTATCGCCGGAAGGGGAAGCCGCAGGCGTCGCGGCGTGGGACGTGCCGCTGAACAAGCTCAGCATCAGAATGAGAATCAGAAAGGGCAGGACAAGTAATACCGGTTTTCTGTGTCGTGGTAATAACGCGTTCCAGTCGTTATTCGGCATTTTTCCTCACTTTTAGAGTGGCGGTTAATTGGCAATTCTTTAACTTTGTAGCGACAGTGTAAGGAATTTATGACCGAAATGGGAAAAAAGCAGCCAAAAAAACGGACATCCGAAGATGCCCGTCTGTTTATAACCGATGTTTACACCCGCTCTGGCGGCTCAGGAAACGTGTTGCAGGAACTCGCGCAGGCGTTCGCTTGGCGGGTTAGCAATCAGTTCTGCTGGCGGGCCATCTTCGGCGATACGGCCTTTATCGATGAAGATCAGGCGCGAGGCCACTTTCTCGGCAAAGCCCACTTCGTGGGTCACGATAACCATCGTCATGCCTTCGTCGGCCAGTTGCTTCATTACCGTCAGCACTTCGTGACGCAGCTCAGGATCCAGCGCAGAGGTAGGCTCATCAAACAACATCAGTTTCGGTTTAACCGCCAGCGCACGGGCAATCGCCACGCGCTGCTGCTGGCCACCAGAAAGCTCAGATGGATAATGATGCGCACGCTCAGACAGGCCCACTTTTGCCAGCAACTCTTTTGCCTGCTTATGGGCTTCTTCTTTCTTCGCTCCACGTACGCGGATCGGGCCAAAGGCCACGTTTTCGAGCGCGGTCATGTGCGGGAACAGATAGAACTGCTGGAATACCATGCCCGCTTCCTGGCGGATCAGGCGCTCGTCTACTTTCGGGTCATTCACTTTCAGACCATCAACAATCAATTCGCCGGAGGTGATCTCCTCCAGCTTATTGATGCAGCGCAGCAGCGTGGATTTGCCCGAGCCCGATGGCCCGATAATCACCACCACTTCACCCTGAGAAATATTCAGATCGATGTCGTGGAGCACCTGGGTTTTGCCAAAGTGTTTTGAGACGTTCTTGAATTCAATCATATAATTTTCAGTCTGCGTTCGAGGCGGCGCAGAACAAAGCTCAGTGCCAGCGTGATAATCAGGTAAATGACGGCGACCGCACTCCAGATTTCCATGGCGCGGAAGTTACCGGCGATGATCTCCTGGCCCTGACGGGTCAGCTCTGCCACACCAATAACGATAAACAGCGACGTGTCCTTAATGCTGACGATCCACTGGTTACCCAGCGGTGGCAGCATGCGGCGCAGCGCCAGCGGCGCGATGATGTAACGCAGCGTATCACGGCGCGAGAGACCGAGCGCCAGACCCGCTTCGCGGAAACCGCTGTGAATCGACAGGACGGCACCACGGGTAATTTCTGCGATGTACGCACCGGAGTTGATGATGATCGTCACAACGGCGGCGGTGAACGGGTCAATGCGCAGGCCGGGAACCATCATAGGCAGGGCGAAGTAGATAAACATCACCTGCACGACAATCGGGGTACCGCGAATAAGCTCAATAAATACCAGTGCAATATGGCTGCTTACCCAGCCGCCAAACGCGCGGGCAAAACCCGCAATCACACCAATAATCAGGCCACCGACCAGACCGAGGATCGAAATCCACAGGGTCAGCTTGGCGCCTTCGAGCAGGATAGGCAGAGCGGGCCAAATAACGCTCCAGTCAAACTGCATGCATTCTCTCCTGGTAAAACAAATTTCAAACGCCCATCCGCTGAATTAAAACGAATGGGCGTTCAGTACGAAGGGTGTTTACTTAGGTTCAGTATCAAACCATTTTTTGTAGATCTTCGCGTAAGTACCATTTTCTTTGATGGTTTTCAGCGCGGCGTTGGCTTTCTCACGCAGATCGCTACCCTGCGGGAAGGCGATACCGTATTGCTGGCCAGCCAGAGAGTCGCCAACCGCTTTGAACTGACCGTTACCGGCAGTTTTGATGAAGTACAGGATGTTTGGCGTATCGTGCATTACCGCGTCAGCGCGGCCCGTACCGAGTTCCATATAGGCGCTGTCGATGTTCGGGAACTGACGCAGGTCTTTGGTTTTCACGTTGGCTTTCATGTAATCCACGGAGCTGGTGCCGCTTTTCACTGCCACGGTTTTGCCTTGCAGATCGGCGACGCTTTTAATCGCATCGTTATCTTTCTTAACCATGATCATCAGGCCGCTGTTGTAGTAGCCGTCAGAGAAGTCGATCGCTTTTTTACGCTCAGGAGTAATGGTGATACCCGCCAGCGCCAGGTCGATGTTATGGGTTTGCAGGGCAGGGATGATGCCGCCGAAATCCATTGGTTTCAGTTCGTAAGAGACTTTCATCTCCTTCGCAATGGCGTCCCATAAGTCGATATCAAAACCGACGTAGTTATCACCTTGTTTAAACTCAAAAGGTACAAATGCAGTGTCGGTAGCTACAATTAATTTTTTTTCTGCGGCATGGGAGCTAACGGCAAAGGCCAGCGTCAGTGCGGCCAGGGAAACTTTCAACAGTGACTTCATCAGTTAATTTCCTTTGTACATAATAGAGGAGCTGCGTAGTATTACATTCGATTTTATGCAATAACTATGCCACGAATCAAGTCTCATGAAATTCAACAGGTTATATTTTGCTGAACCGATAAAGCAAGATAAGTCGCATAAATTGCACTGTAATGGTGCAATGTAACAAATTGACATGACTCGTGATGGTGCAACGCTTTATCATTAACCAAATGTCGCCTTTTAAACAATCGCTAATTAACAATCACGCTGCGTTATTGCAATCCCACTCTAACTTTTGCATGTAAGGCCTGAAACACGTGCTTAAAAATGAAGCAGGCCGGCAGGGTAAAGTCCTGCGCCAGGCTGGGGAATGAAGGTGGGTTGAACCATTTTGGTGCAGCAGGTTGCGCTTTACACTCTGGAAAGAGGTCAGCGCAGCTGACTGTCTTTACTGCCGCGTCGGTTATAACCGGCACTGTTTTGATGTTTCTTATCGAGTGCGGTTTGGCAACGAATACAATATTGCACCCCTGGCAGCGCTTCCCGTCTTGCTTCGGGAATGGGTTCGCCGCACTCGTGGCAAAATTCAGCACTCTCACCACGGCCTAATGCTTCTCTGGCGCGCTGAACGGCGTCTTCTATGGTCGAATCAATCTGATCCTGAACGGCGCCATCGTGCGCCCATCCGCTAGCCATAAATCCTCCCGTTCGTAGAAATGAGGAAATAAGATTTAATAAATATAAAAGCGGGTTAGCAACAGAAGTTGCCAACCCGCTTAACTGCCTTACGCCGGCAATTCTAATAAGAAGAATGCCGGGAATGATTTAAACCAGCGATCAACCTGATTACTCGATATTGGATTCAATAAACCACAGGAATTTATCCAGGTCGCGTGAAGCGGCGGTCAGGATATCTGCGGTGTCTTCATCTTCTACTGTGGTGATCGCCTTACGTGTTTCGTTAGCGGTCACGGCATAACGTTCAGCCAGTGCTTTCAAGTGTTCCTGCACGGTATGAATATTGGTCGGGTAGCTTTTCAGCGGGGTCTGGTCATTCACGACCTGTACGGTACCCAGCGCTACGCCGCCTAACTGCACCACGCGTTCTGCCATGGTGTCCTGATGATCGGTGATGGCGGTACGGAAGCCGTCCAGCATTTCATGGACACCGATGAAGTTTGCGCCGCGCATGTTCCAGTGGGCCTGTTTAGTGATCAGTGACAGATCAATAAATTGCGCCACCAGGCGGTTCAGCACTTTGATGGTGTCGAGCTTAACGCTTTCTTCCACGTCATTACGTGTATAGATAAGCTCAGAAGATTTCGTTTTTACCAGTTTAGCGGTGCTCATATTGATATCCTCTTCAGTGAGTAGTAGTGAGTGCACAACCCTGTGGCATTTTTAGCTGTCACTCTATTTCGATTAACTTCTAACTTCGATTAAAAATGTGTTCATCAACAAGACTGGAATAAGTATAGCAACATTTTTCCACTCTGCCGTAAATTCTCGGCTATCGATGAGATAGATAAAACCTAATAATCTGGAAATGCGTGCGAAAGTTTATTTTTTCTTCATTAAAGGTAAGGTTTTTATCTATTAATTGTTCCGTTTCACTCAATTAATCTGCGTTATAAATACAGTTGGGCTGGCGGCAGTTGATTTCAACCCTTGTGAATAAATTTTGATTTATCGTTATGATTTTTAAGTAAATTAAATTTGAATTGTTTTTCGGTTGTTAAATGTAAATATTTATCATTCACGTTTTAATGAAATATTTACGCAATAATAGAGATGTGGGAAATGACTCTTCTGAAAGATTTGTTAACACGGATTTTAAGACGATTCTGCTTCGTAGTAATAACGTCAGGTAACAAAGAAGCATCATGGCGAGAATAATTCACGATGTTTCTATGCGTGTCCTGACGTTTATATATCATTCATCTTAATGGCGGGCACTTTTACGGGCGATCATAAACAGACGAGGAAAGGCCAGCAATACGCTGCGGTCAGCGCGTGGCTGATAAACCTGTTCAAGTTCATGCTGGTATTGAATGAGGAAAGCCTCCTGCTGTGGGTCATCCAGCGGTGCGAGGAACGGACGTAAGCCAGTGGCACTCAGCCAGTCGACAATCGCTTTAGCCGACGGCATGACGTGGTAATAGGTGGTGCGCCAGATATCCACCAGTGCACCCTGACCAGCCAGCAGATCGTAATACTGTTCTGTGGTCAGCAGCTGTTTACGTGAATTATCGATGCTGCTAATCAGCGTTTTCCATGGCCCACTGTCTGCGACTTTCTGCATTAACTGGTGTGAAGGCTGGTCGAGATTGTCCGGCATCTGGACAGCCAGAATGCCCTCGGGGGCCAGTTGTTGCATCAAGTGGGGGAGAAGTTGTTCATGACCGGTCACCCATTGCAGCGAGGCGTTACCGTAAATGATGTCCTGCTGTTGTTGCGGCTGCCACTCGCGGATATCTGCCAGCTCAAAGCGGCATGACGGAAGACGGTCGCGGGCCTGTTCAAGCATGGCCTGCGAAGTGTCGAGGCCGGTAAGCAGGGCGTCCGGGTAGGCGTGGTGCAGCAACTCGGTGCTGTTGCCGGGGCCACAACCCAGATCACTGATAAATTTGGCATTCGGGTGGGTCACGCGGGCCAGCAATTCTGCCGCAGGGCGGGTACGTTCTGCTTCGAACTGACGATAAAGATCCGGATTCCAGTCTTTCATGACATGTCCTTACAACGGTGCCTGAGACAAATCACTGCACATGGTGTGCAGTGATCAATGCCCATAATCCTAGACCGACTTGCGCCGGCTGGCGAATATCATCTTCACGAAAGAATGTCAGAAAGTGTTTGGCTTCTATAACGCAACCGTGCCGCTGTAAAGAACCGCGCCGGTTGGCTGTCCGGTCGGTGAGCCGCCGTGCGGTTCAAGGCTGATTGCCAGCGTTGAACCGGGATCAGGCATTCTGGCCGCCAGCGACAACTGCGTCGGAGAGGCATCGCTTAACAATCCCAACGAACGCGGCTTGCCGCCTGCCGGAATCGTCCACAGCTCAAGACTGCGGTCTTTTGCGATCTCACGCGTATGCAGCGGCGTCAGCATCAGACTGTTAGCGCTTTTATCCACGCTGACCACCCACTGCCCGGCGTCGGCACTGTTATTGGCTAAAATCGCCACCGGTGTGATGGCCGAAGGCTGCACCAGCAGACGCGGTACCAGCAGAAGTGCCGCAAGTCCTGCCGCCAGCGCCCAACCGAGATAACCGCGCCACGGCGTTTTCGCCGCAGGCATGGCAGGTTGGCGCTCAGACACCGGGCCGAGCTGCAACTGAATTCGTTTCCACACAGAAGCGGGGGGCGTTACTGGGGTGAGCTGGTTATCGAGCTGAGTAAATGCTTCCTGCCAGCGCGCCACTTCAGCCTGTAAGGCTGGGTCACTCAGCATTTGCTGTTCAAACTGTCGTTTGGCTGCGCCGCGTAAGGTTCCCAGCGCATATTCTGCCGACAGAGCGGCATGATATTCCCGTCTGTTTTTCATAGGCCCACGCAGCTCTTCAAGTGCTCCAGGGCGCGACGGATCCAACTTTTGATCGTGCCAAGAGGTTGTTGTAAATGGTCTGAGACTTCGCCGTGCGAAAGTCCCTGATAGTACGCCAGCACCAGACTTTGCCGCTGTTCCGCCGGTAAATGCGCCAGACAGTCGGCCAGCACTTTGGCGTCGCCGTCCTGTTGCAGTTGTCGCAGGGGCTCGTCGTTATCGGCACACAGGTTCTCCTGCATACTGTCGTCGAGTTCGGTCAGTTGGTTGTCACTGCCACGCATCCAGTCAATCGAACGGTTGCGTACAATGTGCGTCAGCCAGGTCATCGGCGAACTGAGCGACGGGTCATAGGAGGTGGCCCGGTTCCAGGCGGTGATAAAGCTGTCGTGCAGCACTTCTTCTGCCCAGGCGTGACGTCGCAACATGCGCAGCGCAACAGCAAAAAGGCGCGGTGACGTCAGGCGGTACAGTTTTTCGAATGCCTGACGATCACCGCCAGCCATGGCGTGCATCAGGTCACGCAAGGGATCCGTGGCCGGATCCGACACTGTTTTTGTTATTGAATTGTCTAGCATTCGCCAACCCCAAAACCTCAAGTGTGCAGTGCCAACATCGGCAGCACTGCACCCAGTATAGACGGTTTTATTTAGGCATCAGCACGGTGTCGATGACGTCGATCACACCGTTTTTCTGTTGCACATCATAGGTGCTGATGTTGGCCACATCGCCTTTGGCATCTTTAAGCTGGATATTGTGCGGGCCATTGCCAATCAGCCACAGCGCCTGACCGTTAACGGTTTTCAGTTCGGCTTTACCGCCACCCTGTTTGATCAGTTTTTCCAGATCTTTCATCTCATATTTCCCGGCTACCACGTGGTAGGTCAGGATGCTGGTGAGCGTGGCTTTATTTTCTGGTTTCACCAGATTAGCCACAGTACCTGCTGGCAACTTACCGAAAGCGGCATCAGTGGGGGCGAAGACGGTAAAGGGACCTTTGCTTTGCAGGGTATCGACCAGACCGGCCGCTTTTACTGCGGCAACCAGCGTAGTGTGATCTTTTGAGTTCACGGCGTTTTCAACAATATTCTTGGACGGATACATTGCAGCCCCCCCCACCATGGTGGTGTCGGACATCATTGCAGCCATTGACGCGGTGCTGAACAGAATCGAAGCACAGATTGCGGTACGAATAAGCGTTTTCATGATGTGATCCTTTTGGGTTATATGGGTAAGGTCTTGCCTCACATCAATACATACGAATCAGGGTGCGGTTTTGGATGCAGGAAAATGCAGTTATTTTTGAATTACTATCAAAATGCTTTTAAATTGCTGATTTTATTCCAATAAAAAACCACGCGTATCGGCGTGGTTTTTTGAAGAAATGCAGGAATTACTTCCCGGAAGGACTATTTCCTGCCACGTCTACCGTCTCGAGTTTGGTTTTACGTTGAATCGTCAGGGTGGAACCTGCCGATGCCGCGATGATCGCCGCCAGCGCCAGCCACTGCATCCCGTTGAGGTATTCGCCAAGGAAGATAATGCCGGACATTGCCGCCATCGCCGGTTCCATGCTCATCAGCGTGCCGAAGGTTTTCGCCGGGAGTCGCGTCATGGCGACCATCTCAAGAGAGTAGGGCACAGCCGACGTCAGCAGAGCAATCAGTAAACCCAGCGGCAGGATCGACAGGGTGAAAATCGAACTATGTGCCTGAAAGGCACCAATCGGGAAAAACACCAGTGCGCCAATCAGCGAGCCTATCGCCGCCGTGCCGGGCCCGTAGCTGCTACCCGCACGTTGACCTGCCAGAATATAGATAGCCCAGCAGGCGCCGGCAAACAGCGCCAGACAGGCACCTTTCGGATCAATGCTGTCCGTCTCATGGCCGAGAGGCAGCAGGAACCAGAGCCCGACCACCGCCAGAATCACCCACAGAAAATCCACCGGGCGGCGTGAGGAGAACATGGCCACTGCCAGCGGGCCGGTAAACTCCAGCGCCACACCCACGCCGAGCGGTATGGTCTGGATTGCCAGATAGAAGCTGTAGTTCATGCTGCCGAGCGCCAGGCCGTAGATCAGCAGTGCGCGCAGGTTGCCGCCGCGCACTTTCATCCGCCACGGTCTGAACCATGCCAGCAGCAGCAGGGAGCCAATTCCCAGACGCAGCGCCGTGACGCCCTGCGGGCCGACCACCGGAAACAGGGTTTTAGCCAGCGACGCACCACCCTGCAAAGAAAGCATGGCGATCAGCAGCAGCAGCACAGCGATAAGCGGTGATGCTGTTTTCGGTAACACGGGCAGCGCGGGGGCTTGGGGGTACTGGGTATCAGCCGGGCTGTTGTCTATAGACGAATCGCCTGTTGCTGAATTTTTGTCTGACTTGGTCATCCTTTGCGCCTTAAATGTGATCCCGGTCCGGGTAATTCTTGTTTTGCAGGTGAAATGTAAAAATGATGTTTACGCGATGACCCAGTGTAGAGTGAAAAGCAGGGCGGAAAAATCCATAAAAAAGTTTTTTTTAGAAAATGAATTCGCAAAAAAGAGCGGTTTTGAGGTCAAAAAGCGCTCAAAACTTTAGGAATTATCTGCTAAACGAAAAAAGTTCAATAAGTTTCGCTTATACTTTTAAAGCTAAAAAACCATTTAAAATTAATGGCATATATCCATCTGGAAACTTCCTGTTACACCATATAACGCTTTGGACACTCGATATCAGGCAGAGTTTCACACTGCTTTTTGTTATATTTTCGTGGTGAAGGTTACTTTGTTTCCCATTTGAGGTGGATGTTATGAAAAAAATTGCATGTCTTTCCGCATTAGCTTGCGTAGTAGCTCTGGGCGCTTCTAGCGCATTCGCTGACACCAGCACCGTAACTGCAGGTTACGCGCAAGGTGATATGCAAGGCGTTGTTAACAAAGCAAACGGCTTCAACCTGAAATATCGTTTCGAGCAAGACAGCAACCCACTGGGTGTGATTGGCTCTTTCACTTACATCGAGAAAAGTGATTCTGCAGCTGACAACGGCTACGACAAATCACAATACTACGGCATCACTGCAGGTCCTGCATACCGTCTGAATGACTGGGCTTCCATCTACGGCGTAGTGGGTGTGGGTTACGGTAAATTCCAGAACAGCAGTGACACCAGCTCTACCGTTCTGCGTGACAAGTCTGACACCAGCGATTACGGCTTCTCTTACGGTGCTGGTCTGCAGTTCAACCCAATCGAAAACGTTGCTCTGGACTTCTCTTACGAGCAGTCTCGCATCCGTAGCGTTGACGTTGGTACTTGGATCGCTGGCGTGGGTTACCGCTTCTAATTATTCGGAAACTGTAGCGCTTCGCCGCTGCCTTTCTTTAGAAAAGAGAGTTCCGAAAATAAAAACCGCCTCAAGAGGCGGTTTTTTTATGGGATTTTTTCAGTGGGCTTTGATATCAGATCCCGCTATACCAGTTATAACCCTGATCTTCCCAGTAGCCGCCGGGATACTCATTGGTGACAAATATGGCGCCGATGTGCTTGGCGTTTTTGAAGCCGAGCTTGGTTGGCATTCGTAAACGCAGCGGATAGCCGAAGTCAGGTGGCAGCGGTTTTCCAGCGAAATCTAGCGCCAGAATGGTTTGCGGATGCAGCGCGGTCGCCATATCAATGCTTGAGTAATAGCGGTCATCGCATTTGAAACCGACATACTTGGCATTCAGGTCAGCGCCGATATGCTGAAGGAACGTCTTCAGCGGTACGCCGCTCCACTGACCGATAGCGCTCCAGCCTTCGATGCAAATCAGCCGGGTGATCTGGCTCTCCTGCGGCAGGCGCTGTAACTGCTCAAGTGTCCAGGAGGCTTTTTTCTGCACCAGCCCGGAGACTTCCAGCCGGTAATTGGGAATGTCGATCTCCGGCACGTTGTATTCCGGATAATACGCATTAAAGCGAAACGGCGTGGTGATTTGATCCGCGCGGTAGGTCTGCGCCAGCTTCTGCCCGCCAAACAGCCAGCCCTGAACCCGGTCGTTCCAGCGGGACATGGCCCACAGCACTTTGTCGACCTCGTCACCGTCTTGTAAATTACAGCCCGTCAGCATAGAAACCGCCCCCAACGTCAGCCCCGATCGCAGCAGCAGTCGCCGCTGAATATTCACCAGCTGTTTACGCTGATCCGGCTCAACGATAATCTTTGGCCGGTTGGCTTTGTCACTCATCAGCATTCTCCTTAACGGGCTGCTTTTTGCCGCCGGTGATCATGGCGACCAAGGTTTTCGGTACCAGCAACACCATCAGGACGTGGACAACCACGAACAGCATGACGCCGCTCATGGCAAAAAAATGAACGTAACGGGCGAGGTCGAAACCACCGAACAGACATACCAGCCCGCTGAATTGCACCGGTTTCCAGATGGAAAGCCCGGATAGCACCAGCAGTGCGCCGAGCAGCAGCACACCGACATACATCACTTTTTGCACGGCGTTATATTCACCGAGTTTATGCGGCAGCGTAAAAGTCAGCGCCTGAACAACGTCGCGCCAGATGGATTTCGGCGTAAACGGGAAAAAATTACGTTTGAAATGGCCGCTGAACAGGCCCCATGTCAGATAGATCAGCGCATTGGCCGCCAGCAGCCACATCACCGCCAGATGCCAGGCAATATTGCCGCCGAGCCAGCCGCCGACCGTGCTGGCCTGAGGGAACGTCAGAAAACTGAACAGCGGATCGGCGTTATAAATTCCCCAGCCGCTCATCACCATGCCAATCATGGCGAGCAGGTTTATCCAATGGCAAAGACGAACCGGCCACGGGTGAATTTTTCTTTTGCGCGGCGGCTTGCGGGGCATGACGTTCACAGAGGGTTGATGGCTCACGAGGTCTCTCCTGCGTGGTCAGACAGAGGCAAATCAGAAAGCACCACGGCGCGAAAGAGGGAGGTCCGCGCCGTGGTGCTGACTTCTTTCTAAAATAGCGGCTTCTTAAAACGACCGCTTTCACCGGCATATTGTCAGACACAGGACACCGGCGAAAAGGGGTTACATCGGTGGCGCGATGCCGTCTTTACCGGCGGCGATACCACGAGCGGACAGCTGACCTTTGTCATCTTTAGTCGCGAACAGCACGATTTTTACGCCAGGTTTAAGCAGGCTGCGATCACCCGGTGCCAGCAGAACGACGGGGACATCGTCAGGCACAACCACGGTTTTCTCGGCGTCATGGTATTTCACGGTCAGGGTGCGGCCATTGCTGTTGACCAGCTTGCCGACGGTGCCGTTGGTCATGGTATTGATTTTTCCATCAGCGGATTCAAACGGGTTAAAGCCCTCGCCGCTGCCGCGCAGACTTGGCGCGAACACGTGGACTTCCAGCGCTTTCAGCGTGCCGTCAGCTTGCGGAACGGCGGCGGTGCCAATGAAGCTGTCGGCTTTGATGTCGGAAATCTGACCTTTGCTTACGCTGTTGATTTTGGTCTGGTCGGTCAGTTTGACGTCCAGCTTTTCGCCCTGACGGGTGGTCACCTGAAGGGATGAATCATTAACTGAATCAATGGTTCCGCGGGTAGGTTTGATCACGTTGTCGGCGGCGAATGCACCGCTGCACATCAGCAGGGAACTCAACAATAAGCCAGCAAGGCGCGTTGATTTCATCATTTTAACTCTCCATATTTTGCATGTTGATCAAGGCCGTGGCGTTGCCACCCGGCGGTTTGTGTAGATCAAGAATGGACGATAAACCGGAACCCTGAGATGACAACTTGATGACAAAATTGTCATCAAACATGATCGACGAAACTGATAAGCTTCCTGTATTGAATGATTGGATGATGAGTTGCGCGCATGCGGATACTGGTTATTGAAGATGACATCAGCACCGGCGACTACCTGAAAAAGGGGTTGGGCGAGGCGGGGTATCGCGTGGATCTGGCGCGTAACGGCGCGGACGGCCTGTTCCTGGCGCTGGAGGAGGGCTATGACGCCGTGATCCTCGACGTCATGCTGCCAGGTCTTGATGGCTGGCAGGTGATGGAAGTACTGCGCAAAAAAAGTGACGTGCCGGTGCTGTTTCTTACCGCGCGTGACGAAGTGCAGGATCGCATCCACGGGCTGGAACTCGGCGCTGATGATTATCTGATCAAACCTTTCTCATTCACGGAACTGGTGCTGAGGATCCGCACCTTGCTGCGTCGCCCGACAGCCCGCGAGGCGGATACCTATTCGCTGGCGGATCTGCATCTGGACGTGCTGCGCCGCCGCGTTACGCGCCAGGATCAGGTGATCGCACTCACCAATAAAGAATTTATGCTGCTGCACTTACTGATGCGCCGTGAAGGCGAAGTGCTGTCGCGTACCATGATTGCTTCACAGGTGTGGGATATGAATTTCGACAGTGATACCAACGTAGTTGACGTGGCGGTCAAACGCCTGCGCGCCAAAATAGACCGGGCGTTTGAGGTCAAGCTGATCCACACCGTGCGGGGCATCGGTTACGTTTGCGAAGTGCGCGCATGAATCTCTCCTCCACCGCTGCCGCTTCCCGACCAAAACGCGCTATGTCGCTGACCCTGCGCGCAACGCTGCTTTTTGCGCTGATCGCCGCTCTGGTGGTCAGTGCCGTCGGTTTCTATCTTTACTATTCGATGGAAAAAGAACTTATCCGCCGCGCCGATTATCAGGTAACCGGACGGGTGCAGTATTTCCGTCATCTGCTGAGCAATGATTTCCCGCTGTCACAGCTTAGCCGCAGCCCTGAGCTGTTTGAAAATATGCTTGGCAACGAGCGGGATATCCTGCAATTCCGGCTGGAAAATCAGCCGCCGATCATCAACGTCAATCCGTCGCGCCTGCCTTTGCCGGACGTTAAACCGGTGGCCGATGGCCGTGAATTAACGCTTGATACCGTTCACCACCTTTCGGCTCCCGACGGCACGCCGGTACGCTTTACCTCTGCCGCGGTGCGTATGCAGGATGGCCGGACGGTAGACATTGCTGCCGCGCATTTCATGACCGGTGAAGCGCAGATGCTGGTGGCGTTCCGTCTGGAGATCATCGGCGCGGTGATCTTCGCCTATATCCTGATTGCCGTGCTGGGCTTTGGCGTGATCCGCCGGGGGTTACGGCCGCTGCGAAAAATGGCGCTGGAAGCGGCGCAGATCCACCCGACCAGCCTCTCTACGCGCCTGAGTTCTGAAGATGCGCCGCAGGAGTTGCAGCAACTGATCCACTCTTTCAACGCCATGCTCGACCGTCTGGCAGAAGGCTATGCGCGTCTGACCCAATTTTCTGCCGATCTGGCTCATGAGATCCGCACACCGGTGGGCGCGCTGATGGGCCATTGTCAGGTGGCACTCTATCAGCCGCGCAGTACCGAAGAGTACGAAACGCTGCTGGCAAATAATATGGAGGAACTGGAGCGGATTTCGCGCATGGTGGAAAATATCCTGTTTCTGGCCCGTGCGTCCCATGCCCGTTCGGTGCTCAATATCACTGCGCTGGCGCTGGCTTCAGAAACCACCCGCGTAGCAGATTACTTTGAAGGGCTGGCCGAAGAGCGCGGTATGCAGCTGGTCTGCAAAGGTGGCGGCACATTGTACGCCGATGCCATTTTATTCCAGCGTGCGCTGAGTAATCTGGTGGCGAATGCCATTCGATATGGCGATGAAAATACGCAAATTTGCGTGCAGGTGGAGCAGGGCGGGCAGGCCACGCGTGTTCATGTGAACAGCACCGGTGTGCCGATCCCGGACGGTAAGCGTGAAAAACTGTTTGACCGCTTCTACCGCGCCGATGCCTCGCGCAGCGAAGGCGGCAGTTCTAACGGTCTGGGACTTTCTATTGTGCAGGCCATCATGGCGCTGCATCAGGGAAGCGTGACGGTGCAGAGCCTCGAACACGGGCAAACCCGCTTTACTTTGCATTTTCCGGCCATCCATGAGGAAAGCATCCCCACGTTTTCTCAATAATTTCTCAACGAACTTCAAAAAAATGTAAAAAAACCGCATTTTTAGGTTCTTGAAATATAAACATTTCATCAATCACGTTACATTATTACATTGACTGAAATGATTGAAGCCGAAACAAATGCCTCGGTTGCTGGTCAGAATAAGTTATCGACGTGTACTCTGGCGCCAGTTTTTGACACTTCGACACGCGCGGGTTGTACAACGCACACTGACTTTTAAAAAGAGCTTCACTCACTGATGCAAAAATTACGCTTACTTTCGCAACAGAAAATTTCTTTATTTATTGCGCTTTACCTGGGGATCCTGCTTAACCTTCCGATTTTCTTCCGTCGCTTTGGCCAGTTGCATTACGACAACCTGTTGTCCATCGCGGTAGAAATGCTCGCATCGTTCGCTCTGGTCTACTTCCTGACATTACTGGTTTCCTTCACCGGTAAAACCGTTTTCCGCTTGCTGCTTAGCCTGATTGTTATTTCGTCAGCAGCGGCCAGTTACTACATGATCCTGTTCAACGTCGATATCGGCTACGGCATTCTGGCGGCAGCGCTGGCGTCGGACTCGATCGACCTGTCTAAAGAGTCTATAGGCACGCACTTTGTGGGGTGGACGGTGCTGTTCAGCCTGGTGCCGCTGTTGCTGCTGTGGGGCAGTAAAATGCCTGGCGCGGCGCTCAAAGAGAGCTCCCCGAAAGGCTTGCTGAAAAAAGGGGTGCTTCTCGTGGCGGCGGGTCTGGTGTGCTATCTGCCGCTGCAACTGATGGGCAAAGTGCAGGATAAACATGACTTGGTGAATAACCGCATGATGGCCAGCTACGGCGGCGTGGTGGCGGGAACCTATTCACCCTCCAACTGGCTTTCGGCACTCGGTCTGTTCGCGTACAGCTCTTACAGCAAAGCTGAAGACACTAAAAACCTGTTCGATCCGGCCAAACACTTCACTTACGTTCCCCCAAAAGATGTCAAAGATCTCTACGTGGTGTTTGTGATTGGTGAAAGTGCGCGCCGCGACCACATGGGCCTGTACGGTTATGACCGCGACAACACGCCTTACCTGAGCAAAGAGAAAAATCTTGCCGCTTTGCAGGGCTACTCCTGTGACACTGCTACCAAACTTTCACTGCGATGCATGTTTGTGCGCGAAGGCGGGGCGTCTGAAGCACCGCAACGTACGCTCAAAGAAGCTAACGTTTTCTCCGTTCTAAAGAGTAACGGCTGGAGCTCAGAACTTTACTCCATGCAAAGCGAAGCCTGGTTCTACAACAAAACCCGCGCCGATGACTACTCGCTGCGTGAGAATATCGCCTCAGAGAAGCGTAACGCCGGTAAACCCGTGGACGACATGCTGCTGGTCGATGAGATGAAAGACTCGATGGATAACCATCCGCAAGGTAAGCATCTGATCATTTTGCACACCAAAGGCTCCCATTATCTCTACTCAGACCGCTACCCGCGTTCATTTGCCAAATATCAGCCTGAGTGCATGGGCATTGATGATTCCTGTTCCACTCAGGAGATGATCAACGCCTACGATAACTCGCTGCTCTATACCGATTACTTCCTCGAGCAGGTGTTTAACCAGCTGCGCGATAAGAACGCCATCGTGTTTTATGCGTCGGATCACGGCGAGTCAATTTCCAAAAGTATGCACTTCCACGGCACGCCGCGCGACCACGCGCCACCGGAGCAGCGTACGGTGCCGATCATGGTCTGGGCGTCAGACAAATTCCTGTCAGACGATCAGAACCGCGCCGGTTTCCAGCAGTTGCAGAAACTGGCTGCCGAGAAAAAACCGGTATTCCATGAAAAGCTGTTTGACTCGATTCTGGGCTGTATCGGTTACACCTCGCCAAACGGCGGGATCGTCGAGCAGCGTAACTGGTGCCATGTGCCTGCCAGCCAGTAATTACGTGCAGTAAAGCCAAAACCGACGCCGCCGTTTCGTCTTCAGCAGATGAAACGGCGGCATTTTTTTATAGGAATGTTATGCGAATGCCTGACGGGTAAACGCACGCAGCGCGGCGGCATCAGGCAGGGCGGTCATGGCCCCTTTCGCCGTGGTCGCCAGCGCGCCACAGCTTATGGCCTGACGGATAATTGCCCGCCACTGCACCTGTGAATACTCCTCTTCCCCTTGTGCCGCCAGCCCTGCCAGCAAACCGGCCACAAACGCATCACCCGCGCCGGTGGTATCCACGGCTTTCACCGCAGGAGCAGGATAGTGCTTCAGTGAGGCATCCTTTTGCTGGTAAACCAGCACGCCCTCTTTGCCCTGCGTTACCAGCAATAACGCCGGATTGCAGTGCTGGCACAGGCGGATAATCCCCTCTGAAATCAGTGCCTCACCGGTCAGATAAGCCAGCTCATCCTCAGAAACTTTCACAATGTCTGCCAGCGACAGCGCCTGAAGCAGGCACTCGCGCAACTGCGTTTCGTCTGGCCATAAATCATGACGGATATTGGGGTCAAAGCTCACTTTCCCGCCTGCGTTTTTCATCTGCGCCATCGCCAGAAAGGCTGAAGATCGCGATGGCTCAGCGCAAAGCGAAATAGAACAGAGATGCAGAAACTGGCCCGCACTGAAGGCCGGAATATCGGCCGGTTGCAGGAACAGATCGGCACTCGGGCGTACCATAAACGTGAATGAGCGTTCGCCACTGGCATCATTTTCCACCACCACCGTCGACGTGCGGTGAAAAGGATCGCGGTGCATAAAGTCGGTATTGACCGCTTCGTCACGCAGTGTCTGGCATAAAAAACGCCCGAAAGGATCCTCTCCCACGCGGCCAATAAAGGCGCTGTCGCCGCCTAAACGGCTGATGCCTACCGCCACGTTCGCCGGTGCACCGCCCGGACATTTTAGCAACTGGTTATCCCCTGCGGGGATCAAGTCCACGACGGCATCACCCATCACCCAAACACGATTTATCATCATCACTCCCTGCGTTAATTTCCTGCCGGATAAAATAGAAGAACCGGTTTAGCATGGCAAGCGTATTTGATAACAAGTGAATAAACGCTTATTTGCCAGCACGATCACATTTACAGAACAAAACTGGCAAACATCGTTGCCTGATGAAGCCCTGAATGATTATGGTGTGCAGGAAAACCAGTTTAGCAATTTAGCAAACTGGTATTTCCACATAATAATGACATCTCTTCTGGGATATAAAAATAATGATGAAACCACGCTATCTGGCTGTTGCTATTGGACTTATTCTTTCAGGGGCTGCGCAGGGTGCAGAACCTTCTGCCAGCGCCATCGAAGCGCGGTTCGATGCGCTGGAAAAACGTTTGCAACTGGCTGAAAGCCGGGCTGCCAAGGCAGAGGCCCGCGCCACGGACGCGGAACGGCAGGTGAAAAGGCTGGAAACACGCACCACCAGCAATGAGCAGAAAACCCAAGAGGTGGCGAAACATGCCGAGAGCACAGAAAAACAGACCGCCGAAGTGGCTAAACGCACCGAAGCGTTAGCCAGCAACAGTAAAATCAAAGAGAGTAGCAACAGCGGCTTTGAGTTCCACGGTTATGCCCGTTCAGGCATCATCATGAATGACTCCGGCACCTCGACCGAAAGCGGACCTTACGTCACGCCAGCCGGGCAAACCGGCGGTGCGGTCGGGCGTCTGGGTAACGAAAATAACACCTACGTTGAGCTGAATCTGGAGCATAAACAGCAACTGGCCAGCGGCGCCACCACCCGTTACAAAGTGATGCTGGCTGATGGGCAGCGCAGCTACAACGACTGGACCGGAGAAACCAGTGACCTCAACGTGCGTCAGGCCTTTGTGGAACTCGGATCCCTGCCGACGTTTGGCGGCGCGGTGAAAGATTCCACGCTGTGGGCCGGTAAGCGTTTCGACCGCGACAACTTTGATATTCACTGGCTGGATTCCGACGTCATTTTCCTCGCCGGGACCGGTGGCGGTATCTATGACGTGAAGTGGAGTGAGAACCTGAAAAGTAACTTCTCGCTCTACGGGCGTAACTTTGACGACCTTGATGACGGCAATAATCACGACGACACACGCATCGAGAACTACATCTTCACCGCCAATAACTACGCCGGTCCGTTCCAGTGGATGGTCAGTGGTTTACGCGCCAAGAATAATCAGGATCGAGAAAACAGCGGCGAAAACGTTAACAGCCATGCCGCCGATACCGGTTTCCATACCATGCTGGCGTACCACGGCGACAGCTTCTACGGTCTGCGTGACGGTACGTCCAAAACTGCGCTGTTGTACGGCCACGGTTTAGGGGCAGAAGTGAAGGCACTGGGAGCGGACGGTCATCTGACCGACGACGCCAGCACGTTGCGTCTGGCCACTTACGGCATCACGCCTCTGGGTAAAAACTGGAGCATTGCCCCGGCCATTCTGGCTCAACAGAGCAAAGACCGTTATGTATCAGGAGATGACTATAAATGGCTAACTTTCAACACCCGTCTGATTCAGGAGATCACCGAAAACTTCGCGCTGGCCTACGAGGGCAGCTACCAATATATGGATCTCGACCCGCAGGGCTATAAAAACAACAACAAAGTGAAAGGCGGTTTCTATAAGCTGACATTCGCCCCAACGTTCAAAGTGGGAGATATCAGCGATATTCTCAGCCGCCCTGAAATACGTCTTTTTGCCAGCTACATGGACTGGAGCAAAGAGCTGGATAACTACTCCTCCAGCGATGCTTTCGGTACCGATGGCTTTATCTCCGGCGGGCAGTGGAACTTCGGTATCCAGATGGAAACCTGGTTCTAAGCCGGCAGGATTTTGCATCACCAGGACACGCCTGAATTCATCAGGCGCTGTCGTTCAGGGTAATAAAAGGAATGCTATGAATATCAACGCAATTGCCAGTGAACTGCTGCCGTTATTGGGCGGAAAAGAGAACATTGCCAGCGCTGCGCACTGCGCCACGCGCCTGCGTCTGGTGCTGGTGGATGACAGCCTGATCAACAAAAGCGCCATTGAGAAAGTGGAAGGCGTTAAGGGCTGTTTCAGTAATGCCGGGCAGATACAGATTATTTTCGGCACCGGGCTGGTCAACAAAGTCCATGCCGAATTCATTAAAGTGGCGGGCATTAGCGAATCGAGTAAATCGGAAGCGGCCAATATTGCGGCGCAAAAGCTCAATCCGTTCCAGCGTCTGGCGCGCATGTTGTCGAATATCTTCGTGCCGATCATTCCCGCCATTGTGGCTTCCGGCTTATTAATGGGCCTGTTGGGAATGGTAAAAACCTACGGCTGGGCCAATGCGGACAGCGCTATTTTTATCATGCTCGACATGTTCAGTTCGGCGGCGTTTATCATTTTGCCGATCCTGATTGGTTTTACGGCGGCCCGCGAATTTGGTGGTAACCCGTATCTGGGCGCGACGCTCGGCGGTATTCTCACCCATCCTGCGCTGACCAATGCCTGGGGTGTGGCGGGTGGGTTCCATACCATGAACTTCTTTGGTCTGGATATCGCCATGATTGGCTATCAGGGCACGGTGTTCCCGGTGCTGCTGGCGGTGTGGTTTATGAGCTTCATCGAAAAGCGGCTGCGAAAAATTATTCCCGATGCGCTGGACTTGATCCTCACGCCGTTTTTCACCGTGGTGATTTCCGGTTTTATCGCGCTGCTGATCATCGGGCCAGCGGGGCGCGCGCTGGGTGATGGCATTTCCTTTGTACTCAGCACGCTGATCACCCACGCGGGATGGGTGGCGGGCCTGCTGTTTGGCGGGCTGTATTCAGTGATTGTGATCACCGGCGTTCACCACAGTTTTCATGCGATTGAAGCCGGACTGCTCGGGAACCCAAATATCGGCGTTAATTTCCTGTTGCCGATCTGGTCGATGGCTAACGTGGCGCAGGGCGGTGCCTGTCTGGCGGTGTACTTCAAAACCCGCGACGCCAAAATTAAGGCCATTGCCGTACCCTCGGCTTTCTCGGCCATGCTGGGCATTACCGAGGCGGCAATCTTCGGGATTAACCTGCGCTTTATGAAACCTTTCCTGGCCGCACTGGCCGGTGGCGCACTGGGCGGCGCATGGGTCGTGGCGATGCACGTTAACATGACCGCCGTCGGGCTGACCGGTATCCCGGGGCTGGCGATTGTGCAGGCCAGTTCCATGCTCAGTTACATCATCGGTCTGGGGATTGCCTTTGGCAGCGCCTTCTTCATCTCGCTGCTGCTGAAATATAAAACGGAGAGCGAATAATGCCAGAAGCTTCTTTACTCAAACAGGCGCTGCGTGCAGTCATGTCAGGGCAGGAGAAGGCCAACGCTGACCCGCACCGCCCGGCGTGGCATCTTGCGCCACCGGTGGGTTTGCTCAACGACCCGAACGGGTTTATTCAGCATAACGGCCGTTTTCATCTGTTCTATCAATGGAATCCACTGTCCTGTACGCACGGGGCGAAATACTGGGGCCACTGGAGCTCGGCGGATTTAGTCCACTGGCGGCATGAACCGGTGGCGCTGGTGCCGTCCGAAGCGTATGAATCCCACGGCTGCTACTCGGGCTCAGCGGTGTCTGACAACGGCACGCTGACGCTGGTCTACACCGGCAACGTCAAATACCCCGACGGGAAGCGCACTGCGTTCCAGTGTCTGGCGCGTGAAAATGAGCGCGGAGAGTTTGATAAAACCGGGCCGGTGCTGCCTTTGCCCGCAGGCTACACCGGACACGTCCGTGACCCGAAAGTCTGGTGGCATGACGGCCTGTGGTACATGGTGCTTGGTGCGCAGGACCTTAGCTTACAGGGGAAAGTTCTGCTGCTGCGTTCGGCACAGTTAACTTCCTGGGAGCGCGTGGGAGAAATCGCCGGTTCCGGCCTGAACGGGCTGGGCGATTTTGGCTACATGTGGGAGTGTCCGGATCTGTTTGCGCTGGGTGACACTGACGTGCTTATCTGCTGCCCGCAGGGGCTGACGGCGCAAAGTGAGCGGTATTTGAATACGTTTCAGGCCGGATATTTTACCGGCCAGTTGGATTATCAAACCGGTGCTTTTCCACACGGCGAATTCACCGAACTGGATGCTGGTTTCGAATTCTACGCACCACAAACCACGCTCAGTGACGACGGGCGGCGGCTGCTGTTTGGCTGGATGGGCATTCCGGATGGCGACGAACTTTATCAGCCGACGGCGCCGCTGGGCTGGATACACACCATGACCTGTCCGCGTGAGCTGACCCTGCACGACGGTAAGATTTATCAACAACCGGCCCGCGAGCTTCACCAACTGCGGGGTGCGGAACACGTGTGGCAGGGTGTGGCAGAAGACGCGCCGCAGTGGGATATCTCGCAGGCGGAGTTGCTGATTCAAACCGGCAAGCCTTTCAGTGCCGATCTAAGCGGGGTGCTTGCGTTGCAATGGGATGGCGAACGCCTCACGCTTTCACGGCGTAATTTGCGCAGCGGGGAAAAGGATCATCGCTACTGGCGCGGTGAACTGCGGGAGTTACGCCTGCTGTGCGACCACTCCAGCGTAGAGATTTTTATCAATCAGGGGGAAGCGGTGATGACGTCGCGCTATTTCCCGGCTCACCCTGCACATATTCGCTTTACGGGTCAGGAGAGCATCGCGCTGCGCTACTGGTCGTTGTCGGATTGCGTGATAGAATAAAACTCTTTCCGGACAATAGAATATGGCGCAGTGAAAAAAAGCAAACGCATCACTATCAGCGGTATTGCAGAACTGGCTGGCGTGTCGAAATCGACTGCCAGTCAAGTGCTTAACGGGCACAGCAAAAAATTTCGTATCTCGGATGCTACCCGCGATCGCGTCCTCGCCGTGGCGGCTGAACACCATTATCAACCGAGCATTCATGCCCGTTCGCTGAATGTCACGCGCAGCTATACGCTGGGACTGGTGGTGCCGGAGATGACCAACTACGGCTTTGCGGCCTGCTCTAATGAACTTGAAAACCTGTGCCGTGAAAACGGTATGCAGCTGCTGATCGCCTGTACGGATGAAAATACCAGTCAGGAAATGATGGTGGTCAACAACCTGATTCAGCGTCAGGTTGACGGTCTGATCGTCGCCTCCAGTATGCTCAATGACGCGGAATATCTGAAAATCAGCCAGCAACTGCCGGTGGTCCTTTTCGACCGTCACATTAGCGATACCCAACTGCCGCTGGTGGTCTGCGAAGCCATTGAGTCTTCGGCTGCACTGGTTGAAAAGGTCGCGAGACATCAGCAGGAGGAGTTCTACTTCCTCGGCGGACAACCGCGTATTTCCCCGACACGCGACCGTCTGGCGGGCTATCAGCTCGGACTGGAGCGCGCCGGCGTCAGCCTCAAGCCCGAATGGATCCTCTACGGCAATTACCATCCGGGTTCCGGCTACGAGATGTTTGCGAATCTCTGTGCGCGTCTCGGTCGGCCTCCGAAGGCGCTGTTTGTCGCCTCCTGCGGGCTGATGGAAGGGGTGTTGCGCTACATGAGCCAGCATAAGTTGCTGGAGAGTGATATCCACTTGTGCAGCTTCGATGACCACTACCTGTATGACTCTCTCTCGGTGAAAATTGATACCGTCGCACAGGACTGCCGGGCGCTGGCGATCCACTGTTTTGAGATGATCACCGGCCTGATTAACGAGCAGCCACCGGCACAGAATCAGTGTTATCTTTCTCCGCAACTGCACTGGCGTCATGCCGATACCCTGAGTGAGTCCTGATTTAATGTATACACTTCGAATTATAGTCAGCGTGCTGACGGTTATTATGACGCTGCTGACCTTGTTGCCGCTGTCGAAAAATCAGCGCTGGTGGGTGCGGGTGTGGGATTTCCCCCGGCTGCAAATGGCCACATTGTCACTGCTTTTCCTGCTGACGGAGCTGTGGATTTTGCCGCTCGGTGGGCCGCTGGCAACGCTTATCGTGCTGCTGTCGCTGGCCTGTATGCTCTATCAGGCGTGGTGGATTTTACCTTATACGCGACTGTATCGGGTGCAGGTCAAAAAGACGATCCCTAACGGCCACCCGCGCCTGAAAATCATTAACTGCAACGTGCTGATGACCAACCGTGAATCTGCTCGTCTGCTGGACATTGTGAAAGAACAGCACCCGGATATTCTCGTCCTGCTGGAAACCGATCAGTGGTGGGAAGACCAGATGGCACCCATCGAAGCGGATTATCCTCACAGCCTGAAGTGCCCCCTCGACAATTTGTATGGGATGCACGTCTATTCGCGCCTGCCGATTTTTAACGGAAAAATACAGTTTCTTGTGGCCGATGGCATTCCATCGATGCACTTTCGCGTTGAACTGACTTCGGGCGATCACGTGATCCTGCACTGCCTGCATCCGATGCCGCCAAGCCCGACGGAAGATGACGAATCGACCAACCGCGATGGCGAGCTGGTCGCTGTCGGTCACACCGCCGCGCGCGCGACCTATCCGACCATCGTCACCGGTGATCTGAACGACGTGGCATGGTCACGCACCACGCGGCTGTTTATGAAAGTCAGCGGCCTGCTCGATCCGCGCCGTGGCCGCGGGATGTACAACACTTTCCACGCCAGCTATCCGTTTCTGCGCTGGCCGCTGGATCACGTATTCCACAGCAAAGAGTTCACCCTGATTGACCTGCAACGCCTGCCGCCAATGGGGTCCGACCATTTCCCGATCATGGTGGAACTGGCGCTGACGCCGCAGGAAGGCAGCACGCAGGAGACACTGGAAATCGACAGCGAAGATCTTGAAGAAGCCGAGGAAAAGCTGGCAAATGCCGGGGTAAAGATTAACGATGTCCACCGGGCGGAATTAGCCCGCGCATAACGCCGTCAGCCAGAAAACAAAAACCCGCTTGCGCGGGTTTTTTTATGCCTGTGTGGTCTTACTCGGGAAACGTCAGCGTATTGCCCGGCGCCTCGCGGTTAAGATGCAGGAAGTTCAGGTGACGCTCGTACTGATCAAGAATGTCGTTGATCACCTGATGCTTGGTGAAATCCATCAAATCGTTACCCTGTGTGCCTTCCAGCAGGAAGGTTTCGAGGCGGTAATAATGTGATTTCCCCGAGCGTGCTCGGTAGGTAAAGCCCGGCACCGCATAGCGCACCGGCCAGATCTGATAGACAAAGTTCTGCTCTTCACCCAGCGCCACAATCAGCTCGAGGTGATTGAGTTTTTCGTCTTCCACCGGTTCATGCTCGTTGAACTCCACTTTGGCCCCGCGCAGTTTCAGCTCCTGTGCCACGTCGAGCATCGCCGGGCGACACACCAGATCCATCATGCGCTGAGTATGCGTGGTGCCCGGATAGTTCATCACCCGCGACAGGCGCTGTTTCCAGTTCAGCACCGCGTCACCGCCCGCCGCGGGCATCGGTGCCAGCGATTGCAGCGTACTGGCGCGGCGGAAATCTTCGAGGCGCAGCGATTTATACAATCCGGCCATGATGAAGAAAATCACGAAACTGAACGGCAGTCCCATGATCACCGTGGCGTTTTGCAGTGCAGACACCCCGTCGGTCATCAGCATTCCAAGCGTCAGAACCCCGATGGTGATCGACCAGAAGATCCGCAGCCAGTTCGGCGCATCGTTGTTGATATCCGCCAGTTTCGAGGTGAAGTTACCCAGCACCAGCGAGCCGGAATCTGCCGAGGTGACATAAAACAGCAGACCGGTGATCGTCGCGACCGAGGCACTCAGCGTAAAGCCCGGATACTGGGCCAGCAGGCTGTAAACCCCGCGTTCAGGATGGGCAATCACTTCGTTGGCGAAATCGAGATTGCCGTGAATGATCTGGTACAGCGCGCTGTTTCCGAAAATCGACAGCCACAGCAGGGTGAAGACGAACGGAATGATCAGCGTCCCCAGCACGAACTGACGGATGGTGCGCCCGCGTGAAATACGCGCCAGGAACAGGCCGACAAACGGGGACCATGCTACCCACCAGGCCCAGAAGAACAGAGTCCAGCTGTTCATCCATTCGGTCGGACGGTCAAAGGCAAAGGTGTTGAGCGTCATGCCCATAAAGCGGTTGATGTAGTCGCCGATGTTCAGCACCAGCGCATTAAGCAGAAACTCGGTATTGCCGAAGAACAGCAGGAACAGGATCAGCCCCAGCGCCAGCAGCACGTTCAGCTCGGACAGAATACGGATGCCTTTATTTACCCCGGAAGTGACTGAGATCGTCGCCATCACCACCGAGAGCAAAATCAGCGATGCCTGCACCGTCAGGTTTTCCGGGATCTGGAACAGCACTTTCAGACCGTAATTGAGCTGTACGACACCGATACCGAGCGTCGTGGCGATGCCAAAAATGGTCCCGACGACGGCGGCAATATCCACCGTGTGGCCAATTGGGCCATAAATACGTTTGCCGAAAATCGGGTAGAGCGCTGAGCGGATGGTCAGCGGCAGATTATAGCGGTAGCTGAAGTAGGCTAGCGCGATGCCCATCAGGGCGTACATTGCCCAGCCGGTCAGACCGTAGTGGAACAGCGTCCAGGTCATCGCCTGGCGTGCGGCTTCCAGCGTCTGGCCCTGGCCTTCCGGGGGCAGCATATATTGCGTCACCGGTTCGGCGACGGAGAAGAACATCAAATCGATGCCAATCCCGGCGGCAAACAACATAGCAGCCCAACTCATCATGCTGAATTCGGGTTTGGATTGTTCAGGGCCGAGTTTGATCGAGCCGAAGCGCGAACAGGCAATGAACACTACAAACACGATGTACAGCGTAGCAGCCAGCATGTAATACCAGCCAAAAGTAGCAGACACCCAGTTGAGTGATCGGCTGAGCCATTTTCCCGACAGATCGGTGTAGAAAATAGACATCAGCGTGAACGCCAGAATTAACCCGGCAGAAGTGAAAAACACCACCTTGTTGAGCTCGTCACGTGGTTTATCGGACAGTTTGTCAGTCTTATCGACAGAAGCCATCGTATCCCCTGTTATATGAATTATTAACTTAATTTCAATCAATTAGAGCAAATATCAATGCAATTAGCATACAAATTACTAACGTATTGGTAATAAAATATATGCATTTTTGATTGAACGTTCAATCAAAAAAAAGTTAAATAGAGTCAGCACCAAGGTTAAGAACGTCCGGAGTTACCGTTAAAAAACGCGAGTAAAACGGTTTCCGGAAGACCTATTTTTCAGGAGTCGGACCCATGCCCAAAGTAGGAATGCAGCCCATCAGACGGCAGCAATTGATTGAGGCAACACTGGCGGCAGTCAACGAAGTGGGGATGCATGAAGCCTCTATTTCGCAAATTGCCCGTCGCGCTGGCGTTTCCAACGGCATCATCAGTCACTACTTTCGTGACAAGAATGGATTGCTGGAAGCCACCATGCGTTATCTGCTCAGTCATCTGGGGGAGGGGGTTCAGGAACGGTTGTCGCGGCTCGACGACAACGCCCCAACGGCGCGGTTACATGCCATCGCCGAAGCGAATTTCGACGACAGTCAGACCAACAGCGCGGCAATGAAAACCTGGCTGGCCTTCTGGGCCAGCAGTATGCATCACCCGCAGTTGCATCGCCTGCAACAGGTGAACAGCCGCCGGCTCTATTCAAATTTATGTTCTGAATTCAGGCAGTTTCTGCCTAAAGACGCGGCGCGTTTAGCCGCCAAGGGCATGGCCGGGCTGATTGACGGCCTCTGGTTACGGGCCGCGCTCAGCGGCAAAGCGTTCAACCGCGATGAGGCGTTACAAATCACCTATTGCTTTATTGAGTCACAAATTTCGCAGCCACGCCCGGCTGCCTGAATTCAGACCGCACTGACCGAGGAGAACAGCATATGTCACGCTACGGCACCCAAAAACTGTATATCGATGGACGCTATCAGGAAAGCACCGGCAACGAGACGTTTGATGCCATCAACCCGGCCAACGGCGAAGTGATTGCCACGCTGCCAAACGCCACTGCCGAAGACGTGGATTTAGCCGTCAGCGCTGCGCGTCAGGGCCAGAAGGTCTGGGCGGCGATGACCTCCATGCAGCGCTCGCGCATTTTGCGCCGCGCGGTGGATATTCTGCGTGAACGCAACGACGAACTGGCCGCCATAGAAACAGCGGACACTGGCAAGCCGCTGTCCGAAACAACGGCGGTAGACATCGTCACCGGCGCGGACGTACTTGAGTATTACGCGGGGCTGATTCCGGCTCTCGAAGGTCAGCAAATCCCGCTGCGCGATTCTGCATTTGTCTACACCCGCCGCGAACCGCTGGGCGTCGTGGCCGGTATCGGTGCGTGGAACTACCCGATTCAGATTGCCCTGTGGAAATCTGCGCCTGCGCTGGCGGCCGGTAATGCCATGATTTTCAAACCGAGCGAAGTGACTTCGCTGACCGCACTGAAACTGGCTGAGATTTACACCGAAGCCGGTATGCCGGATGGCGTCTTCAGCGTGGTTACCGGCAGCGGCGCCAGCGTAGGGCAGGCTCTGACTGACCATCCGCACATTGCTAAAATCTCCTTCACCGGCGGTGTCACCACCGGCAAGAAAGTGATGGCCAGCGCGTCAGCCTCAACCCTGAAAGAGGTCACGATGGAGCTTGGCGGTAAATCTCCGCTGATTATCTTCCCGGACGCCAATCTGGATAAAGCCGCTGATATCGCCATGATGGCGAACTTCTACAGCTCCGGTCAGGTTTGTACCAACGGCACACGCGTGTTTGTTCCTGCTGCGCTGAAAGGCGAATTCGAAGCCAAAATCCTTGAGCGCGTGCAGCGTATCCGTCTGGGTAATCCGACCGACGAAAACGTTAACTTCGGCCCGTTGGTGAGTTTCGCGCACATGGAATCCGTGCTGCGTTATATCGAAAGCGGCAAGAGTGAAGGAGCCCGCCTGCTGGCCGGTGGCGAGCGCATGAACACCGGCGAGTATGCCAAAGGCGCTTATGTTGCCCCGACGGTCTTCACCGACTGCCGAGATGACATGACCATCGTGCGCGAAGAGATCTTCGGGCCGGTCATGAGCATCCTGACTTACGAGAACGAAGACGAAGTGGTGCGCCGCGCCAACAATACCGAATACGGTCTGGCCGCCGGGCTGGTGACGCAGGATCTGAACACCGCGCACCGCGTTATTCATCAGCTGGAAGCCGGTATTTGCTGGATCAACACCTGGGGCGAATCTGACGCAGCCATGCCAGTCGGAGGCTATAAGCACTCCGGCGTCGGCCGCGAGAACGGCATCAGCACCCTTGAACATTACACACAAGTTAAATCCGTGCAGGTTGAGCTGGGCGAATTCAGTTCGGTCTTTTAATCCGCCTTCCGCATAGGAGAAATCAATGGATTACGATTACATCATTATTGGTGCCGGTTCTGCCGGCAACGTATTAGCGACCCGATTAACCGAAGACAGCAACGTCAGCGTACTGCTGCTCGAGGCCGGTGGCCCGGACTACCGCATGGATTTTCGCACCCAGATGCCTGCGGCACTGGCCTTCCCATTGCAGGGGAAACGCTATAACTGGGCGTATGAAACCGACCCTGAACCCTACATGAATAACCGCCGCATGGAATGCGGGCGCGGCAAAGGGCTGGGCGGCTCGTCACTGATCAACGGCATGTGCTACATCCGTGGCAACGCGATGGACTTCGACAACTGGGCCACCGCACCGGGTCTGGAAGACTGGAGTTATCTCGACTGCCTGCCGTATTTTCGTAAAGCAGAAACCCGTGACATCGGCCAGAATGATTTTCACGGCGGCGAGGGTCCGGTGAGCGTTGCGACGCCAAAGAACGGTAACAATCCGTTGTTCCACGCGATGGTTGAAGCGGGCGTGCAGGCCGGTTACCCGCGCACCGAAGACCTTAACGGTTATCAGCAGGAAGGTTTCGGCCCGATGGACCGCACGGTGACGCCGAAAGGACGACGCGCAAGCACCGCCCGTGGCTATCTGGATCAGGCCAAACCGCGCGCCAATCTGACCATTGTGACGCACGCGCTGACCGACAAAATCCTGTTCGAAGGGAAACACGCCGTGGGCGTCAGCTATTTTAAAGGCGACGAATACAACGCTAAAACCGCCAACGCCAAACGCGAAGTTCTGCTGTGCAGCGGCGCGATTGCATCACCGCAGATTTTACAGCGCTCCGGCGTCGGACCGGCCGCACTGCTCAACGGTCTGGGTATTCCGTTGGTGCATGATTTGCCGGGTGTCGGCGAAAACTTGCAGGACCATCTGGAGATGTATCTTCAGTACAGCTGTACCCAGCCGGTGTCGCTCTATCCGGCGCTTAAATGGTTTAATCAACCGAAAATTGGTGCCGAATGGCTGTTCAACGGAACGGGCGTCGGGGCCAGTAACCAGTTCGAGGCGGGCGGTTTTATCCGCAGCCGAGAAGAATTTGCATGGCCGAATATTCAGTATCATTTCCTGCCGGTAGCCATCAATTACAACGGCAGCAATGCGGTGAATGAGCACGGATTCCAGGCCCACGTAGGTTCGATGCGTTCCCCCAGCCGGGGCCGCGTGCAGGTGAAATCGAAAGATCCGCGTCAGCATCCGAGCATCCTGTTTAATTACATGTCGAGTGAGCAGGACTGGCATGAGTTCCGCGATGCTATCCGCATCACCCGTGAAATCATGGCGCAACCGGCGCTGGACCCGTATCGCGGGCGTGAAATCAGCCCAGGTGCAGATGTGCAGACCGATGAACAGCTCGATGCTTTTATCCGCGAGCATGGTGAAACCGCTTTCCACCCGTCCTGCTCATGCAAGATGGGCAACGATGAGATGGCCGTCGTGGACGGGCAGGGCCGGGTGCACGGGATGCAGGGTTTGCGTGTTGTAGATGCCTCGATCATGCCGCAAATTATTACCGGCAACCTGAACGCGACCACTATCATGATCGCTGAAAAAATTGCCGATAAAATCCGCGGGCGCGAGGCATTACCCAAAAGTACGGCGGAATATCATGTCGCGGGTGACGCTCCGGCCAGAGGAGAACAGGTTAAATCATCTAGTTGATGAATAGCTTTATGGCTTTTGGCGCATTAGCCTGATAAAAGGGATGATCTTCGGATTATCCCTTTTTTTGGGCCGTATTGTTATGGTCCTGATGGCAGGAGCTTTATTCTTTATGACTGATTTAGCGAAAGATATCGTCTGGCAGGATTTACACCACAGTAAGCTCAGCGCGACGCAGCTTTACGCCATTCTGGCCTTGCGCAGCGAAGTGTTTGTGATTGAGCAAACCTGTGTTTATCAGGATCTCGATGGCCGTGACCTCATCGGTGACAACCGCCATGTGATTGGCTGGCAAAACGGTGTGCCGGTGGCCTATCTGCGCATCCTCAATCTGGATGGTGAAGTCGCGATTGGCCGTGTGATCATCGCCCCGGCGGCTCGCGGTTTGAAACTGGGCTACCAGTTGATGGAAAGGGCGCTCGCTTCCTGTAAAAAACACTGGCCCGGTGCGCAGGTGATTCTTTCCGCGCAGGCGCACTTACAGAAGTTCTACGGGAGTCTGGGGTTTGTGGCCTATACGGAGATTTATGATGAAGATGGTATACCGCATATAAGTATGAAACTTGAGGGAGTTTCAGGGGCCCTTTAAAAGCCGGTTTGGATGGCAACCCCATTCCTCATTTCCAAATTTCTCCAACAGAAAATCAATCACCGCCCGGACTTTAATCGATGGCTTTTTACTGTTCGGATAAACGGCCGAGATGGTTTGAACCTCCAGCGAGGTGGACACCTGATACGTCTCCAGCACGCTGACCAGGCGGCCTTCGTGTAAGGCATCGCCTATCAGCCATGTGGGGAAGACCACCAGCCCTATGCCGTCGATGGCGGCCTGTGTCAGGGTCTCCGCATTGTTGCTGGTCAGTACGCCCCGCAAAGTGTAAGGCTCCCAGGCTTCATGGGGCTGGCGGAAGAACCAGCGCTGGGAACCCGCGAAACCTTTAAACACCAGACAACTGTGCTGCGCCAGTTCCGTTGGCGACGTTGGGATCCCGGCGCGGGCCAGATAGGCCGGGCTGGCAGCCAGCGAAAAGTGCTGATACCCGAGCGTGCGTGACTGCAGGCTGGAGTCGGCCATAACGCCAATGCGGATCAGCAGGTCGGTAGCGTCATGCAACGGGTCGATAAAATCATCGGTCTGCATCAGTTCAATTTGCAATTTAGGGAAGCGGGCGCACAGCTCATGCAGCCAGGGAGCAATATGGCGCTGGCCGAAAACCACCGGCGCATTGATACGCACCATCCCGCCCGGTTCCAGATCCTGCTCCTGCAACCCTCGCATCGCTTGCTCCAGTTGATCCAGAACCTGACGGGCATGATGGGCCAGCAACAGGCCCGATTCCGTCGGGCTGACGGCACGGGTGTTGCGGTAGAGCAGTTGCGTCTGCAATGCCTGTTCCATCTGCTGGATCACCCGCGAAATGGAGGAGGGCGACATCGCTTCGCGGCGTGCGACTTCGGAAAAACTCCCCTGATCCACCACGGCGACAAATAACCGCAGGGACCTGAAATTGAGCTGACTAAAATCTTCCATCAGTGCGTATCTCGCAAAAGTGTTTTCATTATTATCCTGTTTTTCGCAATGCAGTGCCAGGTTATAGTCCGCTTCTTTTTCGGGCAATAACAGGAATACAATGAATCTGCTTTTAATTCCGCTGGTGGTGCTGGCCGGTATGGGGCTGTCGCTGGAGGCCGGGCTGATTGGGCCGCTGGGCACTGAAGTCGGCCATTTATGGGCGACGCTGAGTATTTTCGGCGTGGGGTCAGTGCTGACAGGCTTGCTGGTATTGTTCTTCAGCCCGCGCAATGCGCCTGCCTTTACGCAGCTACCCGGCTGGCAACTTTTGGGCGGCGTTCTGGGGCCGGTTTATGTGATTGTGCTGACGCTGGCGACGCCGCTGATTGGCATCGGACTGACGATGATCGCCATCCTTTCCGGGCAGGTCGCCAAAAGTCTGCTGATTGACCACTTTGGCTGGTTTGGCAGCCCGGCGAAAAAAGTCGGCGGTGAGCGTTTGCTGGCGCTGCTGTTTATTGTCGCTGCACTGATACTGATTGCCTGGAGCTGAAGATGACTGAACTGATAATGATTATTCTGGCTGTAATTGCCGGAGCAGCGCTAAGTATGCAGGCAGCGGTTAACGGCAAGCTGGGCGAAAAAGTGGGCGTGCTGAAAAGCGCATTTCTGACGTTCAGCGTCGGTGCAGCTATCACCGCGGTGCTGATCTTGTTCATTCAGACACCGCAGGCAGCGACCTTGCTGACCGTGCCAAAGTGGCAACTGATGGGCGCGCTGTTTGGCGTGCCGTACATCATTATTATGGTAACGGCTGTGCCACGTATTGGTACTGCGGCGGCGACGGTGGCGGTTATTCTCGGGCAGTTGTCGATGGGAATGATGATTGATAATTTCGGCTGGTTGCAAAACCCGATGATCGCTCTTTCATCGCAGCGTATGGCGGCGGTTCCCTGCCTTGCTATCGCATTATGGCTGATTTACCGCAGCAACCGACGTTAATCATAGACGTTTCATCCTAAACCGCGTTCCGCGTCAGGCTGTCAGGTCAGGCGCGGATCAAACACCATCGCCTCTGTCTCTACCGTCTCAAGTAGGGCGGCAAAGTCGGCATGTAGCGGATTCATAATCGCGTTGAATTCACTCGGTACAATGACTGAAGGTACTCTTAATCCGACGCTTTCCTCGTCCAGTAACCACTCTTCTCCCAGACTCTGCGTGCTGTCCGGCGGCGACGGATCTTTCCAGTCTGCACTGAGTGCCGAGGCGTCGAGCACTGGCAGCATTTCTTCCGGGACCTCAATACTCAGCAGGGTATAGGCCTGCAACAATACGCTGCTTTGCAGATGCACCATGATTTCCAGTATCGCCAGTGAAATGCTTGTAGCGAGATAGACCACTGGCTTGCCCGGCGGATTCCACCGTCCGCCATACAGCTGCGCGCCGGAACCCGACCAGGCTGTTGCCAGATGTTTGGTTTTCACTATGCGATAGAGCTTCACCCAAAGACCCCGTATTCCAGGCGGCCAATCAGACGGTTCACTTCCAGTGCACCCGCTTCAGAGGTCAGCATCTCGACCGGTGCAATACCGCCGAGTGCCGGAGCAGGGCGGCGTATCCACTCGAGCGCTGCGCTGCGGTCACCTTCGAATAAGTCGGTAGCAGCATCTACAACACGGATTAGGCGTGCGACACGTTCGCTTTCGTCCATTTTCAGCAGACCATTTTCCGCTTTGCGGCGGGCGAAGCTGCGTTCATTAATCCCCATAATTTCCAGCAGAGCCATTTTTGACCATCCTAGTTCGGCGTTGAGGAGGTGAATGCTATCAACTGAAAACCCTTTTTGTATGGCATTGATCAAACTCATTCCGCCGCTTGCGGGAAGCCCCGCAGATTGCCAGAGGCGCATTGCAGGAACGTGCGAGTTTTTGGAATGCAGATCTGAAATTTTAGGTTGCATGATGAGCTCCTTCGTTAGGCTAATTGTCATAATAATACCACGACAATTGTCTGTTGTGCACATATTGCGCAATCGATTTTTCCCTGACATATTTCTCCCCCATAACTGCAATATGTGAACCTAACGTGACACTCATCACACAAAGTATGTATCCGAATGAAACAGAAATTGACAAACATTGACCAAATCTATTTATTAGCTAACAAAAGTTGAATCCGATCTGCTGCGACTGGAAATTGCTCATTTTTTGTATTATGGCGTCGCAATCGGTTGTCGGTCACAGTTTCAGATTCTTTCTTATGCGTAGTGATGTGGCACGCCAATTACGGTTTTAAACAGTCAGTGGTCCTTAACATAGATTCAGACGCTGAATGTTTCGTAAAAATTGTCTCCTTCTGGCAGGGAGTTGCTTCCTAACCCGCTTCTGGTAAACAAATGAACAATAAAATTATTGCAGCTGGCGCACTTTTAGCTTTGTCTTACAGCGCGACTGCGCTGGCTGATGACACCAAGGGTGAATTCGTTTCCGACTGGTGGCATCAGAGTGTTAACGTTGTAGGCAGCGCTGATACCCGTTTCGGACCAACGATTCGTAACGACGTTTATCTCGAATATGAAGCCTTTGCACACAAAGACTGGTTCGATTTCTACGGTTATATCGATATTCCAAAAACCTTCGGCGCTGGTAACGGCAACGACACCGGTATCTGGGATAAGAACGGTTCTCCGATGTTTATGGAAATCGAACCGCGCTTCTCTATCGACAAGCTGACCAATACTGATCTGAGCTTCGGCCCGTTCAAAGAGTGGTACTTCGCTAACAACTATATCTACGATATGGGCCCGGACAGCGATAACCGCCAAAACACCTGGTTCATGGGTCTGGGTACTGACATTGATACCCATCTGCCGATGAGTCTCTCCCTGAACGTGTATGCTAAATACCAGTGGGAAAACTACGGCGCTGCGAACGAAAACAGCTGGGACGGCTACCGTTTCAAAGTGAAATACTTCGTGCCATTGACCCAACTGTGGGGCGGTAACCTGAGCTACATCGGTTTCACCAACTTCGACTGGGGCTCCGATCTGGGTAACGACGATTTCAGCGACGTTAACGGCCGTAAAGCGCGTTCAAGCAACTCCGTGGCATCCAGCCACATCCTTGCGCTGAACTACACGCACTGGCACTACTCGTTCGTGGCGCGTTACTTCCACAACGGTGGCCAGTGGCAAGATGGTGCTGAGCTGAACTTCGGTAACGGTAATTTCGACGTCAAATCTACCGGCTGGGGTTACTACGGCGTGATTGGTTACAGCTTCTAATCCCACCCGTACAGTCCAATAATAAAAACCCGGCAATGCCGGGTTTTTTTATGACGCTATTTCTTCGCCTCAAGCGCAATCACAACTTCATTGCCATCTTCTGCTTTCAGGGTGAAATCGACGGTTTCCCCTTCCTTGATATTTTTCAGCAATGCCGGATCGGCTACTTTAAATCCCATGGTCATCGCGGGCCAACTTATGGCCGGAATTGGACCGTGTTGCAGCGTCACCATGCCCGCTGCAGTATCGATTTTTTTCACCACACCGCTGGCTGCTGCGGTATCACTTTTTGACGGGGTGTCGGCCATTTGCATTCCTGCCATATTGCCGGACATGCGGGTGTCAGCAGCCATTACCGGCGCTGCGGCGGAAAACAGCACGGAGAGAGCAATAACGTTGATGAGCTTAGACATGATATTTCCTTCACTTGTTGAGGTCATGAGAACGGGAAGCCGCTAAAGAGGCTGAGTATTTACGTACAGAGAATTGGCGTTCGGCCAGTAAACGCCAGAGCGCGGGAATGATAAACATCGAGAGCAGTGGGGCGCTTATCATGCCGCCGACCATCGGCGCAGCGATGCGGCTCATCACTTCTGACCCGGTGCCGCTGCTGAGTAAAATCGGCACCAGTCCGGCCAGGATCACCGCCACCGTCATGGCTTTCGGCCTGACGCGTAAGGTCGCCCCTTCGCGAATGACGACATCCATTTCCGCCGGTGTCAGCGGCAGGTTGCGGGGGTTATGCGCCGTCATGGCCTGTCGCAGATAGACCAGCATGATCACGCCAAACTCGGCAGACACCCCGGCCAGCGCGATAAAACCAATGCCTGAGGCAATCGACAGGTTGTAGCCCAGCAGATAGAGCAGCCAGATACCGCCGACCATGGCGAAGGGCAACGTCAGCATGATCAGCGCCGCTTCCTCTACCCGACGAAAGAGCAGATAGAGCAGGAAGAAGATGATCGCAAGCGTTGCCGGTACCACCAGTTTCAGCCGCTCCACCGCATGTTGCAGGTATTCAAACTGCCCGGCGTACTCGATGCTGACACCCGGCGCGAGATGCAGTTGCTGATTAACCGCCAGACGCAGTGCCTCAACCACGTTGGCGACGTCGCTGTTACTGGCGTCGATATAAACCAGCCCTGAAAGTCGCGCGTTTTCGGTTTTGATCATCGGCGGGCCTTCGCTAACGTTGAGCGTTGCCACGGTACCCAGGGTGATTTGCTGCCCGGATGGCGTATAAACCGGCAGGTTGCGCAGCCCGTCGAGCGAGTCACGGGTTTCACGCGGATAACGCAGGTTGATCGGATAACGCGCCAGCCCCTCGACGGTTTCTCCGATGTTTGCTCCGCCAATGGCCGAAGAGACTATCGCCTGTACGTCAGCAATATTCAGTCCGTAACGGCTGGCGGCTGCCCGGTTGATGTCCACATCAATATAGTGGCCGCCGGTTAAGCGTTCAGCTAATGCCGAGCTGACACCGGGTACCGTTTTCGCTATTTTTTCGATGGCCTGTGCGGTGTTGTCGATGACGTCCAGCGTGGGTCCGGAGATCTTCACGCCAATCGGGCTTTTAATCCCGGTCGCCAGCATGTCGATACGGTTGCGGATCGGCGGCACCCAGATGTTGGCTAAACCGGGCACTTTCACCACGCGGTCGAGCTCTTTCACCAGTTTTTCCGGTGTCATGCCCTGACGCCACTGGTCGCGAGGTTTGAACTGAAGGGTGGTTTCAAACATCTCGACCGGTGCCGGATCGGTGGCACTTTCAGCCCGTCCCGCCTTGCCAAAGACGCTTTGCACTTCCGGCACGGTTTTAATTAAGCGATCCGTTTGTTGCAATAGTTCGGCGGCCTTCGAGACGGACAGACCCGGCAGGGCCGAGGGCATATAAAGCAGGTCGCCTTCGTCAATCGCAGGCATGAATTCCGAACCGATACGACTGAGCGGCCAGAGCGTGGTCAGCAGAACCAAAACTGCCAGCAGCACCGTCAGTTTAGGGCGGGCCAGTACCCAGTCGAGCATCGGCCGGTAGACTTTTGTCAGACCGCGGTTAATCGGGTTGCGGCGCTCATCGGGGATTTTCCCGCGTATCCAGTAGCCCATCAGCACCGGGATCAGCGTCACCGACAGCAGGGCTGCGCCGGCCATAGCGTAGGTTTTGGTGAAAGCCAGTGGGCCAAACAGTTTGCCCTCCTGCGATTCGAGCGTGAAGACCGGGATAAACGACAGGGTGATCACCAGTAAACTGAAGAACAGCGCGGGGCCGACTTCAGTTGCCGCCTGCGTGATCACCTCCCAATGCGCTTGCCCCTCAAGCTTCTCGCCGGGATGTTCGCTCGTCCAGTGCTCTATTTTCTTATGAGCATTTTCGATCATCACAATCGCGGCGTCGACCATCGCCCCGATGGCAATCGCAATCCCTGCCAGCGACATCATATTGGCGTTGATCCCCTGAATGCGCATCAGAATAAAGGCGATCATGATGCCAAGTGGCAGGGAGATAATAGCCACCAGCGCGGAGCGGAAATGCCACAGGAACAGCGCACACACCACCAACACCACCACAAACTCTTCGATAAGTTTGTGGGTGAGATTATCGATGGAACGGTCGATCAGCTTACTGCGATCATACACCGGTACGATCTCCACCCCGTCGGGCAGGTTGCGCTGTAACGCGTGCAGTTTCTGTTTCACGCTGGCAATCGTCGTGCGGGCATTTTCGCCGGAACGCAGAATAATCACGCCGCCGACGGTTTCCCCCTGACCGTTGAGTTCCGCGACGCCCTGACGGAGTTCCGGCCCAACTTGCACCGTTGCAACGTCGCCTAAGGTGACCGCAATGCCATTCACTACGCCGAGCGGGATCAGCCGGAAATCATCAAGGGTTTTCAGGTAGCCGGACGCCCTGACCATATAATCCGTTTCGGCCAGTTCCACTACCGACCCACCGGCCTCCTGATTGGCCTGCTGTACGGCAGCGATCACCGTTTGTTGTGGCAGGCGATATGCCGCCATTTTTACCGGGTCGAGCACAATCTGATACTGCTTCACCATGCCGCCAATGCTGGCGACTTCGGCCACATTCGGCAGGCTTTTCAGTTCGAAGCGCAGGAACCAATCCTGCAAACTGCGCAGCTGGCTGAGATCGTGTTTTCCGCTTTTATCCACCAGAGCATATTCATAAATCCAGCCAACGCCCGTCGCATCTGGCCCCAGAGCGGGTTTTGCTCCGGGCGGTAAACGCGATTGCACCTGACTGAGATATTCCAGCACCCGAGAACGCGCCCAGTACAGGTTGGTGCCTTCTCTAAAGATGACGTAGACAAAAGAGTCGCCGAAGAAGGAGTACCCGCGCACGGTTTGCGCGCCGGGCACCGAGAGCATGGTGGTGGTCAGCGGATAAGTGACCTGATTTTCAACCAGCTGCGGTGCCTGACCGGGGTAGCTGGTCCTGACAATGACCTGAACATCTGACAGGTCGGGCAGGGCATCGACCGGCGTGGTGTTGATAGCCCAGACACCGGCGGCGGCGATAAACAGCGTCGCCATCAGGACCAGAACACGGTTGGCCACCGACCAGCGAATCAATAACGCGATCATGGCTGGTTCCCCTCATTTTTTGCGTTATCCATTCTGCTGAGAACGCCTTGCAGGCTGGCTTCTGAATCAATCAGGAACTGGCCGGAGGCCACCACTTGCTGACCTTCTTTCAGGCCGGAAAGAATTGCTGTTTTACCAGCAGACTCCGGCCCGAGATTGACCTCAACCGGAGCAAAGTGCTGATTTTCATCGTTGACGATCACCACATTGCGCAGCCCGGTGCGGATCACCGCTTCGCTTGGCACGGTGAGATATTCCGTTGCCGCGCCGCTGTGCAACGCGACATTGGCAAACATGCCGGGCCTGAACTGTTGCTGAGGATTCGCCAGTTCCACCCTGACTTTCAACGTGCGGCTGGCGGCGTCGGCCACCGGCAAAATAGCATTGACCTTACCGGTGAAGGTTTTTCCGGGGTACGCCGGGAAGGTGATCTGCGCCGGCTGGCCGGTGAGCACGCTTGCGCCCTGCGCTTCGGGAACGGCGACGTCCAGCCATACAGTGGCAATACCGTTGAGTGTCACCAGCGTATTGCCGCTGGAAACCACCATGCCCTGACGAATGTCGAGTGACTGAATGACGCCCGCGACAGGGGCGGTCAGGGTCACGACCTCCTGCGGTTTACCGCTGCGTGTGACCTCACTTATCAGCGACGGCGGCATACCGAGCAGTAACAGGCGCTGTTTTGCCGCGCGGGCCAGCGTGCTGTCTCCGGTGCTGCGCATGGCCAGATATTCGGCCTGCGCGCCCGCCCAGTCAGGCATCAGCAAATCCACCAGAGGCGCGCCGGCTTTCACGACATCGCCCGCCGCCAGCGGATAACTGTGCTGGACAAACCCGTTACTGCGCGCCTGAATAATCGCCACGTCACGATCGTTGAGCACCACGTTGGCAACCGCATTGACCGTGGTATCGACGTGTCCGGTGGTGGCTTTCACCCAGCGGATAGCCAGATTTTGCACCACCCCTGAGTCAATCCGCACGCTGTTATTCGCGGTTTTTTCTTCGGCATATTTGGGTATCAGCTGCATGTCCATAAAGGGCGATTTTCCCGGCTTGTCGAAATGCTGGGCCGGTGCCATCGGGTCATACCAGTAGAGGGGTTTACTTTCAGCCGGCACGGTGTCTTTGACGGACGCCTCCTGCGTCTCGGCAGCCTGCGTTTTGCCGTACCAGAAACCGGCGGCACTGCCAGTTGCAAGACCCGCAGTAATGCAGACCACGGCCAGCGGCGCCAGCGAAAAAGATGTGCGTTTCATGGTTGAACTCCTGCAAAGGCGTAATAGAGGTTGGCAGCCAGTTGCGCGCGCTGGCTTTGTAGCCCGACTTTGCGCAGTTGCTGCTCTAGCTCGGCGCTGCGGGCGTTAATCAGGGCGGCACCCTCGCCGGTGCCACGCGAATAACTGGCGTTCAAAAGCGTGACCTTTTGACGGGCCAGCGGCAGCCAGCTTTGGTCGATGCGTTCTATCTGGCGGGTGAGGGTGGTGTAATCGGCGAGATCGTTATTGAGCTGATTGGTTTGTTGACGGATAGCAGCATCCCGTAATTCACCCACTTGCGTCAGATCGAGGGTTTTGGCGGCAATAACCGGGTCCTGACGGCTGGCCGCAAACACCGGCAGACCGACGGTAAATTGCACCGACACCATATTGCCGAATTGCGGGTCGCGCCGCTGGTAGTCCAGTTCGACGCTCCAGTCAGGGATTTTCTCTGCCTGTGCTGCTCGCAATTCAGCCCGCGCTTTTTCCGTCTCGTTGTTATAGGCCTGAATTTTTGGGGTTTTATGCAGGATTTTAAGATAGGTCGCCGCCTCGACCGGTAAGTCTGGGGCGCTGCCGGCTAACGGTTGTTGCGCGTCAGCACCGATATAACGGCTGAGATTCGCCGTGGCGTTGCGCAGCTCGCGCTGAAGCTGGTCTTCACGATCGGCCAGTTCGGCCTGTTTTTCATCCGCATTGAGCGAATCAGCAAGCGGGGTCCGCCCTGATACGATCTGGGCCTGTAAGGTTTTCCCCAGCAAGCCATTCTCCTGCTCCAGCTGATGCAGCAGGCCAAGCTGCTGTTCAAGATAATAACGGCTGAGCCAGGCCACAGCGGCACCCTGCGCCACATCAGTTTGTAAAATACGGTGTTGTGAACCGGCCTGCCCGACCTGCGCGTTCGCCACGTCCTCACGGGCATCGCGCTTGGCTGAATTAGGAAATTCCTGCATCAGGCCGATTTTCTCCATGGTCATCGACTCTTCGGTCAGTGAATTCGCCATGGGGCCGGAGACCGGGAAGTTGTCGAGCCCGGCAATGAGTTTAGGGTCAGGTAATGCGCCAGCGGGAATAGCCGCCGCCTGTGCAGAATGAATACCCGTCTGGCTGGCGGATAACTCGGGAGATTGTTGCAACGCGCTGCTGACCGCATAGCTGAAGGTCAGCGGCGCGGCATGGGCGAGTGAAGGTATTCCTGCGAGCAAAAGCTGCACAGGAAAAAAGAACGATTTAAAGGACATCGTATTGATTCCATGAAAGTAACGGCACGCCAAAAGGCATACCTTATTCCGCCAGCCACAGGCTGAACGGCGTTAGCTATCGATAAGAATCAGATGAACCGTGGAGGGCGCCACTGGCCTTCAAGGGCCGGAGAAAACGGAGTTTCAGGTGTCGGTAACGCGTTGTCGTGATAAGGGGAAGATAACGTCAGGGGAACGAAAGAGGTCAAAATTGTGCTGAGATTACAGTTGGCGCCAAACTTACAGCTTTGCCCGCCTTGCTGCTTGCCTTTCGACGACATGTCACTTTTTTGCGTCATGCAGTCATCAGGGGAGTCGGCCATCGTCGACATACCCGGCATCGCTGCCTGCTCGCTGGTGGTCATTTCCGTCATCGCGGAACACTGCGCAATCAAATTCACCGACGCCAGCCCTAAAGAAGGCAGCGTGATGCTAAGAATGAGCAGGATCAACAGACGGATTTTTTTCATGGCCGGCAGTGTAATGCAAAGCCGCGAAATTAACATCCGGTCAAAATTAACAAAAAGTTACCGATGTGAGGAGGTCCGCCTGAAAAACAACCATCCCAACAGGCGATCTCCTTGCGCCGTTGTGGCATAATGCGCGCCAAATCACATTCCTAATTAAGAGCGAGCGTTGTGTTAAGTACTTACAACATCACCATGCAATTCGGCAGCAAGCCGTTATTCGAAAATATTAACGTGAAATTTGGCGGCGGTAACCGTTACGGTTTGATCGGCGCTAACGGTTGCGGCAAATCCACTTTCATGAAGATCCTCGGTGGCGATTTAGTGCCGTCCGGCGGTAACGTGGTACTCGACCCGAACGAGCGTCTGGGCAAACTACGCCAGGATCAGTTCGCCTTCGAACAGTTCACCGTGCTCGACACCGTGATCATGGGCCATAACGAACTGTGGGCCGTAAAAGAAGAGCGCGACCGCATTTACGCGATGGCGGAAATGAGCGAAGCAGACGGCTATAAAGTGGCCGATCTGGAAGTCGAATACGGCGAAATGGACGGCTACAGTGCGGAATCACGCGCGGGCGAACTGCTGCTCGGCGTTGGCATTCCCGTAGAACAACACTACGGCCTGATGAGCGAAATCGCACCGGGCTTTAAACTGCGCGTATTGCTGGCGCAGGCGCTGTTCTCTGATCCGGAAATTCTGCTGCTTGACGAACCAACGAACAACCTGGACATCGATACTATTCGCTGGCTGGAGCAGGTGCTGAACGAACGTAACAGCACCATGATCATCATTTCGCATGACCGTCACTTCCTGAACATGGTCTGTACGCACATGGCGGATCTGGACTACGGCGAGCTGCGCGTGTATCCGGGCAACTATGACGAATACATGACGGCGGCCACGCAGGCCCGTGAACTTCTGAGCGCCAATAACGCCAAGAAAAAAGCGCAGATTGCTGAACTGCAATCCTTCGTTAGCCGCTTTAGCGCCAACGCTTCCAAATCTAAACAGGCGACCTCCCGTGCCCGTCAGATTGACAAAATTCAGCTCGACGAAATCAAAGCGTCCAGCCGTCAGAACCCATACATGCGTTTTGAGCAGGACAAAAAACTGTTCCGTAATGCGCTGGAAGTTGAAAAAATCACCAAAGGTTTTGATAACGGTCCGCTGTTTAAAAACCTTGGCCTGATGCTGGAAGTCGGTGAGAAAATTGCCATTCTGGGCGCCAACGGTATCGGTAAAACCACCTTACTGAAAACGCTGGTGGGTGAGCATGAGCCAGAAAGCGGTTCGGTGAAATGGTCTGAAAACGCCAAAATCGGTTACTACGCGCAGGATCACGAATATGAATTCGATGACTCTCTGAACGTATTCGACTGGATGAGCCAGTGGAAGTCCGAGAAAGACGACGAACAAGCGGTGCGCGGCATTTTAGGCCGTCTGCTGTTCGGTCAGGACGACATCAAGAAGAAAGTGAAAGTACTTTCCGGTGGTGAGAAAGGCCGCATGCTGTTCGGGAAACTGATGATGCAGCGCCCTAACATTCTGATCATGGATGAGCCAACCAACCACCTTGATATGGAATCCATCGAGTCGCTGAACATGGCGCTGGAAATGTACGAAGGCACGCTGATCTTCGTCTCCCACGACCGTGAATTTGTGAGTTCACTGGCGACCCGTATCATCGAAATGACCCCGACCCGAGTCATCGACTTCTCCGGTAACTACGAAGATTATCTACGTAGTCAGGGCATCAATAGCTAAATCCGCGTCATCCTTCATGCAATAGCGGCGTTAATTGCTTTTGCTCACCCAGGTCACATACTTATTATGTGACCTGGGATTCGCTCAGTTGCCGCCTGATATAAACCGTCCAACTTTATGGATCAGTTCATTTTATAGGGGCGGTTTTTTTTTATTTTAGAGCCAAGTGAATTCAGTATGTGTTAGACGGACACCATAACGGCTGACATTTTCAACTACATAGATTCCGTCCATTCCTTGTTTATGTTCTTTGAGTAAATATTCTTTTGAAGAACAAAGCGTTACCCAGCGTCCCAATGTTTTATCTTTGATGAGTAACCCGGCCTCGCAATGACCATGTTTTCCTTTCGAAGGGCCGGGAAAAGTCACATCATATTCTGTAACGTAACTGACTGTCTTTTCGGGGAAAAACCAAACCAGATACTCATAATATGAAAGGGCGGGTAAGCCTATTAACATCACGCCAAAGCCGAATATTTTAATTATTTCCCACCAGGGTTTATTTTCACGTCTCATCTGCGGCATCATCAGAGCAGCAATGATCAGGCCACCAATTACTCCCGCGGTAAGCGCCGTTGTCCACTCTGGCACCCATCTGTATACGAAAACAGTAAAACGAAATCGACCGGCAAAAAGCAAAATCGCCACGTAAACAATGAGGGTAATGAGTATCGGGGCAATGGCTAACCATTTGCCAAAATCAATATCTAGTAGGCGGCGGAGTGCACTCCGTTTACGATAAATAAACATATCTTCCCTGTTCCATCTCCATTTGATTCGTTATTTCCCACACACCTCGCAGCCCGCATTTTTCATTAATTTCATTTCCCGAAACTGCATTGTCATTGCATCAAACATCAGTAAACGGCTGCGCAGAACTTGTCCGAATTCTGTCAGCAATTTGATCGCTTCCATCGCCTGCAAACTGCCGATGGTGCCGACCAGCGGTGCCATGACGCCCGCTTCAACGCAGGTCAGGGCGTTTTCACCAAACAGGCGGCTGAGGCAGCGATAGCAGGGTTCGTCGGGCTGATAGGTGAAGACGCTGAGCTGGCCCTCCATGCGGATAGCCGCGCCGGAAACCAGCGGCGTTTTTGACGCAAAACAGGCGCGGTTAAGCTGGTCGCGGGTGGCGACGTTGTCGGTGCAGTCCAGCACCACGTCGCACTGACTGACGATCACGGCGAGCGCCACATCATCGAGCTGGCGGTCAATTTGCGTGATGCCGACGTGCGGATTGATCGCTTCCAGTGCCAGTTGTGCCGAGGCTACTTTGGTCATACCGATGCGAGCGTCAGTATGCAGCGTCTGGCGCTGCAAATTGGACAGCGACACGGTGTCGAAATCCAGCAGGGTCAGGGATCCTACCCCGGCAGCGGCCAGATATTGCGCTGCCGCACAGCCCAGACCACCGAGTCCGACAATCAGTGCATGGCTGGCTTTCAGTTTTTCCTGCCCGTCGAAATCGAAACCTTTCAGAACGATCTGGCGGTTATAGCGCAGGGTTTCGGCGTCGGTCAGTTCCGGCAGCGTTGTCATCTTCAGCCCCGCAGCAGAGCGTTAAAAGGTTCGACGTCCACCAGCTCACCGGCAGCCACGCGGTCACGTTCGCGTTCCAGCACCACAAAGCAGTTGGCCTGGCTAAATGAGCTGAAGACGTGCGAGCCCTGATGGCCGGTAGTGCGGACTTCCAGTTCTCCGCCAGCGCTGGTGCTGAAAATACCGCGCTGGAACTCCAGACGCCCCGGTGATTTATTAAAGGGCGTGGTAGCTCTGGCTTTCAGGCGTGGTGGCATTGACCATGACGTATGGCCGCTCAGCCCGGCGATAAACGGCTGCACCAGTTGATAGAAGGTGAGGGCCGCGGAAACCGGGTTGCCCGGCAGGCCGCAGAACCAGGCCTTTTTAAGCTTGCCGAAGGCGAAAGGCTTACCCGGTTTAATCGCCAGTTTCCAGAAACCAATTTCGCCCAGCTCCTCGAGCATCTTTTTGGTGTAATCCGCTTCGCCCACCGAAACACCGCCACTGGAGATCACCAGATCAGCAAAGGCATTGGCCTGTGCAAAGGCTTCACGCAGTGCCTGCTGGTCATCGCGGATGATGCCTAAATCCAGCACCGTACAACCAATCTGCTCGAGCATCAGGCGCACGGCAAAACGGTTGGTATCATAAATCTGGCCTTCTTGTAGCGGCGTGCCGACCGGTTGCAGTTCGTCTCCGGTGGAGAAAATCGCCACCTTCAGCGGTTTGAATACCTCAACGTGCTCCACGCCGAGCGAAGCCAGCAGGGGTAATTCGGCAGCGCCAAGACGCACGCCTTGTGCCAGCACGCTGTCGCCCTGTTTGATGTCATCGCCGATGAGGCGGATGTTTTGACCTTTTTGCACGGCGGCGGTTAACCGCACGCCCGCTTCTGTCACTTCGGTCTGCTCCTGCATGATCACCGCATCTGCGCCCGCAGGCACCGGTGCGCCGGTCATAATGCGGATACAGCTTCCGGCTGGCCATTCACCGTGGAAAGGCGCACCGGCGAAGGCTTTACCTGCTACCGGCAGCACAGCGCCGTCGTGCAGGTCGGCGGTGCGCAGGGCATAACCGTCCATCGCCGAGTTATCAAACGGCGGCACAAACACGGGTGAACGCACCGGTGCGGCGGTGATACGCCCGGCGGCGGCGGCCAGCGGCACGGACTCAACGTCTTTGTCTGTTTTAGCGGGAGTATGGGCGCGCATTTTATCCAGCGCGTCCTGCAATGAGATCAAACCGGCGGTATTGAATTCCATCTTTAAATTCCTTGTAGTGCCCTGCACGACTGGCGGCAGTGAAGTGTGGCAAAAAACATTCCGCTATTATGTCAGAGTAAAGAGTGGCTGAGAAATCGCGCTGACCAAAAACTGCCGATGCAAAAAACGACAGCTTTTTCCCAAAAATTGAGATCGATCCCAAAACTAAGCTGAAAACCTGCGTATGATTACCGCCAGTTATGTGACTTGGTTCACAAATAAATGTCGAGCGCCAACGGGAGTTGCATCGTGATGAAAAGAAACCGCCATCAAGCCATTCTCCGGTTGGTGGACCAGCATGAAGTGGTACAGGTCAGTGAACTGGCGCAGTGGCTGGAAGTGAGCCTGGAAACTATCCGTCGCGACCTCAGCGAGATGCAGGATCAGGGGCTGATTTTGCGCCGCCACGGCCGTGCTCGTCGTCTGATTCAGCAACCCGTCACCGGCTGGATGAACAGTTTGCAGCGCGCCCCGCAGCTGTAATTCATTTCGCAGGATTTAAGAATGCAAAAGGGAAGACATCGCTGTCTTCCCTTTTTTCATGTCCGCAGAAAATTGATGAAACAAACTTGTCAGATACAGATAAAATCTTCGTCACATTATTCGTCACCTTATAGATGGGAAATTTTTCATGGATGATTCACAAGATAAACTCGGTAATTCATTAATTTGTCTGGGTTTGTTTTTCTTATGGTTTATGGTGTCGTTTGCCGTCGCTTTGTTTCCAGCCGCCAAATTACTGATCGAAAATGGCTACGATGTATTTGTATTCCATGTGATTGAAACCTTGTTGATGGGCTATTTATTACTGCGATACCGACAACTTGGCCTGGATGTACACGTCGGTTCGCCAGATCGCGGCATGTTTTTACACTTTGGATTGGCGATTGTCGGGCTGACTTGTATTACACCATTTTTTGCACCGCCCGAGGCCTGGGTCTCAGGATTTTTAAATTATTCATCCACAGCTGATATGACCCGCATTTTGACTCTGCTGGTCATTGCGCCGATTGGTGAGGAAATTGTTTTTCGGGGTTTCCTGTTACAGGCATTTTTGTTGTGGGGCGGTAATGTGGCCAAAATTGGCATCGCTATTAGCGCTGGGCTATTCGCGATGGTGCACTGGCAATATACCGATCCGATCTCTTTCGTAAGTCTTTTTATGAGCGGTGTTTTGTTGGCTTACGCGCGGATAAAAAGTAATGGGCTGCTACTGCCTGTGACTTTGCATATGCTGATTAACGGTATTGGTCTGCTGGCTATTTTGACGGGAAACGTTTGAAATTTGAGGAAATAAGGAGAGAGGCAGTTTAAAGCCTCTCTCTTGTGAACTTCTCACTTTTACTCAGCTTTTAATGCGCAGGCTGTTGCTCAAACCCTTCCGCCTTGCTGTTGACGCAGGCCAAAATCAGCGCGACCAGCAGGAATACGTAGGAGACCGTTGCGGTGTTCAGTGCCCAGAACAAGCCGTAGTGGCTGTAAACCAGTGATGACAGGGTGGAGAAAATCAGCGTGCCGATGGTGCCGATAGTCAGCAGCGCCGAGGTCAGCGTTGGCGGTGAGTTGCGCACTTGCAGGCTGCCATAGCTCATGATCCCAGAGAACAGACCTGAGTTACAGAAACCAAACAGACCGGCACAAATCAGAATCAGTCCCGGCTGGTTGCTGTTGGCTGCCACGGCCAGACACGCCAGACCGACCACCGTGGAGATCAGCAAATAGGTGCGCAGTTTGATGAAACGTACGGTGAACTGATTCACAAACAGGCCAATAGATTTCACCGTCCAGTAGGTGGTGATGTAAAACGCCGCGCGGTCAGCAGCCATGCCGAAATGCTCTTTCAGCCAGCTTGGTAACCACATAGTGAAAATCGGTTCGGCCAGCAAGAAAGCAAACAGCGCGAAACAGAGCACCCAGACTGACATTCCCCAGCGTTGCTGGTTGGCCTGCGTCGAAGAGGCTTCAGACGCCTGCGGAATGGACGGGAATTTCTGCCCGACACACAACACGATCATCATCAGGCTCAGCACTGCCATCACGCCGTACATCGCCAGCCAGCTTGCCCCGTGTTGGAACAAATACCCAAGCAGCAGCGAGAGCACTACACCGGCCAGCGCAAAGAAGAAGTCCGTCAGGATTAAGTTTGCCGAGCGCTTTTTCGGATCTTCATTAATACGTACCACCAGATAGCTGCCGATGGACATCATGATGCCGGACGCCGCGCCAATCAGAAACACACCGATGCCGAACATGGTGATCGACGGCATCAGAAACAGCGCGATGCAGGTCAGTACCGATACGGTGGAACCGGTGATCAGCTGCTTGCCGAGATTGAATTTGCGCATCAGCAGGCCGCTGACCATGATCGGCAGAAACAGACCGATATTCATCAGGGTAAACATCTGGCCGATAAAACCGGGATCTTTGCCAAAAGCTTCAGACACCGGGCCAATAACAATGCCGAGAGTGGAAACCAGCGCACCGGTAAAGAAGTAGCTCAGCCAGGAGATCATATTGATCCGCCGGCGGTTGAAGGTCTGTTCCATGACGAACTCCTTATTTTTCTGCGCGGGCGATGGCGGCGAAGAAGGCGCGGATCAGGCGGGTGAAATCACCGGCGGCCAGTGCGGCGCATTTCAGGGTCTGTTCGTGTGACAGCACGGTGTCTGACAATCCTTCGGCGTAGTTGGTCATGGCCGAGACGGCCAGCACTTTCAGGCCACAATGGCGCGCAGAAATCACTTCCGGCACGACCGACATTCCCACCACGTCGCAGCCGAGGGTTTGCATCATGCGGATCTCCGCCGGAGTTTCAAAATTCGGGCCGGTGTAGGAGGCAAAAACGCCTTCTGCGACATCGATGTCCAGCGTGCCAGCGACCTGATGCAACTGCGCACGCAAGTCTTTGTCGTAAGCATTGGCGAGGCTGAAGAAGCGCGGGCCAAAGCGTTCATCGTTCGGGCCAACCAGCGGGGATTCAGGCATAAAGTTGATGTGATCGGTCAGTGCCACCAGACGCCCCGGTGCCACTTCTTTACGCAATGAACCGGCGGCATTGGTCGCCAGTAAAAACTCGCAGCCAAGCAATTTAAAAGTGCGCACAGCGCTGGTCATCACGGACATGCCGTGGCCTTCGTAGAAATGCCCGCGGCCTTTCATGCACATCACCGGTACGCCTTCAAGTTTACCCAGCACCAGTTCACCGGCGTGGCCGACGACGCTGCTTTGCGGGAAGCCAGGCAATTCGTGATAGGGAATGGCGATGGCATCGGTCATGGCGTCACACAATGCGCCAAGGCCGGATCCGAGGATCAGCGCCGCGTGCGGGATAAAGCCGGGCGCACGTTGACGGATTAATGCGGCGCAGTCAAAGGCATGATTATTGATATTTGAGTTATTGAGCATGATCACTTCTCTCGCAATTGTCAGTAGGGTTGGGTTACTGCCAATGCTAGGGTGAGCGGCATATCACGTCTAATACCGTTATTTGACACTATTTATAGGTAAAGCCTATAAATCCGCCAGCCTGCCGAGAAACTTGTTGATGACCAAACCTTTTACCGATTCCCCCTTTGATCTGGGGCAGATCAACCTGCGGCTGCTGCACTATTTCCGCGTAGTGGCCGAAGAGCTGAATTTCAGTAAAGCGGCGGTGCGCCTGAACATGTCGCAGCCACCGCTCAGCTTGCACATCAAAGAGCTGGAGTTACTGCTCGGCACCCCGCTGTTTAACCGCACCACGCGGTCGGTTTCGCTGACGCCCGCCGGTGCGGCGCTGATGCGCGAGGCAGGGCTGATGCTCGATGGCATTAACCGTTCACTGCATCACGTCCGCAAAATTGGTCGCGGTGAAGTGGGGCATATTCAGTTTGGCACGGTAGGGACCGCCGTCTGGGGATCGCTGCTGCCTGCGCTGAATACCTTTGCTGCCGGTGCACCTGAGATCAGCTGGTCTTTGACTGAGCTGACGCCGGTGCAGCAGATTGACGCGCTGCAGCAAAACCGTATTGATATTGGGATTTGGCGTGAAGCCAATACGGCGCTGCCGCCGGGTATGGTCAGTACCTTGTTCGGACATGAAAATGTGGCGCTGGCGCTGCCAGACCAGCATCCGCTGGCGGCGAAAAATAGCGTCGGGTTGAGTGAACTGGAGCATGAGGATTTCGTCCTGATGCCGATGAACGCCTCCAGTCTTGGCAGTTATCTTTATGCCCGCTGTCGTCAGCACGGCTTTTTGCCGAAAGTCAGGCATCAGGTGAATGAACCTCAGACCGCACTTGCTCTGGTGGCTAACGGTTATGGCATCACGCTGCTGCCGGAAAGCTATGCACGTATTCACTGGCCGGGTGTACGTTTTTGCGCCCTGAAGGAACGTCTGCCCGCCGATCTCTACGCAATTTATCAGACCGAGACGGTCACGCCCGTGGCGCTGCGTTTTCTGGCGACGCTGGAGAGTGGAAAAAGCGCATAAAAAAACCGCCGGGGATGAGCCCGGCGGCTGTTTTCAGACATCACTACGCGTTGTTGATTAGTGCGCGGAAACGTCGTGATTAATTTTTTCTGCTTTGCTCTTAATGCCCGCAATAATGACCGCAATCACCAGCATCACATAAGAGATGGTGGCAATATTCAGGGCCCAGAATAGGCCGAATTCGCGGTGAATAAACGAAGAGAATGAAGCGAAAATCAGCGTGCCGACGGAGGCGGTAGTCAGCAAGGCTGAGGTCAGCGTTGGCGGTGATTTCTTCACCTGCAAGCTGCCGTAGCTCATCAGACCGGAGAACATCCCTGAGTTACAGAAGCCGAAGACGCCGACGGCAATCAGCACCAACGAGGTGGATTCGCTGTGGGTCACAATGCTCAGGCTGATAAAGCCTACCACGGCAGAGACCAGCAGGAAGGTGCGCAGTTTGACAAAGCGCACGGTGAACTGGTTCAGGAACAGACCAATCGCTTTTACCGTCCAGTAAATGGTGATGTAGAACGCAGCGCGGTCAGCATCCAGCCCGAAATGTTCCAGCAACCAGCTTGGCATCCACAGGGTGAAGACCAGTTCGCTGAACACGAAGGCAAACAGGGCGAAACAAAGCACGTAGGCGGCAATGCCCCACGGCTCTTTGGCCACGCGATCGCTTTTGGCGACTTTCTCCGGTTGCGGCACGGACGGGAATTTCTGCCCGACGCACAGGAGGATCATCAGCAGGCTCAGTGTCCCCATGATGCCGTACATCGCCAACCAGCTTGCGCCATGTTTGAACAGGAAGCCCAGCACCAGGGAGAGCGTCATCCCGGACAGTGCGAAGAAGAAGTCGGTGAAGATGAGATTCGCCGAGCGCTTTTTCGGGTCATCATTAATACGCACAACCAGATAGCTGCCGATAGACATCATCAGGCCCGCGGTGGCACCAATCAGGAACACGCCAATACCAAACAGCGTGATCGACGGCATCAGGAACAGGGCGATACAGGTCAGGACAGAAATGACCGAGCCGGTGATTAGCTGTTTGCCCAAATCAAACTTACGCATCAGGATGCCACTGATCATGATCGGCAGGAACAGGCCGATGTTCATCAGTGAAAACATGAGGCCGATAAAGGCAGGGTCTTTGTTAAATGCCGTCGCGACGGGTCCGATAACAATACCCAGGGTAGAAACCAGTCCGCCGGTAAAGAAGTAGCTCAGCCAGGAGATCACATTGATGCGCCGGCGGTTATAAACAGTATCCATTGTCATTCCTAAAAGTCCCCGTCATCCCAAAAGCCGGATGGTATCGGGTGAGTAAAAGTAAAAATAAAAAAAACGTGGGAAGCCTTGCCAGAGATGCTTTACCCACCGTTAGGACGTTTATTATTCCTGTTATTTAGAGGTTTGTCTCGCGTGTTTATACCTTCCCCTTATTTAATTTTCCTAAATATTCTAAGTAATTAGCCCATTTTTTGTGGTTATACATTTCTGCTTTACATACTGTAGCGGGCTAAATATAGTCAAAATATACCCGTCATCCTTCAAACTACAGGTGCGTTGTCTGCTCTTGCTCACCCGAATCACTTACAGGCGTAAGCTCATCAGGATTCGCGCGTTTGCCGCCTTCCTGTAATTCGAATGATTTTGGGTAGAGGTCAACATCTATATAACAACACAGGGTGCAGCGCCAATGAGTTCTCCTACTGCTGATTCAGCGGCTTCCGTTTCGGATAAGAAGCGTCCGGTTATTGCTATTCATGGTGGTGCCGGGGCAATCACCCGTGCGGCCATGAGTGCCGAAAAAGAGCGAGATTATTTACAGGCGCTGGAAGATATCATCGCCAGCGGGCAGGCCATTTTGGCCGCCGGTGGCAGCGCGCTAGACGCCGTGACCGAGGCGGTGCGCCTGCTGGAAGAGTGTCCGTTATTCAATGCCGGCAAGGGCGCGGTTTTTACCCATCAGGGGACCCATGAACTTGATGCCAGCATTATGGATGGCAGCACGCTGGATGCCGGCGCTATCAGCTGCGTGAACCATATCCGCAACCCGATTCTGACGGCGCGCAAAGTGCTGGAACTCAGCCCGCACGTGATGTTTACCGGCGCGGGTGCTGAGAACTTTGCCCGCGAACACGGGCAGGAGATCGTCGGTGCGGACTACTTCTATACTCAGGAACGGTTCGAACAATTACAACGTGCCATCGCCAGCGAAAGCGGTGTGGTGCTCGATCACGACGGTGCCGGTCTGCATGCGCACGGCTCTGATGATCCGCTCGATGCCGATCGCAAATTTGGCACCGTGGGGGCCGTCGCTATTGACGCGGCGGGCAATCTCGCGGCGGCAACGTCTACCGGCGGAATGACCAACAAACAGGCCGGGCGCGTCGGTGACTCACCGATTATTGGCGCCGGCTGTTATGCGAACAACCGCACCGTTGCTGTCTCCTGCACCGGGACCGGCGAAGTGTTTATGCGCACGCTGGCCGCCTATGACGTCGCGGCGCAGATGGATTACGCCGGGCTGACCCTGCAACAGGCCAGCGATAACGTCGTGATGGATAAACTGGTGGCGCTTGGCGGCTCCGGCGGTCTGATTGCCATTGACCATCAGGGCAACGTGGCACTGCCTTTTAACAGCGAAGGCATGTATCGCGGCGTGGGCTACGCCGGTGAGGCACCGCAGGTGGCGATTTACCGGTGAGCAGCTCTCCTTTGATTCTTCCCGATAATCAGGTACTGGCGGCGCGCAATCTCAGCGTGCGGTTTGAACACGAAGGTCAGGCGATCGAAGCGGTTCGCGGGCTGAGCTTTGAGGTGAGCCGTGGCGAAACGCTGGCGATTGTCGGCGAGTCCGGCTCTGGAAAATCCGTCACTTCGCTGGCGCTGATGCGACTGGTGGAACAGGGCGGCGGCCAGATAACTCAGGGCGACGTGCAATTTCGCCGTCGTAACGGCGAAGTGGTGGACATCAGCTGTGCCCCGCAGTCGGCGATGCGTTCCCTGCGCGGTGCCGATATGGCGATGATCTTTCAGGAGCCGATGACCTCGCTCAACCCGGTGTTTCCGGTCGGTGAGCAGATTGCGGAATCTATCCGTCTGCATCAGGGCAAAGATCACCGCACGGCACGCGCTGAAGCGTTGCGAATGCTTGATTTAGTCCGGATTCCCGAAGCGCGAAATATTCTCGACAGCTACCCGCATCAGCTCTCCGGTGGGATGCGCCAGCGGGTGATGATCGCCATGGCGCTGTCATGCAAACCGGCGCTACTGATTGCCGATGAACCGACCACGGCGCTGGACGTCACGATTCAGGCGCAGATCCTGCAACTCATCCGCGTGTTGCAAAAAGAGATGAACATGGGGGTGATTTTCATCACCCACGATATGGGCGTGGTGGCCGAAATTGCCGACCGCGTGCTGGTGATGTATCAGGGCAATAAAGTGGAAGTGGGTGAGGTGGGCACCATTTTCAGTGCGCCGCAGCATGTCTATACCAAAGCGCTGCTGGCCGCCGTGCCGAAACTCGGTTCGATGACCGGCAAAGCCTTGCCTGCGCGCTTCCCGTTGTTGCATCACGACGAAACCCTGACCGGTTCCGCCAGCGATCTGACCCAAAATACGTTGACTCCCGGTGCGCCACCCGTGCTACAGGTGCGCGATCTGGTGACCCGTTTTGACCTGCGCAGCGGCATTCTTAACCGCGTTACCCGTCAGGTACATGCGGTTGAGAAAGTCAGTTTTGATCTCTACCCCGGCGAAACGCTGGCGCTGGTGGGCGAGTCCGGCTGCGGCAAATCCACCACCGGGCGCTCGTTGCTGCGGCTGGTGGAAAGTCAGGGCGGCAGTATTACCTTTAACGGTCAGGTTATTACCGATCTCAAAGGTCCGGCGCTGCAACATTTGCGCCGTGACATACAATTTATCTTTCAAGATCCCTACGCCTCGCTCGATCCGCGCCTGACGGTTGGCTACTCCATTATGGAGCCGCTGCTGGTGCACAACGTCGCGCGCGGTAAGGAGGCGGAGTCCAGAGTCGCATGGCTGCTGGAGAAAGTCGGTTTGCTGCCAGAACACGCCCAGCGTTATCCGCACGAGTTTTCCGGCGGGCAGCGGCAACGTATTTGTATCGCCCGCGCGCTGGCGCTCAACCCGAAAGTGGTGATCGCTGATGAATCCGTCTCGGCGCTGGATGTCTCGATTCAGGCGCAGATCGTCAATCTGCTGATGGATTTACAGCGCGAATTCGGTATCGCGTTCCTGTTTATCTCCCACGATATGGCGGTGGTGGAGCGTATCAGCCATCGCGTGGCGGTGATGTATCTCGGGCAGATTGTGGAGATCGGTCCGCGTCGCGCGGTGTTTGAGCATCCTCAACATGCCTACACGCGCAAACTGATGGCTGCCGTACCGGTCGCGGATCCGGCCCATCGCCGTAAAGAACAGACGCTGCTGGTGGATGATATCCCGAGTCCCATTCGCGCGTTGCATGACGAACCGACCGTGGCTCCGCTGGTGCAGGTGGCCGAAGGGCATTTTGTGGCGCGGCATCTGGTCGGCGGGCTTTATTGATTCAGGTACAAGAAAACGGGTAGCAACTTTCAGACAGACTACTAAAAATATAAGGAACCAACATGATTCAGACTTTGAAGGGTAAGACAGGGCTGCGCGCAGCCATCCTCGCTGTCGCCATCGCTGGCGGACTGGCCTCCGGTTCCGCCTGGGCGGCAAAAGACGTTACCATCGCCGTGGGGTCAAACTTCACCTCACTCGACCCGTATGACGCCAATGACACGCTGTCACAGGCGGTCGCGAAGTCGTTCTATCAGGGCCTGTTTGGCTTTGACAAGAACATCAAACTGGTTAACGTGCTGGCTGAAAGCTACACCGTCAGCAAAGACGGGCTGGTTTACACCATCAAATTGCATCCGGGCGTGAAATTCTCCGACGGTACCGATTTTAACGCCGCGGCGGTCAAAGTGAACCTTGACCGCGCCAGCAATCCTGACAGCCATCTCAAACGCTACAACCTGTTTAAAAACATTGATAAGACTGAAGTCGTTGATGCGAACACGGTGAAAATTACCCTGAAAACGCCATTCTCCGCCTTCATCAACAATCTGGCGCACCCGTCGGCGGTGATGATCTCCCCGGCCGCGCTGGCCAAATATGGCAAAGATATCGGCTTCCACCCGGTGGGTACCGGCCCGTACGTGCTTGACCAGTGGAACCAGACCGATTTTGTCAAAGTGAAGAAATTCGACGGTTACTGGAAAAAAGGTGAACCGAAACTCGACACCATTACCTTCCGTCCGGTGGTGGATAACAACACCCGTGCCGCCATGCTGCAAACCGGCGAAGCCGATTTTGCTTTCCCGGTACCTTACGAGCAGGCTGCATTGCTGGAGAAAAACAGCAAACTGGATCTGGTGGCTGCCCCTTCCATCCTGCACCGTTACATCAGCTTTAACGTGACGCAAAAGCCGTTTGATAACCTGAAAGTGCGTCAGGCGATCAACTACGCCATCAACAAGGATGCGCTGATCAAAGTGGCGTTCGCCGGTTATGCTGTACCATCTGAAGGCCCGCTGCCGCAGGGCATCGAATATGCCGCGAAATTCAAACCCTGGCCTTATGACCCGGCCAAAGCCAAAGAACTGCTGAAAGAAGCAGGTTATCCGAACGGTTTCACCACCACGCTGTGGTCATCGCATAACAGCAGCACCGCGCAGAAAGTGATTCAGTTTGCTCAGCAGCAGCTGGCGCAGGTAGGTATCAAAGTGACCGTGACCGCCATGGACGCTGCACAGCGCGCCGCTCAGGTAGAAAATGTGGGCCAGAAAGAGTCCGGTCTGCGTATGTTCTACACCGGCTGGTCAGCGTCTACCGGCGAAGCGGATTGGGCGTTAACGCCGCTGTTCGCCACCCAGTCAGCGCCACCAAAACAGTTTAATACCGCGTTCTACAGCAACCCGCAGGTGGATAAAGATCTGGCTGATGCGCTGAAAACCACGGATAAAACCGAGAAAGCCAAACTGTATGAAGACGCACAGAACCGTATCTGGGCTGACGCACCTTGGGCATTCCTCGTGACTGAACGTCTGGTGTCTGCCAACAATAAACGCCTGACCGGTTTCTACGTGATGCCAGACACGTCGTTTAACTTTGATAATGCCGACGTGAAATAAGTATCACAGACTTCTGTAACGTTTCATTTTAGGGGAAGCACGGCGATGGGGCTCCCGCAGGGATGCCTCACGCCGTGTTAACCCCGTATATCTCGGGTTAACCAATGAACGTATTTGATTTGCCATGCTGAATTATTTTTTAAAACGATTACTTGGCCTTATCCCGACGCTGCTGATTGTCGCGGTGCTGGTATTCCTGTTTGTCCATCTGCTGCCGGGTGACCCAGCGCGGCTGATGGCAGGGCAGGATGCCGATCAAAGCGTGGTCGAACTGGTGCGAAAAGATCTCGGTCTCGACAAACCGCTCTACCAGCAATTTTTCACCTTCTTTGCCAACGCATTGCAGGGCGACTTCGGCCACTCGATGGTCTCGAAGCGTCCGGTAATGGAAGAGATCGGCTCCCGTTTTCTGCCGACCCTGTGGCTGACGCTGACCAGCATGGTGTGGTCGGTCATTTTTGGTCTGATCATTGGCGTGGTGTCCGCCGTCTGGCGTAACCGCTGGCCCGACCGTCTGGGAATGGCACTGGCCGTTTCAGGCATCTCTTTCCCGGCTTTCGCCCTCGGCATGTTGCTGATGCAGGTCTTCTCGGTGGAGCTTGGCTGGTTGCCGACCATCGGCGCTGATAGCTGGCAACACTACATTCTGCCTTCCATAACGCTTGGCGCAGCGGTGGCGGCCATCATGGCGCGCTTCACCCGTGCGTCGTTTGTGGAAGTCATGCAGGAAGATTACATGCGTACCGCGCGGGCCAAAGGCGTGCATGAGTTTTGGGTGGTAGTCAAACATGGCCTGCGCAATGCCATGATCCCGGTCGTGACCATGATGGGGCTACAGTTTGGCTTCCTGCTGGGCGGTTCGATTGTGGTGGAGAAAGTCTTCAACTGGCCGGGTCTCGGACGGCTGCTGATTGATTCTGTCGAAATGCGTGACTATCCGGTGATCCAGGCCGAAGTGCTGCTTTTCTCGCTGGAATTCATCTTGATTAACCTGTTGGTGGACATGCTGTACGCGGTCATCAATCCTTCAATCCGATACAAGTGAGCAAGCGCATGAAAAACTGGCGGCGAAATGCCGTGCTGGCGTTAATGCCGGTAATGACCGCGGAATCGGTACAAAAACAGACGGTGCGCACTCCGTGGAAAGCCTTCTGGCGACGCTTTCGCAAACAGCACATCGCGATGGCGGCGGGCGTCTTTGTCCTGCTGATGATCGCCGTGGCGGCGCTTGCCCCGTGGCTGGTGCCCTTTGATGCCGAAAACTATTTCGATTATGACCGCCTTAATCAGGGGCCGTCACTGGTGCACTGGCTGGGGGTAGATTCTCTCGGGCGGGATATCTTTAGCCGCATCCTGATGGGCGCGCGCATATCGCTGGCAGCGGGCGTGCTGTCCGTGGTGCTGGGTGGCGCAATCGGTACGGTGTTAGGGCTGATGGCCGGTTACTACGAAGGCTGGTGGGACCGCATTACCATGCGTATCTGCGACGTGCTGTTTGCTTTTCCTGGCATTCTGCTGGCTATCGCGGTGGTGGCGGTGATGGGTAACGGCATGTCGAATGTGATCATCGCCGTGGCGATTTTCAGCGTACCCGCTTTCGCCCGTCTGGTTCGTGGCAATACGCTGGTGCTGAAACATCAGACCTATATTGAATCTGCGCGCAGCATCGGCGCATCCGATGCCACCATCCTGTTTCGCCACATTCTTCCCGGCACACTGTCTGCCATCGTGGTCTATTTCACCATGCGTATCGGTACTTCCATCATCACTGCCGCCAGCCTGTCTTTCCTCGGTATGGGCGCACAACCCCCGACGCCAGAATGGGGCGCGATGCTCAATGAAGCCCGCGCGGACATGGTAATGGCACCGCACGTGGCGATTTTCCCAAGTTTGGCGATATTTCTGACTGTGTTGGCGTTTAATCTGTTAGGAGATGGGCTCAGAGATGCGCTTGATCCTAAGCTAAAGGGGTAATTTGGGGGTGGCGGCCCCGAATCCGCTTTTAAATTCAACTTCAAAACCTTGGGCTGTCGCTCAAAACGGCCTTTTAACGTCAACACCGTGGGCTCGCCGCCCACACTGGCCCAAAGGGTTTTAAACGAAACCCTTTGGAATCCTGCGTTTTTTTGCTGCTGTAGCACCGCAGCTGCGCGGGTCACAATGGTCGTGTTTCAGGTGCCGCTGTTACAGCCGCAAAATGTCGCCGCTTAGGCGGTGCCTTCGCCGCGGGTTCGAGCCACAGGTCTCGAACCCCTTGCTCAGCGCCATTTTTGAATGCGGCCCACACTTTTTTAAATCCAAAATCAGAGCGTGCTTCTTTTTGCTTTTTTTTTGCCTTTTATCTTTTGACCTACATAGCCGCTAAGGCGCAGTCAAAAATGGCACCGGATGAGCGGTTCGAGACCTGAGGCTCGAACCCGAAATACGGGGACGGCGAAGCCGTGACATTTTGCGCCGGGAACGGAAGTGGCTGAAACACGCGCCCTGCCAGCGGCGAAGCTGTCGGTGCCTCAGAGAAAAAACGCAGGGGTCCAGGGGAGGCGCGTTTACGCCTCTCCTGGTCGGTGTGGGCCGAGGCCCACGGTTTTGAATTTAAAGATTTAAAGCAGGTTTGGGCAGCGGCTCAAGAAAGGCTGTCACAACGGTTCAGCTCAATCATGCAAATACTTTGCATGGAATTTGAGGTGATCCTCAATAAACGTCGCTATCGTGAAATAGCTATGATCGTACCCCGGCTGGGCCCGTAGCTGTAACGGCCAGCTGCGCTGACGGGCGATCTCCGCCAGTTTCGAGGGCTGTAACTGGTCGGCCAGAAACTGGTCGCCATCTCCCTGATCGACCAGAATCGGGAAGGTTTTCTGATCTTTTGGCAGGGCGTTCAGCAGATGGCAACTGTCATAATTCAGCCACAGGGTTTCATCATCACCGAGATAAGTGCTGAAGGCTTTCCGGCCCCACGGCACCTGACACGGATTGACGATAGGCGCAAAGGCCGACACCGAGCGAAAGCGCAGCGGATTGCGCAGGGCCAGCATCAATGCGCCGTGACCGCCCATCGAATGCCCGCAAATTGACTGCTTATCGCTGACGCTGAAATGCCCGGCAATCAGCGTGGGCAGTTCATCAATCACATAGTCGTACATGCGGTAATGTTCAGCCCACGGGGAACGGGTGGCGTTGAGATAAAAACCAGCACCCTGACCCAGATCGTAACCTTCGTCATTGGCGACGCCGTCACCGCGCGGGCTGGTGTCCGGCATGACCAGCACCAGACCCAGTTCCGCGGCGATACGCTGCGCCCCGGCTTTCACCGTAAAGTTCTCGTCATTGCAGGTCAGCCCTGACAGCCAGTAAAGCACCGGCGGCGGGTTATCATCGCGCGGTGGCGGCAGGTAAATGCTGAACGTCATGCTGCAATTGAGGCTCCCAGACGTATGACGGTAGCGCTGCTGCCAGCCGCCAAACATCCGGTGTTCTTCGAGAAGTTCTATCGAGCTGCTCATCGCCAGAATTCCTTATTTATTAAAGTGAATAACTGTGCGAATAGACTTTCCTTCATGCATTAAATCAAAGGCTTCGTTGATCTTTTCAAGCGGCATGGTGTGGGTGATGAAGTCATTGAGGGCGAATTCACCGTCAAGATAACGCTGCACGATGCCCGGCAATTGGGAACGACCTTTCACGCCGCCGAACGCAGAACCACGCCATACGCGGCCGGTCACCAGTTGGAACGGACGGGTGGAGATCTCTTCACCGGCACCGGCTACGCCAATAATAACGGATTCGCCCCAGCCTTTGTGACAGCACTCCAGCGCGGAACGCATCACGTTAACGTTGCCGATGCACTCGAAGGAGAAGTCCACGCCACCGTCGGTCATTTCGACGATCACGTCCTGAATTGGCTTATCGAAATCTTTCGGATTGATCAGATCAGTGGCACCGAGTTTACGCGCCAGATCGAATTTGCTGGTGTTGAGATCAATACCGATGATGCGGCTCGCACCGGCCATCACTGCGCCGATAACCGCCGACAGGCCAATGCCGCCAAGGCCGAAGATCGCCACGGTGTCGCCTTTTTGTACTTTGGCGGTGTTCATCACGGCACCCATGCCAGTGGTCACGCCACAACCGAGCAGGCAAACTTCTTCCAGCGGCGCTTCTTTGTTGATTTTCGCCAGAGAAATCTCAGGAACCACGGTGTATTCGGAGAAGGTCGAGGTACCCATATAGTGGAAAATCGGCTTGCCGTCTTTGAAGAAGCGGGTAGTGCCGTCTGGCATCAGACCTTTGCCCTGCGTAGCGCGGATGGCCTGACAGAGGTTGGTTTTGCCGGATTTACAGAATTTGCACTCGCCGCATTCCGGGGTGTAGAGCGGGATAACATGGTCGCCGATGGCAACGCTGGTCACGCCTTCACCGATGGCTTCAACCACGCCGCCGCCTTCGTGGCCGAGGATCGCCGGGAAGACGCCCTCAGGGTCTTTGCCGGACAGGGTGTAGGCGTCGGTATGACACACGCCGGTTGCCACGATGCGCACCAGGACTTCACCTTTTTGCGGCGGCATCAGATCCACTTCTTCAATCGACAGCGGTTGGTTTGGACCCCAGGCAACAGCCGCGCGGGTTTTAATCATTTTCATATCGGTGCTCATGGTAGTGCTCCTGAATTCATCACCGGGTGAATTTCACCGGTAATCGGGTGTTTAAGCAACGGCACCACGCCGTCGTTCTGTACGATAATCAGCTCTTTCAGTGCCCGCACATTCGGGCTGAATGCGTCACGCCGCCAGATAAGCCAGGTGGCGGTATCGGCAAATTCATCCGGGATTTCATTGACCTGTACACGTTCGTGGCCGGGCAACTGCTCGAGTACGCTGCGCGGCACCATGGCAATGCCTGCGCCACTGGCCACACAGGCGACCATCGAGTGGTAAGACTGAATTTCCATGATGTTAGTGACCGGCAGGCCGGTATGTTTAATCCACGCCTGTAGCCGCGTGCGATAAGAGCAGCTCTGGCGGAAGGCAAAGACGGTATGCGCGGGGCGTCCGGGCGGGTTTTGCAGCGGCGCTTCGCCGAGCGGGGAGATAACCACCATGCGCTCACGAAAGGCAATGCAGCCGTTAATGTCGTCAAAGTCGATCGGGCCGTCGACCAGCGCCGCAGCCAGACGCCCGGCGCGTACGCCGTCGATGGTTTCGCCGGAGGTCGCGGTGCTCAGCGACAGCGCCACCTGCGGATAGTGCTGATGATAAGACGCCAGCAGAACGGGCAGCCGGGTCGCGGCAGTGCTCTCCATCGAACCCAGCGCAAAGCTTCCGGCCGGTTCACCAGCATGGGTGATGCTCATGGCTTCATCGCTTAGTGCCAGAATGCGCTGGGCATAATTAAGGAAGTTGTGGCCCATCGCCGACAGGCGGATGCGCTGTTTTTCCCGGATGAACAGATCGGTGCCGAGTTCCAGCTCAAGCTGGCGCAAACGGGTGGTCAGGTTCGACGGCACTCGGTGCAGTTGCTCGGCGGCACGGGTCAGCGATCCGGTTTCGGCCACACTGCAAAACATCCGCAGCTGGGTAAGATCCATGATCTGCTCTCTGAAAGAAGGGTGGAATTCAGTATACATAAAATTACTGATTCTCAAAACGGAAAGAACTTGGTGATTATTATTCAGTTTTCGTGATTTGATGCGTCCTGCATGATGGTTGTCACTTTACTTTGACCTTCTCGTAAGAAAGAAGGTGTTTCGATTTTACAATTTCATTATGTTTGTTCGGTGTTGCGAAATTGTAAATTACATGGGCGGGGCTGAACGGTATGGCATTTCGTATTGCATTAAGTGGTTTTCTGGCCTTTGTGGTCGCGATGGGCATCGGGCGGTTTGCCTTCACGCCGCAGGTGCCTTTAATGATAGCTGAACATCAGTTTAGCCTGACCGGCGCCGGGCTGGTGGCGGCGGTTAACTATCTCGGATATCTGTGCGGGGCGTTTGACGCGATGCGTGCGACCCGTCATCTTGAGCGCCGCCTGTGGCTCGGCGTGTGGGGTGCGGTGGTGCTGACACTGCTTTCTGCGGCGGTGACCGGCGAAGTGCTGCACAGCGTGATCCGCTTTATGATTGGCTGGACCAGCGGCTGGGCGATGGTGTTGGTGTCGGCGTGGTGTAATGAGCGGTTGATGCATTTCGGTCGTCCGGCCATGAGTGCGGCGGTGTTCGCGGGGCCGGGCGCGGGGATCTTCCTCAGCGGTATGCTGGCCGTGGGGATCCATAGCCTGCAACTGACGTCGGCCGAGGCGTGGAGCGTGTATGGCGTACTGGCGCTGATCCTAATTGCGTTAATCAGTGTGAATCTGCCGCGCAAGGGCGATCTGCATCGTGCGCATGTTGCCACCGAACCGCTGAAAATGACGCCAGCGCTGAAACGTCTGGTGCTCTGCTACAGTCTGGCCGGATTTGGCTACATTCTGCCCGCGACCTTTTTATCGCAGATGGCGAACGCCCGTTTTCCAGACAGCCTGTTTGCACAGTTTGTCTGGCCGGTATTTGGCGGCGCGGCGGTAATTGGCATTGTTATAGGCATCCTGACCCGTCACCGCCTGACCAGCCACACGCGTCTGGCCCTGACATTATGGGCGCAGGGGCTGGGTATCTTGTGCGCAGAAGTGGTGCCGGGCGTGACCGGACTGGTACTCGGCGCGCTGCTGGTGGGCGGTGGTTTCCTGAGCGTGGTGCAACTGGCACTACAATGTGGACGCGAACTGGCGCCTAATCACAGCCGCTATCTGGCCGGATTGCTGACCACCGGTTACGCCATCGGTCAACTGTTCGGGCCGATTCTGTCCGCGATTTCCACCTCACTGACCCATCGCCTTGAACCAGCGCTGTATGTTGCCCTGATCGGCTTTATTATCGCCGGTGCGCTGGTGGTTCGTCGGCCCGCAGAGCAGGCGGTTCTTTCCTAAGCAGAAATTCCCGGCAGCCTGTGTGGGCAGATTGCCGGGGGATGATAACGAGCAGCTATTTCACCTATCATGAAACACAATCACTGGATTATGGATCCGCTCTCCACTACAGTAAGCCACCTCTTTTTGACGTGATCTGCGTCAAACTGACTACATTTGCAGGACCTGCCGGAGAGAGACTATGTCGACGTTGAGTAAAGAAGCCATCCTGGTCCATGAGGCATTAATGGCCCGTGGTCTGGAAACCCCACTGCGTGAACCCCTGCCAATCGATAATGAAACGCGCAAGCAGCGGATCCAAGAACATATGACCGGCATCATGCAGTTGCTCAATCTTGATCTGGCCGATGACAGTCTGACGGAAACGCCACGCCGCATCGCCAAGATGTATGTCGATGAGATCTTCTCCGGTCTGGATTATGCCAACTTCCCTAAAATCACCGTTATCGAAAACAAGATGAAGGTCGATGAAATGGTGACAGTGCGCGACATCACGCTGACCAGTACCTGCGAACATCACTTTGTGACCATCGATGGCAAAGCCACCGTGGCCTATATTCCGAAAGATAAAGTGATTGGTTTGTCGAAAATCAACCGTATTGTGCAGTTCTTCTCACAGCGTCCGCAGGTGCAGGAACGTCTGACGCAGCAAATCCTGCTGGCATTACAAACCCTGCTCGGCACCACCAATGTGGCCGTGTCGATTGACGCCGTTCACTACTGCGTAAAAGCCCGAGGTATCCGTGATGCGACCAGCGCCACCACCACGACGTCTCTCGGCGGCCTGTTTAAGTCCAGCCAGAATACCCGTCAGGAATTTCTGCGCACGGTAAGACATCCTTCGTAAATCCATAAAGGAACGCCAGAAATGCGTCAACGCATTGCCACGCTGGACTTTGCCCGTGGCATCGCCATTTTCGGCATTTTACTGCTCAATATCAGCGCTTTTGGCCTGCCGAAAGCCGCTTATCTTAACCCTGCGTATGCGGGGCAGCCCTCACACAGCGATGCCCTGACCTGGGCGGTGCTGGACGCCGTGGCGCAGGGCAAATTCCTGATGATGTTTGCCATTCTGTTTGGTGGCGGTCTTTATCTGCTGTTACCGCGCGGTAAACACTGGATCCAGTCCCGTCTGTCACTGCTGGTCTTTTGCGGCCTGCTGCACGCCACCTTTCTCTGGGACGGCGATATTTTGCTCTCCTATGGTCTTATCGGGCTGGTGAGCTGGCGCATGGTAAGGGAAGGGCGAAGCAGCCAGTCGCTGATCACGACCGGCATCGTGCTCTATCTGATTGGGGTGGCAATCCTGCTGATGCTCGGGTTTATCTCTACGCCCAAGCCGGGGAGTTTCTGGTTGCCCGGTCCGGCAGAGATCCAGTATGAACAGTTTTGGAAACTCAAAGGCGGACTGGAGGCGATCCGTAACCGTCTGGATCTGCTGTCATCAAGCCTGATTGCCATTGGCGTGCAGTATGGCTGGGAGCTGGCCGGCGCGATGCTTCTCGGCGCCGGATTGATGCGCAGCACCTGGTTACGCGGCGGCTTTAGTCTGCGCCACTACCGGCAACTGGCTGCGCTACTGTTACCGCTTTCATTGCTTATCCAGATCCCGGTGATTTACCTGCAATGGCATCTCGGCTGGGATTACCGCTGGAGTGGTTTTTTGTTGCAGGCCCCGAGGGAAATTGGCGGTCTGATGCAGGCGGTGGCCTATCTGGCGCTTTGTTATGGTTTCTGGCCGCAGCTCTCCCGGTTACGGCTGGTACACTGGATCTCTCAGGTCGGGCGTATGGCGCTTACCAACTATCTGTTACAGACGCTGGCCTGCGTCACCTTCTTCAATATTTTTGGCTTTTTCCTGCACTTTGACCGGCTGGAACTGCTGGCTCTGGTGCCACTGGTCTGGGCCATCAATCTGCTGGTCACGCTGACCTGGTTGCGCTATTTCCGGCAGGGGCCGGTGGAGTGGGTGTGGCGAAAACTGACTATCAAAGCCTCAGGCGTCGAGCTAAAAATACAGGACTGATATTCATCAAAATGATGAATATGAGAGAAAGGTTGCAGAATTGTATGTAAACGTTTTCTTTCCTGTGACGAGATTCACGCAGGTGTTTTCACAAAGCGTTTAGGATAGCGGTCGTGCAGAGTTAGCCGATCGTTACACTAAAACAGGAAACACCATGATCACTGTACTGCGGCCTTTTTTGAGTACCTTTCTCACCACCTGGGTGTTATCCCTGAGTTTTCCTCCCTATTCCTTTCGTACCGACACCGCCCGCGTAACCTCTTTGCCGTCAGAACACGGAGCGACCTATGGTCACCATTCGTGATGTGGCAAAGCTGGCTGGCGTCTCCGTCGCAACGGTTTCTCGGGTTCTGAATAATCCAGCTATTGCCAGTAAAGAGGCACGCGAGCAGGTACTGCAGGCGGTGGCCGCGCTCGGTTACCGGCCAAATGCCAACGCGCAGGCGCTGGCGACGCAGAGCAGCGATACCATCGGCGTGGTGGTGATGGACGTCTCCGATCCCTTCTTTGGTGCACTGGTCAAAGCCGTGGATATGGTGGCCCAGCGCCATCATAAATATGTGCTGATCGGCAACAGTTACCATGAGGCCGAGAAAGAGCGTCACGCGATAGAAGTGCTGATTCGCCAGCGCTGTAACGCACTGATTGTACATGCAAAAGCACTGGGTGATGACGAACTTTCACGCTTTTTGGATCAGGTGCCGGGCATGGTGCTGGTTAACCGTGTGATCCCCGGTTATGAGCACCGCTGCGTATCCCTTAATAACGTCGTGGGTGCCGAAATGGCGACGCGGCTGCTGCTATCGCAGGGGCATCAGCGAATCGGTTATATCGGTTCCAATCACGGTATTGAAGACGAATTACAGCGTCATCAGGGCTATCTGGCCGCGATGACGCAGGACGCGTCAGCACCAATGACGCAGACACGTCAGCCGCCGCCGGAAAGCTGGCGTGCGCAGGGTTCGCCGGACCTGCAGGGCGGGGAAGCGGCGATGGTGGAGTTATTGGGCCGCAACCTGCATCTGAGTGCGATTTTCGCCTATAACGACGCGATGGCCGCAGGGGCGCTGGCAGTGCTGAAAGAAAACGGTATCAATGTTCCACAGGATTTTTCACTGGTTGGATTCGACGATATCCCTATTGCGCGCTACACAAGCCCGAAATTGACGACGGTTCGCTATCCGATTGTTTCTATGGCGACATTAGCCACTGAATTAGCGCTGAAAGGGGCCGCAAACCAGCTGGTGGCGGGGGTGTCGCACTGTTTCATGCCGACGCTGGTCAGGCGTCACTCCGTGGCACCCTGGCAAAATGTGGCACCGGTCACTTATTGATTAAATAACGTCGTGTAACCGTTTTCAATCTGTGAGAACTTTCACAGTTTATTAACATTGACGCCATTATGATTCATTCGTTTTCTACATGATTCAGTTTGGTCCGACCTACCGGACAGGTTTCACAGCGAGTCAGGAAGTCAGACGTCAAGGAAGGCAGGCACCGCAGGATTGTTGAGGCGCGGACGCACTGCTCCCGCATGGATTGCCGGTGCCACACTCTGTACCACCCTACATAACCGGAGATACAAATGAATAAGAAGGTCTTCACCCTGGCTACTCTGGCTGCAACTATGATGTTTGGCGCTGCCGCCCATGCTGCTGATACTAAAATCGGTGTCACTATTTACAAATATGACGACAACTTCATGTCTGTAGTGCGTAAAGCCATCGAGAAAGATGCGAAAGCGTCTCCTGGTGTGCAACTGCTGATGAATGACTCGCAAAACAGCCAGTCCACCCAGAATGACCAGGTAGACGTCATGCTGGCAAAAGGCGTTAAAGCGCTGGCAATCAACCTGGTTGACCCGGCTGCGGCCCCGGTGATTATCGAGAAAGCCCGCGGCGCTGGCATTCCGGTTGTGTTCTACAACAAAGAACCGTCCCGTAAAGATCTGGACAGCTATGACAAGGCTTACTACGTCGGTACCGACTCTAAAGAGTCTGGCATTATCCAGGGCGAACTGATCGCTAAACATTGGAAAGCCACGCCAGCCTGGGACCTCAACAAAGATGGCGTGATCCAGTACGTGCTGATCAAAGGCGAACCGGGCCATCCGGATGCTGAAGCCCGTACCAAATACGTCATCAGCACGCTGAATGGTAAAGAAGGCCTGAAAACTCAGCAGTTGCAACTTGATACCGCCATGTGGGATACCGCACAGGCGAAAGACAAGATGGATGCCTGGTTGTCTGGTCCAAACGCTGACAAAATCGAAGTGGTTATTGCCAACAACGATGCGATGGCAATGGGTGCAGTAGAAGCACTGAAATCTCATAACAAATCCAGCATTCCGGTCTTCGGTGTGGATGCGTTGCCAGAAGCGCTGGCACTGGTGAAATCTGGCGCAATGGCCGGTACCGTGCTTAACGACGCTGACAATCAGGCTAAAGCAACCTTCGATTTGGCGAAAAATCTGGCTGACGGTAAACCTGCTGCTGATGGCACCAAATGGAAAATTGAAAACAAAGTGGTACGTATTCCTTACGTAGCCGTAGATCAATCTAACTTATCTAACTTTGTTAAATAATTCAGAGAATACGGACAGACAAGAAAATAGCTAAATATATAGCTAAGTAGTGGCATTAATAAGAAGTGAAAGTGAAATCTGATTTTATGAAGGATTTTACAAATAGAGTTGAACGACGTTAATACCTGCTAACAGGATGTTATGTCGAAAACGCCGGTCAGTTTTCTGACCGGCCGTTTTGGCGATATCAGGAATTAATATCTCAGTTTTTTTATCTTTTGCCTGGTACAACTATGGCCGATATGAATAGCCCTGACAAAACATTGTCTGATAAAAACAGCGAGCAACCCCGCGAGTTTTTGCTGGAAATGAGTGGTATCAATAAATCATTTCCTGGCGTCAAGGCACTCGATAATGTGAATTTAAAAGTTCGCCCGCACTCTATTCATGCTCTGATGGGTGAGAATGGCGCGGGGAAATCCACGTTATTAAAATGCCTTTTTGGTATTTACAGCAAAGATTCCGGCACCATTTTGTTTCAGGGGCAGGAAATTAATTTTAAAAGTTCGAAAGAAGCACTGGAACAAGGCGTGTCGATGGTTCATCAGGAATTAAACCTGGTGTTGCAGCGTACCGTCATGGACAACATGTGGCTCGGGCGTTACCCGACCAAAGGTTTCTTCGTCGATCAGGATAAGATGTACCGCGACACCAAAGCCATTTTCGACGAGCTGGATATTGATATCGACCCGCGTGAGAAAGTCGGCAAGCTGTCCGTTTCTCAGATGCAGATGATTGAAATTGCTAAGGCTTTCTCCTATAACGCGAAAATCGTGATTATGGATGAGCCGACGTCATCATTGACCGAAAAAGAGGTCAACCATCTGTTCACGATCATCCGCAAGCTGAAAGACCGTGGCTGCGGCATTGTATATATCTCGCACAAGATGGAAGAAATTTTCCAACTGTGTGATGAGATAACGATTCTGCGCGATGGTCAGTGGATCATCTCCCAGACGCTGGAAGGCCTCGACATGGATAAAATTATCTCCATGATGGTGGGCCGTTCCCTCAGCCAGCGTTTTCCGGATCGCCAGAATGTACCGGGAGAGGTCATTCTTGAAGTCCGAAATCTGACGTCGCTGCGCCAGCCTTCAATCCGTGATATCTCTTTTGATCTGCATAAAGGTGAGATTCTGGGCATTGCCGGTCTGGTGGGCGCCAAGCGCACTGACATTGTGGAAACCCTGTTTGGTATCCGCGAGAAAGTGGCCGGCACCATCAAACTGCACGGCAAAAAGATTAATAATCACAGCGCCAACGAAGCCATTAACCACGGCTTTGCCTTAGTGACCGAAGAGCGCCGTTCTACCGGTATTTATGCGTATCTGGATATCGGCTTTAACTCGCTGATTTCCAATATCCGTAACTACAAAAATAAAATGGGCCTGCTCGACGTTGGCCGCATGAAGAGCGATACCCAATGGGTTATCGATGCAATGCGGGTAAAAACACCAGGACACCGCACCAATATTGGGTCGCTTTCCGGGGGAAATCAGCAAAAAGTGATTATCGGCCGCTGGTTATTAACTCAGCCGGAAATCTTAATGCTGGATGAACCGACGCGCGGTATCGATGTGGGCGCGAAGTTTGAAATTTATCAGTTAATCACCGAGCTGGCGAAAAAAGAGAAAGGGATCATTATTATCTCTTCCGAAATGCCTGAACTTCTGGGGATTACAGACAGAATATTGGTTATGAGCAATGGACAGGTTGCGGGAATTGTTGACACCAAAACAACTTCGCAGAATGAAATCTTACGCCTTGCATCCTTGCACCTCTAATTTTTAAGGGTTCTTATTATGAAAGCATTAAATAAGAAAAGTTTGCTCACTTATTTAAAAGAGGGCGGGATTTATGTGGTGTTGCTGGTATTGCTGGCAATTATTATTATCCAGGATCCAAGTTTCCTGAGTCTGATTAACTTAAGTAATATTCTTACCCAGTCCTCCGTGCGCGTTATTATTGCACTCGGTGTAGCGGGATTGATTGTTACCCAGGGTACTGACTTGTCAGCCGGGCGTCAGGTAGGTCTTGCTGCTGTGGTTGCGGCCACCATGTTGCAGGCAATGGACAACGTGAACAAGGTCTTCCCGAATCTGGACGTGGTGCCTATTCCGCTGGTTATTTTGACGGTCTGTATTATTGGGGCGCTCATTGGGTTACTGAACGGTATTATTATCGCCTACCTGAATGTGACGCCTTTTATTACCACGTTAGGTACCATGATTATCGTTTACGGCATTAACTCGCTGTATTACGACTACGTGGGCTCATCTCCGGTCGCCGGTTTCGACCCTGGTTTCTCGCATTTCGCCCAAGGCTTTATTCAGATTGGCGGCCTGAAACTTTCATTCATTACCTTCTACGCGCTGATAGCTATTGGCTTCGTCTGGGTACTGTGGAATAAAACCCGTTTTGGTAAAAATATCTTCGCCATCGGTGGTAACCCGGAAGCGGCAAAAGTGTCCGGCGTTAACGTACCGTTAAACCTGATCATGATTTATGCCCTGTCAGGTGTGTTCTACGCCTTCGGCGGTTTGCTGGAAGCGGGGCGTATCGGCAGTGCCACTAACAACCTCGGCTTTATGTACGAGCTGGATGCCATCGCTGCCTGCGTCGTTGGTGGGGTGTCATTTGCGGGTGGGGTGGGTTCTGTCGCTGGTGTAGTGACCGGTGTGCTTATCTTTACCGTCATCAACTACGGCCTGACGTACATTGGTGTGAACCCTTACTGGCAGTACATCATCAAGGGTTCAATCATCATCTTCGCCGTGGCGCTGGATTCATTGAAATACGCCAAGAAGAAGTAAGCGTCCAAACCGGATTGAGTCTGCACAGCAGAGTAAACAAAAGGGCGCTTCGGCCAATGCTGGTCACTTAAGGTGACTGGCATTTTTTTTAAGGGATATTTCGACCTTTTTTCTCTCACTTCTCTCGCATACTCCCGCTCTCGCCTTTCGGGTAATTTCAGCATCGCTGTGTTGCTGTAAAAGTGCTTCAGATGACTCGGGATTGTTCCCGGCGATGCCCACGGCAGCCCGATTAACAACTGTCGTACGACGAAGAAGTGCAGAAGGTTATCAGCATTTTCGCACCGCCCCTGGTCGGGAAGGGTATCAGGCTACGCAACGTTCATTCCATGTATCGCGGTAGATAATGTTTCCATCCGTGTACTTCCAAGTGATCGCCTCATACCGTAATTCGAGCGTTTCCAAATGTGTGCTGCTCATACCATTTGGGGCCAAATACGGCGCAATCGTCGTGATCTTGACGTTATCCAGAATAATATTGAAATACTCGGCCTCGATGCCGGATTCTAAGATACGGTACATCTTGATTGTCGCCTTCTTCATGATTCGGCCTTCACATACAGCGCGATATAGAAGCGGCGTAGTCTGGTCGAATTCTTTCACTATCACGATAGGCCGGTGAACTCGTGTTCCGGTGAGTTTTCCCATATGCGCATCAACAGGAATAGTTACACCGTGGGAGAATGATTTTAATTCGATGGAGCCTAAACGCATTGGCATCAAACAACTACCGACAATCGGAGAGCCGTTCTCATCTTCAAGCCATAAATGTGCGGGAGTGGACATTCAATTTCCTTATAAATTAATTTCAAATAATGGTAATTGTCAGACGATTACCATTTCACGTAGCGACCAAAAATAACCAGCATGAATACGAGGAATACGGGTACAGGCCATATAGGGCCATCAGGGAAGAAATGCACTAGAACAACCGCAAATATGAGTGTTAGTGCTGCGGGCCCGTACATCGAAAATAATGACCTGAATATCCGCCTAAAAAATCTTTTGATAAGATTCATCATGTTTTATCGAATCATCTTGGTGATGATGTCGGCAATACCACTATCCGACGCCCATTGTGCTTTAAGCGCCTCAGCCCGCTCAAACAATGGTTCTATCAGGAAGTACATCATTTCCAGTTCTTGAGCATATAGCGCAGCGTAGTAACTCGGGTAAGTAAAGTGAAGGCGACGTGCGCTATCTGCTGCTTTCTGAACAACGCCATATATGCCAACTGATGCGATTCCCCTAGAAGCCCAGCCGCCTACTATTGCGCTGATTTCAAGACTTAGATTCATGCCAACGGCGACGGCCGATGCTGCCGCTAAAGCGAATCCGGCGTTTGTGAGTGAGCTTGCGGCAATGTGGACATTCACAGCCATGAGCATTTGTTTGATGTGCTCTATCTGATCGGACGTTTTGTATTTGAATACGTCATCAAAATAGATTTTAAGCATTTCATATACAACATCGGTATGTCGTAGAAGATGATAAACCCCTTTAGAGAATCGTATATCTTCGGTCTTTTGTTGCTGACAAACGTCCTGATATTCATCGGTAAAGCAGGAGGTGTAATACAACGCGCGTTGTGCGCCCGCTCCTATTGTTTCAATCTGAGTTGATACCGTCTTTCCGGCGCTCGTAAATGCGTGATCGAGCTTTAGTGCGAGGATTTTATTGGCCTGAAGATAACTAATGACTTCATTGCTGTAGTACATAACCGCTCCTGGTTAATCTCCATTAAGTCCGTGTGGGAAGTGTAAGTGTTCAATGTTGGTGAGTAAATGTGCATTTGTGCTGCATGGATCCACATTTTTCCAAAAAATATTAATCACCGTGCCGCCGCTGAGCGCGCCGTGGTGGGGTTTTAGATTTCTCGCCCGATGTTGATGTGAGTTGGCGCTTTCGCCGCGTGTCGTGCGTCTGGTGGCCTCATGGCGCAGGCGTAAAAAAGCTGCCAGTCTGAACATTAACCCTTTTTACAAGATCCATTATGTCAGCCAACTGATCCTTAAAAGGTTTGCATTAGACGCTTCGGCGCTCTTTTTGCATACCAACATTAATGGGTGAAAGGGCGTGACTGGGAGAACGGATTTCTGCCGGGCTCCGTTGGCGCGGCAGCGGGTGGCGGCGTGGCATCTTCGGTGTCATCCTGCTCAGCGTCGCTGACGTCCTGCTCGGCTTTGATTCTGGCTGCTTCAACCGCGGCGGCCTTATCGGCGGTAGCTTTTTCAGCGTCGGCTTTCAGTTGCGCAGCTTTGGCAATAGCGGCTTTCTTCTCATCGGCCAGACGTTGCTGTAATACCAGCAGCTGCTCCGGCGTTACCGCAGGGTATCCCTGAGCATCGTCAGGAATATGATGTACGGCCGGGATCGGGATAAGCGGGCCCAGGAAGCGCGGCTCACGTTTAAGAATGTAGAGATCCGTCAGCGCGCCGAGGCGGGCAAAAATTTCGCGCACGCGCACGGTCATGATGTCTTTCGGTGACGGGACGGCAAAACACTGCGCCTGAATCCCCATATGCAGCGCAATATAAAGCGCACGCTCACAGTGGAAACGTTGTGTGATGATGATGAAGTCGTTGGTATCGAACACTTTACGGGTGCGTACGATGGAGTCCAGCGTTCGGAACCCGGCGTAGTCGAGTACGATATCACTGGCAGGAATGCCCGCGGCCATCAGGTCACGACGCATGGTCATCGGTTCGTTATAACTTTGCTGGGCATTATCACCGCTGAGCAGCAGGTATTTAACCTTGCCGCTGTTATAAGCGTTAATGGCACCCTGAATACGGTAGAGGTAATACTGGTTGGGCACGCCGGTGCGGTAGTATTTTGCGGTACCGAGCACAACACCAACCTGACGGTGCGGCAGTTCCTGCACCTCATCATAGATATAGTCTTTGGTTTTCCAGCTCATCCACCGGTCAAGCCCAATAGCCACAACCAGCATCAGTACGACGATGCCAGTGAAGCCTAATATGAGCCTTTTAAACATGATGGTGCCCCGTGTGGAGTAGAACGCTGGAAATCAGGGCTTCAAGGCTACTTGACCAGCGAGAACCATGCAATAAGCACAAAGCGCGATCTCGAGGCTTCGCGGAATTTTTCGGCAGTTTTCAGCCAATTACTCGAGAGTTTGGAACCGCCACCGTATTTTTTGCATAAAAAGGGCCAATGCCTTAAGACATTGGCCCTGATCAATGGACTCAAAAACGCGCCTTAGTCAGAACGAGGTGCGTTTGTAATCACGGTATTGTGGTGCCCAGAAGTTGTGCTCGATGGCTTTCGACAGCGCATCCTCCGAGGTCACCATTGCCACGCCCTGCAACTGGGCGGCTTTACCCACTTCCATCGCGATGCATTTTGAGACGCCCTGAATATCATCCACATCCGGCAGCAGTGAACCCACGCCGTCGGTGGCCAGCGGTGAACACTCAGCGAGTGCGCGGCTGGCGGCCATCAGCATTCCGTCGGTAACGCGGGTGGCACCCGAAGCGACTACTGCGAGACCAATGCCGGGGAAGATATAGGAGTTGTTGCACTGCGCAATGGGGTAGACCTGGCCTTTGTAATGCACTGGCGCGAACGGGCTGCCGGTCGCGACCAGCGCAGCCCCGTCGGTCCAGTTAATGATATCAGCGGGCTGCGCTTCAACGCGGGACGTCGGGTTGCTCAGCGGCATGACGATCGGACGCGCGCAGTGCTTGTGCATCTCACGGATCAGCTCTTCGGTAAACAGCCCCGGCTGGCCTGATACGCCAATCAGCACGGTAGGTTTAGCATAACGAACCACGTCCAGCAGGGAGATGCTGTCGTTGTTCAGCCCCCAGACGTTGAGGTCGGCGCTTTTTTGCGTCAGCTTGCTTTGGAAATCGAGCAGGTTGGGCAGTTTATCGGTCAGCAGGCCGAATCTGTCCACCATGAAGACTTTAGCGCGCGCTTCTTCTTCGCTCAGCCCTTCGGATTTCATCTGAGCAATGATCTGCTCAGCGATACCGCAACCGGCGGAACCGGCACCGAGGAAAGTCACGGTCTGGTCACGCAGACGGCTGCCGGCTGCTTTACAGGCGGCAATCAGGCTGCCGAGCGTCACGGACGCCGTACCCTGAATATCGTCGTTGAAACAGCAGAGTTCATCACGGTAGCGTGTCAGCAGCGGCATGGCATTTTTCTGCGCGAAGTCTTCGAATTGCAGCAGAACGTTCGGCCAGCGCACTTTTACGGCTTCGATGAACTGGTCAACGAAGGCGTAATACTCGTCACCGGTGATACGCGGGTGACGCCAGCCCATGTAGAGCGGGTCATTGAGCAACTGCGGATTGTTGGTACCGGCGTCCAGTACGACAGGCAGGGTGTAAGCCGGGCTGATGCCGCCACAGGCGGTATAAAGCGACAGCTTACCAATCGGAATGCCCATTCCTCCGATGCCCTGATCGCCAAGGCCCAGAATGCGTTCGCCGTCGGTCACGACAACCACTTTAACGTGCTGTTTGGTGGCGTTCTGCAACATGTCGTCGATGTGCGCGCGATTCGGATAAGAGATAAACAGACCGCGTGCGCGGCGGTAAATATCAGAGAAATGTTCACAGGCTTCGCCCACGGTCGGGGTATAAATCACCGGCATCATTTCGCTGAGATGGGAGTCAATCAGGCGGTAAAACAGGGTTTCGTTGGTGTCCTGTATATTGCGCAGATAGATGTGTTTATCGATATCGGTTTTGAAATCCTGAAACTGACGGTAGGCGCGTTCGGCTTGTTCTTCTATAGTTTCAACGGCTTCCGGCAGCAGTCCATGCAAGTTGAAGTTGCTGCGCTCTTCTTCGGTGAAGGCACTGCCTTTGTTGAGCAGCGGGAATTCCAGCAGGATCGGGCCAGCGTGCGGGATATACAGCGGGCGTTTACTCTCGTATTCAAGTTCCATGATTTTACTCTTCAGGCTCTCGGGGCGGGTGGCTGATTTCTTAGTATTCACTATGTTAGGAAGCTGATCCTAAGAGAATAAGTAAATATGTACAGTATTTGTTATCAGGCTATGACGAAAGGCCGGGAATTTGTGATTTATGTCGGATTTCTGTGGGAAGGGTAACAATGCCAAAGAGGGATTTCAAATCAGGGCGCATTGACGGGCAGGGTTTAAGCGCCCGTCAATGTTTCGAACAGAAGCTTACAGTGTCAGGGCGGTGAGCTCTTCACAGCCGAGTGCGGCCAGCGTGGAGCGGGTGGCGTCGTGCTGGCTGACCAGCGGCTGCGGGCGTTCGATCAAAACGGCACGGCGGATTTTCATGCAATCTTCACCGGACATATTCAACAAGATCAGCGCCCCCTGCAACGGTGGCAGGCTTGGGTTGAAGGCAGCATTTTCCGCATAGCGCCCGGCGAAAATCTTGCCGTTCTCGGTCTCCAGCGCGATACCGCTGTGCGACTGGCTATAAGGGGCGTGGCTCTGATTACAGGCTTGCAGCGCCTGCTGACTGATGTCATCCGTTTCTGCAATGCTGTAACCGTGGTCAACCTTATCCATCAGCAGCGTGGTGATATCCAGGTCTTTCGGCCCGAACGAATAGGGCAGGTAGTCACCGAGCGTCGCGACGTCGCGGTCCGGCAGGTGGATATTCAGCGCTGTGCCGCTGTTAAGCTCGTTCATAAACTGACGGCAATGGCCGCACGGCGTGTAGTTGACGGTGATGGAGGCCAGTTTCGCTTCGCCACGCAGCCAGGCGTGGGTCACGGCGGACTGCTCGGCATGGACGGTTTGCTGCATGGACACGCCGCTGAACTCCATATTGGCGCCAAAGTAGAGATTACCTGAAACCCCACGTGCGACGGCCCCGACGTGAAAATGTGAAATGGGCGTAATGGAGCAAGCGGCAGCCAGTGGCAGCAGTGCAAAGGCCAGCGCGTCATCATCCAGACCCGTTTGCGTACGGACGTCCGCAACCTGAGCGGCGGTCAGCATAGCCGGGAAATCGTCACGGCTGAGCAACGGTTCGAGTGCGGTCTGAAGTGCGGCGGGCAGTGTGGCGAATGCGTCAGTGAAACGGGAATGCATGAGGTGTGATCCTTGAGGATTTACGGGGAATCATTCTATGGGCCTTTCATCTGATTTTGTGTGATGCAGATCTCTATTTTTATGAAAATTGAATGTTGCGTTGCAAGAATGCGAGATGTCTCGCAAGTTTTAAGTCGCTGGGACGTGCTTCAAAGTAAAAAGGCGACCCGAAGGCCGCCTTTTCAGCGTAGCGTATTTTTATCACAATCGGTTAATTACGGCGCTCGAAGGCCAGAGCACGGCGCTCAATCAGGCGCATCATGAGTGTCAGCAGACCGTTCACACACAAGTAAACAACACCCGCAGCACCAAACACCATCACGTCGTAAGTCCGGCCGTACATCAGCTGGCTGTGACCCATGACATCCATCAGCGTAATCGTATAGGCCAGAGAGGTACTTTTAAACACCAGCACCACTTCATTGGAGTAAGACGACAGCGCACGCTTGAAAGCAAACGGCAGCAGAATACGCAGCGATTGTGCTTTCGACATACCCAGCGCTTCGCATGATTGCCACTGGCCTGATGGAATCGCGCGCATCGCACCGGCAAACAGCTGCGTGGTGTATGCCGCACTGTTCAGCGCCAGCGCAAACATCGCGCAAAGCCACGGTTGCGACAGCACTTCCCATAACCACGGGATTTCACGAATTGACGGAAATTGCCCCGGGCCGTAGTAAATAAGGAAGATCTGCACCAGCAACGGCGTACCGGTAAACAGCGTGATGTAACCTTTCACAATCTGGCTCAGCACCGGCACTTTCAGCGTCAAGACGACGGTGAAAATCAGTGCCAGCAGCAGGGCGACGATCAGTGCCGCGACGGTCAGGGTCAGGCTGGTGTGCAGCCCTTTCATGACTTCAGGTAAGTATTCCCACATCAGGAAGCACTCCGTTCAAAGCGGGTGGTACGGAGTTCGATGCGTTTGATAACAAACTGGCTGAACAGGGTGACGACCAGATAAATCCCGCCGGCGATCATGTACCAGGTAAACGGCTCCTGAGTCCGTGTGGCGATGCTTTTGGTTTGCAGCATCAGGTCATTTACGCTGATAAGCGATACCAGCGCGGTGTCCTTAAGCAGTACCAGCCACTGATTGCTCAGGCCCGGTAACGCGTGACGCCACATTTGCGGCATGATCAGGCGAAAGAAAATCGCCGCTTTTTTCATGCCCAGCACCTGGCCGGATTCCCACTGTCCCTGCGGTACGGCTTTCAGCGCGCCGCGCAGTGTCTGCGAAGCATAAGCTGAATAAAGCAGTGACAGCGCAATCACCCCGCAGACAAACGGGCTGACTTCGAAGTTATCGATAGGCAGTTTTACCGGTAACTGGAACAGGCCGAAATTGATGTTGAAGCCATCGGCGAGCACCACCAGCAGCTGGGATGAGCCGAAATAGATAAACAGCACCACCAGAATTTCCGGCAGACCACGTAGGATAGTGACCCACGCGGTACCGAGCCAGCTAACGGGCTTCCACGGCGCTGATTCCCAGACGGCAAAAATCATCGCCAGAAACAGGCCGAGGACCAGTGCACACAGGGCAAGGCCGACGGTCATCCCGGCGGCGCTGGCTAAAGGTTGGAATTCATTCATTGATAGCAAAACTTATTGCTGGAACCATTTTGAATATAGGGTCTGGTAAGTGCCATCTTGTTTCACTTTTGCCAGGGCTGCATTCATTTTAGTTAACAGTTCGGTGTTGTTTTGACGAACAGCGATACCCAGACCGGAACCGAAGTACGTTTTATCGGTAATTTTGTCGCCAATGGCAGCCAGATTAGGGTTCTGCTTCAGCCACTCGTTTACGACGGCGGTGTCACCGAACACGGCGTCAAGACGGCCATTTTTCAGATCCAGTACGGCATTCTGATAGCTGTCGTAAGGGACTGCAGTGATTTCCGGATGTTTTTCCATCAGGAATTTCTGGTGAGTGGAACCGTTCTGCATCCCTACGCGCTTGCCTTTCAGGGCCGCAAGATCGGCAAATTTCCCTTTCTCAGCGATGAAAATGGCGGAGTTATCGTAGTAAGCATTAGTGAAGGAAACCTGCTTCTCACGGTCGGCCGTGATGTCCATACCAGAAATCACTGCGTCAAAACGACGGAATTTCAGGCTTGGGATCAGGCTGTCAAACGCCTGGTTGGTAAAGGTACAGTCTGCCTGCATCTCTTTACACATGGCGTTCGCCAGATCGACGTCGAAGCCCTGAATCTTATTGCTGGTATCCACGAATTCAAACGGAGGATAAGAGGCTTCCATCGCGAAACGGATGGTTTCAGCCGCGCTGGCGGATAAACTGACGCTTGCCAGAACAGCAGCAATTAATAATTTTTTCATCGCAAACTCCGTAGTAACCATCAATGAGATCAATGTGACAGATAGCTGGCAAACTCTTTGGTTTGCGGCTGGGTAAAGCAGGAAGCATCGCCCTGTTCAACAATGCGACCGTTTTCCATGTACACCACGCGGCTGGCCGTTTTACGCGCCACTTCCACTTCGTGGGTCACGATAACCTGCGTGATGCCGGTACCGGCCAGTTCGCGAATAATACTCACGATTTGGGCAGTAATTTCCGGATCCAACGCCGCGGTGGGTTCGTCAAACAGTAATACCTGAGGTTCCATCATCAACGCACGGGCAATAGCCACGCGCTGCTGCTGACCACCCGAAAGATGCAGGGGGAACCGGCTGGCATAATCAGTCAGACGCAAACGGGTCAACAGTTTTTCAGCGCGTTTCATGGCGACATCTTTACTCAGACCCAGCACACGCATCGGAGCTTCCAGTAAGTTGTCGAGCACCGTGCGGTGCGGCCATAAATTGTATTGCTGAAACACCATGCCGACGTTTTGGCGCAGTTCACGCACCGCTTTCTCGTCTGGTTTTTGGGTGAATTCGAAGGTGTTCCCGGCTATCTGCAAGGTGCCTGACCGCGGCATTTCCAGCAGGTTTAAGACCCGCAGAAGAGAACTTTTCCCCGCACCGCTTGGCCCGAGTAACACGAGTGTTTCTCCGGCAGGGCAGTCGAGCTGAATGTCGAACAGCGCCTGATGTGCGCCGTAGAAGCAATTGATGTTATTTAGTTGAATACTCATGCGCAAATAGTGAATAGCCATTGATGCCGCAGATGGTAACTTCCGTAGCATAGTTATGCAACGATCGCGGGATAAAATTTATGAGTGAGGTGTAGAACTGCCAAAGCATAGCACAAGATATTGTTACGCAGTGGTTAACAGAGAAAAAGTCAGGCCCGGATCACGCGGGCCTGACTGCTGTTATGCAGACTTACTGATTTTCCAGAACCTGGCGAAGTGTGCCGCTCGAGGCGAAGTCGAGATTAGCCATATAGCGCACGTCGTCGACGGCCCAGCAATGGCCTTCACGTATCATCAGCACTTCATCTTTCCAGGTTGATTTAGCCCCGTTACCTTTCTGGTGCGACATTGTGACGCGCAGCGGAATGTTACGGGCATCGGTGTTTGGAATGGTCGAGGCGCTGTCTACGGAGGCCGAGGTCGGGCCATCGAACAGGCTGGAGAAGACATCACCATCGGTAGCACCCGGTTTTTCATTCGGGGTCGCGGCGATATCCACTTTATGTTCCGACTGCGCTTTTAACAGTTCGTTATACAAACCGGTACTCAGGTAAGGGCGGTACTCGGCCAACTGGCTGCTGTCGGGCAGGCCAGCGCCGCCTTTCTGAATGCGCAGATCATAAAATTTCTGCGCCACGGTGTCCGGGCCGCCGTCAACGCATGGCGAGGTACGCGTGCCAATGTCCTTAAATGCGGGGTCAACCGTAGTACAGGCGCTCAGGGTCAGCACCAGGGGGATCGCGGCGGCAAGTGTTTTATATTTCATCGTATTCCTTACTGAAAGATTGAACGTTTTCACCATGACTTTCTTTATCATACAGTATAAAACCGATTTCAATTGCTGCATGGTGCGGTGTGAAATCGGCCGGATTGGCTTGCGCTATACTGGCTGGCAAACCGCGCTGCACTGCGCGGAGCATACGGACGGCAATTAATAAGGAATACTTATGCAAAATTTAACCATCGTTAGTCGCCCATGAGGCGCTTTTTGCTGCCTGCAGGGGCAGTATTCTGCGGTTTATTGCTGGCAGGTTGTCAGTCATCTCCGCCGTCAGAGGACCAACATCTTCCCTACCGGCTGGAAACCCAGCGGCAGGCACAGGGCGCGGATCAGCGCGTGCGCTTTCTGGTGATCCATTACACTGCTGAAGATTTCCACAACGCATTAAACACGCTTACTGATGAGCACGTCAGTGCGCATTATCTGATCCCGGCGCACCCGCCTCTGGAAGAGGGGAAACCGGTGGCGTGGCAACTGGTGCCGGAATCCCTGCGCGCGTGGCACGCGGGGGCCAGCGGCTGGCGAGGGCGAACTAATCTTAATGACACCTCGGTGGGTATTGAGCTGGAAAACAGAGGCTACAGCGCGCATTTACTCGGCAAAAAATTCTACCCGTACCCGCCTGCGCAAATCGATCTGCTGGCGTCGCTGAGTGAACAAATCATTGCCCGTTATCAGATTGAGCCGCGTAATGTGGTTGGTCACAGTGATATCGCGCCGCAGCGCAAAGACGATCCGGGACCGCTGTTCCCGTGGCAGGAACTGGCGAAGCGGGGGATTGGTGTATGGCCGGATGCAAACCGGATACAGGCGAATCTCGCGGGACGTGACCGATATCAGCCGGTAGATGCGCAGATGTTGCTGGTGAAACTGGGGAAATACGGGTATCCGCTGACTGACAACATGACGGACAAACAGCAGCGCCGCGTGATTGCGGCGTTCCAGATGCATTTCAGGCCGGAGAATTACCGTGGCGAGGCAGATGCTGAAAGCGACGCGATCATCAGCGCGCTGTTAGCGCAATATCCCGATAAGAGCTGAGAAGGGGTTAGTCGCGCTTTGACCCGACGCTTTGCAGACCCTGGAGGCGTCCGTGGTCACGCAGCCAGTTGGCGGTGCGGATAATGCCCTGATCTAGCGACACCACGGGGTGATAGCCCAGTTCATCCTGCGCTCGCTGGGTATCAAGCGTAAGATCAAAATTGAGTTTGGCGACGCTGTAATGCGTCAGCACCGGCTCTTTGTGCGAGCTTTTGCTGAACTTCTCCATGCCGCGCGCCATCATGTCCAGCAGCGGGTAAGGCACCGAGCGGATACGGTACTTCATCTCCAGCGCATCCATCAGATGTTGCACCAGCGTGCGCAGCGGGCGCGGTTGCTGGTTGGTGATATTAAACGCGCGGCCGGATTCTGTGGTCTGCGTTTCCGACGCCAGCCACATGGCATGCACCACGTTTTCCACGTACGTCATATCCACCAGCGCCTCGCCACCGCGGGGCAGCATGAGCGTTCCACCGTATTTCAGCATTTGCAGCAGGCGCGGCAACAGCACGTTGTCGTGCGGGCCGAATACACCTTGCGGGCGCAAAATAGTGAAGTGAGTTTGGGGATTGGACAGCGCCAGCGTAGCGATCACCTGTTCAGCCGCCGCTTTGCTGCGGGCAAAAGAGTTGGCATAACGGTTCGGGCGGAAATCTTCTTTGATATTGCGGTGATGGTGGAAATCGAAATAGACCGCCGGCGAGGACATATGCACAAAGCTGCCGACGCCATAAGCAGTAGCCCATTCACCGAGGCGGCGCGTGGCGCGCACGTTGGCCAGTTCGAAATCCTGTTCGCTGCCCCACGGAGCAATCATTCCTGAGCAGTGCCATACGGTATCGACATCGGCCAGCAGAGCTTTTGCCTGAGCAGAAACCAGCGTGGTGAGATCGGCGTGAATGAATTCAGCGCCCATTTTCTGCAACAGCGAACCCATGGCGGCGTTACGGCCCGTCGCCCTGACTTTAATGCCTTTATTGCGCAGAAACTCCACCGCATTGCGGCCTAAACCGCTGCTAGCACCGGTGACCAATACCTTCATAACTGCTCTTCATCCTTCGCATCGTCTAGAGGCGCCTACTTTTGGTGCAGCGGCGTTAGCGGCACTCATTACTCGTTCCGTCCCTGGGCCTCGCCCCTGAAGGGGCCGCTGCAAGCAGCGTTCAAATCTGCTCCTGCAGATTTGTCACCCGAATCATTGACTTCCGTCATCTCATCCTACGGGGCAGCGCGAGCGCTGTTCAAAGCGGTTAACCGATTTGTCATTCGTTTACTGCCTTGCTGCGACACGAATGATTTTGAGTATTTGTTCATATATCAGAGAGTGTTGGCTAGGCCTGGAACCTCTCAGCAAGAAGGGTGCCATTCTTTCGTGAAATTGTGCGGGTTGCAATGGGTAAGCGATGTCTGCTTGTCTGAAACTGTGCGATTGCGCGCGAAATAAGCCGCTGTCAGCGGCCACAACGATCTTTTTGCCGCGCAAGGCTGGCGATGCGTTTTGCCATACCACGGAAAATAAATTGATGCGCGGGCATCATACTGAACCAGTATAACAAACCGCTGAAACCTGCCGGGTGCCACCAGGCACGCACATCGATACTGCGGCTTTCACCGTGGTCGGTGATGGTGAACGTCAGCCGGCCGAGGCCCGGCGCTTTCATGCCAAACAGCAGAGAAAGTTCGCGCTGCGGTTTCAGTGCAATCACTTTCCAGCCGTCAATTTTATCGCCAATTTTCAGCTGATCGCGCTCAGGGCGGCCATACACCACACGCCCGCCGATCACATCGTCAATTCGTGCCCGCAGTTTCCATATCACGTTGGCATAAAAATAGCCCTCTTTGCCGCCGAGCTGCTGCACGACTTGCCACAATGCCGCTTTCGTGGCTGAGGTTTCAAGGGTAAATCCGGCCTGCTTCGGGTAATAACCATAACCTGGCCGCCAGCGGGCGCGGGCGTCAGCGTCGTAATGCCAGTCGGTTGAGTCGAGAACTTGCTGCTCCTCTTTCGCCAGCGTTTGCCGGATGGCGTCATCCACCGGGATCAGTGTCTGAGGAATTAATGCTTGCAACGCCGCACTGTCGGCTGGCAAATCATGATTCAAACCCTGGATCAGCGCCTTAGCCAGCGGCGTGGGAACCGACGTGATCATGCTGATGAAATAGGTGGAGATCATCGCCGTTGGCAACGGGATCGGGATCAACCAGCGGCGTTTACCACTGATGGCAATAAAGCGCTCGAACAGGGTCTGATAGCTGATGTATTCCGGTCCTGCCGCGTCAAACTGGCGGTGCGCATCGGCAGGCGCGACGATAAGACCGCTGAGATAATTCAGCAGGTTTTCCAGTGCCAGCGGTGATGATTTAGAGCGCACCCAGCGCGGGGGCGTCAGCACGGCAAGGTTGTACACCATATCTCGCATCACTTCGAACGCCGCAGAACCGGCACCAATGATGATGCCCGCCCGCAGTTCGGTGACGGGGATATCGCCCATGCGCAGTAAATCGCCGGTCAGTTTGCGCGCCTGAAGATGGGCCGAGTGGCTCTCCTGTGGCTGCATCGACCCGAGATAGATAATGTGTTTGATGGTGGAGTCTTTCAGCGCCAGCAGGGTGTTTTGCGCCGCCTGTCGCTCCTTTTCCAGCAGATCGTCTTCTTCTGCCATCGCGTGAACCAGATAGACCAGAACGTCAGCCCCTTCGAAGGCTTCTTTCAGACTCTTACTCTGATAAACGTCAGCAAAGCAGCAGCGCACATTCGGCCACTTTTGCTGTTGCAGCCAGTCGAGGCGGCGGGCCGCGGCGGTAACCTGAAAGCCCTGTTGGCTTAAATGTGACGTCAGGTGTTGACCAACATAACCGCTGGCGCCCAGCACCACTATTCGTCCGTTAAATACCCGTCCGTCAAATATTGAAGCAGGCATCATCCATTTTGCTCATTTTAGGGAAAGAGGTGAAAACCGGCAGCGTAGTGGGGGGTGTTTTGTGCCCGAACCGTGCCGCCGGAAATCTTATCAGGCGTGATGTTGCAGGAAGTCACGCCACAACGACACTACTTTTTGCAGGTCAGTGCGGCTAATGTCGATATGCGTGATGACGCGCGTCAGCGGACCTGCACTGATGAGCACGCCGCGTTCGCGCATCCATGGGCCCATTTTAGCGGCCAGATCGGGACTCTGTTTGACGTATAAGATGTTGGTTTGCGCTCCGGGCTCTGCAATCTCCACGCCGATATCGCGCAATTGTTGTTCCAGCCAGCGGGCGTTATCGTGGTCTTCCTGCAAACGAGCGACGTTGTTTTCCAGCGCATAAATGCCCGCTGCCGCCAGAATACCGGCCTGACGCATACCGCCGCCGGTCATTTTCCGCCAGCGGTTCGCGCGGTGAATATACTCTTTGCTGCCACACAGCAGCGAGCCGACCGGCGTCCCCAACCCTTTTGACAGGCAGATGGTCAAGGTGTCGCAATATTGGGTGATGTCGATAAGCGGTACGTTCAGCGACACGGCGGCGTTCATGATACGTGCCCCGTCGATATGCAGTGCCAGCCCTTTTTCCCGCGTGAAGGCGAAGGCTTTTTGCAGATAATCCAGTGGCAGGACTTTACCGCTGTGGGTATTTTCCAGACTCAGGAGACGGGTGCGGGCAAAATGAATATCGTCAGGCTTAATTGCGGCGGCGATTTTATCCAGCGAAATCGACCCGTCCGCTTCCATATCCAGCGGCTGCGGCTGAATGCTGCCGAGCACGGCGGCACCGCCCGCCTCGTACATATAGTTGTGGGCTTTCTGGCCGACAATATACTCTTCGCCGCGCTGACAGTGGGTCAGCAATGCCACCAGATTGGCCTGCGTACCGGTGGGCAGGAACAGCGCCGCTTCTTTACCGGTCAGTGCTGCGGCCATCTCCTGTAAAGCATTGACAGTCGGGTCATCGCCGTACACATCATCACCGACTTCAGCGCTGGCCATCGCCTGACGCATGGCATCACTTGGGCGCGTTACGGTATCACTGCGTAAATCGATCAACGTCATTTTCCTTGTGCATTGTGGAGGGGAAGGGCGAAAAGCGAAAAATAAAAAGCAGAGCGGACACCGCCCTGCTTTTATCACTATAGCGCCAGCGGGCTTATCGCAGCCAGTTGGTTTTTGCCAGTTCTACCACTTCGTCGCCGCGGCCGTTAATCACCGCGCGCAACATATACAAGCTGAAGCCTTTGGCCTGCTCGAATTTGATTTGCGGTGGCATCGCCAGTTCGTCGGTGGCGGTCACAACATCCACCAGAACCGGCCCTTCATAGGCGAAGGCATCCTGCAATGCGGCATCGACGTCGGACGCCTTCTCAACGCGGATCCCTTTGATACCGGCAGCTTCAGCCATGGCGGCAAAGTTCGGGTTTTTCAGCTCGGTGCCGTCAGTCAGATAGCCACCGGCTTTCATTTCCATCGCCACAAAACCCAGCACGCTGTTGTTGAAAATGATGATTTTCACCGGCAGTTTTTGCTGTGCCAGCGTCAGGAAATCCCCCATCAGCATGGTAAATCCGCCGTCACCGCACATCGCCACTACCTGACGGTTGCGGTCAATAGCCTGCGCGCCCAGTGCCTGCGGCATGGCATTGGCCATAGAGCCATGGTTAAAGGAACCAATCAGACGGCGTTTGCCGTTCATTTGCAGGTAGCGACAGGCCCAGACGGTCGGCGTACCCACGTCGCAGGTGAATACCGCATCGGCAGCGGCAAAACGGCTGATCTGTTGTGCCAGATACTGAGGGTGGATCGCCTGCTTGTCGTTAAGCGTCGCGAGCCCGTCGAGATCTTTACGCGTTTCGGCGTAGTGTTTCAGCGCCTTGTCGAGGAATTTGCGGTCGGTTTTCTCCTGTAAATTAGGCAGCAGGGCGGTCAGGGTGGACTTAATGTCACCGACCAGCGCCATATCGACCTGGCAATGCGCGCCGATGCTGCCCGGATTGATATCAACCTGAATGATGTTGGCGTCGGTCGGGTAGAAAGCGCGGTACGGGAACTGGGTGCCGAGCAGGATCAGCGTGTCGGCGTTCATCATGGCGTGGAAACCGGACGAGAAACCAATCAGACCGGTCATCCCGACGCTGTAGGGGTTGTCCCATTCGATATGCTCTTTACCGCGCAGCGCATGTACCACCGGCGCTTTGAGGATTTCGGCCAGTTTCACCACTTCGTCATGTGCACCGGCACAGCCGCTGCCGCACATCAGGGTAATATTTTTCGCGCCATTAAGCGCAACCGCCAGTTTTTCCATCTCGGACGGGTTCGGCTGCACCACCGGCAACTGTGGCGGATACCATTTGGCGGTGGCTTCTTCCGGAGCAGGTTTCAGCGCCACGTCGCCCGGCAGCACAATCACTGAGACACCACGGTTAAGAATGGCTTTGCGCATGGCAATGCCCAGCACCTGAGGAAGCTGCTCCGGATTGGTGATCATTTCACAATAATGGCTGCACTCGCGGAACAGCTCGGTCGGATGGGTTTCTTGAAAATAACCGGTGCCGATTTCGCTGGAAGGGATATGCGCGGCAATGGCCACCACGGGGACGTGGTTGCGGTGGCAGTCATACAAACCGTTGATGAGATGCAGGTTGCCCGGTCCGCAGGAACCGGCGCACACCGCCAGTTCGCCGGTCAGCTGGGCTTCGGCACCGGCTGCGAACGCCGCCACCTCTTCGTGACGCGTGCCCATCCATTCGATGGTGCCCATTTTATTGAGGCTGTCGCTCAGCCCGTTGAGTGAGTCGCCGGTGACGCCCCAAATCCTTTTGACGCCTGCCTGCTCAAGAGTTTTTGCCAGTAATGACGCTACGCTGTGTTTCATTTTTAGATCCTTTCCGTGTATTCAAAAAATAACTGCGTTAATCATAGTTCAATGATCACGGCGATGAATGCTCAGGCCTAAACCATACCTAAGTCGCGGCGGAAGGATGCGGTAGATTTGTAAAATTGCCCGGCATGACTGTAAAAAGTCATGAACGGGCTGCGGGGCAACGCGGGGGTTAAGCCAGCGTGAGGTCGCCCTGTAGCTGGCAGCTACAGGCCAGAACGTAGCCTTGTGCGATCTCTTCTGCGGTCAGCGTCATCTGGCTGGTGGTCTGATAGTCGCCGGAGAGAATGCGGGTTTTGCAACTGCCGCAGACGCCGGCACGGCAGGCGGCCGTTACCGGTATGTCGTGTTGCTCCATGGCAGAAAGCAGCGTTGTGCCGACCGGTACGCGGTAGTTTTTCAGCGGCGTGAGGCGGGTCAGGGTGAGCTGATACTCTTGAGAAACCGGCGCTGCCACCGCCTGAAACTGCTCTGTAACGATATTGTCCGCCGCTACGCCGAGTGCCAGCGCCCAGTTTTCAGCCAGTTGCATGTAGGGCGCAGGCCCGCAGATCATCACCCGGCGTGCACGGATATCCGGTACCTGCGTTTGCAGAATATCCTGACTCAGCCGCCCGGTGATCTGGCCTGGTGCGGCATCCTTTTCGGCCAGAACAGTCAGGCGAAGCGGTGCATATTGCGTGGCCAGCCGTTGCCATTCGGCAGCAAAAATAATGTCCTGCGCAGTACGTACGCTGTAAAACACCTGCACGCTTTGCGTAGGGTGATGAGCCAGTACGTCGCGCGCTATCGACATCACCGGCGTCACACCGCAGCCTGCCGCCAGCAGTAACAACGGCTGTTGGCTGTTGCAGGTGAATTCGCCCTGCGCATCGCTGAGCCACAGATAATCGCCCGGTTTTACCCGCTGCGTCAGCCACCCAGAACCTGCGCCGTTTTCAATATTTCGCACGGTGAGGGTAATAAAGCGGCTGACGCCCGGCGTGGACGAGAGCGTATAGGCGCGTTGCACATCGCCGCCGTGACCGGTATTGACCAGCGCAAACTGGCCGGGATGGTACGGGTAAAAGACGTGGCTGAACAGCGAAAGCGTCCAGACGTCGGGCGTTTCGCGGCGAATGTCATGCACCTGCATCCGGTTCTGACACAGCAGCGTGGGCTGATCGGCAAATAAAGGAAAATTCATCGTGCATTACTCCGGCAACATCATTTTCAAATCCTGCTCAACGGAGCTGATGGCGCGCAGGCCAAATTTTTCATTCAGCACGGCGAGCAGGTTGTCTGTCAGAAATGCCGGTGCCGTCGGGCCGGTGGCAATATTTTTTACGCCGAGCGAAAGCAGCGTCAGCAGGATCACGATGGCTTTTTGCTCGAACCAGGACAGCACCAGGCTGAGCGGCAGATCGTTAACGCCGCAGCCGAGTTTCTCTGCCAGATTGACCGCCAGCATGATGGCAGAATAGGCGTCGTTGCACTGCCCGACGTCAAGCAGCCGTGGCAGCGGCCCGAGTGTGCCGAAGTCGAGTTTATTGAAGCGGTATTTGCCACAGGCCAGCGTCATGATCAGGCAATCTTGTGGCACAGCACGGGCGAGATCCGTGAAGTAACTGCGCTCGCCACGGCTGCCGTCACAGCCACCAATCAGGAAGATATGGCGCAGTTGTTTGGTTGCGACCAGATCAATGACGGTATCGGCGGCACCGAGCAGGGTTTCGCGGCCAAATCCGACAGTTATCTCTTGCTCAATTTCGTTATACGGGAAGCCCGGTTGTTCCAGCGCCTGCTGAATGACAGGGGCGAAATCTTCCCCTTCGAGATGCTTCACACCCGGCCAGCCGACGATGCTGCGGGTCCAGATACGATCGCCGTAGTTGCCTACGTTAGGATCAATAATGCAGTTGGAGGTCATCACCACCGGGCCAGGGAACTTGGCAAATTCAATCTGCTGATTCTGCCAGCCGCTGCCATAGTTACCGGCCAGATGCGGGTATTTCTTCAGTAACGGATAACCGTGGGCGGGCAGCATCTCCCCATGGGTATAAATATTAATACCGAGGCCTGCGGTTTGCTCAAGCAGCATTTGCAGGTCTTTCAGGTCATGGCCGGAGATAAGGACTGCCTTGCCTGCGCGCGGGCGAACGTTTACCACGGTCGGCACCGGGTGGCCGTAGGCGTCGGTTTCACCCTTATCCAGAATGGCCATCACGTGGAAATTCATCTTGCCGATGCCCATAGCATTTTCCAGCAGGGTGTTCATGTCGGCAGGCTGAGTGCCGAGCCACGCCATCAGACGGTGGTAATCGGCATAGATATTGGCATCGGACTGACCGAGAACATGCGCATGTTCCATATACGCGGCGGCCCCTTTCAGACCATACAGACAGAGCAGGCGCAGGCCGTGGATATCGTCACCGACGGCAGTTTTATCGTTGTTGAGCGCAAACTGCTGCGCCTGAATTTGTAACTCGCGAAGCGTAATGCCTGCCAGTTCCAGCTGTGCCAGCGGGTGATCGACCGTGATGGCCGGATCCATCAGGCGGCAGCGTGCTGCCAGCGATTCGCGGCAGACAATGGCTTCACGGGCGTACTCGACAATGCGGTCTGAGTCGAAATTCACGTTGGTCAGGGTTGAGAAGAAGGCGCGCGGCGCGAAGGCATCGATCTCAGCATCAATGATGTCATAGCCACGGGCGGTCAGTGCCCAGGCAGAGAGGCCTTGCAACACAGCCACCAGCAAGTCTTGCAGGTCTGAGGTTTCAGCCGTTTTGCCACACATGCCTTGCGCATAGGCGCAGCCGTTGGACGTCGGGGTACGGACCGTTTGTTCACATTGCACACAAAACATCATCAGTTCCTTTTATAAGTTGCATTTTCAATGCGTGTTTTAAAATAAGCCTAGAACTGACCGGGCAAGAATTGAAGCGCTTTTTGTTTTATGTGCGGGAGAGTTGATATAACGCAAGTTTTGGCAGGGACGATACCGCCGGTTCGCAGACCGGCGGTAGGGGGAAATCAGGCAGAGAAGAAGGCCATTAATACCGGTGCCAGCAGGCTCAGCAGGAAACCGTGTACCACCGCTGGCGGAACCATGTCCAGACCGCCGCTGCGCTGAAGTACCGGCAGGGTAAAGTCCATAGACGTCGCGCCGCACAGGCCCAGTGCCGAAGAACGGCTGGTGCGCACGAGTGTCGGGATCAACATGATGGCAACCAGTTCACGGGCCAGATCGTTAAAGAAGGCGGCGCTGCCGATCACCGGCCCGAAGGAGTCTGTCAGCACGATACCGGACAGTGAGTACCAGCCGTAACCGGAGGCGATAGCCAGACCGGTTTTGAGCGGTAAACCGAGCATTACGGCGGCCACGGCACCGCCCGCCAATGAACTTACGGCGACCACCGCCGCCACCAGCATACCGCGGCGGTTAAGGATGATCTGGCGCAGTGTCATACTGCTATTTCGTAACTGCACACCGACCAGAACCAGCAGGAAAATCAGTGCTGCTTCACTGGCCTGTGAGGCGAAGGTCAGCCAGTGCCACTGAGTCAGGCCGAGCAGGAAACCGGCGACTACGACGCCGCAAAGTTTCAGTGAGTCCAGCGCCATATTCAGGCGAGATGGCAGGGATTCCTGCTTATGGGTGGTTTTCCACGGTTTACGTCGTTCAAGCAGCCATAAGGCCACGACGTTGACGATAAAAATGCACAGAAAAAAAGCACCGGCATATTTAAATATCAGTACTAAATTGGTGCTGAGATTATCCAGAAACGCCAGACTGATGCCCATAATGAATAGGATCACATACACCATCCAGCTCAATAACCGGTTGATAGTATGTAGAAGGGCGCCCTTTTTGACCGGAATGAGATAGCCGAAGATCAGCGGCAAAAGAATGATCAACAAACCTGAATACATGGGGTGAGTCCGTGTGTGATATGAATCCTGAATAGTCGGCCAACACGCTAACCAAAAGTTACCGAACTGTAAAGCCGCTTAAACACGCAGGCTATGGCCAGAGTGCTTGACCAGAATGCGTTTTTAACGCCATGCTTCTAACAGGTGGTCGCACAGGAGAGCGCTCTGATGTATCTGGAACATATCGACATTGCAGGATTTCGCGGTCTTAACCGGCTTTCACTGACGTTGACACAACCCACGCGACGCGGCGCGTCAATCACCGGGCCGATAAACGACGAAAGTGTCTCGTCGGTGACCACCAATACGGTGCTGATAGGTGAAAATGCCTGGGGTAAATCCAGTTTGCTGGATGCCCTGACGCTGCTGCTCTCACCGCAGCCTGAACTTTACTGCTTTAAAGAAGAAGATTTCTATTTCCCAGCGGGCGAACAGCAGGAGAAAACCAAATATCTGCATGTCGTCTTCACCTTTTGCGAAAATCAGGCCGGACACCACACATCGCCCCGGTTTAATCCGCTCTCTCCTTTATGGGTGAAGTGCCCCGATAAACTGACGCGGATCTACTACCGGCTCGAGGGTGAACTGGATGATGACGGCAGCGTGCTGACGTTGCGCAGTTTTCTGTCTGCCAACGGGCAGGCGCTGAACCTGCAAACGATTGATCCGCTGGCGCAGGCGCTGATCACACTCAATCCGGTTTTACGTTTGCGCGATGCGCGTTTTATACGCCGTTTGCGCAGCGATACGCTGGCGCCGAGGCTGGCAAAAAACAACGAACAGATGGCCCGTGAACTCGATGAGCTGACGCGGGGCCTGATCCATAATCCGCAGAATCTGACCAACAGTGAACTGCGCAGCGGGCTGGCCGCCATGCAGCAGCTGCTCGAACACTATTTTGCCGAGCAGGGCACCACCAACAGCGTCTCGTGGCAGCAGAAACGCCACGGCAGGGCGGAGAGCCGCCGGGCATGGCGTTCACTGGGGAATATCAACCGGATGATTGCCGAGCCTAACAGCCGCAGTATGCGGGTGATGTTGCTGGGGATGTTCTCTACGTTGTTGCAGGCAAAAGGCTCGGTGCTGTTACACCCTGATGCCCGCCCGCTGCTATTAATAGAAGACCCTGAAACCCGCTTGCATCCGATCATGCTGTCGGTAGCCTGGGGGCTGCTCGACCAGCTTCCTCTGCAACGCATCACGACAACCAATTCCGGCGAACTGCTCTCACTGGTGCCGGTCGAGCAAATTTGCCGGTTGGTGCGTGAATCGGGGCGGGTAGCGGCTTATAGCATCGGGCCGCAGGGTTTGAGCCCGGAAGACAGCCGCCGCATTGCTTTTCACATCCGTTTTAACCGACCCTCATCGCTTTTCGCCCGCTGCTGGTTGCTGGTGGAAGGAGAGACAGAAGTGTGGTTGCTCAACCAACTTGCGCGTCAGTGTGGTTACCATTTTGAGTCAGAAGGGATCAAGGTGATTGAGTTTGCGCAGTCGGGCCTGAAGCCGTTGTTGCGCTTTGCGAGACAGATGGGGATTGAGTGGCACGTGCTGGTGGACGGCGACGAAGCGGGTAAGAAATACGCCGCGACGGTGATCAGCAACGTTGAAACGCATGATGATACGTTGCGCTATCGCCTGACGGCGCTGCCTTCACAGGATATCGAACACTTTCTTTACCGTGGCGGCTTTGAGGACGTATACCGCCGCCACGCGGCACTGCCTGAAAACGTACCGATGTCACCGCGCAGGATCATCGACAAAGCGATCCACCGGACTTCTAAACCTGATCTGGCAATTGATGTTGCTCTGGCGGCGTCGCAGCGCGGTGTCAGCTCGGTGCCACCGCTGCTCAGACAGATGTTCTCCCGCGTGGCATGGCTGGCACGCGGGCGTGCCGACTAGGCTGCGCTGGAGCGACGTTGCTCTGCACAGCCTTGTGAAAAAGCCTGACGGATTTGCGCTTCCAGTTCGTCGAGTAACTGGTAACGGCGGCGGTACTCTGAACGGCGCTTGCTGGCGATCTCTTCCAGCGGGCGGTGCGGGATCTGGCGCGGCAGGTGGAAGTAGCCGTCCTCGCCCAATATGCCGTGCAGGGTTTCCCAGAAGCCGTCGTAATCGGCAAAAACCAAACCTTTACGCTTTTTATAGCGCGGGTGTTCATAGATATGGGTGCGGTTGCTGACCGCCACAATCTGCGTCATCCCGGTCAGTTCCGCGACCAGCATCACTGCTTCCATCACCAGCCGTTTCGGGAATAAACCGTGGCAGGCTTTGGTGGCTTTCTGGATTTCAGCGTGCTCAACGTGCGCTTTCGGCCCCTGAATCGCACCGACAAACAGCGTTGGCTGGCCGATGTAGTTAATCAGCGAAAAAGTCACTGTAGCGACAGATTCACCGGATTCATTCTTGAACATTAAAGAGGCTTCACCCTCTTTGTCATAATGGGACACCGCATTGAGTTGCAGCGCAAAACGCTGGCCCTCTTTGCCTTCCAGCATCGCGATGTTCAGCGGTTTTGCACTCAGCAGCGCATGGTTGATGGCTGGCGGCACTTGCGTAGCGAGATGGTCGTAATGGGCGATAATGTTGTTCAGCGCGGTCTCACGGCTGATATTCACCGCCTGATAAACACGGTGCAGTTTGCAGGGAAGGGTAGGCATGGCTTGCAGAATCTCATCGCGCTGCGGATGCTGGGCCAGATAGTCCAGCAGGTTTAGCGTGACACGCGGGGACCACAGCGTACGCAGCAAAAACTTCATGCGAAAGCTGGTGCGGTTCCACGTTTTGCCCGGCACTGATTGATGGGAAACCAGCGCAGACAGCAACTGTAAACCAGAGCGTTTTTGGTCACCTGCGATAGGATAAATGAGAGTTGTCATTGCACTGTACCTGTTCATCACGGGCCTGCGGGCCGAATAGGACTATTTGAACAGGTGCTGAATAAACCGAATTACAACGGAGATTTGGCGGCGGGGAAAGCTTTACAACTGTTTGGATTCTGTTTATTCGATATTACAAAATGTAAATTTCCGCGGTAGAAAATGCCATTTCAACGCGGGCAAACCTGACAAATAAGTGCCTTTTTCAGTGCTGGCACTTGAAGCTCAGGCGTTTCTCCCCCATAAATAAAAATGCCAGTCAATGTTAGACCGGCATTTGGAAAAGAATCTGTAGTAAGAGGGTATGACAATAAGCGTTATGCAGCGGGTTCGGCGACTGCTTCACTTTCCACCGGAATGATGAGGCTGGCATGATTTCCCTTTGGCCCTTCATGAACATCGAAGCTGACTTGCTGTCCGGCTTTGAGGGTGCGGTAACCCTCCATCTGGATCGTGGAGTAGTGAGCAAAGATATCTTCACCGCCATTTAAGGGGCAAATGAAACCAAAGCCCTTAGCATTATTGAACCATTTAACAGTACCCGTCTCCATGCTTCTACTTCCCTCTCATGACTGTGTGGTGAGTTGAAGAGATTAAGCCCGTAAGTGAGCACGAATGCCCGTACGTCGCTGAATGCAGGCGTTTCTGACAGGGATTCAGCGTACGAAATTACACTCTAGTGGAATTGATCCGGACGTCAAGGGAACGGCATTTGTCGGCTCCGGGCAGATAACCAAACTTTGAAGCAGCTAACGCTATTGAAATAATTTGGTCGTTATTTCAACGTTTCTGCCGATAGCAAAGAGAGGTCTATGTGCTGCGGCATGATGGCGTAAGAGATGGTAAAATGATTGTTAAACGTCATGACTGAAGACAAAGCACCGCGGTGTCAGTGTCTTTTTAAGTCAGAACTGATCTTCAGAGGGTGATGGACAGGCAATGGGTAAGAATCAAGACTGGCTGAATTTCGAACAATTAGCGGCGGACAAGCTAAAGGATGAGGTAAAACCGCCATCTATGTATAAAGTTATATTAAACAACGACGATTACACTCCAATGGAATTTGTGATTGACGTGCTGCAAAAGTTCTTTTCTTATGATATTGAACGTGCAACGCAACTGATGCTCCAGGTGCACTATAAAGGCAAAGCTATCTGCGGTGTTTACACTGCTGAAGTCGCTGAAACCAAAGTCGCACATGTGAATGAGTATGCCAGGGAGAATGAGCATCCGTTGCTGTGTACGCTGGAAAAAGCCTGATTAAGGCAATCTATTTGGGAGGTGCCTATGCTCAATCAAGAACTTGAACTCAGTCTCAACATGGCTTTTGCAAGAGCCCGTGAGCACCGGCATGAGTTTATGACCGTGGAGCACCTGCTGCTGGCGTTGCTTAGCAACCCTGCAGCCCGTGAAGCGCTTGAAGCTTGTACCGTTGACCTGGTCGCATTACGCCAGGAACTGGAAGCGTTCATCGAACAAACCACGCCCACCTTACCTGCCAGTGAAGAAGAGCGCGACACCCAGCCTACGCTGAGTTTCCAGCGTGTTCTGCAACGTGCGGTATTCCACGTGCAGTCTTCTGGCCGTAGTGAAGTGTCTGGCGCAAACGTTCTGGTCGCTATTTTCAGCGAACAGGAATCCCAGGCCGCGTATCTGCTGCGCAAACATGACGTCAGCCGCCTCGATGTGGTGAACTTTATCTCTCACGGTACGCGTAAAGACGAACCGGGCCAGACGCCAAACAATGCAGAAAACCCAGTTAACGAAGAGCAGTCGGCGGGGGAAGATCGTATGGAGAACTTCACCACTAATCTTAACCAGTTGGCGCGTGTGGGAGGGATCGACCCGCTGATTGGCCGTGACAAAGAGCTTGAGCGTGCGATTCAGGTACTTTGCCGCCGTCGTAAAAATAACCCACTGCTGGTGGGCGAGTCCGGTGTGGGTAAAACCGCCATTGCCGAAGGTCTTGCATGGAGAATCGAGCAGGGTGATGTGCCGGAAGTGATTGCCGACTGCACCCTCTATTCTCTGGATATCGGTTCACTGCTGGCAGGCACCAAATACCGCGGCGATTTCGAAAAACGTTTCAAATCGCTGCTCAAACAACTTGAGCAAGACAAGAACAGCATTCTGTTTATCGATGAGATCCATACCATCATCGGTGCGGGTGCGGCGTCTGGCGGGCAAGTCGATGCAGCCAATCTGATCAAACCGCTGCTTTCCAGCGGTAAAATTCGGGTGATCGGTTCTACGACTTATCAGGAGTTCAGCAATATCTTCGAAAAAGACCGTGCTCTGGCGCGTCGCTTCCAGAAGATTGATATCACTGAGCCTTCTGTCGAAGAAACCGTGCAGATCATCAACGGCCTGAAAACAAAATATGAAGCACACCATGACGTGCGTTATACCGCCAAAGCGGTGCGCGCAGCGGTGGAGCTGTCGGTTAAATACATTAATGACCGTCATTTGCCGGACAAAGCCATCGACGTCATTGATGAGGCGGGCGCCCGCAGCCGGTTGATGCCGGTCAGCAAACGCAAGAAAACCGTCAACGTCAGTGACATTGAAAGCGTGGTTGCACGTATTGCGCGTATTCCGGAAAAAACCGTCTCTTCAACGGACCGTGATGTGCTGAAAAATCTCAGCGATCGTCTGAAAATGCTGGTGTTTGGGCAAGATCCGGCGATTGAAGCTCTGACCGAAGCGATCAAAATGAGCCGCGCCGGTTTGGGTCAGGATCATAAGCCTGTCGGTTCCTTCCTGTTCGCCGGTCCAACCGGTGTGGGTAAAACCGAAGTGACAGTTCAGCTCGCAAAAGCGCTGGATATCGAACTGCTGCGCTTTGATATGTCCGAGTATATGGAACGTCACACCGTCAGCCGTTTGATTGGTGCACCTCCGGGTTACGTCGGCTTTGATCAGGGTGGCTTGCTGACTGACGCTGTGCTGAAGCATCCGCACTCTGTTGTGCTGCTGGATGAAATCGAGAAAGCGCACCCTGACGTCTTCAACCTGCTGTTGCAGGTGATGGATAACGGTACGCTGACCGACAACAACGGCCGTAAAGCGGATTTCCGTAACGTGATTCTGGTGATGACTACCAACGCCGGTGTACGTGAAACCGAACGTAAATCGATTGGTCTGGTGCATCAGGATAACAGCCCGGATGCTATGGATGAGATCAAGAAAGTGTTTACGCCAGAGTTCCGTAACCGCCTGGATAACGTGATCTGGTTCAACCATCTGTCCACTGAAGTGATTCAGCAGGTTGTTGATAAGTTCATCGTGGAATTGCAGGCGCAGCTGGATGCGAAGGGCGTCTCACTTGAAGTCAGCGACGAAGCACGCAACTGGTTAACGGTGAAAGGCTACGACAAGGCGATGGGCGCACGCCCAATGACCCGTGCCGTACAGGAGAACCTGAAGAAACCACTGGCTAACGAATTGCTGTTTGGTTCGCTGGTTGATGGCGGTTCAGTCTCCGTCGCCCTCGATAAGAGCGCTGACAAACTGACGTACCATTTCATGAGCGCGCAGAAGAAAAAAGCGGAAGGTGCTGTGCATTAAACGGCCACTGAAAGCATAGAAGTGAAAAAGGCGATGATATCATCGCCTTTTTTTATGCCTGTACTTCAGCAGAACCTGTCACTGACAGGGAATGCTAAGCAGAGAAAAACCGAACAATTGTCAAATTCCGGATACCACAAAACGCCCTTGCAACAGCAGGAAGGGCGAAAAGGGTATCCTCAGGTATCGCCAGAAAAATCAGCGATGAGTAAACCGCTTATTAGCGGCTACGGAAGACAATGCGGCCTTTGCTCAGGTCGTACGGGGTCAGCTCTACAGTGACTTTGTCGCCCGTCAGGATGCGGATGTAGTTCTTACGCATTTTACCGGAGATGTGTGCAGTTACTACGTGACCGTTTTCCAACTCAACGCGGAACATAGTGTTTGGCAGCGTATCAAGTACGGTACCCTGCATTTCAATATTGTCTTCTTTGGCCATCGAATCCTCTAGGTCTAACTACCATAGTTTTTAACCGGCAAGATAATGCCGAAAAACCCACATTATGTAAAGAAATATGGACCATGAGCGCATCTATTCCCTATCCATCGGGAGTGTCGGCAGGTCTTCATAACGTGGGGATAAGTCTTGGGGCAGCCAGCATTCCGGCGGTAATTGATGCTGTGAAAGCCGGGAAAGCAGCTGCAAAAATTGGCGGCGGGGGATCTCTTTCGCACCCAGCGACGCAGTGTGAGGGTTGAGCACCTGACAGTCAATCAGTTCTCCCCCATAGCGGGTAAAATGTTGGCAAAAAATCATCACGGCGCATTTTGAGGCATTCAATTGGCGGCTGAACATCGACTCACCGCAAAACAGACCGCCGACGCTCACACCATACATACCGCCGATAAGTTCATCTCCTGACCAGACTTCGACAGAATGGGCGTGGCCTGCCTCGTGCAGCTCCTGATAGCCACGTTTGACCAGCGGGCCAATCCAGGTGCCTTCATCACGCTGCTGAGAGCAGGCGTGGACCACGTCACCGAACGCACGGTTAAGCGTGAAGCGGTAAGGCTCATGGCGCATAAAGCGGCGCAGGCTGCGGCTGACATGGCGCTCAGGGGGAAACAGCACGGCACGGGGATCAGGAGACCACCACAGGATCATCTCGCCGGGGTCAAACCACGGAAATATTCCCTGATGATAGGCCGAGAGCAGGCGTCGCGGGGTTAAATCCCCGCCCAGCGCCAGCAGGCCGTTAGGGTCCTGCAGAGCCGTTTCCGGATCCGGGAAGCTGACTGAATTTGCTTCAAGTTTAACGAGCCGCATAGTCACCTTTGCTCATGGTAAGCCGAAAAAGAAATTAACCCCGTGCGCGAAAACGGGCATAGCGGCCTGCATGGTTAATCAGCGTCTGGTGATCGCCTTGTTCGACGATTTGTCCTTCTTCCATCACGCAAATCTTGTCCATATTTTCAAGTCCGTACAGGCGGTGAGTGACCAGCACCAGCGTCTTACCCTGACAATGTTTGCTCAGCAATGCCAGAATGTGACGCTCGGTTTCGGCGTCCAGCCCCTCTGTCGGCTCATCCAGCAGCCACAGCGGAGCGTTATGCAATAAACCGCGCACCAGCCCAAGACGACGTTGTTCGCCGCCAGAAAGCTGCCTACCGCCTTCTCCGAGCCAGGCGTTGAGCCCTTCACCTTCAAGCAGCACATGCAAATCCACGGCCCCAAGCGCCGTCGCCAGTTCTGCGTCGCTGCTGTGAGGTGACGCCATTCGCAAGTTTTCACGCAGCGTATTATTAAAAATATGCACGCGCTGGCTGACGACGGTCATCATCTGGCGCAGAGAGGTTTCAGCGTAGTCGGCCAGCGGCGTACCGTTGAGCCTGATGCTGCCACTGTCTGCATCCCATGCGCGGGTCACCAGTTGCAGCAAGGTAGATTTGCCACAGCCGGTCTGGCCGAGTAAAGCCACGTGCTCACCGGCCCGGATATTCAGCCCTATGCCTTTAAGTACCGGCAGCGGCTGGCCCGGATAGGTGAAGTTCAGATCTTCGATGTAAAGATCGGCCTGATTCTGTGCCGAAGCACCCTGCATCGGGAAGGTCACAAGCGGTTGTTGTTCGATCACCTGACTGATGCGCTGGGCGGAAGCAATAACCTGCCCGAGATGCTGGAAAGCCGCGGCGACCGGGCCAAGTGCTTCAAAGGCGGCCAGCGGTGCGAAGACAAACAGGGCAATCAGTGCGCCGGGCCGCGCCAGCGTGGCGAATCCGCCAGCGGCCAGCCATAACATCAGTGTGACCGTCAGCCCCGCACAGGCAATAATCGTTGCCTGTGACAGTCCGGAGAGTTTTGCCTGCTGTTGCTGACGTGCTATCCAGCGACGCTCGATGTCATCCAGCGTTTGGCGAAAACGTGCCTGTGCACCAAATACCACCAACTCTGCCTGACCTTGTAACCACGCATTCAACTGCGTGCGGTAAGCGCCGCGCAGGCTGGTCAGTTCGCGGCCGATCGGCTGGCCCGCACGATAAAAAATCACCGGTAATAGCAGCATCAGTGCCAGCATGATGGCGCCGAGCGTCAGGGCCAGGTTGAGATCCAGAAAACTCAGGCCAAACGTAACGACTAAGATGATCACCAGCGCGCTGACCAGTGGGGAGATTACCCGCAGATATAAGTGGTCAAGCGTATCAACGTCAGCCACCAAACGGTTCAGTAAATCCGCCTGACGAAAACGGGCAATACCGCCCGGCGACAGCGGCATGATTTTGGTAAACGTGAACACCCGCAGATGGGCCAGAACACGAAACGTCGCATCGTGGCTCACCAGCCGCTCAGCGTAACGGCCTGCGGTGCGGAAAATAGCTGCACCGCGTACGCCTGCGGCAGGCAGCATGTAGTTGAACGTATATAAACCGGCCAGGCCAGCCACCGCCGATGCGGCAAGGAACCAGCCGGAAAGGGTCAGCAGCCCGATGCTGGCAAGCAGGGTGACAATCGCCAGAATGATACCCAGTGACAGGCGGAACCAGTGGCGACGGTACAGCGCGAGGTAAGGCAGTAGAATTTTCATGGTTACAGCTCCTGACTGCGCTGGGCCAGCAAGCGGGAGAACGCACCGCCCTGACCGGCTAATTGCTGATAGCTGCCCTGTTCGATCAACTGGCCTTTGCCCATCACCCAGACTACATCGTAGTGTTCCGTATCTTCTAACTGATGGGTGACGAGAAGGGTGGTCTGCGACCTTGAAGCGTCAGTCAGCGCCTGCATCACGCGTTTCTCACTGTGTGCATCCAGACTGGCGGTCGGTTCATCCAGCAGCAATAGCTGACAGGGAGAAAGTAGGGCGCGGGCCACGGCGACACGCTGTGCCTGGCCAACAGACAGGCGGGCGGCGCTGTCGCCCAGTTCGGTATCCAGACCTTGCGGAAGCAGAGCTAAAAATTCACTGACATAGGCGCGCTCGATAGCGGTCTGAAGCTGTTCCTCACTGGCATCAGGTTGGTTCAACAAGATGTTGGCGCGCAACGTTTGCTCAGGCAGGTGCGGATTTTGTCCCACCCAGCCAAGCTGCTGACGCCAGTCCTGGCGGCGGATCTCCCGCAATTCAAGCCCACCTGCCTGCAGCGAACCCTGGTAGGGCAAAAAGCCCAGCAGTGCGTTCAGCAGCGAGCTTTTTCCGGCGCCGCTCAGCCCGACAATGGCGACGCGGGCACCTGCGGGTAAATCAAAATTGAGCGGGCCGGCCAGCGTTTTGCCATCCGGGGAGAGAATGACCAGATCCCTTGCAACCAGTGAAAGTGGTGTTTTACTGCTCCAAGGTTGTGTGCCTTCGCCCTGAGTTTCCACTTCGGTAGTGAGGAATGTTAGCAGGCTCTCTGCGGCGCCCACGGCTTGTGCTTTGGCATGATAGAACGCGCCAAGGTCACGCAGCGGCTGGAAAAATTCCGGTGCAAGAATCAGCACCAGGAAACCGGCGAAAAGCGTGACCGGCGTGCCGTAGCTGCCGAAATTCAATTCGCCCAGATAGGAGAACCCAAAATAGACAGCGACAACGGCAATGGAGAGCGAGGCAAAGAATTCCAGTACGGCGGACGATAAAAAGGCCAGACGCAGGACGTCCATGGTTCTGGCACGGAAGTTCTCGGTTGAGCGGGTGATCTGGTCGGTTTCAGCCTGTGCACGGTGGAACAGGCGCAGGGTATCAAGGCCGCGCAGGCTGTCGAGAAAATTACCGCTCAGGCGGGCGAGGGCGGTAAAGTTGCGGCGGTTGGCGTCCGCAGCCCCCATTCCCACGAGCGCCATAAAAATGGGGATCAGCGGCGCAGTGACCAGCAGGATCATGCCCGCCGCCCAGTTGATCGGGAAAATACTCACCAGAATCAACAGCGGGATGATCCCCGCCAGAGCGATTTGCGGCAGATAGCGTCCGTAGTAGTCCTGCATCTCCTCGATTTGTTCAAGAATGATGGTAGCCCAACTTCCCGCTGGTTTACCCTGAATCCATGCTGGTCCGAGCTTCTCCAGCCGGTCGAGCACCAGTCTGCGCATCTCCTGACGAATGATTTTGCCGCAGATAAAACCGACCTGTTCACGTAGCCAGGTTACGACGGCGCGCAGAATAAACGTCAGCGCCAGCAGCAGAAAACTTTGCAGCAGGGCTTCGCGCGGCGTGTGTTGGATAATCAGGCTGTGGAGGAGACCGGCCATGAGCCAGGCTTGAGCAAGGATCAACAAACCCGCAAGTAAACCGAGCATCATTGACAGGCGTATCCAGCCTTTAGCCCGTGAGCTTTGTTGCTTTAACCAGCGGATCAGTTCTTGTTGTCGTGTTTTATTCATCAGGCAATCAGTCTGCGCAGCAATACAGAAATCACTGTGGATATTTCTGCATAGGGTGACATGCGGGCTGGCGGGGAAATCAGAAGGATGCTGAAGAAGCCCGATCGCAGATCGCATGATCCAAAAAAGCGCCGCAGTGACGGCGCTATCAGCCGTTGTGTTCCGAGCTGAGTCGAAAGCCCGCTCATGTTACATGTTCAAAGTAAGACTGAAAACATTATCTATTTTTATAAAAAAATAAGGCGACTATTCAGCCGCCTTATAGGTTATCGCGTGTACTACCGATGGGAATGATCAGACCGTGGCCGGTTTTATCAGGCCGTCCAGATAACGTTCAGCATCCAGCGCGGCCATACAACCGGTACCGGCCGATGTGATGGCCTGACGGTAGATATGGTCCATCACATCGCCTGCTGCGAAGACGCCCGGAATACTGGTCTGAGTTGCATTACCATGAATGCCTGACTGCACTTTGATATAGCCGTTTTCCAGCGCCAGCTGACCGTCAAAGATTGCGGTGTTCGGGCTGTGGCCGATAGCAATAAACACACCGGCAACGTCCAGCTTGCTCAGTTCATCGGTACGGGCATCACGCAGATTTGCACCGGTAACGCCCATCGGGTCGCCCAGAACTTCGTCGAGTGTTTTATGGGTATGCAGAACAATGTTGCCGTTTTTGGCTTTTTCGTTCAGACGATCAATCAGAATTTTTTCTGCGCGGAAGCTGTCGCGACGGTGGATCAGGTGCACTTCTTCAGCGATGTTCGCCAGATAAAGCGCCTCTTCGACGGCGGTATTACCCCCACCGACCACGGCGACTTTCTGGTTGCGATAGAAGAAACCGTCACATGTAGCACAGGCGGAAACGCCTTTGCCTTTGAACGCCTCTTCAGATGGCAAGCCGATATAACGTGCGGAAGCCCCGGTGGCGATGATTAACGCATCGCAGGTGTACTCTTCGCTGTCGCCAAAAAGGCGGAATGGACGGTTTTGCAAATCGACTTTGTTGATATGGTCGAAAATGATTTCGGTATTAAATTTTGCCGCATGCTCGTGCATACGTTCCATCAGAGCTGGGCCAGTCAGGCCTTCCGGATCACCCGGCCAGTTTTCAACCTCGGTCGTGGTGGTCAGCTGACCGCCTTTTTCCATGCCGGTGATGAGCACCGGATTGAGGTTGGCGCGGGCAGCATAAACTGCTGCGGTATAACCGGCAGGGCCTGAGCCTAAAATCAATAATTTACTGTGTTTAACCGTACTCATGAGCAATTCATCTCCGTGATGGGGACTAGCAATGAACCGATTGTAGGGAAAACCGCGCCGTAAAAAAAGTAAACTCAGATGTTGTTAGCGATTTGTCTGATAGTTTTTGCTTTTAAATCCGCGTAGAACAGAACCGCTGCCAGCCATTAAGGCGGGTAACTAATTGATGGGCAGAGGAATATGAGCCTGTAGGTTGGTTATTTCTGGTTCGAATTTTTTCGGACATGTGACGTTTTCAAGCTAAATCCCGGCTTCTTGCAGGGTTTATCGTGGAAAAGTCTGCTAATTGTTTTGTTATTGTGGGTCGTAGAAAGATAGCTAAAAAGGATGTCGTGTCTTTTCAATCTGGCACGTTCTTCTGATTTTGCTTCTTTTACTTTGACAATCCGCTGTGCATTTGCGAAAACATCTGGGGACGAAGAAATTAATCGCCTGCCTGTGACTTGAAATTACACGATCAGCTGCTACCTGACTCGTTCGGGATTATGCATCGCTGGTTTTTTCTTGCGCAGGATTTAGTGAAAGCAGCTGGCGCTATGCAAGCTATTAATTTCACAGCGTTATTTTTTCTCGGTATCAGGTCACTGAACGCGTTTTCTTTCGACAGGGGACGAATGCGTTCATACAGGGTGCTAAAACCTATAACAATCGGGTCTTCGCTTGGGACAAACCCTGACACATTGAAGTTGGCTAGGGTATGGCAGGTGCAGGGAAGGACAGCAGAGAGATAATAATAATGGTAGACAACAAAAAACGTCCGGGAAAAGATCTCGATCGTATTGACCGTAACATCCTCAACGAATTGCAAAAGGATGGCCGGATTTCAAACGTCGAGCTTTCCAAACGTGTGGGATTATCACCAACGCCGTGCCTGGAGCGCGTTCGTCGTTTAGAACGTCAGGGCTTCATCAACGGTTATACTGCGTTGCTCAATCCACATTATCTGGATGCGTCGCTGCTGGTGTTTGTTGAAATAACACTCAACCGTGGTGCACCGGATGTATTTGAGCAATTCAATGCTGCAGTACAAAAACTTGAAGATATTCAGGAGTGTCATTTGGTTTCCGGGGATTTCGACTATTTGTTGAAAACCCGCGTACCTGATATGTCCGCTTACCGTAAGTTGTTAGGAGAGACGTTACTTCGTCTGCCGGGCGTCAACGACACCCGCACCTATGTGGTGATGGAAGAAGTAAAACAAACTAACCGACTGGTCATTAAGACCCGGTAAAGGTTCAGGTGCAAAACCTTATAAAGTTAGCTACACTCCTGTGTATCTATACAGCTCTGGCGCCGAGGCCCGTTCTCGGCGCTGTTGCTTTTTCAGCCCACAGGAACCTGGAGAGCCTTTCTTGAGCCAGGAATATACAGAAGATAAAGACGTTACCTTGAAGAAACTAAGCAGTAGCCGCCGTGTACTGGAGGCTGTGCTGGTTGTGGTAGCCGTTTTCGCCGCGTACCTTATCGCGGCCTTGGTGAGTTTTAACCCGTCAGATCCAAGCTGGTCGCAAACTGCTTGGCATGGACCTATCCATAATTGGGGTGGTGGTGTTGGGGCCTGGATGGCCGATACGTTATTCTTCGTTTTTGGCGTATTAGCTTACGCTATTCCACCTATCATGCTTAGCCTGTGCTGGGCGGCGTTTCGCCAGCGTGATAATCAGGATCACGTCGATTATTTTTCATTATCGCTGCGCCTTATCGGGACGCTGGCGCTCATTCTCACGTCTTGTGGATTAGCCGCGTTTAACATTGATGATCTGTATTACTTCGCCTCCGGTGGTGTGATCGGCAGTTTGTTGGGTACGGCTATGACGCCGTGGTTTAACAATGTCGGTGCTACCATGGTGCTGCTTTGCGTCTGGGCGGCGGGTTTAACGCTGTTTACAGGCTGGTCTTGGCTGACTATTGCAGAGAAAATTGGTGGTGCAGTTCTGGGTGTGACCACCTTTATGACCAACCGTTCCCGCCGTGATGACGAGGAAGAGTATTACGACGATCGCCACGAGCAGGATGTTCATGACGCGCAGGACGATCCGCTGCTTGATAGCGATTATGTCCCTTCTGAAGCTGCACGTGCGGCAGCAGTAGCCACTGCCAACGCCGCCATGACGCCAGCCCTTGCTCAGGCCGCTGCTGAAGACGACGACGTGCTGTTCTCTGCACCGTCCCTGCATGAACCCTCTCCTCAGGCCGCGCCTATTCAGCCAGCAGTGGCTAGCGCAGAGCCAGCTCCGGCAGAGATCTCGCAGCCCGCCGCGCCGCTCCATATTCCTGCGCCGGATGCGACAATTGCACCTCCGCCGCCGTTATACAGCTTTGAAATTCCACAAGAAACACCAGCGCCTCAGCAACCTGCGCCGCATTCCGAATATGATCAGGGTGAGCCGCGACTGGGTAACTGGAGTGCGGCGGCCAATCCGGCCTCTGAGCGTTCGCCATTTGATTTCAGTACCGCACAGCGTGACAGCAGCGATGTGAACAGCGTTGCGGCTACGGCGGCACTGGCAACTGGGCTTGCACAGGCCGGGCAGTCCGCGGCGGGAGCCACCACTACCTTTATGCCTGCGTTCAGCGCAGTCAGTGATGGTAATTCTCAAATCAAAAAAGGTGTAGGACCTGAGTTACCTCGTCCGAATCCGGTACGTATTCCAACTCGCCGCGAGCTGGCATCGTACGGCATCAAGCTGCCTTCTCAGCGAATGGCTGAGCAGCAGGAGCAGGAGAATGCGCAGCAGCAGACCGCTGACACTTCTGCCGATGCTATTAATAATGTTCAGGGCGATGACGATCAGGCCTTGCAGGAAGCGGCACTGCGTCAACAGTTTGCTCAGCAGCAGAGCCATCGTTATGGCCAAGAGCATCAGGCCACTGAGCAGGATGAAGAAGCGGCACTGGAGGAAGCGGCGTTGAGTCAGGCCTTTGCTGCCCGCGAGCAGAACCGCTATCAGCAGGACGCAGAGGAGCCGATGGATTCTGTGCCTTACCAGGAACGTGCACTCTCGCCTGCGCCGGTTTCATTTCCTGCGTCAGAGGCTGTTGCTGCGGCGGCAATGAATATCAGTACGCATGATGCCTTCACGTTCTCGCCGATGGCAGATTTGGTAGATGACACGCCTTCAGAGCCGTTATTTACCCTCTCACCGCAGAAAGAAGATGAGCCAGAGGCTCCTGCTTTCGGCCAGTCAGCGCACCGTCCTGTTCACGCGCCGGTCGAGCCTATTGAGCAGTATGAAGCGCCGCAGCAGTCACAGGCAGCGCATCAACCAAATATGGATAGCCTGATCCACCCGTTCCTGATGCGCAATGAACAACCGTTGGTGAAGCCAACGACACCGTTGCCGTCACTGGATTTACTGACGTCTCCGCCGGTGGAATCTGAGCCGGTCGACGAGTTTGCTCTGGAACAGATGGGCAATCTGATTGAGGCCCGCCTCAACGACTACCGTATTAAAGCAGATGTTGTGGGCCGTCAGCCGGGGCCGGTGATCACCCGTTTTGAACTGGATCTGGCACCAGGAGTGAAAGCCGCACGTATCTCTAACCTCTCGCGCGACCTTGCCCGTTCTTTATCGGCGGTAGCGGTGCGTGTAGTCGAGGTGATACCGGGTAAGCCTTACGTTGGTCTGGAATTACCTAACAAGAAGCGTCAGACCGTATATCTGCGGGAAGTGCTGGATTGCGCCAAGTTTAAGGACAGTCCTTCACCATTGACGATTGTGCTGGGTAAAGATATTTCCGGTGAGCCAGTGATAGCCGATCTGGCCAAAATGCCGCACTTACTGGTGGCCGGTACTACCGGTTCCGGTAAGTCTGTCGGCGTGAACGCCATGATCCTCAGCATGCTTTACAAAGCAACGCCGGAGGAAGTGCGTTTCATCATGATCGACCCGAAAATGCTCGAGTTGTCCGTGTATGAAGGTATTCCGCATTTGCTGACCGAAGTGGTTACCGATATGAAAGATGCGGCCAATGCGCTGCGCTGGTGTGTCGGAGAAATGGAACGTCGCTATAAGCTGATGTCGGCACTCGGTGTGCGTAACCTTGCGGGCTATAACGAACGTGTTGAACAGGCGGAAGCCATGGGACGTCCAATCCCCGATCCGTTCTGGAAGCCAGGCGATGGTATGGCCGCTGAGCCGCCGTTCCTTGGAAAAGAGCCGTTTATCGTGGTACTGGTGGACGAATTCGCTGACTTGATGATGACGGTAGGTAAAAAGGTCGAAGAGTTGATTGCCCGTCTGGCACAGAAAGCGCGTGCAGCAGGTATCCACTTAGTTCTGGCAACTCAGCGTCCGTCGGTTGACGTTATCACCGGTCTCATTAAAGCCAACATTCCGACCCGAATTGCCTTTACGGTTTCGAGCAAAATTGACTCACGCACTATTCTTGATCAAGGCGGCGCGGAATCTCTGCTGGGTATGGGTGACATGCTTTATATGGCGCCTAACTCTTCGATTCCGGTGCGTGTCCACGGTGCGTTCGTACGTGACCAGGAAGTGCATGCGGTCGTTCAGGACTGGAAAGCCCGCGGTCGTCCTAAATATATCGAAAGCATCATCTCTGGTGGTGAAGACGGTGAGGGCGGCGGTCTGGGTCTTGATAGTGATGAAGAGCTGGATGCCCTGTTTGATCAGGCTGTGGCCTTTGTAGTGGATAAACGCCGGGCTTCAATTTCCGGTGTACAGCGTCAGTTCCGTATCGGTTACAACCGCGCGGCACGTATCGTTGAGCAAATGGAAGCGCAGGGCATTGTCAGTGCGCCGGGCCATAACGGTAACCGTGAAGTGCTGGCTCCGCCCTCACACGAATAAATCTTTTCGAAATGAATATCCAAACTCATTCGGGCTGGATCAAGGCGGTAACTAATGGCCCTCAGTGAGCTTACAAAAGTAAGTGAGCGGGGGGCTGAAGGCAACCAACACAGGCAGTTTGAATGAGAAAGGGTATTTGCAAAGATGCGTAAAACAAGCGTTTTTCAGATGATTGAGCTACCGCTGGCACGCTGCCTCGGATAGAGTTCGCACCCTACGTCTTTTGCCTGTGTGAAAGGCATCGTCTGAAATTTATGGATTTCTGAGGCAAGTATAATAATGAAAAAATTGTTAGTAGTAGGCTGTTTACTGACTGCGTTTACTTCGGCTTCCGTGATGGCTGACGCCAGCAGTGATCTTAAATCCCGCCTGGGTAAACTGAATACATTCCATGCAAGTTTTACCCAAACCGTTACCAGTGATGACGGTGCTGCGGTGCAGCAAGGTGAAGGCGAACTGTGGGTCAAGCGACCAAATCTGTTCAACTGGCATATGACCTCACCGGATGAAAGTATTCTGGTGTCTGACGGTAAAACCCTGTGGTTCTATAACCCTTTTGTCGAACAAGTCACGGCGACCTGGCTGAAAAATGCCACCGGTAACACGCCATTTATGCTGATCACCCGTAACGACAGCAGTGACTGGTCGAAGTACAACATTAAACAGAAAGGCGATGATTTTGAATTAACGCCGAAAACGGCCGCCGGTAATCTGAAACAGTTTGCAATTAACGTTACGCCAACCGGTACCATCAAAAGCTTCACTGCGGTTGAGCAGGATGGTCAGAAAAGTGCATACAGCCTGAAAGGTCAGCAGAATACCTCGGTTGATGATGCCAAATTCAAATTTACACCGCCGAAAGGTGTGACGGTGGACGACCAGCGTCAGTGAGGTTCCTTTGAGTAATCTGTCACTCGATTTTTCCCACAATGAGTTCCAGCCACTGGCCGCAAGAATGCGGCCAGTTTCTCTTGCGCAGTATATTGGGCAGCAGCATCTGCTGGCACCGGGTAAACCTCTGCCGCGGGCAATTGAAGCCGGTCAGCTGCACTCGATGATCCTCTGGGGACCGCCTGGGACGGGAAAAACGACGCTGGCAGAACTGATCGGGCGTTATGCTAATGCGGATGTTGAGCGCATTTCGGCCGTGACGTCGGGAATTAAAGAGATCCGAGAAGCCATTGAGCGTGCACGGCAAAATCGTGATGCGGGCAGACGCACAATCCTGTTTGTGGATGAAGTGCACCGCTTCAACAAGAGCCAGCAGGATGCCTTTCTGCCGCACATCGAAGATGGCACTATCACGTTTATTGGCGCCACCACTGAAAATCCCTCATTCGAACTCAATTCCGCACTGCTGTCCCGTGCCCGCGTTTATTTGCTCAAATCTCTGACCGCTGAAGACATCGAGAAAGTGATTGACCAGGCGCTGACTAATAAAGAACGTGGTTACGCCGATCAAAAAATTGTGGTGCCGGATGAGACGCGCCGCATGCTGGGTGAACTGGTTAACGGTGATGCCCGCCGAGCGCTGAATAGCATTGAAATGATGGCCGATATGGCTGAAATCGATGCAAAAGGGGTCAGAACATTAACGCCGGAGTTACTCAAAGAGATCTCCGGTGAACGCAGTGCGCGTTTCGATAACAAAGGTGATCGCTATTACGACCTGATTTCTGCGTTGCATAAATCGGTGCGCGGTTCTTCTCCGGACGCGGCCTTATACTGGTATGCGAGGATCATTACTGCCGGTGGGGATCCGTTGTATGTCGCGCGCCGTCTGCTGGCGATCGCTTCCGAAGATGTCGGCAACGCCGATCCCCGGGGTATGCAGGTCGCCATCTCGGCCTGGGACTGCTTCACCCGTGTTGGTCCGGCAGAAGGCGAGCGGGCGATTGCGCAGGCGATCGTTTATCTGGCCTGTGCGCCAAAAAGTAATGCCGTCTATACCGCTTTCAAAGCCGCCATGCGCGATGCCAGAGAGCAGGCAGATTACGATGTTCCTGAACATCTGCGTAATGCGCCCACCAAGCTCATGAAAGAGATGGGGCTGGGGGCAGAATACCGTTATGCCCATGATGAGCCCAATGCTTATGCCGCCGGTGAGAACTATTTCCCGCCGCAAATGGCGAAAACTCAGTACTATTATCCTTCATCTCGTGGGCTGGAAGGCAAGATCGGCGAAAAGCTGGCATGGCTGACTGAACAAGATCAAAATAGCCCGACAAAACGCTACCGCTAATTTTGCTCTTGCGGTAAGGTTACTTCTGATAACTCTTTGACATGCTACCTGTTCAGGTGGCGTGCTTCATCTATTTCACAATCAAAACGACACGTACAGGATTAGCATGCTCGATCCCAATCTACTGCGTAATGAGCTAGACGCAGTTGCAGAAAAACTCGCTCGCAGAGGTTTTAAACTCGATGTGGAAACGCTGCGTTCCCAAGAAGAACGCCGCAAAGTCTTGCAGGTAGAAACGGAAACTCTTCAGGCTGAACGCAATGCACGATCGAAAACTATCGGTCAGGCTAAAGCCCGTGGCGAAGACATCGAACCCCTGCGTCAGGAAGTGAATACGCTGGGTGAGAGACTGGATGCGGCGAAGGCCGAGCTGGATGCGTTGCAAAATGAAATCCGCAACATTGCATCTGCTATTCCGAATTTGCCGGATGACTCCGTTCCTGCCGGTAAAGACGAAAATGATAACCTGGAAGTCAGCCGCTGGGGTACGCCTCATCAGTATGAATTCGAGGTACGCGATCATGTTTCACTGGGTGAAATGTCCGGTGGTCTGGATTTCGCTGCCGCCGTCAAACTGACCGGTTCGCGTTTCGTTGTGATGAAAGGACAAGTTGCCCGTATGCACCGTGCTTTGTCACAGTTCATGCTGGATCTGCACACCGAGCAGCACGGTTATCTCGAAACCTATGTGCCGTATCTGGTCAACCATGATTCATTGTACGGTACCGGCCAGTTGCCGAAATTTGGTGAAGATTTATTCCACACCAAGCCGCTGGATGAAGAAGTGGACAGCAGCAACTATGCGTTGATTCCCACCTCAGAAGTACCACTGACTAACCTCGTGCGTGACGAAATTCTTGAAGAAGAGTCTCTGCCGCTGAAAATGACTGCCCATACGCCATGCTTCCGTTCTGAAGCAGGTTCTTATGGCCGTGATACCCGTGGTTTGATCCGCATGCACCAGTTCGACAAAGTCGAGATGGTACAGATTGTTCGCCCTGAAGATTCCATGGAGGCGTTGGAAGAGCTGACCGGTCATGCCGAGAAAGTGCTTCAGTTGCTGAACCTGCCATATCGTAAAATGTTGTTGTGCACCGGCGACATGGGCTTTGGTTCGACTAAAACCTACGATCTGGAAGTGTGGTTGCCTGCGCAGGACACTTACCGCGAAATCTCCTCATGTTCAAACATGGGTGATTTCCAGGCGCGCCGTATGCAGGCACGTTGCCGCAGCAAAACTGAGAAGAAACCGCGTCTGGTTCATACTCTGAACGGATCTGGTCTGGCTGTAGGCCGTACTCTGGTGGCTGTGTTGGAGAACTACCAACAGGCAGACGGACGTATTGAAGTACCGGCAGTATTGCGCCCTTATATGGGTGGCTTAGAATATATCGGCTAAGGCCGTTATGTATTTTATAATATAGCGAAAAGGCGCCTGCGGGCGCTTTTTTTATGTGTAAAATAGTGCGCTACACGACGAATCTACCGATCTTCTTCCCTCAATCCCTCCTTTTTTGATAGCAAACAAAGTTTCCTACCCCTTGGTGAGTAATATCCATGCATTCTGAGTGGGTAGAAATATACTCCAGCCAACGTGCTGTCCCGGCCCGCTCAACTCTTCGTCAAGCCCTATGGTCATCGGCCTTGTTACCGGTGCAACAACGGCGGAGCAACTTAGCGGAGCGTAAAATGTCGGAAAACAAACCAGAAAACGCCAAAGTAAGAAGTGGTATCAGCCGCCGCACATTAATGAAAACCTCCTCGCTGGCAGGGTTAGCCATCGCTGCCGGTGGCGTTTCTTTGCCTTTCAGTCGCAAAGTCCTTGCCGACGCAGTGACACCACAGCCCATAAGCAGCGAAGAGAGCGTGGTCTGGGGTGCTTGTTCCGTTAACTGTGGCAGTCGTTGTGCCTTACGTCTGCATGTTCGCGATAACGAAGTGTACTGGGTGGAGACGGATAATACCGGCCATGATGAATACGGCGATCATCAGGTGCGCGCCTGCCTGCGCGGGCGTTCAATCCGCCGACGCATGAATCATCCTGAGCGACTCAACTATCCGATGAAACGGGTGGGTAAGCGCGGTGAAGGCAAATTCAAACGCATCAGCTGGGAAGAGGCTTTCGATGAGATTGCCAATAACCTAAAGCGTATTGTCGCGAAATATGGCAATGAAGCGGTGTATATCAATTACACCTCAGGCGTGGTGGGGGGAAATATTACCCGCTCTTCGCCGTACGCCTCACTGGTTGCGCGTCTGATGAACTGCTACGGCGGGTTCCTCAGTCATTACGGCACCTACAGCACCGCACAAATCAGCTGCGCCATGCCTTATACCTACGGCAGCAACGATCGCAACAGCACCTCGGATATCGAAAACAGCAAGCTGGTCGTCCTGTTTGGTAATAACCCGGCAGAAACCCGCATGAGCGGCGGCGGGATAACCTATTACCTCGAGCAGGCCCGGGAACGCTCTAACGCCCGCATGATCGTGATTGACCCACGTTATACCGATACGGCGGCCGGGCGTGAAGATGAGTGGATCCCAATCCGCCCCGGCACTGACGCCGCGCTGGTCGCGGGGCTCGCGCATGTGTTGATCACTGAGAATTTAGTCGATCAACCCTTCCTGGATACCTACTGCATCGGCTATGACGAGAAAACACAGCCAGCCGGAGCACCGGCAAACGGGCATTACAAAGCCTACATACTCGGACAGGGTGACGATGCTACCGCCAAGACGCCGCAGTGGGCTTCGCATATCACCGGCATCCCAGTTGACCGCATCATTAAACTGGCGCGTGAAATAGGTCAGGCAAAACCCGCCTGTATCTCACAGGGATGGGGACCGCAGCGTCAGGCCAACGGTGAACTGACTTCACGGGCGATAGCTATGCTGCCCATTCTCACCGGGAATGTGGGTATTAATGGCGGAAACAGTGGCGCACGGGAGTCGACTTATACCATCACCATCGAGCGTATGCCGGTGCTGACTAATCCGGTTAAAACGCAAATCTCTTGTTTCAGTTGGACCGACGCTATCGTTCGCGGTCCGGAAATGACTGCAAAAAAAGACGGTGTACGCGGAAAAGACAAGTTGGACGTGCCGATCAAATTCATCTGGAATTACGCCGGTAACACCATCACCAATCAGCATTCGGATATCAACAGAACCCACGACATCCTGCAGGACGATTCACAGTGCGAGATGATCGTGGTGCTGGAAAACTTCATGACCGCCTCGGCGAAATACGCCGACATTCTGCTGCCTGACCTGATGACAACCGAGCAGGAAGATATTATCCCCAACGATTACGCCGGGAATATGGGGTATCTGATTTTCATTCAGCCTGCGACCACCGCTAAATTCGAGCGTAAAGGCATTTACGAAATGATGAGCGAAGTCGCCCGTCGTCTCGGACCTGACGTTTATCAAAAGTTCACCGAAAACCGCACCCAGCGGCAGTGGTTGCAGTACCTGTACGCCAAAATGCTGGTGAAAGACCCTGCCCTTCCGGCTTATGAAGAGCTGCGGCAGATGGGGATTTATAAGCGTAAAGACCCGGAGGGGCATTATGTGGCTTACAAAAAATTCCGTCAGGCCCCGCAAGCCCACCCGCTAAAAACGCCATCTGGAAAAATAGAAATTTACTCCACGGCGTTAGCTGAGATCGCAGCGCAATGGGATCTGGAAAAAGACGAAACCATCAGTCCGTTACCTGTTTACGCCTCAACGTTCGAAGGCTGGGATGACCCTCTGCGCAGCCAGTATCCGTTGCAGATGTTTGGTTTTCACTACAAAGCTCGTACGCACTCGACTTACGGAAATATCGATATTTTACAGGCTGCCTGCCGCCAGGAAGTGTGGATCAATCCGCTGGACGCACAGAGTCGTGGTATTTCCAATGGCGACAAAGTGAAAGTGTTTAACGGCCGCGGTGAACTGCGCGTTGCGGCCAAAGTGACGCCGCGGATCATGCCCGGCGTGGTGGCCATGGGGCAGGGAGCCTGGCATCAGGCGGATATGAAGGGAGATCGCATTGACCACGGTGCTTGTATGAACACACTGACCACTCAACGTGCCTCACCGCTGGCGAAAGGGAATCCGCAACATACCAATCTGATTCAGATAGAAAAAGTCTAGTCGAGGCCGCGGACGCAAAGATCCGCTTCCCGCAAAAGTAGCCGTTTATTTTTACCCCTACACCGTTTTTATGAGGGGATATCGAGGAGCACGAGAATGTCGATTAAGAAGCAAGGAAAATCAGCATCAGGAGAGGGGATCAGTCGCCGCACGCTGATGAAAAGCTCCGCTTTGGTTGGGCTGGCAGCGGCAGCGGGAGGCGTATCTTTGCCTTTTCGTCATGCACTGGCGACAGAAACGGTATCAGCCAGCAAACTGGCCAATGAGAAGGTGGTCTGGAGTGCCTGTACGGTCAACTGCGGTAGCCGCTGTCCGCTGAGAATGCATGTCGTGGACGGTGAAATCCGGTATGTCGAAACCGATAATACCGGTGATGATAACTATGAGGGTTTGCATCAGGTCCGTGCCTGTCTGCGCGGACGCTCCATGCGCCGCCGTGTCTACAATCCTGACCGTCTGAAATATCCGATGAAGCGCGTTGGCGCCCGCGGTGAAGGTAAATTTAAACGTATCAGCTGGGAGGAGGCTTTCGACACTCTTGCCGATAGCATGAAAGATATCATCAGTAAATACGGTAACGAAGCCATCTATCTGAATTACGGCACCGGAACGCTGGGCGGGACCATGAGCCGTTCATGGCCGCCAGGTTCAACCCTTATTGCGCGCCTGATGAACTGCTGCGGCGGTTATCTCAACCACTACGGAGATTACAGTTCTGCGCAAATCGCCGAAGGACTGAATTATACCTATGGCGGCTGGGCCGACGGTAACAGCCCGTCGGATATCGAGAATAGTAAGCTGGTAGTACTGTTTGGCAACAACCCCGGTGAAACGCGCATGAGCGGTGGCGGTGTGACGTACTACGTCGAACAGGCGCGGCAGAAATCCAATGCGCGCATGATCATTATCGACCCGCGTTATACCGATACAGGGGCCGGCCGTGAAGATGAATGGTTGCCGATCCGTCCCGGCACGGATGCGGCACTGGCAGCCGCGCTGGCGTATGTGATGATCAGTGAAAATCTGGTGGATCAGCTATTCCTCGATAAATATTGCGTCGGGTATGACGAGAAAACAATGCCCGCGGGTGCACCTGAAAATGGTCATTACAAGGCTTACATTCTGGGTGTTGGCCCCGATGGTATGGCCAAAACTCCGCAGTGGGCATCTAAAATTACCGGTATTTCGGCAGATAAAATCGTCAGACTTGGCCGGGAAATCGGTCAGGCAAAACCGGCCTTTATTTCGCAGGGCTGGGGACCGCAGCGCCATGCCAACGGTGAAATTGCCACCCGCGCCATTGCTATGCTGGCAATTCTGACCGGTAACGTGGGCATTAACGGCGGCAACTCAGGTGCCCGTGAAGGCTCTTACAGCCTGCCGTTTGTGCGCATGCCGACCTTCGAGAATCCGGTCCAGACCAGTATTTCTATGTTCATGTGGACCGATGCGATTGTCCGCGCCACGGAAATGACCGCTACCAAAGACGGTGTGCGTGGGAAGGATAAACTGGATGTTCCAATCAAGTTTATCTGGAACTATGCTGGTAACTGCCTGATTAACCAACATTCCGATATCAACCGTACTCACGATATTCTACAGGATGACAAGCAGTGCGAGATGATTGTTGTGATCGACAACCACATGACGTCTTCAGCGAAATATGCCGATATCGTCCTGCCTGACTGTACCGCTTCCGAGCAGATGGACTTCTGTCTGGATGCCTCGGCGGGCAATATGTCTTACGTCATTTTTGCCGATCAGGTCATCAAACCGCGCTTCGAGTGCAAAAATATTTATGAGATGACCAGCGAACTGGCGAAGCGGATGGGCGTGGAGCAGAAATTCACCGAGGGCCGCACTCAGGAAGAGTGGATGCGCCATCTGTATCAGCAATCCATGCAGGCGATCCCGACACTGCCTGACTTCGATACTTTCCGCCAGCAGGGTATTTTCAAGCAACGTGACCCGCAGGGGCATCATGTTGCCTACAAAGCTTTCCGTCAGGATCCTCAGGCGAATCCGTTGAAAACGGCCTCCGGCAAAATTGAAATCTACTCTGCTGAGCTGGCTGATATCGCCGCGAAATGGCAGCTGGAAAAGGATGATGTCATTGATCCGCTACCGGTTTATGCCGCTGGCTTTGAAAACTACGATGACCCGCTTGCCAGCCGTTATCCGTTGCAAATGACGGGATTCCACTACAAAGCGCGCACTCACTCTACCTACGGCAATGTCGATGTCCTTAAGGCCGCGTGTCGGCAGGAAATGTGGATGAACCCGCTCGACGCCAGCGCACGTGGCATTGCCAACGGCGATATGATCCGCATCTTTAACGATCGCGGTGAAGTGCATATTGCAGCCAAGGTCACACCGCGCATGATGCCGGGCGTGGTCGCGTTGGGGGAGGGGGCCTGGTACTCACCCGACAGTAACAAAATCGACCGTGCCGGCAGCATTAATGTCCTGACCTCTCAGCGGCCTTCCCCTTTGGCGAAAGGTAACCCTTCTCATACCAACCTTGTGCAAGTGGCGAAGGTTTAAAGGAATAACTTATGACAACCCAATATGGTTTTTATATTGATTCGAGCCGCTGCACCGGTTGTAAGACCTGCGAACTGGCGTGCAAAGACTTCAAAAATCTGACACCCGACGTCAGTTTCCGCCGCATCTACGAATACGCCGGGGGCGACTGGCAGCAGGATGGTGACGGCTGGCATCAGAATGTCTTTGCCTACTATCTTTCGATTGCCTGCAACCACTGCGAGGATCCGGCCTGCACCAAAGTGTGTCCGAGCGGCGCGATGCACAAACGTGATGATGGCTTTGTGGTGGTTAACGAAGATATCTGCATCGGCTGTCGTTATTGCCATATGGCCTGTCCGTATGGCGCGCCGCAATACAACGCCGCGAAAGGCCACATGACTAAATGTGACGGCTGCTATGAACGCGTTGCGGATGGCAAGAAACCTATTTGTGTAGAGTCTTGTCCGCTGCGTGCGCTGGATATGGCACCGATCGAAGAGCTGCGGGCGAAATATGGCACGCTGGCGCAGGTCGCACCGCTTCCGGGTACGCAGTTCACTAAACCCAATATTGTCATTAAACCCAATGCGAATTGCCGTCCGGTAGGCGATACCACTGGATATCTGGCTAACCCGAAGGAGGTTTGAGATGGGAAACGGATGGCATGAATGGCCTTTAATGGTTTTTACCGTTCTTGGGCAGTGCGTGGTGGGCGGTTTTATCGTTTTAGCACTGACGCTGATGGGAAAACGCAGTCAGGAAGAGACTCGACGTATTCATCTGTCGATGTTTTTCCTGTGGGTGCTGATGGCGATTGCGTTTATCGCCTCGGTGTTGCACCTCGGTTCTCCGCTCAGGGCATTTAATTCACTGAATCGTTTGGGTGCCTCGCCGCTGAGCAATGAAATCGGCAGCGGTTCACTGTTCTTTGCGCTGGGCGGCATTTACTGGCTGCTGGCTGTGCTGAACAAAATGCCGCAGGCGCTGGGTAAAGTTTGGCTGGTAATCACCCTGTTAGCGGGTGCGGGCTTTGTCTATGCCATGTGTCGCGTATATGAAATCGATACCGTGCCGACCTGGGATAACAGCTATACCGCCCTGAACTTTGGTCTGACGGTACTGATTGGTGGCCCACTGCTCGGCGCATTGCTGTTGCGTATGGCCAATATTCAGGGCTGTTCACTGCGCCTGTTGCCTATGATCAGCATGGCTGCGCTGGTAGTTAGCATGGCAGCCGTCGTGATGCAGAGTGCCAGTCTGGCGTCTATCAGCAGTTCAGTTCAGGCCGCTTCTGATTTGATTCCTCAATACGGTGCATTGTCCGTATGGCGCCTGGTGCTGGTCGTGGTGGGTCTCGGTTGCTGGATTTGCCCGCTGATACTGCGCAAGCGTCCTGCACTGGCTTCACTCATTTTGGGCTTCGTGCTGGTGTTCGCTGGTGAGCTGATTGGCCGCGCCGTTTTCTACGGTCTGCATATGACCGTGGGTATGGCGATCGGCAGTTAATCTTTTTCTATCCGCGCATTGTTTAGTCGCAATGCGCGTTTTCAGGACGCGTTATTTATGTCAGCAGATACCATCGCCGCCACCGGCAAAGTCTTAGGCACTCTCTTGTATTTTCCGCCAGATTCAGAGCAAGCAAAGCCACTTTTTCAATGGTTACAGACTCACACGTGGATGCCCGAATGGCCCTATGGCGGGACCGAACGTTTGCAGCAGATTGTAAACTGCATTGCCAGTGAAGCAGCGTCTGTTGAGTCTGACGAAGAGGCTTTCCAGCGTCTGTTCGTCGGCCCTTATGCATTGCCAGCACCTCCCTGGGGATCGGTTTATCTGGACCGCGAAAGTGTGTTGTTTGGCGAATCAACCTTGAACTTGCGCGACTGGATGCGTCTGCACGGTATTGAACCCCACAAGGTACAGGCCGAGCCTGAGGATCACATCGGCTTGATGCTGATGATGTCTGCCTGGCTGGCCGAGAATTCTCCGGAACTCCTTGCTGAGTTTTTAGCTATGCATCTGTTTCCATGGGCATTCCGTTATCTCACATTGCTTGAACAGGGGGCAGACCATCCTGTCTATCAGGGTATAGCCCGGTTAACGCAAGTGACGTTGGAAGGGTGGCAGCAACAATGCGAATTTGCAGTTATTGAGCATGAGTTATATCGCTGATGAGTGACTCCCGCGATTCCGGTTATTACCGAGCCTGGATGAGTTCGCGTACGGTCAGCCGCCGCGGGCTCTTTCGCGGTTTGTTTGCACCGGGACAACGTGCAATACAGAGCGGACTTGAAGGAGGCCTATTACGACGGCGGGTCGCCCGTCCACCGCAGGCAGTTGCTGAGCTGCTGTTCTTACAAGCCTGCGATGGCTGTGGAGCCTGCCGCGATGCTTGTCCGGTGGGGGTTATCGCGCTGGATAACGGCAAAGCGCGGATGAATATTGAATATGCTGAATGTAATTTTTGCAGTGAATGCACTGCGAGTTGTCAGAGTGGGGCACTGAGCCTCACTCAGTCCATGGATACAGGCCTGCGGCCGGTGATTTCCGGGCAATGCCTGGGACGATTAGATGACCTGTGTCGGATGTGCGAAATTGCGTGTCCGCGCACGGCAATATTTTTTAATCAACAGAATCAACCCTCGGTGGATAATACGCAGTGTAACGGCTGTGGGAAATGCAAACTCGTTTGTTATCATGGTGATATTAATTTGTCATTAATAGGCACCTGACATTGCTTGTCGTGATTGATGAGCGATTTGAATCATCGAACTGCAGTTCGTGCTTACGCCGGTTTTCGCCTGATTGACTTTTAATTCACCGGTGGCATGATGCGCGCAATTTCTTCGCATTTGTGGTCGCCAACTCCCTATGTCCGCCTATTCTCGCCCGGTAATGTTATTACTCTGTGGGCTGCTATTACTGACGGTTTCTATTGCTGTTCTCAATACGTTGGTGCCTCTCTGGCTGAGCCACGAAATGCTGCCGACCTGGCAGGTCGGATTGGTCAGTTCTTCCTATTATTCAGGGAATCTGGTGGGGACGTTAATCGCCGGTGTGTTGATCAAACGAATTGGGTTTAACCGCAGCTATTATCTTTCGTGCATCGTCTTTGCAGTTGCTACTGCCGGTCTGGCACTCTCGATGACATTCTGGAGCTGGATTGGCTGGCGTTTTGTCGCGGGCATGGGATGTGCGCTAATTTGGGTTGTGGTTGAGAGTGCATTACTGCGCAGTGGAACGGTGAAAAACCGCGGTCAGCTACTCGCGGCCTACATGATTATTTACTATATCGGCACGGTTTTCGGGCAACTGATGCTCGGTATGGTTTCTACCGAACTGTTTAATGTGTTGCCGTGGGTGACGTCATTGATTGTCATTGCCATGCTGCCACTGCTTTTTACTCATATCACCAATCAGGACAGCGAGCAGCCGCATACGAGTGTGTGGCCCATGCTCAAGCGCCGCAGTGCGCGGCTTGGTATTAATGGCTGTGTCATTTCCGGCATTATTCTTGGGTCATTATATGGGCTGATGCCGCTCTTCCTGAATCATCAGGGGATGAGCGATGCTGACGTGGGCTACTGGATGGCACTGCTGGTTAGTTCTGGGATTATCGGCCAATGGCCAGTCGGGCGTCTTGCTGACCGTTACGGTCGGTTGATTGTTCTACGGGTGCAGGTATTTGTCGTGATTCTAGGCAGCATCGCGATGCTCAGCGGTTATGCTATGGCACCGACGCTGTTTATTCTGGGGTGCGCGGGCTTCACTCTTTATCCGGTCGCGATGTCCTGGGCGTGTGAAAAGGTCAATCCCGACGAACTGGTGGCGATGAATCAGGCGTTGTTAATGAGTTACACCATCGGCAGTCTGGCAGGTCCGACAATGACCGCGATGCTGATGCAGAGTTATTCAGACCGCCTGTTGTTTGTGATGATTGCGGTCGTCGCGCTGGTTTATCTGGTGGTTCTGCTGCGTAAAGCGGACAAACACCAAAACCCGGTGGCAGCGGCATGAGATCACTTCAGTAAAAATACGCTGAGCATTCCTGAAAAATAAAAAACGCCCGACAGTGAAAACTATACGGGCGTTTTTTATAACGAAAGATTTTAACGGGCAGGCTTAATAAATAACTTTATGCCCGTAACTCTCAAGAATACCTTTCACACGATCCATGATCTCTTTAGTCGGTGGATTAACGCCATCCAGACCGTACTCTTCACCCATCGCTGTCCATTTATGCTTGCCCAGCTCGTGATAAGGCAGCAGCTCAATTTTTTCGATGTTGGTCATGTCTTTGGTAAATTCACCCAGCAGGTGTGACGATTTGTCATCGTCAGACCAGCCCGGCACCACAACATAACGGATCCAGGTGCGTTGATTACGTTTAGCCAGATAGCGGGCGAAATCCAGTGTACGGTGATTCGAAACGCCGACCAGGTTCTGGTGGATATCATCGTTCATCTGTTTTAAGTCGAGCATCACAAGATCGGTAACATCGAGTAATTCATCAATGACCGGGTCATAACGGCGTACAAAACCGTTAGTATCCAGACAGGTGTTGATCCCTTCTTTCTGACATGCACGGAACCAGTCGCGTACAAATTCAGCCTGCAGGATAGCCTCACCACCGGATGCCGTGACGCCGCCGCCAGAAGCATTCATAAAGTGACGATAAGTCACCACTTCTTTCATCAGGTCTTCAACATTGATCTCTTTACCACCGTGCGTGTCCCAGGTATCGCGGTTATGGCAATACATACAGCGCATCAGGCAGCCCTGGAAGAAAACAATGAAACGTATACCTGGGCCATCTACCGTGCCACAGGATTCATAAGAGTGGATGCGACCTTGAACTGACATTGCGGGTTTTTCTCCAATATTGACCAATAAGTTGCAGTCTAAAATGCGCCGATGCTGGCCTGGCAGAGATAAACTGAAAGGGAACCCTTATCGCTTTTGGGTATTCTCTTGTAGCTACTCGCTAATAATAACAGACAAACAGCAAGGTTGATTACCCTTCATACGTCAAGCAGTAGATGCGTTGGCTACGCTCACTCACCTGAATCACTTACTTATGTAATCTCATCGGGGTTTGTTCACTGACCAGCTTCCAGAAGCTCAAATTATTTTGGGTATGTGGCATTACTGAACTGCTTTGCCAGAGATCCATCGGTAGGGGATATCTGGCAAAACAGACTATTCGAGCGAGTCGATAGTCAACGTGGGGGATGAAATAAAGGCTCCACGGGTGTGGAGCCTTAGTCTTAGGCTTGCTTATTGCGAGCCGAAATTTTTACAGCGTTTTGGTGAACGTACGGGTGATCACGTCTTGCTGTTGTTCTTTGGTCAGCGAGTTGAAACGCACTGCATAACCAGAAACACGGATGGTCAGTTGCGGATATTTTTCCGGGTTTTCCATCGCATCTAACAGCATTTCGCGGTTCATTACGTTGACGTTCAGATGCTGACCACCTTCGATATTGGCTTCATGGTGGAAGTAACCATCCATCAGGCCAGCAAGGTTAGCTTTACGGACGTCATCATCTTTACCCAGTGCATTTGGCACGATGGAGAAGGTGTAGGAGATACCGTCTTTCGCATAAGCAAACGGAAGTTTTGCAACGGAAGTCAGAGAGGCAACAGCACCTTTCTGGTCACGACCATGCATTGGGTTAGCACCTGGGCCAAATGGCGCGCCAGCACGACGACCGTCTGGAGTGTTACCTGTTTTCTTACCGTAAACCACGTTAGAGGTGATGGTAAGAACAGACTGAGTTGCCACAGCGCCACGGTAGGTACGCAGTTTCTGAATTTTCTTCATGAAACGTTCTACCAGGTCACAAGCAATGTCATCTACGCGTGAATCGTTGTTACCAAACTGCGGGTACTCACCTTCGATTTTGAAGTCAACGGCTAAGCCGTCTTCGTCACGAATGGTGCTGACTTTTGCATATTTGATAGCAGACAGGGAGTCCGCAGCAACAGACAGACCTGCGATACCACACGCCATAGTGCGGTAAACATCACGGTCATGCAGCGCCATCAATGCAGCTTCATAGCTGTATTTGTCGTGCATGTAGTGGATGATGTTCAGGGCTGTGACGTACTGTTTAGCCAGCCAGTCCATGAAGTGATCCATACGTTCCATGACTTTGTCATAGTCCAGCACGGCATCCATCATTGGCGCTTCTTTTGGGCCAACCTGGATTTTCATTTTTTCGTCAACGCCGCCGTTGATTGCATACAACATGGTTTTCGCCAGGTTGGCACGCGCGCCGAAGAACTGCATTTGTTTACCAACAATCATCGGGCTTACGCAGCAAGCAATGGCGTAGTCATCATTATTGAAGTCAGGACGCATCAGGTCATCGTTTTCATACTGTACGGATGAAGTATCGATAGACACTTTTGCAGCGTATTTTTTGAAGTTCAGTGGCAGTTTTTCTGACCACAGAATGGTCATGTTCGGCTCTGGTGAAGGCCCCATGGTGTAGAGGGTATTCAGGAAGCGGAAGCTGTTTTTAGTGACCAGAGTACGGCCATCAACGCCCATACCTGCCAGAGATTCTGTTGCCCAGATTGGGTCACCAGAGAACAATTCATCATACTCAGGGGTACGCAGGAAACGTACCATACGCAGTTTCATGACCAGGTGGTCAATCAGCTCCTGAGCAGCTTCTTCAGTCAGTTTGCCTGCTTTGATATCACGTTCGATGAACACGTCAAGGAAGGTAGATACGCGGCCGAAGGACATTGCAGCGCCGTTCTGAGATTTAACCGCAGCCAGATAGCCGAAGTAAGTCCACTGAACAGCTTCCTGAGCGGTATTTGCCGGTGCAGAAATGTCGCAGCCATATTTGGCCGCCATTTCTTTAATCTGGCCCAAGGCACGGTATTGCTCAGAGATCTCTTCGCGCAGCTGGATGGTCATTTCCAGGTTAACGCCGTTTTCCAGATCATTTTGCAGTGACAGGAATTGCTGATATTTGTCAGCCATCAGGAAATCAATACCGTACAGCGCAACGCGACGGTAGTCACCGATGATACGGCCGCGGCCGTAGGCGTCTGGCAGACCGGTCAGTACACCGGATTTACGGCAGTTCAGGATGTCTTTGGTATACACATCGAATACACCCTGGTTATGGGTTTTGCGGTATTCGGTGAAGACTTTCTTCAGCGCTGGATCCAGTTCACGGCCATAAACTTTGCATGAACCTTCAACCATCTTGATGCCGCCGAACGGGATCAGGGCGCGTTTCAGAGGAGCATCAGTCTGCAGACCCACGATGGTTTCAAGGGACTTGTTGATATAGCCCGCATCATGAGAGGTGATGGTTGCGGCAACGTCGGTATCAAAATCAACTGGAGCATGGGTGCTGTTTTCCAGTTTGATGCCTTCCATTACTTTATCCCACAGCGTAGAAGTCGCTTTGGTCGCACCGGCCAGGAAAGACTCGTCACCTTCATACGGGGTGTAGTTCTTCTGGATGAAGTCACGGACGTTAACTTCAGTCTGCCAGTCGCCAGCACTAAAACCTTGCCATGCGTTGGTCAATTTTTCATTGAGCTTGGACATTATGCACCTACCTTCTAATTTGGCTTTCTTTTAAAAATCGGTTTGTAAACCTGTCGTAACAAGCATTTCACAGAACTTAATGAGGCTGCTCATCACGGAGATAAATTACCCAGTACGTTAACCCTACCATCAGACCACCACCGATGATGTTCCCGATAGTGACGGGGATCAGGTTGTCGATAATAAAGTTACTGATATTCAGTTCTGCAAATTGCGCAGGGGTGGTTCCAACCGCATGCCAGAACTCAGGAGATGCAAAGTTCTTGATGACAATACCGAGAGGAATCATAAACATGTTGGCGATGCTGTGCTCAAAACCGCTGGCAACAAACATGGCGACAGGCAGGATCATGGCGAACATTTTGTCCATCAGACTGCGGCCGGAGTAACTCATCCATACCGCCAGACAGACCATCAGGTTAGCCAAAATACCCAGACACACAGCTTCAATAAAGGTGTGATGCATTTTGTGGTCTGCGGTTTGTAATACATTCAGGCCCCACAGACCATTATCGGTCATGTGTTCGCCGGAGAACCAGATCAGTGCGACAAAAAACAGGGCGCCGAAGAGGTTTCCGATGTAGACGTTGATCCAGTTACACGCCAACTGACCCCAGGTTATCCTGCCGCTAGCCTTAGCAATAACGATGAGTACGGTCGAAGTGAAAAGGTCAGCACCACAAACGACGACCAACATCAGGCCGAGTGAGAAGCAGATCCCCCCAACCAGTTTTGCCAGACCAAAAGGAATGGCCGCAGTACCGGTGGTTGATGTGATATAGAAAACAAAAGCAATGGAAATAAAGACGCCAGCAGTGATCGCTAAATAAAAAGTTTTCAGCGGTTGTTTAGTGGCTTTATAAACACCTGCATCTTCAGCGACTTTCGCTGTTGCTGCGGGTAACAATAAATTGAAGGGGTTGTCAGCTTTCACAGTAACTCTCTCTTTAAGGGTTATCTACTGCACAACGAGATACTAGCAAAGCAGTATAACGTAAAAATTGACTTGGATCATAAGGGGGGATATTAGGGACGTTTTACCCCTATCCTAAAGGAGTAATAAATTGCTTATCTCGTTGAAAAATATCAAATAAAAACATTTTAAATCTTACAAATAAAGTTGAATGCATCAACGAGACATAATGGCTTTATGTTAATTATTAGGGTGCAATGTAATCAATTCAGGTTTAAATGCGCATAATATATTCACTGTTAATTAACTGTGCGTAAAATACGTGCGATTAAAACGCTTATACATTAAACGACTGGGCGATGCGGCCGAATTACACGCCACTTTTGGCTGCGAGTCAAATTTCCTGAGGCATAAAAAAACCGGCAGCCAAGGCTACCGGTTGTAAGATTTCAACGCCGACTAAAAGCGTGAAGTCAGATTTTAGACCAATGACGACGTTTTGCCACTTGCAGCTTTTCGTAAGCGGCGAGCAATCCCTGATGAGCAGGAAGGGCACGCAGGTCGGTCTCTACGGCGAACAGGCTGTGGAAACGCTCTTCGCCACTGATAGCTGCAGAAGCGCTATCGACGGCATCCTGACCGTACATTTTGACGAACGCGCCATAGTACTGTTCAGGGGAGCGATCTTCTTCCAGCGCGAGTTGCAGTAACGTCTGCAGACAACGGTAATAGTTGTTGCGCTCGTCGCTGTAAACGGAGGAGTTAAACTCATGCGCCCATTCGGCCCAGGTCAGCGCCTGATCCATATCGCCGCCGGCAAGAGCCAGCATGGACTTCAGTTCACCCACACGCAGCGTATACCAGCCATTATCCTTACCGCTGGCGATACCCAATAATTCACGTACGCGGGTAAAGTCATCCAGACCTTCTTCATCAAGCTGAGTGATCATCTCCAGATAGGCTTCTTTCGGCAAATCGCTGCCCGGCAGTGCCAGCAGTTGTTCGCGCAGGTGAGCGCCCATGGTGTTATTGGCGAGCAGCAAATCTTCGGCCGGGTAAATATCAGACATGCCCGGAACAATGATGCGGCAGGCGTAAACGTCCAGATGTTCGTAATCAGCGATGTAAACCTCGGCGTCTTCTTTATCAAAGATAGCCATCAGCGTGGTGAACTCTTGCTCCGTGGTGCCGCTGAAGCTCCAGTCGGCGAACGGATAGTCGGCATCCTGCTTGAACATATCCCACGAAATCAAACCGCTTGAATCGATGAAGTGAGTTTCGAGGTTAGCGTGTTCGGCCACTTCTTCGTCGTCGAAGGTCGGTGCAGTGAACACATCCAGATCTTTCAGGCTGCGGCCCTGCAGCAGTTCGGTCACGGTACGTTCCAGCGCCACGCCGAAATCAGGGTGCGCGCCAAAAGAGGCAAAACAGGTACCGTTGGCCGGGTTGAACAGAACCACACAAATAACCGGATAGTTGCCGCCCAGAGAGGCGTCATAAGAAAGAATGGGGAAACCTTCTTCTTCCAGTTTGGCAATGGCTTCAACGACGCCCGGATAACGCGCCAGCACATCGGCTGGGATCTCCGGCAGGCTGATGGATTCAGCAATGATGCGGTTTTTGACGTAACGCTCAAACACTTCTGACAGACCCTGAACACGCGCTTCATTGGCGGTGTTACCGGCAGACATCCCGTTGGAGACATACAGGTTTCCGATGATGTTCATCGGAATATAGACGGTTTGCAGGTCAGACTGGCGGGTGAATGGCAGGGCGCAGATCCCGCGCTCCGGGTTGCCTGATTGCAGGTCCACCAGGTCGCCACCGGTCAGCTCTTTATCCGCATCATAGAAATCATGCAGACGCTCATCCAGAATACCTGCTGGCAGACCGTTGTCAGCCGGGATCGGGAACCATTTCTCGTTCGGGTAATGGACGAAATCACCGTTGGCAATCTCTTTACCCAGATAGAAATCCGCGAAGAAATAGTTGGTCGATAAACGCTCAAAATACTCACCCAGCGCAGAGGCCAGCGCCGCTTTTTTACTGGCACCTTTGCCGTTGGTAAAGCACAGCGGGCAATCGCGATCGCGGATATGCACTGACCAGACATTAGGGATCGGGTTCAGCCAGGAAGCTTCCTCAATGTTGAAACCGAGGTCAGTGAGTTTTTGTTGAAAACGGGAAATTGAATCTTCCAGCGCCGCGTCTTTGCCAGTAATGAAGGTTTGTGTCATTGAGTTCACTTTTGAGCGTTCTAAAAACGCGCAATCATACGGGATTTTAGGCTACAGGCAACCGTTAACGCAGTGACAACAATGTGATCATGCTCCCGTTACGAATAACCATTGCAGACTGCTTGTCTCGAATGATAAAACCAGTAAATTGGTTATATCTTATGGTTGTCTCAGCGGAGTGGTGAGGGGAAATGACTCAGGTTTATAATTTTAGTGCTGGACCGGCAATGATCCCGGCAGAAGTATTACGACGTGCTGAACAAGAACTGTGTAACTGGCATGGGCTGGGAACGTCGGTAATGGAAATCAGCCACCGTAGTAAGGAGTTTATCCAGGTTGCCGAGGAGTCCGAGCAGGATATCCGTGATCTGATGAATATTCCTTCCAACTATAAAGTCTTGTTCTGCCACGGTGGCGCGCGTGCGCAATTTGCCGCCGTACCCATGAATTTACTGGGTGAAAAAGCCACTGCGGATTATATCGACGGCGGCTATTGGGCACACAGTGCAGTGAAAGAAGCTCAAAAATACTGCACGCCGAATGTTATCGATGTGACCACCACCGTCGATGGCAAACGCGGCATCTTGCCGATGAGCGAGTGGGCATTGAATGCCGATGCTGCTTATGTTCACTACTGCCCGAATGAAACTATTGATGGCGTCGCGATTGATGAAGTCCCAGACTTCGGCGACAAAGTGGTCATCGCTGACTACTCTTCCTCTATTTTATCCCGCCCGGTAGATGTCAGTCGCTTTGGCGTGATTTACGCGGGCGCGCAGAAAAATATCGGCCCTGCGGGCCTGACTCTGGTCATTGTCCGTGAAGATTTGCTCGGCAAAGCGCAGAAAGCGTTGCCTTCGATTCTTGATTACACGGTGCTGGCTGAAAACGACTCGATGTTTAATACACCTCCGACCTTTGCCTGGTATTTATCGGGGATGGTGTTTAAATGGTTGAAAGAGCAGGGTGGATTACGTGAAATGGAAAAACGTAATCAGGCGAAAGCCGAACTGCTTTATGGCACCATTGATCGCAGTGATTTTTACCGTAACAACGTAGCCGCAGCCAACCGCTCGTGGATGAACGTGCCGTTCCAAATGGCCGATGCATCGCTGGACAAATTTTTCCTGCAACAATCTTTTGAGGCAGGAATGCACGCGCTGAAAGGGCACCGTGTTGCCGGCGGAATGCGAGCTTCTATTTATAATGCTATGCCGATTGAAGGCGTGAGAGCATTGACTGACTTTATGGCTGATTTCGAAAAACGCCACGGTTGATCTGTGCCAGAATGGCTGAATAAATGTGGTTTAAAAATGACCCCGGCTGGAAGTCCGGGGTCATTTTATGAATAAAATAAAATGGAGATAGCGTGGAATCCCTGACATTACAACCCGTTGCACTGGTTAACGGCACCATCAATTTACCTGGATCAAAAAGTGTTTCTAACCGGGCCCTTTTACTGGCTGCTTTTGCACAGGGCACGACTCGCCTGAATAACCTTCTCGACAGCGATGACGTCAGTCATATGTTAAATGCCCTCACTAAGCTGGGTGTGACCTATCGTCTCTCGGCTGACCGTACACATTGTGAAATCGAGGGACTGGGCGGTATTTTTCAGCCTTCTGCCGCTCTGGAGCTTTTTCTGGGTAATGCCGGTACGGCCATGCGTCCGCTGGCTGCGGCGCTTTGTCTCGGTTCGCATGATGTGGTTTTGACGGGCGAACCGCGCATGAAAGAGCGTCCGATTGGCCATCTGGTGGATGCGCTGCGTCAGGGCGGTGCGGATGTTGACTATCTTGAGCAGGACAATTATCCGCCAGTGCGTTTACGCGGTGGATTTAAAGGCGGCGAAGTCACCGTCGATGGCAGCGTTTCCAGCCAGTTTCTGACGGCGTTGCTGATGATGGCTCCGCTGGCCGGCGCGGACACTACCATCCGTATTAAAGGTGAGCTGGTGTCTAAGCCTTATATTGATATCACGCTGAATCTGATGAAAATCTTCGGAGTGACGGTCACCAACGAAAACTATCAGCAGTTCCGCATTCGCGGGCAGCAGAATTACGTGTCACCAGGCACCTATTTAGTCGAAGGCGATGCCTCGTCCGCCTCCTATTTCCTGGCCGCCGCCGCCATTAAAGGCGGCACAGTGCGCGTCACCGGTATTGGCAAAAACAGCATGCAGGGTGATATCCGTTTTGCTGACGTACTGGAAAAGATGGGTGCTAAAGTCACCTGGGCAAAAGATTATATCGAATGTACCCGCGGTGAACTGATCGGTATCGATATGGATATGAACCACATTCCTGACGCGGCAATGACCATCGCAACGGCCGCGCTGTTTGCGAAAGGGCCAACGACGCTGCGTAACATTTACAACTGGCGCGTCAAAGAGACCGACCGTCTGGCCGCGATGGCCACCGAATTGCGCAAAGTGGGCGCAACGGTTGAAGAGGGTGAGGATTACATCCGCGTTGAACCGCCTCAATCTTTGACCTTTGCCGAAATTGGTACTTATAACGATCATCGGATGGCGATGTGTTTCTCGCTGGTGGCGCTGTCGGATACCCCGGTGACTATTCTGGATCCCAAATGCACCGCCAAAACATTCCCCGACTATTTTGAGCGACTCGCCGCTATCAGCACGTTGGCATAGTCTATAACTAAGACGGACATAGAAAGATGTCCGTTTTTTTTGCACTTTATCGTCAACAGTTTTATAGGTGTAGTCTGCTTTTTCGGCAACTGAACAACGTGGGGTAACAGTTGTGGTAAAGGCAGCGTATAATATCGCTCCTGAATTAGCCTTTCCGGGTTAATGATGAGGGTTTACCCCACCAAAGGAGACAGAAATGACGGCTTTAGCCCCGGTGATAACCGTTGATGGGCCAAGTGGCGCAGGTAAAGGCACGCTGTGTAAAGCGCTGGCAGAGGCCCTAGAATGGCGCTTGCTGGACTCCGGTGCCATCTACCGCGTTTTAGCACTGGCTGCTTTACATCATCAGGTCGATATTGTCTCTGAAGAGGCGTTGGTACCGCTTGCCGCACACCTTGACGTTCGTTTTGTCGCTCAGGACGGGCAATTAAAAGTGATTTTAGAAGGTGAGGATGTCAGTAATGAAATCCGCACTGAAACGGTGGGCAATACAGCTTCCCAGGCTGCTGCTTTCCCCCGGGTTCGTGAAGCCTTGCTCCGTCGCCAGCGGGCTTTTCGTGAGGCTCCGGGACTGATTGCTGACGGGCGTGATATGGGCACCGTCGTTTTCCCTGATGCACCGGTAAAAATATTTTTGGATGCCAGCTCGGAAGAGCGTGCGAACAGAAGAATGCTACAGTTGCAGGAAAAAGGCTTTAGTGTTAACTTTGAACGTCTTTTAGCCGAGATAAAGGAACGGGATGACCGTGACCGTAATCGTGCTATAGCGCCTTTGGTTGCCGCTTCTGATGCGTTATTACTGGATTCAACCAGTATGTCGATTGACGAAGTTATCCAACGTGCGTTGGCTTATGCCACTGAAATTCTAGGATTGCCGCAAAAACAAACCCGGTGATCGAGCCTTATTTCTGGTGCTGAATACTCTTCAGTGCCGGTTTTGGCTATAGTTTTTTTTAACCTCGCCGCAAGGATCTGTAGCGGGGCATTTGAAACAACCCCATCCAGCAGGACGCCAGATGGACGTTAAACTTAAGAACTTAAAGATTAACAACATGACTGAATCTTTTGCTCAACTCTTTGAAGAATCCTTAAAAACAATCGAAACCCGTCCGGGTTCCATCGTTCGTGGCGTTGTTGTGTCTATCGACAAAGATATCGTACTGGTTGACGCCGGTCTGAAATCTGAGTCCGCGATTCCAGCAGAGCAGTTCAAAAACGCACAGGGCGAACTGGAAATCCAGGTTGGCGACGAAGTTGATGTTGCGCTGGACGCTGTTGAAGATGGCTTCGGTGAAACTCTGCTGTCCCGTGAAAAAGCTAAACGTCATGAAGCTTGGATCACGCTGGAAAAAGCTTACGAAGAAGCTGCAACTGTTACCGGTGTTATCAACGGTAAAGTTAAAGGCGGTTTCACTGTTGAGCTGAACGGTATTCGTGCGTTCCTGCCAGGTTCACTGGTAGACGTTCGTCCGGTACGCGACACGCTGCATCTCGAAGGCAAAGATCTTGAGTTCAAAGTCATCAAACTGGACCAGAAACGCAACAACGTTGTTGTTTCTCGCCGTGCAGTAATTGAGTCTGAGAACAGCGCAGAGCGCGATCAACTGCTGGAAAACCTGCAGGAAGGCATGGAAGTTAAAGGTATCGTTAAGAACCTCACTGACTACGGTGCATTCGTGGATCTGGGTGGCGTTGACGGCCTGTTGCACATCACTGACATGGCTTGGAAACGTGTTAAACATCCAAGCGAAATCGTCAACGTTGGCGACGAAATCACTGTTAAAGTTCTGAAATTTGACCGTGAACGTACTCGTGTATCCCTTGGCTTGAAACAGCTGGGCGAAGATCCATGGGTTGCTATCGCTAAACGTTACCCAGAAGGTACTAAACTGACTGGTCGCGTTACCAACCTGACTGATTACGGCTGCTTCGTAGAAATCGAAGAAGGCGTTGAAGGTCTGGTTCACGTTTCTGAAATGGATTGGACTAACAAAAACATCCACCCATCTAAAGTTGTTAACGTGGGCGATGTTGTTGAAGTTATGGTTCTGGACATCGACGAAGAACGTCGTCGTATCTCCCTGGGCCTGAAACAATGCAAATCTAACCCATGGCAGTTGTTTGCAGAAACCCACAACAAGAACGACCGTGTTGAAGGTAAAATCAAGTCAATCACTGACTTCGGTATCTTCATTGGTCTGGACGGCGGCATCGACGGCCTGGTTCACCTGTCTGACATCTCCTGGAACGTTGCAGGCGAAGAAGCAGTACGTGAATACAAGAAAGGCGACGAAATCGCAGCTGTGGTTCTGCAAGTTGACGCAGAGCGCGAGCGCATCTCCTTGGGCGTGAAGCAACTGGCTGAAGATCCGTTCAATAACTACCTGTCTACGAACAAGAAAGGTACTATTGTTACTGGTAAAGTCACAGCAGTTGACGCCAAAGGTGCTACAGTTGAATTAGCAGGCGGTGTAGAAGGTTACCTGCGTGCTTCAGAAGCTTCTCGCGACCGTATTGAAGACGCAACTCTGGTTCTGAGCGTTGGTGATGATGTTGAAGCTAAGTTCACCGGTGTTGATCGTAAGAACCGCGTAGTAAGCCTGTCCGTCCGTGCTAAGGATGAGTCAGACGAGAAAGAAGCAATCGCTGTGGTTAACAACAAACCAGCAGAAGAAAGCAACTTCTCTAACGCTATGGCTGAAGCGTTCAAAGCGGCAAAAGGCGAGTAATGACGGGGGGCGGTTATTATTTATGATATGTACAGACCGCCCCGAAACGGTAGTTTAGCTGCAAAGCTTGGAGGTAATATGACCAAGTCTGAACTTATTGAAAGACTTGCTGGCCAGCACTCTCATGTCCCGGCGAAAGCCATTGAGGATGCAGTGAAAGAGATGCTTGAACATATGGCTGCAACTTTAGCTGATGGCGAACGCATTGAGATCCGTGGGTTTGGCAGTTTTTCTCTTCACTACCGTGCTCCGCGTGTTGGGCGTAACCCAAAAACTGGCGACAAAGTGGAACTGGATGGTAAATACGTTCCGCATTTCAAGCCAGGCAAAGAGTTGCGCGATCGCGCGAATATTTATGGCTAAGACTTCGGTCTGACATAAATTCTGCCTATAGCGAACCTAAAGCGGTACCTTTTGAAGGTGCCGTTTTTTTTTGCATAAAATCCCTCCGTTTGTACGTTTATTCTGCGCGATGTCTCGCATCGTTCATCTCCTCTGCTTGTCCCGCTATAACACTCTAATCATACTTGCTGCCACACATGCGGGTGATTAATGTTGCTGATACCCGTCCTTACTCCTCTTCAGATTAAGAGCTAAGTGAAGGATATTCTTATTAAAATCTCAATGGATGAGATAGCGCTTGCCGTCACAATGGGAATGCTTCCGCTCATCGTTTTGCCGGGATTACCCTCACTGGCAGGTTGCCTGTTCATTGCCATTTTGGCGTGCGCAATAATGCTGATTCGTCACAAAATGGCCTATCTAAGCGCCATTTTACTGTTGAGTTTTGTTTGGGCGGTAGGTCAGGGGCAATATCTGTTAATGCAAACAGACAGGCTGAGTGGGGGAAATGTTGAGATGGTTGGCAGCGTTCAGTCGATAAATTTAGGGCGGATTGATAAGCATCAGATTGCCATCAAGATTATTGAGGCTGGCGGCAGGCATGTTTTCCCACCTGTTTATTTCAGAACCCAGTGGGAGAATGCAGCGACAGACTACTGTGCCGGACTGGTGTGGAAATTTAAAGCGAATTTAAGACCGGTTCACGCTTCGCTCAATGAAGGCGGTTTTGACTCTCAGCGCTGGGCTGTGGCAAATCATTGGCCACTGCAGGGCAGAATAGTGCAGGGGACGGTTCTTCATGGCCACTGTAGCCTGCGCCAGCGATTTATCACTGAGATCAATAATGGCCTGTCGGGGCTGGCTAACCGCCCTGTACTTATCGCACTCGGCTTTGGTGAGAAAGGACTGATCAGGCCGGAGGACAACACTCTTTTGCAAAAAACGGGGATTGCGCATCTGGTCGCGATATCCGGGTTACACATTGGTATCGCTGCCTGGATAGGCTGGTTATTGGCGAGGGGGATACAATATTTTTTACCCCTGAGATTCATTGATTACCGTTTCCCACTGATTATCAGTGAAATCACGCTACTCATTTATACCTGGCTGGCCGGATGTAATGCCCCGGCGTTACGTGCAGCACTGGCTCTCTCTTTGTGGCTGGCGTTACGTTTCTATCGGGTCAGGTGTCATCCCTGGCAGGTGTGGCTGTGGGGAATGGCATTTTTGTTGCTGGCCGATCCTTTGAGCATTCTTTCCGACAGTTTTTGGCTCTCTTGTTTAGCCGTTGCGACGCTGATTTTTTGGTTTCAATGGGCTTCACTACCTGCAAGGTTCAGCCGCCATTGGTACTGGGCAGCATTGCGCTGGGCGCATCTGCAACTGGGTATAACATTATTGCTGCTGCCCATGCAGATAGGGCTGTTTCACGGTATCAATTACTCCTCTTTCATGGCGAATATGTGGGCGGTGCCCATTGTTTCACTCTTCACTGTCCCGCTGGTGCTGTTTGGTTTATTCGGCCACTTGTTTTTGCCTGCGGTGATAAATCAATGGTTCTGGTCGGCTGCTGACAGCAGCCTTTCACTGGCATTCTGGGGAGCGAGGAAGTTTGCTGAAGACTGGTTTTACTTGGGCGCGTCAACTTTCGCGCTGACGTTTGCTGGCTGGGTTGGTGTGATGATATGGCGCTTTGGTTGGCTGCGGACTTGCCCGGCGACGGTATTAGCTCTGCTACCAGCGATGACCGTTTGGCTTAGTGCGAAAGCTCCCGAACGCTGGAGGGTGGATATGATCGACGTCGGTCACGGTCTGGCGACGCTCATCAGTAAAAATGGGAAAGGTATTTTATATGACACGGGTAATCGCTGGGAGGAGGGCTCAGCCGCAGAGATGAATATTCTACCTTTCATCCGCTGGCGTAATATCGAGGTGGAGCAGATTATTATCAGCCATGGTGATGAAGACCACCGTGGCGGTTTGGAGAGCATCAGTCGGGCATTTCCTCTGGCTACCGTGCGTGAAAGCTCAACCAGCGCCTCGTTGCCTTGTCTTGGCGGAGTGGGGTGGACGTGGCAGGGCCTGAGCTTCAACGCGCTTTGGCCGGATAAACTGACTGACAGACCGTTTAATGATGAAAGTTGTGTTATCCGCATTGATGACGGGAAATTTAGCGTTTTACTCACCGGGGACATTGAAGCAGCATCGGAGCACAATCTGGTTTCCCGATATCATAATAAATTGAAGGCAACGTTATTGCAGGTGCCTCACCACGGAAGTAACTCGTCATCGACCGGGCCTTTCCTGCGCGCGGTCAATCCAGAAATATCAATAGCCTCCGCGTCGCGGTTTAATAAATGGCATCTGCCAGCCACAAAAGTGGTCAACCGATATCATCACGCGCACCTTGCCTGGCGCGATACTGCCCATTCAGGACAACTGACTGCTCGTTTTTACGACGATTATTGGTCTATTAATGGCTTACGCGAGCAAATATTTCCCCGCTGGTATCACCGCCTGTTTGGTGTATCGAGTGATAATGAGTAGAATGGTCCGCTGTTTCTATTGCTGCTGGTTAATAATGCATGATGAATGATAAAGATCTCTCCACCTGGCAGACATTCCGTCGCCTATGGCCGATGATCACTCCTTTTAAAGCCGGGCTTATCGCTGCGGCTATTGCTCTGGTAGCTAACGCTGCCAGTGATACTTTCATGCTGTCTTTGCTGAAGCCGCTCCTTGATGAAGGATTTGGTAAAGCAGATCGCTCGACATTACTCTGGATGCCATTAGTCGTTATCGGTCTGATGATCGTTCGTGGTATCAGTGGCTACATTTCGAGTTATTGCATCTCGTGGGTATCAGGGAAGGTGGTGATGCAAATGCGCCGCCGCCTGTTCGGACACATGATGGGTATGCCTGTCGCCTTCTTCGACCAACAGTCCACCGGGACTTTGTTGTCGCGTATCACCTATGACTCTGAGCAGGTAGCATCCTCTTCATCAAGTGCTCTGGTGACTGTCGTACGTGAAGGTGCTTCAATTATCGGCCTGTTTATCCTGATGTTTTACTACAGCTGGCAGTTGTCCATTATTCTGGTCGTTATTGCCCCTATTGTTTCTATTGTTATTCGCGTCGTTTCCAAACGATTCCGTGATATCAGTAAAAACATGCAAAACACCATGGGCCATGTGACCACCAGCGCAGAGCAAATGCTTAAAGGGCACAAAGAAGTGCTGATTTTTGGCGGCCAGAAGGTTGAAACAGAACGCTTTGACTCGGTCAGCAACCGTATGCGCCAACAGGGCATGCGCCTGGTGTCAGCATCCTCGATTTCAGATCCGATTATTCAGTTGATCGCATCCCTGGCGCTGGCATTCGTGCTTTATGCCGCCAGTTTCCCTTCCATTATGGAAACATTGAGTGCGGGTACGATCACCGTAGTCTTCTCTTCCATGATTGCCCTGATGCGCCCGCTGAAGTCCCTGACCAACGTGAATGCCCAGTTCCAGCGCGGTATGGCTGCCTGTCAGACACTGTTCTCCATTCTGGATATGGAACAGGAGAAAGATGACGGCAAGCGTGTTGTAGAGCGTGCGAAGGGCGACGTTGAGTTCAAAAACGTAACGTTCACCTATCCGGGCCGTGATACACCCGCATTGCGCGACGTGGCTTTCAGCATTCCCGCCGGGCGTACCGTTGCATTGGTGGGGCGTTCAGGTTCAGGTAAATCGACTATTGCGAACTTGCTCACTCGTTTTTACGACATTCAGCAAGGTGAGATCCTGTTGGATGGCCACGATCTGCGCGAATACACCTTATCTTCCCTGCGTAATCAGGTGGCCTTAGTTTCGCAAAACGTCCATCTGTTTAATGACACCATTGCCAATAATATTGCCTATGCGCGCACCGATGTGTTCACCCGTGAAGATATCGAGAAAGCCGCCACTATGGCCTATGCGATGGACTTCATCAGCAAAATGGATAATGGCCTTGATACCGTCATTGGTGAAAATGGCGTATTACTCTCCGGCGGACAACGACAGCGTATTGCCATTGCCCGTGCACTTTTGCGTGACTCACCGGTACTGATTCTCGATGAGGCCACGTCGGCGCTTGATACAGAATCCGAGCGTGCCATTCAGGCTGCGCTGGATGAATTGCAAAAGAACCGTACTTCACTGGTCATCGCACACCGCCTCTCAACTATCGAAAAAGCCGATGAAATTCTGGTTATCGAGGACGGACGTGTGGTTGAGCGCGGTAATCATGAAGATTTGCTGGCTCAGCGTGGTGCGTATGCACAACTGCACCGGATGCAATTTGGTCAATGATAGAACGCATCTGGTCAGGTAAATCACCGCTTTATCTATTGCTGCTGCCTTTTTCATGGCTGTACGGGGTGATCACGATCGCGCTTCGTTACAGTTATAAAAAAGGGTGGAAAAAGAGCTGGCGCGCCCCGTTACCGGTGGTCGTGGTCGGTAATTTAACCGCGGGTGGCAACGGAAAAACACCGGTGGTGATCTGGCTGGTTGAGATGTTAAAACAGCGGGGTTTGCGTGCTGGCGTTGTGTCGCGCGGCTACGGCGGAAAGGCGGCGCAGTATCCGCTGGTGCTGGATGCAACAACCACAACGGCTGAGGCCGGCGATGAACCTGTACTGATATTTCAGCGTACAGGGGCACCGGTGGCCGTTTCCCCCATTCGTTCCGACGCGGTCAAAGCCCTGCTGGCAAGCCATGTGCTTGATGTGATCGTCACGGATGACGGTCTGCAACATTACGCGCTGCAACGTGATATTGAAGTGGTGGTGATCGACGGCGTGCGGCGTTTTGGAAACGGATGGTGGCTGCCGGCCGGGCCCATGCGTGAACGTGCCGCGCGCCTGCGCTCGGTTGATGCTGTGATCACCAACGGTGGCACGGCCATGACCGGTGAAATAGCGATGGTTCTGGATGCCGGGCTGGCGGTGAATATTCTGACCGGCAAACGCTGTGAAGTGACAGCTTTGCAGAATATCGTCGCGATGGCCGGAATTGGGCACCCACCGCGCTTTTTCACCACATTGAGAAATCTTGGCGCCATGGCGCAGGCAGAGATCACTTTTGCCGATCATCAGGATTATCAACCCGCTCAGTTAAAACCGTTAACTACCGCCAGTCAGATATTACTGATGACAGAAAAAGATGCGGTGAAATGCCGTTCGTTTGCCGAACCCAACTGGTGGTATTTGCCTGTTGATGCCAACATTTCGGCTGAACAGTCTGAAAATCTCATCAGTAAAATCGAGCAGGTGATAACACATAAATAACTTTCCTTACAGGTCATCATCTTCTCATCACACCGTTTTAGTGATCTGATTCATGATGTTATTTTTTAACCTTATGATTAATAATAGGATATAAGCAATCACTCTTCCTTTGGGAATTATTTTCTATAATAAGCTTGCTATTGCTTTTTACTTATGAGTAAATGCTCCTCGGCCTGTCATGCAGAGCTATTTATGTATGAGTTAAGTAGTTCCTCCCAAGACGTTATCTAATATCTAATGATTCCGCTTCAAAGACGAACCTTCTGAGTCCCTCCCATAAGTATTCAATCTAATCGATTGGCCCTGATTGCCTATGGCAGATTTTTCAATGATTTCATTGGAAAAACACTATTTTCACAATCGCTCATTAGAGGTTTTTATAAAAAAATAACTTTAGTATGGGCAAGCGCATCCGAACAATAATAAAAAGCGTGTTCATGGATGCCCAAATAAAGGATTTACAATTATGATGTTAAAAATGGGTTTAGTTAAATGGTACAACCAAGCCAAAGGCTATGGTTTTATTTGCCCTCTTGATGGCTCGTCTGAAATTTATGTTCAACGTGCCTCCATTGCCAATACAGGCAATAAGTCTTTGAATGCAGGGCAGCGTGTAGAGTTTACAACCTACCGCAGCGTGGCTCACGGTCCGGCAGCGGCTGACGTGATTGCCTTCTAAGTCTGTCTCAGACTTCAGCGCGTAAAATTTACGCTCTGAGAAAAATATGCTATCGGTATCTGTAAGATGATTTTCATTAACGGATACCGATATGTCTCACCCCGTCATACCTCTCTCTGCCGCCCGTATTTTGCACCTTGCCGCACAACATTTACAACACCCTCTCAAGCGTAAACCTGTCCGTGATGATGTGACTTCAGTTATTCACAATATGGCTTTGTTGCAGATTGACACCATCAGCGTCGTGGCACGCAGCCCTTATTTGGTGCTGTTCAGCCGCCTTGGCCACTATCCGGCTGAATGGCTCGAAGAGGCATTAGCTGCGGGCAAACTCTTTGAATACTGGGCGCATGAAGCCTGTTTTGTCCCCATCGATGATTACCGGTTATTACGCCACCGAATGCTTGCGCCGGAAAAAATGGGCTGGAAGTATTCTCAGGCGTGGATTGATACCCACCATGCGGATATTACACAGTTGCTCAGTCACATCGCGGATAACGGTCCTGTGCGGTCGGCTGATTTCAGTGCTGAAAAACGTTCGAGCAGCGGCTGGTGGGACTGGAAACCGCATAAAAAACACTTGGAAACGCTGTTCACTTCAGGAAAACTGATGGTAGTAGAGAGGCGTAATTTTCATCGCGTTTATGATCTGGCTGAAAGGGTGCTCCCTGACTGGGACGATGCTACTCAAGCACTGTCTCAGGCTGACGCCGAAATGGAGATGTTGCGGCGCTCGGCTCAAAGCCTAGGATTTTTTAAGGCTGAATGGTTGGCAGATTATTACCGCTTAAAGCGTGTAAAAATTGCTGCTGTGATTGAAAGCTTACTAAAGCGCGGTGAAATCACGATGGTCAATGTCGAAGGGATTGACGGGGATTGTTATGTTCATCAGTCGCAATTCGGCTTATTACAGCAGGCGCTGGACGGGAAGATCAGCTCAACGGTGACCACGCTGCTCTCGCCCTTTGACCCGGTAGTGTGGGACCGTAAACGCGCACTGACGCTGTTTAATTTTGATTACCGGCTTGAGTGCTACACGCCGGAGGAAAAACGGAAGTTTGGATATTTCACGTTACCGGTTTTGCACCGCGGTGAATTGATCGGGCGTGTTGATGCCAAAATCCACCGTAAAGAGAAAGTGTTTGAAGTTAAAACGCTGCATCTTGAAGAGGGGGTTAAACTCAATGCCCGTCGGATTAAAGAGTTAACCGGGGCATTTAACCGTTGTGCTCTGTGGCATGGCGCAGAAGCGATCACAACGGGGAACCTTCCCGATGCGTTATATAGCAGCTGGGGTAGGGGCTGGTCATTGCTCAATACAGAGAAATAATATCAAACAAAACGGCTGCTTAAGGCAGCCGTTCTTTCACGATGAATGCAGGTGAAAATAGTATTAGTTACTGTAGTTCGCGAACATTGCGATGATTTTGTTGATCAGTTTCATTTTTCCACTCGTAATATGAATTGTTTTTGTGATTCATGTCACAAAAAATTCTACGCCGCTGTGATCGCCTTTGCAAGACCCCCTTACCTTTGAGTTTCCATTTTTTTCCTTAATCACCCAACCTGCGGCAATCCTCACTTCACCGATTAACGACAGGCAGAGGCTTATGGTATTCTCAGCACCCTAAGGGTTTATCTCAAAAAGCATTACTGCACTGGCGTTGTTTGCCAGCTGTGTGATCTCGGGGAGGAAGTATGGATCATCGTTTACTCGAAATAGTCGCTTGTCCTGTGTGTACCGGTAAGCTCTATTTCAATAAAGAATCGCAAGAGTTGGTGTGTAAAGTGGACGGGCTGGCTTATCCTGTTCGCGATGGCATTCCGGTGTTATTAGAAACTGAAGCCCGCGCGCTTTCTGCTGACGAGACGCATCCATGAGTTTCATTGTTATCATTCCCGCCCGCTTTGCTTCCAGCCGTTTACCCGGCAAGCCTTTGGCCGATATCAATGGAAAACCTATGGTTATCCATGTGATGGAGCGCGCCATGGAGTCCGGTGCCGATCGCGTCATTGTTGCCACCGACCATCCCGACGTATTTAAAGCCGTTGAAGCGGCGGGTGGTGAAGTCTGTATGACCCGTGCCGATCACCAGTCCGGGACCGAGCGCCTGGCTGAAGTCATCGAGAAATACGGTTTTTCTGATGACGATATCATCGTCAACGTGCAGGGTGATGAACCCCTTGTACCGCCGGTCATCATCCGTCAGGTAGCAGAAAATCTGGCCTCATGCGAAGCCGGGATGGCGACACTGGCGGTACCGATTGAAACCGCAGAAGAAGCGTTCAACCCGAATGCGGTAAAAGTGGTGATGGATATCAACGGCTACGCCCTTTACTTCTCCCGTGCCACCATTCCGTGGGAGCGTGAGCGTTTTGCTAAATCCAAAGAGACCGTTGGCGCCACCTTCCTGCGCCATATCGGTATTTATGCTTACCGTGCCGGATTTGTGAGACGTTATGTGACCTGGGCGCCAAGCCAGCTGGAGAATATTGAACTGCTGGAGCAACTTCGCGTTCTCTGGTACGGTGAAAAAATTCACGTGGCAGTAGCGAAAGCGATTCCTTCAGTTGGTGTCGATACCCCTGAGGATTTACAGCGCGTACGTGAGTTTTTCTGTCACTAAAATAGCCTGTGATGGCCTATTCGCATCACCAGCACGGATACGGAATGTCGCTGCGGCATTCCGTTTTCTTTTTCTGACTCTTGCTGCATCGCCTTTCCGCTTTTATGCGTCTCGTTTATGCCGTTTTCATTGATCTGAAACGGAGAAATCTCCCCGCGATGCTTCCATCATAGCTCTGAGCCTATTTACCACTGTGTAATGATTATGGAACAGCTAAAAGCCGAATTAAGTATTGTCCTGGGCGAAAGCATCTCCCGCCTGGAATGCGTCAGTGAACAGCCTTATGCCCATCTCTTTGCGATTTATGATGAGCAGGGACACGCTATGCCTTTGATGGCGAAAAGTTTTACCTGTGCCGGTATTGCAGCGCAGGAGGCTTATAAACTGTCTATGTTAGCTCGCGAAGGGGTTATCAGAGTACCGACGGTCTTTGGCATGGTGACCACGCACCAATCACCCTATCAGGAGATTTTACTGATTGAGCGTCTGCGAGGCGTTTCTGCTGAAGCGCCCACCCGCACGCCTCAGCGCTGGAATGTCCTGATGGAGCAAATCGTCGAAGGGCTACTGGCGTGGCACCGTATTGACAGCCACGGCTGTGTCGGGAGCGTTGACAGTACGCAGGAAAACAGCTGGGCGGCGTGGTATCAGCAGCGTGTTGAGGTGTTGTGGGCTTCGGTGAGTAACCTGCAATCTGCCATTCTGACGCAGGAAGACCGCACGCTGCTGTTTCGGGCGCGTGCCAGCCTGAACCGCTTATTTGCTGATTTCAACGATAACCCGGTGCTGGTGCATGGCAATTTATCACTGCGCAGCTTATTGAAAGATCCGCGCAGTGACCAATTGCTGGCGATGATCAATCCGGGGACCGTTTTGTGGGCACCGCGCGAGTTTGATCTCTTTCGCCTGTGGGAGAAGGGCATGAGCGAGCAACTGTTGTTCAGCTACTTACAGCGTGCGCCCGTGGCGGAAAATTTCCTTGCCAGGCGCTGGCTCTACGTTGTCTGGGAATCCGTGGCTCATCTTATTCATACCGGGCAATTCGACCGGCGCGCGTTTGACTATGCGCGCCAGCAATTGTTGCCTTGGCTAAATTAACCTGCCTTTGACGGGCTGCCGAGCCACTGCCAGACCCGTCCCAACGTTTCATACCAGATCCGCTCGCTGTGCGATAAAAAAAGTGGGCTGGGTAATATTCTCTCCCAAGGATTCAGCGGCGAGTCGATGGCAAGCTGATTTGCCGGGGCTGGAACGGGTGTGAGGCCCTGCTGCTCAAAGAAAATCATGGCGCGCGGTAAATGGTTGGCTGAAGTCACCAGCACCATCGGTTGTTGTCCTATCAGCGCTTTGACCTGTTGCGCCTCCTCCTGCGTATCCCGCGGCGTATCCACTTTAATGATATCGCTTTCCGGCACGCCCAGACTGATGGCGACTTTTGCAGCAACTTCAGCACTGCTCAGCGGGTTTGAGATAGCTTTCCCGCCGGTAAAAATCAGTTTTGCGCCGGGGTTAAGACGGTAGATACGAATACCTTCTACAACGCGCGGCAGGCTGTTATTGATCAGATTTGAGCCCGGAGCCCACTCAGGGTTATAGGTATAACCGCCACCCAGTACAACGATGTATTTAACGGGTTTTGCAGCGTCAGGCTGGTAAGTCGGATAGGTGTTTTCAAGTGGTCGCAGCAGACTATCGGCGACGGGTTGCAGACTCAGTAAAGCCAGAATTAACCAACTCACTAAAAAACACACTTTACCAGCCCTTTGCCAGCGGGTGAACCACAGTAAAACCAGCGCGAATGCCATCAGCAATAATAAAAAGGGCAAAGGTAATAACAGCCCGCCAACAGTTTTTTTGAGCACAAACAGCATCAGAAAGAGCTCCTTTTGAGTGAAAAAACGGCATCCGGGAATGAATCGACGTCAGGATGATTTATTCTACGTCAGCCTGTGCCAAAATAGCAGGCTGGTCGGTCTGTTCGTCATTAAGCAATCGGCCCATTTCTTCTTCTCGCAGCAGGTGCCACTCCATGCAGGATCGCAATTTCGACGATATCGCCGAAAAATTTTCGCGCAATATCTATGGCACGACGAAAGGGCGCATTCGTCAGGAGGTGCTGGGACAAGATCTACGGGAATTAATCGCCACTTTGCCCGCTCGCCCGCTGCGCATTCTCGATGCCGGCGGTGGCGAAGGGCAAATGGCGTGTGAACTCGCCGCTTTAGGACATCAGGTCTTGTTGTGCGATCTCTCAGGTGAGATGATCCGCCGCGCAAAAGTGGCCGCCGATGAAAAAGGTGTGAGCGGGAACATGCAATTTGTACAATGTCCTGCTCAGAACATCGCACAACATTTGGAACAGCCGGTTGATCTGATATTGTTTCACGCGGTGATTGAATGGTTGGCCGAGCCGCAACAGGCTTTGCAGGCGTTAACCGATTGTCTTGCGCCTGGTGGCGCGCTATCGCTGATGTTCTACAATATCCACGGTCTGGTTATGCGACATATGATCCTGGGTAATTTCGGTCACGTTGAAGCCGGCGTTCCAAAAATTAAAAAAAGCTCGCTGCTGCCCGATCACCCGCTGGAGCCCCAACAGGTTTACCAGTGGCTTGAAGAGCTCGGGATGAAAATCGGTGGCAAGACGGGCGTCCGGGTATTCCATGATTACCTGCGTAACCGGCAACAACATAAACAGGATTTCGACGAGCTTCTGGCGCTGGAACAGCGTTATTGCCGACAGGAACCTTTTGTTAGTTTGGGACGTTACATCCACGTGATGGCGCACAAACCCAATCTGAAGGACGAATCATGAGTGAATTTTCCCAGACTGTCCCCGAACTGGTCGCCTGGGCACGTAAAAATGACTTCTCAATTTCGCTGCCAACGGAGAGGCTGGCCTTTCTTCTGGCGATCGCGACGCTCAACGGTGAGCGTCTTGACGGGGAAATGAGCGAAGGTGAACTGGTTGATGCGTTCCGTCACGTAAGCAAAGGCTTCGAACAGACGCATGAAACGGTCACAGTACGTGCTAATAACGCCATCAATGATATGGTGCGTCAGCGTTTGCTCAATCGTTTTGTCAGTGAACTGGCCGACGGCAACGCCATTTATCGCTTAACGCCGCTCGGCATTGGTATTACCGACTACTATATCCGCCAGCGCGAATTTTCCACGCTGCGTCTTTCTATGCAGCTGTCTATCGTGGCGCAGGAGCTTAAACGTGCCGCCGATGCGGCCGAAGAGGGGGGCGATGAGTTCCACTGGCACCGCAACGTTTTTGCCCCACTGAAATACTCGGTAGCTGAGATTTTCGACAGCATCGACATGACCCAAAGGATCATGGACGAACAGCAACAGGGCGTAAAAGACGACATTGCTTCCCTGCTCAATAAAGACTGGCGCGCGGCGATCTCTAGCTGTGAAATGCTCTTGTCCGAAACGTCCGGTACGCTGCGTGAATTGCAGGATACGCTGGAGGCCGCAGGTGATCTGCTGCAGGCGCATTTACTGCGTATTCAGGAGTTCACCATGGGCGATAGTGAATTAGGATTCGTCGACAAACTGGTATTTGACCTGCAAAGTAAACTCGACCGCATCACGAGCTGGGGCCAGCAGGCCATCGATCTCTGGATCGGCTACGACCGTCATGTCCACAAATTTATTCGTACTGCCATCGACATGGATAAAAACCGCGTATTTGCGCAGCGTTTACGCCAGTCGGTGCAAAACTATTTCGATCAACCCTGGACCCTGACGTTTGCCAATGCCGAACGTCTGCTGGACATGCGTGACGAAGAGCTGGCCTTGCGCAGCGAAGAAGTGACCGGTGAATTACCGCCTGATCTCGAATACGAAGAGTTCAGCGAAATACGTGAACAACTTACCGCGTTGATTGAACAGGCATTGCAGGTTTATCAACAACAGAAGACGCCACTCAACCTGGGAACCGTGATGCGTGATTATCTCGAGCAGTATCCGCGTGCGCGGCATTTTGACGTAGCGCGAATTGTAGTCGACCAGGCCGTGCGCCTTGGTGTGGCTGAAGCAGATTTTTCAGGGTTGCCAGCCGAATGGCAGGCAATCAATGATTTCGGAGCCAAGGTGCAGGCCCATGTCATCGACAAATATTGAACACATAATGCCAGCTAAGCTGGCGCAGGCGTTGGCGAACTCCCTCTTTCCTGCTCTGGACAGTCAGCTTCGTTCTGGCCGTCACATTGGCATTGATGAATTGGATAACCACGCCTTCCTGATGGATTATCAGGAAGAACTCGAGCTGTTTTATCACCGTTACAGCGTTGAATTAATCCGTGCGCCAGAAGGCTTCTTCTACCTGCGCCCGCGTTCTACCACGCTTATCCCGCGCTCGGTACTTTCCGAGCTGGACATGATGGTCGGCAAAATTCTCTGTTATCTCTACCTCAGCCCTGAGCGGCTGGCGCATGAGGGCATTTTCACCCAGCAGGAGTTATACGACGAGTTGCTGAGCCTGGCCGACGAATCCAAGTTGATGAAATACGTCAACCAGCGCTCTACCGGTTCTGATCTGGATCGTCAAAAACTGCAGGATAAAGTCAGAACCTCGCTCAACCGCCTGCGCCGTCTGGGCATGGTCTGGTTTATGGGCACGGACAGTACCAAATTTCGTATTACCGAAGCCGTGTTCCGCTTCGGCGCCGATGTGCGCAGCGGTGACGATGCCCGCGAAGCGCAGTTACGGATGATCCGCGACGGTGAAGCGATGCCGATTGAAAATGCCTTATCGCTCAATGATGAAAATGATGACGGCGAACCGCAGACTGAGCAGGGCAATGACAGCGCAGAGGATGAACAGGAATGATTGAACGCGGCAAATTTCGCTCGCTAACGCTGGTTAACTGGAACGGCTTTTTTGCCCGTACTTTTGATCTCGATGCGCTGGTGACTACGCTTTCCGGCGGTAACGGAGCCGGTAAATCCACCACCATGGCGGCCTTCGTCACGGCGCTGATCCCTGACTTAACCTTGCTGCATTTCCGTAACACCACGGAAGCGGGCGCCACCTCGGGTTCGCGCGATAAAGGCCTGCACGGTAAATTGCGTGCGGGCGTCTGCTATTCAACGCTGGACGTGGTGAACTCACGCCACCAGCGGGTGATCGTCGGTGTGCGTCTGCAACAGGTTGCCGGGCGTGACCGCAAAGTAGACATCAAACCTTTCACTATTCAGGGTCTGCCAACGTCGATTCAACCGACTGAAATTTTGACGGAAACCGTCGGTGAGCGTCAGGCGCGCGTACTGTCTTTACAGGAGCTGAAAGACAACGTCGAAGCGATGGAAGGGGTGCAGTTTAAGCAATTTAACTCCATCACTGATTACCACTCGCTGATGTTCGATTTGGGTGTTATCCCGCGTCGTCTGCGTACGGCTTCAGATCGTAGTAAATTCTACCGCCTCATTGAAGCGTCGCTTTACGGCGGTATCTCCAGCGCCATTACCCGTTCCCTGCGCGACTATCTGTTGCCGGAAAACAGCGGCGTGCGTAAAGCCTTCCAGGATATGGAAGCTGCATTGCGCGAAAACCGCATGACGCTGGAAGCCATTCGCGTTACCCAGTCAGACCGTGACCTGTTTAAGCATCTGATTTCAGAAGCGACATCCTACGTAGCCGCTGACTACATGCGCCACGCCAACGAACGCCGTATTCATCTCGACGGCGCACTGGTGCTGCGAAATGACTTACTGACCAGCCGTAAACAGCTTGCAAGCGAACAGTACCGCCACGTCGAAATGGCGCGTGAACTGGCGGAGCAGAGTGGTTCCCAAAGTGATTTGGAAACCGATTATCAGGCGGCCAGTGACCACCTGAGTCTGGTGCAGACCGCGATGCGCCAGCAGGAAAAAATCGAGCGCTACGAAGGTGATCTCGAAGAGCTGACCTATCGCCTCGAAGAACAAAATGAAGTCGTGGCCGAAGCCGGTGAGCTGCACGCCGAGCATGAAGCGCGTGCGGAAGCCGCTGAACTCGAAGTGGATGAACTCAAAAGCCAACTGGCCGATTACCAGCAGGCGCTGGATGTGCAGCAAACCCGTGCCATTCAGTATCAGCAGGCACTTCACGCTATCGAACGTGCCCGCGAACTATGTCAGATCCCCGATCTCACTATCAAGAACAGCGAAGAGTGGTTGGAAACCTTCCAGAGCAAAGAGCAGGAAGCGACAGACATTCTGCTGATGCTGGAACAAAAAATGAGCGTGGCGGACGCCGCGCACAGCCAGTTTGAAAATGCTTATCAGCTGGTGGTGAAAATCGCCGGCGAAGTCAGCCGCAGTCAGGCCTGGCAAACCGCGCGCGAACTGCTGCGTGACTGGTCTTCCCAGCAGCATCAGGCAGAACGCGTAGAACCATTGCGTATGCGCCTTACCGAGCTGGAAGGGCGTCTGCGTGAGCAACAGGACGCCGAGCGCCAGTTGCAGGAGTTTTGCAAGCGCACCGGCCAGGACGTGCATCCTGAAGATCTGGATGAGTTGCAGCGTGAACTCGACGTACAGATTGAAGAGCTGTCGCAGGTGGTTTCTCAGGCGGGCGAACGTCGCATGGAAATGCGTCAGGAACTTGAGCAAGTACAGTCACGTATTCGTGAACTGACTGCCCGGGCACCGGTCTGGCTTTCCGCGCAGGAAGCCCTCAGCCAGTTAAGCGAGCAAAGCAAAGAGCCTCTGGAAAGCAGCCAGCAGGTCACGGAGCATATGCAGCAACTGCTGGAAACCGAGCGCGAAACCACCGTTGAACGTGACGAGGTTTCCGCGAAAAAACGCCGTATCGAAGGGCAAATCACCCGTCTCAGCCAGCCAAGCGGCGCGGAAGATTCGCGCATGATTGCGCTGGCAGAACGTTTCGGCGGTGTGTTGCTGTCAGAGATTTATGATGACGTCACCATCGACGATGCCCCGTACTTTTCCGCTTTGTACGGCCCGTCACGCCATGCGATCGTCGTGCCTGACTTATCGCGTATCCGCGATCAGCTCGATGGCCTGGATGACTGTCCGGAAGATTTATACCTGATCGAAGGCGATCCGCAGTCCTTTGATGACAGCGTATTTGCCGTCGAAGAGATGCCTGGTGCCGTACTGGTGAAAAGTGGTGAGCGCCAGTGGCGTTACTCCCATTTCCCACAGGTGCCACTTTTTGGCCGCGCGGCGCGTGAAAACCGTCTCGAAACGCTGAATAAAGAGCGCGAAACGCTCTCTGAACGTTATGCCAATCTGTCGTTTGATGTGCAGAAAACACAGCGTGTGCATCAGGCATTTAGCCGCTTTATCGGCAGTCATCTGGCCGTGGCGTTTGATGCTGACCCGGAAGCAGAAATTCGCACGCTGAGCGGCCGCCGTGGTGAGCTGGAACGTGCGCTTAACGCCCACGAAGGCTCTAATCAGCAGCAGCGTCAGCAATATGAGCAGTCCAAAGAGGCTTACGCGATGCTCAACAAACTGCAGCCGCGCGTCGGCCTGCTGTGTGATGAGACGCTGATTGACCGCGTTGAAGAGCTGCGTGAAGAGCTGGACGAAGCGCAGGATTCTGCCCGCTTTATTCAGCAGCACAGCGCTTCCCTGACCAAACTCGAACCGCTGGTTGCCGTGCTGCAAAGCGACCCGGAACAGCATGATCAGTTGAAAGAAGATTATGCTCAGGCACAGCACGGTCAGCGTCTGGCCAAACAGCAGGCCTTCTCACTGACGGAAGTGGTCCAGCGCCGTGCGCACTTCGGTTACACCGATTCCGCCGGAATGCTGACTGAAAACTCCGACCTGAATGACAAACTGCGTCAGCGCCTTGAACATGCTGAAGCGGAACGTGCCCGTGCCCGCGACCAGTTGCGTCAGCATCAGTCACAATTTACCCAGTATAGTCAGGTGCTTGCGTCGCTGAAAAGCTCGTTTGATGCCAAACGCGACATGCTCAAAGAGCTGGGGCAGGAGTTACAGGATATTGGCGCTCAGGCCGATGCGAACGCCGAGGCGCGTGCCAAACTACGCCGCGATGAACTGCATGCGGCACTGAGCACCAACCGTTCTCGCTGCAACCAGTTGGAAAAACAGATCACCTTCTGCGAAGCCGAGATGGACAATCTGCAGAAGAAATTACGTAAACTAGAACGTGATTACCATCAGAGCCGCGAACATGTGGTGACGGCAAAAGCCGGCTGGTGTGCCGTGATGCGTCTGGTGAAAGACAACGGCGTTGAGCGCCGTCTGCATCGTCGCGAGCTGGCGTATATGGATGGTGATGAACTGCGTTCAATGTCGGATAAATCCCTCGGGGCCTTGCGTCTGGCGGTGGCCGATAACGAACACCTGCGTGATGTACTGCGTCTGTCCGAAGATCCGAAGCGTCCGGAACGTAAAATTCAGTTCTATATTGCGGTCTATCAGCATCTTCGTGAGCGTATCCGTCAGGATATTATCCGCACGGATGATCCGGTTGAAGCCATCGAACAGATGGAAATTGAACTTGGGCGTCTGACCGAAGAACTGACCGCGCGCGAACAGCAACTGGCGCTCAGTTCAAAAAGTGTGGCAAACATTATTCGCAAAACGATTCAGCGTGAGCAGAACCGTATTCGCCAACTGAACCAGGGCCTGCAAGCCGTGGCCTTCGGTCAGGTGAAGAGCGTGCGGCTTAACGTTAACGTGCGTGAAGCTCATGCCGGTTTGCTTGATGTTTTGTCCGAACAACAGGAACAGCACCAAGACCTGTTCAGCAGCAACCGTCTGACCTTCTCGGAAGCGCTGGCAAAACTTTACCAGCGTTTGAATCCGCAAATCGATATGGGGCAGCGAACGCCGCAAACCATCGGCGAAGAGCTGCTCGACTACCGCAACTATCTTGAAATGGAAGTGGAAGTTAACCGTGGTTCTGACGGCTGGTTGCGTGCAGAGAGCGGGGCGCTGTCAACCGGTGAGGCTATCGGTACCGGGATGTCAATTCTGGTCATGGTAGTTCAGAGCTGGGAGGAAGAGTCGAGCCGTATGCGCGGCAAAGACATCTCCCCATGCCGTCTGCTGTTCCTCGATGAAGCCGCGCGTCTGGATGCTAAATCTATCGCCACGCTGTTCGAACTCTGCGATCGCTTACAGATGCAGCTTATCATCGCTGCCCCTGAAAACATCAGTCCTGAGAAAGGCACCACTTATAAACTGGTCCGCAAAGTGTTCAACAACCACGAACATGTACACGTCGTCGGTTTACGTGGTTTCGCCGCCGAGCAACCCGTGATTGCTAATGCAGAAGCGGAAAGCTCCTGATTTATCTGCTGCACAATTGTTAAAAATAAAAGTCGTCCTCGGACGACTTTTATTTTTTGAGTAAATAAACATCAGTCATGTTGGGTGAGGTAATAATCCCACTGACAATGCTTTATTAAACGTCTCCGCTAGCATAGAGTCTTCTCAGCTCGCGGGGCGCTATTGTGTTGAGATCCCGCGCAAAAATGGAATTCTCTTTTATACTTAAACCACGAGTTGTTTGCTTAAATTCGAGCACTTTAATTTGGGCATTGTAACGGGAGGCAAGGGATGATGTTTATGGGTCAAGGGTCTCTCAGATTTCTGGTCGCCAGTTGTCTTATCGCTATGGGGCTGGCGCCTGTAAGTGCGGCATTTGCAGCGGTACCAACGCTGCCCGTTCGTTCTGCGACGCTCTCCAGTGTTCAGAGCCTTAGCCAGCTGCAGGCTGAGCTGCCAGCAAATGTTAAACCTCTTTATATCTCTTCTCTTGCGACGCTATACGCTGCAAATCACATGCAACCTATGTGGCAGGACAGGGACGCGGTTCACCAATTCCAGCAACAACTCGCGGAGCTGGCTATTTCAGGTGTGCAGCCACAATTCACGCAGTGGGTGAAATGGCTGACCGATCCGCAAGTCACCGGAATGGCGCGTGATATTGTTTTGTCGGATGCCATGCTGGGGTATTTGCAATTTGTCAGTGGGGTTGAAGCCAATGGTGACAACTGGCTGTACAGTGAAAAACCTTACAAGATGACCACGCCACCGCTGACAGTGATAAATCAGTGGCAGCTGGCCCTGCGTAAAGGCACCACTGCCGGATATATGGCGACACTTGAGCCTCTGCATCCTTTATATCCAAAAATGCATACAGCGTTAAAAGCCATGCTGGCTGATAACCGTCCATGGCCTCAGGTGACGAATGCATCCAGTCTGCGTCCCGGACAGATCAGTGATGATATCCCGGCGTTACGCGAAATTTTAAACCGTAGTGGCATGATGAATGTTGTTCCGGCTGAAGCGAAACCACCGCAGCCTACGGATGAAACGATTGCTAAAGATGGTCCGGGAGCTGCGGCTAACGATGATTTGTCGGTTGATGAGTCGGCGGATAAATCCGCGCCAGCATCGCCGGTTGTCAGCCCTGCCGCAACGTCGGTGACAGACGTACTTCCTACCGTTGAAACCACCGGTCAGCCTGCGGCAATAGTCCCTGTGGCGGTGGCAGATAATGTTTATTCGCCTGAGCTGGTTGAAGCAGTGAAACGCTTTCAGAAATGGCAGGGGCTTGAGCCTGATGGCGTCATTGGTATGCGTACCCGTGAGTGGCTTAATGCTTCTCCTCGTTTGCGCGCCACCTTGTTTGCGCTGAATATTCAACGTTTGCGTATTCTGCCAGGTAACGTCAATACCGGTATCATGGTGAATATTCCAAACTATCAATTGACCTATTATCTCAATGGCAGTGAGGTGTTGACGTCGCGGGTGATCGTCGGTCGCCCAAGCCGTAAAACACCGCTGATGAGCAGTGCGCTGAATAACGTGGTGGTGAACCCGCCGTGGAATGTTCCGACGACGCTGGTGCGGGAAGATATTGTGCCGAAAGCGATGCGTGACAACGGGTATTTCCAGAAGCATGGTTATACGGTGCTGGCTGGATGGAATAATGATGCAGAAGTCGTTGACCCTTCGATGATCGACTGGAGTGTGGTGACACCAAACCATTTCCCTTACCGGATCCGTCAGGCACCTGGCGCGAGTAACTCACTTGGCCGCTATAAATTCAATATGCCAAGCTCGGATGCGATTTATCTGCATGACACGCCAAATCATGGTTTGTTCCAGAAAGATATTCGCGCGCTGAGTTCTGGCTGTGTCCGTGTTAATAAGGCCTCTGAACTGGCCAATATGCTGTTACAGGATGCTGGCTGGAATGACACTCGGATCTCCTCAACGTTGCAAGGCGGAAGTACAACATTTGTGCCGATTCGTCATCATATACCGGTAAAACTGTTTTATCTGACAGCCTGGGTGGCTGAAGATGGTAAGCCACAGTTCCGTACAGATATTTACAATTACGACTCGCCAGTGCGATCTGGTGCGCAAATTTTGTCGAAAGCCCAACTTTTGCTGCAATAAATGCAGCAAAACTAAAACGATAGCGGTCAAAATATTTGGCCTGATAACGGGCGTGGCCGCGACGGCATGCCCGTTTTGCTTTATGGGTGGGTTGACTCACTGAAATAAGGCAGCTAAGGTTCGGAACGGTACAACATTTGTATCTATTTTTGACTCTCTTATCGGGTAGTACACTGTTCATGGATCAAATCGACAAACATCGCCGTAAATGGCTGGCACTGGGTAGCGCCGCTATGGGTATCGCACTCCTTCCGGGACGTGCTTTTGCCACTCTTTCCACACCTCGTCCGCGTATTTTAGTGGTTAATAACTTAAATACCGGTGAAACCCTTAAAACAGAGTTTTTTGATGGAAAGCGTTACAACAAGGATGAATTGGCCAGATTGAATCATCTGTTCAGAGACTATCGGGCAGAGAAAGTAAAGAGTATCGATCCGGCACTCTTCGATCATCTTTACCGCCTGCAAATCATGCTGGCAACCAATAAACCGGTTCAGTTGATCTCAGGTTACCGAACACTGGCAACCAATAACAGTATGCGCAGACCCGGCAGTGGCGTTGCCAAAGACAGCTATCATACGAAAGGTCAGGCGATGGATTTTCACATCGAAGGCATTGAGTTGAGTAATATCCGCAAAGCCGCGTTAAAAATGAAGATGGGTGGTGTAGGATATTATCCACGAAGTAACTTTGTGCATATCGACACGGGTCCGGCAAGAACCTGGTGATATGCGTAATTTGCGGTTTATCCTCTGTGAGATAAACCGCTGTGGAGCCTTATGAAATACCATCTTATTCCTGTCACGGCCTTCAGCCAGAACTGCTCTGTTATCTGGTGCAGCAAAACCCTCCAGGCGGCGATTGTTGACCCCGGTGGCGAAGCTGAAAAAATCATCGCTGAAGTGGCTGCTCTCGGCGTTACCGTGAGCCAGATACTTCTTACGCATGGTCATCTGGATCACGTGGGTGCCGCTGCACAGGTTGCCAAACACTTTAATGCACCGATTATCGGGCCACAGAAAGAAGATCTGTTTTTGCTGGAATCCCTGCCAACACAAAGTCGGATGTTTGGTTTAGAAGATTGCTCGCCGCTGACGCCGGATACCTGGCTGGAAGAAGGCGATGAGGTCAGCGTGGGTGAAGAGCGTCTTACCGTTCTGCATTGCCCCGGTCACACGCCGGGACACATCGTCTTTATTAATGAGAAGAGTCGTCTGGCTGTGTCCGGTGACGTTATCTTCCGTGGTGGGGTTGGCCGCAGTGATTTCCCGCGGGGTGACCATCAGGCATTGATTCATTCCATCAAAACCAAACTGTTGCCGTTGGGCGATGATATGGCGTTCATTCCGGGCCATGGGCCAATGTCAGATATCGGGCATGAACGTAAAACTAATCCGTTTTTACAAGATGAACTGCCGGTCTGGTAAGTTGCTTCTCTAAATACAGAACGCGATAAATGCAGAAACCAGTCAGTTTACCTGACTGGTTTTTTTTACATAATTATAAATCGATTACAGAACGGCGACGATGGCTTCGCACAGTGGCGCCATGTTGTCGAGAGTAATGCCGGCAACGTTAATACGACCCGAGTTAACCGCATACACACCGAACTCATCACGCAGACGCAGAACCTGATCTTTGGTCAGCCCGCTGAATGAGAACATACCGTTCTGATTAATAATGAAGCTGAAATCCTGCTGTGCACCTTTTTCCTGCAAGGTGGTGACAAACAACTGACGCATACGGTGAATACGCTGACGCATGTCGCTCAGCTCTTGTTCCCAAATTGCACGCAGTGCTTCATTACCCAGAATCGTAGCGACAACCGCAGCACCGTGAGACGGTGGATTGGAGTAGTTGGCACGGATAACAGATTTAACCTGACTGAAAGCGCGGTCAGCTGTTTCGGCATCCGCTGCCACGATAGTACAGGCGCCTACGCGTTCGTTGTACAGGCCAAAGTTCTTCGAGTAAGAGCTGGCAACCAGGAATTCCGCATGTTTGGCCGCAAAAATACGAAGACCCTGGGCATCCTCTTCCAGGCCTTTGGCAAAGCCCTGATAGGCGAAGTCAAACAGTGGCAACCAGCCTTTAGCGACGGACAATTCGGCCAGTTGCGCCCACTGCGCTTCAGTAGGATCGATACCGGTCGGGTTATGACAGCAGCCGTGGAACAGCACAACGTCACCGGCCTGTGCTTCGCTCAGGCTTTTCAACATGCCATCGAAGTCCAGCGCGTGGTTTGCTGCGTCGTAGTAATTGTATTCCACCACTTCCAGACCGGAGGCGTTGAATACGCCTTTATGGTTAGGCCAGCTTGGATTACTCACCCACACGCGTTTAGCGCTGGTCTGGGTTGCGATAAAATCTGCTGCGATACGCAGGCCGCCTGTGCCTCCCGGTGTTTGTGCCGTGCGTGCGCGTTTGTCGGCGATGATAGCGCTGTCTTTGCCGAACAGCAGTTCCTGAGTACAACGTGCAAAATCAGGCAGCCCGTCAATGCTCAGGTAAGTTTTGGTGGTTTCGTTTTCCAGCAAATATTGCTCGGCTTTCTTCACGCTGGTCAGAACCGGAGTTTTACCCGTTTCGTCTTTATAAACACCGATCCCAAGATTGATTTTATCCTGGCGAGCGTCAGCGCGGAAAAGATCAGAAAGACCGAGAATAGGATCAGCAGGTGCAGCAGTGATTTTTTCAAACATAGGGAAGACTTCCATGGCCTGATATGTAGCAGAAAGAGGGCATCAGGTTACCGCCTGAAAGTGGGTTTGCCAACCGTTTGCGGTAAAAAGAAAGCGGAGTTGTGAAGCGGGCTTCGAGATTAATAATTTTGATAATAGAAAAGAGTTCAAAAGTCTTAAAAAGCAAAAGGCAGAGCCTAAGCCCTGCCTTTCAGTTCACTCAGGATGCACCCGAAAGTGCATCGTTTAAGCGAAATTAGAACTGGTATTGCAAGCCAACGCCAACAACGTTGTCGGTGCTTGTACCGGCAGCTTTGGTGTAGTCGTTGTCGTCCAGCAGGTTGATTTTGTAGTCAACATAGGTGGACATGTTTTTATTGAAGTAGTAGTAGGTACCCACTTCGATGTATTTAACCAAGTCTGCATCGCCGCCAGCAAAGGTGCCGTTTGAACCGGTAACGGAATTCAGGTCCTTACCTTTAGATTGCAAGTAAGCGATAGATGGACGCAGGCCGAAATCGAACTGGTACTGAGCAACAACTTCGAAGTTCTGAGTTTTGTTAGCAACTTGGTTGTCACCACCGTAAGCGGTAGTGTTACGGGATTCACCGTAGAAGGTAGCCAGGTACACGTTGTTAGCGTCGTATTTCGCGCCAAATGCATACTGTTCTGCTTTGTTACCCTGCGCGCTGTTTGCCTGAGTTTTCTGGTCAACAGTACGGTTAGAGTTAGCGTAAGCACCGGTCAGGCTAACACCTGAGTTGCCGATTGCATAAGCTACAGAGGTACCAACGCCGTCACCGTTCTGGGTGATGATTGAGCTGTTTGGAACGTTGCCGCCGATTTCTGTATTACGGTCGTTCTCGTTTTTGCCCTGATATTGGAGAGCGAAGCTCAGGCCATCAACCAGACCGAAGAAGTTGCTGTTACGGTAAGTAGCCAGACCATTTGAACGACCAACCATGAAGTTGTCGTTGGTTTGGTACATGGTGTCATCGCCGAATACTGGCAATTGGTCAGTATAAGACATTACGTCGTAAATCACGCCGTAGTTACGACCGTAGTCGAATGAACCCCAGTCGCCGAATTTCAGGCCAGCGAAGCCCAGACGAGTTTTGTTACCTGCGTCACCCTGTGCTTCAGCATGGTTAGCCTGAACGTTGTATTCCCACTGGCCGTAACCGGTCAGTTGGTCAGTAATTTGAGTTTCGCCTTTGAAGCCGAAACGAACGTAAGTCTGGTCACCATCGCTGCCATTGTCATCAGAGAACTGGTGGCGTGCGTCAACTTTACCGTACAGGTCCAGTTTGTTGCCGTCTTTGTTATAAACTTCAGCTGCGTTTGCTGCACCAGCAGCCAACAGCGCTGGAATTACTACTGCAAGAATATTGCGCTTCATCATTTATTATTACCCTCATTGGTTTTATTTGGACACCTGCCACTGCCGTCAATAATTCTTAAGGGAACTATTGTTGAGAGTTTGGTGTCTCCTGTGTCTGAACGCAGTGTTCCATCCGAGGGCTGCTTAATCTACAGCGAAAATGCTACCAAACTCCTAAACTTGTTTCAGTGAGAAAGAATGTATTACAAAATGTAATTTCTTGGGAACTTTGTGACAGGGATCTACCTTTAAAAATGACTAAGGCCAGCTGAGCTGGCCTTAGTTTTGTAACTAAAATGTTATATGGAAAATATTTTAGTTAATTAGAAGGTTGCGTTACGTGGTGTACGTGGGAAGGGGATGACGTCCCGCACGTTTTGCACACCGGTCACATAAGCGACCAGGCGTTCGAAGCCCAAGCCGAAACCGGAGTGTGGCACGGTGCCGTAGCGGCGAAGGTCGCGATACCACCAGTAATCTTCTTTATTCAGGCCCATTTCTTCCAGACGAGCATCCAGCACATCCAGGCGCTCTTCACGTTGTGACCCCCCGATAATCTCACCAATACCCGGTGCCAGCACATCCATCGCAGCGACAGTTTTCCCGTCATCATTCATTCGCATGTAGAATGCTTTGATATCTTTAGGGTAATTTTTAACCACTACCGGTGCTTTAAAATGCTGCTCTGCGAGGTATCGTTCGTGTTCAGAAGATAAATCAACACCCCAAGACACAGGATTCTCGAATGTCTGTCCGCAATTCATCAGTATTTCTACTGCATCGGTATAGTCGACCTGGGCGAAATCTGATGTTACAAAACGCTGCAGGCGGGAAACAGCATCTTTGTCTACGCGTTCGGCAAAAAACGCCATATCATCTGCTCTTTCGTCCAGAACCGCCTGGAAAACATATTTCAACATGCTTTCCGCGAGTGTGGCGATGTCGTCCAGAGTGGCAAACGCCACTTCCGGTTCAACCATCCAGAATTCAGCTAAATGGCGGCTGGTGTTGGAGTTTTCTGCGCGGAAGGTCGGGCCGAAGGTGTACACCTTAGAAAGTGCGCACGCATAGGTTTCACCGTTCAACTGGCCTGAAACGGTCAGGAAAGCTTCTTTACCAAAGAAGTCTTCGCTGAAATCCACTTCGCCTTTATCAGTACGCGGCAAGTTTTGGAAGTCCAGCGTCGATACGCGGAACATCTCGCCAGCGCCTTCGGTATCCGATGCGGTGATAAGTGGCGTCGATACCCAGAAATAGCCGTTTTCATGATAGAAACGGTGGATCGCCTGCGACAGGGTGTTGCGCACGCGCGCAACTGCACCAATCAGATTGGTACGTGGGCGCAGGTGAGCGACTTCACGCAGATATTCGATTGAGTGACGTTTTGCGGCCATCGGGTAGGTATCCGGATCATCAACCCAACCCACGACTTTGATGGCTGTCGCTTGCAGCTCAAAACTCTGGCCTTCGCCTGGTGAGGCGACAACCGTACCGGTCACTTCAATGGAACAACCGGTGGTCAGGCGCAGAACCTCATCCTGATAATTGGGAAGAGAATTATTCACAACGGCCTGTAACGGATTAAAGCAGGAGCCGTCATAAACGGCGATGAAGGAGATACCAGCTTTAGAATCTCTCCGGGTACGCACCCAACCGCGTACGGTGACTTCACTGTCAACCGCAGAACGGCCTTGCAGTACGTCGACTACAGGCACAACGCTCATAGATTTCTCTCTTTCTTATATATTCAGATGTTGATTGAGAACTAACGGACACCCACAAAAAGGGATTTTGCTATGTTACTTAGCCTTTCTCAGGACACAAGCAGAAATCACTGCCTCCGGACAACATTTATATGAGCAGCGCCAGATAACGGATTTTCCATCGTCGTGTTGGATAAGCCGGGCGCTAATATGAATAACATCTATATAAAAGAAGAAAAAGGCTAAGGGGGCAAATCAGGGGAGGGGATAAACGTCTGCAGTGTTTTCCACCACAGACGTCAGGTTCAGGACGCTTTCTTGACCAGCGGCAGGTCAAAGGCTTTTCGCAGGGCTTTGACGAAGGCTTTATCCTGACAGATAGTTTTACCCGGACTGTCAGATAATTTCGCTACCGGTTTACCGTTGCACTGCACCAGCTTGATCACAATGTTCAGCGGTTTGACCCCGGGAATATTGCAGGTCAGGCGCGTACCAATGCCGAACACCAGATTTACGCGGGTGTGGAAATGGCGATACAGATGCAGCGCTTTGTCCAGATCCAGATTGTCTGAGAAGACCAGCGTTTTGCTCATCGGGTCGATACCCAGCTTCTGATAATGCGCGATGGCTTTTTCGCCCCATTCAACCGGATCCCCGGAATCATGACGCAAACCTTCATAAGCGTTGGCAAATTTCGGGCCGAAATCCCGCAGGAAAGCATCCATCGTAATGCAGTCGGTCAGGGCGATACCTAACTGATCGGGATATTCGTCCAGCCATGCCTGCAATGCAGCCCGCTGACTGTTGGCTAAAACCGGGCTGATTTGCTGATGCGCCTGGAACCACTCATGCGCCTGTGTTCCTACTGGCGAAAGCTGCAATTTATGGGCGATATCATAGTTGCTGGTGCCGACCAGATAAGGGAATTCGGCTTTCAGCGTGCTGACAATTGCCTGTTGAACTTCACCGGAGAAACGGCGGCGTGTACCGAAGTCCATCAGGCGGAAGCGGGAAATATCAATATCGGCCGCTTCTTTTTTAAAGCGCGCCAGATTCTTGCGCAACTGATCGACTGCCATTTGTGCGGTGACCTGCGGCGAACGGTGGCGATGCACCACTTCACTGATCACGGCAAGTAGCGGCACTTCCCACATGATCACCTCGCGCCAAGGCCCGGAAATGCGCACGTGCAAATGGCCGTCGCGGTCAGAGACGACAACGTGTTCAGGGTTATAGCGGAAAGTCTTCAGCCAGTTGAGGTAATCGGCGCTGAAGAACGGCAGACCAGAAAGATAAGCGAACTCATCGTCTGTCAGAGCCAGCTGGCTCATCATCTCGATTTGCTGGCGAATTTCGCTGGCGTATTCGCCGAGCAGCTCGTCGCCACGGCAGCGGAACTCAGCCACCACGCTTATATTATGGTAGCGATGGAAGACCGCTTGCTGCATGTGAAGCTTGTAGGCATCGGTATCTAACAGCGAAGTCAAAATCGGGGAGGCGTATGAAGTCATAGCGCGTTTACAGCATCCTCGTCAGAAAAGGTTGGCTGGCAAAAACCTGTACATTATTGATAAAGGTCATTCGCATTAATCCAACCATTCCAGATAAAAAAGCATTCTGGATAAAACAGCAAAGTCTGTGAAGTATACCGTAATATCCTGCGAAAGAACCCTCATCACATCATAATTGTCGGCGAGGGGTCTAGGATTAAATGTGCGCAAAGCGACACAAAGGCTCTTTGTGTTAACTCTTTTGCAAGATGAAATGCGGTGTGACTTCACATTTATGCAACATACAAGGGCCGGGCGCCTGCTCTTGCGCCCGGCTGGCAGAGTTAAATACTTTCCAAATTGATGCCACGGGTTTTGGGGCCAAACAGACCGATAACCAACATGACAACCAACATGCTGAAGACGATGAAGGCGATCACCCCTTGTGTACCAGCGTACTGCAAAATAAGGCCAATCATGATGCTGCTAAATACGGTGGACAGGCGGCTAAACGAGTAGCAGAAACCGACAGCGCGCGCGCGAATGTGCGTGGGGAAAATCTCGGTCTGATACGCGTGATAACTGTAGGTCAGCCAGGCATTTGAGTAAGTGATGAGGAAGCCGCAGATAATCAGCATGATGGCGCTGGTCTGGAAAGCGAATAGTGTGCCAAAAATGACCGTCATCAGTGACGAGAGGACAATCTGCCACTTGTTCTCTATTTTGTCCGCGTAGCGGCTGCAAATCAGTGAACCGAGCGGATAGGCCAGTGTGATAAAGAAAGCGTACAACAAGCTATGGGTTACGCTTGTCCCTTTACCGGAAAGCAATGCGGGCAGCCAGTTTCCGAAACCAAAAAAACCGATCGCCTGGAAAAAGTTCATGGTCATTAGCATCAGGGTGCGTGAACGGTATTGCGAAGACCAGATCTCTTTAAATGTCCCTTTACGTGGAAGTTCAACCGCAACATCAGCCTGCGAATAGGAGGGGCTGACAGCAACGCCACAACGTTTTTCCATCGCACTAACAACATGATGTGCTTCTTCGTATCGCCCCTGTTGCGCCAACCAGCGTGCAGATTCCGGCAGGTTTTTCCTCACTAACCAGATCACTAACGAGCAGAGTGCTCCGGCAATCACCACATAACGCCAGCCGGACAAACCAAAGAAGGTTTGCGGCACCAGCCACCATGACATGAGTGCAACCGCGGGGACCGAAAGAAACTGAATAAAGAAAGCGAAGGCAAAAGCCCGGCTGCGCAGGTGTGTCGGTACCCATTCAGTGAGGTAAGTATCGATGGTGACCAGTTCCAGCCCAAGACCCACTCCCACCAGGAACCGGCAAAAAATGACGCCCTCGGCGTGGTTTTGAAAGGCCATCAGCAGTGAAAAACAGCCATACCATGCCAGCGCAAACATGAAGGTAATGCGGCGACCAAAGCGGTCGGCATAAGGTGTCAGCAGGCTGGCCCCGAGAAAAAGACCGAAAAATGTGGCGGAAGCGAACGCAGCCTGATCGGATATGCCGAAAATCCCCGCCGAACCGAGATGAAATATGTTTTCGGCCAGTAAACCTGAACTGATGTAGCCCGTTTGAAAAAGATCGTAAAGCTCGAAAAACCCGCCTAGTGATAGCAAAACTATAAATCGCCACAGGCCTGCTGAGGTCGGGAGTGAATCAATTCTTGTTGATAATGTATTGTTATTTATTGGTTTATTGTTTTTTAAATCCGTTCCAAGCGCGCCGGTGTTGCCCATTTTTTTATGGCCTCAATGTTACATAGCATTAACAACTATGCTAATGATTAGCCTGCGGATTTAAATTTTGAATTCATGACGCATTAACGAAAATTAAGCATAAAAAACTACCTTATTCTTGAATCTAAAATGTACAGCCCGGGCATACAGAACCGTGACATATGTCCGTGTTGCGCAAAACGTGGCCTAACAGACTCACAAGTTGGCAACAATCTGGGAATTTTAAGTGCCTGTGGTAAAGTTCAGGAAAGCTTTATCAGCCACTGATGTTTCTCCTGCCGGAGCACTCAGACAAGCGACGATCAACAACAGACCTCGTCCCTAACGAAAACGTTAAAAGGTTTTTTATGACTCAATTGCCGCAAGCCAAGTTCCGCCACGATTACCGCGCGCCGGACTACACCATTACTGATATCGACCTCAATTTTGAACTCGATGCACAAACGACTGTGGTTACCGCTGTCAGCCAGATTAAACGCCAGGGTGCAGAAGGCGCGTCGCTGGTGCTTAACGGCGAAGACCTGACGTTAATCAGTCTGAAAGTGAACGGGCAAGATTGGCCAAGTTATCAGGTTACAGAGAAAACTCTGGTCATCGACCGCCTGCCGGATGCCTTTGAGCTCAGCATCGTCAACGAAATTCATCCGGCCAAAAACAGCGCGCTGGAAGGACTCTACCTTTCCGGTGAAGCTCTCTGTACTCAGTGTGAAGCCGAAGGCTTCCAGCACATTACCTATTATCTGGATCGTCCGGACGTGCTGGCGCGTTTCTCAACCCATATCGTGGCCGACAAAGCACGTTATCCGTACCTGCTGTCCAACGGCAACCGTATTGATTCCGGCGAACTGGAAGGCGGTAAACACTGGATTAAGTGGCAGGACCCGTTCCCAAAACCTTGTTATCTGTTTGCGCTGGTGGCCGGTGATTTTGACGTGCTGCGTGATAGCTTCAAAACCCGTTCAGGCCGCGATGTGGCGCTGGAGCTGTTTGTTGACCGCGGTAATCTTGACCGCGCCGACTGGGCGATGGAGTCACTGAAGCAGTCGATGAAGTGGGATGAAACCCGTTTCAATCTGGAATATGACCTCGATATCTTTATGATCGTTGCTGTTGATTTCTTCAACATGGGCGCGATGGAAAACAAAGGCCTGAACGTTTTTAACTCCAAATATGTACTGGCAAAAGCGGAGACGGCGACGGATAAAGATTATCTGGGCATTGAAGCGGTGATCGGCCACGAATATTTCCATAACTGGACCGGTAACCGTGTGACCTGCCGCGACTGGTTCCAGCTGAGCCTGAAAGAGGGCCTGACCGTCTTCCGTGATCAGGAATTCAGCTCTGATCTCGGTTCCCGTTCGGTGAACCGTATTGATAATGTGCGCATCATGCGTTCCGCCCAGTTCGCCGAAGACGCCAGCCCGATGGCGCACCCGATCCGTCCGGAAAAAGTGATCGAAATGAACAACTTCTACACCCTGACGGTGTATGAAAAGGGTTCAGAAGTTATCCGTATGCTGCACACTTTGCTGGGTGAAGAGAAATTCCAGGCCGGTATTCAGCTTTATTTCGAGCGTCACGATGGCAGTGCAGCAACCTGTGATGATTTTGTGCAGGCAATGGAAGATGCGTCGAACGTTGACTTGTCTCTGTTCCGCCGCTGGTACAGCCAGTCTGGCACGCCAATTCTGACCGTGCGTGACGATTATGACGTGGAAAAACAGCAATATACGTTAACCGTCAGTCAGAAAACGCCACCGACCGCCGACCAGGTTGAAAAGCTGCCGTTGCATATTCCACTGGATATCGAACTCTACGATCCGCAGGGTAATGTGATCCCGCTTAAGCAAAACGGCAGCATCGTCAGCAACGTGCTGAACGTAACCGAGGCCGAGCAGACCTTCATCTTTGAAGATGTGGAATATCAGCCGGTGCCGTCTTTGCTACGTGAATTCTCAGCACCCGTTAAGCTTGATTACAAATATGGTGACCATCAGCTGACCTTCCTGATGAAACACGCACGTAATGACTTCTCACGCTGGGATTCAGCGCAAAGCCTGCTGGCCATTTACATCAAACTTAACGTGGCCCGTCATCAGCAGAAACAACCGCTGTCATTACCTCTGCACGTGGCCGATGCCTTCCGCGCCGTGCTGCTGGACGAAACCATTGATCCTGCACTCGCGGCGCAGATCCTGACGTTGCCGTCTGAAAATGAAATCGCTGAACTGTTCGAGATTATCGATCCGGAAGCGATCAGCGCAGTACATGCCGCCATTACTCGTTGCCTGGCAACCGAAATGGCAGATGAGTTCCTCGCGGTGTATAACGCGAATCGCCTGCCGGCTTACCGCGTCGTGCATGCGGACATCGGCAAACGCACATTGCGCAATACTTGTCTGCGTTATCTGGCGTTTGGTGATGTTGCTCAGGCTGATAAAATTGTGCGTGCGCAGTTCGAGCAGGCCGACAACATGACTGACTCTCTGGCGGCGCTGTCTGCGGCGGTTGCGGCGCAGTTACCGTGTCGTGAAGCGCTGATGGCGGCATACGATGAGCGCTGGCATCAGGACGGTCTGGTGATGGACAAATGGTTTATTTTGCAGGCTTCCAGCCCATCGGCTGATGTGCTGCAAAAAGTTCGTTCATTACTGACTCACCGTTCTTTCACTATGAGCAACCCGAACCGTGTACGATCGCTCATCGGTGCATTTGCCTCAACTAACCCGTCTGCATTCCATGCAGCGGATGGCAGCGGTTATCAGTTCCTGGTGGAAATGCTCACCGATCTGAATACCCGTAACCCGCAGGTAGCAGCGAGAATGATTGAGCCGCTGATCCGTCTGAAACGCTATGACGCCAATCGTCAGGCGCTGATGCGCGGTGCGCTTGAGCAACTGAAAGGGCTGGAGAATCTGTCCGGTGATCTGTTTGAGAAAATCAGTAAGGCATTAGACGCGTAAAAAGCAGCGTTATAATAGAAAACGAAAGGGCGATGGAAACATCGCCCTTTTTGCATTCTGTACTCACGTCATGATTAACGTTGCGCGCGTTTGACTTCTTGCTGAACCGTTTGCGATGGCTGCGGTGTGAGAACACGCTCCAGCACTTCGGCTTCCAGTTCTGCCAGCCGCGCTGAACCTTTGCGGCGTGGGCGGGGTAAATCAATCTGGAGATCCAGACCTACCTGGCCCTGTTCAATCAAAATCACCCGATCGGCGACCGTGACGGCTTCACTGACGTCATGCGTGACCAGCAAGACGGTAAAATCATGCTGCTGCCATAAACGTTCGATCAATCCCTGCATTTCGATACGCGTCAGGGCATCAAGCGCCCCCAGCGGCTCATCCAGCAATAACAACCGAGGGCGATGGATCAGCGCGCGGGCTAGCGCGACGCGCTGTTTTTGCCCGCCAGATAACGCCGAAGGCCAGTCGTTGGCACGGTCCGCCAGCCCGACCTCTTCCAGGGCGGCCTGTGCGGCTTCGCGCCATTGACCCTTTAGGCCCAATCCTACGTTATCGATCACCTTTTTCCACGGCAGAAGACGGTCATCCTGAAACATCAGTCTCGTATCATCACGCACGTGGCTTAGTGGCGCACTGCCGCTCAGCATCTCTCCGTGCGTGGTGCTCTCCAGCCCGGCCAGCAGTCGCAACAATGTACTTTTGCCACAACCGCTGCGGCCGACCACTGCCACAAACTGCCCCGGAAAAATGCGCAGATTAATGTCATTGAGGACGGTGCGGTTGCCATATTTTTTACTGATACCCGCCAGTGTCACCGGCGTACCCTGAGGAATGCGTGCTGTATTGCTCATGCGGCGTCTCCTTGTTTCTTCTGGTAAGCCGGGTGCCAGCGTAGCCAGACACTCTCCAGAGCGCGGGCCAGCAGGTCGGCCAGTTTGCCGAGAATGGCGTACAGTACAATGGCGACCACCACCACGTCAGTTTGCAGAAATTCACGGGCGTTCATCGCCAGATAGCCGATACCGGAGTTGGCCGAAATGGTTTCCGCCACGATCAGCGTCAGCCACATGAACCCCAGTGCGAAACGTACGCCGACCATAATGGAGGGCAGGGCACCCGGTAGCACCACCTGTACAAACAGCGGGAATCCGGTGAGTCCGTAGCTGCGCGCCATTTCCAGTAAACCTCGGTCTATATTGCGAATGCCGTGGTACGTGTTGAGATAAATGGGGAACAGGGTGCCGAGTGCCACGAGGAAGATCTTGGCGGATTCGTCAATGCCGAACCACAAAATGACCAGTGGGATCAGCGCCAGATGGGGGATGTTACGCAACATCTGCAACGAACTGTCGAGCAAACGTTCGCCCCAGCGGGAAAGGCCGGTAATAAAACCCAGTAATAAGCCCAGGCTGCCGCCGATAGCGAAACCCACCAATGCGCGGAAAGTGCTGATCTTCAGGTTTTGCCACAGGTCGCCGCTTTTCGCCAGCGTCCAGAAGGCTTCCACTACTGCGCTCGGCGCAGGAAGAATACGGTTCGAGAGCCATCCGGCTTCCACTGCCAACTGCCAGCCGCCGATCAGGGCGACCGGTACAACCCACGGGAGTATCCGGTCAAGCCAGCGTTGCGATGTATGCATGTCAGGTTCCTTAATGCTGAGCGGCAGCGCGTTTAGGGGCAAAATCATGCGCCACCAGTTCACCGCGCGCTTCAATGGCGCGTTTGACCGTGGTGTCCTGATCAGCCGTCGCCAGATCCAGATGCGGGAACAGCAATTCGCTGACTCGGTATGCCTCTTCCAGATGCGGATAACCGGAGAAGATAAAGGTGTCGATGCCCAGATCGGCATATTCCTGCATACGGGCAGCGACTGTCGGACCATCGCCGACCAGCGCGGTGCCTGCACCGCTGCGCACCAGGCCGACACCGGCCCACAGGTTCGGGCTGATTTCCAGTTTGTCCCGGTTGCCGCCGTGCAAGGCAGCCATGCGATGCTGGCCGACGGAGTCGGTTTTGGCAAAAGCCGCCTGCGCTTTCTGAATCGTTTCATCATCGACGTTGGCAATCAGACGGTTGGCGGCCTGCCATGCTTCTTCTGTGGTTTCGCGCACGATCACGTGCAGACGAATACCGAAACGCACGCTACGCCCTTTTGCTGCGGCTTTGGCGCGGACTTGTTCAATTTTTTCTTTCACCAGATGCGGGGGTTCGCCCCAGGTCAGATAGAGTTCTACCTGTTCAGCGGCCAGATCCTGCGCTTCGTCAGAGGATCCGCCGAAATAGAGCGGTGGGCGGGGCAGTTGTACCGGTGGTTGCATCAGGCTGGCCCCTTTAACCTGAATATGTTTGCCTTCGTAATCAACCGTTTCCCCTTCCAGCACCCGCCGCCAGATGCGGGTAAATTCCGCCGAGGCTTCGTAGCGCTCTTTGTGGTTCAGATGTAACCCTTCGGCGGCAAGTTCGGCCGGGTCACCGCCGGTCACGAGATTAAACAGGGCACGGCCGCCAGAAAGTCTGTCGAGCGTCGCCGCCTGACGGGCTGCCAGCGTCGGGGAGATGATCCCCGGGCGCAGCGCCACCAGGAATTTTAGCTTCTGGGTAACAGAAATCAGCGACGCAGCAACCAGCCAGGAGTCTTCACATGAACGGCCCGTGGGCAGCAATACGCCACCAAAACCGAGACGGTCAGCCGCCTGTGCAATCTGTTGTAAATAGCTGAGATCAACGGTGCGTGCATCTTTGTTGGTACCAAGATAGCGACCGTCGCCGTGAGTGGGCAAAAACCAGAAAATGTTCAGGCTCATGTGATAACTCCTCTGTCGTCAATGTTGCCGCTTCTGATGAGCGGCGACTGTTATTGTTGGTTTTGATTACTGCGAGACGGCGTCACGCCAGATGCGATCTTTTATCTCAACCGGTTTTGGCAGGATATGAATCTGATAGAACAGGTCAGCCGTTGCCTGTTGGGCTTTCTCCGTACGCTCATCTACCGGCGTAATAGGAGAATCCGGCAGGTGATCCAGATAGCTGGCAATCACGTTGTCCGGCAGGCCCATGGCTTTAGCAAGTAACTGAATACTCTGAGCACGGTCAGTTCTGACCAGCGCATTGGCTTCGGTCAGTACCGCCAGCACCTGATGAATAAATTGCGGATTGGCCTCGGTGTATTTTTTCGGTGCCAGATAGAATGAACCGGTTTGATTCAGCGTACTGCCGTCGATTAATACGCGGACATTGCCTTGCAGTTTTGCCGCAGAGTAATAAGGATCCCAAATTGCCCAGGCATCGACGTCATGCTGCTGGAAGGCCGCGCGGGCATCGGCCGGTGTCAGATACACGGGTTTGATATCGGTAAATTGCAGACCGGCCTGTTGCAGGGCGCGCAGTAAGAGGTTGTGCGAACTGGAGCCTTTCTGAAAGGCCACTTTATGGCCTTTCAGATCCGCCACGGTTTTGATTGGACTGTTGTTATCGACCAGGATCACTTCCGCTTTGGGTTTTGGCGGTTCAGAGCCAACGTAAAGCAAATCAGCACCCGCAGCCTGAGCAAACAGCGGGGGAAGATCGCCCGTGCCGCCGAGATCAATACTGCCCACGTTCAGCGCTTCCAGAATTTGCGGCCCGGCAGGGAACTCTACCCAGCTGATTTTGGTCTCCGGGAATCGCTTTTCCAGCAACTGATGCGCTTTCGCCAGCACCAGTCCGACAGAACCTTTTTGATACGCAATGCGAAATTCAGCAGGATCTTTTTGCGATGTCGTGGCTGCTTGTGCGTTGAATGCCAGTGTAGCAAACAGCACTGCCACTAAAGGTAAACGGCGCAGTAAAGAGAGGGGGGATGTCATCGGTGAGCTCCTATATGACCCGTCAGATACGCAGCGTGGCGGTGGCGGCCAGTGCGGCGGGACGTGGAAGAGGGCGACGGCGGCTCAGGGCCAGATAAAAATTCTCCAGCGACTCTTCGAGACGCTCACTCAGTGCGGGCTCAAGGGTGGCGGGAAAAGTTTGGTAATCGCTAATCAGGCTGTCATCGGCGAATACGCCCTGCAACACTTCCTGCGCTTTCAACGAAGCCAGTACCGGTTTTAGCGCGTAGTCTACAGCCAGCATGTGGCCAATCGAACCGGCCGTTGCCAGAGGCAGCACGACTTTGTGGTCGAGTGCGCGTTCAGGCAGCAGATCCAACAGGGTTTTCAGCGCACCCGAAAACGAGGCTTTATACACCGGAGTAGCGACGATGAGACCGTCTGCTTCAGCAAGTTGCGCCGTCAGTTTTTTCAGCTGTGGGCTAGCAAAATTGGCGAACAGTAAATCTTCTGCACAGAAATCCTGAAGACTGTAAGAGATCACTTCCACGCCGCGCGAGGTTAGCCAGCGATGGCTCAGCGCCAGTAACGCCGAAGAGCGGGAGGGTTGTCGCGGACTGCCTGCCAGAGAGATAACGCGCATCATCACACCATTCCTTATAACTTAAAGTTCTAGATTCATCATTTTGTTTAACTAAGTGATTTAAAGCTAACAGGCGCGGGCGGGGGACTGGAAATCTCATTTTTAGAAATGGAAAGTGAAAAAGCGGCTAAGGCCGGAAATTCCTTGGCTTAAAGGTAATCAAAACGTGAAGGGGAAGTGAATAAAAAGGTATCGATTGCGTGAAAGGCGTTTTTTGGCCGTGAAACGTTTCCCTTTATGCGGCGCTTAGTCGATAATGTCGCCCCGTCTAGCCACCGGGAATCCAGGAGTTTTCATGTTTTATCCTCTTGTCAGGAAAGCACTGTTTCAGCTCGACCCAGAGCGCGCGCACGAACTTACTTTTCGTCAGCTGAGCCGTATTTCGGGTTCACCCTTTGAATTTCTTATCCGTCAGTCCGTGCCGACCAAACCGGTCAACTGCATGGGGCTTTCATTTAAAAACCCGTTAGGCCTTGCTGCCGGTCTGGATAAAGACGGCGATTGCATCGATGCATTCGGTGCGATGGGCTTTGGTTTTGTCGAAGTGGGTACCGTCACGCCGCGTGCGCAGGAGGGTAATGATAAGCCGCGCCTGTTTCGTATCGTCGAGGCAGAAGGCCTGATTAACCGCATGGGTTTTAATAACCACGGCGTGGATAACCTGGTGAACAATGTTAAAAAATCCCACTTTGGCGGAATTCTCGGCATTAATATCGGCAAGAATAAAGACACGCCGGTCGAAAATGGTAAAGACGATTATCTGACCTGCATGGAGAAAGTTTATCCCTATGCCGGTTATATTGCCGTGAATATCTCTTCGCCTAATACCCCAGGACTGCGTTCATTGCAGTACGGTGAGGCGCTGGATGATCTGCTGGCGGCGATTAAAAATAAACAGCTCGAATTACAGCAACGGCATCAGAAATATGTCCCTGTCGCAGTGAAGATCGCGCCGGATCTTTCTCATGAGGAATTGATCCAAATAGCAGACAGTTTAGTTCGCCATAATATGGACGGGGTGATCGCCACTAATACCACGTTGGATCGTAAACTGATCCAGGGGCTGAATTATTGCGAACAAACGGGTGGATTAAGCGGCCGTCCTGTTCAGCTTCGCAGCACGGAAATTATCCGTATGCTCAGCGCTGAACTAAAGGGCCAACTGCCTATTATTGGTGTCGGCGGGATAGATTCATTAACGGCAGCACGTGAAAAAATGGCGGCGGGGGCTTCTTTAATTCAAATCTATTCCGGATTTATCTATCACGGGCCACGTTTGATTAAGGATATTGTTACCCATATCTAATATTTTTTGCATCTAAGAGCAGCCGGGGGTTTATTTCTTAACCCGGCTCGTCTATATTTTGTCCACTGCCCCAATATATCGACAATGCCAGCTCAAGATTTGTCTGATATCAGTTAACGGGTAAAAAGCTTAATCTATGTTCGCTGCTTTTAATAGTTGGTCATCGGATTGTGGGTTCGGGGCAAACGGGATAAGAAAATGAAAATCAAACCAGATGATAATTGGCGTTGGTATTTTGATACTGAGCATGACCGGCTGATGCTGGATTTAGCCAATGGAATGATTTTCCGTTCACGTTTTCCCGCTAAAATGCTGACTCCGGATGCCTTCGGTGCTGCTTCATTTTGTGTCGATGATGCCGCTCTCTATTTTGACTACGAAGAGCAGTGCAAGAACGTCAAACTAGGGAATGAACAACGGGCTGAATTAGTGCTCAATGCGCTGGTGGCTTTCCGCTTTCTTAAACCGCTGATGCCAAAAAGCTGGCATTTTACCCAACAGCACCGGCCCTTCCAGCCTGATAACGGGCAGATTGCGCAGGTTCAGGTTATGGACAGCGGTGAGCAGGCGACGTTGCTGGTCGTGGAGTCGGGTGATAACGCCAGCCTTTGTCTGCTGGCACAAGACCGGTTAACGCTGGCAGGACGCGCAATGGTGCTGGGGGATGCGATTAAAATTATGCATGACCGCCTGATGCCTGCACCGGTTCGTGCGGATAAAACACATTTCTACGATCAGGCGGTTTGATTTCCCGCCTGACCTGACTTCGTATATTTATCTATCGCTTTATTAGCCCAGTACAATATCCGTTCCCGGAATACAACTGCACGATAAAATCGTCCCATCTTTGCCTATCGCACTGGCTTTGAGTGGCGAGACTTCGCCAGCTTCCAGCGTCAGCTTGCAGGCTCCGCAAATACCTGCACGGCAAGAGTAGGGGATACGTAACCCCTGCATTTCCAGCTGTTCGAGTAAAATCTGCTGATTATTTCCGGTAAACTCCGTGCCTTGATAGTTAATGCTGACACTTTTAACGTCGTTCTTCGGCGCTGCCACATTTTCTACCACCACACCGGCAGAGTAAGGCCGTGGTGGTTTGGTGGCCAGCACCTGAATGCTGTCACCGGCGCGGATCATGCCGGTATTACGCGCAATCATATTCTGACCGAAATCGACATCGCCGTTGTCGGCCGTGCGGTAACTTTGCAGCGTTTTCAGTGGTTCGCCGCGCGGGTGTTTACGGCCCCGTTCGGTACTCACCGTGGTCAATACGCAGCGGCTGCAGGGTTTCACCAGATCAAATATGACCTCGCCAATGCGAATCGTCTGCCAGCTGTCTTCTGCATACGCCTCCACGCCTGCAACCACCAGATTAGGCCGAAATTGTTCGAGCTTCACGCTGCTGGGGCAACGGTTTTGCAAATCGCGCATCGAGGCTTCATTCATTAACAGGTATGGGAAGCCGTCGGCGAAGGAGAGAGGGACGCCAGCGTGTTTTTTCACGCGGCGCGTCAGTTCTTCACCCACCCAGCGTAACTGCACGTCGCGGTTTAAATAGCCACTCAGCCACTGATTTACCGCATCTGGCGCGATGAGTGAGGTAAACTGATTGCCCCACACTTCTGTGGGTTCTGCCTGCGGGTTGAAATCCCGAAAACGTACGCTGATGGTATCGCCATCAGGGCTGGTAATTAAGAGGCCATCGGGAAGTAAAGCAGGCGTAAACTGAACCAGTTGCGGGTACTGGCGGGCGGTAATAAACATGCCCTGTAGGTCGGTCAGCATAAAGAGGCGGTCAAATGCCAGACCGCTGGCTGTCACCTGAGCGTGAGACAATTGCAACCCACGCATCGACTTTACCGGGTGAACGAATAAACGTGAAAGAGTGGTCACGGACAAAGTGCCTCCTTGCTCTATTTTTTTCTGATGACCAGAGACTTTATGACAAGCGGGCCGGATTAGCTATAATGCGCAACTATTTTCTTTTTGGTGATATGTCGATATGAACTCTTTGTTTGCCAGCACGGCGCGTGGACTGGAAGAACTTTTAAAAAGCGAACTGGAAACGCTGGGTGCGCAAGCCTGCAAAGTTGTGCAGGGAGGGGTGCATTTTGAAGGTGACGATCGCCTGATGTATCAAAGTTTGCTGTGGAGCCGTCTGGCTTCGCGCATTCTGTTGCCTCTGAATGAATTTAAAGTCCACAGTGACTTAGACCTTTATATGGGTGTGATGGCTATCGACTGGCCGGAAATCTTCGGCGTCGATAAAACTTTTGCTGTCCATTTCAGCGGCCTGAACGACGAAATCCGCAACAGTCAGTACGGTGCATTGAAAGTCAAAGATGCCATCGTTGACAGCTTTACCCGTAAAATGGATGAACGCCCTAACGTCGCGAAGCAGCTGCCGGACATCCGCGTTAACGTTTTCCTGCAACGTGATACCGCCAGCGTGGCGCTGGACTTAAGCGGCGAAGGTCTGCATCAGCGTGGTTACCGTGACCTTGCAGGTCAGGCCCCGTTGAAAGAGAGCCTGGCTGCAGCCATTGTAATGCGTTCTGGCTGGAAAGCAGGCACGCCGATGGTCGATCCTATGTGTGGTTCCGGTACCCTGCTGATTGAAGCGGCGATGATTGCCGCCGATCGCGCACCGGGTCTGCATCGTCCGCATTGGGGTTTTACCGGCTGGAGCAAATTTGATGCTGAGTTATGGCGTGAACTGACGACGGAAGCGCAAGTGCGTACCCGCCGTGCGCTGCAGGAAACCACCTCGCGCTTCTTCGGCTCTGACATTGACCGCCGCGTGATTGAGATGGCGCGAGCAAACGCCCGTCGCGCCGGTGTGGCCGAGCTTATCACCCTCGAACCGGGTGAAGTGGGCAAACTGGTCAATCCGCTGCCCGAAGGCCCGACAGGTACCGTGATCAGTAACCCGCCATACGGCGAACGTCTGGAAAGCGAACCGGCGCTGATTGCCCTGCATAACCAGCTCGGACGTATCATGAAAACCCAGTTTGGCGGATGGCAGCTCTCTCTGTTCAGCGCCTCGCCTGAACTGCTGAGCTGTGTGCAGTTGCGTGCCGACCGTCAGTTCAAAGCGAAAAACGGTCCGCTGGAATGCGTGCAGAAAAACTATCAGCTGGCCGAAAATCCGACGGGTGCGGCAGGTACGCAAATGGCAGAAGATTACGCTAACCGATTGCGCAAAAACGTCAAAAAACTGGAGAAATGGGCCAAGCAGCAGGGGATTGAATGTTATCGCCTGTATGACGCTGATTTGCCGGATTACAATGTGGCCGTTGACCGCTACGGCAGTAAAGTTGTGGTTCAGGAATACGCGCCGCCAAAAACAGTTGATGCGCAGAAAGCCCGTCAGCGTTTGTTCGACGTGATCAACGCCACCCTCTCCGTGCTGGATATCTCCTCAAGCCAACTGGTGTTGAAAACCCGTGAACGTCAGAAAGGCACGAATCAGTACGGAAAACTGGCGCAAAAAGGTGAGTTCCAGCTGATTCAGGAGTTCGACGCGAAACTCTGGGTTAACCTGACCGACTACCTCGATACCGGCTTGTTCCTCGATCACCGCATTGCGCGCAAGATGCTCGGTGAAATGAGCAAAGGTAAAGACTTCCTCAACCTGTTTGCTTACACCGGCACTGCCAGTGTTCACGCAGGATTGGGTGGCGCACGCAGTACTACCACTGTGGATATGTCCCGAACTTATCTCGAGTGGGCTGAGAAAAACCTGCGGGTTAACGATTTGACTGGGCGTCAGCATCGCCTGATCCAGGCCGACTGCCTCTCTTATCTTGGCATGTGCGACGAGCAGTTTGACGTGATCTTCATTGATCCACCAACCTTCTCCAACTCTAAACGCATGGCCGAAAGTTTCGACGTTCAGCGTGATCATCTCTCATTAATGAAAGATCTGAAGCGCATCTTACGTCGTAACGGTACCATCATGTTCTCCAACAACAAGCGCGGTTTCCAGATGGATCTCGAGGGACTGAGCCAGCTCGGTCTGAGCGCAAAAGAGATCACCAGCCAAACCCTGTCGCAGGATTTCGCCCGTAATCGTCAAATTCATAACTGCTGGCTGCTTTCTCACGCCGGCGAGGAAAAATAAAGTTTATGTCGTTAATCAGTATGTCAGGTGCCTGGCTGTCATTCAGTGACTCGCCTTTGTTGGATAACACCGAATTACACATCGAACCAAACGAACGCGTCTGTCTGGTAGGCCGTAACGGCGCCGGTAAATCAACGCTGATGAAAATCATCAACCGTGAAGTGCCGCTTGATGATGGCCGTATCGTTTATGAGCAGGATTTGATTGTCGCGCGTCTGCAGCAGGATCCGCCGCGTAACGTCACCGGTACCGTCTTCGACTTCGTGTCTGAAGGCGTTTCCGAGCAGGCTGAACACCTTAAGGCGTATCACGCGATTTCGCATCTGGTCGAAACCGATCCGAGCGAGAAAAACCTCAATAAACTCTCCCAGGTGATGGAAGTTCTTGATCATCAGGGTTTATGGCAGCTCGACAGCCGCATCAACGAAGTGCTGTTGCAACTGGGTCTGGATGCCGATGCTGAACTGACGTCGCTCTCTGGCGGCTGGTTGCGTAAAGCCGCACTGGGCCGTGCGCTGGTCAGCTCTCCAAAAGTTCTGTTACTCGATGAACCGACCAACCACCTGGATATCGAAAGTATCAGCTGGCTGGAAGAGTTCCTGAAAGAGTTCCAGGGCAGCATTATCTTTATTTCCCATGACCGTTCGTTTATCCGCAACATGGCGACTCGCATTGTCGATCTTGATCGCGGCAAACTGGTTTCCTATCCAGGTAACTACGAAGCCTATCTGCTGGCGAAAGAAGAGGCTCTGCGTGTTGAAGAGCTGCAGAACGCCGAGTTTGATAAAAAACTGGCACAGGAAGAAGTGTGGATCCGTCAGGGCATCAAAGCCCGTCGTACCCGTAACGAAGGACGCGTCCGCGCCTTGAAAGCCCTGCGTAAAGAGCGTTCTGACCGCCGTGAAGTGATGGGCACCGCCAAGATGCAGGTTGTTGAAGCCTCAAGCTCCGGCAAGATTGTCTTCGAGATGGAAGATGTCAGTTACGCGATTGCCGGTAAACAGCTGGTGAGCCACTTCTCTGCTCAGGTGATGCGCGGTGACAAAATTGCGCTGGTTGGCCCGAACGGTTGTGGTAAAACCACGTTGCTGAAACTGATGTTAAGTCAGCTTCAGGCAGACAGCGGCCGTGTTCACTGCGGTACTAAGCTGGAAGTGGCGTACTTCGACCAGCACCGCGCTGAGCTTGATCCGGAACGTACCGTGATGGACAACCTGGCAGAAGGTAAACAGGAAGTTATGGTTAACGGCCGCTCACGCCATGTGCTGGGTTACCTGCAGGACTTCCTGTTCCACCCTAAACGTGCGATGACACCAGTGAAAGCGTTGTCAGGCGGCGAACGTAACCGCTTGCTGCTGGCAAAATTGTTCCTGCGGCCGAGCAACCTGCTGATTCTCGATGAACCAACCAACGACCTGGATGTGGAAACGCTGGAACTGCTGGAAGAGATGATCGACAGCTATCAGGGCACCGTAATGCTGGTGAGCCATGACCGTGAATTTGTTGATAACTCGGCCACCGAATGCTGGATTTATGAAGGCAATGGTGTGATCAGCAGCTATGTGGGGGGTTACCATGATGCGCAGCATCAGCGCCGTAACCAGAAGCCAATCCGTCAGGTTGCAGCGGCTGAAAACAAAGCGTCGGCACAGCCGAAAGCAGAACCTGCCAAACGCACAGCCAATAAGCTCAGCTATAATCAGCAACGTGAGCTGGAGCTTTTGCCTGCGCAAATCAGCGAGCTGGAAGGGCGCATCGCCGCATTACAGCAACAAATGAGTGATGCGGATTTCTTCACCCGTCCGCATGACGAAACCCAGCAAGTATTAAACTCGCTGGCTGCCGTCGAACAAGAGTTAGAGCAGGCTTTTGAACGTTGGGAAGCGCTGGAAGCGCAGAAAAACGGCTAAGCCTGTCCTTTCCTGCACAGACGGATAACGGATTTTTCCGCCTGTGCAGGTCTTAGTATCTTCCGCCGTTGAGGAGTTGACTGTGTGTTCTCATATTCATGACCCGCACATTTTGTGTCCCCAATGCGACTTATTGGTGGAGATCCCCGTTGTTGCCATCGGGCAAAAAGCGAAATGTCCTCGTTGTCACACTACGCTGACATCACGCTGGAAAGAACCCCGCAGACGTCCTATAGGCTACGCATTAAGCGCGCTTTTTATGTTGCTGCTCGCCAACCTTTTTCCCTTCGTGAACATGAAAGTTGCCGGCCTTGGCAGCGAAGTGACGTTGATCCAAATTCCGCAGGTGCTGGTCTCCGAGAACTACGCCAGTATGGCTTCTCTGTTTATGATCGTGGTGCAATTACTTCCAGCGATTTGTATGTTCTCTATCATCGTACTGTGCATGAACACCCGGCTTACAGCCCACTGGAAAGTGAGCATCGCACGTACCCTATTCCGTCTTAAAGCCTGGTGTATGGTAGAAATTTTCCTCGCCGGGGTGCTGGTCAGCTTTGTAAAACTGATGGCTTATGGTGATGTGGGGGTGGGCACCAGCTTTCTTCCTTATGTGCTGTTCTGCCTGCTGCAACTTCGTGCATTTCAGTGTACCGACCGTTATTGGCTTTGGCAGCAGGTTGAGCCCGCGCCACGGCTGATGCAGCCTCTGCGGGTGGGTGAAAGCGGGCTGAGTCAGGGCCTGCGATCCTGCCATTGCTGTATGGCGATTTTGCCCGTGGATCAGCTTGTCTGCTCCCGCTGTGAAACAAAGGGATACGCGCGGCGCAAAAACAGCGTGCAATGGACCATGGCATTGCTGGTGACGTCGATTCTGCTTTATATCCCCGCGAATTTATTACCTATTATGATCACGCAGGTATTGGGAACGCCGATGCCGTCGACGATTATGGCCGGTGTTGTTTTGCTGTGGAGTGAAGGTTCATATCCCGTTGCTATGGTCATTTTGATTGCCAGTATCCTGGTGCCAACATTAAAAATGATTGCCATCGGCTGGCTGTGCTGGGATGCCAATAGCAACAAACAGATCGACCGGGAAAGATTGCATGTTATTTATGAGGTGGTCGAATTTGTCGGACGCTGGTCGATGATCGACGTATTTGTGATCGCGGTGCTTTCTGCACTGGTCAGAATGGGGCAACTAATGAGTATATTTCCGGACATCGGCGCACTGCTTTTTGCTGGCGTCGTCATTCTTACTATGTTCGCCGCAATGATTTTCGATCCAAGGCTGATTTGGGATCGGGCCGTAGTACAGCCTATGAAGGAGCAACAAGATGGCGGAAAATGATATGCCTCACGGTAACGGTGGCACCGCAAAGATCGAAAAGATTAAACGCTGGTCGCCTGTCTGGATCATCCCGATTGTGACGGCACTGATCGGGGCCTGGATACTGTTTTATCACTACAGCCATCAGGGGCCGGAAGTCACTTTAATTACCACGACCGCTGAAGGTATTGAGGGTGGAAAGACCACCATCAAAAGCCGTAACGTTGATGTCGGTAAAGTGGAAAGCGTGACCCTAAGTGATAACCTGCAACAGGTTATCATCAGGGCGCGTCTGAACACTGGCATGGAAAAAATGCTCCGTGACGACTCCGTATTCTGGGTGGTGAAACCGCAAATTGGCCGCGAAGGGGTGTCGGGTTTAGGTACGCTGCTGTCGGGCGCGTACATCCAGTTGCAGCCAGGTAATAAAGGCGGCGAAAAGGCGGAGTACAAACTTGATGACTCTCCTCCGCTGGCTTCACCAGATGCCAAAGGCATCCGCGTGGTGCTCGAGAGCGAACGTTCCGGACAGCTCAACCCGGGCGACCCGGTGCTGTTCCGCGGTTTCCAGGTCGGCAGTGTTGAAACCAGCCATTTTGATCCGAAAGCCCGTAACATCAAATACCAGCTGTTTATTCGTGCTCCTTACGACACGTTGGTCACAGACAATGTGCGCTTCTGGAAAGACAGCGGTGTGAATTTCGATATGTCTGCCGCAGGGATGCGTGTCGAAATGGGCTCACTCACCACGCTCTTCAGCGGTGGCGTGAGTTTTGATATTCCAAATGGCTGGACGCAGGGACAGGAAGCGAAAAACGGCGATAATTATCAGCTCTTTGACGACCAAAAAAGTATTCAGGAATCCCTGTATACCCGTCATATGGATTACGTGATGTTCTTCTCCGATTCTGTCCGCGGCCTGCAACCTGGTGCACCGGTGGAGTTCCGTGGTATCCGGCTGGGGACCGTGGCAGAAGTGCCATATCCGCTGAATGTCATGAATCAGCAAATCACCGATGACTACCGTATTCCTGTCTTGATTCGCATTGAGCCGGACCGTTTCGATCAGTTGTTGGGGAGTAGCTTCAATATTCAAGACCATATCCGTGATGGCATCGCCCATGGCCTGCGTGCTTCGATGAAATCAGCCAACTTGCTCACCGGTTCGATGTTTATCGATCTCGATTTCTACCCTAATGAGAAACCGTGGAAAGGTCCGCTGGAAATAGCAGGGCACAAATTATTACCGACGGTGAGCGGTGGGTTCGCGCAGATTCAGCAAAAACTGATGACCACGCTGGATAAAATCAACGGGTTACCGATTGAACCTATGTTGCGTGAAGCGACCAGTACGCTGGCAGAAAGTCAGAAAACCATGAAGGCAACGCAGAGAACTATTGATTCACTCAATGCCATTGTCGGCAGTAAAGAGATGAAAACTCTGCCGCAGGATATGCAGCAGACGCTTATCCAACTGAACCGCAGCCTTAAAGGCTTCCAGCCTGGTTCTCCGGCTTATGGAAATCTGGTCGGTGATATGCAAAGCCTGGATAAAACCCTGCGTGAACTGCAACCGGTTCTGAAAACACTCAATCAGAAAAGCAACGCACTGATTTTCTCAGCCCCAGGGCAAGATGATCCTCAGCCGAAGAAGGCCAAATAATGATGAAATGGATACCTGTCGTCTTAGCATTATTTCTGACTGCCTGTAGTAGCAGTGATCAGAAAACTTACTATCAGCTGCCACTACTCGGCAACTCCCCGGCGGTAACCAGCGGCAGCAACATGGTGTCGCAACGCGAGCAGCGCCAGTTGTGGGTTGAACATGTCAGCGTGGCGGACTATCTGGCGGGCAATGGTCTGGTTTTCCAGACTAATGATGTTCAGTATGTGCTGACACAAAACAACCTGTGGGCCAGCCCTTTAGATCAACAACTCCAGCAGTCTTTGGTGACTTACTTGGGGCGTGAACTGCCGGGCCGCGTTGTATCGGCACAACCTGCCAATAGCGGCGAACAGGACGTACTTAACGTCAATGTTACGGGCTTCCATGGACGCTATGATGGTTCAGCCCTGATAAGCGGCAGCTGGGTGCTGACGCGCAACGGGCAGACGATTCAGCGAAGCTTCAATCTGGTCCTCAAGCAGAATGAAGATGGCTATGATGCATTGGTGCGTACGCTGGCAGCCGGTTGGCAGCAAGAAGCGGGCCAGATAGCCAGTCAGGTAAGATGAACATTTTTTAAGCTTAATTTTATTTAAGCTAAATAACAAAAATCCCGGATTCTGATCTTTCAGTGTCCGGGATTTTTTATTGGTGATCAGCCAGATAAGGTTTTTATGGCGCGATTAGCTCGCGCGCAATCAGATAAAATAGCGTACAAATATGACATTGGCGTGAAATTTGCGCATTGACCTCTCAGGCGATAGCGGCTATTTGTTAAGTGTGGACGCAGATGCGGGCCACTGTTTTCTTTCCACCTGAACCTGAATAAATGAGGGAAACAAGGCATGAAGAGACAAAAACGCGATCGCCTGGAACGGGCATTATCACGCGGTTACCAAGCCGGAATAGGCGGGCGTTCGAAAGAGATTTGCCCCTATCAATCATTAGATGCCCGATCACATTGGCTCGGGGGTTGGCGACAAGCCATGGAGGACAGGGCAGTTACCGCTTAAGCGGAGCTCTGTCAGAAAAAGGAACAACCTCCGCTACGGGCGGAGGTTTTCGTTTCTACGTGACGTAAACATGTATTGCAGACATAAAAAAAACGAATACGTTGCCGTATTCGTTTTTTTAGAAGAACAGCCAGATTTTAGAAAGCAGCGGCGTCTTTGAAAAGTCCCACTTTCAGGTCTGTGGCGGTATAGATAACCACGCCATCAACCAGTACTTCACCGTCGGCAACACCCATGATCAGTTTACGGTTGATCACGCGTTTAAAGTTCAAGCGGTAGGTAACCACTTTTGCGGTCGGTAATACCTGACCGGTGAACTTGACTTCACCAACGCCCAGTGCGCGGCCTTTGCCTTCGCCACCGAGCCAGCCCAGATAGAAACCAACCAGTTGCCACATTGCATCCAGTCCAAGACAGCCTGGCATCACCGGATCACCGATGAAATGGCAGCCGAAGAACCATAAATCAGGATTGATATCCAGCTCTGCTTCCACATAGCCTTTACCATGCGTGCCGCCGTCTTCTTGCATTTTGACGATGCGATCCATCATCAACATATTGCCAGATGGCAATGGCGGGCCACCGGCACCGAAAAGTTCACTACGGCCAGAGGCTACGAGGTCTTCTTTCGTATAGGAATCGCGTTTATCTACCATGTTCTATCTAAGCCTTATTTTATTGAAGGACGGAGTTTAGCTAACAGGTGTAAGCTGAACAACTCCGATCAGCTGCGGCTGAACCAGTTCAACCAGCGAAGCGGCCAGGGGTAACGGTGGCGATCATGTGGCAGAGCCAGCGCGATACGTTCCTGAATCAAGCCCAGCAAGCTTGGGCGCACTTCTTCAGCCTGTTCTTCGTACGAGTAAATCAATCCGGTCAGGATAGGCAGCGCTTCTGCTGCATTATCAACTGCCCATAAATGGAACTGCCCTTCGCGAACGGCTTCCAGTACCTGTGGATGCAGGCACAGATTACGCACGTTACTGGTGGGCAGAATGACCCCTTGCTTACCGGTCAGACCGCGGCGCTGACAAACTTCGAAGAAGCCTTCGATTTTCTCATTTACGCCGCCAATAGGTTGCACGTTACCAAACTGGTCAACGGAGCCGGTCACAGCAATCTGCTGATTGATCGGCTGCAATGACAGTGCGCTGACCAGTGCACAAAGTTCAGCCAGCGATGCGCTGTCGCCGTCCACTTCGCCATAGGACTGTTCGAAAACAATCGATGCGGCGAAGGGAAGAGGCTGGTCAAGCTCCAACTCAGAAATCAGGAATGCCTGCATAATCATCATGCCTTTAGCATGAAGGTTACCGCCTAATTCTGCCTTACGTTCGACATCAGTGAACTCACCGTCGCCGGTGTGTACGACACAGCTTATGCGGGAAGGTTCACCGAAAGCACGCGGATGGCCTGGATATTCCAGCACCGACAGACCGTTAATCTGACCAATGACTTCGCCTTCGGTTTCAATGCGGATCTGCCCGAGTTCAATCTCATCCTGCATACGCTCTTGCAAATAACTTTCGCGCCACGCACGGGCAGTGATAGCAGCTTCAAAAGCTTTCAGACTAAGTTGTTCATCTTCGTTGTATAACGCCGCTTCGGTGAGCTGAGCGCCCAGCCACGACGGGCAAAGTGTGAGGCTACCCTGATCGGTGCTGTACCGTACGGCAAGCCTCAGCAGAGCGGGCCACGCGTCAGCTGCCAGACGGGGGATCTCCAGCTCATCAGCCAGCGTATTGATATAGCCGCACCATGTTTCCATATCGCTGGGTTCAGTGAGCGGCAGGTCTGCTTCGAATTCGCCATATACGGCAGATTCAAGCAGTTCTGATTCCATCTCGTTGAACTCGCCCAGCGAAACGCGATCGCCAACCAGAATTAGACGCAGATCCAGAGGCATTGACGGAATAGAAACAGGAAGCGGGCGGCTTTCATCCGGGGACGTCCAGTGATACCAACCCTGCGTGATCATCTGCTTAAGGCGTAACCACATAAGCGGTTGGGCAAGCAGAGAGCGTACAGAAAGGACCAGCACACCACCGTTCACCTGATGAATCAGGCCTGGTTCAAGTTGAATCTGATCTTTGTACAGACGGACACAGCCAAACAACTGCTCTGATTCGATCCACTCCTGATAATGACAGGTGAGTTTTGCCGCAAATGCGTCATCAGCAGATTGCGCAGGCTGAAGAGTGATTTGGCTGCCGTCGATAAGATATCGGGAGCCAACGACCTCTTCCTGCTCAGGCAAGATCTGTTTAACGACATCTGTAATACGTGACAAATACTCACGACTTTCCAGCGCTTTAATCGTCATAAAGCGCGGACGGGAGAGCGGATGACAAAACAGCGTTAAACCATTTTCCAGTCTTGGCTGTGTAGCCGAAAAATCAACTGGGGCCAACTCAGCAGCCGTTGCGAATGTTGCCTCGTAAGGCGCGGTATCGGGCAGTAATAACTGCCAATCAAGTCGGTTATTGGTCAATGTGTTAGCTGTGATCTTTAAAAAGGGAAAGGGCGATTATACAAGAATTAACACGGCTGCATACAGAGAGAGTCATGGTTAAGACCTTCGTCACTGCAGAGCGGGTTCGTCCGTGCAAAAATTGAGCAGAGCGGCATGATTTATTTGCAGTGAAAAATGAAATAAAGCTGTTATGCTTAGCAAAGTTACGGGGTCACAGAAGAGCTCACAATGAAATATCAGCAATTGGAAAATCTTGAGAGCGGTTGGAAATGGAAGTACCTGGTAAAGAAACACCGTGAAGGTGAACGTATTACCCGGCATATCGAAAACAGCGCCGCTCAGGATGCTGTAGATGAACTTCTAAAGTTAGAAAATGAGCCGGTAAGAGTTCTGGACTGGATCGCTAATAATATGAATGTTGCTTTAGAGAACCGCTTGAAGCAGACCATTCGTGCCCGGCGTAAACGTCATTTCAATTCAGAACATCAACATACCCGCAAGAAATCTATCGACCTCGAATTTTTAGTCTGGCAACGACTGGCCGGTTTGGCCCAGCGCCGTGGTGCTACGCTATCCGATACTATTATCCAGTTATTGGAAGATGCAGAGCGTAAAGAAAAATACGCGACCCAAATGTCATCACTCAAAGAAGACCTGCAGCAAATCCTCGGTAATAAATAGTAGTTCAAATCGGGCGTTTCATCACGCCTGACTTGCCCGCCTAAGTCTCACACTGAATTCGAATATAAAAAAACCCCGCCTAAGCGGGGTTTTTAATATCTGTGGTTAAACAGTATTAAAGCGGGATGACTTAAGCCTGAGGCTGAGTCACAACGTCTTTGATACCTTTAACTTCGATTTCTACGCGGCGATCTGGTGCCAGGCAAGCGATCTGAGCCTTAGTAGCACGGCCAGATTTGTAGCCACAGGTGTTGCCAGTGATTGAGTTAGTTTCGCCCATGCCACGTGCAGAGATTTTATCTGACGGGATGCCTTTAGAAACTAAGTAATCAACAACAGTTTGAGCGCGTTGCTCAGACAGTTTCTGGTTAGACTGCTCAGAACCGACTGCATCGGTGTAACCCAGAACTACAACAGAACCGTCTTTAGGATCCATAGAGCTCAGTTGGGTGTACAGCTGATCCAGAGCCTGTTGGCCTTCTGGTTTCAGGCTAGATTTGCCGAAGGTGAACAGAACGTCAGACTTCAGAGTGAACTTTTTGGTTTCAACAACTGGAGCTGGAGCTGGAGCTGGTGCCACAACTGGAGCTGCAGCAGTGTCTTGACCGAAACGGTAAGAAACACCAACAGACAACATTGCGTTATCAGGACGTGCACCAACGGTAGCAGCATCACCGATGTTGTTAACCCACTGGTAATCCAGACGAGTAGCCCAGTTTTTGGTTACAGCATATTCGAAACCAACGGCTGCCAGTGGAGAAACACCGGTGTCGTGATCGCTAATGCGTTCGCCAGTTGCGCCAAAGTTGCCTTTGGAGTCTGCACGCCAAACCATACCACCCAGACGAGTGTAGATGTCCAGATCGTCAGTCAGTGGGTAGCTCAGTTTAGCAGCCAGTTGAACGCCTTGCGCTTTGAAAGCACCGTTGTTCACGTCGCCTTTGTAAGGCATGCGGCCAAGCCAGTCATATCCCATTTCAAAGCCCAGGTACTGGTTGGCTTGGTAACCTACAAACGCACCTGCACCCAGTTGGCTGTCGTGGGTAGGGCCATTGCCGATACCTTCGTAAGCATTTGCGAAACCAGTGTCATGGTATTGGGACCAGCCCAATTTACCACCGGTGTACCAGGTGTTATCGTTCGGGGCAGCTTGCGCTACGGTTGCGAAACCTGCCAGTGCCACTGCTAATGCGATAGCTGTCTTTTTCATTTTTGCGCCTCGTTATCATCCAAATGGGCCAATTGAGCTTTAAGCATTTTAAGCCCTTGGTTAAAATCCTTGAGCCAAAGTTATTGCTTCCGTTAAGAACTTTGCCACTTTACGTTGGCATTATAGAGCAACCTTGGCGTTGTAAAGTCTACAACGTGGCGAGAAACTTACAAGCTTGATATGGCAACAACATGGAAAAAAAGGCTAAAACGTACACATTTCTTAACATGTTTGGCTATTTGTTGACGAAACTATGGGGTTACTTGCACCTTCTAAGCCCATTTTTACCGACAAAAACGCACTTTTTAGCACAATTCACTGAAAAACCCTCTATTTTCATCAGAACATTCCTAATTTGAACTAATGGTACACGGAGGACTGAATTTTTGCGATTGGTTGCTGTCCATGACCTGAGATTGCATCATTTGTGGGTCTCATGATGAACCCATAAGCCCCTCCCTGAACTGCCGCTAATCGCAATCTTTCACGCTCTGCATTCGTCAAATCTGGCAACCATCCAAGTACTACACTGTAGTTTCCTGTCAGCAAAGCTTTTTCCATCGCATCAACAGTCGACATCGCATTAATTTGGTTAACCTGGACAATTTTCCCTAAAGGGAGACCTGATTGAGAGATCCAATGGCGGCTGAGTTTTTGTTGTGGGGTGAGCCACAACAGCCAGCGCGACTGCATCCCGAGATGCTGTAATAAAGGTAGAAGTAACTGAGATAGGGCTGGTTGGCTCTCGCTATAGACGAACTCAGTGATCAGACCATTATTTGTCGATATCGGTTGAGTGGCGCTCGGTGAATTTGTAGAAAGCGCCTGATGACTGAAACGATGAATTTCCTGGTATTGAGTTCGCATGTTATGCCCCGCCAGTGAGTTACTGTATGGATGTACAGTACTCGTTGATTGGACAAAGATCAACCCAAATTTTTCCAAGAAATCTCGCATATTTTGAAGGCAAACTCATGTAAATGCATTTTCTGTTTGGTGCTCCGAGGGACTTTGCGTATTTTGCATTTAGTTGCCCACGTAACTATAAAAAGTATATTCGAGTCTACTCACAGAAAGGATATCGCAATGATTAATAAATCAAAAAAAAGGATTTCTGAATCTAAACAACGTTTCGCTTCATTAGGAAACATACATTCAAGATCTCAGTTCGGTGGCTACAGTCTCTCTGCAAATGGCATCATGTTTGCACTCGTCTCCGAAGGTGAGTTATATCTGCGGGCGAACCAGGAGAACGAAAAAATCTTCGGGTTAATGGGCATGGAGTCCCTGATTTACCGTAAAAGGGGGATTGCCATTTCATTACGCTATTTCAAAGTGAGCGAAAGCCTTTGGGATGAGTCTGAGCGGCTCTTAGGGTTGGCAAAAAGTTCACTGGACGGGATGCTCAACGACATTAATACGAAGAAAAATGGGAATGCGAGACTCAAAGACTTGCCGAATATCAGTCTGAATCTTGAGCGTTTACTGTGGCAGGTGGGGATATCCACCTCTTCGGAATTAAGGGCTCAGGGCGCGTGTACCACCTATTTAAAGTTATGTTCTGTTAAGCAGAATGTCGGATTAAATGTATTGATGGCACTAGAAGGGGCGATATTGGGCTTTCATGAAGCGGCACTGCCTCATGACGCCCGTATTCTGCTAACGCAATGGTTTATATCGCATCAGGCGCTGACGTCATTGCCAGCGCATTGAGACCTGTTTGCGATGTTCAAAAAATTTACGCGTCGGTGACCGGCAGAATTTTGCTGTTAAGGTCGGTGAGTTCAGGAAGATGAGCCACAAGCAGGCCAATTTGCTGCAAGACCAGTTGCTCTTTACTGTCCGACTCGGTGGTGCGCAGTTGAATGCGCGCCATCAACTGTTCCAGCGCTTGCTGAATGCGTCCGGATTCTGAAGGTTCATGATGTAGCGCACCATCGACACAGCATGCTGCGTCATCCAGCAGCCGCAGGGTCTCTGCATCATGTAGTTTTTCACGATGCGCGCCGAGTGCGGAGATATAGCTCAACATGGTGTGATTGAGGCACAGCAGGCGGAACGCCGCCTCAAGCGTCTCCGGATCATTATTCTTTTCTGAGGTCATATTCGAGACAACGGATGCCAGTTCCGCATCGCAGTTGTGTGCGTCACGCCTCGCCAGCCGGTAATCCAGCCCGTTGTCTTTGCCCTGATGATATTGAACCAAAATGGCATCAAGATAGCGGCAATTGGCAGTGAACGTTCTTTCTACCACCGCAGGCAGTTGCCTGAACTTCCAGTCCGGCCAGATAAAACTCACTGCTGCCCACGCGATGCCACAGCCGATAAGCGTATCAATAATACGTGGAATGGCGATTTCGAATCCTTCGCCGAGCAGGTTAAAGCACAGCAGGACCAGCAGAGTGATAAACATCGTGGCATGTGCGTACTGCACATTACGAAATGCAAAGAACAGTACGCCGCTGATGACGATCAGCACCATCTGTCCTTCGATCGAAGGGACGAAATATAAAATGGGAATACCCAGCGCAATCCCGGCCAACGTACCAATGATCCTCAGCGCCAGACGGCGGCGGGTGGCGTTGTAGTTTGGCTGGCAGACAAACAGGCTTGTGAGCAAAATCCAGTAGCCGTGGCTCAGCCCGCTGATCTGAATAAATCCGTAACCAATGACCAGCACAATCGACATGCGGATGGCGTGGCGAAACAGAGCTGATTTCGAGGTCAGATGGCGGGATATGCGTAACCAGATATCCTCAAAGCCGGTGAGTTTGTTTTCTGCAAACGGACTTTTTCCATCCTGGTTCTCAGGTAATGTCTGTTCGGATTCAATGCTGGCCAGTTGAGCATCGATGGCGCGTAAGTTACGCAGTAAATGACGCAGTGCCTGGAGCATTCCCCTGTGTTTTGCTTGGGAATCAAGGCGCAGCAGGGCTTCGTCAAGGCGGGAAAATGCCCGTTCGAACTGAGTATTATGAGAATATTTTTGCCGGTAAAGAATGGATTGCGAAAGTTGCATACAGGCGCGGGCCTGCATATTCATCAGGCGCTGAAAGCGGAACAAAATGTCACTGTGATGAAACTGTTCACTCAGCTTTTTATATTGCACATGAGCGGAGCTTGCCCGCTCGTGAATATCCTGTACGACGAAATAATAGTGCAGCGTTCTGCGCGTTCCTTTCTGTCCCCGGTCGCCTTTCAGGCGGGTTTGCAGCGTATTTTTAGTCTGATTTAGTGTGGCAACCAACTGACCATTGGCCATTGCCAACTCCACCAACTGTTTCTTGTTATCCCCCTCCTGATCGGGGTCGAACAGCGCAGCTTTGGCTTCCAGGTAGTGTGCCAAATGCTGATAGCAGCGCGAAATCAGATCCTGCAAAGGGCGGATAGGGTAGAGGATATGTCCGGCCAGCGTCAGCAGGTTGTACCAGATAGCCCCGCACAGCAGCAGTACCGGTTGCTGATACCAGACCTGATACATGCTGGTGCCGAGCATGGTGTAAACCGCAATGAGCAGAGCGCCGAAAGCAATCGTGGCATAGCGTTGCCCCAGTGCGCCTAAAAGAATAAAACCGCAGGTAGAGACCATCAGCCCTAAGGCAAAAAACCAGGGATAAGGGAACAGCAGTTCGATCGAAGCCGAAGCAATGAAAAAGCAAACCAGAGTTATCAGCAAATTGCGTAAGCGGCCAGTCAGCCGGTCATCAAGATCCGCCAGCGCAGCAGCCACCACGCCCAGCGTTAACGGGATAGTTAATTTCGGCAGTTGAAGCCACCACGGCACCGCCGCCGCCCCGGTAAGCGTGATAAATATACGGATGTAATAAAGCACATTGCTGTTATAGGCAAAACGCCTCAGACCCGGAGCAAAAGAGAGCACGACGAACTCCACGTAATAAAAAGGCTGAAGTAATGGCTGAAAAATCAGGCAATAATTAACGGATGCGGCCGTTGTCCAGATTGCGGCGGGCATTGGCTTCACGGACCTGCTTCGCCAGCTCAACGGAAACCACACGCTGACCAACAGGCCACAGTGCGATCACGGCAATCTTGAAATTAGCAATACCGACGGGAATACCGATGATGGTGCAACACTGCACAATACCGGCGGCAATGTGGGACAGGCACAGCCACCAGCCGAAAAAGATGAACCAGAAGATATTGAGCAACGTCCCGCCTCCGGATAACACGGCATTACGTTTTTCCGGGTACAATTCATTGACGTGCATGGCTTCATTGCCGAACGGAACCAATGACAGCCGGGTGATTTCCCAGCAGGAACGGGTCAGCGGCAGAGTGAAAACCAGCACGATGCTGATGAGTGTGGCGAATAGCCACGCCAGCGTCGTAAAGACACCACCCAATACGAAATTCAGAATATTTAAAATAGCACGCATGTAATCACCCGGCTCAGGTCAAAAGAGGTTAGTAACGCCATCGCGTTAACGGAAATTCTACTCTTTTTATTCTACCCTGACTTTGGGGGTAGAGCGCCAGCGCTTGTTGCAGGTAAACTGCCTGCAAATCCTTAATTAATAATTAGCTATCAATTAATGGCTCTTAAAATGAGAAATCATGGCTGATGATATGGAACTGAGATCGACTTCGTTCGGGAAACATCTGGCACAGCATCCTTATAACCGGGTGCGGTTGCTCAATGCAGGCGTTGAAGTCAGTGGCGATAAACATCATTACCTGATCCCTTTCAATCAGCTCATTCATATCCGCTGCAAGCGCGGCATTGTCTGGGGTGAGCTGGAGTTTGAGCTGCCGGAAGAAAAAGTCGTCAGGCTGCACGGTACCGAATGGCAGGAAACGCAGCAGTTTTATCACCATCTTCTGAAAGTGTGGCAACGCTGGAGTGAGGAGATGAGTGACGTCAGTGCCGGCGTTCTGCATCAGCAGGCGGAAAGCATCGCGGGCATTGAGCAGCAGGACAAATGGTTCAAAAAAAGCGAACTGGCGGCGGTTCAGCAAAACATCGCGGAGGCCTTTACTGCTGTTCCGGTTCCCGTTGAGCGCTTGGGTGAATTCGATAACTGTCGTGATGATTACGAACTTTGTCTGAAGTGGCTGCGGCAGGGCGCGCAAAGCGTCGATAAACGCAATATTGCCTGGACCAGCCGGGTTATCGAACAAAACCGCGCATTTTTTGACAGCGTGGAAACCTCGCCGCTAAACGACAGCCAGTGCCGTGCCGTCGTTAACGGCGAAGACTCCGTGCTGGTCTTAGCTGGCGCGGGGAGCGGTAAAACGTCTGTGCTGGTGGCGCGCGCCGGTTGGTTGCTGCACCGGCAGGAGGCCCATCCTGAACAGGTCTTGCTACTGGCCTTTGGCCGGCAGGCGGCAGATGAGATGAACGCCCGCATCAAAGAGCGGCTGAACACCAGTGACATTAAGGCCAAAACTTTTCACGCGCTGGCACTGCATATCATTCAGGAAGGCAGTAAGAAAGCGCCAAAAATCAGCAAACTGGAAACGGACAGCAAAGCCCGCCGTAGTTTGTTAATCAAAACCTGGCAGCAGCAGTGCGCTGAGAAAAAAGTACAGGCCAGCGGCTGGCGGCAGTGGATGACGGACGAACTTGAGTGGGATATTCCCGAAGGTGATTACTGGAAAAATAAAGCGCTGGCCGAACGTCTGGGGAGCCGTCTTGAGCGCTGGCTTGGCCTGATGCGCATGCACGGCGGCAGCCAGGCGGAAATGGTCGAACAGGCATCCGAAGAGGTGCGGGATCTTTTCCAGAAACGTATTCGCCTGATGGCCCCGTTGCTGAAAGCCTGGAAGTCAGCCCTGAAGGATGAAGACGCAGTCGACTTTTCCGGTCTGATTCATCAGGCAGTGAATATTCTGGAGAAGGGCCGCTTTGTCAGTCCCTGGAAACATATTCTGGTGGATGAATTTCAGGATATCTCGCCTCAGCGGGCGCGCCTTTTAGCCGCCCTGCGCGAGCAAAATAGTCACACCAGTCTGTTTGCCGTGGGAGATGACTGGCAGGCCATCTACCATTTCAGCGGGGCAGAACTGTCGCTGACCACGGCTTTTGCCGCAAACTTTGGCGACGGTGCGCAGTGCGCCCTCGATACGACTTACCGCTTTAATGATCGCATTGGTGAAATTGCTAACACATTCGTTCAGCAAAACCCCTACCAGTTGAAGAAACCGCTGAATAGCCTGACAAAGGGAAATAAGAAAAACGTGGTTATCCTGCCGCAGGATCAGCTGGATGCGCTGCTGGACAAGCTTAGCGGCTTTGCCAAATCTGAAGAACGCATCCTGGTGCTCGCCCGTTATCATCACCGGCGCCCAGAAGTCCTGCAGAAAGCTGCGACCCGCTGGCCGAAGCTGAATATTGACTTTATGACCATTCATGCCAGCAAAGGTCAGCAGGCCGAATATGTGATTATTGTTGGTCTGGACGAAGGGAATGATGGTTTTCCGGCGGCAGTGCGCGAGTCGTTATTGGAAGAGGTGTTATTGCCCGAGCCGGAGAACTTCGCAGATGCCGAAGAGCGGCGTCTGCTCTATGTCGCTATGACAAGAGCGAAGCACAATGTCTGGTTGTTGCAGAACAAATCTCAGCCGTCGGTGTTTGTTGAGCAACTGGAAGATTTAGGCGTGCCGGCCCAGCGGAAACCCTGATTTGTAGTGAGGATGCCCGTTAATGCAGCAAAAGGTGCATTGACGGGCAAAAAACGGATTAATCTTTCAGGCGGGCCCACAGATAGCGCTGGTAGTCAGGAATTGAAATTTCCACTTCTGATTTAAATAATGGCGATGCAATCAGAAAATCTGCCGTCGACAGATTAGTGGCAACCGGAATGTTCCACACGGTGGCCAGACGCAGTAGAGCTTTCACATCCGGGTCATGGGGCACCGCGTTCAGCGGATCCCATAAAAAAATCAACATGTCGATTTTCCCTTCCGCAATCATCGCGCCCACTTGCTGATCGCCGCCCATCGGGCCGCTTAACATACTTTTCACCTCAATGCCGGTATTACGCTGCACCAGATTACCCGTAGTGCCGGTGGCATAAAGCGTATGCTGCGCCAGCTCGGCCATATTCTTATCGACCCATTTCATCAAAATATTTTTACAGTGGTCGTGTGCGACCAGCGCGATATGTTTTTTCTTGGCAATGGTGCGGGTGGTAAATTCCATCGATTATCCCTTAAACGCAGAGTCAGAAACGCAGAGTATAGCTGCGTTCAGAGTACTGAAACTGCGTTTTACTGCATAGCGCTGGTGCAACTATTCAGGGAATGAACATGTAATTCGTGATGCAGGCTGGAAAATCTGTTTGATATCAGGCGTGGGGCAGCGTGAACCAAGACAAAAAACGACCAAAATGCGCAGATGAAGTGAGCTGCGCCCAGAACGGCGGTAATGACTGCATTGCCGAAGGGCTGGCCGGGATCAGTGCGGAGAGCGAAGTAGGATTTACTACAGAATCACTCTTTTGTGCCAGTGTGGCAAAATCCGGCACTGAGGCTTTCAGACCTGACTGGTTATAGCGGATCATCATCTTCACCAGATCGACGGAATTGCTGTAGGTGGCTGATCTGAGAACATCGCGGCGGGTCGCAATATCCCGGCCGTTTTCATCCACCACGCGGTAGTTAAGTTTCCGGCTGAAGAAGGCAGCGTCCACTTCATTATTGAGCGGAGGCAAAACGAAAGAAACTGAACGTAAGTCTTTCGCGCTGAACGTCACGATCATCGCAGGGGAGTGGTAAGTCATCGGGGCCATCATGGCGGGGTGCAGTGTTTTGCTCACCTGAAACAAAATCTGGTGCTGTCCGGCATCGACCTCCAGACTGTCTGCTCCTTTAAGAATGGCGCCTGACATCTTTTTGCCATCAATAACCAGCAAATCCAGCTCAGGTGAAAGCTTCAGGCTGGTGGCATATGCGGGTGCCAGCAGGCAAACCGATAATAAAGCGGCCATCATGGCCTTTGTTTTGACGTTCATAGTTCCTCCTTTAACCGCGACTGACACCCTCTATTATCGAACAACGCACATAATGTGTCAAAATTTTGCAGAATGTATTCATGTTTACTTTTTGAAACACTATTCCTGCAGTCGATGTCCCGCATTTGCTGTGAGGAAACGCTGTTGAAGCCGCCGGGTGAGTTACACTTTCCAGACGTCATTCAATGAGGTTTACGCCATGCAAGACAAAGATATCAGTACGATCCTTAACGACGTCAAAACCATCGCCCTGGTCGGTGCCAGTGATAATTTTTCACGTCCCAGCTATGGTGTGATGGCGTATCTGCTTGCGCAAGGGTATGAGGTGACGCCGGTGAGCCCAAAACTGGCAGGTAAAACCTTGCTTGGACAAACAGCCTACGCGACGCTGGCGGAGATCCCTCATCCGATAGATATGGTCGATGTTTTTCGTAATGCAGAGGCCGCTTATGGCGTCGCGCAGGAAGCCATCGATATTGGCGCAAAAGTCTTGTGGCTGCAGCTGGGCGTGATCAATGAACAGGCGGCGGTACTGGCGAAACAGGCAGGGTTGGAGGTGGTCATGGATCGCTGTCCTAAAATTGAGATCCCACGCCTGGGGATGGAAAAATAGGTCCGGCAGTTAACGCAGTCATAAAAAAACCGGTCTCAAGAAGACCGGTTTTTGTGGCAGATGCTTCTATTTTGCAGAGGCCTAATTTCGCAGGCGTGGTGCCAGTAACTGATTGCGGACCGACTCCGCCAAATCATCCAGCGAAGTTTGCTCGGGGTGCGAGCGCGCGGCTTCGTGATCAATTTGGATCTCAGCCAGATAAGTATGTACCGGCTTGCCCTTATCGTCTTCCATCACTACGTGGTACCAGGGCGCAGTGCGCATTGCTTCGTCGGCATCCACTTCTGTGGCATCGGGTTTATCCAGTGAATATTCCGCATCCACGTCAATCACCACACCTAAATACCCTAACAGTCTGTGGCGGACCTGCTGGCCTATACCGAATTTGCTGGCAATCATAGTTACCTCCTGAAAAATACGTTCTACCTTCTATATGGAGGCAGGACGCGCTATTTCAAGTTTTGACCACTTTCAGCACTGATGATTCGCGATTTGTGCCCGTTAAAGGCACAGATCGATAAAATCAGGACATCACCACGCAGGCGAAGCCTTTCAGGTAGAGACCTTCCGGATAAGAACCAATCACCGGATGGTCAGCCGCCTGACGGAACTGCTCCACAAACTGAATCTCACGGTGAGCATCCAGTGCCGCATCCGCGAGGATCTTCTGGAACAGATCGGTTGGCAGCAGGCCAGAACAGGAGAAACTCAACAAAATGCCGCCCGGACGCAACAACTGTAATGCCAGCATGTTGATATCTTTATAGCCGCGACAGGCGCTGGCCAGTTGATTTTTATTTTCGACGAATTTCGGTGGATCCATCACGATCATATCGAACTGTTCGCCTTCTGCACGGTATTTACGTAGCAGCTGGAAGACGTCTTCACGCACAAACTCGGCTTTGGAGAGATCCAGATTATTCAGCTCGACGTTCTGCCGGGCGATATCCAGTGCACCTTGCGAGGTATCGACGTTAATCACTTTCTCGCAGCCGCCCATCAATGCAGAGACTGCAAAAGCGCCGGTGTATGAGAAGCAGTTCAGGACTTTACGTCCTTTCGCATATTTACGTGCTGCCAGGCGGCTGTCACGCTGATCAAGATAGAAGCCGGTTTTATGGCCGGCTTTAATATCGACCAGCAAACTCATGCCGTGTTCCTGAATCGGCAGCAGGGCAGGCGGTTCATCGCCCAGAACGTGGCCTTGAGTCAGTTCAAGACCCTCTTTCTTACGCACAGCGACGTCAGAACGGTCCCAGATGGCACAATTCGGGTAACATTTTTGCAGCGCCGCCAGCAGCGGAGCACGCTGATATTCTGCACCGGCGGACAGCAGCTGTATGACCAGGAAATTCTGGAAACGGTCGATGGTAATGCCCGGCAGGCCGTCGGACTCACCGGCAATCAGACGGTAGCCATCAAGGCCATCACGTTTGGCAATCCAGTCACGCCAGCTTTGTGCCTGCTGTAAACGACGGACGAAAAATTCGATATCAATGTCTTCGTCCTGGCGGAAAGTCCAGACGCGGGCACGGATTTGCGAAGAGGGAGAATAGGCACCGCGGGCCAGCCATTTACCCTGACTGTCTACAATATCAATAGTGTCGCCGGAATTCGCTTTGCCTTCAACACGGGTAACAGCGCCGGAAAACACCCAAGGATGGCGGCGCAGGAGGGATTTTTCGCGGCCTTTGGCCAGAAATAAACGAGCAGTCATAGAATTAGGTTCTGTCAGTTCGGAGACAAAAAAAGAGCGTCATTGTCCGGGCAAGCAGTCTAAATTGCAACGAACCATACCGCTAACGGAGAGAATATTATGGCAAAAATCAGTATAGCCGCCTATGTCTACGGCCGGGTACAAGGTGTCGGCTTTCGCTTTGCAACACAGCATCAGGCTACGGCACTCGGTCTGACCGGTTATGCCAGAAATCTGGATGACGGCAGCGTTGAAGTAGTGGCCTGCGGCGAGCAGGATAAAGTCGACCAGTTACTGGCGTGGCTCAAACAGGGTGGGCCGAAACATGCCACCGTGGATCGTGTATTAAGCGAACCGGCGGCGTCTGGTGACTTCAGCGACTTTAAAATCCGCCATTGACGGAGAATTTGCCGGTATTTCTTACAGGCATTTCACCGGCTTCGGCAGCCCGGCAATTTTAGTGGCCTGCTTCGCCGGGCCTTCAGGAAATAGCCGAAACAGATAGCGGCTGTTGCCTTTTTCTTCGCCATATTTTTGGCCCATGGCTTTGACCAGCATGCGGATGGCAGGCGACGTATTGAATTCCAGATAGAATTCGCGCACAAAGCGGATCACTTCCCAGTGGGCGTCAGTCAGGGTAATGGCTTCCTGTTCGGCCAGCCGCGGGGCCAAGGCTTCGTCCCAGTCCGCGCTATTTTTCAGATAACCCTGCGCATCGGTCTCAATTTCACGACCTGCAAACTCCAGCATATAACCTCAAAGCGATAAAAATTCAGCACACAGTCTAGCAAAAAGGTCATCGGCACAAAATAAAAAGCCCCGCACTTGCGGGGCTCTGGTCGTCATTCGTGAGAATCAGTTGCTGCGTGACAGCCCCAGAATACTCAACAGGCTGACGAACACGTTATACAGCGAGACATACAGGCTGACCGTCGCGCGGATATAGTTGGTTTCGCCACCATGAATGATGTTGCTGGTCTCCCACAAAATCGCACCGGCGGAGAACAGAATAAACAGGCAGCTTATCGCCAGCGACAGCGCAGGGATCTGCAGGAACAGGTTAGCGACCACCGCCACCAGTAACACCACAAAACCCGCCATCATCATCCCTGACAGGAATGACATATCTTTACGGGTAGTCAGCACATAGGCTGAGCAGCAGAAGAACACCAGTGCCGTACCGCCGAGGGCCAGCATAATAATGTCACCCGCACCGGCTGCCAGCAGTGAGCTGAGCATCGGACCAAGGGTGTAACCCATAAAACCAGTCAGGGCAAACGCCGCCAGTATTCCGGCCGGACGATCGGCAGTGCGGTAAGTCAGGAACATCAGCCCGTAAAAACCGACCAGAGTGATCAGCATGCCTGGTGAAGGCAGACGCAGTATCGTGCTGGCCGTCGCGGTAATAGCAGAAAAGCCCAGCGTCAGCGCAAGCATAAAATAAGTATTACGCAGCACACGGTGTGTGCTTAACAGCGAACCCGCGCGTGATGAGGAAGAAGCAACGATACGATCCATAGTAAAAATCTCACTTATCGACAAAAGTTGGAGTCGGTGAAAATACAATCAGGAGAGGATCATAGATAGTTACGGCAGGTGATTAAAGGCGTTTTACCCTTCTTTACCCATCAGAACGCCGGTAAACCGCGGCGCAGTGACGTAAAAATGGCCGCAATGATGATTTAATCATCATTTGATCATCGAATGCCGATTTTTCAGGCAAATGAACGTGATCAGGCTTTACAAGGAGAAAGGCTATGTTTATAGTTCGCTTCGTTGCGGAGGGGTGGCCGAGCGGCTGAAGGCACCGGTCTTGAAAACCGGCGATGGGAAACCATTCGAGAGTTCGAATCTCTCCTCCTCCGCCATAAACAACACAAGAAAGCTGCTAAGCAATTAGCGGCTTTTTTTGTGCCTGTCTTTTGGGGATATTGTGTAAATGCTCATAAAATCAACAAGCTGGAATGAAAATAATGTTTGCATCTTTTATCCTGTCTTGTATACTACGCCCCGTCTGAACAACTGAACGTTCAGGCAAGTTGTTGTTTGCGGAGGGGTGGCCGAGCGGCTGAAGGCACCGGTCTTGAAAACCGGCGATGGGAAACCATTCGAGAGTTCGAATCTCTCCTCCTCCGCCACAAACAACAAAAGAAAGCTGCTAAGTGATTAGCGGCTTTTTTTGTGCCTGTCGTTAAGCCCAGCCCCGCCAAATTCCTTTTCTCCGTGGTTTTAATGGAGTTAATTGCCTAAAAAACGCCCCGAATCACAAATTGCGAAGATAAAAAATTTACCCCATTGCCTGTCAGATGTTATGCGTTATGTTGATTTTTAGTTTCTCAAATGTAACTAGAGGTTAACAATAATGTCGAAAAAATTACGTATCTCTCTGATTGCTTCTGCTGTACTTATCTCTACCTCTGCGCTTTCTGCACTGCCTCAAGGGTATCCTGCTGACTATCAAAAAATCGTCGATGCGGCGACAAAAGAGGGCAAGGTGGTTATCTATTCGACCACCGACACCAAAGCGGCAGGCCCGCTGATTCAGGGCTTTGAGGCCGCGTATCTGGGTATAAAAGTCGAATATAACGACATGAACAGCACCGAACTCTACAACCGCTATATCAGCGAACAGGCGGCGGGTGGCACCAGTGGTGATGTCGTGTGGAGTTCATCGATGGACACCGCGCTGAAACTGGCGACGAACTACGCCGCTGAATACTCGTCACCTGAATTGTCAAAATTACCGAAGTGGGCCGTGTGGAAAGACAAGGCGTATGGCACGACGTATGAGCCGGTGGTCTTTATTTATAACAAACGCCTGATCCCGCAGGCCGACGTTCCTGACTCCCACACGGCGCTGGCCAAGCTTATTGCCAGTCAGCCAGACAAATTTAAGAAAAAAGTCACGACCTATGACATTGAAAAATCAGGTCTCGGCTTCATGCTCTCCGTACAGGATTTCAAAGCTGACCCGAATTACTTCAAGACGCTGAGTGAAGTGGCGAAAGGTGGGCTGGCGGTACAATCCTCGACCGGTACCATGATGGAAAGGGTCTCTTCAGGGGAAAACCTGATTGGCTTTAACATTCTTGGCTCTTACGCTGAAGCCCGCGCCAAAACCGACCCGTCTCTCGGTATCTCCTATCCAAAGGATTACACCCTGGTGTTGTCGCGCGTCTCCTTTATCAGCCAGGAGTCTAAAAACAGCAACGCGGCAAAACTGTGGCTTGATTACGTGCTGTCAGAAGCGGGGCAGAGCATTCTTGCTAACAAAGCCGACATTCCTTCAATTCGTAATGATATCGAAGGCACCAACGATATCGATGGCATGACCAAAATGCTCGGTAACGCGCTCAAACCGATCCCGGTTGATGAAACCCTGCTGGAATATCTGCAGCAGAAAAAACGTCTGGATTACATCAAAGAGTGGCGCGCCGCAGCCGCAAAATAAATTACCCGACATCCTTCAACCTGTAGCTGCGTTAGCTGCAGCCCGAATGATTTTGGGTAAATAAGGAGGTGAAAGCCTCCTTATTTTTGCCTGATCACGTCGTGCAGGTTTACCATCCAAGGGATCACTCATGAATACATTACGCCGAAAGTGGCAGGGGTTGCCGCGCAGTATGGTGGTATTGATAACAGCCCTTGTTATTTACATCCCGCTGTCGTTTATCGTTATACAAAGTTTTCTTTCAGCACCGTTCTTTTCGCCGTCAAAAGTCTTCAGTCTTGAAGCCTTTGAATTTATCTTTACCGATCCCGACTTTTATAAAGCGCTGAAGAGTGGCTTTATTCTGGCATTCGGACTGGTGGTTATCTCTATTCCGCTTGGCGGGATACTGGCCTTTTTGATGGTGCGAACCGATTTACCCGGCCGCCGTCTGATTGAGCCGCTGATTCTGGTGCCGATCTTTGTGTCGCCGATGGTACTGGGCTTCGGCTATGTGGTTGCCGCCGGGCCGGTAGGGTTTTTCTCGTTGTGGGCGGAATCGCTGTTCGGCTTTGTTCCGTGGAACATTTATGACATGTCGAGCATCGTGGTGATCGCCGGTCTTACCCACGTTCCTCACGCCTATCTCTATATCTCTTCTGCGTTGCGCAGCGTGGGCTCTGACGTGGAAGAGGCCGCCCGTACCGCCGGGGCTTCGCCGCTGCAAGTCATGACGGCGGTCAGTCTGCCGATGGTTCGCCCGGCGATTTTATACGCCACCGTATTGCTGTTCTTCCTCGGGCTGGAAGTCTTCGGCCTGATGTTGGTGCTCGGCGACCCGGAAGGCAACATGGTGCTGGCGACTTACCTCTACCAACTGACCAACAAACTGGGGACGCCGTCCTATCACTTGATGGCCGCCGTCGCCGTGGTGCTTATCTGTATCACCATTCCGCTGGTAATGTTACAGCGTCGCCTGATGCGCACCGCCAACCGCTTTGTGACGGTTAAGGGCAAAGCGTCACAGGCCCGTGCCTTACCGCTTGGCAAATGGCGCTGGGTGGCCGGTGCGGTGGTGGCCTTCTGGCTGACAGTGACGATTGGTGTGCCGCTGGTGGGCGTGATCTTACGTGCCTTTATCTCCAACTGGGGCGTGGGCGTATCTATCTGGGATGAGCTTTCGCTGAATACCTTCCGCACTATCTGGGAGCAGCCAAACCTGCTACGGGCGATCGTCAATTCGATGAGCATTGGCGTTATCGGTGGCGCATTGGCCGTGGTCTGTTACCTGTTTATCGGCATTGCTATGCACCGTAAACCGGACGGCGTGACGCGTTTTCTCGATTACAGCGTGTTAGTACCGCGTGCGGTGCCGGGCCTGCTGGCCGGTCTGGCGTTCCTGTGGGTCTTCCTGTTCCTGCCGATGTGGCTCGATAACTCGCTCAAATCAGGCTGGCTGTCGGACATGTGGTGGTCGCAGTGGCTGCGTGACAATCTGGTGGTGTGGTTGCGTTCACTGCGCAGCACCATTTTCAGCGTCTGGCTGGCTTACACCGTGGTGTGGATGGCGTATGGCCTGCGGCTCATCTCCTCAACGTTATTGCAGGTTGGTCCTGAACTGGAAGAGGCGGCGCGCAGCACCGGTGCTACCCGCGGGCAAATTACCCGTCACGTCACCATCCCGTTGTCGCGTTACGGGCTGATTGGCTCCTGGCTGCTGATGTTCCTGATTTTCGAGCGCGAATACTCCACCGGGGTCTACCTGCTCTCGCCGGGGACAGAAACCATTGGCTCGATGCTGGTTTCCCTCTGGGCTGCGGGTGCGATTGATATCGTCGCCGCGCTCTCCTTTATTAACATCCTTCTGGTGGTGTTAGGTCTGGGTATTGCCTTACGTTTCGGAGTCAAATTACATGATTGAGCTATCAGTAGATAACCTGCATTTAACCTACGGCGACAATCCGGTGCTGAAAGGCGTCTCTATGGATCTCAAGCGCGGGGAAGTGGTGTCGCTGCTGGGGCCGTCGGGCAGCGGAAAAACCACGCTGCTGCGCGCCGTCGCCGGGCTGGAAAAACCGACGCAGGGCCGCATTGTGATTGGCAAAAACACCGTTTATGACGGTACTTCGCGCAGCGAGATCCCGGCAGAGGAGCGCAACCTCGGGCTGGTTTTCCAGTCCTACGCACTCTGGCCGCATAAAACCGTGTTTGAGAACGTGGCGTATCCGCTGAAACTGCGCAAAGTCGCTTCGTCGGAACTTAACCAGCGGGTGCAGGCCGTGCTGGAGCAGCTCGGTTTAGGCCATCTGGGCAAGCGCCATCCACACCAGTTATCGGGAGGGCAGCAGCAGCGCGTGGCGATAGGCCGTGCTCTGGTATATAACCCGCCGGTGATTTTGCTCGACGAACCGCTGTCGAACCTTGACGCCAAACTGCGCGAAGAAGCGCGTGTCTTCCTGCGTGAGCTGATCATCAAACTGGGGCTGTCGGCCCTGATGGTCACGCATGATCAGAACGAAGCGATGGCTATTTCCGATCGCATTCTGCTGCTCAATAACGGCAAAATAGAGCAGCAGGGCACGCCGCAGGAGATGTATGGCTCTCCCAAAACACTGTTCACCGCCGAGTTCATGGGCAGTAATAATCGTCTGCACGGAAAAGTGACTGAAGTGACCGACGGCAAAGCCAGAATTCAAGGCAAAGACTGGGAGCTGTGGGGACAGGCAGGCGAAGGGGTGAAAGCCGGTGAGGAGGGCACCGCGGTTATCCGCGTGGAACGTGTGCGGATGGGGGACAACCCGGACGGCAACCAGATAGAGCTGCCGCTGCTGACCAGCATGTATCTCGGTGACCGCTGGGAATATCTCTTCCGTACCGTGGCAGAAGATTTCGTGGTCCGCGCCTACGGAACTGACGTGCGCAGTCAGGAGATGTGCCGCCTTTCTTTGCCGGTTGAACATCTGTGGATTTTCCCTAAAAGCTAAATCATCCAGGGGTTGCGTCAAAGCAGCTCCTGATGAGTCTTTTCACCTATTCATATAATCAGAGAGTGCTTATTTTTAAACCTCCCATTTCTGCTAATTTACCCATGCTGTGCATTAAGACGACGGACACGAAATTTAATGAAAATGAGAGGATAAGGATATGCGATTTATATCTCTGTGGTTATTTTCCGCATTGCTTGCAGGGGCTGCCCATGCAGCTTCTTTCAACAAAGTTGATCTTTCTGATCCGAATATCTGGCAAGAGAAAATGGCTCCTGTGCGTATCCTTACTGAACCGACGTGCACGACTCTTTCCACCGTTGAACACTGCTATTCACAGGACCCTGCTTCTATGACTGATATTCAGCATGAAAGCCTGCGCCGGTTGGATAAGCGTGAAGCGAATGGATGGGAAAAGACCATTAAGAAATAGGCAGAAAAAGTGAGTCTGCGTGTTCGCGGCTTGACACTCGCGGGATGAATCATCAAATTAGTTCCCCTTGATTGCTTAAAACGGTTTTCCCATGACTCAGATTTCATCTCCATCCAACGCCTGTGCTGTGAAAATCGCCAACCTTGTGGATGTTCCCCAGTATCTGGACGTGATCACGGAATATCTGCATGGCGAATGGTCTGCTTTTCCACACTGGGCGCAGAAAGAGTATATCCGTCAGCGGCTTGAGCAGCGCCTGAGCAGTAAAGGTCGCCAGTTTGTGCTGGTGGCATTTGATGAAAATGACGACGTCGTCGGCACCGCTGGCGTCATGCGCTATGAACTTGATGACGTCGCAGAGAGAAAATACTGGCTGGGCGAAGTGTTTACCCGTCACCATTTACGCGGCAGAGGTATTGGTTCAGCCCTGATCAAAGCCAGTATCGAACGGGCCCGCGCTGCGGGTGTGGATACCTTATGGCTCTATACGCCCGATCAGCAAGGGCTGTATAAAAGTCACGGCTGGTTGGAAGTCGAAAAACGCGAAGTCGATAACGAGCAGGTTACGGTTATGCAGCGCCCGCTGCGTTAACGCTTAATTCTTACCGTGCCAGTAAAGCATGCTGCCTTCCGAGTGACCGGTCACCGGATCGGTCTCGGGCAGCGGTACCTGGCTGATGGACTTCACCCTTCCGGCCATTTTCTTTGGCTCATCGTGGCAAAGATCGGCGGTGACATCCGGTGGATAAGCCCCAACCAGCATAAAATCATCGTCGGCTGAAATCTGTTTATGCCCGACACCGGCCGGGATCAGCAACACGTCTCCCACCTTGATCTCTATGATTTTCCCATGCTCTCCCCCCAGCTGCAGCTGCGCCGAACCCGAAAACACCCCCACGACCTCATGTGTATTGGAGTGAAAATGCGTGTAGGGATATACCGGATAACGCCACTGCGGCGGCCAGCCATTAGAGCGGAACAGATGCTCCAGATAATCTGCGTTATCAACGGCCTGCGGGGGGATGACATGATGGTAAATCAGCAGCGGCAGATGATTGTTCGGCACGCCGCCGTCGGGTTTATCGAGATGCAGAATCTCCACGGGAACCTCTCGGGGTTGAGCGTGCAACGACAAGGAGAGCGGCAGCAGGGCGGCCACGCTGAGCAGCGTACAAAACTGGCGTCGATCCAAAGGCATGAATACGGCTCCTTGTCCCAAAAAGTAAAATGAAGCGCTGCAAGCTCAATGGCTTACAACCTTCAGGTATAGAACAAAAACGGCGGGTTAACATTAAATCAGCAGGAAATCATTGCCGCGGCGGAGAAGTGCGGCCAAAGGCCGTTATCAGAAAAAACCTAATTTACAGCGAAATTGATAAATAAAAGTCATATCGGTTGGAAAAAAACCTTATCTCTTCTACTCTTAATAGGACATAAGCACTTCAGGAGAAAGAAGTCATGAATAAGAAAATGTTGATTATTGTTGCTACCGCCGTTTCAGTCCTTGCTGGGTGTCAGACTTACGATCGTGCGGCAAGCTACGTTAAAGAGCCTGTGGTCAGCGACGTTAAAGTCGGGATGACCAAAGCTCAGGTACGTGCCCTTGCCGGACCACCGTCTACCGAAGCGACGCTGGTCCATGCTAAAGGGACTTGCCAGACTTATGCCGTTGCTCCACGTGATGGTAAAGCGCAAACTTACTTCGTCAGTTTCAACGACACCGGTCATGTCATGAACAAAGGCTACCAGTCTTGTTCTGACTACGACAAAGATCCACAGGCTGCCGCGCAGTAACCGCTGGGTTTAGGATCTAAGAAGTCTGTAAACGTGAAGTTCAAAAAAAATGCCTGCAAGGTTTAACCTGACAGGCGTTTTTTTATTGGAGTGCTTTTTAAATCACTCAGGCTTTCTGCGTTACGATCCGCACGCCGACCTTGCTCACATCTTTGCCTTCCATTTCCGCGATAGTCCAGGTCAGGCCGTCCCATTCGATGTGGTCACCGATAACCGGTTCACCGCCGAGCAGCTTAATCACGAAGTTGCCGAGTGACTGCGACTTATCAACTGACTCTTCCAGATTAAGACCATAAAGCTGTGAAATGGCTTCGAGCGGTGCATTTGCCTGCAAAATAAAGTCACCGAAGAAGCGATCGTCGAGCACCACGGCATTACTGTCGCTGAACAGCTTGCCGAGTTCCGGCAAATCCTTTTCCTGACCAATAACACACAGAATATCACCTTCTTTCAGGCGCGTGCTGCCGCTCGGGTGGAGCATTTCCGTACCCCGAAACAGGGCTGCAATCCGGGTTTCCTGCGGCATTTTCAAATCCCGCAGCGCGGCGCCCACGCACCATTTCTCTGAGCCCAGCTGATAAATAAACTGCTCCCAGTTATTATAAACATCGATATCCAGCCCCACGCGGGACACCGGCGTCGGCATTGGCGGCACGATCACTTTGGCTTTCTTCGCGGCATAGCCGAGCGAGGTGCCCTGTAGCAGTAATGACACCAGCACCACAAAGAACGCAACGTTGAAATAGAGATTGGCCTGAGGAATGCCTGCCATCATCGGAAACACCGCCAGAATGACGGGTACCGCGCCGCGCAGACCCACCCACGAAATAAAGAAGCGTTCGCGCAGGGTAAAATTCTTAAACGGAAACAGGCCGACAAACACCGACAGCGGGCGCGCGAAGAATATCATCCAGATGGAGAGGGCCAGCGCACCGGCGGCAATCGGTAGCAGATCGCTTGGCGTCAGCAACAACCCGAGCACCAGGAACATCCCAATCTGGCTGAGCCACGCCAGCCCGTCGAATGTCTGCATAATCCCGTGACGGTTGCGGATGGGCATATTGCCCAGCACCAGACCGCACAGGTAAACCGCCAGAATGCCGCTGCCGTCCATCGCCACAGTCAGCGCGTACACCATCAGCCCGCCGCTGAAGGCCAGTAACGGGTATAAACCGGTTGCCAGCGAAATCTTGTTAATTAACTTTTGCAGCAGCCAGCCGCCGCCCAGACCAAAGAAAATCCCCAGCCCGAATTGTTGAATCACATCCAGCACGAACATCCAGCTCAGGCCGTGCTGGCCTTTGGCAATCATGTCGATAAGCGTAATGGTCAGAAATACCGCCATCGGGTCATTGCTGCCGGACTCAATCTCCAGCGTCGCGCTGACGCGTTCGTTCAGCCCTTTGCCGCCAATCAGCGAGAACACTGCCGCGGCATCCGTCGAGCCGATAATGGCACCAATCAGCAGGCCCTGAATCAAATCCACGTTAAACAGCCAAGCGGCTGCGAGACCGGTCAGCCCGGCGGTGATGAGTACGCCAACGGTTGCCAGCGAAAGGGCGGGCCAGAGGGCCACGCGAAATGAGGAGGCGCGGGTGCGCATACCGCCATCGAGTAAAATGACCGCCAGCGCGAGGTTACTGACCAGATACGCGGCCGGGTAATTGTCAAAAGCGATGCCGCCAATGCCATCAACGCCTGCCAGCATACCGATAGCGAGGAAAATGACTAAAATAGGGATCCCGAGGCGGGAAGAGAGCGAACTGAGCAGAATGCTTGCTGCTACCAACAGGGCGCCAATAAAAAAAAGTGTGTTGATAGTACTCGCGTCCAAAATGCCTTCTCCTGTCGGTGCGCCGATGAATCTTGAGGAAGTCAGTGTGACCCTGACTAGTCCGTTAATTTATCAGGAAAAGGTTATCGCCGCTGAAGGAATATTCAGATATTTATTATTCGTGAACCTCAGGAAAGCCACTACGCTTAAACATGAGCAGCTCACTGTCGGCATGACGCATCCGGCTTCAGTTTGATAATAAGAAAGAGGAACTTATGAGCGAATTTAAGGGTATTCACCGCGAAGTACTGGAAGACGGCACAATTAAACATGTGCTGGTGCGGGATGAATCGGGCCATGAACAGGCCATGGCCGCGAAAGATTATATCTCAGAAGGGATTCAGCCCGATCTTAACGACCTGCCTGAAGTCCCGACTGACCGTGAATTTCCCAAGAGCGGGAAGGATAACGGGTGATTCGCTGAGCGGAGGGCGGAAAGCGTGGCCCGGTATTATTTCGCTTCAGCCAGCCACTGGTTACCGGCAGCCTTCATCTCTTTTTCCAGCCTGCTGAATTTAGTGGCAAAAACACGTTTGACCGGGAAGCCGCTTTTCTCCAGCAGGTAGGCCAGTGCCGCATACTCACGCGGGTATTTGGCGACCACGTCTTTATCAATTTCCACCACGCCTGTCGGGAAGGTGAAATTGCCCATGTCATAAATTGACTGGCGTTTCACAATCCGCCAAACGCCGTCACGTTTTTCCATCAGATCGTAGAAGCGGTTATGGCCATTACATCCCAGGCCCAATTTCGTGTTTTCACCAATAATAATGGCATTGGTTTCAACAATGGCGCGATTGCCGTTAAAGGTGATCACCGGTGAGGTAATCAAATGTTTAGTGGCAAGATCAGAGCCGCCCATCTTTTTCGACCCCTCGACAAACTGGCTGAACAAACCTTCAAACCAGGTCACCTCAATCACGCCGTCATCGTGGAAAAGTTCCAGCAGTTGATCCCATTCGGCCAAATCACGGTGGATCCAGCCGGTCATTAAGTCGGCGATGTCCTGACGGTCTTGTAATGTTGCGCTCATAGTGGTTCTCCTGAAGGATGGTGAGGAATTTCTCTGCGCACAGCATCGGCGCTTGTAGTTATCAAAACAAATAGTTTAAATTGAGTTATCAATCATTTTAATTGATGGAATCGACAAAAATGGATCTGCGTCAAATGCGTTACTTTCTGACTGTAGCCGAAGAGGGCCACTTTGGTCGCGCGGCACAACGGTTAAATATTGTACAACCCGCGTTGAGTATGCAGATTAAGTCGCTGGAAGAAGAGATTGGCGGCGCGTTGTTTCTGCGTACCAGCCGTAAAGTGGAACTGACTGAAGCCGGCCGGCTTTTCCGGGCGGAGGCCGAACTGGCCGTAGCGCAGGCTGAAAGAGCCAAAACCGTGGTGCAGCGTTCACTGCGTGGCGAAACCGGCAGGGTGCGTGTTGGCTTTGCCGGTAACGCTGTCTTCACCGGCAAATTACTGGCCGACATGCGGGCCTTCAGAGCCGCCTATCCGCATGTCGAATTGGAACTGCGCGAAATGGCACCGCAGTTGCAGGGTGAAGCGATCATGGCCGGTAAAATCGACGTCGGTTACTGTCCTGAAATGGGGTTTGATGTCGACGATCAGCTCAGTGCCGAACGGGTCGGCGACTGGCCGATGATTATCGCGATGGCCTCCGATCACCCGCTGGCCTCGCAGCTGTTCCTGACTCCTGACATGATCGCCTCAGAACCGCTGGTGGTTTACGCCACCGAAGGGGCTGCCGACGTCGGTCAACTGGCACAACTGCGCCAGGCGCTGGGGGCTGAACCCAATATCTCCCACCGCGTTTCCAGCACGCTCAGCGTATTGATCCTCGCCGCCGCCGGTCAGGGGCTCGCGATGGTTCCGGCTACGTTCGAACAAGTTCCGCTGCCCGGCCTGCTGTATAAACCGCTGCGGGATTTCAACCTGCGCGCCAATATGACTATCCTGCAGCGCAAACAGGAAAATACCGGGGCGGTATTAGCATGGTTGGCGTTAAGTCGGCCAGCACGGTGAATCTTGGGCTGCCGCCCAAACCTGCTTTTCTGCGGGTTCGAGCCATAGGTTTCGAACCTCTTGTTCAGCGCCATTTTTGAATGCGGCCCGAGTTTTAAAGCTAAGATTCTGTGTCATTTCTGAATGTAGTTTTGAGCTTTTAAATAATTACGTCTTGAGTATATTGTCTGGAACCTCGGGGGGCCGAATCACAAGTAATGTATTCGGCTATTAAAAAAGGGAATGGTATGAGTGCAATAAGCAAAATTTTCATTATCCACGGTTATACTGCGGGGCCCGACTCCAACTGGTTCACCTGGTTGAAGCTGCAGGCAGAAAGCCATGGTGCACAGGCCCATGTGTTACAGATGCCCGATTCGTCTTCGCCTGATGACGAGGCATGGCAATTAACATTGCAAAACGTGGTCAGCGATACAGACGAAAACACTTTCTTTGTCGGTCACAGTTTAGGGTGCGTAACAGCATTGCGCTTTATTCAGTTGCTCAAAAATCCCGTTACCGTTGGTGGCGTCGTGATGGTTTCTGGTTTCGGCCAAACGGTAGAGACATTACCTCAGCTAGAGGGTTTTACCCGTACCCCATTGGATTTTGATTTACTTAAAAAGCGTATTCGCAGACGTGCCGTTTTACTGTCACTGGACGATAGTATCGTTGCCCCAATACATTCGCTTCGCCTGAGTCAGGATCTCAATGCTGCCCTTTTCGGGATCCCGCAGGGCGGACATTTTCTTGATCGTGATGGTTTTACGCGACTGGATAAAGCGTGGGAAATCTTACGTTCGATGTTGAACTAAGAGAGCAATTTTTCTAAAACGGGCGCATTGCAGTGTGCCCGTTCACATTCGCGGGTAGGATCACTCAACGTATTAAACCGCAACCGCCAAAACAGTCTCATCATCATTTACTGGCGCATCGAGCGTCTGATACAACTGGTCGAGGCGTTCCCACAGAACGACGTTCAGCAACTTTTTGGCTACGGGATTACTCAGTTCAGTGATCGTAAAAACCATCGACGGAGTTGATTGGGTGCGTAATGTTGTTCATTGAATTACGTCCTGTCTTAAATAGTGGTTATTTCTGTCTCCTGAAATCCTACATTCTTGGAGACACCTCAGGCGGAGGTAGGAACCGGTATCCACTTCCGGTCAGTCCGAAGCCTGCCCCGCCTGAGCCACCATTGTCACGTTACAACAACTAACGTAATAGGTAAGACGGTAATACATTATCTGAACTGTATTAGTTTGTGTATGTCCGGGTTCCTACACCCGGCTGCGGATTTTTGCCACAGCAACGACACACTATTCCTTTTTTATTCAACGATCACAGGCACATTTCCCCTATGCGAGATGTTTCGAAATAAGATTTTCGATTTGCGTAACGATGATTTATAAATGCGATAAGGATTCCACATTTAAGGGTTTCACCCTGTGGCGTTATTCGTGAACTGTCGTCTTGTTCTGTTATTTTGACATCCTGTTAGGTTGTAAAAACCCCGCCCATCAGCAAGGAGAAAACATGGAAGAGTTTACCGTTCCCGTTGTCACCCCAATCATTGAAATCACGACGCCGCGTCTGCTAATGCGCCAGTGGCGTGAAGAGGATCGGGTCCCTTTTGCGGCCATGAACGCTGACCCAAAAGTGATGGAGTTTTTTCCAGCAACGCTGACCGGCGAGCAGAGCGATGGCATGGCGCAGCGCTGTAGTGCGTTGATCGCCGAGCGCGGCTGGGGGATCTGGGCGTTGGAAACCCGTGATGACGGCAAATTTATCGGTTTTCTTGGCCTGCACACGCCGGGTTATAACCTGCCTTTTACCCCCTGTGTGGAAATGGGCTGGCGTCTTTGCACTGCTGCGTGGGGAAAAGGGCTGGCGAGTGAAGCCGCCCGCGCCGCGTTTGATGTTGGTTTTAACCAGCTCAATCTCAACGAGATCGTAGCGTTCACCGCATTGCCGAATCTCCGTTCACAAGCGCTGATGCAGAGAATGGGCATGACCCTCAGCCCGGATGAAAATTTTGACCATCCGGCAGTGGAGGCGGGAAGCTGGTTGCAGGAACATTGCCTGTATCGGCTGCGGAAAAGGGATTGGATAGCGGACCCATCTTGTCCTTAACCTAAAGATCCTGGGCTGCTGCCCAAACCCGCTTTTAACTTCAACTTCAACTTCAAATTCAAATTCAAATTCAAGGTCGTGGGCGTCGGCCCACACTGACCAGAGACCCGCAGTCGTGTGGGTCTCTGGACTCTACGCTCTTTTCACTGCGCGCTGTCGCTGAATCGGGATAGCCGTCTTTCAGGCGCTTCAGTGATAGCCGCAAAATGTCGCCGCGTTGCGGTCCCCTCCGTTCGGGTTTCAACCCGCGCAAAAAGCCTCGCGGATTTGCACCTCTCCGTCGGCGCCATTTTTGAATGCGGCCGGTTTTTTTTAAAACCCCACCATGGAGAATGGCGTTGTTTCCCCCAATCTGGAAACGGTCGCGCGCTACGCCCAGGCCGTCGGCGGAATGTTCGTTTTTCAGCGATTTCCTGACACAGAATAAGGGGGATCAGAAGTCAAAACCTCTCACCAACGTCGACTTTCTGGTTTTGAATTTGAATTTAAAAAAGCGTCGGCCGCGTTCAAAATGTCACCGGCAAGTCGGTGGCGAGACAACGGGTTTATCGTTGGCTCAAAGCCGCAGCCGGGGATCGCGGAGCGATGACATTTTGCGGCTATCACTGTGGCACCTGAAACACGGCCATTGTGACTCGCGTAGCTGCGGTGTTATAGCAGCAAAAAACGCAGGGTTGTTAAGGGCAGCGTTTACTGCCCTTAACCCGGTGTGGGCCGGTGCCCACGACCTTGACGTTGAATTTAAAAAGCGGGATTGTGCTGCCGCCCCAGCACCGAGGCCCCGATCATTCCACCGTTCCCACTGTGACCAATAAATTTCCCTGGCACCACCAGCGGTTTGGTATAGCGATGTAATGGCCCCAGCCGTACCTGCGAATCTAACGCGGATATCAGCGCTGTGGCATTAGCGAGACCACCGCCAACCACTATTTTGGAAGGGCCGAGAATATTCACCAGCAGTACCAGCGGTTCAGCTACCAGTTGCAGCCAGGCGCTGATGGTCAGGGCTGAATCCGGCTGGCCGTTCTGCCAGCCGTCGACGATTTGCTGGCTGGTGCGGCCTTGCTGATGTAAATGCTGATGCAGGCGTTCCAGCCCGCGTGCACCGCCCAGAATGTCGAGACATCCGAGCTGGCCACAGCCGCAGGGCAGGCGGGGAATGGGGTAGGTTTTTCCGTTCAGTATCAGTTCGGTGCGGGTGATGGCGCCGTGGCCCCATTCTCCGGTGACGCCACCGTGGCCACGGACTAACTGACCGTTGATCACCAGACCACCACCGACACCGGTGCCGAGAATAATGCCGGCGACGATCGGCTGATTTTGCGCGTTGCCGGCGTAGGCTTCGGCCAGAGCAAAGCAGTCAGCATCGTTAGCGGCGGTCACCGGGCGCTGTAATTCGCGGCTCAGATCGGCTGCCAGAGAGCGGCCGGTAAACGCGGGAATATTGGTCGCCAGCAGTTCGCCGGTTTGCGGTGAAACCAGCCCGGCGGTGGAGATCGCAAGCGGCGTATCCGCGGGGAAATCTCCCCCAAATTCGTTGAGTAAACCCTGAACCGCAGCAACAAACTCAGCCCAGGATGCAGTCGGCGTAGGGACTTTGCCGAACTCTTCAACAACACCGGCACGTCGTGAAACGCCAAGCTTAATAAAAGAACCGCCGATATCGGCACAAAAAACCGCCGCATCAACAGGCGCGGCGGTAAAAGGTTTGCTCATGAGCGGGTGTCCAGTAAATCGCGTAATCCATCGCCCAGGACATTGAATCCGAGCACCGTCAGCATAATTGCCAGACCGGGGAACAGCGAAAGATAAATATTAATGCCGAGGAAGTTTCGACCATCACTCATCATGGTACCCCATTCCGGCATCGGAGGCTGCACGCCCAAACCAAGAAATGACAGGCTGGCGGCGGCGAGGATCACCGTACCGGCGGTCAGGGTGGACTGCACGATGATAGGGCCGACGGCATTACGCAGAATGTAATGCACGATGATCCGGTAGGACGAGAGCCCCAGCGCCTGCGCCGCTTCGACATACTCCATCTGTTTCAGCCCCAGCGTCAGGTTGCGGCTCAGACGGGCGTATACGGGAATGGCAAACAGTGAAATGGCGATCAGTAAATTGATTAATCCGCCGCCGAGAATACTCACAACGAGGATAGCCAGCACGATGCCCGGAAACGCGAACAGCATGTCCATAAACCACATAATGATCATATCCACGTAGCGGCCTGCCATCCCGGCAATCACGCCGAGCGGAATACCAACAATCATCGCGAGGCCAACGCTAAGCACCACTTCGACAATCGAAATACGTGCGCCGTAAATGACTCTGGAAAAAATGTCGCGGCCATAATCGTCAGTGCCAAACAGATGTTCAGCCGAGGGTGCCAGCAGGGTATCGAGCAGATCCTGAGCATAAGGATCATGGCGAGTCAGCAGCGGGGCGAAGATGCCCATCAGCACAATCGCGCTGACAATCAGCCCTCCGAGCGTGATCGCCGGATGACGCCATAACCAGCGGAAGAACCGCGAAGTCCGCGGTTTGCGGCGGGGCAGTTGCGTGATAATGGCAGACATTAATCGAACCTTATTTTTGGATTCAGGAAGGCGATCAACAGCTCTCCGAGCAGGTTCATCACCACCACGCCGCAGACGGCCACCAGCGCGACGCCCTGAATGACAGGGTAGTCGCGGTAACGTACGGAATCGACCAGCAGCCGCCCGATGCCCGGCCAGTTGAACACCGACTCGGTGACCACCGCGCCGCCAATCAGGCTGCCGAAGTTGAGTGCCACAATAGTGACAATCGGGATCAGTGCATTACGAAACGCATGGCTGCAATAAATGGTGACGGCAGACAGCCCTTTGGCGCGTGCAGTACGGATATAATCTTCCGAGAGCACGTCGAGCATGCTCGAACGGGTCATGCGCGCCATCACCGCCATGGGCAAAACAGCCAGCGTGACTGACGGTAAAATGTAGCTTTTCCACGACGTCGCGCCGAGCAGCGGCAGCCAGCCGAGTGACACCGAGAAGTAGTTCATCGCCATCAGCCCCAGCCAGAAGTTAGCGACAGAGGCCCCGGCAATCGCCAGCAGCATTACGCCGTAATCCGGCCAGCGGTTGCGGTACACCGCGCCAATCATCCCGGCGGGAACGCCAATTGCCACCGCCAGAAAATAAGCCAGCACGGCCAGCGCAAGGGTGAACGGCAGGCGTTCACCGATCTCCTGCGTCACGGGCAGTTGCGATTGCAGCGACAGCCCGAGATTGCCGTGTAACACGTCGGTGGCAAAATGCACGTATTGGGTCACGATGGGCTGGTCCAGCCCAAGGCGTACGCGCATATTGTCCACCGCTTCCTGCGTGGCTTCCGGCCCGGCCATCAGGCGCGCCGGGTCGCCCGGCAGCGCGCGGATCGACCCAAAAATCAGCATCGACACGCCGATCAAAATGATCGGAAAAGCGATGAGTTTTTTTGCCAGATAAGCTTTCATATCAACCCTTATGTGCGTCTTTTACGACAATCTGTCCGCCGGGGATCATACTTACTCCGGACACATCTTTAGCTGTGGCGTACAAATCATTCTGGTAATACAGCAACACCTGAGGGGCTTGCTGATTGATCTCTTTCTGTGCCTCAACATAAATGGCGTTACGCGCATTTTCATCCTGCGTGGATGCCGCTTTGTCTAACATCCCGTCCAGTTTCGGATCATTGAAGAAGCCCAGATTTGCACCGCCTGGTGCGAAGCTTTTACTGTAATAGAGTGGGCGAAGTTGCAGGTCCGCGCCGTTGACGCCAGATGACCACGACGCCAGTACGGCACCGGTGTTGTCGGCTTTTTTACCTGCCTGGTCGGCGAAGGCGGCTTTGGCCCACACGCCACTTTCCATCTGACGCACATCCAGTTTCACGCCGATTTTCGCCCACATGCTCTGCAGCACCTGACCGATACGTGCGTCCTGACCCTGTACGGCTATCGTCATGGTAAAGCCGTCCGGCACACCGGCTTCTTTCAGCAGGGCTTTGGCTTTTTCAAGATTGAGCGGATACGGGTCGAGCGTTTTGTCATACCCGGCAGTGACCGGCGCCAGCGGCGAGTTGGCCGGAATGGCGAAGCCGGACATGATGGCGCGCACCAGGCCGGCACGGTCGGTAGCGAAGTTCAGCGCCTGACGCACGCGTACGTCGCTAAGCGGTTTGAGATCGGTATTCAGCGCCACCCAGAACACGGCGGAGCCGGGGCTTTCATGCAGCTGGAACTTGGAATTGTTTTTCAGCAACGTGGCAAACTGCGGCGGCACCGGGTTAATCACGTCCGCTTCACCGGCCTGCAACGCCATGTTCATCACGGATGGCTCGGCGCTCCAGGTCCATTTCAGGTCATCCGGCCCGGAGGTTTTATTGCCCCAGTAGCCGGGGTATTTCTCTTCCAGCACGAACTCACCGGTTTTGTACTGCACCATTTTATAAGGGCCGGTACCGACGGCTTTACTGTCGAGGGTTCCTGCCTTGTCCGCCGTCGGGCTGACCATCAGCGATGCGCCGGTGGTCAGTAAATTCAGGAAGGCCGGATACGGTTTTTTCAGCGTGAACAGCACAGTGGAGTCATCCACTTTGGTCACGCTGTCGAGGAAGGTACGCAGGCGGCCACTGGCGGCCAGGCCACGTTTGGAATCAAGATGGCGGTCAAAGTTGGCGACCACGGCATCGGCATTGAACTGGGTGCCGTCATGGAATGTGACGCCATCGCGCAGTTTAAAGGTCCACTTCAGACCGCTCTCATCACTGTTCCACGACGTCGCCAGCGCCGCTTCCGGTTTCAGTTCCGGCGACATTTTCAGCAACCCTTCGTACATCGGGTCGAGCACCGTACCGGTAAACGTCGCGGTCTGGTTGCCCGGATCCATACTGCGCGGCGCTTCGTTTTGCATCACCGTCAGGGTTGCCGCATAGAGCGGGGAGGAAAGCGCGGCAAGCAGCGCTGTACTCAGAAGTGTTAACCGCCCCGGACGTCTAATTTTACCGAAAGTGTTCATCGTATTTCCTCTGCCAAAAATAATGTGAGTGAGAAAAAACTGCTCAGAAACCGTCACAAATCCCTTTCTTTTGAAGACTGTAAATAGTGTGCCCGTGGACGGTGTATTTAGTTCATATGAAAAACTTATGTAACGATGTTTGGTTCAAATTGTGAACTAATAGACATTGATATATCCATTTTTAATGTTTAATGTCAATGCAGCTGAGTTAAATTTGAGAGCCGGAAAACGAATATGTTAACTCCCTTACAACGACAGATTTTGGGTGCCATTGCCGCGTCAGATGGCCTGAGCCGGACTGACCTCGTGCAATTTTCCGGAATGAGCAAAGCCGCCGTCAGCGGCGTGGTGCGGGAGATGATTGACGCGGGCTTTCTGTTTGAAGCCGAAACCGTGCCGGGCGCGGGTCAGGGCAGGCCGTCAGTACGCCTGATGGTGCATCCTGAAGGGGCCTATTTCGCCGGGGTGTCGCTATTACAGGATCCCGCCCACATGGTGCTTATCAACCTGCACGGCGAGATCCTCTCACGGGTGACTTTTCCGCTCAGCAACGTCCCGCAGCAGCTGGCCGAAGACATTGCCGCCGCGCTACCTGAACTGCTTGAACATCATGCCGGAGCCGCCGGAAAGCTGCTCGGGCTGGGTGTCACGCTTTCAGGGTTTATCGATGCCCATCAGTCGACCTGCGTGCAGTCCGCGCTGCTCGGCTGGCGTGATGTCCCGCTGGCGGCGCTGGTCAGCGAAACCACCGGCATGGACGTGGCGATAGAGAACGATGCCAAAGCGCTGGCGGTGAGTGAAAAACGTTTCGGTCACGCCCGCGAACTGCGCAGCTTTACGCTGCTCAGCCACGGCGCAGGGATCGGCAGCGCGCATTTTATTGCCGGTCACTTATACCGGGGCGCGCACGGCGGTGCGGGGGAAATTGCCCACAGCACCATCGAGCTGAACGGCACGCCGTGCCGCTGCGGTAAACGCGGTTGCCTCGATACCATCGCCTCGCTCAATGCAGTGATGCAGGCGGCGAAAGCTGAAGGGCTGAAAGTCAGCTCGATGGCGCAGCTGGAGCAACTGGCGGCGCAGGGCAACAACCAGGCAGTGCGCATTCTGCACCACGCCGGGACGGCGCTGGGGCTGGCGGTGTCGCATCTTATTCAAATCAATGACCCCGAAATGATCCTGATTGCCCATCAGGAAGGCGCGTTCAGCGGGTTATTCGGCACGGTGGTGCAGCAATCCATTGACGCCAACGTCCTGCCCGGCGTGGCCGGTATGACGCCGGTACGGACATTTTCACTTAACGACGATACGTGGTCGCGCGCTGCGGCGAGCATCTCTGCGCATCGTTTTCTGACAGGCCCTGATTCCACTGTAAGGTAACAATCTCATGCGTATAGCCGTTGGCGGTATCCATATCGAATGCAGTACTTACAATCCGGTTCTTAACGAAGAAAAAGACTTCCGTGTCACGCGTGATGCCGCGCTGCTGGCCGCTCCCTATTTCAGGTTTCTACAGGATTATCCGGCGACGTTTTTGCCGACGATCCACGCCCGTGCTATCGCCGGCGGGCCGGTTTCGCGCGCGACCTATGAGAAATTCAAAGGCGAACTGATTGCCGGTCTGGAAGCACAAAAGCCCTTCGACGGCCTCTATCTGCCGATGCACGGCGCCATGTATGTAGAAGGAATGGAAGATGCCGAAGGCGACTGGATCGCTGCTGCCCGCGAGGTCGTCGGGCCGGACTGTCCTATCAGCGTCAGCTACGACCTGCATGGCAACGTCTCGCAGAAAATTATTGATGCCATCGACATGTTCTCCACGTACCGCACCGCGCCGCACATTGATACCGAAGAGACCATGCGCCGCTCGGTCGCCATGCTGGTGAAAACGCTGCAAACCGGTGTGAAACCGACGTTACTCTGGGTGCCTGTGCCGGTGGTATTACCGGGCGAACGCACCAGTACCGAAGATGAACCGGCCAGGAGTTTATACGCCCGCTTACCGGCGATGGATGAAATCGACGGCGTGTGGGACAGCTCGCTGATGGTCGGTTATGTCTGGGCCGATGAGCCGCGTGCTACGGCGGCGGTGATCATGACCGGCACCGACCAGGCCGTGCTTGAGCGTGAAGCGAAGCAACTGGCACAGGCGTATTGGGATGCCCGTGAAGATTTCGTGTTCGGCTGTGAAACCGACACCGTGAAAGCCTGCGTTGCGAAGGCGATCGCCAGCCCGACGCAGCCCGTGGTCTTAGCCGATTCCGGCGACAACCCGACCGGCGGCGGTGTGGGTGACCGTGCCGATGTGCTGGCCGAACTTATTGCACAATATGCCGAAGGGGTCATTGTCGCCGGGATCACCGATTTAGCGGCGACCGAAGCGGCATTCAACGCCGGTGTGGGTTCAACCTTAACGTTGACGCTGGGCGCCTCGCTCGATCACGACAGCCCGCAGGTGAAAGGTGAATTTGAAGTGGTGCTGCTGCTCGACGCACTGGCTCCCGCTGACCGTCAGGCGTTGCTGCGCACCGGCGGTATCGACGTCGTGGTGTCGGCGCGCCGCAGACCGTATCACAACATCAGTGATTTCACCGCGCTGGGGCTGGACCCCCATGCTGCCCAAATCGTGGTAGTGAAGTCCGGTTATCTGTCGCCTGAACTGGCGCCGATTGCCCGGCCAAACCTGATGGCACTCTCCAACGGCGTGGTGGATCAGTTTGTCGAACGTCTGCCGCGCAACCGCAAAGTGCGCGATACCTTCCCGTTTGATAAAGATTTCAGCTTTACGCCGCAACCGGTGCTTTCCGCCCGTAGCCGTTAATTTACCGACCTGAATTTGCCGGAGAAACAGCATGACCCCAATCATGACAGCACCTGCCGCCACGCCACGCCTGCCGGTACTGGAAGTGAAAAATCTCACCACCGCCTTTCGGGGTGACGACGACTGGCTGCCCGTGGTACGGGATCTCTCGTTTGAAGTCTATCCGGGCGAAACGCTGGCGATTGTCGGTGAGTCCGGCTCCGGCAAAAGTGTCACTTCGCTGTCAGTCATGCGCTTGCTGAAGGCGAATTCCAGCAAAATTGAAGGCTCGGTTAGCCTTAATCAGCGCAACCTGCTGACACTCTCCGACAAGGCGATGCGCGATATTCGCGGCAATGAAATGGCGATGATTTTTCAGGAACCGATGACCTCGCTGAACCCGACATTCAGCATCGGGCGGCAGATTGCCGAAAGCCTGAAACGTCATCGCGGTATGTCTTCAAAAGCAGCGCGGGCAGAGACATTGCGGCTGCTGGAAAAAGTGCGAATTCCCAACGCCGCGGCGCGTTTTGACGAGTACCCGCATCAGTTCTCCGGCGGTATGCGTCAGCGCGTCATGATTGCCATGGCGCTGGCGCTCAAACCCAAACTGCTGATTGCCGACGAACCGACCACCGCGCTCGACGTCACCATTCAGGGGCAAATCCTTGATCTGATCAAAACCTTGCAGGAAGAGGAGGGCATGGCGGTACTGTTCATCACCCATGATATGGGTGTGGTAGCGGAGATAGCAGACCGCACGCTGGTGATGTACCGCGGTGAATGTGTCGAAAGTGGCGAAACGGCCGAACTGTTCCACCGCCCGAAGCACCCTTATACCCGTGCGTTGCTGGCGGCGGTACCGAAACTTGGATCGATGCAGGGCCGGGCCTGGCCGCTGCGATTCCCGCAAATTGACCTGCAAACCGGCGCGGCCACTCAGCCGGTGGAAGTCGCCAATACGCCGGACATCAGCCAGTCGCCGGTGCTGTCGGTGAAAAACCTCAGCGCCCGTTTTCCGGTTTACGGCGGTTTACTGAGCCGTCAGGTTGGGGCGGTGCACGCGGTGGAAAACATCAGTTTTGATCTGTTGCAGGGCGAAACGCTCTCGCTGGTGGGGGAATCGGGTTGCGGTAAATCTACCACCGGTCGCGCCGTGACGCGGCTGATGACGCCACACAGCGGTGCCATCGACTTCGACGGCTTCAACGTCATGAACATCAACAAGCGTGAAATCTTGCAGATGCGCCAGCGTATCCAGATGATTTTTCAGGATCCGTTCGCCAGCCTGAACCCGCGAATGCGCATTGGTGACGCGCTGATTGAGCCGATGCTGCAACACAAACTGCATAACCGCGCGGATGCCAAAGAGAAGGCCGCCGCGCTGCTGCATAAAGTTGGGCTGTCGCCGGACATGATGCGCCGCTTCCCGCATGAGTTTTCCGGCGGTCAGCGCCAGCGCATCTGCATTGCCCGCGCGCTGACGCTCGATCCGAAAGTGATTGTGGCGGATGAGTCAGTGTCGGCGCTGGATGTGTCGGTGAAAGCGCAGGTGGTGAACCTGCTGCTTGATTTACAAGAGAGCATGAACCTGTCGTACCTGTTTATTTCCCACGACATGGCGGTGGTCGAACGCGTCAGCCATCGCGTGGCGGTCATGTATCTCGGAGAGATTGTGGAAATCGGCCCGCGTGCCGCGATTTTCGATAATCCGCAGCACGCCTATACCCGCAAACTGATGGCTTCGGTGCCAGTGCCTGACCCGGCCAGACGCGCGCTCAAGCGCCACATGCAGGTTGATGAACTGAAAAGCCCGGTGCGGGATAACAGTTATGTGCCGCCAGTCAGGAAATACAGCGAAGTATCGAAAGGGCATTTTGTGCAGATATAAGCCTATTAGGGGTATGCGGATAAACCGCATACCCCTTGTAATATCCCCTCACGTAAAGTTCATCATTTTTATACGCATTGTTATAAAATAGATCTCTCGCTTTTCGACGGCGCTGGCTTTCCTCCCGCCGTCTGACTTGGTATGCGAACACTTTCTACACGCAACAGGTTAATTTCTTAGGAGTTTTCATGTCTAATCAGTTCCCCAGTTCACGCCTTCGCCGCCTGAGACAGTCCGACTCGCTGCGCGCTCTTTTTCAGGAAACTGAATTCAGCGTGAACGATCTGGTACTGCCGATCTTTGTGGAAGAAGAGACATCTGAATACGTACCGATTGAAGCCATGCCTGGCGTGATGCGTATTCCTGAATCCCGTCTGGCGTTTGAGATTGAGCGTTATGCCCGCGCCGGTATCCGCTCGGTGATGACCTTCGGTATCTCCAAACACATGGATTCTACCGGCAGTGATACCTGGAACGAAAACGGTCTGGTTGCCCGTATGGCGCGGATCTGTAAAGACACCGTGCCGGAAATGATCGTCATGTCCGACACCTGTTTCTGCGAATACACCTCGCACGGCCACTGCGGCGTATTGCATGACCACGGCGTAGACAACGATGCAACGCTGAAAAATCTCGGCAGACAGGCCGTCGTTGCCGCCGCCGCCGGTGCGGATTTCATCGCGCCATCCGCCGCTCAGGACGGTCAGGTACAGGCCATTCGCAGCGCGCTGGACGCAGCCGGTTTCATCGATACCTCAATCATGGCGTACTCCACGAAATTTGCCTCTTCGCTCTACGGCCCGTTCCGTGAAGCAGGCGGCAGCGTGCTGAAAGGCAACCGCAAGCAGTACCAGATGAACCCGATGAACCGCCGCGAAGCGGTGCGCGAATCCCTGATGGATGAGCAGGAAGGCGCCGACGCACTGATGGTGAAACCTGCCGGTGCGTACCTCGACGTGATCCGCGATATCCGCGAAGCCTCGCGCCTGCCACTGGCGGCATATCAGGTCAGCGGTGAATACGCGATGATCAAATTTGCCGCACAGGCCGGCGCCATCGACGAGCGCGCCGTAGTGCGTGAAAGCCTCGGCGCAATCAAGCGTGCGGGAGCAGATATCATCCTGACCTACTTTGCGATGGATATTGCCGAGCAGGGCGTCTGATTCCCCTGCATCCTTCAAGCCGCAGATGCGTTGGCCGTCTTCCTGTACCAAAAGCAGGCGCCTCTAGGCGACTTGAATGATTTTGGGGTTGATAACGTATTGAGTTTCTAGCCGGGCCTGCGCCCGGTTTTTTTATGTCCGCACCGTAGAGGCGGCGGGTAAGGGCGCGGGTTTGGTTTTTGACGGATGCCCCGGCTGTTCGACTTTAACAATGACCGTCAGCACGGCGGCGACCAGATAGAGCGCAGTGTAGACCCAGACTACGCCCACGATGTCAAAGAACGGCAGCACGATGGAAGCGATAGCTGGCGCGACGAAGTTGCTCAGGCCTGCGGACAGGTTGTAAATCGAAATCGCTGCACCTTTATGGTTGGGTTCAAGCACCGGGAAAACGGCGGTCATCGGCACGAAGGCGGCGACGGTGATGCCGAGCATAATGGCCGGGATCAGCGCCATCCAGAAGTTGTGCCCAAAATAGACCGGCAGATAGTAGAACGTCAGGCTGGAGATGGCGCAACCGATGCAGCCGAACCAGCGTACCTGCCGCAACCAGCCAATTTTCTCCCCCAGAATTCCCCACATAATGTTAGTGAAAATGGTGACGAAGAAGAACACCGCCCAGATTTGCAACCACTCGGGCATGCTAAAGCCCAGACGGCCGACGAACAGGATCGGCATGATCACCGCGAACCCAAACAGCGAAATCGTATTGATAATTCGGATCAGGCAGGAGAGGAAAATATTGCGGTTGGTGAACAAAATCGTTACCGCGCGGCTCAGCTCGCCCAGTTTTTCCTTCGGGCTGAGGCTGGCTTTAATGCTCGGTTTACCCACGTTACGCAGTAAGGTGATTGCCATCAGACCACCTGCCACCACCCAGGCAATCGCGAACCACAGCGTGCCGGTTTCGCCCATCAGCGGGATGGTAAAGCTCGGCAAATAGCTGCCGATACAACCGATACCAATTGAGTACATCGCCCAGAACCAGCCCATGGCGGAAGAGAGATTCTGCTTCGGCACGGTCTGTACTACCAACATCACAAAAGAGTAGATGAACAGCGGATAAGCCAGCCCGCGAACGCCGTAGAACAACAGCATCAGCGGATAATTTTTCATCCCCAGACCAAACAGCATAAAGAGCACATGCATCACCACCCACAGGATAAAACCGATGCGCATGGCTTTTTGCGGCGTAATGATCTCCGCGACCACGCCGGAACTCCAGGCCGCCAGCGCCGCCGCCAGCCCGTACACGGTAAAGACCACGGCGGACTGAGAGGCCGTAAAGCCCATATCGATAATATGTTTGGAGAGGAATGCCATTTCGAAGCCGTCGCCACTCATGAAAATAGCGATGGCGATGTAACCCCAGAACAGGTTCATTGGCAAACCGAACCAGTGGGTGCGCGGTTTTTGTATATCGTGCATATTGGACTCCTCTGCGGGCGGGCCCGCAGTTGGTGATAGGTAGGGACAGAGATGGGGCGCTCAGGCGCCCTCGGTTTTGGTTATGCGGATCGCAAAGCGACCTGTTGCTGATAAAGCTGCCGGTAGGTGGTGAGGCGTTCACCCAGCATGCCGCGGGTTTCGATATCAGGCAGGAACTGGCGTTCAATGGTCGGTTTACGGCACACGTCGGCGAACTCTCCGCCTGCCGCCAGCCAGCCGAGGCGTGCGGCACCGAGTGCGCCACCGGCTTCGCCGCCGCAGTGGGTGACTACCGGTAAATTCAGGGCATCGCTCATCAATTGCGCCCAGCGGTCGCTGCGCGCACCGCCGCCGACCAGCGAACATTGTTGTAATTGAGTACCGGCCTGCTGCATGACGTCCAGCCCGTCGGCCATACCGAACGCCACGCCTTCGAGCACGGCATAGCCGAGGGCCGCGCGGTCAGAACTGTGGGTCATACCGTGAAACGCGCCGGTGGCATTCGGGTCGTTGTGCGGTGTACGTTCGCCGGACAGGTAGGGCAGAAATATCGGTGCCTGCCGCTGTTGTGCCGGGCTGAGCTGAGTGATTTCCGCCAGCAGTGTGGTTTCGTTACTGCCTATCAGATTGCAGTACCAGCGCAGCGCACTGGCGGCAGTAAGCATCACGCTCATCTGATGCCAGCGCCCCGGTAGCGCATGGCAGAACGCATGCACTGCCGACTGCGGGTTGGGCCTGAAGCGGTCATTAACTGCAAACAGCACGCCGGACGTGCCGAGGGAAATAAAAGCATCACCTGGATTGACGGCACCAATACCGACGGCACTGGCGGCGTTGTCGCCTCCGCCTCCGGCAATCACTACGTCGTCACGCAGCCCCCACGCGCGGGCGATATCATTTTTCAGCGTGGCGCTGACGTCGCTGCCCTCCACCAGCCGTGGCATATGGTCGCGAGTCAGCCCGCAGGCAGCCAGTAGGGAGTCTGACCAGTCACGTTTGGCGACGTCGAGCCATAAGGTTCCGGCGGCGTCTGACATATCAGAGACTTTCTCGCCGCTCATCATCCAGCGCAGATAATCTTTTGGCAGCAGCACGGTGGCGGTTTGTTCGAATATGGCCGGTTCATGACGGGCTACCCACAGCAGCTTGGGGGCCGTAAAACCGGGCATCGCCAGATTACCTGCCACCTGATGCAACTGCGGCGCGCTTTGGGTGAGCTGTTCACACTCTGCCGCGCTGCGGGTGTCATTCCATAAAATGGCCGGGCGCAGTACCCGCCCTTCACGGCTGAGCAGCACTGCGCCGTGCATCTGGCCCGAGAGGCCAATAGCGCGGATCTCCCCCCACAGTTGCGGAAGTTTATTGCGCAGACGTGCGATGGCGAGGTGAGTCGCCTGCCACCAGTCGGCAGGGTTTTGTTCCGACCAGTGTGGATGCGGGCGGCTGACTTCCAGGGGTTCACCCGCGCTTGCCAGCAGCTTGCCTTGTTCATCGATCACCACGGCTTTGATTTCCGAGGTGCCTAAATCCAGTCCGAGATACATGGCTTTCCCCTTATGCGCGTTTGGCATCGGCCAGCCACTGGTTGACCCGCGCTACCGACTTACGCATCAGGTCAGTGAATTCCGCGTTACCGGCCAGTGAGGCAAATAGTTTTTCATCGCTGGCGAAAATGGCGACAGGATCCGAACTGTTGAACATGGCATGTACAGCCGCGGGGTCGAGAATGCCATCCTGATATTCATACGGCAGGCGGTTCTGGTGCCACTGCTGCATATAGACAAAGAACAGCGCCGGTAACATGGCGGTGGCGTGCGGCACCTGTCCGCGCTGATAGCACTCCTGCAATGTCGGTGTAATAAAACCGGGGATTTTGGAGAAACCGTCGGCGGCCACGCGCTGATTGGTGTCCTGAATATGCGGGTTACTGAAGCGCTCAAGCACCACGTCACGGTAATTCTCCAGGTTCAGCGGGCTTGGCGTCAGTGAAGGAATAACGTCCTCGGTCACGTAGTCGTAAGCGATTTTACAAAGGGTCTCAGTGCGTGTGCTTTCATCGATAAAACTCTGCCCCAGCAGCGTTCCGGCCCAGGCGATACAGCTATGGCTGGCATTCAGAATACGGATTTTTGCCTCTTCGTATGGCAGAACGGATTCCACCATCTCTACGCCGACGTTCTCCAGCGCCGGGCGTCCGGCGATAAAATCATCTTCGATCACCCACTGAATAAAGGCTTCACCCATCACCGGGGCGCGATCTTTAAAGCCGGTCGCCTGCTCAACGCGCAGCGCCACGTCAGGGGAAGGGCGCGGGGTGATGCGATCCACCATGGTGTTTGGGAAGCTGGCGTGTTTTGCCACCCAGTCAATCACGGCCTGCTGCTGGCGCAGGGCCAGAAACTGCAACAGGCCGCGATGAAAACGGTCGCCGTTATGGCGCAGGTTGTCGCAATTGAGCAGAGTGACATCACCGCCGTTACGCGCTATCCGCCGCGCCAGAATATGGCCGACCGCGCCATAAATAGTGCGGCAACCGCCGTTAATATCGGCCTGGATGTCAGCGTTCAGCCGGTCCAGATTGAACTGGTTATCGAGGTAATAACCGCCTTCGGTCACGGTAAAGGAGACAACTTTGGTGTGTGCATCCGCCCCTTGCTCTGTCAGTGCTGCCAGCTCGTTATCCCACGGGATGACTTTCTGAATCGATGTGATGATCTCGTATTCACGCTCGCCCTGCGGCGTCACGGTTTCCAGCACATATTTTCCCTCCTGCACCTGTAATGCATTCAGCAGCGGTACGCCGTCTTCACGAATATTGCCGAGCGCAATTGACCAGCGGTTATCACCTTCTGCCAGCAGGCGGTGCAGATACCAGGCCTGATGGGCGCGGTGGAAAGAGCCACTGCCGATGTGCAGCCAGATGGAAGGCGTTGAGGGGGTTGTCGTGTTCATGATGTTCTCCGCTAAAGGTAACCTTTGGGCTTAAGCTCGTTAGTTGGGCTTTTGCTCAGTTGTGATTAGCTTAATAGAACATTTGCCCATCAAATGGGCTTTGGCTCACATATTCAGATCCTGATCGGAATTTGCGATCACGGCGGCAGGCAAATGGCGATAAAATGCCGCCATTGAAATCAGCCGTTCGGGAAGTACGCATGAGTAAGAATGATAAAAAAATGGATCAGGCGGCGCGCGCGGCGTGGATGTATTTTGTGGCGGGGCAGACGCAGCATGATATCGCTAACGCACTGGGCGTTTCGCGGCAGGTGGCGCAGCGGCTGGTGGCCAGCGCCATCGATAACGGTCTGGTCAGCGTGCATATTTCGCATTCGGTCGGGCGCTGTATGGAACTGGCATCGCAGCTGACAAAACGCTACGGCCTGGGAGTGTGTCAGGTGGTGCCAGGGCAGGGGATGGACAGCGCTGGCATCAGCCACGCGATTGCCGTCGCCGGGGCTGAGGTGATGGCGCAGTTTATCCGCAATGAGCAGCCGATGATTATTGGCGTAGGGTCAGGGCGCAGCCTGAAAGCGGCGATTGATGAACTGGTCGACATCGAACGGCCACAGCACAGCAGCGTGTCGCTGATTGGCGCGATTGCCTCTGACGGCTCCTGTACCCGTTACGACGTTCCGCTGCTGATGGCAGAGAGAACTCAGGGGCGCTATTTCATTCTGCCCGCACCGCTGTTTGCCGATGGTGAGGACGACCGTGCGATGTGGTGCAGCCACCGCATTTACCGCACGGTTCGCGAGAAGGCCAGTCAGGCGGATGTCACCTTTATCGGTATCGGCACTATCGAACCCGGTTGCCCGTTACACAAAGATGGCTTTATCAGTGCCGACGACGTCGAGCGCCTGATGGCGAAGAACGCGGTGGCGGAGATCCTCGGCCACTTTATGGGGCCAGACGGTGAGCGCATTGACAGCGAACTCAACGCCCGCCTCACCAGCGTCGGCCTGCACCCGCAGGAGGGTAAACCGGTGATTGCGTTGGCGGGGGGAAGCGACAAACACGTCGCCGTCCGCGCCGCCCTAACCGGTAAATGGATCAACGGACTGGTCACTGACGAGGCCTGCGCAGAGGCGTTGCTGGAGGAGTGAGCAGGGTGTTAAATGTCCGCTGATGCTGAAAACGACAAACCGGGCGAAAGCCCGGTTTTAATAGGTGCTGCTGAGAGTTGATTTAAATGTTTTGGTCGCGTTGGCTTAACTAAATTTGAAATGTTGTTTGGTTTTTATTGTCTGATTTTTTAAAGTATTAAGTCCGCTCTTCGCTCTTGATCGACCGCCATAATCATTGGGGGATATTCCTACTGCGTAAATACCGCTTCCTTGGGGTAAGTTCAGAGGACATAGTTATGTTTTTGGGCAGCCCGTGACTTGCGGGTAATTGCGACATACCAGATTGAGTTTGTATTTCGGCTCGAAACCTTTATCCAGCATGCATTGCTGAACAATAGCGGCTTTACGTAGCGTCGGCACGTATGGCACCGAGCCTAAAGGTTGCGGATAGCCGCATTGATACATCACCGCCAGTGCTTGTTTGTCATTTTCAACGTCATGAGAAAAATGCAGTGACGCCCCCACTTTACGCCAGGTGATCAGGGAAAAGGTGCTCACGCCGGAATCCGGTTTAATCGGATGAAACCCTCTGTCTGCGACAAAAGGGAGTGCATCCAGCTGATTCTGACTTATGGGATGCCCCTGCTCTTGCTCAAAGCAGGCTGGTGTATCGTGGTAAATCCGAACGCTGCAAATGTTGAATCCGTCTTTACGGGTAAATCCCATATTCTCCATGCATTGGTAATACAGAACTGACTCATTATCCGTTTTAGGGATATCGGGGCCAGGGAGTTGTACGCCGCATTTACCCATCGCGACGCGCACGCCATCGATGTTCGTATCAGAACGCTGCCACTTTTTTAGATCCGGTGCTGGGGGACATCCTGTCAGCAGGGATACCGATGTTATCAGCAGAGGTAAAGTCATCAGAGTCGGTTTTCGGAACATTAAATTCTCTTATTTATTATTGTGTCAGGTAGCATCCATACTGCCTGTATGACTCCTGTGCGACAACATTGTTCAGATTTTGATCCTTGCTCAAATAAAAATTTCCCTTTGTCTGGATTGACTCAGTCTCCGCATCAATTCTGAAAATTCGATCCGCTGATACCTGGAATTAATTTTCAGTTCTCATTTCTGCTTGTCGTTTATGGCGGACTCCGCCCCAGGCACTTGGCTGCTGTGTGCCAGAAGCGGACATTAATAATATTTCAATTGCGTTAAATATTAGGAAGCAGGTCAATCTCTCGGAGGAGGTTATGTTGGTTCTGCTCTTTTCAATAGATATTAAAAATATTCCGTTTCGTGATTAGAAATCCATATTAAGATTGAGCCACGATAGTCGTCATTAGTGGAGGTTATCAGCGAGCATTTATCTGCATTACCATCAGCGGTGTAAGCACAGCTTTGCTTCACTCGGACAGTTAAGCCTCCTCTTTTTGATACTATCTCTGAGTCAAGAAATTGCGCGCTTCCGGATGGGTAAAAGATACGCTTGTCCTTCTGATCTTTATAGTTTCTTATGCGTACAGGGAATTGGCTATTGTGATATTCATATCGCTCTACAACTTCGCCCGTGTCTTTGTCCGCGATTGTTTCAAGCAATCCGCGAACATTATAGCTGAGCACATATTTGCCTTTTTCATTCTCAAGCTCAGTGATTTCGCAGCGTTCATTGATTTTTCCGGTAATACGCTGGCCTTTAAAAGAGGTCAGTACGCCATCTTTGTTTACCAAATGAAACTCTCGGTCATTTGCCTTATCGACCATGTTGATATTAGTAAAGCACCCGCTACGATCATATCTAACTTCTGTCATCGCCTGAAGTTTACCGTAAACATCTCGGATCCACTGAAGGCTATGTTTTACGTTCCCGGTAGTTGCATCATGCTCGAACAAAAGAGCAGCATTTAATACCGCCGGTTTGAATTGAGTAAATGCAGCAACATTAAATGACATTGCCAAAAGTAATAGACTTAAAAGCACCCTTGCTTTCATTATTTATTCCTTTATTAGTAGGATCGCACTCTAAGGTGGTGGGGCGACTCAAGTTATCAAATTCTTTGCGAATAGACACGAATAATCGAGATGCTTCCATGCCACAAGTTAAACGGACATTGCATACCTCATGCTCTGCCAATTAACGCTGAGCATTGACAGAGGAATGATAAGCTTATGACTGGTCCTCTTTCAAAAAGGGCTTAGATATGAACAATGTGGTAAGAAAAAATTATCCTGAGTTAGGTGAAGTAAAGGCTCCTTACGTTCATTCTGTAAAGCATGACAACACGCTCTATATTTCAGGGCTGACTGCGTTTGGCACAGCGGCTCAACATGAAGGCAGTGCTGAGCAGGCTGAAGAAATATTCAGCCAAATTAGGAAAATCGTCAGCATAGAAGGCACTGATTTTTCAGCACTGATCAAGGTGACTATATTCCTCACCTCTTTTGAGGAGATCAACGAGCTACGGAAAGTGCTCTACCGCAATTATGGCGATCACCGGCCTGCCAGTTCACTTGTAGAAGTAAGCCGCCTCTTCTCACCTGACCTCTCAATAGAAATTGAAGCTATATTCGGCCTTTGATGCGTTGCTGCCAGCCAGATAGTGACAGCTGTTCGGTTTTAATAACGTTCTATCAAAGCCAGCGTAATGTGTTAACTTCCATTTTTCGCTCATAGCTGCGCTGTTCTAACATAGCTGCTTCGTGCCAGAAATGGACGTAACTAACACGCCACCACCTTGATCTATAAGGTACATATCAAGTCAGACTAATTATTTATTCCTTGATGCCGATACCATTATTTCTTAATCAATATATGAAGGAACATGTATGTACTGCGTACGCCCTTTGATGCGCCCATTTTTTTTTCTGTCTCTCCTCCCATTTTCTTTCGTTCAGGCTGCTGATAAGCCTGCATTGATAGGTGGTGGCACTAATCCCTTGTCTGTAACCAGAATCCACGATCGTGTGAATTACATGGTGTCGTTAAACTTCAATAACGGAAAAACAGCTCAGCAATGGCGTTCCGTTGATTGTAAACAGGGCAAAGCACAGCTTCTGTACAAGGATTTACTGAATGCGGAGGGGTTTACCAAAGCTCGCTCTTACGGCACCAGCTACCTCCGTTATGCGCCTGCTCAGGATGATAAGCAGATGACAGCAGAGGATATCCAGACGGTTTGCACGCTACCGATAAAAGATGCACGGTGGGAAAGATTATCAGCCACGTCTAAATTCGGCATTACCAATCTTATCGATGTTAATAGCATTCAGCGTATTGGCGACATTTTATCGGTACGCATGGGATATGACTTTGCAGATATCATCTGGGAACCGCCTTACGACGCGCCGCTTGAATTAAAGATCGAGCACTACTTGTATAACTGTAAAACCCATCAGGGGAACGCTGTCGCTGCAATGAACTTCGATAGCGACGGGCGCGTTACGGACTCACTCATCACTGCTGAGATTGTTCGCCGCAAGAGTAGCTTCAAAATTAACACTCAAATGGCACAACGCTTCGAGCAGCTCTGCCAGTTGCCAGCAGGTAAAACATTCACAACCGAAGGGCGCTTTGTCCCCGCTGTTAACAAGCCAGCATCAACGTTGATGGGGCCATCCATGCCCGATCTGAGTAATAATAATCCGCAGTGGCTGAATAAATCCCCCCTGTCTGCTGCCATTGACCGCCAGGCGCAGTCATTGATCAAACCATGGGCGCTTCCGCGCTTTAAACAGATTCGTTATACCGAAGTCAGCGCGTTAGGTAAGGTCAAAGTACAGTTGGATGCACAACCGGATGGTTATATACGCAAGCTTGAAGATTATGGTATCTGGACGGTGCAACGTTTAACGCTGGCTAATCAGCTACAGCTGAAGTTCACCATGTCCATCAGTAGAGGTTCCTCACTGCTCAGCAAGTTAGACACGGATCTGCGTTTCCCGTTAGTGACAGGTCAACAATATCAGGCGCAATTGGACAATATTGATTCCGATAAGAAAGTCACTGCTTCATCGTTACGCTGTGACGTAAGGGGAGAGGGGGACGCACATAGCATTGCACCTGAGTTTAGTGGGAAATATCTATCAGTTGCGTGTCATGCAAAGAGTGAAGGGCAACTGGAGACCAGTGAAAAATTAGCTTGGCTGCAAGATCTCAACGTCTTCGTCCCGGTCGCTCAGCAAGTAGGTGATAAAGCTGAAGGTCTGGTGAAATTTGAAAATGTTAGTGTAATACGTTAATAAGCAAGCAGGCTCACCGCGTTAGCCGGTGAGCTTTTTTTGACCTGTGAGTTAAACCTATTGCCAGAATGTTTATCAGTGTCTTGTTATAAGTACCTTCCATTCGGTTCGCACTGACGTGCCAGGCGGCAACGACGAACGAAGAAGGTAGTCAGCGTTTCATACGAAGGAAGTAAGATGCTTTTGCCAGATTTGAGCTTTTCAAAAACCGTACATCAATCATCATGGCAAGAATGAGTCGTCCCTTGTTTATTTCTCTGGATGGGCCCAAGGGAGTCGGCAAAACCACGCTGTTGGAGGCCATTACGAAAGTACTAAGGGCGGATAACAAGAAGGTGGTCCGACTTTGCGAGAAAAAAAGCGATCCTTACAGGAGGGAAACAATGGCCCTCGTGAACAGGTTCGCCAGAAATCCCGCCCGGGATTTAGAATGGGAGGTTTGTGAGCGCTTTGCTGATAGCCGTGCATGGATTTCCGAGCATATACTGACTAAACAGCCACCGGGTAGCATCATCTTGATGGATCGGTGGTACCCGTCGGAAGCCGCGTTTCGCCGGATGGTTCCCTTTGCAAAGATTTTACAGCTAAACATTGAACGAAACGTACGAACGCCAGACCTGCATGTCGGAGTTGTTACAGCGCCTGATATTTCATGGGCCAGGGCCGCGGCCCGACCGCGTGGGCTAAGTAGTACTGTGATTCATAAGCTGGAAGATCATGTCGCTTGTACCCAAGCTTTCGAGCGAGAAATTGCAAACCACGGCTGGGCCTTATGCCGCAATGACGGAATGATCGAAGACGCAACGATGCAGGTTGTTTCTGAGATCTACAGAGTGCTTGGATGCCCCACAGGCATCGGTTTTACGAGCAGATCTTCCCCCGCATGCCGCCAGTAATTACGGTAACAAGGGACAGATTAATGAGGATGAGTATTCCAAAAGTGACGGTGAGTCAGGCTGGCTGCAAAGGCGATCGGGAACGGTGTGTTTCGATCGCCATACCCCTATTTCTTCACAATCCCCGCAATATCATTGGTATTCATCAGATGATAATCACCGTTCATGTCGGTGTAGCTGGTCATGCCGGTATCGCGGTCGCGGTCGGGTTCGCCATGGGCGAAAAGCTGGTCACCGGCCTTGGTGTTGATCACATAATCACCGGCGCAGCCAGACAGCGTCAGGGCCAGCGCGATGGCCGTCAGGCAAGATAATATCTTCATTGTTCAGTTGTTTCCCTTTGCAATCATCTGCCCGCATTACAAAGCAACCCACCCCAACATGCAAAGGATAAAAATGTCAGGAAGCGTAATAGTGCGAACCTGTCAGCAGGAATTCCCCCGTTTCATTTTGGTGCACCTCCCACAGACACATTACTTTGCTTTGCCGCTGCGGCACCAAAGCAGTGCGGTGTGATCCCGCCGTTGTTTCTGTAACTTGCCTCAGGGCGTGGCTGCACGCGCTCTATAATCAGAATGACCCGGCATTCAATCGCCGGTTGCAACACTGGCAGCAATTTTGCTTAAGGTTTACACCTTTAGCAAAACCGTAAGGAAACCCCGCAGTCGTCCCCAGGAAGATTTCAACCACTCTACCCCTCAGTGCTTTTTGTTGGTGTTTTTGCTACAGGATTTATGACCACGCTCATGCGTTCTTATTAAAACCATTTTGCTCAAACAGGCTACTAAGGATCACGATGATGTCGATGAAATTTATAAGAAATCCTCTTTCCCTTTTACTGGCAGGTTGTCTGGTGACGGCATTTTCCGCGCAGGCGGATATTGTCATTGGCGTGGCGGGGCCGTTTACCGGACCGAATGCCACCTACGGTGACCAGTACTGGCACGGTGCGACGCAGGCAGCGGAAGACATTAACGCAGCAGGCGGTATTAACGGGCAGAAAATCAAACTGGTGCAGGGCGATGATGCCTGCGAACCGAAACAGGCGGTGGCAGTAGCGAACCGTCTGGTGGATCAGGACAAGGTGCAGGCGGTGGTGGGGCATTTCTGTTCCTCCTCCACCATGCCTGCTTCTGAGGTCTATAACGATGCGGGCATTATTGCTATTACCCCAGGGTCAACTAACCCGCAAATTACCGAACGCGGTATGGCCGACATGTTCCGCATGTGCGGGCGTGATGATCAGCAGGGGCTGGTCGCCAGTGATTATATCGTCGACAAATTGCACGCCAAACGCGTTGCGGTGATCCACGATAAAGACACCTACGGGCAGGGGCTGGCGGATGCCACCAAAGCCGCGCTGAATAAACGCGGCGTGACGGAAGTGATGTATGAAGGGTTGTCTCGCGGTGAAAAAGATTTTAACGCCCTGGTGACCAAAATCAGTGCGGCCAAGCCGGACGTGGTGTTCTTCGGCGGTTGCCACCCGGAAGCGGGTCCGCTGGTGCGCCAGATGCGCGAACAGGGTGTGAAAGCCACCTTCTTCTCTGGTGACTGTATCGTCAACGAAGAGATGGTGACGGCCGCCGGTGGCCCGCAGTATACCAACGGCATTCTGATGACCTTCGGCAAAGACCCGCGCCTGATCCCTGACGGCAAAGCAGTGATTGATAAATTCCGCGCCAATAAATTTGAGCCGGAAGGTTATACGCTTTACTCCTATGCGTCTGTTCAGGCGATTGCCGCCGCCTTCAAAGCCACCGGCGGCACCGATTCCGCCAAAGCCAGTGCGTGGCTGAAAGCCAATTCCGTTGATACGGTGATGGGCAAAAAGTCCTGGGACAGCAAGGGCGACCTGAAAGTCTCGGATTACGTCGTCTATAAGTGGGATGACAAAGGCAAATACCAGGAAGTGCAGTGATAAGGCTAATTTATTTGCCATTTTGAACCCGTATCAGACCGCGCCTTAGCCGGGCGCGGTCGCCAAAAGAGACTGCGCACTTATGGATTCATTCTTCCTGCAACAGCTGTTTAACGGCATCACGCTCGGCGCCGTGTATGGCCTGATCGCCATTGGTTACACCATGGTGTACGGCATTATTGGCATGATTAACTTCGCCCACGGCGAGGTTTACATGATCTCCGCCTATCTGTGCGCCATTGCGCTGGCGCTGTTGTCTTTTTTTGGTCTGCACTCATTTCCGCTGCTGATTCTCGGCACGCTGGTGTTTACCATTGCGGTGACCGGCGTTTATGGCTGGGTAATTGAACGTATCGCCTATAAACCGCTGCGCAATTCAACCCGTCTGGCGCCGCTGATTTCAGCCATCGGCATGTCGCTTATTCTGCAAAACTACGCGCAAATCAGCCAGGGTCCGCGCCAGCAGGGCATTCCGACCATGATTGAAGGCGCGGTGCGTTTTCATATTGGTGAAAGCTTTGTCCAGATGACCTACACCAAAATCTTTATCCTGATTGCGTCGCTGGTCGGGATGCTGGTGCTGACCTATATCATCGGGCACACCAAACTGGGCCGTATGTGTCGGGCCACACAGCAGGATCGCAAAATGGCCTCGATCCTCGGTATTAACACCGATCGGGTGATCTCGCTGGTGTTTATGATTGGCGCGGCGATGGCAGGGCTGGCGGGTGTGCTGGTGACCATGAACTATGGCACTTTCGATTTTTACGCCGGGTTTATCATTGGCATCAAAGCTTTTACGGCGGCGGTGCTGGGGGGCATCGGCTCGTTGCCTGGTGCCATGCTCGGCGGGCTGATTTTAGGTATTGCCGAAGCGCAGTTCTCGGGCATGGTGAATTCCGATTACAAAGACGTTTTCTCCTTCGGGCTGCTGGTGGTTATTTTGATTTTCCGTCCGCAGGGGCTGCTTGGCCGTCCCGTTGTGGCTAAGGTCTAAGGGGGAATGATGTCTGAACACACAATGCCCTCGCGTATTCAACTCAAACCCTGCCTGCTGGACGCGGTACTGGCCGGGCTTATCGCCTTAATTATCTTCGGGCCGATTGTCGGCGTGGTGCTCGACGGCTACAGCTTTAATTTTCACGCGCTGCGGCTGGTGTGGATAGTTGCCGCAGTGATGGCCGGGCGTTTTCTGCTCAGCGTGTTCTTACAGACGTCCACCGGCCAGCGGGCGATGCAGCGTTTTGAAGCCGACAGCGCGGGCGTTTACGTAAGGCCCGTGGGGCACAAAAGTAATCTGCGCTGGGTCATTCCGCTGATCCTGGTGCTGGCGGCTTTCTTTCCGTTTGTGGCGACCAAATACATTCTGACCGTGGCTATTCTGGGGTTGATTTACGTGCTGCTGGGGCTCGGGCTGAATATCGTGGTCGGGCTTGCGGGCCTGCTGGATCTCGGGTACGTGGCCTTTTACGCCATCGGCGCTTACGGGCTGGCGCTCGGCTATCAATATCTCGGGCTGGGGTTCTGGTCGATGCTGCCCATCGCAGCCATTATGGCAGCCATGGCGGGTGCGCTTCTGGGCTTTCCGGTGCTGCGTATGCACGGTGACTATCTGGCGATTGTCACGCTGGGCTTTGGGGAAATCATTCGGCTGGTGCTCAACAACTGGGTCAGTTTTACCGGCGGGCCGAACGGCATCTCCGCGCCGCCGCCGACCTTTTTCGGTCTGGAGTTTGGCCGGAGGGCGAAAGAGGGCGGCGTGCCCATTCACGAATTCCTGCATATTCCCTATAACCCCAATCTGAAATTCATCTTTATCTACGGCATCCTGATTCTGGTGGTACTGCTGGTGCTCTACATCAAACACCGGCTGACCCGCATGCCGATTGGCCGTGCGTGGGAAGCGCTGCGGGAAGATGAGATCGCTTGTCGGGCGATGGGGTTGAATCACGTACTGGTCAAGCTCTCAGCCTTTACGCTCGGGGCCTCAACAGCCGGGCTGGCGGGGGTATTTTTTGCCACTTATCAGGGGTTCGTTAACCCGACGTCGTTCACCTTTTTTGAATCCGCCTTGATCCTCGCCATTGTCGTGCTGGGCGGGATGGGATCAACCCTCGGGGTGGTGCTGGCGGCGTTTGTACTTACCGTTGCCCCCGAGTTGCTGCGCAGTTTTGCCGAATATCGCGTCCTGCTGTTTGGCGTGCTGATGGTAGTGATGATGATCTGGCGGCCGCGCGGATTAATGCGCATCAGCCGCAGCGGGTTTGCCGTGCGTAAAGGAGTCGCGCCATGAGTGAAGTGTTTACGCAGACCAGCGACAACATTCTTTGCGTCGAACACCTGATGATGCATTTCGGCGGCATCAAAGCGCTTAATGACGTCAATCTTGAGGTGAAACGCGGTTCGATTACGGCGCTGATTGGCCCCAACGGAGCCGGAAAAACCACGGTATTCAACTGCCTGACCGGTTTCTATAAAGCCAGCGGCGGCACTATTCTGCTCAATACCCGTCTGAAAACCACCAATGTGATCCAGGTGCTCGGGCAGAAATTCCAGCCCGGTGACTGGCTGAATCCGCCACGGTTTGGGCGGCGGTTGTTCTATAAAATGTTCGGTGGTACTCATCAGGTCAACCGCGCCGGACTGGCCCGTACCTTCCAGAATATCCGCCTGTTCCGCGACATGTCGGTGGTGGAAAACCTGCTGGTGGCCCAGCACATGCAGACTAACCGCAATCTGATCACCGGTATTCTCAATACGCCGGGCTACCGGCAGGCGGAAGAGCGCGCGCTGGACCGCGCATTTTACTGGCTGGAAGTGGTGGATTTGGTGGAGTGCGCCAACCGGCTTGCCGGTGAGATGTCTTACGGCCAGCAGCGGCGGCTGGAGATCGCCCGCGCCATGTGTACGGGGCCTGAGGTTGTCTGTCTGGATGAACCGGCGGCGGGTCTGAACCCGGTGGAAACGCGGGCGCTGAGTAAAATCATCCGTTTCCTGCGTGACCACCATCAGATCACGGTGCTGTTGATTGAACACGACATGGGCATGGTGATGGAAATTTCCGACCACATCATTGTGCTCGACCACGGCGACGTGATTGCCAAAGGTACGCCGCAGGTGATTGCGCATGACGAACGGGTGATTGCGGCCTATCTGGGCGCGGATGACGAGGAGACTGACCGGTGAGTGAAGCCATGCTCGAATTTCGCGATGTGAACGTCTATTACGGTGCGATCCAGGCGTTGCAGAACGTCTCGCTGACGGTGAATCAGGGGGAAACCGTGGCACTGATTGGTGCCAACGGCGCAGGAAAATCGACCCTGTTGATGTCGATTTTCGGCCAGCCGCATATCCGCAGCGGGCAAATTTTGTTTCGCGGCGAAGATATCAGCCGCAAGCCCACGCACTTTATTGCCTCCGGCGGCATTGCCCAGTCGCCGGAAGGGCGGCGGGTATTTCCTGATATGACCGTCGAGGAGAACCTGCTGATGGGCACCATTCCCATTGGCGATAAATACGCAATTGAGGATCTGCAAACCCTGTTTGAGCTGTTTCCCCGCCTGAAAGAGCGGCGAAAACAGCGGGCGATGACCTTATCCGGTGGTGAGCAGCAGATGCTGGCGATAGCGCGTGCGCTGATGAGCCGGCCAAAACTGCTGCTACTGGACGAACCGAGCCTCGGGCTGGCGCCAATCATCGTTAAGCAGATTTTCCAGACGCTGCGGGAACTGGCGCGGGGTGGCATGACGATATTTTTGGTGGAACAGAATGCGCACCATGCGCTGAAGCTCTCAGACCGGGGATATGTGATGGTGAATGGCCAGATCCGCATGACCGGCAGCGGGGCGGATTTGCTGGGGGACAGCGAAGTGCGCAAGGCTTACTTAGGCGGGATCTGAGCGGTTTTCACCTGAGAATTAACCGAAATTGTGCGGGCCTGCGGGCATCCGCACAATTTAACTTGCTGCTGCTGAATGTTGCGACATAATTGAATCTAAGTGAACAATTTACTACGGCAATGCGCGAATCAGATCACATTTTTTGGATGTTTTGTGGCTTTATGACACTTTCGTGGCATCAGGCAGTAAACAGTCGTTGACCCTGCTGATTTTATTACGCTATATAGCGCATCCCCGTTTTTTACGGCCCCTGCGCATCGCAGGCATGATCCCCGTTTTTAACCTTTTTATGTCGCAGGTCGCAGCAGATGGTCTCAGATTTGGTTTCATTCCTGTTCTTTATATCGTCCATTTTTCTCTATATACGGCGGGCCTCTGCGGGGCGAGTCTGGTTTTCCCTGTTGCTATTTTTCCTCTGTTTATACGTCATTCTGAATCTGGTGCTGATCGGCAGTAACTATTTTACCGGCGACGGTATCACCGACGCGGTGCTCTACACCGTGACCAGCAGCCTCAAAGGCGCGGGGCTGACCAAATATATTCTGCCATTTTCGGGTCTGGTAGTCGCGCTGGCGGTGATTGTCAGCCTGCTGGTCTGGTGCCTGAAAAAACGCAAAAGCCATAACAGCAGCTGGAAATTCAGCGTACTGGCCGTGGTGCTGGCGGTGTTTTCTGTCGGCTCAACGCAGGCGTTCCAAAACATTTCGCGGCTGGTGAAAACCCAAATCAGTGGCGACACTGCCGACTTTGACGACTACTACAAAGTGCCACAGAAGGTGATTAAAGGTAAAAAGCCGAATTTGGTTTATATCTATGGCGAAAGTCTGGAGAGAACCTATTTCGATGAGCAGACCTTCCCGGGGCTGACCACTGAACTTGCACGCCACAAAGATGCCAGCATCGATTTTACTGCCACGCGTCAGGTGCCGGGGACCGGTTACACCATCGCCGGTATGGTCTCATCCCAGTGCGGAATTCCGCTGTTTGCGCCGTTTGACGGTAACGCTTCCAGCGCGCTTTCCACCTTCTATCCGGAAAATGTTTGCCTGGGTGATGTGCTCAAAGCGGCGGGCTATCAAAACTATTTCTATCAGGGCGCGGAACTGGCATTTGCCGGTAAAGGAACCTTCCTCACCTCGCACGGGTTCGACTATTTATACGGTTACAACGAACTGCGCAGCACAGTGGCCGATCCTAAGTATAAAAATGACTGGGGCTGGTACGACGACACTTTGCTGGACGAAGTCTTTAAAAAATTTATTGAACTGAGCAAGGCCGGTAAGCCTTTCTCGCTGTTTACCCTGACGGTGGATACCCACCATCCGGACGGTTTTATCTCGCGCGGTTGCACCAAAAAAGAGTATTTCTACAATAAAAAAGAGAACCGCTCACTGAGCGCAGTGGCGTGCAGCCAGCAACTGGTGGCGGCATTTATCGACAAAATCAAAGCTTCCGGCTATTACGACAACACCATTATCGTCGTGAGCTCTGACCATCTGGCGATGAATAACACCGCGTATGACATCCTGACGAAGAAAAACCGCAAAGATCTGTTCTTCGTGATGGACGGCCGCAACCCGCAGGCTGAACTGAATAACGTTAAACGCAGCACCATCGATAACGGTGCCACGGTGCTCGATATTATGGGCGGTGATAACTTCATTGGTCTTGGCCGCAGCGGTATATCGAGTACGTCACTGGCGACGCAGTTTATGAATATCGACGAGAAAATCGACGGCTGGAAACCAGCGGTGATCAAGCAGTGGGGCTTCCCGAACAGTATCAGCAAATATGTGGTGGATAATAAAGCCAATACCTTTACCTTCTCCGGCATGGCGATAAAAGCGCCGTTTATTCTGAAAGTCACCCCCAACAAAATTGAGCCGATGTTTGACGTTTACCTGTCAACACCGCTGAAAAAACAGCTGGCTTCGCTCACCGTCAGTGACAACTTTGTCTGGGTGGATAAATGTTACGAGATGGGGCGTGTATGGGCGCCGGAACTTTCACTCAATACGGGGTTGTGTGTCGCGTCGGGTAATTTGGGCTCGAAACCGGTGATCGTGCAGGCCAATGGCGGGGTGTACAAAGGCAGCGTTGACTTCAGCAAGGAGAGCGCCGGTAGCCAGCAGGCCTATCAGGAGACGGTGAAAACCCTGAACATCGATGACGAACAAACCAAATACCAGTCTGTGGCCATCGCCTTTATGCTGCCCGGTTTACCGCAGCAGGTGAAAGCCATTACGGGTGTCTCCACGGTGGAAAACTGGGGCCGCTGGTCGGATGCCAATGTGGCACCGGCCGTGAAAATTGATTACGTCGATCCGCTTCCCGCCAGCTTTGACGTCGTACTGCGCGCACGCGCCTATGGCAATAACATTGGCAAACCGATTTCGGTGAAAGTGGGCGAAGAAGAGCATTTCGTCACCTTCAGCGACAAAGACGAAACGATCACCGTACAGTTCAGTAATCCGGGCACGGCACAGAGCATTATCATCACGCCGCCGTCGCCGACGGAGCCAACCGAAGGCACCAGTGGCGGTTTTGAGCCGAGAAAACTGGGGATCGGGCTGGTGTCGCTGTCTGTTGAGGACCGGGATACGCAGTCGTAGACGAATCGAATCCTCTGACCCAACGAAGCCCGCCCGCGTCACCTCCGGCGGGCTTTTCTTTTATCACTCTTCATCATTCACACGCCTAAGTATTTCCTGCCTTTTGCCGATAATAAGATCAGTTCTGCACGACACACATGGATAAGTGCACATCACAAAATTTTCTCATTGGGGAAGGTATGGACAATTTTCAGAAAGACATCGATGAGAGAACCAATCTCACTTCATCAAACCGCTTCGAGTTATTGCTGTTCCGTCTGGGGGCATCGGCGGACGAGGAGCAGTCTGAGCTGTACGGCATTAACGTATTCAAGCTGCGTGAAATTGTCCCGATGCCACCGCTGACCAAAGCGGCGGGCATGGTGTCACCGATGTTAGGCATCGCGAATATTCGCGGCGAAATTATTCCGGTGATCGACCTTCCTGCGGTAGTGGGCTGTGTACCGAAAACCGGCCTGAACATTTTGCTGGTCACCGAGTATGCGCGCAGCACGCAGGCCTTTGCCGTGGAGTCGGTAGATGACATTGTTCGCCTTGAATGGAGCCAGGTACTGGCCGCAGAGGCTGGCGTGAAAAGCCGTAATATCACCAGCATTGCGCGTCTGGACAACGACTCTGCGAGCAACCGCCTGGCGCTGGTACTCGACGTTGAGCAAATCCTGTATGACATCGTGCCGCCGGAACGGAATACCCAAATAGACAGCGCACAAACCCGGCCCTTTGATCTTAAACCGGGCGCGGTGGCGATTGTGGCGGAAGATTCTAAAGTCGCGCGGTCCATGCTTGAGCGTGGTCTCGATTCGATGAAGATCCCCAACGTTATGCACGTCACCGGTCTTGAAGCCTGGAACAATATTAAAAAAATCGCAGAACAGGCCAAGGCAGAAGGACTACCCATTTCCGATAAAATCGCGTTCGTCTTAACGGATTTGGAAATGCCGGAGATGGACGGCTTCACGCTTACGCTGAATATTAAACGCGATGAATTCCTGAAAAACGTTCCGGTGATCATCCACTCGTCGTTATCGGGGAGTGCCAATGAAGATCACGTCCGCAAAGTCGGCGCCGACGGCTATGTCGCGAAGTTTGAAATCAATGAACTGGAAGCGGCAATCCATAAGGCGCTGGATGCGAAGAAAGTGGTGAACGGCTAGAACGTTAAAAGCCCGCTTAGATGGCGTTAAGCGGGCTTCTCTATTAGGTTCCTTTGACTGAAAACCCCACGAAGTTAGTCAAATAAACTGAACCCTTAGGTTAAATAAATGAAATTTATTCTCATCCAGAGTCGCGTAAAGTAATCGCATGACGACGGCATACCTTGCCAGGATATGCCGAGCTTTCCTGCTGACGCTCAGCCGGAATATGAGGATAACTACGCTATGAAAAAGATTGGATTTTTATCGTTTGGTCACTGGACGCCATCCCCGCAGTCGGCCACCCGCTCGGCGGCTGATGTGTTGCTGCAATCTATCGATCTTGCCGTAGCTGCCGAGGAGTTGGGGGCAGATGGTGCATATTTCAGGGTGCACCACTTTGCTCGTCAGCTGAGCTCGCCTTTCCCATTGTTGGCCGCGATTGGCGCGAAAACCCGCAAGATTGAGATCGGAACCGGCGTGATTGACATGCGCTACGAAAATCCGCTGTATATGGCTGAAACCGCTAGTGCAGCGGACCTGATATCTGGTGGCCGCTTGCAGTTGGGGATCAGCCGCGGCTCGCCGGAACAGGTTATCGACGGCTGGCGGCATTTCGGTTTTCGTCCCGCAGAAGGCGAGACGGAGTCCGATATGGCGCGACGTCATACCGAAGAGCTGCTGGAAGTGTTGCGCGGAAAAGGTTTTGCCGAACCGCACCCTCAGCCCATGTTCCCGAACCCGCCGGGTCTTTTGCGCCCAGAGCCCTTTTCTGCTGGTTTGCGCGAGCGAATCTGGTGGGGGGCCGCGACCAATGCGACCTCGGTCTGGGCGGCGAAGCTCGGAATGAACTTACAAAGTTCTACGCTGAAATTTGATGAAACTGGCGAACCCTTCCATATTCAGCAAGCGAACCAGATTCGGGCATACCGAGCTGCGTGGGCCGAAGCTGGCCACCAACATGCGCCAAGAGTCTCCGTTAGCCGCAGTATTTTTGCCCTAATGAATGACCGTGACCGTGCCTATTTTGGCGCGGGCAGCAACGATGGCGATAAAATTGGTTATCTTGATGAACAAACCCGCGCAATATTCGGCCGCAGCTACGCCGCTGATCCGCAAACGCTGATTAAACAATTGAAGCAGGATGAAGCGATTGCTGAGGCTGACACGATATTGCTGACCGTGCCGAATCAGCTGGGCGTTGATTACAACGTGCATGTGATCGAATCTATCCTAAAACACGTCGCTCCCGAAATGGGCTGGCGTGATTAAGTAACAGAGAATTGAAAAGCCAAAAGCCCGCTTAAGGAAATTTATGCGGGCTTTTTTAATGGGGACACATCAGGTCGGGTCGTTAGATTGGCAGCAGGCGCGGAGGCTGCGGACATTATTTCTTCTTAATAAGCATCGACTTTAAATCAGCAAAGGGATTATAGGTCGCTGCATCCACATCATTTTGCGCGTCCTCGCCGGCCACAACGGTTGTGCCGTACTGGTCAGCTTCCGTGTACTTCGAGTGTTCATGGTCATGGCAAAACAGACACAACAACTCCCAGTTACTGCCGTCTTCCGGGTTATTGGTATGGTCGTGATCGATATGGTGAACCGTTAATTCCCGTAGGTTTGAATAAACAAACTCACGCGAGCAGTGTCCACATACCCACGGATAGATTTTTAGTGCTTTCTCACGGTATCCGCTTTCTTGCCGTGCATAGTTTTTTGGGATCAGAGCCATTGCCGGTGCCACCTGTTATAAAAAGATAATTTTACGCGAGTGTTCCCAATATATCCCAAAATGGAACAGAAGGAGAAATGAAAGAGAAATAGGATGTTGATTTTTTTGGTAAAACCTACCGGAAACACCCTGTGATTTTTAGCTTAGACTCATCGATAAATCACCTGTCATTCAGAAAGTTAGCCTCTCATTACTGTTCGCTTGCGTCCCAGTCTTTGACTCCTTGCTCTAAAACCAAGCCAGACAGCCATCAAGTCCTGCAATCTGGTACAGCCTCGAAAATTACAGGTATAATCTCAGAAAATATCCAACAGGCTTAGAAAAGAAAATGACAAAACTCTCCTTACAAGAGCAACTGCTAAAAGCGGGTTTAGTGACCAGCAAGAAAATGGCCAAAGTTCAAAGAACGGCTAAAAAATCACGCGTTCAGGCTCGTGAGGCAAGAGAGGCGGTGGAAGAAAACAAAAAAGCGCAACTTGAGCGTGATAAGCAGTTGAGCGAACAGCAAAAACAAGCGGCTTTATCTAAAGAGCATAAAGCGCAGGTGAAGCAGCTGATTGAAATGAACAGAATCGACATTTCAAAAGGCAATATTGGTTTTAACTTCACAGATAATAATTTAATTAAAAAAATCGATGTGGATAAAACCACTCAGGCTCAGCTGATCAGTGGCCGTCTCGCCATTGCCCGTTTGGTTGTGGATAGCAGTGGCAAAAGTGAATACGCGATTATCCCCGCTATCGTTGCCGATAAAATTGCACAGCGCGATGCCAGCAGTATCGTATTAAACAGCACGCTGAGCCAGGAAGAGCAGGATGAAGAAGATCCTTATGCCGACTTTAAAGTGCCCGATGATTTGATGTGGTAATGACCGCGTTCAGAACGGGCTGTTGTTGCTGGCTTTGATCTGCTCCCCGCCAATGGGATGAACAAAATGCAGCTCACTGGCGTGCAGCATCAGCCGCGATGTCTGTTCGGTACCCGGCAGCAGGCGGCCGCCATACAGGTCACAACCCCAAATAGGGTGGCCCAACTGCTGACAGTGAATGCGCAGCTGATGAGTCCGCCCGGTTTCCGGAGTAAGCACTACCCGCGTTAATGGCAGCAACGTCCCGTCTTCCCATTCATGATAAAAGCGATCAACAACCTGATAGGTGGAGCGGGCGGGCTTGCCGTGGATTGCGCAAATTGACATTAGCGGGAACAGCGCCGGGTCTTTAGCGATGGCTGCGTCTATCACTCCTTGGTTGTCGTCAAGATGCCCGCAGAGCAGGGCGCTGTACATTTTGGTCACGGTGCGCTGGCTGAACTGGTGGCAGAGGGCGGCATTTATCGCCTTATTGCGTGCAATCACCATCAACCCGGACGTCCCGAAATCCAGTCGGTGGACCAGCGTGCAGCCGGGGAATATTTGTACCAGCCGGTGATGCACCGAATCGAGATTTTGCGGATTTTTCCCCGAGAGGCTTAGCAGCCCGGCAGGTTTATTGATAAGCGCCAGATGGTCGTCCTGATAGAGGATCTCGATTTCGTCATGGCACGGTGGAGCAATAAAGGTATCGATAATCGCAGACATCAGGCTACCGGGATGGAAAGTGGGAGCGGATGATAACCAATTTTTGGCCGACTGACGAATCTGGCTATTTATAAAAACCAAAATCACAAAAACAAAAAGCCCGCTTAAGTTTCTTTAATCGGGCTCCTCTGACTGGGAACACTGTAGTCAGTAACGTGCTGATAGAGAAACTAAAGCTGAATTCCGAACGGGTTATGACAACCAAAATGATCACCAACAGATACGGGGTACAATCAAGGTCTGTCAGCCTGCGGAGGTTGGTGCTGGGATTCGGGCAATAACCTTAATTTCAAAATCAAATCCCGCAAGCCAGGTAACACCAACGGCTGTCCAGTTCGGGTAAGGGGGGTGCGGGAAAATTGACTGTTTCACCTGCATAATCGTCGGAAACTGATTTTCCGGGTCAGTATGAAAGGTCGTGACATCCAGCAGGTCGTCAAACGTACAACCCGCTGCTGCAAGAGTCGCTGCCAGGTTATCAAATGCAAGTTGTACCTGCGCGGCAAAATCCGGCTCCGGCGTACCGTCGGCGCGGCTACCAACCTGACCGGAAACGAACAACATATCACCAGAACGGATCGCGGCTGAATAGCCGTGCTCTTCATAGAGAGCATGACGGTTAGCAGGAAAAATAGGTTCACGCTGGATCATGGAATTTCCTTTCTTAAGTCAATGTGTAATGCGGGATGCGGGATGCGCGGCATGTAAAATTGATTTAATATACGCGGCGTATGTTGAATTAATCACACATACGCCGCGTATGTCAAATAATATACGTCACGTATGTCAAAAAGGGGATCTTATGGCCGCCAAACGTCGCGCCGAAACAATGGAAGAGAACCGCGCCAAATTGATTACGGCAGCGCGGAAATCCTTTGCCGAAAAAGGTTTTGCTGCCGTATCAATGGATGAATTAACCGCTAGTGTTGGCCTGACACGTGGGGCGCTGTACCACAACTTTGGTGATAAAAAGGGGCTACTTGCCGCTGTTGTTGCACAAGTAGATGGTGAAATGGCACAACGAGCCAAAGCCGCCGCCGCGACTGCCGGTGACGATTGGGAAAGGCTGCTGGCTGAAGGGATTGCTTACATTAAGATGGCGCTGGACACAGAAGTACGGCGCATCGTTTTGCTTGATGGTCCGGCTTTTCTTGGGGATCCTGCACAATGGCCCAGCCAGAATAGCTGCCTCGAATCCACCCGCCAGACTGTCGTAAAGTTGATCGAACGCGGCATACTCAAACCGGTAGACGCGGATGCTGCGGCACATCTGTTAAACAGTGCTGCGCTGAATTCCGCACTATGGATTGCTGCGAGCGACGATCCGCAAAGGGCGTTGCCAAAAATTATTGAGGTGTTTACGCAACTGGCAAGCGGCTTACGGAATAGTTTCAATACACTACGATGAAAACGCTTATATGTTGGAATGAGCGACGACCGTAAATTCCGTGCCAAACAACTCAGCCGGAGCCATGGCCACTGATCCGACAGTCAGCCATGCGCCAAAAGCGGAAGTTGGTAAGCCTTGGTTCTATTGAGCATTAGTGAGTGCTGATGGATACTTGTCGTGGATGAGGAACGTTGGATCGTTACCAATAGACAAACCTCCACGCCAGGAATTATTTTATAAGTAAGAAACATTAATCCAAAAGAACCTGGTCAATAAATGCGCCGAAAAAATGTGAACGATTACCAAGCCTTTATCGCAGTAGCCCGTGAAAAAAGCTTCACAAAAGCGGCCGCTCGGTTAGGTGTCTCACAGTCGGCGCTGAGCTACACCGTAAGGACTCTAGAAGCAGATCTTGGCCTTCGTCTTCTTACCCGTACCACCCGTAGCGTTTCTGTGACAGAAGCTGGCGAGCGGCTACTTTCCCGTATAGGACCATATTTTGACGAAATTGAAAGTGAGATCGCCGCACTCAGCGGGTTGAGAGAAAAACCAGCCGGTACTGTGCGTATTACTGCCGTTGAACATGCAGCCGATACAATTCTCTGGCCTAAACTCGCCCCGGTGATGCTTGAGTATCCCGATATCAACATTGAAATTATCAGCGAGTACGGACTCAAAGATATTGTCGCTGAGCGTTATGATGCTGGCGTTCGGTTGGGCGAACAGGTCGATAAGGATATGGTTTCCCTGCCACTTGCCAAGGACTTCCGTTTTGCAGTGGTCGCAGCACCCTCTTATTTCATGGGGAAGACCTATCCGGGAACGCCTCGTGATTTAAACGATCATAGCTGTATCAGATTACGCCTACCCACTCATGGCGGATTCTATACCTGGGAGTTTCGCAAGGATGAGACTGACATTAAGGTCCGTATTGATGGACGAGCAACTTTCAGCACAATAAATATGATGAGGCAGGCCGCCCTTGATGGACTGGGACTTGCTTATCTGCCGCTAGATACCGTGGAGAATTATCTTGAAAACGGGATGTTAGTCCAGGTGCTGACAGACTGGTGCCCACCGCGTCCCCCCTATCATCTTTACTACCCCAGCCGTCTACAACATTCTCCGGCATTTGCACTTGTGCTCGAAGCACTCCGTACCCCATAACCTTTGAGCGCTGTTTGTCCTGGTCCATATCGAACTCAGTTACTTATAACCCTATTAATAAAACCTCCTTCTAAGCCCATGCGAAATTAAGCATCTAATTTCTCAATACTAAAGAGATTAAGATGGCCGCTGAAACAATCCATGTTCTTTCAGCGGCCAGGGCCGCCATCATGTATATGAAGGAGTCTTGCAATGAGTAAAAAAACAGGTGGGTTAAGTCGCCGTAATTTTATCCTGACGAGTTCAGTGGCCTCAGCAGGGTTACTGATGGCGGGTCATGCCTCAGCCATGCTCTCACCTACACCTAATACATCTGGCACCACTACACACGTAGATGGCATCACAGTCACCAGCGTCCTGTTCCGGAACAATGAGATAATGATGTCCGGAAATGTCTACGTCCCCCCGGATTTCAGCGAAAACCGTCAATACGCTGCTATTGTGGTTGTCCACCCTGGTGGTGGCGTTAAGGAACAGACAGCTGGACTTTATGCCCTAAAACTGGCTAAAGAAGGATTTGTCACTCTGGCGTTTGATGCCTCCCATCAGGGGGCTAGTGGCGGATTACCGCGTTTTGTTGATGATCCCATGAAGCGAGTCGTCGATTTCTATAGCGCAGTCGATTACCTGACGACTCTCCCTTATGTCGATAATAATCGAATCGGCGCATTAGGCGTTTGTGCAGGCAGTGGTATCACGGTTAAAGCGTCGATGACGGAACGCCGAATCAAAGCGCTGGCAACGGTCAGTGCCGTAGATGTTGGAGCGGCGACCCGTAAAGGCTGGGAGGGAACAACATCAGAATCTGAACTCATTCCAACTCTGGATGCGGTTGCTAAACAGCGCACAGTCGAAGCAGCAGGCGGCGCACCAGTTTATGTCAACTATGTGCCCAAATTGGGTGATACCAGTGCCCCAAAAGATCTTCAGGAAGCTGCGGACTACTATCTGACCGAACGCGGAAAATATCCGACGTCTACCAATCAAATGCTGATGACAAGTATCAGTACGTTGGCGTCTTTCACCGGATTTGAAGGGGCGGATGTCTATTTAACACAACCACTTCTGATTGTTGCCGGTAGTAAAGCAGGATCGCTCTGGCACAGCCAGGAATTACACAACACTGCGGCCTCTGTTCAAAAAACGCTGCATATCATTCCGGGTGCCACGCATATGGACCTCTATAATGGTCAGGGTGCAACGGTTGCAGCGAGTAAGCTGGCTCCTTTCTTCAAGAAAAATCTCGCATAGGTATGACTATCCATGAAACAAACTCCACTACTTGAAAGCTTTTCCCTCGGTAAAGGTGTGACGCTGCGCAACCGTATTGTGATGGCCCCGATGACGACCTGGGCGGGTAATGATGACGGCACGGTATCTCATGAGGAAGAAGCATATTATCGTCGACGCGTTCAGGACATCGGGCTGGTCATTACTGGCTGTACACATGTTCAGGAAAACGGCATTGGGTTTACGGGAGAGTTTGCTGCGTATGACGACAAATTTATTCCCGGTTTAAAGCGCCTTGCTATTGCTGCAAAAAGCGGTGGAGCACCGGCAATCTTACAAATATTCCATGCAGGTGTGAAAACCAGCCCTGAACTGGTTTCGGATATTGTAGCTGCAAGCGCTATTCCCGGTGACGCCGGTCCTTTCGCACCGTCCGTTACCCCTCGTGAACTGACATGCACTGAAGTCGAAACTGTTATTCAGGATTTCGGGGAAGCAACTCGCCGTGCAATAGAAGCAGGATTTGATGGTGTTGAGTTACATGGTGCTCATGGCTTTTTACTTCAGAATTTTTTCTCACCTCATTCCAACCGTAGAGAGGATCAATGGGGCGGCTCTCTTAAAAACCGTATGCGTTTCCCACTCAGCGTCATTAAGAGTGTGCGTAAAACGATTGCTGAGCATGCAACCAATCCCTTCCTGATGGGATACCGCATTTCACTGGATGAGCATTACGAAGATGGGTTGCGCATTGATGAGTCGCTTCAGCTGGTTGACCGCCTGGTCGATGAGGGTATTGATTATCTTCATGTATCACTCGGTAATGCACTTGAAGCCAGACCCGTTGATGCACCGAATGGCCCCAAAGTCATCGAAATCGTGCGCGATCACCTTGCTGGACGTATACCTCTGATTGTTGCCGGGCATTTGCGAACACCAGAGCAAGCCGAGGATGCTGTTAAAACAGGGGTATCTTTGACGGCCGTAGGTCAGGGTATGGTTATGAACCCAGACTGGGTTAAGTTTGCAGATGGCAAAGCTGAAGGAAAAATTGCTCTCAATATTGCTGCATCAGACGTAGAGCAACTTGCTATACCCCAGAAACTGTGGCGTGTAATTGAGGAAACGACTGGCTGGTTTAACATCCGTTAAATACGGCCTAACCGTAATATGACAATCAGAATCAACTTGCCATTGATTTCATTTCAGAACCTGGAAAGTTCTTACATGGCCGGATTTCGGGATTAACTGGGTTACGGCCATGTAAATTTTATCTTATTCCTTTAAGTCCTCTTCAAACTAAAGGGACATTATTTCAGGCATAACATCCGCTTGTCGCTCATGAGGGACAATCATACTTAAATCTCCTACATTGCAGGAGGTTTGGGCATGAACACGTCACCGTGGAACAAAAATCGTATCATCGGACAAAAAAGACCGCTTCAGATATCTCATATCTGGGGGATTCGAATCAGACTTGAACTGGAAGGAAAAACACGCGATCTAGCCCTGTTCAATATGGCTTTAGACAGTAAACTTCGGGGCTGTGATTTGGTAAAACTCAAAGTATCAGATGTTGCATATGGCAGTTCTGTTTCGAGCAGAGCAACGGTGTTACAACAGAAAACCGGTAGCCCCGTCCAATTTGAGATAACCAAAGGGACAAGAGAAGCAGTTGCAGCGCTAATAAAGCGGGGCAATCTGCACAGTAAAGACTACTTGTTCCAATCTCGGGTCGGTTCCTGCCAACACATTTCAACCCGGCAATACAACCGTATTTTTCATGGATGGGTAGAAAAGCTTGGTCTCGAAGATTCGCTGTACAGCACACATTCCATGAGAAGAACAAAACCTTACCTGATATACAAGAAGACCAAGAATCTCCGGGTGATCCAACTTCTGTTGGGTCATAAGAAACTAGAAAGCACAGTGCGTTATCTGGGCATTGAAGTCGATGATGCGTTAGAGATCTCTGAATCAATTGAAGTCTAAGGTTGTCAGGGCTGCAACAGCAGCCCTGTGCCAGAAGCGGACGTTGATATAAGTTGCAGTGGGTAAAACGCTACGATATTTTTCTCATCTGAGATGCAGATACTTTGTTCGGTTCACAAAACCTCAACAACCTCAAATTCTTCTGCGATCAGCTCCATTTCATCAGAGAAATAACCTTCACGAGTAAAAAACTTCTGATGTTCGTTCTGCCAATACTCAAGGCTCAAATCACCTTCACCTTCCTTTCGGGCAAAGTCGGCGGTAACATCACAAAAACGCACGAGTCGCATCGAAACCAATCTGATAACGCACACGGGTACATCCTGGCTATCAAGGATGATGTTATAACTCCCAATCCTCGGTGCATATTCTTCTTGCTGGTAAGTTGCAAAAGAACCGCATGAGGCCGTTTTAATCCCTTTTATAATAAGGTCTGCAAGTTCGTTGGCCAGTTCTGGGCTATCACCAAATTGCCAAGCATTCGCGCTTGGATACTTCATCTTTAATTCACCAACCGCACACATTTAAAGCCCTCTTAATCACATATAAAAAGAAATTTCATACATGTTTTGAGCATGAATTGCCCGAAAATTTACATTGATGCTCTCATATTACTATCTTAGTCCGCTGTTCGTTCAAAGCTGTCTGTCAGTTCCTTTGATTTCCTGAAGATGTTTCAGTCGCCGTTCTGCATGCTTGGTTAGAAAACCCAGTGTGTCCAAGGCGGAGCGGATTTAACTGTAATGGCTCTGATTTGCCTGAAAGTGGTACGGTTTGGTTGCGTCAGGGCTGTATCTGGGCAGGCGCTCCTGAAAATTGGTTCACTGGACAGAATATGCGGTCTGTCTAGCACGTGACTGTATTAACGCGCTGGGTCTCTGAGGCATAGATGGTGCGTGACTTTTTCTATGCCAGTTAAAGCAATAAAGCCAGCTCGTTCATAGAAGGTGAATGCCGATGGAGGAGCGTTTGTGTTGATAAAATCAAACCAGTGGCCAGAATCCTTAAGTATTTCACTGAGCAGGGCGCTGCCAACCTGCCTTTTTCTCCATCCTGAGTCTACATAGAGATGTCGCAGACGTCCGATGCCAGTTTTTAGCGTAAATGGATCAACGTTGAGTCCGCAAACGCCAACGATTAATCCATCTACAGAAGCTCCAATTAGTTTTTCTCCGGGTCTGTCAAAGCGGTTCAGTCCGCTAAGCCAGTTATCTTCCAGTCGGCGTAACATGTTAAATCCTTCAGCCATGCTCTGCGATTTTAACTCAGCAAATCCTGGGCTGTCCGGGGTGACGTTTGTGAGTTGGATATCCATGATTCTCCCACTGATTTCAATCTGCATAGACTTGACAGAATTACGGGTGTGTCCAGTATGACATTGGCACTCTCATACTTCTAATGCCATCAATGTCTGCTTCGTGCCATGAGCTGACATTGGTGGAGAGGGGAATAAAAAACTTAAAGTATTGATCAAGGTGGTGCTATTCTTGGCAACTTAAGCCGATCTGATACAGATGAAATGTGCCATTTTAGGGTTTCATATCGATTAACAGAAAGTTAATAAGGGAGGTAAGCTTGAGCGAATCCACTATAATTCTTGCTAAAGAATCAATTTCAGATGGAAGTAAAGTAAACACAATAAATGAAATAAGACCACTCACCAATGAGGATGTTGAAGGGTATGAAACACAAAAAAATATATTTATGGAGTTTGTGAATGACTTTGCTTTAGTAGAATATGTAAGATTGAACTATGAGTCATTTATGGAACTTCTGAATGAAACGGTTATGAAAGTAGCCAAAGAACCTTCTTTTATGGGGTCATATCCATTCAAAACCTTTCCATTCATCTTGAATACACGAATACTGAACTACATGATGTCAGTGAAAACTTTACTTGACCATATGGAAACCAGTATTAACAGGCGGTATGGGGGGGCTTCAACGGAATTAGCTGAATTTAAAGCGCTGACGGCAAAAGAGTTTGACAGCAAATTTTCATATAGATTTATGTATAAACTCAGAAATTTTGTTCAGCATTGTGGAATGCCACCACTTTCGTACACGATATCAAAATCACTTGATGAAACCAGTAGTACTATAAGTACAGAGTTAATCGTATATTTTATGAGGGATGAGTTAATTCGGGGGTTTTCTAAGTGGGGGACTCAGGTAAAGGCAGACCTGACACAGATGGATGAATCTTTCCCAATAATGCCGATTTTTAATGAGCACATCAATTCTATTTTCAAAGTGTATATTTTATTCAATGAAAAAAATCACATGGCAAAAACTTTAAAAGCAAAGGAGTACATAATAAACTTCATTGGAGAGAGAGAAGATTACATTGATGATGAATACATCATCGCAAAACTAAAAAAAACTGAAGCAGGTTTGAATATAAACAAAAAAACCATTCCTACATCAGTGCTTGAGAAAATATCCGATTTTTATAAAATAAAAGAAAATTTGTTTTAGAAAAAGATATGACTTAGAAAAATAAACACATTTTGGTTTTCCGGATAAATCAGCGGATATCACTGGTTGCGTTAACAAATTCCTCGAACAATGTGAATTGTATCCCCTGTCTGAGACTGGGCATTGGCAGGTCACCAGTCCATTTTCCATGCAGATGGAGAAACGTTGGTTGTGGAGATGGGCGATCCGAGAAGTAGAGGTGGGGGAGGTTTTGAAGGAGCTGTCTCCTGTTTTAGAAGTCTCCCAGACTTGGTATCTTTCAAACATCTTCGCATGCCGGGGAGCGCCGCTTTCGGCCCGAAAGTCCTGTGTCTTGTTTTGCAGATACTTCGAACTAGCCCGTCTCAAAGTTAGGTTTTAGTACTGGTATTTACTTCCTCTACGTGCCAGTAGCGGACGTTGCTAGTGTATTAGCTAATCTCTGGGGTATTGCCATTAATTTGGATTGATGCTGAATTGCTATAAGTGATAATTTCTGATTGAGGGGTACTCACTTATAGTCGCTAATCAACTATTATGAAACGTTTTTAAAAATTCGAATAGTCTCGTGCGGAAGTGTTCTTTAATATTTCCAATGTGTGCCATCAATTGTTCATGTGATTTCTCGGTTTGCTGGATTTTGGTCAGATCATGTGTGTTCACGCTCTGAATACGAAAAACCGTAGCCCCTTGACTTTGGACATAAGAATCTCTTAGTTTATCATTACGAACATTATCTGAATTAAGATGCATCGGGCCATCAAATTCAACGATCACTTTTGCTACAGAGTATTCAATCAATTCTTTAATAATCACCAATTCCAAGGATAAGTCTAATTCATACGATCCTCTTGCATTCAAACCTAGAGATATCTTTGGTACTTTTAATTCTGGACTAATTCGAAAGCAATGAGAGATATTTGTAGAAAATTCCAAATCGTTTGAAAATATACCGTTAGCAGCCAATGTCTCCAATGTGAAAACTGGATAGGCATTATTAGATATTGTTAACGAGTTAACTTTGAACGCTGGATATTCAGTTAGTGTAGAAATTAATTCTACAGTCCCTTTTAATGCAGGAAGGCTGACATTAGGGTTTTTTGAAAGGCATAGCATTAGCAAACTTGCTTCATATCCTAGTTTTTTTGATAGCTCATTATAAGGTAATGGAGTGAACGTAAAACTACTAACTCCCAAAGAATAGGCTGTCCGCTCAACGGTTTCGCGGGAAACTGGCGACGCTGATTCATCGATGGTTAAATTAAACATTCTCGTTATCCTAGTAGCAATGCTGTCCTTTGATACTAGCGGAAAGAGAACGTTTATGGCAGGTTTTAATTATAACAAAACATTATAAAAAACTATGAAATGAATGAAAATACCATTCATTTATCAGCCTCCGTCAGCAGGAAAATGTCCGCTCCTCGCTCATAGCGGAGATTCAGTCCAACTAGCTTGTCTGCTTCGTACTAGAAACGGACATTTCAATGATTTAAGATTTAGCATATTTAGAATTATGTCACAGACAAAATGACAAATTAATATTAGGATGTTTTTCAACTCAAAATGGTGTTTGTAATTCAATGAAGTATACTTATAATATAACGTAAGAAACAATATTTTGTTGAAAGGAAAAGGCTTTGAATATTTACATTGATGAGTCGGTGCACGAGGCGGCTGGGTTTATGATCTTGGCTTATGTATTTTGTAATCATGATCCTCAGTCTAATATATACAGCATTCTTTCAAAGTACTCTGTTGGTGAACATCATTCATGCGCGAGAATGGATAGATCTGAACATTTAAGAAATTTGAGGGGTGAACTTGTTTCTTACTTGAACTCAAGTTGTCAATGGGGAGCATTTATTATGCCAAGTGAGTACCGGCATCGTTCTTATGAAGACGTATCTTTTTTATTAAGCTTATTGATTAAGAACTTTCCAGAGGAAAAAGGTAATATTTTTCTCGATGAAGGTATCATAAATTCTACAGAAGCTCTCAGCCTTTGTTCTGATGAAGTAAACGTCATAACATGCTCATCTCATGAAGTTTGTGGGATACAACTTGCTGATCTGGTAGCATCTTTTAGTGGTGTTAGGTTTAGAGAAACAATAACTGGAAATGCAAAAATCTTAACTTACGGTTACGATTACGGCTATGAACCCCCAATAGAAGCCCCTCTTGGGTTTGAATTTTTTGCAACGCTACGACATTCTATGCTTAGGGAAAATGAACCTCTTGGGGATGAAATGCCTGAATTTGCTACATTTAAAACTATTAACAAAGGGTTGATTTTGTCGAAAAATCTATCAACTGAATTTAGTCAATTGGCCATGAAAACCTTTGGTGAAGTATATTTAGGTTGTATCCATTAAATGTAGACTAATTAAATAGTTCCTGTGAAACTTAATCACCCAATTTATTATGGTATTAAATATAAGGATATTTTATGAAAGAAAAGCTTTTTTTTAACACGTCCAGAAAAGCCGCAAATAGATTAACAGAAATTTTTGATTTTGCATGGCCAACTACCATAGCTTTGTGGAATCTTAGATGGCAAGTCGAAGGTTATGTTAAAGTTAAGCCTGATGTAAATCAATCAGAGTTAACCTCACGATTTATTTCTGGTAGTTCAATTACCGGAAGTACAGTTAGGGCCGACTTGAAAAAAGCATGTATTGAAACATCTTGGGAGAAACAACAAAATGAATTTTCAAAGATATTACTAATAGAATTTTGCTCCTTATATGAAATTTGGTGTGAAGGAATAATAACAGAACTAAAAGCATCTATTGATTCAAAATCATTGCAATTCCCCACGCTGCAAATAAGCACTCAAGGGATAATGTCTGTATTGTCAAGCATGACCCAACATCATTCCATTATGATGGAAAAAGCTTTCTACTCTTTTTATTTGACCAACAAGAAAAACTCAAAAAATCACATAAACAATCTAATGAAATGTTATAGATATTTCAAAGAGCTTAGAAATTCATTGGTTCACTCAGGAAATATATCAAAAAAATCCTTTAAAGACGCTGAGGCTAACTATTCTTCACTCACTGCTACAAGCCTTGGGGTTCAAGAATTACCGGAGTATAAACAAAACTCAGATGAAGATAGAATAAATTTATCATTGCGGGGTGTAATAGGTTTTGGCGAGATCGTATTAAGGATGATATCAACAATTGATGCGGAATTGGTTAAGACAACCATGGCGGAAAAATATTTAGCGGAAGAGTGGAAGAAATTTTACGGCGATAAACCATTGACTCTATCGATAACAGAAAAAAAGAGAAATCAGCAATTGGTGAAAAGTTTAAAAAAACTAGGTCTGTCAACAGTACCAAGTTCATCGTATAATGATATTGAGTTATTTATGCGAAGTGAAAAATTAATTTTTTGAAATGGGCAAAATCGGAGTGGGTAAATAGTCACGTATGCCTATGTTTTATGTTGGGATTCAAGAGTGATATTAAATTGATATCCTACATATTAAATATATATATCCACCACTTATCTGTTTATTTAATTCTATAGCCTTACTATTTTTGATGCCGCAACGTCTGCTCCTCGCTCATAACAGACCTTCCAAAACTACAAAACTACAAAACTACAAAACTACAAAACTACAAAACCACAAAAGCAAAAAGCCCGCTTAAGTTTCCTTAAGCGGGCTTTTCTAATTTGGCTCCTCTGACTGGACTCGAACCAGTGACATACGGATTAACAGTCCGCCGTTCTACCGACTGAACTACAGAGGAATCGTTCGAACGGGGCGAATAATAGCGACTGCCCGCAGGCATGTCAAAGGGGCATCTGAATATTTACGATCGTTTGCTCGCAGTTTAGCCAAGTTGTTGAGAATTGAGACGAAACGGGGGGAAAAAACTCACAACCTTACTGCCTGTCACTCAAAAACCGCTCCTCCAGCGTGGCTTCCAGACCCAGCATAGCGTCTTCGGCGTGTTGCATATGATCAGTCATGATCTGCTGGACGGCGGCGGCGTCCTGACGGCGCATGGCGTCAATGAGTTTATATTGATAATCAATCCCTACGCGGCGAGCCACCGGTTCGGGGCGCTGGTAGATGTCTTTGCAGACCGCCAGATCTTTGAGCAGGCGTTGCAGGAAGTGGCAGATAAACGCCAGCAGGACGTTGTCTGAATAGCTGGCGACTACGCCGTGGAAATCGAGTTCGGCCATGCGCTGTTCCCAGCGTTCGGTCTCGTCGGCGGGTTCGTGGTCGTAGACAGCAATCAGCTGATGCAACTGCTCGAAGCCTTTGGCGTCAATATTGCCGATGGCACTCACCGCCACCAGTGGCTCCAGTGCTTTGCGCAGGGCATAGATATTGCTGATGGAAAGCTGGCGGGTGAACAGGTAATTGGAGAGCAAACTCATGGCGCGTGTTTCGGTCATCGATTCAATAAACGCACCGCCGCCGGGGCCGGTTTTAGTACGGATCAATCCCTGAACCTCCAGCGATTTCAGCGCTTCGCGCACCGTGCCTTTACCTGCGGCGTAGCGGGTAGTCAGCTCTTTTTCCTGCGGAAGGCGGTCACCTGGCAGCAGATTCTCACTGATGATGCTCTCTTTGATGGCATCGACAATTTCGTCGGTACGTTTACGGCGTACTGGTTCAGGCTGGTGTGACGTTTCAGTGCTCATAATTCCCTTCATTGGCTCAAACCCGTGGCGCGCTGGCCAGCAGACGTTGCGTGTACTCGTGCTGCGGCGCGTTGAACAGCATGTCATTATCCGCGCATTCTACCAAGTCTCCGTGATACATCACCGCCACGCGATCGGCGATCGACTCCACCACCGCTAAATCATGGCTGATAAACAGATAAGAGAGGCCGAAATCACGTTTGAGTTGATCAAGCAGCAGCAGAACCTGTGCCTGCACCGAAACGTCCAGCGCGCTGACCGGTTCGTCGAGCACCAGAATGCGTGCTTCGGCCGCCAATGCGCGGGCAATTGCCAGCCGCTGCGCTTGTCCGCCGGAAAATTCATGCGGATAACCGCTGAGCGCGTCGGCAGGCATCTGTACTGCTTCCATTAATTCCAGCATCCGCGCTTTACGCCGCGCCGCAGGGTAGCCACGCAGATAACGCAGCGGAACCTCCAGCGTATCGGCGATGGTTTTGCGTGGATTGAGCGACGCAACGGGGTCCTGAAACACGTACTGGATCATCTGGCCGAAGGCTTTATCGCCGCGCTTACTGTGGGCCGACATCGTTTCGCCCATCAGTTTTACCGTACCGGAAGTCGGGCGCTCGAGTCCGACTAACATCCGTGCCAGCGTACTTTTCCCCGAGCCACTTTCGCCGACCACTGCCAGCGTCTCGCCTTCTGCGAGTGCGAACGACACGCCTTTCACCGCTTCTACCTGCTGTTGCTTACCGGAGAACCAGCCTGACGTACTGCGGAAGGTTTTCACCAGCCCGCTGACTTCAATCACATTGCTCATCGTGCCTCCGGCTGCGTGTTTTGCGTGGCATACAGTTCGCCGACTTGTTTGAGGAAACCGCGTCCCTGACCCAGTTTCGGCACGCTGGCGATCAGCCTGCGGGTGTAATCGTGCTGAGGATGACGCAGCACTGACTGCGTTTCGCCGGTCTCCACGATCTCACCGTGGCGCATCACCGCCACGCGGTCACAAATCCGGGCGATCACACCAAAATCATGGGTGATGAACAGCAGCGTCAGGCCGCGCTCGCGGCGCAACTGTTGCAGCAATTCGAGAATGCGCGCCTGCACGGTAACGTCCAGCGCGGTGGTGGGCTCATCGGCAATAATGATTTCCGGGTCATTGGCCAGCGCCATCGCAATGCCGACGCGCTGCCGCTGCCCGCCGGAAAGCTGATGCGCAAACGCATTGAAACGCGAGGCAGCATCTTCTATCCCCACGCTCGCCAGCAGCGCCAACGCCTTCTCTTTTGCCGCGTGGCCGCAGAGCGTTTGGTGTGCCTGAATGGCCTCGATAACCTGTGCACCGATGCTGAACTGCGGGTGCAGGGTGGTCAGCGGATCCTGGAAAATATAGGCCACGCGCGCGCCGCGACGCTGTTGCAATTGGGTTTGCGAAAGTGACAGCATCTCTTCGCCGCCGACGTAAATCGCGCCTGCGGTGATCTCTCCCGGCGGTGACGACACCAACCCCATCACCGACAGCGCCGTAACGCTTTTCCCTGAGCCGCTCTCACCAATCAGCCCCAGACATTCACCTTTGGCGACGTGAAAACTAACGCCTTTGACGGCGGCGACTGACTGATTACCCGAGCGAAAATTCACCTGCAAACCGACCACTTCCAGCAGGGCATTGTTGCCCTTCGCCGCAGGCGGAATGCTGGCGCGGTTCACCGCCGTCACTGCACGGGCGCGCAGCAGAATGCCGGATTTAAGGCGCGGGTCCAGCAGGTCGCGGATCCCGTCGCCGAGCAGGTTAAAGCTCATTACCAGCAGGAAAATCATCAGCCCCGGCACCACGGAAACGTGCGGCGCACTGAACATCTGCGCGCGCCCCTGACCGAGCATCGAACCGAGATCGGCATTCGGTGGCTGTGTGCCCAGACCGAGGAACGACAGCCCGGCGGTCTCTAAAATCATCCAGCCGACGGTGGTCGACATGGTGACGACGACGACCGGCATCACATTGGGCAGCACTTCGGTCAGCAGGATTTGCAGATGATTTTTACCGGAGAGCCGCGCCGCCTGAATAAAATCGCGCTGGCGTAACCCGACGGTGAGGCCACGGATATTACGGGCGAAGAACGGGATATTGACTACCGCGATGGCGTACAGCGCATTCAGCAGACCGGGGCCGAGCACCGCGACGATCACCAGCGCCAGCAGAATATAGGGAAAGGCCATCAGCATATCGATCAGCCGCATCAGCAGGCTGTCGGTTTTGCCACCGGCATAACCGGCGACAAGACCAATCAGCGTGCCGAAAAACGCTGCCAGCAGCGTGGCGCAAATTCCCACCGCCAGCGAGACACGGGTGCCCCAGAGAAGACGGGCGAGCATATCGCGGCCCAGCGGATCGGTACCTAGCCAGTGGCCGGGGGAAAACGGCGGCAGCAGACGGTTGAGCAGATCGGTGGCGTCGGGATCGGGTATCGGTAGCAGCGGGGCAGAGAGCGCAGCACCGACCGTCAGCACCAGCAGTGTCAGGCCGAGCGTTGCCAGCCGGTTGGCCAACAGCAGCGCCCATAATGATTCGCGGTGGCGCGGCGTCGGGGAAGCAATAATCTGGCTCATGATTTTAACCTCGGATCGAGAAGCGCCTGAAGAATGTCCGCGCACAGGTTGATCAGCACATAGGCCGCCGCAGCCACCAGCACGCCGCCCTGAACCAACAGCAGGTCACGGGTGGCGACGGCTTTCACCATCATCGCGCCGAGGCCCGGCCACTGGAAAACCGTCTCGATGTACACCGCGCCGCCGAGCACAAAACCGGCCTGAATGCCGATCACCGGAATAACGGACACCAGCGCCATGCGAAAGGCGTGCTTATAAATGACTTTGCGCTCGGAAAGGCCCTCGGCACGGGCGGTGCGGATAAAGTCCTGACGCAGCACTTCAAGCATCGCGGTGCGTGTCAGGCGGGCGATCACGCCGGTGGCGACAATCGCCAGCGTGATGGCGGGCAGGGTGAGATGGTGCAGCAGATCCAGCCAGTCGCCGCCGCCCCACACCGCGTACATCCCTGACGCCGGGAACCATTGCAACTGAACCGCAAACAGCATGATCATCAGCAGACCAATCCAGAATGAGGGCATGGAGATCCCCAGCAGCACCAGCAGTGTGATAATCCGATCTCCCCAGCCGAACTGACGCACTGCCGAGAAAATCCCCGCCAGCAGCCCCAGCACGGTACTGAGCAACAGCGCGCAACCGCCGAGCAGCAGCGTGGCACCAAAGCGCTCCAGCACTTCATCAATCACCGGCCGGTTCAGCACATACGAGCGGCCAAAATCGCCGTGCAGAATATTGCCCGCCCAGATCAGATATTGCTGGTACAACGGCTTATTCAGCCCCAGCTCCTGATTGATACGTGCGACGTTTTCCGGCGTCGCCCAGGCACCGAGCAGCGCCTGCGCCGGGTTCCCCGGAATCATCGCCATAATCAGAAAGACAATCAGCGACAACCCGATAAACACCGGAATGGTCGAGAACAGCCTTTTAAGCACGTAACTCCCCATAACACTCTCCGATTACTGTTTGGTTACCCGGTTGAGCAACAGGTTGAAATTCGGTTGCAGCGCGAAGTGCTGAATGCGCGTGGAGGTCACGGCGTTCTGCTTCCAGTTAGCGACAAAAATCCACGGTGCGTCGTCATGCACCCGCTGCTGTACCTCGCGGTAAAGCGCGGCGCGGGCGGCGGTATCGGTAGTCATACGCGCCTTTTGCAGCAGGGTATCGACCTGCGGATTGCTGTAATAGCCAGAGTTGAAGCCGCCTTTTTTCGGCCAGGCGTCGGTGCGCAGCGTCAGAAACGGCAGGGTGTCCGGGTCGTTGGTCATCCACGCCATTTCCGCCATATGGGTCTGGTTATCCAGACCGGCATTCACCTTCGACAGATAGGTATTCCACTCGTAGGTTTGAATTGAGACGTTCAGCCCGACGGCTTTGAGATCTGCCTGAATGGCGGTTGCCATCGGGATCGGGTCCAGCATTCCGGAACCGCCCTCGGTAACATAAAACGTCAGCGTCGCCCCTTCGGCACCGGCGGCTTTCAGCAGCGCGCGGGCTTTGGCCGGATCGTACGGGTAAGGCGATACGTCTTTGTTCACCGCCCAGCGAAAGGCGCGGGGAATGGGTCCGTCGGCGACGTCGGCAGAACCCTGCAAAATATTGTCGGCCAGCGACTGTTTGTTCACCGCGTAGTTCACTGCCTGCCGCACGCGCACATCGTTGAATGGCGGCACCTGTGTATTGAGCATCACATACCAGACGTGCGGGCCGGTGGTCTGGTAAAGACGAAAGCGGTTGCTTTTCTGCGCGAACAATTTGACCGTATCCGGCGGCACTTCCACCATGGCGTCGATCCCGCCAGAGAGCATTTCGGCCACCCGCGTATTGCCGTCGGTGATTGGCCGGAACACCACATTTTTCACCGCCGGTTTGCCGTCCCAGTAATTGTCATTGGCGGTCACCACCACGCGCTGATTGGCTTTCCACTCGGCAAATTTAAATGCACCGGTACCGACAGGGTGACGGCCAAACTCTTTGCCATATTTTTTCACCGCCGCAGGCGACACGATAAGTCCGGTCGGCGTGGCGAGGTTGGAGAGGAACGGCGAGAAAGGCTCTTTCAGGGTGAAGACCAGCGTGTTTTCATCCGGCGTTTCAATGGTTTTTATCGATGAGAAGAAGAACGACAGCGGGAACGGACCGGTGTTATGCCACGGGTTTTTATCGTCGAGCATACGGTTGAAGGTGAATTTCACCGCCTCTGCGTTAAACGGCGTACCGTCCTGAAACTTAACCCCTTCGCGCAGATGAAAGCGGTAAGTGAGGCCGTCGGGACTTATCTCCCAGCTTGTGGCAAGCGCCGGTTCGATATCCAGTTTGCCTTCGCCATTACGTACCAGCCCGTCGTACACATTGACCAGAATACGTGAGTCGTTGGCCGCAGTAGCGACCTGCGGATCCAGCGACTGCGGCTCAGCCACCTGACCAATCAGCAGCGCATCCGCCGGGGTTTTGGCCTGTGCCGGAACATGCCACGACAGTGCGCCGAGACAAAGGCAGAGCGGGATAAATGTCTTTCGCAAAGCTGGCAGCATATCGACCTCATTGCTTAGTAAAACGCTATGGTGAAAACCTCAGTGTGAAAATCAGGCGTTGTCCTGTTTATTATTTATGCGTATAAATAAACATAATTGCAATAATTTATGCGTATAAATTTAACTGCGCTGTCATGGAGTGCTTATGACTTTTTCCATTGTGGCCCGTGATCCCTGTTCCGGGGCGCTGGGCGTCGCCACTGCCACCGCCGGCCCTGCCGTGGGCGCGCTGGTGGTACACGGGCGTGCGCAAACCGGCGCGATTGCCACACAGGCGATGACCAATCCGCTGTATGGCGAACAGGGTTTAGCCCTGTTGCATGAAGGGCTGGATGCCAGCACGACGCTGAAAAGACTGCTGGCGAAAGATGCCGGCGCGGCCAGCCGGCAGGTGATGATTGTTGATAATCAAGGCAATACCGCGCAGTGGAGCGGCGTGGCCTGCGGCGTCTGGGCGGGCAGCATCGCCGGGCAGCAGTGCGTGGTGGGCGGGAATTTACTGACCGGCGCGCAAACGCTGTATGCCATGCTGGAAAGTTATCGCCAGCAGCATGAATTGCCGCTGGCTGACCGTCTGCTGGCGGCCATGAACGCCGGGGCCGAGGCCGGAGGTGACCGGCGCGGGCTGAAATCTGCAGCGCTGAAAATTTGGTGCGACCGCCAGTATGCGAGCACTGACCTGCGGGCCGACTGGTCTGATGCCCCGCTGGCGGCGTTAGCGGAGATCCTGCAACAGACCCGTGCGGGGCCCCATGCCGACTTTTTTGCTGCGTTACCCAAGGGGCAACTGCGCTAACCAGCCATAAGATTGCATTATGATGGTGCACCGGGCCGGGGCATGGCCGCGGCTTCGGTAAATCTCTGTTTTCCCGCTCCGTCTATTTTCTCTTTTATTATCATTCAGTAACGCTTTATAAAATCCGCAGATGTGTTGATTTTCTCCGGTTGGCCCGCTTCTTGCTCTCTCCCTGTAGCCAGTACGTCTGGCACCCTACTCAGGGCAACCCTTTTCAGGACATGATGGAGACAGTGATGAATCTCAGACGCTTGAAATACTTCGTGAAAATCGTGGATATCGGCAGCCTGACGCAGGCGGCAGAGGTATTGCACATCGCGCAGCCGGCGTTGAGTCAGCAGCTGGCGACGCTGGAAGGGGAGCTGAAACAGCAGCTATTGATCCGCACCAAGCGCGGCGTCACGCCAACCGAAGCGGGTAACATTCTCTATATGCACGCCACCACGATTTTACGTCAGTGCGAGCAAGCCCACAGCGCCGTCAACTGCGCTGGACAGTCCCTGACCGGGCAGGTATCCGTCGGTCTGGCGCTTGGCAGTGTGTCATCCGCTCTGGCGATGCCGTTATTACAGGCCGTCCGCGAGCAGTACCCCGGGATTTTGCTCTATCTGAATGAAAACTTCTCCTCCACGCTGAACGAACTGGTCACCGCAGGCCGCATGGACATGGCGGTGATTAATGGCGCATCAGCGCGCCATCCGCTGTCCCTGAAGGTCTCTACGACGCAGCCGCTGTCGGTGACGGCGCAGGCCGTTTATAAGATCTTACAGGGATTACTGGAGGAGGAGAGCAACCGGGTTGAAGAGCCTCTGCTGGCGGTCGGGTGAGTTCAGCTTTGGAAAGCTGAGGTAAACTTTTAAATTCAAATTCAAATTCAAAACCGTGGGCGTCGGCCCACACCGACGAGGGGGCGGCCAGTCGCCGCCGCCCCCTCGACCCACGGGCTTTTTCATGAAGCTTCGGCAGCTACGCAGGTCACAATGGCCGTGTTTCAGGTGCCGCTGTTATCGCCGCAAAATGCCGCCGCTTAAGCGGTACCTTCGCTGCGGGTTTCGAGCCTCAAGTCTCGAACCCGAAAGACGGGGACGGCGGAGCCGTGACATTTTGCGCCGTGAACGGAAGTCGCTGAAACACGTGCCCTGCCAGCGGCGAAGCTGTCGGTGCTTCAGAGAAAAACGCAGGAGTTCCAAGAGGAGGCGCGTTTACGCCTCCTTTTGGGCGGGTGTGGGCAGCAGGCCCACGGTGTTGACTTGGAATTTAAAAGCGGCTTTGAGGGTCGCCTCCCTCACAGCCCTGGTGCTTTCCACATCGACGTCGTCAACTGCCTGTCTACTAACCCCAGTTGGTCTGCGTAAACCGCCTGCCAGTTACTCTTCTGCAAAAGATAAATTTCATGATTAACCGCATGGGGCTGGTATTCCCGTTCCCAGCGCACCAGCGCTTCGCCGGTTTCGGCGAGGCTGGAATATAAGCCTGCGGCGACACCGGCGGCGATGGCGCAGCCCAGCGCGGTGGCTTCTTTGACGACCGGCACTTTTACTGGAACACCGGTCACGTCACTGAGAATCTGACACCACAACTTTCCCTTCGAACCACCACCGGCGAATACCAGCGATTTCGCGCGTACGCCGGAGAACCCGGCGATCAAATCCAGATTGCAGGCCGAGACTATCGCCGCATTCTCTTCCAGTGCGCGAAACAGGGTCTGCTTATTGCAGCGCTCGGGGTCTATCGACAAATTGATAAACGACGGTGCGGCGTGATACCAGGTTTTAAAATGCATCGCGTCGGAGAAAATTGGCGTTACGCCCCAGGAACCGACCGGGACGCGGGCGGCCATGTCTTCGAGCAGGGAATAAGTGTCGACGCCGAGGCGCTGGGAGAGCAGTTTCTCTTCCGAGCAAAATGCGTCGCGGAACCAGCGCATGGTCAGGCCGGTGAAAAAACTGATGGATTCCGCTTGTGCCATTCCTGCAATGACGTGCGGATTGATGCGGATATTCATTTCCGGATCGGTGACCGGTTTGGGCAGGTTCACCACCTGCTGCCAGAAAGTGCCGCCAAGCACTGCCGTCTGCCCGGCGCGCACCACGCCAAGACCGAGTGAACCGAGCTGGACGTCGCCGCCACCCATGCCGACAACCGTGCCTTGTTGCAGACCACTGGCTTGTGCGGCAGCGGCCGTGACGTACCCCAGACGGGTGCCGGTTTCGACCACCGGCGAGAGCATATCGGCGCGCAGCCCGGCCATGTCGAGCAGTTCAGGCCGCCAGTTGCGGGTGGCGAGATCTAACATGCCGGTGGTGCCCGCATTGGACGGATCTACCGCCAGTTCCCCGCTCAACATATAGGCCAACCAGTCGCTGATCATGGTGACGGTCGCGGCGTCGCGGTAAATATCTGGGCGGTGATGTGCCAGCCACAGCAGGCGCGGCATGGCGCTCAGCGCCAGCGTCTGGCCGGAACACTCGTAGACTTCGCGTTCGAATTCAAAATCATGGATCTCTTTCAGCTCGGAGACTTCACGGCTGGCGCGGGCATCAACGTTGGCGCAGGCCCATATCGGCTCTCCGGCTTTGTTATAGATCACGATACCTTCGCGCATTGAGCAGGCGGCCACGGCGCGAATCGCCGAGGCGGGGAGTTTGGCCTCCGCCAGCGCCTGACGGATGCACTGACAGGCCAGCGGCCAGTTTTTTGCCAGATCAAATTCCATCGAGCTGGGCACGTCCGGCACGGCGAGGTGCAGCCATTCCGCCTGACCGGCGGCAATCTGTTCGCCTTCCAGATTGAAAATCACGGCACGAATACTGCCGGTACCGGCGTCGAGCGCCATCAGGTAACTCTGTTGGGACGTGTGCGAAACAGTCATAGCAATCTCTCTTTCAGGCCGTTGTCAGGACACGCGCCACACACTCCCTGCGCGTCAGTCGAGCAGCGCCAGCATGGCCTGCGCAGTGCTCTCTTCAGTAACCAGTGCGTTAATTCTTTTGCCCTTCAGCGCCGCGACAATCGCCTCGGCTTTTTCGATGCCACCCGCCACACCCAGCACCGTCGGGATACTCGCCAGATCATCCGGCGAGACGGCAATCAGCTCGTCGTGGATCGCCATATTTTCCGCCAGCTCACCGTTGCGCTGCATGAAGTAGCCGAGGATGTCACCGACCGCGCCCTTGCGGCCGAAAATCAACTGTTCGCCTTCGCTGATGTAACCCGAGCGCAAAATCGTCGCGTCGTGTTTTTGATTCAATGAACCGATGCCGACAATGGCGATATCCGCCGCACAGGCCGCCAGCATGACGTCATGCACATTGCGCTCCTGGCGAAAAATTGCCGCGACGCTGGCCGATGACGCCCGCAGCGGTGCGGGAATAATGCTGACGCCGCAGGCCGCGTCGAGCTGGCCGATGCCGGTCATATAAGGGCCGACCCCGCCGGAGAGCGTCACCATGCGGATCTGCTGCGAGCTGATAAACCCGCTCAGATGTTGCAGGGTGCTCATCGCCGTTTCGCCAAACCCGACGGCCAGCAGTTGGTCAGGTTTGAGCAGTGTCATCAGCATATGCGCTGCCCCGACACCCAGCCGGGCGCTGAGCACCCCTTCGGACAGGCGTGGCAACACGCGGATGTGCTGTAAATCAAAGCGCTTAAGCAGGGTGTTTTCCAGCGCCAGACAGCCCTCGAAACGCGAATTGATCTGCACGCGGATAACCCCGGACTGACGGCCTTTTTCCAGCAGCCGCGAGACTTTGAGCCGTGTCAGGCCCAGCCGGTCACCAATTTCATTTTGGGTCAGACCGTCGTGGTAATAGAACCACGCGGTGCGTGCCAGCAGCTCTTCTTCGCCCATGCCGTATTCCAGTGAAGTCGTCAGGTCGGACAGCGTTGTTTTGTCATTCATAGTGAACACTTATCAAAATGTAGATCAATTGTTCGTTAACGAAATGTTGTTAACTGTGATGTGTATGGCAAATCCTGAATGATTGCTGCCTGAATCATATCGCAGAGTATATGGATTGAACAAACTGTGATCGGCGCTCAAGTTTTATCCGTTTTCGCAGACTAGGCTTTTGAACAATATTAAAAAGTAAATACATTTGTTCACTTGATGTGTTTTTACTCAGAGGCCCGTTTATGCAGCCATCTCCCGACGCAGCGTTGTTGCAGGTCACCGGTGTCAGTAAAGCTTTTTCCGGCGTGGCCGTGCTGAAAAATATCGATTTCACCTTAGAGGCCGGTGAGATACACGCGCTGCTGGGCGGGAACGGGGCCGGTAAATCGACGCTGATGAAAATCATCGCCGGTGTCGAAACGGCGGACTGCGGAACGGTAATGTTGAACGGTGAGTTGCAAATGGGTATGACGCCTGCCAAAGCGCATCAGGCGGGCATTTATCTCGTGCCGCAGGAGCCGATGCTGTTTCCGAGCCTGACCGTAAAAGAGAACATCCTGTTTCGCCTGCCAGCCCATCAGGCCAGCGGCGAAAAACTGCAACAGCGGCTGGCGCAACTGGGTGGCACGTTGCCGCTGAATGCGCTGGCGGGCACGCTGGAAGTGGCGGATCAGCAACTGGTGGAGATCCTGCGCGGCCTGATGCGCGATGCCCGCCTGCTGATCCTCGATGAACCCACCGCCTCGCTGACCCCGGCGGAATCTGCCCGCCTGTTTACTCAAATCAGGCAGTTGGCCGGGCAGGGCGTAGGCGTGGTATTTATCTCGCACAAATTGCCTGAAATCCGCCAGATAGCCGGTCGCGTCAGCGTCATGCGTGACGGAAAAATTGCGCTCAACGGTGAACTCAGCGAACTGGATAACAACCAGCTGATCCGCGCCATCACGCCGCAGGCGGCTGAAACGGCACTGCCTGCGGAGCAAAAACTGTGGCTGGATTTATCCGGCACGCGGCGTAATAACACATCGTCAGAACCGGTATTAAAGGTGGAAAACCTGACCGGCGAAGGTTTTATCAATATTTCAATTAGCGTCAATTCCGGGGAAATTGTAGGGCTGGCGGGTGTGGTCGGGGCCGGGCGTACTGAATTGGCCGAAACCCTTTATGGCCTGCGTGCTGCCCGTGACGGCAATGTCTGGCTGGCGGGGAAAAACATTACCGGGCTGAGCACGCTGGTGCGTTTGGCGCGCGGGCTGGTTTATCTGCCGGAGGATCGTCAGGCGTCGGGTTTGTATCTCGATGCGCCTCTGTCGTGGAATTCCACTTCGCTGACCTTTAACCGCAGCGGCTGGTGGCTAAACCCGAAACGCGAAGCGGCCATTCTCGAGCGTTATCACCGGGCGCTCGGCATCAAATATTCTCACGGCGAACAGCACGCCCGCACGCTCTCCGGGGGTAACCAGCAAAAGCTGCTGATTGCCAAATGTCTGGAGGCCGCACCGGCGCTGCTGATTGTTGATGAACCGACGCGCGGCGTGGATGTATCGGCCCGCGCTGATATCTATCAACTGCTGCAAAGCGTGGTGAAACAGAACGTGGCGGTGCTGCTGATTTCGTCCGATCTGGATGAGATCGAAGGGCTGGCCGACCGCGTATTCGTTATGCATCAGGGGGAAATGAGTGGCGAACTGCGCGGTGATGAAATCAACGTCAACGGCATCATGCATATCGCCTTCGGCAATGCCCATGAACCCATGTCCGCCGGAGAACCTTCATGCTGAAACTGATGCAGAACAACCGTGAACTGACCGCACTGCTGGCGATTGTGGCGCTGTTTGGCCTGCTCGGCGCGATGGACAGCCAGTCATTCAGCTTCCAGACGCTGGGGATGATCTTCGGCAGCGCGCAGATCCTGATGCTGCTGGCGATGGGCGCAACCGTCGTCATGCTGACCCGCAATATCGACGTGTCGGTCGGTTCCATCACCGGCCTGTGCGCCGTCTCGCTCGGCGTGCTGCTCAACGGCGGCGTGGGTTTGGCGCTGGCCTGTCTGGTGACGCTTGGTGTCGGCATTCTGGCGGGCTTATTTAACGGTGTGCTGGTGGCCTGGCTGCGTATTCCGGCGATTGTCGCCACGCTCGGTACGCTGGGGTTATACCGCGGGCTGATGCTGCTGCTGACTGGCGGTAAGTGGATTGAAGGCCTGCCTGCCGGATTAAAATCGCTCTCATCTTCTGTCGCGCTGGGCATTTCTCCCCTCGGCGGCGTGGTGATTGTGCTACTGCTGGCGATGTTCTGGCTGCTGTCGCACACCGCCTTTGGCCGCAGTTTCTACGCCGTGGGCGACAACTTACAGGGGGCGCGTCAGCTGGGTGTCCCGGTGAACCGCATCCGCATTCTGGCGTTTGGCATCAACGGCGCGATGGCGGCGCTGGCCGGCATTGTGTTTGCCTCGCAAATTGGTTTTGTGCCCAACCAGACCGGCAGCGGTCTGGAGATGAAAGCCATTGCCGCCTGCGTGCTGGGCGGGATCAGCTTACTGGGTGGCACGGGGTCGATTATCGGCGCGGTGTTGGGGGCTTATTTCCTGACCCAAATCGACAGCGTGCTGGTGCTGCTGCGCCTGCCCGCCTGGTGGAATGACTTTATCGCCGGACTGGTCTTGCTGGCGGTACTGGTGTTTGACGGCCGTCTGCGTCAGGCGCTCGACCGCAATTTACGCCGCCAAAAATATGCGCGTTTTCAGCCAAGAAATGCGCCAGTAAAGGCCAGGCTGAAATCCTCTGAAGCGCGCCCGGGGCGGCGCATGAATGCCAATAAAAGTGGGGTGCTGTAATGAACGCAGACCGGATGAACGGGCTAAAACGCTATGGCTGGGAGCTGGCACTGTTTGGGCTGCTGGTGGTGGAGATTCTGCTGTTTGGCGTCGCCAACCCACGAATGCTGGACGCCAACACGTTGCTGTTCAGCACCAGTGACTTCATCACCATCGGTATTGTGGCCCTGCCTCTGACGATGGTGATTGTCAGTGGCGGCATTGATATCTCCTTTGGCTCGACCATCGGCCTGTGCGCCATCGCGCTCGGCGTATTGTTCCACGCGGGCGTGCCGTTACCCCTGGCGATAGGCTTGACGCTGGCGCTCGGCGCAGGCTGCGGTCTGCTCAATGCGGCACTTATTCTTTATACCGGCGTCAACCCGCTGGTGATCACCCTCGGTACGCTCTATCTGTTTGGCGGCAGCGCCTTGTTGCTCTCCGGGCTGGCGGGGGCCACCGGTTTTGAAGGCATCGGCGACTTCCCGACGGCCTTTACTGATTTTTCCAATCAGGTGGTATTTGGCCTGCCGATGCCGCTGCTGATTTTCCTCTGCGCTGTCCTGTTTTTCTGGCTGCTGATGCACCGCACCCGCACCGGTCGCAACGTGTTTCTTATTGGGCAGAATGCCCGTGTGGCGCGCTATGGCGCACTGCCGGTCAGCCGTACGCTGTTGGCGCTTTACGGCATGGTCGGGCTGGCGTCAGCCGTCGCCGCGATTCTGATGACCTCCTATTTTGGCTCGGCGCGCTCAGACCTCGGTGCATCCCTGCTGATGCCTGCGATCACCGCTGTGGTGCTGGGCGGCGCGAATATCTACGGCGGTGCGGGCTCGGTACTGGGCACGGCGCTGGCAACGTTACTGATTGGATACTTACAACAAGGGTTGCAGATGGTCGGAATTTCCAGCCAGGTATCGAACGCGCTCTCCGGGGCGTTGTTGATTCTGGTGGTGATTGGCCGTTCTGCCAGCCTGAACCGGGGCCTTATCCGCAGTGTTTTCCAGCGCTACCGTGCGCGCTGGTCTGCGTCTTCTCCTTCTCTGTCGTCAAAATGAACTGGAGTGAATAGATGAAAACAACACCGTGGAAAAAACTTGTCGCCGTCAGCGCGCTGGCTCTGGTTTGTGCGGGGGCACAGGCGGCTGATCGTATTGCTTTTATTCCGAAACTGGTCGGCGTTGGGTACTTCACCAGCGGCGGTAACGGCGCGACGGCGGCAGGGAAAGAGCTGGGCGTGGAAGTGACTTACGACGGCCCGACTGAACCGAGTGTCTCGGGTCAGGTGCAGATGATTAACAACTTCGTCAACCAGGGCTATGGCGCGATTGTCGTCGCCGCTGTTTCACCGGACGGACTCTGCCCGGCGCTGAAACGCGCAATGCAGCGCGGCGTAAAAGTGCTGACCTGGGACTCTGACACCAAGCCGGAATGCCGCTCGATTTATATCAATCAGGGCACGCCGCAACAGCTCGGTTCGATGCTGGTCGACATGGCCGCCAGTCAGGTGACCAAAGAGAAAGCCAAAGTGGCGTTTTTCTACTCCAGCCCGACGGTGACTGACCAGAACCAGTGGGTGAAAGAGGCCAAAGCCAAGATTGCCAAAGAGCATCCGGGCTGGGAGATCGTCACCACGCAATATGGCTATAACGACGCTACCAAATCGCTGCAAACCGCCGAAGGGATCATGAAATCCTGGGGCGATCTCGATGCCATTATTGCGCCGGACGCTAACGCCTTACCGGCGGCGGCGCAGGCGGCAGAAAATCTCGGGCGCAAAAATGTCGCCATTGTCGGGTTCAGCACGCCAAACGTGATGCGCCCGTATGTTGAACGCGGCACGGTGAAACAGTTCGGGCTGTGGGACGTGGTAGCGCAGGGCAAAATTTCAGTGTATGTCGCGAATCAGTTGCTGAAAAAAGGCGAAATGAACGTCGGCGATAAACTCGACATACCGAAAATCGGACAGGTCGAAGTGGTACCTAACAGCGTGCAGGGCTACCAGTATGAGGCCAAAGGTAACGGCATCGTGCTGCTGCCTGAACGCGTGGTGTTCACCAAAGATAACATCGGCAAATACGACTTTTAACCTCAATGTCTACGCAAGGAGAGATGAGATGGCTGATTTAGATGACATCAAAGACGGCAAGAATTTCGGTATCGGCACGCCGCAGACTAACAGCGCGTTTTTCCTCAAAGGCAGCGGGGCGCTGGACTGGGGGATGCAGTCGCGGCTGGCGCGGATTTTTAACCCGGCCTCCGGTCGCACGGTGATGCTGGCTTTTGACCACGGCTATTTTCAGGGGCCCACCACCGGCCTTGAGCGCATCGACATCAATATCGCGCCGTTGTTTGCCCATACCGATGTGCTGATGTGTACGCGCGGTATTTTGCGCAGCGTTGTGCCACCGGCGGTGAATAAACCGGTGGTGCTGCGCGCCTCCGGCGGGAATTCTATTCTGGCTGAACTGTCGAATGAAACGGTGGCCGTCGCCATCGAAGATGCGCTGCGCCTGAATGTGTGTGCGATGGCCGCGCAGGTTTATATCGGCAGTGAACACGAGCATCAGTCGATCAAAAACATCATTCAGCTGGTCGATCAGGGGACACGTTACGGTATGCCGACCATGGCGGTGACCGGCGTCGGTAAAGACATGGTGCGTGACCAGCGCTATTTCTCGCTCGCGACGCGCATTGCCGCCGAAATGGGCGCGCAAATCATCAAAACCTATTATGTCGATAGCGGCTTTGAGCGTGTGGCAGCCGGGTGTCCGGTACCCATTGTTATCGCCGGGGGCAAGAAATTGCCAGAGCGCGACGCGCTGGACATGTGCTTCCAGGCCATCGATCAGGGGGCTTCCGGGGTGGATATGGGGCGTAACATCTTCCAGTCGGAATCTCCGGTTGCCATGCTCAAAGCGGTACACGCCGTGGTGCACGACAATGCCAGCGTGGCGCATGCATATGAACTGTTTCTTAACGAAAAGGGGTGAATCATGGAAGTGACACTGGTAGAGATTAATGTCAAAGCCGACAAGGTGGACGCGTTCCTGACGGTGTTTCGCGATAATCATTTGGGGGCAATCAAAGAGCCGGGGAACTTGCGTTTTGACGTCTTACAGGACCAGCAGGAGCCGACCCGATTCTATATCTATGAAGCCTATGTCGATGACGCCGCCGTCGCAGCCCATAAGAAAACCCCGCACTATCTTAAATGCGTTGAAGCGCTGGAGGGGATCATGTCGGGGCCGAGGAAAAAGACCAGCTTTAACGGGATTTATCCTTAAGGATACGGCTTTTTAACCCTCCGGCCTCCTCTATAAAGGGGAGGCCGCGCTGTTTTACCTGCGGATTTTATTCGAGGCCAAGCCATCGCGGACCAACATTCCCTGTGCTTCCAGCCCTGTGCGGACGTCTTCTTTGATGCTGTCGGTGATAAAAATATGAATATCGGCAATATCGGCGAACTTAGCGAAGGCATCCCGGCCAATTTTCGTTGAATCCGCCAGCAAAATGACGCTGGTGGAGCAGGCAATCATCTTCTTTTTAAACGCTGCCTGGCGCACGTCCGGCGTGGTTGCGCCGTTTTTCAACGTAAAACCGTTGGTGCCCATAATGGCTTTATCGATGATCAAATCGGACAAACTGTTGTCGTTGCTGAACGGAATAACGCAGTGTAGCTGTTTACGCACCGCGCCGCCGATAAAGAACAAATTGACCACGCCCGGTGAATCTTCCAGCGTCAGGGCAATCTTCAAATCATTGGTGATCACCGTCAGTTGCTGGCGCTCGCCCAGCATTTTAGCCAGCTCAAGCGTGGTGGTGCCGGTATCGAGTAACAGCGTATCGCCGTCTTCAATTTGTTCAAGAGCAAGCTCTGCAACCCTGACTTTCGCATCATGGTTGCAGACTTCTTTCTCAGTAGACATCATTTCCAGACCGGTTTTACTGCGAATCAGCACGCCGCCGTGCGTTCGCGTCACCAGCATCTGCTTTTCCATTTCACGAAGATCATTGCGGATCGTTGAGGTAGAAACCTTAAACAACTGACATAACTCCGCGACAGTCGCTTTTTTATTCTCCTCAACAATAGCCAGAATCGCCTGCTGACGTTCCAGCGAAAAAACTTTATCTTCCGAATGATCGTTCATTATTTGTCTCAGTGTTGGGCTTGTTATAAAACGAAGGCCACTTTCAACGCCTGCCCTGAACGGGCAGCGCTAAAAGCCTCGTCATATTGTTCAAGAGAGTACTTATGAGTCAAGATTTCTTTCAGATTAATCAGTCCATTGGAAATCATTCTCAGGCTTTCACGATACTGACGTAAATTCTGCCCGCTCATTCCCGTCACCGTAATCTGGCGGTAATGGATAATGTTGGTGTTCAGGCTGACCATCTCTTTCCCATGCGGTAAACCGCCGAAGAACAACACGCGGCCATTGAGCGCCGTCAGTTCAAACGCCAGCGACTGGATCTCTGCAATGGAGGCCGCAGTGATCACCACATCACACCCCCGATTATGGGTGATACGCATGACGTCCGTCAGGGTATCTGTCCCGCTTACCGGCACAAAATCAGGATCGAAATTACAGGCCAGCGCCAGTCGTTCCGGGTTGATGTCGCTTATCAGCACTTTTCCGGCACCGGCAGCTTTGTGCAACAGGGCGTGCATCAGACCAATGGGCCCTGCGCCGATCACCAGCACCGTATCGCCTACGCGGGTATGACAACGCTCGAAGGCATTATAGACGCAGGAGAAGGGCTCGATAAGTGCGCCTTCTTCGAAAGAAACATGGTCAGGAAGCACAACGATATTTCCCTGCTGCACGGCGCGGGCAGGAATCACCACATAGCTGGCAAATGCCCCATTTTTCTGAATACCCAACGCCTGAAAGTCTTTACAGGTTTGTGTATTGCCGCTGATGCAACTGTCACAGATTCCGCACCCGTAGTTAGGCGCAACGGCCACGCGCATACCGACCCGCCACTCATGGCTGACATTCGCCCCGACGGCTTCGATAACCCCTGATAATTCATGTCCCAGCGTTAACGCCTGTGGTGACTGGCGATGACCGTTAGCGAACATCCGCAAATCGGTACCGCAAATTGCCCCGACTTTACAGGCCAGCAGCACTTCATCTGGCGCGATTTCTGGTTTAGGCAGCTCTGTTAAACGCAGTTCACCTTTGGCAAATAACTGAATTGCTTTCATAACACCCTCTCATTGGTTTCATGGCGGAACGTGGTCATTGGTCAACTCAATTTGAATAATTCGTCGGCTCAATGTGAATTCTTGTGAGTTTAGTCATGAAATTACCGATGTCAATTGTTTACTATCGTTTTGGTGTTGTTTGACGTTAAATCGATAGCAAATGATAATCTTCAATAAAGCAAAGGAGGGATTATGCGAATTTTTTCTACAGAGACCGTGATGTTACATCTGGACGTTGAGGATAAAGAGCAGGCTTTACAGCTGATGGGGAGAAAGATAGAGGCCACCGGCAGCCTGAAACCCGGTGGTTTTGATAACTTCATGTATTCAATTAACAAAAGAGAAGCAGAGTTCTCAACGGCGGTGGGGTACGACTATGCCATCCCTCACGGCAAGAGCGAGGCGGTTGCCGTGCCTGTCGTCGCCTTTGCGCGGCTGGCAAAACCGGTTTTATGGGATGCAGATGAAGACGATTGGGCTCAGAACATTTTCATGATTGCTGTACCGGAAGAAAGCGCGGGCGATGAGCACATCAGAATACTGATGAAACTCGCGAGCGCCATCATGGAGGATGACTTTAGAGACCGTATTGCGGTGGCGAAAAATGAACTTCAGGTGATTGATATTATTGCAAGTTATGTTGATTGACGACCATTGCATCCCGTTTTGGCGCGAATTTATGAGGTCGCGGGTCGTTTGATAAAACAGAACACTCAATCAATATCGATAACAAACGATAGTAAATGTAGCAAAGTGGCAGCAAGTGCTGGCTGAGCAACGACAAAATTGACGCGACACATGATGTGTCAGCCATCAATGCCAGACCGGTGAAGTAACCATTCAAGGAGCCAGAGTCATGTCGACCAAAGAAAAGTTTTTTGTCGCAGTAACCGGGTGTCCAACGGGTATTGCCCATACATTTATGGCGGAAGCTGCATTAAAAAAGGCCGCTGAAAAAGCGGGTGCCAGAATTCGGGTTGAAACGAATGGCGCGGTAGGCATCGAGAACGCGTTGACAGAAGAAGAGATTGCTCAGGCCGATATGGTGATCCTGGCCTCCGACAAAGCGGTAGAAATGGCGCGATTCCATGGTAAACCGCTGATTCGCGCATCGGTCGGACATGGTGTCAAAAAGGCTAATGAGCTGGTGGCCAGAGCGATGGCGGGCAACGAAGAAATCTACACTCACGCACAAAGTGAAACGCCGGAGGCGCAAAAAACCGGAGCTGAAAAAGCAGAACGCGAAAGTTTTGGGCGGTCACTGTATATCTCCCTGATGAACGGCGTGTCGAACATGCTGCCGTTCGTGGTCGCAGGCGGCGTGTTAATTGCGGTTTCATTTTTCTGGGGCATTTATTCGTTCGACCCGACCAATGCGCAATATAACCCGATTGCTGCCAGTCTGTTTAAACTCGGCAAGTTGTCATTTTCATTAATGGTGCCGGTTTTTACCGCTTTTATTGCTTACTCCATTTCGAACCGGCCGGGCTTCGTCGCCGGATTTGTCGGCGGGTTGCTTGCCACCGATATCGGTGCCGGTTTCCTTGGGGGGATCATCGCAGGGTTCTTCGCCGGTTATTTCATGAAGTGGATGTTGCACCTGACTCGCTCATTCCCGCGTTCTCTGGAAGGCTTTAAATCGATATTCCTGATGCCGTTAATCGGGGTGCTGGTAGTCGGCGTCTTCATGCTTTCAGCCGGTTCCACGATTGCCGCCTTAAATAAAGGCATGATGGTTTGGCTGGCCGGGCTGGAACATGCGAATCCTTTAATTCTGGGCGTGGTGATAGGTTGCATGAGTGCGTTTGACCTCGGCGGGCCGGTCAATAAAGCCGCGTATGTCACCGGCACCATGCTGCTGGCTGAACAGGGGAATGCCTTATTTATGGCCGGTGTGATGACGGCAAGTATGGTTCCTCCGCTGGTGATTGCCATTGCGACTGTCCTGTTTAGAAAGTATTTCGAAAAAGAAGAACAGGCGGCCGGGCTGGTTAACTTTATTCTCAGTGCGACGTTTATCGCCGAAGGGGCGATCCCCTTTGCGGCGAAAGACCCGCTACGGGTTATTCCTATATTAATGTTGAGTGCTTCAATTGGTGCAACGCTCACCTTTGTCTTCCAGGTTGCCGTTCCTGCGCCGCACGGCGGATTGATTATTTTACCCTTAGTCACACACGGCGTTCTGTGGGTGGTTTCAATTCTCAGCGGAGGGTTGACCGGCGGTATTATCTACGGCTTATACCGCCGGGCTAAATTTAATAAATCCGCACTGGCGGTTTAATTTAAAACTTCAGGGATCACTTTTTATGATTGCTACAGACATTACTTTTATTAACCCGATGGGATTTCACAGCCGTCCCTGCGCCATGTTTTCAAAAATGGCGAAGAAATATCACTGTGTCGTCAGGCTGGTTAACGATGAAAAAGAGGCCGATGGCAGAAGTATGCTGGCATTAATGAAGCTCGGCATTGTATGTGATTCAAAAATTACGTTGCTGTGTGATGGCGAACAGGAAAAAGAAGCCAGCGAGGAGCTGGGCCAGTATTTGTCCACGTTAGTGGAGGAGGCTGGCTGATTTAATAATTTAGTAATGTAAATGCATTGATTATATCCATTGCCAAGAAGGCAATAGCCAAATATCTGACTTAAATAAGGAATATAAAATGAAATTCTCTGCTGAAAAACTGGCCTCATTTTTTGACCACACCAATCTTCATGCGTATGCCACAAAAGACGATTTTCAAAAGTTGTGTGACGAGGCGAGAGAATACGGTTTTGCTTCTGTCGCCATCAATTCCTGGCCGGTGGCGACCTGCTACGGGATGCTGAAAGGCTCATCAGTGCTGACGGGCGCGGCGATTGGTTTTCCTTTGGGGCAAATGACCATCGCGGCCAAAGTGTTTGAAGCACAGGATGCTGTCAACAATGGTGCTCAGGAGTTCGACTATTTACTCAATGTCGGGAAAGTGAAAGAGCATGATTACGCGTATATCAAAGACGAAATGACCGCGCTGGTCGCGGTTGCCAACAAAGCCGGGATTGTGTCGAAAGTTATTTTCGAAACCTGCTATTTAACCAACGATGAAATTATTCACGTCGCGAAAATTGCCTCTGAAGTGAAACCGGGCTTTGTGAAAACCTCAACAGGTTTTGGTACCGGCGGCGCCACTGTCGAACATGTCAAATTAATGAAAGAACATGCGGGAGAACACGTGCAAGTTAAGGCGTCAGGCGGTATTCGCACGCTGGAAGATGCCCTGGCGATGATTGAAGCCGGTGCGACACGTTTGGGCAGTTCAGCCGGAATAAAAATCATTAATGAACTTCGTTCGTCAAAATAGAATGTAACGGGCCTGCCAGCGGGCAGGCCCGTTAATAATATCAATTAAGTTACCTATTCAATTTTGTGGCTGAGGCTGGAAATGAAAAAAACAATTAACGTTTGTCTTATTGGATGTGGTCGCGCAGGGATGATCCACGCCAGAAATTATAACGGCAATGTCCATCACGCAAAATTAATTGCAATATGCGATCCTTTTGCTGAAAGCCTGGCTGAAGCACAAAAAGAACTTCAGGTTGAATATCAATATACGGATTACCGCGAAGCGTTAAAGAACGACAATATTGACGCCATCGTGGTGGTTACGCCGACACATTTACACCGGGATATTGTGGTTGCTGCCGCGAAAGCCGGAAAGCACGTATTCTGTGAAAAACCGATGGCAGGTACGGAAGAAGAGTGTAACGACATGATAGAGGCCTGTCGGAAACATAACGTCAAATTACAGCTCGGTTTCATGCGCCGTTTTGATGAAAATTTCAAACTTGGCAAAGAGGTGATTGAAAATAAAACCGTCGGCGAAGTCACTTTACTGAAATCATTAACCCACGGTCCCAGCGAGCCAAAAGAGTGGATGTTTGATATCTCAAAAAGCGGGGGGCCAGTGGCGGAAGTAAACAGCCACGACCTCGATACGCTGAGATGGTACGCCAACGCCGAGGTCAGTATGATCCACGTTATCGGTCATAATTTCCGCTCCCCGGAAAAGGCGGCGCAATACCCTGATTATTACGATACCTGTGCGGTCATGATGCAATTTACCAACGGTATTATTGGCATGATCGATGGCGCTCAGTACGTTCAGTACGGCTACGATGCCCGCGCCGAAATTCTCGGCACCCACGGCATTGTGAAAGTGGGCCGACAGAACAGCAATAATGTTGAAGTGGTCACGCGGGACAAAACCATTCAGGCGCAATCCATGCCTTCCTGGACGAAATTATATCAGGAAGCCTATGTGCGTGAGGCTGAAGCCTTCATCGATGCGATTCGTCATGACACCGAAACACAAGTCACAGGGCATGACGGGAAAATGGCGCTGGTGCTGGTGAGGGAGGGACTGAAATCCTTACGGGAGAAAAGACCGGTGTTTATTGAGTAAGCGGTTTCTAAATTCAACTTCAAAACCGTGGGTTGCCACCCAAACTGGCCTTAAGCTCAAGCTCAAGCTCAAGCTCAAGCTCAAGGTCAAGGTCAAGGTCAAGGTCGTGGGCGTCGGCCCACACCGACCAAAGGCCCGCAGTTGCTCGGGCCTTTGGAATCCGAGCTTTTTAAAAACAGCAGCTACGCAGGTCACAATGGCCGCGTTCCAGTTACCGTTGTTATAGCCGCAAACTCCGCCGCTGCGCGGTACTCTCCGTTCGGGTTACAACCCGCGCATACACCCGCGCGGTTTTCCACCTCTCCGTCGACGTCGTTTTGAACGCGGCCTTGGCTTTTTTAAAGTCAAAATCAGACCGTGCTTCTTTCTTCTTTCTTCTTTCTTCTTTTGATTTACATAGCCACTAGGGCGCAGTCAAAAATGGCACCGGATGAGAGGTTCGAGACCTATGGCTCGAACCCGAAATACGGGGACGGCGAAGCCGTGACATTTTGCGCCTCACTCGGAAGTTGCGAAATATGACCATCGTCCCAGCGACAGCGCGTAGTTAAAAAACGCAGGATTCCAAAGGAGGTTCGTTTAAACCTCCTTTGGGCCAGCGTGGGCGGCGAGCCCACGACTTTGACCTTCAAGCCAGTTAGGGCGGCAGCCCAAGGTTCACCGGTGTGGGCGGCGAGCCCACGACTTTGACCTTCAAGCCAGTTCGGGCGGCAGCCCAAGGTTCACCGGTGTGGGCGGCGAGCCCACGACTTTGACCTTCAAGCCAGTTAGGGCGGCAGCCCAAGGTTCACCGGTGTGGGCGGTGAGCCCACGACTTTGACCTTCAAGCCAGTTCGGGCGGCAGCCCAATTTTTCATAACACTTTTTCTAAAAAGCTTCTGGTCCTCTTATGAAGAGGCCTCTCCAATACTTGCTCTGCACTCCCCGTCTCCACAACGGCACCATCCACCATAAACACCACCTGATCGGCGACCTGTCGGGCGAAGCCGATTTCGTGGGTGACGACCACCATCGTGACGCCGGACTGGGCCAGTTTTTTGATGACGTCGAGCACTTCGCCGACCAGTTCGGGGTCGAGGGCCGAGGTAGGTTCGTCGAATAACATCACTTTCGGGTTGAGTGCCAGCGCACGGGCGATGGCGATGCGTTGCTGCTGACCTCCGGAAAGATGACGCGGGTAGGCATGGGCTTTTTCGCGCAGCCCCACGGTGTCGAGCAGCTCATAGGCGCGGGCAATGGCCTGTTTGCGGTTCAGCAGGCGGTGAACGATGGGCGCTTCAATGATGTTATCGAGCACCGACATGTGCGGGAACAGATTGAAATTCTGAAACACATAACCGACGTGAGTGCGCTGTTTGAGAATCGCGCTCTCTTTCAGCTCATACAACTTATCGCCTTTGCGCCGGTAACCGACGTAATCGCCGTCGATCTGAATCGTCCCTTCGTTGACGCGCTCCAGATGATTAATGGTGCGCAGCAGGGTGGATTTCCCTGAGCCCGACGGGCCGAGGATCACCGTCACCGTGCCGGGTTCAATCGTCAGACTGACGTCATTCAGCGCCTTGTGCTGGCCGAAATGCTTACTCAGATGACGGATTTCAATGCGCCCCGGCGCGGTGCTGCTGGCCTGCGGGCGGCGCAAAAAAACGGTATCAGCTGTTTTCGCTGGCGGGCGGGGGACGTACAAATCAAAAGCTTCAGACATCGGGTTGCTCCTTCACGGCTTAGCCGCGCGCCCACAGGCGGAATCGTTGGACAGGCGTCGGGCGAAGTTCGCGCACCGCACCGCGTGAGAAATAACGTTCGACGTAATACTGCAACACCGACAGCACGGTGGTGATGACCAGATACCACACCGCCGCCACCATCAGCAGCGGGATCACCTGCTGTGTACGGTTGTAAATCACCTGCACGGTGTAAAACAGTTCCGGCATCGACAGCACATAAACAATCGATGTGCCTTTTGCGAGGCTGATCACTTCGTTAAAACCGGTCGGGATAATCGCCCGCAACGCCTGCGGCAGAATAATGCGAAACGTGCGGCGGTAACCAGGCAGGCCGAGAGCCGCCGCGGCTTCGTGCTGGCCGTGTTCCACCCCTAAAATGCCGCCACGGATGATCTCGGCGGTGTAGGCCGACTGCACCAGCGACAGACCGAGTACCGCGACGGAGAACTGATCAAGCAGATCGACAGTCGGGTGGCTGAAAAACTCAATCGAGGTAAAAGGAATACCGAACGACAGGCTGTCGTACAGATAGGAAAAGTTGTACAGAATGATCAACACCAGTAGCAGCGGCAGTGAACGGAACAGCCAGATATAGCCCCAGGCCAGCGCGTTCAGCAGGTAAGATTTCGACAGGCGGGCCAGCGCCAGCGCGGTGCCGAAGATAATACCAAACAGCGTACCGAGCAGGGTCAGCAACAGCGTTTTCGCCAGACCTTCAAGGATGACCGGTTCGAAAAACCACTGGCGGAACACTGACCACTCCCAGCGCGGATTAGTGGCAATCGACTGGACGATCACCAGCAGAATAAACAGTGAAAAGACCGCCCCGACCAGCCGCAGCGGGTAGCGGGCGGGCACAACTTTCAACGGTGGCTCATCGTTTTGGCGAAGCGGGATTTCAGTCATACACGTTCTCCGCCACGTTCAGCGCCGCTGCCTGTGTCACCGGCAGTGTTTTGGTAAACGGCAATCTGCCGTCATACGGCGGTAGAGAGTAGACAACCGGATCCACACGGGTATCGAACTGTGGCTGATAACCGTTGGAGAGATACAACCCGACGGCTTCGGGCTGGCGGAAACCGGTGGTTAGAAACAGCTGGCGGTAACCTAATGTTTGCGCCCGTTGCTCCAGCTCAAGCAGGATTTTTTGTGCCAGCCCCTGACGGCGTAACGTGCGGTCGGTCCAGATGCGTTTCAGCTCGGCAGTCTCGGCGTCGTAGCGTTTGAATGCGCCCATTGCAATGGGCACCCCCTCACGCAGCAACACCACAAACACGCCGTCCGGCGGCGCGTAATAGCTCAGCGGCTCCACTTCCTGTTCGCCAAAATAGTCACCGTAACGGGCGCGGTATTCGCCGAACAGTCCGTCGATCACCGGTGCGATCAGCGGGTCATCCGGCAGGGTTTGAATAAAAATATCCTGGCTCATGGTCGGCTCCTGCTGAGCGTGATGTTAGTCGCCGAGACCCGGCGGGTTGATTTCAGAGTGGTCGATCTTCTCGACGCTCTCGCCCCAGCGGTTCAGCACTTTCAGATAGCTGCCGCTGGCGATGGCGCTGTTAAGCGATGCCTGTACGGCGTCCACCAGTCCGTTGCCTTTCTTGAGCGTCACGGCGATGTTGGCGGTTTTCGGCCAGCCACCGGCGACAGTACCGACCAGCACGGTTTTTCCGGTCAGCAGCGCTTTATAAGCGCCCGTGACGTTCGGCCCGAAGGTGGCGTCCGCGCGTCCTGACTGGATAGCCAGCGTGGCGGCAGCGTCATCGGTCACATATTGCGGCTGGAAGGGGGCCAGACCTTTGGCCTGATTCTCTTTATCCCAGGCCAGCAGAATGGCTTCCTGATTGGTGCCTGAACCGACGATGATCTTCTTACCGGCGATATCCGGCGCGGAGGTGATGGATTTAATTTTGCTGCCGGTTTTCACATAAAAACCCAGCGTATCCTGACGGTAGGTGGCGAAATCGAATTTGGTTTTGCGCTCTTTGGTGACGGTAATGTTGTAGATGGCGGCGTCATATTTGCCGGACGTCACCCCAAGCGGCCAGTCTTCCCACGAGGCGGGAACCACTTTAAGTTTAAGCCCCAGGCCGTCAGCCACCAGACGGGCGATGTCCGCCTCACTGCCGATCACCGTTTTATTGTCACGGGCAAACAGCCCGAAAGGCGGTGCGCTGCCTAAAACGGCCAGCGCCACGGTCAGTGTACCGGGTTCCACAAACTTAAAATTGGCCGGAATCTTTGCCGCCGCTTCTGCACTCTTTGGTGTGTTAATCGGCGTTTCATTGGCGATCAGGTCAATGCCCGGTGCGGCATTCGCCAACCCGGAGAAAAGGACCACGGCGGCCACGGCGGTTAATTTAGCTAATTTAGCGCTATGCATCATTTTTGTTATTATCCCTTATATTCTATTTGTATAGGTTTATGCCGGTGTTGAATTCACTATTCCCGAGCGCTGCCGGGATGTAAAACAACAAAATTAAATAACTAAACTGATAAAATAGAAATAAAACGCCGGATTTTAAAATAGCAAAAAATGCCCGTCCGACGCGGGAAGTAACCGGACGGACAGGCATTGATTTGATGGAGAATAGATTACTTCGAGGTCAGTTCATTCAGCGCTTTTTCCGCTAATTGCTGGAAATAGACGGCCGCCGGGTATATGGCTTTTTCATTCGGATTAAATTTAGGGTGATGTAAGCCGAATTCGCTGGCCGAACCGATGCTGACAAACGCGCCGGGCACATGATGCAGATAATGTGCGAAGTCTTCGCCGCCCATTTGTGGCTCAGAAAGTTCCACGTTGTAACCCGCCTCACGGGCAGCTTCGCTGGCAAATTCGGCCCAGCGCGGCGTGTTGACGACTGCTGGCGGGCCGGGGAACCAGAACAGTTCGGCTTCGGCCCCCAGTGCCTGGGCGACGCCGCCGATGACTTGACGAATTTTTTCCGGCACCTGTTCGCGGATTTCTGCATTGTGGGTGCGCACCGTGCCTTCGAGGAACACCTCCTGCGGCAGCACGTTCCAGGTATTGCCGCCCTCAATACGGGTCACACTGACCACCACCGACTCTTTGGTGCTGAAGTGGCGGCTGACCAGCGTTTGCAGGGCGGTGACAATGTGGCTGGCGGTGACAATGCTGTCCACGCCATCTTCCGGGTGCGCGGCGTGCGCGCCTTTGCCGGTTATGGTTATCTGGAAGCGGTCAACGTTAGCGTAGAATGCGCCACCCTTGGTCGAGAAGGTGCCGACCGGCAGTTGCGGCGCATTGTGCAGACCAAAAATCGCATCGACGTTGCTGAGCGCACCGGCTTCAATCAGTTGTAATGCACCGTTAAAGCGCTCTTCGGCGGGCTGGAAGAACAACCGCACGCGGCCCTTAAGCTCCGCCTCCCGCGCTTTTAGCAGGTAAGCCGCGCCGAGAACCACCGAGGTGTGAAAATCATGGCCGCAGGCGTGCATCACGCCCGGCTGTTGCGAACTGAACGGCACACCGGAAATTTCGTTAATCGGCAGGGCGTCAATATCCCCGCGCAGCGCCACCATCGGGCCTTCCTGCGGGCCAATTTCAGCCACCACGCCGGTCTTCAGACCGAGATCCAAAATGCGGATCCCGGCGTCATTCAGCCAGCCGGTGATGCGCTGAGTGGTCGCGAACTCGTGGTTGGAGAGCTCCGGGTTTTGATGCAGTTCACGGCGATGGGCGATCAACTGCGCCTCAAGGGAGGCGGGCGTGTTGGACGCGGATTCGCGTGTTTCATCAGCAGAGTGAAGGCTCATAGTGTTTACGTCCTATTTTATTAATTAGCAGGAGATCGAATGCTCGGTGTAATCCTGAACGTTTTTCCCCGCTTTACTAAATATCCTCTGGTTATCAATTATATCTTTTTGAGTTTATTGTCCTGATCTTCATTAGCGAATTAATGACATTAGAATGACGGTTTTTATATTTAGGTGCGGGTGAAAACTATCGCATTCTTTTCACAGTGAATCACTGAACTGAATATAGGAAGCCCGATCATGAGCCAATCAAATCTGTCTGTCCCGAAAGCGACAAATAAAAAAAGTATAAAACTGGGCCTGATGCTGCATGGCGCCGGTGGTCATATGAATTCATGGCGACATGAAAAAGCGCCGGCGGATGCCAGCGTGAATTTCCCTTATTTCCGCGAACTGGCGCTGAAGGCCGAAGCCGCTAATTTCGACTTTCTGTTTGTGGCAGACGGGCTGCACATCAACGAAAAATCCCTGCCGCATTTCCTTAACCGGTTTGAACCGGTGGCGCTGCTGTCGGCGCTGGCCTCGGTGACGCACCGTATCGGCCTCGCGGGGACGATTTCCACCTCCTACAGCGACCCGTTCACCGTGGCGCGCCAGCTGGCGAGTATCGACAATATCAGTAATGGGCGTGCAGGCTGGAACGTAGTGACCTCGCCGCTGGCGGGGTCGGCGAAGAACTTCGGTAAAGACCACCCGGAGCACGCGCTGCGCTATCAGATTGCTGAAGAGTACATCAGCGTGGTGCAGGGGTTGTGGGACTCATGGGAAGACGATGCCTTTATCCGTGACCGTGAAAGCGGAGTATTTTTCGATGCCGCCAAGCTGCACAAGCTGAACCATCAGGGGCAGTTTTTCTCGGTGGAGGGGCCGCTGAATATCAAGCGTTCGCAACAAGGCCAGCCGGTGATTTTCCAGGCTGGTGCTTCTGAGGCTGGCATCGCGCTGGCGGGGAAATCTGCCGACGCGGTTTTTACCAACGCCCGCACGCTGGAAGAAGCCAAAGAGTATTCGTCCAAACTCCAGACGCAGGTGGCGAAAAATGGCCGTCAACCGGTGGGGATTTTCCCCGGTATCAGCCCGATTGTCGGTGCGACCGAAGCCGAGGCCGAAGCCAAATATCAGACACTGCTGTCGCTGATTTCCGTTGACGATGCGCTGGCGTATCTCGGGCGTTTCTTCGACCATCACGACTTCTCGCAGTATCCGCTGGATGCGCCGTTCCCAGACGTCGGCGATCTCGGCCAGAACACCTTCCGCTCGACCACCGATCAGATCAAGCGACTGGCGAAAGAGCATAACCTGACGCTGCGCGACGTGGCCTTTCAGACTACGCTGCCAAAAGGCGAATTTTTCGGCACGCCGGAGCAGGTGGCCGACACCTTTATCCGTTGGGTCGAAGAGGGCGGTGCCAGCGGTTTTATCATTAGCGGCCCTGTGCTGCCTGAAGCGCTGGAGGACATCACGCGTTTAGTGCTGCCGGTACTGGCTGAACGCGGATACTGGCATCCGGCGACGGAGAGTCAAACCCTGCGTGAGCGCTTAGACATCCCTTATAAACATAACCGCTATTCTCACAAGAATGAAATACGCCAAAAGGTGGCAGTCGGTTAATTCTATGTTAATAAGTTTTTCTTATATTTTCCGATGCTATTGATATGAGTTTTTGTTCGTAGTGCCGTTTTCTGGCCTGTGTAATTCTCTGCTTTACAAGATAAAAAAGTCCGCAGGTCGCTGGCCTGCGGGTCCCCCTTTCTGCCAATTTGGCGGTTCCTGATAAGGAAAACACATGGCCCGTAACGCACGTTCTTTGTCTTCACTTTCCGCGCTGACCCTGCTGGTACTTAGCAGCGTCACCACCTTTGCCGCCCACGCTGACCAACTGTCGGACATCAAAAAAGCCGGTGTGATTAACGTCGCGACGTTTGACTCCAATCCGCCGTTCGGTTCCGTCGATGCCAAAACCCATGACATCGTGGGCTACGACGTTGATTTCGCTAAAGCGCTGGCAAAATCCCTGGGCGTGAAGCTCAAACTGGTGCCAACTAACCCTGCGAACCGCATCCCGCTGTTGCAGTCCGGCAAAGCCGACATCATCGTTGCGGATATCACTATCACGCCGGAACGCGCCAAAGTGGTGGATTTCTCCGTACCTTATTTCGTGACCGGCCAGCAGTTCCTGGTACCGGCCGGTTCGCCTGACAAACTGGACGCCTACGCCACGGCGCGCATCGGCGCAGTCAAAGGCACTACCGGCGAGCAGGAGCTACACAGCCGTTTTCCGCAGTCCCGTGTGCTGGCGTATGACGATATTCCGCTGGCGCTTTCCGCCTTGCGTAACGGTAACGTGCAGGCCATCACTCAGGACAGCACCATTCTGGCCGGTTTGCTCGATGGTGCGCCGGACAAAGCCAAGTACAAAGTCTTACCTGAATTGCTGAGCAAAGAAGAGATCGGCGTCGGGGTGAAAAAAGGCGAATCCAGCCTGCTGAAAGCGGTGAACGACGAGTTGCTGAATCTGGAAAAAACCGGCGACGCAACCAAGATTTATAACGTCTGGTTCGGACCACAGACCAAATCACCGCAACCGCGTTTGTTTAAGATCGAAGCAAAATAATCAGGCAGGCCCTTATGCAGCAACCCTCTTCAACAACCGCAGACTCGTCTGCGGTTTTTTCACATCCAGAGTCTCACGGCAAACCGGTCGCCGTGGAGTTTCGTCAGGTCAGTAAATCTTTTGGCCCGCATCAGGTGATCCGTCATGTCGATCTGCGTGTCGCCGCCGGTGAAGTGGTGGCGATTTGCGGGCCGTCAGGCTCGGGGAAATCGACGCTGATCCGGCTGATCAATCATCTCGAAACGCTCAGCGCCGGTGAGATTTTACTCCACAACCAGCCAACGGCCGGGCTGAGCGGCAGGGCGTTGCGCGAATTGCGCACCCACATCGGCTTCGTGTTTCAGCAGTTCAATCTTTACGCTCATCTGGACGCGCTGGATAACGTCAGCCTCGCGCTGGTAAAGGTGCACGGCTGGAAGCAGGCGCAGGCACGGGAAAAGGCCCGCGAACTGCTGGAACGCGTAGGGCTGGCGGACCGCGCGCACCACTTTCCCTCGCAGCTTTCCGGCGGCCAGCAGCAACGGGTGGCCATCGCCCGCGCGCTGGTGACCGACCCGAAAATTATCCTGTTCGATGAGCCGACCTCGGCGCTGGACCCTGAAATGATTGGTGAAGTGCTGCTGGTGATGCAGGCGCTGGCTCACAGCGGTATCACCATGATTGTGGTCACTCATGAGATGAGTTTTGCCCGCGAAATTGCTGACCGCGTAGTGTTTATGGACGGCGGCGAAATTCTGGAACAGGCCGACCCCGAAAGCTTCTTCACCCGTCCGGCGCATCCGCGTGCACAGCGTTTCCTGCAAAAAGTGTTGTTTCCGTTGCAGGCGGCCGCCGGGAGGGAGAGCTGATGGCGTGGCATCTTGACTGGGCAGGGGTTTTAACCGGCCAGCCGTTGCAGTGGATCATCTCCGGTTTCCTCACCACGCTCTACGTAACGATCGCCGCAAGCCTGCTCGCGACCTTACTGACGCTGCTGTTGCTGGCACTGCGTTTAGCGCCGGGGCGGGTGGGGCGCTGCATTGTGGCGGCGTATGTATCAATATTTCGCAATACGCCATTGCTGGTACAGCTGCTGTTCTGGTACTTCGCGGCTTACGGCGCACTGCCGCAGGGGTTGCGGTTATACATCGGCGATGTGCATCCGTGGGCGGTTTTACCGGTCAACGTCTCGTGGCTGACGCCCGAGTTTCTCTGCGCTGCCTGGGGGCTGGCGCTGTTCAGCACGGCATTTCTGCTCGAAGAGGTGCAGGCCGGGCTGAATTCGGTGCCTCACGGTCAGACCGAAGCGGCGGTGTCACAGGGCTTTAGCCGCTGGGCGATGCTGCGCCACGTTTTACTACCACAAGGGCTGATTAACGCCTGGCAGCCGATCACCGGCCAGTATCTCAACCTGATGAAGCTCTCCTCACTGGCGACCGGGATTGGTTTCTCCGAACTCACCTATCAGATAAGCCAGATTGAGAGCTACAACGCTCATGCGCTGGAGGGGTTTGCCGTCGGCACGGTGTTGTATCTGCTGCTTGGTCTGGTGATGGGCTGGGTATTGATTGCTCTGGGGCCGAAGCGTCCGGGTCAGCGTCAGCCATTACTGCTGACCACGGTGAAAGTGCAAGGAGACGGTCATGGAGTTTGATTACTCGGTATTGCACGATAATTTCACCTATCTGCTGTGGGGAAGAGTCGCGGACGGCGAGCCGGGCGGCGTGCTGCTGACGCTGATCATGGCGCTGTCTGCCGGGGCCATTGCGCTGGTGCTTGGTGTGCTGATGGCGGCGCTGGCGTGGCGCTTTGGTGGCTGGACGCGCCGCTTGCTGTTCCTCTGGGCCGACTTTATCCGCGGCATTCCGCTGATTTTTGTGATCTTCTGGCTCTACTTCCTGCTGCCGGTCATCTTTGGCAGTTCGATGCCGGGCGCGCTGACGGTGATCCTCGCGCTGGCGTGGTTTACGTCGGCGGCGGTCATGCATTCAACGCTGGCCGGGCTGGAGTCGTTACCCACCGGGCAGAGCGAGGCAGGGCTAGCCTCGGGCTTCAGCCAGTGGCAGGTGCTGCGCCTGTTGCTGCTGCCTCAGGCGTGGCCGAACCTGCTGCCCTCTTATTTGGGATTGCTGATTTCACTGCTTAAAGACACCTCGCTGGCGTTTATCGTTAATGTACCTGAGCTGACCACCGTGGCCGGGCAGGTTAACAACCGCGTGCAGATCTATCCGGCGGAGATTTTCCTGTTTATCGGTCTCATCTACTACCTGCTGTGCGCTACGCTGGCGGGGATCGCCGGGAAATGGATGAAGGGAAAAGTGGCTAAAGCATTGTAGAATGCGGGTGCCAAACACAGGATTATTCAGGGAGATAAAAGTGAGAATTCAGAAGCGAGGGATGGGGTATATCGCCATTGTTGTCGATGATTATGACCGGGCCATCAGCTATTACACCGAACAGCTTGGTTTCACGCTGATAGAAGATACGCCGCAGGAGGGCAAACGCTGGGTGGTGGTGGCACCTACGCCTGAAAGCGAGTGTCATTTGTTGCTGGCGCGGGCATCGACCGCCGCTCAGGAAACGTTTATTGGTGATCAGTGCGGCGGACGGGTGTTCCTGTTTTTGCACACCGATGATTTCTGGCGGGATTATCATGCGATGACAGACAAGGGCGTACATTTCTGCGAAGAGCCGCGCGAAGAAGAGTATGGCACCGTGGTGGTGTTCGAAGACCTCTACGGTAACCGCTGGGATTTGTATCAGAATGTGCAGGCTGCGCAGCCGTGATCTCAGGGCGGGAGTGGCCTGAGGTCGGGCTGCCCCGTTTTTTGCGCTGAATTTTCCGCTTCTTTGCGAGAAAAGACTTTGCAAAACAGGGATGTTTTTACCATTCTTAGTTCAGGTCCCGTCCTCTCCTCATAGCTGGAACTATCTTGCAAAACATCAGAGTCACCGTGCAGCAGGCGTTGGATCGCACTAAGTGGTATCACAAACGACGTTCTAACCGTGTGCTGTTCTGGCGTGAAATTACCCCTCTGGCGATACCGATATTTTTCGAGAATATGTGCGTATTGCTGATGGGCGTCCTCAGTACGTTTCTGGTCAGCTGGCTGGGCAAGGAGGCGATGGCGGGAGTCGGGTTGGCCGACAGCTTTAACATGGTGATCATCGCATTCTTCGCGGCGATTGATCTCGGCACCACCGTGGTGGTGGCCTTTAGCCTCGGCAAACTCAACCGCAAACGGGCGCGCGCCGCGGCCAGACAGTCGCTGGTGCTGATGACCGGCTTTGCGTTTCTGCTGGCGCTCGGTATTGAGTTCGCCGGGACGCACATTATCGATTTGATTGCCGGCAGCGCCGAGCCGCGGGTCAAAGCCTTAGCCCTCAACTATCTCACCATCACCGCCTGGAGCTATCCGGCTGCCGCCATTGCGCTTATCGGCTGTGGTGCGTTGCGTGGAGCGGGCAACACCAAAATCCCGATGCTGATCAACGGCGGCATGAACATTCTCAATATTATGATCAGCAGTGTGCTGATTTATGGCTGTTTTGGCTGGGGCGGTCTGGGTTTCACCGGTGCCGGATTGGGGCTGACCATCGCCCGCTATATCGGTGCGGCGGTGGTGATTTATGTGCTGATGATTGGCTTTAACCCCGCGTTACGTATTCCCCTGAAGAGTTATTTCAAACCGCTCAATACCGGCATCCTGATGGAAGTGCTGAGCATTGGCGTGCCCGCCAGTATTGAGTCGGTGCTGTTTAACAGCGGGAAGTTGCTGACGCAGGTTTTCGTGGCAGGCATGGGCACCGACGTTATTGCCGGTAACTTCATCGCCGCGTCCATTGCGTCCCTGATTAACCTGCCGGGAAACGCCCTGGGCTCGACTTCAACCATTATCGTCGGCACGCGGCTGGGCAAAGGGCAGATGACGCAGGCTGAGCATCAGCTTAAGCATATCTTCTGGTTGTCGACGATTGGCCTGTGTGCGCTGTCGCTGCTGTCGGTGCCGCTGGCCGGGGTTCTGGCGTCGTTTTACACCCAGGAGGATGACGTTATTCACGTGGTGAAAGTGCTGGTGTGGCTCAACGCAGCATTTATGCCTTTCTGGGCGGCGTCATGGGTGCTGCCCGCCGGGCTGAAAGGCGCGCGCGATGCCAAATTCACCATGTGGGTGTCACTGCTGAGTATGTGGGGCGGACGAATCGTCGCCGGGTATCTTCTGGGCGTTGTGCTGGGCTTTGGCGTGGTGGGGATCTGGCTCGGCATGTGTCTTGACTGGATCATCCGCGGTGCCTTCTTCTACTGGCGTCTGGCCAGCGGCAAGTGGCTGTGGAAATACCGCTAAGCGCATAACGCCAAAAAGCCCGCCGGCGTTTTTCTCAGGCGGGCTTTTTTGATCATGCAAAGGCAACATGGGCTCCCGTCAGAATGCGGTCTCCAGGGTCTCCAGCACGTTGTAATTCTCATCGACCAGCAGCAGCGCTTTCCATTTGTCGAAGGTCAGACAGGGGTGAGATGTGCTGAACACCAGAATATCCCCCACCTGCACGTCGGCCTCAGGAGGCAGTTCCAGCATCGCGTGCTGGTCCATAATACCCGTGGTTTTGATGCTTTCTGCCGTCAACGGAAGTGCTTTACCCTGACGGTAATGCGCCACCGGCTGCGGCAGACCAGCGTCGAAGGCGCTGTCGCGCTTGCCGAAGTTCACAATTGCACGGCCACTTTCCGGCACCGATTGCACCATTGCAACCAGTTCCAGCGCTGAAACCAAATCACCACCCAAATCACAGGCCACACGGTCGCGGGCCATCAGGTCGTCTTGTGCCTGCTGATAAATGCCTGCGTCGTGGGTGATGTAGCAGCCGGGGCGAATCACCACGCGGCAGTTTGCCGGTTTTTGTGCTTCCAGCCAGACGTTACACACTACGTCATACCAGACTGATCCTGCGCCCGTGAGGATAAATTCCCCTTCGACATAGCGCTCAAGCTGGCAGGCAAGGGCTGCGGCATCGCGTAACAACGCTTCCACTTTGGGCTGCGGATTTTCACCGTGCAGCACCCCTTCGTAGAGTTCGAGGCCGCGTAAATGTAAGCCCGGCAAGCCTGAAATCTCTTCTGCCAGCAGCAGGGCCTGCGCGGTGGTACGGCAGCCGCAGCGCCCGCCGGGTACGCCCAGCTCGATCAAAATATCCAGCTGCTGGTTCTGCGCGCTGAAAAATGCAGAAAGGATTTTGGCATTGGCAAGGCTGTCAACGCAGCAGAGGTAATCGACGTCCTGATATTCATTTTTGAGCGCTGAAACCAGCTGCATATTCGCTTTGCCCACCAGCTGGTTAACCATCAAAACCCGCTTCATGCCGCTTACCATCGCGATACTGGCCTGCCAGGCGCTGCCCACGCCAACGGCCCACGCGCCAGCACGCTGCTGTTGCTGAAAAATCCACGGCGTCATGGTGGTTTTGCCATGAGGTGCCAGCGATACGCCACGGGTATCGGCATAGCGTTGCATCCACTCAATGTTATTTTCCAGAGCGGATTTTTTGATCACAGCGGCGGGCAGGCAGACATCTTCATTCAGCATGTTGGCTGGGGAAAATAGGAGTGCTGACTTGTGCGGAACGAGGTTACTTTCTTGGTATTTCATAACATAATTCCTTTCAGTTTTTCAATCTTTCAGTGTAAATATCAATTTTAATCAAATGAAAAATAAGTATTTTTATTTTAATTAATCAAGTTTATGAATAAAAGTATCAGATAAGTGTGTGCATTTTGTGTAGTCTTCCACTGTTTTTCATCCTTGTAAATGGTTAAATTTAATCCAGAACACTATGGAGGGCAGGAACGTATGAAGTTTGATTATCTGTTCAGAAACGTTACGGTCATTGATGGCAGCGGAGGGGAACAATACCGTGCCGATGTTGCGGTGCAGGGCGACCGTATCGCTGAAATAGCACCGGCAATCCGTGGTCAGGCTGTGCATGAAATCGACGGTACCGACCGCGTGCTGGCGCCGGGATTTATTGATGTGCATACCCACGACGACATCAATGTGATCCGGCTGCCGGAGTATCTGCCCAAGATCAGTCAGGGCATTACTACGGTGATTGTTGGCAATTGCGGTATCAGTGCAGCCACGGCGACCATCAAAGGCCGCGTGCCAGACCCGATGAATTTACTCGGTGAGGCGGAGCATTTTATCTACCCGACGGTGAGCGCATACGCTCTGGCCGTTGAGCAGGCGAGACCGGCGATTAACGTCGGTACGCTTATCGGCCACACGGCGCTGCGTAATAACCATATGGATGACCTGTTACGCACCGCGACGGCAGAAGAAATCAGCGGGATGCGCGCAGAGCTTAGACTGGCGTTGCAGCAGGGCGCTTTGGGGCTGAGCACCGGCCTGGCTTATGCTTCGGCATTTCACTCTTCGACGGAAGAAGTGATGGCGCTGGCAGAGGAACTCGCGGCACAGAAGGGCATCTATACCACCCATTTGCGTTCCGAGTTTGAGCCGATTTTGGAGGCACTCGACGAGGCGTTTCGCATTGGTCGTCACGGCAACGTGCCGGTGGTGGTGTCCCACCACAAATGTGCCGGAGCGAAGAACTGGGGCCGCACGGTGGAAACACTGAAGCTGTTCGATAAAGTGCGCGAAACGCAGGATGTCTCTTGCGATTGCTACCCGTATTCGGCCAGCTCTTCTACGTTGGATCTCAAACAAATCACCGACGAGTTTGAAATAGTCATCACCTGGTCCGAGCCGCATCCGGAAGTGGCCGGGCAGTCGTTAAAGCAGATTGCGCAAAGCTGGTCGATGTCACTTCACGAAGCTGGCAAATTACTGATGCCCGCCGGAGCCATTTACTACAACATGGACGAGGGCGATGTCCGGCGCGTGCTGAGTTATCCGGTCACGATGGTGGGTTCCGACGGACTGCCAAACGACCCGATGCCGCATCCGCGTCTGTGGGGCGCATTTCCCCGGGTGCTCGGCCATTACAGCCGCGACGAGAAACTTTTCCCGCTGACGGTGGCGGTTCACAAGATGACGGGCATGTCCGCGGCGCGTTTTCAGCTTGCCGAACGCGGGCTGATCAGACAGGGCTATTTCGCCGATCTGGTGATGTTCGACCCGCAAACCGTGCGCGATGTGGCCAGTTTTAGCGATCCCCAGCAGCCTGCGGCGGGTATCGAAGCGGTGCTGGTCAACGGCGTAATGAGTTATGGCCGGGATAAACAGGTTATCGGTCGCGCCGGGCGTTTTTTACGCCGGTAGAATTTTGCGGGGAGAGCCAGGCGCTGTCCTCTGAGCACGCATTTATACAGTATGCATAAGGAGCAATGATGAGCATTAAACGTTACGGAGTGGGCGGGAGTACGGGAACGGGCGGGCAGCCATTACCGTTTGCCAAAGCCGTAGAGGCGGGCGGCTGGCTTTATGTTTCCGGGCAAACACCGATGAAAGATGGCGAAGTGGTGGAAGGGGGCATTATCGAGCAGTCGCGCCTGGCTATCCAAAACTGCGTGGACATCATGGACAGCGCAGGCTACACCCTGGCGGATGTGGTGCATGTGAAGGTGTTCCTGACCGACGCGCGTTATTTCCAGTCCTTTAACAAAGTGTTCAGCGAGTTCTTTTCCGCTCATCCTCCGGCCCGCGTCTGCTGTGTTGCGGATCTGGTGGTGGATTGCAAAGTGGAAGTGGACCTGACCTGTTATAACGCTGAACGCGTGAAGTAATTATTCCGTGATCAGGCCGGATGCCTTCTGCGTGCATCCGGCTTATTAAAAGAGTTTTATAAATAATTCAGGTGCGCTACGAACGTGCCAACGGGCTTTCTTTGTCTTTTTTCAGGGAGCCATTGCAACTTAATTAATCTGGAAGTGAGCCATGAATAATTATTCTTTTCTTATTTGGTTTGCAATATATGCATGCGCCATGATCACACTGGGCTGGTATGTGTCACGTAATCAGAAAAATGGCGATGACTTTTTATTAGGCGGGCGTTCATTACCCTTAATTTTAACGCTGGGGTCCACCGTAGGCACGATGGTCGGCACGGGGTCGAGCGTGGGCGCGGTGGGCTTCGGTTACACCAACGGCTGGGCGGGTATGCTGTACGGTCTGGGCGGTGCGGTAGGTATTCTGCTGCTGGCCTGGTTGTTTGCGCCGGTGCGTAAAATGCGTTTTATGACCATGAGCGAAGAGATCTCTTATTACACTGGCGGCAATAAAATCATTAAGAATGTCGTGGCGATATTAATTTTTATTGCATCTATTGGCTGGCTGGGGGCGCATATTCTTGGCGGCGGATTATATCTGTCATGGGCAAGTGGAATTGATATTAATACGGCGAAAATTATTATTGCAGCAGCCTTTGTGGTTTACGTCGGTATTGGTGGATATTCCGCGGTGGTATGGATTGATACCGTGCAGTCGTTAATTCTGTTTATCGGTTTTATCCTGATGGCAGCGCTTGCGGTACATCACGTTGGCGGTTGGAGCCATATCCAGCAGGCCGTCGATCCGGCAAAACAAAGCCTGTTTGGAGTGGATAAGCTCGGCATCCTGCCTGCTTTTTCTCTGGCAATGGTCATTGGCGTCGGGGTACTGGCCACGCCTTCCTACCGTCAGCGTATCTATTCCGCCAAAAACGTGGGCACGGTGCGTAAATCCTTTGTGATCACCGGTTTGCTCTATTTGGGCTTCTCCTTCCTACCCGCAATCATTGGTATGGCCGCTTACACGATGAATCCGGCACTGGCAAACAGCGGCTTTGCCTTCCTGTTCGCCACCCAAGTTTTGCCACCGGTGCTGGGAATGGCGGTGCTGATTGCGGGAATGTCAGCCAACATGTCTTCAGGCAGTTCTGACGCGATTGCAGCCGTCTCTATCATGCTGCGCGACCTTTACACTTTGATCACCGGTCATATGCCTGCACCAGAAAAGGCGATCCGCATGTCGCGTATTTCCCTCGTGCTGGTGATCGGGCTGGCGCTGATCTTCGCGCTGACCTCCAACGACATCATCAGCTACATCACCAAAATGATTTCGATGATCATGTCCGGCCTGTTCATCTGCTCAATACTGGGGCGATTCTGGATACGTTTTAACTGGCAGGGCGCGATGGCTGCGCTGATTGGCGGCGCCGGGACTTCAATGGCGATGCTGGCAAACGACAGCTGGATGAGTTTCTGGGGTAACCCGGTGGTGCCGTCTGTGCTGATGAGTCTTGGCTGCGCGCTGGTCGTGACGCTGGTAACACCGGCCAGCAAAATGAGCCGCGAAGAGGCACTGGAGATGATCACCCGTGAACGCGAAAGCCAGCCTGAGCCGATACCGGTGCCGTTGGGCAAACGCGCGACCGGGAGCGCACGATGAGCGGGGATTATATTGCCGTTGACTGGGGATCATCGCATCTGCGTGCCTGGTTATACCAGGACGGGCAGTGCGCGGATAGCCTGCAACTGCCTTATGGCATCAGCCGGCTGGTGGATCAAACCGCCCGTGACGTGTTCACGCAATATATCCAGCCGTGGCGCGGTAAGGAGGTTCTTCCCGTGGTAATGGCCGGCATGGTCGGCAGCGATGCAGGCTGGCAAACGGTGCCTTATCTGGCTTGCCCGGTATCGTTACAGACACTGAGCGCGCAGCTTTTTGAGGTCGCCCCGCAGGTCTGGATTGTGCCGGGCCTGAATACGCCGCACAACGTCATGCGCGGTGAAGAAACGCAGTTACTCGGCGCGATGCAGTTGGGCCCTGACACCTGTTACGTACTGCCCGGTACGCACAGCAAATGGGTGCAGGTGGCAGAGGGGGCAGTCAGCGGGTTCACCACGGCGATGACGGGCGAGCTGCATCATTTGCTGATGCAGCATTCCCTGATTGGCAGAGGCTTACCGGCACAGCAAGACGATAACCGGGCGTTTCAGGCTGGCCTGCAACGCGGGCGGGAATCGCCTGCATTCGTGAACCGGCTGTTTGAAGCGCGTGCGCGGCGAGTGCTGGGGGAACTGGCTCCGGGATCCGTCGGCGACTGGTTGTCCGGGCTGTTGATTGGTGCGGAAGTGGTGGCAATGCGCAGTGAATTATCCGTCAGTCAGGTCACTCTGGTCGGTAGTGAATCGCTGTGCCGTCGTTACTGGCTGGCCTGTGAACAGGCGGGCATAACGGTGAATGAAATTGCGGGTGACACCGCTTTCCAGCAGGGAATAAGGAGCATTATTGATGCAAGACGCTAAACTTTTGGTCGCGATTTTGCGCGGCATTTATCCTCACGAGGCCAGTGATCATGTCGGCGCGCTGATTGAAGAGGGCATCCGCTACATTGAGATCCCGCTGAACTCGCCGGACTGGCAGAAAAGTATCGCTGAAATGGTCACGCGTTACGGCGACTCGGCGTGCATCGGAGCGGGAACGGTGCTGAAGGTTGAACAGGTCGATTTTCTGGCGAAGATTGGGGCAAAGCTGGTGGTGACGCCAAATACGCAGCCCGCGGTGATCCGTCGGGCTGTCGATGCCGGAATGTGGGTTTGTGCCGGTTGCGCCACCGCTACCGAAGCGTTTACCGCGCTGGAAGCCGGGGCGCAATGGCTGAAGATTTTCCCCTCGGCGGTATTTGGTCCGGCGTACATTTCCGCCCTGAAGGCGGTGTTACCGCTGGAAGTCCCGGTGCTGGCGGTAGGGGGCATCACGCCGGATAACCTGGCGGAATATTTACGTGCCGGTTGTGCCGGGGCAGGGCTCGGCGGCGATCTGTATCGTGCCGGTCAGGATGTCGAAACCACCCGCCTTCAGGCGCGGCGGTTTATGGCAGCATGGCGGAGTTAACACCCCGCGAAGCGCACGTCACCTCTTCCTAATCCCCCAACGGTTGGCGGTCCACGCCGCCCCGGTGGCCGTCAAGCGCCAGCTTGATGCGTCTCAGCCGGTCTTTTGCCTGTGTTTTGTTGGCCATCGCCAGTTCGGTGGCCAGCACATCAATCATCGCCAGCATGGCGTAGCGTGAGGTACTTGGCTTAAAGATGTAGTCATTTTCCCGCACGATCAGCGGCAGCACGATGTCGGCATTGGCGGCTAAGGGTGAATCCTGCGTGGTAATGGCGATGACTTTGGCCCCGTACTGCCTGGCTATCGCCACACTCTCAATGATTTCCGGCGTGTAACCCCCCAGCGAGAGCGCAAGTACCACGTCGTTTGGCGCAACGGCTGAGCACATCATGCGCACCAACAGGCCATCGCTCTGGCTCACCACCGGCAGGCCAAGGCGGAACAGGCGGTACTGGACTTCCTGAGCGCAAATCGTTGAGCCACCGCCCATCCCAATCGCCAGAATTTGTCGGGCATTACTGAGCCATCCGACCACTTTTTTAAGTGAATCCGGGTTAAGCGCGCGCCGGTTGATGTCCAGTACGTTAATGATTGTTTCGTAGATCCCCTGAACGCCGTCCAGATCCGGCACGTCCAGAATAAAGCGCTGACCTACCGCCAGTGACTGCGCGAGTTTTACTTTCAGTTCACGCACGTCTTTGCAGCCGATAGCGCGGGCAAAGCGGGTGATCGACGCCTGACTTGTCCCGGTAAGATTTGCCATTTCTGCAATCGGCAGCGTGGAGGCGAACTGCACGTCATCCAGAATAAATTGCGCGATACGCTTTTCCGTCGCGGTAAGCTCCACAAAGCGGTCGGTGATGCAGGAAATAATGTCGATGGAGAAGGCCATTGCGCGTCTCTGAATGGGTAAGTGAATAGCTGATACTTTGTACCATAAATACGCACACAGGAGTATGGCGGCTGCCAGAAAGGGAAGACACGCTAAATACTGCGCCGGGGATGCAGGAGAGGGCAACGCGACAATGCAAAAGCAAAAAGCCCGCTTAAGTTTCCTTAAGCGGGCTTTTCTAATATGGCTCCTCTGACTGGACTCGAACCAGTGACATACGGATTAACAGTCCGCCGTTCTACCGACTGAACTACAGAGGAATTGTCTGAACGGGGCGCATGATATCCAGAGCCCCGCAGGGTGTCAACGCTAAAATCGCACTATCTGGCTGACTGCTCACCAACTGAGCGAAAAGAGCAGGAATACTTCTTCAGTCTGGCCTAAAAACCCTGATGACGATGAATTAACAGTCGCAGGGATGGTTACGGAGCAGCCTTGCCAAAGGGTCTTGTTTATAAAAACGAGTAAAATGACCATAAACCAGCGGAAAACGGTTAGAAAGCAGTTCCGGCGCACTGAAAAAGTATTCGGACAGCACGGCGAAACACTCTGCGGCATCGCTGGCGGCATAGGCGTCCATACTGGCTGCCTCTTCGCCCACCATATCGATTTCATCCTGCAAGTTTTCCATCGCGGCGTGCAGATCATGCTCCCATGCCACCACATCTCGCAGCGCGATAGGCGGAATTCCACTCACTTCCCCCCCGTTGCGGAGATCCAGCTTATGGGCCGCTTCGTGAATAATCAGGTTAAAGCCGGAAGTATCAAAGGAGTCTTCAATATCTTGCCAGTTAAGTACGATAGGTCCCTGATCCCAGCTCTGCCCGGCGTGGATTTGCGAACCGGCGTGAACCAGCCCGTTCTGATCCTGCCAGGGAGAATCGACAACGAAGGGTGTCGGATAGAGAAGAATTTCATGGAAGCCGTCGAGCCATTCAGCCCCAAGTTCCAGCACCGGTAGTGCAAACAGCAGGGCAATCCGTGCCTGCATCTGCTCATTGAGAACAATCCCTTGCAGCGGAACTAACCGCTTTTGATGTAAAAGCTGGCTGGCTATGTGCACCAGACGCTTTTGCTCCTGATCATTCAATGACGCAAAAAGCGGGATATTCAGCGCGACTTGCCACGCTTCCCACTTGTCTGTCTGGAGGTCATTTGTTTTCCACGGCCACTTAATCATCGGATTGCTCGCACAGAGATCATTTGAACTGCTCGCTGGGGTGAACGGTAAACTTGCCGCAAAAGGGGGTCACTTTACAACCCTCATTACCAGAGATGACAAAATTGCGGAACCTTTTTATCGCGTAACTGGTTGAACTCTTTAGAGATTTTTCTACGTTCAAACGGTTTTTTCTTCGTGGCTATTCAAGCACTTACCGCAACAAATGTCTGTGACCAAAACCACGTTGAGACAATTGTTACAGAACAGGGTGGATCTTTTACACGTGTGAAATGCTGATAATAAACTAAAGAGTATCATTTGATATTGAAGTATTACTATTTTTTATAATAGGTAATTATATTTGAAATTAATTCTTCTGGCGGGTGTTTTCGAATAATATAAAGCGCCAGATGTACGGCAAAATGAGTTTGCTGATTTTTAACCCATAAAAAGGACATTAATGGTATTCGCTATGTTTAAACTTTCCGTTTGTATTCTGACATTTAATTCATCACGATTATTACGTGAGGTACTTCCCCCCTTATTACGCTTGGCTGATGAAATGATTATTGTTGATTCAGGCAGCACAGACAGTACGCTGGATATTTGCCGGGAATTTGGCGTGATACCGGTGTATCAAAAATTTGTTACGCACAGTCAGCAGATGAATGATGCCGTAGTACGCGCAACGCATGAGTGGGTACTGTGTATGGATAGCGATGAGATCATGAACCACGAAATGGTCGAGGCTATTTTGAAGCTCAAGCAGAATACCGAGCCGGCAGAGAGTGCGGCATTCTGTCTTTCACGCTATTGGTTTGTTTTAAATCAACCTGTTAGGGTGATTTATCCTGTTTCATCTCCTGATTTTCCGGTTAGATTATTTAACAAAAACGTCGTGCGTTTCAACGATGTGCCGGTAGATGACTCAGCAGAGGGCTATTCGATCACGCATATTCTGCCTGGTGAGGTACGCCATGATACGTTTTACTCGCTGCATGAAGTGTTTACTAAACTCAACGGATATACCACCCGCGTAGTGAATCATAAGGATATCCGCCCCTCTATTTCCCGTGGTTTTCTCAGTGCCTTCGGCGCTTTCTGGAAATGGTATGTTTTCAGCGGCGCATGGCGTGAGGGGAAAGTCGGCGTGGTGACCGGGCTTTATGCGACACTTTATAGCTTCATGAAATATTTTAAAGCCTGGTATAAGAAAGCGGAATAGTATTTTTGGAAGTTATATAGAAATTTTAAAATGGTTTTATGAACCTTGCAAATAACCGGGGATGGCGTATCTGATAAATATTATGCAGAAATGGCACCCCCGGCAGTACCTTATTTAATCGTTTCTGTCAGATGCCCAGTTTGTCATAACCCTTCCGGCGGTAGTTTACCGCCGAGATCCCCCAGAAAAGAATAAACAACGCCACGGCGGCGTATCCCACGCTTCCCATATTTTCATTCAGGCGGTCAATGGCCTGCCAGCCACCCTGATGCCAGTTGAATTTATCGGCCAGCAGGCCAAGGGCTTCCAGCCCGCCGATAAACAGGGCAATGACTACGCTGGTGGCCGTGATCGTCATATTGTAGTAGAGCTTGCGCACCGGTTTATCGAAAGCCCACCCGTAAGCCCCCACCATGACAAAATTGTCCAGTGAGTCGATAAGCGCCATGCCGCTGGCGAACAGGGCGGGAAACACCATGATGTTCCATACCGACATCCCTGACGATGCGCCTGCCGCCGAGATGCCCAGCAGGCCGATCTCGGTGGCGGTATCAAAACCCAAACCGAACAGAAAGCCGACCAGATACATCTGCCAGCTACGGTTGACCAGCCTGAAAGCAAAGCGGAAAACTTTGGTCATCACGCCGCCCGCCACCGCCTCGCCATGTTCCGTCTGACTAAATGACATTCTGCGTTTTACCTGCCCGAAACGGCGCCAGACGTCGCGCAGGATGGCGGCATTGACGCCAGCCATCAGTAGTAAAAACAGGGCCGAAACCAGTGTGCCAACCGTGCTGCCGTAGTCGTGCAGCCAGCCTATCTTGTCACCAAACAATAACGAAGTTGCCGCAATCGCCGCGCAGGCAATCACCACAATGCTTGAGTGACCAAGGGAAAAGTAGGCCCCGACCGCCACCGGGCGCTGGCCCTGTTGCATGAGCTTGCGGGTGACATTATCGATGGCGGCAATATGGTCGGCATCGACCGCGTGGCGCAGCCCGTAACCGTAGGCCAGCAGGGCGGCGGCAATAAGCCCCGCGTGCTGGCTGAAAAGGGCGAATGCCCAGACCCAGGCTACGACGTTGAGCAAAACCAGCCCAAGCAGCAGCCAGAAAGCACGGCGGTGCGTGTGAAAAAATGCGCGGTTAATCATGAGAGTCCTTATGTGAATCTGATCTGATTGAAGACTGAATTCGGGCACAGGCCACCATTGCCTGGCCTAACGCCAGCCCGCCGTCACCGGCAGGAATGGCCTGAGGGGTAAGAACGTGGAGCGGGGCTAAATGTTTGAGAAGGCACTGACGCAGCAGTGCGTTGTGAATCACGCCACCCCCCAGTGCCACGGTTTGCAGGCCGTGCTGACGTGCGGCATGGTGGGCCATATTGGCAAAACCCTGAGCCAGCGCGTCATGAAAGGCCCATGCGCGGGCAGGGCGCGGAGCTTGCCACTGAAGCCACTGTTGCCAGAAACCGGCCAGATCCAGTGTGAGTCTCTTTCCTGTTGATAACAGACGCAGGGTGATGGGATGAGGCTGTCCCTGTGCCTGCTGGGCCAGTGCCTGCAGATGGCAAGCTGCTTCGCCCTCCCAACTGAGCGTTTGTGGTGCGCAGCCAAGGGCTGCCGCGACCGCGTCAAACAACCGTCCGCAGGAGGAGGCCAGCGGCGCATTCACGCCAGCGTCGATGGCTTTTTCCAGCGGTTGCCACGGCTGGGTTAACAGCCCGGCGGCCTCGGGGTACTGCTGCCAGTCAGGCACAAAGCGCAGCCACTGTGCCAGCTGGTTACGCCACGGTTGTTGTGATGCGCGCTCGCCACCGGGTAGGGCCGCAGCAGGCAGTCCGCCAAGATGTTCACAATGGAGATAGTCCACCCGTAAACATTCCCCGCCCCAAAGTTCTCCCTTTTCACCGTAGCCGAGGCCATCGAGTGCCAGCCCTATCACCGGCCCGCCATGCAGCGGCCAGCGGTGTTCGGCCAGGCAGGCGGCAATGTGCGCATGATGATGCAGCACTTCGGTTCGCGGCAATGCCTGCTGTTGCGCCCATTGATGGCTGACATATCCCGGATGGGCATCGCAGGCCAGTTGCTGTGGCTGGCAGCCGAACAGAAGGGATAAATGGTGGGTTGCCTGCTGCCACTGCGCAAAAATATCACGTTGCTCAAGCGACCCGATGTGCGCACTCAGCACCGCGTGTTTTCCATGGACGAGGCAAAAGGTATTCTTGAGATCGCCCCCGAGAGCCAGTAAGGGAGGTTGTTCGGTAAATCCCGGCGGCAGGTCAATGGTATCCGGCACAAAACCCCGTGCCCGGCGCAACATCTCAGGCTTGCCGGTGGTATAGCGCAACACGGAATCATCGGCGCGCTGCACAATATCCCGGTCATGCAACAGCCATAAATCGGCGATAGCTGACAGTTGTGTCAGCGCCTGCTGATTGCCTAACGCAGGCGCGCAGCCCGCTACATTGCCGGAAGTCATCACCAGCGGGGAATTCATCTGCTGCATGATTATATGCTGGAGCGGAGAGGAGGGCAGCATCAGCCCGACCTCATTCAACCCCGGCGCAATCTCTTCACAAAGCGGTGACGCAATGGCAGAAGAAACCAAAACGATCGGCGCGGCCGCAGATTGTAACAATGCCTGAACATTAAACAGCGGTGCTGCGTCCGTACATTCGGCCAGCCAGCGGGCGTCCGGTAACATGACGGCCAGAGGTTTAGCAGGGCGTATTTTTCGCTCACGTAAGCGGGCTACCGCCCGGAGTGAGGTGGCATCGCAGGCCAGATGAAAACCGCCCAGACCTTTTATCGCGACGATGCCTCCTTCGCGCAGCGTTTCGATGGCACGCGTGATGGCGTCATCGCCTTTTGCCAACGGCACGCCGTCAGCATGGCTCGCAAATAGTTGTGGCCCGCAGTCCGGACAGGCGACGGGCTGGGCGTGAAAACGCCGATTCGCGGGATCGCTATACTCTTTTGCACACGCGTCGCACAGCGGAAAATTAGCCATCGAGGTGGCGGCGCGATCGTAAGGTATCCGATGGATGATCGTGAAGCGCGGACCGCAGTGGGTACAGTTGAGAAAAGGATAACGGTAGCGACGGTCGTGCGGGTCATTCATTTCATGCAGGCAAGCCGGGCAGGTCGTGGCATCGGGCACCACCTGTGTGTCCATCTGTCCTGTCTGGCTTTCCAGAATGTGAAACTGTTGTACAGGGCTGAGCCAGGAGAAACTGCGCAGACTGATACTGTCGATGTGCGCCAGCGGCGGGCAGTGCTGATACATTTCGCGTAAAAATTCTTCGATATTCACCGGTTGCAACAGGCGTATTTCTACGCCCTGACTGTCGTTATGGACTTCCCCTTTGATCTGTAAACGTTGGGCAAGTTGCCAGATGAAAGGGCGAAAACCTACGCCCTGGACTTTCCCGCTGATGCGAACCAACAAACCGGGATCAGACATATACGCTCCTTCCAGAAGTACCTCCCCAAAAGGGGAGGTATACAACGTCAGCCGACAGCAACCACCGGGATCACATCTTCAACGGCACGGCGCAGACGTGCTTTCATGTCGCTGTAGCTTTGCTGTGCATAGTCTTCCGCCCAGCGCTGATCGGCGATGTTTTCCACGTTGACCGCACAGTATTTGGTTTCCGGCGTTTTAGAGATCGGATCCAGATTTTCCTGCGTCAGCTCATTACAGGCACCGATCCACCACTGATAGGTCATGTACACCGCGCCAATATTGATACGCTCGTTAAAGTTGGCGCGGGAAATGACTTTGCCACGGCGGGAGGCGACCCAGACCAGTTGCTGATCGCGGATCCCCAGCGCCTGCGCATCCTGCGGGTGCATCTGCACAAAGCCCGGCTCGTCGGCCAGCGTTTGCAGGGCAGCGCAGTTACCGGTCATCGAACGGCAGGAATAGTGGCCGACTTCGCGCACGGTACACAACACCAGCGGATACTTGCCGTCCGGCACTTCAGCCGGGGCGCGCCACGGTGCAGCGAAAAGCTGGCCTTTGCCGGTTGGCGTGTCGAAATGATTGTCCTGATAAAGGTACTGAGTCCCCGGACTTTCCAGCGTGGTGCACGGCCACTGGATATGCCCGAGCGTGCCCATTTTTTCGTAGGTTGCGCCGTAAAACAGCGGGCACAGCTCGCGCATTTCGTCCCAGATTTCCTGGTTATCGTTGTAATGCATCGGATAGCCCAGTTCCGTTGCCAGCAGGCTGATGATTTCCCAGTCACGCTTGACGTTGTATTTCGGTTCGATGGCTTTCTCGAAACGCTGGAAACCGCGGTCGGCGCAGGAGAATACGCCGCCGTGCTCACCCCAGGAGGTGGCCGGCAGGATCACATCGGCCTGCTCGGCGGTTTTGGTCATGAAGATGTCCTGCACAACCACAAACTCCAGCGCTTCGAAGCCCTTACGCACCAGGCTTAAATCGGCTTCGGTCTGCAACGGATCTTCGCCCATGATGTAATAGGCTTTTACCTGTCCTTCCAGCGCCAGATGGGGGATCTCGGTGATGCGGTGGCCGATCTGTGCATCCATCTGATTCACGTCGATACCCCAGGCATCGGCGAATTTTGCGCGGACTTTGGCATCGGTCACAGACTGATAGCCGGGGAATTCGTTTGGCAGCACGCCCATATCGCAGGCACCCTGCACATTATTCTGACCGCGCACCGGCCCGACGCCGACGTTTGCCCGGCCAAGGTTTCCGGTCAGCAATGCCAGCCCGGCCAGCCCTTTCACCACATCCACTGCCTGACCAAACTGCGTGACGCCCATGCCCCACATGATGGTGGCAGACGGCGCGGCGGCGTACGTGCGCATTGCCTGACGGATTTGCTGTGCACTAACGCCGGTCTGTTCGGCGACTTTTTCCGGCGAATAATCCGCGACGTTTTTGCGGTACTCCTCGAAGCCTTCGGTGTATTTGGCGACGTAGTCGTGGTCATACAAATTTTCTTCGATCAGCACATGGGCAAACGCATTCACCAGCGCCATGTTGCAGCCGTTTTTGATTTGCAGATGCTGATCGGCGATGCGCGCGGTTTCGATACGACGCGGATCGCACACAATGATCTGCGCGCCTTTCTCTTTGGCTTTGATCACCCGGCGGGCCACGATCGGGTGTGAATCGGCACAGTTATAGCCGATCACCAGCAGGCATTTGGAATTCTCAATATCGCCGATGGAATTGCTCATCGCGCCGTTGCCGAGCGTAGCCTGCAAACCGGCAACCGACGGGCCGTGACACACGCGGGCGCAGCAGTCGACGTTGTTCGTGCCGATCACCGCACGGGCGAATTTCTGCATCACATAGTTGGTTTCATTGCCGGTTCCGCGGGAAGAACCGGTGTGCATGATCGAACGCGGGCCATGTTTTTGTTTGATCTCTTTCAGACGCTGCGCGGTGTAACGGATGGCTTCATCCCAGCTGACCGCTTCGAATTTTCCACCCTTCTGGCGGCGGATCAGCGGCTGTGTCAGGCGCGGCGTCAGCAGTTTAGTGTCATTGAGAAAATCCCAGCCGTAATAGCCTTTCAGGCACAGTTCGCCCTGATTGGTCACGCCATTGGCTGCTTCTGCGCGGATAATTTTACCGTTATCCACAACCAGATTCATTTTGCATCCCGCCCCACAGTATGGGCAGACAGTGGTGATTTTTTTCATGATCTTCCTTCCTCTATCCGAGGTTAAAACAGCAGGGGGGAGGTGCTATCGAGCGCAGCGCGGCGGCGTTTTTCTGCGTTCATTTCCTGTAAGTGATTGCGGTCGATGGCGTACAGCGCCTTCGTCGGGCAAATTTCCATACAGGCCGGGCCGCCGGCACGGGCGTGGCACAAATCGCATTTATGCGCTTCGGCTTTGTCAGAGGTGGAGGTCATGGCCGCGCCGTTCTGGCGGAAAATCGGTTTGGTGACCACTTCCATCGCGCCGTACGGGCAGGCAACGACACAGGTTTTACAACCGATGCAGCGCTCCTGCATCACCTGAACGCGGTCGCCGACGCGGCTGATAGCGCCGTTCGGGCAGACATTGGCGCAGGGCGCGTCTTCACACTGGCGGCACATGACGGCGGTGCTCAGATTAACGCCCTTGATCACGTGCAAACGCGGCGCAAAGGTGGCGGCGTTAAGCAGCGAGATATCCTGCGATTCACTGTGAGCCATGACGCAGGCAATTTCACAGGTACGGCAGCCGATACATTTTTTAGGGTCGGCGATAATAAACCGGTTCATCTTCAACTCTCCTGATTCCGGATTTTCTTATGAAGCCGGATGACACCGGCCTGACGACATTGCTGCTCTGGCTATACATAAACCGTGCCAGTTCAGAGGGTTAATTTTTACGCTTTTGATTCAATGGGTTAGCGAAGTGATTATTGACAGTGACGAAACAGGGCGCTGACGTCATGCCCGCTTCGTCACTGCCTCGACAGATGTGTCGATAGCCGATGTCAGGCGTCCCCGGCAGCATAAAGCGCGATACCTAAGCCGGTTTCCAGTGCCGGCAGCCGCTGATGCAGATGCCTGACCGCCTGTTCCACCACCGCGCTCATCGGGTAGTAAAACGCCACCACATCCGGCTGGATGCCAACAAACGTGATGTCCGGGATATCGTCACGCAGTTGCTGAATCAGAAACGTCAGCGGCAGGTTGTGGGTGGTCATCATGAACATCTCACCGATGTCCTCTTCATTGATGATGCGCATTTCGCCGGGCGCCAGCCCCATGTCGGTGGCATCGACAATCACCAGATGCTGCGGGCGCAGTTCGCGTAAAAAACCGATATCGTTTTCGGGCGCGGCACCGCCGTCCACGACGGTCCAGCCGGGCAGTGGCCGTCCGGCGCACAGTTCGGCCAGCCGCGGGCCTGCGCCATCGTCACCCATCATGCTGTTGCCGACGCACAGCAGCGCGTAGCGGGAAGGTAAATCAGGCATCGTATCTCCTGACCATCAGGTACATGGCGGGGTCGTTTTCGATTTGCTGGAGCAGGGCGACCAGCGCATCGCTCCAGCCCTGTTGCTGCGGGGTCATCTGCTGGCGGGCCGCACGCAGCGCCAGCGCCAGGCAGTGCGTGTGTGTGCTGTCGATATTGATCTCGCCGAAGCGTTGTACTCCGGCCAGTTTCCGGTGCGCCTCGCCGTTCTCCGGCAGAAGGTCTATCCACCGGCGATAATCATCAAGCGGGCATTCGAGGCGGGATTTCAGGCAGTCGATGACCCCAAGGTGATGGCCGATCGCCAGACTGTAATAAATGACTTCCTGCACTTTTTGCGAGTTGCGTTTCTGCGCGCGCTTCTCATCGACGAACTTGCTGCTCAGCGAATAGAAAATCACTTTGTTCTTTTCAGGCGTGATGCCCGCCGGGGTCTGATGCCGGGCATAACGGTTATCGTTGGCGGAGGTCATCACAGGCGTACCTCCCCGCGCAGCACCTGCTGGTAAATCTGTTGCAGGTTGCCGACGATTTCGTTGAGCCGCATATCCCCTTGTTCATCCAGATAGGCCGAGATGCGCTGTTCTACCGGTTGCAGGCCGGGCGCGGCGACCAGCTCCATGAAGCGATCGGCAATCTGGCGGCCATAGCGGTAACCGGCCATGCGGCGGGCTTCGCGATCGAGCAATACGCGCAGCGGTTGCGGCAGGTCGGGATGCAATAATGCCGCCGGTTCGCGGGCGGCCTCATCGTGTTGCTGGCCTTTGATTTTCTGATCCAGCAGGCCAAGGGCCATCGCAAAACCATAAATGGTGGCGGCAGGCGTGGGCGGGCAGCCGGGAATGTACACATCCACTGGCACGATCTTGTCAGTGCCGCCCCAGACACAATAAAGGTCGTGGAAAATGCCGCCGCTGTTGCCGCAGGCCCCGTAGGAAATACTGATTTTAGGATCAGGCGCAGAATCCCAGGCGCGCAGCGCAGGCACGCGCATGGCGCGGGTGACGGCACCGGTAAACAGTAAAATGTCGGCATGACGCGGTGAGGGCACCACTTTGATCCCAAAACGTTCGGCATCAAACAGCGGGGAGATCGCGGCGAAAATCTCGATTTCACAACCGTTGCAGCCGCCGCAGTCCACGCGGTAGACGTAGGCAGAGCGGCGGATGCTGGTGAGCAGGGTGGATTTCAATTTGGCGATGCTTTCATCAAGGGTGACGGGCACCGGCAGGCCATGTTCGTCACGCGGGCCGATCAGCGTCTGGCTCATGACTGCGCCTCCGTGGTCATATGTCGGCCGATATCAATGCGGTCGGTGGAAGAAAGACAGTGCATTTTTTTGCATTCCGGACAGGTTTCATACTGGATGCGCCGGTCGGCGATTTGCCGGTCGCTCAGCGCGCCGTTTTCCTGTAACAGGCTGAGTGCAAAATCGATTTCCTTCTGCACGGCATAGGCTTTGCCACATTCACGGCAGTGGCAGACGGGGAAATCTGCGGTTTCGAACAGATCTTCTTTGCGCCACACCGCCAGTTCAAATTCCTGTGAGAGCGTAATGGCCGCCGTCGGGCAGACCTCCTCGCAGCGGGCGCAGAAAATGCAGCGCCCTAAAAACAACTGCCAGCGGATCGTTTCGCCGTCTTCGGCCGTGGTCATGGTCAGCGCGTTGGACGGACAGGCGTTGGCGCAGGCGCCGCAGGCGATGCACTGCTGCGCGGTGTACTGCGGTTTACCCCGAAAGTTCGGTGCCAGATCCAGCGGTTTAAACGGATAGGCCACCGTCGCCGTGCCGGTTTTCAGCACTTTTTTTATCAGTTTCAGCATGAGTGAGCGGCTCCTTAAAGCGGCGAATTTTTGCGTTCGATGCCGTAACGTTCGATCTCTTTGTAAGGCACGACAATGGTCGTTTTCTTACGCACATCGACCACCGTCATGCGGTCGGTGCAGGAATAGCAGGGATCGAGACTGCCAATGATCAGCGGCGCATCAGACACCGTATTGCCGCGCAGCATGTAGCGCAGCGTCGGCCAGTTGGCGTAGGTGGCCGCCCGGCAGCGCCAGCGGAACAGCTTCTGGTTATCGCCGGTCATGCTCCAGTGAATGTCGTCGCCGCGCGGTGCTTCGGCAAAACCCAGCGCAAAGCGGTGCGGAATATAGGTAAACCCTTCCACGGCCAGCGGGCCGCCCGGCAGGCTTTGCAGGCCAAACTCGATCATATTCAGGGAATTGAAAACTTCGTGGATGCGCACTTTCAGGCGGGAATAGACGTCGTTACCGGTTTCGCTGCACAGCTCAAACGGCAATTTGGCGTAACCGGCGTAAGGGTGATCCTGACGCATATCGCGGCGATGGCCGCTGCCGCGCACCATCGGGCCGACGTTGCTGAAATCACGCGCCACCTGCGGATCCAGAATGCCGACGCCGACGCTGCGCTGTTCGGTATTCGGCGTGCTGAGCAGAATATCCACCAGCTCGTTGAGATCACGGCGCATGCTGCCCGCCAGCGCAATGGTGGCGATCATGTCGTCTTTTAAAATGTCGCGACGCATGCCGCCAATCAGGTTCATGCCGTAGGTTTTCCGTGCGCCGGTGAGGATTTCCGCCATCTTCATGGACTGCTCGCGCACGCGGAAGAACTGCATAAAGCCGGAGTCGAAACCGACGAAATGACAGGCCAGGCCGAGGTTCAGCAGATGGCTGTGCAGGCGTTCCACTTCCAGCAGAATCGAGCGGATCATCTGCGCCCGTTCCGGCACGACGATCCCCATCGCATTCTCCACCGATGAGGTGTAGGCGACGCTGTGCGTGAAGCCGCAAATGCCGCAAACGCGGTCTGACAGGAACGTCACTTCGTTGTAACCCATGCGGGTTTCGGCCAGTTTTTCCATGCCGCGATGCACATAAAACAGGCGGTAATCGGCATCGATAATGTCTTCGCCATCGACAAACAGACGAAAATGTCCGGGTTCGTCAGAGGTGACGTGCAGCGGGCCGATCGGCACAATTTTGCTGCCTTCTTTGGCCTCAGAAATAAACGGATAGGTTTCTTCGTCCGTGGTCGGCGCAGGGCGCTGGCGGTAATCCATGGCGTCTTTGCGCAGCGGATATAAATCGTCAGGCCAGTCATCGGGCAGCACCAGGCGGCGTTCATCCGGCAAACCCACCGGACGCAGGCCGTACATGTCGCGCACTTCGCGCTCGCCCCAGACGGCTGCCGGTACGCGGGGCGTCACGGAAGGAAATTCCAGCGAGACGGGATCCACTTCGGCGCGCACGGTGATCCAGCATTTCACGCCCTGTTCCATCGACAGCACGTAGTACAGCGCATAGTTGCCGCACAGCGTGCGCTCGTCATTGCCGAATAAAACGGACAGCCATCCGCCCTGCTGGTAATACAACCACTCGACCACTTCCGGCAGGGCATTGAGTTTGATGGTCACGGTGGCCTGCGTATCGGTCTGCCATTCGCTGCCTAAAATTGCCGAAGGAAACTGCTTCGCCAGCGCCGCCAGATAATGCTTACCCACCGGATTTTGGTTTAACGCGGTATTGAAATCACTCATTACAAAGCCTCTTCCCGCCGCAGCGGGACACGAAAAATGTCAGGTCAGCCTGCGACCAGCCAGGACACCAGCGCCAGAAACGCCAGTCCGAAGCCCGCCCAGGTGGTGCGGGAGGTTTTAAGAAAGCGCAGACGGGCGACGCTGTTTTCAATCAGTGCCACCAGAAAAACGGCAACCAGCAGTTTCAGCAGGCAGACGATCACCGCCATCAGCAGCGTCAGTGGCGTGAGGTGTTCTGCCAGACCGAACGGGAAAAACAGACCGAGAAACAGTTGCAACACCACCAGCTGCTTCAGACTGATCCCCAGTTTCAGTACGCCGAGCGCCGCGCCGGAGTATTCGGTAAGCGGGCCTTCCTGTAATTCCTGCTCGGCTTCGGCCATATCAAACGGCAGCTTGCCCATTTCGATATAAGTGGCAAAAGCGCAGGCCAGCGCGGCCAGAATCAGCGTTAACGAAGACGACACCGACCAGTGCAGCACGCGGGCAGCGATCGCGCCGAGTGACGTGGAACCGGCCACCAGCGCCGCGACCCACAGGCCGAGCAGCAGAATCGGCTCGACCAGCACGCCGAGTACCGCCTCGCGGCTGGCACCCATGCCGGTGAACGGGCTGCCGGTATCCAGCCCGGCGATGGCGAACACGAAGCGCACGATGGCGAAAAGATAAATGACGGTGATCAGATCGCCCGCCGCTCCCACCGGTGATGCCAGTGTCACCGCTGGCAGGGCGGTGGCGATGACCAGCAATCCGCCGGTCAGCAGATACGGCATACTGCGAAACGCCGCCCCCGATGCCGCCGGTGCCACGCTCTGGCGTGTCAGTAATTTGGCGATATCGCGATATTCCTGTAACACGCCCGGCCCCTGCCGGTTGTGCATCCGGGCGCGCATCACGCGGCTGAAACCGGCAAACAGCGGCGCGACAGCCAGCAGGGCCACCGCCTGGATCAGCGCCAGCGGCCACAGGGCGGTGTTTAACAAAACGGGAAAATTCATCTTCAGTTCCTCAGGCAAAAGCCACAACCAGCAACACGGCCAGTTCGATGAAAGCCAGACGACGGCAGAACGCCCCGAGCCAGCCCCGGTGCAGGGCAGCCACCAGCGCGGCAGGCGTGGCGCGCTGGCGCAGGCGATACAACGGCGCAAACATCACGCGCAGCGGCTGGGCAAAACCGGTGGCGGTCACCACCATCTCAGCGGAATGCCCGTAACCGCACGCCCAGGCGTCGCCGCGCACACGGTTTGGCAGACGCGCTCCGCGTAACAGGCTGGCAATCAGCCACGGCAGTAACGGCATCGCCAGAAGCAGCAGGGCAATCATCGGGGCACAGACGGCGGAGGTGCCGGACACCGCCGCGCCGTTTCGGGCAAACGGTATGAGCGGCGTATTCAGCACGGCAGCGGCCACGCCGGAAAAGTGCGGAATGATCCAGGGGGAGGCGACGCCAGACAGAATGCACAGCAGCGCCGGTAAGAGACTGCCGAGCGTCATCGCCAGCGGGGCGGGTGTGGCATCCGCCGCCGCCTGACTGCGCGGTGCGCCAAGGAAGGTGACGCCGAAAACTTTGGCAATACACATCAGCGCCAGTGCCCCGGTCAGCGCCAGACCGACCGCCAGCAGCGGCCCGAGCAGACGCGCGATAAACACCTTGCTGGCGCTCAGCTGGAACAGCGACTGATACAGCAGCCATTCGCTGGCAAAGCCGTTGAGCGGCGGCAGTGCCGCCATCGACATCAGGGCAATCAGCACCGCCACGGCGGTCCACGGCATCAGCCGCGCAATACCGCCGAGTTTTTCCATATCCCTGATGCCGGTCTGCATTTCGATTTCACCGGCACCGAGGAACAGCGCGGTTTTGAACAGGCCGTGGTTGAACAGATGGAACAGCCCGGCCAGCAGCGCAAGCGACGCCAGCACCGGCAGATCCAGCGCCACGCCCACCATCGCGCCCCCCACGCCGAGCAGGATAATCCCGACGTTTTCCAGCGTGTGATAAGCCAGCAGACGGCGGAGATCATGTTCCATCAGCGCGTACAGCCCGCCAATAAATGCGGTCAGGATCGCCAGAAGCAACACCATCAGGCCCCACCAGAGTGGCGGTGCGCCCAGCAGATCCAGACCGACTTTTACGATGCCGATAATGCCGATTTTCATCAGCGCGGCGGAGAACAGCGCGGCGGCGTGAGCGGGCGCGCTGGAATGTGACTGCGGCACCCAGGCGTGCAGCGGGATAATTCCGGCGTACAGCCCGAAACCTGCCAGCGCCAGCAGGAACGCCGCCGATTTAATGCCCGGCGTCAACGTTGCCTGGCGCAGCACCTCAAAATTGACGCTGCCGCTGGTGTGATGCAGCAGGGCAAAGGCCAGGATCAGGCACAGCGTGCCGAGACGGCCCGAAAGAAACTGGTTCAGACCGGCGCGACGGCTTTTCACATCGTCGCTCTGTACGATCAGGAAATAGGCGCACAGCGCCGCCAGCTCCATCATCAGAATCAGCTGAACGGCATTGGCAGACACTGACGCGGCGGCCAGTGCGGCCAGCAGTAGATTACACAACAGCCCGGTGCGCGCGCGCGTGCGCGAATTCACCGCGTTCAGCCATGCGCAGGCATACAGGCTGCAAAACAGCGCCGGAACGGACATCGCCAGCAGCAGCAGGCCGTTCAGCGCGCTGAACTCCGCCGCGAAATGCAGCAGCGGCAGCGTGATCGCCTGCGCAGGGCCGCCGTGCACTATCTGCAACGCCGCCGTCATGGCGGCGAGGGAGGCCAGCATGCCGCCGAGGCCGGAAATCAGGCTGCTCAGGCGTGCAGAAACCGCCACCAGCCAGCTCAGGACACCGCTCAGTAACCAGAGCATCAGCGCCAGCGCCAGCAGGGACGCCGGAGTCAAAGCCAATAAAGACGTCATGATTTTGTCTCCGCGTCAGGTGCGGTGAAGGCGGTTAAATCGACAGGGAGATCGGCGGGGAAAACGGTCATGGCGTTCAGGCGCTTTTGCTGGCTGGCGCGGGCAGACAGACCGGCGGTCACCAGCGTGATCGCCTGCGTCGGGCAGGAGGTGATGCACGCCGGGCCTTGCGGGCTGAAGCTGCACAAATCGCATTTCACTGCCACGGCGCGAATGCCGGGAACGCAGTCAAGAAACGGGCTGACCGCACGGGGTGCGCGCGGGGCGGGCTGCGCTTTCCATGTGTTGCAGTCGCGCGGAATGTCCACGGGCGTACTGCCGGAAAAGGTGATCGCGCCAAACGGGCAGGCGATACCGCACAGTTTGCAGCTGACGCACAGACTTTCATTCAGATGAATGGCGTCATTTTCGCGGGTGATGGCATTCACCGGGCACACCTGCGCGCAGGGGGCATCTTCACACTGGTGACACATGACCGGCGCGGAATCCAGACGGTTACGCATCACCTGCAAACGGGGAGCAGACTGTAAGCCGTGGCGCTGATGTTCCTGCGAGCAGCTGGCCATACAGGTATTGCAGCCGATACAACGTTTCGGGTCGGCTATCACATATTGATTCATGGCCGTTTTAACGCTCATGACCTCTCCTTTCTATTTCGTCAAAGATGACGAAATCGGCACTAAAAATGACATTTCGACACTTATGTCGGAATTAATCCCATTAAAGAAACGGCAGTTCAGCGAGGAGGTATTTATTTTCGCCACGCCGTGAAAATGAATTCCGGGGGATTATTTTTCCTGAATCAGCAATTTTTCTAATTGCGGCAAAACGGCCTGATTGTTATGCAGGGAATCGAACAGGCACTGATAAATAGCGGAAATCTTATTCAGGTAATGTTCCTGTACCGCATGTTTGTCACGGATATCCACCACATCATCGAGATGGCCGTCTTCGCTCAGTCTGGCGTGGGCAAACGCTTTAAATTCCGGTTCTTCGCTGGCCGGTGCCATGTTCAGGCTGTAAATCACATCCTGACTGTAAAAGTCATCGCTCAGATGAATGCTGACTGAGAAATGGTTAAACAGCGTGAAGCGAATGTCCTGCTCTTCGCTACAGGTAAACTCATGATTTATTTTCTTATTTGTTGTGGTGATCGCCTGGATCAGGCTGTTCTGATAGGTGTGCCAGTGTGATTTCAGCTGATTATTTTTGCTGGCAATGTAATCCGCTTTAGTGGTCAGTTCGCTGAGAGTGCTCATGGTGGTTACCCGTTGTTGAGTTCTGTAAGGGTGCCATTTCGAAATGTCAGATGACGACGAAAATACGGCGCATAGGGCTGTATTGGCATAAAGCGTGCCAGTTGCGGAATTTTTCTGTTAACTGCTTTAAATTCAGGTTGTTGGATATTTTTTGTATTAACAGGGATGCGGAAGGGAAATTAAATGACATGTCGATGACACCTTATTTCGACATATATGACGGGGGCTGACTGCCGCCTGACAGACTGGCTGAAATATTCCCTTCTCAGTTCCTGAATACACTCTGGCATTAATATTGCAGCGCACTGTCATCATTTTTAAAAGAGCGGACGCTATGCACGAAATAACCCTGTGCCAGAATGCCGTCGAATTAATGCAGCAATTTGCCCGGCAAAATAATGCCCGCCGGATCACCGCCGTGTGGATGGAAGTGGGGGAATTTTCCTGCGTCGAGCCTGACGCGCTGACATTCTGTTTTGAACTGGCCTGCCGCGAAACGCTGGCCGAAGGCTGCGAGCTGCATCTCGCGACGCCTGCGGCAGAGTGCTGGTGCCACGATTGTCAGCTCGACATCCGCCTGCTCAGCCCCGGCGTACTGCTTTGCCCGCTGTGCGGCGGCCGTCATGTCCGCGTTGTTGCTGACGACGGCATGAAATTAAAACGTATTGAAATCGAATAACGGGCGCGTTTTGCCCCGGGAGAAAATTATGTGCAGTACCTGCGGTTGTGCCAGTGGCGAACTTCGGATTGAAGGCGTCAGCAGTGAACATCTCCATCAACATTCCCATCAGCACCCTCACGACGCGTCGCCACATTTCCACTCTCATGATGATCATTCCCACGGCCTGCCGTTTGCGCCGCGCCGCCTGATTGATATCGAAATGGACGTGCTGGCGAAGAATAATCACATTGCGGCGCATAACCGCGAGCACTTTGCCAGTGCGTCGATCCTGGCGCTGAATCTGGTGTCCAGCCCCGGATCCGGCAAAACGACGTTGCTGACCAGCACGCTGACCCGTCTGGCATCGCAGGTGAGCTGCGCGGTGGTGGAAGGCGATCAGCAAACCACCAATGATGCTGACCGCATTCGCGCCACCGGGGTGCCGGCGATTCAGGTGAATACCGGTAAAGGCTGCCATCTCGACGCGCAAATGGTGCACGACGCGGTACACCAGCTGGCACCTGAAAATGGCAGCCTGCTGTTTATCGAAAACGTTGGGAATCTGGTGTGCCCCGCCAGTTTCGATCTCGGCGAGCGTCATAAAGTGGCGGTGCTTTCTGTCACCGAAGGCGAAGACAAACCGCTGAAATATCCGCATATGTTTGCCGCTTCCCGGCTGATGATCCTCAATAAAATCGATCTGCTGCCTTACGTTACGTTTGACGTTGAGGTTTGCATTGCCAATGCGCGCCAGGTGAACCCGGACATTGAGGTGATTCAGCTCTCCGCGACCACTGGTGAGGGGATGGCGCGTTGGCTGGCGTGGCTGGAGCAACAGCGATGTGCATAGGCATTCCGGGGCAAATCGTTGCCCTGCACGATCAGCAACCCGACCACGCCTGGGCGCAGGTGTGCGGAATGCGCCGCGAGGTGAATATCGCGCTGGTCGGCGGTGAGAACCGGCAGGCGCTGATCGGCTGCTGGGTATTGATCCACGTCGGTTTCGCGCTGAGCAAACTCGACGAACAGGAGGCGCAGGAAACGCTGGCGGCGCTGCACGCCATGGAGGAAGTGGAAGCCGACGTCGCGCTGTTCCTCGGCAGAGGGGAGGTCAGATAATGCGATTTGTCGATGAATTCCGCGATCCTAAACTTGCCAAAACGCTGATCGAACGGCTGCATCAGCGGGCGGCGCACCTGCCTTACAGCGCCGAAAAACCGATGCAGATTATGGAAGTCTGCGGCGGGCACACCCACGCTATTTTCAAATTCGGGCTGGATAAACTGCTGCCACCGCAGCTTGAGTTTATCCACGGGCCGGGGTGTCCGGTCTGCGTATTGCCGATGGGGCGCATCGACGCCTGCTGTGAAATTGCCGCGCACCCTGAAGTGATTTTCTGCACCTTCGGCGATGCGCTGCGGGTGCCGGGTAAACAGGGTTCGCTGTTACAGGCGCGCGAACGGGGCGCAGACGTGCGCGTGGTCTATTCGCCGCTCGATGCCCTGAAACTGGCGCGGGAAAATCCGGCGCGTCAGGTGGTGTTTTTCGCCCTTGGTTTTGAAACCACGCTGCCGGTGACCGCCGTGACGCTGCAACAGGCGCGGCGTGAAGGTCTGATGAACTTCAGCGTGTTCTGCCAGCACATCAGCCTGATCCCCACCTTGCGCAGCCTGCTGCAACAAGACGACGTGCGCATTGATGCGTTCCTCGCTCCCGGCCACGTCAGCATGGTGATCGGCACGTCGCCGTATCACTTTATCAATACGCAATTTGGTAAACCGCTGGTGATCAGCGGATTTGAACCGCTGGATATGCTGCAAAGCGTTCTGATGCTGGTGGAACAAGTTTGCGAGGCATCGTGTAAAACCGAAAACCAGTACCGCCGCGTGGTGCCGAAAGAGGGTAACCTGCTGGCACAGGACGCCATGCGCGACGTGTTTGTGCTGTCGGGCAGCAGCGAATGGCGCGGTCTGGGGCTGATAGAAAATTCCGGTATTTCGCTGACTGCCGGCTACGCGGCATTCGATGCCGAACGGCGCTTTAACCCGCAGGCGCAGTCGGTCGCCGACGATCCGCGTGCACGCTGCGGCGAAGTGCTGACCGGACGCTGCAAGCCGCATCAGTGCCCGCTGTTTGGCACCGGTTGCACGCCGCATAACGCATTCGGTGCGCTGATGGTGTCGTCCGAAGGCGCCTGCGCCGCGTGGTATCAGTACCGGCATCAGGAAACGCAACGCGTGCAGACGCATCAACGACAGAAGGTGGCAGGATGAGTAACCGTAATGACGTGGTGACCATGGCGCACGGCAGCGGCGGACGGGCGATGCAGCAGATGATCGAACGGACGTTTCGCGCCGCATTTGATAACCCCTGGCTTAACGAATGTGAAGACGGCGCGCGGCTGAACCTGGCCGATCTCACCCGTCAGGGCGACCGGCTGGCATTCACCACTGACAGCTACGTTATCGATCCGATTTTCTTTCCCGGCGGCAACATTGGCAAACTGGCGGTGTGTGGCACAGCGAACGATCTGGCCGTCAGCGGCGCAACACCGGCTTATCTCTCCTGCGGATTCATTCTCGAAGAGGGGTTGCCGCTGGCGGATTTGCAGAAAATCGTCGGCGCAATGGCGAAGACCGCCCGCGATGCGGGCATTGCCATCGTGACCGGCGACACCAAAGTGGTGCAGCGCGGCGCGGCGGACAAAATCTTTATCAATACCGCCGGGATTGGCGTGATCCCCAACTCAGTGAAGTGGGCGGCGAAAACCCTCGAGGCCGGAGACAAAGTGATTGTCAGCGGCACGCTCGGCGATCACGGTGCGGCGATCCTGAATCTGCGGGAACAGCTCGGTATGGATCTCGGGGTGGAAAGTGACTGCGCCGTGCTGGCCCCGATGATTGCGCCGCTGCGTGCGCTGGCCGGTGTCCACGCACTGCGGGATGCCACCCGCGGCGGGGTGAATGCCATTTTGCATGAGTTTAGCGAGGCCAGCGGTTTCGGGATCTGCATCGACGAAGATGCCCTGCCGGTGAAACCGGCGGTGCGCGGTATTTGCGAGCTGCTGGGGCTTGAGCCGCTCAATTTTGCCAACGAAGGCAAACTGGTGCTGGTGGTGTCCCCGCAGGTGGAAAAGGCGGTGCTGGATATCCTGCGCAGTCATCCTCTGGGCATCGATGCCCGGACCATTGGCGAGGTGACGGAACATCCGCAGGTCTGTTTACGGGGTGCGCTGGGCGTCGTCCGCCAGCTGATGTTGCCCCATGCGGAGCCGTTACCCCGCATTTGTTGATCTCGGCAGGGAGTGGCCTGCCATGAAAGGGGTAGACTTTTGGTCTGCCCCTTCGGAGAAATTTTTGCAACCCAGTTATGCAACTGAAAGAACAGGTATCCAGAGCTAACGCTATGCAGAGTGCAACAATGAGCATCACAAAACATAAAGGGTTACTGGAACTGACGCGCACGCTGTTGCTGCAACAGACCATGGTCTCACTGCTGGAAACCCTGACGCAGGTGGTTCAGAGTGCCGGTATCGCCGAAGCGGTGACGCTGGTGCTGTTTGACAGCAACAGCGATCGCGTCAGTTTTTACGGTATCGATCCGCACCATCAGCCGGTCAGTTATGAAGATGAAACCCTGTTAGCCACCGGGCCGGTGCACGGCCTGCTGAACAACCCTAAAACGCAGGTGTGGCGCAGCGAAGCGCTGAACCTGCGCTATCCGCAACTGGCTGCGCTGAATCTCTATCCGCCGTTTACCGATTATTGTCTGGTGCCGCTGCTGGCCTCAACCGGCCTGCTCGGCGGCTGCGAGTTTACCCGCCAGCACGATCGTCCGTTCAGCGAGGAAGACAACGCGGGTCTGCATGAACTCTGTATGCTGGCCGCCATCGCCGTCGAACAGATCCGGTTGCGTGAAAATGCACAGTTTCAGCACTCCCTGCTGCGTCATGAACGTGACGATTTTCGCATTCTGGTGGATATCACCAACGCGGTGCTGTCCAAGCTGGATCTCGATGAACTGACCGGCGAAATCGCCAAAACCATTCACCATTTCTTTCACATCAACGCCATCAGCATTGTGTTATGCGATGCCGAAAAAGAGACGGAACCGGCCAGCGTCTATGCCACGCATTACGTGCAGGCGCACGTGGCGGAACGTGAACAATCACGGATGGCGCTGGAGGGCACTCTTGAACAGCAGGTGATGAAAAGCGGCGAGATGCTGCTGACTAACGTGCGGCCAGATGCAGAGCGGGAAAGCGAAGAAAGCACGCTGTTCCATTTGCTGTGGCGGGAGCAGACCAAAACGCTGTGTATTCTGCCGCTGCGTTTCGGCCATAAAACGCTGGGCGTACTGAAACTGGCGCAGTGCCAGCCGGACAATTTTAATTCAGCGAATCTGCGTCTGCTGCAACAAATAGCAGAACGTATCGCCATCGCGGTAGACAACGCACTGGCCTATCAGGAAATCAAAAGCCTGAAAGAAAAACTGCAACACGAAAACCTGTATCTCACCGAGCAGATCAACAGCAATAACCCGGATTTCAGCGACATCGTCGGGCGCAGCGCCAGCATGTCAGCGGTGCTGAAACAGGTGGAAATCGTTGCGAAAAGTGACTGCTCGGTGCTGATCCTCGGCGAAACCGGTACCGGTAAGGAGCTTATCGCCAGAGCGATCCACAATCTCGGCGATCGCCGTGACCAGCGTATGGTGAAAATGAACTGTGCGGCCATGCCCGCCGGGCTGATGGAAAGTGATTTATTCGGTCATGAAAAAGGCTCTTTTACCGGCGCGACCGCACAACGGATGGGGCGCTTCGAACTGGCGGATAAAGGTACGCTATTTCTGGATGAAGTCGGAGAAATCCCCCTCGAGCTGCAACCTAAACTTTTGCGCATCCTCCAGGAACAGGAGTTTGAACGGGTAGGCGGTAACAAACTGATTTCGGTCAACGTGCGGATGATCGCCGCCACCAACCGGGATTTGCAGCAGATGGTGGCTGACAAAGAATTTCGCAGCGATCTGTTTTACCGGCTGAACGTTTTTCCGATCATTATTCCGCCGCTGCGCGAGCGCCCGGAAGATATTCCGCAACTGGTGAAATTCCTCACTTATAAAATCGCTAAACGCATGAAGCGCACCATCGACAGTATTCCGGCGGAAACCCTGCGCCTGCTGAGCCGTATGCCGTGGCCGGGTAATGTGCGTGAGCTGGAAAATGTGATTGAGCGCGCCGTCTTGCTGACGCGCGGCACTGTGCTGGATCTCCAATTGCCGGAGCTGAATTATTCGCTTGCGGTAACGCCACCTGCGATGCCTGTCGATGCCGTTTTCTCTGCACCTGAAAAGCCATTGAATGAAGGCGATGAGCGCGAACATATTATTGCCGTTCTCAAAGAGACAAATGGAGTGGTGGCGGGCCCGCGTGGCGCTGCGCAGCGCCTTGGACTAAAACGTACCACGTTGCTGTCGCGGATGAAGAAACTGGGTATTACGTCACACTGAGATACTCCTCCGTCAGTCGGAGAGTCAGCGCTTTGGCTCTAACCACTGACGGTTAAATTCTTCCGGCGGCATAGGTTTACCGAAGAAATATCCCTGCAGGTAGTCCAGCCGGTAAGGCGCGAGATAGTCGATTTGGGTTTGAGTTTCGATCCCTTCGGCCACAATCACCATATCCAGCCGTTTTGCCAGATCGATAACGTTATCGACAATATGGCCGGAGAGAGCGTCAGTGCCGATGCGCCCAATAAAACTCTGGTCGATCTTCAGGAAATCGATGTGGAATTTTTGCAGATAGGTCAGGCTGGAATGCCCGGTGCCGAAGTCATCCAGAGCAATCTGCACGCCGAGCAGTCGCAGGGCTTTGAACAGGCCGTCTGTGGTGTCACCGGGAACAATCAGTTCGCGTTCGGTCAGCTCCAGCACCAGAGTAATGGGTTTGATTTTGAAGGCATCGATAAAGGTTTTGCAATCATCTATCAGGCTTAAGTCTTTGAAATGGCTCGCGCAGATATTAAACCCAAAATGGAAATTATCAGGTAACCGGGTAGCCAGAGGCGCATATATGTCACGAGTTCTCGCCATCATCTGGCGCGTCATATCGACAATCAACCCACTTTCTTCGGCCAGAGGGATGAAGTGATAGGGCGCTATCAGACCCATCTGCGGATGATTCCAGCGCATCAGTACTTCACAACCCGTCAGTTGGTGATGGGTGCCATCCACCACCGGCTGGACATAAGGAATAAACTCCTGATTCGCTATGCCCGCTTTCAACATCGCCAGCGGCGTGCCAACACGTCCGAGTGCCATGAAAGTAATAAAACCGACAAACAAGCCCAGCAAGGGAAACAAAATCAGGCTAATAGGTGAGTAATCAAATGCATAGCGCCAGTGGTTGGTATGCTGAAGATACGCCACGACCTGATAAGGATAATGCGCTGAGTTAAGTTGAATCCTTTCACCGCTATTGCTGTTACTGGCTTTATGCACTTTGCCCTGAGCATCCATCCACAGGCCGCCAATTTGCAGCGTCATCTGGGAGCGCGTGCTCAGCAGGTTTAGAATGTTGTGCAGGTAATAGCCGTCAACGCCAATCAAAATACTGTTTTCACCATGCTGATCGCGGAAGGCAATCAGCGGATGATCGGGGGTGATTTCATTGCCACTCATCAGTAAGAGCCGGTTATCGACGTACTCATTATTGTCAACGACCTCACTGCGAGGTCCGAACAGGGCCGTGCAATAAATGTTCTTACCCCGTTCTGTTGCCAGATTAATGGTACGTACGTTTGGCACCACGGCAATCTGCCGGCGCAGCTCCAGCACGACGTCCCGGGTGCAGGGTTTTCCGAGGTAGGGTTCAACGGCTTTTGCGGCTTTTTGGGCATTGCCAAGCATCATATCAACCTGTTGCACGGCCATAGCGAGGCGCTCCTGAGCATCGTTATTCAACCCCTGTGAGGTTTGCCAGGACACAGAAAAAATACCCAGCGCGACGATCAGCAAAAAGGCGACAACGGACGCGGCAATACGGGTACGCATTTTATTGATATTGGCTCGGAACAAAACGGAACCTTGTACAGGTGAATGAGCATAAAGAGATAGGCTAAATATAACCTATTTTCCGAAAATCAGCTTTTAAAAACAGGCAGCTGCGCGTCCTCTCAGGAAAGGATGCCGATGGTTTTGTGCGGTTGCGCCATCGTCCGATTCCTTTAGTGGCGTAAAATTTGTAGGATCATTCTTTATGCCACCCTTCAGGCATGACGATTTAAAGGATTGAGCAATGCTATCCCGACTGAAAACGATTCTCCCTGCCGTAGCACTTTCCCTATTTCTCAGCACCGGCGCGCTGGCCGATGCGCTGTCATACGGTCCGCAATTACAGGGATTTGATTACCCGTATCCTCTTAAGCACTACTCGTTCAACTCGCAGGGTGAAACCCTGCAAATGGGTTACATGGACGTCGCGCCGCTGGGCCATAAGAATGGTCAGACTGTGGTGCTGATGCACGGTAAGAATTTCTGTGCGGCCACCTGGGGCGATACTATCCAGGCGCTGATCGGCAAAGGGTACCGGGTGATTGCACCGGACCAGATTGGTTTTTGCACCTCAACCAAACCCGGACATTATCAATACAGTTTTCAGCAGTTGGCGACCAATACCCATGAATTGCTGAAAAGCCTCAATATTAAGAAAGCGGTGATCGTCGGCCACTCCACCGGCGGTATGCTGGCCACGCGGTACAGCCTGATGTATGTCCCGGAGGTATCGAAACTGGTGATGGTAAACCCGATTGGTCTTGAGGACTGGAAAGCCAAGGGTGTGCCATACCGCACGGTCGATCAATGGTATGACCGGGAGCTGAAAACCACGGCGGAGAGCATTCGTCAGTACGAGCTGAAAGCCTATTATGTCAATCAATGGAAACCAGAATATGACCGCTGGGTTGATATGCTGGCAGGGCTGAATAACGGGCCGGGACATAAGCTGGTGGCCTGGAACTCGGCGCTGATTTACGACATGATTTTCACTCAGCCGGTGGTGTATGAATTTAAAAATTTGCAGGTGCCTACCACGCTGATGATTGGCACCTCAGATACTACCGCGATTGGCAGTGACATCGCTTCACCGGCGATAAAAGCGAAACTTGGCAATTACAAAATCCTGGGCAAGCAGGCGGCGAAAATGATCCCGCACGGCCGTCTGGTCGAGTTCAAAGGGTTGGGCCACGCGCCGCAGATGGAAGAACCTGAGAAATTTAATGCCGCGTTGCTGAAGATTTTGGGACAGTAGCATGATGGCTTGCTGATAAAAACGCCCGCTGCGGTCATCCCGGCGGGCGTTTTTTCTGGCTAAATTTCTCAGCCCGTGGATTAACGTAAACCTGCCGGGAAATCTTTCGGTAATTCGCTGGCGGCACAGTTGATCACCGTTTCATTGTTTACACCGCAGTCACGTACAAAAGTAATGGTGGCGAATTCGTCGATCACTTCGGTCGGGTAGGCCGGACCTGCGTCACGCAGCGCCTGCATTTCAGCAATATGTTCGTTCTGGAAGCAGACGGTTTTTTCCGGGTTATTGATCACCCAGCGCGGGAAGAAGATGGTGCCGTGGAATACTTTATCGGCCAGATTAACGCTCAGGCTGACGTCGGTACCGGTCGGTTCAGTCCATGAAATCTTGTAGATATCTTTGCCAATGCGCACGATATACGCCTGCTGGTCTTTAACCCAGCGGTTACCCACCAGCCCGCTGTGAATGCGGTAATCGAGCGTGTTGGCGTTTTTGACATAGATTTCATAATTCCAGCCGTTGTCGTAGGTGTAAACCAGATGTTTACCAACGAAACTGCTCAGGTCATGTTTATCAACGTTGTTCATCGTATTTCTCCTCAAAACTCGGTTTGTCTTGCGATAAAGTGATCCTACGCTTTCATTTTTTAAATAAAAAACGCTGATATTTGATGGAAAACATCTAAAATTTAGATGTGATGGCCGCCGCACTTTACAGAATTAAACCTTCAGGGAGAGACCGATGGCATTACCGCACACCACGCTGGAACAATGGTTCATATTACAGACAGTCATTGAGAAGGGCGGGTATGCTCAGGCTGCAGTACAGCTGCACCGCAGTCAATCGTCAGTCAGTTATGCCCTGAGCAGTTTGCAGGAGCGGCTTGGTTTGCCATTGCTGGAGATCGTGGGCCGCCGGGCGATGCTGACCGAGCAGGGGCAGGCGTTACTGGCGCAGGCCCGGCCGCTTATCGCCGCATTCACTCAGCTCGAACAGCGCGCTGCGGGGCTTAAAGGCGGGATGCGCACCCAACTGAGCCTGGTTGTCGACAGTGTGTTTCCCAAGCGTCAGTTATTTTCGGCCCTGAAGATTTTTCAGCAACAATTTCCGCAAACGCAGGTACACCTGACCGAGATTTTGCGTTCCGAAAGTGCCCGCCAACTTTCCGAACGGGCGGCCGATTTGTACATTACTACGCTGGCACCGGAAAATGCTCTCAGTGGCCGCTGGTTGCTGGATGTGGATTTTATCCCGGTGGCAAGCTGTGAACATGACTTACTGCACCTGTCCGTGCCGCTGTCAGTTTCGGATCTGGCGCGTTTCCCTTTGATCACGATTGCCGACCGCGACACGCAACGTCAGGAAAAACGGCGGTTGGATCCGGCGGCCAGCTGGACGTTTACTACGGTTGAAGCAGCGCTGGATGCAATATCCGTCGGGGTGGGGTATGGCTGGATGCCGTTCGAGAGAGTGAAAAATGCGCTGGAGAGTGGGGAGCTGTGCCGCTTACCGCTGGCGGCGGGAACGGTGCGCCAGACACCGTTGTATCTCACGTTTGGCGCAGATCTTGATGCTCATGACCTGACGGTGAATGCTCTGGCGCAGATTGTGACGCAGGAAATTGCCGCCATGCCGCCATGCCGTTATGAGCCTTTTCGTGCCAGCGGCAGCAGCAGTTCACGCAAAATACGCATACGTTTTTCGACCGGGATATAGAGCAACTGCGCCAGCGCATTGCGTGGCCGGGCAGATTGTTTGTCGGCAAGACGGAACAGGTTTTCGAGGTTACGCAGATCAGTTTCAGTACTGTCCATTTTTATCACCTTTAAGTGCAAGCTAAGCAGAGGATTGAGTCCGCGATACTGGCCCGTAAGGGCCATGTTATCGGACAACATCAGCTTATGCTGCTAAATGCGGAATAAAAACGGACAGCTTTTTTTTTAACGTTCCTGTTTTATTTTTGCTGGATTCTGAGCGGTTAGCCACCTGTTTTGCAATCACGTAAAATGTTCAGCTGCGGGTCCAGCTCAGACGTTTTCACGTTCATGGCATCCAGCACCGTGTGGAACAGGTTGTCCTGAGAAACACTGGCGCTGGCGCCTTTTTGTTTCAGGCATTGCAGATTGATGCCATTGGCGCTGACATAACCGGGTGAAAGCCAGAACAACATCGGCACGTGGGTCTGTTCTGCCGGCGCGATGCCGTAAGGCGTACCGTGCAGATACAGGCCGTTTTCACCCAGTGACTCGCCGTGATCGGAGAGATAGATCACCGCCACGTTATATTTATCCTGATACTGCCTGGCCTTTTCGATGATCTGAGACACCACGTAATCGGTATAACGCAGGGTGTTGTCATAGGTGTTGATCAACTGTTCACGCGAGCAGTTTTCGATATCGCTGCGCGGGCAGTCCGGCATAAAGGTGCGGAACTCAGGGGGGTAGCGTTTGAAATAGGTCGGGCCGTGGCTGCCAATGAGGTGCAGACCAATCAGGGTATTTTTACCGTCATTTTTGATGTCGTCGTCAATATTATTGAGCAGCGCCATGTCGTAACAGGTATCACCGTCGCAGTTTTTACCGTCTTTGGCCGTGCTGATGATGATATTGGGCACGCGATCGCACACGCCTTTACAGCCTTCATCATTGTCTTTCCAGAAAACGGAAACCCCCGCCTTCTGCACGATATCCAGCACGCCTTCACTGTTACGGGCGCGATTATTGTCAAAATCGACCCGCTTCATATTCGAAAACATGCAGGGCACCGAGATTGCTGTCGCCGTTCCACACGAGCTGGTGTGGCTGAAATAGACCACGTCGGGCACTTTTTGGGTGAATTCGTTTGTCGGCTTGTCATAGCCGTTTGATGACTGGTTCTGAGCCCGCGCCGTTTCGCCAATCACCAGGAAGAGCAGTGTCGGTTTTTGCCCGACTTTCTGTACCAGTTTCGCGTCATCGCCAATCTTTTGGAAAGGCCCGGTATGGGTAAAATAACGGTGGTTGTAGTACTGGAAGGCGCTATAGAGGTAGTTGGTGGGCACAATTTCCAGATTTAGGGTGCGGTTGTTACGGCCCACTGAAGCGTAATCTTTGTAGTACACACCAGCGACGGCAGCCACGACCAGCAGGGAGAGCACCATGGATAACAGCCGAACGCCCAGACGGCGCAGGGCGGACTTCTCATAGGTAACCTGCGTGAAGAACAGTATCATCGCGGGCAGTATGCCGGTCAGCAAGAACCAGATAACCACCGAGATATTCAGGTACGACGTCGCCTCGCTCTGCTGCGTCTCGACGATATTTTCAATCATCCCGCGATCAAAAATGATTTGGTATTTGAACATTGCGTAACTGGCAAGCGCGCTGACCGGCAGTATTACAATGAAGAAAGGCTTAAGTAACGGACGGAAACTGAAGGGCGTGAAGACAAAATTCAGCGCGGCAAACAGCACCAGGGGAATGGTGACGGCAAAACCCATACTGAAGGCCGGAAGCGCGTGGAGTATCTTGTAGAAATGCAACAAAATCGGGAAGTTAACTACAAAGGTAAAATAAAGGCTTAACAATAAAGTCAGAGAAAGGTAAGTGACTTTAGGAATGAATTTGCGCAAGAAAAACTCCAACAAAAAGGCAACCTGCTGAATGGATTAACAGCAAAAGCGGAAGGCCACGAGAGAAATAGGCTGACATAATCAGGATGGTGGCGATGTTAAACCATCAAGCTTAAGAAAGCCTTAATCCGCCAGAGATGGCCCGGTGTCAGGAAAAGGTTCATAAAATAAATAAAATATAAAATAGTCACTTACTGGTTCAATGCCCGTATGCTGGACGCCGTGTGCACAACATTGGTCAGATGATTTGACCAGCATACGACTCTGCGTGCTCTCTGAATGCCCTTCTGTTTTTTCGGCGCGGCTCCAATTTTCTGTCGATTTTCCATTTGTGAAGACGATCACTGATGCCGTTTTGCCGGTATCTGGAGACTTTTGCGTTGATTTCAAATTCTGCCATTGTGGCAAGTAACTCTGTTATTGCCGCCGGTGCGACGCTGGGTGCCAATGTTCGCATTGGTGCATTTTGCGTCATTGACGCTGATGTCGTGATTGGTGAGGGGTCGGTGATTGGTTCACACTCGGTGATTAACGGGCATACGCATATCGGCCACCATAATGTCATCGGTCAGTTTGCCTCGATAGGCGAGATTAATCAGGATCTCAAATACTGTGGTGAACCCACTCTTGTGTTCATCGGTGATGGCAACGAGATTGGCAAAAATACCACCATTCATCGCGGAACCTCGCAGGGCGCGCAAATTACCCGCATCGGCAATCATAACCGTCTGCTGTGCAATGTACACATCGGGCATGATTGTCTGGTGGGGAATTCCATTTTGATTGGTGATAATAGCGGGCTGGCCGGGCATGTGGTCGCTGGTGATTTCGCTCAGATAGGCTCGATGTGCGCGATTCATCAGTTCTGCGTGATTGGGCAGGGGGCGATGATCGCCGATCAATCCGGTGTGGTGCAGGATGTTCCTCCCTACGTGTGCGCCAGTGGTAACCATGCCGTGCCGGAAGGGTTTAATGCATTGGCGCTCGCTTTTGTGAACGCCAATCCACCGCTCAGACAGATACTGTTATCGATCTACGCCAAACTGTTTCATGACGGCGTGGCGATTGATGAGGTGAAGTCTGAAGTGCTACGTCTTAGCACGGAGTATCCGCTGTTGCACTGCTTTAATGAATTCTTCCGTCTCTCGACGCGCGGGATCATTCGCTAGTCTCCCGCGCTGTCAGATCAGGCTTCCAGTGCCAGCAGAGCAAAGGTCGCAAGCCAGTGTTGCCCCATATAATCTGTATCAAGATGCGCCAGCGCGCCGGACAAATGCCGTTCGGCACTGTCACGCAGCGGCGCTATGCGCGGGTCATCTGCCTGTAAGGCGGCGGCCAGCGAGCGCTGACACCAGGCGCGGCTGAGGTTCAGTCCGTCAAGATGGCCGATTTTACCGTCCGTTCTGTCGGTTACCGTGGCTGGCGTGAAGAGTGCCACGGGCCGGCACTGCGCCAGATTCGGCAGGAAATCTCCAAACCAGGTCAGAAAGGCGTCGCGCGGCAATACCCTGCGCATCAGCTCCGCTTCCATCAGTGACGGCGATAAAAATTCATCCCCTCCCGGTTCCCAGGCCTGACAGTTCACGTCTTCCAAATGCCAGCGACAGGCTGTTTCTTCAATCAGCGTAGTCAGGCCTGTGTGGTTGATGCTGCGGGAATAATCCAGCGTCAGTGCCAGCGCAAAGGCGGTATTAAAATGGCTGCCGACCCGCAGCGGGTAAGTTGCCTTGGGTAAAAACTCGCTGAAACAGTTTTCGAAAAAGCGGCTCATTGGCGCAAGATTTTTCGCCCAGCCCGCCGCCTGCGGCAATTCCATGGTATTGAGCTGCTGAGTCAGTGCGAGGAACCACGCCCAGCCATAAGGCCGCTCGAAACCGGCGTGCTGCGGCTTTAGCAGATAAGCCATCTCGCCCGCCACGTTTTCCTGCGTAAAGTGGCGGTCAATCACATCAATAATATCTGCTGCTTGTGGCAGCTGCGGATAGTTGTCCAGCAGTTTTAGCAGTAACCAGTAGCCGTGAACGCAGGAGTGCCAGTCGTAGCTGCCGTAGAAAATAGGGTGTAGCTCGCGCGGTGTTTTGGCATCCTGCGGCCCGCTCATGGCGTGCATCAGCTTGTTAGGGAATTCACGATTCAGGTGATCGAGCGCCATCAGGGCAAACCGGGATGCCATATCTGACGTCATTTGCATTGTCATTTTTCTCTTCCCTGTTTCAGGCATTAAAAGCGGAATACGAACAGATACATCAGCGCGGTGTTGACCAGCAGCAGCAGGGCACCGGTCAGCCATTGCGCTTTGATGACGCCATTTTTATCCTGTAACTCAAGCAGCGCCGCCGGAACAATATTGAAATTGGCCGCCATCGGCGTCATCAGTGTGCCGCAGAAGCCGGAAAGCATACCGATAGCGCCCATAATGGCCGGATTACCGCCGAGCTGGTTGACGATAAGCGGCAGGCCGATACCGGCGGTCATGACCGGAAATGCGGCAAACCCGTTGCCCATGATCATGGTAAACAGCGCCATGCCAAAGGTGTAGGCGACAATAATCGCCAGCGGTGAACCCAGAGGAATGACACTTTTGACCAGATCAGCCACCACGCCACCGACGCCCGCGAGGGCAAAGAGCGCGCCGAGAGCGGCCAGCATTTGCGGCAAAATGGCCGCCCAGCCCACGGTATCCATCGTCTGACCGCCGGCGCGAATAGCCTTGAGTGGCGAGTCGCGCAGCATCACTAATGCCACCACGAAGGCCACCAGTGTTCCAAGTACCAGGGAGATTAGCGTGACGTTTTTGGCTTCGACAAAGGGAGTGTATTTCAGGGTCAGTGTGCCGATGAGGGTCACCACCGGGATCAGCAGGGCAGGGATGAACAGTTTATTGCCATAACGTCTGGCACCGGACTCACGGCGCGCCACCGCTTCAGGCTGGTTGGTGTCGGTTTTGCCTTTACCGAGTTTGCCGGTTCCGGCAATCACCGCCAGCAGGATAGCCAGACAGCCGGTCACAACATGCGGCAGCTCGCCGCCAAACAGGAAGGTAACGCCATACACGCCCCAGAACAGCGCGTTAACCCAGCGGCGGCTGTTGCTTTTATCTTTCAGGTTGTAAATCGCGAAGGCGCAGAACATCAGGCCTGCCAGAATATAAACCGATTGCAGATTGATCATGGCGCAACGCCTCCGTGCTGGCTGTCAAAACGTTTTGCCAGCGAGCGGTCAAGCAGCCAGAGGCGGATAAAATGGATGATAAGCGCGGCGATAGCCGTTGGGATGGCCCAGACCGACAGGTGCAGCGGCTCGACGGAAATGCCGTTTTGTTCGAGGAAACCCTTGATCAGCAAAATAGACTGTACGGCGATGAAAATATCTTCTCCAAAGAATACCGCGATGTTGTCCACGGCGGCCGCGTTAGCGCGGATTTTCTGGCGTACGTCGTTAGGCAGATCGCCATATTTAGTCACGGCGGCGGCTTCTGCCATCGGGGCTATCAGCGGGCGTACCATCTGTGCGTGGCCACCGAGGGAGTTCAGCCCCAGTGCTGCGGTCATCTGGCGCAGGAAGAAGTAAAGCATGAGCACGCGCCCGGTGGTGGCGGCGTGAACTTTGGAGATCAGATGGCGGGCCTGTTCTTTCAGTCCGCTGCGTTCGAGCAGCGCAATGACCGGTAAGGTCAGCCAGATTAGCCCCATATAGCGGTTATCCGCGAAGGCTTTACCAAAGGCGCTGATAATTTCTATCGTCTGCATTCCCCCGGCGATGCCGGTCGAGATACCGGCGATGGTCACCACTAAAAGTGGGTTAAAACGCAGCGCAAAACCCAGCACTACGATCGGGATGCCTATAAGTACCCACATGGTTATTACCCCTGTTGTCTGTCATGTTTTTTAGAACAAAAAGTCACTCACTTTTATTGTTTTTAAGCGCCAAGTTATTTTTAATAACCTTAAGTTATTACTCAGATTAATAAAGAATAATGAACGCCGCTGTGGCGGAAAGTATCAAGCGTATTCGCCAAGCGCAAGACGCAGGCTTTATAGCCGGGAGGGGAAAGGGTAGCGGTGATGTATGTTGCAGCGGGAGGCGGCAGAATAAATAACTGCCCTTAAGAGCAGGGTTAGATTATTGAACGGGGTATTAGGAAATATGCCAGTGAAATAAACCCGGTGATGAAACCGGGTATTCTCCTTAAGGAGTAGATGAAAAAGCTTATTCGTCGTCTTCGTCGCCGTAATATTTGACGCCAAGTTTAATCAGCTCACGGCCCTGAGATTTGCGGTGCAGGTTGCTGTCGCGAAGTGAATAAACACAGCCGCAGTACTCCTGCTGGTAGAAGCGCTCGCGCTTGCTGATTTCGACCATGCGTGCCGCGCCGCCTTTCTTGCGCCAGTTATAGTCCCAATAGACCATGCCCGGATACGGAGCCGCGGCGCGCACGCCACAGCCGGTGATCTGCTGCATATCTTTCCAGCGGGATATGCCCAGACAACTGGTAATGGCGGTAAAACCATGTTCAAAGGCATACAACGCGGTACGCTCAAAGCGCATGTCAAAACACATCGTGCAGCGAATACCGCGTTCTGGTTCTTTCTCCATACCGCGCGCACGCTCAAACCAATTATCACTGTCGTAATCCGCATCAATAAAGGGAATGCCGTGCTGTTCTGCAAAGCGCATATTCTCTTCTTTGCGCAAGATATATTCTTTTTGCGGATGAATATTGGGGTTATAGAAGAAAATCGTGTATTCGATTCCGGAAGCCTGAATGGCTTCCATCACTTCACCGGAGCAGGGCGCGCAACAGGAGTGGAGTAATAATTTATGGTGCCCGTTGGGCAGGGATAATTTCTCACGGTTCAGTTCTGACATCTTTTTCGCCTGTAGCTAAGATTCTCTTTATAAACATCGATTGTTCATCTTGGTTGATGCCTATGATAAAAGACAAAAGGTGACTGTCAAAAATTTCTATCGGTTTCATCTGCGTACTGCGTAGCGCAGGAAACAACGGTGCTATGATATCGGCCGGGATGTTGACCGAAGAAGCGGGACGATGCCCGGCAATTGAATGTTAAGGACGCAGACAATGCAATTAATGAGATCGCATCACATCCGCTGGCTCAGTTTATTTATTGTGATGGGCGGATTGTTACTGATTCTTCCCCTGCATCTACTGGCCTGTTTTATCGCCGGTTTTGTGGTGTATGAGCTGGTCAACGGACTGACGCCTCACTTTCAGAAGATCATCAGCGGGGAACGTGCCCGCTGGCTGGTGGTGGCGCTGATCAGCACCATTGTGGTGAGTGCATTGATCCTGGTTGTTGTCGGGATAACCAATTTCCTGATGCAGGATGTGAAAAACCCGGCCGCGTTCAACGCCATGGTTTCCCGGCTGCTGACCGATGCGCAAAGCCGAATTTCACCGGTGATGCTGCACTATTTACCCACGAACATCGAAGAGCTACAGCGTGAGTTTCTGCAATGGCTGCGTGAGCATGTCGCGATGATCCAGACGGTCGGGAAGAACGCCGCACATGCGTTTGTCACTATGCTGATTGGTATGATTTTAGGGGCGATTGTTTCCCTGCAACGCCATGATAAAGACGCGCAACATGCGCCACTAAAGAGCGATTTACTGCAACGTATCCGCCTGCTGGGAGATGCGTTTCGCAACGTGGTCTTTGCACAGTTCCAGATTTCACTCATTAATACCGTGCTTTCCGGGATCTTCCTGTTCGGCATTTTGCCGCTGTTTGGTATCCATCTGCCGCTGGCGAAAACGCTGGTGGTCTTCACCTTCGTCTGCGGATTGCTGCCAGTGATTGGTAATCTTATCTCCAATACGGTGATTTTTATTGTCGGTCTGTCGCTCTCTTTGTGGGTCGGCGCGCTGGTGCTGGCGTACCTGATTGTGATCCACAAGGTTGAATACTTCCTCAATGCGCGGATTGTCGGAACGCGGATTAACGCTAAATCATGGGAAGTGTTGCTGGCGATGCTGATCTTCGAGGCGGCCTTCGGCTTGCCGGGTGTCGTGGCTGCGCCCATTTATTACGCCTATCTGAAAAGTGAGCTGAAAGCCGCCCGTTTGATCTGATGGCGCGAGCCGCCAGAACTCTTGCCTGACGGCCAGCGACGCGGTATTCCTGCCGCGTCGTTGTGCAGACCTTAGCCATATATCCTGAAAAAAACAGATTCAGGCAAGCAATGGCGAGGATCGTTATAACGATTTTCTCTTCCCAGGGTCCATACTTCTTCCCGTCAGTGCAGTTTGCGCTGGCGCGTTTTGTCTATCGATTACCCCTCAGGAGAGAACAAATGACCCTTAACGTCCGAGGTTTTGCTGCAACGTCCGCTGATGCGCCGTTGGCACCCCATAATTTTGTACGTCGTGATCCGCGTGATACCGACGTCGTTATCGACATTTTGTATTGCGGTGTTTGCCACTCTGACATTCACCAGGCACGTAATGAATGGCATCAAAGCATCTATCCGATGGTTCCGGGACACGAAATCATTGGTCGTGTGACCAAAGTTGGCGCCAAAGTGAAAGACTTCAGCGTCGGCGATACTGTCGGTGTCGGTTGCATGGTCGATTCTTGTCAGCACTGTGAATCCTGCGCCGAGAGCCTGGAACAGTACTGTGAAGAAGGCGCAACCATGACCTATAACTCTCATGATCGTCATGACAACATGATGACCTACGGCGGTTATTCTGAGCAGATCGTGGTTGCTCAGAAATTCGTTCTGCGTGTTTCTGAAAAACTGGATATCAAAGCTGCTGCGCCACTGCTGTGTGCTGGTATCACTACCTATTCCCCTCTGAAACATTGGAAAGTGGGCAAAGGCCATAAAGTGGCTGTGGTGGGGTTGGGCGGTCTGGGCCATATGGGCCTGAAATTTGCCAAAGCACTGGGTGCTGACGTGACCCTGTTCACCCGTTCTGCGGGCAAAGAGCAGGAAGCGTACCGTCTGGGCGCAGACCACGTTGTGCTGTCGACTGATGCAAAACAGATGGAAGCGGTGAAAAGTCACTTCGACTTTATTCTCGATACCGTGCCAAATCAGCACGATCTGAACCCATACCTGGATACGCTGAAACGTGACGGCACCCATATTCTGGTGGGCCTGATCGAGCCAATCGAGCCCGCGCTGCACAGCGGTAAGCTGGTGATGGGCCGCAAAACCGTGGCAGGTTCACTGATTGGCGGTATCGCTGAAACTCAGGAAATGCTGGATTTCTGTGCCGAGCACAACATTAACTGCGACGTTGAAATGATCAACATGCAGGATATCAACGGTGCGTATGAACGTATGCTGAAAAGCGACGTGAAATACCGTTTCGTGGTGGATATGGCTTCGCTTAAAAACGCCTGATATCGGCGGATAAGCTGAAATGCGCCTGTGGGTTTTGCCCGCAGGCGCATTTTTTTTGTGCGGACGGCGGGCCTGCCGAATGAAATCAATGTGTGCTGAAATTTATCTTTCCCGCTCATGCTGGCTTCTCGCCTGACAACGGCGGTGGTATTCTTCGACTTTCGCCGAGCGAAGGAAAATCAGTGGCAAAGAATTTTGATGAATTGATCAGAGATATTGATCTGATGATTGAACATGTGGATAGCCTGAAAAACCTTCCACCGCGTGCACAAATTGTTCCTGCAGTGCCTGCCGATAAGCCTGCTTATGACTCTTTTTGTGAAATTTATGCGCTCAAAGCGGTGATGCGGGCCTTTATTTCTTCGGTCGATACTATCGTAAAGGTCCAGATTGCCAAGAAAGTCGAACAGGATATCGGCCATCTCGAAAGCACCGTCCGTTCCATTGGCGGGGGTAACGCCGATGCAGAAGATTTAGCGCAAATCACCGCTTATGTGCGTAATGCCGTTTCTGAATTAATGGATTAAACCGCTTCAGGCAGCATAAGTATAAAGAGACGTCGATCCTCTCCGGGGGATCGGCGTTTTTTTATGCGCGTCATTCCGGAGTGTAAAAAGAGGGCAGGGCCGCCGGTAGGTTTCAGGGGGAAAAATGGTTATCCTTGCGCCATTCACTCGCTGGGATGCCTGTTCTATGTCGCACCGGTTTCGTTTTCTCGCCGTATGGCGCCGTCGTTGCTTTACGTTACTTTTTGATAATCACACACGCAGTGGCCGGCGAATGGAAATCTTCTGGCTGCTGACCGCCATTCTTAGCGTCATCGTGCTGTTTTTTGAATCCAGCGCGACAGATCTCTTTCCTAATACGCCAGATATCTTGCAGCGCTTTGGTTGGATTGAAATTGGTTTCACCGCCATCTTCACTCTGGAATATGTACTGCGGGTCTTTTCAACACCACGTAAAGAGCGGTATCCGCTAAGTTTCTTCGGTCTGGTTGACCTGATCACCATTTTGCCGCTCTACATTCTGTGGCTCTTCCCGTCGCTGCTGGGCACGGGAGATGTTGAAGTGCTCATCCGTTTACTGCGTATCCTGCGCGTTCTGCGGGTGCTGAAACTGCTGCGTTATATGAACGAGGCGGGTGTCCTGTGGCGCAGCCTGATGCGTGCCAGGCACAAATTAGGCCTGTTCTTTGGCTTTGTGGCGATCATCTTGTGTCTGTTCGGCGGGCTGATGTTCGCCGTTGAAGGTGGCAGGGACGGTTTTACTTCGCTGGCTGCCTCGGTTTACTGGGCAGTAGTGACGCTGACGACAGTAGGGTATGGCGACATTACCCCGCATACGCCGCTCGGCCGGGTGCTGGCTTCTGTTCTGATTTTACTCGGGTATTCAATTATTGCCGTTCCGACCGGGATCCTGACGGCTTATATGGCTCAGGAGCTGGAAAAAGGGCGGGAACTGCGTTCCTGTCGCCATTGTCACCGGACCGGACATGAATTAGATGCACGTTTTTGTGCGCATTGCGGAACAATTCTTCCGCCGCTGCGTGCCCAACTTATTGATAAAAAACCGGTTAGTTGTGCAAGGAACGAACAGGATGATGGTTAAATCATCATTTTAGTTACTTTACGCAGATTATAAGATAAAAAGAGTTGCTATTAGGGGGCAGTCATGAGTAAATACATCCCGGCCTGTGGTACAGACCTATTTATGCACGACATCCTGAGTAAAGTTGTTCAAATTTAATGCGTTATCCATGATAACACTGATCTGACGAATTTCCTTCTTAGTGCCTCCATAAGTAACGACTGAAATCCGGCTATAACATGCCCATGGTGGCGAAATTTTTATTTAAAAGGTAATTCCTATGTCAATGATGAAAGGTCAGGTTAAGTGGTTTAACGAGTCTAAAGGCTTTGGCTTCATCACTCCTGCTGATGGCAGCAAAGATGTGTTCGTACACTTCTCTGCAATCCAGGATCAAGGTTTCAAGACCCTGGCTGAAGGCCAGAATGTACAGTTCTCTATCGAGAACGGTGCTAAAGGTCCGTCTGCGGCTAACGTTACCGCTATCTAATCTCGCTTCTGCGCTGTTTACAGCACATTAACGTAGATTACAAAAACCCGCATATGCGGGTTTTTTTATGCCTGAATTTTGCCAAATGCATTGCTTCAGTTCGTTTTGCAAAATCTGCGCCAGCGTGCCTTTTTGACTGACTCTGTACTACAATCAATAGCATTGAAAACGATGGGATAACTCGATGAAAGTTAACGATCTGGTGACGGTAAAAACTGACGGCGGTCCGCGTCGCGAAGGGAAAGTGCTGGCAGTTGAAGAGTTTTACGAAGGCGTCATGTATCTGGTGTCGCTGGAAGACTATCCGGCAGGCATCTGGTTCTTTAATGAAGGCGACACCAAGGATGGCACTTTCGTTGAACCACGGGTCACTGATAAGTAATACGCAGCGTCTTTGCTGAGCTGACACATAACAAAAACACCGGAGCAGGAGACTGCATCCGGTGTTTTTGTTTTAGGGCAATGTTACGCAACGTTCAGCGTGATCAGAACGTTTCCCAGTTCTGCGTGTTGCTCGCAGAGTCTGCACCCCGAGAGCCCTCAATCAGCGTCAGGGCTGGTTTGCGGTTCGCCGCATTGGCAGCCCGTGCATCGAGACGGAACACCGCCACGGCCTGCGTCAGGCGCTCTGCCTGCTCCTCCAGTGATGCCGCCGCCGCTGAGGCTTCCTGCACCAGTGAGGCATTCTGCTGGGTCACGCCGTCCATCTCTGACACGGCCTGGCTTATCTGATTAATACCGCGGCTCTGTTCATCAGAGGCAGACGCAATTTCGCTCATAATATCGGTGACATGAGTGACGGCGGTGACAATTTCATACATGGTGTCGCCCGCATCGCCAACCAGCAGGCAGCCTTCACCGACATAATCCACCGACTCTTCAATCAGGGATTCGATCTCTTTGGCGGCGTCTGCGCTGCGCTGGGCCAGATGGCGCACTTCACTGGCGACTACCGCAAAACCGCGGCCCTGTTCACCGGCGCGTGCAGCTTCAACCGCCGCATTCAGAGCCAGAATGTTGGTCTGGAAGGCGATGCTATTGATGACGTTTGTGATGTCTGCGATTTTGGTTGAGCTGCGGGAAATATTTTCCATGGTGCTGACAACGCTGGCGACGATATCTCCGCCTTTCTGCGCTTTTTCGGAGGCATCGGCCGCCAGTTTGCTGGCGTGATGGGCGTTTTCCGAATTGAGCTTTACCGTTGCGCTGAGCTGCTCCATGCTGGCAGCCGTTTGTTCCAGCGCTGCGGCCTGCTGTTCAGTGCGTGATGATAAATCCGTATTCCCGGTCGCAATTTCCGCAGAGCCCTGATAAATCGATGTGGCACCTTCGCGCACAACCCGCACGGTATTCGCCAGCGATGCCTGCATCACATCGACATTCGTGCTCAGAACGCCGATTTCATTGCGCCCGGCGGCATCTGCGGGTTGGGTTAAATCGCCATCGGCAATTTTCTGAATGCGGCTGACCAGACGGTTAATCGGCGTGATGATCACTTTACGCATCACGATATAGGTAATGATGGTCAGCACCAGAGCCAGCGCGAAACCGCCAGCCATCAGCAGGTAGCCCCACCGGGCATCAGACTGCGCTGCCTGATTAATCTTGTTAGCGGTATCTGTACGGTAGGCAATTGCGGCTAACAACGGCGTATTGTTATCCTGATCCAGACCGCGCACCGTTTCAGCTTCTTGTGAAATCACCTCTTCGAAATGCGCCTGACGGGCGGACTCCAGCATCGGCGTCATGCCGGTTTTCAGGTAATTGTTATAGGATTTTTTCAGTGGCTCATCGAGTGTGAGGTCGGTGGCCGTTTTATTCGGGCGGTTGATATATTGCGTGAAGGCTAATTGAGATTGCTTAATGCGGCTTTCGGCCTCGGCAATATTCTTTTTAAAAACGTCCTGGTCGCCGACACGCGCGGCGGATGCCGCCTGAATTAATAACAGGCGGGCGGTGCGCAGATGATTGGAACTGTTCGACAGGGCCAGACGAATCTGCAATTCCTGAGTGGCATTTTCCAGCGCGTCATTACTTTGTTTAAGGAAGAAACTGGAGGTGCCAATCGAGAGGGCAAATAAAATCAGGATCCCGGACAAAATGGCGCTGATCAGGGTGATCAGACGAATATTACTGATAAAAGAGATGGTTTTTTTCGCCGTGGTTAATGGGTGTTCCGTCGTAAAAGTATCCATATTATTCCGCTCTGTTAATCCTGCATGTGCGGCAATGAAGTGCGGCGCACGCGACATCAATGTAGGCCTGCCTAGCGGCAACACCTGCCGTGGCGAAAAAACGCCATACAGTTACATCGGCATTTCAGGGCGGAGATTGAATTTATAAGTGAGATCCAGCTCTCACTTCAGGGATTAACTCAGATGTGTACAATTGCGAAAAAAGAAAAGGACAATGCTGGCGCATTGTCCTCCGGGGATAAACGATTAACACTAGTTAACATAAATGCCGCCAGTGAATTGATCACTCAGACGGACTACGTGATAAATAATATGTTTATTCGGTGACTTAATTTTACGTTTAATACTGCCTTTATAAGAGGAAACCGTTTTGACTTTAATACGAAGTTTGTCTGATATCTGAATGGTGCCTTCGCCTGACATCCACATTTTTAATGTGTTGGACTCACTGCGGCTGAGCATCACCGGAGTGACATCCAGCATCGCAAACTCCAGCCCGGCCAAATCATGATGATGCAGATAGTTACGGATCAGCTGATTAAGCGTAGCGGTCTTAATTGATTTCGACGAAATAATGACGTTTTTCCTGACGAAAACATACTCCTCGAAATGGATCCGCGTTTCAGACATAAAAATAAAGAACAACGTTTCCGGGTACTGGCTGATTAAACTTCTTATCTGATCCCTGTTATCAGAATGGGGTTGCAGACAAGCTTCATTGATAAATACCACGCCGGGTGTTTTTTGCAGACTGCTTAAATTTAACTGGTCAAAAGTGCGAACAAAACTGACATCCTGCGTCTGAATACCGTTGTCACGTAATGACTGAGCCAGCCCGAGGCAGGTAAAACTGCATGAATCCAAAATTATCGTTTGCATAGTCAATCCTCATAGGACCTCCCTGTTCTTCATAATGTTTGGATGGGTACAACCACTGGTGGTGAAAGCCGCAAACGCGTACTTCAAATACCTTTTTGCAACAAAAAACCGCACAGTTCAAAGGTATTTTTCAGTGCCGCTCAGGCAAAATTGAGCCACTTCAATTTGGCTTAAGTCGATTGGGGATGAGTAAAGGAGATAAAAGGATTTTTAGTTTAGGAATATTCTTAACGTTGCTAGCAACATAGCGTGGAAGCTGAAATGAAATTTTAGGATTATCCTCATGAAAAATGATTAGGGTGGTCATTATTAAACCATTCCATGCTTAAAAATTATTCATCTATATTGTTACTGAACATTCAGGGCACGAACGGGAATAGTTAAGGCAGCCACCGCTGGCCGCCTGATAAAACATCAGCATTTTTTACCAGTAGGGTTGCCAGCTTTGGGTCAGCCGCACCAGCGCTTCGACATAGAAATAATCTCCCCAGCTTGAGCACTGGTCCACGCCTTTACCACTCGCCATGTGGTAAACCGAATGTTTGAGCAGGCCGTCGCAATCCTCGTCGTCAGCGGCCAGATAGTTCGCCGTCAGTGAAGCCATAATCCGCAGCGCCATTTCTTCATAGCTGGCGCGGAGCGCGTCGCTTGCGGGCAGGGCGGTAGCCAGGTCCAGCAGGCCACATACCGCAATCGCCGCCGCCGAACTGTCCCGTGGCTCACGCGTGCCGAGCAGGGCCAGATCCCAGTGACACACGTCATCTTCCGGCAGACGGTTTAGGAAGTAATGCGCCAGTCTGCGCGATAATTCGACCTGATCACGATCCCCAGTATAACGATAGCTTAGCAGGAAACCGTAAATTCCCCAGGCCTGACCGCGCGACCAGCAGGAGTCATCAGCGTAACCCTGATGCGTATTCCCAAAGCGGGGCTCACCGGTGACCGTGTCCATGTAGTAGGTGTGATAGGTGGAGGCGTCCGGCCTGACGATATACTTTGCCGCCTGACTGGCGTGAGTGCGTGCGGCGTCGGCATAGCGGCTGTCACCGGTTTGCTGCGTGGCCCAGTAGAGCAACGGCAGATTCATATTGCAGTCAATGATCATGCGCCCGGCCTGTTCCGGGTCTTGCAGATCACCCCAGGCCTGAATGATGCCGGACTGCGGGTTAAAGCGTTCCAGCAGGGCATCGGCGGCCAGCAGTGCAAAGCCGCGCGCCTGACGGTTACCGGTCAGACGCCAGGCACTGACGCACGACAGCGTATACAAAAAGCCGAGGTCGTGTGTGGCGGTATCGATGCGGTTGGCGATACGGTTGCCAAACGAGGTGATGTGTTTTTCGGCCGCCAGACGGTATTTGTCATCACCTGTCATCTCCCAGGCCAGCCAGAGCTGACCACTCCAGAAACTGGTGGTCCATTCCACATTATCCGTCAGCGCATAGTGGCCATTTTCACAGTTTTCGGCCGGGAATTTACCGTCAAATTTTGGCAGGTTACGGTCAATTTTCCGCAATACCTGCTGACGGGCATTTTCCAGTTGCTGGCGCAGGGCAATTCTGTCCAGCTGATTGAGTTCAATGGGCAATAATTTTTCTTTGGCGATAGTGATAGTCATGGCAATCGGTTCTCCCTTTTAGGCTGAATCAGCGTTTAACGGTAGTCAGAGGCGAAGAAGCATTAATTTCCGGCGTGTTCACCGGTGTGATGCCGAATTTTTCATCGCGCCGGTTGTGGCAGGCGGAGAGCGTCAGGGTGGAAATCAGAGTAAACAGCAGCGCGATACCGCCCATAATCAGGTAGGTGTGGGCAAAGCCGATGCGGTCGTAGTAATAACCCGCCGGTGGCGCGACCACGATGGAACCCACATAAATCATCGCCTGATAACCCAGCAGATACATGGTGGCATTGACACGTTTATGGAAATGTTCGGCGATATATTTAAATACCGAGACCAGCAGCAGGGCGATCTCCAGCCCGTAGAAAGGTTTGATAATTGAGATCAACAGCGGGTCGTTAGTCAGCCCCGAAGCAATCAGCCGCAGCCCGACCACCAGACCGACCAGCAACAGCCCACGCTTGGCACCGAAATAGTTCACCAGGAACGGGATCACCATCATCATCAGGAATTCCAGACCGGACTGAACGGTGCTCAGGTAGCCATACATGGCGTTACCCTGTTCTTTGGTGGAGAAGAAGGTGACGAAATAGCGGGAGAATTGCTGCTCCGCCACAAACATCATCCAAGCCACACCAGCGACGTAAAGTGAGAACATCCAGAATTTGCGGTTTTTCAGCAGCAGAATCACATCGCCGAAGACGATTTTTTCCTGCGCGATCACGTCGTTATTGCGCAGTTCGGCCTCGCCGATTTTCAGCGACAGCAATACACCCAGCATCAGCAATGAGGTCACGCTGCTGAGGCTGAAATTCCATGCGGGTGAGAGATTAAACAGAATGCCTGAGAACGATGCCGCCAGCGCCCAGCCGAGCGAACCCCACATGCGGATTTGCCCGAACTCCATGCTGTACAGGCGGCTGAAGCGGTCAGCATAGGACTCGGATGCCGCAACGCCTGCATACCAGCCGAGGCTGAGATAAAACGCGCCGACAATAATGCCTACCATCAGATGTTTTTCCAGCAGCGGCTGGTACACATAAATAAAGAACGGGGCCATCATGGCGGAAATAATAACCACAAAATAGAGCAGGCTTTTACTCATGCCTATTTTATCCATGATATAGCCGTAGACCGGTTTCATAATGACGGCGAAAACACCGTTAATCGCAAAGACTGTCCCGATGCTCATGCTGTCCAGCCCGGCTTTCTGCCCTAACCACAGAGCATATAATCCGAAGCTGGAAGACCATGTGAAAAAATAGAGGAAAATAAAACTGCTCATCTTGTAATAAGCCGACTTACTGGCGGTTTTAATGGCTTTCATAGTGACTCCGGATGGGCCTGAGTAATGAGGGCGACGCTCCAGCTGCGGCCCTGACAGGTGATATGTACATGCTGCTCATCCCGCCTGATCTCAGGCAGCGTCAGGTTGGATTCGGGCGCATTGGCCGAGGCAAACACTGCAGACATCAGCCAGTGTGAACCGGGTTCGAGCGTCGCTGTCAGCACCGGGATCACCGCCGTTTCGGCGAACATAATGCTGCTATTAGGTGGTGTGACCACGGTTGCTGCTGCGCGCTGTGCGTCACCGCCCACGCCTGCGATCCGGCTGCTGCCGTTGCGGGAGACAATCCGGCTGGAGGCGCTCTGCTGGTTGAGTTCAACCTGCGTCTGGCGGTCATCAATCACTGCGAATCCGCCTTCCACGGCGTCCAGTGCACGGGCCGTGGTGACATGATGCAGACGCAGGTGGCCGTCACCGCAGGGGATAAGCCAGGTTTGTATTTGTACGTCGTGCCAGGCCAGCCAGCGGGAATAGATGACATCGTGGCGGATCAGAGTCTCCTCACAGCCGCGGCGGCCACGGTAATAGCCGTCGCGCTCGGAAAAAACCAGCATCGAATCACAGGCAGCATGGTTAAGCCCAAAGCGCCCGCGATCGAGCGTGAAACCGAACTGGCTGGAGTAGGCGAATTTGGTGTATTTGGCTTCGGTATTGACGAAATTGTTCAGTTCCAGCTGGCCTGAGGTGAGCATGACCACGTGCTGTTGTCGGGTATCGCTCAACAGGATCTGGTTGGCATGAGGAATGCAGTGCGGATTTTCCAACGGCGGCAGCGGTAACTCCCCGGCCTGCCAGAACGCATGGTCCTCAGGCAGCGCCAGCACCAGAAACAGCTTGCAGGCCCAGTAGGGTGAGCCGGGGGCATTGTAATCTTCGGCCATCACCAGATTTGGCGTGTAATAACCTATGCTCAGCACACCATCACGGTCAAAGATCGGCTGTTTCAGCCAGTGTCGCAGATGGCGTAAAATCACCCCCTTCACCACGCCAGGGGAGTAAACCTCCAGCCCGCTGAAGGCCGCGGCGCTCCAGAACGCCGCTTCGGCAAACCGGTAAGTGAGGCTGCGTCCGAAAGGCACTGCTGAGCCGTCGGCTGAAAACAGCGTAATGAAGTCCTGCGCAAAACGCTGTGCTCTTGTTCGCAGAGTGGCGCAGCGCTCGGCATCCACATCCATCATGTGCGTGGCGTAGAGCAGTCCGTAGTAGTGGAAAGCCATAGAAATGTAGTAATCGCGCGGCCGGCCGGGGCCATCTGAGTACCAGCCGTCCCCGAGATAGTAGGTTTCCATCAGCGCAAAGCGGGCTTCTACCGCTTCGCGGTCCCACGGCAGACCGGCCTGCTTACAGCCCATTTGCACCATGATCGGAAAGTAGTTCCAGTTATTATTGGGGATAGTGGCGTGAGTTCCCTGATTGAGCCAGGCAATCAGGTTGTGCTGTTCCTTCGGGCTGAACCAGGCCAGCAGACGCTGGTCGAGCAACGCCAGCCCGACGCCAAACGCCGCCATTTCCACACAGCGCTGGTCGAAGTCCCGGATTTCACCCCAGTACTCAACATGCTGCGGGTCGGTGCCGTGGCGGATCGCCGTCACGTAAAAAGAGAGGTTTTCGCACGCTTCGCCTGAGGCCAGCAGCGGGAAAATTCCCCATAACATGCGCGACAGCGCTTCCATTTTGGCAATCTGCTTACCGTAATGGGTGGTGGTGTTGCCTAAATCGATACCGCTTTTGCCTTCCTCGGTATAAGGCGTCACCGCTGACAACATTTCACTCAGCAGATTTTTTACCTGCTGACGAGTGCGCAGCGGATTTTCTGTATTGATTTTCACCTGGCCCATTTCACGCTCCGTATCGCTAAGACTAATTACCCGTCATCATTCAAGCTGCATAGGCCCCGAGATATTTAGGGTAAATATTAATTTTATAAGTGAAATATTGTTTCAATTTGGTGGTTTAGCTATTCAGGCATTTTTCCCGGTGCCTATTTGCCGTCAGTGAAATATAGAGAATTTGTTTAGGCTGATTGTTATGCGGCTCACATAACGTTGCATTTTTTTAAATTGATATTGCCGGGAAGGACGGAAAGGGGCTTAAATTGCAATATTCAGCCAGAAAATTGTAATTTCTTGTCATTGGACCTGTGGCGGACGAATGCCCTTAATCCTGTAGGGGATAATCATGGCGGTGACCGACTTTCTCGAACGCATTGCCCTCAATGAACGGCAGATTTCCTTTAACCGTATGAGTAAAGGCAGCGCTAACTACTTTCACTGGCATCAGTGTCTGGAAATGCTGTTTATCAGCCGGGGCTACGGCATTGTGATTGTCGATAATCAGCAATACACCCTAAAGCCCGGCCGTTTATTTGTCTTTGCGCCGTTCAAACTGCATAAAGTTTTTGTCGAGCAGACGGATAAAAATCAATACGAGCGCACCACGGTGCATCTGGACCATCAAATGCTCGACGGTTTTTTGCAGCCGTTCCCGCAACGACGCGCGCATTTTGCGCGCCTTTGGGACAGTGACCGCGATGCTCATATCTACGATCTGGCTTCCAGCGCGGTACACATTGAAGCGATCCTTGAAAATTTCAATGTGCTTAAACAGGCTGAAACTCATCAGTGGGAAGACATTGCCATGCTGGTGCTGCAATTAATGGCGTTTATGCCCGCAGAAGAGGAGCGGCAGAAGACCGTCAGCCGCACCACGGCATCGAAAGTGATGCAGTGGATAGAAGAGAATTACGTGCACAAGTTTTCACTGGCGGAGCTTTCGGCGTCGGTGGGGTTATCGCAGAGTTATATTTCGCGGGTATTCAGTCAGGAGACGGGCGGATCGATTGCGGATTTTCTGGCAACGCGGCGCATTAAACGGGCATGCGAGTTACTGCGTTCAACCGATCTCTCCGTCGAAGCCGTCGGTAGCCAGTGCGGTTTTGCCGACGCACCCTATTTCATCACTTGTTTTCGTAAACTGATTGGCAGAACGCCGCTGCAATATCGCAAAGCGGCGTTCCGGCTGGAGCTATAGCTTTTCAGGCGTTGATCAGACTTCTGCGCGGCAGGCTTTTATCGATGCCAGCGCCAGTTTGATATCCTGTTCACCGGTCATCCAGTTAACCAGCGCCGCCCGCATTCCGGGTTTGCCATTCAGTGAGGTAGAGGTACAACGCACAACTCCCGCGTTGTCGAGCAGGCTCAGAAAGCGGTTACGGCGCGCGACAGACTCCGGGTTGCTTTCGGCATCGTCCAGCGCAAAACAGACCACGTTTAACGTCACCGGTGCCAGCAAGCGAAAACCTTCCATCTCTTCAATCTGACGGGCAAACAGGGCAGCCAGTTCTACATTACGCTCGACCACTTCAGCCAGACCGGTACGGCCATAGGCTTTGAGCGCCATCCATACCGGCAGGGCGCGGAAGCGGCGGGAGTTTTCCGGCGTCAGGTGCAGATAGTTGTCTGGACGTACACTGGGCGGCTCAAGATAGGCCGAATGGTTCTGGAAGACTTCAATCTGTAATGGCAGGTGGGCTTCGCGGGTAAACTGAATCGCACTGTCATACGGCACGTTCAGCCATTTATGTGCATCGACCGTAATGGAATCCGCCTGCTGCCACCCCTCAAGCAGATGGGTGAATTTTTCACAAGCGGCAGCAACACCACCAAACGCGGCATCGACGTGCAGCCAGAAACCATATTTCTCGCGCAGCTTCAGCAGTGCTGGGAGATCGTCAAAAGCCACGGTGTTCACAGTTCCGGCGCTGGCCAGCACCAGCGTCGGGGCGTCCGGATGCTGCTGTAGCGCCATCTCCAGCGCCTGAGGGTCAATGGCTTCACTACCGGGCAGGGTTGGGATACTCTCCAGTGCCTCGCGGCCAATACCCAGCATACTCAGCCCTTTTACGCTGCTCGAATGCGCCGCCGCAGCCAGCACCCGTACCGGACCCAGCGCGTGCAAACCCTGCTGTGCGACATCAACGCCGCGTTGTTTGCCAAGCCACTGGCGGGCAATCGCCATGCTGACGAAATTCGCCATGGTCGCGCCGCTTACAAAACTGCCGCACTGACTGGCGGGCAGACCGAGCAATTGCTTCAGCTGACTGATGGTCGCCAGCTCAATGGCCGGTGACACCGAGTCAAAATGCAGTTGGGTATTTTGGTCTATGACGCTGACCAGCCAGTCGGCCGCGACAGAAGCCGGTGTTCCGCCGCCGGTGACAAAGCCAAAATAGCGCGGACCGGCGCTGGCGGAAATTCCATCCGCATATTTATTCCAAAAATCATTCAGCGCGGCTTCGGCTCCCATGCCCTGCTCAGGCAGAAGATCGTCTCCGGCCCTCAATTGCTGCGTGTTCGGTGGAGGGCAGGTCGAACGGTCAGGCAGAGAATCAATAAATGACACTGCTGTATCACGTGCCTGTTGCAGAATATCGCCAAACGTATCGAAGTCATGCTGAAGAGTAGGATGCATAGATTGCGTAAACCTGTAAGTGGCCCGATAAAGGAAGAGTTAAGAATCATTAACCTAATCTATTTTTATGCGCGGTAAAATTGAGACTTTTTCACTCTCGCTCCTGCCAGCCCGGTTGAGCCGAACCCAGTGCCGAAGCGGGGAGATTCCAGCGCATTTCCGTTCCCGCCAGCCGTACCGGTGGCAGTAAACGCCAACCATCACCCCATTGGGTGTGTTCCGGCGTAGCGGCGAAATCGCGTTTCTCTGCGCCGGAAATGGCATCATTCAGGCTGAGGTCCGCCTTCTGTACAGGGTGCATCAACTCGGCAGCCGTGCGCGCCAGTGACAGCCGGGTTTCGCTGCCCTGACCACTGCGCAGCCGCTCGGTTAATCCGTGAATCACCGCCGCCGCCATCAGATAACCGGTCGCGTGATCCAGCCCCTGAACCGGCAGGGGATGGGGTTTCTGACTGCCCGCCCAGTGCATGCCGTGTTCGGCAATCCCGCAGCTCATCTGCACCAGACTGTCGAAACCGCGCCGTTCCCGCCACGGCCCGCTCCAGCCATAAGCATTCAGACAGACGTCGACCAGCCACGGTGCCAGCAGGCGGCGCTCTGCCGGGCCATAACCCAGCTTTTGCAGCGCACCGGCGCGGTAACCATGAACCATTACGTCGGCCTTGCTTAGCAACTGTTCGAATGTGTGGCGGTCCTGCGGGTTATGCAGGTTAAGCCGGGCGCAGCGTTTGCCGAGGGTGATCTCCGGCTCCTGGCTGGCCTCTTCCCAGCCGAAGGGATCGATGCGCAGCACGTCTGCACCGAAGCCGGCCAGAAAGCGTGTCGCCACCGGACCGGCAATAATGCGCGTGAGATCCAGCACGCGGATACCCTGAAGCGGCCGGTGAACTGATACGGGCCACGCCGGTTCTGGCTGGGCAGCAAAAAGAGATCGCCGGAACAGCGCCTCCTGCGCCACGCTTTTCCCCTGAATATGCTGCTGCCACACTGCGGTGCTGCGCATTTCTGCCGCACAACCTCCCGCTTCAACAATGGCCTGCTCCAGCGCCTGCTTGTGCCACGTTTTTACCACCCGCGCCAGCGACGGCCTGTCGGCATGATGGCCGAGAACCGCTTCAACCACTTTGCGGTGCGCTGGCGCATTGGTATGCAGCCGGATCCAGCCGTCAGCTGTGGCGTAATCACCGGCGATGGCGTCCCAGACGGGCGGTAATTCCCAATCCTGAGGGGTAAACGTAGCGGAAAACCACAATGAAGCGAGGCGGCGGTCGACCTCCGCCTGAGGGATCTGATGGCCGCGTTCGGCCATCAGTGCGGTTAATGCCAGGGAAGCAACGGCGACCGAGGCGGTGGCAAATTCAGTGACCCGATAAGCTGAGGGTAAATGGCCTGTTCCGCTGATGTGCAATGCGGCAGGCAGGGGAGTGTCGCCGTTGGCGGTTAATTGTGAATACAGTGACCGGGTCCATTGTTGAATAAAAGTATCTGACATGGGGCGCTCCCTGAAGAAACCCAAAAGGACTGACTCCATAATAGTTAATAATTTCATAACTATTCATTAACTTTAAATGTAACAGATTCATCTTAAAAAGATGGCATCAGGAGAATTTTTAATCAGAAGAATAGGGTTCGGTAAGGCGGGCTTAACGTTTCTGTCAGCCGTCGCTCACGCCGCGTACAGCGGCGATCTCACATGCCGGAAGCATAAATGCGCGCAAGCTATTTTTTAGCTGAAAGCATTCAATTTTATGGTACTCGTGATGTGAATTTTACGTTAGCCTTGTGGTCGTATTTTTTACATCCCGCTGCTTGCCCTCTGGCATCAATAGAAAAGCGGATAATTTGAATTGCCCAGCACAGGAAACCCTTCTTGCATGGAACGAAGAGCATTTATCAAAGCGTCAATGGCGTTTGCCGCCTACTGCGGGGTGCCTGCGATGGCATCAGTGTTCACGCGATCTGCTGCGGCAGCGCAGGAGAACGTAGCGGACGGTGGTGCCACCACTTTCGACTACTCCGTGCTGCAAAAGATGGCCCGCTCCCTCGCTTCGCAACCTTTTGGTGGTCCGCCGCAGCCTCTGCCGCAGACGCTGGCTGAACTGACTCCTCAGGCGTATAACGCCATCGAGTACGATCACGGGCATTCCCTGTGGCATGACCTGCCGAACCGCCAGCTTGATGTCGAATTATTCCACGTCGGCATGGGATTCAAACGTCGTGTGCGTATGTATTCTGTCGATGCCGATAAGCATCTGGCCCGTGAAATTCACTTCCGCCCGGAGCTGTTTAACTACCATGATGCCGGTGTGAAAACCGAGCAGCTTGAGGGCATCACGAACCTCGGATTCGCCGGGTTTAAGGTCAACAAAGCGCCAGAGCTGACCCGCCGCGACGTGGTGTCATTCCTCGGTGCCAGCTATTTCCGTGCGGTGGACGATACCTACCAGTACGGTCTGTCGGCGCGCGGCGTGGCTGTAGATACTTTTGCCGGTGTGCCTGAAGAGTTCCCTGACTTCACGGCGTTCTGGTTCGACACCCCAAAACCAGGCGATACCACCTTTACGGTATATGCCCTGCTCGATGGCCCGAGCATCACCGGCGCTTATCGCTTCATTATTCACTGCGAACCGACCCGCGTGGTGATGGAGATCGAAAAACACATCAACGCCCGTAAAGACATTAAACAGCTCGGCATTTCGCCAATGACCAGCATGTATAGCTGCGGCACCAGCGAGCGCGGCCGTTGCGACACCATTCACCCGCAAATTCATGACTCAGACCGTCTGGCGATGTGGCGCGGGAATGGCGAATGGGTTTGCCGTCCGCTCAATAACCCGCAGAAATTGCAGTTCAACGCCTTTGCGGATGAAAATCCGAAAGGCTTCGGCCTGTTGCAGCTGGATCATGAGTTCAATAATTATCAGGACGTGATTGGCTGGTACAACAAACGCCCGAGCCTGTGGGTGGAGCCGGTAGGAAACTGGGGGAAAGGGGCGGTTAACCTGCTGGAGATCCCGACCACCGGTGAAACGCTGGATAACATCGTCTGTTTCTGGCAGCCGGAAAAACCGGTTAAGGCCGGTGACTCTTTCGACTTCAGCTACAAACTTTACTGGAGCAGCACGCCGCCGGAACGCAGCCCGCTGGCTAACGTACTGGCAACGCGTACCGGTATGGGGGGCTTCCCGGAAGGCTGGGCGCCGGGTGAAAACTATCCGAAAGTCTGGGCGCGCCGTTTCGCCGTTGATTTTATTGGTGGTGATCTGAAAGCGTATGCTGATAAGGGTCTTGCGCCTGTGATCAACGTATCCGCCGGTAAAATCAAAGACATCGAAATCCTGTACGTGCAGCCGTTTGATGGCTATCGCATTTTGTTCGACTGGTACCCGGACAGTGATTCGGTTGCGCCGGTTGAGCTGCGGATGTACGTGAAGTCAGGCGAAACTGCGCTGACGGAAACCTGGCTCTATCAGTACTTCCCGCCAGCACCGGACAAACGTCGTTATATCGATGACCGCCAGATGAGTTAAACGCTCGCGGTTCCAGTGATGAATCATCACAAATGACAAAGCCCCGTCTCTTACGAGCGGGGCTTTTTTTGACTTCTTATTCGCAGGTGAATCAGAAGCTTATTCTTGCTGGAAAACCCGACACAGGAGACTCAGCAACTTTTAAAAATACTTCTTCGAAGACTTCACTCAGAACGCTTTCACCAGTACCTGGCGCTGCGAAGGTTCCTGACCGGTTTTCAGCAAAGCGTCGAAGGATTTCTCCATCTTTTTGACGTGCTGCAAAAATTCTTGTGGCGACAACTCATGTGACTTGCCGCTCATGAAGGCAAGTGCGAGTTCTTTGGCTTGGTAACGCTGGAAGTTATACATTCTGTTCCTCATTTTTTTAAAAGATTAAACGGAGTGGCTAACAACGAGCTGAATACTCTGCAACTGCTGACTACGTGCTGCCAATGCGATGCATTCTACGGATTCCATTGATAAGTAAAAGTCGCTTCTATTGATAGATTTGATAGTTAAAAGCTTAGAACGAAAAATTGAGCGATAAGAGATAATGATTTTCATTCCGTGTTTTCCTCTGGCGTCTTTTTCTTAGCTTTTCATGCGGTTGTTATTAGATTTAATAATGTGACTTTGCGCGGCAGAAGGGTACTCTCAGGGTAGGTTTTTCAACGGAAAGAGGTTGTTATCATGAGTAAATTTATCTTCTCTTCGCCACGAAAATACGTACAAGGCAGCGGCGTTCTGGACGACCTGGGCGACTATTTGCCTGCGCTGGGCGGTAAGTCGCTGCTCATCGCCGATGATATGGTCTGGGGCATCATTGGCGAACGCGTTAAAGCATCGCTGAAAAAAGCCGAAGTGGAATTCCACTATGAAAAATTTAAAGGTGAAGCGTCGTCCAACGAGATAACCCGTCTGGCGGAGATTGCCCGCAAAGCGGGGACTCACGTGGTGGTTGGCCTCGGTGGCGGTAAGACGCTCGATACCGCTAAAGCCATTGCCGATGAACTGAAACAGAACGTGGTGATTGTCCCGACGGTCGCGTCGACCGATGCCCCATGCAGCGCACTTTCAGTGATTTATACCGACGAAGGTGTGTTCGACACTTACCGTTATCTACGATAAAAACCCTGATCTGGTGCTGGTGGATACGCAGGTTTGCGCTCAGGCTCCGGTGCGTCTGTTCGCTTCTGGTATTGCTGATGGCCTGGCGACGTTCGTCGAAGCGCAGGCCGTACTGCGTTCGCATTCGCAATCTATGGTCGGTGGTGATCCGACAATTGCCGGTATGGCGATTGCTGAAGCCTGTGAGAAAACGCTGCTGACTTACGGTTACAGCGCGTATACCGCCGTCGAGCAAAAACTGGTTACACCGGCCGTTGAGGCGGTAGTCGAAGCCAACACGCTGCTGTCCGGACTCGGCTTTGAGAACGCCGGATTGGCGGGTGCGCACGCTATTCACAACGGGTTTACCGCGATTTCAGGTGATATCCACCATTTGACCCACGGCGAAAAAGTGGCGTACGGCACATTGACGCAAATGGTGCTGGAACAGCGTCCGGACGAAGAGATCGCCCGTTACATTCGTTTCTACCGCGCCATCAAAATGCCGACCACGTTAAAAGAGATGCATCTTGAAAAAGAGTCTTACGAGAATCTGGTGAAGGTCGGTGCACTGGCTGGCGGCAAGGGCGATACCCTCGGCAACCTGAACCAACATCTGTCACCGGAAGATGTGGCCAACGCGATTCTCGCGGTGGATGCGTTCAGCAAAACAGTCAAATAATAGTATTCCTCCCCCGGAAAAGGGGGAGTTTCTAGACCCTCGCCATAACCCACGGCAATACCACCGGTATTTGCGAGAGCAGATACAACACCAGCCCGATAAACGCCCCAACCAACGTACCGTTGATGCGGATAAACTGTAAATCCTTGCCGATATTGAGCTCAATCTGGCGCGACATATCCCGCGCATCCCAGCTTTTCACCGTATCGCTGATGTGGCGGGTGAGGAATTCGGCGAAGTCCGGCGCCATTCTGGCGGCGACCGTTTCCATTTGTGCATTCAGTGACGCGCGCAGCGTAGCATCCTGCTCCAGCGCCTGACCCAGCCATTGGCCGGACTCTGTGATTTTTGCGTGTACTTTGGAATCCGGCCTTTCCAAATCCTCTTTCAGCCAGCCGCGCATATCTCCCCACAGCTGCATGACGTAACCGTTGAGTTTCTCGTCATTTTTGAGGTATTGCTTAATCTCTTCGGCCTTCTGCGCCGTCGCCGGGTCGTTTTGCAGCTTCCAGATAAAACCCTGTACCGAGCGGTCAAAACCTTTGCGGAAAGCGTGAGTTTTATCGTTGCCCATGTCGTCGAGCACGGAATTAACGGCGTTCGATACCATATCCGCGCCATTGCGGCCGAGCCAGCCGGTTGGCAACAGTTTGGCGGTGAGAGGGTGCTCGCGCTTCATCCAGGTCACAATCTGGGCGGAGATAAAACTGCGTGTGCTCTCTTTCGCCAGCAGCAGCTCCAGCTGATCCATGGCCTGATCCAGTAGCTCCTGATGGCGTCCGTCTTTGGTCAGGCTTTCCAGTAACGTCGCCACCGATTGCGACAGATCGATTTTGTCGATCACGCGAAACAGTGCCCGTTTAATCAGTTGGGCGATGCGCTGATCGTCGGTGACATCCAGAAAGCCACGCATCATCTTAATCATATAACCGGCGAAGCGCGGAGCATTGTCCGGCGCATTTAGCCAGTCAGAGAGCATCCTGGCCGGGTCATGCTTGCGGATAAGCTCCACAATCGAGGCCGGTGCGAGGAATTTTTCTTGCACGAAAACCGCCAGATTATCGGCAATTTTGTCTTTGTTTTTGGGAATGATAGCGGTATGGGCTGCGATAAAGGGCACCGACACCCGACGAAAGAGTGCGACAACGGCAAACCAGTCGGCCAGCGCACCGACCATTGCGGCTTCTGCAATGGCTTTCAGCCCCGAGACCCAAAAGTTGGGCGGGAAAAACAGCGTGACAACAAACAGGGCAGCGGCGACAAGCAGCAACCCCAGCGCATTTCGTTTACTTCGGCGAAGTTCATGTTCTTTATCCATTACAGAAGTTTAGGAACTGCGCCGTGCGCTGTCAGCTTTTTTTCACCGCGCCGGGGCCGTGAGCGATAAAATGAGAATTATTCTTGATATCAACCGGCTGCTCATTACACTGCGGGCAGACGATGTTTCTGTATTAATACGATTTAAGAAAGTGAGAGTCTCATGGAGTTGTTGCGCGTTGTTTTTAAGCAGTACCGCTGGCCGTTTTTAGCGGTGATGGCACTGAGCCTGCTCAGTGCGGCGTTGGGTATCGGGCTGATTGCCTTTATCAACCTTAAGCTGATTGAGACCACCAATGCCTCACTGGCGGTCCTGCCGGAATTCCTCGGCTTCTTAATGCTGCTGATGGTCGTCACGCTGGGCTCACAGCTGGCGCTGACCACGCTGGGACACCACTTTATCTACCGCCTGCGCGGGCAGTTTATTAAGCGCATTTTAGACACCAATATCGAACGGATTGAACAGATTGGGAACGCGCAGCTGCTGGCGAGCCTCGGCAGCGACCTGCGGGCGATCACGCTGGCCTTTGTGCGTCTGCCGGAACTGGTACAGGGGATCATCCTGACGCTCGGTTCGGCGGCCTATCTGGCGTGGCTGTCGCCGAAAATGTTACTGGTCACCGTGGTGTGGCTGGTGGTCACTATCCTGGTCGGTTTTACGCTGGTCTCAAGGGTTTACCGCCATCTGACCCATGTGCGCGAAGCGGAAGATAACCTGCAAAAAGATTACGAGAAGGTGATCGACGGGCGCAAAGAACTGGCGTTAAACCGTGAGCGGGCGCGCCTGTTGTATGAAGATGAGTATCAGAAAAACGCCGGGGATTACCGCCACCACATTGTGCGTGCCGACACCTTCCACCTCAGCGCGGTTAACTGGTCGAACATTATGATGCTCGGCGCCATCGGTCTGGTCTTTTTCATGGCGAACACGCTCGGCTGGTCCGATACCAACGTCGCCGCGACTTACTCCCTGACGCTGCTGTTTTTGCGTACGCCATTGTTGCAGGCGGTGGGCGCGCTGCCGACCCTGCTCAGTGCGCAGGTCGCCTTCTCGAAACTGACCGCCCTGAAACTCAGCGATTATCAGCCGGAGTTTGCCGCGCCGCCTGCGTCGCAGGACTGGCAAACACTGGAATTGCGTGACCTGACGTTCAGCTATGGCGGCAAAACAGAAGGGCAGGGCTTTGGTGTCGGGCCGCTGAATCTGACCATCAAACGCGGGGAACTGGTGTTTCTCATTGGCGGTAACGGCAGCGGGAAATCAACCATGGCGATGTTGCTGACCGGATTATATCAGCCGCTGTCCGGCCAGATCCTGCTCGACGGCGTGCCGGTTACCGCACAGAGTCAGGAGCAATATCGCCAGCTCTTCTCGGCCGTGTTTACGGACTTTCATCTGTTTGGTCAGATGATGGGGCCACAGGGGAGTACGCCGGACCCGCAGCTGGTGGAAGATTGGTTACTGCGCCTGAACATGGAAGCCAAGCTACAATTTGACGGCCAGCGAGTTACCAACCTGCAACTGTCGCAGGGGCAGCGCAAGCGCGTGGCACTGCTGCTGGCGGCCTGTGAAGGGCGTGATTTCTTACTGCTTGACGAGTGGGCGGCCGATCAGGATCCTCAGTTTCGCCGCACGTTCTATCGGGAACTTTTGCCGCATCTGCGCGAAATGGGTAAAACCGTGCTGGCAATCAGTCATGATGATCACTACTTTGAGCATGCTGACCGCTTGCTGGAAATGCGATCCGGCAAACTGAGTGAACTTCATGGCGAAGCACGCGCGGGTGCCAGCCGCGATGCCGTGGCACAAATCGGAAACTAAAAGGAAGCAGGGAATGAATTGGAATGATGTAATTATTGCCGCCGTGGTTGCTGCCATTTTGGGTGGCGTGCTGAAGGCGCTGTACAAGAAAGGCAAAATTGGCCGTACGCCGGCCATTATTATTTTTCTGGTGGTGATCCTCGGTGGGAATTTCCTGTATGAAGGCGTGATTAAGCCCCGTTTGGCGGGTGATGATCAGACCCAGGAGATCGACCAGGCGCTCTCTGCGCTACCGATTTACAGCACGATTAAAGCGCAGGAACCGGCCCTGTATAGCCAGATCCGCAGCAATATTCTGCGTCTGAAAAAAGAGGGGAAATCTCAACAGGAAGCGATTGATACGGTCAAACCGATGGTGTCTGACCTGCTTTCTCAGCGCATGAATACTGCGCCGGATGCCAATGTGATTGCCGCGATGGAAGTCAGCCTCGAAGAGATGCAGGCGTTGCAGGCACGCAACGACGGCAGCTGCTTTAAATTCCTCTATCCGCAGATCAACGGCGGCGTTAACACCGCGCAGGTTCTGCCACCTGAGCTGTTTAAGAAAGACCTCGATACCATGAACGCCTTACTGCTGGCCAGCGGTAGCGGCCAGACGGCGCAGCCGACCGTGGTCAGCGGCGAAAAAGCCAAAGCCCTGATGGCACCGGTTCGTCAGGCATTGCAGGATAAATACGGCGATCAGTTGCAGATGTTCAATGATTTAAGCGCTGCGAATGTGGATCACGCCAAGGTCTGTGAGATCTCGATCACCCTCTACAGCGGTATTCTGGCCATGCCGCCGCAGGAATCTGCACCGGTATTACGTCTAATGCTGGGCAAACAGGGCTAATTCCTGTCTGAGCCATCCCCGGTCGCACTTGTACGCCGGGGATGTCCACCGTGAGACCTATTTAGGACTTCCACGCTAATACAGAAAAAACCTGATCTTTTCCCGCCAATAAACCGCTATCCTAATCATACTGAAAAATAATAATTCCCCGGGTTTCGGATACATTCTTTTATGCATACTTTCTTTAAAGCGCCCGTTATGTGGGCACTGCTGCTTTCGCTGTTAGCGGGACCGGTCACGGTGCTGGCGGCAGACAATAGTGCGCCGCAAACGCCCCCCGCCAACGGTGACGCGGCTTTACCGGTTAAAATCAACGCTCCGGCGGAGCTGACCGCGCTGCAAAAACGCCTCGACACCACCAAACAGCAGGTCGCCACGGCGAAAACCGAGAAGAAACTCAATGCGCTGAATGACGATGCGCTGAGGCTGTTCGACGATGCGGAAAAGCTGGTGATGGCTCTCGGGCCGCAGCGGTCGCAGATTCAGGCTCAGCTCGATGTACTCGGCCCGGCACCGGCGGTCGGCGCGTTACCGGAAACCCCGGAGGTTATCCGCCAGCGTAATAAACTCAACGCCAGCAAAACGCTGCTCGATGCCCAGATTGATCAGGCCAACGCCATCCGCACCAGCGCGCAAAACTTGTCGGCGCAGATCCGGGGCCTGCGGCGTGAAACGCTGAAAACGCAGATTGCCCTCAATTCCGGCAGTATTCTGGGTACCACGTTCTGGAAGCCGCTCTTTTCCCCGAATGAAAATGACCTCGCCCGTTTTGATGATTTCAGTTCGCAGGTCAAAGATGCGTGGGATCAGGCATGGCAGCCGGAATACCGGTTTGGTTCGGCGATCTATCTGTTACTGGCGTTAGCGATCGGCCTGTTTGGCCGCCGGGCGCTTGACCGGCCGCTGGCATGGATGCTGCCACGCTGGTTGCCGGGAGGGCGTTTACGGCGCAGCCTGCTGGCCAGTATTGCTACGCTTATCATCGTGGTTTCACAGTGGCTGAGCGCCACGCTGTTCTGTCAATTTTTCGTGCGCCTGCCCGACACCTCAGGGCTATTGCTGGATCTGGCCAACTCCATCACCGTGCTGGCAGTATTCTCTGCACTGATTGCCGGTCTGGGCTCGGCGCTGTTGTCGAACCGGCATCCGTCGTGGCGTCTTCCGGCAATGGCAGATCCTATCGCTAAAAAGCTGGCCTCATTCCCGATAACCCTTGCGGCCTTTATCTTTATTTTTGGCATTGTCGAAGTGCTGAACGGGCTGATTGACTCCAGCGTGGCCTTAACCATACTTGGCAACGGTCTTTCCGCGCTGCTGGTTGCCATGAGCTGCCTTATCGCGCCTATGCGGGTTCACAAAGTACGCCGCCAGTTGCTCGCACGGGGTGAGCAGGCCGAAGCACGTTCGATGCTGGCCGGACTGATTCAAATAGCAATAACCATTACCGCTGTGGTTATCGTCATTGCGTTAGTGATCGGCTACATTCCGCTGGCACGTTTCCTGACCTACGAATTGGTATGGGTCGGGCTGGTGTTGACCTGCCTTTATTTACTGATCCATCTGGTGGTGGATTTCAGTGAAAGCTTCTTTTCTCCTACCACCTACAGCGGCAAGTTGCTGAAAAGCACAGTCAGCCTGAATGAGCGCCACCTGTCGCTGGCGGCCACGTTGTTTGCGGCGGTAGGGAAAACACTGCTGGTGCTGTTTGCGGCCCTGGCCTTGCTCAACGGGACGTTTGGAACCACCACGCCGCTGGAACTGCTTGGTAAAGTCGTCGATATCTGGGGCGGTAAAGGCCTGGAAAGCATGAATATTATTCCTGCCCACGCGGTGAATGCTTTCCTTTGTCTGGTGGTTGGCTGGTATGTGCTGCGTTCGGCTAAGCACTGGCTGGACAAAGAGTTCTTGCCGAAAACTATGATGGACCGGGGTATGCGCGCCTCGCTGGTAACGCTGTTCAGTAACGTGGGTTATGTGCTGGTGATCCTGCTGACGCTGTCGACGCTCGGGATCGAATGGAACCGGCTGGCGTGGATCGTCAGTGCGCTTTCGGTCGGTATCGGTTTTGGCTTACAGGAGATTGTGAAGAATTTTATCTCCGGATTAATTTTGCTGACGGAGCGCCCGGTGAAGGTAGGCGATCTCGTGACCATCAGTGGGGTGGAAGGGGATATCCGCCGCATCAACGTGCGCGCCACGGAGATTCAGCTCAGTGACCGTTCCACGGTGATCGTGCCGAACTCGCAGTTCATTTCCCAGAACGTGCGTAACGCCACGATGGGCAATGCGCAGGGTGTCGCCACCATCGCGCTGACTTTCCCGCTGGATATCGATCCTGAGCAGGTGCGCTCGCTGCTGCTACAGTGTTACGAGTTGCACGAAGCCGTCCTCGACACCCCGGCACCGTCGGTCAGTTTCAAAGAGCTCGGCCCGACGGGGATTGTGCTCAGCGTCACCGGCTACGTCGCCAGCCCGCGTGTGGTCAGCGGCACCAAGAGCGATCTTTTGTATGAGATCCTCAAAGCCTTGCGGGCCGCGGACATCAGCCTCAGCCAGACTCAAACCATGTTGTTGGAGCAACCGGTCGAAAAACGGTAGGGTTTTCGCCTCGGCGGCAGGCCTATACCTTGGGCTGCCGCCCAAACCTGCTTTTAAATTCAACTTCAAAATCAAAATCAAGATCGTGGGCTCGCCGCCCACACTGGCCCAAAGGAGGTTTAAACGAACCTCCTTTGGAATCCTGCGTTTTTTAACTGCGCGCTATCGCTGGGACGAAGGACATGTCTCGTCACTTCCGAGTGAGGCGCAAAATGTCACGGCTTCGCCGTCCCCGTATTTCGGGATTCGAGACCTTGGGCTCGAAACCCGCAGCGAAGGCACCGCAACGCGGCGACATTTTGCGGCTGTCACAATGGCACCTGAAACACGGCCATTGTGACCAGCGCAGCTGGAGGAGCCGCATATAAAAACGCAGGAGTTCCAAGAGGAGGCGCATTTACGCCTCCTTTTGGGCGGGTTTGGGCGGCAGCCCAAGGTCTTGAATTTTAATTTGAAATTAAAAAAAATTACCTCAGCTTTCCAAAAGCTGAAAACGACTTATAACCATCCTGATTTCTTCAACTTCCAGTACAACAGTACACATCCCACGACAGTGACACCCACCGTGATCGGATAGCCAAATGCATCATTCAGCTCGGGCATATTCTTGAAGTTCATCCCGTAGAGGCTGAATACTACGGTAGGAATAGCGAGGATGGCACCCCAGCCGGCGAGGCGCTGGACTACTTCGTTTTGATGCACGGACACCAAAGCCAGATTGACGTGCATAGCGTTAGCCAGCATTTCGCGCATGTCGTCGGTTACGGTGATCACCTGATGGGCGTGGTCCTGCACGTCGCGGATGTACGCCCGCAGGCTTTTCGGGATCAAGTCTTCATAGTGATGGCTGAGCTGGTTACAAATATCTTCCGCAGGCACGGCGGCGTTGCGCAGTGACAATAGCTGACGGCGCAGCTTGTACACTTCCTGCACCGCATCCTGATCAAAATCTGACTGGAACATCTTCTGTTCGATGTGATCAAACTGCTTGGTGTACTCGGCGATGATCGCCAGATAATTATCCACCACCAGATCCAGCACGCAGTACAGGGCGTAAGCCGGGCCTTTGGCTAACATCGCCGGGCACTCTTCAGCATGGGCGCGGATATGTTTATAGCTCGAAGACGCACCATGACGCACGGTGACCAGAAAATTTTTGCCGACAAACAGATGGGTTTCGCCGTATTCGATTTTGTCATCCACCAACTGGGCGGTGTGAATAACGATAAACAGGGAATCGCCATACTGCTCGATTTTTGGGCGCTGATGGGCGGTAAGTGCATCTTCAATCGCCAGATCATGCAGGCCGAACTCCTCTTGAATGGTGCGCATCAGGCTGTCTTCCGGCTGCCATAACCCCAGCCAGACAAAGGTGCCGGGTTCTTTCAATACTTCGCTGATGTCCTCGGTAGTGACATCCTGCAGACGTTTTCCATCGCGGTAAGCCACGCTGTTTACCACGGAATCACAACTGGGTTTTTTATCTTCTTTTGCAATAGCGTTCATGTTTTTACCCGCTTGTTAATTCAGGAGAAACCTCCCGCAGAGGGCGGGAGTATTTCGGTGTCTGAACAGAATAGCCTAGTCAGGGAAAAAAGCGCTGGCAGGAAGTCTTAAAAAGATCACAAGCGGTAACCGCGGGAGGAAAATGACCGCCGGGCGGCGGTCGGAGAAGGACGAGAAAAGGAATTAACCCTCAGTAGAACGGCTGACCTCTTCCCATGCATCGATATCGGCAGTCATCTGTTTAAGCTTATCGCGCACCAGCGAGACAGCATCGCTGCCAAGCAGCAGGAAGGCAGGCGGATTGTCGCTGTGAATCAGCGTCAGTATGGCTTTGGCGGCTTTCACCGGGTCACCCGGCTGATGCCCGCTACGTTTTTCCCGCGTTTCACGCACCGGCCCAAAGCTGGCGTCATAGTCACTGATGGTGCGCGGTGATCGCACCATCGAACGGCCTGCCCAGTCGGTACGAAATGAGCCCGGCTGAACGGCAGTAACGGCAATATTAAACGGCTTAAGTTCTTTAGTCAGGGATTCAGAAATGCCCTGCAACGCGAATTTACTGCCGTGATAGTAGCTGATTCCCGGCAAGGTAATGAAGCCACCCATAGAGGTCACGTTGAGAATATGCCCGGCGCGGCGCGCGCGGAAATAGGGCAGAAAGGCTTTAATCACCGCCACCGCACCAAATACGTTGACGTCGAACTGATGCAGGATAGCGCTCAGGGGTGACTCTTCCATAATACCTTCATGTCCGTAACCGGCGTTATTCACCAGCACGTCAACCGGACCGAACTCCCGCTCAACTTCATCTGCCAGCGGGGCGATCGCTGCAAAGTCAGATACATCCAGAATACGGCCAAAACAGCGACCCGGATCCAGCGCTTCGAATGCCTCTTTTGCCTGCGGGATACGCACAGTGCCGACAACGCGGTGACCGGCTTTCAGTGCTTCTTCTGCCAGTGCGCGGCCAAATCCGCTGCTGACGCCGGTGATAAAGAGTAATTTGGATGGGCTCATGATGTTCTCCTCACTAATGTGGACTGAAAGCATAGAGCGGACCGGCGGTAAAGCGTAGGTCCGATCCTCGCTGATGTTTGCCTATTCCTCTGAGCAGGCTGGACTGCCGTTATGAGAAGTGCCACACTTTCGTCATTATCCGGCATGATTTTCAGGATCCCATGAACACTTCCGATGTCGCGGTCACTGCCCAAATGGTGGAACTGCTCGACGCAATGACTCCGCTCGAAGGCTATAACCTGACGTCGCTGGCGGACGTGCGCTTTCTGCGATCTAACCGCCCGCTGCTGCGCACGCCGGTATTGTATGAGCCGGGCATTGTGATTGTGGTGCAGGGCCGCAAGCGGGGTTATCTCGGGCATGATGTCTATTTGTATGATGCGCAGCATTATCTGATGGTCGCGGTACCGGTGCCGTTCACAATGGAAACGGACGCCAGCGCCGCCGAGCCGATGCTGGCGATTTATCTGCGCCTCGATTTCAGCATAGCGGCCGGGCTGATGTTGCAGCTCGATGCTGTTGAATGGCCGGTGACGGAACCGCCGCGAAGTATGGTGTCAAGCCTGATGGATGGGCCAATGCAGCACTCGGTGCTGCGTTTTTTACAACTTATGCGCTCGCCGCAGGAGGCGGAGATCCTCGGACCGGCGATGGTGCGCGAACTCTATTACCGCGTGCTTACCGGCCCGCAGGGGGCCACCTTACGCAGTGCGCTGGCCATGCAGGGGCAATTCGGTAAAGTGGCCAGAGCGCTGAGGAAGTTGCACGCGGAGTACGCTACACATCTTGATGTGAACGCGCTGGCGCAGGAAGCAGGGATGAGTCAGGCGACATTCCACAGCCATTTCAAAACGGTTACTGACACCTCGCCGATGCAATATCTCAAATCAACGCGATTACATCAGGCCAGATTATTGATGCTGCGTAATAACCTGACCGCCTCGGCAGCCAGTGCGCAGGTGGGATATGAAAGCGTGTCGCAATTCAGCCGCGAGTTTAAGCGCCTGTTTGGTCAGACGCCGGTCAATGAAGTGGTGCGCATGAGGCAGGATTTCTCGCTGCCTGCCCCCGCGACACCTTCAGATTTTATCTCTTCACATTAATTGACGGGCGCGACCGTCTGCACGCGAACATCCGGCGTTGCAGCCGGGCCAAACACCGTATAGGTCGGCAATTTCACGTTCTGATATGGCTCCCAGCCGCCGCCGAGGGCTTTGTACAGCGAAACCAGATCGGTGCTGGTCTGCACTTTGGCGGCGGCGGATTGCTGCTTTGCCTGTGCCAGCTGGCGCTGGGCATCCAGCACGTTGATAAATGAGGAGAGCCCTTTGCTGTAGCTGTCGGTCGCCAGCTCAAAGGTGGTTTGCAGTGCAGCGGTGGTTTGATCAAGACCGGTGACGCGGTCCTGATCGGTGCGGTAATTGACCAGCGCGTTATCGACATCCTGTAAGGCGGTCAGCACCGTCTGGCGGTAATTCAGTGCGGCATTGGCCTGTTGCGCGCGGGAGAGGTGCACGCTGGAGACCAGCCGTCCGCCCTGGAAAATAGGTAGCGTGATCGACGGGCCGAAGGAGTAGAAATTGCTGCTCCAGTTGTCGAGATAGCTGGCGTCGGTGTTACGCATCCCGAACTGGCCGGTAAGCGAAATACTCGGGAACATCTGCGCCACGGATACGCCGATGTTAGCCGTTGCAGCATGGAGATCGGCTTCCGCCTTGCGCACGTCCGGGCGACGGCGCGCCAACTGAGACGGGACACCCACGGGCACGGCGGCAGGCAAGGCGGGCATCGGTTTGACGGGCGTCAGTTCACCGTCCAGCGTTCCCGGAGCCTGACCAAGCAGTACCGCCAGCCCGTTCATCGCCTGACGTTCCTGTGCCTGATATTGCGGCAACTGGGCGCGCAGTGAGCCCAACTGAGCGCGGGCGTTTTCTACATCCATCTGTGGCGCAAGACCGTTTTTCTGCTGACTTTGCGTCAGTTCCAGAGTCTGCTGCGCGACATCAATCTGCGTTTGAATGGCCGCCGTGATGCTTTGTGCGCCGCGCAGTTGCAGGTAGGCGCGCGCCACTTCGGCCTGCAATGACACCAGCGCATCGTTACGCTGTTCAAGGGATGATTGCTGCTGGGCGTTGGCAGCTTCGACCTGACGGCGCGTGCCGCCGAACAGGTCAAGCTCCCAACTGGCGTCGAAACTGCCCTGATACAGATTCACCGGTCCGGTGGCGGCGTCAATTGCCTGTGAGACTTCCGGGCTGAGATCTTCAGCCTGTCCCTCAACACCCGAAGATTCGAATTCGCCCTTCAGCCCCAATTGCTGACGCGTGAATTTGGTATTGGCCTGCACCGACGGCATCCATGCGCCGCGCGCCTGTGTAACCTGCTCACGGGCACCGGCAATGCGCAGCACCGCCTGTTGCAACGAGATATTACCGGCAATGGCGCGGTCAATCAGGCTGTCGAGTTGCGGATCCTTAAAGGCCTTCCACCATACCGGATTTGGCTCCGAGGGCAGGGCGATAGACGCGCCCTCCTGCACCTGCGGGCGGCTCATGTCGTTAAAGACCGCCGGGGTTGTGGGTTTCGGCTGCTGGTAATCAGGGCCGACCGAACAACCGGCCAGGGCCAGGGTCAGCGCGGAAAGCGTTAATGTCAGAGTTTTCATTTTTATCAGTGTGCTCCGGCGTTGCCTTCGCTCTTAACCGGCGAAAGCAGCAGACAGAAGGGGATCAAAATAACGGCGACGATGGCGCAGTAACTGAATACGTCGATGTAAGCCAGAATGCGCGATTGCGAAATCATCTCCTGATACATGCGCGCGGTGGCGATCTGCACCGGGTCACCCACGACGTTGGCGAAGTCGCGCACGGCGGCGGCGCTGCGACTGACGGCCTGATTGAACTGCTCATTGAGCGGCGTCATGTTGTGCACCATATGCGCGCTGTGCGCCTGCGTTCGCTCTGTGACCGCAGCGGTAGAGAGCGAAATACCAATCGATCCGGCGACGTTACGGAACATGGTAAACAGCGCGGCAGCATCGGCATTCAGACGCTGCGGAATGGTCACAAAGGCGATGGTGGTCAGCGGCACGAACAGGAAACCGAGCCCCAGTGACTGTGCGCTGCGGTACATCACCAGCGTGACGAAATCGACGTTCGGTGTCAGCCTGCCGGAGTAAATAAACGACGCGGCCAGCAGGAAGAAGCCAAAGGCGATGATGTAACGTGTCTGCACGATAGGCATCAGTTTGAGCACCAGAGGGATCGACAGCACGATCAGAATCGCCCCCGGCGACATCACCAGCCCCGAGAGCGTAGCGGTATAACCGAGCTGTTGCTGCGCCAGTTGCGGTATCACTACCGAACTGCCGTAGAGAATCATCGCCATGCCTGCCATCAGCAGGCCGGCAACGGCAAAGTTACGGTCTTTCAGGCAGCGTAAATCCACCACCGGCTTTTTGGCGTACAGCAGCCAGTAAACCGCACCGACAATCCCCGTGATCGCCAGCAGGGCAAAGGTGACGATAAAGGCCGAGTTGAACCAGTTTTCATCTTCGCCGCGGTCCATCATCACCTGCAAACAGCCGAGTCCCAGTGCAATCAGCCCGATGCCGATGTAATCGACGCTCAATTTACCTTTGGCTTTGCGCTCCCATGGAGGATCTTCCAGCAGCTGGTAAATCGCCAGCAGGGCGATAATGCCGACCGGAATATTGATAAAGAAAATCCAGCGCCAGCTCACGTTATCGGTAATGTAACCGCCGAGGGTCGGGCCGATAACCGGCGCGACGATAATGGCAATCGAGGAGAGGCCGAAAGCTTTGCCGCGATCTTTGGGTTTGAAGTAATCCAGCAGTACCGACTGTTGCACCGGCTGCAAACCGCCGCCGAAGAAGCCCTGCAAAATGCGAAACAGAATCATCTGCCACAGTTCGGTGGCGATGCCGCACAGGAAAGAGCAGACGGTGAACATCGCGATACAAATCAGGAAATAGTTTTTACGGCCAAGCATCCTGCTCAGAAATGCGGAGATCGGCAAAACGATGCCGTTCGCTACCAGATAGGATGTCAGCACCCAGGTGGATTCATCGTAGCTGGAGGAGAGAGAGCCGGCGACGTGCGGCAGCGCTACGTTGACGATCGTGGTGTCCAGAATTTCCATGAACACCGCAATGGTCACAACGGCCGCCACCGCCCACGGGTTACTGGCGGGTTTCCAGCTGCTGTGGTCTTCACTCATTCGACGGTAACCGTCGGGTCAACAGACAGGCCGAGCGGCAGCGGCTGGTTCGGATCCAGCCCGCTGTCGATAACAATTTTCACCGGCACGCGCTGAACAATCTTCACATAGTTACCGGTGGCGTTTTCCGCCGGGAAGGCAGAGAAGCGCGAACCCGTGCCCTGCTGCACGCTGTCAACGTGGCCGTGCAGTTTGAGGTCCGGATAGGCGTCAATCTTCACCAGCACTTTATTGCCCGGACGCATACGTTCTAACTGTGACTCTTTGAGGTTAGCGACGATCCAGATATTCGGCGAAACGATAGAGAACAGCGACGAACCGGCCTGTACCAGCGTACCCAGCTGCACGTTACGCATGGTGACATAACCATCATACGGTGCGCGTACGTCAGCATAGGAGAGGTTCAGCGACGCGGTCTCCAGCTGGGCTTTCGCCTGCTCAACCTGTTGTTGGCGCGCTTCGACGTTGGTTTCGGCCTGACGGATCTGCAACCCGACTTGCGCGGCAACCTGCACCTGCGCCTTAGCATTTTCCAGATCGGCTTTAGCAGAACGCAGCTGTGCGCTGGCACTGTCAATATTCTGTTGGGATGTTGCACGTGGATCGACACCGTGCTGACGGCGGTAATCCGCCGTGGCGTTCAGCAAACTTGCCTCAGCCCGCGCTTGTTGCGCCTCGGCCTGCGCAAGCTGCGCCGGATACTGGACTTTCGACAGGTCATACTGCACCTGTGCCTGATGCAGTTGGGAAATGGCAACGCCAAGCTGTGCCTGCGCCTGATCGCGCTGCGCGGTGGCATCACGCGGATCAATCTGCACCAACAGCTGACCTTGCTTCACCAACTGATTATCTTTTACCGCCAGATTCGTGACATAACCGGAGATTTTTGGCGCAATAGTGACAGCGTCACCATCGGTAAAAGCATCATCGGTGGTGATTTGATCTTTGGTCATTAGCCACCAGACCAATGCCACAATGGCCATCACAATCACCACAATACCGAGGATAATCAGGGGCTTTTTGCCGGGACCTTTGCGCTTTTCGCCCTCATCCTGGCTGTCGTCTTTGTCCTCTTCCTGAGCGTCCTGCTCTTTTTCCTTTTTAGACGAACGCGTATCTCTCTCTTCGTCGCCGGGCGAGGAGGATTGGTGTCCTTCACCGGATTTTACCTGGCTGGAATCGAGTTCAGTTTGTGCGTGGGTGGACGATGCATCGTCGTGGCGGCTGGCGTCATTTTTATTAGTGGTCATAATACTCATCTGGTTATCGGCATAATGCCTGAACGAGAAATCTCATTATTCTCGTTTTAACCTAGATTGTATTGATGTAAAAGCAAGTAAATAAGCGTCAAGTTAGTACACTGAGGGCACGAAGATCCACACTATAGGTATGCTCCGAAAAATGCAGAAACGGGTATAATGCCCGCCCTCATTTTAGTTTAGACATTGTGACTTTCAATAAAGCCGAATTTTGTATCAGGAACCACGTGTGAAAAATTCTCAACTAGCTGTTATTTCCCGGGCCGCTTCATGAGCCGTCCTATCCCGTATAGAGGTCTGACGCGCGTTGCTTCACTGATTTCAGTGTGCGTGGCGCTGGTGCTGGTCTTCATTAAAGTCTGGGCCTGGATTGCCACCGGATCGATTGCCATGCTGACGTCAGCCGCTGACGGTCTGGTCGACGTGCTGGCTTCGTTGGTAACGCTGATTGGCGTGCGCTACGCCGGACGCCCGGCCGATAAAGGGCACCGTTACGGGCACGGCAAAGCCGAAGCCGTGGCGGCGTTTGTGCAGGCACTGTTACTCGGCGCTGCCGGTCTGGTGCTGGGCGGTGAATCCATCAGCCGTATTATCAATCCGCAGCCGCTGGCGCAGTTGGGTCTGGGTATCTGGGTGATCATCGGCAGTTGCTGCGCGGCAGTCTGTCTGGTATTGATGCAAACCTACGTGGTGAAACGCACCGGTTCCACGGCGATTGCTGCCGACCGTGCGCATTACATTACGGATGTGGCTGTTAACGTGGCGGTGTTGGTGGCACTGGTGCTGGAAAGTCACTTTGGCTGGACCCGCTCTGATTCCATCGGCGCACTGCTGATTTCGTTCTATATGGTCTGGAACGCACGCGGGATGGCGGGTGATGCCCTCAAGCAACTGCTGGATCGTGAACTGGATATTGAAGACCGCAAACGCATCAAAGCCGCCGTACTTAGCGTGCCGGGCGTCAGCGGTGTGCATGACGTGCGTACCCGCAACGGCGGAGACCGCGTGTTTGTGGATTTCCATGTGGAAGTTGACGGCAATCTGTCGGTTGATGTCGGGCACGATATCGGCGATGCCGCCGAAGTGGCTGTCAGCTTGCTGTTCAATTCCGCAGACGTCACGGCGCATCTCGAACCTGCGGGCATTGACGATGACCGGCTGGATGATTTACTCAATAATATTGTTAAGTAACCGCTGATTCGCGGTGTTTCATCGGGCGCAGCGGCTGATATCCTCTGCGCCCGTTTTGTTTAGTGACCCCGCATACCCGCCACTGTCATCAATAATCTGAACACCGACGCCACCACAAACAGCGCCAGCACGCTGCCGCCCCAGATCATGGCCAGCCAGGCGACGCGTTTCCACCACGGCTGATGGATCACGGTTTCATCATCCATTTCTTTGATTAACTTTTTCATCATCACCTCAATGGTAGCCCTGATCGTGGGTCACTTTTCCGCGGAACACGTAGTAGCTCCAGAAGGTGTAGACCAGAATGATCGGAATAATGATCAGTGCCCCGACCAGCATAAAGCTCAGGCTTTGCGGCGGTGCGGCAGCTTCCCACAGCGTCACGGACGGCGGAATGATGTTCGGCCAGAGGCTGATGCCAAGCCCGCTGTAGCCGAGGAAAATCAGCGCCAGCGTCAGCAGGAACGGCGCATGATGTGATTTTTTGTTCACGGTACGCAACATCCACAGCGACACCAGCAGCACCAGCACAGGGACCGGCAGGAACCAGAGAATACTCGGCAGGGTGAACCAGCGGTCAGCAATTTCCGGGTGCGCCAGCGGCGTCCACAGGCTGATGGTGGCCATCACCAGCAGGAAAACCAGCAGCAGCGGTTTCACCCGGCTTTGCATATTCTCCTGCAACGGGCCTTCAGTTTTCATGATAAGCCATGTACAGCCGAGCAGGGCATAGGCCACCACCAGGCCGACGCCGCAAAACAGCGTAAACGGCGTCAGCCAGTCCAGCGCGCCGCCCGCATAGGCACGGTTAACCACCGGAATGCCGTTTATCACCGCCCCCAGCACCACGCCCTGACTGAAGGTGGCAAACAGCGATCCCCAGATAAAGGCTTTGTCCCAGACATGGCGCTTTTCGGCGCTGGCTTTGAAACGAAATTCAAAAGCCACGCCGCGAAAAATCAACCCGAACAGCATCAGCGTCAGCGGGATCGCCAGCGCATCGAGGATCACGGCATAGGCCAGCGGGAACGCGCCAAACAGCGCCGCACCGCCGAGCACCAGCCACGTTTCGTTGCCGTCCCAGACCGGCGCCACGGTGTTCATCATCACGTCGCGCTCATGTTCGGCTTTCACCAGCGGGAAGAGAATGCCGATGCCTAAGTCGAAGCCGTCCATCACCACGTACATCATCACGCCAAAGACGATGATTAAAAACCAGATCAGCGGAAGATCAACGTTCATTGTCAGTCCCTCTAACAGCATCATTCAGCGATTCCTGCGCCGCAGAAAGCGGACGCGCCGGTGTGCGGTGTTGCCCTGGTCCGCCGTGGTTGGTTTCGAGACCTTCATGAGCGACCGGCCCTTTGCGGATCAGACGCATCATGTACAGATAACCGACGCCAAACACCGAGCAGTAAATCAGGATAAACAGCAGCAGGCTAATGCTCATCTGCATTTCGCCGTGCCCCGACACCGCGTCTTTGGTGCGCAGCAGGCCATACACCACCCAAGGCTGACGGCCAATTTCTGTCGTAAACCAGCCCGCCAGCAGCGCCAGCAAACCTGACGGACCCATCCAGAAGATGAAATGCAGGAAGGTGCGCGAGCGGTACAAGGTGCCGCGATGGCGCAGCCAAAGGCTCCAGACGCCTGCAAGAATCATCAGTAAACCCAGTCCTACCATGATGCGGAAGGTGAAGAAAATGATGGTGGAATTCGGCCGGTCCTCCTTGGCGAACGATTTCAGCGCCGGAATTTGCTGGTCCAGACTGTGGGTCAGGATCAGGCTGCCGAGCCACGGAATTTCCAGCGCGTAGCGTGTCTCTTCGCGGTTCATGTCCGGATAGCCAATCAGCACCAGAGGCGACGGCCCACTGTTCTTATTTTCCCAGTGGCCTTCAATCGCGGCTATTTTTGCGGGCTGATACTTCAGGGTATTCAGGCCATGCGCATCACCGATACCGGCCTGAATGGGCGCGACAATCAGCGCCATCCACATCGCCATCGACAACATTGTGCGCATCGCCGGAGTATCGCGGCCTTTGAGCAGATGCCAGGAGGCCGACGCGCCGACAAAGAAAGCGGAAGAGAGGAAGGCGGCGGTGGTCATGTGCAATAAGCGGTAAGGGAATGACGGGTTGAAGATGACTTTCAGCCAGTCAACCGGCACGACCTGATTATTGACGATCTCAAAGCCCTGCGGGGTTTGCATCCAGCTGTTCGAGGCTAAGATCCAGAAGGTGGACATCAGCGTGCCGAGCGCCACCATACAGGAGGCAAAGAAGTGCAGACCGGGGCCAACGCGGTTCCAGCCAAACAGCATCACGCCGAGAAACCCTGCTTCGAGGAAGAACGCTGTCAGGACTTCATAAGTGAGTAACGGGCCGGTAATGCTGCCCGCGAACGAGGAGAAGAAACTCCAGTTGGTGCCAAACTGGTACGCCATGACCAGCCCTGATACCACGCCCATTCCAAAGTTGACGGCGAAAATTTTCGACCAGAAATGATAGAGGTCGCGGTATTCCTCTTTTTTGGTTTTTAGCCACATGCCTTCCAGGACCGCAAGAAAACTGGCGAGTCCGATAGTGATGGCGGGAAAAATGATGTGAAACGACACGGTGAAAGCAAACTGGATCCGGGCCAGTTCGAGTGCATCCAGACCAAACATAACAACCTCTGTTTTTGTGGAATGACTCTTTCAGCATAGGCGCAGGCAGGTAAAGGCGCGCGATGAGATTTGCAGGTGAATTCTCGAAGAAAGGTCAGGTCACGTTGGGTTTTTGCGAGGAGTGAATTTAAACACGGAGGCCTTGTTGTATAACAGTAACAGTATAATGAATAAAGCGTATAACAGTTGAGGTGAGTACTGGCATCAATAAGGCGGTGACAACAAAGGAACAAAGTACTTTCTGTTCCTTACACCGCCAGAGTTTAGCCTCAGACTTTGGTTCTGTTCCTCATGATTTTGACGATCGGCTGTCCATTTTCAGTGAAGTAGCGCTGCGGCCAGATTTCAGACGGGACAGTACCAAGGGCTTGCGCTATCAACAGTTCCCCCTTAGGCCAGGGGCGGGAAAGGGTATTGGCCAGGGTTGATGAACACAGACCAGAGTTGCGTGATAACGCGGCCAGCGTGGTGCCGTTTTTGTGTAACGCCGCAATAATATCTGCCGGGTGCCAATTCTGAGCCGGGCGCTTGTCCAAAGGTGAGGTTTTTACTTTACGGGTTTTTTTTACTTCCAGTTTGGTGATAGACATTCGCATTCTCCGTTGCAAAACGAATTCCGCTACCACTTAGAGGTGCAAATCTCTTGGGTGGTAGCCCAGACGGAGTTTGCACTACCGGCCACAACGGATCACCGGCCAGCCCGAAGGCTGCCCCGCCTGAGCCACCATAGAGCAGTTGCTTATTACGTGAACGAGTAACAAACAAAAGGTGTGCCAAGGCTTCAATATATAAAAGTAATCTATATATCGACGTTGTGTTATCCAGGGTGCAAATCCCGGCTGCGGATTTTGCCGCAGCGGGCGAAACTATACCGTAATCGCTTAGCGGAAACCATGAATCAAAGGGGATGCAGCATAAGTCAGTGAAGTTAATATGTTCACTATTCCGGCCCGTGAGCCGAAATAGTGAAGGGAGAAAATAAAGGGGAATGATTATTTAATTGCCATCGCATTTTTAATGGTGAAGAACAGGTCAGTCTGATCTGTCAGCCCCACAACGTTGGCTGCGTGCGGACCATAAGCGGCGATGCGCAACTGTGTACCGGTATGGCCCTGTGAATCCTCTTCAGAGTTGCCATAGCTGATGGTCATCGGCGCACCATCTTTTGTGGTGAGCGTTTGGGTCAGCCCCGGTGCTTTAGCATCTGCCTCAATGATCTGGCTGGAATGGGCGTGGTCAGCCGTCACAATCACCAGCGTATTACCCTCCTTACGGGCAAACTCGAGGGCTTTTTGCACCGCTTCGTCGAGATCGACCGTTTCACCAAACTGACCGCACGGGTTGGCTGCGTGATCCTGTTTATCAATCGACGCGCCTTCCACTTGCAGGAAGAATCCGTTCGGCTGAGTTTTCAGCAAATCGATGGCTTTTTCGGTCATCGCCGCCAGCGTTGGAATGTCGCCGGTACGCTGCGGATTGGCTTCACAGGTCACAGCAGGCTTATCAATATTCCCGTGATAGCTGGCTTTCGGGCCACTCCAGCGCACCGGCATATTGCCCGCAGAAAACAGACCCAACAGTGGTTTAGATTGATTGGCCAGGGTAATAGCGTTCAGTTCATCCGCATTTTCTACCCATTGATAACCCTGTGCAGTAGCTTGAGCCTTCAGTGATTTCCCCTGAAATTCGCCGCTTTTAGCTAACTGAGTGAAGGATTTCGCGCCGCCGCCGAGGGTGACGTCCGCACGGGTTTTCAGCAGTTGCTCAGTGATCGATCCACGACCGCCATTCTCCAGCGCGTTCGTCGGGCATTTTTCACTGGTTTCTTCCGGACCGTAACATTTACGTGACGTCACGTGAGAGATTTGTGCTGCCGGCGTGGCATCCTGCAATTCGGCGGTAGAGACGTTACCGGTGGCAAAACCGGCCGCTTTAGCCAGCTCCAGCAAGGTTGCGTGGTCTTTGCCGTTGACGTCAACGCCCAGGGCACCGTTGTAACTTTTGACACCGGTTGACCAGGCGGTCGCCGAAGCGGCGGAGTCGGTGACGTAGTTCGGTTTATGGGTTTTTTTGTCGAGCGAATAGTGGGTGTACTGACCGGTCAGCGGCAGCGCATCGATGCCTTTGAAATAACCGCCCGCACCTTCCGCATAGTTACGCGCCGAGGTGATTTCAGAGTCGCCCATGCCGTCGCCAATCAGCAGGATCACGTTTTTCACTGTCTTATTGGAAAGCGAGGCTTTCAGGGCCTCGGTCTGATCACCGATCAGGCGACGTGCACCTCCTTGCTCGGTGATGTCGCCCACAGCGGCGCGGGAGGTCAGGGAGGCTTCAGCCAGTGCGGCCTGAGCAGAGGTGAACAGCAGAGCGGCGACAACCGCACGGGCGACAAGAGATACAGGCTGATGCATAAAGAAAACTCCGTGTAATGAAACGTCAGATAAGAAGAGATACAACTTGTCTTACTTTGTTACATGGGAGCTTAAGTCAGTGGCGTGACGTTTTTATGACATGTGACATTTAATGCAAAAAGCCGGATCTCAGGCATAAAAAAAGCCCCTCATGTGAGGAGCTTTCTGATGCTGCTGAAGCTGAAATTAATTAATCAGCGTTGGCATTCCTGAACGCAGTTCGATGGCGCGCTGAACGATGGTCTGGTTCACGCTTGGGTCCATAGCGACAGCACCGACGTTACCGGTCAGGGAAACAGGGATTGGCTCCTGAGAGTCAAACTCTTGCTGGTTAGCAGACAGCGGGTTGTGGATCTCCACATAACGCTTGCCGCCTTGCTCAACGGTGGCTTTCACCGGCTCGTTGATGAACTGCACGCGGGTGCCCTGCGGCACGTTGTCGTACAGCCATTTGATGTCAGCATCACGCAGACGCACACAACCGTGGCTCACACGCAGACCAATACCAAAGTTGGCGTTGGTACCGTGAACGGCATACAGGCGGCCAACGTAGAGTGCATACAGGCCCATCGGGTTATCTGGACCAGCAGGGAAGACGGCTGGCAGGAACTCTCCGCGTGCTGCATATTCTTCATGCATTTTGGCAGTTGGAGTCCAGGTCGGACCGGCTTTCTTACGCTGGATAGTGGTCACCCAGTTCAGTGGGGTGTCTTTGCCCAGTTCGCCGATACCGATTGGCAGAACCACTACAGTATTGCTGCCTTTCGGGTAGTAATACAGACGCATTTCAGCACTATTGATAACAATGCCTTCATGTGGGGTGTCTGGCAGGATCAGCTGATGTGGAATAGTCAGCACGGTGCCCGGTGTTGGCAGGAAAGGATCCACGCCCGGGTTAGCTTCAAGCATATTGCTCAGGCCCATCTGGAACTGTGCAGCATAACTTTCCAGCGGTAATTTGCTGTTTTCTGGAACGGTGACGGTGATGTTCTCCCCGATCAGCCGACCATTATTGGCCGGGAGAGGATAGACCACGGCAAAAGCTGCCTGGCTGTACGCAGCAACTGCCAAAACCATAGTAAGGATCGCGCGAATGCTCATTTTCATATTTTCGTTGGTTATTGTTATTGCCACACAGGCAGTTGTTGTCAGGTTGTTCCCCCGGCGTTAAACAGCCGGATGACTATTGTAGGTACACACGGGCCTGAGAGTGAATCAAGATGTGTAACTAATCACATTTCCGGGCCGCCAATTATAAGGATTTATTTCAAACAGGCCAAAGCTTTCTCAGCAAGTGTGAAAAGTTCCCTAAAGAGACTGCATTTTTTACCAGATTGATCACAGACCTTTTACATTTCATGACATTCCACTGCTTATTTTCGACAAAATGGCACCATCAGCAAAGCCGCCAGAAACATCCATGACATCAGCATAAACACGTCGTTGAAGGCCAGCGTAAAGGCATCTGCGGCCACTTTTGCGCCAAATATTCCTTTGGCCATCAGCAGCGCATGTTGGGCATCTGGCGTTACCTGAGCAAATCGTGCTGCCATGGCGGATATCACTTCCTGAGCCTCACGGCCATAATGCCCCAGCGATTCGCCAAAACGGGTGGTGTGAACCCGCGTCCAGTCCTGCAACCAGGTATTGACGGTGGCGATACCAATTGCGCCCCCGAGGTTGCGCATCAGATTGAACAGCCCCGAGGCGTAACGCAATTCCGGCCCCTGAAACGCCGTCAGCGCCATATTCACGCTGGGCACGATGCACAGCATAATGAACAAACCGCGGATGATCTGTGGCCACAAAAACTGATCTGCACCCCATTGCGTAGTCACCGCGCTGGTCAGCCACATGCTGAGGGAGAAACCGAGCAGACCAACCGACACCAGGATCCGCCGGTCAACCACGCCAATCAATTTCGCCGCCAAAATCGTGCTGAAAAACTGTCCGATGCCGACCACAAAAACGGTGGTACCGATTTGCAAACTGTCGAAGTCGCGGATGCGGCCGAGAAAAACCGGCGTGAGGTAGGTCGAGGCATAAAGCCCGAAGCCAATCACCAGATTAAATACGCAGGCAAACGTGAAGGTCGGGTCGCGGAAGGGCGTCAGGCGCACTATCGGGTTTTTCGAATAAAATGAGCGCTCAAGAAACAAGACAAAGGCTACCAGAGAAAACCATGCCGAGATTTGGATTTGCGGATCGCTAAACCAGTTCTTGCGCGGCCCTTCCTCCAGCACGTACTCCAGACAGCCCAGCGCGACGGCCATCGACAGCAAATGCACCCAGTCGATGCGTTTAAGCATCGAAAAATCGGCCTTATCGACATGGATAAACAGCACAGCCCCGGTCGCGACTAAAATGCCGGGCACGATATTGATAAAGAAGATCCAGCGCCAGTCCAGCCACTGAGTGACCACGCCGCCGACGGTAGGGCCAAGCGTCGGTGCCAGCACGCTGACCATACCGAGGATCGCCGGGATCAGTGCCTGTTGCTTACCTTTAAACAGTGTAAAACCGGTAGAAAATACCGTCGGCACCATTGCGCCGCCGGTAAACCCCTGCAGGGCGCGAAAGAAAATCATCGACTCAATATTCCACGCCAGCCCGCAGCCGATGCTACTAAGTGTGAACAGCGCCGCCGACGCACTGAACAGCCAGCGGGTGGAAAGGGCCTGTGTCAGAAATGCGGAGAACGGGATCATCACCAGTTCGGCAATCAGATAGGAGGTCTGCACCCAACTGATTTCATCCGGCCCGGCGGACAATCCGGCCTGCACATCGTTGAGTGAGGCGGCCACAATCTGGATATCAATCAGCGCCAGAAACATACCGAATGCCATCACGCTGAAGATCAGAAATTTGCGCGCCGTCGGCAGATCGCCGGGCGAGACGGGCTGTTGAGCAGAAGCAGAAAGGGTGGCTGAGGACATCGTTTAAACCTTTTGCACTTGTTTATATGATTGGCATCATATTAATATGATAGCCATCATGCAATGAGCGAGAAGAAAAATGAGTGAAGCAGCGGTAACAACCACAGAGAGTGCGCCAGTTTCAGAGAAGGAAAAGTCGGGCTTTCGTCGCCCGTCGCGGACCTGGATCGTCAGCGGTATTGCGCTGGTGGTAGCATTGGGCGGCGCAGCCTGGTTACTCGCCGCACCAGCCAGTGAATCCACTGATGATGCCTATGTCAGCGTGGATGCCACGACTGTCGCACCCAAAGTGAAAGGTTTTGTGTCCAGCGTACTGGTGAAGCACAACCAGTGGGTGAAAGCCGGACAGCCGCTGGTGGTGATCGACAGCGAAGAGTTCGATGCCCGCGTCGCCGCCGCAGAGGGTGATGTTGCCGATGGTAAAGCTCAGGTGGCGGCGCAGCAGGCGGCGTTAATCAGTCAGCAGGCTCAGGAGCAACTGGCACAAGCGCAGATTCAGGCGGCACGCACCGCCATCCGCTCGTCACAGGCGGAGCAGCAGCACGCGCAGGATGAGCAGCGTCGTTACCAGTCGCTGGCGGTGAGCGGTGCTACATCACGTAATGATGCGGACCGCTACAAAACGGTGGCCATTACTGCCGAACAGGAGGCAGCCCATGCCAGAGCGATGCTTGACGTGGCGCAGAATCAGGCGCAAGTGACGCACGCACAGCGGGCAGAAATTCAGGCCTCGCTGGCGCTGGCCCGTGCGACGGTACAAAAAGCGCAAGCTGCGCTGGATCTTGCGCAGCAGGACCAAAAACACACCACAATTTTTGCCGCCGTCGAGGGCGTAGTGGGTAACCGTCAGGTGCAGATTGGCGATTACGTCACGCCCGGCCAGCGCCTGATGACGCTGGTGCCGCAGCGTGATCTCTACGTCATTGCCAACTTTAAAGAGACGCAGACTGAACGTATTCAGCCTGGACAAAAAGCCAGCGTCAGCGTGGACGCGCTGCCGGGCGTCAAATTCACCGGCGTGGTGGACAGTCTGGCACCGGGGTCCGGCTCTACGTTTGCCCTGTTGCCTTTCGAGCCGGGCACCGGCAATTTCACGAAAATTGTGCAGCGTGTCCCGGTGCGTATCCGGCTGAACGCCGGGCAGCCGGAGCTGGTATCGTTGCGGCCAGGGTTGTCCGTCGATGCGCGAATTGCCCTGCGGGATTGATTGTCATGGCGCAGTGCGCCAGACTGTGGCCGCAGCAGGAACCGCCGTTTATCAGGGAGCAAACCATGCGTTATGAGAGTGAACATAAACCGAAAATCCGCGAGCGCATCGTCAGGGAGGCGGCGAAGGCCATTCGCGCCAAAGGCCCTCAGCAGGTGAGCGTGGCGGGCGTGATGAGCAAAGCCGGGCTGACTCACGGTGGTTTTTATGCGCACTTTGCCTCGAAAGAGGTGCTGATCGAAGCCGCTATCGGGCAGATGTTCAATCAGGTGATGGCGCGCTGGGAGAAAGAGAACAAAGGCCTGACGCCACCTGAACAGCTGGCCGGATATATCGACTTTTATCTGTCAGCGTGGCACCGCGACAATAGGGCGCAGGGCTGTCCGGTTTCGGCGCTGGCATCAGAAACGCCTCGGATGAGCGCACCCTGTCAGGCGGCATTTGCGCAGGGCATTGCCAATATTCGCGGCATGATCACCGGCCAGCTACGCGAAATGCAGATCCCTGAACCAGAAAGTGTTGCGCTGTCGGTTACCGCCGAGCTGATGGGGATTTTGTCGCTGGCACGCTGTGAACCTGAGCGTGCGGCATCCGATGCGTTGCTGGAAAATGCCAGATTGAGGATTAAAACCCGGCTCGGATTGGCATAAAAAAAGCCCTGATTGCTCAGGGCTTCAAAGGGCAGACATTTGAGGGGAAACTGTGTGAAGGTTTTCCCGTTTCAGTCAGCTATCAGAAATCATATCCAACGGTTGCTACCACAGTACGTTCCTGACCCCAGTAGCAATAGCTGGTGCCGTAACAGGCCGCGACATATTTCTTGTCGAACAGGTTATTGGCATTCAGCTGCACAAACGCACCTTTCAGCTGCGGATTGAACTGCACCAGATTCATACGCAGTGAAGCATCAACCAGCGTGGCGGACGGCATACTCAGGGTGTTTTCGTTATCAGCCCACTGTGTACCGATATAACGCACACCTGCACCCACATCCACGCCGATCGGCGTATTGTACTGACCCCAGATTGACGCCATCTGTTTTGGTGTCACGTAGGGCGTGTTGCCATCGTTGCTGGTGGAATCATCAAAGCGCACTTTGTTATAGGTATAACCGGCCATCACGTTGAAGCGTTCGGTGATCTGTTTCTTCGCTTCCAGTTCAAGGCCCTGAGAACGGACTTTCCCTGCCGGCTCATAGTAGCTGCCCACAACGACACGATTACCGACATCATCCTGCGTCAGGTCAAACAACGCGGCGGTATACAAGTCTGACGTTCCCACCGGTTGGTATTTGATACCGGCTTCGTATTGCTCACTCTGCATCGGTTTGAGCAGGGTTCCATCCTGACCAGGCAAGGCAGAAGGCGTCATGGCCTGGCTGTAGCTGACGTAAGGCGAGATCCCGTTTTCAAACGCATACAGTAAAGACGCACGGCTGTTGAAGTGGCGGTCGGTACGCTCGCTGCTGGTATCTTTAACAGCGATGCTGTCATAGGCGGTGTTTTTGGTTTTCAGCGTGTCATAACGACCCGACAGTGTCAGGTGCCACTGGTTCCAGCTCATATCATCTTGCAGATAAGTGCCCATCTGCTCATAACGGTCTTTGCCGGTTTTGCTGCTGTAGTAAGCCAGATTCGGACCGCCGGTGTAACCGGTGTACGGGTTCAGCTGACTGGCCGTCGCGCCCAGGGATTTCAGGTCATTCATAAAGTAGGAGTAATCGAAACCAACCACCACTTTATGTTCCAGCTCGCCGGTGGCGAAGTCCGCTTCCAATTGGTTATCGATGGCAACGCTGTCCAGCGAGGAGGTCTCACCGGAGTAGTAACGGTTCATCAGGGTACGGTCCGCATTCCAGCCTGCCTGATATACCTGATCCAGCTCGGTGTTGGAGTGGGTGTAGTTGGCGTTCTGGCGGAATGACCACACGTCGTTGAAGGCGTGACGGAATTCGTAGCTGTAGATCTGCTCCCAGCGTTTGAACTGGTTAAGCGAAGATTCGCCGTCGAAGAATCCGCGGCTCAGTTTATCACCGTACAAGCTGCCATCAGCAGGCACAGCGGCGTGATAACCACCAGACGGATCTTTTTGCAGATAGGCGCGCAGTAACAGCGAGGTATTTTCATCCGGCTGCCACATTAATTGCGGGGAAATGGCATAACGCTCTTCGCGCTGGTGGTCATACTGGGTGTCGCTGGTGCGGGTCATACCTGTCAGGCGGAATGCCCACTGGTCGTTGATGGCGTTAGTGTAATCGAACGCGCCGCCCTTGGTGTCTTGCGTACCGCCGGAGAGACGGAAATGTCCCTCTTCAGCAAACTGCGGGCGCTTGGTGCTTTCCATCACCAGACCGCCCGGAATGCTCTGACCATACAGGGCAGAAGAGGGGCCTTTGATAACATCAATGCGTTCCAGGAACCACGGATCCACCTGAATGGAGTTATAGCTGGCGCCATCGCTGAGAATACGCAGGCCATCGAGGAAGGTGTTGTTAACATCACCGCCGTGGAAACCGCGCAGGGAGATGGTGTCATAGCGCGTTGCGCCACCGGCAAAGTTGGTGAATACGCCCGGCGTGTAGTTCAGCGCGGCGTTAACGGTAGTGGCGTTCTGGTCATCCATCTGCTGACGCGTCACAACGGACACGGCCTGACCGGTGGTAATAATCGGCTGATCGGTTTTGGTGGCCGTTCTGCTGGTTTTTGCGCTGTAACCCTGCGTGGGGGTATCAGCGGTTTGTGCCGGTGTAGCGGTGACAACGACGGTTTCTTCCGCGAAAGAGGCAGCAGGAAGCGTCAGTGCGACGGCGCAAAGCAGCACCGAACGCTTAAGAGGGAAGGCCAGTGTATTCAAGTTCAAAGTCCCTATAAATAAAGAAATAAATTATCGAGTGATTAATTAACTGTGTGCAGTACGTAGATAAAACAAACCCCGGAAGCCCACTTTTCCGCGCAGGAATTCCCACCCGCCAAAAGAAGGTGTATTCCGTAACATTTGCCGCAGATGTTAAACTTAATGATAATTGTTATCATTATTATTTTACATTATCAAGTGAACTTTTCCAAAAAATGTGAAGTGAGGGGATTTCTATCCACATAAAAATCAGGGTATTAGGTGGGTTTATGTACATAAACCTTAAACTAAATAGGGATTATGGGAGATTTTTCTACCCCGTTTTACAGTTAATGCCGATAATACCGCCGCTTTACTATTTCGGTTTTTCAAAGCAAGACCGTCTTTTGTTGGCAATCTTTATCGGCAGGCACTTTGCTTGCCGAGAATACTTAAGGTTTACGGGGTCTATTTATGAAAAAATTATTGATGACGGCTGCTTTTGCCGTGTTACTGACCGGCTGCGCGCAGCAGACTTTCAATATGGGACAGGGCATCGCGACTCAGCCGAAAGTTGTCACAACGCATCACTTCTTTGTTGGCGGGATAGGGCAACAGAAATCTGTTGATGCAGCGAAAGTGTGTGGTGGCGCTGATAAAGTCGTTCGCGTTGAAGTTCAGCAAACTTTCCCGGACGTCTTGTTGGGTATGGTGACTTTCGGCATCTATACGCCACGCGACGCACGCGTCTTCTGCTCATAAGTTAAGTTGTACATTAAAAGTCATTACTGGCTGTGAATAATAACGGGCACTTTCTGTGCCCGTTATTATGTGAAGCGTTACGTCTTCAGTTTGATATTGTTCCTGCCTTAACGCGCCAGACCAGCGCCAATCGGGTAGAGCGGATTTTCGGTGTCGTGCGGCATATCCGATTTCTGTTGCAGCACTTCTTCCATCGATGATGGCAGCTCGAACGGCAGTTTGCCGGTGTACGCCTCATCGCTGGTCAGGCGGCTAAACAGTACGGTATCGCTGACCCCAAAGTTGCCAATAATTGCTTTGGCTTTGTCCTGCACATTGGTCAGGATTGCCGGTCGGTCGAGATAAACAGTCACCACAACAGGGACTTTAGCACTGGCTTTTACGATGGCCTGATAGTCAGCGTTGTCAGACATAAAGGCCAACGATCCCTCATGATGACGTTTGCCGAAGAAATAATTCTTATGCGGTTGCTCAAATGGCGCGTGGGCGCGGATTAACGCCACATCGGCTTGTTCAGGGGCATCGACGACCGTGAATCCGGCAGTCACGGCAGCCTGCGGTGCGATGCCGTACAGCCACACTTTTTTGCCTTTTTTCAGTGGTAAAAGATTATCACTGTTTTGCAGCAAGACCAGCGAACGGGCCTGAGCGGCGTCAGCCTCTTTTTGCCAGTCAGGGCGGCCCAGGGTTTGCGCTGCTTTCTGGATATCGACGTACGGGTTTTCAAACAGACCGATGCGGAATTTTTGTTCCAGGATCCGCTCAACCGACTGATTAATCCGTGTTTCACTCAGTTGTTTCTCTTCTACAGCTTTGACGATCATATTCGAGTCGGTCACGCCGCCAAATTGATCAACGCCTGCCTGTACGGCTTTTACAAAGCGCGCCTGTTGAGTGATATTTTCCACGCCCCATGACATTCCACCTGGCACAGGTTCGACACCCTCTTGGGTGCCGTTAACGCAGGCGTCATCGCAGTCATTAGTGATCAACCAGTCGCTGAGGATCACGCCTTTGAAACCGTACTGATCGCGCAGAATATCAGTGAGTAATTGATGGTTGAAACCGGCACCGACCTGTTCCACCTCCTTGCCTTCTATCATGAGGTTTTTCAGAATCGAATAGGTTGGCATGACGCTGGCGACGTTAACTTCAAACGCGCCGGTAAACGGATAGATATGCTCTTTGAGATTGTCACCGGGGAAGACGGCATTTTTGCCGTAAACGTTGTGGCTGTCGTATCCATTCTCGGCGGCACCATAGCCGACCCAGTGTTTCACTACTGAAATCACGCTGCCAGTGTTCAGGCCATCGGGGCCATTTTGCATCCCTTCGATATAACCACGCACCATATTGTGAACGCGCGTCGGGTCCTCGCCAAATGTACCGCTGATCCTCGCCCAGCGCGGCTCGGTGGCTAAATCAGCCTGCGGGGAGAGAGCTTCGCGGATGCCCACCGCTCTGTATTCCTGACGGATGATATCGGCATAACGGCGGGTGAGTTTTTCATCGCCAATGGCGGCAAGACCAAGGGTTTCAGGCCATTGGGAAAATTTCCCGGCGGAAGTACTGGCGCCATCGAGATATTCATACGCGTTGCGCGGGTCACTGCTGAGGGTCAGCGGAATGCCGAGCCGCGTGGCTTCGGCGAGAGCCTGCAACTTATTATTCTCTTCTGCAAACACGGCAGCATCGTCGGCAGAGAGGCGGGTGATCAGGCTGTTGACTTTCTGGTCATCAATCATCGCTTTTGCGGCTTTCAGGTCATAATTTTTTCCTGCGCCAATCGGGCTGTTGGCGGTCGGTGCCGAGCCGTGCATCATCACTCCGGCTTTTTCTTCCAACGTCATGCGCTTTACCAGATCCGCGGCACGCTCTTGCGGCGTTAGACGCCAGTCTTCGAAGGGTTCCAGTTTGCCGGATTTATCCAGATCTTTAAATTTCAGGCCATCGACGGCCAGCACTTTCACCACGCGCTGGCTGAGTTCGGGCTGTTCGGCGGCCAGAAGCGGGGTGCTGGCAGTCATGGCAATAGCGGTAATGGCGGCACTCAGAAGGGTAATTTTCATCATCATCCTTAATAACATTGAGGAAAAAGAGGGCATTACATTGAAATTATTGTATTTAATGGTCAGTACTGTCTCATATTCCGCCGCCATCTTGCTGCGATGCCCTTCGCAAAACTAAAACGGACGCCTTAAGCGTCCGCGTGATGTTGTGCCGTTCAGGTACTCAGAGTTTAAATAAGCGCTCTGCGTTACCGTGGCCGATCAGGGCCTTTTGCTCCGCAGTGATCGGCGCGTTTTCTAGAAAATCGCGTGCGCCGGTATTGGTCAGATAAGGATAGTCGACGGCGTAAATAATGCGCTCAGCCCCCATATTGGCAGCACCGGCCATGGCGGTGGCAGCGCTGACCAGTTTAGGAATATTTTCGGTGGACGGGTTTTGACCGTCTTTGGAGGCTTTCGCCCAGTCGCCAAAATAGGCTGCTTCAGCGGCCTGTGCTTGCTGGCAGGCCTGCGCCAGTGCGCGATCCGAAACATGTTCTTCGATGGTGATGATTTTCATATTCTGATTCCTTGAATTAGTTCGCCGGATTCTGAGTTGCGGCCTGAGGCAGCGAGGAAATAATCTGATGAAGCTGATCGGCAAAAGTGGCGGCTTCAAAAGCGTAGCCCAAATGATTACCGATCACCTCAATACAGGGGCATGGCAGCAGACGGGCCAGCTTGCGGGCGGTCTGCACATAAAAGGCGTCGCCGCTGGCGAGTCCAACGGCGGTCACCATCGGTACACCGCCCTGGCGCAGGGCATTGAGATCGGGCACGAAGCGGTTGATCACATTAAATTCGTGGGCCAGAAAGCGGTCGTGACTGCCATTTTGGTCCGCAGGGGCCGGAGCGCTTTTATCGAAGCCGACGAAGGTGGAGGCGAACAGCTTCATCGCCGCTGCGCCGCCCTCGGCCAGATAAGTGTCGTAGACGCGGTCAAAGAATTGTCGCCACTGCGCGCTGTCAGGAAGAATGCCGGTGATAGGGGGTTCGTGATCGACCAGACCGCGTACCCAATGCGGGTGATCCTGTGTCAGTTTGAGGGCGATATTGGCTCCGGCGCTGTTGCCGAAGACGTAGGCTTTACCGGTATTCATGGCGCGGATAACCGCGGCGGCGTCACGCCCCTGCTGGGCCATGTCCATTTCACCGTTAACGTCACCGGTGCTGTGCGCATTGGCGCGGAGGTCATAACGCACCACGGTATAACGGTTTGCCAGCTGCGCAGAGAGGGAGGTAAACAGACGGCTGTCGCCATTTCCGCCGACCACCAGCAGTAATAACGGGCCTGCGCCTTGCACATAACAGGCCAGATCGGCCCCTTCGTTATGTACAACCATTGAGTTTATTGCGGATACTGCCATGATGACGTCCTTTTCGGTAAGGAGAGTGCAAGCAGTATCGGTCCGAAAAGGAGGTCATTCAAATAGATTGAATTGACTGATTAATCATCTTTAATGATAAATGTGAAAGTCTTTACGCCAGCGCCAACCCTAATAAGCCGCCAATCGCCAGCACCCAAAGCGGATGCAGTCGTTTACTCAGGGCCATCAGCGTACAAATGGCGATCACCCCGGCCAGCGGCAAGGTGGGCGCCGAGGCTTTGGCGATCAGTAAACCACTCGATGCTACCAGCCCGACGGTGACCGGCACCAGCCCACGCTGGATAATCTGCCGCCACGGCCGATCCTTGTAACGTTTCCAGCCGCCCATGGCGATAAGAGTCACCAGCGATGACGGGCCGAACTTCGCCAGAGATGACACCAGCAAGCCAGACCATCCCGCCACCTGCCAGCCGACCAGCGGCACAATCATCATATTGGGGCCAGGCGCTGCCTGTGCTAATGCAAACAGGGCACTGAACTCCTGCGCGCTCATCCACTGGTGAACCTGCACCACTTCGCGCTGCATTTCCGGCAAAATCGTGTTGCCGCCACCGAATGCCAACAGGGAAAGCTGGGTAAACAGCAGGGCCAGGCTGAGCAGAACCGGGCTCATGCTTTGCTCCTCGCGCAGATGAAGATACTGATGGGAGACAACACCAGCATGACCGGCAGCATCGGCAACCGCAGGCCGGCGATGGCAATCACACCCGCCACCACAATCACCATTTGAAGCCATTTTCCCCACAGCGGCGCCAGCATTTTAATGCCGGTGGAGAGCAGCAAGCCACCCGCGGCGGCGGCCAGCCCGGCAAACAGGTGCTCAACCAGCAGGTCATTCTGGTAACGCGCATACACCAGACCCAGCAGCACCACGCAAACAGTCGGTGCAAGAATCAATCCCAGCAGCGCCGACAGCGCGCCGCGCAGCCCGCGAAACTCCATGCCCAGCGCGACAGACAAATTAATAATATTGCCACCCGGCAGGAACTGGCACAGCCCGAGCAGTTCGGCAAACTGGTCGCCGCTCATCCAGCGACGCTTTTCTACCAGCATGTGCCGTGCCATCGGTAATACGCCGCCAAAACCGGTCAGGCCGAGGACGAAAAAACCCATAAAAAGCTGGCGGCAGTCGGGCGAGGTCAGGTCGGTTTCACCGACCGGTACGGTGTCTAAAGAGTGATGTGTCATAACGGTATTTCCCTGCAATCGCGCATTACGCCGTGGTTTTTTTGCCATCATGCGCGGCAGCGTGCCATGATGTCTAATGCCTTTATTAATCACTAAGGATACCTAAAAGGTATGTCAATCCCCGATCTGCGTAAACTGCGTGCATTCGTTATCGTTGTGGAACAGGGCAGCATTTCTGCTGCGGCTGAGCGTTTGTTCATTCAGCAACCGCCGCTCAGTCGCTTATTACAGGGACTGGAAGCCGATTTTGGCGTTGCGCTTTTGCATCGTCAGCCGCGTGGCGTGGTGCCGACGGACGCCGGAAAAGTTTTGCTGGAGGAGGCGCGGGAGCTGTTGGCGCGTGCCGACCAGCTGGAAGCGGCGATGCAGCGCGCGGCGCAGGGGAAGCAGGGCAGTATTACCATCGGTTTTACCAGCTCCTCGGCGTTGCACGCTTTTGTGCCTGAGCTGCTGCGCCGTTACCGCGAGCTTTATCCATCCGTGACGACGCGACTGGAGGAGGCGGGCAGCGGTGAGTTGTTACAGGCGGTGGTAGCGCAGCGGGTGGACGTGGCTTTCGTGCGGATGCCGGTTCACGGGATGCCGGAACTGACGGTGGAAAGGGTGCTGCAGGAGCCGATGCGCGTCGCCCTTCCTGCGCGACATCCGCTGGCGGGTTTACCGCCCGACGAGCCAATTTTCCTGAAGCTGCTGGCGAATGAATCTTTCGTCTTATACCGGCGTCCGGCCGGACAGGGGCTTTACGACGCCATTCTGGCCGCTTGTTTTCGCGCGGGATTTAGCCCGAAGATCGTGCAGGAAGCGCCGCGTCTGACCTCATGTCTGAGCCTGGTGGGCGCGGGGCTTGGCGTGTCGATTGTGCCGGAATCAATGACCCGTCTGGGCGGCGATGGCATGGTTTTTCTAAAACTCTCGCCGCAGGCGCAGCTCAGTGCGCCGCTCTATCTTGCCCGCCGGGAAGACGTCCGGTCATCGGCTATAATTAATGCATTCTGCGATCTGGTGAAAGCCAAACTGGCAGGTGATTAAAGATGCTGCTCGGAAATATGCTTTTGCGTGGCTTCCAGCGTAATGCCGTCTGATTCAATCGCGCTCAGCAGGGAGTCCAGCAAACCGGGAAAGCGGGCGTCGAGATCATTGCGACGCAGTGACAGCAAATTGGCACGGCCGTCCGGGCGCTGCCAGATCACGCCGCTGTCGCGCAACACGCGCCAGTGATGAGTTAATGTCGATTTTGATAACCCCTGCAACAGTGTGCCGCAGGGATGTTCACCGCCTTTCGCCAGCGTACGTACGACGGCCAGCCGCAGCGGATTACCCAATGCAGTCAGGACGTTTTCAAGGCGGATCTGCTCGCGTTCCGGGTGGTTAGCTATCATTGGCCCATCTCCCAATTTTCATTTTTCACGCCGATTTCGCGCAGGTCGCGCAATATAGCCTATACCCGCTGCAGTTTACAGCGCGTCTGCGAAAGCACCGATTTCATCAATAGAAAATATCATTGTACGAATATACTCGTACAGTTGTATTATACGCTCCGTAAACCGAAATGACGAAAAACTGTACTGAACAGTGCGTCAACTTTTGCCATCCATCACGTAAGGACGTTATATGGCTCGCCAAACCCCCATTGAGCGCTACCGCAACATCGGTATCTCAGCACACATCGACGCCGGTAAAACGACGACTACCGAGCGTATTCTTTTTTACACCGGCATGAATCACAAACTGGGTGAAGTGCATGACGGCGGCGCGACTACGGACTGGATGGCGCAGGAGCAGGAGCGCGGAATTACTATTACCTCTGCGGCGGTCACCTGTTTCTGGCAGGGAATGGATCACTCGTTTGATTCGCACCGTATCAATATTATCGACACCCCCGGGCACGTGGATTTCACCATTGAAGTAGAGCGCTCCATGCGCGTTCTCGACGGCGCGGTGATGGTTTATGACTCGGTCGGTGGCGTGCAGCCGCAGTCGGAAACCGTCTGGCGTCAGGCGAATAAATACAACGTGCCGCGTCTGGCCTTCGTCAACAAAATGGACCGTCCGGGGGCTGATTTCTTCCGTGTCCGCCAGATGATGGTAGACCGCCTGAAAGCCAATCCGGTGCCGATTGTCATTCCTATCGGCAGCGAAGAGCACTTCACTGGCGTGGTGGATTTACGCAAAATGCGCGCAATCTACTGGGATGATGAGACGCAGGGCATGACCTTCAGCTATGGCGAAGTGCCGGCTGAACTGCAATCTCTGGCTGAAGAGTGGCGCGAGAAAATGGTCTCTGCGGCGGCAGAAGCCAGCGAAGCGCTGATGGATAAATACCTTGAAGAAGCTGATTTGTCAGAGGATGAAATCACCCAGGGCCTGCGTATTCGCACCATCGCCGGTGAAATTCAGCCGATGCTGTGCGGCAGCGCCTTCAAGAACAAAGGCGTGCAGCGCATGCTTGATGCGGTGATCGAACTGATGCCGTCACCGCTGGATATTCCGCCGGTGGCAGGCACGGACGAAGACGGCAACGAGGTGTTCCGTCACTCCGACGACAGCGAGAAGTTCTCGGCGCTGGCGTTCAAACTGATGACAGACCCGTATGTCGGCCAGCTGACCTTTGTGCGCGTCTATTCCGGCGTGCTGAAAAAGGGCGACAGCGTCTATAACCCGATACGCGGCAAAAAAGAGCGCATTGGTCGTATCGTGCAGATGCACGCTAACGACCGCATCGAGATTGACGAAATCCGCGCCGGTGATATTGCGGCCTGCGTCGGGCTGAAAGACGTGACGACGGGGGAAACGCTGTGCGACCCAACGGATATTATTACGCTGGTGCGCATGGAGTTTCCTGAACCGGTGATCTCGCAGGCTATCGAGCCGAAAACCAAGGCCGATCAGGAGAAAATGGGTATCGCGCTCTCAAGGCTGGCGTCGGAGGACCCCTCTTTCCGAATCCGCACTGACGAAGAGTCCGGCCAGACCATCATCTCCGGCATGGGTGAGTTGCATCTGGAGATCATCGTTGACCGTATGAAGCGTGAGTTTGGTGTTGAGGCGAATATCGGTAAACCGCAGGTCACCTACCGCGAAACCGTGCGTAAAACGGTGAAAGAGGTGGACGGCAAGTTTGTGCGTCAGTCCGGGGGTAAAGGGCAGTACGGACACGTGGTCTTTACGCTGGAGCCGCAGGAGGCGGGCAAAGGCTTTGCGTTTGTCGATGCCACCAAGGGCGGCGTGGTGCCGCGCGAATTCATACCGGCCGTAGAGAAGGGCGTGGTGGAAGCGCTGAACAACGGCATTTTGGCGGGTTACCCGGTGGTGGACGTCAAAGTTACGCTGACCTTTGGCTCTTACCATGAGGTGGACTCCTCAGAAATGGCGTTCAAAATGGCGGCTATCTTTGGCTTCAAAGAAGCCGCGCGCCTTGCAAGCCCCGTGATCCTCGAGCCGATGATGCGTGTTGAAGTGGAAACGCCGGAAGACTATACAGGCAGCGTGATGGGCGATTTATCCTCACGTCGCGGTACGGTGCAAGGCATGGAAGAGATTGCGGGCGGCGGTGGCAAAATCATCAAAGCCGAAGTGCCACTTTCTGAGATGTTTGGTTACTCGACCACGTTGCGATCAATGTCGCAGGGCCGTGCAACCTACACTATGGAATTCAACCATTACGCCGAGGCACCGCGCAACGTCGCCGAAAATATCATCGCGTCGCGTGGTAAATAAGCAGTAAAAATTAAAGCTAAAAAGGGTTCGGCAATCAATGCCGAACCCTTTTTTATTGATGTCTATTTATATGAAATTAACTTCATCAGAATGATGTATGCCAGCCGGCATTTGCACCAACAACATTACCGTCGTAGGAGACGCCAACAGTTGCGGCTGACCGCTCGGTTGTGTTGAACTGTGACCCCATCGCCAGCGAATTTGAACCATCGTATGTGCCAGCAGCTACTGCAATGCCCGTGTTGTTAGCATCGTAGTGAAGCCCACTGATAGCCTGAGCCATAGCACCCACACGGCTGATGTTCTTCTTGTTGGTCTGGATATCATCACGGTTTTGCTTCGTTTGCCCTTCAAGACTCCCAATGCGCGATTCGTGGTTTGCCAGCGTTCGAGAGTGTTGATTGATTACCTGACGATTCTGGGCAATGTTCGCGCTGTTCTGTTGGACGAATTGACCTTGTGCAGCTTGTTCCTGACGAACGCCACGGATTGAATCAGAGTTATTGTTGATGGTGTTTTCGAGCGCCTTGTCAGCATTGTCGCGAACATCACGGTCAGCTTTCGCCTGTTCATCTTGTCTGGCTTGATCAGCGTCAAAGTCAGTCTTGTCAACCTTGTCGATTACAGCGGTATCCAGAGCGTATAGGTGCTGATTCTGGACAGTGTCCCGTTTGGCTTGGTCAGCGGCATTATCAGTGATGGCCTGAGCGTTAGCGTCAGTTTTGCTGTACAGGGAAGTGACATCTTGGCTTAAACCTGAGATTTCCCCGTGAGCTTGTGCGAGGCTGGTTTCAACATCTCCACCGTTGGCGGTTTTGACATCGGAGGCATCAATAGCATGTGCAGCAGGTACCATCACGGCAGCCAGCAGAGCGAATAAGAATACTGCTTTGGAAACTTTACATGCTGGCTGAGCAGCAGCCTTGACGAACTGCACTATGTGACCGAGTGCTTTTATGAAAGAGTTGCGAGATGACATATCGCAAGAAACGCCATATTCACCGGTAGTCAGTTCGTGGATGTTGCCCACAGCTTTACCGTTGAGGGTGGTTGGCCTGAAACCTTTTTGAATCTGTTTATTGTTTGCCTGTACTGCTTGGATAGTGATTATTGTTGCTACGTTCATTAGTAATAATTCTCTACTTAACAAGTAAGGCGGTATGCCCCGACTTAATAAAACTATGTTGTGGATATACTTCACTGATATTTTTTGCCATTTTTAACCTCTCTTCACGGGGTGATGTTTCTAAATTTCTACCCAACAAACTTATCAATGAGTTAGGACAAGAAACGTACCGATCTAATGGGAGAGGCAAAATAGGGAAAACGGTGGGGGCGATAAATACGCATCTCCACCAGAACACTATTCCCAACTAACCAACACAGAGATCTCTTCAGGGGCGGGAGCAAATTTACTCATCGTGGCCCTGTGCCCATCATCCATAATGACCGACACCGCCAGGCCCATCACCCCATCTTGTAGTTGTGCCTCATCGACACTTTTTAGAGCTTGAAGGCACTGATACTGCTGCTCGGAAGAGAGATGCCTGAAGCGGTCTGTGTGTGTTTTTTTCATGCCCAGCTTTTCCCTACTAAATGACCATCACGTAACAACATGATCATATGAGTCAACTTGTACCAGATGGCGGTAAAAATGCCTTTTTGGTAAACCTGCACATGTTCGTTTTCTTCAGTCAGGGCAGCCGCGGTTGACTCAATCCAGGCCTGTTTATCCTGCGGATAAATTTTGATACTGATGCCTTTAATATTCACCTGAACTTTTTGGGATTTATGAGTGGCTTGCCCGTATTGCGCGGCAGCATTACGCAGGGCCTGACTTTCCGCCGCATTCTCAATACTGGCCTGGTGGTTTTTTTCTGCGATGTAGCAGGCATCTTTTGATACGCTTTGTGCTTCACACTCCGCCATGCGTGATGCCTGAGTAGAACAGCCCGCCAGCAGGGCAGCAGAAAGAACAGCCAGAGTGATGAGTTTTTTCATAAATGAACCTTAAAATTGTTCTGTTAAATATAGAGGCTGACCGGAGCCAGCCTCATACCGGTCGGTATTACCAGCCGACGCTGACGCCAGCGCCATAACCGAAGTTACTTTGCGTGTCATTCGAAACGGACATTTTGACGATGGTGGCTCTCCCTGCATGGAAGGATGCGCCTACAGACAGGGCGTTCTCAGAATCGTAACCACCAATACCTGCGCCGATAGCAAACTGTTGTGATTCCTGAACCTGGGGGATATTCGCCTGAGCCATGGCAGAAGCAGAGCCCGCAGCAGCCTGTTTCTTGTTGTCATCTACCTGAGATTTCAGGTCAGCGAATTTGTTGTTGGTGTAGTCCTGAGACTGTTGCAACGTCTGCGCATCACCTGATGCCCGCGCATGAGATTCCGACAGCACTTCGGCATGATTTTTTTCGGCTTCAGCATTCAGTGCAGTGATCTGCTGGTCGTAATAGGTTGAGCGGACTTGCTGTTGAATGATGGTTTGTTGGGTCTGGGCAGCGGTGGTGGCCTCAATGTTCTTGATCTCTGCATTTTGCGTGCGGGCATTACTATTTTGTTGAAGTTGAATGGCAGCCTGATTTTGGGTAACCGCTGCATTGATTTCCGCTTCGGTCTTGGCGTGAAGCATCCCTTGCACTTTATCGCCGTTTTGGATCGCTATTTGCTTTGCAATGCCTTCTGCATTGGCCTGTGCCGTATTGGCAGAAGTCTGGGCGTGGTCTGCGGTTTGCTGTGCAGCCTGCACCTGATTCATGTCAGCATCTTTACCGTCAGCCCCAGTTGCGCCTGTGTCACCTTTGGCGCCATCGACGCCGTTGGTTCCCGCTGCGCCCGTATCGCCTTTGGCACCGGTATCACCTTTAGGACCTGTCTCGCCCGTATCGCCTTTGGCACCGGTATCACCTTTAGGACCTGTCTCGCCGGTATCGCCTTTGGCACCGATATCACCTTTAGGACCTATCTCGCCGTTATCACCTTTGGCACCGGTATCACCTTTAGGGCCGGTCGCGTTTGTAGTATCAGTCATCAGTGCAGTGACAGGTTTGGTCGGGATAATATCCGTCATTGGGATGGTGACAGGCGCTACGGGAGTAGAGGGAACCGAAGGGGTTAGTGTTTTTGCCGGAAACGTTAATGTGACGGGTGGAAATGGCACACTGGTCGTACCATTGCTATAGCTATTTCCATTTGACAAATTAAGAACTTGATTCCAATCAGTGGCTTTTATAAGCATATTATATTTGTCTATGCCTATGTTCGGGTTTTGCGCGTAGTAGTAATTAACCGCTGCTATTTCATCGGCTGACAAAGCGGCTTGAGCAGGTTGAATCATGGCAACAGTCACCATAGCCAATGTTGCTCCTACAAGTACACGGCGAACGTTCAAAGACGAAACACCCATTAAATTAGTTAACGCTGTTTTATGGGTATTTGCTAATGAGCAAGCAGCTGTATTGTGGACGTTGCGCGATGTAGCCTGATCTTTCATTTGTTTTTTCCGCCAGTAAAATAAGTAGCTATTAGCGACAATTAAATGCTTTCTGTGGAGCTTAATAACTGTCTCTTGGTGAAAAGCATACACGCGGTGAATGTGACTTGCTTCACGTATTCACGGTGCGTTTGACTTATGTCAAGAAACGTAAGCTTATTTCGTTACATGAAAATCTTTCATTTAGCACATTTATTCGTAGCTGTTAGGGCGCTGTTTATGTAGCCATGCAATGGCTCTGCTAGGTTGATGTAGCGAATAGCGACGCAATGAAATGTCTACAAGAATGGTGTAGAATGCCAGTGAAGGATAAAAAAGAGGTAAATCAAGATGACGAGTCAGGAAGAGTTTCAGGATTATTTTACGAGGTTAGGGATCGATCAACCTGCATTGTGTATCTTGCTCGGAGTACAGCGGTCTACGCTTAACAAGTGGATCACGGGGAAGGTTACGCAGATCCCCGCTGTCGCTATTACGGCGATAAAAATGTTGTGGTTTATGAAGGAATCTGACAACGAGATGTTTGAGCGGTGGGCGATGGTACAGGATTTCGGTGTGCCGGCCATTTACGCGACTAACAACAAAGCTCAGGAATTTCTGCATATGATAAAACGTGAGCCCAGTGCGCCTATTCGTAAGTATATTATGAAGGCTGGCGTTAAATAGCAGGTTAGCGCAGGCAGTGCAGATTAATTTATATTGACGTCAATGATAAAAAAACAGGTCAATAATATCGGCCTGTTTTTTATTGATAGCGAATAAAGGGCTTACTGCGTAATTCCAACGGTTTTCACGAGTTGGCGAACTTCATCAAAAACTTCATCCACAGATATAGACATCACATTCTGGTCGCTTTTCTGTAATATTTTGTGCGGTACTGCCCAGGGAGCCCAGCTAATAGGGTCACTATTGCCAAATAACGCAATAATAGGCTTATTGAGTGCAGCGGCTACGTGCATTGCGCCGCCATCACTGCAGACAATGAAATCGCACAACTGTGTGGCGGCAATCATCTCTTCCAACTGATGGGTGGGAACCGCAGTGATAGGCAGATCCGCACACAGCGACATCACTTTCTCTGCTTTTGCATCATCACCGGGGTGTCTTGGATTATTGTCATCCCCTGGCGACCATAACAACATTATCTGGCAGGGCGTCAACGCAACAATATGGCGGGCCAAAGCGGCGAAATTCTCGGCTGACCAACGTTGTCTCACTTTACGGGAGCTGATGTGAAGAGCAAAAACCGGGAGAGTATCGCTGATGCCGTATTTTTCGCGGGTGGCGAGAACGCGTTGCGGATCCGCGGTTATTTCAAGGCGGCCGGGCGCTTCTTTGGCGTCATAGGGTTCTAATAAACGATGCATGCGTTCTACGCAATGTTCGTTACTCGGTTCTGGTGCAATGACCAAATCCGTGACGAACCGGTGTTGGCTAAGACCGAGAGCGATGACTTTCAAGGGGCGAATTAAGGGTACCCAGCGTAATACTCTTTTATCCCAACGGCCCTTGGCAATAAAAACAACGTCGTAATGTTTTCTTCTCAGCTTAATCATCAGCGCGAGACGGCTTAAGATTATTTTTACAACGGATTCACCAGCAGCCCGATGGTGCGTCTTTTTATAAGTATAAATATTTTTAATATTTGAATTGCCATCCAATACTGCCGCATTGTAACTGTTGGCGAGAACATCCACATCAAAATTAAGCTCTTCAGAGACGCTTCTGATTAATGGTGTAGTGATAATGGTGTCACCAATATTATCGCGGCATATGATTAAGGCTTTCAACGCTTACTCCTTGGCAAAATTTGCTCATCCGATCTGCGAATGAAAAATTATTATCATCCTTGTCACCAGTAGACTCAAGCGCTCTGTCTTGGTTCACCGGGCTGCGCGTAAAACCTTCGTAAAGATAATTTTGAGCAGATGATCTTTGTCTCGCACACCGGAAAGACTCTGCCGGTATATTTTTAGGGCGTGATGATAACCGTGTTTACGCAGTCGTGTACATCTATAAAGAAACGCAGAGCACAATGCGTATGGCCCGGAACCGTGCAAAAGTAATGTCCTGTAAAGAGCAAAACGGCCTGATATCGCAACATGTTAAGCTTTTGCAATATTTTGAAATATTTTTCAGGAATTACAGGGCATGGAAGTTTTTTTGGGATATGTCATTGAAAACCCGTCACGGGTTATCGTTTCTGTTGCGTCGCTGGGTATCGCGGTTTTTGCCGCTTTACTGCGCGGAATGCACGCGGTGTTTGCCAGTCTGCTGGCCATTTTCGGCTCCTTTTTAGCGATGATGCTCTAAGGCAGCAGATAGCGGTGCTCAGGTTTAACCGGAGAGCTGCGCTGCCATAAATAGGCAAAATAGCGCGAAACCGAATAAAGCCACGAATTGCCATCACGTCTGCTCAAAGAACGCCGTATGCTGGCCGCTCATCGCTATATCGGCGGGACAGGGGAAAGCAGTGCAATGAAAATCATCATCTTCGGGGCGACGGGCATGGTCGGGCAGGGTGTACTGCGTGAATGTTTACTGGCCGCAGACGTCGAACAGGTCACCGCCGTCGGACGCACGCCCTTAACGCAGAGTGACCCGAAACTCCATCAGGTGCTGCTGGCGGATTTATATCGCCCGGAAATAATAGAAGAGCAGTTGAAAGGTTATGACGCCTGCTTCTTCTGCCTGGGGATGTCGTCGTCAGGAAAGAGCGAAGCGATTTATCGTCATGAAACCTACGACATGACGTTAGGCGTGGCGAAACTGCTGGCCGTACACTCGCCTAACATGACCTTTACCTACGTCTCCGGCGCAGGCACCGACAGCACAGAGAAAGGGCGCGTGATGTGGGCGCGGGTCAAAGGCCGCACGGAAAACGATTTACTGAAACTACCTTTTGCCAGTGTCTGTTTGTTCCGTCCTGGCGTCATTGTCCCCCTGCACGGTATTGAGTCGAAAACAGCCAGCTACCGGATTTTCTACCGTCTGAGCAAACCACTGCTGGCTCTTGCCCGCAAACTTTTCCCCCGGCAGGTTATTACGACTGAAATCCTTGGCCTGGCGATGCTCAACGCCGCACGGGGTGCCAAAGGGCGCTATGTGCTGGAAAGCAAAGATATCGGGGCGCTGGCGAAATCAGTACAGGATAATGGTACAGACGTTTAATATTCAGTAAATAATGTGTCTGAGGATTAATTGGCGTTCCCTTTATTTCGGCGCTGAATATCGACGGAATATAAACGGATGCTATTAATCCTAATTTACGGTTGACAATAATAGAGTGCATGGGTAGATTGCACGAGCCGGAAGTAGCGGCCTTTCTAAACTTAACATAAGAGACTAATGGACACTGTATCTAGTAGCTTCCCGAATGTTGCCGATAACGCCATTCGGAATATTAAACATGAAATCGACTGTGATCGTTTCATCGTTTGGGTGTGCCTCGCCAGAGCCTGATGCTCTCGTGTCTAAACACCTCAACCTGAACTATCACGGTGCCGAGGTGTATTATGAACTTCAAATCGACCCTTTTTCCTGATGTCAATTCACTGACATCCACGTTGCGTGTTCGCCATTCCCGTGACCGGACTTTGGCTGTGCGTAAAAAACACTCCGTTTCAATTTTTTCGACTAAAATCAATGAATTGAATCAACGCATTACCAACTGGCGTGTCAGTCCTGTCACCGGCCAGCTGGAACAGCGCTGCTCCTTTTCTGATAGCGATGATCCACATAGTCGATCCTTCTTTGCCTGATTCATGCCGTGAACGCCGGTTGAGCCGATAGTGTAAGATCAGCATACACGTTCTGAATTTCGTCATTATTAACGCCTGAACGTTATCCTCTCGCTTTTCTTATTAAAGAAAACAGAGGGCGGCGAAGCCATGCGGAAATAAAAGATACCCCATAAGGTTACACCCCTTTATTTATTTAAGGGCGGAAAACCCTGCGCGAAATTAATTAAAAAACCGATCGCTTTAAACGATGCGGAATATTGACGGCTGCCTATTATCCGGGACCCCGTTAAATACTCTCTGTTGTGTGGCGACAGGAGCACCACCATGACTGTAGAAATCAAAAACACGCAAAAGAAAAAGCCAAAGGACAGCAAGCTCTCCATGCGTGCTGTTCAGGAAGCCAAAAACGGCGTCGCCGTTACGCTGCTTAACGTCGGCGCGACCCGTGAAGGGCTGCTGAATTCCCATGCCGCCGGACGGCTGGAAAAAGAGGGCTATAACGAAGTCGCACACGACAAGCCGCCTCACGCGTTAATTCAGTTGATCAAAGCATTCAACAACCCGTTTATTTATGTATTAGTCGTACTGGGTATCATCAGCTTCTTCACCGATTTCTGGTTCCCTTTCCGTGCCGGTGAAGAGACGGATCTGACCTCGGTTTACATCATCGGCACCATGGTTGCGCTCAGCGGACTGGTGCGTTTCTGGCAGGAACATCGCTCGGCAAAATCGGCTGAAGCGCTGAAGGCGATGGTACGGACCACCGCCACGGTGCTGCGCCGTGATAACGCGGCAATGCCAGGGAAATTGCGCGAAATTCCAATGCGCGAGCTGGTGGTGGGTGACATTGTGCAGCTCTACGCTGGAGATATGATCCCGGCCGATGTGCGGCTGATCGAGTCCCGCGACCTGTTTATCAGTCAAGCCGTATTAACCGGCGAAGCGCTGCCGGTGGAGAAATACGACACGCTGGGCGATGTGGCGCAAAAGTCGGCGAGTGCGGTCTCAGAAGATGAAGAGAACCTGCTCGACATGCCGAACATCTGCTTCATGGGCACCAACGTGGTCAGCGGTACGGCGCAGGCTGTAGTGGTGGCGACAGGTCCGCGGACTTACTTCGGGTCACTGGCGAAAGCGATTGTGGGCACCCGCGCCCAGACCGCGTTTGACCGGGGTGTGAACAGCGTCAGCTGGTTATTGATCCGCTTCATGCTGGTGATGGTACCGATTGTGTTCCTGATCAACGGCCTGATGAAGGGCGACTGGTGGGATGCGATGCTGTTTGCCGTGGCGGTGGCCGTCGGTCTGACACCAGAAATGTTACCGATGATTGTCAGCGCCAACCTGGCGAAAGGGGCCATGGCGATGGCGAAACGCAAAGTGGTGGTCAAACGCCTCAATGCGATTCAGAACCTCGGCGCCATGGACGTGCTCTGCACCGATAAAACCGGCACGCTGACGCAGGATAAGATCATCCTCGAACATCATATTGATGCCAACGGGCAGAAAAACGAGTCGGTGCTCTCGCTGGCGTGGCTGAATAGCCATCACCAGAGCGGTATTAAGAACCTGATGGATCAGGCCGTGCTCTATTTTTCAGAAAATGAGCCGAACTTCGTCAAGCCGCAGGGATACACCAAAGTTGATGAGTTGCCGTTTGATTTTATCCGCCGTCGCCTGTCGATTGTGGTGAAAGACCCGCAGTCCAATCATCTGCTGGTGTGTAAAGGGGCGGTGGAAGAGATGCTGAGCATTTCTACCCATATGCATGAAAACGGCAACGTGATTGAACTGGACGACGCGCGCCGTGATGCGCTGCTGAAACTGGCTAACGACTACAACAAGGACGGTTTCCGCGTCCTGGTCGTGGCGAGCCGTGACATCAAAAAGAGCGAGGCGAAAAAGCAGTACAGCACGGCCGATGAGTCTGACCTGATCATCCGCGGGTTCCTGACCTTCCTGGATCCGCCGAAAGAGACCGCCGGTCCGGCGATTGCCGCACTGCGCGATATCGGCGTGGCGGTGAAAGTGCTGACCGGTGATAACGCGGTAGTGACTTGCCGGATCTGCCGTCAGGTCGGGTTGGAGCCGGGCGAGCCGGTGCTGGGGCCGCAGCTGGAAAAACTGGATGACGCCACGCTGAAAGTGCTGGTGGAAGAGCGCACGGTGTTTGCCAAACTGACGCCGCTGCAAAAATCGCGGGTGCTGAAAGCGCTGCAATCCAACGGCCATACCGTCGGGTTCCTCGGCGACGGTATTAACGATGCGCCTGCGCTGCGGGATGCTGATGTAGGTATCTCCGTAGACAGCGGTACGGATATTGCGAAAGAGTCTGCCGATATCATCTTGCTGGAAAAGAGCCTGATGGTGCTGGAGGAGGGCGTGCTGAAAGGCCGCGAGACCTTCGGCAATATTATGAAGTACCTCAACATGACGGCCAGTTCCAACTTTGGCAACGTGTTCTCGGTGCTGGTCGCCAGTGCGTTTATTCCGTTCTTACCGATGCTGGCTATCCAGTTGCTGCTGCAAAACCTGATGTATGACATTTCCCAGCTGGCGCTGCCGTGGGACAAAATTGATAAGGAGTTTTTGAAGAAGCCGCGTAAGTGGGATGCCAAAAACATCGGCCGCTTTATGGTGTGGATTGGGCCAACGTCATCCATTTTCGATATGACAACTTTTGCGCTGATGTGGTACGTCTTCGCCGCCAACAGTGAACATATGCAGACGCTGTTCCAGTCTGGCTGGTTTGTTGAAGGGCTGCTGTCGCAGACGCTGGTGGTGCATATGCTGCGTACCCAGAAGATCCCGTTCTTCCAGAGCACGGCTGCGCTGCCGGTGATGCTGATGACCGGACTGGTGATGGCGACGGGTATCTATGTGCCGTTCTCACCGCTGGGGCCGATGGTCGGATTGCAGGCTCTGCCGTGGCAGTACTTCCCATGGCTGGTGGGCACCTTGCTGGCGTATTGCTGCGTGGCACAGGGTATGAAGATGTTTTATATCCGCCGTTTCAAGCAGTGGTTCTGATGCCCCGGCATACTCTCCGCTGACTGTCTGAACCAGGTGCCGCAACGGATCGCGGCACCTGCTTTTCAAACCTGTACATCGAAAAATAATCAGCATTTTGCTTTACAAGAACAACCCTGAATAAGGGGGAATTATCATGTCTGGAACCACTCTGTTAATTAATCTGGCTGGGGCCATCGCGCTGTTGCTGTGGGGCAGCCATATGATCTCAACCGCACTGCAACGCGGCTTCGGCACCCCATTGCGGCACTGGATGGGGCGTCACCTGAATAACCGCTGGATGGCGCTGCTGTCCGGTATTGGCATCACCGGTATTTTGCAAAGCAGCACGGCGGTGAGCCTGATGGCCACTTCCTTTGCGGCAGCGGGTACGCTCAGCCTGGCCCCGGCGCTGGCGGTAATGCTCGGCGCTAATATTGGCTCCACGCTGGTGGTGCAACTCATGAGCTTCAACACTGCCATTGCTATTCCCCTGCTGATGCTGGGCGGCTATGTGGTGTTCAAATTACGCGATAACTCGGGCTTTGAAAGTGCAGGCTGCGCCATGATTGGCCTCGGCCTGATGCTGCTGGCTCTGAGTCTGCTTAGTGCGACGCTGGGTCATATTGAAGCGACGCCGGTTTTCCACGCCGTCATGGCCGGTCTGGAAGGCGACACCCTGATCGCGCTGCTGGTGGCGGTGATCCTCACGCTAATTTGCCACTCCAGCGTGGCGGTGGTTTTACTGATCGCCTCGCTGGCGGCGACCGGCGTCATGACACCCGCTACAGCGATGGTGCTGGTACTCGGCGCCAACATCGGCGGCGCACTGCCTCCGGTGCTGAATGCCGGTTCGTCAGTGGCCCTGCGTCTGCCGATCGGCAACCTGATGGTTCGCTCGCTGGGGGCGGTGTTGGCAATGGCGCTGCTGCCGTGGCTGACGGAGTGGGTCGCCAAAATGACGCTCACTACGCCGCAACTGGTGGTCTGGTTCCATACTGCTTTCAGCGCGGTGCTGGCGCTGTCGTTCATCTGGCTGACCGGCCCGCTGGCCCGTTTACTGGAGAGGATGTTTGTTGAGGAGGAGCGCGCAGGCGACGCAGGAATGCCGCTCTATCTGGATGAAGCGGGGCTGAACGTTGCGTACCTCGGACTCTCCAATTCAGTACGCGAGTCGCTGCGGGCGGCGGATATGCTGACGGTCATGCTCGACCGTCTGTACGTACTGTTTGAAACGTTGGAGCAGGGCGCGGCGGACGAAATTCGTCAGATGGACCAGTCACTGGATCTGCTGAGTGCGGCGATCCGCGCCTATCTGGCAGATCTGGGGCACGACGGCCTGAGCGACGCCGATGCCGACCGGGCGCAGGAGATCCTGATGTTTGTCATTAATGTCGAACACGCAGGCGACATTCTCTCCAGCAACCTGACGCAACTGGCCACCCGCCGCGCCCGCCGTGGCGAGGAGTTCAACGAGTTTGAACTAAATCATATCCGGCTGCTGCACTGGGAAATGCTCACCAGCCTGCGTCTGGCGATCAGCGCATTTCTGGGGGAGGACCTGTACGCCGCGCATCAACTGGTGGCGCGCAAAGAAGCGATCCGCCAGATGGAGGCTTCGGCCAGCCGCGAACATTTCAAAAAGCTGCGGGAGGATAAAAATGCCTGGGCGGAGTCCGGGGATATTTTCCAGCGCGTGCTGCGTGATTACCGCCGGGTCCATCACCATATTGCCGCCGTTGCCTATCCGGTTATTGACCGGCTGGGTGAAGAGACACAGGTTCAGGAATAAGACGCGATGAGAGTATTACGATGAGAGTGTTAATCTGCGCAGGGCGTTTTTACGCCGACACAAAAAATATGACCCGGATATTGGATCTTTATTTGCAGTCGTATCCGATACAGGTGGTGATCCACGGCGGGCATCAATCTTCGGGAGGAATTATTGAGAGCTGGGCCAGAGACGCGGACGTTCACGTCGTGCGCTATCCGGCCAACTGGGCGATGCACGGCAAATATGCCGAGCTGCGCCGTAATCTCTTTATGCTCGAAGACAGTAAGCCAGATGCGATTCTGGCTTTCCCCGGCGGTGAAGATACAGCGGACTGCATCCGGCAGGCGAAGAAAGCCGGTATTACGGTGGTGGAAGTCGATCTTTAGCCGACGATCACGCGCCCTGACGCTTTTCCAGCGTGGTCGTCAGCCAAGGCAGAACCTCTTTCTTGCGGCTGAGCATGCCCGGCAGCGGGACGGAGGTGGCGTCTAACAGCGTATTTTTCGAGAAGTAGATCACCGAGTTTTTAGTACTAATATCGGTAATGATCAGTGCAAACAGATCCAGTGCGTTTGCGCTGCACTGGCTGTCCATCGAGGCAATCAATTGTGGCAAAATCGCGTCGGTTTGGGTAAAGCTGCTGACTTCAATTTGCGCCAGCAGCACGTCCAGACCGGCAATCTGATAGTTTTTCGCGTCCTTATTGATCAGCGTTTCTGCGCTCATCCCGGCCAGATCGGTTTTCGCTGCCAGCAGGCCGCTGATAAAGGTTTCACGATCCAACTGGCTGATAGCAAACAGCGCATCGGCGGCTTTGACATCAACCGGCGTGGTGGTTGGCGAGGTGAGGGCAACGGTGTCGCTCAACAGTGCGCCGAGCATCAGCGTGGCTTGAGACGCGGTGATCACCTGATCCGTTTCGCGCGTGATCAACTGCCACAGCAGCGTGGCACAACTGCCCAGCGGCTGAACCCACACTTCGGCAGGGTTACGCGTTGTCACCGTGCCCAGTCGGTGATGGTCTACTATCCCCAGAATGTTGCTCAGAGGCAACGACGCGGGACCTTGTTCAAATTCGCTGAAGTCGACCAGCCAGACGTCTTTATCTTCGATACTCTCTTCTAGCAACGGCGGGGCTTCCACGCCAGCAGCCTGAAGGATAAAGCGGGTTTCCGGGTTTATCTCTCCCAGACGGAATGCGCGCGCCGGTCGCCCTTGTGCATTTAGCCAGTCAGCGGCAATCAGTGCGCTGCAAACCGTGTCGCTGTCAGGGTTCAGGTGCCCGAAAACAGATATCATATTGACCTCATTGTGCTGGTTTACGAAAGGCTGCATGCCTTTCAATCGGCACAGAGTGTACAACTACGCGGTCTATGGCGCACCGCGCGCTGTAAAACGGATCACTCCCCCAGTGAAAGCTGGTTTTTTTTCATTCCTTCGATTTTCATCAGCATGTGATACAGCGGGGCGATACGCTGGAACTCTTTGCTCAGAATGCCGACCAACGTGTCAGAGAAAATCGTCTCCATGTCCCTATGGCTGCTGATCAATGCGAAGGATTTTTTGTTATACCAGGCCGCCAGTTCAGGGGCCTGATCTTTGACAAGCGGCCGCTTGTAGCTGTCGCCTTCAATCGTGAAATTGGGTTCGATGCACTTTGCCATTTTCAGAAACGCCTCAGGATCGCGCAGCAGCTGTTGGCGGAACAAGTCCATCGTGGTTTTGGAGGCGCTGTAGTAGCCCAGCCCGTAACGCCACCAGTCCTGCCCGAATTCAAAAAAGTAGGTGGGGGCGTCGGTCCAGTTTTTGCGCGAGCGTTTGAAGGTGATCCAGATATTGCTGCGATAAATCGACTTGTCGTGCGAGAAGCGCGTATCGCGGTGCATACGGGAGATGGTTTTTCCAATCGCCGGGCGCAATTCAAACAGGTCGTCAATGACCTGCATATCCTGGCTTAAGCCTGTCACCAGCTTACGCACCGGCTCAAGCAGTTGCTGCTGATAGATATCGCGGTGCTCCTCGAACCACTCTTTATTATTATTCTGGCGAAGTTGCTGTAAGAAGGTCAGGCCCTGCTGAGTAAAACCGGTAAATTCTCCCATGATGCTCCCTTTAAATGTCACCCAATTCGGGCTGTGCATTTACACAGACTGTTGATTAACACAGTATCATTGAAGGTCGAAGCAGATCAAAAGAAGAACGGCAGAAAAGCAGATTAAGGCCGTTAATCAACGCCATAACGCGCGCGTTTACGCTTTTAATATTATTATGTCACCCAATATTAATGACCGCGTAACAACCTTATGACAGGATGATCGGCCATTAAGTGAGCAAATCATTGATTCGCCTAAAAAAACCTTTAACAGATTTCCATACAATAAATTATTGAGATGCAACCCAAAAAGCCATATATTGGCCGCGATTTATTCAGGGTGGTTATTTTTTTAATCAATTATTCAACTTCGGCGTTAGCGATAACCCAGTTGTAGGAGAGATATGATGACGGATAAAGTCCGTATTGATAATTTTGGCGCGAATTCATTACATGCAAATAATGAAACCTATTTGGCGAGACAGGCTGAATTTGAATCGAATGTTAGGAGTTACCCCCGCAAATTGCCGTTAGCCATTGCACAGGCCCATGGCGTGTGGATCACTGATGTTGAGAATAATCAATATCTTGACTGCCTGGCTGGCGCGGGAACTTTGGCTCTTGGACACAACCATCCTGACGTGCTGCAAAGCATCCAAAATGTCATTACCAGCGGCTTGCCGTTACATACACTGGATCTGACAACGCCGTTGAAAGATCAGTTCTCTGAATATCTGCTCTCATTATTACCAGGACAGGGCAAAGAGTATTGCCTGCAGTTCACCGGCCCATCGGGTGCCGATGCGGTTGAAGCTGCCCTGAAACTGGCAAAAAAATACACTGGCCGTTCTGGCGTGATCAGCTTCTCCGGTGGCTATCACGGCATGACCCATGGCGCGCTCGCGGTAACAGGCAACCTGTCACCGAAAGAAGCGGTCAACGGCATGATGCCGGAAGTGCAGTTTATGCCTTATCCGCACGAGTACCGCTGCCCGCTGGGCATTGGCGGTGATGCGGGCGTGAAAGCACTGACCTATTACTTCGACAACCTGATCAACGACGTTGAAAGTGGCGTGCGCAAACCAGCGGCCGTTATTCTCGAAGCCGTTCAGGGTGAAGGCGGCGTGAACCCGGCACCGGCCGAGTGGTTGCAGCGCATCCGTAAAGTGACGCAGGAGCACGGTATTCTGCTGATCCTCGACGAAGTGCAGGCAGGTTTCTGCCGTACCGGCAAACAGTTCGCCTTCGAGCACGCAGGTATTGAGCCAGACATTATTGTGATGTCCAAAGCGGTTGGCGGCGGTCTGCCACTGGCGGTTCTGGGTATCAAAAAACAATTCGACGCCTGGTCACCTGGCCACCACACCGGCACCTTCCGCGGTAACCAGCTGGCGATGGCAACCGGCCTGACGACTTTGCAGATCCTGAAAGAACACAAGATCGCTGACAAAGTGGCAGCACAGGGTGAATGGCTGAAAGCTCAACTGGCCAATCTGCAAAAACGTTACCCGGTTATTGGTCACGTGCGCGGTCTGGGCTTAATGATCGGTATTGAGATTGTTAAACCGAACGACGCGCAGGATCACATGGGCTGCTATCCGGCTGATGCTGATCTCTCCGCATTGCTGCAGAAAAAATGTTTCGAAGCCGGGCTGATTCTGGAACGCGGCGGCCGCGACGGTTGCGTGCTGCGCCTGTTGCCATCCCTGCTGATCACCAACGATGAGTTGGGAATTTTCCTCGATAAGTTTGAGCAGGCACTGTTAGCGACCGGCCTCAAGCCTGTCTGAGTGGAGTAAAAGACCGCGATGTCCGAGTTAAACCCAATTCTGGGCGCCTCAGCGCAAAGTACTGAGGCTTACCAGCAGGCGATTGCCCAGAGCAGTAAAGCGGTGGTGCAGTGGCTGCAACAACCCGAGATGTATCAGGGCAAAACCGTTGCTGAACTGCGTGAACGCATTACGCTCGATTTTAATCCGCAGGGCCTGGGCAACCAGGCAGCGATTGAACGTGCCATTGAGTACTTTTTAAAAGATAGTCTGTCCGTGCATCACCCGCAGTGCGTGGCGCACCTGCACTGCCCAAGCTTGGTGATAAGCCAGGCCGCGGAAGTGCTGATTAACGCCACTAACCAGAGCATGGACTCCTGGGACCAAAGCCCGTCAGCCACCATCATCGAGATGAAGCTGATTGAATGGCTGCGTACTCAGGTGGGTTATCAGGCTGGTGACGCTGGCGTGTTCACCAGCGGTGGCACCCAGAGTAACCTGATGGGCCTGATGCTGGCGCGCGATGCGTTCTTCGCTCGTCAAGGTCACTCCATCCAGCAGGATGGCCTTGTCGGTAACCTGAAGAAGATTAAAGTGTTCTGTTCTGAAAACGCGCATTTCTCGGTGCAGAAGAACATGGCGTTGCTCGGTCTGGGTTACCAGTCCGTCACGCTGGTGAAAACCGACAAGTTCGCCCGTATGGACGTCAACGATCTTCAGGAAAAACTGGCACAGGCGCAAGCCAACGGTGAGCAGATCCTGGCGATTGTCGCGACCGCAGGCACGACCGATGCCGGTGCTATCGACCCGCTGCGTGCTATCGCACAGCTGGCGGCAGAGTACCAGATCTGGGTGCATGTGGATGCGGCGTGGGGCGGAGCACTGCTCTTGTCCGAGAAATACCGCGACTATCTGGACGGCATTGAGCTGGTGGATTCCATTACCCTGGATTTCCACAAGCAGTTCTTCCAGACCATTAGCTGTGGCGCGTTCCTGCTTAAAGAAGAGCGCCATTACGAGCTGATGCGCTATCAGGCCGCTTATCTGAACTCCGAATTCGATGAAGAAGCCGGTGTACCGAACCTGGTGTCTAAATCGTTGCAGACCACCCGCCGTTTTGATGCGTTAAAACTGTGGATGGGTCTGGAAGCGTTGGGCCAGAAGCAGTATGCCGAAATCATCGATCACGGTGTGACGCTGGCGCAGGACGTAGCGAAATATGTCACTGAACAGGCGGCGCTGGAACTGGTGATGCAGCCACAACTGGCCAGCGTACTGTTCCGTTTCCGCCCGCAGTCTTTACCCGACGCCAGTGATGCGGCTATTGCCCTGCTGAACCAGAAGATTGGTGATGCACTGCTGGAGTCCGGCCGCGCTAACGTGGGCGTGACCGAGCACAACGGCGTCACCTGCCTGAAGCTGACCTTGCTGAACCCAACCGTGACGCTGGAGGATGTCAAAGTCCTGTTGGCGCTGGTGGACAAAACAGCACAGCAGTTGCTGAACGCATAATGCCTCTGCGCCTTTGCCGGCGCGCAGTGAAAAGCCGATAACATGAAGATGTTATCGGCTTTTTTTTAACAACCTGCCGGTTTCGTGGCAAGGCGCCTCAGCCGTCAGTTCTCACTCTCAATAATCCGCACATACAGCGCACCCAGCAGTGATAAATCCAGCAGCAGCCCAAACCCATAAGGAAAACCGGCCGTTCCGGCGAAACGGGTTTGTAGCAGCAGGACCGCCGTCACCGCCAGTACAACCCCGGTGATCAGCAGGGTTGCCATCAACCCCGGTGTGTAACCGCTACTCCACTTTTTTTTGCGCCCTTTCATGACCGCGTTTCCGACCATCCCTTGCCCAACGCCGGAGAGTAAAATGCCCGCCAGCAGGGGCAGCCAGTGGGATAAGTCGCGGGAAGCGGCCAGCAGCAGCAATAACCCGGCGGCGCTGATGAGAAAACCCTGACGCAACCGTGTCAGCGTATTTTGCCGTTGTATCAGGGGCCACTGTGCCAGATATGCGCCTGTCGTAAACGCAATAACCAGCAACGCCAGCAGCCCGATACTGATGAGTAAATTTCCCCATGCAGAGAGTTTCAGTAACAGGACTCCCTCTGCGGCCAGCCCGCTGCACAAAAGAATGCCGGCATGGAGTCGTGCCTGCTCGGCAGGCGGGAAGGTGTCAGGTAAAGCAATCATTGTCATGATAAGTCTCACTATGAAAAGCAGCCATGCTCAGTTAAATTCATCCATAATCAGAACGTGCAGTGAGCTTATCCCTTGCATAATAAGAGGGTCAAAGTCATGCTTTTCACCTATGGATGAAAATAACTCATCATGAAATCATCACGCTTACCCCCGCTTGGCGCGCTGCGAGCCTTTCATGCCGTGGCTGGTTGCCTCAGCTTTAAACGGGCCGCGTTGCAGCTTAACGTCAGCGCAACGGCCGTCAGTCATCAGATCCGCCTGATTGAATCAATGCTGGAATGCCGTGTCTTCGAGCGCAATGCGCAGGGTGTTACGCTGACCGACGCGGGGGCGATCCTCTATTCCAGTACGCAATCTGCCTTTACGGCGCTGGAAGATTCCGTCCTGAAAATTGATCACCTCAGGCAACTGCCCGCGCTGACTATTACCACCACCTCGAACTTTCTGACTAACTGGCTGGTTCCGCGTCTGGCGGATTTTAAGACAACCTTTCCTCAGATTGATTTACGCCTGCATACTGGCATTGAACGGGTTGATTTGACCCAGCGGACGGTCGATGTGGCTATCCGCTACCGGGAAAAAGCCGAGACGGATCTGCACAGCACGTTGCTCTACGAAGACCATTTTATGGTTGTCGCCAGCCCCGCGCTGGGACTGAAAACACCTGAGGATTTACAGCGCGCAACGCTGCTGCACGTTGAACACCGGCATGTGCCTGCAGAGACGCCGGACTGGAAACACTGGCAGCAACGCTACGGGCCAACGGCGTTGAATATTTCGCGGGGCCTGCATTTTAGTGACGAAACGCATGCACTACAGGCGGCGGTGGCGGGGCAGGGTGTAGTGATCGCCAGCCAGTTGCTGGTTGGCGATTTATTACAGCGGGGGATTCTGGTCGCCCCTTTTGACGTTTATCTGCCGGGTGGTAACTATTATCTGCTGACGCTGGATGAAATTGCGCAACGTCCTGATGTCAGCACGTTACGCGAATGGATGCTGAAAAAGATGCAGCTTTAACCCATGTTATCCAGTGAGGACAGAAGATGTTCCGACAACTGCAGGTTCACGCTCTGAATGTTCTGCTGCAAATGTTCCACTGACGAGGTGCCCGGTATCAGCAGAATGTTGGGCGCACGATGTAACAACCAGGCCAGAGCGACCTGCATCGGTGTGGCCCCGCACTGCTCTGCGGCGTGGCTTAGTGCATCGGCCTGCAGGGGAGAAAAGCCGCCGAGTGGGAAATACGGCACATAGGCGATCCCCTCTTTTTCGAGATGATCAATCAGCGCGTCATCGTGACGATGGGCCAGGTTGTACATGTTCTGCACGGATACAATCTCGGTGATCGTACGGCCCTGAGCGATCTGTTTTGCGGTGACGTTACTCAGCCCGATGTGACGGATCAGCCCTTTGTTCTGAAGTTCTGCCAGCGCCGTCAGCGGTTCTTCAATGTCACCTTCGACTGGTGCGCCGGCGCTCAGCATCACCCGAAAGTTCACCACGTCCAGCACATCCAGACCGAGATTACGCAGGTTGTCATGCACCGCGGATTCCAGCTCTGCCGCCGATGACGCCAGATTCCACGACGCATCGCTTCCCCGGCGGGCACCCACCTTGGTCACAATTGTAAGCGCGTCCGAATAGGGATGCAGCGCCTCACGGATCAGGTGATTGGTGACGTGCGGCCCGTAAAAATCGCTGGTGTCGATATGAGTGATCCCGCTTTCGACGGCGGCACGCAGCACAGTCAGTGCGGCGGCCTTGTCTTTAGGTGGCCCGAAAACGTGCGGCCCGGCAAGCTGCATCGCACCGTAGCCCATGCGCGTAACGGGCAGATCGCCCAGTTTAAAAGTACCGGCTCGTGTTACTTCAGTCATGGATACGTTCCTTATTTCGTCAATGGCGAGATGTTGATGTAGAATACGAATAATCATTCATATTGTGAATTCGCATATGCAGACCGATAACGGACAAGGGCTTGAAGCCCGCAAACAGCCACAACAGGCGCGATCTCTGGCGACCGTGGACGCTATTTTTGATGCGACTATTCAGGTTTTACAGGCTGAAGGGTTGCAACGGCTGACGACTATCCGCGTGGCGGAGAGGGCAGGCGTGTCGGTTGGCAGCCTTTATCAATATTTTCCGCAAAAGCAGGCGTTGCTTTTTGCCGTATTGCAGCGGCATCTGGAGAGGGTGGTGACCGCGACGGAGGAGGCTGCGGCGTCAGTGCATCACGCCACGTTGCCGGTGATGGTGAAGGCTGTCGTGACCGCGTTCGTACAAGCCAAGACAGAGAATCTGGATGAATCGCGCTCTCTTTATGCTGTGGCCCTTGAGCTCGACTCGCGGGATTACGTTCGCGACGTCGCAGGACGCAATCGTGCGGCGCTGGAAGCGATGCTGAAGACCGCTTGCGATGCGCATTTTGATGATGTGGGTATGGTGACGTTCATGTTGATGGGCGCGCTGGTCGGCCCCATCCGTTTTCTGCTTGATGGAACGTTGCCGCAACTGAAGATCCCCGAGCTTTGTGCTCAGCTTGAATCGCTCTGTCTCGGGTATCTTGAGCGCGAAGCACGCCCTGTGTTGTCGTGACATCGCCGGTGATTTCCCGGTTAGCTTATAAGTCCTGACCGATCATCATTCTGTGACCATCCGGGGTGGCGACGGTGAATTCGCGCATGCCGTGGGGTTTATCGGCCGGAGCCTGAAGAATGATGGCTCCCCGGCTGACAAATTCTTGATGAAGCGCATCGGCATCATCGACGTTCAGATAGGCAAAATAGCTGTGGTCGCCAGTGGCAGAAGGGGGTATCGCCTCTGGTGAATGCCCCAACATGATCCGCACGCTTCCCCGTGACGCCATCTGCCAGCCCATATCTTCAGGCCAGGACAGACTGAACCCAAGGACGTCACGGAAATAGGCGGCGCTTTTCTTAAGATCGGGTACCGCAATAACAAAAGAAGCTGAAAGCAGAGTGGCGTCAGAACCGGACATCGTAAAACTCCTTCAAACGTGATGATACTGCAGGTGCAGCAGCGGATAAGGGCGATGCTTAATATAACTTTTCTGAGACGATGTGGCATCCTGCGGGGAAGGCCAGGCTTCTTTCTATCCTGAAGAGAGAACAATAATAGAGTCAAACCTTCGCCTGCATCAGTTCATCGACACGGGTAGTATAGGCAGGCGACAGCATGTCGCGCTTCATTCCCCAGCCGCGCTGGATGCCCTGACCGGCGAACCACACTTTACCAACGCCATCCCTGTGGATTTTATCCAGCGTCGCCATCAGTTGTTCACTGTTTCTTTTAGGCTGATAGTCGTCGAAAAGATTGAGCTGAGCGACGCCTTGGCTGAAAAAATCCCCCAGCATGATCCCCCCTTTCTGATAGCGATAACCGGGGCGCCAGATTTGCTCCAGACATCGCACGGCGGCGTTGAGAATATCGCGGCTGTCTTGCGTCGGTGTCAGTAATTTCAGGCCTGCATGGTTACTGTAATATGGCACGTTCGGGTCGTGTGGGCTGGTTTTCACGAACGCCGAGATATACCTGCAATACTGATGTTCGCCGCGCAGTTTCTCAGCGGCACGCACCGCGTAATTGCAAATCGCTTCACGCATGTCCTGATAGTCAGTAATGCGCTCGCCAAACGAGCGGGAGCAGATGATCTGCTGCTTGGTGGGTACGGACTCTTCAAACGCCAAACAGGATTCACCGCGCAGCTCGCGCACAGTGCGTTCCAGCACGACACTGAAATGCTTGCGGATAAAGGAAGAGGGACTGTCAGCCAGTTGCAGCGCGGTCTTAATACCCAGTAAATCCAGTTGCTTAGTGATACGCCGCCCGACGCCCCATACTTCATCTACGGGGATCAGGTTCATCAGCTTTCTTTGCCGTAGGGTCTGCGACAAATCCAGCACCCCTCCGGTACCTTTCCATTTCTTCGCCGCAAAATTAGCCAGTTTTGCCAGCGTTTTGGTTGGCGCAATACCGACGCCAACCGCAAGATGATTCTCTTTCCAAATCTTATCCTGCACCTGTTTGCCGAAATCGTGCCAGGAGATGCAGTTATCGATACCGGTAATATCCAGAAAGGCTTCATCGATGGAATAGACGTCCACGGCCGGAGCCAGTAATTCCAGGGTCTCCATGACGCGGTTGGACATATCGGCATACAGCGCATAGTTTGAGGAAAATACCACCACGTTATGCCGCAAAATGGCCTCGCGCATTTTGAAAAACGGCGCACCCATTTGAATCTCTGCCTGCTTGGCTTTTGCGTTGCGGGCAATGACACATCCATCGTTGTTTGACAGCACAATGACCGGACGTCCCTGCAGGTCTGGCCTGAAGATGGTTTCGCATGAGGCGTAGAAGCTGTTGACATCAACCAGAGCAAACATATTCAGCGGGCAGCATAGATGATAAATGTGACCACGCCGAAGATCTCCAGCGCCTCTTCGTTGCTGAAAGTGATCGGCGCAAATTTGGGGTTCATGGGCACCAGTTGGATGGCCGGCCGGGTGCGCAATTTCTTCACTGTGAACTCACCATCTACGGCGGCAACGACAATGTCTCCATGTGCAGCAGTCAGCGAACTGTCGACCACCAGCAGATCGCCTTCATTGATATTGGCATCGGTCATCGAATGGCCGGAGACCCGGACAAAGTACGTCGCGCTGGGATGCGCAATCAGCAGTTTGTTCAGATCCAGACGTGATTCCACGTAGTCCTGAGCCGGTGACGGAAAGCCGCACGCTACGCGATCGAGAAACAAAGGCAGGGCGGTTTTCTGGTGGTGTTCGGCGGGAGTATGGAAAATCATAAAAGCGTCTCATTGTTACTGGTTTTATATACAGTATTAATGAGACGGCGGATGGGATCAAGATGCTTACCACACGTTTTGGGGAAGGGTTTGAAGTTCAGGGAATTTTAGTTGTCTTTACTCACAACGGCAGTCAGTTTTCTTAAAACGCTACGGGCAATTTTCGTTGCATGGCAAGTTTCCCTGACTCGATCTCGATATACCCCCCTTTTTTTAATTCCGAAAGAATCGCCATGGTACGGCTTCTTGAGAGACCTGTTCGTTTGAGAATGAAGCTCATGACGTTAATTTTCTTTCTGTACACCTCAGGATAAACCCAAAGTTCAATCAATAACGACCTGACCTTGAGATATGAGTCAACTCCGACCAACTCTTGTTCGCGGATACTCATGACCATCAACCGGTGAGCAAGAACGCGGGCCAGGTCATGCCATAAATTGTGCTCATCAGCCAGTTCAAGAAAGGTATCAATGGGAACGAAGCTGCATCTGCAGTCTGTTTCTGCATACATGTAATGTTGGGGCCGCGATGGAACATCGTAAAACAGGCTGTAACCATCCACTAAGCCAAGAACCGAAGGAGCAAATATTGTGGACATATGTAATCCATTCTCGCTGTGGCAGAGCGAGGCAATGCCTTCGTGAAAAAGTACCATCCCGGCCCGTTCCTTGTCGGGGCTGAAGTGATAAGTAGACTCGGCGGGTAATACAAACTCTGTGCTGTGTGGGGTAAAGCGTTCGAATAAAGAGTCCAGCGCTAATAATGGTTTTGTTTTCTGCGCGAAACTATATGAGTGCAATGTACTTTCTGGAATAAATTCGGAATCCACATGAAGCTCCTGATTTAGTTTTTATTGCTCTTAAAAATAGTATAGGAAGGTAAGGCAATACCGTCAAAAATAAGTCCCTGCAGATGTTTTTATGTCGTCAGGATATGCTGTTTTTTATAGCAAAGTTAATCCTATTGCACGAAAAATTTATCATGACAGCTAAGGTGAATGACTTTTTTCTGACGATGACATGTCTTGGGTTATTTCATTTTTGGTCTGTTTGTTCCAGTGTAATAGTGGCATTTAACATGAGTATCATTTTTTGGCAATGAGTCTCATTGAGTGGATTTTTATTTTTCACATAAAAAACAACAAACTACACATCATCCTTTTAAGGACTTCATTTGGCGTTGCCTTTCAACCTTCGATTATAAATAATGCGCCCCGTCAAGTCGTGGGGATGTAACCTAATACAAGGCTTGTGTGTGTAAATATTTATTATCACAAAGGGTGTTGGATTTATCGCATTTTTTTTAAGAACACGTGGGAACGTTTCCGGCTGATTTTTATTAGCGGGCTAAACGTCATGTATGTAATTTTCTCTCTATTTAAAAAGGTTCCAAATGAAAAAGCATGTATTAGCAATGACCGTAGCTGCCCTTATGGCAGGTGGCGCAATGTCCGCTGCTCAGGCTGAAACGACTACTGCGACCGTATCCGGTGGTACTGTCAATTTTGTTGGTGAGGTTGTTGATGCAGCTTGTTCTGTATCTTCTGATTCTGTTGATCAGACTGTCACGCTGAGCCAGGTACGTTCTGCAAAACTGGCGAGCGCGGGAGAGGTTGCGAACCAAAAAGAAGATTTCACGATTAAGCTGGAAGACTGCGACACAACCGTCAGCACGAATGCGGCCGTCATTTTCAACGGCCAATCTGATGAGAATCAGGCCGGAGCACTGGCGAACACGGCGGGTGCCGGCTCGGCAACAAACGTTGCATTGCAACTGTACGGGCCAGATGGCCAGGTTCTGAAGCTAGGTGATACTTCCTCCGAATACCCCCTGATTGACGGTCAAAATACCATCCCGTTGAGCGTTGACTATATCGCTACCGGAGCGGCAACTGCGGGTAACGTGTCAGCCACTGCTACGTTCAATATGGTTTATTCCTGATTTTTGAATTAACGATATTACCCCCGCATGAATGTGCGGGGATTTTAAGTAAATAGATTTTAAAGGGGTGCATTATGCGATTGAAAAAACATCGTAGGTGGTGTTATGCGCTGCTTTGTACATGCGTGACTGTTTTAAATTCTTTGCCAGTTATGGCAGGTGATCACCATTTCGTCAGCATTGATGGCGGAGATGTCCATTTCGCCGGTCAGGTAATGGATGCTGCTTGCTCTGTCAGTGCTAATAGTCGTGACCAGACAGTACAGATGGGACAGATACGCAGCAATGAATTTAAGAGTTTGGGGGACTGGGAAGATCCTGTGCCGTTTCAGATCAAACTTGAGGACTGTTCTACAACCGTCTACCAGTCAGTAGGTGTGTTATTCACAGGTGTCTCTGATGGTAAAGATTCACAGGTTTTCAGAGCCGGATGGGGCGCTGGTGCCGCACAAGGCGTGGGGATCGGTATCTTTGACGCTGACGATAATCTGCTTCCTCCCAATACTGCACCTTTATGGTATGCCCCACTTCAAGATGGGGAGAATGTGCTGAGTTACATCGCCCGCTACCGGGCAACCGATCGTGTTGTGCATCCAGGGACTGCGGATACCCAGGTGTGGTTCAACGTCGTCTATCAGTAAATCAATGAATAACCCATTCGGGTTGGAAACGAGTAAAAGTGAAGAAAATATGAACACTAAAAATAATGTAATAAAACCAACCGCCCGGATGGGATTTGTGACGCGTTGTCTATTGCCAGCCATGATAACAGGCGCAGTGATAATAAGTGCATCGGTGCCAGCATATGCAGGTGGCGTGGCGCTGGGCGCAACCCGTGTTATTTATCCGCAAGGTGAAAAGCAAGTTTCATTACCTATTACTAATTCATCTGAAAGTAGTTCTTTTCTCATTCAATCTTGGGTGGCCACTGCTGATAATAATAAATCACCTGATTTTATTCTGACGCCTCCTTTGTTTGTGATGCATCCGAAAAAAGAAAACACAATGCGCATCATGTATGTCGGACCAGAATTATCAACGGATCGAGAAAGTGTTTTTTACCTGAACAGCAAAGCGATTCCATCAGTGGATAAAAGCAAGTTGCAGGGTAATACGTTGCAGATTGCCACACAGAGCGTTATCAAACTTTTTATTCGGCCTAAAAATCTACCCACGCCTTCTATTCAGGCCCCTAAAACGCTGCGCTGCATAGTTTCCGATGGAAAGCTCACTATGACTAATCCGTCACCCTACTATGTATCAACGGTTCAGTTATATGTAGGCGGACGTAAGCTGCCAAATTCCATGGTGCCGCCTAAAGGTAGTCTGGTCGTTGATGTGCCGGGTGAAGGTAGCGGCAAAGTGACGTTGCAGACGGTCAATGATTTTGGTGCAAATACGGAAACACAAACCTGTACGGGCTGAACAGGTACAAATCGGCGCAGTATCAACCTATGTCGATGTTATATCCGGTTATGAGATTTAGAATTATTAGCAAGGTAGAGAAGGCATGAAGTGTGAAACGCAACAAATGAAACGTCCAACTATCCGTAACACGCTGACACCATTGACGCTGGTCTTGCTAAGTATTCTGGCCAACCAGAAGACATGGGCAGACACCTATTATAATCCAGCATTTCTCTCAAACGATACGGCCGGGGTGGCGGATCTTTCGCGGTTTGAAGGTAATGGTCAGGCCCCAGGCAGCTATCGGGTCGATATTTATCTGAACGGTACTTTTGTGGCTACCCGCGATGTAACCTTTAAGACGGCGAATGTGGCGCCGGTTGATGCTTTAAAGAATACAACCGGCATACCACAGACCACTTCTGCAGCTCAACCGGGACCGACGAAGGCGGCAAATCCGGCAACCAATCAGGACGATACAGGGTTGACTGCCTGTTTAACGCCAAAATCGCTTGATGCGATGGGCGTTAATCTTCAACCGTTCCCTGCGCTGGCCAAGGTTGCTCCAAACAGTTGCGTGAATATTGCCACGGCTATTCCGGCTGCCGCCGCGGTGTTTGACTTTGAACAACAGCGTCTGGATATCAGTATTCCTCAGGCAGCTATGCGTAATAACGCGCGCGGGTATATTCCTCCGGACCAGTGGGATGAAGGAATTAATGCGTTATCTCTCAATTATAATTTTACTGGTTCCAACAGCAGCGATCATAGTGAAGCTGGAACAGCAGATAATAACTACTTTCTTGGCCTGAATAGTGGTCTGAATGTGGGGGCGTGGCGTCTGCGGGATTATTCCACCTGGAACTATGACAGTAATAATGAAAATGATAAGAGCGATATTCAACATATTAGTACCTATGCTGAGCGAGCTATTATTCCACTGAAAGGTGAGTTGACGATGGGTGATAGCTATACGCCATCGGACGTGTTCGATTCTTTAAGCTTTCGAGGCATACAGCTGGCCTCTGATGACAATATGATGCCGGACAGCATGAAGGGTTTTGCGCCGACCATCCGTGGCATTGCGAAAAGCAATGCCCAAGTGACCATTAAGCAGAATGGTTACACCATCTACCAGAGTTATGTTCAACCCGGTGCTTTTGAAATCAACGACCTGTTCCCGACCTCTTCCAGTGGGGATTTGACGGTGGAGGTTAAAGAGTCTGACGGTACGACAAGCAGCTATACCGTTCCCTACTCGGCGGTACCCATTCTGCAGCGTGAGGGGCGAGTGAAGTACGCTTTCACAGGGGCTAAATATCGCAGTAACGGTGGCTCGCAGGATGATGTTGATTTTGGGCAGGGAACGCTGATTTGGGGGCTGCCTCATGGTTTCACCGTCTATGGAGGTACTCAGTTCTCTGATGATTACACCGCGGGTGCGTTGGGCGCAGGGCTGAACATGGGCGACCTTGGTGCTCTTTCGATGGACATCACTCAGGCCGATAGCACCCTGGCGGATGACAGTACCCATGAGGGGCAGTCCGTGCGTTTTCTCTATGCAAAAGCCCTGAACGATGTGGGGACCAATTTTCAATTGCTGGGTTACCGATATTCCACTTCCGGGTTCTATACCTTGGATGAAACCACCTATAAGCATATGGACGGTTATACGGTAGATACTCAGGACGGCAAGGATGATGAAAAACCAGACTGGAGCGATTATTACAACCTGTATTACACCAAACGAGGTAAAGCACAGCTCAATATCTCACAGCAACTGGGTGATGAGGGATCGATATATCTGACCGGGAGCGAGCAGACTTACTGGCACACGGATGAAAAAAGCACCTTACTACAGCTTGGCTACAGCGGTACCGCCGCCGGTGTTTCTTACAATGTGAGCTACAACTACAATAAGTCGCCCGGTGAACCGGAAGGCGACCAAATTTATGCCTTTAGCATCTCCCTGCCATTGGGGCAGTGGATGCATCCCGGCGGAGACGTGACGCAGCAAAACCATAATACTTATGCGACGTATAACGCCAGTACCGACAAGCACGGCAATACGACTCAGAACACAGGCGTAAACGGTACATTGTTGGATGATAACAACCTGAATTACAGCGTGCAGCAGGGTTATCAGAACCATGACGGCGGTGGCGCCAGCGGTAACAGCAGCATGGAGTATGACGGGGGTTACGGTAATGCCAACGTCGGTTACAACTACAGCGACAACGGTGATTATCAGCAGGTTAACTATGGCCTGAGTGGGGGCATTGTAGCTCACCGTAATGGCATCACCTTCGGACAACCACTGGGCGACACGAATGTGCTAATCGCCGCGCCAGGTGCTGATGACGTGAATGTGGAAGATGAGCCGGGTGTACATACTGACTGGAAGGGTTACGCCGTGGTGCCGTATGCCACAACTTACCGTCTGAATCGCGTAGCGCTTGACACTAATACACTGAACGATGAGACCGATATTGATGATGCCGTGGTGAATGTCGTTCCGACCCAGGGAGCGATTGTGCGTGCCAGCTTCAAAGCCCGTGTTGGTAAGCGCGCCCTGGTCACGCTAACGCATAACGGCAAGTCGGTGCCATTCGGGGCTACCGTCAGCCGCAGCGACAGCGGTGGAGATACCATTGTCGGAGATAGTGGCGAAGCTTACCTGTCAGGTCTGGCAACAACCGGTACCCTGAAAGTGCAATGGGGCTCAGGTCCGAATCAACAGTGCCAGGCGAATTATCAGATACCGGACAGCAAGCAGCCGCTGGTTCGTCAAAAAGTGGAGTGTAAATAGACATGAAATTAATAAAAAATATGATTTTACTCTTTGGAATATTGATAGCGGGGTGGAGTCAGGCAAGTTTTGCAACAGGAGCCGGTAACTGTGACCCCAATGGCGGAACCATAAATTCAGAATATAACTGGGGGGTTTATAATATTACCGATCCAGACTCCAATGTGGCAGGATATATTACCCCATCCCACCAAGTGAGCTCAGGTGTACAGTCGCAAACATTCTATTGCGCTTGTAGTGGTGGCCCGTATGATAATTTATGGATGTTTGGTGATACAACACTCACAAAATATAACACCAGTGGCGGGGTTACTTACTATAACATTCCGAATAACGAGTATTTGGCCGTGGGGTTAACTATTTGGTCTCAATTGGAAAATACTTGGCTTTCTTTGCCTTTTGGTCCAATTAGTAATGACACTGGCACAGATAAAACCCAATACTATTGCAATGCTAATAACACCTTATATATTGGTGGCTCACATTCAGGATCGAGAGCGCAAATATCCTTTGAGGTTGTTAAGCCTTTTATCGGTGGTACTTACATTATAAACGCAGTTGTTGGGTCATTATACTGGACCATTGGCAATGGTTCTCAAACTAACCATGGCAGTATCGCGGGAAATAATTATGTTGTTAATGGAACCATCACTGTCCCACAAAATTGTGTCATTAATGCTGGGACAGTAGTCAGTGTCGATTTTGGTAATTTGTACAGCGGTGATTTTAAAGTGGTAGGACAAAAACCTGATGATACTCCGATCAAAACGTTCAACGTGCCAATTAAGTGCACGAACATTTCCGCACCGGCTAACCTGACTCTGCGCGTTCAGGCAACGACAGATACGCACTACCAGCAGGCTATTGCTTCCGATAATCCGGATGTTGGCGTGGTGGTGACTAATGACCAGGGAACCATTCTTAATCCCAATAACACGTCGAGTGTGGTGCCGTTTCAGACTGATTCCTCCGGTAACGCGAATGTCACCCTAAAAGCTTACCCTGTCAGCACGACAGGCAAAACACCCAAGGAAGGAATATTCACTGCATTAGCCTATCTGCGTGTGGATTTTGCATAAGGAACCATAGCAATGACGAAAATAACTCTGAGTTCCTTGCTGGCAATAATAATACTCACACTTTCTGCCGGGCAGACGGCCATGGCGGACGGGCCTGATTATAATCTGAAGTTTACGGGGACTATTACCTCTATAACTTGTGATATAGATACCTCAAGTGCTGAGCAAACCATCCATATGGGACAATTTTCAACAGGGCAATTCCGGGCTGTAGGCAGCGTTTCAAAGTTTAAGGCGTTTAATATTAACCTGAAAAACTGCACGCCTGATATTACCGGATCAAAAGTTTGGTTTACAGGGATTCAGGATGATGATAATCCTAATTTATTAAAATTAACAGATACAGGGATGGGCATTAAGAACACTTTGGCAACAGGGGTCGGGGTGGAAATACTGGATAGTAAGCAGTCGCCAATTGCCATTAACAATAATGACTCAACTGTGTTTGCGCTAAAGGCAGGAACAAATAGTTTGCTATTTTATCTGCACTACAAATCAACGCAGCCTAAGGTTACAGCAGGGAATGCCACCGCAGTTATGTATTTTGATCTTCAGTACCAGTAAGGAGTGAAAATGAAAAAAATCACAACTATGGTTTGTGCCAGCGCTATTTTTTGCGGGCTTGCTTTTGGTGTGCAGGCTCACGAGGGTACTGTGTATGTTACCGGCGTAATTAACGATAACACTTGTGTTGTCTCACCTGATTCAATCTATTTCACATTAGAGATGGGAAATATAGCCAGTAAGCAGTTTTATCGGGCTGGAGACGGCACGCGGTATGAACCTTTTACTATTAATCTGGAAGACTGTGGGGGGGAAGCCAGTGGTGTCACGGTAAGCTTTCATGGGAGAGCAGATAGCTTGAATCAAGATTTACTGGCGCTGAATGGTGGAGACGGGTATGCCACCGGCATGGGGATCGGTATTTATAATGCTGATAAAAGTATGATACCTCTGGGTAAAGAAAGCGAACAGACCGTTCTGAGCCCTGACCAGATTGCCGTCAAACTCAATTTCTATGCTCGCTATATTGCTGATGGAGCAAAAGTGACTACGGGGACGGCAAATGCTTCCGCCGTCTTTATGTTAACTTATGCGTAACAATATATTCTCAGATTTACTTAAGTATCGTGGCATGAGAATGCTGGCCGCTCTGTGCTGTTTGGGAGTATTGATCTCGGTCTGCCCCCAGGCTCAAGCCGGTGTGGTCATTGGCGGTACTCGTTTTATCTACGGCGAGGCAAGCCCAGGAATTCAAGTGTTTGTTCGCAATCAGTCAAAAGCATCGTATTTGCTGAACACGAAAATATTGCCTGGGGGGGCATGGGCCGGGGTGAACAACCACCGAAAAGAGGTGCCTTTTGTTGCTACACCGCCTCTGTTTTCTTTGGGGGCTGGACGAGAGAGCAGTATCCGAATCATTCGGGTTGCTGGCGATTTACCGTCGAACCAGGAAAGTCTGTTCACCCTGAGCATTGCTTCCATTCCTTCCGGGAAGGAAGGGTCAGATACAGTGCAACTGGCAGTACGCTCAGGCCTGAAGCTATTTTACCGTCCGAAGGGATTGAGTGGTGATCCGCAAAATGCTTACACGCAGCTGAAATGGTCACGTGCTGGTAATCAGGTTGTTGTGGAAAATCCGACTCCTTATTACGTCACATTATTCCAACTGAACGGCAATGGTCAGGCGTTTAACGACGCTGGTATGGTCGCGCCGTTTGCGCATCGGACCGCGCCATGGTGCGGTAAGGCAACGGCCTGCCAACTACAGTGGCAAAGCATCAATGATTACGGGCGGGTCATGCCGCCTGTGTCACTGACCCTTAACGGAAATACCGCTGTCAGCGTCGCCGTTCAGGCAAAGTAAAAATAGACTTTTAACAATACTGCCCCTGTATCGTGCAGGGAATAAAACATTATTTTACAGGCAAAAATCTGTGCGGGTTATCAGCCGCAGGCTTTCTGCTATCCAAAAACAGAGTGAGAAATATTATGTCATTACCTCTTTCCTTTAAATCAACCCGCAGCCGTGTGAGTTTATCGCTGTTGTTAATACTGACTGGCGCGACATGCGCTGTTCAGGCGGCTGAAACTGGCCCCAGCAGTGCTTTTACTGCCGCTCAGCAGGAGCAAATCGGCAAGGTTTCTGAAGATTATTTAGCCGCTCACCCCGAGAAAATGGGGGAAGTCATGGCGACGTATCTGGCTGACCACCCCGAGTTTCTGGTGGCGGCTGGCGAAAGCTTGCGTCAGCAACAGCAATTGGCTCAGCAACAGGCGATGGTGCAAATGGCGATACAACATCAGGCCGAATTACAGGATAAAAACAGCCCGTCAGTCGGGCCTGCGGACGCCAAAGCGACCGTCGTGATGTTCTTTGATTACCAGTGCTCGTATTGCAGCAAAATGGCACCGGTAGTTGAAGCGCTGGTCAAGGCTAACCCAGACGTGCGTTTTGTGTTTAAAGAGTTGCCGATTTTCTCCACTCGCTGGCCGGTGTCGGCACTGGCCGCCCGCGTTGGGGAACAAGTGTGGTTCAGTAAAGGCGGTGCAGCCTATCTGGCCTACCACAATGGTCTTTACGCGACGGGGAAAGTGGAAGGGCAACTGACCGAACAGGATGTGCAGGCCGCCGCGAAGGAGTGGCTGAACGACAAAGCTTTCAACGCGCTGAAGCAGGCACCCAAGAACGGTGCGGTCTATGATGCCCTGCAGGCAAATATGGCGCTGGCGCAACAGATGAATATCACCGGAACGCCGGTATTTGTTGTGTTGCCGCAGGCGAAAACACCGGATACTCACCGGGTTTCAGTGGTGCCTGGCGGGACTTCGCAGGAGATGATCCAAATGGCAGTACAGAAGGCGCACGGGTAGTTCATCGCACTCTTATATAGGCAGTCAGGCGCTATTTGAATAACCCCTGGCTGCTCTCGATTTTTCTAAACGTTAAGTGCGAGGTCGGTAAATGATTTCTGGTACCAGAATAAACATTTATTGGTTAACGTGCTAACTTCACTGCTATAACTCAATGTTTTAAAATCTCAATGGTATTAATAATGAGAAAAGTCTATTGCAATCGAGATTAATCTCATGGAGTATGGGTCTCAGTAATTGAGAATTATTCCACATAATCTTTATCCTATGTTGAAATGCCTCGGATTAATCCGAGCAATCTCCGCAATATCCTATATATCTTCATTAAGACCCTCATCATAATACGCCCCATGAACTTACCAGCAATTAATTGGGTAATTCATTACCAGACAAGTGAGTGTTATTATCATTTGTCCCGCAGCGAAATAACCAAGTGAAAGAAATATCACTTAATATCAAAATTTATTTATCAAGGAAATGATAATGAAAAAATTACTTTTGACAGCAATGATGGCAGCCACTTTTTCTGTAGCAGTTCAGGCAGCACCTCCGGCAGCAGGGACTCCAGGTACCGTTCGTTTCCAGGGTGAAATCGTTTCTGGCGCATGTGGTATTGATTCTAATTCACTGGATCAGGTTGTTAATCTGGGTCAGGTTCCTTCTCATCTGTTCGTCAAAAAGGGCGACCGCTCAACGACGGTTCCTTTTGAAATTGTACTGACTGATTGCGACACCACCACTTATAAAAATGCGACCGTAACCTTTACTGGTGCGAACAGCGTTGATAACTCGGATATCTTGGGTATTACTGGTGCTGCGACTAACGTAGGCATCCGTATTCAGGCGGGTACCAATGAGTTCCTGAAACTGGGTACAGCGTCAAGCCCAATGCTGCTGAGTAATGGTGATAACCATCTGCAATTTGGTGCTATGTACGAAGCAACAGCCGCTGGCGTAACCGCCGGTGACGCGGATGCTAACGCACAGTTCACCGTTGCTTATCTGTAATAGTTTCTAAATTGATAGATAAAAGGGGAGAAGGCTCTCCCCTTTTTTTTTGCAGGGTCGCAAAAATGAATAACAATAATTATTATAAATGCCTTCTGTTTTTGTTTTTTTTCATTTCTCCTGCTGAATCAACTGAGTTTAATACCGATTTTCTGAAAATTGGGGATAATGCGTCCGCCGATTTATCTCAATTCTCTCATGCTGAAAATATTGTACCGGGAAGTTATATTGTCGATATCATCGTCAATAAAAATTACCTGTTGCAGAAAGAGATCAAATTCTTTCCTGGAAAGAATAAAGAATCCGCCGTTCCTTGTATTACGCGGGAAGTGATCGAGATGTTTGGTCTGAAAGATGACTATTTAAAAAAACTCGATCGCACAGCTGTGTGTCTTACGCCAGATCAGTTGCCTGATATTGCCATTCTTTTCAAGAAAAGCAGCAGCCAGCTCGTTATTACTGTCCCACAAATACTCTTACAATATAAAGACAGTAATTATGCGCCGCCATCGCAATGGGATGATGGTATTCCCGGTCTGTTAATGGACTATCGCGCCGTGGTGAACAGCCGCCAAAACCAAAATCAGGACCGGGTCAACTCCCTTTCCGCCTTTGGTACCGTGGGAACCAACGCCGGGCCATGGCGTCTGCGCAGTAATTATCAATACAACCAGTACAGCGGTGCCAGCGCTGAGAGCGCGAACAGCTTTGATTTAAACAGCACGCATTTATACCGTGCGCTGCCTTCAATACGATCGCAGCTGACGCTGGGGCAGACCTACCTCAGCTCCAATATCTTCGATACGTTGAGTTATACCGGCATGAGCATGTCCTCTGACGATCGCATGTTACCGCCTAGCTTACGGGGCTATGCGCCGCTGATCACTGGCATTGCCAAGACCAACTCAAAAGTGACCGTCAGTCAGTCGGGCAGAACGATTTATATGACGACGGTGCCAACCGGTCCGTTCAGCATTCAGGATATGAACAGCTCCGTGCAAGGCACGCTGGATGTCAAAATCGAGGGCGAAGACGGCTCGGTCACGCAGTACAGTATGAACACGGCCTCGGTTCCGTTCCTGACCCGTCAGGGACAGTTGCGCTACAACCTGTCAGCCGGCAAGCCCAGCCTGTCGCAGAACCATGTTCAGGACCCGATGTTTGCCATGAGTGAAATCTCTTATGGGCTGAGCAGTACCTGGTCTTTATATGGTGGTGCTATCGGTGCCAATGACTATACTTCAACAGCAGTGGGTGTCGGTAAAGACATGAATCTGCTGGGGGCCGTGTCAGCCGATGTGACGCAGTCCCGCGCCATCATCGATGACGACCAGCAAATTGGCCAGTCCTGGCGCCTGAACTACTCCAAGCGCATTGACTCGCTGGATACCGATTTACGTTTCTTTGGTTATCGTTTTTCTGACAGCAAATTTATCTCTCTGTCCGATTTCTCGAGCATGACCAACGACCAGTGGCAGTATGCGAATAAACAGCGCTATACCGTCTCTATTGCTAAGCAGGTGAGCAGTGTTTCCACCTACTTATCGTATTCACATGACTCTTACTGGAACTCAAAATCGACTCAGCGCCTGGATCTCAATGCCACGACATTATTCAACTTCGTCAATTTTAAGAATGTGTCGCTCAATACGTCCCTTTCCTACAGTGAAAATCCTGCTGAAGGGAGTAACACGCGCGAAGTGATTGGCTACATCGGATTTAGTGTCCCGCTCGAAAATAACCAGCGCGTTAACTACAACCTGCAGACCGGGCGCGGGCGCTTTGACCAGACAGTGTCGTGGCGTCAGAACCGCGGGCGTGATGATTACTACCAGTTAACCGGCGGCGGCCAGTCTAACCAGCCAATGATGAGCGGGATTTATCAGAAGTCGTTGCCGCAGGCGCAGTACGGCCTTAACGGTTCTTACGTCTCAGACAGCTATAACGCCATCTCTGCGACCCTCAGTGGGTCCATGGTGGCGACACCAAAAGGCAGTGCCTTGCACGCGAACGGCAGCGGAGGGAATACCCGTCTGCTGGTGGACACGCAGGGCGTCAAAGATGTCTGGTTCAATAATCAGAAAACCGTAACCAACCGCTATGGCTATGGTGTGATCGACGGTTTGCCTTCCTACGACCTGTATGAGGCAAGACTGGATGTCACTCGGCTGCCCAAAAATGCCGAAACCGAACTTCCCATCAAGCGCGTGGTACTGACCGATGGCGCCATTGGCTACTTGCCATTTGAGATGAACAAAGGCGGCAAACTGCTGGCGACGCTCAGGATGGCCAATCAGAGTGCCGTGCCATTTGGGGCCGAGGTGAATGTCGCCAAAAGTGGAAAATATGTCGCTGTGGTGGGTGAAGATGGCCTCACCTGGCTGACAGGTTTACAACCGCAAGAGGCGTTAACTGCCAATTGGGGGGAAAACCACTGCACTCTCACATTGCCAGAAAAACTGCCGGAAGAGTCCGGGAGTCCACAGATTCTTCTTTGTCAGTAAAAATAAATTCAGGAGTTTTCATGCGTAAGTGTAATAAATGGGTGGGTCTGGCGCTGCTGGGTTGCTTGAGTGTCTCGTCAGCACAAGCAGCTCTTATCCTCGACAGAACCCGGCTGATTTACAATGAAGGGACTCAGTCCCTGAGTATTGGCGTGACCAATAAAAGCACGGCGGATCCGTATATTGCTCAGTCCTGGATTGAGGACAGCAACGGTAAGAAGATCACCACGCCGTTTATCGTGCTGCCACCGCTTGAGCGCATCGAGGCCGGCGATAAGACGTTGATCCGCGTGACCTTGCTCCCTGAAGTGGTGCTGCCCAAAGATAAAGAGACCGTGTTTTATCTCAATATTCGTGAAATTCCACCAAAGTCGAATAAAGTTAATGCGTTGCAGATAGCTTTGCACTCCAAGATCAAACTCTTTTATCGCCCGACGGCGGTCATTCCTGCCAGAGGGGACAATGCCGCGGCGCATCTGGTGATCGTGCCACAGGGCAAAAACATGTCGATCACCAACCCGACGCCATTGCATGTGACCGTGGTCGCTCTGACAACGGGCGCGAATAACGCGCCAGTGAAATTCGAACCGGTGATGCTCAGCCCCGGCCAGAGCATCAATGTGCCTTATTCCGGTGAAGGATCTGCCCGCATTGTGGTCTCGCATATGAATGACTACGGTGGCGAGCAGCAAACGGCGTTCGATTGCGCAGCGGGAACATGTAAGGTCAACGATACGAAGAAATCGTCATGAGGCGCCTGCTTCTGTTGTTATTTGCATTGTGTACGATCATGCCAAACAGCAGCTGGGCGATGGCGTGCGTCACAAAAGATGGCTCGGGGGCTGATATGTACGAAAGTATCGGTTCAACGGTAAAGGTACCGACCTACGTGCCCGATGGGACCGTTATCTGGCGCGGCCAGACCCGCAGTATTTCGGCGATGTGTTACCGTGACCTGGCCAACGCCCGTGATGAAATTGAGAATATCTATTTCTATGTGAACCCGCTTGATGTTCAGTCATCAGTATGGGGAATCGACTTCGGAATGCGGGTGAACGGCGTGGATTTATGGCCTCAGGGTGGGGGAGGGAATGCTGCCATTCTGACCGGTGCCACCGTTCCGGCCTGTCCGACCGGGGATATGAGTCTTTGTGCGACCAGCGGGACATTTTATGTCACTTTTCAGCCGGTTATTCGTAAGCGCGGTTTGACGCCTTTCTCGCCGCCTCCTGATCCTGACTATGTGCTGTATCAGCTGGACGGTCAATATGGCCTGAACGTCACGCGTCATAACTTCCAGTATCACATTACTGATCTGAATTTTATTGAGGCGACCACTTGTCTTATCGATGTTACCGTGACGCCTTCACCTGGCGTAGTCGATTTCGGGACGATTCAGTTAACACCGACTGGTTTTAGCCCGGCGACGCCGAGTCAAAACTTCTCCCTAATTCTTGATAAAACGGGGTGCGAGACACCGATCCAAATCAATGGATTCATGTCGTCACCCTATGAGAAAAACGGCCTGATTTTACCCGCTATCGACAGTGGGTTTGGCATCCGGGTGATGAATGTTAATTCAGAGCAACCGGTCCCATTGGAAACGCCGTTCTTCCTGGCCAATTTCTCCGCCACTGATACCAAGATAGAAGTGCCTTTACGGGCTGAACTGGTCTCATTTGGTGAGGTTCAGCCAGGTCCTTTTACCGCCACGGCGACTATCCAGATCCTCTATCTCTGAGGTGTCTTAATGGCCAGTTCAGGAGATGATGTGAACATTTAGCAAAAGCATAGAGGCGCCCACCGTAAGGTTGGCGCCTTTTAACGTTTATCTGCCTCTGCATCTAACGACGTGCTCAGCACATGTCGGAAAGGATGCTGTGTGGTTGGCTGTGGCTTTGTGGGACCGACGCTAATATTTTTTATTATTACGGGCCGATGAAATTCATACGGTATTGCTGATTTCCCAACATACTACACAAAGTAGCGTTGCCCTTTATGTTAGCAGAAGTGAAATTTTACAATGGGAAATAAGAACAGGCTGATTGTTTGTTTTTTTGTGGGTTTTGAATGAGCTTAAATTAATTGCTGTCTTTATGCTCAATGCCGAAAACATGAAACCCTATGATAATTTTCTGCAAGAAATGTCCTATTGCATTAGGAGGTTTATTGTTGTTTTATACGAGCTTTTAAAGCAGCAGTCTCTTATGCTTAAAGTCTGGGATTCGGGTTTGTTAAAGTTTCAGTAAACGTCATGGTAACCCGACCTTATTGTTACAAAATCGGGGGTTATCTATTAAATGATACTAACCTTTATTAATAGTATAACTCTTAATAATATCCTTTACTTACCGCTAATAGTTAAAAAACACTATGAAAACAACCCTGAGCGTTAAAGGGTATTTTAAATGTGAGTTATTCATTTTTAGACAGAATACTTACCTGAAAGAATGCAATAAAGTTCTGGGGAAGCTAATGACTGTTTTTAACAGGCCTGAATGAAGCGACGTAGCGACGTGCTAGGTTGGTGCATATCCGTTGCCGTATTCGTTACCCATCAGAGACTCTCTTTTCAGGCAGTTATAGAGCTCTGAAAGAGTCCTGACGTGAAATTTTGCATAGATATTAGAACGATGTGTATAAACCGTCTTGCTGCTGATGAACAGCTCCCGCGCAATCTGATCGCTATTACTTCCCGACATTATTTTTCGTAAAATGATGTCTTCTCTGGGTGTCAACATTAAATATTGGTAGTGGGAGGATGTCATGGGATTATCGTCATGAAAATTAAATTCCTGCCCTGCGAGCGCTTTAATTTCATGAGTAAATATCTTTTCCATTTCTGGAAGTGAGGCTTTTTTCAACATGACAGCATCGAAAAGTGCAGAGTAAAGTTTAGAGAAACTTTCGTACTCTTTTTCGTTACATACCGCAATGGTTTTAAATGTCGTGCTTACGGTGTTCAGCTTCTCGATAATATTCAGTTTGTCAGGAAAAAACATACTGTCGAAATCGAGGATGATAACGGACTTTGACCTGCTTCGAAGTATGGACAGGATGACGTCACTGATGTTCTCTTTGGCAGTGACGTTGATGGTATGTGGGTCATTCCCACCTGCAATAATAACAGTAGAAATAAACTGCACCAGCGAATAATTAAGTAATTCATTTTGAGAATATACGTAGAAGTTTATCTGATTCCCTGAAGAGCCATACATAGGCACACCATTATAATTGGAGACACAAATTGAACGGTAATTTTCCATAAAAGTCATTATCCGGTTTGTTGCACCAGCAAGTCATTAAGAATACCTTTGTTGTTGTCGGATTTGTCTTATGTCCGAAAGTCGGTAATTGATTTGTGGAGCAAATTAAGTGGTAGGGTTAATTTATTATTTTTTTAATATAATAACCAACGACATGGCGAAAACACGTTTTCTAAAAATAAGAAATCATCTAGTATACTTACAGTTAGAGAATGAAAAGAGGTGGTCATAGGTGAAACAATCCCTGGATTTGAATTTGATCCGTGTTTTATGTGCAGTCATTGAATCAGGTGCAGTAACCCAGGCGGCCCTGCGTCTTGACATGGCAATATCCGTTGTCAGCTATGGGCTGAGCAAGTTGCGCAAGCATTACAATGACCCGATAGTGATCCGAACAGGAAAAGGGGTAGAACCGACGGTCACGGCGCTGGAACTTTACAAAGTCTTTAAGCCCGCGCTGGACATGCTGGACACGACCGATAATCTGAGCAATGACCATGATCTCAATATGCAAAAAAAGACCCTGCGAATTCGCTGTAATTCAATGTTTGAATGGCGTCTGACTTATGAGATTTTGCAGGACAGAGATAATCCTGTTCCACTCCCCTCGTTGGACTTTCTTTATTACGCCGCCAACATTAAAACCCGCCTTGAATTGCTGCGTAAAAGGCAGACTGACATAGATATCGGCTTCGCCTTAGACGATGACAGCTCCATCCTGAAGTATCCTGTCCATATGCACGGTAGCGTTTTACTCTGCCGCAAAGACCATCCGCGCCTGCAAGGCTCTGCTACGATTGATCAACTTAAATTAGAAAAGTTACTCAGTTGGGCTCCGCCTCACGAATCGATAGACCGGGATATGTACTACATAACTTTTGAGGGCTACCAGCTGATGGATCGTCCTTACAAGAGCTCATCAATGATCAACTTATTGCTGAATGTTCAACATTCAGATGCCGTTGTTTTTGCGCCGCGATCGTTCAGTCATTTTTGCTGCACGTTACTTCCATTACGCGCTGTCGAGTGCCCATTTTTATCCGATAACCCCTACAACACGTTTATTCATATTCATAAAACTCAACGGGATTTGCCACAAATTAAGCGGATCATTAACCAGTTAAGGCAATGGTCTGTCACGTGACGGTCTGGCCGTTGAGTTAAACATTCCGCTACTCATAGAAGGCTAAGGCCTGCGGGTCAGAATGCAGTCAATCAGCCGCCACTGCAGAGCTTGCTCCGCAGTCATATAGTTATCGCGGTCGAGTGCACGCTCAGCCTCTTCAATAGTCTGGTCGCAATGCTGTGCATACAACGCGGTGATGCGGTGTTTGGTGTGTTGCATCTCCTGAGCATGGATGAAAATGTCAGAGGCCTGCCCCTGAAATCCTCCGGATGGCTGATGTACCACAATACTGGCGTTGGGCAGTGCCATCCGATGACCAGGTTCGCCAGCCATCAGAAGGAACGAGCCCATCGAACCTGCTGTACCCATGCATAAGGTGTGCACTGGGGCCTGGATAAACCGCATCGTGTCATAAATCGCCAAACCGCTGGTGATAACGCCACCGGGTGAGTTGATGTAGAGGTTGATCGGTTTGCCGGGATTTTCTGCTTCCAGAAATAACAGTTGCGCGCAGATGAGGGTGGACAAGGGATCGTTAACCTCACCGTTGAGGAAAATGATCCGGTCGCGCAGCAGGCGTGAATAGATATCGAAAGAGCGCTCGCCCGTGCTGGATTGCTCGACCACCATCGGGACGAGTTGCATCATTTCGCGCATGGGCGAACTCCTTTATTCAGGGAAGGTTTTTGAGGCTGGTTTTCTCAGGCTGCACACATCAGGCCGGACTGAGTATCATTAGCGGCGACTAACCGGGCATCGTCCAGTCCGTGAACGATAGTGAGCGTGGTACCGCCCAGTACATTAGGCCTGAGCTGAAAAATCACTACGCTTTCAAGAAATGGCGGCTCATCGTCCCGCATGCGGTAGCGGATTTCCTCGCCAGGCAGGAAACAGACCGGGTCACTCCCGACCAGTACCTCTGTAGGCAACCACTGCTTACGTAAGGCGGGCTGGCTGATGGCCCGCCAGACTTTTTCCGGTGGCGCATCAAGCTCATATTTCAGCACAAGGGGCTGAATTGGCATCCGGGTTTTCATGTTATTCACTCCATATCCTTCAGCACAGTTTTCAACGTGTCGATGCGTTCTGGCCAGAAGGCGCGGTACTTTTCCAGCCACTGGGTGATAAACGCCAGACCTTGTGAATCAACTTCATAATGCACAAAACGACCCTGCCGCTCTTCGCGCACCAGGTTAGCGTTACGCAGAATCGTGAGATGCTGGGACATGGCCGACTGGCTGATCGTCATGCCTTCCCGCAGCGCAGTAGCATTCAGGCCACCGGTCGCCAGCTTCTCGAAAATAGCGCGGCGGGTAGGGTCGGCCAGCGCTTTGAAGATATTATTTTCAGTCATGATGAAACATTAGTATCTGCTTATGTGACGCGCAAGTTTTGCCTGAGAAAAAGGAAAATATTGTGCATAAAAGCCGTGCGAAAGCTCCCCAGCGGGAGTTTCGCGCTGAGGTCAGTACGTAGCGAAAGGAAGCGGGATAGTGGGGGAGAATTAACTCATCAGTCCGGCGGCCACGTTCACCGACAGGCCTAAAATCGCCAGATTAAACACAAACGCCATGACGGACTGAATCAGCGTGATGCGGCGGACTTCCGTATTGCCGGTCGCCACATCCGCCGTCTGGCACGCAACAGCCAGCGTGAAGGAGAAGTAGAGAAAATCCCAATACTCCGGTTTTTCGATTTTATCCGGGAACAGCAGCGCCTTATGTTCCTCTGCGCCGTGCCGGTAGTAGAGATGGGCATAGTGCATCGAAAAGGCCGTAGGCAGCAGGGACCATGACACAATCAGCGTGGTGGCGGTCAGGATAAGATGAAAAGATTTTGCCGCGCCGGAGAGCTGTTTCACCGTACTCAGCTCCATGAAAATCACCAGCATACTGACCAGACAGGTGATGCTCACCAGCATCAACACCTGACTGGCACTCTCATCTTGCGCGCGGGCAATCGTGCGGATGCGCTGCGGGGCGGCCGTCATCATTAACGTCCAGATCATGATGAGATAAAGCCACGCCAGCACGTTCCAGCTGACCATCAAACGTTCAAACTGGGATAAATGCGCAGGCAGCAAGGGGAGCGAAAAATAGCAGACCACACCGGCGGCAATGGCGATCAGCAAACGGGGGCGGGTGTGAATATAGTGCTTTACGGAGAGCATAGTTAAACCTTGTGGAAAGATAATGGTTTAACTGTAGCTTAAGTGGAGTGTAAGGGCAGCAACGCGCTGCCCTTAAAGAGGGCGAGGAACTTAGCGGTAAACCAGACCGACGATAGACGCGGACAGCAGGCTGACCAGCGTTGCGCCAACCAGCAGGCGGAAGGCTGCACGGGCGACCATATTGCCCTGAACTTCTTCGATACTTTTTACCGCCCCGGCGATAATACCGACGGTAGAAATGTTGGCGAAGGAGACCAGGAACACGGACAGAATGGCGACGGTGCGGGGTTCCAGTTGGGCGATCAGATCTTTCATCTGCAACATGGCCACGAATTCATTGGCCACAATCTTGGTGCCCATGATGCTGCCTGCGGTCAGGGAGTCATGGCTGACAATACCGGTCAACCAGGCTACCGGGTAGAACAGATAACCGATGATGTCCTGGAAGCTCAGACCGACGCCGTGCAGGAAGATGGCGTTGATCATCGCCAACAGGGCGTTGAAACCGACCAGCATGGCGGCCACGATCATCGCCATTTTGAAACCTGCCATGATGTACTCACCCAGCATTTCGACAAAGCTGTGCTTGGGTCTTTCCATCTTCGGCATTTCGTTGTCTGCTTCATCAGAATACGGGTTCACGACCTGCAACACGGCGAAGGTAGAGAGCATATTGAGGATCAGCGACAGCATCACATAGCGCGGTTCCAGCAAGGTCATATAAGAACCGACAATTGACATGGAAACGGTCGAAATGGCCGTTGCTGATAAGGTATACATCCGGCGTTCATTCAGATGAGGAACAATATCTTTAATAGCGATAAAGTTTTCAGACTGACCGACCAATAATGAACTCACCGCATTAAAGGACTCCAGTTTTGGCATGCCATTAATTTTGGATAAAGCCCAACCAATACCTTTAATCATTAACGGTAAAATACGCAGGTGCTGGAGAATACCAATCAGTGCAGAAATAAAGATAATCGGGCACAGGACAAATAAGAAGAAGCTGAACTGGTTTTCATTGACCAGACCACCGAACACAAAATCAGTCCCGACGCGGGCATAGCTCATCAGGTTGGTGAATACACCCGACAGGCCAGAAATCAGGTAAACCCCAGCCTGGCTGTAGAGCAGCACCCATGCCAGCGCGATTTCAATCACCAGGATTTGCAACACATAGCGCACTTTAACACCGCGTTTGTTGTAGCTAATCAGCCAGCTTATGCCGAATACCATTATAAGGCTCAGCAGAAAATGCATTATATTTGACGCCATGAGGATCCCAGAAAGTTTGAGTGGTGTTTTAAAAGCGAACTATAACAGCAAGCTCACAAAACTCATCTGGTTTTTTCATTGTGTTTATCACAGGTAATCGCTTGCGTTCAAAAAAGCAACGAAGAAGCTCTGTTAATTTAAATAACGCCCCATGGTGGTGAGATTTCTATTACCCCGCACTGTTTTGGGGAGTGGCGACATATTAATAATATTGGCTTTTCATTTTTTTCTCTTAGAGTAAGAGCAATCATTTATGCGAGCCAGAACCTGACTTCACCTGCCGAACCCATGGAAAAATAATGTTTATACAAGGTCATTTTGTTAACGCTGAGATCCGCATCAAAGATGATGTGCCGATCAATGACGCACTTGCTGCAATCCATCAATTTTGTCTCGACATGAACAGCGAAGCCGGTTGCTCTTTTGCCATGGCATTGCAGGACAAGCAGGACCCGCGCCGTATTATACTGTGGGAACGCTATGAGAACGAAGCCGCATCGCTGCGTCACTTTGACGAACCCCATACGCAGCGGTTTATTCATTCAGGCCTCACTGAGTTTGTCGGGGCGACGCTGTGCCAGCTACCAGAACAGGAGCCTGCCGCATGACCACGATAAAACCCCTTAACTGGGGCGTGCTCGGAACCAGCTTTATTTCCGGCATCATGGCCGATGCCATTGAAAAACATGACGGCTCAACGCTATTTGCCGTGGCCGGGCGATCTCCACAGGGACTTGAGGCTTTTGTGCAGCAACATCCGGTACAGCGCCAGTATGACCACTACGATGCATTGATTAGCGATCCTGATGTTGACGTGGTGTATATCGGCCTGCCAAACCACATTCATCATGAATATGTGATTAAAGCGGCCAACGCCGGTAAAGCCATTCTGTGTGAGAAATCGCTCTCGGTGAACATGGCCGACACCGATGCCGCGCTAGACGCCGTGGCGCGTAATGGCGTGTTTTTCCTCGAAGGACTGATGTACCTGACCCATCCTTTTGCCACTCAGATAGCCACCCTTATTCGTGGCGGCGCGCTGGGGGAGATTAAATCCATCAATGCCAGTTACTGTGCGTCCATCGCCCAGTTTGTCAATCCCGACAGTAAAGGTGCGATTTACAACCTCGGTTGCTATCCGGCGTCGCTCATCCATCTGGTCATGCAAAACGCTAGTAATGACGGCCAGTGTCCGGCGTGGAACCTGACGGCTCACGGGCGGCGTAACGGCGACGATAACGTGTGTGAAACGGCAGCGGTGATTCAGTTCGATAACGGCACGCTGGCACAACTGCATTGTGCGGAAGATTACGGCATGTTCTGGGCATTTTCCGTGGCCGGTACCCTGGGGCGTATGGAGATTGTCTCCAACCCGTGGCTGCCGCAAGCGCAAGGCAACTGGATCCGCGTACTGCCTTATGAAGGCGAAGGGGATGAGAAGAATTATTCATCGGAGGCTGACGGCGATGCTTTCTATTATCAGGTGCGGCAGGTCTGGGATGCGCTGAAAGGCGGGCAGCTTTCACTGAACCGGCCAGCGGCGCGTCCGGCAGATTCCCGTGAGATCATGCGGCTCTTAACGGAATGGGAAAGTCAGGCCGTCTGCCGGTAAGGCGCTATAACGTCAGCGCACGGTGGCTGAATTGCCGGCGGTAGAGTGTCGGCGTGGTTCCCATGCGCTGGCGGAAGTGGTGACGCAACGTTTCGGGTGAGCCGAAACCAGACTGTTCGGCCACCCGGTCAATACTCAGCGTACTGCTTTCCAGCAAGGCACAGGCTTTTTCCAGCCGCACACCGAGCATCCATTCGCCCGGCGTGGTGCCGGTGGCGTCATGAAAGCGGCGTAGGAAAGTGCGGCGGCTCATGCCAGCCTCCATCGCCAGTTGTTCAATCGCCAGCGGTTTATTCAGGCGGGTGCGAAGGTCGTCCAGCAGCGGCGACAGCGTTTTGGCCGGGCCAACCGGCACTGGTTGCTGAATAAATTGTGCCTGATTTCCTTCACGGTGCGGCGGCGTCACCATGCGCCTCGCGGTACGGTTGGCGACGTCAATACCATAATCACGGCGTATCAGATGCAGGCATAAATCCACACCGGCAGCGCCACCGGCCGAGGTGATCACGCTGCCTTCATCGACATAAATCATGCCGTGTTCGACCTGAATTTTTGGAAAGCGCTGCGCCAGAGCGTGGGTGCTGTTCCAGTGCGCAGTGGCGCGTTTGCCATCGAGCAGCCCTGCGGCGGCCAGCACAAAACTGCCGGCACAAATAGACACAATTCGGGTGCCGCGTGCATGGGCTTTTTGCAGTGCGGCAATCAGCCGTTCTGTGGCCGGTTCGTCAATGCTGCGCCAGCCGGGGATCACAATAGTTCCGGCATCTTCGAGTAACTCCAGCCCGCCATCGACCATCAGCCGCACGCCACCCTGTGCGCCAAACGTGCCTTCTTCTACCGAAGCAACCTCGAGATCGTACAGCGGCTTTCCGAGCAGCTCGTCGGCGCGGCCAAAGGCTTCGACCGCAATGCCGAACTCAAAAGTGCACAAACATTCATAAGCCAGCAGCACCAGCCGCCGGTTGTGGGGCGGCATAGCCGGAAGGGGCGCGGCGATTTTAGTCAAGGCAGTCATTTTTGGCATTAAGGGCAGGGTTCGGTAAAGTTGGCATGATCTTGACGATACATGGCATCCGGGCTGATTTCCACCGTGGCGGAGTTCTTCCATGCTGGCGGTCTCTGAATGCTTTGCAGGAAATTGTTATGAAAAATCTATTGGCTCTGACCGCCGTCTGTCTGGCGGCGCTGATGTCGGGGCTGGAGATCTCAAGCGTGCCGGTGATCCTGCCGGTGCTGGAAAAACAGATGCACGCCAGCTTTAACGATCTGCAATGGATCATGAATGCCTATACGCTGGCCTGCACCACGGTGCTGATGGCAACCGGGACGCTGGCTGACCGCTTTGGCCGCAAACGAATTTTCATTATCAGTATCATCGCTTTCGGGCTGACGTCGCTGATGTGCGGGCTGGCGGGCAGCGCGGCGTGGCTCATCGCCGGGCGCTTTTTGCAGGGGCTGAGCGGAGGGGCGATGCTGACCTGTCTTATCGCTATTCTCTCGTCTCAGTTTCCCCATGGCAAAGCGCGCAGCCGGGCGTTTGCCGCCTGGGGGATCCTGTTTGGTTTCGGGCTGGGGTTCGGGCCGATCATCGGCGGCGCACTGGTAGCGCTGTTCAGTTGGCAATGGGTGTTTCTGGTTCACGTATTTATTGCGCTGCTCACGCTGATTCTGGCGGTGGGAAACGTGGTGGAATCGCGCGATTTAAACGCTCAAAAATTGGATATCGGCGGGCTTGTTACGTTGTCACTTACGGTGTTGGGCACCACGTTTCTTATCACACAGGGCAGCAGCCTCGGCTGGCAAAGCGGCGCGGCGCAGGCCATCGGCCTGGTCACTGTGCTGAGTGCCGGGCTGTTTGTCTGGATTGAGAAACGCCATCCGCGCCCGATGTTTGATTTCGGCGTCTTCCGCATCCGGCGCTTTTCCGGTGCGCTGATGGGGTCGGTGGGCATGAATTTCAGCTTCTGGCCGCTGATGATCTATCTGCCGGTCTATTATCAGGGCGGTCTGGGTTACGGCAGCGTGCAAACTGGTTTGGTGCTGCTGGCTTACACCTTACCCACGTTGCTTATGCCACCGCTGGCGGAAAAACTGGTGGCGCGATATGGCGCAGCGAAGGTGATTCCGCTGGGCCTGTTTGCCATAGGTGCGGGTTTCATGCTAATGAAATATGCAGCCGCCAGCGGCTGGACATTGCTGCCGGGGGCGCTGCTGGCAGGCACTGCGCTGGGGCTGACCAATACGCCGGTCACCAATACCACCACCGGTTCGGTACCGGGCGACCGTTCCGGCATGGCGTCCGGGATTGATATCAGTGCGCGGCTGATCACGCTGGCGATCAATATCGCACTGATGGGCAGTCTGCTGGTGGCGGGCATTGCCGCCAGCCTGCGCGGCCGCTTGCCGTTACCGCTTCAGGACGCTGATCTGTACCGGCTGGCTGAACGCATTGCTGGTGGCGCGGAGCTGGATACGGTGCAAAGCGCCGCCCGTCAGGCGCTGATCGACGGCTTTGGCGGCGTGTTAATCTATGGCGCGCTGGGTGTCTGGCTGCTGGCGCTGGCAAGCCATCTGCTCTTTAACTGGCGGGTTGGATGTCCGCAAGCATCACCCGAAGCCAAAATCTGAAGTCCGTCACAATTTAAACGTCCCGCGGAATTTGCTGCTTGTATCTGACGCGGGTTCGCAACAGAATCGCTGTCAGAAAACAGGATTGTTACTGTTAATCAGGCAAAACCTAAACTTTCTGCTTCTTCACCCCCAACGGTGGAAGAGGCATGAAGTTTAGGTTTTTTTTTGACCTGAAATCAACGACATCCTTTTACTCAGACTCTTAACGGCAATGTCGTGCACGACGCCATTTCATTCGCAAAAAAGTCATGATTACGAGATAAATTAATGGAATATAAAGTATTAGCGGAAGAGATCCTCTCAGGTGTCGGCGGTCGCGAGAACGTCAAAAGTCTGGTGCATTGCGCCACCCGTTTACGATTCAAACTCAAAGATAACAGTAAGGCGAATGCCGAACTGCTCAAGCGCAACCCCGGTGTGATCATGGTGGTCGAAAGTGGCGGGCAGTTTCAGGTGGTGATCGGCAATCATGTGGGCGACGTGTTCAATGCGATTAATCCCAACGGTGACTCAGCGGAAAACAGCGGCGCGGAGCCGGGCGAGAAAGAAAGTATATTTGCCCGCCTGATTGATGTGATATCCAGTATTTTCACGCCTTTTATCGGCATTATGGCCGCTTCCGGTATTTTGAAAGGTTTTCTGGCACTGGCAATGGCCTGCCATTGGACCACGGCGGAGAGCGGCACGTACAAAGTGCTGTTTGCCGCCAGTGACGCCATGTTCTACTTCTTCCCGCTGATCATCGGTTATACCGCCGGTAAAAAATTTGGCGGCAACCCTTTTATCACCATGATGATTGGCGGCGCGATGATGCATCCGCTGATGATATCCGCCTTTGACGCTTCAATGCAGCCCGGTGCGCCGGTGCAGTACTTCTTAGGCATTCCGCTGGTGTTTATCAACTATGCGTCATCGGTCATTCCGGTGATTCTGGCGGCATGGGCCTCCAGCTGGCTTGAGCGGCGGGTGATGAAAATCCTGCCGGGCGCACTGCGTAATTTCATCGCACCGCTGATCTGTCTGATGGTCGTGGTACCCCTGACGTTCCTGTTGATCGGTCCCGCCGCCACCTGGGCGAGTCAGCAACTGGCGCATGGCTATCTGGCGATTTACAACATCAGCCCGGTGATTGCCGGGGCGTTCGTCGGAGCATTCTGGCAGGTGTGTGTGATCTTCGGCCTGCACTGGGGCCTGATCCCACTGATGATCAACAATTTCAGTATGCTGGGCCATGACACCATGCTGCCGCTATTGTTACCTGCTGTGATGGGACAAGTAGGGGCAACGCTGGGCATTATGCTGCGTACCAACGATGCCCGAACCAAAGCGCTGGCAGGCTCTGCCGTGAGCGCCGGGATCTTCGGCATCACCGAACCTGCGGTCTACGGCATCACGCTGCCGAACCGTCGCGCCTTTATCTTCGGCTGCATCGGTGGGGCGATGGGATCGGCCATGTTGGGGTATTTCCACACCACGGCTTACTCCTTCGGTTTTGCGAATATCTTCACCTTTACACAGGTTATTCCACCGTCAGGGTTCGACGAGACGGTAACTGCCGCCATCGCCGGAACCCTGGTGGCCTTTATTTTTGCCGCGGCCAGCACCTATCTGTTCGGGCATCCTGCTAAACAGCCGGTTAACACCGAAACAGTGAAAGCCACACCCGCTAACGAAGCCCGTGAAAAAGCCGCCGTCACCAGCCCGATGACGGGCGACCTGATTGCCCTTGCTGACGTACAGGACCCGACCTTTGCCAGCGGCTTGCTGGGAAAAGGTATCGCGGTGAAACCGACCGTCGGTCAGGTGGTCGCACCGGCCGACGGGGTGATCGCCTCACTGTTTCGCACGCATCATGCTATCGGAATTGAGTGCGACAACGGCGCTGAGGTCCTGATCCACGTCGGCATCGATACGGTCAAACTCGACGGTCAGTTCTTTACGCCACACGTAAAAGTCGATGATGTGGTGAAAAAGGGCGATCTGTTACTCGAATTCGATATGCAGGGGATTGAGGCGGCCGGCTATGACCTGACCACGCCGGTCATTATTACCAATAGCGACGACTATCTGGATGTCATCCCCGCCGCCAGCGGGCAGGACGTCGCACAAAACGCACCCTTACTGACGCTATTACGTTAATACCGATCTCGTTACGTTAATTTTTATCCTTAAAGGAGGTTCCAATGAACTTACGTTTTCCTGATGGTTTCTTGTGGGGCGGCGCGGTTGCCGCCAATCAGGTTGAAGGCGCGTATCTGACCGATGGCAAAGGGCTGTCGACCTCGGATCTGCAACCTGAGGGGATTTTTGGCGAAATCCGGCAGCGTGTGGAAGGTGATTTTGGCATCAAGGATGTAGCCATCGATTTCTATCACCGCTTCCCGGAAGACATGAAGCTGTTTGCCGAGATGGGATTCACCGTGCTGCGCACCTCGATTGCCTGGACGCGCATTTTCCCTGAAGGGGACGAGACGCAGCCGAACGAAGCAGGTCTGGCGTACTACGATCGTCTGTTTGATGAGATGAAAAAGTACGGCATTACGCCGCTTGTGACGTTGTCACACTACGAAATGCCTTACGGATTAGTGAAAAAACACGGTGGCTGGGGCAGTCGTGACACCATCTGCTTCTTCGAAAATTATGCCCGCACCGTCTTCCAGCGCTATCAGCAAAAAGTGAAACACTGGCTGACCTTCAACGAAATCAATATGTCGCTGCACGCGCCGTTTACCGGTGTGGGTTTACCAGAAACGAGCGACAAACAGGCGATCTATCAGGCCATCCACCATCAGTTGGTGGCCAGTGCCAAAGCCGTGAAAGCTTGTCATGAAATCATTCCTGACGCGAAAATCGGCAATATGCTGCTCGGCGGAATGCTCTATCCGCTGACCTGCAAACCGGCTGACGTTATGGAAACCCTGCAACAGAACCGTGACTGGTTATTCTTCGGTGACGTGCAGGTGCGCGGTTATTATCCGGCATATATGAAGCGTTTCTTTAAGCAGCATAATATTGCGCTGAACGTTACCGAAGAGGATAAAGCGGCGCTGAAAGAGACTGTCGATTTTATCTCCTTTAGTTATTACATGACGGGCTGTGTAACCACAGACGAAGAGCAAAATCAAAAAGCCCGCGCTAATATTCTCAATATGGTGCCGAATCCACATCTGGCAAGTTCCGAATGGGGCTGGCAGATTGACCCGGAAGGGCTGCGCTATCTGATGAATGAGTTGTATGACCGTTATCAGAAACCGTTGTTTATCGTGGAAAATGGCCTGGGTGCGCGTGACACCGTCGAGGCAGACGGCAGTATTAACGACGATTACCGCATTCAGTACATCAACGATCATCTGGTGCAGGTGCGCGAAGCCATTGAAGACGGTGTGGAAGTGATGGGCTATACCAGCTGGGGGCCCATCGATCTGGTCAGCGCCTCTAAAGCGGAGTTCTCCAAGCGCTACGGTTATATCTACGTTGACCGTGACGACGAAGGCAATGGCACGCTGGAACGCCGCCGCAAGAAAAGTTTTTACTGGTATGCCGATATTATTAAAAATAACGGTGCCACACTCAAAGCATAATTAATCCCTCCGGCGGTTTAATGAATTTCTTCCATTAAGCCGCTATTTAAAAGTAATCAGAAAATAATATGCGACCTCTATCGCAGGGATTTCTATGCCCGGTGAATGAGCAAAAATAATAAAATGATCAACAAGGTTATAATGATGAAACCCATTCGAAAGAGACTGAATCCTGTCGCCAGTAAAACAGGCTGCGCCGTAATAATGGCCTGCTGCCTTGCCGGTCCGCTCTCCGCTCAGGCCGGTACCGCCTGGAACGGCACGGTGCTTGGCTTCGAAGCGCAGCCCGAAGGTATGCTTGGCGACATGCTGGGTATTCGCCCGATCCTGGAAAATAACGGTTTCCATTATAATCTGGGTTATTTAAGCGAATCTGCATATAACGCGGGTGGCGGATATAACCATGATAAAAAGACCGCCTATATAGATCAGTTTTCACTGACGTTCACTCAGGATCTCGAAATGTGGACCGGTATTCCTGACGCGGCCATCGAAGGTAATATTGTTAACCGTAATCATAATGACAATCTCACCACCGAACGTACGCAGGACTCCCGTGTAGCTTTCAACGATGTCGCGCAGGAGAGCTGGGGAGGGCAGTCAATCACCCGTCTGGGCTGGCTGACCTTTGCCCGCAGTTTTGACGATCGTCGCCTGCACTGGCGCATCGGCATGATGAATAAAAACCAGGACTTTGACCAGATCATCCCCTGCGACTTTCAGGTTCTGAGCCAGTGCGGTGGTAAATCAGCCAACTCCCTGACCTGGTACAACTGGAACGTGCATTATTGGGGAACCACCGTGCAGTATAAACTGACGCCGGAACTGACGCTGAAAACCGGGGTGCTGGAACAGAACCCGCAGGCCCCGGCGCGCAGCCATGCCTGGAGTTGGTCAACCAAAGGCAGCAAAGGTGTGCTGTTACCGGTGGAAGCGGAACTGAAAACCACGGTGAATGGCCTTCCCGGTATTTATAACCTCGGCGTGCTGTTTACTAATGCGCCGCAGCAGGACTTGTCTGAGGGCAAATCCCAAAGTAACGGTGCAACCGATCCCGAAGGTTATGACAGCCACGACCGCACGTGGTTTATGTATACCGGCTTTAACCAGCAGATCACGCAAAGGGACGGCGATGCGAATCGCGGCATGAGCGTCTCGTACAGCCTCGGGTTGGGCGACCCGCGCAGCAACTATATTCACTATTCTCAGGCAGCCTCGATGCGTTATCGCGGGCTGTTTGATGCCCGTCCGGATGACTGGCTGGGCCTTGGCGTCACTTACGTTAAGATGAGCGATCACTACCGTCAAAACCAAATTAATATTAATGACGTCAATCAGGTAGATGACTACGGCAATCCGCTTTACCGTCCGGTGCCGGGGCATTCCGTGAATGCTGATTTATACTATCAAATCAAGGTCAGACCGTGGCTTATCCTGCAACCGGATCTGCAATACTGGTACCGTCCGGCAGGCATTAAAGAGACGCAGGATGCGTGGGTGACCGGACTGAAGGCCATCGTTACCTTCTAAATCACGGGCAGCGGCGATCTTTATCACGTTTCAGCAAGGCATCCATTGAGGCGCCTCTGAAAACTGCTAAAATCCTCCGTTGGATTGTTACTGCTCACGCAGGCAAAACCTGATCACCCTTTACCGGGCGGTCGGGTTTTTTTGTTTTCAGGGGACGTAAATGATAATCGCCAAAATACTTAATAATAATGTGGTGGTGGTGTTAGACGATCAGCTGCGTGAGCAGGTGGTCATGGGGCGTGGGCTGGCTTTTCAGAAACAAGTGGGAGACAGCCTCGACGACAGCAAGATTGAGAAAGTGTTTGCGCTGAAAAATGATCAACTGGTGGCGAGACTTTCCGAATTACTCGGTCATATTCCGATGGAAGTGATGACCACCTGTGACCAGATCATTCAGCTGGCGAGCCAGCGGCTGGGGAAATTGCAGGAAAATCTGTACATCGCGCTGACTGACCACTGTAATTTTGCCATCGAACGGCAAAAACAGGGGGTACCTGTCAGCAATGCGTTGTTGTGGGAGACGCGCCGCCTCTACCCGAAAGAGTACGCGCTGGGGCTGGAAGCACTGGAGATGATCGACACCCGGCTCGGCGTGCGTCTGCCGGTTGACGAGGCCGGGTTTATTGCCCTGCATCTGGTCAATGCGCAGCTCAACGGTGAAATGGCGGAAGTGACGCAAATCACCAAGGTGATGCAGGAAATTCTGCACATGGTCAAATACCAGCTACGGATTGATTATGACGAAGAGTCCCTCAGTTATCAGCGCTTTGTCACGCATCTGAAATTTTTCTCCCAGCGTATGCTGAGTCGTTCCGTGGTCCCGGATGATGATCTGATGCTGCACGTCGCGGTAAAAGAGAATTATCCGAAAGCCTGGTCCTGTGCGGAGAAAATAAGTGCCTATCTGACCACGCATTATCAGCGTGAACTGAGCACCGAAGAGATCATGTATCTGTCGATCAATATAGAGCGGGTGCGCAAAGAGAGCCGCAGCGCCGAAGAACGCTAGGCTATTTTTACGCACAAAATTTTTGTCACGAATTATGACTGTTCACAATTTTACCCGACGGTTTTTTTTGCCAGTCCAGTTGAGAACGGGTAGCATCCAACGCCGGAAATATACTGATATTCAGTCAGGCTAAAAATAATACAGCGGCAAAGCCGCGTAAACGTCAGCATCTGCAATCGTTTGCCTGTAAGGATTTCAGGCATCGGGCATTTTGGAGAACAGGATCGAATGCGATTACATAGAAAGTCTGCTGAGGCAAAACAAGCCGCCAAGCGACGTTGGTTGGATTCACATGACGACGGTTATCACAAGAGTATGGGCAATCGTCAGGTTCAGATGATTGCTATCGGTGGTTCTATCGGTACCGGCTTATTCCTCGGAGCGGGTGCGCGTTTACAGATGGCCGGTCCGGCGCTGGCCATTGTGTATGCGGTGTGCGGTATCTTCTCTTTCTTCATTCTCCGTGCGCTGGGCGAACTGGTATTACACCGCCCAACCAGCGGCAGTTTTGTCTCTTACGCGCGCGAATTTCTCGGCGAGAAAGCTTCCTATGTGGCGGGCTGGATGTACTTCCTCAACTGGGCGATGACCGGGATTGTGGACATCACCGCCGTGGCACTTTACATGCATTACTGGGGCACCTTCGGTGATATCCCACAGTGGATGTTTGCCCTTGGCGCACTGGCGATTGTCGGCACCATGAATATGATCGGCGTGAAGTGGTTTGCCGAAATGGAATTCTGGTTTGCGTTGATCAAAGTGGCGGCCATTGCGCTGTTCCTGATTGTCGGCGTCGTGGTACTCGGAACAGGCAAAGAAATCGCGGGTAATGCGACTGGCCTGCACCTTATCACCGACAACGGCGGCATCTTCCCGCACGGTCTGTTACCTGCACTGGTGTTGGTGCAGGGCGTTGTGTTTGCCTTTGCCGCCATTGAGCTGGTGGGCACAGCGGCCGGCGAAACCAAAAATCCGGAAAAAGTGCTGCCGAAAGCCATTAACAGCGTGATCTGGCGTATTGCGCTGTTCTACGTTGGATCAGTGGTACTGCTGGTGCTACTGCTGCCGTGGAATGCCTATCAGGCAGGGCAAAGCCCGTTCGTGACTTTCTTTAGCAAACTTGGCGTGCCTTACATCGGCACGATCATGAATATCGTGGTGCTGACCGCTGCGCTGTCGAGCCTTAACTCGGGCCTTTACTCTACCGGGCGTATTCTGCGTTCGCTGTCGATGGGCGGTTCTGCACCGAAGTTCATGTCAAAAATGAACGCTCAGCAGGTACCTTACGCCGGGATCCTGGTCACCGTCGGTATCTATATCATCGGCGTGGTACTGAACTATTACGTGCCGTCGCAGGTGTTTGAGATTGTACTGAACGTCGCCTCGCTGGGTATCCTGAGCTCATGGGCCTTTATCGTGGTGTGCCAGATGAAACTGCGTAAAGCCATCAAAGAGGGCAAGGCCAAAGAGGTCTCCTTTAAGATGCCGTGGGCGCCGGTCACTTCCTGGCTGACATTGGCTTTCCTCGCCAGCGTGCTGGTGCTGATGGCCTTTGACTACCCGAACGGTACCTTCACCGTGGGGACTATTCCGATCCTGATCATTCTGCTGGTACTTGGCTGGTACGGTTTGCGTAACCGCGCCAAAGAAGTGAAAGCCGAACAGGTGGCTCACGAAGAAGCGCATCACGCGAGTGAAGAGAAGACGTCACGCAGCGAATAGAATAAAAATCACTGAAGGCTACGGCTGATGTGATAAGTACCAAGGGCGCGGCGTGAAAGCTGCGCCCTTTTTGCTTCATCTCTTTTCCACTATTCTTCTCTTCCCGCCAGTAACTATTCTGAAAAGTCTTTTCTCAGGTCGCATGATCCGCTTTCTTCGCTACGCTGTATGTTTACGAAAAAGGAGCACTCATGCTGAAAATCTTCCTGCGGGTCTTTTCCAGCCCGGAAAAATTTTTAGGGTTGTTCAGCGCGAACGACATTCAAGAAACCATCGAAGAGGGAGAACGCATTATCATTGATGAAAACGGCATTGCGTCGGTCAACCCATCTAATGAACAGGTGCAGCAGGACTTCACCCGTCACGTGAAAAAGATGAGCGTGCTCTGATGGCGACGGCGGTATTTATGGTACTGATGGTGTGCGGCTACTGGTACACCACGCGCGACATCTCCACGCGCTTTAAACTAAAACGTACCTTTGGCTGGGACGTCTATTTTCTGGTGGCGCTCTACGGCTGTATCTTCGTTTTGCAAGGCGTGCTGGTCATCGCGATTGTCTACCTGCTTTTGTGGGGTGTTTCCTCGGCGATTAACCATTTGCCTGAGATCCACGCGCTGAACCAGGATGTGCATTATCACCGCGACTTCATCAACTGGAGTTTCTTAGGGATCCAGGCGCCGGTGGTGATTATGCTGTGCGTCTCGGTGATGCTCTGTCTTTTCCGTACCACCTGGTCGCCGGGCCTGCGGCTTAATAGCGCCGGGCGTAAGCACCTGTATAAACAGCTGACCAGCGCTAACGGCGTGGAGGGCATTTTGTACCAGTGCATGGAGCGGGGTGACATGATTTACATCACGCTGAGCTCGCACCGGGTTTACATCGGTATGGTGCATACGGCGCGCTGTGAAACCTCGTCAACCGATAACGTAGTGGTCATCCCGATGATCAGCGGCTACCGCGACCGCCAGACCCAGCAACTGGTGGTGGAGCATAACTATGCGGCCTATTTTCAGCAGCACTGGATAACGCCGGTGTCTGAGCCGGATAATGCGCTTAACTTTCGCAAAGTGATCCTGTTTAGCCAGATAGAGTCGCTGTCGCTGTTTGACCCCGCCACCGCCTGCGGGTTTGAAAAGCTGGCACCACGGGTCAAGCAGGATATTGAACAGACAGCGCCCTGAGACAGGACGCCGTTGTTGTAGCAGAACGTGGTGATATCAGACGAGGGTGAAGCTGAACGTACCGATATTCTCGATACCGCCGGTGACGACATCGCCCGGCTTGATCTCACCGACGCCGGCCGGTGTGCCGGTGTAAATCAGATCGCCCGGTTGCAGTTCTACTGCCTGCGACAGGTAGCTGATGATTTCAGGCACCTGCCAGATCTGCTCGTTCAAATTACCCTGCTGGCGCGCTTCGCCATTGACCTTCAGCCAGATCTTGCCCTGTGCCGGATGACCGGTCTGGATTAACGGCAACAGCGGGTGGGTCGGCGCGGAGGCGTCGAAACCTTTAGACAGATCCCACGGGCGCCCGGCTTTCTTTGCCTGCGTCTGCAAATCGCGGCGGGTTAAATCCACCCCGACGGTGTAACCCCAAACATGTTCCAGCGCATCTTCCGGCGCGATGTCTTTACCGCCTTTACCGATTGCCACCACCAGTTCCACTTCGTAATGCAACTCCTTCGTCAGTGACGGATAAGGCACGTCACCGCTGGCCGGGACGACGGCATCCGCCGGTTTGGAGAAGAAAAACGGCGGTTCGCGATCCGGGTTATGGCCCATCTCACGGGCGTGGTCGGCATAATTTCGCCCAACACAGTACACGCGGCGCAGCGGGAAGCGGGTCTGTTGGTCTTCAACGGCCAGTGACGGAACGGCAGGGGGAGTTATTACATAATCAGTCATGGTTTTAGTCTCAATGCGCGAAGGGATGAGGTTGGCAAGCCAGATAAAAATCACATAACAATCTGTACGTTAATGTTTTGTTATCTTTGCAAAGAGGCGGGGAATTGACCAGCAAATTTGCTTCGCTGGTCAGGGGGGAGTTTGTTAACGGATATTAACGGGTATAGCGCTCGCCCGGCTGAGACTGCATAAAGCCCGGCAGCATGGCAACGCGCAGGGCGTTATAATCGTCCCACTGTTTTTCGTTATGCAGGGGCGGGATGGTGATTTTTTCTTTGCGGTCGAAGCCCACCAGCGCGGCGTCAACCAGATCACCCACTTCCATTAACCCCTGTACATCCTTCAGATCACGCCCGGATTTTTCCCAGATTTCCGTACGGGTCGCCGCCGGAAGTACCGCTTGCAGATACAGTCCGCGCTCTTCCAGCTCACATTGCAGCGTCTGGGTGAACGTCAACACGAAGGCTTTGGTGGCGGAATAGACCGCCGAGCGCAGTTCCGGGGCCAGTGCCATCACGGACGCAATATTAATAATGGCGCCGTCGGGGTGTTTCAGCAGGCCGTCCAGCGCCACGCGGGAGAGGCGGGCAACGGAGGTGACATTGAGCCGGATCAGGTGGTCGATGGTGTCGGCATCACTGGTATCGAACCCGCCCGGCAGCGACGCACCGGCATTATTCACCAGCAGGGAAATGGCTGGGTGACTGCGCAGATAATCTTCCACCCGAAGCAGGTCATCGTGACGGGTCAGATCCGCCGGAAGTACCTCAACAGCGACACTGTTTGATTCACGAAGCTGTGCCGCCAGCACTTCCATGCGTTTGCCGTCACGGGCGACCAGCACCAGATCGTAGCCGCGTTTCGCCAGACGGTCCGCGTAGGTTGCGCCAATACCGCTGGATGCGCCGGTGATTAGGGCGACAGGGTTTGAATGTGTTGATGTAGCCATTGTGTGATACCTCGATATGCGTGAATTGTGGTTTAATAATAAAACCAGATGATAATTACGCGAGGTAGTCCTATAATGCAACCAGATTTTCAATCACCGCATTATTTGCTATCGCTTCAGGAGCACGTTGATGAAACGAACCCGTCTGGAAAATACCCCGTGTCCGACCGCGCGTGCGCTGGATTTGATCGGTGACTGGTGGACGCTGCTGATTGTGCGCGATGCCATGCGCGGCATGACCCGCTTTAGCGAATTTCAGCGCAGCCTGGGTGCGGCAAAAAATATTCTCAGTACGCGGCTGAAGGCGCTGGTGGCAGAAGGGATTTTACGGGTGGAACCCGCGGCCGATGGTTCGGCTTATCAGGATTATGTCCTGACGGAAAAGGGCATCGCGTTGCAGCCGATTCTGGTGGCCTTAGGGCAGTGGGGCAGCGAATATCTGTTTGCAGACGGTGAACCCTGCACCCGTCTGGTGGATGCAAAAAACCGTCAGCCGCTGCGCAAAATCGAACTTCGCGCGCAGGACGGACGGTTATTGGAAAGCCGGGATATTACGGCGGTTATTCCTGACGCTTAACGCGCAATTCTCTCGTGCCAGTATTTTGTGAACTCTTCCTCGCCGTTGAGGCTGACCACCATATCGCCGCTGACGATGAAATGGGTCAAATCACTGCGCATATCGAGGGTGATCACCGCTTCAATCCGCCAGCCTTCGCGGCCCATTTTCATGGTCTGCGTCAGCAGATAACGCGCAGAAAGTGGATCGCTGTTGCCGATCGTCAGCTCCCGTCGCAGATTATGATCGACCGTCGTGTCGATATCATCGAAGCGGTAAACGCCTTCGCCGAATACGCCACCCACACCGTTGGTCACGCAGGTCCAGCTGTCGGTCAGGAAGTCATAGCTGACCGTACGGTCCACGCGGCCCTGCGTCAGCACGGTTTGCGGCGTTGGCTCGGCGCTTTCCGGCTGCTTATTCGGGCCGTCGATTTCTAACGGTTTTTCACACACCGGCAGCGAAAGCTGGGCGCTGTGCAGGTCAAGCGTCAGCGTGGCGGCTTCGGCCATCGGCCAAATCATCGGCCAGTAGGTGGTGGCGAGTGAAATACGCAGGCGGTGGCCGGCTTCAAAGCGGTGCGAAATGCCGTCCAGCTGAACCGGTACGTGGACTTTTTCACCGGGCACCAGCGGCACAGATTGGTCGTGGCCTTGCAGGTGCGCCAGATTCAGCCAGCCGTGAGTGACACGATTGACCGCGCCCTCCGGCGACACATCCGACAGCCGCACATACAGCATGGCCGCAGGTTTATCACTGCTCAGCTCGACGGTAAACTCCGGGAAACCGAATATGGCCAGCGGTTCGGCCAGCGGTTCACCGTCGAAAATCTCCGCATTGCCGTCATCCACGCGCTGATCGGGCGGCGTTTCACCCAGCACGCCTGCACCCATCCACTCACCGGACATCAGACCGTGGTTTTGTGGCGAACAGATTGAAATTACACCGGCATCCGCATCCGGCTGCCGGTTAAGCTGGCCGCGCGTCAGCCAGAGAGTATCGTGGGCAACGTTGCTGGCCGTGCCGCGGTCAAACCCTACCCAGCGGCCTTTGCTCACCGGACGCTGCGCTGACGGTGGCTGGCTGTCCTGCTGCCATGCCTGAATCATCGGGCCATCCATCGCGCCGTTTTGTTCGTCTTTAAGCCAGTGATCCCACCATGTGAGTGCTTCCTGTAAGAAACCGATGGCAGGTTCCGGCGTGCCGTCCTGCGGGTAAACGTGCGCCCACGGGCCGATAATGGCGCGGCGTGCGACTTTCAGGTTATCCATCAGGCGGAAAACGGCGTTGCTGTAGGCATCTGCCCAGCCGCCAATCGCCAGCACCGGGCAGCGGATCGCCGACCAGTCTTCACACACGGAACCGTGCTGCCAGTAGCGGTCACGCAGCGGATGTTCCATCCACAGCGCCGGGAAGAACGGCATGTTTTCCAGGCGGTGCAGCCATTCGTTGTACCAGCCATCGCCTACCAGCGCCGGGTCGGCAGGGCGGCTCTGGTAAGCGAGCATGATGCCGCCCCACCAGAGGTTGTCGTTGAGCAGGCAACCGCCTTTGTAGTGAATGTCGTCACGGTAGCGGTCGTCGGTAGAGCAGACGGTGATAATGGCTTTGAGGGCCGCCGGGCGGCGGGCCGCAACCTGAAGCGAGTTAAAACCGCCCCAGGATTTACCCATCATGCCGACGTTACCGCTGCACCAGCTCTGCGCGGTTATCCACTCAATCACTTCCAGCGCGTCGTTCTGTTCCTGCAGCAGGTATTCATCGGCCAGCAGCCCGTCGGATTCTCCGCTGCCGCGCAGGTCCACGCGCAGAACTGCGTAACCATTCCCGGCAAAATAGCCGTGCATCGGCTCATCGCGCGTGCGGGTGCCGTCGCGTTTGCGGTAAGGAATGTATTCGAGAATGGCCGGCACCGGCGTGTCGCCGGCAGAATCCGGCAACCATAAACGGGCGGCAAGACGGGTGCCGTCACTCAGTTTGATCCACAGATGTTCTACCGTCGTAACCTTGTGAGGGAACTCAGTAATGATGCGTTTAGTGCTCATAATGCGCCTGTATGTGAAGATTTCTCGGTGGAAAGAGAGGATGAACGCAAGGTCAGAACCTCGTCGAGCCAGTCGGTGCGCATTTCCGGCACCGAGGTCAGGAGTTTTTCAGTGTAGCCGTGCATCGGCGGGCTGAACACTACGCTGGTATCACCGCTGGCGACAATCTTGCCCTGATACATCACCGCGACCTGATGGGCAATGCGTTTCACCGTCCCGAGGTCATGGGTGATGAACAGATAAGAGAGGCCCAGTTTTTCCTGCAATCCGCGCAGCAGATTCAGCACCTCTTCTGCCACCAGCGGATCGAGGGCTGACGTGGCTTCATCGCAAATAATCAGTTCAGGCTGCGCCGCCAGAGCACGCGCAATGCAGACACGCTGCTTCTGCCCGCCGGAAAGCTCTCCGGGATAGCGGTCAATCAGTTTGAGCGGCAGCTCAGTCAGTTTGAGCAACTCTTCCACCCGTGCGCGGACCTGACGTTTATTCAGCCCGAAATAGAACGCCACCGGGCGGCCAATCAGCTCGAGAATGGTCTGGCGCGGATTAAGCGCTACGTCAGGCAACTGATAGATCATCTGGATGCGGCGCAGCGTCTCTTTCTGCCGCTGCTGATAGAGCGGCGCAAGGGTGGCGCCGTCGAATTCCACCTTGCCTTCGGTATCGGGCAGCAAACCCACCAGCGCCCGCGCCAGCGTACTTTTTCCGCTGCCGGACTCCCCGATGATCGCCAGCGTTTTGCCGCGCGGCAGTTGGAGATTGATCTCACTGACCACTTTTTTGCGGTTATAGCCGGTACTGAGGTTGCTGATGGTCAGCAGGGCTGCGCTGCCGGAAGGCTGCGAAGCGGTCACCGGGGCCGCGGCGTGTTCACGCTCGGCCACCAGACGGCGGGTATATTCCTGCTGCGGATAATTGAGAATGTTCTCCGTGGTGCCGGTTTCCACCTCTTTGCCGTGACGCAATACCATGATGCGGTCGGCAAGCTGGGCAACCACGGCCAGATCGTGAGTGATGTAGAGCGCCGCCGTGTTGAATTCACGCACCAGTTTGCGCAGCATCACCAGCACTTCAATCTGCGTGGTGACGTCCAACGCCGTGGTCGGTTCATCCATCACCAGCAGATCCGGCTTACAAGACATCGCCATCGCCGCCATCGCACGCTGCAACTGCCCGCCGGAAAGCTGATGCGGATAACGTTTACCGATGTTTTCCGGGTCAGGCAGATCCAACGAACGGAACAGGGTGATGGCCCACTGACGGCTCTCTTCTTTGCTCATCAAACCGTGGCGGATCGGCCCTTCGCATACCTGTTTCTCAATAGTGAGTGCCGGATTGAAGGCGGCGGCGGCGCTCTGTGCCACATAAGCCACGCGGCGTCCGCGCCATTCACGTTTGACTCGCGCCGGTTGCGGCACGATATCGGTGCCGTCGAGGATCACTTCGCCACCGGCAATCCGGCAGCCCTGGCGCGCATAGCCGAGCGCCGCCAGCCCGATAGTCGATTTACCCGCGCCGGATTCACCGATAAGCCCGAGGACTTCGCCTCGTGCCAGTTGCAGCGAGATATTGTGAACCAGCGGTGAGCCGTCGAGGGTTTCCACCCGCAGCCCGCGCATTTCCAGAATCAATTCCTGAGTTAACGGGTTCATGCTTCTTCTCCGTGTGGCAGGCTGTTGCGGGCCAAAAGCCAGTCAACCACCAGATTGACACCAATGGTCAGTACGGCAATCGCCGCGGCAGGGTAAAGCGGCGCGAACTGGCCGAAGTTAATCGCCTGTGCGTTGTCGCGGACCATGCTGCCCCAGTCGGCGTACGGCGGCTGAATGCCCAAACCTAAGAAGCTCAGGCCCGCGATAAACAGGAAGGTGAAGCAAAAACGCATACCGAATTCCGCCAGCAGCGGAGGGATGGCGTTAGGTAATATCTCTTTTCGCAGCACCCAGAGCAGGCCTTCGCCCCGCAGGCGTGCCGCCTCAACGTACTCCTGACAGACAATGGCCTGCGCGACCAGACGGGCCAGCCGAAATACGCGGGTGGAGTCGAGCAGGGCGATGGTCAACACCAGTACCGGAATGGAGGTCCCCATCACCGAAAGCACCATCAGGGCGAAAATCAGCACCGGAATGGACATTACAGTATCGACGATGCGTGTCAGCAGCACGTCCACCCATTTGCCATAAATCGCCGCCGCAAAGCCGGTGATGATGCCGATGACAAACGAGGTGAAAGTGATGGTCAGCGCGATGGCGATGGTGGTACGTGCACCAAATAGAATGCGTGACAGCATGTCACGGCCCAGACTGTCCGTGCCAAACGGCGTGGCCGCCGAAGGCAGCAGCCAGATATCGCCGACCTGTTCGGTTTCGCTGTGCGGTGCCAGCCAGGGCGCGAAAATTGCTGCAAGCAGGTTGACCGCAATGATAATGATGCCAATCCAGGCCGAGACCGGAATGTTGATAAATGAACGTTTCATGATGTCCGGCCTCTAGCGCGCATGGCGTAAACGTGGGTTACACCAAATCGCCAGCAAATCAGCGGTGGTATTGAGGAAGATATAGGTGCCGCCAAACAGCAATCCGCAGGCCTGCACGACCGGCAGGTCGCGTTTGGTCACAGCGTCTACCATGTACTGGCCGATGCCCGGATAGACAAACACCACTTCCACCAGAATCACGCCGACCACCAGATACGCCAGATTGAAGGCCACCACGTTGATAATCGGTGCGAGGGCATTAGGCAGCGCGTGTGACACGACTATCCGCCAGCGCGAGATGCCTTTGAGCACGGCGCTTTCGATGTAGGGGCTGGACATCACGGCAGTAACCGACGCGCGGGTCATACGCAGCATATGCGCCAGCACCACCAGCGTCAGGGTCAGCATGGGCAACGTGCACACATACAGCCGCTCGGCGAACGACGTTCCTGAGTCAACCATTGCCAGACTTGGGAACCACGTCAGCCGGATGGCAAAGGCGATCACCAGCACATAGCCGACGAAGAATTCCGGGACCGAAATGCTGATGAGCGTCAGGGTATTCGCCAGCCGGTCAAATACTGAACCGCGCCAGATGGCCGAGGCAATACCTAAACCCACGGCCAGCGGAATGGCGATGATGGCGGCGTAACCCGCCAGAAATAGTGTGTTGCCCAGACGCGGCAGCAGCTCGTTACCAATCGGCCTGCCGTTCGCCAGAGAATTTCCGAGATCGCCATGCAAAATACCCACCAGCCAATGGAGGTATCGCAGCACGGCGGGTTCATCGAGGCCCAGTTGCAGGCGCATGGCGGCAACCGTCTCCGGCGTGGCACTCTGGCCGAGGATGGCCGTAGCAACGTCCCCCGGCAGCATTTCTGTTCCGACAAAAATCAGCAGTGACACCAGCCAAAGCGTACCCACGCCAAGCAGTACGCGTTGTAAAATCCTCTTCTTCATCATGCCTCCAGCCAGACGCGCTCGGCCAGACGACCACCCATGAAGTTGAACATCGGATGCGGTTTGATACCGCCAACCTTCTTGTTCGCGGCATCGAGATAATCACCGAATAACGGGATCATCGCGCCGCCGTTATCGCGCACAATGCTTTGCAGTTCGCCGTAAATTTCAGCGCGTTTACTGTCGTCGAGCAGGGAGCGGGCCTGCACCAGCAGGGCGTCGAATTTGTCATCCTTCCAGTGCGTATCGTTCCACTTGGCGGTGGACTGGTAGGCTGTAGAGAACATCTGATCCGCCGTCGGGCGTCCGCCCCAGTAACCCATGCTGAACGGGGCTTTCATCCATACATCGTCCCAGTAGCTGTCGGCTGGCTGGCGTTTGATGCTGACCTGAATTCCGCCTTTCTGCGCCTGCCCCTGAAACAGGGCCGCGGCGTCGAGCGCACCGGCAAATGCGGCATCAGAGGAAGAGAGCTCCACTTTCAGATCGGTCAGCCCGGCTTTTTTCAGATAGAAGGCCGATTTATCCGGGTCATAAACGCGCTGCTCCAGCTGGTGGTTGAAGAAGCGGTCGGTTTTTGGGATCGGATGGTCGTTGCCCAATGAGCCGTAGCCACGCAGTACGGTATCGAGAATTTTCTGCCGGTCGATACCGTGTTTAATCGCCATGCGCACATCGTTGGTGTTAAACGGTGCGACGCTGCAGTCCATCAGGAAGGTAAAGTGCTGACCGCCGGAGGAACGCACAATGTTGAGCATCGGGCTGCGTTTGAGGAAGTCGACGGTTTTGAAGTCAACGCGGTTGATGGCATGAACCTGACCAGAAATCAGCGCATTGGTGCGGGCCGTTGGGTCGTTGATAACGATGACTTCCACCGCGTCGACAAAGGCGCGATCTTTTTTCCAGTAATTTGGGTTGCGTTTGAACAGTGAGCGAACGCCGGGCTCGTATTGGTCGAAGGTGAAACCGCCGGTTCCAATCGGGTGCGACCAGTCCGTAAAGCCGTTCGGCACCACCAGCAGGTGATAATCTGCCAGCAGGTAAGGCAGGTCGGCGTTACCGCTTTCCAGCGTGATGAGGATTTGCTTATCGCCCTGTTTGGTCAGACCGGTGATCGGCGCGAGCTGGGTTTTGATGGCGCTTTTGGATTTATCACCGCGGTGCAAATTAATGGAGTAAATAATGTCGTCGGCATCGAGTTTTTTGCCGTTGTGAAATGTTACGTCATCCTGCAGGGTAAACAACCATTCTGTGGCGCCGGGTTTCGCTTCCCAACTGGCAAAGAGTTCTGGAATGGCTTTGTTATTTTCATCGATCTCCACCAGACCGTTCATCAGCATATATGCCTGATTTAATGGCACCCAGTCGCTGAATAATGTGGGATCTAAGGTATCACTGGTGTTACCCCCTGACATTCCCAGTTTTAATACGCCGCCTTTTTTTGGTTCAGCGGCAAAAGCAGATAATGGAGAAAGGCCATAAGCGGTAGTAATACCCACAGCAGCAGCGCTGGTAATAAAGCCGCGGCGGCTGAGTTTTGCATCCTGCATTAATTGCGTCAAAGCGGAATTTTTATCTTTCATATTATTGTATGACTCCGTGGTGGCGAAACCTGGTGATTGCAGGCAAAAGTGGTTCAGTATTTGTATTCTGTCCAAGTGATTTATATCAAAACACCTCCATGAACTTGCATGAGAATTTATCATGAGGGTATGCGAAAAATGCGCGGCAGAACACCCCGTAAAGTTTTATTTTGCCTGTGGATGATTTTGATAATGGGAAATAATGGGTGGAACTGCATACCGTTGTGGGCTTAATTGGCGTGTTTTGTTATCTGTTGGCGTATGCGCTGGTTCAGATGCGAAGACTAGCAGTTGATGCTAACGTTTACGCATATCTTAATATTATTGGCGGTGTGTTTGGGCTCTATTCTTTAAGCCATGATTTCAATCTGGCGTCCTGTATTTCCCAGTCGTGCTGGCTTTTGTTTACTTTACTTGGAATGAATGCGGCGAGAAAACGGCGTTATATGGAGCGGAATAAAACTCCAAGAGTTGACATTTAAAATAAAGGTGAGATTTTTATTACAAAATTTAAATTCAGGGTCTAAACCTTGGGTTGCCACCCAAACCCGCTTTAACGTCAAATTCGTGGGCGTCGGCCCACACCGACCAGAGGGCCGCAGTCGCTCGTCCCTCTGGACTCCCCGCTCTTTTAACTGCGCGCTATCGCTAAATTGGAACGGACGTGTTCCAGTTACCGCTGCTATAGCCGCAAAATCCCGCCGCGTTGCGGTCCCCTTCGTTCGGGTTCCGACCCGCGCAAAAAGACGCGCGGTTTTGCACCTCTCCTCCGGCGGTATTTTTGAATGCGGCCAGGACTTTTTTAAAAGACAAGAAAGGCCCTGATGTTGAATTTAAAGGTAACCTTCTGAAAGGCAAAAAGTGCTTGGTCTTGAATTTTATGAAGCTTCGGCCGTGTTCAAAATGTCACCGGCAAGTCGGTGGAGAGACAACATCTTTATCGTTGGCTCGAACCCGCAGCCGGGGATCGCGGAGCGATGACATTTTGCGGTTATCACTGTGGTACCTGAAACACGGCCATTGTGACCAGCGCAGCTGCTGTTTTTAAAAGAGCCCGGGATTCTCAAGGGTGGTGGCGATAGACCACCCTTGAGGCCAGTTTGGGTGGCAACCCAAGGTTTTGACCTTGAATTTAAAAAGCGGGTTTGAGTCGCAACTCAATGGTTAGTTTGCTGGCTTTTCAAAAGCCACTCACTCACCCGCCGAATCACGGGTCTCAAATACCGGTCTTTTGGCGTCAGCATAAAACACTTCCCCTCAGCGGCGAGCTTCCCGGGGTGGGCAGGCACCAGTTGCCCGCTGTTGACGAAATCCTGCACCAGTCCTTCCCAACCGAGTAAAATACCGTCTCCCAGCACGGCAGACTGCACCAGAAAAGGATAATTGTTGGCCCGCCAGGTCTTGCGTGGGGCAATGTGCTGGATGCCCTGTGAGGCGAACCAGTCGCGCCAGCCGGTCCATTCGCGCTGCGGATCATCCTGAATCAGCAGGGTGTGGTTAAGCAGGTCGGAGGCACTGACGCCGGCGGGTAGCTGTTTGAGCAGCGCGGGGGAGCACATCGGGTAACAGACTTCATCAAACAGCGGTTCAGCATGGTAGCCGACGGGCGGGGCGCGGAGATAGAAAATCGCCAGATCGAACTCTGACGATTTCAGCTCTGAGAAGCTGTCAGAGATCTTCATACGAATTTGCAGGTCAGGCATCAGCTGACGCAGGGCCGAGAGCCGTGATGATAGCCACAGGCCGCTCATGGCGCTGGTACAGGCCAGTGTCACCTGCGGTAAACCATTCCAGCCCATCACCTCGGCGGTGGATTGCGAAATATCCCCCAGCCATTTCCGTACCTGTTCGGCATAAATTTCACCGCGCGGCGTCAGGCTGACTTTCCGCTGGTTGCGCTGAAACAGCTTGCAGCCCAGCATCTCCTCCAGCTGTAATATCTGCCGGCTGATGGCACTTTGGGTCAGATTGAGTTCATCGGCGGCGCGGGAAAAACTGCAATAACGCGCAACACATTCAAACGCCACCAGGGTGTTCAGCGGGGGTAAAGGCTCAATCTGCACGTTGCATCCTCAAAACATGACTGAGTAACCAGCGTCGGACTACCACCGGATTGCAGACTTCACTGGCACGCCATCAGTTCGTGTATCGACTGACCAATCTGCTGGATCGCCCGTTCGTAAATTTCTGTCAACGGCTGAGCATAATTGATCCGCAGGCAGTTGCGATACTTCCCTGATGCAGAAAATATCGACCCTATCGCAATATGCACTTTGTGTTCTTCCAGCATACGGTTGAGCCGCTGCGCATCGAGGCGTTCGTCGAGCTCAATCCACAGTAAAAAACCCCCTTGTGGACGGCTGATGCCCACGCCACACGGGAAATATTTTGTCACCCAGTCAGTCACGGTACACAGATTGCGCTGGTACTGATTGCGCATACGCCGCAAGTGCTGATGGTAGTGCCCCTGTTTGATAAAGTCGGTCAGGGCAATTTGCGGCAAGGTGGAGGTGGCGCCGGTGCTGATAAATTTCATGTGCAGCGCGCGGTTGTGATAACGACCGGGGGCTATCCAGCCAATGCGCAGACCTGGGGCCAGCGTTTTGGAAAATGAACTGCACAGCAGCACGCGTCCATCTTCATCAAACGAGGTGATAGTCGCCGGGCGGGGGTACTGGTAGGCCAGTTCGCCATACACATCATCTTCGATAATTGCGATGTCGTAGCACTGCGCCAGACGCAACAGCGCCTTTTTGCGATCATCCGGCATGTTGTAACCCAGCGGGTTATTGCAGTTTGGTGTTAGCTGTATGGCTTTGATGGGCCACTGTTCTAAAGCGAGTTCAAGCGCTTCGATGCTGATACCGGTGACCGGATCGGTCGGGATTTCCAGTGCCTTCATGCCGAAGCCTTTGAGCGTCTGCATGGCACCGTGAAAACTTGGGGAGTCCACCGCTACGATGTCGCCCACGTCGCAAACCGAACGGATGGCAATCGACAACGCTTCGTGGCAGCCGGTGGTGATCAGGATGTTGCTGGCATCCATATGGCTGCCGCTGTCAATCATCAGACGCGCGATTTGTTCGCGCAGTTCCAGCGAGCCATAGATGGTGTCGTATTTCAGTGCCAGCAGATTCTGATGTTGGCCCGCACGAGACATGGCGCGGTTCAGCGGTTTAAGCGTGGGGGCGGAAATATCCGGCGAGCCGCGGCCCAGCTCCATCAGGTCCGGGCGTTCCGGTGCGGTGATCAGCTCCAGTACCTGATCCCACTGGGTGATATCCACCGGGCGTTGAGCCGGGCGGCACACTGCCGGGAGTGCCGCCTGCGGGCGGGCCGACGTGACGAAATAGCCGGATTTAGGCCGCGCTTCCACCAGATGTTTCTCTTCAAGTACGCGATATGCCTGTTGTACCGTGCTGACGCTGACACCGTGTTCGCTGCTGAGAATACGCACTGATGGCAGCCGTACGCCCGCCGGATAAAGCCCTTGCTCTATGCGCTCGCTCAATACGTGTGCCAGATTCTCATATCGATTCATGTGTAACACCGCCGCCTTTAAGTTAAACCAGTACAGATGCTTCTAATCTAGACCATCAACTGTCCTTCCTGCTAGCACTGTATGGTTTAAATAACGATTATCTGAATCTGTAATGTAACCGCGCCCCCCGGCATTCTGTTGTCACAGGGTTAACGGGAGGTTACAGCATGAAAAATATCATTGAAGAACGCCAATTTTGCGGTTGTGCATCAGCTGATTGTGTTGAGTTTCCACCAGAACAGAGTGTACAGGTCGTTCATCCGCAATCAGCGGGCTGGCTAAAAAAAGCAGTACAGAAGGTGATGTTGTGGAATGAACGACGTGTCAGCCGTAAAATATTGTTGTCGCTCACTGGCGAACAGCTCAGGGATATCGGGTTGACGCAAGGTGATATTCACAAAGAATACGACAGGAAGGTTTGGCCTTCATGGCCAAAGTGAGGGTGAGGTGGCGGCTCACTAGCGCTGTTAAATTCAAGGTCGTGGGCGTCGGCCCACACCGACCAGGGGAGGCGTAAACGCGCCTCCCCTGGACCCCTGCGTTTTTTAACTGCGCGCTATCGCTGAATTGGGATGGACGTGTTTCAGGTACATCGGTTATAGCCGCAAAATCCCGCCGCTTAGGCGGTCCCTTCACTTCGGGTTCCAACCCGCGTAAAAAGACACGCGGTTTTGCACCTCTCGTTCAGCGTCATTTTTGAATGCGGCCCCCACTTTTTTAAAAGACAAAAACAGGTCTGAGATAGGTTTGGTTTTGAAGTTAGAAAAGCCCCGGCCGTGTTCAAAATGTCACCGGCAAGTCGGTGGAGAGACAACATCTTTACCGTTGGCTCGAACCCGCAGCCGGGAATCGCGAAGCGATGACATTTTACGGCGATCGCTTTGGTACCTGAAATACGGCCATCCGGATTTGCGAAGCAACGGAGTGAATAAAACGGGGGATTGATAAGGGGAGTCGTTTCATTCCCCTTATCCCGGTGTGGGCCGGTGCCCACGACCTTGAATTTGAATTTAAAGAATTTAAAGAAGTAAAAAGGCCAGTTTGGGCGGCCCCAGCCCATAAAAAAACCGGTGAGGTTTCCCCCACCGGTCAGGTGTTAGCTCAAAATCCGAACGGGTTTATTTCACCTGCATACCTGGCTGGGCACCGGAATCTGGGCTCAGCAGGAAGATCTCTTTACCGCCAGGGCCAGCGGCCATCACCATACCCTCAGAGACACCAAAGCGCATCTTACGCGGTGCCAGGTTAGCAACCATAATAGTCAGGCGACCTTCCAGCAGTTTTGGATCCGGATACGCGGAGCGGATGCCAGAGAAAATCTGACGGGTTTCGCCGCCGAGATCCAGTTGCAGACGCAGCAGCTTGTCAGAACCTTCAACGAAATCCGCGCTCTGAATCAACGCGATGCGCATATCCACTTTGGCGAAATCATCAAAGGTGATGGTCTCTTGAATCGGCGCGTCGGCCAGCGGGCCGGTAACCACTTTCGCGTTCGCCGCAGCGATATCTTCTTTCGATGCATCAACCATGGCAGCTACTTTGTCGAGTTCAATACGGTTGAACAGCGCTTTAAACGTATTCACTTTATGTGACAGTAACGGCTGGGCGATGGAATCCCACGTCAGTTCCGTGTTCAGGAAAGCTTCGGTGCGCTCGGTCAGCGACGGCAGTACCGGTTTCAGGTAAGTCATCAGGACACGGAACAGGTTGATGCCCATGGAACAGATGGCTTGCAGATCGGCATCACGGCCTTCCTGTTTCGCCACTACCCACGGCGCCTGTTCGTCAACATAGCGGTTTGCCAGATCGGCCAGTGCCATGATTTCGCGGATTGCACGACCCGATTCTCGGCTGGCGTAAGCTTCGGCAATGCTTTCTGCGGCATCGGTGAAGATTTTATACAGCGCAACGTCTGCCAGTTTATCTGCCAGCACGCCGTCAAAACGTTTCGCGATGAAACCGGCATTGCGCGACGCCAGGTTTACCACTTTATTGACGATGTCTGCGTTAACGCGCTGGACGAAGTCTTCCAGGTTCAGGTCTATATCATCAATACGTGAAGAGAGTTTGGCGGCGTAGTAGTAACGCAGGCAGTCCGCATCAAGATGCTTCAGATAGGTGCCCGCTTTAATAAAGGTGCCACGGGATTTGGACATCTTCGCGCCGTTGACCGTCACATAACCGTGCACGAACAGGTTGGTTGGCTTGCGGAAACCGCTGCCTTCCAGCATCGCAGGCCAGAACAGGCTGTGGAAATAGACGATATCTTTACCGATGAAGTGATACAGCTCCGTCGTGGAGTCTTTTTTCCAGAACTCGTCGAAGCTCAGGTCAGGGCGACGATCGCACAGGTTTTTGAATGAACCCATGTAGCCGATAGGTGCATCAAGCCATACGTAGAAGTATTTACCCGGCGCATCAGGGATCTCAAAGCCGAAGTACGGCGAGTCACGGCTGATGTCCCATTGTTGCAGGCCAGATTCAAACCACTCTTGCATCTTATTGGCGACCTGCTCCTGCAACGCACCGGAACGTGTCCAGGCCTGCAACATGGCGCTGAACTCCGGCAGGTCAAAGAAGAAGTGCTCGGAATCACGCATCACCGGCGTGGCGCCGGACACCACAGATTTCGGCTCGATAAGCTCGGTCGGACTATAGGTTGCGCCGCAGACTTCGCAGTTATCGCCGTACTGGTCCGGTGATTTACACTTCGGACAAGTGCCTTTAACGAAACGATCCGGCAGGAACATGCCTTTTTCCGGATCATACAGCTGAGAGATAATGCGGTTCTTGATGAAACCGTTTTCTTTCAGGCGGCCGTAGATCAACGAAGAGAGTTCGCGGTTTTCGTCACTGTGCGTTGAGTGGTAGTTGTCATAGCTGATACCAAAGCCGGCGAAATCTTTCTGATGTTCCTGGCTCATCTCGGCAATCATTTGCTCCGGTTCAATACCGAGTTGCTGCGCTTTGAGCATGATCGGCGTACCGTGTGCATCATCAGCACAGATGAAATGCACTTCGTGGCCACGCATTCGCTGGTAACGCACCCAGACGTCAGCCTGGATGTGCTCGAGCATGTGACCGAGATGGATAGATCCGTTGGCGTACGGAAGTGCACAGGTTACCAAAATTTTTTTCGCGACTTGAGCCATAGTAAGAACTTGCTTTCTGCTGTTGAAATCAGGGGCATTGATGTTAACCGAAAGGGCTATCCCACGTAAACAAGCGGGGCTGACGCCGTACCTTCTGTTATGCTGTGCCTCGAAAATAATGTCATTTAATAACACGTTTCAAGGAGCCGGGATGACATCTCATTCCCCTGAGCAGAACACCCCCGAGGGACTGCGCGCCCTGGTGACCGGCGTACTGGCCACCTTTACCCATTCCACCCTGCAAAAAGATCTATTGTCGATGAAAGCGCTGCACCACTGCGCGCTGATGGACAACGTGCTGCATCTTGATCTGACCCTGCCGTTTGCGTGGCAAAGCGGATTTGAAGCGCTCAAAGCCAGCACCAGCGAGGAATTGCTGCGACTGACCGGTGCGAAGGCCGTTGAGTGGCGTCTGAAACACGATATCGCCACATTGCGCCGTGCTAACGATCAGCCGGGTATCAAAGGCGTGCGTAATATTATCGCCGTTAGTTCCGGCAAAGGCGGAGTAGGGAAGTCAACGACGGCGGTAAACGTCGCACTGGCGCTGGCGGCCGAAGGCGGTAAAGTCGGTATTCTGGACGCTGATATTTATGGTCCGTCGGTGCCCAATATGCTCGGTACTGAAGATGAGCGCCCGACATCGCCGGATGGCCAGCACATGGCACCGATCATGGCGCATGGTCTCGCGACTAACTCGATCGGTTATCTGGTGACGGACGATAACGCCATGGTGTGGCGTGGCCCGATGGCCAGCAAGGCGCTGATGCAGATGTTACAGGATACGTTATGGCCAGATCTCGATTATCTGGTGATTGACCTGCCGCCGGGCACCGGTGATATCCAGCTGACGCTGTCGCAGAATATTCCTGTGACGGGTGCCGTGGTAGTGACAACGCCGCAGGACATCGCGCTGCTCGACGCGATGAAGGGCATCGTAATGTTTGAAAAAGTCAAAGTGCCGGTGTTGGGTATTATCGAAAACATGAGCCTGCATATTTGCAGCCAGTGCGGTCATCATGAGCCCATTTTTGGGACAGGTGGTGCGCAGAAGCTGGCAGAAAAATACCGCTGCGAGTTATTGGCTCAAATGCCGCTGCATATTTCGCTGCGTGAGGATTTGGATCGCGGTGAACCGACGGTTATCTCCAATCCACAGAGCGAATTTACGCTTTTGTATCGTCAGTTAGCCGCCCGTATGGCCGCGCAACTCTATTGGAAGGGCGATGCCATCCCGACTGAGATTGCTTTCCGCGCTTTATAAGCTCTGACGTATCATTTCTATAGCAATACAAAACCGGCGCTGATGCCGGTTTTGTATTGCTCATCAGGCATGGGTCACGCTGTGGGTTGTGTCGCGTGCAGATCCGCTCGCGTATAGGGTTTTTCCATTGAGGAGATCACCATTGCTATCTTCTCAAGTAATCCCTGGGTTGGTGCTGGCTTACCGGTATTAATTAATAGCAACGGAAATATTAGCGCGCAGGCAATTTTTTTATAGGACAGGCGTGGCAGTACATTTTTGCGCTGTAACAATAAGAAAGTGCTGCTGGCTATGAAGCCCAGCGCCAATCCAGCCACCACTTCTGACGTAGAATGTACGTGGATAACTAAACGTGAATAGCCAATGGCAAGAGACAATATATAACCGCAGAGCACGGCCACTGGGCGCACTGTGATGGGGAATTGCCTGCTAAGTAGCCACAACATCACAGGCCAGACAGTGGCTGATAGTGCTGAATGACCACTAAAACCCGTGAAGTCATATTCGCGGCTACCAATACCCCACCCCATGAAAGCCAGCTTTGACAAGCAAATGATGCTACCAACGCCCCCACAAAGGAGTGCCCATTGCCAGGCAGACTGACGGCTGACGGGGTTTAACATCAGCAGAATAAAAATAATGACTGCGGTGGGCAGCAGCAGCATGCTGTCGCCGAAAAATGTCAGAAAATGCCAATTCATAGGGAGGATTCTTTTTTAAGCGAAATAATCGGTTGTTTCCAAATAATTCAAGGATATTCGAAAGATCACCAACAAACCAACGAGTTAATTCTAACTCTGGCGGACAATGACTGTGTTCTAAAAATGGGCGAAAGAAGATTTTACCCTATCCTCGTCTGTTTATGGCTACAGTTTTAACCAAATGTTCAGGTGATCGCGCCCAGTGTCCGGTAAGTGCTGGCGTCGCGCCGGCTTACTCCCTATAATTGGCGCGATCAAAGCACTGTCTGCGTGCTTTAGCCCCTCAATCCTCCAAATCAGGTCTTTAATTTTATGTCTGACAAGCTCCATCAGTGTGTCATCGTAGGTATCGCTGGCGCATCTGCCTCTGGAAAAAGCCTTATTGCCAGTACCTTATATCGTGAACTTCGTGATCAGGTCGGTGATGAGCATATCGGGGTGATTCCAGAAGATTGCTACTATAAAGACCAGAGTCATATGACCATGGAGGAGCGGGTAAAAACGAACTATGACCATCCCAGCGCCATGGACCACAATTTATTGTTCCAGCATCTGCAAAGCCTGAAAGCCGGGCAGGCGATTGAATTACCGGGCTACAGCTTTATCGAGCACACCCGTCTTAGCGAAACTGTCACCCTTAAGCCAAAGAAAGTGATCATTCTTGAAGGCATCCTGCTGTTAACGGATGTCCGCCTGCGTCAGGAGATGAACTTCTCTATTTTTGTGGACACCCCGCTGGATATCTGTCTGATGCGCCGTATGAAGCGCGACGTCAATGAACGCGGTCGTTCGATGGACTCCGTCATGGCGCAATATCAGAAAACCGTTCGTCCGATGTTCCTGCAATTTATTGAACCTTCAAAACAATACGCAGATATCATCGTTCCGCGTGGCGGGAAAAATCGTATCGCCATCGATATTCTTAAAGCAAAAATCAGCCAGTTCTTTAATTAAATGCCCCTTGTTTACGACGGCCATTTTTAGCAGTTAGCAAACGGAGAGAGACACGATGAGACTGTGCGATCGAGACATAGAAGCCTGGATGGACAGCGGCAAATTAACCATTTCCCCGCGTCCACCCATTGAACGGATAAACGGCGCGACGGTAGATGTGCGTCTGGGTAACGGATTCCGCGTGTTTCTCGGCCATAACGCCGGTTTTATCGATCTCAGCGGCCCGAAGGATGAAGTCAGCGCCGCTCTGGATAAAGTGATGAGTGATGAGATTGTCCTGCCGGAAGGCGAGGCTTTCTTTTTGCATCCGGGTGAACTGGCGCTGGCGGTTACTTTCGAAACCGTTTCTATCCCTGATGATCTGGTAGGCTGGCTTGACGGGCGTTCATCTTTGGCACGCCTCGGGTTGATGGTCCATGTGACGGCACACCGTATTGATCCCGGCTGGCAAGGCCGGATCGTGCTGGAGTTCTATAATTCAGGTAAGTTGCCTCTGGCTCTGCGTCCGGGGATGTTAATTGGTGCGTTAAGCTTTGAACCCTTATCGGGCCCGGCTGCCCGTCCTTATAACAGTCGCCAGGATGCGAAATACCGTGACCAGCAGAGCGCAGTGGCAAGCCGCATCGATAAAGACTGATTCAGGTTCATACCCTCTGATTTGCGGGTTAAACGACAAGAGGAAGGCATGAGAAGACTACTGACTACGCTGGTTATTCTGCTGGTGGTGATTATTGCCGGTATGACGTCGCTGGTATTTTTAATCAATCCGAATGATTTCCGTGATTACATGGCGGACAGGGTTGAACAAAAAAGCGGCTATCAGCTGGCGATCAGCGGTGATTTGCGCTGGCATGTCTGGCCACAGCTGAGCATTATCGCCGGGCAAACGTCGCTGACCGCGCCGGGTGCGCAAAAGCCTGTAGTCAGTGCAGAGAATATGCGCCTCGACGTGAAACTCTGGCCACTGCTGTCACATCAACTGGCGGTGAAGCAGGTGATGTTCAAAAACGCGGTGATCCGTCTGACGCCGGAAAGCGAGGCGAATGTACCGGATGCGCCTGTCGCACCTTCCTCTTCTGTCCAGCCACCCAGCGAACTTGAAGCCGGGTGGAAGTTTGATATCGAAAAAATCAGCGTGGCTGACAGTCTGCTTATCTGGCAGCGCGGTGAGAATGACCAAATCAATGTACGTGATTTGAATCTGCAGCTTGAACAGAACGCGCACCGGCAGGCAACACTGGAACTTTCCAGCCGAATTAACCGCAATCAGCGCGATCTCACCTTCGCGCTCTCTGCCGATCTGGATATGCAAAAATATCCTGAGCAGTTCTCCGCCAACGTCAATAAATTTACTTATCAGCTAAGTGGTGCAGATATTCCTGCTCAGGGAATTCAGGGCGAGGGAGCCATGCAGGCCAGTTATGAGAATAACAGCCAGCGTCTTACGCTCAGCCAGCTGGCGCTGACGGCGAATGATAACCAACTCAGCGGCACGGCGGCTGCCACGCTTTCCGGCACCGCGGAATATCAGGTGAACCTCAACGCTGAGAAATTGGATCTTGATGCCCTTTCCGGCTGGCAGGCGAAAACGCCGGATCAGACGGCTCAGGCTTCTAAAGCCGTCACCTCGGCACCGGTGATTGCCCGTGATATCAGTAAACAGACCAACAACTTCAGTATACTCAATAGCTTCAATGCCAATGTGGCACTGAACGTGGCTGATCTGACCTACCGCGGTTTGAACATTCAGCACCTCAATCTGCAGGCTGAAAATCATCAGGGTAAGGTCAACCTCAAAACACTGAGCGGCAATATGTCCCCTGGTGATTTCTCGCTGCCGGGCACTCTGGACGCCACACAGACGCCGGTGTTAATCAGCCTCAAACCCGTGGTTCACAATATTGAATTGGGTCAGCTACTGACCGCCTATAATTTGCCGCAGGTGCTGTCCGGTAACTTCTCAGTGGACGGTGATGTTTCAGGGCAGGGTCTGTCTGCTGAAGATTTCAGCCAGAACTGGAGCGGTAATGCGCAGCTGTCGATGGAGAATGCCCGCCTGAACGGCCTTAATATCCAGCAGCTTATTCAACAAGCTATTACCCGTAATAATAACAGTGTGCAGGGGCTCGATCGTTATGAGCATTTCACTGCCGTGAAAACACTCCAGGCTCAGGGAGAACTTGAGGACGGAACCTTGCAGTTGTCAAACCTGATGGCGAATTCTGATATGTTGACAGTAAAAGGCGGGGGCGCTATCAATTTCCAGGATAATCAGAGCGATATAAACCTGAACGTACGGGTAACTGGTGGCTGGAAAGGCAACAACGATTTGATCGCCCGCCTGCAAAATACCGATATTCCTTTACGGGTGTATGGCCCATGGTCACAGTTGAACTACCAATTGCAGGTTGATCAGGTTCTGCGCCAGACGCTGCAGAATGAAGCGAAAAGCGCGATTCAGAATTGGATTGATAAAAACAAAGGCAGTAAAGAAGGCAAAGACCTTAAATCGCTGATCAAGCAGTAGTGATCTGAACATCGATATTTGTCGAAAAAAGGGGCCTCACTTATTGAGGCCCCTTTTTATGGGTGAGCTTCCTTGTCCAGGCCAAGCGTTAAACTTCGCCATCCTCATTATCTCGTGAGGAGAGCGGCGTAATTTTGACTTTCAAAATACGGTGGCTGCTGACTTCCAAAGGTTCAAAAAGGTAATTATCGATATGAAGTTGGGCACCCACCTGCGGGATGTTCTGCGCGTACTCCATCAGTAACCCGGCGAGGGTGTGGTATTCGCGCTTCTCCTCTATCGCTAACGGCAGATACATCACCAAATCCTCAAGCGGCATATAGCCGTTGGCTACCCAGCTACCATCTTCCAGCTGCTGAATATCATGACGAGCATCCGGTGTTTCATTGGTCTCTGGCAGGCTGCCGGCGATGGTCTCCATGACATCTGTCAGGGTCACAATCCCTTCGACTGATCCAAACTCATCCACCACAAAAGCAAAATGCGTTTTCGCCTGACGGAACTGCTCCAGTGCTTTAAGCAGAGAAAGCTGCTCAGGGAAAATCAGGGGCTGGCGGATCAATACCTTAAGATCCAGTTCATTGTGTAATAACTGCTGTTTGAGCAAATCGACAACGTGTACCACGCCGAGTGGCTCATCCGTAGAACTGTCTTCTGTCACCAAAATACGTGTGTGCTGATTATTGGCAATTTGCTGAACGAGAACATCGGCCGGATCGTTAAGCTCCAGATTCTCAACGTCATGACGTGAGGTCATGATGCTGCTGACCGTGCGCTGTGCCAGACCCAGCACGCGTTCGATCATGTTGCGTTCTTGCTGGTTAAATATCGCTTCACCTCCGCTGTCGGCAATCATGCCGGAAGAGTGCGGGTCCAGTTCGGCCTCTTCATGTTTCCCCCGTAATACACGCAATACCGTCTCGGCAGTTCGTTCGCGCAATGAGCGGCGGGAGGAGAGAAAACGCCGCCGGTTGAAATGTGCCAGCTGGTTCAGCGCTTCAATAATGACGGAGAACCCGATTGCCGCGTACAGATAACCTTTCGGGATTTTGTAGCCAAAACCTTCTGCGACCAGACTGAACCCAATCATCAGCAAGAAACTCAGGCAAAGAATAACAATCGTCGGATGCTCATTAACAAACCGCGTTAACGGGCGGCTGGCAAGCAGCATCAGCAGGATAGCAATGCAAACAGCGGCCATCATTACAGCCAGATGTTCAACCATGCCGACGGCGGTGATCACCGAGTCGAGGGAAAAGACGGCATCCAGCACCACGATTTGTGCAACCACGGGCCAGAATCTGGCACCTGAACGTTGGTTGCTCTGTTCTTCGTCCTTACCTTCGAGCCGTTCATTGAGTTCCATGGTGGCTTTAAACAGCAGGAATATCCCGCCGATCAGCATAATAATATCGCGGGCGCTGAACGGTTGACTGAAAAGAGTGACCAGCGGGCGAGTGAGGGTCGAGAGCCAGGAGATACAGGCCAGCAGGCCTAAACGCATAACCAGAGCAAGCAACAAGCCGGTGACGCGGGCTTTGTCACGCTGATGACGGGGGAGTTTCTCCGCAAGAATGGCGATAAAAATCAGGTTGTCGATACCCAGAACGATTTCCAGAATGACCAGAGTCGCAAGCCCTGCCCAGATAGACGGATCGGCGATCCATTCCATATTGCCTTTTTCACCTTGAGTTGCGCGACGGATGTCGCAACGTGAATGATGGTCGCAAGCAGATGAAAATTCAAATTTAAATCAGCCCTCTAGCCGCCGGAAAGATGAGGGTTTAAATGGAAAGCAGAGAGCATCATTTTTTGAAAAAAATGGGTCAGAAAGCGACAAATTATGGTTATAAAAACTGCGAATGAGGGAAACATTCTGAATTTTAAGTCTTTCGCTTAACGTTTATGGGTGCTTACTGGTATCTTATTAGCAAGTGTGAAATGAGTCGATGATGCTGCACGCACTCTCATGTGACCCTTAAGGTCTATACTGGTGTAAGAGTATGTGGCGCTAAGAAAGAAATTGCTTAAACAGTTTCAGTACAGTGAGTGACCAAACCGTTTTGATATTCTAACTGGCTGAATTTTCGAATTATTGGTTTCAAGGAGTATCCTTTACAATGTTAAAAGCTGTCATCCCTGTTGCCGGTCTTGGCACACGTATGTTGCCTGCAACGAAAGCCATTCCTAAAGAAATGTTGCCGATCGTTGATAAGCCACTCATTCAATACATTGTTAATGAATGTGCTGCCGCGGGTATTAAAGAAATCATCCTGGTGACTCACTCATCCAAAAATGCTATTGAAAACCACTTCGATACCTCTTTCGAGCTGGAAAGCATGCTCGAGTCGCGCGTTAAGCGCCAGCTGTTGGAAGAAGTGCAGTCTATCTGCCCGAAAGGCGTGACGATCATGAACGTGCGTCAGGGTCAGTCAAAAGGCCTGGGCCACGCTGTACTGTGCGCAAAACCACTGATTGGCAATTCTCCTTTCGCCGTTATCCTGCCAGACGTTCTGATGGACGACTCAACCAGCGATCTGCGCAAAGATAACCTTGCCGCCATGCTGGCACGTTTTAAAGAAACGGGGAACAGCCAGGTTATGGTTGAAGAAGTACCAGAAGAAGATGTTTCTAAATATGGTGTGGTTGATTGCAATGGCGTTGAAGGCGAACCGGGTAAAAGTACGCCAATGACTGCTATTGTTGAAAAACCGGATCAGAAAGATGCTCCGTCAAATCTGGCAGTAGTAGGGCGTTATGTTTTCTCAGAAGATATCTGGCCATTGCTGGCAATCACGCCATACGGTGCAGGTAACGAGATCCAGTTGACCGATGCGATTGCACTGCTGATGAAGAAGAAAACCGTCGAAGCATTCACCATGACCGGCCGTTCGCATGACTGTGGCGACAAGCTGGGTTACATGAAAGCCTTCGTCGAGTACGGTATTCGTCATCCTTCGCAGGGTGCAGCGTTTGAGAGCTGGTTGAAAGAGTTTGCTGAGAAGTAAATCCTCAATTTTGCTTATATATCGAGAACAACAAAAGCACTGAAGAACGGTGCTTTTTTGCTTTTTAGTAAATATATGGAGTGCCCAAATGTGTAGCTAACCTCCTAATCTACTATGTAATTTATTTGTTTCTTAGAAAAAACTTTGCGAATAAGAATAAGAGAATTATGTTGGGGAAAAAAAACAGATGTAATGGTAGCATACGCACGCTGAATATTATTCTTACAGAAAAGTGAAAGATATAATAGGTCACGAACTTTGATAGTTATTTCGATAACTAGATTTGAGCATTAAAGCAACGAGTCAGTACTCTACAAAAATTTGTATATGCATGTTGGTAGCTGCAAGCCAAGGGCGGTAGCATGCTTACAATCCTTGATATGACTTTAACTTATTGTTTTTAATGAATTTAATTGGTTTGCTTAGCACTATAAATTTTTGAGGAACAAAAATGTTACTTCCAGTAATCATGGCAGGTGGTACAGGTAGCCGTTTGTGGCCAATGTCAAGAGAGTTGCATCCAAAGCAATTCCTAAGATTGCATGGGCAGAGCTCTATGCTACAGGAAACACTGAACCGCCTTGATGGAATAAACGTTCGAGAGCCGGTAGTGATATGCAACACTGAGCACAGATTTTTGGTGGCAGAGCAGCTTAGGCAAATAAAAAAATTGTCGCACAATATCATTCTTGAACCAGTTGGACGTAATACTGCTCCTGCGATTGCCTTGGCAGCTCTTAAAGCAATTGCTGATGGTGATGATCCGATTATGCTCGTTCTAGCTGCTGATCATATTATCAATGACAATGCTTCTTTCCATAAAGCGCTTGAAATTGCAACGAAATATGCAGAATCTGGGGCTCTAGTTACTTTTGGTATTATCCCTACTGGTCCGGAAACTGGATATGGATATATACATCGTGGGCAAGAAGCTGAGAATAATGCAGATTCAGTTTTCAAAGTAGAGCGGTTCGTTGAAAAACCTAATTTAGCAACAGCTGAAGAATATTTAAGTTCCGGTGAATATTATTGGAACAGTGGTATGTTCATGTTCCGTGCAAAAAGATATTTACAAGAACTCGAAAAATTTCGTCCTGATATTCTTGATGCATGCAAAAAAGCGATTGAAAAATCAACGGAAGAAGGTGAGTTCATTACGATTGATAAAGAGTTGTTTATTTCTTGTCCTGATGAGTCAATCGATTATGCCGTAATGGAAAAAACAAGCGAAGCTCTTGTGGTGCCTATGGATGCTGGGTGGAGCGATGTTGGTTCATGGTCTGCTCTGTGGGACGTAAGCAAAAAAGATAAAAATAATAATTTTGTTACAGGCGACACATTCATTCATAACACTGATAACTGCTATATAAATACAGATGAAAAGCTCATTGCGGCAATTGGTGTTAATAACTTAGTAATCATAAATACTAAAGATGCCTTACTCGTCGTTAATAAAGAACAAGTACAGGATGTAAAGAAAGTAGTTGAATTCCTCAAATCTAAAGACAGAAGCGAATACAGAAAACATCGAGAAAGTTACCTTCCTTGGGGCCAGTGTGACGTGGTTGTTCAGGAAAATCGTTTCAATGTAAATCGCATTACAGTAAAACCGGGTGAGGCGTTTCAATTGCAAATGCATCACCATAGGGCCGAGCACTGGGTTATATTATCAGGCACAGCCAAAGTTACAATTCAAGACAAGACGTTTCTATTAACAGAAAATCAGTCAACATTTATCCCTATCGGTTCAAGTCATATGCTTGAAAATCCGGGTAAAATACCACTCGAACTATTAGAAGTTCAGTCAGGTTCATATCTTGGTGATGACGATTTTATAGAATTAAAAAAATTATTAGATATTATTTGATCTTGAGGGTCGCATGAAAAATTTAAATTGTTTTAAGGCGTACGATATTAGAGGAAAGTTAGGCGAAGAGTTAAACGAAGATATTGCCTATCGTATTGGTCGAGCATACGCAGAATTCTTAAAGCCGAAAACAGTAGTAGTGGGGGGCGATGTGCGGCTTACTAGTGAGTCCCTGAAGTCAGCATTAGCTAATGGTTTGATGGATGGCGGTACAAATGTATTTGATATCGGTTTGAGTGGAACTGAAGAGGTTTATTTTGCAACATTCCATTTAGGCATTGATGGCGGAATTGAGGTTACAGCAAGCCATAACCCAATGGATTATAATGGTATGAAGCTAGTTTGTGCAGGTGCAAAACCTATTAGTGGTGATACCGGGTTAAAGGACATTAAAAAACTTGCCGAAGAGAATGACTTTACGCATGTTGAGAGCTCAAAACGCGGAACATTAGAGAAGATCAATATTTTGACTGAATATGTTGATCACCTCATGGGCTATATTGATTTTAATAGATTTAAGACTCCCTTAAAACTGGTCATTAATTCAGGAAACGGTGCTGCGGGTCACGTAATTGATGAGATAGAAAAACGATTTAAATCTGCTAAGTGTCCAGTTAGCATCATCAAAGTACACCATGAAGCGAATGGTAATTTCCCTAATGGAATTCCTAATCCTTTATTGCCAGAATGTCGAAAAGCAACATCTGATGCAGTTACATTGCATAGCGCTGATATGGGAATAGCGTTTGATGGCGATTTTGATAGATGCTTCTTTTTCGATGAAAAGTCGCAGTTTATAGAAGGTTATTATTTGGTTGGATTGCTAGCTGAGTCATTTTTACAAAAAGAACCCGGCTCGAAGATTATCCATGATCCACGTTTAACCTGGAATACAAAAGATATTGTTGATAGTGCTGGCGGTATAGCCGTAATGAGTAAAACTGGCCACGCATTTATTAAAGAAAGAATGAGACTAGAAGATGCTGTGTATGGCGGAGAGATGAGTGCCCATCATTATTTCCGTGACTTTGCATATTGCGATAGCGGTATGATCCCCTGGCTTTTAGTGGCAGAGCTTGTTAGCAACAAAGCAGCAAGCCTTGGTTCGTTAGTGAATGACAGAATAGAGTTATATCCAGCATCAGGTGAAATTAATTGCACCGTAAAAGATTCAGAAAAAGTAATACAAAAAATTAAAGAAATCTACCAAGAAAATGCAGTAAATGTCGATTATACCGATGGCTTGAGCATTGAGCATATTAATTGGCGATTCAATTTACGCACATCAAATACAGAGCCGGTTATACGTTTAAATGTTGAATCCAATAACAAAGAACTAATGTTGGAAAAAACTCAGCAAATATTGAATATTATTGATTAAGTTTGGCTTTTTACGAGTGGTGAGTTCATGAGCGGTATAAATGATATTTTAATGACACTGAGGAAAATAAATGTAATTATTTTCTTCGCAAAGACTGATACGGAAGCAAGATATCGCCGTAGTATTTTAGGTCCTTTTTGGTTAACCCTGGGGACGTTAATTGGAGTTCTAGGTTTAGGTATTGTCTGGAGCCAAATATTAAATATTGATAGTCATACCTTCATACCGAACTTAACAGTTGGTTTAGTATGCTGGCAATTAGTTGCTAACACAATTGCAGAGTCGTCATCATTATATATGCGGTCTGGGAGTATTATAAAAAATAGCCCCCAACCGTTCTTCTTCTTTCCATGTCTCTTAGTATCTAAGCATGTAATAAACTTCATACATAATTTCGCTGTCATTATCTTAGTGATGCTTTATTTTAAAGTTTCGGTTAACTTAGAAACACTATTGGTAATACCAGCTTTACTTTTGGTAATTATTAATATGGTGTTTTTAAGCCTTATTTTGGGGTTCATCGGGGCTCGCTTTAGGGATCTGGAGCCGACAGTTACTGCTTTTCTGCCACTGCTATTCTTTATTACACCAATTATATACAAACCTTCGCAAATTAAGATTTCTTCATGGGTAATTGATTTTAATCCGATTGCTTATTATGTAAATATTATTCGAGACCCATTATTAGGGGTTGCAATTCCACAAGAAACAATTACAGGTTTTGCAATAATCACTTGTGTTGTTGTAGTACTTGGTGTTTCGTTGCTTTCATATAAAAAAGACAAAATTTCATTCTGGCTATAAAGGTATTATCATGGCCCATGTTGAGTTAACAGGCGTGTCATTGGATTTTCCAATTTATAACGCTAAGTCAATGTCACTAAGACACAATCTTTTACGATTAGGCACTGGTGGTAAAATTTCATCAGAAGCCGGAAAAAAAGTTCATATCAAAGCGTTAGATGATATTAACCTGTCTATACATGAAGGCGATTCGCTGGGACTCCTTGGGCATAACGGCTCGGGGAAAAGTACGTTGCTGAGGACTATTGCCGGAATATATAAGCCAACTCAGGGTACTATAAACTGTGAAGGTAAGATTAGTACCGTTTTTGAATTGGGTTCTGGTGTAGACCACGAGCTTACGGGTAGAGAAAATATTCTCCGAATGTCAATGTTGCAAGGTGCAAGTTACAAAGAGGCATTTAGCATTCTTGACGAAATTATAGATTTTTCAGGTTTAGGTGATTTTATTGATCTCCCAGTGCGCACTTATTCAAGTGGTATGACGATGAGATTGATGTTTGGTGTTGCTACAAGTGTTAAACCGGAAATTTTCTTGGTAGACGAAATGATTTCAACTGGTGATGAGAATTTTCAAAAAAAAGCAAATTTAAAGATGCAAGAGATTTCTAATACGTCGAAAGTATTTGTACTTGCGTCTCATGATGTTGAAATGATCAAAACTATGTGCAACAAAATTATAAGACTAGAGCATGGAAGAATTGTAGAGGTAATAAGATAATGAAAAAGAATATCTGGTTTGATATGACGACGTCTATGCAATGGACTGGCGGCGTTGTAGGGATCATTCGTGCAGAATTAGAAATTGCTAAGAATTTAAGAAAACTAAATAGCGATATTAAATTTTGTATGGAAGAGAACGGGAACTTCGTCGAGATTAATAAAGAGGCAATTTCATGGCTATGGGAAAGTAATAATGTAGCTGATGCATACCTTGAGAATAGAAAAGTCAGTGTTAAAAATAACAAAGATGCAGAAATTAATAATGCGATTAATATCAAGAATGCTATAAAGAAAGGGCACGATGGGAAGTTAAATAGGTTAAGGAATGCCACCTATTTTTTCATAAGTGTATTGCCCAAACCCCTACAGGGTTTAAGTCTTATCCTTGCATATATCCCACTTAAATTTAGCGAGCTATTGTCATATTTTTATTCTCGTTTGAAAATATTTGGAAGAAAAAAGGATACCACTGTTATAGAAAAAGCTCCTCAGCATCCGTTATCACCTTTTGCTAAAGATGATATTTTTGTTAGCATGGGATGGATGGATTCAAATAAAGAAGATGTCTTAAAGCGGCTCAAAAGAGAAATTAATTTCAATTTAGTTTACCTCGTGTATGATCTTATTCTTATCAATTCTCAGACATCACATCTCTATCATAAAATCGGTTCTGAAAAATTTAAAAAATATTTTAGATGGGCTTCTAATAATTGTGATTTTCTGCTCTTTGGTGGTGAAACTGCAAAGGCGGATGCTTTAAAGTATCAACGTGAACACGGGTACAAGACCCCACCAGGTATGTCGGTTAAATTTGGGTCAGATATTGTTAGTGATCTTCAGGTATCTAAAGAAGATGATGAAAGAATACTGCAGCGTTTAGGCATTAAACGCGATTTTATCATTACCGTCGGTTCGATAGAAGGTCGCAAAAATCACGATGTTCTATACAAGTCTTATTCAATAATGAATTCTAAGTATAATGACGATATACCATTATTAGTTATTATCGGTAAACCAAGCTACCGTAGTGAAGAAATAGTAGATAATATTGTACGAGATCCAACAGTTAATAAAAACATCATACGTATGTCTCCTACTGATATTGAACTAGACTGTCTATATCGGAATTGTAGTTTTACTTTGCTGCCCAGTTTGTATGAAGGGTGGAGCCTAACATTACCGGAAAGTTTGGGGTATGGGAAATTCTGCCTTTGCTCGGATGTGGCACCCTTAAGAGAGATAGGGACAGGATTAGTTGATTTTTTAGATAAACATGATCCGTTTGCTTGGGCTGAAAAAATTCACTTTTACGCCACTAATAAAAATCTATTGGTAGAAAAAGAAAAAATTATCGCTTCTAATTGGATTAATACAACTTGGAACAATTGCGCTGCACAAATTAATCGAATCTATACCGATAATATTCTAGTCGAGAAAAAAAATAGTGATAGTCTCTGGTTCGACTTGACGACATCTTATGCAGTATGGAGAGGAGGGGTCAGCGGGATTATACGAACAGAGTTAGTACTTGCAAAAGAACTCTATAAAAATGGAGTCGATGTAATATTTTTTGCCTATGCATCAGGTGAGGTTTTTATAATCGAAGAGGAACAGTTAGAACTTATTTTTGAGGCTGAAACAATTGATGAAGGTTATGCGAAATTTCAGAGTCACTGGAATCATATGGAATCACATGGTATTGGGAGTCGCATTCCATCAAATCTTTTAAAGATAAGTGATAATCCAATTATTTACCCAGAGTTGCAACATGCTTATAATTATTCACTTTCACGGAAATCGCGGCTTTTGCATTCACTAATATTATTTAGTAGTTTGCTGCCATTCAGTCTAGGTAATAAGGCATTAGACGTTTTATACCGTTTGAAAAATAGAATATTTAAAAGAAAAATTAACGTTGATATTAAAACGCCAGCGTCAATTTCAGATGCAGCATTTAGTAAAAATATTGTACCGTTTAATAAAAATGATATGGTCTTATCAGTCGGTCTGGACTGGACCACGGAATTATTAAAGCTTATTAAAAGCACTAAAGGAGGGGTTGGGTATAAGTTCTGTCAATTAATTTATGATTTAACTCCAGTGATCACCCCTCATCTACATTCTGAACACAATCAAAAAGCTTATCATAATTTTTTGAAAGAGGTATCTGAGGTTGCCGACCATATTTTATATGGTGGGGCCACAGCAATGCGAGATGGATTGAAATATCAGTCACAAAATGGTTGGAAAAGCCCAGAATCTGATTATGTACGTTTTGGGTCGGACATTTCATCTCCTTCAATTAAAAGTGATCAGGGTGAAACTGATAAAGAAATCCTTAAACGTTTAGGGGGCGATGGTGATTTTGTATTGACAGTTGGTACTATTGAAATTAGAAAAAATCATGAGTCTCTCTATAAAGCATATTTGAAAATATTAGAAGACGGTAAATGTCCACCGAAGCTGATTATAATTGGCCGTGTAGGATGGAAAATTTCTGGATTTATAGAATCTTTTGATAATGATGAAAGGATTAAAGATTATATAATCCGCCTATCTCCATCGGACACTGAGTTAGATGCTTTATATCGCAATTGCTTATTTACTTTACTTCCAAGTATGTATGAAGGTTGGAGTTTAACACTCCCAGAGAGTCTTTCATACGGAAAATTATGTTTGACCTCTGATGTAGAACCTTTAAGAGAAGTTGGCAGAGATCTAGTGGATTATATTCACCCATGGGATGTTAATATGTGGGCTGAAAAGATCATGTATTATTATGCAAATCGCACAGAGTTAGAAATAGCAGAAAAGAAAATTAAACAAAGCTGGAAAATAATAACTTGGAACGATTTTGCTAGTGACATAATGATAAAAATCAATGCGTTAAATAATAAGGAGAGTTAAATGGAACGGCGTGTACTTATTACGGGTGCTACTGGCTTTATTGGCTCTCGAATTTATTCCAGCCTCAAAGCGGCTGGAATAACTGTAACGGGTTCGACAACATCTGCTACTAGCACTGATCAAGATATTCAGAATATAAATTTTAATGATCTCAATGCATTGAAACGTTGGGTCGGTGAGTTTTATCCAACGGATGTAATTCATTTGGCCGCTATTACAAATGTAATGCATGGGGATGTCAGTGAGATTTATCGTGTAAATGTTTTATTTAGCGAAAATTTATTAAGTGCAGTTTCCGAGATCTGCCCTAAGGGGACGTCTGTTATCATGACAAGTACTGCAGGTGTTTATGGGAATAATGCTGCTCAACACTTACACGAAGAACTCAGGCCCTATCCAAATAATCATTATTCTTATAGCAAAATGATTATGGAATCATTATGTGATAATTTTAGGGATGAGCTCAATATTAGAATTGTTCGACCTTTCAATATAATAGGGAAAGGCCAAAGTATTAACTTTTTAATACCCAAACTTGTTTCTAGATTTGCATCGGGAGAAAATTCAATCTCTTTAGGTAATATAGATTCGGTAAGAGACTACATTTCAGTCGAAGATTGTGTCTCGGTATATAACCATCTTATTCTTTCAGGGCACAGTTATGACGGTGCCTTGAATATATGCTCCGGTACAGGCCACAGTGCAAGAGAGGCTATTTCAATATTAGAGGAAATAGCATCTTATCGAATGGATTATCAAATAAATAATACCTTTGTACGTAAAAACGAAGTGTGGCGTTTAGTTGGGGATACAACCAAACTGAAATCCATTGATGTTGGTAAGAGCTTTATCAATGATAACTTTAATAAGATTTTAAAAGATATGTACATTTCTTATAAAGGTGAATAGACGATATGGGTGAACTATATCTGGTTATTGGTGCTATAGGCGTTCTTGGGTTCGCATTAGTGTTATGTAGAGTGTTCGGTTTTTTTTATAATGTACAACCTACTATGATCTTAAATTTGAACCTAATTTGGAAATCTTAAGAGGATGCGCTGCTTTTCTTGTATTTCTAGCGCATACATCTATGTACTTTGGTTATCTGGCTCCAAAATATCTTATATCAACCTACTCCGGTGCCGCAGGTGTGAATGTTTTTTTCATGCTTACGGCGTATCTTTTTTGGACGCAAGTTGTAGAAAGAAGGATTGACTTTAATACTTTTTTAAAGAAGCGAATTTATAGGTTAGTCCCTTTGGCCGTCTTAGTAATTACAGTTATTACATTGGCGGACTATTTTATTTCATATCGTGGCATACCTACAAGATTAAATATAATAAACTATATTAAAAATTTATCATTTGGTTTTGGTGGTGTGAATGATATATTTACTACAAATATGTACCTTCGAATCAATACCATTTGGACGCTCAAATGGGAGTGGTCATTATATTTGTTTTTACCAGTTCTTGCTGTGTTTCCGAGAAAGATAGTTCTTTTGGGTTTTCTTCTTTTCTTTACAGTCCTTTTTACTGATATAAATGAAATTTTTAGCGGAAGTTCGGATTTCGTATTTCTTTTTGCATTTTATCTCGGTGCTCATGCAGTATATATAAAGAAGCGGCTGGATGGTTCAATACACATGAAAAAGTGGGTCGCAAATATCAGTTTATTCATGGGTGTCGGAATCACAGCGATATATATCTATCATGGCGAGGGAGTTGGCGTTCAATATAAATCGTTGTGGTGCACTGTTTCATCATATTTTATTTTTATTTATTTTTTAAACGCTAGGTTAAATGTTCGTGGTTTTATTTCCTCAACACTACAACAGTTAGGTAAAGTAAGTTATTCTTTTTATCTGTGGCACCTTAGTATCAACTATTATGGTATTAAGATTGTTAAGAGATTATTTGTCACACATGAAGATGTTTTTTTCGCTAGTACGTTCAATTATGTTCTTTTGGGTTTGTTTTTTGTCATGATATCTTTATTTATATCATTTGCTTCTTATAAGTATATTGAGGAATTTTTCCTTAAGAAAGCAAAGACATTAAATGAAAATCGAATGATATAGTTGTTGTTATGAATATGTTTCGAATATGAGGTTAATAATGAAAACTGCAGTTGTTACTGGTATTACTGGACAAGATGGCGCATATTTGGCTGAGCTTTTACTTGAAAAAGGTTATAAGGTATTTGGCACTTACCGCCGTACAAGTTCTGTTAACTTCTGGAGAGCCGAGGAACTCAATATTCTTAATCATCCGAATTTAGAGTTGGTTGAGTATGATTTGACTGATTTCCCATCAACACTTCGCTTAATTGAAAAATCATCGCCTGATGAAGTATACAATTTGGCCGCTCAAAGTTTCGTCGGTGTGTCTTTTGACCAGCCTCATACCACTGCTGAAATAACTGGTGTAGGGGCACTTAATATACTCGAAGCGATCCGTATTATTAATCCTAAGATTCGCTTTTATCAAGCATCTACTTCTGAAATGTTTGGCAAAGTACAAGAAATTCCTCAAACTGAAACTACACCATTTTATCCTCGTAGTCCTTATGGTGTGGCTAAGCTTTATGCTCATTGGATTACAATCAACTATCGTGAAAGCTACGATATTTTTGCTTGTAGCGGCATTCTCTTTAATCACGAATCCCCATTACGTGGTAAAGAATTTGTTACTAGAAAGATCACAGACACAGTCGCTAAAATTAAGTTAGGCAAAGCGGAAGTGTTAGAGCTTGGTAATATGGATGCCAAACGCGATTGGGGTTTTGCTAAAGAATACGTTGAAGGTATGTGGCGAATGCTTCAGGCCGATATTGCTGACAGCTATGTGCTTGCCACCAACCGTACAGAAACAGTACGTGATTTCGTAAGCATGGCGTTTAAAGCAGCAGGGTATGAGCTTCGTTTTGAAGGAAAAGATGAGAAGGAAATTGGGATTGATATTGCTACCAATAAAGTGTTAGTTAAGGTCAATCCGAAATTCTATCGGCCAGCAGAAGTTGAATTGTTGATTGGTAATCCGGCTAAGGCTAAAGAAGCATTAGGTTGGGAGCCATCCACAACACTGGAGCAGCTGTGCTCGATGATGATTGAAGCTGACATTAAACGAAATCGTAATGGCATGACCTTCTAATATTAGAAAATTTCGGCCCAGCCTTAGTGCTGGGCCGAAACGGGGTAATCAAGTGAAAGTAATAATATCTACTGACTCAGTTAAATATCCTCTAACAGGAATAGGTCGTTATACTTATGAGTTAATTATGGCATTTAAAACTCATGAGTGCTTTGATGATTTGAAATTTTTGAGTGGTTATAAATTGCTCGATGATTTTTACTATTTGCCTGGTGCTCCCATTCATAGTTCTGTTTCGGGTCTAATTAATCGCCTAAAAAAGACACCACTAGTTGACTTGTATCGCATTGTTTCCCCTTTATTGAAATCTCATACACTTTCCAAATATGAAGAGTATCTTTTCCATGGTACAAATTTTCATGTTCCGAAATTTGATGGGATGAGTGTTTCAACTTTTCACGATCTGTCGCCCTTTACAATGTCCCATTGTATTGAACCCTCAAGAGCCAGATATTTACGTAAGCAGTTATTAAAGACTATTGAAAACTCGAATCATTTTATAACTGATACAGAATATACTCGCAAAGAATTCATTGATTATTTTAATATCCATGAAAGCAGAGTACATGCTGTTCACTTGGCCTGTTCGGATGAGTTTAAGCCCTCAGCTTTTGATGTTTCCTCATCAATAATGTCTAAATTCGGTCTCAAGTTTAAAGAGTATGTGTTATGTGTGAGTACTATTGAACCAAGAAAAAATATCAATAATTTAATTTTGGCTTATACAAAACTGGACTCTAATGTTAAAAAAAAATATCCATTAGTTTTAGTTGGGCACAAAGGGTGGTGTAGCGAGGATTCGCATAAACTAATTGAAAAATACAAGCATGAAGGTTGGCTATATTATCTGGATTTTGTAGATAATAAAGAATTACCTATTGTGTATTCTTCCGCTAAAGCTTTCATTTTCCCTTCGATCTATGAAGGTTTTGGTTTGCCCATTCTTGAGGCTATGAGTTCTGGCGTGCCGGTTATTTGCTCTTCAGCATCATGTTTGCCGGAAGTTGCTGGAAATGCCGCTTTATACTTCGATCCTAATGATATAGATGATTTGACGAAAGTTATTTCAGACTCGATACAAGATTGTGATTTGTTAGATAAACTAGCAATTGAGGGAATGCAGCACTCTAAGAAATTTTCGTGGTCAAAGTGTGCCAATGATACCAAAAATGTATATGATAAAATCATGCGTTAATTTTATTTAATGACTTTTAAAGCTTTATTAGCTCCATAGGACATTGCATTTATGCTAAAAATCCTTCATTTTTATAAGACCTATTATCCTGATACCTTCGGTGGAATTGAACAAGTCATATACCAATTAAGCGAAGGCGGAAGTGATTTTGATTTTCAGTCAGAGGTACTCTCATTGAGCCCTCGTGGGAAAATTGAAGGTTCATCTATTTCAAAACATATTTCCCACTGTGAAAGTATCAACTTTGTCGTAGCCTCTACACCATTTTCTTGGACAGCGCTGAAACGCTTTAAGCAACTAGCTGAACAAGCCGATATTATCCACTATCATTTCCCTTTTCCTTTTATGGATATGGTGCATTTTATTAGTGGAGTCAAAAAACCGACGGTTGTGAGTTATCACTCCGACATAGTTAAGCAAAAGTCTCTTCTTAAAGTCTATACGCCACTGATGGAAGCCTTTCTTTCAAGGGTCGATAGAATAGTTGCAGCCTCGCCAAACTATGTTGAGACTAGTCATGTTTTGCAGAAGTTTAAAAGTAAGGTAAGTGTCATACCCTATGGCCTTGATGAGCACTCTTATCCAGATTCCTCAGAATATAATTTAGAAAAGTGGCGTAAAATTCTCCCCTCTAAATTTTTCTTATTTATTGGTGCATTCCGCTATTATAAGGGGTTGCATATTCTGCTTGAGGCATCTCAAGGACGCGACTATCCCATCGTTATCGTCGGTTCGGGGCCAGCAGAAAATGATTTAAAGAAACAGGTCGAAGAATTGGGGCTCACCAATGTTCATTTCGTTGGTGCGCTAGAAAACGAAGATAAAAACGTTTTGCTCGAACTATGTTATGCAGTAGTTTTCCCTTCTCATTTGCGCTCTGAGGCTTTTGGGATATCCTTGCTTGAAGGTGCTATGTATCGAAAGCCACTTATTTCATGTGAAATAGGTACTGGGACAACATTTATCAACATTGATAAAGTCACGGGAATAGCTGTACCGCCTTGTGATACTGATGCTCTTGGCAAGGCCATGGAAGTACTGTGGGATAGTCCAGAGTTGGCTAAAGAATACGGAGCCAACGCAAGGCTCAGGTATGAAGCTGTATTCACCTCAAAACAGATGGTCGAAAAATACAGTCAGCTTTACCACAGCCTTATTCAATGAAAACTTGAGTAATCTCACCAAGTTAACGCGCCGGATTTACCGGCGTTTTAAATAAATTATATTTCCGATTCTTATCCTAGTAGGCCCTTCAGATAGATCCCATATGGAGATTTTGCAAGTTTTTCAGCATGCTCCGCTAATCGAGATTTACTCAACCAACCCTTCCTAAAAGCAATCTCCTCCAAACACGCCACTTTAAATCCCTGACGTTTTTCAATGGTATGAATGAACTGCGAGGCTTCAATTAGACTATCGTGGGTACCTGTATCTAACCAGGCATAGCCGCGCCCTAATAGCTCAACCTTAAGATCTTTCTTTTCGAGGTAGCTATTTATTACACTGGTGATTTCCAGTTCGCCACGTGGGGAGGGTTTAACTTTTTTGGCTATCTCAACCACATTCTTGTCGAAGAAATAAAGCCCGGTGATAGCCCATTTGGACTTTGGTTTTGAAGGCTTCTCCTCAATAGAGAGTGCATTGTAGTTTTCATCAAACTCAATTACGCCAAAGCGTTCAGGGTCAGTGACCTGATAACCAAATATGGTTGCGCCTTCGTTTTTATTTGCGGCTTGTTCTAGCTTCGGGCCAAAACCTTGGCCAAAGTAGACGTTGTCACCGAGTACCAATGCGCAACTATCTCCGTCGATAAACTCTTCCCCAATTAGAAAAGCTTGGGCCAAGCCATCTGGAGAGGGTTGTACCTTATAGGAGAGTGAAATACCAAATTGCGAGCCGTCACCAAGCAGGCGTTGGAATGCGGACATATCCTCAGGAGTGGTGATAATGAGGATGTCCCTAATTCCCGCGAGCATCAGGGTGGAAAGAGGATAATAAATCATCGGTTTATCATAAACAGGCAGCAGCTGCTTTGATACACCGAGCGTGAGGGGATACAACCGGGTGCCAGAACCGCCAGCGAGAACAATGCCTTTCATTATTTATTTCCTTAATTTAACGGTTCAAGCCCAAACGCTCGCCTTGATAGGCACCGGCTCTTATTGTGTCGCACCACTCTTGATTGGCAAGATACCATTCGACGGTTTTGCGGATGCCTGACTCGAAGGTTTCTTGTGGTCTCCAGCCGAGTTCACGCTCGATTTTACTGGCATCAATGGCATAACGTTCATCGTGCCCCGGGCGGTCAGCAACAAATGTAATGAGCTGCTGATATTCTTGAATACCTGCCGGTTTTACAGGGTGAAGCTCATCGAGCAGGCCGCAAATCGTTTTTACCACATCGATATTTTTCTGTTCATTATGGCCACCTACATTATAGGTTTCACCGACCCGGCCTTTGGTTACCACCTCATAAAGCGCTCTTGCATGGTCATCAACATAAAGCCAGTCACGAATCTGGCCACCGTCGCCATACACTGGCAGAGGTTTGCCGGCCAGAGCATTGAGAATCACCAGTGGGATCAGCTTTTCAGGGAAATGGTAAGGACCGTAATTGTTGGAGCAATTAGTGATTATTGTTGGTAAGCCGTAGGTTCTCTGCCAGGCTCGAACTAAATGGTCGCTTGATGCCTTTGATGCAGAGTAGGGGCTACTTGGCGCGTAAGGCGTCTGTTCAGTAAAAAGCGAGTGTTCATCCTCCAGGTCCCCGAAAACTTCATCAGTCGAAATGTGATGAAAACGAAAAGCGAGCTTTTGGTCCTGATTCAATGCAGACCAAAATTTCCGCGCGGCTTCGAGTAAGACGTAAGTCCCCACGATGTTGGTTTCTATGAAAGCCGCAGGCCCATCGATAGAACGATCCACATGGCTTTCAGCGGCAAGATGCATGACAGCGTCGGGCTGAAAATCGTTAAACAGCGCATTGATAGCCTGATGGTCGCAAATGTTAACTTTGGTGAATTGATAGCGCGGACTGGCTGAGACGGCTTCCAGAGTAGAGAGGTTGCCAGCATAGGTTAGGCTATCAACTACCAGCACTGTATCTGATGTATTTTCAATCAGATAGCGAACAACAGCAGAGCCAATAAAGCCCGCTCCTCCCGTCACCATAATCTTCATTTATACTACTCACTTATAGAATTGATTGTTCTGCGTTGGCAAAGCAGGTTCATAATGCCGTCAGGATATAATTTTTAGCCGCAATGTTGTATCACCTCGGCGTAATTTGCGAATCAGCCCTATTTGTTTGCTCAGCGAATAGGCCGAAATGATTATCACTGTGCAGAAAAGCTCTTTTTTACCTGCACTAAGGGCATGTTACCGGTAAAGTAATCTAGCTTGGTGAGTCCTGAGAGGGTAACGCTTCGTATCACTTCTTCGGAAGATTGTTATGGATGCGATAGGTTCACCCTCTCGAAAACTCATGTACAATGCTGGTGTTCATTTGTATAGCTCAGTGGGCTTAAACCTACTTATAACAGGGGTTTAGCTCATAAACTGGGCAATCAACTATTTCAGACAGGAGTTGCTAATGTCCAAACAACAGATCGGCGTTGTCGGTATGGCGGTCATGGGCCGTAACCTCGCGCTTAACATTGAAAGCCGTGGTTATTCCGTTTCCATTTTTAACCGTTCAGGCGATAAGACTGATGAAGTGATCGCTGAAAACCCGGGTAAAAATCTGGTCCCGCACTACAGCGTCGAAGAGTTTGTTGACTCGCTGGAAAAACCACGCCGTATCCTGCTAATGGTGAAAGCAGGCGAAGCGACAGACAAAACCATCGCATCATTGACTCCGCACCTGGATAAAGGTGACATCCTCATCGATGGTGGCAACACTTACTACAAAGACACTATTCGACGTAACCGCGAACTGTCTGAACAAGGTTTTAACTTCATCGGTACCGGCGTTTCCGGCGGTGAAGAGGGCGCATTGAAAGGCCCATCCATCATGCCTGGCGGTCAGAAAGAAGCTTACGCACTGGTTGCGCCAATCCTCGAACAAATTGCAGCCCGTGCAGAAGATGGCGAAGCTTGTGTGGCTTACATCGGCGCTGATGGTGCTGGTCATTACGTTAAGATGGTTCACAACGGTATCGAATACGGTGACATGCAGCTTATCGCTGAAGCCTATTCCCTGTTGAAACAGTCTCTGGGCCTTAGCAATGAAGAGCTGGCTAGCACCTTCGTTGACTGGAACAAAGGCGAGTTGAACAGCTACCTCATCGACATCACCAAAGATATCTTCACCAAGAAAGACGAAGAAGGTAAATACCTGGTTGATGTGATTTTGGATGAAGCAGCCAACAAAGGCACCGGCAAATGGACCAGCCAGAGCTCCTTAGATCTCGGTGAACCTCTGACCCTGATAACCGAGTCTGTGTTTGCCCGTTACCTCTCCTCGTTGAAAGACCAGCGCGTTGCGGCTTCTAAAGTTCTGACTGGCCCAACGGTTAAACCTTTCACTGGTGACAAAGCGGAATTCATCGAAAAAATCCGTCGTGCGTTGTATCTGGGTAAGATCGTCTCTTATGCTCAGGGCTTCTCACAGCTGAAGGCTGCATCAGAAGAAAACAACTGGGATCTGCATTACGGCGAAATCGCTAAGATTTTTCGCGCCGGTTGTATTATCCGCGCTCAGTTCTTGCAGAAAATCACCGATGCCTACGCTGAAAACGCGTCTATCGCTAACCTGCTGCTAGCGCCGTACTTCAAAAACATCGCTGACGAATATCAGCAAGCGCTGCGTGATGTGGTCTCTTATGCCGTTCAGAACGGTATCCCGACCCCAACATTCTCAGCTGCGATCAACTACTACGACAGCTACCGTTCAGCGGTACTGCCTGCTAACCTGATCCAGGCACAGCGTGACTACTTTGGTGCGCATACTTATAAACGCACTGACAAAGATGGCGTTTTCCACACCGAATGGTTGGATTAATCAGCTGACGGCGTACGGTCTGTGCGCCCATAAAAAAAACCGCCTTTGCTGACGCATTGGCGGTTTTTTTTCATCTGTGATTCAGGGATGAGAGAATTACTTCTTGTGCCTCTGACGCAAATTCTCAATCACTGCACTGAAGTTCAAGTCTTGATCCTGCAGTAACACCAGCAGGTGATACATCAAATCTGAAGCTTCATTGGTGAGTTCGAAACGGTCGTTAACAGTGGCGGCCAGCGCGGTTTCTACGCCTTCTTCACCGACTTTCTGCGCAATACGCTTTGTACCGCTGGCGTAGAGTTTTGCGGTATACGAGCTTTCCGGATCGGCATTTTTGCGTGACGCCAGTAACTCTTCCAGCTGGAATAAGAATCCCCAGTCGGTAGCCGCGGGGTGGAAGCAGCTGTTATTGCCTTTGTGGCAGGTTGGGCCAATTGGATTGACCAGAGCCAGCAGGGTGTCGTTATCGCAATCCGGGTAAATGCTTACCAAATCGAGGTAATTGCCTGAGCTTTCGCCTTTGGTCCACAGGCGCTGTTTAGTGCGCGAATAGAAAGTCACTTTACCGGATGATTGCGTGACACCCAGCGCTTCCTGATTCATATAACCCATCATCAATACTTCACCAGACACCGCATGCTGCACGACAACGGGCATCAGGTTATCCACTTTTTCCCAGTCCAGCTGATTAATCTGCTGTTCAGTCAGTCGGCTGTTGTTCAAAATTTCATTGCTCACAAGCGGATCTCCACGCCATTTTCGGCCAGGAAGCTTTTCAGCTCGCCGATATTAATAATTTGTTTGTGGAACACGGATGCCGCCAGGGCGCCATCGACATTCGCCTGCTGGAATGCGTCGAGGAAATGCTGAGGCGTTCCCGCGCCGCCGGACGCAATCAGTGGCACACGACACACTTCACGTATCATCTGCAACTGCTGCAAATCATAGCCGTTACGTACGCCGTCCTGATTCATCATATTCAGCACAATTTCACCGGCGCCGCGCTCCTGAACTTCCTTCACCCAATCCAGCGTCTGCCAGGTGGTGATTTTGGTACGCGCTTCATCGCCTGTAAACTGGTGAACCTGGTAAGTGCCAGACTCTGCATCATGCCAGGTGTCGATACCGACTACGATGCACTGTACGCCGAAGCGATCGGCCAGACGGCTTATCAACGTCGGATCAGCCAGTGCTGGCGAGTTAATAGAAATTTTATCTGCACCAAACTGCAGGATTTGCGCTGCGTCTTCCGCGCTTTTAATTCCGCCCGCCACACAGAAGGGAATATCGATCACTTCTGCCACGCGGGACACCCAGCTTTTATCTACCACGCGCCCGTCAGACGAGGCGGTAATATCATAAAACACCAGTTCATCTGCGCCTTCTTCGGCGTAGCGTTTTGCCAGTGGCACGATGTCGCCAATGATCTCATGATTGCGGAACTGCACGCCTTTCACGACCTGGCCGTTTTTAACGTCCAGGCAAGGAATTATCCGTTTTGCCAGCATGAGATTGCCTCCGTCACGCTAAATTTACCGTCGAGCAGTGCGCGCCCGACAATTACGCCTTCTACGCCGCTGTCACGCAACTGTGCGATATCATCCAGTGAACCGATACCGCCTGAAGCCTGAAAAGCGATCTGCGGATAGCGTGCAGTCACTTCACGGTAAAGTTCGACGTTCGACCCCGCCAGTGTGCCATCGCGTGAAATATCGGTACAAAGCACGTGTTTCAGGCCGAACGGTAAATACTGTTCGACGACCTGCTCCAGCGTCGCGTTGGAGTTCTCCTGCCAGCCGCTGATGGCAACATTTTTAATGCCATTGGCATCAATGCGTACATCGAGCGCCAACACCAGCGCGTCAGCACCGAAACGGTTGAACCAATTCTGTACGGTGTCAGGATCTTTAACCGCCGTTGAGCCAACGACGACGCGGGTTGCACCCGCGGATAGCAAAGCTTCTACGTCCTGTTCATTACGGATGCCGCCGCCAACCTGCACAGGAACAGTGACACCCGCCAGCAGTTTTTGCAGCAGAGGGATCTGGCGCGCAGCCGGGTCTTTGGCACCGGTCAAATCCACCAGATGCAGTACTTCTGCGCCCTGACGCTGATAATCCTGTAAGCGTGGCAGCGGATCGCTGCCATAGTCGCGCTGCTGGCCGTAGTCACCCTGATGCAAACGCACCACGCTGCCGTCGATCAAATCCAAAGCGGGAATAATCATGGTGCTTACATCTCCAGAAAATTTTTCAACAACCGCGCGCCAGCGGCACCGGAACGCTCCGGATGAAATTGCACGCCGAAGAAGTTGTCTTTTGCCACGGCGGCGGTGAACGGCTCGCCGTACAGCGTTTGAGCAATGGTGTTTTCGCATATCGGCATCGCATATCCGTGGACGAAATAGAAATACGCGTTCTCGTCGATACCGCGGAACAGATGGCTGTCCGCGTTAGCGATCACCTGGTTCCAGCCCATGTGGGGAAGAGGTAATCCGAGATCCTGCATACGCAGTACTGGCTCATCGATAATGCCAAGCGTTTTAATGCCGCCGCTCTCATCGCTGCCGGACCCCAGCAACTGCATTCCGAGGCAAATGCCCAGCACCGGCTGCGTGCAGGCTTTAATCAGTTCGATAAGTTCGCGCTGTTCGAGCTGTTCCATAGCCGCCCGTGCTGTCCCGACGCCCGGTAAAAACAGTTTGTCGGCCCGCAGCACAATCTCTGGGTCACGGCTCACGTCGGGTTCATAACCCAGACGCTGGACCGCATATTTCACCGAGGAGAGATTGGCACAGCCGGTATCAAGGATAACGACGTTCATCACAGCACTCCTTTCGAACTCGGCAGGGTATTGCCGTCCACGCGGATCGCCTGACGCAAGGTTCGGCCAAAGGCTTTGAACAGGCTCTCAACACGGTGATGGTCGTTCTTGCCTTTGGTGCGTAAATGCAACGTACAGCCCATGGCATAGGAGAGAGAACGGAAGAAGTGTTCGACCATCTCCGTGCTTAAATCGCCGACGCGCTGGTAGTTGAACTCCGCTTTATATTCGAGGTGCGGACGGCCTGAAATATCCAGTGCGCAGCGTGCCAGACATTCGTCCATCGGCAGCACAAAACCGAAACGGCCAATCCCGCGTTTGTCACCCAGCGCTTTGTTCAGGGCTTCGCCCAGCGCCAGACCGGTATCTTCTACTGTGTGGTGGTCGTCGATATAAAGATCGCCTTTGACTTCGATGTTCATGCGCAAACCGCCGTGCGTGGCGATCTGATCCAACATATGGTCGAAGAAACCCACGCCGGTGCGGATTGTGCTTTCACCTTCGCGGTCCAGCCAGACGTCTACGTCGATGGAGGTTTCACGCGTGACCCGTTTAATGTGTGCGTGGCGGTCGCGTTGTGTCAGTTGGGCGGCAATCGCCGGCCAGTGCAGCGTGTCGCGCTGATAGCGCAATCCGGCGATGCCCATATTGGCCGCCAGCTGAATGTCGGTATCCCGGTCACCAATCACATAACTGTTCGCGACATCCATCAGGCCGCTCTCCAGATAGCCTTTCACCAGTTCGGTTTTTGGCTTGCGACAGGCGCAGTGGTCAGCAGGCAGGTGAGGGCAGATCAGCACTTCGTCGAATATCACACCCTGCGAGGTCAGGATCTGCATCATCAGGTTGTGCGGCGGGTCGAAGGTCTCCTGCGGGAAACTGGCGGTGCCCAGACCATCCTGATTGGTGATCATCACCAGTTTGAAACCTGCATTCTGTAATGCCAGCAGCGCGGGAATGACACCCGGCTCGAGTGCCAGTTTATCCAGACGGTCTACCTGAAAATCTTCAGGCGGCTCGGAAATCAGCGTACCGTCGCGGTCGATGAATAAAATCTTTTGTACTAACGGGCTCTGGCTCACATCGGCTCCTTGCTTGAGGCGGTTTCATTATTTGTGTTGGTGGCGGACAGATTTGTACCGGGCAACGGTAGCAGCGCGTCGATCACCCGCTGGCACTCTTCACGTGTGCCGACAGTAATGCGTAAACAGCCGGAAAGTCCCGGTTGTTTGTTCTGGTCACGTAAGATAATGCCCTGATCCCAGAGGGTTTTAAATACCTGGCTTGATGCGGTAAAACGCGCCAGCACGTAGTTGGTCTCGCTGGTGAATACCTGTTCAACACAGCTGCAACGGCTGAGTTGCTGTGTTAACCCACTGCGGGTTTCGCGAATCTCGGCGACACGTGCACGCATTACGGCCAGGCCTTTATCGCTTAACGCCTGTGCGGCGATATCAGCCACCGGCGTCGAGAGCGGATAAGGTGCGATCACTTTCAGCAGCAGGGCGATCAGTTCGCTGTTCGCCAGCGTGAAACCGCAACGTAAACCGGCCAGCGCGAAGGCTTTTGACAGCGTGCGTAAAATAGCGAGATGCGGATACTCTTTAAGCCAGCCGGTAATTGAAGCCTGCGGGCAGAACTCGATATAGGCTTCGTCGATGGCCACAATCGCGCGGCCACGGGTCATCTCAAGAACTGCACGCAGCTCTTGCGGGTCAATCAGATTGCCGGTCGGGTTATTCGGGCTGCACACATAGACCAGCTTGACGCCATCCAGCGCGGCTTCAATGGCCGGTAAATCCAGCGACCAATCCTCTTTGGCCGGCACGGTACGGCTTTCGACGCCGATGGTTTCGGCGCTCACACTGTACATGCCGTAAGTCGGCGGGCAATAAAGGATAGCGTCTTTGCCCGGTTCGCAGAAAGCGCGGATCAGCAGCTCAATCCCTTCATCTGCACCACGACTGACGAGCACTTGCTCCTTCTCCAGTCCGGCATAGGCGGCATAGCGCTCAATCACCAACGCGGGCTGACACTCCGGGTAACGGTTGAAGGTCTGGGCGGTCAGTTCAAATTGCGGTGCAATCGGGTATTCATTGGCGTTCAGCCACACGTCACCGTTGCCGCCCAGACGGCGGGCAGACTGGTAGGGTGTCAGATCGCGCACGTTCTGACGCGCCAGCGACTGAATGCTCAGATTTTTTTCGTTGCTCATAACCCTTGCTCCCTCAGCGCATTCACGCGCACTGTCACGGCATTTTTGTGTGCCGTCAGCTGTTCAGCCTGTGCCAGTGTTTCAATCGTCGTCGCCAGACCGAGCAGACCCTGCGGGGTGAGCTGCTGGACTGTCATACGTTTCTGGAAATCCGCCAGACCGAGGCTTGAACAGGTAGCGGTATAACCGTAGGTCGGCAGGACGTGGTTCGTCCCTGACGCGTAGTCGCCGGCAGATTCCGGTGACCAGTCACCGAGAAACACCGAGCCAGCGCTGGTAATGCTGTCAACCAGCGCTTCGGGCTCACGGATTTGCAGGATTAAATGCTCAGGGCCATAGGCATTGCTGATTTCAATACACTGCACGAGATCTTTGGCCACAATCAGACGGCTGCTTTCCAGCGCCTGGCGGGCAATCTCTTTGCGTGACAGCAGGGCCAGCTGGCGCTCTACCGCTTCAGCGACGGCGTTCGCCATCTCGAGGCTTGGCGTCAGTAAAATCACCTGAGAGTCCGGGCCGTGTTCCGCTTGTGACAGCAAATCAGAGGCCACAAAGTCTGGTGTCGCGCCGCTATCAGCAATCACCAGCACTTCGGACGGACCCGCCGGCATATCGATGGCCGCGCCATTAAGACTCTGGCTTACCTGACGTTTCGCTTCCGTCACATAGGTATTGCCCGGTCCGAAGATTTTCGCCACTTTGGGCACGCTTTCGGTACCGAACGCCAGCGCAGCAATCGCCTGCGCACCGCCTAACTGATACACCTCGGTCACGCCGCACAGTTTGGCCGCATACAGAATTTCGTCGGCAATAGGTGGAGGTGAACATAATGTCACTCGCTGACAACCGGCAATGTGCGCCGGAGTCGCTAACATTAATACGGTTGAAACCAGCGGTGCAGAGCCGCCCGGAATATAGAGGCCGACCGACTGAATCGGGCGAGTCAATTGCTGACAACGCACACCCGGCTGGGTTTCAATATCGACCACCTCCAGTTTCTGCGCTTCGTGGAAGGTGGTGATGTTACGCACTGCGTGCGCCATTGCCTGTTTTACGTCATCGCCCAAACGCGCGGATGCCGCTTCAATCTGCTGCGCCGTGACGCGGATATCTGCCACGTCAGTCTTATCAAAGGTTGTACAGAACTCGCGCAGGGCGCTGTCGCCCTCGGTGCGCACGCGGCGCAGGATCTCAGTGACCGACTCGGTGATACGGTCAGAGGCCGAGATCGCCGGGCGGGTCAGCAGCTCACGGCGTTGCTGCTCGTCGCACTGCTGCCAGTCAATCGGGGTGGAGAACGCGTTTGGTTGCATGACCTTACTCCATCATTTTTTCGATTGGCAGGACCAGAATCGAACTGGCACCCAGCGCTTTCAGTTTTTCCATGGTTTCCCAGAACAGGGTTTCGCTGCTGACCATGTGCATGGCGACGCGTTGCTGATCGCCTGCCAGTGGCAGAATAGTAGGGCGTTCAGCGCCCGGCAGCAGGGCAATGATTTCGTCCAGTCGCTCGCTTGGCGCGTGCAACATAATGTATTTGGACTCGCGCGCCTGAATGACACCCTGAATACGGGTCATGAGGCGGTCAATCAGCAGCTGTTTTTCCTGCGGCATTTCGCCATCGCGCTGAATCAGACAGGCTTTCGAGCGGTAAATCACTTCGACTTCGCGCAGGCCATTGGCTTCAAGGGTGGCGCCGGTGGAAACCAGATCACAAATCGCATCAGAAAGACCGGCACGAGGAGCCACTTCGACAGAACCGTTGAGCAGGCAAGATTTGAACTCTACGCCTTGTTTATCGAGATATTGCTTGAGGATGTGCGGGTAAGAGGTGGCGATGCGGGCTTTTTGCAAACTTTGCGGACCGGTGTATTCACAGTCCAGTGGCGTTGCAAGCGACAGGCGGCAACCACCGAAATCGAGGCGGCGCAGTGTGAAATAGCGCGGGTCTTCACCCTGTGCGCGGCGGTTCAGTAACTCTTCTTCCAGAACGTTCTCACCGATAATGCCCAAATCCACCACGCCGTCCATGACCAGCCCCGGAATATCGTCATCACGCACACGCAGGATGTCGATAGGCATGTTTTCCGCGAAGGCAATCAGACGTTGCTCCTGCAAATTGATTTTGATCCCACAGCGCGCCAGCAGTTCGCGTGAATCATCACTCAGGCGACCTGACTTCTGCATTGCTATCCGTAAACGTGATTTATCTAACATGATGACCTCAACCTTTCTTATGTTTGTTAGCTGTAATGGCTAAATGTTTGCTTCAAATTTCAGGTAAAAAAAAACCCTCGGAAGAAAATCTTCCGAGGGCTCTCTCTACGTTCTGCGCCACTGGAAGATCTTAACAGTCTCCCAGCACCAATCGCCTGCAAGACTAGTCAGGGTGATGGTGATGATGGTGGTTGATCAGAACGTTGTTCATAGGTTTTCTCTGTAATTTCTAAATAAAGAATCAATTCGTCATTTGATGGGCGCGAAACGCAGGGCCTTCATCAAGTCTTGTGCGGATAAAATTAAACTATCCTGTAGCCGCAGCGCAACCTTTTTTATCCGATGATAAATTATTCTTATCCGGAGCAGGGTTTTCATCATTTCTGTGAATAATGTTGTGGGCAGACAACGTCGCTAACAGTTACGCAGAAAAGCTGACGGGTTAAGACGTTCTCTGAACGTCCTCAACGTCCGAATTTGCTAAACTAAAGCAATTGAGCAGTGTTTATGCAGGAACGTATGACGGGCAAAGGATGGAGTTAATGATGAAGAAAGTCGCAATAGTAGGATTGGGCTGGCTGGGAATGCCTCTGGCTATGGCGCTCGCCTCCAGGGGCTATCAGGTGGTTGGCAGCAAAACCACGCCGGACGGTGTTGAAGCAGCGCGGATGTGCGGCATCGACTGCTACCCGCTGGTATTTTTGCCGGAAATGCAATGTGACGCTGCCGATCTCGATGTGCTGCTCAATGTTGATGCCTTGATCATCACTTTACCGGCCCGCCGCACAGTCGAGGGCAGTGAACTCTATTTTCAGGCAGTTCAGCAGTTGGTGGACAGCGCGCTGGCGCACAATGTTCAGCGCATTATCTTTACCTCATCGACCTCCGTGTATGGCGAAGGCAGCGGTACGATGCGTGAGGATTCTCCCTTAAATCCGGTAACGCCCAGCGGAAAAGTCCTCGAAGAGCTGGAAAACTGGTTCCACCGCTTGCCTAATACGTCGGTCGATGTGTTACGTCTGGCGGGGCTGGTCGGTGCCGATCGCCATCCCGGCCGCTTTATGGCCGGCAAAACCGGTGTGCAAGGCGGCAACTCCGGCGTCAACCTGGTACACCAGGATGACGTCATTGCGGCCATCACTTTGCTGTTGAGTCTGCCGAAAGGGGGGCACACTTATAACCTGTGCGCGCCTGCGCATCCTGAGAAACGGCACTTCTATCCGGCGCTGGCCCGCCAGCTTAATTTACCTGAACCACAGTTTGCAGACGTTGCACAAGGTGATGAAGGGGGCAAAATCATCGACGGTAGCCGTATCTGCAAAGAGCTGGGATTTGAGTATCAGCACGCTGACCCTGAGCGGATGCCCGTCAGTTGATTAAAAAGGCATGATCAATGAATGCCGAACTCATCATGATGTACAGCGTTAACGATGATGGGTTTGGCAGATTATTTTGTTAGTCATAATTGACGATTAATAGCAGGCTATTTCATTCAGCGGGCCAAATTTAAGAAATCCTTCCTTATATACAACGCGTTCATCCATAAACTGATCAACTTCTGTTCTATTAACCATGACATTTTAATGGCGTGGTGATTAACACATTATGATAATGACATGGGAATATAAGCCTCTGAAAAATTCCAGGGCGGTATATAACAGTGCATTTTGACATCAAACCTGCGTCTTATCGTGAGTTTTTAATAAAAATCCTAAAAGACATCTGGTTATTAGCCTTTGCACAACATTTATCTCTTTTCTAAGCCCAATCCCTAAAGTTTTGCACATCTGTGCCGATAGTCACATTGCCGCTCTATGCTGGCCATTACATAACTATTGCTTCTGTATCCTTCCCCAGGACAGAAGGTTTTTGCATGTCTACATTTTTTGTTACATTCATTGACTTTATGCTTCGTAAAAGCCGCAGTTCCTCACGCTTTGTCTGCTTTTTGCTCTGAATTTATCCCGCGAATTTATCCTAAATCACGCTACATCCGCCTGAAGCATAGACTGAGGGCCCTTTCTGGTGTTTTTGGTTAATTGTGCTTGCTAAGTTAAATAATCAGAATTTTAATCTAGATCAAGACAGTTAATTGCGTGTTACTGGCTGTTAGTTTTGCTTTAAATGGCTGTTGTACAAAATGATCTAAAAACAGGGTAAAAAGAGGTCTGAGGAGGTGATTTTAAGACGCTTTTTTACTTTTGGTTATAATTTGAACGCAATATTCGACTTAATTACACTTTTCTGACAAAAATATATTTTATTATTGTGACTTGCGTCACACTTTATCTAAAATGCGTTAGTGGCAAGATTGTATGTGCTAATGGTTCGGGGTTACATTTGCGTCGTATTAAGATTAATCCTAATAATGTATGTAAAAGCGTTTCACAGAAAGAGACGCAAGCTATAGCAACGGACCCTGCCTGTACGATTCAATTGATAAATTATTAAATTTAGTTAGCCGTGAAATTGTCACTTTTTATTTAATTTACATCAGGAACTACTTTGTATTGGCGGTGAGTTAAATCCGCGGGATAAACCTGTTTGTCGTCGCAGAACATTTCTTTGAAAAAAGAAATGCACAGTTCATCGTCCAATGATCCAATTGTTTTGATAGTAAAAAATATCCCTGTTATGCCGGATTAACTTCCGCGGCGCGGATTATGTCTATCAACCAGCTATGAATTCATGGCTGACGGTATGGGGTAAAGAAGCATGTCTGAATTGCTTAAACACATCTATGACATCAACCTGTCATATTTGCTCTTAGCACAACGGTTAATTAACGACGAAAAAGCCTCGGCGATGTTCCGCCTGGGAATTGATGATGTCATGGCTGACGCATTAGGCCAGCTGACCTTGCCGCAAATGGTGAAGTTAGCTGAAACGAATCAGTTGCTGTGTCAGTTCCGGTTTGACGACAGCAAAACCATTGAACGTCTGACGCAAGAATCACGCGTAGACGACCTACAGCAGATCCATACGGGTATTCTTTTATCCAGCCATCTGCTGAAGGGTCTTTCTTCCAGGGACAACAGTGCTCCTAAGAAAAGGGCATAACTATGTCTCTGATTAAAGCCCCTGCGCCAAAAGACGCCACGGCCAAACCGGTGGTGAAAAGTATCGTTCAGGAAGCCCGTGATATTCAGCTGGCCATGGAACTGATCACGCTGGGTGCTCGCTTACAGATGCTGGAAAGCGAAACACAGCTTAGTCGGGGCCGGTTAATTAAACTCTATAAAGAGCTGCGTGGCAGTCCGCCACCGAAAGGCATGTTGCCGTTTTCGACGGACTGGTTCATGACTTGGGAACAAAATATTCACTCATCGATGTTCTACAATGCTTACTCCTTCCTCATGAAGAGCGGGCACTGTAATGGCGTCGAAGCGGTGATCAAAGCTTATCGTCTGTATCTCGAGCAGTGTCCGGAACAGCCTGGCGAAGCACCCATTTTGGCATTAACCCGCGCCTGGACTCTGGTGCGTTTTGTTGACAGCGGTATGCTGCAACTCAATTCCTGCAACAGCTGTGACGGGTCATTTATTACCCACGCACATCAGCCGAGACACGGTTTTGTCTGCAGTCTTTGCCAGCCGCCATCACGAGCGGTAAAAAAACGTAAACTTTCCCCGCAAGTTGCCGATATTACATCTCAAGAGCTGGACGAAAAGGTCAAGCGCGCGGTTTGAGATGATGTGGGCTGCACTATATTTCATGTGAAATGATGACCAGGAGTGGCAGCACTGCCGCTCCTGAGCTCCTCCCTCAGCATTCTGGTTTGTCACTGACGCCTCCCTGGCGGCAATCTGACACGAAACAACCACACCTCGCGTTTGACCCGCCTTGCCCTATACCAAAAAAGCCACATGGAATTAAGGAATCATCGTGCTAGTGATAATAGGTTACATCGTGGTCCTGGGCTCAGTCTTTGGCGGCTTCATGATGGTCGGCGGTGAGATGGGCGCGTTATATCAACCGGCAGAACTGGTGATCATCGCCGGTGCGGGCATTGGTGCGTTTCTGGTCGGTAACAACGGCAAAGCCATTAAATCGACGATGCGTGCACTGCCGAAACTGTTTCGAGCTTCCCGTTACAACAAAGCCCTGTATATGGATTTAATGGCGCTGCTTTACCGGCTGCTGGCTAAATCCCGTCAGCAGGGGATGCTGTCGCTGGAAAATGATATCGATAATCCTCAGGAGAGCGATATTTTCGCTAATTATCCGCGGATCCTTGCCGATAAACACTTAGTGGAATTTTTAACAGATTATCTGCGCCTGATGGTCAGCGGCAACATGAATGCCTTTGAAATCGAAGCCCTGATGGATGAAGAGATCGAGACCTACGAGCAGGAGAGCGAAGTGCCCGCCAACAGCCTTGCGCTGGTGGGGGATTCACTGCCCGCTTTCGGTATCGTGGCGGCAGTCATGGGGATCGTGCATACGCTGGCAGCCGCAGACCGGCCAGCTGCTGAGTTGGGTGCCCTGATTGCACATGCGATGGTCGGGACTTTCCTCGGTATTTTACTGGCCTACGGATTCGTCTCTCCGCTGGCGTCGGTGCTGCGACAGAAATGTGCTGAAAATACCAAGATGATGCAGTGCATCAAAGTGACGCTGCTGTCCAGCCTGAACGGGTATGCGCCGCAAATTGCGGTGGAGTTTGGTCGTAAGACGCTCTACACCTCAGAACGTCCGTCCTTCGTTGAGCTGGAAGAACATGTTCGCCAGGTCAAATCGCCTAACAAGCAAGCGGAAGAAGAGAAAGTATGAAGCATCAGAGTCATCCCATCGTTGTGGTGCGAAAGAAAAAGGGCAAGCACGGCGGCGGGCATCACGGCGGGTCGTGGAAGATTGCGTATGCAGACTTCATGACCGCCATGATGGCGTTTTTCCTGGTGATGTGGCTGATTTCAATCTCCAGCCCGAAAGAGCTGGTGCAAATTGCCGAGTATTTTCGTACCCCGCTGTCGGTGGCTATTACTAATGGTCCGCGCAGCAGTGACGCCACAAGCCCCATCCCCGGCGGTGGCGAGGACCCGCTGCAACAAGACGGCGAAGTGCACAAAATGATTCAGTCCCAGGGTGACATGCGGGAAACCGGTGACCTTCAGCGTTTGCAGGAGAAACTGGAGCAGATGCTGATTTCAGACCCGCGCCTGAAAGATTTGCGCCCGCATTTGATGATCAACCTGACCGAAGAAGGGTTGCGCATCCAGATTATTGACAGCCAGAACCGCCCGATGTTTCAGCTCGGGAGTGCGACAGTCGAGCCGTATATGCGCTATATCCTGCGCGCGATTGCGCCGGTTCTGGATGACTTCCCGAACAAGATAAGCCTGGCCGGTCACACCGATGACATGCCGTATGCCATGGGCGAACGTGGTTACAGCAACTGGGAACTGTCGACGGACCGTGCCAACGCCTCGCGCCGTGAAATGATCTCCGGTGGGCTGAGTGAAGGCAAAGTACTGCGGGTGATGGGTATGGGATCGACCATGCAGTTGAAAAACCATCCCTCAGGGGATGCTATCAACCGCCGAATCAGCATTCTGGTACTGAATAAACACGCCGAACAGGCGATTGAACGTGAAAACAGCGAAGGCGAAGCCATCAATATCAGCGACGCCGGTGAGCTGCAAAAAATGCTGCCGGGTAATGCGAATGCAGCACCTGACGTGCCGAGTGCCAAAGCGTCGTCTGCACTGGCGCCGCATCTGACGTCCAAAGAGCCGGTGCCTGCCGCTTCAGTGCCAGAACAATCTTTACCACCGACTGATGTTCAACAATTAAATGAACAACAACCGAAAGAACAACAACCGAAGAGTGAGACGCTGAACCCGGTCGTTACTTCCACGCCAGACAGACCGACGACGGCAATTCCTGCCGCCGCTGACGTTACGGCGCAACCGGCTTCATCGACAAGCCGCGATTCACAGCAGAGGTGATCACGTGAGCATGGATATTAGTGATTTTTACCAAACGTTTTTCGATGAAGCAGATGAACTGCTGGCGGACATGGAACAGCACCTGCTGTTACTCGACCCGCTGGCACCTGACATCGAGCAGCTCAACGCGATCTTTCGCGCAGCGCACTCGATAAAAGGCGGGGCCGCAACGTTTGGATTCTCGGTTTTGCAGGAAACCACCCATTTACTTGAGAACCTGCTCGACGGTGCACGACGCGCAGAAATGAGCCTGAGCACCGACATTATTAACCTGTTTCTGGAAACGAAAGACATTATGCAGGAGCAACTGGACGCGTATAAATCCACCCGGGATCCCGATGCCGAGAGTTTTGAATACATCTGTGCCGCCTTACGCCAACTCGCACTGGAAGTTCAGCAGCAGGGCGCACCGGCAGCGGATCTCCACGTGGTGTCTGACGCCCCGTGCTTGAGCACTGCCACAACGGCAGCCAGTGGCGGAATGCGAATTTGTCTTACCGGGCTGAAAGAGGCGGAAATTCCGCTGATGCTCGAAGAGCTGGGTAACTTAGGCGACGTCCATGACCCGCTGCAAACACCGAGCAGCGTCGAAGCCACGCTCATCACCACGCTGAGTGAAGACGATATCAGTGCGGTGTTGTGCTTTGTGATTGAACCGGAGCAGATAAGCTTTAGCCGCAGCGCTGCCAATGATGCGCCTGATGAAGCAGCAGAAACATCCGCCGTCGCGCCTGTGGCGGAAACCGCCGCGGCTGCCCCCCGCGCCGCGCCGGTTCTGACCGCCGTACCGGATGCTGCTCCGCCAAAAGCGCGAGCACCGAAAGCACCGGAATCGACCAGTATTCGGGTTGCGGTCGAGAAGGTGGATCAGCTGATTAATCTGGTAGGCGAACTGGTGATCACCCAGTCAATGCTGGCGCAGCGTTCTGACCTGCTGGACCCGGTTGCGCACAGTGACCTGCTCAACAGCATGGGGCAGCTCGAGCGTAACGCCCGTGATCTGCAAGAATCGGTGATGTCGATTCGTATGATGCCGATGGAGTTCGTCTTCAGCCGCTTCCCGCGTCTGGTGCGCGATCTCGCCAGTAAGCTTAATAAGCAAATTGAACTGACCCTGCTTGGCAGCTCAACCGAACTGGATAAAAGCCTGATTGAACGCATTATCGATCCGCTGACGCACCTCGTGCGTAACAGTCTCGATCACGGCGTTGAAACGGCGGATGTACGCATCGCCAACGGCAAGCCGGCCACCGGTAATCTGACCCTGTCAGCTGAACATCAGGGCGGGAATATCTGTATCGAAGTCATCGACGACGGTGCCGGTCTGAACCGTGAGAAGATCCTCGCCAAAGCCGCGTCGCAGGGCATGAATGTCAGCGACAACATGAGCGACGAAGAGGTCGGTATGTTGATTTTCGCAGCCGGTTTCTCAACCGCCGAGAAAGTGACCGACGTTTCTGGCCGCGGTGTTGGCATGGACGTCGTGAAACGAAATATTCAGGAGATGGGCGGTCACGTCGAAATCCGCTCCCAGCAGGGCAAGGGCACCACAATCCGCATCCTGCTGCCGCTGACGCTGGCGATTCTGGATGGTATGTCGGTCAAAGTGGGTGAAGAGGTGTTTATCCTGCCGCTGAACGCGGTAATGGAATCCCTGCAACCGCTGGCTGAAGATTTGCATCCGCTGGCCGGTGGCGAGCGCGTTCTTCAGGTGCGTGGCGAATACCTGCCGCTGGTCGAACTTTATAACGTCTTTGATGTGACCGAAGCCAAGACGGAAGCGACGCAGGGGATCGTGGTTATCCTGCAAAGTGCCGGTCGCCGCTACGCCTTGCTGGTGGATCAGCTGATTGGTCAGCATCAGGTGGTGGTGAAGAACCTCGAAAGTAACTACCGAAAAGTACCGGGTATTTCCGCCGCAACCATTTTGGGTGACGGCAGCGTGGCGCTGATTGTTGATGTGTCGGCCCTGCAGGCGCTGAACCGCGATAAACGCGCAGTGGATGCGACGGCGGCTTAATAAAATAATCTCAGAGATAGCCTCACTCATGTTAGCAGTGAGGCAGAACACTATCCGACCGATTGAAGGGTGAACAACATGGCAGGACTTGCAACCGTGGCGAAAATGGCGGGTGAAACAGTAGGACAGGAATTCCTTATTTTTACACTGGGCGACGAAGAATATGGCATTGATATCCTCAAAGTGCAGGAGATCCGTGGTTATGATCAGGTCACCCGGATTGCCAATACCCCGGCTTTCATCAAAGGTGTTACCAACCTGCGCGGTGTGATTGTGCCGATCATCGATCTGCGGGTGAAATTCGCCCAGAAGAACGTGGTCTACAACGAAAATACCGTGGTTATCGTACTGAATTTTGAAAATCGCGTAGTCGGTATCGTGGTTGACGGCGTTTCCGACGTGCTGTCACTGACCCAGGAACAGATCCGCCCGGCGCCGGAATTCGCCGTGACGTTATCCACCGAATACCTGACCGGCCTCGGCTCACTGGGTGACCGTATGCTGATCCTGGTTGATATCGAGAAGTTGCTGAGCAGCGAAGAAATGGAGTTGATTGAAAGCGTGGCAAAAGCATAACTTTTGTTTGTGGGCGGCGGCCCACTGACGCTTTTAAATTCAACTTCAACTTCAACTTCAACTTCTAGGTCGTGGGCGTCGGCCCACACCGACCAGAGGGCCGCAGTCGCTCGGCCCTCTGGACTCCGAGCTCTTCAAAAACAGCAGCTGCGCTGGTCACAATGGCCGTGTTTCAGGTACCGCGGTTATAGCCGCAAACTCCGCCGCTTCGCGGTCCTCTCATTTCGGGCTTCAACCCGCGTAAAAAGACTCGCGGTTTTGCGCCTCTCACTCGACGTCGTTTTGAATGCGGCTTCGACATTTTTAAAGACAAGCATCGTGCTGGTTTTGAATTTAAAGAAGCTTCGGCCGCGTTCAAAAATGTCACCAGCAAGTCGGTGGCGAGACAACGTCTTTACCGTTGGCTCAAACCCGCAGCCGGGAAGCCCGCTAGGGCTGACATTTTGCGGCTATCGCTGAGATACCTGAAACACGGCCATCCCGATTCAGCGATAGCGCGCAGTTAAAAAAGCTCGGATTCTTAAGGCCCGAGCGACTGCGGGCCTTAAGGCCAGTTTGGGCGGCAGCCCAAGGTCTTGACCTTGAATTTGAATTTGAATTCAAAAGAAGTTTGCCAGCTTTCCCAAAGCTGAACCAAAGTTTTCCACCGCTTTTTCAAAAGCGGTATGAAGTTCTCACTTCCCCTGCCGATAACCCTTCTAGATGAATCACATTGAAAAAGGAACAACATGTTTAACCGTATGAAAGTGGTCACGGCCATCGTGATCTTACTGGTGGTATTCGGTGCCTTACAGTTGATTTCTGGCGGACTGTTCTTCAAGTCGCTGAAAACCGATAAAGACAACTTCTCTACCTCTCAACAAATTCGTTTACAACAGGCCGAGCTGAATGCCAGCTGGGTTTACCTATTGCAGACCCGTAACACGCTTAACCGTGCGGGTATCCGTTTCATGCTCGATGCCAATCAGATGGGCAGCGGGGCGACGGTAAAAGAACTGACCGAAGCCGCGCAGAAAGATCTGAAGGTGGCCGCGGAACACTATGCCAACTACCTGAAAATTCCTGCTGATGCCAGCCAGAATCCGGCGTATGCGGCAGACGTTAAAAAGCAATACGAAGTATTGAATGGCGCGCTGAGTGAGTTGATTAGCCTGATCGGCATCGGCCGTATCAATGACTTCTTCGAGCAACCGACCCAGAAATATCAGGACGGATTCGAAAAAGCCTTCGTCAATTACATTAATCAGAACGACCAGTTGTACAACGTTGCGGTACACGTCAGCGAAAACTCCTTTAACCACGCAGTGTGGGTGCTGGGTGTGATTCTGGCCATACTGATTCTGTTCATCGCACTGGCATGGCTTGGTGTGCAACGCATTCTGGTCCATCCGCTGCGTTCACTGGTTGAGAACATCCGCCACATCGCCCGTGGTGACCTGACGCAGGAGATCACTGTCACCAGCCGTAACGAAATCGGCCAGTTGGCGGAAAGTCTGCGCGATATGCAGGACGAACTGATCCGCACCGTTTCTGGTGTCCGTCAGGGTGCAGATGCGATCTACAGCGGTGCGAGCGAAATCTCAGCCGGTAACAATGACCTGTCTTCCCGTACCGAACAGCAGGCCTCTTCTCTGGAAGAGACCGCTGCCAGTATGGAACAGCTGACCGCAACCGTGAAACAGAACGCCGAAAATGCCCGTCAGGCCAGCCAGCTGGCGTTGAGCGCCTCGGAAACGGCACAGAAGGGTGGGAAAGTGGTGTCGAACGTGGTGCAGACCATGAGCGATATTGCCGCCAGCTCGAAGAAAATTACCGACATCACTGGCGTTATCGACGGCATTGCCTTCCAGACTAACATTCTGGCGCTGAACGCTGCGGTAGAAGCCGCCCGTGCCGGTGAGCAAGGACGCGGTTTTGCCGTGGTCGCAGGTGAAGTGCGCAGTTTGGCACAGCGCAGTGCTCAGGCCGCCAAAGAGATCAAAGGCCTGATCGATGACTCCGTCAGCCGCATTAATACCGGTTCCGTTCTGGCCGAAAGCGCCGGTGAGACCATGAGTGATATGGTCAGCGCTGTCACCCGCGTGACCGACATCATGGGTGAAATCACCTCCGCTTCTGACGAGCAGAGCCGTGGAATCGAGCAGGTTGCGCAGGCCATTACAGAAATGGACCGCGTCACCCAGCAGAACGCCTCGCTGGTGGAAGAGTCCGCCTCGGCCTCTGCTGCGCTGGAAGAACAAGCCAGTTTACTGACCCAATCCGTCGCGGTATTTACCCTCGGCAAACATCAGGTCAACGTGGTGCGCCCTGGTTCAAGTTCAGCGCGTGCGCCATTACTGAGCCCTAATCTGTCGGGAACACGTCCGGCAGAAAGCAACATGACGGAGAACTGGGAAACATTCTGATCGATGCAGTGAGCAAAACGGTATGACAGAGGCAGCTTCTGCCTCTGGTGAGTCAGTGAAGGAAGAAAGCCAATTGGGTAACAACAACAGAGTCTGTCCGTTTAAGGGGTCCGCCGTATGAGTGCTCCTAATCCAAGTCAGAGTGCCGACACTGCGTCGATTATGGCGCAGATGATCCAGCGTTTACCGCTGTCGGATACCCATTTCCGCCGCATCAGTGAACTGATTTATCAGCGTGCCGGTATTGTGCTGGCAAACCACAAAAGGGAGATGGTTTATAACCGTCTGGTGCGCCGCCTGCGGTTATTAGGGATCAATGATTTCGGGCAGTATCTGGTGATGCTGGAAAGTGATGCCAACAGTGCGGAATGGCAGGCGTTTATCAATGCGCTGACCACCAACCTGACGGCGTTCTTTCGCGAAGCTCATCACTTCCCGATTCTGGCTGAACATGCCCGTTCACGCCCGAATAATTACAGCGTATGGAGTACGGCGGCCTCCACCGGAGAAGAGCCATATTCCATCGCGATGACGCTGAGCGAAGCCCTCGGACCGCGCATGGCGACCTGTAAAATTCAGGCCAGCGACATTGATACGCAGGTGTTGGAAAAGGCGACCGCCGGTGTTTACCGTCAGGAAGAGTTGCGCACGCTGAGCGCGCAGCAGATGCAGAAATTCTTTTTCAAAGGCACCGGTCCGCACTCGGGTTTGGTGCGTATCCGTCCGGAACTGGCGCAGATGGTGGCTTTCCAGCAGCTCAATTTATTGGCAAGCCAGTGGCAACTCAACGGCCCCTTTGACGCCATTTTTTGCCGTAACGTGATGATCTACTTTGATAAAGAGACACAGGAAGCCATTTTGCGCCGATTTGTTCCGTTACTTAAACCGGGCGGCCTGATGTTTGCCGGGCATTCCGAGAATTTCAGTCAGATCAGCAGGGAATTTTATTTGCGCGGCCAAACAGTTTACGGCCTCGCCAAGGAGAGGTAATGAATAAAATCAGAGTGTTGAGTGTCGATGACTCGGCGCTGATGCGTCAGCTGATGACAGAGATCATCAACAGCCATCCCGACATGGAAATGGTCGCCACCGCGCCGGATCCGCTGGTTGCGCGTGACCTGATTAAGAAATTCAACCCTCAGGTGCTGACGCTGGACGTCGAAATGCCACGCATGGATGGGCTGGATTTCCTCGAAAAACTGATGCGTCTGCGTCCGATGCCGGTCGTCATGGTCTCCTCGTTGACCGGTAAGGGCTCGGAAATTACCCTGCGCGCGCTGGAACTGGGCGCGATTGATTTTGTGACCAAGCCGCAGCTCGGGATCCGCGAAGGGATGCTGGCCTACAGCGAACTGATTGCCGACAAAATCCGCACTGCGTCTAAAGCGCGGCTGAATAAAAGCGTCAATCTCGACCAGCCCCGCATGCTAAGCCATACGCCGCTGCTCAGCAGCGAAAAGCTGATCGCGATTGGCTCGTCGACCGGCGGTACTGAGGCTATCCGCCACGTATTGCAGCCTTTGCCACCGACCTGCCCGGCGCTGATGATCACCCAGCATATGCCGCCGGGATTCACCCGTTCGTTCGCCGACCGGCTGAACAAATTGTGTCAGATCACGGTGAAAGAAGCGGAAGACGGCGAGCGCGTATTGCCAGGCCATGCCTATATTGCGCCAGGTGACCGGCATATGGAGCTGACCCGCAGCGGGGCAAACTATCAGGTTAAGTTGAACGACGGCCCGGCGGTTAACCGCCATCGCCCGTCGGTTGACGTGTTATTCCGTTCGGTGGCGCAGTTCGCCGGACGCAATGCCGTCGGGGTGATCCTGACGGGAATGGGCAATGACGGCGCCGCCGGCATGCTGGAGATGCATCGCGCCGGGGCTTATACCCTGGCGCAGAACGAAGCCAGTTGTGTGGTGTTTGGAATGCCTCGCGAGGCCATTGCCACCGGCGGGGTCAATGAAGTGATCGACCTCAGCCAAATTAGCCAGCGCATGCTGGCACAAATATCAGCCGGACAGGCGTTACGTATTTAATTTTCAGACCGTACAGGGCTGAACGAAAACAGAATTTTAGGAGCATAAAATGGCCGATCCAAACCTGCGATTTTTGGTTGTAGACGACTTTTCTACCATGCGTCGCATCGTGCGCAACCTGCTTAAAGAGCTGGGGTTTCAGAACGTAGAAGAAGCGGAAGACGGCGTTGATGCGCTGAACAAATTGCGCGGTGGTGGTTTTGACTTCGTGGTATCCGACTGGAACATGCCTAACATGGATGGTCTGGACCTGCTGAAAACCATTCGTGGTGATGCCGCGCTGGCGAAATTGCCGGTGCTGATGGTGACTGCCGAAGCCAAGAAAGAAAATATCGTGGCGGCAGCGCAGGCCGGAGCCAGCGGCTACGTTGTGAAACCATTTACAGCGGCAACGCTGGAAGAGAAGCTCGGCAAAATTTTTGAAAAATTGGGCATGTAGGAGCAGATATGGCTGACTTAAATTCTCCGGGAATAATAATGCCCGCAAATGATGCGGCAACCGCGGGCGAGATTATCGCCCGCATCGGGCAACTGACCCGTATGCTGCGCGACAGTATGCGTGAACTGGGGCTGGATCAGGCCATCGCTCAGGCGGCGGAAGCCATCCCCGATGCGCGCGATCGTCTGGACTACGTGGTGACCATGACCGCTCAGGCGGCCGAGCGTGCACTCAACTGCGTGGAAGCCGCGCAGCCGCGCCAGAATAAACTGGAATCGGCGGCCAAAAAGCTCGACGCACGCTGGGACCTGTGGTTCGAAAATCCTATCGAACTGTCGGATGCCCGCGAACTGGTGACTGATACCCGCAGCTACCTCAAAGAAGTGCCGGAACACACCAGCTTCACGAATGCACAGTTGCTGGAAATTATGATGGCGCAGGATTTCCAGGACCTCACCGGTCAGGTGATCAAACGCATGATGACCGTGGTGCAGGAAATTGAAAACCAGCTCCTGATGGTGCTGATGGAGAACATCCCGGAACAGCAGACCCGAATCAAAAAAGAGAGCGACGGTCTGCTCAATGGTCCGCAACTCAATACGGCAGGCGTGGGCGTTGTTGCCAGTCAGGAACAGGTGGATGACTTGCTCGACAGCCTTGGTTTCTGATTCAAATAACAGGCTTTCCCGGTTAAAGGTGAGCGTCTCTATGCTCACCACCGCTGATTTTTGCGCCATCCGTTTGCATGTACCACCCAAGCGGATGGCGTAATCCCTCTCTTTCCTCCCTCCGCGGTAAAATAAATTCTTCAGTAGGATCCTGTGATCCCATGTGTTAATGAGAATATTCCTTGGTGTTTTTTCCAGATGACTCCCAATTATTTCAGTGCTCTAAAAAAAGATGTTTCTTATGCTTAATTAAACATAAGAAATATCCTTCTTTGAGATCCCTGTATTAATGATTTTTCACAATTATTCGAGAGAAAATACTATTGATCCCTGAAAACTCGATCGCTATACTGCGCCGCATTACGTGATTCGATAATTATTTAATAATTTGTAGCGAATCCGTAAATAAATGTTTTCCTCTGGCTTTTAAAGCCATTGGGGAATACAGATCGGGTCTTATATGGCCTATGGCAGTAATCAATTAAATTGTTTTCTATAAGGATATTACACATGAAAAAAATCAATTTGTCAGAAGCTTCTACCATCGTTGGCGGCACTTGTAATACTTGCGTTAATAGCTTTGAAATGACTCTGGTTGGCGGCAACACAGTGTGTAGCGCAGTTAAAACCTGTACTGACAAATGCGGTGTTGTGACGAAGACTTACACAGCGACTAATATCATTAACTGTGGTTCAGCTAACTGATTAAACGTGAGTTATAGCTAACAAAAGTTAACTATAATGGCAGGTGTTGTATTTAATTATACAACACCTGCCTATCAGAATTTCTTCGTACTCTCGTCCTCCTGCCGTTTCATGTATTCCTGCAATAGCATGATTAACACTAAGGGTGATGATGTAATATTCCGCTTCGCTTGCAAGGACGCTATTATCCCATGCGCAAAAAAATAACTCATATCCTCGCTTATACTGTCTTTGTGGCGACTATTTCGGCACTAATCACGACGGCCTGGTTTCATTACTTTATTTTGAACCAACACGTTGAGCCACCGGAGAAAACGTTAGCCTCTCTCACCGCAGAACAAGCCGCCAGCAGTACGGTAAAAGACGGGGACGATATTGTTGAGATCTTCTCATACGGTTGCCACTTTTGTGCGCTGCATGAAAAAGATATTCAGGAACTTGAGAAACGTTTACCCGCAGGTAAAAAACTGGTCCATCTGCATATGAGCCTTGATGGGCAGGGCGGTCTGGCCCGTTACGCTCCGGTTTTTGCCACTTTACAAATCATGGGTATTGAAGCTGAACATCGCGAAAGTGCCTATGAGGCAGTGATGAAGAACAGCGTCGACTTAAGCGATAAAACCCAACGTGATCTGTGGCTAAAAGAAAACAATATTGATATTGCGCAGTACGACAAAATCAGTCAGTCGCAAGACGTGAAATCCTTGTTAAATTATATGACCCGTGTGACGCAACAATATAATATCACCGCGACGCCCACTTTCATTATTAACAAGAAATGGGTTGCGATTCAGGACCGCCCATTCCCGGATTTCTCAGACCAACTGCTGTCTCTGTTAGAAAATGATAAGCCGCTGGAGAAATAATGAAATCCATTACCCTGTGGTTATTGCTGGGATGGGAAAATGTGTTCATCAGACTGCTGGTCTTATTAGATAAACTTCGACTGATGAGCAGCAGGGCATCATGTTTACTTCTGCGACGTATTGATTATCGACGGATCTTTTATCTTGCGCATGTTGGCCGCTTTTTGCGGCTGACAAGTCACGATACCAGAATGCGGACGGCGGTGGCTCATGCCAATAAAAAGTGTTTATTGGATGATGGAAAAAAACTGAATTACACCTGGCAGACGCAACGGCGAAAGTGGTTGGTAAAAGCGGTGACTTACGGTCAAAACCCGCGTGCTTTACGGGAACTCGCAGAATGCACCGCGCAGTTAAATGCGGTGGTGGAACCGCTGCACCAGCAAGGCCACGCCGTGATGCTGGCGCCGTTGCATATGGTATCTGACGTATTGACTACCATGGTCGCGGCGGGCGTTTACCCGTATAAAGCGACGGTCATTACCTCCATCAGTGCCAATGCGCACCCGGAAGAGGAACGCAGGACGTTAGGGGGGCTGGACCTCTCTTACTGCTCTATTCACGATGACAATAAAAGCATGGCCGGAAATCTTATGTCGGCAGTGATGGAGGCGGCCGAAAGGAAACGCAATATCATATTGTTTCCAGATATCACGCCGGATTTCACTCATACGGCCAATAAGGATTCTGCCGCTAAATTCTCATGCAGGATATTCGGGCTACCGGCAAAATTACACAGCGGGATCATTCGCCTTTCACGCGTAATGTCAGCGCAGGTGGTTTTTTATCATCTTTATTTTGATGGCGGAATAAGAATAAAAATCTATCCTCCCGTGTCGGCAAAAAAAGTCAAAGAAATGATGCCGGGAATTATTGAGCAATCTATTAGTGAACATTCTACTGACTGGATGCTCTGGCATGCCCACTCTCTGTTTTTTATTAATGAGTAATGAATTAATAAAGGACGGTACTCCAACACCGAAGAAGTCAAACACCAAAGAAGTTAAACAGGAAGGTAAGGCAGTAGATTATGGACAATATCATTCCCAAGTTAGTTTATCAGGGCGAGACGAATGAGTGCGGCCTGGCATGTATTTCCATGCTGGCAGAAACACAGGGTATCAGCGCTCCGCTGGACGTCTTGCGCGAAAGATATCCCGCATCTGCTTACGGCACAGCCTTATCAACATTGTGTGAAATCTTATCTGAGTTGGCGATCCCGGTGTATCCGGTGGCGTTTGACCACGATGAATTATCTGAGCTGCCTTTACCTGCGATCCTGCATTACGGTGCAAGTCACTATGTGCTGCTGACCCGTCGGCAGGGCAGCTACGTCTGCCTGATGAACCCCGCCATTGGCGAACAAATATTGCCGATTGCGGCGCTCAAATCTGAAATCAGCGGTTATGCGCTGGTGGTTGATCCTGATACCCAACCCGACCCTCAGGCGCTGGCGGCAATGAAGCGCACCCGGCGCTTTCGCGCGCTCGAATGCATGAGTATGAAACAGACGGCGGGTATCAAAGGGATTTATAGCCTGATGATGTTGGCATTTCTGGTATCGCTGACGCTGTTTATCATGCCGGTGATGGTCAGCAGCGCCATCAATAATGTGTTTTCGTCGGGGGGGAAAACCGACTTCCCTTACTTCTACTATTTGTTGGCCTTTGTTATCTCCACCGGGTTGGCTTTTGCGGTGCGCAGCATTACAGAGCGGTTTATCAAACGATTTGTGGTATTGCAAAGTGTCGCCGGTTTTTCGCGCCTGCTCAGTAACTCTCTCTCCTTTTTCGATAAACGTAGCCCAGGAGAAATCTACAGCCGTTTCTCCAACTGGCAGTTGGCCGCCGCCGCTAAGATTGAACTGGATAACGGTCTGCGTACTAACTGGGTCGTGGGTGCCATTGCTCTGGGCGTGATGTGCTACATCAGTCCGCTGTTGGCGATGGTCTCTGCGGTCGGCGTGACCTTGATGGGGTTGGTCAGCGTTTGGGCCATATACCGTGACCGTTTTTATACCCAGCAGATGCAGGTAAAAAGCGCGGAGCAGAGCGACTTCCTTCTGGAAACCATTCAGGGTTTTTCAACGATTAAATCAGCCGGTCTCAGCAGTCAGCGTCAGGGGATTTTCGCGGCTTATGCACTGTCATTGTTTGAATGTCGCCAGAAACAGAAAATCTATGAACAAGTCAAAAGCAGCATTTACCAGTTAATTGGCAGCCTTGAAATGGTGTTCTTCATGCTGCTGGCATTACCTCTTTTAAAAGAAGAGGTGATTTCTCTGGGAGAATTCTTCGCCTACAGTTTTGTTCGCCAGATTTTCACCGCTTACATCACGCAGATTTTCTTTTCTATTTTGCAGAAGAACCAACTGCACGTCATCGACACCCGAGCTAACGATCTGTTCCCGGTAGCGGCCAGCCATGAGGAGCAACATCCTGCGCTGTTGCCTGCCGTTCAGTTCACACGGCAACTGACCTATCGAGATATCAGTTTTTACTATGAACCACAAAAGCCTGTTTTGCAGGGGGTGTCAGTGTCGCTGCTACGGGGCGAGTGCATTGCCATTGTGGGGGAGTCGGGGGCGGGTAAAAGCACGCTGTTGAAGGTAATTGCGGGACTGATTGCGCCTAAAACCGGTGAGATTCTGGCTGACGGTAAAATGATCAGCAGCCAGATAGCGCAAAAACTGTTCTTCCTGCAAAGCCAGGAGGACATCCTGTTTAACGCGTCGGTCTTGCAAAACATCACGCTGTTTGACGCCACTTTTGACCCGCAAAAACAGGCCCGTGTCGATAAATCTCTGCAAGGTCTGAAACTTGCTGAGGTCATTGATCAGTTGCCCGGTAAGCAAAATGCGCTGATCCGTGAAAGCCACGCCGCATTGTCATTAGGGCAGCGTCAACGCCTGCTATTGGCTCGTGCCATGTACAGTGACCGTCCGGTGCTGGTGTTGGATGAGCCCACAGCCAATCTTGATGAAGAGATGGCCCGGCAGGTAATGACAACCCTGATTACTCACTGCCGTGAGTATAAAAAGTCTCTTATCACTGTCACGCACAGTGAAAACACGCTGGCGCTGTTTGATCATGTTTATCGCATGAGCCAGTACCGTGTGGAACTCTGCGAGAGCACTCTGGCGGTCGAACCGCTGAATGAAGGGGAGCCTGCCTGATGTTATTCAACAATATGAAATGGTCATGGAAACCGGCGCGCCGTACTTTTCTGTTCGCGCTGATCGTGTTGGCCGTGATTCTGTTAGCGGCAGCGGCTTTTTTGCTGCAAAGCCGGATGAGCGCTGGGAATGAGCCTGTAGCGTCTGAAGTGATTAGTCGCGGGAATATCGAGAAAACGGTGCTGGCGACCGGCATTCTCAAGCCCTCTGTTCAGGTCAACGTTGGTGCGCAGGTAAACGGCCAGCTGAAGAAACTCTATGTTCGCCAGGGTGACAGGGTACTGAAAGGTCAGTTGCTGGCTGAAATTGATCCGACGTTGCAGCAAAGCGAACTCAGTAAATCTGAGGCCGAACTGCGCAGCGCTGTGGCACAGGCACAGGCGGCTGTCGTCACGCTCAAGCAGTATCAATTGGAACTGACCCGTCAACTCCGCATGGACCGCGAGGGTTCGGGTACTAAAAGCACGCTTGAACAGGCGCAAGCTAAGGTTGATACGCAGAAAGCCCAAATCAACGTCAACGAAGCACAGATTGTCCAGTCGCAAATGGCGCTGGAAACAGCCAAAGCCAATTTGGGGTATACCCGGATTGTGGCGCCTATCGATGGTCAGGTGCTGGGGATTGTGACCAAAGAAGGGCAAACCGTTGTTTCCTCACAAACCGCGCCAACGATCCTCGTGCTTGCCGACGTCGATACGATGGCAGTCCACACCCGTATTTCAGAAACCGATATCCTCAAGGTTCGGGTCGGTCAGCCTTTGTGGTTTTACGTGGTGGCCGATCCCAAACATCGTTATGACAGCCAGATGGGAACCTTGCAGGATGCACCGAATGAAGCGCTTCAGGATGACACTGTAAGCGCTTCCTCTTCGCAGCAGCCTTCCGCCATTTATTACAACGGTGTATTCACTGTCCCGAACCATGAACATGTGTTGCGCACCTCAATGACTGCTCAGGTATTTATCGTCACCGCGCAGGCTAAAAATGTCCTGCGTCTGCCAGTGGTTGCCCTGGGGCAGCAACAGGGCAGTGACCGTTATCAGGTTCAGGTGCTCAGTGGCAATAACATTGAGCAGCGCTGGGTACGTACAGGTATTAATGACCGGCAATTTGCCGAAGTCATTGAGGGGTTGAACGAGGGCGATAGGGTCGTCACCCAGCAAAATGGCGCGGCGGGTGTCAGCAATGGCTAGTCAGGCTCTCATCGAACTCAAACATATTTCGCGCCGTTTCGGTTCAGGCAATGCTTCCGTCACCGTGCTGAAGGACATTTCGCTCAGCGTGCAGGCCGGAGAAATGCTGGCAATCATCGGCGCATCGGGGTCCGGAAAGTCCACGCTGATGAACATCATCGGTTGCCTTGATACGCCTTCAGAGGGCGAAATGCACATCATGGGCGTGCCCACCCAAACGGCGACCAGCGATCAGCTGGCACAGCTGCGCAGCCAGTATATCGGCTTCATTTTCCAGCGTTATCACCTGATGCCCTATCTGACGGCGCTGGAGAATGTCTCCATTCCGGCTCTCTATACCGCGATGCCAACTGCTGAGCGCGAGGCGCGGGCGACAGAACTGCTGACCCGTCTTGGGTTAGAAAGCCGTTTGCACTACCGCCCGTCTCAGCTTTCTGGCGGTCAGCAGCAGCGGGTCAGTATTGCCCGCGCGCTGATGAACGGGGCCAGTATTATTCTGGCCGATGAACCGACCGGAGCGCTCGACAGCAACAGTGGCAAAGAGTTAATGGCGATATTGCATGGCCTGCATCAGTCCGGGCACACCATTATCATTGTGACGCATGACCGCAGCATTGCGGAACAATGCCAGCGCATTGTGGAGATCCGCGACGGCGAAATTCTGGCCGACAGCACCAATATTGCTGTGATGCAGGAGAACCACCCGCAGGCGTTACCGAAAGCCGTCGCGACCGGGCGCTCACCGGCCTGGCAAAGTATCAAAGAAGCGGTGCGCATGGCGTGGCGTTCACTGCTCGGGCATCGCGCCCGCGCCTTTTTATCGATGCTGGGCATTATTATCGGCATCTCTTCGGTTGTCTCTTCCATGGCAGTGGGCGAAGGCGCCAGACAAAGTATTCTCAGCCAGATTAGCCAGCTCGGTACCAGTACCATTGAGATTCAGCCCGGCCAGGGGTGGGATAAACCGCGCCCCGACTTTGAACGTTCATTAACGTTGTACGACGTGACGCTGCTTGAGCGTCAGCCCTTTGTTGACAGCCTTTCACCGGTGATCAATCAAACGGTCAGGGGGATCCGTGGCGGGAAGCAGGTTTTGGTTTCTCTTTATGGGGTGAGCAACGGTTACTTCCGCGTTCAGGGGCTGACGTTCAACTCGGGCAATGCGTTTATTCAGCGCGATCTCGATGACCGCGAACCGGTGGTGATCATCGACCCGAATATCCGCAGCACCTTGTTCCCTGACAGCGGAGATCCGGCGGGGGAGATTATTCAGCTGTCGGGTGTGCCATTCAGGGTGATTGGTGTGGCTGACAAAAAAGGGCCGAAATACGTCGGCGACATGCTCAAAGCATGGGTACCTTACACGTCGCTGCGCGAACGTATGTCTGGCGATACTCCGCTGCAATCGATCACGCTACGCGTTCGTGACGGTTACCCGATTGATGAAGCGCAAAAGCAGGTAGAACGCCTTCTGGATAGTGCCCACGGGCAGCGTGACTTCTTCACTATGACCAATGATCAGATGACTCAAACCATTCGTAAAGCTTCGGATTCCATGACGTTGTTGATCACCGCAATTGCCGGGATCTCCCTGCTGGTGGGCGGCGTAGGCGTCATGAACATTATGCTGGTCTCGGTCACAGAACGAACGCATGAAATCGGTATTCGTCTCTCTGTCGGCGCGCGTCCGGGCGATATCATGCGGCAATTCCTGATTGAAGCGATGGTGATATGCACACTTGGTGGCCTGATAGGCATCATCGGTTCCGGTATTGCCGGGCTGATATTTGCTCAGTTTACTCAGCAATTCACCATGATCTTTACCTGGCCCCCGATCATTTTGGCGTGCGGATTTTCAGCACTCATCGGGTTGGGTTTTGGATTCTTCCCGGCCCGCAACGCGGCGCGCCTTCATCCAACCGAGGCACTGGCCCGCGAATGAAAACCCCAACGCTTATCATGATGAGTCTTTTGCTGACCGGTTGCGGATCAGCATTGAAAAGTGATTATCAGCAGCCCATGTTGTCCGTGCCCGCCGCCTGGCGCGTGCAGGCGGCGGGGGAGATGACCGGCACCGGCTATGTGAAATTTTCCCCGCACTGGTGGGACAACTTTAGCGACCCGCAATTGTCCCGAATGATTAACGCGGTATTGCAGACGAATAACGATCTGGCACTGGCCGGGATCACGCTGCAACAGGCGCGCCTGACCGCAGGGCTGACGAATACCAATATGACACCGGATTTTGCTGTGTCCGGTACGGCCACGAACACCAAAAATCTACGGCAGTCCACCACGCCAATTGAGGCTTATAGCAGCAGTGTTGGGGCCTCTTACGAACTGGATCTTTGGGGGCGGCTGGCCCGCACCCGGGAGCAGTCCGAATGGTTAGTCCAAGCGTCCGAGCAGGACCGGCAGGCAACGGCGTTGACCATTATTGGCACCGCTGCGCAGTTGTACTGGCAGATAGCCAGCCTCAATCAGCAAATTACCAACCAGCAACAAAGTCTGGTCATTGCGCGGCAAACTCTGGAGATGGTGACGTCTCGCTGGAATGCGGGCGATCTGGGCAAGCTGGATTACTTACAGGCTCAGCAAACTGTGATAACCCGTGAAAACGGAATGCGTGATTTACAGCAGCAGCGCGAAGAGGCCCGTAACGCATTAGCCATTTTGTTTAATCGCTCACCCAATCAGCGTCAGGCTGAGCTGACCACGCTGGATATTCAGCAGACGGTTCCTGTTGCCCGGCGTTTGCCGCTTGAGGTTATCGCTAAACGGCCCGATGTGCAGTCAGCCGAAGCCAATCTTCGCGCCGCGCTGGCGGGATCCGATGCCGCGCGGCTGAATTTCTATCCATCACTGACGCTCAGCGCCAGTCTGGGCGCAGGCGCATCCATCTTCCAGCAGTGGTTTAGCAATCCGGTACGGACGCTGGGATCGACGCTGTCCTTGCCGTTTATCGAATGGAATACGGTGCAGCTGACGGTTGATAAATCAAAACTCGACGTGCAAACGGCCGCTATTCAGTTTCGCGGCAAGGTATATAGCGCACTTCAGGATATCGATAATGCGATGTCACAACGCCTGACCTATCAGCAGGAAAAGCAGAGCCAATTACAAAACCTGCAATTGAGCCAACAGCGGCTTCAACTGGTGCAGAGTCAGTACCGTTATGGAGATGTTTCATTCCAGACACTGCTTGATGCACAGGATTCGTTGCTGTCCAGCGAAAATGCCCTGGTTCAGACGCAGTACAACTATCTGAACTCAACCATGAAACTCTGGCTGGCGCTGGGCGGTGGAGAAGACAATATTAATGATGCAAAAGGGATAACGCATGAAAAACAATAATCAACCGCATCGCGTGGTGGTGACCGGCTATGGTGCCGTCACACCGCTCGGAATGACGGCAGCTGAAAGCTGGGCGGCGATTATGGATTATCAACTGGGATACCGGTATTGCGATAAATCCGCCGCCGGGATCAAGTCGCGTTTTTACGGGCTTATCGACATTGAACCCAACTTGAAATCTGTACCAGCGGCTATTCGTCGTCGCCTGCCGCGCTTTGCGCGTCTGACGCTGGCTTCTGCGATGGAAGCGATGCGAATGGCCTTTGGGGACGGGCATCCGCAACAACATTACGATTTGCTCGACTGTGGCGCGATCATGGGCACCGGTTGGGCCGGGCAGGACGAGACTCAACGGCATTACGACGATTTCATCCGTACCGGCGTCGGTTCACCCTTTGGCTGCTTTTTTTCAATGCCTAACTCGGCAACGGCAGCAGTCAGCCTGTTATGGGGGCTGCGCGGCTATCAAAACACGCCCATTGCCGCCTGCGCGACGGGCACCATCGCCATTGGGGATGCGTTCGAACTCATCCGTGACGGCCGGGCAAAAATGATGCTGGCGGGCGCGGGAGAATCACTGCTGTCTGACTCGGCAGTATGGAATATCGACGTGCTCGGCGCGTTGGCCAGTGAGCAGCAGGATATCACTCAGGCCTGCTGTCCTTTCAGCATGGGGCGTAATGGTTTTGTATTAAGCGAGGGTGCAGCAGTCTTGTGTCTGGAAGAGCGCGAATCCGCGCTGGCGCGCGGCGCAACGATTCTCGGCGAAATCCGCGGATACGGTAATTTCTCCGATGCCTACGATTTCACGGCACCCGCAGAAGACAAAATCGCCCGGGTGAAAACAATTCAGCGCGCGCTGGAGCAGGCCGGCATTACGGCAAAAGACGTGGATTACATCAATGCGCACGGCACCTCGACGTCGCTTAATGACCTCAACGAAACCGAATCCATTAAGCTGGCATTCGGTGAAGAAGCTGCTTATGCAACACCATGCTCAAGCACGAAATCCTATTCTGGTCATCTGATCGCAGCGGCGGGAAGTTTCGAATCCATTGTCTGTTTGCAGGCGCTGGCACATCAGATGATGCCGGCAACCTGCCATCTGAAGAACCCGGATCCTGCCTGTGACCTCGATTATATCGCAGAAAGGCATCGGCCAGGGCAACTGGATACCACGCTAAACCTCAGCTTTGGTTTTGGCGGGGCCAATGCGGCATTGGTGATAAGCCGGGGGAAATGATGCAACTCACTTATAACCTGCAAGATGCGCAGCAATGGGCGGCGTTTTCCGGCGATTTCAATCCGATTCATTTTGAGATGGAAGCCGCAGCCAAGCTTGGGATCAGCGGATTATGCGTTCATGGAATGCGCGCCTTGCTGGACATCAAGACAGAGCTGGGCGCGTGCTTGATCGACACATTGCCCCCGTCTGGAGGGTTTGTTTTTTCCAGCAGACTGCGCGAACCGGTGATTTGCGAAGCAGATTACGAATTAAAGATTGTCGCGTCCACACGTAACGCGCAATTGCAACTGAACAGCACCTTGCGCGACTCTGCCACGGGGCGGAGTTGCATCAGCAGCAAATTGGCGATGGCACAAATGCCCCAGCTGATACCGGCGAGTGTCGTTTATTGCTTATCCAGTGAAACTCTGCAAGCGCTGAGCGCTGCGTTTCCGGCAGTGAATAACGGTCATGTTCAGCCGTGGAGTTTTCTTGATGCGGTTCTCTTTCAGCAGTTGCTAAACGCACCCGCCACGCTGGACACCGTGCGTGAAATTTTGCCGGAACTCTTTTGCGATAATCCCGCTATGGGTTTGGGCGATATTTTCTCGCAGGTGCAGGTGGTGCAGACGCATCATGAAATACATTTTTGTCGCAGTTTGATCGGTATCGACCACGATTGTCGCCCTTATGACGCGCTGAGGTATGCCATTTTGCCAACGCTGATTATGGGAGATAAGCCGTCAGGACTGATTCTATGTGCTCGCCTTCAGGCGTGGCGGGGGGCGGTGCCGCTACTCACCGCCGCGGTCACACTGAAAACCGGGCCAATTCCAGAAAAAATTCAGAGCGCTAACCCATAAATTAGCGGTTCAAAACAGCAAAATTCACTCACCACAATTACCAAAATCATTTAAAGGAATAAAAAATGACGCCATACGAAAATGTTTACAGCAAAGTTTGCGAGATGCTCTGTGATGCTAAAGATCTGGAAATGGATGACCTGTCGCCGTCAATGCCTCTGTTTAAACTTAAACTCGACAGTCTGGATTATGTCGAACTGATGGTACTGGCCAAGAAAGAGTTTGGCGTCTCCGTTGAGGCGGATTTGTTTACCGATCGCCCTAATCTCACCCTTGGCGAATTGTGCCAGTACCTCAGCGAGCACAGTAAATAAATCATGTCTGACAAATGGATTTTAGTCACCGGCGGCAGCAGGGGAATCGGGCGAGCCACCGTACAGCGACTGGTACAAGAGTGGAACGTGGTTTTCACCTGGAATCAGGGCGAAAAAGAGAGCCTTGACGTGCATCTCGCCTGTCAAGGTTCTCCCGGCTGGGTCGAAAGTCATCAGTGTGACGGGCGAAACGAAAGGGCCGTGAGCGAACTGGCCGCGGGTTTGCTTGAGCGACATGGTGCCCCTTATGCGATTGTGCATAACGCCGGAGTGACGTTTGATGCCTTACATATTTATCAAAACGCTGATAATTGGCGACGGGTGATGGATACCAATCTCAATGCTATTTATTACTGGAACCATTGCTTGCTGCCTTCAATGATGGAGCAGGGAGAGGGGGCCGTAATCATGATGTCCTCAGTGACCGGTATTAAAGGAAACAGTGGACAGTGCGCTTATGGTGCCAGTAAAGCGGCAATGATTGGGCTGGGGCGTTCGTTATCCATCGAACTGGGCCGGTTTGGCGTGCGGGTTAATTGCCTGCTTCCGGGATACATCGAAAGTGATATGCTGGCGGCCGTGCCGATAGAAAAATTAAAATCCATCCGTAAAGACATTCCCTTAAAGCGTTTTGGTAAGGCTGACGAAGTGGCAGGCGCTGTCGCCTGGCTGGTCAGCGATGCCAGTGCTTACATGACCGGACAGACGCTGATCCTCGACGGTGGCCTGTCAGCCTGATACTTCGTAAATTCGTCATCCTTTCTCTATGCAAAAGGGCGCGCCCTGCGCCCTGATTTTCCAATTCCGCTCAACTCCTCTAGCGCAACGTATCTTTAACGCATTGTTTAATGCGTCAATATCCTTTAACAGCAACTCACTCATCGGGCCCTGGCTGTTTTTTGGCAGGGATCTCACCTCTTATCATTTTTATTTTTTATGATGCATATCTATCGAAAATAACAGCACAAAAAGGCGAGGGTGCGTCTTGGAAAAATCTTAGTCATAAAATATCAGGTTATTTCAAAGATTTTATCACAAAATAGAATAAATAACGGCTTGATAAGTTATTAATGATCAGTTGATGAATCCTTTTCCTTTTGGAAAGGGCTGATTTCTTAAAAAATTAGTAGTCGTTCCGCTTATGTGAAGCGGTATCTTCATGAAAAAATATGTTTCATATATAAATATTTATTTTATTACCATGATGGTGAATACCAGATTTTATAGAATGAATACAGTGCAAGCAAAAAATATATAATGAACAGAGTGATATATTGAGTGATTCCCCCGAGTGCTAGCGCTCATTCCATTCTTCCAATATTTAATTATCTCCCCATTAACCTTATTTAAAACGTGGCTATTACCGATCGGTAAATACGTTATACTCAATGCGGATTATCAATCTTGAATGCAATTGGAAACGTGTAAAAGCGTTTTCTGCGGAGGGCTGACCGGGGTTGATAATCACATTCTGAAACATGTGAACATGATGAGGCACTATGAAAAATCGTAAATATTTAACCCCGTCTGAAGTTGAGAAACTGCTTGAGGCAACGCTACTGAGCAAGAACGCTGAGCGCGATTATTGCTTGATTTGGATGTGTTTTATCCATGGCTGCCGCGTCAGTGAAATCAACAGCTGGAGGCTGTCCGACATCGATATGGAAGGCAGCAATATTTATATTCATCGCCTGAAAAATGGTTTTTCAACGGTTCATCCACTGTATAAAAGAGAAAGGAAATCCCTACAACGTTGGATCACTAAAAGAAAACAATGTCGTGGGGCTGACAGTGACTGGTTGTTTCTCTCCAACAGAGGTACCCGGTTATCCCGACAGCGTATTTATTGGTTAATTAGAAATTATAGCCTTATTGCTAATCTGACCGTGAATGCCCATCCCCATATGTTAAGGCATGGCTGTGGTTTTGCTTTAGCTGACCGTGGAATTGATACACGCTTAATTCAAGATTATTTAGGTCATCGCAATATTCAAAATACCGTTTTATATACCGCAAGCAACGCCCAAAGGTTTAAAGAAGTTTGGTGAATAAAATGTAATTAATTATTTCAATGGAGTCATTTTGAACTAAAGTGGAACATACTTTAATGACGTACCTAACCTCTGTCAACACCGCCTCCCTGCCAAGCTGAAAAAACAAATAAAAATCATTATTATCAATATCTTAGATTTATTTTTTACTCAAAAAAACTCAAATCCCCTCTAAGTATTTTCTTACGTTCAATTCACTCGAAAATCTAATGCCTGCACCCGAGCTCGATTAATTGGTTTTTTATGCTGATTTTTGAAGATAAATTAAACTTTTAAATATAAAAAACAACAAAAATCAGCATTTAAATCCAAAGGAGTCACTTTAGTTCAAAATGAATCGTTTGGTTTGTTTCGTAAAAGAGCCAAGTGTTTATTTAATGAGGGGGACCTCAGACGAACTAAATAAAAAGGAATGACAGAAGGTTTTGTCAAAAACAATTGATAGTGACTTATTCAAATCGATAAGCGCTATGTTCATATGTTCATAGGAAAAGTTACATGAAAAAGAATCTCATTGCTGTTGCTCTGCTGGCTACCACTGCGTTCGCCTCTTCTGCTTTTGCCGCTGATGGTCAGGTTAACTTCACAGGTAGTATCACTGATACCGCATGTACCGTTGACTCAAGCGCTAAAAACTTAGACGTGCCATTGGGTAATGTCGCGAGCACTGCTTTCGCAGCAGCAGGCGACGTAGCTTCTTCTAGCCATTTTACTCTGGTACTTAAAGATTGTCCTGCCGCTGTAACCAGCGCAGCCGTGCGTTTTGATGGTAATCAAGTTCCAGGCGACAATACTGTTCTGGCATTGACTGATGGCGCAAACATCGCAACAGGTGTTGGTGTTCAGATTTCTGATGCACAAAATAAAGTGGTTCCACTTTATACCGACTCTTCTTCTTATGCTCTGGTTAGCACCGGTCCTAATAACTTGGACTTCACTGCGCGTTATATCTCTACCGCAGCCAAGGTTACTGCTGGTCCTGCAAATGCTGTGTCTCAGTTCACCATCATTTATCCGTAAGTCTTTCTGATTTAAGTCAATCAGTTAAGTCAGACCAAGGGCAGATTTTTGCCCTTGGTTTTTGGTAATAATCAAGACGGGCAGATGAAACATGAAAGCATGGCAAGCGACATTCATAGCGACTTTATTGATGACTATCGGCACTGCGGCGCAGGCTGGGGTGGTGATCGGTGGTACGCGGGTAATCTATGATGGGGCTAAAAAAGAAGCATCAATCAACGTTAATAACCCGGACAAAGGTTCATACCTGATTCAATCCTGGGTTGATGGGCAACTAGAGTCCGGACATAACCAGGCAGATAAAGCGCCGTTCATCGTCACGCCGCCTTTATTTCGTCTCGATGGTGAACAGCAGAACATTTTGCGCGTTGTGCGGGCTGGCGGTGATCTGCCGACGGACAAAGAATCACTTTACTGGATGAATATCAAGTCGATCCCTTCGGCTGAGAAAAAAGATAACACGCTGCTGATTGCGGTTAAAACACGTATCAAGCTGATTTATCGCCCGGCCGGGTTGAAAAGTACGCTTGAAGATACGGCGAAAACCATCACTTGGAAGCGCTCAGGTGACAATCTGCAAGTGACGAATCCCTCTCCCCATTACTTCACGTTCTACAACGTGAGCGTGAATGGCACCCTAATTAAAGACGCAACGATGGTGGCACCGAAATCTACCGCGACATTTGCACTGCCTGCAAACGTACATGGTAGCAATTTGAGCTGGCAGTACATCAATGACTGGGGTGGAACCAGCAAACCAATAACGGGCGCATTTTAAGCCTGAATACGCTGGTCAATAAGAAAAATGTTACGCCTACATTATATGGAAGGGCGGTTTCTGTTACGCCAGTTTCTGGCTGGTAGCTCTGTAAAATGGAATTACATGAATGAATAACCTGAAGAGTACTCGCTCACCTGGATTCAAACATTCTCGGCTTGCCTGGTTAATTTCATGCCAGGTTGCATTGCTGATGGGCGTTGCAGGAACTGCACATGCCGCCGAATATTTTGACCCTGCTCTGTTGGAAATTGATAATCCAGTTCAGGGTAAGGCAGATCTAACGGTGTTTGAAGATAAAGAACTCCAGGCACCTGGAACATATCGCGTCGATATCTATCTTAATGGCTCAATATTTGACTCCCGAGATATCGCGTTCTCTATTGAAAAAGACGCTACGGGTAAAAAAAGCCTGCAACCCTGCCTGAGTGCGGGAATGCTTCAGGATATGGGTGTTAAGATTGGCCTCTATCCGGGAATTAATGCGACCGATAAATGCGTAAATCTTCCCGCTGCTATTCCGCAGGCTTCTTCTAAACTGCGCTTTAATCAGCAGCGCCTTGATATTAGTGTTCCTCAGGTTGCTGTGAATTCACAGGCGCGTGGGTATGTCTCCCCGGAAAAATGGGATGAGGGTATTCCTGCATTATTGATGAACTACAACTTTAGCGGAGCAAACAGTAAAGCCCGTGATAACAACACACAAGACAGCGATACCTATTATTTAAATTTACGCTCTGGGGCCAATCTTGGTGAATGGCGTCTGCGTAATTATTCCACCTGGAATCGGGATAGTAATGGTGGCACTCACTGGGATTCGATCAATACCTTCTTGCAGCGTGACATTAAGCAGCTGAAGAGTCAGTTGGTTCTGGGAGACAGCAGTTCTCCCTCTGATGTTTTTGACTCCGTGCCTTTTAGGGGGGCTCAGATCGCTTCCGATGACGACATGCTGCCAGACAGCATGAAAGGTTACTCGCCAGTCGTGCGAGGTATCGCCCGAAGTAATGCGCAGGTCACCATTAAACAGAATGGATACGTAATTTACCAAAGCTACGTGCCGCCAGGGCCATTTGCTATTTCTGATCTCTTTCCTACGGCCGGTTCCGGTGACCTGAATGTCACCATCAAAGAGGCTGATGGCAGTGAGCAAAATCTGGTAGTACCTTTCGCATCCGTTCCGGTACTGCAACGTGAAGGGCGTTTGAAATACAGCTTCACCAGCGGTCAGTACCGTTCTTACAACAATGATGTGGATGACACGCCCTTTACGCAGGGAACGGCAATTTACGGTTTGTCCCACGGTGCCACTGTTTATGGCGGCGTGCAGACAGCCAGTAAATACCAATCACTGTCAGCGGGCCTTGGCCAGAACATGGGTGAGATAGGCGCCTTGTCTGCGGATGCCACTCAGGCCTGGACCAAGTTGCAGGATGCCCCTAAAGACAGCGGGCAATCTTATCGTCTGCGTTACGGTAAAAGCTTTGTTCAGACAGGTACTAACTTCAGTTTGGCAAGTTATCGATATTCGACTTCAGGTTTCTATACCTTGCAAGAGGCGTTGGATACCTACACCAGCAGCAACAGCGATAATACAGATCATAAAAAGAGCCGGGCCGAACTGACGATGAGCCAGAACTTATGGGAAGGCGCTGGCGCTATTTCCCTGAGCCTGATTCAGCAGGAGTACTGGAATGACAACCGCACGAATAAATCAGCAGCGTTAGGTTATAACAACAGTTGGAACGGGATCTCTTACGGCATTAACTATACCTACAACAAAAACGGCACGGACAGCTACGGGGCTCGTACCTATTACACCGATCAGGTCTTTGCTTTCAACATGAGTATTCCGTTGAGCAAATGGTTACCGGGCGCTTACGCCACGCATAGCATGAGTAGCAGTAAAAACGGCAACACGACTAATAACCTCGGTCTGAGCGGTACGGCCTTAGCTGACCAAAACCTGAGTTACAGCATTGGTGAGGGCTACGGTAGTCAGGGGCAGGGTTACAGTGGTAATGCCAGCGCCGATTATAAAGGCGGCCTCGGCGAAGCCAACGTGGGATACAGCTATGACAACAATCAGGATCGTCTGAACTACGGCTTACAAGGCGGGATCCTGCTGCACGAAAATGGTCTGACACTCTCTCAGCCAATGAATGAAACCGTGGTTCTGGTAAAAGCGCCGGGGGCAAAAGATGTCAATATCACCGGAAATACCGGGGTAACGACCGACTGGCGTGGTTATGCCGTGGTGCCTTACGCTACCCCGTACAGGACTAACCAGATTGCTCTGGATACGGAAACCTTGCCGGATAATGTGGATATGACCATGACCAATGCCACGGTGGTCCCAACCCGTGGGGCCGTGGTGCGGGCCGACTTTATGCCTAATGTGGGTCAGCGTGTCCTCATGACGCTATTACAGAAAGGTGGGAATCCTGTGCCCTTCGGCGCGATGGTTTCCAATTCAACAAACAAGAATGATAACGGCAATATTGTAGGCGACGGTGGACAAGTTTATATGTCCGGTATGACCGGGACTGGAGTATTAACCGCTAAATGGGGCAACGCGACAAATGAAACCTGTCAGGTTAATTACAACCTGCCAGAAGGCGAAGTCGCGTCAGGCATTCAACTCTTAAATGGCGAATGCCGCTGAGGTGGGAAATGAAGTTATTCAATAAAAAGAGTATGGCTAAACGCGAATCTGTGTCGGTCACTCATGGCGTCTATATTAAATCAGGGGGCATGATGAAGTCCGGATTAATAAAGAAATTAATGTTGTTAGGATTGGGTATTTCGGCTTATGTAATAAGCCAGGGGGCTGAGGCGGCGAGTTGCACGCCTGCGTCCGGTACTAAAATTTTTAACTTTCCCATGACATACAACTTAACTCAGCCTTCGCAAAACGTGACAGGTACAGTGATCCCCGAGGCGTATTCCTGGTCGTTAGGTCAGAACTATGGCGTAAACTGTAGTTGCAGTGGCAGTTATACTGCGCCTTATATTACTACCGTGGTACCTACCAGCGGTGGAGAGGTCTACACCGACGGAACCTTGCATTACTACGGTATAAACCCGTATCTCGGGGTAGCGAGCAGCGTATTTATTGGTGGCGGAATCGGCAGAAACGTCGCCACACCCTTTACCAGCATGAGTAACAGGAATACCACATCGGCAAATTGCACCGGTGGGGTCTATTCCACGGGATCGCAGGGCGTGATTTCCTTATATTTTAGACGGCCATTTGTGGGTGTACAAACGATCCCTTCCACTAAGCTGGTGGATGTTTATGTGGCAACTGACAGCAGCACGCAGTCAGCAACACCGGTAGCCACTGTTTATATGAGTGGTACGGTTACGGTACCGCAGTCCTGTGTCATCAATGGCGGTGGTGTGATTAATATTCCATTTGGCGACATTATGGCCGGAGATATTTCGACCAAAGGGGCTATGGCGAAAAACTTCACCCCTAAAAACCAGCAACTTACTCTGGCGTGCAGCAATATTTCGGATGGCGTAAAAATCAGTCTGTCCTTCCAGGGGACGCCTGATGCCGATGATGCGACCGCACTTGCCACCACAAATAAAGATATTGGTGTACGGATCCAGGACAATACTGGCGCGTCTGTTTCACCGATGACGGGTAATCTGCCAGTCAATATGAATTACAGCACGCAAACAGGGAATTCTGAGATCAATCTGTTCCCGATCAATACTACAGGTAATACACCAGATACAGGGAGTTTTACTGCCACAGCGACCATTCGTGCTGAAATACAGTAAAAATATTCACAATAAAAGAGTGGTATTTAATGCGCAGTGAACTCTGCGCATTATTAAAAAGGAATAGTAAGCATGAAAAACTCTATGACAGGATTATTACCCTCGGTGTTTTTACTCGGTATTATATTTGGGTTTTCATCAAATGCGGTATATGCAGACACGGTTATGAATATCACCGGGAATATTAAGGCTTCTCCTTGTGCTGTTAATTCACCTGGCGGGGGCATTCAGGTCGAGTTGGGAAATAATATTCAGGCAACCACATTGAACACTGCCGGCATGGGATCTCCATGGGTTGGCTTTCCAATCAGTGTGACGGGGTGTCCCGCCGCTACAACGGCTGTAACGATGACTCTGAGTGGCACGCAGGACGGGACGGAAACCAGCATGTTTGCCAATACAGGTACGGCGACAAATGCCCAGATTCAGTTACAAAACGTCAGTGATAGCCGCACGCTGGGAAACGGGGCGACTGTCGTTCAGCCCGTGGATGTTAGCAGCCATTCGACCACGTTTAATTTGCAGGCGCGGGCCTACACTTCTCAAGGCGGAGTCATGCCGGGAACCTTGGTTGGTGTTGTTGTGGCGACCTTCGTCTATCAGTAGCCGTCACTGCATTTTGCATAATTTGAGCAGTAACTATGGCCATGTAGATAACGCATGGTCCCATTAACTAACGTATGTAAAAGGAATGACTATGAGTGGATTTTTCAAATATTCAGCGCTGGTTGCAGTTATTTATGCAGGTGTCAGTGCTAACGCGTTCGCGGACCCGACTCAAATTAACATCAACGGTGTGGTGACGGCCGCTGCGTGTACCGTTGAAAGCGGTGCTACACCGGTTAATGTCCCACTCGACCCCATCGCTGCAACTGACATGACGACTGCGGGACAATCCGGAGCATGGAAAACATTTTCGCTGAAACTGATCAATTGCCCGGCATCAACCACGATCAGCACTGCTACCTTCTCAGGTAATCCGGCGGTATCGGATGCTACCAAGTATGCCAATACGGGTACGGCGAGCAACATCGAGATCGAACTGCAAAACGCTGTTAACAGTGCCGTGTTAAGCAACGGCCAAACTTATGCCACCAACGTGGATTCGGCGACTCACCAGGCTGTGTACAACCTGCAAGCGCGTGCATACACCGCTGAAGGCGGTGTCATGCCGGGCACCATCGTGGGAACCGTGCAGGCAAGCTTTACCTACCAATAAACTGGAAATCACCCCATCACGGCAAACCGTGATGGGGTAAATTAGAAATAAACTCCATTGGATGAGAAGTGTTTTTTCATCCAGCACAAGGTCGAGAATATGAATAACTTACGACTCTCTCCCTTATTTCGCTATTCCCCGCCGGAAACGAAAAGAAGTGGAGTGATCATTATGGATACCTGCCCAATGATCGCACTGGGCATGCGCCGCGTTTTAGTTGAAGACTGTGGAATTCACGAGGAGATAACCCACGTCAGCACGTTGGCTGAGACTATGCAATTGATGAAAAGCCTGAGGCCAGAGATTTTGGTGATGGACTTGTGTGGTGAAAAAGAGTCGGTGCTTGATGGCTTACGTCTGTTATCTCGGATCCGTACGCTTTGGCCTGAGCTGGGTGTGATTGTCTGCACGGCGTTTCATGATTATCGCATATTGCAACTGGTTGCCTCTTCGGGAGTACAGGGGCTCTTATTGAAAAATGAACCGACACTGGCGCTGGCACAATGCGTATCTCAGGTAATGGTGGGGAGCAAGTGTTTCAGCCCGAAAGTCCGACAGCTTTTATGTCTTGAAGTGTTAGGGATCAGCCAAAAACATGAAGGTACGTCGCTGACTACCCGTGAGCTGGACGTACTGACACACCTGTTCTCAGGGATGAATGTCACCTCGGTGGCCGCTACTATGCACCGTGACATTCGCACTGTCAGTACCCACAAACGTAATGCCATGGCGAAGCTCGGCTTTCACAATGACAGCGAACTCTTCGTGCAGGGCACATGGATGGCTAAAACCGGTCCGCACGTCGCAATCTGATTGCCAGGGCCTGACTCAGCCGATATCTAAGAGGTCCGCCCCACGAACAACAAGGAGTTATATCGTGAATATCGCCACTGACAAAACGCTAAAAATAGCACTGATGGACAGCAGTCCTTTAGCGCTGGCAGGTCTTTCTTATTTTGTTCAATCGCTCGGCGTGCAACAGGAGATTCTGTTGCAGGAGACGGGGCTCAGAAAAATCGCTGAAGCGCTGATGTACCAGTCATTTGACGTGCTGATTACTGACCTCTATAGCTACAGTGAAAACCTGAACGAGTGTCGGGACACAATCCTTCGCTTGTGCCGGTTATTCCCTGATTTAACAGTTATTGTCTATACCTCTTGCCAGTCGGGTGAGGAGATGCGCTCACTTCTTTGTGAGCCTAACGTCAGCCTGGTTGCCCGCGATGACCCTTTAACTAAAGTTGCCGATTGTTTCCGGCAAGTGTTGTCCGGTCGTCGTTTTTTAAGTCATAAAATCTGCACCTATTTAGCCAAGCCCAAAAGTTCGGTGGATTCAACGGCGCGTCATTTAACGCTTAGCGAAAATGAGGTACTGAAATACCTCTTTAATGGTATGAGTCTGGGAGAGATAGCCGCACTTAAAAAACTCAGTATTAAAACGATCAGTGCGCATAAATGTAACGCGATGCGAAAATTAGAAGTAAAAAATGATGCCGGATTATTTATGCTGAAAAACGATATCCTATCGGTAATGGATTTCGCGGTGATGGGAAGAAGTTAAGATATCGGTGCCTGATGAAAGTGTATTGTCCCCTAATAGCTCCCGCTAATGGGGGCAAGATATTGGGGGGCAATATGCGCGATTAAAAAATGGAACTCAAGCTATTAGATCAAATATTGACCACCCGAAAGCGTTCTACATTACTGGCAGTGTAAATAACCGTGTTTTGAATATTACGGTGCCCTAAATAATCCTGAATAAGGCGCGTGTCGAATCCTTTATCGGCTAATGCATAACCACAGGCATGTCTGAGCATATGAGGATGTACTTTGATATTAATCCCTCCCGTTTCACCGTATTTTCTTATGAGCCGGTAAAGTTGCTGCCGGGATAGTTGCCCGCCGTGCCTGGAGAGGAATAGCCAATTACTGTCTGAGTCCAGATATTGGGATCGTACATTTAACCAATCAACAATGGCGGTTATTTCTCTCGGTTGCAGGGGATGTTGAACAGAAAATCCATTTTTCAAACGTGATACTTGCATTCTCTTTGTCTGAAGTTCGATGTCGTTAACACGCAAATTTATTAACTCACTGACTCGTAAACCATGAATAAAACACATCAATAGCATACATTTATCACGAGAGTTATTTTTCCCCAGCGCCGTCGCTGCAATCAGACTTTCAATCTCAACCTGACTTAAAAACTTTCTCCTTTGCATCGTTCTCTATCCTTTGAGTTAACTATTCCTACCATGGTCGAACCTATCCACGTAAATCGTGCTCATTAAACATTGAGCTATCAATGTAATCAATAATACTTAGGATTATTCTTCTTTCATTTAACTTATACGTTAATTTGTGCTTTTTCATGGATGAAAGTTAATATTAATTTTAATTACTAGGAATAACAATGAATTAGAATTTCAATACTTCTGCTATGAAATTCAATTCTGTAAAGATATTCTGAAAGGCATGAGATTTAAAGCATAAAATATTTATTTTATGACTTTAACTAATTAATTAATGTAGATTTTATGTGAAAAAAGGATAAAGTGCTGACGCGGAGTGTTATGTCACGGGGTGGGGTAATAGAGTAATAATTTACGACACATAAACGTGTAAATAAGATGTTTCGCATGAAAAGCTGAGTATTAAAGTGCGATTTAGCGAGATATTAATTTCAGAATGTAAAAAAGACTTATCAAGTCTTTCTTGTACCGCGATTTGGCTTTCCCGAGCTACTCTCCCTTTCATCTGACCCTTAACCCATTCTTCTGCTTGCCAATCAATGTGTCAAATAGCCTGCATTTTCCACCTCTTTTCAGACCATGACAATCGGTAACCTTTGTCATTATAGGCATGAAAATTTGTACCTAGAGCTGACAGGAACCTCACGGTGGCTGAAGAAAGCGATCTCGAAAAAAGCGAAGCCCCCACACCCCACAAGCTTGAAAAGGCCCGCGAAGAGGGGCAAATCCCGCGTTCGCGCGAACTGACTTCCATGCTGATGCTGGGAGCCGGTTTGTCATTGCTGTGGATGTCCGGTGAGTCGATGGCACGCCAGTTGGCGGTGATGATCGCTCAGGGGCTGAATTTCGATCACGACATCATCAGTAATGACCGACAAATGCTGCAACAGATGGCCTCTCTGCTTGGGCGCGCCGTCTGGGCGCTGTTTCCGGTGATCGGTGGTCTGATTCTGGTCGCGCTGGCCGCACCGCTGCTGCTGGGGGGGCTGAATTTCAGCGGCAAATCCTTCGCACCGAAATTAAGCCGTATGGATCCGATTGCGGGGCTCAAGCGTATGTTCTCCGGTCAGGTACTGGCCGAATTGCTCAAAGCCATACTGAAAGCCACCATTGTCGGCTGGATTTGCGGCCTCTATCTGTGGCACCACTGGCCGGAAATGATGCGTCTGATGGCGCAACCGACCATTCCGGCGCTGGGTGAAGCGCTGAATATGATTGTGTTTTGCGGACTGATGATTGTGCTCGGGTTGACGCCGATGGTGGGTTTTGACGTCTTCTGGCAGATCTGGACGCACATTAAAAAACTGCGCATGAGTAAGCAGGACATCCGCGACGAACATAAAAGTCAGGAGGGCGACCCGCACGTCAAAGGGCGCATCCGTCAGCAACAGCGCGCAATGGCCAGACGCCGCATGATGGCCGATGTACCAAAAGCCGACGTGATTGTCACCAACCCGACGCACTACGCCGTCGCGCTGCAATACAGTGAAAATAAAATGAGTGCGCCAAAAGTGCTGGCCAAAGGGGCAGGCGACGTAGCCCTGCGTATTAAAGAACTCGGCGCTGAACACAACATTCCGATGCTGGAGGCACCGCCGCTGGCGCGTGCGCTTTATCGTCACAGTGACATTGGTCAGCAAATCCCTGCGGCGCTCTATGCGGCCGTGGCAGAAGTGCTGGCGTGGGTTTATCAACTGAAACGCTGGAAGCGTGAAGGCGGATTAGCTCCGAAGAAACCTGAACGTTTACCCGTGCCTGAGGCACTGGACTTTGCTGGAGAGATAGAAACACATGGGTAATCTGGCTGCGCTACTGCGCTTACCAAGTTTCAAAGACACACAGTGGCAGGTGCTGGCCGGACCGATCCTGATCCTGATTATTCTGTCGATGATGGTACTGCCGTTACCGCCGTTTATTCTCGACCTGCTGTTTACCTTCAACATTGCGCTGTCGATCATGGTGTTGCTGGTGGCGATGTTCACCCAGCGTACGCTGGAATTTGCCGCGTTCCCGACCATTCTGCTGTTCTCCACCTTGCTGCGACTGTCACTCAACGTCGCGTCGACCCGTATTATTTTGCTGGAAGGCCATACCGGCACTGCAGCGGCGGGGCGCGTCGTAGAGGCCTTCGGCCACTTCCTGGTGGGGGGTAATTTTGCCATCGGCATTGTGGTGTTTATCATTCTGGTGCTGATCAATTTCATGGTGATCACCAAGGGTGCCGGACGTATTGCCGAAGTCGGCGCGCGTTTTGTCCTCGACGGGATGCCCGGCAAACAGATGGCGATTGACGCTGACCTCAACGCCGGTCTGATTGGCGAAGATGAAGCCAAACAGCGCCGCTCCGAAGTGACGCAGGAAGCCGACTTTTACGGCTCGATGGACGGTGCGAGTAAATTCGTGCGCGGTGATGCCATCGCCGGTCTGATGATCATGATCATCAACGTCGTCGGCGGCTTACTGGTCGGCGTACTGCAACACAACATGGACATCGGCCACGCGGCGGAGAGCTACACCTTGCTGACCATCGGTGATGGTCTGGTGGCACAGATCCCCGCGCTGGTTATCTCTACGGCGGCGGGGGTTATCGTGACCCGCGTCGGTACCAACGAAGACGTCGGCGAGCAGATGGTCACCCAGCTGTTCCGCAATCCGCGCGTCATGATGCTGAGCGCCTGCGTACTGGGCTTACTGGGGCTGGTACCCGGTATGCCAAACTTCGTCTTCCTGCTGTTCACCGGCGGCCTGCTCGCGCTGGCATGGTGGACGCGCGGTCAGCAACAAAAACCGGCGGCGGCGAAAGACGTTGTCCCGGTGAATACCGATAATAAACAGTTGGTCGAAGCCAGTTGGTCTGACGTTCAGCTGGAAGATTCGTTGGGAATGGAAGTGGGTTATCGCCTCATTCCGATGGTGGACTACGCACAGAACGGCGAACTGCTGGGCCGTATTCGCAGCATCCGTAAAAAATTCGCGCAGGAGATGGGCTATCTGCCGCCGGTTATTCACATTCGTGACAACCTCGAACTGCCACCGGCCGGTTATCGCATTATGATGAAAGGCGTGGAAATCGGCACCGGCGAAGCGCATCCGGGCCGCTGGATGGCGATCAACCCAGGCAACGCCATCGGCGAACTGCCGGGCGAAATAACACAAGATCCCGCCTTTGGTCTGGCCGCCGTATGGATAGAACCGGCACTGCGTGAACAGGCGCAGATTCAGGGCTTTACCGTGGTGGAAGCCAGTACAGTGGTCGCCACCCACCTTAACCACCTGATCAGCCTGCATGCTCAGGAACTGTTCGGGCGACAAGAAACGCAGGAGCTGCTCGAGCGCGTCTCCAAAGAGCTGCCGAAACTGACTGAAGATTTCGTGCCGGGCGTGGTGACGCTGACCACGCTGCACAAAGTGTTGCAGAACCTGCTCGCCGAGCGGGTGTCTATCCGCGATATGCGCACGATTATTGAAACGCTGGCCGAACATGCGCCGAACCAGAATGACCCGAACGAACTGACCTCTGTGGTGCGTGTTGCACTGGGCCGCGCCATTACCCAGCAGTGGTTCCCTGGAACGGGAGAAGTGCAGGTTATCGGGCTGGACACCTCGCTTGAACGTTTGCTGTTGCAGGCGCTACAGGGAGGCGGTGGCCTCGAACCAGGTCTGGCTGAACGTCTGTTGACTCAGGCGCAGGCTGCGTTACAGCGTCAGGAAATGAACGGTGCACCGCCGGTGCTGCTGGTCAATCACGCCCTGCGTGCGCTGCTCTCCCGCTTCCTGCGCCGTTCGCTACCGCAGATTGCCGTCATGTCGAATCTGGAAATGAGCGACACCCGCCAGATTCGCATGACGGCGACCATCGGGGGCGAGTGATGTCGAACAACGTGTCATTGATTTGCGCGGGGTTGCTTTCTGTGCTGAGTGCGCCATCTTACGCGGCGGGATCCTGGTCTGACAGCCAGCCGGGTGTGACTTTGCAAAACCGGGGCGTGGCGAGTTCAGCCCCGGCGTTGACTCCGCCAGACAGTGCGCCGGTCAGGCAGACGCCGTCGGCGACCGTTGAATCGGTCAGTTGGAACTACCGGTTGTACGGCCCGCAGCCCGCAGGGTTACAGGTCAAATTGTGCAACACCAACAACCGCTGTGCAGAGCTGGACGGCGCCAGCGGGCAGACCCGCGCCTTCTTCGGCCAGTCGGCACAAACCCCTTTCAGACTGGTGTTTTTTGTCGAAGGCAAGGGCAGGTTAAACCCGCCGCTGCGCATCGTCAGCCAGCAAGTGATCGTCAATTATCGCTAATCGGAACGCCGTTTTTGCGGTGTTTTTAACAGCCCGTGAGCGGGCTGTCCACGCCCCATAGCCCGCAGAAAGCGCTGCTGCGCGGCCAGAATATCCCCCAGTGAGACACTGTGATAGGTCACGCCATGGCGTGGCGCAACATCAGCAATAATGGCGGACAGCGCCGGATAATGACGATGATTCCAGTTAGGGAAAATATGGTGCGTCAGATGCCGGTTCAGTTCGCCCATCCAGTAGGATGCCTGACGCGGACGCGGCACCCAGTCGATGGTCGTGGCGAAAACATGGCGATAGCGACCATGTTTGAAGCGCCCGTCGGCGGGAGCCTCATAAAATGTCCCCATCGCCCAATGTGACCCTAAAATCAGCACCACAAAAATCAACGATGAGAGCATCTGGCTACCTAAATAACATAACAGCAGAGTCTGTACGCTGGCCCCTTGCGGATGCAGAACGAAATAAGGCACAACCAGCGCCAGCAGCAAATGCAGGGCTTTGGTGACCAGAAAAATACCCCAGCCGGTCACGCCGTGGTGGCGCATTTTTGGCTGCACGCGGGTTTTCCCTGCACGGTCATACCAGTCGAAAAACCAGATGATGCAGGGAAACGTCAGCGCAGCGACAAAGGGCCAATAGTATTGCTGGGCGCGCATAAAGCCTTTAATGCGCTGAAACGGCGTCTGGCGCAACACGCCGTTTTCCTCAATATCGAGATCGAACCCCTTCACATTGAGATGCGCGTGATGACATTCGACGTGGCGCACCCGCCAGCAATCCGGGTCGAGGCCTAGCGGAATACAAATCACCATGTTCAGCGCACGGTTAGCCCATTGCTGGCGAAAGAAGGCGTTGTGGGATGCATCGTGCACGGCGTTAATGGCCAGCAGCATGGCGGTAAAAATAAAACCAAAATATCCGCAGGCGAAACCCGCTGTGCTTCCTGCCGTCAGGCTCAGCGTGTAAAACAGCGCGCAGAGCGATATCAGAAAGAGGAGTTTGCCGATCATCCTGCCGTCGGCGAAGCGGTGATCGCGGTTCGTGAGCAAATATTGGTTGGCTGCCTGAGTCAGGTCGCGATGCAGGGCCAGATCGTCACGCTGCTGGTAAGTCGGGGCGTTCACTTCGGCTGCCATGGGCTCTCCGTATGGCCGGTGCGCGGGTCATCGCCGCTTCCCATGGTTTTTAGAAATTGCTGCTGTTCACGCATAAGCTGACGATAGCCAATACAGCGGTAATTCATGCCGTGCTGGCGGGCGACGCGTTCAATGATTTTCGCCAGTGCCGGACAGTGGCGATGATGCCAACCGGGGAAAAGATGATGCGTCAGGTGCAGGTTAAGCATGCCAAACCATTTTTGCAGCCATAATGGAGAAGGCTGCCAGTCGCAAGCCGTGGCGAAATTATGCTTATACCAGCCCTGCGGCATCCGTCCGTCGGTGGGCGCATCGTAAAACTCAGCCTGTGCCCAGTGGGTACCGAGCAGCAAAAAAACCACCATCAGCGAAGCAATCATCTGGCTAATAACATAACTGACAATGACCACACCCGCACCAATACCATGGAGATGCGCAGTCCATAACGGGATCATCAGAACGACCAGCAAGTGTGCGATTTTGGCCGCCGTAAAGATCAACCAGCCCCGTTTTCCGGGCAACGCCCCTTTTTGCGCCAGCGGCGTTTTACCCAGTCTGTCTGACCAGTCAAATATCCACGCAATATAGGGCAGCGAAAGCGCGGCAATCAGTGGCCAGTAAATATGCTGAAAACGCATATAAGACCGGTGCTGCTGATAAGGACTCTGGCGGAAAAAACCGTTCTCCTCGGTATCCAGATCGTAATGTTCCACATTGGCATAGCGGTGATGAAACTCGACGTGGCGTAAGCGCCAGTAGTCGGGGTCAACACCCAGCGGCAGCGTCACCAGACGCCCTATGATCCGGTTAGCGCGCGGGATACGTAAAAAAACGTTATGGGAAGCGTCATGATTCACATTGACGTTCAGCAACATGCCCGCCATCACAAACAGCAGATAGCCGCCGAAAAACCCCCAGCTGTTTTGCTGTGTCAGACAGAGGAGATAGCCGCCAACGCACGCCAGTGCCAGCACTAAGGCTTTGCACAGGTGGATCCCGTCGGCGAAGCGGTGATCTTGCAACTCTTTTAGGTACGCCTGCGCTTCGCGGTGTAACTGACGATGGAACGCCTGTTCACCGTCGGGCATAAACAGCGGCATATCGGGTAATTTACTCATGGCTGACAACCTGCGATATTTGGCGGCGGCCCAGGCCACAGGCCAGGGTAAAGGCGTGCAGCAAAGCGAGCGGCATCAGCACCATCCAAAATGCGTCACGCCATTCCAGCAGCGCGATGAAAACCAACGGCAGGGACAGCGTAATGGCCAGCCACAGCGTGACGCCCCAGTGACGGCCTTCAGAAATTCCGCCAAACGCCAGAGTGCCCGACGCCAGCAGTAAAAACAGACAGATTTGCGGCAGGCCAATGGCGTCATAGCCATAGCCAAACCGGTAGACATACCCAATTACCAGCGAGAATAAAAGCATCGCGCCGATAAACAAACTGGCGACCGAACAGTGAAACTGTGCCGTTTTCTGCTGCGTGCGGAAGGGCAGTTTCAGATAGCGGAAGAACGGCAGATTGCTGGCCCAGAACGGGTTTTCTGAGTGGCGTTCTTTGCCTGCGCCAAAGCTGAAATCGCCTTCTGGCAGGGCTGGGCAGAAAGTGCCGAACAATTTGTCCCAGAAAATAAAGCTGCCGCCGAAGTTTTTATCCGAGTAAAAACGGTCATTGACATGATGAATGCGGTGATGTGACGGTGTCACAAATATCTTCTCAAGAAAACCTAATTTTGGGGTCAGCGCATTATGATTAAACAGTTGTATCGTGTAGTGCAGCAGCGAAACGGTGATAAACACCGACAGCGGCACGCCCAGAACGGCCAGTAGCATAAAGAAAGGGATGGAGGTCAGCGAGGAGTACCACGAATTACGCACCCCGAGAGAAAGATTAAAGTGCTCCCCCTGATGGTGAACCACATGCACCGCCCAGAGCGCCCCCAGCTTATGATGCAAACGGTGCAACCAGTAAAACCCGAAATCCCAGGCCAGCAGGGCAAATAACCACACCAGCGGCGCAGGCCAACTGCTCAGCCAGTTGAGACTGAAATGCGCAGCGACCATACCATAACAAAATATCTCCAGACCGCGGAAAAGCCACAGCATAATATGACCGGAGTTCAGGTTGAAAATCACATCCCGCCAGTTCACGGCCTCCTTATGCACCCGCTCTAATATCCAGGCTTCGCCGGTGACGACGACCAACATAAAGATGATGGGGATAATTAAATCTGTCATGGGATCCTTCCTTGTGATGTCGTTTGAGACTGTCTCATAACGCGCCATAACCCGGCGCCGACGCAAAATGCCAGTGCAGAACCGCTCAGTAAATCGACAAACAAATGGCGGCGTAGCTGTAAAATAGAAAAACCGATTGCCACACACCACAACACATACAGCACCGTTCTTAACGGGTGTTCGCGGCGGCTCAAGGCCCACACGGCCAGCACGGTGAGCGCCATATGCAGTGAAGGCAGGCAATTTTGGGCGGAATCGATGTGAATAAGCTGAGTCAGTAGCTTCGCGCTGAGCGAGGCATCTGGCCTGTATGTCGGATAGATCAACGTAGTCGGCCACAGCAGATAGACCGCGCCGGAAAACAGCGCGGTGATCGCCATGGCATTTCTCAGCCAGTGCAGCCGCGCGGCCGGACAGGTCAGATAGGCCAGCGGGATGATCAGGAAAAACGACAGATAAAGCCAGATGCCGTCGGGGCTAAAAGTCACCATCCGGTCGATAAACGACGGCGAGAGCACGGTCCCCGGACGCTGGAAGGCATCCGTGAGGTGGTAAACCACGCCGACGCCGCCCCAGCCGGTCAACAGGCACACTAAACGATCACGCATTGACGCTCTCCTTATGACGCAGGATCCGCCGCTTTTTATGCATAAACTGTTGTGCGATTTCACCGGCCTGCAACGTCCATTGCAGCCGTGCCACATCGACGCCCTGTACGGCAAAATGCTTCTCCAACTGCGTTTTACAGTGCTCAATTTCCGCCGGGCTACCGTCGCTGTGCAGGTGCAGTTCCCGCGAATTGTGCTGAACCAGCCGGTAGTCGGCGGTCAGCGGGAGCGCATTGGCGATCACGCGGTTGCAGGCGTCGGCAAACATCACTTTCTCTGTTTGCCCTGCTCCCGGCAGCACCAGCCAGTCATCACAGCGGCCTTCAATCCGCTCCAGTGCCAGCGTCACCCGGCCACAGGGGCAAGGTAACTGGCGTTTTACCAGAACATCATCCAGCCGGTAGCGGACAATCGGTTGGGTATGGCGGGTAAAGTCTGTGATCACCGGAACAAAGCGCTGTTCGTCGATCCACTCCGGCTCGACGTGAATAAACTCTTCGTTTAAATGCAACGTTCCCCGCTCGCAGGTCGCGGCCAGAAAGCCTTCGGTGGCCTGATACACTTCGCCAACGTGATGAAAAACCTGTTCTAACAACTGGCGATCCTGAGGTGTCAGCACTTCGGCGACGGAAATCACCCGCTTTACCGTCATATTCAACTGCTGATGCAGCACCGCCAGCGCCAGTTGCCGCAAGACCTGCGCCGGTGCCACGATGATCGTCGGGGCAAACTGCAGCAAACGGGTCGTTTGCTGGTCGAAAGGTGAGAACAGGTCGAAGAATTCCAGGCTCAGCCAGCGGTTATTGACGCTGTGATAGAGATGACTATCCGCCCGTAAAAACATGGCGACGCGTTCACCACGGCGAAAACCGTCGGGCAGCATTTTCGCCAGCATCCCACCGGCCCACATCTGCTGTTCATGCGGGCTGACCACAAACAAGCCGCGCTGGCCGGAGGTGCCGGACGACAAGCCCACGCTGAAACCGTTTACCTGCGGTGTGAAATCGCGATCCTGTTCGGCACGCTGGGCGCAGGCCAGTAACGCGTCTTTATGCAATCCGGCTGTGTTCATCTGATCGAAATGGGCCATCATCAGGGCCTTGTTCATCACCGGCCAGTCCTGATGATGAGCGGGGTTATAACCCCGAAACCACGGGCTGCGGGAGAGGGTCCGGCGGGCAAATTGCCGCAGCTTTTTCTGCTGCCAGTCGAGCAGCGCGTCGCGGTCGCGAAAGCGTAACCGGCGGGTGCGCAGATAATGCCAGAGGGTGGTCAGTGACATCATAAATCGCCCTCGTGACACAGACGGATTTCAACGTTCCCGCCGAGAAATAACTGATGCAGCCGGTCAAGGGTGCGGTAATAGGCCGGGGCATCGTCCATCACCAGATGCGCCAGCCGCGACGGGCCGCGCAGATGTTGATAACTGAGCGGTGACCAGGCAGCGTCGCTGGCCAGCAATACCCAGCCCGATTCCGTTTGCACAAATGCCCCGATATGCCCGGCCGCGTGACCGGGCAACGGCACCAGAATGATCTCCTGAGCACTCTCCGGCAAGGCAAAACCTTGCTCAAAGGGGGCCAGTTCGACAGGCAGTGCGATCTGGTCAAAGCGTTCCATAAACTGCAAACCGCGCTCAAAGTCGTCCGGGATCAGACCCGGTACGAACGCCCGTTTCAGGGCCGCAAAGCCACGCAATGTACGGCTGGCTTCCCAGCCCACCGCGCTGCAAATTGACGGCACGCCACGAAAATCGCGCAGACCGGCGATATGGTCCCCATGGAAGTGGGAGATGATCAGCCCGTGAATATCGGCGGGCAAAATACCCTGACTTTCCAACTGACGAAACAGGGCATCGCCAGAGTTGAAATGGACCGGAGTAGTTTTACGGTACAGGCGGAAAATGCCCTGCGAAGTGTAATGTTCAAAGTGATCGGCGTAGCCGGTATCCCACAGCCAGCGTTTGCCCTGAGCCTCCAGTAACCAGGCGCGGGCCGGAAATTTACACACCCGCCAGCCGGCTCCTTTCAGCGCCATGCAGCCGGGGTGCAGACAATAACCCACCTCAAATGTTGTGATGTTAGCCATTCAGACTCCCTGGATTTTTCCGCATGGCGTTTGCCGTCAGGGCGATACCTTCCGCCAGCGAATAGACCGGCTGATACTTCAGTTCAGTGCGCGCGCGCATCTGGCTCAGCGTCATATCAAAATTGACCGCCCCCACGCTGTAGCGGGTGAGCATCGGTTCTTTGTGGGTAAACCGGGCTACGGCTTCCATACCGGCGGCCAGACTATAAAGCAGCGGATAGGCGACGGTTTTAATCGTAAAGTTGATCCCCAGCTCTTCACCCAACAACTGGTTTAGCATGACGTTCAGGGGCTGAGGCTGGTGGTTGGTAATGTTATAAGCTGCACCGGCTGGCAGGACGTCCTGCACCGTTGCCAGCCACATGGCTTCGACCACGTTGAGCGTGAACGTCAGGTCCAGCAGTGCGTCGCCACCGCGCGGCAAGCGCAGAACCCCTTTTTGCTGACGAATCTGTTGCAGCACGCGGGGCAATATCACCCGATCATGCGGGCCAAACAGCCCCCTGGGGCGCAAAATGGTATAGCGCGTCAGAGGGAATTGTTGCTGGCGTTGCTGAATATGTTGTTCGGCTAAAAACTTACTTTTTGCATAATGATTGGCAAAAGCTCTGGCGCGGAAACGTTCATCAATATTAGTGCGGTGCGTGAAATCAAAATAAATGGCGGGGGTGGAAATATGCACAAAGCGCGGGATGTCCGCCTGCCCGGCAGCAGCGGCCAACCGATCGGTGACCTGAGTGTTAGTCAGCATGAACGAGGGTTCACTGCCCCACGGCGACGACTTCGCCGCGCAATGCCAGATAGCGTCGCAGCCTTTAACCAGCGACAGGCAGTCCGCCTGTGTGGCGACATCGAGATCGATAAACCGGAACTCTGCGCCCAATTGCGCCAGCGCTTTCCCCGTATGGAGGTCACGACCGGTGGCGACCACCTGATGACCTTTCGCCAGCAGCCACTCGGTGGCATTGCGCCCGAGGCCGCTGGCGGCACCCGTTACGACTATTTTCATGGCATCAATACCATGCCACCAAGCGTTAAGCCCGCGGCGGTACCTACCAGAGCAACCGGTTTGCCGGGTTTGAAGCGGCCATGTGTAATGGCGTAGTGCAGGGCGGTCGGAATGGATGCGGAGACCTGATTGCCATGTTGGCGATAGATATCAATTAGCACGTCGGCGGGCACGTTTAGCCGGCGGCGCATGTGTTCGAGTGAGACGTGGCTGGCCTGATGCGGAATAACCGTCGCCAGATCGGTCTGACAACAACCGGCAGATGACAACAACCGCTGCCAGTAACCTTCAATCAGCGCTGCCGCCTGACGGAACAGGCGTTTACCGTCCATCTGGAACAGAAAATCGCTGTGATGTAACCCGGCGCGTGGGTTGCGGCGAGTGCCGCCTGCGCGGATCTGGCACAGGTCGATTCCGGCAGGATAAGTCTCCAGCAGGCAGGAAAGAATACCGCTTTGCCCGTCTCCCTGTTCAACAATGGCGCAGGCAGCGCCGTCGCCAAGAATAATCGACGACTCTTCATGTTCCCAGTCAATCCCGCGCGATGCCAGTTCGGCGCTGACAATGGCAATACGACGGTAAGCGCCGGTATTGAGCAACCCGGCGGCGACCTGTAACGCCGAAATAAAACTCACGCAACTGGTGTTGATATCAAAACTGCTGATGCCTTTTTTCAGCGGCGACGCTTTCAGTACATGCGCAGCGCTAAAAGGCAGGGCCTGAACCGGGATCGCCGACGCGTAGATCAGTAAATCGATAGACTCCGGGGCAATAGCCTGACGATTCAACGCATCCCGCAGCGCAGCAACGGCCAGATCAACCTGGCTGGCGCTATCACTGCCGTGGAAACGAAAATCGATACCAGAGCGCTTTTCCACAAAACCGGTAGGTTTACCGAGCCGGATATCCAGTTCTGCCGACGTCACTTTGGTGGATGGCAGCGCCGCGCCTGTCGCGATGATTTTCAGCGGTGTCAGCGGGCCATAAGTGGCACGGAAAGATTGGGTATTTCCTTGTAAAGTCACAAATATCCTTATGAAACCGGCAGGTCTTCAACAACAGGGAAGTGGCAACGGCCAAATCGTATAATTTGACAGCATATTACCGTTTTTTTTGGGGTGCGCTAGCGGGTTACTGACAATCGGTGTTTTTACGGGCGATACTGACAAAGGCTGGGAAATATCTTATGCCTGAGGTCATCGGATTTTCCATCAAAGTGGAACATTCCCGACATTTCCTGCGGTCGGCTCAGCGGAACGTTGCGGCGCGAGGGCAGGAAAATAACTCAGGCAGTGATGCTTAGCGTGAAGAGGGGATTTATACCGAAATCTTACGTACGGATTGTCCGCTGACGGAGGTCTGTCCGTTTGGGCCGTACAATTTCTGGGTCTGGCTGGCGTTAAGGATCGCCATCGCCTGGCTGTTATAAGCCAGCTGCTTATCGAGCAGCATACCATTGTGGCGGTTGATGTGGCTGAGCTTCTCGCTCAGTTGCACCACGGTCTTCCACATGCCAGCAATTTCCGGCTGACGCGAATAGGGGGCGGTTTGCTTGAGCCTGACATCATGTTCACGGCGCTGTTTATCAAGATAATCGACGGTGGTCAGCAATGAACTTTTTTGCTCGGTGATGTGCTGCAAAGCCACCCCATTGACGCGCCCGGAGCATAACAACGTTTGTTCATGATGGATGATGAGATCCAGGGCTTGCAGCGTTTCAACCAACGTATTCATCGTCTTGATAAAAGTCTTCATCGGGCTTTATGACCTTTCAACACAGTAGCTTTCAACATAAATAGCTTGCAACGCAGACACCTGCTACTACACGTTTTTCAGATAGTCTTGGGTGTCTTGCAGCAGCGCATCGGCGATTTTGCCGGTATCCATCGTCAGTTTGCCATCGCGGATAGCCTGTTTCAGCTCTTCCACGCGGGCGGTATTAATATCTTGTGAGCTTGACTGCGTCAGGGTGGCCTGCGCGTCGCTCAGGGTTACAGCCGTGCCGCTGACCGGTGCTGTAACATTGTTCTCTTTTTTGGCAGCCTGTGCGGCAACGTCAGATGGATCGCGTTGCTGGATCGGGCTGACAGGTTGTGATGCCTGGGTACGTTCGATGCTCATAATGATTCTCCAATAAAACGGATCTGATGTCTGATAACCCGCTAACGACTCTGAGTAAGGCCGTCAAATACGGCTCTGATAGTAGGTTATCGACATCTCAGGCCAAAACTTTAACCCTTATTGCAATTGTCGCTAAGCCAAAACCTTAAATCGCAATGCTTACCGTGCCGTCTGCACCCACGGTGCCGTTGACTATCTGCCCCGACGGCATTCTGACCCGTACGGTTTCGGAAGCGGCAGCATTGTTCATAGCCTGACCTGCGCTGGAGACATTGAAACCGCTGCCCGTCGCCTGCACCTGCACCTGTTGTCCGGCGTGCACCATCCAGGGACGGCGCAACATCGACAGCGTCAGAGGCTGGCCGATATTGATATTGCGCAGCGTCACCGCGTTCAGCGCCTGCTGGCTGTCAAGGATAGCCCGTGGCGGCAATAAATCCAGCCTTCCGCTCTTTTGTTGCATATCCGTCGCGCTGAGATGCGCGCCGGAGGAGACATTGCGCGCGGCAACCCAGTAAGTACCGCTGACCTGCACCTTGGTCTGCACGTAACTTTTCAGTCCGTTGCAGTTCACCGCCACTGAGACATTGCCCCAGGTGCGGCCATTCGGCGACAGGGAAAATTGCGGCGACAAACACTGCGGCTGACGGGCGGCCGGGGTTGTGACCACGGTTTTTACCTGCATTCCGCTACTGGCGTATTGCAACTGGAAGAACTGCTGAATCTGACCGGCAAATAGCGTATCGCTGTTCGATGAGGTGGTCACTGCTTTGACCGGTGCAGCCAGTGTTTGTGCAGGCAAGGTCACAAGGCACAGCCCCAGTATCCACCCATATTTCCCGATCATCAGCTTGTTCATTCCGCTCTTCGCCCCGCCATGCTTATCGCTATGAGTACTGCCGTGGAATTCCTACTTCTGACAACAAGTCTACCCGCAGTGCCGATTTCCCAATGCGACAAATAGCGGGGCATTTTGCGCTTATTCCTGCGATAGGTTGTTGACGGGGGGATTTATGCTGTCGGCTCCAAATTCTCATTTTGCGGAGGGCGCATGCTCGACAAATTGAACGCCGCACTACAGTTCCAACAGGAAGCGCTCAACTTGCGCGCCCAGCGGCAGGAAATACTCTCGGCGAACATTGCCAACGCGGATACCCCAGGGTATCAGGCGCGGGACATCGATTTCGCCAGCCAGTTACAGAAGGTGATGGAAGCTGGCCGGGCCAACGGCAGCGGCATGTCGCTGGAGCTGACCAATACGCGCCACATTCCTGCGTCTACCAGCGCGGGTGCGGATCTGGATCTGATGTATCGCATTCCCGATCAGCCGTCGATGGACGGCAACACGGTCGATATGGACCGTGAACGTACCAATTTCGCCGACAACAGTGTGCGATATCAGACCGACCTGACCGTGCTTGGCGGCCAGGTGAAAGGGATGATGTCGGTACTCCAAGGATAACCCGCATGTCCATGCTCAGTATTTTTGATATCGCCGGATCGGCGCTCTCTGCCCAGTCGCAACGCATGAACGTCAGCGCCAGTAACATGGCCAACGCCGATAGCGTGACGGGCCCGGACGGCCAGCCGTACCGCGCCAAACAAGTGGTGTTTCAGGTTAACGCCGCACCGGGGCAGGAAACCGGTGGGGTTAAAGTGGCCGAAATTGTTGATGACCCGTCACCGATGCGCATGGTGTATCAGCCCGGTAATCCGATGGCGGATGCCAAAGGCTACGTGCAGATGCCCAACGTCGATGTCGTCAGTGAAATGGTCAACACCATTTCTGCTTCCCGCAGCTATCAGGCCAACGTTGAGGTGCTGAACACCACCAAATCGTTGATGTTGAAAACCCTGACACTGGGTCAATAACGGAGGCTCTTATGTCAGTTTTAAGCTCAATCAACGACACCACCGACAACACGATTTCAGGCAGCAGCGCGACGACGCCTAAATCTACCGCCGACGATCTGTCGAGTAACTTTCTGACGCTGCTGGTTGCGCAGTTGAAGAACCAGGACCCGACCAATCCGATGGATAACGCCCAGCTCACCAGCCAGCTGGCGCAGATCAATACCGTCAGCGGCATCGAAAAACTCAACACCACGCTCGGCAGCATCTCCGGCCAGATCAACAGCAACCAGTCTGTACAGGCAACGGCGCTGATTGGGCATGGCGTGATGGTGGCGGGCAAAGCGATTCTGGTCGGCAGCGCCGATGGCAAAGTCAGCACCACGCCATTTGGTCTGGAACTGGAGCGTTCCGTGGATACCGCGAATGTCACCATCAGCGATTCGACCGGCAAAGTGGTGAAAACCATCGGTCTCGGCGCGCAGACGGCAGGCGTTCACAGTTACACCTGGGATGGCACGCAGGATGACGGCACCGCCGCACCGGATGGCAGCTACAGCTTCAGCATTAATGCCACCAACGGCGGCGAGCAGATGGTGGCGACTTCACTGAACTACGCGCTGGTTAACGGCGTCACCAACGACAGTTCCGGTGCCGTGCTGGATCTTGGCGTTCGCGGCACCAGTACGCTGGCCAACGTGCGACAGATTCTGTAAGCGCCACATTTTTACACAGCAGCAAATAAACGTTTTTTATTGAAATTCAACACTTTGAAAATACTCAGCATCACTTCGATGGCCGCCCACACCGCAGCCGCCCGAAGGATGAAGAGTGTTAATGGAGCAGACCATGAGCTTTTCCCAAGCAGTCAGCGGCCTGAACGCAGCATCGTCAAACCTGGACGTTATTGGTAATAACATTGCCAACTCCGCCACGTCTGGCTTTAAATCAGCGACCGCCTCTTTTGCCGATATGTTTGCCGGTTCACAAACCGGTATGGGCGTAAAAGTTGCCGCCATTACTCAGGACTTCAGCGACGGCACCACCACCACGACGAACCGTGGTCTGGACGTTGCACTGAGCGGTAACGGTTTCTTCCGTCTGACTGACGCCAGCGGCGGCGTGTTCTATTCGCGTAACGGCCAGCTTTCTCTGGACGAAAACCGCAATCTGGTCAATTCGCAGGGCCTGAGCCTGACCGGTTACCCGGCCACCGGTACGCCACCGACCATCGCGCAGGGTGCACAGCCAGTACCGCTGAATATCCCGAACACCATGATGATCGCCAAAGCGTCTACCACGGGCACCATGGCCGCTAACCTGAACTCCAGCGATAAAATCCCGGCCACCGCCACTTTCTCCAGTTCAGACCCGAGCAGCTACAACTACGTCAACACCATCACGACCTATGATTCACTCGGTAACTCACACGACAACAACGTGTACTTTGTGAAGTCAACGACGCCAGAAAATTCATGGAAAGTGTACACGCAGGATACCAGCGCCACGCCGGTAGCCACGGCAGCACAAATCGGTAACCTGAACTTCAGCGCCAGCGGAACTCTGACCAGCACGACCAATGCCGACGGTTCAGCCACCACCGTTCCATTGGCCTTCGACCTGCCAATGAACACCGCCGCCAATGGCGCGACCACCCCGCAAGTGGTTTCCCTTAGCTTCCAGGGCAGTATTCAGCAGAACACCGGCAGCAACAGCATCGGTACGCTTAAGCAAAATGGTTATGCGGCAGGCCAGATGACCGGTTATCAGATCAATGATGACGGCACCATCGCTGGCGTTTACTCCAACCAGCAGACTCAATTGTTAGGCCAGATCGTGCTGAGCAACTTCTCTAACCCGGAAGGTCTGAAATCTGAAGGCGACAACGTGTGGTCCTCCACGCAGTCTTCCGGTCAGCCTATTACCGGTCTGGCGGGTGCGGGCGGTTTCGGCAGCATGACCAGCGGTGCGCTGGAAGCGTCGAACGTCGATCTGAGTAAAGAACTGGTCAACATGATTGTTGCCCAGCGTAACTACCAGTCGAATGCGCAAACCATCAAAACTCAGGATTCCATCCTGAACACGCTGGTCAACCTGCGCTAATCGTAGTTAATGAGCGCAGCACTGACAGACGGAGCAGGAAGACACTATGGATCACGCAATCTACACCGCGATGGGCGCCGCCAGCCAGACGCTCAACCAGCAATCGGTCACCGCGAGTAACCTGGCAAATGCCTCAACGCCGGGTTTTCGCGCGCAGCTGATGGCGCTGCGGGCCGTGCCGGTAAACGGGCCAAGTCTCGAAACACGCACGCTGGTGACGGCCTCAACGCCGGGCGCTGACATGACGCAGGGACAGCTCAATTACACCGGACGCCCGCTGGACGTGGCGCTGCAGCAGGACGGCTTTCTTGCGGTGCAGATGCCTGACGGTTCCGAAGCCTATACCCGCAACGGCGACATTCAGGTGTCGCCAACCAACCAACTGACCATTCAGGGCAATCCGGTCATGGGCGATAACGGCCCGATCGAAGTGCCACCGAATTCACAGCTGACCATCTCGTCAGACGGCACCATTGCGGTGCTCGAAGCGGGGGCTGATCCCAATACCATGGGGGAGCTCGGTAAGCTGAAGCTGGTGAAAGCCACAGGGAGTGAAGTGATGCGCGGTGATGACGGGATGTTCCGTCTCACACCGGCCACGGCGCAGGCCAGGGGTAATGCCCTGCAGGCTGATCCGGGCATCCATGTGATGTCGGGCACGCTCGAAGGCAGTAACGTCAAACCGGTCGAAACCATGGTTGACATGATCGCCAACGCCCGTCGCTTCGAGATGCAGATGAAGGTCATCCACAGCGTGGATGAAAACGAACAACGCGCCAATGCGCTGCTGTCGTTGAGCTAATGACCGCAGAGGAGTAACAACATGATCCCATCGCTTTATATTGCGAAGACTGGCCTGGACGCGCAGCAAACCAACATGGACGTGATCGCCAACAACCTGGCGAACGTCAGTACCAACGGCTTTAAACGCCAGCGCGCCGTGTTTGAAGATTTGCTGTACCAGACCATCCGCCAGCCGGGTGCGCAGTCGTCCGAGCAGACCAATCTGCCGTCCGGGCTGCAAATCGGTACCGGTGTACGTCCGGTCGCCACTGAGCGTTTACACGCGCAGGGCAACCTGTCACAGACCAACAACAGTAAAGATATCGCCATTAAAGGGCAGGGTTTCTTTCAGGTGCAATTGCCTGACGGCACCACGTCCTACACCCGCGACGGTTCGTTCCAAGTGGATCAGAACGGTCAACTGGTGACTTCCAGCGGTTATCAGGTGATCCCGGCCATCACTATTCCGGCCAACGCCTTGTCTATCACCGTGGGCCGCGACGGTATCGTCAGCGTGACCCAACAGGGTCAGACGGCGGCGCAGCAGGTAGGACAACTGACGTTAAGCACCTTTATTAACGACAGCGGTCTGGAAGCCACGGGTGAAAATCTTTATCAGGAAACCCAAAGCTCCGGTGCGCCAACGGAAAGTACGCCGGGCCTCAACGGAGCTGGTCTGCTCTATCAGGGCTATGTTGAAACCTCCAACGTTAACGTGGCAGAAGAGCTGGTGAACATGATCCAGACGCAGCGCGCGTATGAGATCAACAGTAAAGCGGTATCAACGTCAGATCAGATGTTGCAGAAGTTAACGCAGCTGTAATTCCGATAAGACAGTAAAAGCAGGGCACGGCGGGGAAGTTCAGGCGCTGTGCCCTTAGTAATAAATGTCGATACTTTTAAGGCGATATCTGTGGTGACCATGAAATTAACGTCGGTAAACAGCGCGTACTTTCACCGACACGGCGTGTTGACTCTGCCGCTATTAGTGACTTTGCTGCTTAACGGCTGCGCGTATTTACCGCACAAGCCGCTGGTTGAAGGCACGACGTCGGCCCAACCGGCCCCTGCGGCGCCACCGGTACCGAACGGCTCTATTTTCCAGTCCGTCCAGCCGATGAATTATGGCTATCAGCCCCTGTTTGAAGATCGCCGACCACGCAATATCGGCGATACCCTGACCATCGTGTTGCAAGAAAACGTCAGCGCCAGCAAAAGCTCGTCCGCTAACGCCAGCCGCAATGGTTCCAGTAAATTTGGCGCCGCCGTTACGCCGCGCTATCTCGAAGGCTTATTCGGCAACGCCCGCGCTGACATGGATATGTCCGGCGACAACACCTTCGGTGGCAAGGGCGGTGCTGCTGCCAACAACACCTTCAGCGGTACGCTGACCGTAACCGTCAACGAAGTGCTGGCAAACGGCAACCTGCGCGTTGTGGGTGAGAAACAGATCGAAATTAATCAGGGCACCGAGTTTATCCGGTTCTCTGGCGTGGTGAATCCGCGCACCATCAGCGGCTCGAACACCGTGGTGTCTACGCAGGTGGCGGATGCCCGTATCGAATATGTCGGTAACGGCTACATCAATGAAGCGCAGAACATGGGCTGGTTGCAGCGGTTCTTCCTTAATCTTTCGCCGTACTAATGGGGCAATCATGAGAAAACTTCTTCCCGGTATTCTGTGCCTGACGCTGTGTGCCCTGATGGCACTGCCTGCGTCGGCTCAGCGTATTCGCGACCTTGCCAGCGTTCAGGGCGTGCGTGATAACGCCTTGATCGGTTACGGGTTGGTGGTGGGGCTTGACGGTTCCGGTGACCAGACAACCCAGACGCCGTTCACCACTCAGACGCTGACCAACATGTTGTCCCAGTTGGGCATCACGGTGCCTGCGGGCACCAATATGCAGCTGAAAAACGTGGCGGCGGTGATGGTGACGGCAAAAATGCCGCCATTTTCCAAAAGCGGCCAGACCATCGACGTCGTGGTTTCCTCGATGGGTAACGCCAAAAGCATCCGTGGTGGCACCTTGCTGATGACCCCGATGAAAGGGGTGGATAACCAGGTTTATGCACTGGCACAGGGTAACGTGCTGGTAGGCGGTGCGGGCGCTTCTGCCGGTGGCAGCAGCGTCACCGTTAACCAGCTTTCGGGCGGGCGGATCACGGCGGGCGCAACGATTGAACGCGAACTGCCCAGCACCTTTGGTACGGAAGGCGTGATCAATCTGCTCCTTAACGAAGAAGACTTTAATCTGGCGCAGCAGGTCAGCGATGCTATTAATCGTCAGGGCGGCATGGGTTCAGCCACCGCGCTGGATGCGCGCAATATTCAGGTGATGGTGCCGCGAGGCAACAGTTCTCAGGTGCGGATCCTGGCGCAAATTCAGAACGTGGAAGTGACCGTCGGCCCGATGGACGCCAAAGTGATCATTAACTCGCGTACCGGTTCGGTGGTCATGAACCGCGATGTCACGCTCGATTCCTGTGCCGTGGCGCAGGGTAATCTCTCGGTGGTGGTTGACCGTCAAAATGATGTCAGCCAGCCGAACACGCCATTTGGCGGTGGGCAGACGGTGGTCACCCCCAACACCAATATTTCTGTTCGTCAGTCGGGCGGCGCGGTGCAGCAGGTGCAGTCCAGCGCCAGTCTGAACAACGTGGTGCGCACGCTGAACGCACTGGGCGCGACGCCAATCGACCTGATGTCTATTTTGCAGGCCATGAAAACCGCGGGCTGTTTACGTGCTGATTTGGAAATCATCTGATGAGCGATCTGATGTCGATGTCCGGGGCGGCGTATGACACGCAGTCGCTAAATAGTTTGAAGCTGGCGGTGCAAAAAGATCCGCAGGCGCACATCAAAGAAGTCGCCAAGCAGTTCGAGGGTGTCTTCGTGCAGATGATGCTAAAAAGTATGCGTTCTGCCCTGCCGCAGGATGGCCTGATGAGCAGTGACCAGACCCGGCTTTATACATCGATGTATGATCAGCAAATTGCCATGAACATGTCCGAAAAAGGGCTGGGCATGGCAGATTTGATGGTCAAGCAGCTGACCGGGGGTAACACCGAACCTGCCGAGACGGCGGGTTCGGTGCCGATGGCGCTCGATAAAGAAGTGCTGAGCACCATGCCGCTGCTGGCTATGGAACAAATGATCCGCAAAGCCATTCCTCATGCGCCAGACCGCATCTCCGGTGGCACATCGCTGGGGCAGGACAGCGGTCAGTTTGTATCACGCCTGAGCATCCCGGCGCAGGTCGCCAGCAAAGAGAGCGGCATATCGCATCAGCTGATTGTGGCGCAGGCCGCGCTGGAATCCGGCTGGGGCCAGCGTGAGATCCCGACCGCCGATGGTAAACAGAGCTTCAACCTGTTTGGCATCAAAGCCGGCAGTAACTGGGGTGGGCCAACTACTGATATCACCACCACCGAGTACACCAACGGCGTGGCGAAAAAAGTACAGGCCAGTTTCCGGGTCTACGGCTCCTACGTTGAGGCCATTTCCGACTACGTCAAACTGCTGACCAACAACCCGCGCTATGCCCGTGTGACGGCGGCGGGAACGCCTGAGCAAGCCGCTCACGCCTTACAGGCTGCGGGTTACGCCACTGACCCGAACTATGCCGACAAGCTGGTCAGCGTTATCCAGAAAATCAAAGGTGCAGGCGAGCAGGCCGTCAAAGCCTACAGCACCGATTTGAGTAAGATTTTCTGACAATTATCGCTCAAGTTCCGGCGTCTGACGCCGATAACACTTTCAGCTTAGAAATCTTTCGTAATTAACAACGTCAGCGGCGTCACACTGGGATAAAACACTCATGTCCAACAGCTTAATCAATACCGCCATGAGCGGGCTGAATGCGGCGCAGGCTGCGCTCAGTACGGTCAGTAACAACATCGCCAACGTCAGTGTGGCCGGTTATAACCGCCAGACGGCAATTATTGGCCAAAGTAACGGCACCAATACGGCAGCGGGTTACATCGGTAACGGTGTGACCGTCAGCAGCATCAACCGCGAATACAATGCGTTTGTCTCTAACCAGTTACTTGGCGCCAGCACGGTTAACAGCGCGCTGGGCACGCAATATTCTCAGGCAAGCCAAATTGACAACCTGTTGTCCAATACCACGACAAACTTGTCGAGCACCATGCAGAACTTTTTCAAAAGCCTGCAAACGCTGACCAGCAACGCCAGTGACAGCGCATCGCGTCAGGCGGTGTTAGGCCAGGCGCAAGGCATGACGGCGCAGTTCAACAGCGCGTCAAAATACCTCAGCGATATGAATGCGGGCGTGAATCAGCAAATTACTGACAATGTGAATCAAATTAACAATTATGCTTCGCAAATTGCCTCGCTGAATAAACAAATCACCACTACGCGTGGCAGCACAGGTCAGGAGCCCAACGCGCTTCTCGATCAGCGTGATGAGCTGGTCAGCCAACTGAACGACATCGCTGGTGTGACAGTGACTCAGCAGGACGGCGACGCCTATAACGTCTCCTTCGCCAGCGGCGTGCCTTTGGTGCAGGGGACAAATACCCGCACTGTCGTTGCCACGCCTTCGAGCGCAGACCCAAGCAAACTCACCGTCGGCATGACCCAGCCTGATGGTAGCGTGACAGAAATCAGTGAAGACCGAATCACCACGGGCGCATTGGGCGGCGTGCTGAGTTTCCGCAAAGATAACCTGGAGCCAGCGATTAACCAACTGGGTCAGTTAGCGCTTTCACTGGGCAGCAGCTTCAACACCGTCAATACCGGCGGCTTTGACCTGACCGGTGCGGCGGGGAAAAACTTCTTCAGCTTCAGTGACCCCACCACCATCGCCAACACCAAAAACACCGGCGATGCCAAAATGACCGTCACTTATGATGATGCTACTGCCGTCAAAGCCAGTGATTATGTCATGTCATATGACAACGGCTCATGGTCTGCGACGCGTGTTTCTGATGGAGAAAAATTCACCCCAACACAGAGTACCGATGCTCAAGGCGTCACTACGATGGGTTTTGACGGGTTGAAAATTTCAGTGAGCGGTACGCCGGCAACGAAAGACAGCATTACGGTTAAAACCGTCAGCGGAGCGGCAAGCAGCCTGAACGTCGCACTCACCGATTCATCACAAATTGCTACCGCTGGCGCAACAGATTCAGGCGTGGGTGATAATACCAACGCGCAAAAGCTGCTGGATCTGCAGACAGCAAAATTGGTGGAAGGTAAATCTACCCTCACAGGCGCTTACGCCAGCTTGGTCAGCAATGTGGGTAATCAGGTATCCAGCCTGAAAACCAACACCACCGCGCAAACGAATATCGTGACCAACCTGCAGCAGCAGCAGCAGTCGATTTCGGGCGTAAACACTGATGAAGAGTACGGCGATTTACAGCGCTACCAACAATATTATCTGGCTAACGCGCAGGTGATTCAGACGGCGAAGACTATTTTCGACGCAATCATCAACATCCGTTAATTTCTAACTTTGATGAGATAAGGAACTGACGCCATGCGCCTTAGTACCAACATGATTTACCAGCAAAATATGAGCAGTGTCAGCAATGCGCAGTCACTGTGGCAGGATACGGGAGTGCAGTTAGGCACGGGATACCGTGTTAACAAACCTTCGGATGATCCTCTGGCGGCATCTCAGGCCGTGATGGTTCAGCAAGCACAGGCGCAAAATGATCAGTTTGCCATTGCGCGTACTTTCGCAAATCAAAGCATGGGCCAAGAAGAGAATATTCTGACCAATGTCACGAATGCCATTCAGGATGCGCAGAGCGTTATCGTCAATGCGGGCGATGGCGCATTGAGTGATGATGACCGGTCTTCTCTGGCCACCAAATTGCAGGGCATTAAAGATCAGCTAGTGAACATGGCTAATAGCACCGACGGTAACGGCCGATATATTTTTGCCGGTTACAAAAGCGATACGCCGCCCTTTACCGTTGATGCCACAACCGGCGCAGTCACCTACAAGGGCGGCTCTGAAGCGCTTTCGCAGCAGGTTGATGCCAGCCGTACCATGACGATAAGCCACACGGGTACGCAGGTCTTCAACACCCTGACAGGGGATGCGGTTAAAGAGCCAGATGGCTCAACCGGTGAAAGTGATATTTTCAAAACGCTTGATACTGCCATCACTGCACTGAAAACGCCGAAAGACAGTTTTCCTAATACTACGGACTATACGGCAGCTATCGACAAGGCGAATCGGGGTTTGCGTAACTCGTTGAATAACGTACTGTCTGTACGTTCTGAGCTTGGCACGCAAATGGATGAACTCGACAAACTCGACACGATGGGCAACGACACCAAACAAATTAACGGTGATAAGTTGAATGCGCTGGTGGGGGTAGACTGGACGGCCGCGATTTCTCAATACAGCCTGCAACAGGTTGCCTTACAGGCCTCGTATAAAACCTTTACCAGTATGCAGGGCCTGTCACTCTTCCAGATGAATTCGTAACCCCTCCATCTTGATCTGCCTTTTCCGACGGGGCTGAGAAGCCCCGATCTGCCAAGATTTTCTGAGCATACTTAAACCGGGTGTACTCAGTTTTGTATGTCACCCTGTTTGCTAAGAGCGGGGTGGCATACGTTTTTTGAAACCAATCATAAACCTGCGTACCGCCATAACCCTGCTGATTTACCCAAAGACGGTCAATAACACCGGGAAGAGGAAGGGTGCCAGCAACGAAGTAATGATCCCGCAGATGACCAGCGCCAGCGAACTGAACGCACCTTCCTGGAAGTCCACCTCGGCGCAGCGGGCGGTGCCCAGTGCGTGTGAGGCCGTTCCCATCGCCAGGCCGCGTGAAGCTTTTGTCGTGATCTTCAGAATATTCAAAATGGTGTGACCGAACACCGCGCCCAAAATCCCGACGAAAATAACGCAGACCGCGCTGATGGCAGGAATACCGTTAATCGACTGTGCTGTTGCCATCGCGATAGGCGTGGTGACAGATTTCGGCAGCACCGATGCGGCAATTTCAGGCGTGGCGCCCATCCATAAGGCAATCGCAGTACCAGTGACCATCGCGACTACGCTGCCGATGAAGCAGACACTGATAATGGACTTCCAACGGGCGCGGATCTGATGCAATTGCTCATACAGCGGGAAGGCCAGCGCGACCACCGCCGGTTGCAGCAGGTCATTGAGGATCTTGCTGCCAGCAAAGTAGCGGGCATAAGGAATATTTGTGACCAGCAGCAGCGGGATGATGATAACCATCGACATCAGCAGCGGATTTAATAAAGGTAGTTTGAGCTTTACTGCCAGTTTGCGCGTAGCGAAAAAGACCAGCAGCGTTAAAGGCAGGGACCACAGAATATCGATCATGGTTTCTCCTCCGCTTCGCCAGTGACCGGGGGTTCCCGGTGGATAAAGTGAGAACAATAGGCGGTTACCAGCAGTACAATCAGTGTACTGATTAGGCACGAAACAACCAGTGGTCCAAACTGTGCGCGCAGCATATCGTAGTAGGTCATCACGCCAACGCCGATGGGGACGAATAGCAGCGCCATGTAACGGATCAGCACATTACAGCCCGGTTTTACCCAGCGGTAAGGCAAAATTTGGGTGCAGAGCAGGGTGAACAGGATCAACATACCGATAATACTGCCGGGAATAGTCAGCGGCAGCAGAGATGAAATACCGATACCTGCATACAGACAGAGGTATATCAAAATAAATGCCCGAATATATTGTAAAAACAGGGTTATTACGTTGCGCATGGCCTTCATTCCAATAAGGTGACGCATTCATCATACAATTAAACTGTGATCTGTGCCACAAAGCAGAGTATGAAATTAATGAATGAAGTGTATGCCATTTTGGAACGAGGAACGTGGGGTAATTAGGACATTTATGATGGATTTATCTGGCAGGGTCTGGCGACAGTCAGGCCAGACCCCGTGATAATTCAACTCATTAAAGGCAAGAGCTGCGAATACAACTGACTGAAAACTTTACGGCGGGCCTGGTAAGCGTGATGTTTGTCCGCGTCTGGTACGTGGATCTGTTCCAGAGGCAGGGCGGGAAGTAACTCCTCCCGTGATTTTTGCGGATTCATGGCAATTTGTGCCAGCCGCGCAGCGCCTAGCGCCGGGCCGACATCCCCGCCGGTGCGGTATTCAAGTGTCTGCCCGCTGATGTCCGCCAGCATTTGCCGCCAGTAACTGCTGCGCGCGCCACCGCCAATCAGGGTGATGGAGTCCGGCTTCAGGCCGGTTGTGTGCAGTGCGTCCATGCCTTCCGCCAGAGCGAAACCGACGCCTTCCAGCACGGCGCGGCCAATATCCGCGGGCCCATGGTCATGGGTCAGGCCGAACAGCGTACCTTTTGCCTGTGGATTGTTGTGTGGCGTGCGTTCACCGGAGAGATAAGGCAGGAACCACACAGGTGTTTCGGCCGGTGCGGAGTGCTCAACCAGCTTAAGCAACTCACCCACCGATGCCGTGCCGGTCAGCCTTGCTGCCCAGTCCAGACAGGATGCCGCACTAAGTATGACGGACATCAGATGCCAGGTATCCGGTAAAGCATGGCAGAAGCTGTGTACGGCCTGTTGAGGGTTACTGAGGAATCCGTCGCTGACGGCAAAATAGACGCCTGACGTTCCGAGAGACAACATCGCCTGACCCACACGGTACAGCCCTACGCCGACGGCACCGGCCGCATTGTCACCCCCGCCGGCTATTACCGGAATACGCCCGATGCCCCAGTGGTCTGCAAGTTCAGCTGAAACTTCGCCGGTGATCTGATTACCTTCATACAGGGCAGGCATCTGGTCACGGTGCAGGAAACAGGCATTGAGCATAACGTCGCTCCAGTCGCGTTTCGCGACATCCAGCCACATCGTGCCCGCAGCGTCGGACATATCGCTGGCGAAGGTACCCGTGATGCGCCAGCGCAAATAATCTTTCGGTAATAAAACTTTGTCTACCTGACTGAACACGTCAGGTTCGTTCTGTTTTACCCACGCCAGTTTTGGCGCGGTGAAACCCGGCATCATTACGTTGCCGGTAATACGGCGGGATTCAGGAACGGCACTTTCCAGCGCCTGACATTGCGCAAAGCTGCGCCCGTCGTTCCACAAAATAGCCGGGCGTAATACTTCACCCTGTTTGCCAAGCAGTGTGGCACCGTGCATCTGTCCGGTCAGACCCAGCGCTTTTACCTGAGCGAGGTCCGAAACGGCCGCCAGCGCCAAAATAGCCTTGTCGGTAGCGTTCCACCAATCGGCAGGATCCTGTTCTGACCATAGCGGATGAGGACGGGAAAGGGTGAGAGGTTCACTGTGCGAGGCGAGAACCTGACCGGCTTCGCTGAGTAAAATGGCTTTTACACCGGATGTACCGAGATCGATACCGAGATACATGTGCACTCCTTTCCCTAAAATTGATGATGATGGTTAAAACAATATTGCCCGGCTAAAGCCGCCGGGCAAATTTAGGCTCTTGCGCTGCCCTTAACCGAACAGGTAGCGGTTAACCAGATTTTCCAGCTGTTCCTGATGGCCGCTCTGATGCACCGGCGCGAACTGATGTTGCTGGGCAAATTTCGCTAACTCATCGAGCGACATCTTACCTTGCAGAATTTGCTGACCCAGCTCCGCATTCCAGCCGGAGTAGCGCTGTGCTACGTGTTTGTCGAGCTCGCCGTCGGTGATCATTTTTGCGGCCACTTTCAGCGCCAGCGCCATTGTGTCCATACCGCCAATATGCCCATAGAACAGGTCATATTTGTCGGTACTCTGGCGGCGAACTTTGGCATCAAAGTTCAGGCCGCCGGTCGTGAAGCCACCGGCCTTAATGATTTCATACATCACCAGCGCATTTTCTTCGACGCTGTTGGGGAACTGGTCGGTATCCCAGCCGCACTGAGGATCGCCACGGTTGGCATCCACTGAGCCAAACAGACCCAGTGCAATCGCGTTAGCGATTTCGTGATGGAAAGAGTGGCCTGCCAGCGTGGCATGGTTGGCTTCTACGTTGACTTTGATCTCTTTTTCCAACCCGAATTGCTTGAGGAAACCATAGACCGAGGCGACGTCGTAATCATACTGGTGCTTGGTCGGTTCCTGCGGTTTTGGCTCTATTAGTAACGTACCCTGGAAACCGGTTTTGTGTTTGTGCTCGACCACCAGTTGCATAAAGCGACCAATTTGTTCGCGCTCCTGACGTAAATCAGTGTTCAACAGGGTTTCATAACCTTCGCGGCCGCCCCAGAGCACGTAGTTTTCACCGCCAAGCTGCTTGGTCGCATTCATGGCAGTAAAGACCTGCGTCGCCGCCCAGGCAAACACTTCAGGGTCCGGATTGGTCGCGGCACCGGCAGCATAGCGCGGATTAGAGAAGCAGTTAGCGGTGCCCCATAACAGCTTCAGCCCGCTACTTTCCTGCTTTTGTGCCAGCACGTCGGTCATCACAGCAAAGTTATTGACGTACTCTTTCAGCGAATTGCCTTCCGGCGAAACATCGACATCGTGGAAGCAGTAATAAGGCACGTTGAGTTTTTTGAAGAATTCGAAGGCCACATCAGCTTTACGTTTTGCCAGTTCCAGCGCATCACCCGGTTGTTGCCACGGGCGGTCAAATGCACCGAGGCCAAACATATCAGATCCATTCCAGCAGAACGTATGCCAGTAACAAGCGGCAAATCTCAAATGTTCTGCCATGGTTTTACCGAGAATCACTTCATTTGGATTGTAATGGCGGAATGAAAGAGGATTTTTGCTGTTAATTCCTTCGTAGCGAACCGCGTCAAGCTTGTCGAAATAAGCGTGCATTGAAAACTCCTTGGAAACTGGCCCAGACCTGCTGGGGAGTGAGAGTGGTTATCTTCGGAGTTGTATGCACGACTCACAATTACGTTATTTAACACTCAAATTAACTTAATTATTAACTGTGCGGTAGATCGCAGAAATAAGCTGTTCAGCGGCATTATTTTTCAATAAGTTCGAGGGGACGCGAAAGAGTCCGCACGTGAAATAGGTCTATTACAATCAAACCATGATCTTCATCAAATATTAGAAAAGAAACTAAAAATCGTAACGCTGCCGTTAAAATCTGCAATTGCTGAATAATTGCTGAGCGACAACAATTCATCCGCAACGATTTCCCTGTGGTTGCTCAAGATTTGTTTCTCTTTCCCTGCCTCTTTATAAAAAAGGTCTTAGAAGATGAAAATGAAAAAACTATTACTTACTGCCAGCGCCGCACTACTCTTTTTCAGCCACACTGGGCTGGCAAAGGAAATAAAAATTGGTATGGCAATCGATGACCTGCGACTGGAACGCTGGCAGAAAGACAGGGATATTTTTGTGGCGAAAGCCAAAACGTTAGGAGCCGATGTTTTTGTACAATCTGCTAACGGCAATGAAGAAACGCAGATGGCGCAGATCGAAAATATGATTAACCGCGGTGTCGATGTATTGGTGATTATCCCCTACAACGGCGAAGTGCTGAGTAATGTTATCGCCGAGGCCAGGCAGGAAGGCATTAAAGTTCTGGCTTATGACCGGATGATTAACAACGCTGATATCGATTTTTATATTTCGTTTGATAACGAAAAGGTCGGTGAATTGCAGGCGCAAAGCTTGGTTGACCGCGTACCGCAGGGAAATTACTTTCTGATGGGCGGGTCACCGGTCGATAACAATGCCAAAATGTTCCGTGCCGGACAGATGAAAGTCCTTAATCCGCTGATCAAAGTCGGAAAAATTAAGATTGTTGGCGACCAGTGGGCTGATGGCTGGTTACCAGAGAATGCGCTCAAAATAATGGAAAATGCGCTCACAGCAAACAACAACAAAATTGATGCGGTGGTGGCCTCGAACGATGCAACGGCAGGCGGCGCAGTTCAGGCGCTATCCGCACAGGGGCTGGCAGGAAAAGTGGCAATTTCTGGGCAAGATGCTGACCTCGCAGGTATTAAACGTATTGAGGCCGGTACACAAACCATGACGGTCTATAAGCCGATCACAAAACTGGCAAATGATGCAGCTGAAATTGCCGTTCAACTGGGAAAAGGCGAAACACCTAAATCCAATGCGACATTAAATAATGGTAAAAAAGAGGTTCCGTCCTATTTGTTAACGCCAGTTTCTGTCGATAAAAACAATATTGAAAGCACCGTCATTGCCGACGGGTTCCACAAGCAGTCAGATCTTAAATAGGAAGCTTATTGTATTTCCTTTCATTATTCTGCAGCCCTGATTTTATTTAAAATAATTTCAGGGTGCTGCGAGGTAAGTTATGTCTGGATTAGCTGGTTGTGGAGTCGCGGAAAAATCATTTCTCCTGGAGATGCGCCATATCACCAAAAAATTTGGCATGGTAAAAGCCGTCGATAATATTAGCCTCCGGCTGGAGGCCGGAGAAGTGCTCTCGTTGTGTGGTGAAAATGGTTCAGGTAAGTCCACCCTGATGAAAGTGTTATGCGGTATATATCCTTACGGTACATTTGACGGCGAAATTTATTTCTCCGGTGAAAAGCTGATGGCAAAAGGCATCCGAGAAACCGAGCAAAAGGGAATTGCCATTATCCACCAGGAACTGGCGCTGGTGAAACAGATGAGCGTACTGGAGAACATGTTTCTCGGTAATGAGTGGGGACATTATGGCTTGCTCGATACCGACCAGATGTATTTACGCTGCCGCAGGATGCTGGCGCAGGTCAAACTGGATATTGACCCCCATACGCTGGTTGGCGAACTGGGTCTGGGGCAGCGGCAACTGGTGGAGATCGCGAAAGCGCTGAATAAGCAGGTCCGGTTATTGGTGCTAGATGAACCTACGGCTTCGCTGACAGAGAGCGAAACGGAGATCTTGCTCGATATCATTCGCGACTTACGTCATCACGATATCGCCTGCATTTATATTTCTCATAAGCTTAACGAAGTGAGGGCGATTTCCGACAAGCTCTGCGTCATCCGTGATGGGCAACACATTGCAACACGGGACGCGGCCGGGATTACCGAGCAGGAGATCATCGCCATGATGGTGGGGCGTGAACTGACGGAACTTTTCCCCCCCCGGCATCGCCGTTCTGGCGAAGAAGTGCTGCGCGTCGCTCACCTCAGCGCCTGGCATCCGGTTAACCGCCATATTAAACGGGTCAACGATGTCAGTTTTTCCCTGCACGCTGGCGAAGTGCTGGGTGTCGCGGGGTTAGTGGGCGCCGGGAGGACTGAAACCATGGAGTGCCTTTTCGGCGTATATCCCGGCCGCTGGGAGGGGGAGGTATGGCTGGCGGGCAAGCGGGTGGTGATCACCTCCTGTCGTGAAGCGATGCGTCTGGGGCTGGCGATGGTGCCTGAGGATCGCAAACGTGACGGTATTGTTCCCGTGATGGCGGTAGGCAGCAATATTACGCTGGCTGCGCTGGGGGATTTTACCGCCGGTGGTGTGATCAATGATGCCCGTGAGCAGCAAACGATCAGCCAGTCTGTTTCGCAGCTCAAAATCAAAACGTCATCACCGGCGCTGGCTATCGGCCGCCTGAGTGGCGGGAACCAACAGAAGGCTATTCTGGCCCGCTGTTTACTGCTGAATCCCCAAATCCTCATCCTGGATGAACCCACGCGGGGTATTGACGTCGGTGCGAAACATGAAATCTACAAACTTATAAGCCAGTTAGCGGCGCAGGGCATGGCCGTCATCGTTATTTCCTCGGAACTACCGGAAGTTCTGGGGCTGAGCGATCGCGTTCTGGTCATGCACCTGGGGCAGCTCAAAGCCTGCCTGACCAATGATAATTTAACGCAACAGCAGGTCATGGAAGCCGCATTAAGGAGTGAAACCTATGTCTAAATTACACCCTTCGGGTGACGTGTCCATTACCGCGGATACCGCCACCGGCACCTCTCTGTTTTCATTGCAGAAACTGAAAACAATTAATCTCCAGGTCTACGTGATGCTGGCTGCCATTGCGGTGATCATTGTGTTCTTCTCATTCACAACCGATGGTGCCTATATCAGTGCGCGCAATATCTCCAACCTGCTGCGCCAGACAGCTATCACCGGCATTCTGGCGGTCGGAATGGTATTTGTGATTATTTCAGCGGAAATCGATCTCTCCGTCGGATCGATGATGGGATTGCTTGGCGGTGTCGCGGCTATTTTTGACGTCTGGCTGGGCTGGCCTTTACCTCTGACTATTGCGGTGACGCTGTTACTGGGGCTGCTGCTGGGGGCATGGAATGGCTGGTGGGTAGCCTATCGTAAAGTGCCATCCTTCATTGTTACGCTGGCCGGGATGTTGGCGTTTCGTGGCATTTTAATTGGCATCACTAGCGGAACCACTGTCGCACCAACCACGCCGCAAATGTCCCTGATTGGCCAAAGTTATCTGCCGGATGGCCTCGGCTTTGGCATCGGCGCGGTGGCGCTGGCACTGTTTATCGGCTGGCAATGGCGTCGGCGCAAACAGCGTGCTGCATTAGGACTACCTCTGACACAGGTTAAAAGTGATGTCACCCGTCAGGCTCTGACCGCCATTATCGCGCTGGGTGCCGTGCTGTTGCTCAACGAGTATCGCGGTGTGCCTACGCCGGTGCTGGTGCTGGTAGCCTTGATGCTCGGCGGCATGTTTATGGCGTCCCGCACCTCTTTCGGTCGGCGTATTTATGCCATTGGTGGCAACATTGATGCCGCCCGGTTATCCGGCGTGAACGTTGAGCGAAGCAAACTGGCTGTTTTTGCCATTAACGGACTGATGGTTGCCATCGCTGGGCTGATTCTTAGCTCACGGTTGGGCGCCGGTTCACCGTCCGCTGGAAATATTGCCGAGCTGGACGCGATTGCGGCCTGTGTCATCGGTGGGACCAGTCTGGCCGGTGGCGTGGGCAGCGTAGCCGGTGCGGTGATGGGAGCATTTATTATGGCGTCCCTGGATAACGGCATGAGCATGCTTGATGTCCCAACGTTCTGGCAATACATCGTGAAAGGTGCAATTTTACTGCTGGCTGTGTGGATGGACTCTGCCACCAAACGGCGTTCCTGAAGGATCTTTCAAGCTGCAGGTGCGTTGTCTGCGTTAGCTCACCACCGTCACTTACCTGAGTAAGTTCCTGGGGATTCTCTCACTTGCCGCTTTCCTATAGCTTGAAATCTCTCTTCAGGAAATACTTACTAAGTGTTAAACAAAGTGAGTTTTTACTGCAACGCGGAGGAGGTTGTGATATTGAGCTACCTCTTACGAGTTGTGGTGAGGACTACCCGGCTTATTTTTGCGTAAATTATCGTTGAGAAACAGGCATGTTTGAAAAGCGTTATCGCATCACTTTGTTATTTAATGCCAATAAAGTCTACGACCGTCAGGTTGTTGAAGGCGTCGGTGAATATTTACAGGCGTCTCAGAGCGACTGGGACATTTTTATTGAAGAAGACTTTCGTTGTCGCATCGACAACATCCGCGACTGGCTTGGCGATGGTGTTATCGCTGACTATGACGATCGTGAAATTGAGCGGGTGCTGAAAGGTCTCAATGTGCCGATCGTGGGCGTGGGCGGGTCATATCACCGTGAAGAAGATTACCCGCCAGTACATTACATCGCGACTGATAACTATGCGCTGGTGGAAGCAGCATTTATGCACCTCAAAGAGAAGGGTATTAATCGTTTTGCCTTTTACGGTTTACCTGAAGTTGGGGACAAACGCTGGGCGCAGGAGCGCGAACATGCATTCCGCCAGTTGGTCTCTGCGGAGCAGTATCAGGGCGTGGTTTATCAGGGGATGGAAACTGCACCAGAGAACTGGCAGCATGCGCAAAACCGGCTGGCCGACTGGGTACAAACCTTGCCACAGCAAACCGGAATTATTGCGGTGACCGATGCTCGCGCGCGTCATCTTTTACAGGTATGTGAACATCTGGATATTCCGGTGCCGGAAAAACTCAGCGTAATTGGTATTGATAACGAAGAACTGACCCGCTACCTGTCCAGGGTAGCACTGTCATCTGTGGTGCAGGGGACGCGGCAGATGGGCTATCGCGCGGCCAAGTTATTACATCAGTTGCTGGATGAGCGGGAGTTACCGTTACAACGCATTCTGGTTCCGCCGGTAAAAGTCATGGCGCGGCGCTCAACGGATTTCCGCTCACTGCGTGATCCTGCGGTTATTCAGGCCATGCATTACATTCGTTATCACGCCTGCAAGGGAATCAAAGTCGAGCAGGTATTAGACGCGATTGGTATTTCCCGCTCTAACCTTGAAAAGCGTTTTAAAGACGAAACAGGCCAGACCATTCATGGCGTGATCCACGATGAAAAGCTGGACAGGGCGCGTAACCTGCTGGCCGCAACATCGATTTCTATCAATGAGATCTCGCAGATGTGCGGCTACCCATCATTACAATATTTCTACTCGGTGTTTAAGAAAGGGTATGACATGACGCCGAAAGAGTACCGTGATAAGCATGGCGAAGTGATTTACTGAGTTAAAATTAACAGCCCCTGAATTTTTAGGGGCTGGTATTATTTGAATGCCAATATTGAAGGTTCTGTAGAAAAAGCTATAACCCATTAAACGATGGTATATCCACCATCGATAATAATATTTTCGCCAGTGACCATTCCGGCTTTTTCACTGACCAGCCAGGCGACCGTTGCCGCGAGTTCATCCGGCATTGCAAAACGTCCTGCAGGAATTTTTGCCTTCATCAGTGTCGCTCTTTCACCTTGCCAGTATCGCTTACCTAATTCAGTCTCCACGACGGTAGGTGAGATAGCGTTGACGGTAATACCAAATTTCCCCCATTCCGCAGCCAGAACTTTTGAGGCTATCACTAGACCCGCCTTACTGGTGCAGTAGGCTGCGTGGTTCTCTAGCGCTATGATGCTGGCTTGTGAAGCAATATTGACAATACGCCCATAGCCCTGTTCTATCATATATTTCCCAGCGGCCTGCGACAGAAAATACGGAGCGGTCAAATTGATGAGCAGTGTAGTGTCCCAGCTCTCCTTTTTCACTTCAGTAGCCGCTTCGAGGATGCCGATCCCTGCATTATTCACGAGAATATCAATACGTCCATAGCGTTCGACAACTTGCCTGACCAGTGCTGGGATTGCTTCGATATCAGACAAATCAGCGACAATACCAAATCCATCACCTGGCAGATCTTTAGCCTGGGCAACAACTTGCGGGTTTTTATCGACCATGATCACCGTGGCACCCAATTGACTCATCAGCTCGGTGATCGCCAGACCAATACCTGCCGATGCGCCAGTGATTAAGGTGACTTTCCTTTTAATACCAAAAAACTCATTGATGTTCATTTTGTATCCTTAATAGACAGTGCAGCCATATTATTTTCAGTCATTGCTGTTGGGATATGTCGCGGCTGAGGGTTGCGGATAAACCAGGTAAGAACCCCTCCTGCGAAATACAGTACTGAATAGCAGATGACTACCGTTTTGATATCAAAAGAGGCACTGAACAGCACTGTAGCGATAGCCGGGCCGATGAAGTTGCCGATACCGCCGCCGAGGTTTTGTACCGAGATGGCAGCCCCTTTGTGATCAGGGGCCAGCATAGGAAATATGGCACCCATGGGAACAAAGGATGTGATAGTCAACGCTAGCAGCAAGGCAAAAAAGATAGCGATACCAAGATTGGCTGGGAAGTACAATGGCATGAAATAAAACAGCAAGGTGGTGATTGTACAACCAAAGAACCCAACCCAACGCATCTGGAATAACCAACCAATGCGGTCGCCTATAATTCCCCACAACACATTGGTAACGGGTTGAACAAGGAAGAAAATGCCCCAAATTCGCATCCATTGTTCAGGCGTAAAGCCAACCGCAGCGGAGGTATAATGCAGTGGCATAAAGATAGGAAACCCAAACAGAGCCATATTGCAAAGAATGCGGATAATCAAAGACAGGAAAATATCTTTATCTTGAAAGATCAATGTGACCCCCCGGCTGATTTCCAGTATTTTTTCGGATATGGGAGAGTGGGTTTTGTTCTGTGAATTGATGTCTTTTAACGTTAATAAGGCCACTGCGCCGCCGACGACTACCCAGACCAGCGACATCCACAAAGTGGCAATAAAACCGATCAGGGGAATAGTGACACTGGGAAGAAATGACGCGATGATACCGTAGCCGATGGTAAACATTGACCATATCCAACCCGTAGCTGAAGCCAGTCGGTGTGAGGGGGTTCTTTGTACGACCAAAATATAAAAAGCATAAAAGAACAAAGGATAAGCGAAGCCACGTAAAGCATAGAACACCAAAATGAGCGGGTAGTTTTTGGCGGCCAGACCAAAATGAATAAACAGCACGTGAAAGACCACCCACCAGATTACGCCGAGTGCCATGATTTTTCGCGGGCCATAAATTTCACTGATTCCCCCGGATAACCAACTGGCAATAGCCGCAGTAATAGCATATACGGTAAAAACCATAGCGCTTTGTGAAACGTTAAAACCAATATCAATAATGTATTTTGATAAAAAGGCTAATTCGACGCCATCACCTGTCATAAATATGGCAATGGCAATATAACCCCAGAAGAGTTTTATTGGCATGCCAAAGACAATTTTTGATAATTCAGATGGGCCTTCAGTGGCGGGTTGCGATAGCATTTCCATTTTCGCTGACTCCTGATTTTAAATTCTTGTTAGGATAAGTAGCGAAATCAGTATAAAAAATATTAAAAATAGAACCTTTCTCTGATTGCCAGTTATTGCTTAGATTTGGCAATGAGAAGTGACTGGTAGTGCGATATTTCACAATTTAACTATTTATTAATCTAAACCGGTATTTTGTTCATAGAGAAATGCGGGTCGCAATCGCAATAGGGTATTTCACCTGACAACACGAAACGGAAAATACAGTAACATTGCAATCGCTTGGGGTGAGGAAAGGGTAAGATAGAAAAAATGGACAAAAAAACCCGCAACAGAGGTCTATTGCGGGCGGGGAAAGCGTTTAACTCTATTTAGAGTCTTATCGTCACACTGGCAACACTGTCTCCAGGCTGAATCAACAGCCCATTGGTATGCAGGCTATGAGATCCTCCTATAATATCTTCCGCTTTATCCCTATTACGTAAACAGAGAGTCCAGTGACTTGCGTTGCCATTCGAGGTGACAGTTATCACATTGCCATTGCGCATTGCCGTCAGTGTGAAAATAATATTGCCTTGTAAGTCAGTCAGATGACTTTCAACCGTGACGCCATCATCCAATTCAAACAGATGGAATTCAGGACGGTCGCTATAGTCGTAATCCGGTTTCTGGTTATTGCTGCCGAGCGCCAGTAGTGTATTCGGGCGCACATACAGCGGCAGGCTGTTAAAGCCGTGCTGCTGACGGTGCCAGCGGGAACCCTCCATCACGTCATTGTTGAGCAAGTGTGTCCAGCGGCCTTGCGGCAGATAGAAATCTACATCGCCTTGCTCACTGAAGACTGGCGCAACCAGCAGGTCATCACCGAGCATGTACTGACGGTCGAGGTAGTCACAGGCCGGGTCTTCCGGGAACTCCAGCATCATGGCGCGCATCACCGGCGTTCCATGAATGGCGGCCTGTGCTGACGCCGGATACAGATAGGGCATCAGACGGCATTTCAGCTCGGTGAACTCACGCACCACATCGCACGCTTCGTCATCATAAACCCAAGGCACGCGGTAGGATTTACTGCCGTGCAGGCGGCTGTGGCTGGAGAGCAGACCGAAGGCGCACCAGCGTTTATAGATATGCGCAGGCGCCGTGTTTTCGAACCCGCCGATGTCATGGCTCCAGAAACCAAAGCCTGACAAGCCGATAGAGAGCCCGCCGCGCAGGCTTTCGGCCATTGACTCGTAGGTAGCGTAGCAGTCGCCGCCCCAGTGTACCGGGAATTGTTGTGCGCCGACCGAGGCCGAGCGGGCAAACAGTACCGCTTCGGATTCACCCAGCTTTTCTTGCAATGTTTCGTATACCAGCTTGTTATAAACAAAGGCGTAGTGGTTGTGCATTTTCTGCGGGTTACAGCCGTCATGCCATACTACGTCGGTCGGAATGCGTTCGCCGAAATCGGTTTTAAAACAGTCAACACCCATGTCGATTAAGCGTTTCAGATGCCCTGCGTACCAGGCACTCGCCTCCGGGTTAGTAAAATCAACGATAGCCTGTCCTGGCTGCCATTTATCCCACTGCCACACCCTACCGTCCGGGCGTTTAAGCAGGTAGCCTTTCTCTTTACCTTCTTTAAACAGCGGCGATTTCTGCCCGATGTACGGGTTAATCCACACGCAGATCTTCAACCCTTTCGCTTTGAGGCGTGTAAGCATACCTTGTGGATCCGGGAAGGTTTGCGGATCCCATTCAAAATCACACCACTGGAAGGCCTTCATCCAGAAGCAGTCAAAATGGAAAACGTGTAGCGGCAGGTTGCGCTCGGCCATCCCGTCGATAAAGCTATTCACCGTCTGCTCATCGTAATTAGTGGTGAACGAGGTCGTCAGCCATAAGCCAAACGACCAGGCCGGAGGCAGTGCAGGGCGGCCGGTCAGGCGGGTGTAGCGGTCGAGCACTTTTTTCGGCGTCGGGCCGTCAATCACGAAATATTCCAGATATTCACTTTCGACGCTGAACTGCACTTTCGAGACTTTCTCGGAGCCGACTTCAAACGACACGGCTTCAGGGTGATTCACCAGTACGCCGTAGCCACGGTTAGTCAGATAGAACGGAATATTTTTATAGGATTGCTCAGTACTGGTTCCGCCGTCGCGGTTCCATGTTTCTACTGTCTGACCATTTTTAACCAGGGCGGTAAAACGCTCGCCGAGGCCATAGACCGTCTCGCCAACGCCTAAATCCAGGCGTTCCATCATGTAGTTTTTACCGTCGCGGATGTTTTGCACATAGCCGTTGGACTTGGCTACGCTGCCGGTGATCCGCTGGCCGTGACGCAGGAAGTCCAGCGACCAGTTCGCCCCTTTGGTGACACGTACGCTAAGGTCTCCGCTGTGCAGAGCGGCAAATTCGTCCGTCTCCTCGAGGGTCACTTCATGCTGCGACTCGCCAATCAGCGGGTAATCCGGACCGAGATCCAAACCGCCATCAAAATGGGTAATGCGCACGCCAATGACACCGCTTTGCGGTGAGAAAAAGCGCAGGGTAAACAGCGGAGTATCCAGCTGATTTGCGCGCTCACTCGCCTCGCGCGGGGCGGCATAGACAATCATATCGTTGCCTGACTTCTGCACCTCTGAAACATAAAGCGGGTGCGTTAGTGTCAGGCCTTCCTGTATCAACCAGTTACCATCACTGATTTTCATTGCTCTCTCCTTTACCCTTCATCCTTTGGGTTGACTCAGCGTTCAGCCCAAAGGTTTTCGGGGCTATTTAGTAAATAACTCAATAAATTACTTCATATATTCTTGCTGATTGCGGCGGATACCCTGCGCCACTTCATCGAGGATCCGGCGCAGCAAAGGCGTGCGCAAAATGTAGAAGCGTTTGCAGATGATAGCGCTGAGCAGATAACAGACCGCCGGCACCAGGGTGAACAGGGCAATGATGCTGGTCATGGTGGCGGGGTTCTGGGTAGCAGCACCGGACTGATAACCGGCACCTGCCAGTACCCAGCCGATAAGCGCGCCAGCCAGTGCCAGGCCCAGTTTCAGGACAAAAAGGGTGCCTGCGAAACTGATGCCGGTCAGGCGTTTTCCGTCATTCCACTCGCCGTAATCGACGGTGTCGGACATCATCACCCACTGGATTGGCGTCACCATCTGGTGGAATACGCCGATCACAAAGATGAAGATAAACATGGTGATGCTGGCGCTGATAGGCAGGAAGAACATCAGCACGCTGAGTACAGCCAGAATGGCGTTAGTCCACCAGAAAACGCTGACTTTGCACTTCCAGTCGGTCAGCGGTTTAGCCAGCGCGCTGCCGAACAAGTTACCGACGGAATACGCGGTGAGGAACCAGACAAACAGCATCGGATTGCCGAGGATATAGGTGACGTAATACATCATTGCGCCGCCGCGCACAGCGACCGCCACGATATTGAGAATGGTCAGCAGGCCGACAATGCGCCACTGATCGTTATGCCAGATATCACGCAGATCTTCGCGCATCGTACCGGTCGGTTTCCCTTCACCCGTGACGCGTTCTTTGGTGGTGGCAAAGCAAATCGCTAACATGATGATGGCCACAACAGACAGCACGGCGATGCCGCCCTGGAAGCCGAAGGCTTTGTCTTCACCGCCGATAAACGTCACCAGCGGCATCATTAGCACGGTACTTAACATGCCGCCTGCGGTTGCCAGCACAAAGCGGTAGGACTGGAGGGAAATGCGCTGAGTGGGGTCAGCCGTTATCACGCCGCCAAGGGCGCAATAGGGGATGTTAACCACGGTGTACATCAGCGTCAGCAGCGTATACGTGATGGCGGCATACACCATTTTTCCGGTCATGCTCAGATCTGGACACGAATAGGCGAAGACGCAGACAATACCGAAGGGAATGGCGCCAAACAGTACATAGGGGCGGAATTTTCCCCAGCGGGTGCGGGTACGGTCGGCCATCAGCCCCATGCACGGGTCTGAAATGGCATCCAGCGCGCGGGCCAACAGGAACATAGTGCCAACATATCCGGCAGGTATGCCGAAAATATCGGTATAAAAGAACATCATGTACAGCATGACATTATCAAAAATGATATGGCTGGCTGCATCGCCAAGGCCATATCCGATTTTTTCCTTAACCGACAGAATCTCTGTGCTCATGAACTCAATGTCCGTATTTATAAGATGAGCTTAAGGTTGTAACGGTTGAGGCGCAAAGGAGCTATTGAGATTTTTAGTTCTGAAATTACGTTTCTTTATTTCTGTGATCAGAGAGAGGATCGGGCGGGGGCAGAGTGGTAAATCTGTTACAGAACAGCCCCTTTCGGTTCACAGAAAGGGGCTGGGTACGGAAACAACGGTGTGACTTATTTCTTATATTTCGCTTCCAGCGTAGCAAACCATGGTGCGGTAAAATCTTCAGACTTGCCCCAGCCCGGAATGATTTTACTCAAACCGTTCACGTTAATGCCACCGGTCTGGCTTTGCAGCAGGGCCTGCGGGATGGCCTGAGCCGGGAATTCATAGGTCGCAGGCGTGGTTTCTCCGGCGATTTTCAGCGCTACAATACGCAGGTTAACGGCACCGATCAGCTGAGTGTCCACCGCAGCAGTAATTTTCCACGGGCTGCCTTCTTCGCGCATCATCTGCAAATCCTGGTTGGACGCATCGATACTGTAGAGTTTAATTTCAGTGCGGCCATTTTCCTTCAGGGCTTTATAGGCGCCCTGGCTGAAGGCATCCCACGCGCCCCAGATAGCATCAATCTTGCCTTTCGGATATTTGGCTAAAATAGCACCGACTTTGTTGGCGGTATCGCCCTGAACGTCAGAAGAAACGGCACCGATGGACTCCAACTGATGAATGCCTGGGTTCTGCTTCAGAATTTCTTCGTAGGTTTTTTGACGGCGTTCCATCGGCGGGAAACCGGCTACCCATAATTTGACGATGTTAGCTTTGCCATTGAAGTCTTTCACCAGCTGGCCGACGGAAGTGCGGGTCAGGGAGGCGTCATCCTGACGGGTTACGGTCACGCCCGGAGTGTTGTCCGGCACTTCGGTATCAAAGACGGAAACCGCGATGCCCGCAGCAGTAATGCGTTTCACCAGTTCAATGGAGTAAGGGCCACGCCCCTGCGACAGGATAATGCCGTCATATTTCTGGCTGATGGCCTGATTGACGAAATCCTGGAATTTGGCGTCGTCGCCGTTGCTCAGGAATGTGTCGACTTTAAAGCCCAGTTTGCGGCCCTCTTTGATGGCACCGGCTAAAAATTGGGTGGTGTTGTCATCGGAACCCAGATTGCGGATCACCGCAACGCGAACCGGACCAGCGTGCTGTGCAATCACAGCAGGAACGGCGGCCAGCGTGGCGTCGGCTGCAAAGACAGGTGCTGCAGCGAACAGACTCAGAACCAGTAAAGAGGCGGATATTTTTTTCATTAACTACTCCGGCAGGGCAGCGAACGCGATTTCGCAAGGTGGTTTTTCGGGAGCTCAACAGGAGCCACCCAATTATGAGGATGTACAGAAGTCTGTCTGTCCAGACGGCTATCTGTCAAAGCAGTCTACCCAGTTGTTAATAAATAGGGAATGCTATGTAGTTATTATATTTAGTACTCGCCTTATTCCTGTTTGGAATAGCCAGTCCGTCACAGCACGCTTGAACGGCTGAGTGTCACAACGCTTTTTCTCCCCGCGCCGTCATCGTCAAATAACACAAATTCGAGACGGGCGGGGGTAGCAGGCTGGGCAGCCAGCGGGGAACTCAACCGGTAGTCACGCTCACTAAAGGGTGCGGTCATCATGTCCATTTCCTGCGTTAAGGGATAACGGGCATCGCCTGCCACGACAGTCATCTGGCCGAAAGAAGCATAAAAGGCCGATTTGTTGTGACAACGTAACAAATAGTCATTGCCCTGTTTTACCAGCGAAAACTGTAAATCATTGGTGATACTGTCATGCTCTCCGCTCAAAGCCGCCGGGCGGTAAAACACCTTCATCTGAGTATTCATCGCCATCGCGACATGGGCATCAGCCCGAGAAATTTGCGGGTTTTTCGGGGGGATTTCATACAGGTTGAGCCAGAACACAGATTCCCGGTCAGCGGGCAACGCCCTGAGCCGTGCATCCTGTTTATTAATCACCCGGAGTGCCTGTACGGCGGCGGGCTGCATACGAAATACAGCGGGCAGCGGAATAAAAGGCGCACCGGCCTTTTCCGGCGTGCTGTCCGGTGCGCCGTTATCAATCCAGGTTTGCACCATGACCGGATAGTCATTGGTGTTGGCGAGGATCACCGACAGCGCCTGCTGCTGCTCCGTCATGATAAGGCGGGTCGAGGAGGCGATAATGCCAGCCTGAACGCGCTCCGGCAGCAGCATCACTGTGAGTGCGACCAGTAAAAGGGTTACCTTCCTCATTGTACTTTCACCAGCACGTAGGCTGTGGCGTCTACGCGTCCTGCCACTGGCGTCTGGCCCGGCAGCTTCTCAAGGATCGCCATATAGTCGCGCACATAACTGGTGTAACCGGACGCTGCGCTGCCGGTGGCGCTGGCGTTGCTCAGCACCGGATACCAGCCCGCGTTGATTGCGCTGGTACAGTTTCCCTGACAGCCGCGCCAGCCGACAAAATTCAACGTGGCACCGCTGCTGTCCTCCAGCCGGATACCCACGCCGCTGGCGATATTGCTGCTGCCATAACTATCCGAAAGCAGATAACTGACACCTCCGGCGGCATTCACCAGCCCGAGCTTTTGCGCCTGAACATAAGCCGGCAGGGAAGTCTGAATGCCGATAGACGTCTGGCCGCTGCTGATCCCGGAGACGGTGCCATCCTGACATTCGACTTCCACACTAAAGGGCGCGCGGCTGCTTCCGCCGCTGTTGAGATCGCTCACCGAAACGGTGGGCAGCAACACATAGGGTGTGACGTTACGCACTGCACAGGTGTTTTTGCGCGTCAGGGTCGCAACCGGGGAGGTATTCATACCACACGCCATGTAACGGCCTGACCCCCACGTCTGATAGTTGCTGGCACTATCTAATCCTGCTTCCGGCACCGGCATTCCCGGCCCTTTAAAGACGACATAGCCGTTGGGCTGGTTGCAGTTATAGGCACCGGTCCAGGTGGCGGCGGCAGGCCCGGCGCAGCCCCAGCTGGATGGCCCCGCGGTGCGGTCAATATTGTCGGTTTTGATAAGCTCGGCACGGATCTGGCTGAAATGCTTGCCCTTGATCTGAATTTTATTGCCTACGATGTCGTACTTTTTCAGCGCCACCTGTTTCCAGATGCGGGTGAACTCCTGCCCGGAATCCATATGGATCAGTTTCAGTCCGGTGTAGGGGAAATAGGTCTGGAAATAGTTGTCGCCCAGATTGGTCCAGCCGCCGACGTTGCTGTCGCCGTTGGTGGCAAAGACTTCGAAAATATTGTCTGCATCGGCCAGATCGCACTCGTAAATCACCGCCTCCGGGTCGCTCCAGTACTGTGCGGGCACAAGACTTATTACCGACGTCGCCAGCAGGCTGCCGGTCGGCTGGATGTAGTTGTTGGTCATATTGATATTGCCAAAGCGTAGCGAGGCACCGTAATTGTCACCGCCGATATTACGGCCTTTCCACTGACAGTTGGCGCTGGCATTCAGGCTGAAACCCGCCATCAGCAAGGTGAACAGCAAGCCCCGAAAGGCAGGCAGAGGGTGAAACATGATGTTCTCCAGTTCTCAACTCAGCCGGGCATGCAGGCGGCGCTGAGGTTAATGATGGGCTGATCCTTGGCCGGATGGCCGAGGTCATAATCGAGGTGGCAACGCTCCGTGCTGCCGTCACCCCATTTGAGCGTCAGGCGGCCTTTCAGGGTGGCGGCACGCAGGTAGGCCTGTCCGGCCTGACCCACCATTCCTACCGACGCGCCTTGGGCATCGAGCACGTCTGCGCCCATCGGCACCGTGTCACCGTCCGGTAAATGGGTGGCGATCAGCACCGGATAACCGGTCAGGGTACGGAACGTGATTTTGACGGCGGAACCGGCAAAAGGCGCCACACGGCGCTGGCCCTCCTGTAACTCGGTATTTTGCGGCATGTCCTGCGGGTCCAGCGTGACGGTGTTATAGCGGTAGGGCGTCAGGGTGGGCACCAGCGCGTAGCCGAACCGGTCAATGCTGGCACCCTGTCCATAAAGCACTTTGGCACCGGTGGCGCCTTTGGCCTCGACCAGCGCGAAGGTATCGCTGAGGTAAGGCCCGAGGGTGACGCCGCCGCGGTGAACAGCAACCGCGCCGCGTGCGCTGGCCGAACTCTGCCAGTAGCTGCTGCCTCGCGATGCACTGGCACTGAGGCTGGTCAGCGGCAGGCGTTTTTGCAGGCTGCCACTCCAGGTGTTTTCGCCACTCTGTTGCTGGCGGGCGAATTCAGCGCTGTAGCTGAGTGACTGATCCTCCCCGCTGACGCCGGACAGGGAGGTCTGATAACTCGCCCCGTTATTTTTACTGTTAAACATGCCCGCTGAAACATAAGGCGCAGACGGGCTGCTTCCGAGCGGGAATGACAGGCTGATCTGCGACAGGGTTTCGGTCTGGTTTTCTCCGGTCGCGTTGCTGGCGTTCCAGGTCGGCGTCAGGTCATCGGTATTGCTCACCGATGACCGGCTGCTGCTGGTACGCTGGCGGGTGACGGACAGATTGAGCGAGACGTTGTCCCAGATAACAGCCGAATAGCCGAACTGCATCTGTGTATCGCGCGAGCGGTCATCACGGTAGTCCTGCGACGAGGCCGACAGGTAAACCGAGCCATAATCCTGCAAACTCTGGTTGAGTGACACTTCAAGGCGCGAACGCTGTAAATACGTGGTGGACGCCTGGCTGTTGCCCTGTGCCCGCAGGGCCAGCACATCGTTTAAATCCCGGTAGCCTTCGGTGGAATAGCGGTAGCCCGCCAGCGTAAAAGTGGTACCGAGTGGCTGAAACGAACGGCTGTAAGAAGCCCGCATCATCCAGCCGTTTTGATGATCACCGTCCGGCAGGTCGGCGCTGGAGTAAGTGGTGTCCAGCCCGAAAGCCCCGATGTAATGGGTAAACACGCCGCCGAGCATGGCTGCCTGATAGCCGTCGGCGACCCGCAAACCGCTGTTAAGGGTGAAGGGGTTGCTGATGCCGCGTTGAAAGGTCAGTTCGGTGAAAGGTTCGTTATTACCGGTATCTCGGACGCGTCCCGCGGCGAGCGAATAGCGGTTCAGACCGGGGCGAAGGGAGTCCGGCACGGAGGCAAACGGTACGCGAAAGCTGCTGATGCTGCCGTCGGCTTCTTTGACGTTTACCTGAAGGTCGCCGCCATAGTTGGTGGCAGACAGGTCATCAATCTGAAAAGCGCCGGGTGGCACCGTAGTCTGGTAGATTGCGCGGTCATTCTGATACACCGTGACGCGTGCGTTGGTTTTGGCAATGCCCCGCACCACCGGCGCATAGCCGCGTAGTGAGTCAGGTAGCATGCGGTCATCGGTGGAGATCGCGACGCCACGGTAGCCCAGGCTGGAAAAGAACTGACCGCCGGTGTAAGTCTCCCCGGCAGTCAGTTCGCTGCGCCAGTCCGGCAGTGCGCGCTGTACATAACGACGGTTGCTTTCCCAACGGTTACCGCGTGAGTCACTACGCAGTGCGCCGTCCTGGCGCAGCCGCCACAGCCCGACATTCACACCGCCGTTCAGCCCGACATAGGCGGAGTCTACCCGCCGCTGACCGCTGCCGTTGAGCGAATCAACGTGGTACTGATTGGCGTTGTAATTGAGAAAACCGATGCTGGTGCCGCTGTCGAGATTGCGCGGATCAACATAGCCGCGGGGCAGTACGGCCACCCATTTTTGCGGCACGCTGAGGTTCAGGCGCAGCTGGCTGAAATCCAGGCGGCTGCTGCTGACGGGCAGCGTGGCATTCAGATCCAGACAATGGCCCTGTATCACCGGCTTCGCCAGTGCCTCTTTTTTCACGCCTGCTGCCAGCAAAATGTCGGCGGAAAAACAGGCGTGGGTTTCGTTACCCTCCTGCTCAAAAACCATTTCAAGGTGACGGACAAAGTGGTCATTGAGGTATAAATCAACCTGATAGTTGCCCGGCTCCACGCTGTCAATTTTGTTGAAACGTGAAAGCGTGCCGAGACCCAGCGGGTTGCCGCGCAGCAGATTATCGTCAAACGTATAGTCGTCGGTTTCGGCCATTGGGCTGGCCTGTGCCAGCGTCAGCTTGAACAGCAAGCAGGGCAGCGCGGTCATCAACCACCATGGCTTCAGTTTCACACCGGGGATCCTGTCGTGGCATTCACGATTTTTACAGGGTGAATGTTGAGGTGACGTTGGCGCCATAGTCATTGACCAGAATCAGGCTGATGACGCTGCCTTTGGTGGCCCCGGCCGGCAGCGTCAGTTCGGCGCTCGACTTAGGGGCGATAATCGCCGCAAGGGCAAACGCCAGTGGCTTCCCCTGACGTTTCAATAGCCCGTTACGCAGATTGACAAAGTAGCCGGTCGGATTAGTGACGGTGATCATCCCTGGTTTGCTGGCTGAAAAAGTGACGCTCAGCTGTTCGCCGAGCTTGTCGACGTCACCCTGCAAGTTTTTAGGGCGGTAGAACAACTTCAGCCTGTTATTGACGATCAGCACCAGTTTGTTCTGACTTTGGTCGCTGCTTTTCATGGCCGGGATTTGCAGGAAATTCAGGTAAAAGAGAGATTCGCGGTCTTTTGGCAAAGGTGCGCCAGGGAAACTGACCCGCACCACCTGGCCGCTGTGCGCCTCCATGCGAAATATCTGTGGCGTTACGAGGAACGGCGTGGTGGCTGCACCCTTTGCAGGAACAGCCTGACCATTGTCTACCCACATCTGCACCAGATTGGGGTGGTCATCTTTATTATTCAGTTGCAAAACCTTGTCGCGGCTTCCCTCCTGATAGATGACGCGGGTACCTGTCATGACGACGCTGGCATGAGAAGCAAAACTGGCTGTAGCCAGCACGAGGCAGGTGGCAATCAGGTGTTTGATAGTGATCATCATGGACATTTCCTTTTGGTGTAGATCCCGGCACCCACACTGAATCCAAGCTGCACTGTATTGAGTGCAGCTTTCAGTCAGACGGTCTGTGAAAATCAGCGATCAGGGATAGGTAATGGCGTACTGGGTGGTGGCCATAACGCTGCCAGGGGTAGCGGATCCGCTTTCTGAGATGTACTGCACGGAGAGATCTTGCGACGCTGTGGATGCGCCCGTTTTCAGCACAATACCGGGGACCTGCACCATACCGGCGGATAAATTGACCGGATCGCCTTTCGGGTCAAGCAGCTGAATGGCCACATTGGTCGCGGTGCCGGTATTACCCAGATTCCCTGCCGTGGTGGTGTTCATGCCCTGAAAGACCGAGCTGATGTTGGTATCAGACACCGCCGCAGAACATCCGGTCAGGTTGATGGTAAAGCTGGTTAAACCTGCAACGTCATTCGGGCTTTTCAGATCTGAGGTGGCGACTGTCGGCAATAAAACTACCGGTGTATTGGCCGTTCCGTTGATATCGACGACGCATGTTTGATCGGCCACTTCACCCTGAAACTTCAGCGTGTTGTTTGACGTGCTCGCCAGCGCTGAGATTGAAAACAGTGGCAGAAGCAAAAGAACCAGTGCCAAAAAAGAGGACTTCATAGTGTTCTCCGGAGATAGGGGGGAGGTGAAGATTTTATCGTTGTGAGGCACAAGTGTAATAAGACAGGGCGCGTACTGATATCAGAGGCGTCTCCGATATCGGTACGAAATTTCTGACAGGGAGGAAAGAGGCGAAATAAAGCCTCAGAAAGGCGGGGTGTTGAGATGGCGTGCAAGTTGTTGATTCAATTCGGTGAAGCGTACCTGCCACTGACGCCAGCGAATACCCAGTTCGTCAGTCTGTCCGGTTTCGATCAGCATCTCCATCTGTTCGCAACCGGTAAACAGCTGCTGTGCGCCCAGCATCGCGGCGCTGCTTTTGATGCGATGGATAAGCCGGGCCGCGTCGCGCAAATTGCCTTTGCCCATGGCGTCACTGAGCGCGGCACCGTCGGCCCGGTTGCTGTCATACAGCGATTGCAGCAGCTTATTTTGTGTCTGTTCATCGCCCCCGGATAACTGACGGATGGCGTCGCGGATCGACGGTACCGGTGATGCGATCGTGGCGGCTACAATGGGTTCAGGCGCGCTGAACATTCCCAGTTCACACAGACAGTTTTGCAACGCGTCCAGCCCGATGGGCTTGGTCAGACAGTCATCCATGCCTGCATCAAGGCATTGGATCCGCGCTTCCGGCCTGGCGTCGGCGGTGCAACCGACTATCGGAAGATGCGCGATATCCGGGTCGAGGCGTACGGCCTTCGCCAGCGCATAGCCGTCCATCACCGGCATACTGCAATCGGTCAGCAGCAGATCAAAGGTCTGGTTGCGCAGTTTATCCAGCGCCTCGCGACCCTCTTCGGCCATCGACACTCGGGTAATACCCAGATAGGCCAGTTGCTGGCTCAACAGCTGGCGGTTAGCCGGCAGATCATCCACCACCAATACCCGCAGGGCATGATGGCGGAACTCGTCTTTCGTCGCCGGGGTGTGCTCTGCCATCGCTTTCGCCGCGCTGGCATCCACGTGCTCCTGATGGGCGACGCAGAGCGGGAGGGTGACATAGAGCGAGGTGCCGCTGCCGGGTGCGCTCTCCAGCTCAATGTTGCCGCGCATTTTTTTAACCAGCTGGCTGGAGATCCACAAACCCAGCCCCGAGCCGCCAAAGCCCGGTTCGCGCTGGTCGCGGGCCTGACTGAAGGGCTGAAACAACGTTTCCTGCGCCTGCTCGGAAATACCGATGCCGGTATCGGTGATATCAATTTGCAGTTCACCGTTTTCAATGCCGAGCGGGTGCCAAATAACGTCTACCGAAACGTGCCCGTGCCGGGTAAATTTCAGCGCATTGCCGAGAAGATTACTCACCACCTGACGCACGCGCAGCATGTCGGCCATCAGCCAGGCGGGCATGTCTTCATCGACTGAGCCGTTAAAGGTCAGCCCTTTTTCCTGTGCGATAGGCTGGTAGAGCGTAAACAGGCGTAACAGTTCCTCGCGCAGCGCGACAGGATGCGGCGTCACCTGCAACTGACCGGCTTCAATCTTGGCAGAATCAATGATGTCATCGAGCAGGCGCAGCAACGAATGGGCGGAGGCGGAGACTGTGCCGAGCGTTTGCCTGTTTACCGGGCCTCTGCCGCGGATCTCCAGCTCCAGCAGGCCAAGGATCGCATTCATGGGGGTGCGCAGTTCGTGGCTGATGGTGGCAAGGAAGGTGCTTTTGGTGCGGTTGGCGCTCTCCGCTTCAAGGCGTGCCGACTCAAGCTGACGCTGAACGGTTTTACGCTGGCTGATATCTTCCCAGCCGCCGAGCAAGCTCTGTTCTTTATTGCGCAGGGGGATCACCCACAGGAAAACATCCCGCTGTTCGCCCAGAATCTCCACACAGTGATCCTGTAAATACGGCTTATTGCTGGCCTGAACTTCGCGGCACAGCTGGTCGAGCATACGATCCAGTGCGGTATTCATCGGCCAGGGTGCGGTTTTACCGCTGCCGTGTAAGAGCGTGGTCAGATTTTCTGTGCGGGCTTCGGCAAATAAGGGATTGAAGGTCGCCAGCTCACCAGCGGCGGTGCGGATAAACAGCGCAAAAGGGACGCCATCGATCAGGGATTCCTGCAACAGCAGATGACGGTGCAACTGCGCCGCCTGACGGCGTTTGCTCCAGACCACGAAAAGGAGCCACAGCGCGCCAAGCACCAACAGCACGAAAGAAACCTTCAGCAGGTTCAGCACGTTCTGGTAGGTTTTGTCCTGCGGAACATAGACCACTTTGGGCTTGAAAGAGCTCCATTCGCTAAGCTGCTTATCGAGATCTTCGGGCGGGATAGATTCAAGTACTTTGTCGATAATGGCCTTGAGTTCCGGCATCGAATTGTTGACCGCAAACGCCAGCTGAATCGGCGTTTCACCCGCAACGGCGACGATTCGGGTGTCGCCCAGCGAGGACTGTGACGTCAGAAAGTTAGCGGTTAGCAGGTTATTCAACACCGCGTCCACTTTTCCCTGATCCAGCCAGGCCATCAGGGTTTTATTATCCGGTGCGTAAAAGTAGTCAATGCTGGCTGCAAGCTGCGGGTTAGTGATGATATCTTGCGAAATCGTACCCGACTGCACGCCGACCCGTTTTCCCGCTAAGTCATTATTGTTATTAATGTCGGTCCGATCGCTGCGCACCATAATACCCCACAGCGTTTTGGCAAACGACGAGGTGTACAGTGAGGTGGCATTGCTCTGAATATTGACGCCGACACCGGGCAGCATGTCGATTTTCCCAAGCTGGAACAGCCGCATTCCTTCGCCGGTATCCTGCACATAAACGGGATTGAATTTGATGCCGGTCCGGCGGGTGATGGTGTTCATGACATCAATCGACAGGCCGTTCATCTGGCCGCTATTGCGCTCACGAAAGGCCAGCGGCGCCAGATCGGCAGGGGCGGCGTAGTTGATGACCGGATGCTGCTGGATCCAGCGCAGTTCCTGTTCGGTCAGCAAAAGTTTGTCATCCACATTGTAATGACTGCGCCCGCCAAACCAGCGCTGCTGGATATCACCGGTGGCCCGGCTCGGCAGCAGTTCGAGGATCAAATTGAGATAACTGAGCAGCTCTGCATGACTTTTACTGGCGATGAACGTGTAGGGCGGCTGGTGGTAGGGGGCGAAATTACGGATTTGCAGGGGTTGCAGCTGTAGCTGATCAATCAGATAGTTGGCCGCAGTCGCGTTGCTGACAAACAGGTCGGCATTGCCGTAGGCCACAGCCAGCAAACCTTGCAGCTGGTTCGGGTAAACCGCCACGCTGTCGGCATGATAGTTCTGCAAAAACTCAGGGGACAGAGGCTCATTGTTGGCAATCGCCACCACTTCAGGGTGACGGCGCTGATTGGGCTCCCAGTTGCGCGTGCGGACTTCTACATGCCGGTTGGTGAAGAAGGCATGTGACGCGATTTCACCCTGCTGGGGTAAAATTGGCGTCCCGGCCATCAGGTCAATCTTTCCGGCCTCCAGCGCCGCCAGCACTTGTGCGTAGTCACAATAACCGACTATCTGAAAGCTGAGGCGGCTCGAATCGCCGATGATTTTCAGGTAGTCGGCCACAATGCCCTCCACCGCGCCGTCATCGCGATGAATAACCAGCGGGGTGTTGGCTTCCAGCACCACGCCGACGCGAACCGCTTTACCACGGGTATAGGCGGAATCAAATTCAGTCGGCAGAACCAGTTCATCGCTGTAGCTGTTTGCCAGACTGTGTAGCGTCTGAAGAAGGCCGACATCGCAGCTATTTTCCTGCGCGGAGGCAGTATTTGCCCACCCAAACGCCAGAACTAACCCTACAGCAACGCAACATACAACACGATGCACGCTACACCAGGTGATGTTCGTGGGCATAATTAGCCAGTTCAATCACAGAGGTGAGGCCGAGTTTGGTCAGAATGCGGGTTTTATAGGTGCTGACGGTTTTGTTGCTGATAAATATCTCATCAGCAATCTGCTTATTGGAAAAACCGTTGACCAGATAACGTAATACGTTGATTTCGCGAGACGTGAGACTGTGGGCGCGGTCGAGGGGGTCATTGGTGACGGAGTTGCCCGCCAGCAGATTAAGGGCTTCGGACGGGAAGAAAGCATAACCGCGCAGAACATTCTGGGTAGCAAACAGAATGTCATTAATGTCTTTATTCTTGCTGATAAAGCCGTTGGCACCGGCCTGAATGGCCCGGCAGGCGTACACCGACTCATTTTTTGCCGACAGGAACAGCGTGCGGGTATTGGGATAGGCTTTCTGAATTTTCTTGAGCAGCGCAAAACCGTCATAGCCGGGAAGCTCGATATCGATGATCGCCACATCCACCGGATGAACGGCCAGCATATTGAGGCCCTGCTGGCCATCAATGGCCTCATAAATATCAGTAAATTCCGGAGATTGCGTGAGCAGCGCGCGGATAGCAACGCGAATAGCCGGGTGATCGTCAATAATTAATACTGAGCTCATAAATTCATCCTTGTTTTAAACGTGAGTCAGAAGGAACGTCGTGCCTGACGTCTGCGAAAAATCCTATATTTTGATTTATTTTCATCCACTGAGCCGCAGGGTGCAAGAGATTAATATGTTTTATGAATGAATGAGGTGTTTTTTCGGTTCAATATTGATTGAAATTATGGTTGTGCGAGGGGGAGCATTTACTGCTGGAAGCCGGATGCGGCTGCATCCGGCGGCGAGTCATGGCTAACTCAGTGGGATCATCACCCGTTTGCGATAAGCCGGACGCTGGGTCAACTGCTGATACCAGCGCTCAAGGTGCGGATGCGGCTGACGTTCAATATCCAGCCCAAACCACGCATACGCGAAGCAACCCATAGGTATATCGCCAAGACCAAATTTTTCCCCTGACAGCCAGGTCTGTTTGGCGAGCACGGCATCGATCACGGCCCACTGTTTCTCAAAAGCAGCCATACCGGTTTTCACTGCCGCCATGTCGCGCTGATCTTCAGGGGTGCGCACCAGATTAATAAATACCTGACGGAAAGGGACAGGCAGTGAGCTGCTTACCCAGTCCAGCCATTTGTCTGCCGACGCGCGCTGGCGGGCATCGCTGCCCCAGAATGTCGGGTTGCCAGAGCGCTCAGCCAGATAGCGCAGGATGGCGTTTGACTCCCACAGAATAAAATCGTCATCCTGTAGGCAGGGCACCAGCCCGTTTGGATTGAGCGACAGGTAGAGCGGTTCGCTGAGTTTACCGTAGGCACCGCCCGCGTTGATCACCTGATACATCTCACCGAGTTCATCCAGCAGCCATAACACTTTCTTCACGTTGGTCGAATTTTCTCGACCCCATACCGTCAGCATGTTTATTACTCCCTGAATGGGTTGATTTATTGAGATATTTTAAAAACAGTTCGCAGAGACTATAGGCGCGAAACGCACTTTATGCATCCGGGTATCACCGCAGGCAGCGTTGCCTGATGGGAAGCTGGGACGGCTCAGGCATGGAAGCGGCTCCACAGGGTGATAAGCAACCACGCTGCCAGCGACCAGCAGACCACGGCGCTCAGCAGGGCGTAGGGCAGTTTCATCCCGCCGATGAAAAAATAGAGTGAAATCAAATACACCATGTAAGGGATAACCGCCCACAGTCCGAAGACGATGGTGGTGCGCAGGGCGTCAATGCTGCGTTCTGTACCGACGATGTAGTGGGCAATCAGGGCAAACGTTGGGAACAGCGGCAGTAAACCGGCGATGTAATAATTTCGTGTTTTCGACAATATTGCGATCGCCACCACCATCAGTGCGCCAATCAGTGCTTTAATTATCAGTCCCGTCACGCCGTCTTCTCCGCCGCTTAGCGCTGAACGTTGAGCATTCATTGTGGATAAGCGTCTTATAGTTATCGATAATTATTCATTACAGGGGCACAAACTTGCCCGACTCGGGACGTGCGGTCAATACGTGACCACAGAATAAAAAATGCGCGTGAAAAGCCCCAAACGGCAGAAATGAGGACTATTCTAACAATCTTTACACTGCAACGGTTTCTTCGCGGCGTATAAACCGGTAGGTTTTAACATCGGCGAACTTCTTAATCGCAAGTCGTAAAAGCTGTTTGAAAGATAAGATAAATTTCAGTTACCCGGACAAAAGCGCTGACAAACCTATGACAATCTCTCCTAAATTCCAACGGACCTTTCTTTGTGCGCTCGGTGGCGGCGTCATGCTGCTGGCGCTTCCTGCTGCTCAGGCAGATACCAACCCGGCTGCTCCGCAGATTAACGCTAAATCCTGGGTGCTGATGGATTACAACAGTGGCAAGGTACTCGCTGAATCAAATCCTGACGCCCGCCTTGACCCCGCCAGTCTGACCAAAATCATGGTCAGTTATGTGGTCGGTCAGGCGATTAAATCCGGTAAAGTGACGCCGGATGACATGGTCACCGTAGGTCAGGATGCCTGGGCAACCGGCAATCCAGTACTGCGCGGATCCTCGCTGATGTTTCTCAAACCGGGCGATAAAGTGCCGGTTTCTGAGCTAAACAAAGGCATTGTGATTCAGTCGGGCAACGACGCGAGCATTGCGCTGGCCGACTATGTGGCGGGCAGTCAGGACTCCTTCGTCAACCTGATGAACCGTTATTCCCAGCAGCTTAAGCTGGAAAACACCCATTTCAAAACCGTTCACGGGCTGGATGCCGACGGACAGTACAGCTCAGCCCGCGATATGGCGCTGCTGTCACAGGCCTTGATCCGCGATACACCGGAAGAGTACGCGCTGCACAAAGAGAAAGAGTTTACCTTCAACCATATCCGCCAGATTAACCGCAACCGTCTGTTGTGGAGCACCAATCTGAACGTGGACGGCATCAAAACCGGTTACACCTCTGGTGCGGGTTACAACCTGGTCTCTTCCGCCAGCGACCCCGGCGGGATGCGTCTGATTGCCGTCGTGATGGGCGCGCCCAGCGATCGCATTCGTTTTAACGAGAGTGAGAGTCTGCTGACCTGGGGCTTCCGTTTCTTCGAAACCCTGACCCCGATTAAAGCCGGCGATGCGTTTACCAGCCAGCGTGTCTGGTTCGGCGAAGACAAAATGGTGCCGCTCGGCGTGGCCGAAAATGCGTCACTGACCACCCCGAAAGGCCAGCTGAAAAATCTGAAAGCCAGCTTCACGCTGACCAACAAACAGCTGGAAGCGCCGCTTGCGAAAAATCAGGTGGTTGGTACGGTCGACTTCAGTCTGGATGGTAAAGTGGTCGATCAGCGTCCGCTGGTGGCATTGAAAGAGGTCAAAGAGGGGGGATTCCTCAGCCGCATCTGGGATTTCGTGATGATGAAAATTACCGGCCTGTTTGGATCGATTTTCGGTAAATAAACCGTCACATAGCGTCTGACGGAAACAATAAAAAAGGCTTTGCATGATGCAAAGCCTTTTTCTTTTCTAACGGGTGCAAACTTTTAGCCACGTACCCAACCTTTACGGATGAGAATCGCAAAACTGAAGCGATAGAGCTTATCCAGTCCGCCGGAGATCTGCTCTCCAAACAGATTCCACACCAGCTGCGCAAACAGACAGCCGAGCATTCCAACCAGCAATCCGCCCAGCATATCCATCGGCCAGTGTACGCCGAGGTAAACCCGTGACCAGGCGATGCCCAGAGCGGTCACTGTCAGCAGTGCGCCAGACCATAAGCGATGCCAGCACAGGAAGGCGATAGCAAAGGTAAAAATAGCCGTGCCGTGGTCACTCGGAAAGGAGTCGTCCGGCGAATGGTGCAGGAAATTATAGCCAAAGCCTTCGACAAACGGGCGTGCGTGCGGGAAGAGAATAGACAGGGTTTTTGCGGTGGTCATGGCGAAGCCGAGTGCGATCACCGTTTTGGTCACCAGCGTGCGCTGGGAGGCGATCTGTTCATGTTGCCCCCAAAGCCACAAACCGATGATCAGCAATGGCACCACCATTATCATGTCATTAGCCATAAAAGTGGCGAATTTGATCATCGCCGGGGACGACGCAGGCGTCGCATTAATCCAGGTAAAAAGCAGGTGGTTTAACTGTTCCATGCCTGATCCCTTAAAATATCTGTCCGCAACATCTGTACCCTCATCGTAAGTATCGGCCAAAGCGAGGCCGCAAAATATTCCAGTAACTTATTGACTACACATCTGCAAGCCGCTTCAACTTTAGTTTGTGCAGGCAGCAGGGTAAACGGGGATTATCTGAATATTCCGCTCCATTTAAGCGCGGTATAGTTTCACGATGAAATTAAGGGTACAGACAGGAAATTAAGAAAGCCTTAAGGCACGCGGGAGGACCAGCCTCCCGACTTGAAAAGTCTGTTATGCGAAACGTTTTAAGAAAGCGGGTAAAACAGCGGAGCAAAGATACAGCAGGGGATTAGCGTGGTTTTTGTGCCGAAAGCAAGAACATCATCGGACGTTCTGTCTCTTCACTCAGCGCCGGTGTGGCGGCCAGTTGCTCAGCCGACGGACCCCATTCGTCAAGGTGGGTTATCACAAATCCGGCCCCGATCAACAGATTGATGTAGGTCGCCAGTTTACGATGCTGCTTGATGACACCTTCCGCAAACCAATGGGTGATGCGTTTGCCTTCCTGCTGATAACCATTGACTGGCCAGACTTTCTCCCCGTTTTTGCCGATGATCCAGCCGGGTTGCGATGGCGTGGTGAAGATCGGGTGCTCTGCGGAAAAGACAAAATGACCGCCCGGAACCAGTGACTGATATACCGTGGCAAACAGCTCAGGCAACGCCTGAATATAATGCAGCGTCAGCGAACTGTACGCCAGTGAATAAGTTTCGGTAGGCAGTTGCAATTGCTCCAGATCTTCTCGGCGGTATTCGATAGTGGGATCTGACGTCATACTGCGGGCTTTATTAAGCATTTTTTCAGACACATCCAGCCCCAGCACCTGCGCGGCACCCTGTTCGCGCACATTGCGGCAGAACCAACCGTAACCACAACCGAGATCCACCACTTTCGCGCCGCGCACTTCGGGTAGCATGGCGTTAAGCGCAGGCCATTCCGGCGCGCCATCAAGGCCCTTAACCGAGCGGTTAAGTTGCGCATAACCCTCGAAAAACGCTTCATCATCATAAATATTTTGCGTCATGTTCATGACTCCTTTAAAAAGTTATCCTGTGCCGGTATCGGCGGACATAGTGTAGTAAAAAAGGTCATGGAGAAAAACGTGGACATTCGGCAGGCGGATATCACAGACAGTGAACGGCTACAAAAAGTGGGAATGGAAACTTACTGTCACTATTTTGGCTCGCTCTGGCAAAATGCGGCGGAGTTGCAACAGTTTCTGGATAATGATTTTTCTCTGATGACCTTACAACAAGGCCTGAGTGACCCTGAGCAGAACTGGTTGCTGGCAACAGAAGATGGGGTGCCGACAGGCTTTGCTAAAGTTCATTATAATCAGCCGCTTCCTGACAGTCAGGAGCAGGGCGCGATGCTGTGCAAACTCTATCTGCAACCTTTGGCTAAATCCCGTGGGCTGGGTGCTGCGCTGTTTGCGCGTGCCGAACAACAGGCTGTGGAACGCCAGCAGGCCTGGTTGTGGCTGACCGTACTCAAGAGCAACACCACCGCCATCGGTTTCTATGAACGACAGGGCATGTCGATACATGGCGCGAGTGCCTATGTCACACCCACGCAAACCACCGAACTCTGGGTGATGAAAAAGAACATTTTATGATGAAGGGATCGGGATGATTAAAGTAAAACTCGGCGGGCTGTTTATTACGCTGGCACCTGAAGAAGAGATCCCCGCTGACGAAGATCTTTATGAGCATTACACCTATATCATCCGCTCACAGCCGCGCGGATTTGAAATCCTGCGCTACGACACTTATGCAGGCTGGAAGCGCAAACCTGACCGCTGGTTCTCTACCGGTCACAACGCGTTCGTATTTGCCTATGAGTCCTATATTCAGGAATGGAATCAGGTCGATGGCCGCATAGGGGGCGCGGCGCAAAAAGTGCAGCGCATTATCTGATGTAGCGGAAATATCTCGGGTTTCACCACGTTTAAACTGGGTATTCGATGGATCACTACAGCGCTAAAAACATCATCAGCTTGTACCAGCAACACAGCGGTCACTGGGATGCCATTCGCCGCGATCTGTTTTATGAAGCTTCCTGGCTGGAACGCTTTCGCGCCTTACTGCCCGCCGGTGCCGATATTCTTGATATCGGCTGCGGGTCGGGGAAACCCATCGCGGATCACTTGCTGAAAAAAGGCCATAACGTAACCGGCGTTGATTCGTCGCCAGCGATGATCACCCTTTGCTGCCAGCGTTTCCCGATGCAGCAATGGCACGTGGCTGATATGCGCATGTTGTCACTGCATCAGCACTTTGACGGGCTGATTGCCTGGGACAGCTTTTTCCATCTCACCCGCGACGATCAGCGAAACATGTTCCCTATTTTTGGCGCTCACGCCCGCGACAATGCAGTACTGATGTTCACCAGCGGACCCGCCAACGGCGAAGCGATAGGTGAGTTTCAGGGCGAACCGCTGTATCACGCGAGTCTGGCTTCGGATGAGTATCGTGCCTTGCTGGCCGACAACGGTTTTAACGTGATAAAAATGATCGCCGAAGACCCCGAATGCACCGGGCATACAGTCTGGCTGGCGAAGAGAGGGAGTTGATAACGCATTGATTGGGGGCCAGAAAAGAAAAAACCCACTAATCTTGAACCTAAACAGGCGGGATTAGCGGGCTCTCCAAAGTGGGGACTTCAAAGAAAAGCAGTGGCATTAATTAAGACTGCCTTTTCGATACAAAGTTCGTTCCATGCTGCAAAAATTCAAAAAAATTATTGATTTTTTACATCACCATTACGGATCAGTGGGTTGCATTATGCCCCAGGCCAGATGATCACGATGAGCGTACCGGCGAGGGTCAGCAATACGTTAGCGATAGCGTAGGTACCGGCGTAACCGAGGGCCGGAATGTTACTGCGCGCGGTGTCGCTGATGATCTCCATGGCCGGTGCACAGGTACGTGCGCCCATGATGGCGCCGAACAGCAGTGCGCGGTTCATGCGCAATACGTAAGCCCCGAAGATAAAACAGATCACCACCGGCACGAGACTGACAATCAGACCGGAAATCAGCATCTGGCCGCCAATCGCTCCTAATCCCTGATTAATGCCCGCACCGGCACTGAGCCCTACACCGGCCATAAATACCATCAGCCCGAACTCTTTCACCATGTTCAGCGCACCCTGTGGGATATAGCCGAAGGTCGGATGGTTGGCGCGCAAAAAGCCCAGCATAATACCGGCAAACAGCAACCCGGCCGCATTACCAATGCCGAAACTGAAGCTTTTAAACTGGAAGGTGATGAGGCCAATCATCAGCCCGACAATAAAGAAGGCGCAGAAGGCCAGTAAATCGGTGACCTGACTATGGATCGAAATAAAGCCGATGCGCTCAGCCACGGCTTTTACGCGGCGGGCATCGCCGCTCACCTGTAATACATCACCTTTATTAAGCACAATGCTGTCATCAATCGGCATTTCAATCTGGCTACGGATAACGCGGTTAAGAAAACAGCCGTGGTCGGTCAGGTTTAACTGGCTGAGGCGTTTACCGACGGCGCTGTTGTTTTTAACCACCACTTCTTCCGTGACGATACGCATGTCGAGCAGGTCACGGTCAAACACCTCTTTGCCGTTACGAAAGCTCGGATCAAGACGGGAGTGAGCGTCAGGATAACCGACCAGTGAAATCTCGTCGCCAACCTGCAAAACGGCGTCACCGTCCGGTGTCGCCAGAATACCGTTACGGCGGATGCGTTCGATATAACAGCCTGTCTGACGGTAAATGCCGAGTTCGCGCAGATTTTTGCCATCTGCCCATGCCACCAGTTCCTGTCCGACGCGGTAAGCGCGAATAACCGGCAGGTACACTTTGCGCTGGCTGTCGGTATCCAGACCGCGTTCACGGGCAATTTGCTGCGCACTGGTCGGTAAATCCTGATGCTGTAATTTTGGCAGGTAGCGGGCACCGAAAATCAGGCTCACCAGCCCGATGAGGTAGGTCAGGGCATAGCCGAGGCTTAAGTTATCCAGCTCCGGTCCGAGCAGTTTATTGCCGCCCAGCGTATTTCTTAGCGTATCCCCCGCGCCCACCAGTACCGGCGTGGAGGTCATGGAGCCCGCCAGCATACCGGCGGTCAGGCCGATGTCCCATCCGAACAGCCGCCCAAGTCCCAGCGCCAACAGCATGGCGCTGCCGACCATCACCAGCGCCAGCATCAGATAGTTTTTGCCATCGCGGAAGAAAATCGAGAAAAAATTAGGACCGGCTTCGACGCCAACACAAAAAATAAACAGCATAAATCCGAGATTTAGCGCTTCGGTGTTAATACTGAAGTGTTGTTGGCCGAGCAGCAGGGAAACCACTAATACACCTATGGAGTTTCCTAACTGGACGGAACCAAGCCGAACTTTTCCGAGACAGAGCCCGAGCGCTAAGACTACAAATAATAACAGGATGTAATTCCCGTTTAACAAACTGGCGACGTTTATATTCACAAGGATAACTTATTGTTTACCAACAAATTCTTGATATGAGGGAGTGTAAGGGATAAATTCGGATGCATTATATTTTAACTGCTAACTCAAAGGCCAATGAAATAGCCAGTGACTAAAACAACGCAACTTTGCGCGTTATTTTAGTCGCAGATCGGCCATTCAGCCAGAGAAAAGCCGGTAGAAACGTCTTGAAAGCATGTTTTGTGTTGCACAGGATGGTGTGACACATCAGGGAAAGAACAGGGCAATGATTGTCAGTGCAGGATGTTGGTCAGCGCAGGCAATGAATGAACGACACTTTAAGGAGGAAGGCCTTATGCATTTTCGCGATCGGTTCGGTCCGGTTATTTGTTGTATTTCGTTTGTGGCGATTTTTGTTTTACTGAAAACAGAGCTGATCGTTGTTCGGCCGGGCTTAAATGGGCCGCAGTACGGCCTGCTGCTGTTTATCTTTCCCGGTATTATCACGGCGCACGTCATCCGACATTCCCAACTTTTTTATGCCTTCCTCGGCGCGATCCTGGCGATACCCGTCTGCTATACGTTGCGTATGCTTTACTTTGTCCGAGTGCGCACTCTGCTACAGGAGATGGCCTATGCGGGCAGTGCTATTTTCTGGTGCGTCATGGGAGCCCTGTTCTACCTGCTGTTGCGTGCATTCGTGCAGCAGATGAACCGTCACTGAAAGCTACGGACAGAAAAGGGGTTAAGCCCTAACAAGAAAAGGCGCTCATTGAGCGCCTTTTATGCTGTGTGGTCTTTGTCTGACTTAAGACTGGAACAGTGCCAGATTTTCTTTTGCGTAAGCTTCGAAATCTGTGCAACCACCGATGTGGGTGGAATCAATAAAAATCTGCGGAACGGTTTCTACCGGCTTACCGACAGTTTTTTCCAGATCGGCTTTAGAAATGCCTTCAGCGTGGATATCAACATAACGGAAATTGAAATCATCACGTTCTTCAGTCAGTTTTTCAGCCAACTCTTTTGCACGTACACAATAAGGACAGCCAGGACGCCCGAAAATTACTGCAAACATGGAGACTCCTTGATTTTTAATGCCAGTAAAATGAAAGATTTAAACAGTGAGTAGCACCAATTCTGTTAAGTGCGTCACCTTTTTTGTTGGGTTTACTATGCCTGTTACAAACGCTAAAAAAAAGCAGGAAATGCCTTTCGATCTCATCCATGTAACCTATCATCCGGCTGACAAACGATTTTTATCCCTGATCAGGAAACCTGCGCTTTGCAGGTTTTGTTACAGCATTCGGCCGGCGCGCTATTGCAAACACGTCGCACAGCATCAATGATAATTGACACTGCCACTCTTTTATTTCGCTTCAGTTCAAGGATTTTCAATGACGCCCACTATCGATCTTCTGCGCGCCCACCGCTCCATTCGCTCGTTTACCGACCAGCCTTTGTCTGACGAGCAGCGCGAAGCCATTATCGGCGCAGCACAGGGCGCTTCCACGTCCAGTTTTTTACAATGTTCGTCCATTATCCGAATTACCGCTCCCGCGCTGCGTGAAAAGCTGGTGGTATACACCGGCGGACAGAAATACGTCGCCAGTGCCGCTGAATTTTGGGTCTTTTGCGCCGATTTCAACCGTAACCAGCAGATCAATCCTGAGGCCGAACTCGGTCTGGCCGAACAACTGCTGCTGGGATGTGTGGATACCGCATTGCTGGCGCAAAATGCCATGACGGCGGCGGAATCTTTGGGGCTGAGTGGGGTATTCATCGGTGGTATTCGTAATCAGGTCGATGATGTCATCGCACTGCTTAAACTGCCAAAGTTTGTGATGCCGTTGTTCGGTTTTTGCATCGGCTACCCGGCGCAGGATCATCAGGTTAAACCACGTATGCCGCAGTCCATGTTGGTGCATGAAAACAGCTATCAGCCTGTCAACCGACAGGTTCTGGCCGAATATGACGATCAGCTCAACAGTTATTATCAGCAGCGCGACAGCAATGCGCGCCGCGATACCTGGAGTGATCTCATCATGCGCACCCTGAAAAAAGAGCAGCGCCCGCATATGCTGGATGCCCTGCACAAACAAGGCTGGATCACACGATAACGGCGACGGAGTGTCGGATGAAAATAGCTATTCTTTCCCGTGATGGAAATTTGTATTCGTGCAAACGTCTGCGGGAGGCGGCCGAAAGCCGTGGACATGAAATCGATATTATCGATCCGCTGTCTTGCTATATGAATATTAATCCGGCCGCACCCAGCGTGCATTATCAGGGCCGTCAGTTGGATAAGTACCATGCGGTGATCCCGCGCATCGGCTCTGCCATTACGTTTTATGGCACGGCGGTGCTGCGCCAGTTTGAAATGCTGGGCAGTTTTCCCTTGAATGAATCGGTGGCGATCACCCGCGCGCGCGACAAGCTGCGCTCAATGCAGATTCTGGCGCGTGAGGGCATCGGTTTGCCGACCACCGGCTTTGCTAACGCGCCTGACGATACCTCAGATCTGATTGCGTTAGTGGGCGGTGCGCCGCTGGTGGTAAAGCTGGTGGAAGGAACGCAGGGGATTGGTGTCGTTCTGGCCGAAACGCGGCAGGCGGCAGAGAGCGTGATTGATGCTTTTCGTGGCCTGAACGCGCATATTTTGGTGCAGGAGTACATCCGCGAAGCTGAAGGGCGCGATATCCGTTGTCTGGTGGTCGGCAAGCGGGTGGTCGGCGCCATTGAGCGTCAGGCCAAACCGGGAGATTTCCGCTCTAACCTGCATCGCGGTGGTACGGCCAACAAAGTGCAGATCACTGCCGAAGAGAAGGCGATTGCCATCAAGGCTGCCTGTACGCTGGGGTTGGACGTTGCGGGCGTCGATATTTTACGTTCAAACCGTGGTCCGCTGGTGATGGAAGTTAACGCCTCGCCGGGCCTCGAAGGGATCGAAAGTACCACCGGTCTGGATATCGCCAAAATGATGATCGAGTTCATCGAACATCGTGCGAAGCCGGGGTTCAGGCTTAAATCTGGAGGATGAGTTTCGATAACTTCATCGCATTATGCGTTCTTCGAAGTAAAATGTTCATCAAGCTCGTATTGATCATGGCGCTGGCAGCCAATATTCCGTAAGCTATGTCCCCTTCGCGCCGCATGACGGCGCGCTTTTCTGCGGTTTGATTTCATTGTTTTGAACTTATGAGGCATTTTATGGATTCGCTCATCGTCCCTGATTTAGCGTTGCTTCGGCGCTGGCTGGATCAGTTGGGCATCTCATTTTTCGAGTGTGATTCCTGTCAGGCTCTTCATTTGCCACATATGCAGAATTTTGATGGCGTATTCGATGCCAAACTGGACATTGTCGACAACGTGATCCTCTTCTCGTCGCTGGCGGAAGTAAAACCCACGGCGCTGATCCCGATTGTGGCTGATCTCAGTCAAATCAACGCCAGCTCGCTGACGGTCAAAGCTTTCGTGGATATTCAGGATGATAACTTGCCGAAACTGATTGTCTGTCAGGCACTGTCGATTGCCGTGGGTGTCACCCAGTCGCAGTTCGCTCACTTCCTGCAACAGGCAGAAGAGCAGATGTCGATGATCATCCTTGAAGCTCATGCCAATGACATGCTGTTCCTGGGTGATGAAGAAGAGGGTGAACCGGTTACCGGCTTGAACGTGCCGCTTTTACACTAAAATCTTCTGCTGTTACCCCCCAAATTCCTCTGCGAGCCGCTCTGACCGGTGGCTCCGCTGTTTTTTCGCTTTTCCCTCAGGATTTAACCCGCGGTTATGCTGGCGTTTACCCATTGTTGCCAGATATTTCACTTTGTTAGCGCCGAAAATGCCACAGGCCATAAAGCAAAAGTGCATAAATAATCGATAAACCCCGTTTTTGCCCCCTCATGCTGGCGCACAGGAAAGTCAGCGACTATGCTGCTGATTCTGCGCAATGCGTCGTTTACACCGTAAAGCCAAACGGTTATTTCGCAAGCGGCGGGCTGGTCAGCACTGAATGCCTATGCAATTTTCCTGTTGCGGCAGCGGGCCGGTGAATGAAAGGTTTTGTATCCGTTTGAGATACAACTTCAATTTTTATTTTCCCCCTCAATGGAGGTAGTAACGGATGTTCACCCTGCGTAAAAATTGGTTATCGGGTGTTGTTGCCGGTCTGGTGATGGCCGCGTCCGTCACAGCGTCTGCGGAAGAAAAAACGCTGCATATCTACAACTGGTCTGATTATATTGCGCCAAATACCGTGCCAGATTTCCAGAAGGAAACCGGCATTAAAGTGGTCTACGACGTATTCGACTCCAACGAAGTGTTGGAAGGCAAATTAATGGCGGGCAGCACGGGTTTTGATCTGGTGGTGCCGTCAGCCAGTTTCCTTGAGCGTCAGTTAGCAGCCGGGGTTTTCCAGCCACTCGACAAGAGCAAACTGCCCAACTACAAAAACCTCGATCCGGATTTATTGAAGATGGTTGCCCAGCACGATCCGGGTAACAAATACGCCATTCCTTACCTGTGGGCTACCACCGGTATTGGCTATAATGTTGATAAAGTGAAAGCGGCGTTGGGCAAAGATGCGCCGGTGGACAGTTGGGACTTAGTGCTCAAGCCGGAAAACCTCGAAAAACTGAAAAGTTGCGGAGTCTCCTTCCTTGATGCACCTGCAGAGATTTACGCCACCGTGCTCAACTATCTGCACCTAGACCCGAACAGCACCAAGGCCAGTGACTACACCGGCGCGGCGAATGATTTGTTGCTGAAACTGCGTCCGAACATCCGTTATTTCCACTCTTCCCAGTACATTAACGATTTGGCGAATGGCGATATCTGCGTGGCGATTGGCTGGGCGGGTGATGTCATGCAGGCGTCAAACCGTGCGAAAGAAGCCAAGAATGGCGTGAACGTGGCCTACAGCATTCCGAAAGAGGGGGCGCTGGCCTTCTTTGACGTCTTTGCCATACCGGCTGATGCCAAAAACCTCGATGAAGCCTACCAGTTCCTCAACTATCTGATGGAGCCGAAGGTGATCGCGCAGGTCAGCAACACGGTCTACTACGCCAGCGGCAATCTTGCAGCGACGCCACTGGTCAATGCCGATGTGCGAAACAATCCGGGAATTTATCCGCCAGCGGATGTACGCGCCAAACTCTTCACCCTGAAGGTGCAGGATCCGAAGATTGACCGTGTGATCACCCGTTCGTGGACCAAGGTAAAAACGGGTAAGTGATACTCTTCATCTTTCAAGCTGCCGCCAGGCGACTCGAATGATTTGAGTATTTGCAAATGCGGCTCCGCAGCTTTCTGGCGGGGCCGTTACCTTTGTTGCGGTTCCTCAATTTGTGCGGTGTTCCGCCGCCTCTGCCGGAGATGTCCCTGAGTGAATGATGCGATTCCCCGTCCTCAGCCTAAAGCACACAAAGGTTTTACGCCTTTGTTAGAAATTCGTAATTTAACCAAATCCTTTGACGGTCAGGCGGCGGTTGATGATGTCAGCCTGACCATCTATAAAGGCGAAATCTTTGCATTGCTCGGCGCGTCCGGCTGCGGTAAATCGACGCTGCTGCGCATGCTGGCCGGTTTTGAAACTCCCACGCAGGGCCAGATTGTGCTCGACGGAGTGGACCTGTCGCAGGTGCCGCCTTATCAGCGACCGATCAACATGATGTTTCAGTCCTACGCGCTGTTCCCGCACATGACGGTGGAGCAGAACATCGCCTTCGGGCTCAAGCAGGACAAACTGCCGTCAGCGGAGATCAAAAGCCGCGTGGCCGAAATGCTGACGCTGGTACACATGCAGGAGTTTGCCAAACGAAAGCCGCATCAGCTCTCCGGCGGCCAGCGCCAGCGCGTGGCACTGGCCCGCAGTCTGGCAAAACGGCCTAAGTTGCTGCTGCTCGACGAACCGATGGGCGCGCTTGATAAAAAGCTGCGCGACCGTATGCAGCTCGAAGTGGTGGATATCCTTGAACGCGTCGGTGCGACCTGCGTCATGGTCACCCATGATCAGGAAGAAGCCATGACCATGGCCGGGCGCATCGCCATCATGAACCGTGGCAAATTTGTGCAGATCGGTGAGCCAGAAGAAATTTACGAGCACCCGACCAGCCGTTTCAGCGCCGAATTCATCGGCTCAGTGAACGTTTTCGACGGTGTATTGCAGGAGCGTCAGGACGACGCGCTGATCATCAGCAGCCCGGGTCTGATGCATCCGTTGAAAGTCGATGCCGATGCTTCCGTCGTCGATGGTGTGCCGGTGTTTGTGGCGCTACGTCCGGAAAAAATCATGCTGTGTGAAGTGGTGCCTGAAGATGGCTGCAACTTTGCCGTCGGCGAAGTGGTCAATATTGCCTATCTCGGTGATCTGTCGATTTACCACGTCAAACTGCACAGCGGGCAGATGATCACCGCGCAGTTACAGAACGGCCACCGTTTCCGCAAAGGCATGCCAACCTGGGGCGACGAAATGCGCCTGTGCTGGGAAGCCGACAGCTGTGTCGTGCTGACCGTTTAAGGGGAGTTCAAACATGTCCTTCATCTCTGCACAACCCGATCGCCCTGAACCCGCTAAACCACCGGGGGGCATCAGCGCCTTCTTCGGCCGGATGCAGCAAAAGCAGGGTCGCAAGCTGGTTATTTTGTTGCCGCTGGTGTGGTTCCTGCTGCTGTTCTTACTGCCGTTTTTGATTGTTTTTAAAATCAGCCTTGCAGACATGGCCCGCGCCATTCCGCCTTACACCGATCTGATGACTTGGTCGGATGGTATGCTTAATATTGCCCTGAATCTGGGCAACTATATCTCGCTGACCGACGACCCGCTGTACATTGAGGCCTACCTGCAGTCGCTAGAAGTGGCGGCGATTTCCACGCTCTGCTGTCTGGTTATTGGTTATCCGCTGGCGTGGGCGGTGGCGCACAGCAGCCCCTCGACGCGAAACATTTTGCTGCTGCTGGTGATCCTGCCGTCATGGACCTCTTTTCTGATCCGCGTGTATGCGTGGATGGGGATTTTGAAAGACAACGGCGTGCTGAACAATTTTCTGCTCTGGTTGCACGTCATTGACCAGCCGCTGGTGATCCTGCACACCAATCTGGCGGTCTATATTGGCATTGTTTATTCCTATCTGCCGTTTATGGTACTGCCGATTTACACCGCGCTGACCCGTCTGGATTACTCGCTGGTGGAAGCCTCGCTGGACTTAGGGGCGCGTCCGCTGAAAACCTTCTTCCGCGTGATTGTGCCGCTGACCAAAGGCGGCATTATTGCTGGCTCCATGCTGGTGTTTATCCCCGCGGTCGGCGAGTACGTCATTCCTGCACTGCTCGGCGGGCCGGACAGCATTATGATCGGGCGGATTTTGTGGGAAGAGTTCTTCAATAACCGTGACTGGCCGGTGGCTTCGGCGGTGGCGGTGATTATGTTACTGCTGCTGATCATGCCGATTCTGTGGTTCCACAAATATCAAAATAAAGAGCTGGGGGATAAAGAATGAACAAATTGCCAGTTGTTCGTTCGCCCTGGCGAATTCTTATCCTGGTGATCGGCTTTACGTTTCTCTATGCGCCGATGCTGATGCTGGTTATTTACTCGTTCAACAGCTCCAAGCTGGTAACGGTCTGGGCCGGGTGGTCCACTCGCTGGTATACTCAGCTGTTCCACGACACCGCGATGATCAACGCCGTCGGTATGAGCCTGAGTATTGCGACCGCTGCCGCGACCATGGCGGTGATTGTCGGCACGCTGGCGGCGGTGGTGATTGTGCGGTTCGGGCGCTTTACCGGCTCGACCGGTTTTGCCTTTATGCTAACGGCGCCGCTGGTCATGCCGGATGTGATCACCGGGCTTGCGCTGTTGCTGCTGTTTGTCGCGATGGGCCATGCGTTTGGCTGGCCCGCCGAGCGCGGCATGTTCACTATCTGGCTGGCGCACGTGACCTTCTGTAGCGCCTATGTTGCGGTGGTGGTGGCGGCGCGGCTGCGTGAATTGGACCGCTCTATAGAAGAGGCGGCGATGGATCTCGGTGCCACACCGCTGAAGGTGTTTTTTATTATCACCGTTCCGATGATTGCCCCGGCGCTGGTTTCCGGCTGGCTGCTGGCCTTTACGTTGTCGCTGGATGACTTAGTGATCGCAAGCTTCGTCGCCGGGCCGGGTTCCACCACCTTGCCGATGCTGGTGTTTGCCAGCGTGCGGATGGGCGTGAACCCTGAGATTAACGCGTTGGCTACGCTTATCCTGCTGGTGGTCGGCATCATCGGCATGATTGCCTGGTGGTTTATGTCGCGGGCAGAAAAAAAGAGAGTGAAAGAGATACAACGTGCATATCGAAGTTATTGACAGTGAGACATCCACAAAGCCATTAGCGTTGCAGCAAGCCGGCAAGCGAGTGAACCCCAGTGAGCTGACATCGGTCAGTGATACAGGTGAACGAGAGCAGCCAACGCAGTGGCAGCATCAAGGACGAAGGGGATGAGATTTCAATTTGTGCCCGTTCCTGTAATGATCGGCGCGTCAGCCATAGTGGCGACGCGCTGTCTGGAATTCATTTTGTTGTTCGATGCCATGGGCGTAGCGGGCATCACCGACTTTCTGCGCGCCAGTGCCGGAAGCTGGCTTAACTGCATCATTCTGCTCTCCAGCCTGATTATCGTGCTGGCGGAGTGCCATGCAGCCTACGCCATGATGCGCGGGCGCAACTGGGGACGCTGGGTTTATATTGGCTGTCAGGTGGTGGTGGTGAGTTACATGCTGCTGGCGTCGTTTGAGTGGTTCGGGCCAAAGATTTTTCGCTTTGAAACAGACACACAAGGCGAGTTTCTCTCTGCGCTGCTGATGCAGAAAATACCGGACATCGTGGTCGTTCTGCTGCTGTTCGTTCCCCCGGTCAGCCGTCGGTTTTTCCTGCGCCGCCGCTGAGCCAGTGGTACACTGCGCGCCAACTTTTCTTTTGCTTTCCAGATAACGGTCATCTTTCATGCATTGCGCACTCTATACCGCCGGGACCTGCCGCTCGTGTCAGTGGCTCGACAAACCCTATTCACGCCAGCTGGCCGACAAACAACAGGACCTGAGCCAGTTGCTCGAAGGCCTGCCGGTCGGGCAATGGTGCGAACCGGTCACCGGTGCAGAAAGTGCGTTTCGCAATAAAGCCAAAATGGTGGTCAGCGGCAGCGTCGAACGCCCGCTGTTAGGCATGTTGCACCGTGATGGCACGCCGGTTGATCTCTGCGAGTGTCCGCTCTATCCGGCCCGTTTTCCCGCCGTATTTGCCGTCCTGAAAAGCTTCATCGCCCGCGCCGGGCTGACGCCCTATAACGTCGCGCGTAAACGCGGCGAGTTGAAATTTCTGTTGCTGACCGAAAGCCAGAAAGAGGGCGGCATGATGCTGCGTTTCGTACTGCGTTCAGAAAGCAAACTGGCTCAGCTGCGTGCGGCATTGCCGTGGCTGCAACAGCAACTGCCGCAGCTGAAAGTGATCTCCGCCAATATTCAGCCGGTGCATATGGCGATCCTCGAAGGTGACGTGGAGATCCCGCTAACGGCGCAGCAGGCGCTGGAGGAAGAGTTCAACCGCGTACCGCTATTTATTCGCCCGCAGAGCTTTTTCCAGACCAACCCGCAGGTCGCCGCCACACTTTACGCCACGGCGCGTGATTGGGTGACCGATCTTAACATTGCCAGCATGTGGGACTTATTCTGCGGTGTGGGCGGTTTTGGCCTGCACTGTGCCACGCCTGAAATGAAACTCACCGGGATTGAAATCAGCGCTGAAGCGATTGCCTGCGCGCGCGAATCGGCAGCAAGGCTGGGTTTGAAGAACGTGGAGTTTCAGGCGCTGGATTCGACCGGTTTTGCTACCGGCAAAGGCGACGTGCCGGATCTGGTGCTGGTCAACCCGCCACGGCGCGGTATCGGCGCTGAACTTTGCGCGTATCTCAGCCGCATGGCGCCGCAGACGATCCTCTATTCCAGCTGCAACGCTCAAACGATGGCGAAGGATCTGACCCGTCTGCCCGACTACCATATCGAACGCGTTCAGCTGTTCGACATGTTCCCGCACACGGCACACTACGAAGTCATGGCGTTACTTTCCCGCCGTTAATCCGCAAACATCAGGCCGCCAGCTGGTTCAATACCAGAATCAATTTGTCGAACACTTCGCTGAAGAGGTGTTCGCAGAAGGGCGCGACCATCGGCATCATCAGGCCAATCGACAAAATCCCAATACCCAGGGTCAGCGGGAAACCAATGACGAACACCGAGAGCTGCGGGGTAACGCGGTTAAGCAAGCCGAGCGCCATGCTCAGCGTCAGCAACAGTGTCACGATCGGCAGGGCGAGCGTCAGACCGGCGCTGAAAATAATGCTTCCGCCTTTTGCCAGCGCCATAAACCCGTTGCCGTTGAGCGGATGCGAACGGATGGGCAGCGTATGGAAACTGTCAGACAGCAGGGAGATGAGCCACAGATGGCCGTTGAAACTCAGAAACAGTAATACCGCCAGCAGGTTAAGGATCTGCGCCAGAATCGGTGTGTTGAGGCGGTTGCTGGGGTCGAAGAAGGTCGCAAACGAGATACCCATTTGCAGGCCGATGATTTCACCCGCCATACGTACCGCGGCAAAGGCCAGCTGCATCGTCAGCCCGAGCGCAGTGCCGACAATAATCTGCTGCGCCGCCAGCCAGAGCGCGCCGCTGGAGAACATAGGCACGTCAATCGGCGGTAATCCGGGGGCAATCAGAAACGTGATCATTAGCCCGAGGCCAAGTTTGACCTTCTTCGGCACCTGTTTCTCACTGGTGACGGGCGCGGTGCTGATCAGCGCCAGAATGCGCAGCAGCGGCCAGAAGTACATGCTCAGCCAGCCGGCCAGTTGTGTGCTGTCAAAGGAGATCATCGGTTAGCCGATAATATAGGGCAGGCTGGTAAACAGGGTACGCATGTAGTCCAGCAACAGGTTCAGCATCCACGGACCGGCGATAACGATAGTCGCGACCACGGCCAAGATCTTCGGGATGAACGACAGCGTCTGTTCGTTGATCTGCGTTGCCGCCTGTAACAGACTGACGATAAGGCCGGTAACCAGCGCGGCTAAAAGCAGGGGCGCTGCCACGGCCAACGCTATCTTCATTGCCTGGTTGCCCAGCGCCATTACCGATTCAGGAGTCATAGTATTCTCTTAAATATTAATCTGCTTGGGCTAGCTTACTTGCCATTTTGAATCCGGGCAGTGCTCGGAATCCTCACGTACTTATGTACGCTCCGGTTCCTCCGCGCTGGCCGTTTTCAAACTGGCTGCGATGCTGACGCCCATCAAGTCGACACGAAGGTAGAACCATCGATTCGTGCGGTCGAGCGCGAAAAATTTTTAACTGTAGAAGCTTTGCGCCAGCGAACCGAGCAGGAGCTGCCAACCATCGACTAAGACAAACAGCATCAGCTTAAAGGGCAGTGAGATGGTGGCGGGCGGGACCATCATCATCCCTAATGCCATCAGCACGCTGGCGACCACCAGATCGATGATCATAAAAGGAATAAAAACAGTGAAGCCGATCTGGAAGGCGGTTTTCAGTTCGCTGGTGACGTAGGCCGGCAACAGAATGCGCATCGGCACCGCTTCCGGACCCGCCAGCGGCGGCAAATTGGCTAAACGGGCGTACAGGGCCAGATCGCTTTCGCGGGTCTGGCGCAACATGAACTGGCGCAACGGCTCTGCACCTTTGTCCATCGCCACCTGCATACTGATCTTATCTTCACTGAAGGGTTGATAGGCATCGGTGTAGATTTTATCGAACACCGGTGACATCACGAAAAAGGTCAGGAACAGCGCCAGACCGAGCATGACCTGGTTCGGCGGTGCGGACGGCGTACCGAGCGCATTTCGCAACAGCCCGAGCACAATAATGATGCGGGTAAAGCTGGTACACATCAGCAGCATCGCGGGCAGTAACGTCAGCGTGGTGATAAACACCAGCGTCTGTACCGGCAAAGACCAGCTCTGGGTGCCGTTGGACAGCTGCTGGCTGATGATACCCGGAAGTTGCGCGAAAGCCGCAGGGCTGGCCAGTAGCAGCACCGGCAACAGCCAGCGCAAAGAAGATTTCAGCGAGCTCATGCCTTGTTTCCCGGACGTTTTAAGACTTTCTTCAACAACTGACCGAAGTCAACCGGTTTAAGTGACGTTGTCACGTCATCCGTGATCATCAGCGCGGGCGGTGCGCTCAGCGTATGCAGCGGGGTGATTTGGTGAGAGGTCACACCGAGCACCAGCCAGGCCTTATTCGCGTCATCACTGCCCACTTCCACCACGACCACTTTTTCACCGCGACCCACCTGACAGCTGGCCGTCACTTTCAGCAGCTTGTTATTCCTGGACTGCGGCGCAAAACCGGTACGTTTGGCAACCCAGCCGATAAACAAAATCAGCAGCAAAATACCGCCCAGCACGCTGCTGACCTGCGTCAGTACCGTACTGGTGGGCATCGCCGGGGCGGCCTGCTGCACGGCAGCATGTGGCACCGACGGCGTCAGGTAGGGGGAATCCGGATTTGCGGCAGTGTTGCTCATTAACGGCTCAGACGACGCATACGTTCGGATGGCGTGATGATATCGGTAATGCGTACGCCGTATTTATCGGCCACGACGACCACTTCACCCTGAGCAATCAGATAGCCGTTGATCAGGATATCCAGCGGTTCACCCGCCAGCCCGTCCAGCGCCACCACGGAACCCTGCGACAGACGCAGCAGCTCTTTGATGGTCATTTTGGTACGGCCTAATTCAACGGTCAGTTTGACGGGGATATCGAGGATCATATCGATATCTTGCAGACTGCCGCTGCCTTCCTGGGCGCCCAGCGCAGCGAACACGCCGTCGGTGGACGCTTTTTCATTGCCGCCTGCCGCCTGCTGTTCGTTAAAGGCATCAGCCCATAAATCGTCAACGTTTTCTGATCCGCTGTCAGACGGTTTATTGGTGTCACTCATGGGGCTGTTCCTCATCCAGGGAATTCAAAATTGGGTTAATCAAATGTTCAACGCGAAGGGCGTACTGATCGTTGAGGGTGCCATATTTACTGGTCAGTACCGGAACGCCGTCGACGTGCGCAATCAGACGGTCCGGTTTCTCAATCGGCAGAACGTCACCGGGTTGCAGCTTGAGGATTTGCGACAAGCGCAGCGGAATATCGACAAAGTTTGCCACCAGTTCAAGCTGGGAGTGCTTGACCTGATGTACCAAATTTTCGCGCCACTGGCTCTCTTCGTTACGCGAGTTCTCAACTGGTGGGTTGGTCAGCAGTTCACGTATCGGCTCAATCATGCTAAACGGAATACAGATGTTGAAATCGCCGCTCAGTGCGCCAATTTCCACATGGAACGGCGTCGTCACCACGATGTCATTCGGCGACGACGTAATATTGGTGAACTTCACCTGCAACTCGGCGCGGACGTACTCCACGCTGAGTTTGTACACTGCGCTCCACGCATCTTCGTAGGCGTCGAGCGCCAGCGTCAGCATACGTTTAATCACGCGCTGTTCGGTATGCGTAAACTCGCGGCCTTCGACTTTCGTCGGGAAACGACCGTCTCCGCCAAACAGGTTATCCACGGCGATAAACACCAGACTTGGCGCAAACACAAACAGCGCCGAACCGCGCAGCGGTTTCAGGTGGATCACGTTCAGGTTGGTTGGCACCGGCAGGTTGCGGGCAAAATCATGGTACGGCTGGATTTTAATCGGGCCGACGGTGATGTCCGGGCTGCGGCGCAACAGGTTGAACAAACCCATGCGGAAGTGACGGGCGAAGCGCTCGTTAATAATTTCCAGCGCCTGCAACCGCTCACGAACCACGCGTCGCTGGGTGGTGGGGTCAAAAGGTTTTACACCGTCGTCAGTTTTACCCGCGGTGGTGTCGACCTCCTGCGCATTGTCGCTGTCGCCGTTAAGCAGCGCGTCAATTTCCGCCTGTGAAAGAATGCTGTCGGCCATAATTTGATTATCGCAGTATGAAAGCGGTGAAAAGCACGTCGCTGATCAGCAGGTTAGGCTGACCTTTGACAAAAGGAGTCGTCAGAACTTGTTTGATTTCAGCGATCAGTTGCTGTTTGCCGCTCTCGCTCACTAAGTCATCGCTTTTCTGGCGCGACAACAGCATCAGTAAACGGCTGCGGACTTCAGGCAGATACTCACTCAGCGCCGCGCGGTTTTTCTCATCCGGGAGGCGCAGGGTCAGACCGATGTACAGCACACGATCGGGGTTGTTATCGGCGTTTTGCAGATTCACGGTAAAGGTGTCAAGCGCCAGGAAGATCGGCGGAGCCGGAGGGATCTCTTTTTTTACCTGAGCCGTGCCCGGTGCGGCAGGCTGATTATGCAACATCCACCATGCGTAGCCAGCTGCGGCGCAGGCGGCAAGGGCCACCAGAACCAGCAGAATAATCAGCATCGGGCGTTTACTTTTACGCTTGGTCGAAATAGCAGAGTCAGACATGGGTGAAAAAAATTCCTGTTAATTTAACTTCTGTTGAGGATTATCCCGCGTATCCCGGCTTTCAATAGTCGGAATAGGCGGGGTAAATGCACGCAGATCACGGCTTAAGAATATTTCGCTTAAGGTCAGGCGAAAATATCGACACCGCTTTTACCGTTAGCCAATTGCTGAAGCGAGGCTGGAACCGGCAGGGCATCGCTGGCAGAGACCGCGCCGGTGTCGTTAAACGCAGCCCAGCTGGCGGCATTACCTTGTGACGAACCTGACTGCTGGCCGGATTGTTGCGAACCCTGCTGCCACTGTGAAGTATCGCTGGCAACGTTGCTCTGGGTGAGGTTAATACCACTGTCGGCCAGCGAAGTACGCAACTGAGGCATCGCTGCTTCCAGCGCCGCACGCACGCCGCTGTGGCCTGAGACAAAGTGCATCTGCGCCTGACCGTCTTCAATCTTCATGCTGATTTGAATTGAGCCCAGATCCTGCGGATGCAATCGCAGTTCCGCTGTCTGCAGTCCCTGACGGTTGAACATCATCACCTGCTGGCCTAACTGTTGCTGCCACTCCGGGCTGCCGAGCTGGGCGTTCAGTTGGGGAACGCTAGGGGCAGTGACCAGCGACGTGGTGATCGGCGTACTGGAAACGGCGGTTGCCGGGGCTGCCATCGCTGCGCTGTTCACCTGAGTCAGCGTCTGCATCAGGCTGCCGTTGTCACTGCTTTTCTGCTGGCTGTCCGGTTGCAGGGCGGTGCCGGTCGCGGCAGTCATCGCCGCCAGTGCAGTAGTAAAGTCGGAAGCATTGCTGTTTTTGCTGCTGACCGCCGGGGGGCTGACGGCGGACTTGCTGTCGGTCACGGCAGTTTTGTGGTCAGCCGTTTTATCATCCCTGGCAAGCAGTGATTTAGCATCACCGCTCAGGCTTTGCAGCAGGGCCGATTTCTCCTTGCTGTCGCCCGTCTGGGTCAGCGTGGCGCCCTGAACCGCGGCGGCGGTAACCGGTTGCTGGACCGGTTGGGCAGCCAGCATGGCGAACAGCGCCTGCACCGGCAGGGCGCTGGTGTCTTCAGCTTTGCCATCAATGGCGTCATCTTTGTCGCCGCTGATAAGATTTTTCAGTACGTTGAGGTCGGCCGTTTTCAGACTGCTGTCTGGCAGGTTCTGAACGGCAGTCATCACCTGCTTAAGTTGGGTCTGGTCGAGCAGCGACAGCGTACCCGCTTTAGCACCGGCGTTAATGGCCTGTGCCAGCGTGTTGTTATCGATGGCCGGGTCTTTACTGCTCAGTTGTTTTGCCAGCTGGCCAGTCGGCACACCGGTTTTGGCACCGAGCTGGGCTTCCAGCTGAGTGGCAAAATCGCCCGAAGCCGCGCTCTCTGTGTCGGACAGGGCGCTGCTGTCGGTGGCACTGGCTGTTTTATTGCTGGTGGCTGCGGGTTTGGCTGACGTCACGGCAGCGGGCACGATATTCATATTCATCACTGTTTTTTCCTGTGTGTGCCGCGCTGGGCGAACTCATCCGTCTGTTTCTGATCAAGCCGGTTTTCCTGCTGGCGTTGCTGCTCGCTGGCCCGGCTTTGCAGTGTCTGATAGGCATTGAGGCGTTGCTGTTTATCCTGCCACTGGTTAACGGCGGCATCCAGACGCTGGTTCCACTGCAACAACTGCTGGCGGTGCTGGTCGATAGCCACTTCCAGCGTGGTAATAAACTGCTGGTAGTTTTGCCAGGTGTTCGCAGCGATCCCGGCCGTCATGGTGGTATTGAGCTTCTGCCGGTACTCGTTCTGATAATTGAGTAACATCGACAGCTGTTCCTGTGCCTGATTGTGCGACTGCCGGATCTGGCCCAGATGATTGGTGGCCTGATCCAGCGCCTTTTGGGCCAGCGAACAAAGAGTGACTAATGGTGATGAGCTTTCCATATACAGTCCTCAGATAATTAACTGGGTAACATCATTTTCAGTTGCAGACAGGCGTCTTCATAGGCGCTGCGCTCCATGATGTCCTGCTGCAAAAAATCTTCCATTTGCGGGTAAAGCCGGATAGCACGGTCGAGCAGCGGATCGCTGCCTGCGGCATAGGCGCCCACGCTGACCAGATCGCGGTTGCGCTGATAGCTTGACAGCAATTGTTTAAAATCACGCACGCGGCTGTATTGGGCGTCATCAATCAGCGACGTCATGGCACGGCTGATTGAGGCTTCGATATCAATGGCCGGATAGTGTCCGGACTCCGCTAAACGGCGCGACAGCACCACGTGGCCGTCGAGAATGGCGCGGGCGGAGTCGGCAATCGGGTCCTGCTGGTCGTCGCCTTCGGTCAGTACGGTATAGAAAGCGGTGATCGAACCGCCGCCGCTGATACCGTTACCGGCGCGTTCAACCAGTGCGGGCAGTTTGGCAAACACGGAAGGCGGGTAGCCTTTGGTGGCCGGTGGCTCACCGATAGCCAGCGCGATCTCACGCTGGGCCATGGCGTAGCGGGTCAGGGAGTCCATGATCAGCAACACATGCTGACCGCGGTCGCGGAAATCTTCGGCAATGCGCGTGGCGTAAGCGGCACCCTGCATACGCAGCAGCGGCGAGACGTCAGCGGGCGCGGCGATCACCACCGCGCGGGCGCGACCTTCGTCACCCAGAATGTTTTCGATGAAATCTTTTACTTCACGGCCACGTTCACCGATCAGTCCAACCACAATCACATCAGCCTGCGTGTAGCGTGCCATCATGCCGAGCAGGACGGATTTACCGACGCCCGAACCGGCGAACAGACCCATACGCTGGCCGCGACCGACGGTCAGCAGGGCGTTGATGGCGCGCACGCCGACGTCAAGTACGTCGGTGATAGGCGTACGTTGCAGCGGGTTAAAGGGCGGCGTGATAAGCGCCGCGCGATAACCGGTATCCGGCGGCGGCAGGCCATCGAGCGGTTTAGCGCTGCCGTCGAGCACGCGGCCCAGTAATTGCGGGCCTAGGGGCAATTGTTTGCTGGCGGTATGACCTTCCGGCGAGATGCGCGCATACACGCGGGCGCCAGGCAGCACACCTTCCACTTCTTCGAGCGGCATTAAAAACAGATGCTGGCCGTTAAACCCGACGACTTCACTTTCCACTTCCTGCACGTTGTTGCCGTCATGGCGTTCAATCAGACAGGTGGCGCCGAGCGGCAATTGCAGGCCGGTGGCTTCAAGTACCAACCCGGTTGCGCGGGTCAGGCGGCCGTAACGGCGCAGCGCAGGCGTGCGCTCCATGCGTTTTTCGGCATCATCGAGCGTTTTAAGCAGGCGGCTGAGACGGGCGGTCATCAGAGATCACCCGGTGCTGCAAGGCGGCACAGTTCGTGCCAGCGGGTCGCCAGCGAGGCGTCCATGTCGCCATCTTCCGCGCTGACTTTACAACCGCCCGCGTGGATCTGGTTGTCAGCCAGCAGACGCCAGCCGTGCAGGCTTAATGTGACGCCCAGTTGCTGCTCAACCCGTTCAAAATCGGCCGGGTTAACGCGCAGCTGCGGTTTGCCTTTGAACATCGGCTCCTGCGAAATGAGCTGCTGAATCTGGTTAAGCAGAGCAGAGCCGTCACAAATCGGCGGCTGTCCGAGCACCTGCTTGGCGGCAGTCAATGCCATCTGCATCAGACGTGAGGCGATCACGCTGTCCAGCGCATCCAGCGTTTGCTGGAAATCGGTCACCATATGCTGCCAGTGTTCCGTCAGTACGGCCTGCTGTTGCTGAGCTTCCTGCACGCCCTGCAACTGTCCGGCTTCCTGACCGGCTTGAAAACCAGCCTGATAACCCTGTTGCTGACCGGCGTCATAGCCTTCTTTATGACCCTGTTGCTGCGCCTGCATTTGCAAACGAACCAGTTCGTTGTGGTCAACCTGCTCCTGAGGAAGATCGTCTTGGCTTTCGACCTCATCTTCAGGAAACAGCGGTTCTATTGGCGTCTTATAGGTCGGTGTATTCAGGTCATTGAGCTTCCACGGCTGCCATGGCAGGGCGTTGAGCATTTCGGCCTTCTTCTCGGCGGTGCTTTTCTTTGGCTCAGCCGGTTTATCTTGTGGCGTCAGGGCATCAGACATAGGAATCCTCGCCTCCACCAATCATCATTTCGCCAGATTCGGCCAGACGACGAACGGTTTGCAGGATGGCTTTCTGTTCGTTTTCCACCAGAGACATACGCATCGGACCGCGGTTTGCCAGGTCGTCGCGCAGAATATCGGCAGCGCGTTGCGACATGTTGCGCAGGAACTTCTCGCGCAGCGGCGCGTCGGCCCCTTTCAGTGCAATAAGCAGCGCTTCGCCTTCGATTTCCTGCAACAGGCGCTGGATACTGCGGTCGTCGACATCCACCAGATTTTCGAACAGGAACATCTCGTCGATAATTTTCTGTGCCAGTTCGCCGTCGTAACCGCGCATGGCTTCGATAACCGCTTCTTCCTGCTGGGTTTTCATCAGGTTGATGATCTCCGCGGCAGTACGAACACCGCCCATCTTCGCGCGCTTGAGGTTTTGGCCGTCGAGCAGGTTGTTGAGCACTTCGGTCAGCTCTGCCAGTGCCGCTGGCTGGACACCGCCAAAGGTGGCGATACGCAGCATCACATCGTTGCGCTGACGCTCGTCGAACAGGGCCAGAATATCGGCAGCCTGACCGCGTTTGAGGTGAACGAGGATGGTGGCGATGATCTGCGGATGTTCGTCGCGGATAAGATCAGCGGCAATCACCGGTTCCATAAAGTTGAGCGTTTCCATGCCGCTGGTGGTTTCGCGCGACTCGAGAATGTCTTCCAGCAGGCTGGCCGCACGCTCTTCGCCGAGCGCTTTGGTCAGCACCGAACGCAGGTACTCGCTGGTGTTGACGCTCAGCGCTGCGTACTGCTCGGACTCATCTTCAAATTCGCCCAGCACTTCGCTCAGCTGTTTATTGGAGATTTGATGGATGTTGGCCATCGCGGCGCTGATTTGCTGAACTTCGCGTGGGTTGAGGTGCTTGAACACCTCCACCGCGCGGTCTTCACCCAGCGTGACCATCAGGATGGCGCTTTTCTCAGTTCCAGTCATTGTCATGGTTGTTCGGTACTCATCCATTGGCGGATAACCAGGGCGACGATACGAGGATCTTTATCGGCCAGCTCCTGAACACGTTGGGTCTGCACTTCGACACTGACACGTTGTTGTGAACGTTTACGCTTCGCCAGCTCGTCATTGGAGAGTTTGACTATCGGGCTGCCGTCGGATGGCGGCGCAGAAGCAGCCACATTGGCAGCGGCCACGGCATCGCGGTCAGCCTGCTGTTTTTGCAACAGAGGGCGAACCATTTTGCGCCACAACAGCCAGGCAACAATCAGCACCAGCAACCAGCGACCGGCATTCAGCAACTGGTCAAAGAAGGCAGGGGACTTCCAGAATGGCTGGGCAGTGGCGTCATCAACCGTTTCATTAAATGGCGTGTTTACCACGTTCAGCGTGTCACCGCGTTCGGCAGAGAAGCCCATCGCTTCGCGCACCAGTGAGTCAACCTGCTTAAGCTGTTCATCGGTCAGTGGTTTGGATTTACCGTCCACGCCCGGCTGATAGTTAACCACTACCGCGGCCGACAGACGCTGTACGCCACCGGCGCTGTGCTGGGTATGGGTAATGGTGCGATCCAGCTCGTAGTTAGTGGTTTCATCGCGACGGTTGCTGCTCGGACCGCTCGGGGCTGTCGTACGGCTTGCCGCATTATTCTGTGCGGTGTTTTGCTGACCGGCCGCAGCGTTAGGGTTGTTGACGTTGGCCGTCGCGTTAGTGATCGGCGCCGTCGCCGGAGCGGTTGGCTGGTTGCTCAGCGCGCCCGGTACGCCGCCAATGCCTGAACCGCCCATCTGGTCGTTAGTGCTCAGTTGGCGGGAACGCACAGCGGCTTTATCCGCTGAACCGTTTGGCTGGTAATTTTCGTCAGTCTGCTCGCGGACGGCGTAGTCAATCTGCGCGGTGATTTGCGCATGCACGTTGCCGTTACCGACTACCGGCTGAAGGATGGCTTCGATACGGCGTTGCAGGCGGCCTTCAACTTCGTTGGCGTATTTCAGCTGTGCGGCATTCAGGTCACGCCCGTTGTTGTCTGACTGGGTCAGCAGATGACCGCTCTGGTCGACTACGGTCACGTTGGCAGGAGGCAGGCCGGAGACGCTGCTCGATACCATATAAACGATGGCATTGATCTGGCCGTCATCCAACGCGCGGCCCGATTGCAAATTCAGGGTCACAGACGCCGACGGGTTTTTCTGCTCACGGACAAACAGGGAAGGTTTCGGGATAGCCAGATGAACGCGGGCCGTTTGTACCGGTCCCAGGGTTTCAATCGTGCGGGAGAGTTCACCTTCCAGTGCGCGCTGGTAGTTGATCTGTTCGCTGAACTGACTGATACCGAACTTCTCCTGATCCATCAGTTCAAAACCGACTGCACCACCTTTCGGCAGACCGGCAGAAGCCAGTTTCAGACGGGTTTCATAGACTTTATCAGCAGGGATCAGAATGGCACCGCCGTTATCAGAGAACTGATACGGAATGTTCATCTGCGTCAGCTGTGTAACGATCGCACCACCGTCTTTATCATTGAGATTGCTAAACAGTACGCGATAGGTTGGCGCTTTGGCCCACAACATCATCACAACGACAATCGCCAGTGCGGCCGCAGCGGCGATGGCAAGAGGTATTTTCGGATTAGCACGCAGTCGATTAATAAACGCAGTCATTCCGTTTTCAGAAGTGTCAGCGCCGGCTAATGCGGAACTCATAGCAAATCCCTGTTCAGCGGTTGAACGGCGATATTCGTATTGTGTCGTAACCGATCGTGTCGTAACAAAACGGACTCCCAGATGCGCAAACCTGTCGGGGTGATCTCAACAGGCATTAAATTTTTTTTCGTTCCTCTCAGGCAACACAAGAGAAACCTGATTTTTCAGGTAAGCCATTATTTGCCTCCTTATGCAAAGTTAATGGGCCGATAAGCCATGGTTTTTGCGGTCAATTAGGGCGTTTAGGGTAAATCCTATGTGATAGGGTGTCGGCCTGTGAGTGGGATTTTGATTTATGTCGAATGCGTTACAGCAGCTAAAACTGAGGAATTTATGGCAATTCAAGGCATTGAGAGTGTTTTGCAGCAATTACAGGCCACGGCGTTGCAGGCGGGGATGAAGCAACCGGTAGAACCTTTACAGGAAGCGGGCTTTGCCAGTGAAATGAAAGCGGCGTTGGGCAAAATCAGTGAGACGCAAAACACCGCCAAATTGCAGGCGCAAAAGTTCGAACTGGGCGTTCCCGGTGTCGGCCTCAATGATGTGATGGTTGATATGCAAAAATCAGGCATCTCGCTGCAACTGGGTATTCAGGTACGCAACAAGCTGGTAGCGGCCTATCAGGAAGTGATGAATATGCAGGTGTAGGAAAACTTACTCCGGCATCAGCGCATTAAAATCTTCTTCGTACAGGGCTTTGCACTCGGCGATAAACTCGGGGTAGCCCAGTTCTGAGGTCTGAACTTCGCGGCCCAGACGGGATTCTAAATCAGTGTGGAACCACTCGAACTCGCCGTGCAAAATGCCGGTAAAACCGGTGAGGATCACGCACTGTTGGTGGGTCAGCTTAATCATGGGATTTCCTGGTTACCTTTAAGGCAGGTGGCGTTGAAGTGTTCTATCCTCTTATTAATCATCCCGAAAAACAAGGAAACGTATGATGAACGAGGATATCTTTGAGCAGGCGCCGCTCCCCATGCTTACGCGCTTTCAGGTCGGTGATAAAGTGAAACTGCTGACCTTTCCCGTCGGTGTTGAACCCGCAAGTTATCAGTTGGATGTTGCTATCCGCCGCATCATGGACGGCGAGTTTGAAGGGGAGATACTTCGCGTCTCACCCCTCGGTCGGGTTTCAACGACTCACCGGCATTTTGAAATTGGCGGCTTTGTGGAATTTCACGCCGCGAATATCCAGGGGATGGCCGGTTAATTCCCCCGCCTCCTGAAATGACAAACCCCGCTACGGGCGGGGTTATTTAACGGTAAGATACGCTTTTCATTCACATCATCGGCTTGACGTTCTTGTGGATCACCAAATGGGTGAGTTCATCCACCGGAATTTCCGGACAGACCCCGCAATAACCGACCAGATACCAGTTGCCGTCTGCACATTTTTCCGGGCAGACCTTGTAACGCTCATTTTGCACGCCATAAATTTCTGAATCCGCCCGGGCTTTTTCCAGACGGTTATCTCCCCAGAAATACAGCGAAAACTGATGGCATTCATCGACATGTTTCTGTCCATGGCGACTCCCGCCAAGAAGCAAATAATGGTATTCAGACATTATTCCTCCTACTCCTTAATGATGGGGGACAAAGTAGCCGGAGAGCCGCTGGCTGCAAGGTTTCCGGTTGCTCTAAATTATAGGGCAGGGGAAAAATCTCAGGAGGGACAAAGGCTGAAGTGTGACGGCTATCACTTTATGGCGGCACGGTATCCGGGTGAATTTACCCCGGACATCGTGCAAAAAGAGCGGTTTGGAGATCAGGATTCCAGCATTTTTTTATGCACTTGCGAGGTCAGCGTTTCAATGCGTTCAGTGAGTTGCTTGGTCATATTGGTCAGTTCAGTATTTTGCTTCAGCAGCTCAATCATCTGCTCTGCATGTTGGGCTGCCATTTCCTGACGTTGTTCGTTGGCCACGGCCAGCTCTTCACGGTGCTGTGCATCGGCATCCGCATGGGCTTTGTCCCGCTCAGCCTGACGGGTTTGCGCCAGCAGGATCAGCGGTGCGGCATAGGCGGCCTGCAGACTGAAGGCAAGATTCAGTAAAATGAACGGGTAGACGTCAAATTTAACGATGCCAGCGACGTTAAGGAAAATCCAGACGGCTACAATCACCGTTTGCCCACCCAGAAAAAGTGGGGTACCGAAAAAACGCGCAAAGGCTTCAGCTTTCAGGGCAAACCAGCTTTCGCCAAAGGTTGGGGTCAGGTGGGAATGTTTATGGTGGAAGCGGAACGGGTCGCGTTTTTTAGGGGGTGTTTCAGGGTTGTGAGTTGGCATAGGGGATCCCGGTAAAGTGAAGGACGCGGAGCTGATAGGAAGGCCCCATTTCGGATCACTCATTATTCACACTATTGTCCCAGATATCGGCATTATATTTTGTATCTGCCATTCACACTTCTTTCCGAAAAACGCTTTTCACGATTTGTCTGATTGTCCGGTCACACTTTTTTGACTAAATTTCTCTAAAGCATCAAATAATTAATCATCAAAAAGGAGAGCGTTATGGGCTTTTGGAGAGTATTAATCACCATTCTTATCCCTCCGCTGGGTGTGCTTATCGGCAATGGTTTAGGCTTACAATTCCTGCTGAACATCGTGCTGACCCTATGTGGTTACCTGCCTGGTCTTATCCACGCATTCTGGATCCAGACCCGCAAATAAAGGGCATTTCGACATATTACGAGATACAGCCCGGCCCAGGTGCCGGGTTTTTACTGCGGTTTTAGCCGACTAGAACAGTGAAAACAGCAGGACGACCGGAAAGCTCATTGGCCAGGTAAAACCAATGATCCCTGAGGTCAGTAAGCGGATTTTGAACGTACCACGACTCATCAACAGCGTGAAAACGACAGCAAGGGCTAAACCACCCCAATAAATTGTTTTAATCACTTCCCACCAAACGTGCACAACAGACCCCTGAACCGGCAAAATAAAAGCAGGGCACATTGTATGGCGTTAACATTTGGTAATCAATTAATGCGTGCGGTTTGTCACATTCTTACAATGTTCACAACTGAGATGCATAAGCCAACCCTTCTATAACGCCACGGTGATCTTTATCTCCACATTTAACGTTATTACAACGGTCGCAAATGACCGCGAATCGAGGTGGGGGCGAAACCAAAACGTTTGCGGAAACGCTCTGCAAACCGCGAACTGCTCTCATAGCCGACCTGATGAGCAATATTGGAAATGGCCAGATCGGTGCATTGCAGCAGGCGCAGCGCGTAAGTCATGCGCACATCGATCATCAGATTGCGCAGCACGCTGTTTTCCGTTGCCAGTCTGCGGCGCAGCATGACTTCATTCATCATCAGCTGTTCGGCGACTTCTGCAGCGGTAAACGATTTATGCAGATTATTCACCAACAGGTCGCGCACCTGCTGGGTTACGGTTTCAATCGGCTGGCGGGAATAACTGATACCGAGCTGCGACAACCACAGCAGTTGTTCAATCATCCGGTGACGCGCAATCGTCGGCGGCAGGCTTTTATGCCACAGCATGGAGTGGTGGGTATCGGTAAACGATTGCTGGAACGCCGGGGGAACATGCGGAATGACCCGGATATCTTCGACTTTACTCAATGCCCCATCAAAGGGTGAGGCGTGCAGACGCACATCGCTGAACAGCGAGCTATCCCAGCTCATGATGGCACAGCTAAATACGCCGTTTTCTGACAGGGAGTTGGTAATACTCAGGGTGTGCCCGCTATTTACCGCCAGCATTTCACCGCTGTTGACGCGGGTTTCCTGCAAACCGTGGCGAATAAGGGAATGACCCTGCTGAATAAAAATAAGTTCGGGTTTATCGACAAAAATATTACTGGTAAGTAACTCACTGTGCTGTATGAGCAATGAGGACGTTCCGATCCCTGGTGACACTTTAATTTTACGTACCATCGTGAGTTTGCCCGAAGCAGCACATCATATTGCCGGTGTGATCCAGAGGGTGACTTTCCATGGACTGGTGCCGGTATTCCGCCGGTTAAAACGATATTAGAGAGGGCGACAGAGAAAAGAAACCGCGTAACGGTGACTTATTCTCTGTCTCTGAAGTCTTTAATATACACAAGAAATAATACAAAGGGGTAATAAAGGTCTTAACGTATTTATTGCTGGTCGCGTAATGCGATGGCTCTGTTGGTAAAACGCCCATAGGTCGTATTGACCTCCTGCTGTTTTACGGACTGGCCGATGAGTTCGGCCAGCTTATTCATCCGTGATTGCAAAAGAGTTTTAATTTGAGTTTCGTTGTCCAAAATGCGACGCAAATGTGCACGAATCAAATTCTGAACGGCCGCTGAGATCTCTTCAGAAAGAGGCAACTTTGTCGTTGCCTCAACCGCTTTCAGATAGCTGACTTCCAGTTCAACCAAATCATCCCATTTTTCGTCTTTCGCCAGCGTCAGCATGTGCTCGCTGAGCGTCAGGATCAGCTGATATTCTTTAACCAGGTACTGATGTCGATCCATTGTATTGGTCCTGCGAGGGGTGATAGTTAGGGCCGATTTGCCGCCAGGCATCGGCTATATTTTCCAGCAGCACCATCACTTCGGTGATCGCCTGCTGATCGTTATGTAAATTGGCATGTAATAAGCGGCGAACCATGTAGGAATAAAGCGCTTCCAGGTTATCGACGAGTGCCGGGTCCCCTTTTTCACGGCTCAGACCGGCAATTAATCCGTTATCGATAATATTGATGGCTTTAGACAGCGCATTACCCTTGCCGGAAATATCGCCTTGTTGCATAAAAATACCTGCGCGGATAAGGGCGCTGCGCGCCCCGTCAAATAGCATTACGACAAGCTGATGCGGAGAAGCGCTCATGACAGCGCTTTCCAGACCAATTTGTGCATAAGCCTTCGCGCCAGAGTTGTGGTACATATTCAGTCCTTATTAACTCGCGCTGGTAGAGGCAAATTGCTGGGTCAAATAGCTTCCGGTGTTGGTCAGTTTATTAACCAGCACGGATAAGTTCGTAAATTGCGTTTTGTAGTTCGCCAGATTGAGGTTAATGCTGGCGGTGGTTTTGGTCATCTGGTCAGACAGATTCTTCAGCGACTTATTAATTCCGTCTTCGGCTGACTGAATGGTGCCGTTATTGGAGTCCAGCATCTTGGTCAGCATGTTAGTCGCCTGCGTGCCGAAACCGGTGGTTTTCCCATCGCCAGCAAAGAACTGAACCACACTGGTCGGTTTAGTCGTCAGCGCTTTGTTGAGCTTCGTACTGTCTACCTGCAGCTTGCCGTTGATATCCTGAGTGATGCCCAGACTTGCCAGTGTGGCGTAATCACTGTTTGGCTGGGCGGATGAAATCTGACCACGCAACTGAGTAGAAATGGTACGTACTGTGCCGTCACCGAACAGGGCACCGTTGCTGGAGTTTTGTGTATCAGCACCCTTGTCCACGGCGGTATAGGCGGTCTGGCTGGCGATGGTGGTTTGCAGCGAGTTATAGGCATCCACATAGTTTTGAATCGCCTTGGTCATCGCGGTACTGTCGCGGGTTACTGTCAGCTTTTCCGGGCCAGTATTGCTGGTGTTCGCGTTGGTCACGGAATTCAGATTCAGCGTCAGGCCATCCAGCGCATCCGTTACGGTGTTGCTGCTGCGGGTGATTTCCAGATTATTGACGGTGAATTTGGCATCCTGCGCCGGTGTGGTGACTTTCATGCCGTTGGTGCTGGCGGTCGCGTCATAACCCACGATGCTGTTCAGGGCATTATCACCGGAGACACTGACCGTCATGGCATTCGCAGTACCGGAATCGTTCGCTGTCAGCGCCAGGTAGTAGCTGTTGTCATCGGCTTTCACCACGCTTGCGCTCACACCCGCCTGCTTGGCGTTGATGGCATCGCGGATACCGTTCAAGCTGGTCTGGTCGTCAGTCAGGGGGATAGTGACCGGATCTTTACCGCTCTGAGCGATGGTTATCGAGCGGTTAGCGGCACCGGTGGTACCGAGTGCGGCTTTGGGGTCTGTCTGCACGCCAGATAACAAGGACTGCGACTGGGCTAACTGAGTCACGTTAATATTGTAAGAACCCGCCGGGGCCGAGGTGTTGGCCGTCAGGGTCGCAGTAAAGGAGCTGTTGGTGCTGGCAACCGCGGTTCCTGCAATCTGACCGGCATTTTGCAGCGCGGTGCTGGCGGTTTTCAGTTTATCCAGAGACGTTTGCAAAATACTGAATGAGGTCAGCTTGGCTTTATAAGAGGTTTGCTGAGTGGTCAGCGGCGTCATGCGCGCATTTTCTGCCGTTGTCAGTGAATCCATTAAGCTGCTGAGGTCAAGCGTGGTACCGGCGCCGAGGGAGCTTACACTAGCCATTTGTTATTCCTTAAAGAGAAGTTTGTTACCAGTGTTATCGGCAAGATTGTCACGAAGTTTATACCGGGTTTGTAAAGTTTTATGGCAAGAATAGCTGCGCATATTAGGGGTAATTTGCGGCTTAATTTTTAGGTGTATAAGGAAAGAAATCGGGCAGAGTGATTATTTTACGATTTTTTTGGATTCTGACTAAAGGTTCTGGTGGTAGCGCCGATACAAGTTTGGACGGTGATAAAGCCGTAGGCAGAAGCCTAAACCTAAATAACAGCATTTAAGGAAATCATACTATGGCGGTAATCAACACTAACAGCTTGTCCCTGATGACTCAGAACAACCTGAACAAATCTCAAGCATCCCTGGGCACCGCCATCGAGCGTCTGTCTTCAGGTCTGCGTATCAACAGCGCAAAAGACGATGCAGCGGGTCAGGCAATTGCCAACCGTTTCACGTCTAACATCAACGGCCTGACCGTTGCTTCCCGTAACGCTAACGACGGTATCTCCCTGTCGCAGACCGCTGAAGGCGCACTGGGCGAAATCAACAACAACTTGCAACGTGTTCGTGACCTGACCGTTCAGGCACAGAACAGCTCTAACTCCGCATCTGACATCGACTCCATCCAGTCTGAAGTTAACCAGCGTATGGAAGAGATCAACCGCGTTACCAAACAAACTGACTTCAACGGCATCAAAGTGTTGGATAACCGTACTGCGGCGACTAACAACTACGATTTCCAGGTGGGTTCTAAAGACGGCGAGCAAATCAGCATCGGTATCGGTTCAAGCGCAGGCTGGAACCTGGCAGCAGCAAACACTGACGGCACCTCTGGCAGCAACATCAATACCAGCGGCAACATCACCACTGCTACCGCTGCATACCAGACTGCTTACACTACAGCCTTGGCTAAACCAGCAACAGGTGGTACTGCAGCAGTGACCGGCGCTGCAACTGAGTTGAGCGCTTATGCAGCTGCAACTGCTGGCTCTGCCACAGAAAAAACAGCAGAAGCAGCATTGCGTACTAAATTAGGTTTGACCAGTGATGCCAATATTTCTGACGCATTAGCTAAAGTCAAAACTGGTTATGCAGCAACTACACCAGTTGCAGGAGATAAAACAAGTGCAGATGCTTCATTAGCTGCTGCTACTCAGGTTGATACCAATCTGGCCACTTACGCTGGCGCTAAAACTGCCGGTACTGCTGCAGCAAGTAACAGTGCTGCTGGTACCGTAGTAAACGGTAACCTGCGTACCGTAGCCGCTGAGGGCTTCGATGTATTGACCGGTAAAGTTGACCAAACAGGTGCTTCTGCTGGTACTTCACCACTGGCTGATATCGATGCCGCGCTGAAAGCTGTTGATACTCAGCGTTCTTCACTGGGTGCTTCTCAGAACCGTTTCGAATCTACCATCACTAACCTGAGCAACACCGTTGATAACCTGACTTCTGCACGTAGCCGTATTCAGGATGCTGACTACTCTACCGAAGTATCTAACATGAGCCGTGCGCAGATCTTGCAGCAGGCAGGTACTTCAGTATTGGCTAAAGCTAACCAGGTTCCTCAGTCAGTACTGTCTCTGCTGCAGGGCTAATCGCCTTACCGCTAAGATGTTGACTGCAAAACCCCGCTCCGGCGGGGTTTTTTTCATTTCTGACCTGCCCCAATTTTAACCAATTTTTACCTTTTACTGTGATGCCGCCGACAAAATCGCTGATATAGTCACTGACCGTTATTTATTCAACACGGCGACATAATCCAAATAGCCGCGTTTTTAAGTCCTTATTCAGGCGATTGGAAAGTGGTGGCGAAAGCATAATAGTACAGACCCTCCCATTGCCAGGTTACGATAGTGAGCGATCTGTATACCGCCAGCGGCGTGATAGACAAAAATTCTTTATGGCAGCGCTATGTTCCTCTGGTGCGCCATGAAGCCCTGCGTTTGCAGGTACGGCTTCCCGCCAGCGTAGAGCTCGACGATCTGCTGCAAGCGGGAGGGATTGGTCTGCTAAATGCGGTTGACCGGTTTGATGCCATGCAAGGTACGGCATTTACTACCTATGCGGTTCAGCGAATCCGTGGTGCAATGCTCGACGAGCTGCGCAGCCGTGACTGGGTACCTCGTAGCGTGCGGCGTAATGCGCGTGAAGTTTCTCAGGCGATGCACCATACGGAACAGCGGTTAGGGCGACCACCGAGCGAAGGCGAAGTGGCGCAGACGCTGGATATTCCCATTGAGGAATACCGCCAGATTTTGATGGATACCAACAGCAGCCAGTTATTCTCTTATGACGAATGGCGCGAAGAACACGGCGACACAGCCGAAGCGTTGATGGAAGGGCACGAAGAGGCCAACCCGTTACATCATTTACTGGAGGGTAATTTACGCCAGCGGGTGATGGATGCCATTGACGCACTACCAGAACGGGAAAAGATGGTATTAACGCTTTACTACCAGGAAGAGTTGAATTTAAAAGAGATTGGGGCAGTACTGGACGTCGGGGAATCCCGCGTCAGCCAGCTACACAGTCAGGCCATTAAGCGTTTACGCGCCCGCCTGGCTAACGACCACTAATCCGCTTTTTCCTGGCCGGTTAAATACCCGTCATACTTTGAGTTGCACAGGCGTTGGCCGCTCTCAACCCCAGTCACATGGTTTAGCCGTGAATCTGGGGGCGCTGGCGTTTCCCGCGTTCCTGCAACCCGAAATATTGTGGGTATATATTTTATCCTCCTCACCAGGAATAAATTATGCCAGCGGGACTAAAAACGCGGCCACTCAGCCGTTATCTAAAAGATTTTAAACACAGTCAGACTCACTGTTCACAATGCGCGAAAGAACTCGACCGGATGGCGCTGGTATTTCGTGGGCAGGTCATCAATAAAGAGGCCATCGCCAAGATGGACCAGCCTATTGACGACGAGGTGTGGCGCAATCTTTCGCAGGAACTGACCGCGCTGTGCCGTTTTTGCAGTGAGATCAGCTGTAACAGCCATTCGTCTTACTTCGACATTATGGCGTTCAAGCAGTATCTGTTTGAGCAAACCGAAATGAATCACAGCACGGTACGCGAATATGTTGTGCGCCTGCGCCGTCTGGATGAAATTCTGGTTGCCCAAAATTATCCCCTGGAACGGACGCGCGGGGAGAGCATCCATCAGCGTATTATCAGCGACCTGCCGGTGGCAGCGCATGATAACTACCGGATTGCGTTGCGAAAGTACGATCAGTATCTGGCATGGCAAAAATCGGCATAATGGATTTTTGCTAAAGGCTCGGTTATCGACAGGCTCCTTCGGGGGCCTGTTTTTTTTGTGTTGCATCCACCGCAAGATTGTATAGATTCTGTATATAATTTACTGATAACAATCCACACATCTTATCGTCATCAATCTCATTCTCATCATAGCGATAGCGCGTGCCATCAAGCGCTTAGGGGAACACTGTGCCTGCTCAAATTTCATTGGTTAAACATCGGCTGGAAGCCTTTTCACGCCTGGATCTGCTGGGCAGCGTGACGCCGCTGGAGAGACTCAACCGTCTTTCCGATTACGTTGGCCGCCCGATTTATATTAAACGTGACGATGTCACGCCGCTGGCGATGGGCGGTAACAAACTGAGAAAGCTGGAATTTCTGGCAGCAGCAGCGCTCGAAGAGGGCGCGGATACGCTGATCACTGCCGGTGCTATTCAGTCCAACCACGTACGACAGACCGCCGCCGTTGCCGCCAAGCTCGGCATGAAGTGCGTGGCGCTGCTGGAGAACCCGATCGGCACCACGCAGGTCAACTACCTGACCAACGGGAACCGTTTGCTGCTCGACCTGTTCAATGTGGACGTGGTGATGTGCGAGGCTTTGCATGACCCGATGACCCAGCTTACCGACGAAGCGGAAAAACTCGAAGCGCAGGGGTTCCGCCCCTATATTGTGCCAGTGGGCGGCTCCAACGCGCTGGGTGCACTGGGTTATGTGCAATGCGCGCTGGAAATTGCCGAGCAAAGTGCCTCCGGCTTTGTCGATTTCAGCGCCATTGTGGTGGCGTCCGGCAGCGCAGGAACCCACGCAGGGCTGGCCGTTGCGCTGCATCATCTGATGCCTGCCACCAAACTGATTGGCGTGACGGTGTCACGTACTGCCGATCAGCAGCGTCCGAAAGTCGAAGCAATTGCGCGTGACGTCGCTAAAAGATTGCAGTTTGACGAAGCATTGCCGCCGATTCATCTGTGGGACGACTATTTTGGTCCGCGCTATGGCGAGCCAAGTGAAGAGGGGCTCGCGGCGATCAAATTACTGGCCCAACAGGAAGCGATGCTGCTGGATCCGGTGTATACCGGCAAAGCGATGGCGGGTTTGCTGGACGGCATTGAGCGCGGGCGTTTTACGGGGGAAGGGCCGATTTTGTTCATTCATACCGGCGGCGCACCTGCACTGTTCGCCTATCACCCGCAGGTGTAAAACCGGCAGTTTAGGCTGCTCCCGTCACTTATCGCAGTGATAGGCGCAGCCTGATGTTGCACTTATGCCCGTACAGCAACACTTATTCTTTTTTGCGCTAAGATTAGAGGATTATATTCCTGATAATCTTTCTGACGGGTGTTAACGTTCGCCTGGCATGAAGACATGAGAATAATGATGATTTTCCGCCAGTTATGCGCATTAAAAACGCAGTGGCCGTTGATAACATTTATTTGTTCATAACAACAAATTGTTCATAACAACAATTGAATCGAATGAGGTGAATATGGGTTTCTCTACATTGCGTCGTCGTTTACTTCTGGGTGCTGTCGCACTCACGTTGACCAGCGGTATGGTCAGCAACAGCTTTGCCGCTGACGAAGGTTTACTGGCTAAAGTGAAAGAGCGTGGGACGCTGATTGTCGGTCTGGAAGGCACCTATCCTCCGTTCAGTTTCCAAGGTGAAGACGGTAAACTGACCGGTTTTGAAGTCGAATTCGCCGAATCTCTGGCACAACACATGGGTGTTAAAGCCAAGCTTCAACCGACCAAGTGGGACGGGATGCTGGCATCACTGGCATCCAAGCGAATTGACGTGGTAATTAACCAGGTGACCATCTCCCCTGAGCGTCAGAAAAAATATGATTTTTCAACGCCATATACTGTTTCCGGTATTCAGGCGCTGACTAAAAAAGGCAACGAGGCTAATTTCTCTAAACCTGAAGATCTGAAAGGGAAAAAAGTTGGCGTCGGTTTGGGCACCAATTATGAGCAGTGGCTGCGTGCCAACGTACCGGGCGTGGATGTTCGTACCTATGATGATGACCCGACTAAATACCAGGATCTGCGCGTAGGACGTATTGACGTCATTCTGGTTGACCGCCTGGCAGCACTCGATCTGGTGAAGAAAACGGGTAACACTCTGGCTGTGACAGGCGCACCATTCTCCCGTCAGGAATCAGGCGTTGCGATCCGCAAAGACAATCCGGAACTGCTGGCCGCAATCAATAACGCGATCGCCGAAATGCAGAAAGACGGTTCTTTAGCTAAGATTTCGCAAAAATGGTTTGGCGCTGACGTCACCAAATAATGCCCGCCATACTTGGGGCTGTCTCTGCGCTTGTCGTTTTGATGCAGCCTCAATTATTTAGGGCACTGATCCAAAAGGTTCTTATCGGATGCAAGAAAGTCTTCAACTGGTGCTGGATTCAGCACCCTTTTTATTAAAAGGTACGCTGTTCACCCTTCAGCTCAGTCTGGGCGGGATGGTGTTCGGGCTTGCGCTCGGATTCATGCTGGCGCTGATGCGTCTGTCGAAATTCTGGCCGCTGTCATGGTTGTCGCGTTTCTATGTGTCCATATTTCGCGGTACGCCGCTGATTGCACAGCTATTCATGATTTACTACGGCCTGCCACAATTCGGCATTGAGCTGGATCCTATTCCGGCGGCGATGATTGGTTTGTCACTCAATACGGCGGCTTACACCTCGGAAACCCTGCGTGCGGCGATTTCGTCCATCGAGAAGGGCCAGTGGGAAGCTGCCGCCAGCATCGGCATGAGCCGCTGGCAGGCGATGCGCCGCGTGATTTTACCGCAGGCTGCCCGTACCGCGTTGCCGCCGCTGGGCAACAGCTTTATTGGTCTGGTGAAAGACACCTCGCTTGCGGCTACCATTCAGGTCCCTGAACTGTTCCGTCAGGCGCAATTGGTCACGTCGCGCACGCTGGAAGTGTTCACTATGTACCTCGCCGCCTCACTGATTTACTGGGTGCTGGCGACCGTTTTATCCTTCCTGCAAAATCGTCTGGAAGACCGGGTTAACCGTCAGGATCAGGAGCCTTCATGAGTACCATTGACGTTAAACAACTGACGAAAGCCTTCAACGGTCAGACGGTGCTGCACGGTATCGATTTACAGGTGAACTCGGGCGAAGTGGTGGCGATCATCGGGCCGAGCGGTTCAGGCAAAACCACGTTGTTGCGCAGCATTAATCTGCTGGAAGAGCCGGATTCCGGCACCATCACCGTGGGCAATATTCAAATCGACGGCAGCCGTCCGATAAGCAAACAGAAAGAGAACGTTCGCAAGTTGCGCCAGCAGGTCGGTTTTGTGTTCCAGAACTTCAACCTGTTTCCGCACCGTTCTGTGATGGAAAACATCATTGAAGGGCCGGTGATTGTGAAGGGTGAACCGCGCGCCAAAGCCATTGCCTACGCCCGTCAGTTGCTGGAGAAAGTCGGCCTGAGCGGTAAAGAGGATGCTTATCCCCGGCGTTTGTCCGGTGGGCAGCAGCAGCGTGTCGCCATCGCCCGCGCACTGGCGATGAACCCGGAAGTGATTTTGTTCGACGAACCCACCTCCGCGCTCGACCCCGAACTGGTCGGTGAAGTGCTCAACACTATCCGCGCTCTGGCGCAGGAGCACCGCACCATGGTCATCGTGACCCATGAGATGAGTTTTGCCCGCGATGTTGCCGACCGGGCGATATTCATGGATCAGGGGAGAATTGTGGAGCAGGGGCCAGCGAAAGAGCTCTTTTCGAATCCGCAGCAGGCGCGTACAAAGCAGTTTCTCGAGAAGTTTCTCGCACACTGATACACCGACTGTGTTTCTTTTTACACATGGTTAAGAGGGCCGGTCAAGCCCTCTTAACCATGTCCGTATCAAAACTGATAATTCATCCCAATAACCGCGGATAAATCACTGTAACCTTCACCGCCGATCTGCTGGCCAACATTGGTCCACACGTTCAGATGGTTATTCAATTTTCCCTCAACGCCCAGTTTTACTTCACCGATATTTGAAGTTCCTGCCTCTGTAACGTTGTCACCATCCAGACTAACGCCATTAGAAGCCGTGTTATGTAGCCAGTTAGCCTCTACGTAGGTGGTGAAAAGCTTACCGCTGGTGCGGTCTTGGCTGGAGACGCCATCGCGGGAAATTTTCATACCCAAACGGCTCAGCAGGTTGTTGCCATCGGTTGAACTGACACGTGTGCCGTTGCTTTCGGTATGGTCGTCTGCTCGCATCCCGCTCCAGATAAGCTGCGCCTGAGGGGTGATAAGGACATCTCCATTTTCGCCATGATACACCGGCTGGCGATATCCGGACTCCACTGAGCCGCTAAATCCGTTAATGCCGTAATCCTCAGAGGAGAGCTGTTCACCGTTAACGCTGGCGTTAAGCCAGTTGTACTGCAACCAGCTGTCGGCATAGACCCCTTCCTGGGTTTTCGCATTCTGGTACCAGGTGGCATACAGGCCACTGCTATAGCCGTCAACCGTACCTTTTGACTGATAGCCGCTGCGCCCGGAGTCCGTATTGCTGTGCGCATTGCCGTAACCCGCCATCATGCCGATACCCAGGCTATCTTGAATGTCAAACTGCCCCGACCACAATTCGCCTCCACCCTGAACCACATAACGGTTAGAGGTGGTTTTGAGCTGGCCTGAATTATCGTAGAAATTGGTGTGTGAGCCACTCTGACGCAGCCACAATGTCGAGTTCTCAGCACGTCCGGCACGATCGCTTAATTGATGATTAAACAAGGTACGGGCGGCACCCATATTTGCAGTGTAACTGCCTGCCTCCGGGCGGATAACCCGCTCGACAGGCGTGGGTGGGTTAGGCTGTATTTGTGAAAGCAGATACCAATTGCCATCTGAAGGACCTTTTTGCAGAAAATAGTCATAGGTACCGGCGGTGACGCGGTTTGCCTGAGTGAAAACACCCTTTGACTGACCGGCCACGGAAATAAGCTCAATGCCCTTATTGGTCTGCGCACCTTGGCCACCCGCATTGTTAATTTGAACCCGTGTTGTTCCGGCACTATCGCCCAGAATAACCAGTTTGTCGGTTGCCGAATTGTCACCGCCCAGCACCGTGCTTAACGTCAACAGACCATTGTTGCTGGTATAATTTCCCTTCACCGTCAGGGTACTGGCAGGCAGGGTGCTGGCCATAATAATATTGCCGTTGTTTTGCAGATTACCGCCGATATTGAAATGACCGGTCGCGTCGTTGCTGTAGGCCGGGACAGCATCGGCGATAGCGAATGTCCCCTGATTATTTACGTTGCCCGCAGTGCTGCCGTAACCGCCAAAAGTGGCGCCACTGGCGATATTTACCTGAGAACTTGCAAGGTCTGCGGGACTATCGGCAACGCCAAGCAACAGTGTTCCTGCATTAATGGTGGTCGTCCCGGTATAGGTGGAATCGCCCGTCACCGTTAATGAGCCGTTACCTGATTTTGTCACACCGCCGTCGCCGCTGATTTGCCCGGCAAAGCGATTATCCTCTGTGTTATTGAGGAACAACGTGGCGCTGCCGAGGCTGATATCACCGCTACCGGAAAGCGCATTGATGTGCTGATCGAAGCCGCCGAGCGCAAGTTGCGCGCCGTTGGAGATAGCGATATTACTACTTTGAGTAAATGCATCGGTAATGCCGGTTTGTAGTGTCCCCTCCGTAATCAACGTTGCACCGGTGTAAACATTATGCCGCGAGAGGATGAGGGTTCCGTCTCCCGCTTTGGTTAGCGTTTTGCCGTCCCAGCCGGTCAGAATATTTGCGGGTTGGTCAATCAGCGGCGTCGCCAGATCAAACTCTTCACTGCCGTTTGCCAGCGTAAAAGTACCGGTAGCAACATCTGGCGTGTCCGAGTGTGCGGCGTACCAGTTAAGGCGGATCCCGACGTTATAATTTTGTTGCTGGAGATCGGTGAAGCCGGTGACCGAGGCATAATCAACAGGTAATGAAGCACCACCAATATGCAACGTGGAGAATACCCCGGTGAGTGCACCTGGCGACCCGGCTTTCAAGGCCAGATAGCTGTTTACTGCCAGTTGCTCCTCGGTGGCGCCCTCTGGCGAAGTTATTCCGGCGATATTCAGCGTAGAGAGTGACCCCAGCGCGACCTGAGTGGCCTGAACGACGGGTTCGATACCGCCTAGCAGCAGAGAGAGCGTACCTTCGACGTCAAACAGCCCACCGGTATTTACGCTGCTGCGTGGGCCAATGGCACTCGTTGCAACTGCGGTGGTGAGAAAATCGCCGGCAGTAGTAAAACTGCCATTCGTGGCCAGCAGCAGAGTCCCTTGCTGTGTTGCGACGCTTCCGACCCTTGAGTCAGAGGCCGTAAGCGCCGCGATAGCCGTGCCACTTTTCACCAGCGAGCCGCTGCCGGTCAGTAAATTATTCATCACGTCATTGGTATTGAAATTGAGGTCAAGCAGGGTGGAATTTGTTACGGTGCCGCTGCCTAATGCACTACCGGTTGTTGCAATCACTGACCCATCGTTAATTTGTGTCCCACCGCTGTAAGTGCTGTTACCTGAAAGGGTCAATGACTGCGCTCCCTCTTTGCTCAGGCCACCCGTGCCGCTGATATTACCGGAGAGTTGTGTCGCATCATTACTGATGGCGGTAAGGCTAGCACTGCCAAGGGCAACATTGCCGTTACCGCTCAGATTATTGATGTGTTGATTGAAATTATTGAGCGCAAGGTTTGCGCCACCCGCGATGCTGACGGATGAAGAGGAAAGCAGGGCATCAGCGATATTAGTTTGCAGTGTCCCGCCGTTAATCTGCGTCGCGCCGTCGTAGCCGTTAACCTGTGAAAGAATAAGCGTTCCGGCGCCGGCTTTCGTCAGCGTTTTACCATCCCAGCCACGGCTAAAAGGGCCAGTTTGATCGTTGAGGGCCACATCCACGTTAAAGATATCGGCCGCGTTATTGAGGGTGAAAGTGCCGTTGCCCAACGCAGGCCCGGCTAGCCAGCGCAGCCCGAAATCCAGTACGTAGTCGGTATCGGCATTGGCCTTACCGCCATATACCACCAGATAATCGGCAGAGTTGCTAAATCCCAGAGACGTAAAATCGCCGTTGATCCCGGCGGTACTGGTACTGTGTAAAATAGTCAGGGTTTTACTGGCGGCTTCGGTTGCTGAGGCAATGGCACCGCTGAGGCTCAATGTGCCATCAAGCAGAAACTGAGTTGCCACGATGGCAGGCTGCATCAGGTTCACTGACACTTCTAGGTTGGCCTGCGCTTCCTGTTGCAATTCGGTGGCAATTTGCAAAATCGCCCCGGAGGAAACTGACGTAGTGGCGTTTGCAGCGGTTGCCACACTGCCTGTGGTATTGAACACGCCGGGCGAGGCGAAGACCAGTTTACCGCCGTTAACCTGAATGTTGTGCTGACTTGAGCCAGTGCCTGAGAGCACCACGGTTCCGCTATTTTCCTTAAACAGAGCACCCGTTCCGTTGAGGGTACCTTTGTATTCTGAGGTCCCCGCCCGGTTAAATATCAGTGTACCGTTGTTCACGACGTTACCATTCAGGGTGCCGCTATTGGCATTTTGCAGGCCAGATCCAATTTGCAGCAGTGCACCGTTATTGATGAATGTACCTCCGGTGTGGCTATCATTACCCCCGAAGGTGATGTTGCCTTGTTGGATATTAATGTGACCAATGCCGCTGATATCACCATTGAATGCATTAGCTGACATCGATGTCAGTGTGCCGGAGCCGGCGTTAAACACCAGCGGGCGCTGGCTGACGAAAGGCTCCGCCATCTTTAACGTGCCGGTAAGGAAGCTGAGGGGGGCCGTCGGTGTACCAAGATTGGTATCGGCACTTACAACCAGTCCTCCATCAGCAATCAGCGTGCCACCACTGTAAGTATTATTTCCGAGCAGGCTAATTTCCCCAGCGCCGGTTTTTGTTAAAACATATCCGTTGTCACCATCACTGATATTGCCGCTGATCGTACCAAAATATTCACCGAATATTGCTGTAATCCGTGTATTGCCAAGCAGCGTGACCGGACCTGATTGTTCGGCGTTGCTGTCGAGTCTCAGTGCTCCATATTGCTGGCCGCCAGTTTCATTCCAGCCGTTGCCCTGCAAATAAACAGGCGTAGCATAGTTAGCTGAGCTACCAAGCCAAAGTGTGCCGCCATCAGCAACATAAATATTCGCCTGCGGCGTCGGATTCGCTGCGATTGACTGAAGTCTTGCACCATCACCAATAATAATATTGCCGTGAAAATCTTCACTATGTGAATCCAGTACATAGGTGGACTGTCCATTCACACCGGTACCGCGCAGAATAACAACACCGTTACCTGCCACTTCTGTATTAATGCGCAATGACGCGTCGGAGCGGAAGAAGGTAAGGACACCGTTGACCACTACTGGCACATTAATTTGCCCTGTGGTTCCTCCCTGACCGACCTGCAAAAATGCCCCTTTGGCGACAGTGATCCCGGCCGCGGTGTTAGTAGCATTGATATTACCGCTCGTGACCAGCAATCCACTATTGATCATACCACTGGTGAAAGATGAACCGTTGAGCAGAATATCTCCGGAGGTCTTCCAATGATTCTGATCACTCGTAAAGGGATCTGCATTGACGATAAAACGGCTAAATCCGCTGCTGCCTGCGAAATGACTTGTCGTGCTGCCGGTACCGTTAAAAATCAGCGTATTGTTCGCGCCATTGCTGATGACGTCCCCGTTCAGCACTGAACCTGTATTCAATGCCAGGGTACTGTTTGGGCCGCTGAATAATACAGCTGTACCACCGCTGCCGGTAATGATGCCGTAGTTGCTCAGTACACCGCCGTTTTGCAATACCACGCCCGCCTCTGAGGCTGACGTGCTTCTCGATATGATCTTCCCGTAGTTATTGATAAGCAGGCCACCGGTAATGGCAGATGAGAGGGATACACCGCTGCTGGCCGCGTTGACGACGCCATAAATCAGTAATTGCCAGTTGCGGGAATTATCACCATCTATACTATCGCCGGAATTGGTATTGATTTTGCCGTTTGCGGGCAGCAGAAATGATGACTCCGCCGGAGCCAAAGTTTGTAAAACAACCGTTTTTGAAGAGGTGGGGATGTCTGTCTGAGCCTGTACAGGAATACATGTCAGACTAATAAGTAAAGTACCGGATACACTGATGTTCTTACAGTACATAGCCCGCACATCCCTTAACGAAAAATATACATTAAATATAGATTGCGCTTACGAAAGAGAGGCTTTGTTGGTTAACAATTATCATTTTTATAAAAAATCAGATTTTTACGATAAGACTTAATAGATTGAATTTGCGGTCGCTCTATTTTGCTTCCCCCTTTGTCTGGTTGAACTCTGAATGAAGTCGTATATCTCAGAGTGCTACTCTACGCAGGGGGAAGATCTCACATAGTCATCACCCGATCGTCATCAAACTCGCATTACCCCCGGCCGCCGCCGTATTCACACTCAATGAGCGCTCATGCAACAACCGCTCCAGCAGGATATTGTCTTCGCCGCGGGCAAAGCCCTGAACCGAGACAATGGCGCCAGGGCGCTTGGCAACCGTCTGGCACAGTGCGCGCAGCTGGTCTGCGTCGCCGTGGTAGATGACGGCATCGAATTCGGGCCCATTAACCTGCCAGTCCACGGCGAAATCAATCCGTTCCTGAACGGCTTTCGGCAACTGCTTGAACAACTCACGCTGCAACGGTGCCTCCGGCCATAAGATACGGCAACCGGTCGCCGTCACGGCGGCGAGCTGGATCAGCGCGTCATCCTGGTTATCGGCCAGTGCCAGCACGCGTTCACGTGGTAACAGAGCGTAGGTGTTACGTTCGCCTGTTGGGCCCGGCAGAATGCGTACCGTGCCGCCCTGAGCCGCGAGCGCAAAGCGTTCGCACAGTGAGGCCAGTTCTTCGCGGTGTTTCTCACCGGCGGCCCACTGTTGCAGCGCCTGATGCGGAGCCAGCAACGCCTCGAGCAGTGAGACATCCAGCGGCAGTTCCTGATCCTGAATGCGCAGCGTTTGTGACACTGCGTTCTGCGGGCGGCTGCACAGCAGGCGATAGAGATAGAGCGGCCCCCCGGCTTTCGGACCGGTACCTGAGAGACCTTCGCCGCCGAAAGGCTGTACACCAACGACTGCACCGACCATATTGCGGTTAACGTACATGTTGCCGACTTTGGCTCTGGACGTCACACGGTTGATGGTCTCATCAATACGGGTGTGAATGCCCAACGTCAGGCCATAACCTGCTGCGTTGATCTGCTCAATCAGCTTATCGAGGTCCTGACGCGCATAGCGCACGACGTGCAGTACCGGGCCAAAGATCTCTTTTTTTAGTTCGTCGAAGCTATCCAGTTCAATCAGGGTCGGCTTAACGAACGTTCCGCGCGACCATTCCGGCTGGTCCTGCCCGCTGTGCTGCACGGCCTGATACACAACACGGCCTTTGGCGCGCATGGCATCAATGTGTTTCTCGATACCCTCTTTCGCTTCACCATCAATTACCGGACCGATGTCGGTAGACAGACGCTCCGGGTTACCCATACGGCACTCGGCCATGGCGCCGCGCAGCATTTGCAGCGTATGTTCGGCCACGTCCTCCTGAATACACAGGATGCGCAGAGCAGAACAGCGCTGTCCGGCACTGTCGAAGGCCGATGCCACGACGTCGGTGACCACCTGCTCGGTCAGGGCTGAGGAGTCCACAATCATGGCGTTCAGCCCGCCGGTTTCGGCAATCAGCGGAACAGGGCGGCCCTGCGGATCCAGACGACCTGCAATGCTACGTTGCAAAATACCTGCTACGTCGGTGGAGCCGGTAAACAGCACGCCGCGTACGCGTTCATCATTGACCAGCTGTGCGCCGACAGTCTCACCCTGGCCTGGCAGCAGTTGTAATACACCCGCCGGAATGCCTGCTTCATGCAAAATTCGCACGGCCTGTGCGGCAATCAGCGGTGTTTGTTCAGCCGGTTTGGCCAGTACACTGTTGCCAGCGGCGAGCGCGGCGGCGATCTGTCCGGTGAAAATCGCCAGCGGGAAGTTCCACGGGCTGATACACACCACAGTGCCTAACGGGCGGTGCGTGTTGTTGTCAAACTGCTCACGGATCTGCCCGGCGTAGTAGTGCAGGAAATCTACCGCTTCACGCACTTCGGCGATGGCGTTATTAAAGGTTTTCCCCGCTTCACGCACAAGCACGCCAAGCAGACTTTGCAGTTCGCCTTCCATCAATTCTGCGGCACGTTGCAAGATTGCAGCACGCTCTTCGGGAGGTGTCGCAAACCAGATCGGGCCAGCGGCGGCGGCGGCGTCGAGCGCACGGCTGACTTCAACCTCGGTCGCTTCGCGCACATGGCCGACAACATCGGACGGTTCTGCCGGGTTAGTTACGGGTATAAACTCGCCGTTATCGAGATCCGCATCAATCATTGGCTGGGCTTTTAACGGATGCGCGGCACCGCTCAGCAGGGCGCTGGAGAGCGAGGCCAGACGGTGTTCATTGGACATATCGAGCCCGGACGAGTTGACGCGATCCTGACCATACAAGTGACGCGGTAACGCAATGCGTGGATGTGGCAGGCCGATCTGACCTTCACTGGCCGCCAGCGCTTCGACGGCTTTCACCGGATCGGCAACCAGTTCATCGAGCGGTAACGTCGCATCAGCAATACGGTTGACGAACGACGTATTGGCCCCGTTTTCCAGCAGGCGGCGGACCAGATAGGCCAGCAAGGTTTCATGGGTGCCGACCGGAGCATAAATACGGCAAGGGCGGTTGAGTTTGCCCTCCGTGATTTTACCGACCACCTGTTCGTACAGGGGTTCACCCATGCCGTGCAGGCACTGGAATTCGTACTGTCCGGGGTAATAATTATTGCCTGCCAGCTGGTAAATGGCGGCCAGCGTGTGGGCGTTATGGGTGGCGAACTGCGGATAAATCAGGTTCGGTACGGCCAGCAGTTTGCGGGCACAGGCCAGATAAGAGACGTCTGTATACACTTTGCGGGTATAGACCGGGTAATCTTCCAGACCGTCTACCTGAGCGCGTTTAATTTCACTGTCCCAGTAGGCGCCTTTCACCAGACGGATCATCAGGCGGCGGCGGCTGCGCTGCGCCAGACCGGTCAGATAGTCGATCACCATCGGGCAGCGTTTCTGATAGGCCTGAATCACGAAACCGATGCCGTTCCAGCCTGCCAGTTCCGGCTCGAAACAGAGTTTTTCCAGCAGGTCGAGAGAGATCTCAAGACGGTCAGCTTCTTCAGCATCAATATTGATACCGACATCGTACTGGCGGGCCAGCAGGGTCAGCGCCAGCAGACGCGGATAGAGTTCGTCCATCACGCGCTCATACTGTGCACGGCTGTAACGCGGGTGCAGGGCCGAAAGCTTGATGGAAATGCCCGGACCTTCATAAATACCGCGCCCGTTGGAGGCTTTACCGATGGCGTGAATGGCCTGCTGATAAGAGAGCAGATAGGCCTGCGCATCTTTCTCCGTCAGCGCGGCTTCACCCAGCATGTCGTAGGAGTAGCGGAAACCTTTCTCTTCGTGTTTACGCGCATTGGCCAGCGCTTCGGCGATGGTTTCGCCGGTGACAAACTGCTCGCCCATCAGGCGCATCGCCATGTCCACGCCTTTGCGGATCAGCGGCTCGCCGCCTTTGCCGATAACGCGGCTCAGTGAGCGTGACAGGTTGGTTTCGTTGTGCGTGGCGACCAGCTTACCGGTGAATAACAGACCCCAGGTCGCGGCGTTGACGAACAGCGACGGGCTGCGGCCCAGATGAGAATGCCAGTTGCCGGTGCTGATTTTGTCGCGGATCAGGGCGTCACGCGTCGGTTTATCCGGAATACGTAACAGGGCCTCGGCCAGGCACATCAGGGCCACACCTTCCTGCGAGGAGAGCGAGAACTCTTGCAGCAGGCTTTGTACCATACCGGCGCGGCCGTTGGCGCTTTTCTGGTTACGCAGTTTGCTGGCCAGATCATAGGCCAGCTTGTGCGCTGCCTGATCCATCGGGGCAGGTAAACGGGCCTGCTCCAGCAGCATGGAGACGGCTTCGGCTTCCGGGCGGCGGTAGGCGGCGGTGATGGCAGAACGGCTGACAGATTGCGGCAGAATCTGCTCGGCAAAATCGAGGAAAGGCTGATGTGACTCGACGGAGGAAAGGGCGGGTAGCTCATCGCTTTCTGCTGCATGACTGGCATTCAACGCCGGGATTTCAGGCAGCGCATCACCATTTTCCAGCCGCTCCAGATAGGAGTAAATTGCCTGTTTGATCAGCCAGTGCGGCGTGCGGTCGATGCCCTGAGCCGCGACTTTCAATCTGTCGCGCGTCGCTTCGTCCAGTTTAACGCCCATCGTCGTCATACCCATACCCTGTAGCTCCATTATCCATCTGTGCAGATGAAGATTGAGTGAAGAAAGATCATTGTTATGTGCAGCAATATCATCGATGTTGCAACTTTGTGCAACCCTGTTAAATACATGATGTGCGGCAATGCCGAATTTCCTTCGATTATTAACATTTTCCACTCTGCCGCTATTGATGTTCACCGCGCTGTGCGCGAATTGTGGCGGGTGCAACTGCATGTAATGCAAGGTGCAACCCGTAATCATAATAAATGTGACCTGGAATCAGCTTCTTGTGACAACCTTGTTAAAAATCTTGTAATTGCACTTTGGCTCGCAGAGTATCCCGCCGAATTTGATTTTTTAGCTGGTGCTAAAGCCCGAACAGAGGCGCATCAGAACTGACTCTTTTTTAGATTGTGTACAGAACAACACGTGGAGAACTTGCATGACAATGAACACGCCAATGATGGTGACGTTTTGTGTTTACATCTTCGGGATGATCCTCATCGGGCTGATTGCCTATTTGCGGACCAAGAATTTCGATGACTATATTCTCGGTGGCCGCAGTCTGGGTAGCGTGGTGACGGCCCTGTCAGCCGGAGCGTCCGATATGAGCGGCTGGCTGCTGATGGGCCTGCCGGGTGCGATTTTTATCTCCGGTATTTCTGAAAGCTGGATCGCCATCGGGCTGACTATCGGAGCCTATCTCAACTGGAAGCTGGTGGCGGGGCGGTTAAGGGTCCATACCGAGGCCAACAATAACGCGCTGACCTTGCCGGACTACTTCACGCATCGCTTTGAAGATTCGAGCAAAATGCTGCGCATTATCTCGGCCATCGTCATTCTGGTGTTCTTCACCATCTATTGTGCTTCCGGCATCGTGGCCGGTGCGCGTCTGTTTGAAAGCACCTTTGGCATGACCTACCAGACTGCACTGTGGGCCGGTGCCGCCGCTACCATCATCTATACCTTCATCGGCGGTTTTCTGGCGGTCAGTTGGACGGATACCGTGCAGGCCAGCCTGATGATTTTTGCGCTGATCCTGACGCCGGTGATTGTGATTCTGGCGGTGGGCGGCATTGATACCTCAATGATGGTGATCAACGCCAAAAATCCTGAATATACCGATATGTTTAAAGGCATGAATTTGGTGGCGATCCTGTCGCTGCTGGGCTGGGGACTGGGCTATTTCGGCCAGCCGCACATTCTGGCGCGCTTTATGGCGGCCGACTCGCACCGCACTATCCGCAGTGCACGCCGCATCAGCATGACCTGGATGATCCTTTGTCTGGCAGGAACCGTCGCCGTGGGTTTCTTCGGTATTGCGTATTTCAGTAATAATCCGGGGCAGGCGGGCAATGTGTCGCAAAACGGTGAACGCGTGTTCATTGAACTGGCGAAAATTCTGTTCAATCCGTGGGTGGCCGGGGTGCTGCTCTCCGCCATTCTGGCGGCCGTCATGAGTACGCTGAGCTGTCAATTGCTGGTCTGTTCGAGCGCTATTACAGAAGATCTCTACAAAGCCTTCCTGCGCAAAAATGCCAGCCAGTTCGAGCTGGTCTGGGTTGGCCGCGCGATGGTGCTGGTAGTCGCACTGGTGGCGATTGCGCTGGCCGCAAACCCGGAAAACCGCGTGCTGGGGCTGGTGAGCTATGCGTGGGCCGGGTTCGGCGCGGCGTTTGGGCCAGTGATTTTGATTTCAGTCATGTGGAAACGCATGACCCGCAACGGCGCGTTGGCCGGAATGTTGGTCGGTGCCATTACCGTGCTGGTGTGGAAGCAATACGCCTGGCTGAACCTGTATGAAATCATCCCCGGCTTTATCTTTGCCTCGTTTGCGATCTGGGTTGTCAGCCTGATGGGCAGCAAGCCGTCCGCCGCCGTCGAACAGCGTTTCGACACGGCTGAAGCGGAGTTTAAGACCGTCTGATACATGCCGTCAGAAAGCGCGGAGTCAGGCATTCTGGCTCCGCTTTCATCTACGTGTTCACCCCTCGCAGAAATAATCAGCAATAAATTATCAGCCTGAAAGCGGCGTTATGTTGCAAAAAATCCCCCATAGCCACTTGTTTTTATTTTCGCAAGAATGATAATCACTATCGTTTTCATTTTACTTATCTTTACACGATAAGTTCGCGTTTAAATGTTTTTGCATTTCGGTGCCGGGAGTCTCATCTATGTTCGTCCCCTTTCTCATTATGTTCCGCGAAGGGCTGGAAGCCGCATTAATTGTCAGCCTGATCGCCAGCTATCTGAAGCGGACGCAGCGCGGGCAGTGGCTCGGTGTGGTGTGGATGGGTGTGATAGTCGCCGCAGCACTCTGTCTGGCGCTCGGTATCTTCATCAATGAAACCACCGGTGAATTCCCGCAGAAACAGCAGGAACTGTTCGAAGGCATCGTGGCGGTGATCGCCGTCTGCATTCTGACCTACATGGTGTTCTGGATGCGTAAAGTGTCCCGCTCCATCAAAGTGCATCTTGAGGGCGCTATCGATAACGCGCTGAATTCGGGCCGCGGTCAGGGCTGGGCGCTGGTGGCAATGGTGTTTTTCGCCGTGGCGCGTGAAGGGCTGGAATCCGTGTTCTTCCTGCTGGCCGCTTTTCAACAGGACGTCGGTATTGCAGCGCCGATCGGTGCGATTCTCGGGCTGTCTGCCGCTATCGTGCTCGGTTTCCTGATTTACTACGGCGGTGTGAAGCTACATCTGGCGAAGTTCTTCAAATGGACCAGCCTGTTTATTCTGTTTGTCGCCGCAGGTCTGGCAGCGGGTGCAATTCGTGCCTTCCACGAAGCCGGTTTGTGGAACCGTATGCAGGACGTCGCCTTTGATTTGAGCAGCGTTCTCTCCACGCATTCCCTGTTTGGCACGTTGCTGGAAGGGATGTTTGGCTATCAGGAAGCGCCTACCGTCAGCGAAGTATCCGTCTATTTTCTGTACCTGATCCCGGCGCTGTTCCTGTTCTTCATGCCGCAGGGCAAACAACCGGTGGCGGTTTCGGCGGCCTCCGGACAAAAAACACAGCGTTAATTACGCAACATTTGTCTGTCCATACACTGTCTCTTTCATGGAGTTATTCATGTCTTATTCGACCACCGTGTTTCGCCGTAAAGCGCTACAGATTGCGCTCTTATCTCTGCCTGCGTTTGCCCTGAGCGCCAACGCGCTGGCTGCTGATGTTCCTCAGGTGAAAATCACCGTGAATGACAAGCAGTGTGATCCGATGTCGCTCACCGTGCCTGCCGGTAAAACCCAGTTTGTGGTGCACAACGCCAGCCAGAAAGGGCTGGAGTGGGAAATTCTCAAAGGCGTGATGGTCGTCGAAGAGCGTGAAAACATCGCGCCGGGCTTCACCCAGAAAATGACCGCCAATCTTGAACCGGGCGAATATGACATGACCTGTGGCCTGCTTAGCAACCCGAAAGGCAAGCTGACCGTCACGGCTGAAGGCGCTGGCACCGCGACCAAACCTGACGCCATGGCGCTGGTTGGTCCGATTGCCGAATATAAGGTGTATGTGACACAACAAGTGGGTGAACTGGTTTCGCACACCAAAGCCTTTACTGACGCGATTAAAAAGGGTGACCTGAAGAAAGCGCAGGAACTTTACCCGTCTACCCGCGTTTATTATGAGCGCATCGAGCCTATCGCCGAGCTGTTCTCTGACCTTGACGGCAGCATCGATGCCCGTGAAGACGATTTCGAGAAGAAAGCGGAAGATCCAAACTTTACCGGTTTCCACCGTCTGGAAAAAATCCTGTTCGCAGATAAAACCACCAAAGGCACCGAGAAGTTTGCTGACAAGCTCTACAACGACGTACTGGATCTGCAAAAACGCATCACCGATCTGACCTTCCCGCCAAGCAAGGTCGTGGGTGGCGCAGCGGGCCTGATCGAAGAAGTGGCCTCCAGTAAAATCAGCGGTGAAGAAGACCGCTACAGCCGTACCGATTTGTGGGATTTCCGTGCCAACCTTGATGGCGCGCAGAAAATTGTTAACCTGCTGCGTCCGTTGCTGGTGAAAGCCGACAAACCGCTGCTGGATAAAATCGATGCGAACTTCAAAACCGTTGATGCATTGCTGGATAAATACAAAACCAAAGAAGGCTACGAGCATTATGAAAAGCTGTCTGACGCTGACCGTAAAGCGATGAAAGGGCCGATCACCACATTGGCAGAAGACCTCGCGAAACTGCGCGGTGTGTTGGGCCTGGATTAACCCGTGTTGATTGAAATAAAAGAGCGCTTCGGCGCTCTTTTGCATAGCACGATGCAGTAATGACGTATTGAGGCATAAGCAATGAGTGACAATAACGACAAAAAGTCCGGTTCACAGGACGTCTCTTCTTCACGCCGCCGTTTACTGAAAGGCGTCGGTTTACTGGGCGGTGCATTTGCCCTTGGCGGCGCTGCCGCTGCCGGAATGGAAAATTCACAGCCGTCGAAAACCACCGGTTCCAAGCCAGGCTATGAACCGGGAACGGTGTCACCGGATGAGCGCTGGAGTAAGCAGCCGTTTCACGGTGTGCATCAGGCCGGGATTTTGACCCCGCAACAGGCCTCGATGATGCTGATCTCCTTCGATGTGCTGGCAACCAGTAAGGCCGATCTTGAGCGACTGTTTCGCCTGCTGACCACCCGCTTTACCTTCCTGACCACTGGCGGAACGGTACCTGAAGCGGACCCGAGATTCTCGCCGATGGATTCCGGCGTGATGGGCCCGGAAATCTACCCTGATAACCTGACCATGACGCTCTCCGCCGGGGATTCGCTGTTTGACGAGCGCTTTGGTCTGGCAGCGCATAAACCGCTGAAACTGCAACGCATGGCGCGTTTTCCGAATGACAAGCTGGACGCCAAGCTGTGTCATGGCGATCTGCTGCTGCAAATTTGCGCCAATAATAGTGACACTGTGGTGCACGCACTGCGTGACATCATCAAGTACACGCCGGACTTGCTCAGCGTGCGCTGGCGTCGTGACGGGTTTATCTCCTCTCATGCTGCGCGCAGTCAGGGCAAGGAGACGCCTATTAACCTGCTGGGCTTTAAAGACGGTACCGCGAACCCAGACACCAAAGATGCACCGCTGATGGACAAAGCCATCTGGGTGACGCCGGAGCAGGGCGAACCAGCCTGGGCCGTGGGTGGCAGTTATCAGGCAATGCGCATTATTCTCATGCACGTCGAATTCTGGGACCGCACGCCATTGCAGGAACAACAGACTATCTTTGGCCGTCATAAGTACACCGGTGCACCGCTCGGCATGGAAAAAGAGCACGACGTGCCGGACTACACCAAAGACCCCGACGGCAAGGTGATCCCGCTCGACGCGCATATCCGTCTGGCGAATCCGCGAACCGAAGCCACCGACGATAACCTGATGCTGCGCCGGGGTTACAGTTATTCCCTCGGTGTGACTAATTCCGGGCAGCTGGAGATGGGGCTGCTGTTTGTCTGCTTCCAGCATGACCTGGAGAAAGGCTTCCTCAGCGTGCAAAAACGCCTGAATGGCGAACCGCTGGAAGAGTATATCCATCCGGTCGGCGGCGGTTTCTTCTTTACGCTACCGGGTGTGAAAGATGACAGCCACTATCTGGGGCAGTCACTGATTGAGGCCTGACGGTCAGACGCCTTGTGTTTTGAAAACGGAAGGCGTCAATTCTTACCGCTGGTTACCGAATTCATGGCCTGTTAATACTCCGGCTAAATCATAAAAAGGTGAGGAATGTCATGATACTAAGTCGTCACGACGCCTGTGGAACCTTTGTTTATGACCATCAATCACCAGCGCAGAAAACTGCTGATCCTCGGCGTGGGCATGGCGCTCACTGCGCCGCGCGTGTATGCCAAAGCCGCCGTTCTGCCGGTCACGCTCACTTCCGGCTCTGAGCAGATCACTATCTCGCTGCCTGCCAGTGACCAACGCAGCCGGGTGTTTACGCTGACGTCGCCGCATCGGGTGGTAATTGACGTCCCGCTGGAGGCTTTTCCGCCGTCGCTGGTGCACTCGCTGAGCGTAGTCAAACAGAAATTTCCGTGGGTCATTCACACCCAAATTGCCCACTTCACCCCGCAAATTACCCGCATTGTGCTGGAAGTCAGTGGTGCGCCGTCGCTGCAACGAACGTCCGAGGCGGGAAATCTTTCAGTGGCAATCAGGGTGGCGGATGCCGCACCCGTTCAAAATATGCCCGTCGCTGCGCCAGCAACGACCAAACCCTTGCTCGTGATGATTGACCCCGGCCATGGTGGCAAGGATCCCGGTGCCATCGGCAATGAAGGCACCTATGAGAAACATGTCGTACTGCACATTGCTAAACGGCTGCAAACGCTGTTGCAACAGCAGCACGGTATTCATGCAGTATTGACCCGACAGAACGACGTCTTTATCCCGCTCTATCACCGCGTCAGCCTGGCGCATCAGCACGAGGCCGATCTATTTATCTCGATCCATGCCGACGGTTTCAGTAATGACAATGTCTCCGGCGCCTCGGTTTTTGCGCTGTCACCACACGGTGCGGGCAGCGCAATGGCGCGCTATTTGTCACAAAGCGAGAACAGCGTGGACGTACTCTATGATGATGATTTCAAGACCAACGATGCCTATCTGAAGCAGACGCTGTTTGACCTCGACCAGCGGGAAACCATCAGCCGCAGTCTGGATTTCGGCCGTCATCTGGCGTCAAACATTATCAAAGTGCATCACATGCACAGCCCGCATCCGGAACAGGCGGGATTTGCGGTACTGAAATCGCCGCGTATTCCGTCGGTGCTGGTGGAGACGTCCTTTATCACCAATAAGCAGGAGGAGAAATTACTGGGCGAACCGGTATTTCAGGAGAAGATGGCCCGCGCCTTGGCCGACGGCATTAACAGTTATTTCATCAACGAGAAGAAAAATAATCTGCTGAGCTGACGCTTTGTTTAAGCAGGGTTTTATAAGCTGAACCACAATGAAGGATATTTCGGGTTGCATTGCGGAGAGACAGATTTGAATCAAACAGAAGTTTCCAGCCCTGCATGGCGCCTGACGCTGGTTACGCTGATGACGGGCGTGCTGGCGGGGCTGGGCGGTATGATGCTGGCGCTGATCCTACACGCTATCCAGCATCTGGCTTTCGGTTACAGCCCGGATGCGATCATCAGCAATGAGAGTTTTTTAACCGGCGTCACTGCCGCTTCCCACTTGCGGCGTTTTGCTGTGCTGGTGGTTTGCGGGCTGATTGCCGGGCTGGGGTGGTGGGCGCTCTACCGCTGGGGGAAACCGCTGGTGAGTATTGCGGCAGCGGTGAAATCTGATAAGCCTGAAATGCCGATGTTAAGCACCACGATCCACGCGCTGCTGCAAATCATTACCGTGGCGCTGGGGTCACCGCTCGGGCGGGAAGTGGCCCCGCGTGAAATAGGCGCCGTGTCCGCCAGCTGGCTCTCACAGCGTTTTTCCCTCACCGTGCGTGAAACACAGATTATGATTGCCTGCGGTGCCGGGGCCGGTCTGGCGGCGGTTTACAACGTGCCGCTGGGCGGTGCCGTATTCGTGCTGGAAGTGCTGCTCGGTGCGTTCAGCTGGCAGTTGCTGCTGCCTGCGGTATGTACGTCGGCCATTGCTGCGCTGGTGGCGTGGATTGGGCTGGGAAATGAATCCCAGTACCATGTGTTGCCGCTGGCTATCACGCCGTCACTGCTGGTGTGGGCAGTGATCATGGGGCCGGTGTTTGGTGTTGCGGCGTTCATGTTCACCCGGTTGACCACTCGCGCTAAAGCGCAGGCCCCACGGGGCGCGAAACTGATGCTGTATAACCTGATCAACTTTGCCATTATTGGCTTGTTAGCGGGCTGGTTGCCAGAGCTGTTGGGCAATGGAAAAGGGCCGGCGCAAATCAGTTTTGATAATGAGATCACCGTTATGCTGGCGGCCATTATTCTGGCCGGTAAAGTATTGATCACCTGGGGCACGCTGCGGGCCGGGGCGCAGGGTGGGTTGCTGACGCCGGGACTGTCTAACGGTGCGCTGCTGGCCTGCATTCTTGGCGGAGTGTGGAATATTTTCTGGCCCGGCACGTCGCTGGGTGCATTTGCTATCATTGGCGCGGCGGCATTTCTGGCTTCCTCCATGAAAATGCCGATCACGGCCGTGGTACTCATCATGGAATTCACCCGCGTGGGGCATGATTTTTTAATCCCTATTCTGTTTGCCGTCAGCGGTTCCATCGCTATTTTCTCACTGTGTAATAAGCGGTTTGGTGCAGGCTGAATGCCCGAAGTCAGCAGGATCTGAAAAAGATCTTCAAAGATCCTGTTGACCTTCTGATCAAACTTTTTTACATTTCAGTAAGAAATTGGTAACGAATATTGGTAGCAAAGGTGTCAGCTGTCACTATACTGACATTATCAGGCGGTACTTTTTAGTGAGGGTGAAATGTTTAGCCCACGGCAAGACTAAAAAGTTTACTCGGTGTACGGTCAGAAGCCGTAAATATCACAGCGGGGATCGCGAATGGGAAAGTCCTTTTTTGGGCTAGGTTATAAAAATAGATTATTTACCCACTCCACTCGTTATTGTTGCTTAACCGCCAACGAGGGAGAAAACGTCGACTCTCTGATATTTGCCGGCAAGACTTCTACCACTTCCTGTTTATCCCGACTTTTTTTAATCACACAACAGCACCTGCGTTCTTTAACTGACCCCTCGATTAAATTGAAACCAACTGGTTATTTACTGGTCATTTCTGCTGGATTAAATACTGCTGAGGTCAGCGGTTTGTCGTTAATGGCAATGCCTCCTCGTGAACAGACTTTGAGTCTAAAGAAAATCAATGCGCGGTTATTTTTCAATCTGCATATTTCATTTTCCTCTTCACGTTATTCATTGGCTTTACTTGGTCTAAAAGGAGACCAAAACCTCATTTGTTAGTGAAACATAACCGTGCGGGCAACCGCCTGAGCGTTAAGTGAATCAAACTGTAAGGTGCCACTATGGGAAGACAAAAAGAAGTGATCAAAGCTCGTCGTGAAGCGAAACGTGTTATCCGTGGCAATTCACGCAGTCACCGCCAACGTGAGGAAGAAACTGTGACCTCTTTAATACAAATGGGCGGTGTGGAATCGATTGGAATGGCAGCGCGTGACACTCGCGACTCGTCAACAATCCAGGCTCGAACTGAAGCTCAAGGTCATTACTTATTAGCCATAGAGAATAAGCAGTTAATTTTTGCTACCGGCGAAGCAGGCTGTGGCAAAACATTTATCAGCGCGGCGAAAGCTGCAGAGGCATTAATCCATAAAGAAATAGAGAGAATTATTGTCACCCGTCCTGTATTGCAGGCTGATGAAGATCTCGGTTTCCTGCCGGGTGATATATCTGAGAAATTTGCGCCTTATTTCCGTCCGGTATACGACATTTTAGTCCGTCGTCTGGGTTCATCATTTATGCAGTATTGTTTGCGACCGGAAATAGGCAAAGTCGAAATTGCACCTTTTGCATATATGCGCGGGCGTACTTTCGAAAATGCGGTGGTTATTCTGGATGAAGCCCAGAATGTCACGGCCAGCCAAATGAAAATGTTCCTGACCCGTCTGGGTGAAAATGTGACGGTGATTGTTAACGGTGATATTACTCAGTGCGATTTACCGCGCGGCGTGGTATCAGGTCTCAGCGATGCGATGTCCCGCTTTGAAGAAGACGAGATGGTCGGCATCATAGAATTTGGCAAAGAGGATTGTGTGCGCTCGGAGCTGTGTAAACGCACGCTGCACGCTTACTCTTAATCTTCCCCTTAGAAATGTAAAAGGCCGCCTGAACAGGGCGGCCTTTGTTGTTATTGCGGTGTGTTAAAGCATGATAATCATCATATACGCGCAGAACAGTGCCAGGTGAGCCGTACCGTTTAAGACATTAGTACGCCCGGTGGAGAAGGAGATCTGACACAGAATCAGCACGGCCAGCATCACCACAATATTGGCTGGTGCCAGGCTGAAGATAAGTTCCTGACCGGTCAGTGTGGCGATGATGGTGACAGCCGGAACGGTCAATGAAATCGTCGCCAGCACCGAACCGAAGAACAGGTTCATCGCGCGCTGTACCTGATTTTGCATGACGGCTTTTAGCGCACCCAGACCTTCCGGAGAGAGGATCAGCAATGCGACCAGGAAACCGGTGAACTGCGCCGGTGCGTTCAATTCGGTCAGCAAGGTTTCCAGCGGATTCGCGTTGAACTTGGTCACCGCGATAACCAGCACCAGATGCACGATAAGCCACAGCGTATGCGTCAGATTGCTTTTGGAAGAGGGCTTACCGTGGCCGTCTTCTTCGCCTTCATCTTCATGCTCATAAATGAACAAGCTCTGGTGCGTTTTAGTTTGGATCAGCAAAAATACGCCGTACATCGCCGCTGAAATTGCCGCAACAAACAGCGCCTGACCGGTGGAAAAATTACCCTCTGGCAGCGCGGCAGGTAACACCAGCACGATGATCGCCAGCGGGAAGATCGCCATCAGATACTGTTTAATCCCACCAAGATTCACATACTGCGTCGCGAATTTACGTCCGCCAAGCAGCAGTGAGAAACCCACCAAACCGGCGGTCACAATCATAATGATCGAGAACAGTGTGTCGCGCATCAGGGCCGGGGCAGCGTCGCCGGTGGCCATCAGGGCGGATATCAGGCTGACTTCGAGAATCACCACCGACAGGCTGAGGATCAGGGAACCATAAGGTTCACCCAGACGGTGGGCTAACACGTCAGCGTGACGTACGACGCTAAATGCGCTGGCGAGAATACCGACCAACGCGATTAAATTGATACCAACAACGGTGAGGAAGTCGCTGCTGTTACTGAAAAAGACCAGCACCAATAATGCGGCGATGGGAAAAATCAATGTGTATTCCTGATGACGGGATTTGTGCTTCGGATGCTCCTGAGATGACACCATGATGATTCTTCTCCTTATAAACACGCGCGTCCCCGGATGAACCGGCTTCACGAAACGGCAGCCTTAACCTTGTCAGTCGAGCAGAGCTGCCAGTACAAAAAACACGTTATCGTCTAACGGTTTAACGCATTAACTATAGTAGAAAAAGCATTCAATTAACAGAAAAACCGTTACTTGATAGAAAAAAATAATTAACGGTCGGTTTTGTGAGTCGTAATTTGATTTACTGTGCGAAATAAGTCGTCATTACTTTTTATTGTTGATTTTAAAATCGTTTAAAAACAGATAATTATTTACTTAATTCTATTTTATAACATCATGGGTCTATTTATGCATAATTTGTGTTATATCCACATTTTGTGTGGGATTTTGCTCGGAAGTTTACCTGGCTTTACACAGCCTGAGTTTTCTTTAACTTAATCATAATATTCGGCCATATCAGACGAATGCGTATAGCCCCATTGAGCGTAGCTGCCAGACTCAGGTCTGTGTCAGAGTCTGCGCAGGGTGATTACAAAATCGTTTAATAGGAACCCGCTTATTCCTTATTAAAACCGGTCAGCGCGCCCGGATTCGGCACGAAACGTACTTCCTGCTCATGCGCAGGATATCAATAGAGACGCTTTATTTTGCCTTGCGGGCCAACTTTCCATCAATGTTCATTAAATGTTCACTTAATTTTCGTTTTGTGATCACCTTCAATCTTGATTGATGGCGCAGAAACGCATAAGGTTTGAACTATTAACGTGATAAATAAATTCTGAAGTGTAGGGTCTTTAACGGAGATAACAGCGTCAACAGCATGGCAAGTATTTTAAGCAGTGGTTTCGATGGAGGGTATGAATGATGTTAACCCGTGATTTTCTGCGTAACGCAGATTGCAAAACAGCATTCGGCAGCATTGATGAATCGATGCTCCTGACCTCCGAACAACGCTCCGCCTCGCTGGACTGCACCCTTGCGCGGCGTCCGGATAACAGTCCGGTGTGGATTTTCGGTTACGGCTCGCTGATGTGGAACCCGGTGTTCGACTCAGAAGAGGCGCGACCTGCGACGCTCAACGGTTTTCATCGCGCATTCTGTTTGCGCCTGACCGCCGGGCGCGGTACGCACGCTCAGCCGGGACGAATGCTGGCCCTGAAAGACGGTGGCCGCACGACCGGTCTGGCGTTTCGCCTGCCGGAAGAGAAGCTACGCGAAGAGCTGGAGCTACTGTGGAAACGGGAAATGCTGACCGGCTGCTACCGGCCGACTTGGTGTGAACTGGATCTTGACGATGGCCGCAGGGTGACCGCGCTGGTCTTTATTATGGATCCTGCGCATCCGCTGTTTGAAGCAGACACCTCTTATCAGGTGATTGCGCCCCTTATTGCCAAAGCCAGCGGTCCGCTTGGCACCAATGCGCAGTATCTGTTTGCGCTGGAAAAAGAGCTGGCCAATTATGGTATGCGCGACGACTGCATGAGCGAACTGGTGAATCAGGTTCGCATGTTGCTGGCAATATCGCCGGGCGAGGGCATTGCCGGTCTGGGCTGAGTCACCTGCGGTACAGGCTTTGATACTGAACATTTGTATTAACGCCCGTTTTATAACCACGCTCATAACGTTATGCGAAATAAGCATAACGTTAGTCGTTAAACGACTTTAATGTCCGTTCAAGACTCACATACACTCTTCAAATTACTAGCAATTTCGCTATGTTGGAGAGTCGTTCACCATGAAAGCCTTTATCCCGTCCGTTCTTTTTGCTGCTATCGCGGCCAGCTTCACTGTTCAGGCCGCAACACCGGCAAATACGCTGGTTATTGCGCAATCTATTGATGACACTTCCAGCTTTGACCCGGCTCAGGGCTTCGAACTGACCACCATACAGGCGTTCAACAGCATCTATCAGCGTTTGGTACAGTCTGATCCTAATAACCCGATTGATCTGAAGCCAACACTGGCAAAATCATGGGAGTCCGGTGCTGACAACCGTAGCCTGACTTTCACTCTGGACCCGAAAGCCACCTTTGCCAGCGGCAACCCACTGACGGCTGATGACATTATCTTCTCGCTGTCCCGCGTAGTGAAACTCAACCTCGAGCCATCTTTCATCTTGACGCAGTTGGGCTGGTCGGACAAAAACGTCGATTCCTTCCTGACTAAAGTCGATGATCACCATGTAAAAATCAGTTGGACGGCGGATGTCAGCCCGAACTTCGTACTGAGCCTGCTTTCCGCGCCGGTGTCGTCGATTGTTGACAGCAAACAGGTGAAAGAGAACGCCAAAGGTGATGATCTCGGTCACGACTGGCTGGGCAGCCACTCCGCGGGCAGCGGTCCGTATAAAATCCGCACCTATGTGCCACACGAAGTGGTGGTGCTGGACGCCAACCCGACGTCGCCTGAAGGCGCGCCGAAGCTGAAAACTATTCTGATCAAAAACGTGCCGGACCCGGCAGCCCGCCGTCTGCTGATTGAGCAGGGCGACGCGGACATAGCGCGTAACCTCGGCGCTGACCAGATGGCTGCACTGGCGGGTAAGAAGGGCGTGAAGCCTCTGGCGATCCCTTACGCCTCGCTGTACTTCCTGCAATTCAACGCTAAAGCCTCACCGGCGCTGGGTAACCCGGCCTTCTGGGAAGCTGCCCGTTACCTGTTCGATTACAACAAAATCGCCCATGACCTGATGAAAGATAACTTCCAGGTCCATCAGGCATTCCTGCCGGAAGGTTACCTTGGCGCGCTGAACGAGAATCCGTACACCTATGATCCGGCCAAAGCCAAAGCCATTTTGGAAAAAGCCGGGCTGAAAAATGTCACTTTCACTCTCTCCACGGCTAACCAGCCGCCGTATCTGGATATCGCCCAGGCACTGCAGGCAAGCTTTGCTCAGGGAGGCGTGACGGTGAAACTGGATCCGGGTCTGAGCCAGCAAATCTCCACGAAAGTGAAAGCCCATGAGTACGATGCTTATATGTCTTCATGGGGCCCTGACTACTTTGACCCGAACACCAACGCCTCGGCGTTTGCGTTTAACCCGGAAGATGGCAGTAAAACCCTCGCCTGGCGCGCGAACTGGTCGATTCCGGCATTGAACAAACTGACGCTGGCAGCGATCGCCGAACCTGATCAGGCCAAACGCGTGGCGGACTACCGTAAGCTTCAACTGGAAGTGCAGAAGAACTCGCCGTTCGTGATTGGTTTACAGGCAAAAAGCCTGATTGCCGTACGCGACAATATTCAGGGCTACGTGCAGGGCATCAACCCTGACATGGTCTTCTACAGCAAGGTCACCAAGTAATGACAGACAGTTCAACACCCGCCGGATTCGTCCGGCAGGGTTGGCGCTGGTCAGGCCGTTTGCTGACCGGTGTGGTATCGCTGGCGCTGACGCTGCTTGGTCTGCTGGCGTTTACCTTTACGCTTTCCCATCTCGCGCCGATCGACCCGACGCTGCAAATTGCCGGGGATCACGCCAGTGAATCCACTTACGCGCAAGTTCGCCGCGATCTGGGCCTGGATGAGTCCGTGCCGGTGCAGTTTGGCCGCTATATTCAGCATCTGGCACACGGTGATATGGGGATGTCGCGTATCACCGCGCAGCCGGTCGCCAGCGATCTGGCGCGCACTTTTCCTGCCACGGTAGAACTTGCGACTTGTGCGATTATCCTCGGAGCGTTCTTTGGCATCTCACTGGCGTTGCTGGCGGTGTGGAAACCGGGAAGCTGGCTGGATAACGCCGCGCGGCTGATTTCGCTTCTCGGCTATTCGGTCCCCATCTTCTGGCTCAGCCTGCTCGGGTTGCTGCTGTTTTACGCCGTGCTGCACTGGGCCGGCGGGCCGGGGCGGCTGGACGATGTCTATCTCTACAGCATGGAGCCGAAAACCGGCTTTGTGCTGGTCGACACCTGGCTGTCGGGCGATCGTGACATGTTCTATAACGCCATCAGTCATCTGTGGTTACCGGTGACCGTGCTGGCGCTGCTGTCGATGGCGGGCATCACCCGTCTGCTGCGCGCTTCAATGCTCGGTGAGATGAATAAAGAGTATGTGATCCTTGCCCGTTCGAAGGGCGCAGGGCGCGGGCGTGTGCTATTACGTCATGTTTTCCCCAATGTGCTTGGGACACTGATCACCGTGCTGACGCTCTCCTACGCCAGCCTGCTCGAAGGCGCGGTACTGACGGAAACCGTCTTTGCGTGGCCCGGCGTCGGACGCTATCTGACGACCGCGCTGTTTGCGGCGGACACACCAGCAATCCTTGGCGCGACCTTGCTGATTGGCACCTGCTTTGTGCTGCTGAACGCGCTGGCGGATGCGCTGACGTATCTGCTCGATCCGCGCACCCGATAACAGGCCCACTTTTATGACGCAACTTATATGACTCAACTTATTCCCGACCAGCCAACGCAGGTCGATGCCAACCCCGCATGGCGGCCTGCCTGGCGTATTACTACGCTGTCGATGGGTACGTTGCTGGTGATTATTCTGATTGCCTGTGCGCTGCTGGCTCCGTGGCTGGCGCCGTTTGACCCAAATATTCAGCATATCGAATTTCGTCTGCTGCCACCTTCTTCAGAACACTGGCTGGGTACGGACGGCTTTGGCCGTGACCTGCTGTCGCGCGTGATTTACGGCGCACGGCCAACGCTGTTGCTGGTCTCACTGATTTTGGTGCTGACCATTCCCGTTGGCCTGCTGGTGGGCATCAGCGCCGGATACATTGGCGGCTGGTACGAGCGCATTATCATGCGCGTGACGGATATCGTGCTGTCGCTGCCCAGTCTGGTGATCGCGCTGGCGCTGGTGGCGATCCTCGGCCCCGGCCTGATGAACGGTGCGCTGGCGCTGGCCTTTACCAGCTGGCCGCCGTTTGCCCGTCAGGCGAGGGCAGAGACGCTGGCGCTGCGCCGCAGTGATTATCTGGCCGCGGCGCGTATGCAGGGCATCGGCGGACTGCGCCTGATGTTTGGACATATTCTGCCGCTGTGTCTGCCGAGTGCTGTGGTGCGTGCCGCGCTGAGCCTCGGCGGGATTATTCTGGCTTCGGCCGGGCTGGGTTTTCTCGGCATGGGCATTCAACCGCCTACGGCCGAATGGGGCTCGATGGTCGCCGAAGGCAGCAAAGTGATATTCGACCAGTGGTGGGTTGCTGCTGCACCGGGCGGGGCAATTTTGTTCGCCAGCCTCGCTTTCAACCTGCTGGGCGACGGCCTGCGTGACAAAATGGACCCGCGACATGGCAAATGATTTCGAATTGAATCAGCAAAAGACCGTCCATAACGACGTGCTTGTCGCTAAAGATCTGACCGTTTATCTGCCCGGCCCGCGTCCGGTAGAGCTGGTGAAATCGCTCTCCTTTAGCGTGGGCAAAGAGCGGGTGGCGATGGTGGGCGAATCTGGCTCGGGAAAATCCCTTACTGCACGCGCCCTGATGGGCCTGCTGCCGCATCCGTGTGCGATGCATGCCAGCCAGCTGACGCTGGGTGAGCAGAATCTTCTTACCCTGAGTGAACGCCAGTGGAATCACCTTCGTGGTAACCGTGTGTCGATGGTGATGCAGGATCCAAAACACGCGCTCAACCCGGCCCGGCCGATTGGCTGGCAGGTGGAAGAACCGCTGCGTCTGCATACCCGTTTAGGGCGTAAAGCGCGGGAGGAGAAAGTATTCGATATGCTCAATGCGGTTGGTTTACCCGATCCAAAACGGATATGCGGGCAGTATCCGCATCAGTTGTCCGGAGGCATGGGACAGCGCGTGATGCTGGCGATTGCGCTGATTAATGACCCGCAATGGCTGATTGCGGATGAACCTACGTCGGCGCTGGATTTTGATATGCGCGAGCAGGTGCTGGGGCTGATTGAACGCTTAGTCGAACAGCGCAATATGGGGCTGATTCTTATCAGCCATGATCTGCAACAGGTGTCGCATTTCTGCGAACGGGTACTGGTGATGTATAAAGGCGACCTGCTGGATGAGCTTCCGGCTGACCAACTGGCACACGCCACGCATCCCTACACTCAAACGCTGTGGTCTTGCCGCCCAAGTAAAGCCACGCACGGCGAGCGCCTGCCGGTACTCGACAGAGCGTTACTGGAATCCCTGAAACATGCATCTCCGCAGGAGCCACAGCGATGAGCCAACCTGTCGCCGAACTGCAACATCTCAGCGTTTCGCATCGCCATGGTTATGACGTGCGTACCGTGGTACATGACGTTCATCTGACCATTAATCAGGGTGAGTGCTTCGGGCTGGTCGGGCCGTCCGGCTGCGGTAAGTCCTCGCTGCTGTGGGTGTTGGCCGGGCTAAACGGCCAGTGGGACGGCAGCCTGACGCTGCTGGGGCAACCGCTCACGCCGGGCAAACCTTTTACCGGATCCCTGCGCCGCGACGTACAGATGGTATTTCAGGACCCATACGCCTCACTGCATCCGAAACATCGTCTGCGCCGCACGCTGGCCGAGCCGCTGAAAATCCTCAAAGAGCAGGATATCGAGCAGAAAATTGCCGAAGGTTTTCGTCAGGTGGGCCTTGATCCGGCCCTGATGAACCGTTATCCGCACCAGCTTTCCGGCGGTCAGCGCCAGCGCGTAGCCATCGTGCGCGCGCTGTTGCTTAAACCAAAACTGTTGCTGCTCGATGAACCCACTTCAGCCCTCGATATGTCCGTTCAGGCCGAAATTCTCAACCTGCTCAATGATCTGAAATCCGCCGGAGATTTGACCATGCTGCTGGTAAGTCATGATGCCGATGTGGTGGATCATATGTGTGACAGGGCGGTGCATATGGAGCGGGGGCATATAGTCGGGTGATGGGGGGCTGCCCCGGACAGTTTTTAAATTCAAATTCAAATTCAACTTCAAGGTCGTGGGCGTCGGCCCACACCGACCAGAGACCCGCTATCGCGCGGGCCTCTGGACTCCACGCTCTTTTCACTCCGTTGCTGCGCAGGTTTGGACGGACGTGTTTCAGTGATTTCCGTTCACACCGCAAAATGTCAGCGCTTAGGCGCTGCCTTCGCTGCGGGACTTCAACCCGCGCAAACTAACGCGCGGTTTTCCGCCTCTTGCTCAGTGCCATTTTTGAATACGGTTTAGGGGCTATGTCGGTCAAAAGATAAAACCCAACCCGACAGAATAACTTTCGATGTAGATGCCAGTGTGCCGCATTCAAAAATACCGCTGAGCAAGTGGTTCGAGACCAATGGCTCGAAACCCGTAGCGAAGGAACCGCAACGCGGCGGTGTTTTGCGGCTATAACTGAGGCACCTGAAACACGGCCATTGTGACCTGCGCAGCTACGGAAGTAGCATAAAAAAACGCAGGATTCCAAAGGAGCCGCGTTTACGGCTCCTTTGGGCCAGTGTGGGCGGCGAGTCCACGGTCTTGACCTTAAGGCCAGTTTGGGTGGCAACCCAAAGTCTTGATCTTGAATTTGACTTTAATTCAGCGCCGAAGATCGCCATCTTTCCCCTTAGCTATTTTCCTGAATTATATTGCTTAATTTCATTGTTTTGCCTTGGGGCCAGTATCCCTACACTCCTAAAACACATCACTTTTGGGAGTTCCGCCTTAATGAAAGTTCGTCTTCCTTCTTTACTTTTTCTGGCTGTCACGGCGGCGTTTAGTGCTCATGCGGCAACGCCGAAAGATACGCTGGTCGTGGCGGGGTCTCTTGAAGGGATCATCAGTCTGGATCCGGCCGAGAGCTTTGAAACGGTGAGCTCTGGCAACTTAATCAATTTATATCAGCAGTTGGTTTCACCTGATCGTCAGCATCCTGACACCCTTGATCCGGATGTTGCGTCGGCATGGAGTAAAGGCGACAGCGATCACAGCCTGATTTTCACCATCAAACCGGGGGCGAAGTTCGCCAGTGGGAATCCGGTAACGGCGGATGACGTTATTTACTCCTTTACCCGTGCTGTAAAACTCAATAAAAGCCCGTCATTTATTTTAGGTGAACTGGGCTGGACGCCGGATAACGTCGATGCCCAGTTTAAGAAAGTGGGTGACGATAAACTTCAGCTGAGCTGGCCTGCGGACATTGGCAGTGAGCTGGTATTACGCGTGCTCACTGCGCCGGTTGCGGCGATTGTCGACAGCAAACTGGTGCAGTCTCACGCTGAAAATAACGACTTCGGCAACGGCTGGCTACGTTCACGCTCTGCGGGCGGCGGCGCATTTGAAGTACGTAACTATGTACCGCACGAGGCGCTGTTGTTCAAACGTAATCCTCATGCTCAGCCTGCCGCCAAAATTGATAACGTGCTGTTTAAAAACGTTGCTGATCCAGCCACGCGCCGCCTGCTGGTACTTAATGGTGATGCTGATATTGCCTATGATTTAGGCGCTGACCAGTTTGCGTCGCTGCAAAAAGAGAAGGGTGTACGCGTGGCGCAGTTCCCGGCTGCGAAAGTGTTTTATCTGGCCTTTAATACCGGGGATACCACGCAGCCTGCGCTAAATAACCCTGCGCTTTGGGAAGCGGCACGCTGGCTGGTGGATTACAAAGGGATTTCGCAGGATTTACTAAAAGGCCAGTACGGCATTCATCAGACCTTCTTGCCTGACGGTCTGGCCGGTGCAATCGATGACCAGCCGTTTAGCCTTGATGTGGCCAAAGCCAAAGCCATCCTCGCCAAAGGAGGAATTGCACCGGGAACCAAAATTGACCTGATTGTGATTAACCAGCCGCCGTACTCCGATATTGCGCAGTCACTGCAGGCCAGCTTCGCCAAAGCGGATATCAACCTGGTCGTGCATCCGCTGGTGGAAAGTGACGTACTGACCCGTATGCGGGCGCATAAATTCCAGTCCATTTTCACCTACTGGGGCGCGGATTATCTGGACCCGAACACCAACGCCAGTACCTTTGCCTATAACGTGCCGGATGGTCCGAAAACACTGGCCCAGCGCGTCCAGTGGGTGATCCCTGAAATCAGCAAACAGACCCGTGCTGCGGCCGCTGAATCAGACCCCACCAAACGTCTGGCCCGTTATGCCGACCTGCAACGCGAATTGCAGCGTAATTCCCCGTTTGTTGTGGCGTTGCAAAGCAAATTATTGGTCGCATTACGTGACAATGTCACAGGTGCCAGCCAAAACGTTGCCGGAAGCCAGCTCTATCTGGACACGGTTTCTAAATAAAACGACCTGAATCGCGTATCAGGTCGCGCTGGACCTGAGTTCAGTAATATACAGGGCGCTTCATAACTTGATGGAGTGTCTCTATGTTTACGTGTATTTCTTCAACAGTACTCTTGTGGATTTGTTTGATTCAGGTGGTCAGTGCCGCCGATGTCGTCGGTTTTCGTGAGACAACGCTGGATCAAACAAGCCCACGCCCTCTGCATGTCAGTGTCTGGTATCCCGCGGTTTCCTCTCAAACGCATATCGTTGAAAAAATCGGTGAAGATCAGGTTTTTGTCGGGATTGATGGTGTGAGAAACGCTCAAGCTGCGTCAGGTACCTATCCGCTGGTGGTGCTCTCGCATGGTTTTCGGGGGAGCTGGCGCAACGTCAACTGGCTGGCTGCTGAGCTGGTAAAGCAGGGCTATATTGTTGCCGCGCCAGATCATCCTGGCACGACGACGCATGACCGAAACCCCGCGCAGGCCCAACAACTTTGGCAACGGCCCAAAGATGTCAGCCATGTGATAGATGCGCTGATTGCCACACCGTCCATAGCTGGACATATTGATCAGACGCGTATCGCGGCGATAGGGCATTCACTGGGTGGTTGGACCGTCGTCGAACTGGCTGGTGCGAGATTCGATACCCAACAATTTGTGCAGGATTGCCAGCATGGCGTTAATCCGCGCATTTGCGGATTAACGGCCGAGTTTGGGATCAATAAATCCCCTGAGTTTGTCGCTCAATTAGATGCTGACTTGCGTGATCCGCGCGTGAAGGCTGTTGTTTCCTTAGATTTAGGCGTAGCGAGAGGCTTTACACCGCAAAGCCTTGCGGCAGTTAACGTGCCCGTGCTGGTACTTGCTGCGGGGGTGGACATTGCAGATCTGCCAGCGGAACTGGAGTCCGGTTATCTGGTTGCTGGTTTGCCCAAAGCATCATCACGTTATGTGTTAATCAATGACGCCACACATTTTAGCTTTATGCAGTTATGCAAACCGGGAGCTGTGGCACTGCTGGAGGAGGAGTCACCCGACGATGGCGTCGTCTGTAAAGACGGTAACGGTCGCGATCGTCAGGCAATTCATCAACAGGTTTCCACACTCATTATCGCGTTTCTGAAACAGGCGATCCCTGCGCATTAGCGCGCCGATAATCGCCCGGATTCATGCCGGTTTGCCTGAGAAACTCACGGTTAAAGTTCGATTTAGTGCGAAAGCCTGACTCGAAAATAATTGTGGTGACGGGCAAATCGGTTTCATCGAGCAGGCGGCAGGCTTCTTCCACCCGAAAGCGATTCACCCACTGCGATACGTTGCATTTGAGTACGCGATTCACCGCCTGAGAAATTTGGCGAGCAGGGATAACCGCTTTGCGCGAGAGGCGGTCTAGCGTCAGGTCAGGGTCACGAAACAGAGCCTTGTCGCGGATCACTGTTTTCAATCTTTCCACTAACTGGTATTCATCGACCTGTGGCGTGATGTCGGTAACTTCAGGCTCAGGTAATGGTGACGGCACGCTTTGCGGCGCCATGGTGACGATGAAAGCCAGAAACGGCAGGACGACGACGTGAGAGAGAGTGATGACCAGCGCGGCGTGAGTGCCATTAAACAACGCGAAATCGAGGCCAATAAACGTATCCGATAGCCCGGAAAAACACAAAATCAATCCCGTCAGCAGGACGCTGTAGCGCATTCTTGCATGGTCTGACAGCCGGACAGTGGATAAGTGAGCGGGATTACTGAGGGCGATTCGACACAGCGCAATGCCATAAGCCAGATAAAGCGTCACCAGTGCAGCATCCAGTGGAAAATTCCATCCGGCCAAGGGCAGCAATGAAAACATCGTAAACACGATGGGGATCGAAATTTGCCAGAGTGCTGAAGCACGTTGAAATCTTGCTTTCGAAAAACACCACCACGCCAGTGGCGGTAAAACAGACGCAATAACAGGTTGAATGAAGCGAATGGCAGGACAGTGAAATGTCCAGCGGATGCCAACCAGCGTCGCGAGTAACCAACATACTGCGACGAGCAGTAACAAGCGATAACGCGCACTGTCGTTGCCCAAAAACAGCCTCAACCATAGCATGGCGAGCAGCAGTGAAATCATAAAGGGAAGGGGAATAGAAAACATACTGTTTGTTAAAGCCTCGCGAAATAATGCACCAAATTATCCGTTGCCATATTCACGCTTATTTAACACAAACTCCTGTAATCTGTGACAACCTTTCATCTTTTTCATTAAGGGCGTAACTGGCTATGTGCATTAAGCAACGGCGGCAAAAACTCGGCGGGCTGTGTTTTATGCTCGGTGGCGTGGTGTATTTACTGGCTGAAAAAATCGCTTCGCTAAGCTGGAACACTCCTTTTTATCGTTACACCACTAATTACATCAGCGATCTGGGTGTGGCGCAGTGTGGCGTGATGACGGACGGCAGGGATTTGTGTTCCCCCTTACATGTTGTTATGAACAGCGGGTTTATTCTCGAAGGCGTGCTGTTCTTTATTGCCTGCTGGTGCTTAAAGCCGCTGTTTACGGGTTTTGCAGGGAAACTGTTTCTGACGTTTGGTCTTTTGCACGGCGTCGGGGGCGTAGTCATTGCTGTCTTCCACAGCGAACCGCAGGGGGCCATGCTGGGGAATATTTCAGTGCATCAGTTTGGCGCTGTACTGGCGATTGTCGGCGGGAATCTCACGTTATTATCCGCTGGCTGGAGCCAGTGGAACAGGCCGCAGTGGCGCATATTCAGCCGCCTGACCTGGGTGCTGGGGGTTATCGGTTTACTCAACGTGATTATCCTGACAACCGGTATTCTTCCGGTGGGGCTTGCTGAGCGCGGGTCGGTCTATTCCATCACCTTCTGGCAAATCTTTACCGGTGTTTATCTGCTGGTGCGCGGCAACGCGCAATGGCGAACGGCATAACTGTCCGTCCGCCATAGGCACTTATTTGTTGCCAAAACGTCCGATGATGCCTGCGGCACCTTTGCTGTGGCCGTCCAGTTTTTCGAACAGTTGCTCACGAGTTAAGCCTGCCGGCAGGTCTTGTGGGGCTAAATCAGTGGCGATCAGCGTGAAGGTATAGTGATGCACCCCTGCGCTGACCGGCGGGCAGGGGCCATTATAGTGGCCGTTACCCTGAGTGCTTTTTCCGCCAACAAAACCTTTCCCGGCCGACAGATCGTTCTGCGCGAAGCCTTTGGCATCAGGCGGAATGCCGTAAGCCACCAGATGATTAACCCCCAGACCGCCGCGGCCCTCGGGATCAACCAGCGTCAGCGCCAGACTTTTCGTGCCCGTCGGAACGTTCTCCCAGTTCAGCGCCGGTGAGACATTTTCACCGGTACAGAAGGCATTCCCCTTAATATTCCCGGCGAATTTTTGCGCCAGCATCTCGCCATCTTTGAAGTCAGGAGAGGAGAGCGTGAAGATATTGGCCGCGCTGGCAAAGGGTAACCAGGCGGTGAGGGTGACGGCAGCGGCCGTTTTTAACAGCGCTTTACATGGGGACATGTTAAATCCTTTCGAGGGAATGTGTATGAAAGCATAGCAGACGAATAAATTGCGATGCATAACAGGTGGAGAGGGGGAAATGCCATAACTGTTTTCTTTTCAATTTCATCTTTAACTTCAAGGTCAAGACCTTGGGTTGCCACCCAAACTGGCCTGAAGGGGTGTCTATCGCCACACCCCTTCAGAATCTCCGGCTCTTAAACTGCGCGCTATCGCTGAATCGGGATGGACGTGTTTCAGGGGCCGTTGTGACAGCCGTAAAATGTCGCCGCTTAGGCGGTGCCTTCGCTGCGGGTTCGAGCCTCATGTCTCGAACCACTTGCTCAGCGCCATTTTTGAATGCGGCCCACGCTTTTTTAAAAGACAAAAGCAGACCATGTTTTATCTTTTGATTTACATAGCCGCTAAGGCGCAGTCAAAAATGGCACCGGATGAGAGGTTCGAGACCAGAGGCTCGAACCCGAAATACGGGGACGGCGCAGCCGTGACATTTTGCGTCGTGAACAGAAGCGACTGAAACTCGTGCCCTGCCAGCCGCGAAGCTGTCGGTGTCTCAGAGAAAAACGCAGGAGTTCCAAGAGGAGGCACGTTTATGCCTCCTTTTGGGCGGGTTTGGGCAGCAGGCCCAAGGTTTTGACCTTAAGGTCAGTTTGGGTGGCAACCCAAGGTGTTGAATTTGAATTTAAAAAGCCCACTCGTTTTCAAACGAAAAAAAGGGCGCTTTTCAGCGCCCCGATACCTGGGATTATTAAGGTAAAACCTTAATTATTTCTTCAGTTCTGCCCGTAAATCTTTGACATCCGAGCTGGAAACGGCTGCCGAAGCATTCCCCCAACTGTTACGGATGTACGTCAGCACGTTGGCGATATCTTCATCGCTCATGTTAGCGTCAAACGAAGGCATCGCGGGTGCGGTCGGTGCGGCGTTGGTGGCACTAGGGCGGCTGCCAGCCAGGACGACGCGGATAAGCGAGGTTGCATCACCCTGATTGATCAGCGCGGAATCGGCCAGGCGTGGGAACATGCCTTCCTGTCCTTTGCCGTCTGGCGTGTGACAGGCTGAACAGCGGTCGGCGTAAATGTGCTTCCCGGCAATCATCGTTTTGTCATCCGCTTTCAGCGGTTCCGCTGCTTTTGACCCGCTGTCATGGCCGCTGTCTTTCAGATACACCGCCACGGCTTTGAGGTCGGCATCTGTCCAGTGCTGGGACGAATGATCCACCTCTTCGGCCATCGGTCCGGAGGCAATATCGAAACGGTTGGCACCGGTCTTCAGATATTGCATCAGGTCGGCTTCGGTCCAGTTGCCAATCCCGGTGTGCTTATTGGTCGTGATATCCGGTGCGACCCAGTTTTCAATCACCGCGCCTTGCAGGAATTCACTGTCTTTATCACCGCCGATGAGGTTTTTCGGTGTGTGGCAGGTGCCGCAGTGACCCAGACCTTCGACGATGTACGCGCCACGGTTCCATTCGGCTGATTTATCCATCTTCGGCTTGTATTCGCCTTGGGTGAAGTTCAGCCAGTTCCAGCCCATCAGACTCGTACGGATGTTGAACGGGAAGGGGAGCTGGTTGGATTCCACTTCGCTGTGCACCGGTTGCACCGTCTGCAGATAGGCCCAGATGGCGGCGTTATCGTCACGGGTAACTTTGGTGTAAGCGGTGAACGGCATCGCGCCGTACAGACGTTTGCCGCCGTGGCCGACACCTTCTGACATGGCGCGCTGGAAGTCATCAAAGGTCCAGCGCCCGATGCCGGTTTGCGGATCTGGCGTGATGTTCGCACCAACCAGACGGCCAAACGGCGTTTGAATCGGCACACCGCCGGCAAAAGGTTTGGCATCCGGCGTGGAGGCCGTATGGCAGGCCGCACAGTCGCCAACGGTCGCCAGATAACGTCCGCGCTCAACCTGTTCGAAAGCACCGTCACCGGCGGCGTGTGCCAGTCCGGAGACGGTCAGGGCCACCAATCCGAGTGAGAATGAGGTTAATGTCTTCATACAATCATCTCTCCCGGTTTTTTCAGGTAATTTTTGCGAATGGCTTCAGCGGCTTTAAAGGCCAGCGCGCCAACGGTGCCCGTCGGGTTATAACCCGGGTTTTGCGGGAAGGCAGAAGCGCCGACCACAAACAGGTTAGGCATGTCCCAGACTTGCAGATATTTGTTCACTGAGCTGGTGGCCGGATCGGCGCCCATCACGAAACCGCCGACAATATGCGAAGACTGATACGGCGAGCCGTTCCAGTGGCCTTTCATTGGGTTTTCCACGTATTGACGCGGGTTCATGGCTTTGGCGATCTCGCCGACTTTTCCGGTGCAATAGGCGGCCATTTTCAGGTCGTTTTGCGGGAAGTCGAACGTCACACGCAGCAGCGGACGGCCCAGACGGTCTTCATAGTTCGGATCGAGCGACAGATAGTTGGTGCGTGTGGTGTAGCTGCTGGCTTCGCAGCCAATCGACATACTGCTGAGATAGTTGCTGACGGTCGCCTGCTTCCACTCTTTACCCCATTTGGGTGTTCCCGGCGGAACAGGGCGGTAACCGATAGGCGCGCCACCGATGGGCGTTACACGGATACTACCGCCGCCGAAGAAGCCAAGGCCAGAGTGGTCAAAGTTATCATTGTTGAAATCGTCAATACCCATGCCGACCGCGCCCGCACCGATGAACGGATTGAAGTTCTTGTCATCGAAGAACAACTGCACGCTGTTGGCGGTCTGGTATGCATAGTTACGGCCGGTGGTGCCGGTACCGCTGATCGGGTCGTAAGGTTTACCGATGCCGGAAAGCAGCATCAGGCGGACGTTTTCGAAGGTGAACGCGGTGACAACCACCAGATCGGCCGGTTGTTCCCACTCGTCACCGGAGGAGTCGATATACACCACGCCGGTGACCTGTTTACCGTCCGGCGATTTGACCACGCGCATCACTTCACAGCTGGTGCGCGCTTCGAAGTTTTCCTTACGGATAAGCGAAGGCAGAACCGTCGTAATCGCACTGGCTTTGGAGTAGTTGGCACACCCGTAGTTGGTGCAAAAACCGCAATAGGTGCATGGCCCCATCTTGACGCCAAGCGGGTTAGTGTAGGCTTCGGACACTAGCGAAGAGGGCACGGGGAAGGCTTTGTAACCCATGTTGCGGGCCGCTTCGGCAAACAGCGTCGGGCCGTAAGGCATGTCCATCGGTTTGGTCGGATACTCAATTGAGCGCATACCCTCGTAAGGGTTGCCGCCTTCATGATGTTCGCCGTTGACATTGCTGGCTTTACCGGAAACCCCGGCCAGACGTTCAAACGAGGCGTAATGCGGTTCCATCTCTTCCCAGTCAGTGCCCCAGTCCTGCAACACCAGCTCTTCAGGAATGGCTTTCGCGCCGTACTTTTCGGTCAGATGGCTTTTGAGACGGAATTCGTCTGGCTGGAAGCGGAAGGTGATACCCGCCCAGTGGTTGCCCGCGCCGCCGGTGCCGTTACCCGGGTGGAACGAACCCCATTCGCGCATCGGCAGCGCGGTTTGCGACGGGTTGTTACGGATGGTGATGGCGTTCTGCGCGGTCTGAACCATCAGTTCCTGACGGCTGTTGTAACGCAATTCATCGGTCACGGTTGCCACGTTAAAATCACGGGCGGTATCGCGCCACGGGCCACGTTCAATGGCCACGACATTCAGGCCTTCGTCTGCCAGTTCATTGGCGATGATGGATCCGGCCCAGCCGAGTCCAATCACCACCACATCAGTTTTGGGTAATTTCTTTGCCATAATCTTTCTCTTCGCCCCTAGCTTTTAATCTTCCATGCATCTCCACCGGAGATACTCAGCGGTTCCAGATCTAATTTCTGGTTATGTTTGCCGACGTATTCACGGTAGTCGTAGCGGGCCCCTGGGAAACCGAGCATTTTCCAGGACACCATGTTGCGGTTTCCGCCATAAATCGGGTCAGCGAAGAAACCTTCCATCGTGTTCTTCAGCGCGGTATCGAAGAAGAGTTTGGAATCGATCCCATTCAGAGCGATTTTTCCGCCTTGTAAACCGCTCAGAATCTCATCCTGCTGGTCACCGGTTAGATCTTTGAAGGATTTTTTATGCTGGGCCTGAGTATATTGCTCAAGACCTGCCAACCCGAGGCGGTAACGCTGCTGCGGTACCAGTGGCGACTGGTCGCCTTGCTCAGGCGTGCCGGGCTGGAAAGGGCCTTTCATATACAGGCGGGAGTAGGTGCCGTAAAAGCCGGCCAGCTGGCGGTCGATAAACACGGCGCAACCGGCGTCTTTGCCCCCGATGCTCAGGTCGTCGGCCGGGATCAGGCGGTCAACAATCGCTTCCAGTGCGGAAGCTTCGGCGTCGGTGAAAAACACCCAGCCGTCGGTTTCAATTTGCGGGGGCGGGCTGGCGTCAAAGGGGCTCCACACGGGCGTACCTTTGAGCGTGACAGCATTGGCGGCTTTGGCTGCGCCAAGCACAGCGGAGGCGGCAGTGAACGTCAGGATTTGCCGGCGCGTGACGCCGGGCAAGGTTTTTTTGCTCATCTATGTTCCCTTGTTTTATAGAATGCGCACTTCTCACCAACCAGTCTGTGCTGTTTGGCGAGTGGGAGACGTCGTGCTGATAACGTCAATAAACTGTGATGATAGTCACGCACTGCAAATAAAAATTTGCATTCGGGTGGCGTAGCCACATCAAACATACGTCATTAGGATAGATGAAAAGCGCTTGTAAAGAGAACGCGTTCAGATGTTAAAAATGTTATGAAATGTGTGTTTTTGGGTAGGGGTATTATGAAAAACGCGCTAAATTTACACAATTCAAGGCATTTATAAAAGCCTGTGAGAAGGAAAAAATATCCCACAGACCCCGTATTTACTGAGGTTGCGTTTTTTTGATACCGGAAGTTAGCCGTAACATGGCATCGCGCATCCGTACCACACAGCGTTCCTGAAAAATCACACAAATTGCCACAGTCAGCAGCAGATAAATCAGGTAACCGGCAATACTGAGCGGCACCTTACCCGCTGAGGCGATACACGCCTGCCAATCATGAAAGCACAGCAGCGGATCGCCGCGTAAAAACTGTTCCAGCGTCCGGAACAGGTTAAACAACGGTACGTGCAGGGCGAAAATCGACAGTGAGGCAGCGCCGAGCCTTGGAGACCAGTGACGCAACCAGGCGCTGGCCGGATCGCGTGCCAGTGCGCTGAGATAGACCAGACAAACCTGCGAGGGCAGCAGCAACCCGTTATGCAGCAGAAAATACCAGTAGCGCCCGCTGCCGTGGGTAAACAGCGCGGTGGCGATGCCGAAACAAAGCAAGATGCCCACCACCATCAGGGTTCTGGCTGAACCGGCAAGGGAAAGATTGGCCTGCCGGTGCTGACGGAAAATACCGTAAGCGAGGATCCCGGCCAGAAATTCCGGTAAACGGAACAGCGGCCCACGCTGCAACAAACCCGTGTAAGGCATCCCATATTGTTGCTGCCAGATAACCCAGGCCGGTGGCAGTAAATAGAGGGCACAGATCAACAACATCCACAACCACTTGTGCCGTGCGGCCAGCAGTTTAGGTGCCAGCCAAGGGAAAAACAGGTAGAAAAAGAACAGGGTGGAAAGCGACCACAGTGGTGCGTTAAACGTCAGGAAGTAGGGATTCCACGCCTGTAACATCAGCAATTGCAGCACGCTGTTAAACGCTAACTGGGCATTGGTCATATAGTGGCGAAACAGCTCCGGACTGGTGCCCGCAAGTTCTGAATTACTGTCATACACCACAAAGCGCAAGCTGGCACCGGGGCCTTCCGGCGCAATAGCCAGCCACTGCATCAGGCTCACGACCAGAACCGAACTGACCAGCGCCACGATGTGTATCGGATACAAATTACAGAAGCGTTTTTTCAGAAAGCTCCCGCCAGATTCCCGCATTGTATTGCCATCAAAATAGACGTGCGTCAGCAGGAAGCCCGAAAGCACAAAGAACGTACTGGTGGCAAAAAAGCCCATGCTGCTGATTTCAGCCAGATAGGGAACAGTGAAACGTTGGGGATATTGATGCAGGGAATGGTAGACCATGACATAACAGCCCAACAGAAACCGCAACCATTCCAAACCGATGAAGCGTTGTTTCGATGCTGTCTGCATCTGTTGTCTCCGGGTGCAGGGGCGTCATTGAGGTATAGCGGACAGCGGCTGAACGGGACTTAAACCAAATACCGATTCCTGCTCGGAATCACCCGAAAGCATTGTAAGCAGAGGCATTAAGCGGGATTGAGGGTTGAAAAATGCCGACCGTGGGGTAAGATCGAATCTCATTCTTAATTTGTGTAGGATATGACAGACGTCACGGATTTATTTTCCAATTTACTAAAGCGAATTGCGCCGACGGTGTGCACCCCAATATTTTGGTTATTGGGTTCAGCTTTTTATACTGCAAGCGCCAGCGCGCTGACGGTAGACGTCTACCAGCCATTATCCCCGGATGTGGATCTTTCTGCTCCGGCGGGCGACGCGGATTCCCAGTTCAACGCGGGTTCGCCACGCCCGGATCCTAACGGCCTGCCGAGCCTTGGCAGCAGCTGGTACAAGCCCCCGACCGGTGCCAGTGCCACGGCCACCAAAATTGCGACCACCCTGAAACAGTTCGGCGAGCAAAGCACCTCCAGCGACAGCGAAGATCCTTTGCGGGAACAGGCTGAAACGCTGGCGCTGACCCAGGCCGCCAAACTGGTGCAGAAAGAGACCAGCAGTTTACTCTCACCGCTCGGCACGGCCAGCATGTCGCTTGACGTCAGCGGACGGAATTTCGACGGCAGCTCCGGTCAGTTGTTCAGCCCGCTCTATAACGGCAAAAATCTGCTGACATACAGCCAGGTCGGCGTGACCAGCGCCACCGGTGCGACGGTGGGCAATTTTGGCTTAGGCCAGCGCTGGAATACCGGCGCGTGGATGCTGGGGTATAACGCTTTTGTGGATAACGATTTCGATCACCAACTGACGCGCGGTAGCGTGGGCGCTGAAGCCTGGACCGATTACCTGCATTTCTCCACCAACGTTTATCAGCCGTTCTCCTCTTACCGGCCAGACAGCAGCACATCGTCCCAGCTGCGGCGGCAGGCGCGCGGTTACGACATCACGACCAAAGGCTATTTGCCTTTTTACCGCCAGATTGGTGCATCCCTGAGTTACGAGCAGTATTACGGTGATCAGGTGGACTTGTTCGGTAACGGCACAAGGCAGACCAATCCGTCGGCCATGACATTTGGTGTTAATTACACGCCGGTGCCTCTGGTGACGGTGAAAGCGGCCCATCAGACCGGGCAGGATGGCGACAATCAGGACACCGTGCAGTTGTCGCTCAATTACCGTTTAGGCGTCCCGCTGGCCCAGCAGCTCTCAGCAAATTATGTGGATGATGCTCATTCGCTGCGCGGCAGCCGCATGGACACGGTGGAACGTAATAATATGCCGGTGATGGAGTTCAAACAGCGCAAAACCCTCTCCGTTTTCCTCGCCACGCCGCCGTGGACGCTGCTACCGGGTGAAACGCTAGCACTGAAATTACAAGTGAGAGCGCTCAACAGTCTGACGGCGCTGAGCTGGCAGGGTGACACTCAGGCGCTGAGCCTGACGCCGCCGCACAACAACCGTGATACCGACGGCTGGAGCGTGATCATTCCAGCATGGGACAGCTCGCCCGGCGCCAGCAACAGCTACCGGCTGTCGGTCACGGTGGTGGACAGCAAATCACAGCACGTCACCTCAAACTGGATAACGCTTGATGTTGCGCCGCCGCCGCTCAGTGCGGGAATGCAAGATCAAGGGCTTAATTTTTAAGCCTTTGGGCTGCTGCCCAAGCCCGCTTTAACTCTTCTTTAAATTTAAATTTAAATTCAAATTCAAAACCGTGGGCGTCGGCCCACACCGACTTGGGGCGGCCAATCGCCGCCGCCCCAAGACCCCGGACTCTTTTAAAAACAGCAGCTGCGCGGGTCACAATGGCCGTGTTTCAGGTGTTTCCGTTATCGCCGTAAAATGTCATCGCTCCGCGATTCCCGGCTGCGGGTTCGAGCCAACGGTTAAAATGTTGTCTCTCCACCGACTTGCCGGTGACATTTTGAACATGGCCGGGGCTTTTTCAAATTCAAAACCAAACTCATTTTGTCTTTCTTAAAACACGTATAAATTCACCACCAAAACTATGCCGTCTTTTAGAAAAGCGTCGGCCGCATTCAAAAATGCCGCCGGAGGAGAGGTGGAAAACCGCGCTTCTTTTTGCGTGGGTTGGAACCCGAACGGAGGGTACCGCGACGCGGCGGGATTTTGCGGCTATAACAGAGGTGACTGGAGCACGTCCGCCCCAACTTGCGCAGCAACGGAGTGAATAAAACGCGGGATTGGTAAGGGGATTCGTTTAAATCCCCTTACCCCGGTGTGGGCCGGCGCCCACGGTTTTGAATTTAAAGATTTAAAAGCAGGTGTGGGGGAGCTGGCCCACGGTCTTGACGTTGACGTTAAAAAGCAGCTGCGGGCCGGTGCCCGCCTAGATCACGTTGCTTTGGAGCACCCATACGGCCGCTTCAACGCGCGACTTCAGCTTCATCTTCTTCAGCAGATGCTTCACATGCACCTTGACCGTGCTTTCCGTGATGTTGAGGCGGCGGGCGATGACCTTATTTGGTAAGCCTTCGGCGATGAGTTTGATGATATCGCGCTCTCGCGGCGTCAGGGATTGAATGTCGCGGTCACCGCTTGGGCGGCTTTCGCGCAGGCTGGCAGCGAGGACTGGCGTCAGGGCTTCGCTTAGCACCATTTTCCCGCCTGCGGCGTTGTGCAGCGCGGCGAGCAAATCTTCCGGTTCCATGTCTTTTAACAGATAACCGTCCGCCCCGCGTTTAAGCGCTGTCACCACATCATCTTCATGATTCGAGACGCTAAATACCACGATTCGGCCTGACAGTGAGGTCTGGCGCATTTTATCCAGTGTATCCAGACCGTTCATGCCGGGCATGTTCAGATCGAGCAGGATAAGGTCCGGGTCCAGCTCTTTGGCCAGCTCCACGCCTTGTTCACCATTACTGGCTTCTCCCACTACCTGCAACGTGGTGTCCAGCGCGATAAGCTGTTTGACGCCGTTGCGCAGCATCGGGTGGTCATCGATCAGTAAGATCGTGGAAGGGGTCATGTCGGTCATACTTGCTCCTGGGGATTGATGGGCAATGCATCGGGGCGAAAACGAACGGTGACTTCGGTGCCACCGCTGGCTTTGCGGGCAACCGTGCATTCGCCGTGCAAACTTCTGGCGCGATCCTGCATGATGATCAGGCCATAGTGATTTTGTCGGTCCACGTTCTCGGGCAGTCCCTGACCGTTGTCGGCCACCTGCATCAGGATCTGGCCCTCTTCGCAGGTCAGCGTGAGGGAAATGTCGCTCGCATTAGCATGTTTAAAAGCATTATTCAGCGCTTCGCGGGCGATATGCAGCAGATGAATCGCCTGGTTTGCTGGTACAGAACGCGGCCGCAATTGATAATCAAAGGCAATTTTCACGCCCATTCGTGCTGAGAACTCATCCACCGCATGTTGCAGCGCGGCACGCAAACCCGGCGCATTCATCTTCAGGCGGAAGGTGGTCAGCAGTTCGCGCAGCTGGCGGTAGGCAGTGTTCAGTTCGTCGCGCATTTGCTGGATCAGCAGGCTGTTTTCTTCGCTTAGATCACCGCCCTGCATTTGCAGGCAAGCAATCTGGATCTTCATGCAGGAGAGCGACTGGGCCAGCGAGTCGTGAAGCTCGCGGGCGATGGCGGAACGCTCATCCATCAGCATCAGTTGCTGCTGATGTTCAGCTTGCCGCGCCAGCATCAGCGAACTCGTCAGCTGTTCGAGCAGGGTGGTGATCAGCTGCTGCTGATCTTCGTTGAGTTCGCAGTCCTGCGGCAACTGCGCCAGCAAAACGCCATAATTCTCCCGATCATCCCGCAGGCTCCAGCTTAAAGGCTGACGCAGCAGGCCTTCGTCCGGCTCAATATTTTCACTCAGCAGGTGGTGCTGGTCGCGATTATCGGCGACATGACGTGAATGCCCCGCTGGTTGAGGACTGGCGTTGCCAATTTCATCAAATAACTCGGCGCTGTTGTTCTCGTACAGGCGTAGCTGCACGGACTGCAAGGGTGTCAGTGTCTGTAACTCTTCGAGCACCGGTACCAGACGCTGTTCCAGCGGCGCACTGGTATGTAACTGGCGGCTGACGCGGTAGAGAAAATCCAGTACCTGATTCTTCTGTTGCAGATCGGCAGTTTTCCTGGCGACCATTTGCGCCAGGCTGTCAACCAGCTGTTCCATCGCCAGCGACATGCTGTTGAGCGACTGGCCGAGAATATCCATTTCGTTATGCGGCCGCGGTGCGCGGTTCACATCCTTTGCCGGGGTCTTCATCAGCTGATAGCGCTGACTGAAGTCTCCGGCGCTGACCGCATTGGCCTGTGCCAGCAGGCGCTGCCAGGGTTCGAGTAAACGGCGGCGTAAAAACCAGATGGTCAGCGCCAGCAGCAGCAGGGTGATCGCCAGCAGACCGCGCTGCACCATAGAAATCAGCGTCAGATGATATTCTGTTTTGTGCTCGAGAGCCGCGACCAGCTTATCGAGCTGGCTGACATACACCGCAACGTTGGACGCCACCTGAGCAGGACGCTGCGCCTGCTGGATCTGGCCTTTAAGCGTCGTCATCCAGTAGCGGCGCAGGGCATCAAATTCCGGTTGCAGCTTTTCACTTTGCACCGCCCGCAGTAAATCCGAGCTGTCCTGATCCTGCTCCATCTGGCGTAAATAGCCATCGCTCTCTTTGGTCAGAGGAACGGAGGCCAGCAAGCGATAACTTTGCATACGCAGGGAACCGGCCTTATTAATGGCGTGTGCGTTACCCTGAATACTTTGTGCCATCCAAGCCGCCACGCTCATGCTGCCAATTCCCAGCAGGCCCAGCAGCAGCATCAATAAGGCAATCTGGCTGACGAGCGAGAGCGGGGGGAGGGCACGTTTCATCATGAATGGGTTCCTGTTGCTACACCTTGTGATAAAAGACGTCCTGTCTGTATGGGCATATTTTTTATGATCCGGCCGCTATCACCTATACCCCCTTGGAGGTACTCACTAATTTCCATGGTGGGTATGCGAAGGATTTATACAGAAAGAAATGACTATCAAGAGTATGAATTATAGCTGTTTATTGACAAGCGGTGGCCTACTCACAAAGGACGCATACTCATTTTACACCGGCAACTTACCCGTCATCCGCTTGATTTGCATCAACATCGTACAACAGGCCACTACCTAGTGTGTGCAGCATTAATAACAACAATGTTCTGCATACCGAGGTTTCAATGTCGCATAATTCATCTACACCGGCTGAAAAACAGTCACGGCTGCTTCAGGACTGGAGACCGGAAGATCCGGCATTTTGGGCTAAAACCGGTTCTAAAGTAGCCAGCCGCAATTTGTGGATCTCTGTTCCCTCTCTGCTGCTCGGCTTCTGCGTCTGGATGCTGTTCAGTCTGGTTTCCGTCAACCTTAACAAAGTCGGTTTTAACTTCACGACCGACCAGCTATTTATGCTGACGGCCATTCCCTCGGTGTCCGGCGCCATTCTGCGTGTCCCTTACTCCTTTATGATCCCGTTGTTTGGCGGCCGCCGCTGGACAGCAATCAGTACCGTTTTCCTGATCATCCCATGCGCCTGGTTGGGCTTTGCGGTGCAGGATACTACCACGTCATACAATACCTTCCTCATCATCTCCCTGCTGTGTGGTTTTGGTGGTGCGAACTTTGCGTCGAGCATGGCGAACATCAGCTTCTTCTATCCGAAAGCCAAGCAGGGCGGCGCGCTGGGTATTAACGGCGGGCTCGGTAACATGGGCGTGAGCGTGATGCAGTTACTGGCACCGCTGGCAATCTCTCTGGGGATTTTCAGCGCTTTCAGTGATCCGCAAACGCTGGCCGACGGCAGCAGCATGTGGCTGCAAAACGCCGCCTGGATCTGGGTGCCGTTCCTGGTAATTTGTACCGTTGCCGCTTGGTTTGGTATGAATGATCTGGCGTCATCAAAAGCCTCTATCCGTCAGCAACTGCCGGTGCTAAAACGCGGTCACCTGTGGATCATGTGTGTGCTTTATCTGGCGGCATTCGGCTCATTCATCGGCTTCTCTGCCGGTTTTGCTATGCTGACCAAAACCCAGTTCCCTGAAGTGAATATCATGCACTACGCCTTCTTCGGCCCGTTCTTCGGTGCACTGGCGCGTTCTGTTGGCGGTATGCTGTCTGACCGTCTGGGTGGTGTGCGAGTGACGTTCTGGAACTTCGTAGTGATGGCGATTGCAGCCGCACTGCTGTTCCTGACCCTGCCACACGGCGGCGTGGGGGGTAACTTCCCGGCCTTCTTCGGCGTGTTCATGGTGCTGTTCCTGACGGCCGGTCTGGGGAGTGGTTCAACTTACCAGATGATTGCCGTGATCTTCCGCAAACTGACCACCGACTCCGCGCTGGCCCGTGGCGACAGTGCCGAATCAGCACAGCGTGAAGCCGTAACCGATACTGCCGCAGCTCTGGGCTTTATCTCTTCCATTGGTGCCATCGGTGGCTTCTTCATTCCAAAAGCCTTCGGGACGTCACTGGCGATGACCGGTTCACCGGCAGGCGCGATGAAAGTCTTCCTGGTGTTCTACATTGTTTGTGCGGTGATCACTTGGGTAGTTTACTGGCGGAATCTGAATAAAGGGTTTGCGACGAAGAAGGCTCGTTAAGCCTTTTAAATTCAAATTCAAATTCAAGGTCGTGGGCTCGCCGCCCACACTGGCCCAAGGGAAGCGTAAACGCGCCTCCCTTGGAACCCTGCGTTTTTTAACTACGCGCTATCGCTGAATCGGGATGGCCGTGTTCCAGTGACCTCTGTGATAGCCGCAAAATACCGCCGCGTTGCGGTCCCCTCCGTTCGGGTTACAACCCGCGCAAAAACACGCGCGTTTTTCCACCTCTCCTCCGGCGGTATTTTTGAATGCGGCCGAAGCTTCTTGAAATTCAAAACCGACATGGTGTTTGTCTTTAAAAATACCGAGGCCGCGTTCAAAACGACGTCGAATGAGTGGTGAGAAACGGCGAGAGGTTATTATTCGAGCTGGTCCGAACCCGAAATGAGAGGACCGCGGAGCGGCGGAGTTTGCGGCTATAACAGTAATACCTGGAACACGGCCATTGTGACCTGCGCAGCTGTCGGTGCTTCATGAAAAAGCCCGGGAGTCCAGAGGGCGGCGGCGACTGGCCGCCTTCTGGGCAGGTGTGGGCAGCAGGCCCACGGTGTTGTCGTTGAATTAGGAGGTGTGGGCAGGAGGCCCACGGTGTTGACCTTGGGGTCAAAGGGCTCCCCTCTTTACCGACACCACTTCTCAATCGCAAACGCGATGGCCTTCGTACAATTCACCAAATCCTCCACCGAGACCCGCTCATTCGGCTGATGAGATTGCGCCGGGTCGCCGGGACCGAAATTGACGGTTGGCGTATTGCCCATGCCGGTCGGTAAACCGATATCACTGTGCGCGCCGAAGCCCGTTAACACCGGTGACAGATTAGCTTCAACCACGGCCTGCTGGAAGGTGGTGACAAACGGATGGTCGGACGGCACTTCGGCGCAGTCGGCGTCGAGGATCCACTCGATATGCGCCGGGTGCGCGCGCAGGTAAGGGTCCGCCTCGCAAACGCGGGCGATATGCGCTTCGACTTCACGCTTCACATGACCGCCCAGACCGAACTCGTCTTTCTCTGCAGGCAGGTACTGCACGTCGATGATGATTTCGCCGTGACCTGCGGTGGAAGAGGGATGTTCACCCACGTTGAGCTGGGTGATCATCACCTTATTAGGCATCTCCATCAGCGGATGATTTTTCTTCGGATCGTACTGCCAGCGGCGGTTAAGAATGTCGATGCCATCCATGATCTGACGGCACAACTCGACGGCATCCACCGGACCGGTACTGTCCCAGGCGTTTGGCGTCAGTTCCGCATGACCGCCTACACCATTGACGATGATTTTTCCCCACAAAATACCGTGGCAAATCGGGGCTATCTGATTGGCGCTTGGTTCGGTCATGATGCCTGCATCGGCGCGGAAACCACGGTCAACCATCGCGAGCGATCCCATGCCGCCAATCTCTTCATCCACGACGGTAGTGAAAACGACGTCACCGGAAAGTCCGACGCCTAAATCTTTTAGAAACTCTACCGCCATCAGCATACAGGCCACGCCGCCTTTCATATCCACCGCGCCACGGCCGTAGACGAAGTCGTCAATCACCTGTGGTTCGAACGGATCCGTGCGCCAGTGCGCGCGTGCGCCGGGTGGTACAACATCAATATGGCCGGTCAGCATAATGGATTTACCGCCGCCGCTGCCTTTAAGCGTACCGCCCAGATTCGGGCGGCCTTCGAAGGTGCGGCCCTTATTGGCGCCGGGACGGCCTTTGTATTTTTCGTACAGTGCCGGACCGTCCGGATCCCACAGGTCCGTTTCCATGCCCAGCCGGTGCAGTCGTTGTTGCAGATAGAGCTGACAGTCACGCTCGCCCGGCCCGCACTGCGTCGGGTCCGCCATCACGATGGAAGGGAACGACAAAATATCGCACAGCGTCTGCACAATGCGCTGCTTATTGGCCTCAATGTGCGCCGCCAGCGCCTGAGAAGAAAAAGTCATTTTTAGCTCCGGTTTTTTGAAAGACGATCGGCCAGCAGAACCGCAATCAGCAACAGCCCGACCACGCCCACCTGCCAAACGGTATTAATGCCAAACTGCAACATGCTGGTTTTCAGGGTGACCAGCAGCAGAACCGCAGCAAACACGCCTGCCACGCCGCCTTTGCCACCAAAAATCGCCACGCCGCCGAGCAGCGCTGCGGTCAGGGACTCCAGTTCAAGATTGACCCCCGCATTCGGCCTGCCGCTGCCGAGCCACGAGAGCGAAACAAATCCGGCGCCACCGGCCAGCATCCCGCACAGCGAATAGAGCAGAATGCGGGCACGGTCGACCGGGATCCCCACCAAACGCGCGGAGTGTTCGTTAAAGCCCATGGCGTAAATCCAGCGGCCCCAGGCGGTGAAAGAGAGCAGCAATGCGGTGATAAGAAAAGCTGGGATCACCAGCGTCAGGAACGGCAGAGGAATATCCGCCAGCACGCCGCGCCCCCACGGCAGTGCCCAGGCCGGAACACCTGCCTGCGCCGCGCCGCCGGTCAGCGCCAGCGCCAGACCGGAATAGACATAAAAAGTGCCAAGGGTGACGATCAGCGGGTAGATTTTCAGCCGGGCGATCAGCAAACCATTCACCGCACCAAGCAGAAAACCGCACAGCAGGCAGATGAATGGCAGAAACAGTGCCGGTACGCCCGCCTGTAAGGCCATCATCCCGACGATGGCCGACAGCGACACATTGCCACCGACCGACAAATCAATGCCCGCGCCACCGGCCAGCACCACCATGGCCTGACCGAGTGACACCAGCGCCAGTAAGGTAGCGAACTGCAAAATGCTGGTTAATGTCGCACCGGAAAGCACCGACGGCTGAGCGATCAGCAGCGTCAGCGCCAGCGCAACCCAAAGCCCGCACAGCAGCGTCAGCACGACATTTTTTTTATAAAACCGGGCGGTTCCCGCCGTCAGAATCATGCTGTTGGTTCTCCCCTGAGCGGATTTTTAGATGGGTTATTTTTGCGCACATTAATGCTGTAAATGCGCAGCCTGCCGGCCAGCACTTCGGCTATCAGTACCAGCAGCAGTAAACCGCCGGTGACCACCGTCTGCCACAGAGACGGAACCCCCATCAGCAGCAGACCATTTTGCAGAATACGCAGCAGGAAAACGCCGAGTACGGTGCCGAGCAGACTGCAATGGCCGCCCATAATGCCGGTACCGCCAAGCACCACCGCCGCAATGGCTTCTAGCGCTAACTGGCTGCCGATGGTCATTTCAACGTTGCGGTAGGTGGCGACATAAAACGTTGCCGCCAAACCGCACAGCAAGCCACTGATGATAAAAGTGGCGAAGCGAACGCGGGTCACCGCAATGCCGGAGAGCCGCGCCTTGTCTTCGGAATTACCGATAGCCAGCAGATGCAGGCCGTACGGCGTGCGGCGCAGCGCTATCCACACCAGCGCGTAGGCCAGCGCAATCACCCACACCGTGACCGGTAAACCCAGCAGCGGCGTTGCCACCATGCGGGTCAGCGAGTCAGGCAGGCCCGACAGCCACTGGCCGCCGAGCAGGGCAAATACGGCGGTGCGGTACACGCCATACAGACCAAGCGTGCCGACGATGGCCGGAATACGACCGGCTACCACCACCAGTGCGCTGATAACGCCAATCAGCGCCCCCACAACCGGGCCGGACAGGGCGGTCAGGCCCGGAGATACGCCTGCATTCAGCAACTGGCCGATGACCAGCGCCGCCAGCCCCATCACCACGCCGACCGAGACATCCACGCCGCCCATGGCTAACAACAGCGTCATTCCCAGACCAATCAGCAGCAGTTCAGTGCTGTTACGCAACACCGTGGTCAGGTTGTCCTCCGTGGCAAAATAGGGCGATGAGAGACTGAAAATCACTATCGCCAGAATGCAAACGCAGGCCAGCGTCAGTTCACGCCCTGAAAATTTCAGGGCGCGGGAGAATGAAATCGCCACGGCGCTTCCTCTGTCAGAAGTGGAACTGATCGACGTTCTGCGCGGTGAAGACCGCCGGTGCGCCGAGCAGGAGTACGCCGGTTTTGGCGTCATATTTCACTTTTTGATCCAGCCCCGGTACGCTGTTCTCGCTGCTGAACGGTTTACCGTCGATCAGCTGCTTACCGGCCCAGACGGTGAGGTAGCCCAGTTTTTCAGGGTCCCATAACACCGAGAAACCAAAGGAGCCGCTTTTCAGATATGCGCGCGCGGTGTTCGGGCTGCAATAACCGGTGCCCACCACTTTGCCGATTTTCCCGGCGGTTTCGATGGCCTGCGCCACGCCCGGACAGGTGGTTGACGCCACGGCAATAATGCCTTTCAGGTCAGGGTTGGACGCGATCATGTCAGCGGAGATCTGCGCTGCGCGGCTGGAGGTGCCGCCCGCAAACTGCGGCTTGAGCAGGGTGACGTTGGGGTATTTCTCTTTTACCCGCTGTTGCATAAAGCCAATCCAGGCATTGAGGTTGGAGGCGGTGGCTTCGCCGGAGACAATCCCGATTTTGGCATGGTCACCGACGCGTTTGACCATCTCGTCAATCACCGTATCGCCGAGCCCTTCGTCGGTGGCCTGTGCCACATACACCGCACGGCCGCTGTCCGGCGCATCGCTGTCGCTGGTGAAGAGTTTGACGTTTTTGGCTTTGGCCTGCGCCACCACTGGCGCAATGCTGGAGGCGTCCAGCACGCTGACTGAAATGGCGTTTACGCCTTGTGCAATCAGGTTTTGCACAATCTGTAACTGGTCCATCGGGTTGGTGTCGACCGGGCCGGAATAGATGAAATCAACGCCGAACGCTTTGGCTGCACGGTTGCCGCCGTCTTCCATCGCCTGAAAATAAGGGATACCGATGATTTGCGGCACGAAGGCCACTTTAGGTCTTGCGGTATTGTCCTGCGCATAAGCGCCGACCGCGATTGTGCTGAAAAGAGCGGATGCCACCATGGTGCTGATCATTTTTTTCAACATATGAACCCCTGGACCTGTGATTAATTGGAAAGAAAACGTCGCAAAAAATTATATTTTTCTTGTCAGACTCGTGCTGCTTCAAAGGCTCTTGCTTCGGGATGTGCACCGGTGATCAGCGACACAATCTCTTCGGGTGTGGTCTCGCTACGGCGGCGTTCAGCGATCTTTCTGCCGCGACGGAACACCACCATACGATCGGCGACCTCAAAGACGTCGGCAATGTTGTGGCTGATGAGCACCACCGCGCAGCCGCGCTCCGCCAGTTTGCGGGTCAGCGCCAGCACTTTGCGGGTTTCTGCTACCGCCAGTGCGGCGGTGGGTTCATCCATGATCACCAGTTTGGCGTTGAGATTCAGAGCGCGGCAGATAGCCACTGCCTGACGCTGTCCCCCGGAGAGGCTGCCGACCGGTGCTTCGGCGTCGGAGATATGGGCATCGAGTTCGTGCAGCAGATCGGCAACGCGTGAGCGCATCGCTTGCTGGCGCAAAAACGGAATACCCAGTACCGAATGTTTCAGCTCACGGCCAAGAAAAACGTTCTCGGCAATGGAGAGATTTTCCGACAGCGCCAGTTCCTGAAAAATGGTGGCGATGCCGCAGTCGGAGGCGTCTTTCGGTGACGAAAACGTCACTGATTTTCCGTTCACCACCAGCTCACCGCCGCTGGCCGGGTGTGCACCCGCCAGCACTTTGGTAAAGGTGGACTTCCCCGCCCCGTTATCGCCCAGCAGCGCCAGCACTTCCCCGGCATAAATTTCGAGATTGACGTCGTTCAGGGCGGTGAGCGCCCCGAAGCGTTTGGTGATGTTGATGGCTTTCACATAGGGCTGAGTCATGTTGTTACTCCTGCAGTAACGGACGGTCAGGCGTTGTCGAGACGCGTCAGCCAGCGCAGACAGTTTTTCCACAGCAGGTCGTAACCCGGCCAAGCGATAAACTCGCCGGGAACCCAGTGCGGCCCAATGTCTGACGTCCATGCTACTGAACGGCCCTTGCCGTAATGGCCAGTGACCAGCAGCGGGTGGCCACCTTCGTCGGCGGGCAGGGTAGCGAGCACTTGCGCGCCGGGTTTAAGCAGCACTTCGTTGGCACCCAGCAGCAGCGGCCATTCACCGTCGATCCCTTGCAGGATCGGATGATTTTTATCACCGGTGATATGCGCGGAGAAACCTTCCGGCACTTCGAGACGGTCGTCATACGCCAGGCAGGTGACCGGCAGGACGTCTTCGACCGGTGTATTGCGCCAGCGCGCTTTGCCGTCGATCCCCTGAAACGAGAAGTAACCGCCAATCATCATCAGACCACCGCCTTCTTCGGTCCATTGACGCAAAAGTTTCAGCCGGTTGGGCATCGGTTTGCTGTGCAGCCAGACGGCAGGTGGCAGTAACAGGGAGTTGGCACCAATATCCGACAAAATGATCGCGTCATAAGCCTTAAGGCTTTCGAGATCAAACGGCATTTTTTCTACCACCTCGTGGGCGGGCATGTAGGTCAGTTCAAACTCACTGCCTTTTAGCGCATTGACCAACGGCTCAGCGCCTAAATGGAAAGTGACGCTGCCGAACTGGTCGAAGCCTTTATAGTGCGTGGCGGAACTGACCCAGCTTTCACCCAATAACAAAACGCGTTTAGTCATGGATCTCTTCTCCTGAATGAATTCCCTGGTGAGGGCATCATTGTTTTCAAACTTTCCGTATCAAGGTGATAACAAAGTAAACCGGTTTAGTAAAGCGGTTTAGTGATTAATATTTGGACTATTTGGTCAAATATAAGGCATTTATATGAATGTTTTGAGAAAGCCACCGAGGAGTGGAAAGTCCTGTATTGCCTGTTTTCAGCAGGTGCGATAACGGGCAGTAAAGTGCTACCCTGCGTCACCGGCCGATACGCTGACCATACGGAATAACTATGACGTTGAAAGTGCCTGATGCCTGGCAGAAGGGCGACTGGATTAACTTACTGATTGCCATCCCTGCCGGGATTATCGCCGCGCTGGTGACGATTGCGTTTCGCGGTGCTATCTCCGGCATCAATGGCCTGATGTTTACCGACGGAACGGACATCACTAAAGCCTTCCTTGAGTACCCGCGTGCAGTGTGGCCGCTTATCACTGCGGCGGGCGGCATTATTGCGGGGTTTATCCTGCTGTGGGCGTTCAGCGTTGAACGTAAACACGGAAAAATGCCGGACTATCTGGATGTTATCGACCAGCGCCTGCCGGGCATTCCGCTGCGCAGTACGCTGCTGCGCGCGGCGTCGTCACTCGCCAGTATCGCCAGCGGTGGTTCTATCGGCCGCGAAGGGGCGATGGTGCAGCTTTCGGCGCTGAGCGGCAGCCTGCTCGGGCGTTTTTCGCGCTTTCAGGGGCTGCATCAGTCTGACGTGATCGCTATGGCGGCCGCGGGCGGGCTGGCAGCGGTTTACCATGCGCCGCTGGCCGGTGCGCTGTTTGTAGCGGAAATCGCCTTTGGCGTCACTGCCGTGCAGCGGCTTATCCCGCTGTTTATTTCCGCCTCGGTAGCCGTGCTGACCGTGCGTTCCATCACCGATTACGAACCGCTTTATCTGTTCTCGTCAGCCACCTTCAGTCCGTCGCCGGGTGCGATTGTCACCGTGCTGGCGATTGGCGTGGTAACCGGCACGCTTGGGCCGCTGTTTATCGCTTCTATCGATAAAGTCCGTCAGTGGATGAAGCCGATATCCCACCCCGCGCTGCGCCTCGGGCTTGGCGGTCTGGCGGTCGGGCTGGTGGCAATGGTGTCACCGCTGGTGCTGGGTAACGGTTTTGAAGTGATTGATCTGATCCTTAACGACGGCGACCTGCACACTTCGCTGCTGCTGGTGCTGGTGCTGAAGATTGTCGCCACAGCGATCACCGTCGGTTCCGGCGCGGTCGGCGGGCTGTTTACCCCATCACTGCTGATTGGTGCGGCAAGCGGGGCGCTGGTCTGTACGTTTTTGCAATCGCTGGGTTTCGATCCCGGCCCCGTCGGTTTGTACGCCGCCATCGGGATGAGTGCGCTGCTGGCAGCGACCAGCCATGCGCCGTTGATGTCGATCATGATGGCTTTTGAGATGACTCTCAACAGCTCGTTGTTGTTCCCGCTGATGCTGGCGACCGCTATTTCCTATGTGGTTGCATCACGCCTGAAAACCGGAGGAACGTATCCGGTGCTGACGCGGCACAATGCGCGCTTTGCGGCCAAAAATGAGTTTGAATACAGTTCGGTGGCCTCCCTGATCGCACCGTGCTCGAAAATGGTGGTGGATTCCACCCTGGCCGACGTGGTGGGTGAAGGGCTGAAACAGCGTACGCGCTACGTGTACGTGGTGGACCGGCAGGCGCGTTTTCTCGGCGTGGTGCCGACCAACGTGCTGGCCAGCGGCATTATTGACGGTAGCCTCAAAGCCGACGACCCGATAACAGCGTTTATCGAGCAGGAATTCACCACGCTGTATCAGGATGCCAGCGTTGAGCAGGCGTGGGCGATGTTCAGTGACTCACCGCTGGAGCGTCTGCCGGTGCTCGAAAATGCTGAAACCCGTCGTTTACTCGGGGTGATAACCAAAGCCTCACTGCTGAATAAAGCCAAAAATTTTTTGTGAATCAGGGCGGTCTGTGTGAAAACTGGCCGTTTTCTTGCCAATACCTCCAATTTTCCTTCGTTAACCTGTCAGCCTCTCTTGTAGATATAAACCACGTTATACATCTTAAAAATCAATAAGTTAACTCACATTTGTGGAGTACCTCTTTAGGGGTATTTTTCGATATATAAAATAATACCTAACGGCGCTGGGTTGATCACAATCAATTAGCCGCCTCCCCGTACTGATTACCCTCGCAGTTACGTTGAGTACCAAGAGCAATGTCGACATTCCCCGCTTTATACCATAACGACAGCACGCTTCAGGCGGCTGCACAGGAGAGTCCCGGATGAGCAAGTTTCTTGACCGGTTTCGCTATTTTAAAACGTTAGCTGAACCTTTTGCCGACGGCCACGGCCAGACGCTCAATACCAATCGTGACTGGGAAGACGGTTACCGCAGCCGCTGGCAGCATGACAAAGTGGTGCGTTCCACCCACGGCGTTAACTGTACCGGTTCCTGTAGCTGGAAAATCTACGTCAAGAACGGCCTGGTCACCTGGGAAACCCAGCAAACTGACTATCCGCGCACCCGTCCGGACTTACCGAACCACGAACCGCGCGGTTGCCCGCGTGGCGCAAGCTACTCCTGGTATCTCTACAGCGCCAACCGCCTGAAATATCCACTGATGCGTAAAAAACTGATCCAACTGTGGCGCGAAGCCAAGTTGCAGCACAGTGATCCGGTGGATGCCTGGGGCTCAATTATCAGCCAGCCAGAAAAAGCCAAACAGTATAAAGCAGCACGCGGACGTGGTGGTTTTGTGCGTTCAAGCTGGCAGGAAGTGAATGAACTGATTGCCGCATCCAACGTCTATACCGCCAAAACGTTCGGCCCTGACCGCATCATTGGCTTCTCGCCAATTCCGGCCATGTCGATGGTCTCTTATGCCGCGGGCGCGCGTTATCTCTCCCTGATTGGCGGCGTTTGCCTGAGCTTCTACGACTGGTACTGTGACCTGCCACCGGCATCGCCGATGACCTGGGGTGAGCAGACCGACGTGCCGGAATCCGCCGACTGGTATAACTCTTCCTACATTATCGCCTGGGGTTCCAACGTTCCGCAGACCCGTACTCCGGACGCCCACTTCTTCACCGAAGTACGCTATAAAGGCACCAAAACTGTTGCTATCACGCCGGACTACGCCGAAGTCGCCAAACTGTGTGACCACTGGTTAGCACCGAAACAGGGCACCGACAGCGCACTGGCGCTGGCGATGGGCCACGTGATCCTCAAGTCTTTCCACCTCGATAACCCGAGCCAATATTTCACCGACTACGTGCGTCGTTACACCGACATGCCGATGCTGGTGATGCTCGAAGAGCGTGAAGAGGGCCACTACGCCGCAGGCCGTATGCTGCGTGCGTCTGACCTGGTGGACAACCTCGGTCAGGAGAATAACCCGCAGTGGAAAACCATCGCTATCGATGAAACCACCGGCGACCTGGTCTCCCCGCAAGGTTCAATCGGTTACCGCTGGGGCCAGAAGGGCCAGTGGAATCTGGAAGCCCGCGAAGGTAAAGATCAGCAGGAAGTTAACCTGACACTGAGCCTGATGGACAAGCACGACGACGTCGTTAACGTCGGTTTCCCCTACTTTGGTGGCGCGGTCAGCGAACATTTCAACAGCGTCGCGTTGGAAGAGGTGCTGCTGCACAAACTGCCGGTGAAACGCCTGCAATTGGCCGATGGGTCCACCGCGCTGGTGGCCAGCGTTTATGACCTGACCCTCGCCAACTATGGCGTAGAACGCGGTCTGAATGATGAAAATTGTGCCAAAACCTTTGACGAAGTGAAAGCCTACAGCCCGGCTTGGGCGGAGCTGATCACCGGCGTTTCACAACAAAACATCGTGCGTATCGCGACTGAATTCGCAGATAACGCCAACAAAACCCATGGTCGTTCGATGATCATCGTCGGTGCCGGTATGAACCACTGGTACCACATGGACATGAACTACCGTGGCCTGATCAACATGCTGATCTTCTGCGGCTGCGTTGGTCAGAGCGGCGGCGGCTGGGCACATTATGTCGGCCAGGAAAAACTGCGTCCGCAAACCGGCTGGCAGCCACTGGCCTTCGGCCTCGACTGGCAGCGCCCGCCGCGCCAGATGAACAGCACCTCCTTCTTCTATAACCACTCCAGCCAGTGGCGTTATGAAACCGTCGCGCCGCAGGAATTACTGTCACCGCTGGCGGATAAATCCCAGTTCACCGGCAGCATGATTGACTTCAACGTGCGTGCTGAACGCATGGGCTGGTTGCCTTCTGCGCCACAGTTGAGCGTTAACCCGCTGAATCTGGCCGACATGGCCAAACAAGCCGGAAAAACCACTCAGGAGTTCGCTGTAGACAGCCTGAAAGACGGCAGCCTGCGTTTTGCGGCCGAACAGCCTGATGAACCGCAGAACTTCCCGCGCAACCTGTTTGTGTGGCGTTCTAACCTGTTGGGTTCATCCGGTAAAGGCCACGAATACATGCTGAAATATCTTCTGGGTACTGAACACGGTATACAGGGAGAAGATCTCGGCGTGCAGGGCGGCATCATGCCTGAAGAGGTGGAGTGGCAAGCACAGGGCGGCGAAGGCAAATTGGATCTGGTGGTGACGCTTGATTTCCGTATGTCCAGCACCTGTTTGTATTCCGACATCGTTCTGCCGACCGCCACCTGGTACGAAAAAGACGACATGAATACCTCGGATATGCATCCGTTTATTCACCCGTTGTCTGCGGCTGTTGACCCGGCTTGGGATTCAAAAAGCGACTGGGAAATTTACAAAGGCATCGCCAAAGAGTTCTCTCGCGTTTGCGTCGGCCATTTAGGTGTGGAAAGCGATCTGGTGACGCTGCCGATCCAGCATGACTCCGCCGCTGAAATGGCTCAGCCGTTTGGCGTGGAAGACTGGAAAAAAGGCGAGTGCGAACTGATACCTGGCGTCACTGCACCGCATCTGATGGTGGTTGAGCGTGACTACCCGAACACCTATGAGCGTTTTACGTCTATCGGTCCGTTGCTGGAAAAACTGGGCAATGGCGGTAAAGGCATCAACTGGAATACCGACAGTGAAGTCGATCTGCTCAAAAAACTGAATTACACCAAAGCCAGCGGAGCGGCCAAAGGGCGTCCAAATATCGACACCGCTATCGACGCCGCCGAAATGATTTTGACACTGGCACCTGAAACCAACGGTCAGGTCGCCGTGAAAGCCTGGGCTGCGCTCAGCGCCAACACCGGTCGCGACCATACGCATCTGGCGCTGAATAAAGAAGACGAGAAAATCCGCTTCCGTGATATTCAGGCTCAGCCGCGTAAAATCATCTCCAGCCCGACCTGGTCAGGCCTGGAAGATGAGCACGTCTCTTATAACGCCTGTTACACCAACGTGCATGAGCTGATCCCGTGGCGCACGCTGTCAGGCCGTCAGCAGATTTATCAGGACCATGCCTGGATGCGCGCCTTCGGTGAAAGCCTGCTGGTGTACCGTCCGCCAATCGATACCCGCGCTGCGCAGCCACTGCTCAACGCTAAACCGAATGGCAATCCGGAGATGGCGCTGAACTTCCTGACGCCGCACCAGAAATGGGGCATTCACTCCACGTACAGCGATAACCTGCTGATGCTGACGTTAGGCCGCGGTGGTCCGATTGTCTGGCTGAGTGAAGAGGATGCGACACGTCTGGGTATCGAAGACAACGACTGGATCGAAGCCTTCAACGCCAACGGTTCCCTGAGTGCCCGTGCCGTGGTCAGCCAGCGCGTACCGGCGGGGATGACCATGATGTATCACGCGCAGGAACGTATCGTGAACATTCCGGGCTCTGAGATCAGCCAGCAGCGCGGCGGTATTCATAACTCCGTGACCCGTGTCTGCCCGAAACCGACCCACATGATTGGCGGTTACGCGCAACTGTCTTACGGCTTTAACTACTACGGCACCGTGGGTTCGAACCGCGATGAGTTTGTAATTGTGCGCAAGATGAACCGTATCGACTGGTTAGACGACGAAGGCAACGACTACGTGCAGGCCGCAGTCCTCCCTAAAAAAGTACAGGAGAAAGCCAAATGAAAATTCGTTCACAAGTCGGCATGGTGCTGAATCTCGACAAATGCATTGGCTGCCACACCTGTTCCGTGACCTGTAAAAACGTCTGGACCAGCCGCGAAGGGATGGAGTACGCGTGGTTTAACAACGTGGAAACCAAACCGGGTCTGGGTTATCCGCACGACTGGGAAAACCAGGAAAAATGGAAGGGCGGTTGGATCCGTAAAATCAACGGTAAATTGCAACCGCGCATGGGTAACAAAGTTAACCTGCTGCATAAAATCTTCGCTAACCCGCATATGCCGGAAATCGATGATTACTACGAGCCGTTTGATTTTGACTATCAGCATCTGCACACCGCCAAAGACGGTAAACATCAGCCCGTAGCCCGTCCGCGCTCACTGCTGACCGGTAAACGCATGAAAAATATCGTTGGCGGCCCGAACTGGGAAGACGATCTCGGCACCGAATTCAGCAAGCGTTCTGCTGACCAGAACTTTGCCAACATGCAAAAAGAGATGTATGGCGAGTTCGAAAACACCTTCATGGCGTATCTGCCACGTTTGTGTGAACACTGCCTGAATCCGGCCTGCGTGGCGACCTGTCCGAGCGGCGCGATTTATAAACGCGGCGAAGACGGTATCGTGCTGATCGATCAGGACAAATGCCGCGGCTGGCGCATGTGCCTGACCGGCTGCCCGTACAAAAAAATCTATTTCAACTGGAAAAGCGGCAAGTCAGAAAAATGTATCTTCTGTTACCCGCGCATCGAAGCCGGTCAGCCGACCGTCTGCTCCGAAACCTGCGTAGGCCGTATCCGCTACCTCGGCGTGGTGCTGTATGACGCAGACCGCATCGAACAGGCCGCTTCCGTCGAAAACGAGAAAGACTTGTACGAAAGCCAGATGAGCATCTTCCTTAATCCGAATGACCCGCAAGTGATTGCTCAGGCGGAAATCGACGGTATTCCCCTGTCAGTGATGGACGCTGCCCGTCAGTCGCCGGTGTACAAAATGGCGATTGAGTGGAAGCTGGCATTGCCGCTGCACCCGGAATACCGCACGCTGCCGATGGTCTGGTACGTGCCGCCGCTGTCTCCGATTCAGTCCGCCGCCGACGCGGGCGCATTGCCGCACACCGGCGTGCTGCCTGACGTCGAAAGCCTGCGCATTCCGGTGCAATATCTGGCAAATCTGCTGACGGCGGGTGACCCGGAGCCGGTGCTGCTGGCCCTGAAACGTATGCTGGCGATGCGTCACTTCAAACGTGCCGAATCGGTAGACGGCGTGGTAGACACCAGCGCGCTGGAGCAGGTCGGTTTGAGCGAAGCGCAGGCGCAGGAGATGTACCGTTATCTGGCGATTGCTAACTACGAAGACCGTTTCGTGGTGCCTTCCAGCCATCGTGAGCAGGCGCGTGAAGCCTTCCCAGAAGCCAAAGGTTGTGGTTTCAGCTTCGGCGACGGCTGCCACGGCAGCGACACCAAATTCAACTTGTTCAACAGTAAACGTATCGACGCTATCGACATCGGCGCGAAAACTGAAAGGAAGGACTCATGAACAGTTTACGTGTCATAGGTTTACTGCTTGATTATCCGTCCGCTGACCTGTGGGAATACCGGCTGGAACTGTTCGAAGCAGTGGACAAATCCACTGAGCTTAGTGTGCAACAGCGCCATGATCTGGCGCTCTATATCCAGAATTTCTGCCAGCAAGACCTGTTAGATGCGCAGTCTGCCTACACCGGTCTGTTTGACCGCGGCCGCGCCACGTCGCTGCTGCTCTTTGAGCATGTACATGGCGAATCACGGGATCGCGGACAGGCGATGGTGGATCTGATGGGGCAGTACCGTGAAGCTGGTCTGGAAATCGACAGCCGCGAGCTGCCGGATTACCTGCCGCTTTATCTGGAGTATCTGACCACCGGTGATGAGCCGCAGGCGCGCGATGGCCTGCGTGATATCGCGCCGATTCTGGCCTTGCTCAGCGCCCGTTTGCAGGAGCGCAACAGTCATTACGCTGAACTGTTTGATCTGCTGCTGGCGATGTCCGGTGCGGATATTGCCACCCAAACCGTGCGCGACAGTATTAAACAGGAAGCGCGTGATGACACACCGGCCGCGCTGGATGCTGTTTGGGAAGAGGAACAAATTAAGTTCCTCGGCGAGCAAAGCTGTGCGAGTGGTGATGAAGCCGCGCACCAGAAACGCTTTGCGGGTGCGGTTGCGCCCCAGTACCTGAACCTAGATGACACACCTGCGGGGGAACCACGCAAATGACTGACTTCCTCAACAACTTCTTCTTTAATATCTATCCGTACCTGTGCGGCACCGTGTTCCTGGTCGGCAGTTGGTTGCGTTATGACTACGGCCAGTACAGCTGGCGCGCCGGTTCCAGCCAGATCATGGAGAAAAAAATCCTGCGTATCGCGTCGCCGTTGTTCCACGTTGGTATTCTCGGCATCATCGCCGGTCATGCCTTCGGGATGCTGACACCGCACTGGATGTACGAATCCTTCCTGCCGGTGCCGGTGAAACAGCAAATGGCGATGTGGGCAGGCGGCGCCTGCGGCGTGATGACGCTGATTGGCGGAGGCATGCTGCTGTGGCGCCGTCTGAGCAACGACCGCGTTCGTGCATCCTCCAGTTTCGGTGACATTATGATCATCGCACTGCTGGTGATTCAGTGTGCGCTGGGGCTCAGCACTATTCCATTCTCCGCCCAGCATATGGACGGCAGTGAAATGATGAAACTGGTCGGCTGGGCACAATCCGTGGTGACTTTCCACGGCGGCGCAGCGGCGCATCTTGATGGCGTAGCATTTATCTTCCGCGTGCATCTGGTGCTCGGGATGACATTGTTCCTGCTGTTTCCGTTCTGCCGTTTAGTGCATATCTGGAGCGCGCCGGTTGAATATCTCACCCGCCGTTACCAGTTGGTGCGTAACCGTCGCTGACAGTGACTGCACACGGTATTTTGACAAGAAACAGAAGGGCGCTATGATGCGCCCTTCGTTTTTTCCAAATTTGATCTCAAGGATGCCCCCATGGCCATTGAAAGAAAACCCTTCTCCCTGCCGCGCCGTTTACTGCGTAACAGTCTGATACTTATCGTCATTGGCATTGTCGCGGTGATCCACGGTCTGATTGTCGGCAATAGCGACCCGTCGCTTGGCGAAATGCCGCCGCAGTTTGCACTGGGGATCTGGTTTATCGTTTTTGGGGCCATCCTCGGGTTGATTAGCTGGATCGTGATTAAGCGGAAGGCGAAGCAGTAGGTTTTAGATTTCATTTTGATTTTAAATTCAAATTCAAGACCTTGGGCTGCCACTCAAACCGGCTTTTTAAATTCAACGTCAAAACCGTGGGCCTGCTGCCCACACCTGCCCAGAAGGCGGCCAGTCGCCGCCGCGCGGTGCTCTCCGTTCGGGCTTCAACCCGCGTAAAACCCTACGCGGTTTTGCGCCTCTCCCTCGACGTCGTTTTGAACGCGGCCGACGCTTTTCTAAATTCAAAATCCAGACTGTGTTTATCTTTTAAAATGTCGAGGCCGCATTCAAAAATGGTGCTGAGCAAGAGGTTCAAGACCTATGGCTCGAACCCGTAGCGAAGGGACCGCAACGCGGCGACATTTTGCGGCTATCACCAAGGTGCCTGAAACACGGCCATCCCAACTGGCGAAGCAACGGAGTAATTAGCGCAGGGTTCCAAGGGAGGCGCGCGCGTCTCCCTTGGCCGGTGTGGGCCGACGCCCACGGTTTTGAATTTAAAAAGCGGATTCGAACCGCATTTCGAAGCGAATCGGGAACGCCATTTCCCTCGTGAACTGAGAACAGTTTTCATTTAGACTAGCGAACTTGCCCGCGCCAGGGCCATTCCTCTGAGGATGCATGATGCTCCACCGTTTCTTCTCTTATTACGCACCCTATAAAAAACTGTTTTATCTCGATTTCGGCTGCGCCATCCTGGGTGGGTTGCTGGAGCTGGGCTTTCCGATGGCGATCAAAGTCTTCATTGATAAACTGCTGCCAGCCCATGACTTTGTGCTGATTCTGGCGGCGACCGTCGGTCTGCTGCTCATCTATATGCTCAACACCGGTTTGATGGCTATCGTCAACTACTGGGGACATGCGCTGGGGGTCGGTATCGAGACGGATATGCGCCGTCAGGCATTCAGCCATTTACAGAAACTCTCTTTCCGTTATTACGACAATACCAAAACCGGCCACATTATTACTCACGTCACCAAGGATCTGGAAGAAGTGGGGGAAGTGGCACACCACGGGCCGGAAGATCTGTTTATCGCGATCATGACCTTCATCGGCGCGTTCATCTTAATGGCGACCGTGCATCTGCCGCTGGCGCTGATGACCATCATTATTGTGCCGTTCATGACGTTTCTGGTCAGCCGCTACGGCGCGCAGATGACTGAAACCTGGCGGCGTCTGTTTGGTCAGGTGGGGAATTTCAACGCCCGTATCGAAGAGAGCATTGGCGGCATCCGCGTGGTGAAAGCCTTTGCCAACGAAGCGCATGAGAAAAAACTCTTTGCTTCGGATAACGAAAACTACCGCACCACCAAGCTCAAAGCCTATCGCATCATGACCGCCAGCCTGACGCTGAGCTATCTGAGTACGCGCCTGATCCAGATTATCGTGATGATTGCCGGAACCTGGTATGTGGTGAACGGTCAGCTGAGCTACGGCGGTTTTGTCGGCTTTCTGTTGCTGGTGGAAGTGTTCTTCCGTCCGGTGGCGAAAATTACCTCGGTATTGGAAAGTTATCCGAAAGGCATCGCCGGTTTTAAACGCTTCACTCAGCTGATTGATACCGCACCTGACATTGTCGATCGTCCTGATGCACAGATCGTTGAGCATCTGCGTGGTGATATCTGTTATCGCGACGTGGTGTTCGGCTATACGCCGGCCAGTAAAATTCTCAACGGCATCAATCTTGAAATCAAAGCGGGCGAGACGCTGGCGTTCGTCGGGCCGTCGGGTGCGGGTAAAACGACCTTGTGTTCGCTGCTGCCGCGCTTTTACGAACTCGACAGCGGTTCTATAACTATCGACGGGATTGATATCCGCGACATGACGCAGGCTTCGCTGCGTAATAACATCGGTATTGTGCAGCAGGACGTGTTCCTGTTCGGCGGCACTATCCGTGAGAACATCGCCTACGGGAAGCTGGAAGCGACCGAAGCGGAGATCCGTGAGGCCGCCCGTCAGGCACGGCTGGATGAGGTGATTGATGCATTACCGCTGGGAATGGATACGGTCATTGGCGAGCGGGGTGTGAAGCTCTCCGGCGGGCAGAAACAGCGCCTGTCGATTGCGCGTATCTTCCTTAAGAACCCGCCAATCCTGATCCTTGATGAAGCAACTTCAGCACTGGATACGGCCACCGAACAGGCGATTCAGCAATCTCTGGCCGAATTATCTCAGGGGCGTACCACGCTGGTGATTGCTCACCGTCTGGCGACGATTCAGAACGCTGACCGGATTATCGTCGTCGACAGGGACGGTATTATTGAGCAGGGCACTCACGATGCCCTGTTAGCGCTTCAGGGACGCTATGCGCAACTGCATGCGGCACAATTCAGATAATCGTTAGTCCTTCTTTAAGCGTAATGACTCCCATCTCTCAGACCTTTCCCCTTACTTTTACGGTGAGGGGAAAACTCAATATCTCGTCTGGAATAAAAAACAACCAAAACGGTCATCTAATAAATATCTCTGTTCGTTCAATTCAATCACGCCGGTAATTATATTGCCTTCGTGATTGTGCATAATTTGACTTATTAATTTTGCGAGAAGAAAAACAGTAAAAAATGGCGTAGTAGAGAAATGACTTTTTGGCTTTTCCTGTTTTTTGTATAAGCAAAACCTATTTAAATTACTTACCACGCTATGCACTATTTAAAGGCATTAACACTATTCTCAATGTCATTTTATTAACGATTGTTAATGGTGCCAAACCCTGACAGAAAAGTGATCTTCGTTACAATTTAGATACACACTGAAATCTTTATTGCACAAAAATAGTGCAACGCACCACTGTGGTGCGAGCCATTATGCGCAAAACGCATATAATCAGTGAGTTACAATGCCGTCTTTGTAATATTTAGTTACAAGTCTTTACGGTAAATTAACCAAATCGTCCGAACTTTTCCATTTTAACTTTTTGTGCTTAGTGCTAAGGTTCAAATCGATTTACAGACAGAATCATTTTAAAACATTTAAAAACTCACAGCCCGATATTTAAAAGCGGGCATGAGAAATCCTTTATAAAAAAATCAAGGAATCTTAAATAATGATGAAGCGCAGTGTGCTGGCCGTAGTGGTCTCTTTAATTGTTGCATCCTCAGCGGCAAACGCAGCCGAAGTTTATAACAAAGACGGCAATAAATTGGACCTGTACGGTCGTGTGAATGGTAAACACCAGTTCAGTGATGACACCGGTTCAGACGGTGACAAAACTTACGTGCGTTTCGGTTTTAAAGGCGAAACTCAAATTAACGACCAACTGACCGGTTACGGCCAGTGGGAATACAACGTTCAGGCTAACCACGCTGAAGCATCAGGCACCGAAGGCACCAAGACTCGTCTGGGCTTCGCGGGTCTGAAAGTGAAAGATCTGGGTTCATTCGACTACGGCCGTAACTACGGCGTTGTTTATGACGCCATCGCGTTCACCGATATGATGCCTGAATACGGCGGCGACACCGGTAACAGCGATAACTTCATGGTTGGCCGTTCAAATGGCCTGGCAACTTACCGTAACCAGGACTTCTTCGGTCTGGTTGAAGGTCTGAACTTTGCACTGCAATATCAGGGCAAAAATGAAGGCGACGCTGGCCGTGCTGATTCTAAAGCGAACGGCGACGGCTACGGCGCATCACTCGATTATGAAAACATCGCAGGTTCAGGCATCGGCGCAGCATTGGCGGGTTCTTCTTCTGACCGTACCAACGGCCAGTCCAATGCCGCTTACGGTAAAGGCGACAAAGCTTCTGCATGGGCAACTGGCCTGAAATACGACGCTAACCAGGTTTATCTGGCAGCGATGTACAACGAAACCCGCAACTCGCAGCCAATCTCTGTTCCAGCAACAGGTGCAGCGCCGGCAGCAAGTGGTTTTGCTAACAAAACCAAAGGCATCGAGTTCGTTGCTCAGTACCAGTTCGAAAACGGCCTGCGTCCTTCTGTAGGTTATGTGCAGTCTAAAGCACACGATATCGAAAATGGCATCGGCGATGCTGACATCGTTAAATACTTCGAAGTGGGCGCCACTTACTACTTCAACAAAAACATGTACGTTTATGCTGACTACCTGATCAACCAGCTGAGCGACGATAACGCACTGGGCCTGAATACCGACGACATCATGACCGTCGCCCTGACTTATCGTTTCTAAGTTGCATACAAGAGTTATTACCCGTTTCTGTGTCTGAAAATGGTAATTACAAAGGCAGAGTTCATTGGCTCTGCCTTTTTTTATGCCTGGAATTTAACGTCCGCGCCCCCGTGCTCTATCTGAAATAACGTTTTCTGCCCAATGATTTACCTTCCTATAACCTCAAGGTATACCCCCTGACCAAACAAGTATTCGTCAGCGTGACTGCCGCATGAAATAGTCAGTCTCACCGGTGACATAAACCGGATCTGTTCCCTGACTTTTTTGGAGAGAAACTGACATGCAACATATTCCTATGCCGTATCTGCTGTTCCTCGGTGATGTGACGGATCCGCTGGCGGCGAAAACGGCGCGCGGTATTCACGTCTGGCGGCCCGATTCGTGCGTCGGCCAGATACGATTGGCGACGGACTCGGTTTCACTGGGCCTTGAGGAGATGGATATCGCGACCGCCAAAGCGCGTGGGGCGAAAACCATGGTGCTCGGCACCGCTAACTCTGGCGGTAAACTGCCGGCGCACTGGCTGGACTCCATCAAAACTGCAATTCGCGCAGGAATGAACGTAGCCAATGGTTTGCATCAGGGGCTGAATGACATTCCCGAATTGGTGGAACTGGCGAAAGCGCATCAGGTTGAACTGTTCGATGTGCGCCATATGCGCCCGGCACTGGATACTGGCACCGGCATTAAGCGCAGCGGCAAACGCCTGCTGACGGTGGGTACTGACTGTTCGGTCGGCAAGATGTACACCTCGCTGGCGCTGGAAGCGGCGATGCGTGAGCTGGATATCAATGCTGAATTTCGTGCTACCGGCCAGACCGGTGTGCTGGTGGCGGGGGCGGGTATTGCGATTGATGCAGTCATTGCTGACTTTATCTCCGGTGCCGTCGAAGCGCTTTCTCCGGCCAATGATGAACAACACTGGGACATTATCGAAGGACAGGGATCGCTTTATCACCCGTCGTTCGCCGGTGTTAGCATGGGATTAATTCATGGCGCACAAGCCCATCTGCTGGTGATGTGCCACGAACTTGGCCGTGCGCATATGCGCCATTTGCCGCATCAGCCGATGCCAACCCTGCGCCAGTGCGTGGACAGCAATCTCGCCGCCGCCCGCCTGACCAGCCCGGATGTCAGGCTGGCCGGTTTCTCCCTTAATACTTCCGGCGTCAGCGAAGAAGAAGCCCTGAGTGCACTGGCGGCGATCACGGCAGAATTTGGCGTTCCTGCCACCGATCCGGTGCGTTTCGGGATCAAAGAGATGGCGCAGTGGGTTAAGGACAACGGCTGATGATCACCATGACCTTTGAAACGCTGGAACTGAAGCTGGCCCGTCCGTTTGTGATTTCACGCAGCGCCCGTACGGCGGTCACCGTGGTACGGGTTCATCTGACCGACGGCGAATTCAGCGGGACCGGCGAATGTACGCCGACGCCGCATTATCAGGAGTCTGCCGAAAGTGTGACCGAGCAGCTGGTACAGGTTCAGCCGCAGATAGAACAGGGACTGAGCCGCGAGGCGCTGCAACACACGCTGCCGCAGGGTTCGGCGCGTAACGCTCTAGACTGCGCATTGTGGAAACTTGACGCAGCGCGGCAGGGTAAAACTGTCTGGCAGTTGCTGAACAATACTCCGCCAAAAACGGTGATCACTGCCGAAACGCTGAGTCTGGATACGCTGGAAAATATGGCCGCAGCGGCGAAAGTGGCCGTCGACGGTGGCGCTAAGTTGCTGAAAATCAAACTCAACCGTGAACAGATTGTTGAGAAGGTAGCGGCAATCCGCGCCGCCGCGCCGCAGGCAACGCTGGTGGTAGACGCCAATGAATCCTGGCTCGGGCTGGATCTGGAGAGCCTGTTCAACGCCCTGCATGAATTTAATATCGCGATGATCGAGCAGCCGCTGCCTGCCGGTAATGACCACGACCTTGTGCGCTGTCTGCACCCGATCCCGGTCTGCGCCGACGAAAGTTGCCATCAGCGCGGTGACATTGCCGGGCTGCGCGACCGTTATGAGATGATCAACATTAAACTGGATAAATGCGGCGGGCTGACCGAGGCGCTGGCGATGAGTGCGGAGGCCAAAGCGCTCGGCCTGCGGGTGATGGTTGGTTGCATGCTCGGTTCCTCAATTGCTATGGAAGCCGCCTTGCCGGTGGCCGTTCAGGCCGAACGGGTCGATCTCGACGGGCCTATCTGGCTGGCGCAGGACGCTGAACCGGCACTGCGTTATCACCAAGGTGAAATCTGGCTGTAATTCCCATTTTTTACCCTGCGCAATGCCTTCAGGGCTTCTAAACTTAAGATATGAAAACAAATTCAGATAACTTCTCAGCGTCAGGAATGCAGGCGCTGCTGACACGCTGGGCCGGAAAACAGCAGATTTTTCATCCGCGTTTCCCTTGTGGCCCCACCAACAGCCTGACGGATGTTGCCGGCGTCACCGTCGGTCACAGCACGCTGGCCGCTGGCGATATTCAAACCGGCGTCACGGCCGTTGTGCCGCCGGGCGATAACCTTTATGCCGCGCCGCTGCCCTGTGGTGTCTCGGTGCTCAACGGTTTTGCCAAACCCATCGGCCTGATTCAGGTGATGGAACTTGGTGAGCTGCAAACGCCCATTCTCCTGAGTAATACTTTCGCCGCCGGGACGCTGTTTAATGCGCTCGTGCGGCGCAGTTGTCAGCAGTTCCCGCAGATTGGCCGTCCTGACGCGACCATCAACCCGGTGATCCTCGAGTGTAATGATGCGTATCTCAACGACATTCAGGCGCTGGCCGTCACGGAAAATGACGCGCTGGCCGCGCTGGATACCGCACGCCATGAATTCGCCCGTGGCAGCGTGGGGGCCGGACGCGGTATGAGTTGTTTCGGACTGAAGGGGGGGATTGGCACCGCGTCGCGCTGGTGTGAACGTCTCAGCGCCACGATTGGCGTTCTGGTACTGGCTAACTTTGGTACGCTGTCCGAGCTGACGCTCGATGGTGTGCGGGTGGGCGCGGCGGTGCAGGAACGATTGCCGCAACTCGCGCCCCAGGTTGACGCCGGATCGGTGATTATTATTATGGCCTGTGACCGTTACCTCGACAGCCGCCAACTCACGCGCATCGCTAAACGGGCTGGCGCAGGTCTGGGGCGGCTAGGCAGTTATTGGGGGCACGGATCCGGCGACATCGCGCTGGCATTTTCCACGATTCGTGACGGTGTCACGCCCTCTGATGATAAGCTCGAACCGTTACTGGCGATGGCCGCCGACGCCACAGAACACGCAGTGCTTGACGCCATGCTGTGCGCTGAGTCTGTTACAGGTTTTCGCGGTCATCACCGCGTTTCCCTGCGGGATGTATTGGATCACTATAACGAGAAACCCTTATGAAAATTTTCATTTCTGCCGATATCGAAGGCGTAGCGGGCGTGATGCGCCCGGAACAATGCACCCCCGGTCATGCCGATTACGACGCCGCCCGGGCATTAATGGAGCAGGAAGTGAACGCCGCCATCGACGGCGCCTTCGCTGGTGGCGCAACGACGGTCACGGTGGCCGACAGCCATGCCACAATGCAAAACCTGCGTGCAGAAAATATCGATCCACGTGCACGTTTGGTGCAGGGCAAACCCCGCGCATTGTCGATGATTGAAGGTATTGCGCAGCAGCAGTATGACGGTCTGATGCTGGTGGGTTTTCACACTGCGGCGGGTGAAGCGGGAGTGCTGGCGCATACCATCAATGGTCGGGCATTTTACCGGGTCAAACTTAACGGGCAGGTGGTGGGTGAAAGCGATCTGTATGCCGCCGCCGCCGCGGAATTCAACGTTCCTTTATGGCTGGTAACCGGTGATGACCAGCTGGAACGCTGGGTCAATCAGCATTACCCTTATTCACAATACGTCTGTGTAAAACGCGCCATCTCCGCGAATGCCGCCGAATCGGACAGCCCGGCCATTGCCCGCGCGCAGATACGCAAACAGGCCTCGCTGGCCGTCAGTAAAGGGGTACCGGGAATTACTAACCGCTTTTCTGCACCTTATACCCTTGAGCTGATGGCGACGAAACCGGTACTGGCCGATATCTTTATGCTGATCCCCGGCGTCGAACGTCTCGATGCCGTGACCGTCAGCTACACCAGCGCCAGCGTCGCCTCTATTATTAGTCTGCTCAGCGCATTCTCTTATCTGGCCTCTACGCAAAAATAGCCGCGTGAATGATCTTGGGTATACTGGCTGATATCGGATTTTGTGAAGGGCAGGCAGCGCATGCGTTTACGCCATATTGAAGTGTTTCAGGCCGTTTTACAGGCGGGTAGCGTCAGCGGTGCCGCGAGGTTGCTCAACGTATCGCAGCCAAATGTCAGCCGCGTACTGAATCACGCTGAGCAACAACTGGGCTTTGCACTGTTTGACCGCAGCCCGCAGGGGTTGATCGTCACGCCGGAAGGGCGCAGATTGCTGCCAGAAGTCGAGGCGTTGTTCAGCCATATTCAGGCCATCGGTGTGCTGGCAGAACAGTTGCGCCAGGGCGAAGGTCAGCACGTGCGCATTGGTTCTGCTCATGCACTGGGTCACAGCATAATGGCGCCGGTGCTGGTGGATTTCCGCCGCCAAATCCCCGGTGGCAGCGTTGAACTGGTGACCGGACACTTCAATACGCTGAGTCAGGATCTGCTGCATTATAAGATGGATTTCGCGCTGGCTTTTGGTGAGCAGGTTTCATCAGAGCTGGTCTCCGAGTCGATTTATCAGGCCAATATGGTGGCGCTATTGCCGCCTGACAGCCCGCAGGAAGGCGTGGTTTCCCTGAGCTGGCTGTGTGATAACGATCTGCTGATGCTGCAACAGCAGGATCCGCTTGGTCAGGTACTCAGCCGGGTCCTGCGCGAAAACGGGTTAACCCCGCGCGCTCAGTTGCACATTAAAACCTACTCGGTGATCGCCGATCTGGTGCTCGCCGGTGGCGGTGTCGGTGTGGTGGATACCTTCACTGCGCTGCGTTATACCCATCAGCTTAAAATCCTGCCCGTGGTGGAAGCCCTGCCGTTCGAGGTGATTTTGCTCAGCCGCCGCGACCAGCCACCATCGCAGGCAGCACTGAAGCTGAAGCAGTTAATACGGCACAAGCTGTTTTGTTTTCAATTTCGACTTTAACTTCAAAACCGTGGGCGTCGGCCCACACCGACCAGGGGAGGCGTAAACGCGCCTCCCCTGGACCCCTGCTTTTTTTTAACTGCGCGCTATCGCTGAATCGGGATGGCCGTGTTTCAGGTACCGCTGTTAACGCCGCAAAATGTCGCCGCTTAGGCGGTGCCTTCGCTGCGGGTTCGAGCCATAGGTCTCGAACCTCTTGCTCAGCGCCATTTTTGAATGCGCCCATGGCTTCTTTAAATTCAAAACCTGTGCTGTGTTTGTCCTTAAAAACGTCGAGGCCGCATTCAAAAATGTCACCGGCAAGTCGGTGGCGAGACAACGTTTTATCGTTGGCTCAAACCCGCAGCCGGGAATCGCAGAGCGATGACATTTTGCGGCTATAACGGAAATACTTGAAACACGGCCATTGTGACCAGCGCAGCTGCTGTTTTTAAAAGGCGCGGGAGTCAAGAGGGCGCGCGCCTACGCGCCTTCTTGGCCAGTTTGGGTGGCAACCCAAGGTCTTGAATTTGAATTTAAAGCTTTAAAAGCGGGTTTGGGCAGCCAGCCCAAAAAGAAAATAGTCGTCGATGACCTCCCGGTATAACTCGACACTCTCATACAGCCGCGCGAGCGAACAATATTCATCGGTCTGATGCGCCATCGAAGGTTCCCCCGGCCCGAGGATAATGCAGGGCGGCGAGCCGATGGCATCGAGCAGCAAGGCGGCATCGGTAAAGTAGGGCACGATCCTGGCTTCGAGCGGCTCAGCATGAAGGGCGGCGCAGAGCGTAAATACCCGCTGTATCCACGGATGTCGGCGCTCAGTGAGTACCGCAGGCAGGTCAATCAATGTCGAAATAGTGACGGTGTCACTTAAATACTGCTGTAATCTTACGGTCAGAGGATGATGCGCCAGCGTCGGGTCGGTGCGCATGTCTACGTCAAAGCTGGCGCGGTCTGGCACCGAATTGATGTTCAGCCCGCCTCGGATAGTACCGACGTTCAGGGTCGGTTTTTTCATCAGCGGGTGCGGCGGGCCGGGGTCAAATTGACGGATTTTGCCGATAGCATCCGCCGCCAGATATATCGCATTAATGCCCAGCTCTGGCATTGCCCCGTGCGCGGTTTTTCCCTGAGTTTCGCAGCGCAACCAGAGCGCCCCTTTGTGACCAATGATCGGGTAATTGGCCGTCGGTTCGCCGACGATCAGCGCACCGGGCTGCGGTAAGATCATGGCGGGGTCATTCATCATCGCCCGTGCACCGTCGCAGCCGGTTTCTTCGCCACCGGTCAGGATAAGCACTACGCCACTCCCGGCAGCAATAGCCTCTGCACTGTTTATGCAGGCGATAATAAAAGCCGCAATGGCCGCTTTCATATCGCTGCTGCCACGTCCGTAAATCCGGCCATCAATCACCTCACCGGCGAACGGATCCTGCTGCCACGGGGCATTACCCAGCGGGACGGTGTCGAGGTGGCCGGTAAAAGCCAGCGGTTTACCGGCGGCTGACCCTGGCAGCGACGCCAGCAGGTTGAAACGGTTCTCACCGAACTGATGGAGCTGAACGTCGAAGCCGTTTTCAGTCAGGAATGCCGCCAACCAGCGCAGACATTCCGCTTCGTTACCCGGCGGATTGATGGTATTGAAACCCAGCAGGGCGCGGGTCAGAGCAATTACGGCTTCATTCATTCTCAAACACCTGCCAAACGATCACGACTTGATGGAAAACACGCGCTGAGGATTGCCTATCAGCAGCGTTTCCAGCTGTTCGCCGGTCACGCCGTGGCGGCGCAGGCGCGGCACGAAATGTTTGAGGATATAACCGTAACCATGGCCGCCAAATTTCGTCAGCATGGTTTTCAGAAAAACATCCTGCGACAGCAACACCTGCCCGATATACCCGTCATCGATCAGCTCGCGGATGGCGCGGGCGTTGTCTTCGTCCGAAGGCGACTGCGCACTTTCATCGGCATAAAAGTACGTCATGCCGATCATGTCATATTCCAGAAATGCGCCGCGCTCGGCCAGCGTCCGCTGATAGTTTTTATCCGCGAAACTCGGATTCATATGGCACAGCACCACGTTTTGCAAGCGGGTGCCTTCTTCGGCCAGGATATCCAGCACCTTATGACCGTAACGCTCCCAGCCCGGCAGATGGATCTGCATCGGCACGCCGGTTTGGGCACTTGCCCGTCCCGCCGCCCGCAAGGATTTCTCCTCGTTAGGGGTAAACGCTGCCGACACCCCAATTTCACCAATCAACCCGGCAACCACCTCGGGTTTGTCGCTGAATCCCCCAACATCATAAATAATCTGATCGGTCAGCGTTTCCAGCGAGTGCGTTTTCACATAATCCGGATGCGAAGGTTCAAGGTAAAAACCGGTGCCCATAATGATGTTCAGACCCGTCAGACGTGAAATTCGCTGCAGGGCTTTGGGGTCGCGGCCGATGCCGATGTTGGTCGGATCCACGACCGTTTCTCCTCCCAGCGCGCGGTATTTCATTAGCTCCTCGACGGCGAGATCGACATCAAACAGTTGGCAGTTGTCGCGGCTCATCAGCGGATTGAGTTGCAGTTCGCCGAGGTTTTCGATCCTGACCGGCATTTCGGCAATATGCCTCTCACTGCAACAGCAGGGGGGCACCCATTTGCCAGCGGCGTCGAGCAGAATATGTTCGTGCATCAGGGTTACGCCGAGTTTTTCCACCGGCAGCGGCCCGAGAACGGTCATCGCAAAACCGCTTTGCGTGCCGAGCGGAAAAGGATCGGCGTGGCGGAACAGCGAACCTGAAAAAGCAGAGTCTGATGACATGTCGCTATCCTTTTGTACTTCGGACCGGATTGAAGATGCGGGTGTTCAGCCAGATAGCCAGCAGGATAATCAGGCCGGTGGCGATTTGGGTATAAAACGGTGACATATGCGACAGGATCAATCCGTTTTGGATCACGGCAATTGACAGTGCGCCGAGCAGGGTGCCGATGATGGTGCCGAACCCGCCAAACAGGCTGGTGCTGCCTAATACGACGGCGGCAATCACCTGCAATTCAAAGCCTTCACCCTGATTCGACGAGCCGCTGCCCAGACGTGCGGTAATGATCATTCCGGCCAGCGCTGCACACATGCCGCAGATAACGTAGACGCGCAGCGTGATGGTTTTGGTGTTAACCCCGGCGCGGCGTACCCCTTCGGCATTGGCCCCGATGGCGGTCACGTAGCGGCCGAAACGCATGTGATTCAACAGGATATGACCAAAGAACAGCGCCAGTACGCCAATGATCGCAGGCAGCGGCAGGCCGAGAACCCAGGCGCGGCCGAGCAGCGTGAACGGGCTGTCTGCGGGAATAGGGATGGAATAACCCTGAGTGATCAGCAGCGCAACGCCACGGATCACCGCAAGCGTTGCCAGAGTAACAATAAACGCCGGAATACCCTCGTAGGCGATAAAGTAGCCGTTGATCGCACCAATCAACCCGCCTAACAGCAGGCCACCCATCAGCACTACCGGCCACGGCAGACCCCAGTTATTAAGCGCAATGGCGGAGAGCGCACCGACGAGTGCCAGCGTTGAGCCGACGGATAAATCAATGCCGCCGGTGGTGATCACCAGCGTCATGGCCGCGGCGACGATCAGTAGCGGGGCGCTTTGACGCAAAATATTCAGCCAATTAGCGCCGCTGAGGAAATTGTCAGTAGCGAAGGAGAACACCGCACAGCAGAAAATAAAGAACACCGCGATACTCACCACGCCGGAGTGGTTGTGCAACATGCGACGCGTAACCGATTGCTTTATAAGTCGGGGACTGGACATATTTATGATACTCATGGGCTTACCCTTATCAGTACGAGTCTGCATCAACCCGCCACCGCCCGTTGCCGGGCAGAGACTCAGTGTGGGCGCTGCTCGTGTTGAACAGAACCGCGCGCGGAGTGCGCCTCGAATTTCTCACCGACAATCAGGTTCACGATGTCAGATAAGCTGGTGTCGGCAATTTGCCGGTCGGCAACGTTAGTGCCTTCGTACATCACCATGATGCGGTCACAGACCAGGAACAGATCCTGCAAGCGGTGAGTGATCAGGATAACGCTGACGCCCCGTGCGCTGACGCGGCGGATCAGTTCCAGCACCGCTTCGACTTCAGCCACGGCGAGTGCGGCCGTCGGTTCATCCATGATTAGCACTTTAGGACCGAAAGCGGCGGCGCGGGCAATCGCGATCGCCTGGCGCTGACCGCCGGAGAGATTGCGCACCAGCAGGCGGGTATCGGGAATCGAAATCCCTAAGCCCTGCAACATTTCTCGTGCCTGTTCGTGCATCTTTTTCTCATCGAGAAAGGGAATGCCCAGCAGGCGGGTTTGGGGTTCGCGCCCCATAAACAGATTGCCAGCCACGTTGACCGTGTCGCACAGGGAGAGATCCTGATAGACCATTTCGATATGGCAGCGGCGGGCGTCTGACGGATTAGCAAAATGGACGTCTTCGCCGTCGATACGCAAGGTTCCACCGGTCGGCACCACGGCGCCAGCCAGAATTTTCGTCAGGGTGGATTTCCCTGCACCGTTGTCACCGACCAGACCCAGTACTTCGCCGGGAGCCAGGCTCAGATTGACACCGCGCAGTGAGCGGATCGAGCCGTAGGTTTTGGTGATATTTACCATTTCCACCCGGGGTGAACCAGACAGATTTCTGGACATCTCTTGGGACATAACTGCTCTCCAACTGGTGAGGGGCTGGCGGGTGCAGGGCGCCGGTTTGGGCTCAAAAAAAAGCCGAAATGGACATGATTCCTGCTGACAGCGCCGTCTTCCTGCCCTTACCGGTTTTTCTTTCCTTGTAAACCGGTTTACCCGAAAGGCAAAAATAACGGCGATGTTTTTTCCCGCACCCGGAATGGTCAAATAATATTCTGAGTGTGGAACTCTGTGTCGCCGATGTGAATGTAGCAGAATGTATGCCAGTTAATCGCAGAGAGGAAAGTGATGTGGTTCAAATATTGAACACTGCATGTGTTAAATATCTTACGTATCAATGTGATGATTAGGTGACAAAAAAGCGAAAATTTAATTTTTTGGGGTCAATATCACAGTTTCTATGTGTCAGTGCAGAAGGAACAAACATTATTGCTGTGTGCCGGGTTGCACAAAAAAGGCGCAAATGCGCCTGCTTTGTGCACCAACATTGGCCGTCACCGGGGTATAGTGGGTGCGGTGACCGAGTCACGGGAAATCCACTCTACCGGAATGCGCGAAACGGGGGGGATATCGGGTTCATTGTTAAACAGTTTGATCAGCGTTTCCACCGCTGCACGGCCCAGTTCGCGGGCTGACTGGCGGATGGTGGAGAGGCGCGGGGTGATGAGATCCGAGTAAATCGCGTCATCGAAACCGACCAGTGAAAGTGCAGACGGGGCAGATAAACCCCGCTGGCGCAGGCCATCGAGCAGGCCGAGCGCCAGATAATCACTGGCGGCAAAGACGGCTGTGGGTGGCTGCGGTAATTCCAGCAGCGTATCCAGCGCCAGACGGCCAAAGCCGCGGCTGTAATCGCCATACAAAACCATGTCAGGGTCGTAAGGCAGACCGGCATTCAGCAGTGCTTGCCGGAAACCCTGATGGCGTTCGCGTACGCTCATCAGCTCATCCGGACCGCCGACAAACGCAATGCGCTGATGCCCGGCGGCGATCAACTGACTGGCTGCCAGTTCGCCGCCGTGGACGTTGTCTGAAAACACTTTGGGAACCGTGCTGCCCGGCACATCTTCATCGAGCAGCACCACGTGACGCTGGCCTTTCAGCTGCTCGCGCAACTGGCCGTTGTCAGGGCGGTTGGTGGTGAATAACAGACCATCCACCTGACGGGTATCCAGCCAGCGGATAAACTGACGCTCTTTTTCCAGATTGTTGCGCGTGACGCATAGCACCAGGCTGTATTTATGCAGCGAGGCTGTCTCTTCAGCGGCGTCCGCCAGTTCTGCAAAAAACGGGTTGGCGATGTCAGGCAATACCAGACCGATAGTTTCACTGCCGCCCATGCTCAGCCTGCGGGCCAGGCTGTTGGCGCGGTAATCGAGTGCTTTGATGGCATCTTCGATGCGCGCCACCGTAGGCTGCGGGAGCACGATACTTTTGTTGAGATACCGCGACACGGTGGCTTTTGACAGGCCTGCACGCTTAGCGACATCTGATAAATTAGCCATTACTCTTCATCCTTCAAATTATGGCGGCGTTAGCGGCTCATGCTCACCTCAAATTACGGTGGCGTCAGCTTCGTTAGCTTTACGGTGCTCACAATGCCACGGATCAGATAAAATTTATACTTGACAATTTTTGAGCCTCGTTTAATTCTATTTGACAGTTTACCCGCATTAACAGCTTCACCGAAAACTCTCCGTTTGGAACGGTATTTTTCGCTAAAAACACATTCTGATGTGTGCTCCCGCCAACATTCCCTCAAGGCCAGGGTTTCTAACCGTGCCAGAGGTTCAGCTGATGAATAATTCCGTTGTGATTTATTCAGTCCAGCGCATTGCATTGTCATCACCAAATATTGAGGATGTCATTATGTTTATCAACGCCGGCAAGAAAAGAACCGTTCCAGCTTATAATTTGTTGAATCTTAAAAAGTCTGCCTGCGCTATTATCACTTCATTAGGTTTTTCTCTTTTTAGCTATTCGGCATTTTCAGCCGAAGCACCCACTTATGCACTGGTGCAAATTAATCAGCAGGCGCTGTTCTTTAATCTCATGAATAAAGGGGCACAGGAAGAGGCGAAAAAATCCGGTGCAAAACTGGTTATATTCAATGCTAATGATAATCCGGTTTCACAAAATGATGCGATTGAAACTTATATTCAGCAGGGCGTAAAAGGAATTATGGTCGATGCCATTGACGTCAATGGCATCCTGCCAGCAATTAAAGAGGCCGCGGCGGCGAATATACCGGTGATTGCTATTGATGCCGTGCTTCCAGAGGGGGCACATAAAGCGCAGGTAGGTGTGGATAATAGTAAAGGCGGGGCGTTGCTGGGCAACTATTTTACCAACTATGTGAAGAAAAACATGGGTGATAAAGCCAAACTGGGCATCGTCGGCGCGCTCAATTCAGCGATTCAGAATCAGCGCCAGAAAGGTTTTGTCGATACGTTACAGGGGCATCCGGGCATCAAAGTGGTGGGGGTGGTCGATGGCCGTAACATTCAGGACGACGCCTTAACAGCCGCTGAAAATCTGATCACCGGTAACCCGGATATGACGGCAATCTACGCCACCGGCGAACCGGCTCTGCTCGGGGCTATTGCCGCCGTGGAGAATCAGGGGCGTCAGAAAGATATCAAAGTCTTTGGCTGGGACCTGACGGCAAAAGCGGTGAGCGGTATCGATCAGGGTTACGTGACGGCCGTACTGCAACAGGACCCGGAAAACATGGGTGTTGAAGCGGTGAAGGCGCTGAATAAAATTGTGGTCGAAGGTAAAACAGTCGATAAAACTATCCAGGTTCCGGCAACGATTGTCACCAAAGCTAACGTGGATACTTTCCGCCCGATGTTCAAACAATAACAATATAGTCTTTTTCTATTAGCGGGTTATGAATTCATAACCCGCTTTCAGGCACCGATATTTAATTTTTTAGCAGCATCTCCAGTTCGGCTGCGCAAGGAAAAGCACTGAAAGTACCCGAGCGGCCAATGGTAATGGCGGCCGCCTGACCGGCGCGTTGCAGATCGATTTTCTCAGGCTCATTGGCATCGCGTTGCAACATGGAGGCGAGCATCACCGCCAGGAAGGTATCCCCGGCGCCGGTGGTATCCACCACATGACAGCGCGGCGTGGATACCTGGATCTGATGCTGCGAAGAGGCGAGATAAACGCCTTCGGCACCCAGCGTGATCACCACACTGGCAACGCCCGCCGCCTGGAAATAGTGTGCGGCTTTGGCCGGGGTGTCAGAGGTTGCCGTAAAGTATTCGGCTTCGCCCCGGTTAACCACCAGCAGATCAATCAGCGGCCAGAGTTCGCTGAAGGCAGGTTTGACCGGCGAAGGGTTAAAAACGGTCAGCAGCCGGTGCTCGCGGGCATACCGGAACAGGGCAGCGGTTTTCTCCAGTGAGAAATTCCCCTGCTGCAATACCACGTCACCGGGACTTGCCGTGGATAAGGCCTGTTGAATATCGCCCAGTGATAATGAGTCGGCGGCGGTGGTGGTGGTAATAATAGAATTGTCACCGTCGGCAGTATTTAGAATAAGTGAGGTGTCCGTGCGGCAATATAATGAGTCATCAGGAAATAACATTAATGATTCTTGAGCTATTTTCTGCCGGCACCACTGGCCCTGATTATCATTGCCCGTGGCAGCGATTAATATTGTGTTAACCGCGCACCGGGAAAGTATTACTGCCTGATTAGCGCCTTTTCCGCCCAGATCCTGATTTATTTTCTGGCCGTGAACGGATGCGCCTTTTTCTGGTATTTCATTTATTACATACGTTTCGTCAACGCCTATATTTCCCACGACGAAAACACGCATAGATAACCCCTGGAAGGTGAATAAAGATGAGCTCTATATCAGCAGGAAAACCAAGCGCAATTCAAGAAATATTTTCTCGTCCTAAAGCAATTATTGGTGTTGTACATTGCGAAGCCTTTCCCGGCTCGCCAAATTATCAGGGGAAATCAATTAATAAAATAATTGATATCGCCCTGAGCGATGCCCAGGCTTATTTAGAAGGCGGCCTTCACGGTCTGATTATCGAAAACCATGGCGATATTCCTTTTTCTAAACCTGAACACATCGGCCATGAAACTGCGGCTTTTATGTCGGTTATCACTGACAGAATTAAACAGGAGTTCGGTTGCCCGCTGGGTATCAACGTACTGGCGAACGCGGCCATTCCGGCTTTTGCCACGGCGCTGGCGGGTGGGGCAGATTTTATCCGCGTCAATCAATGGGCTAACGCCTACATCGCTAACGAAGGGTTTATCGAAGGGGCTGCTGCCACCGCACTGCGTTATCGTTCACAGCTGCGCGCCGAGCACATCAAAGTTTTTGCCGACAGCCACGTAAAACACGGCAGTCACGCCATTGTGGCGGACCGCTCTATCCCTGAGCTGACCCGCGACGTGGACTTCTTCCTGGCCGACGGCGTTATTGCAACCGGTCAGCGGACTGGCGACAGCGCCACCATGGAAGAGATTGACGAGATCCGCTCTGCCACAGAATTGCCGCTGCTGGTGGGTTCCGGCGTTACGCCAGACAACATCTGCGCTATTTTACAGCGTACCCAGGGCGTGATTGTCGCCAGCACGTTGAAGTTTGGCGGTGTATGGTGGAATCAGGTTGAGCTGGAACGCGTAAAACATTTCATGTCAGTCGCCCGCGCCGGGCTTGAGGAGTAATACTGTGACCGGACAGGTTTTTACCGAACAGCTGCTGGCTGAGCATCACGTAAGCTGGCAGGCGATGCAAACTCACCCTTTTGTGACAGGCATTGAAAACGGCATCTTGCCTGCACGGGTGTTCAATCAGTATCTGGTGTTTGAGGGCGATTTTGTTGCAACGGCCATCGGCATATTTTCTTATGCGGTGATCAAGGCACCAGATATCCGCCATCAGCGTTGGCTGATAGGCGTACTCGATGCACTGGCTAATGAACAGATCGTCTATTTCGAACGGGTCATGAGGGCGCGTGATGTCAATCCGGCGGACTATTTGCGCAGCGCGCCAGAGGTTTACCGCTTCAGTCAGGGCATGATGCGCACCGCTGAAACGGGCAGCTATGCTGAGATCCTGACCCTGATGTTTGGTGCTGAATGGATGTACTACCACTGGTGTGAGCGGGTCAGTCACGCAGAAATTGCCGACCCCGATGTGAAAGCCTGGGTGATGATGCATGCGGAAAAAACGTTTATTGATCAGGCTAGCTGGCTAAAAGCTGAGCTTGACCGCTGCGCCGCCGAACTCTCTGCTACCGAAAGGCAGCGCCTGTCCGTGTTATACGGGCAGGTGTTACAGTGGGAGATCGATTTTCACAGTGCGGCGTTTATTAACTAACGCTCTCCCGACCAGAGCTGAGTCACAACAAGAAAAGCCTTCCATCGGAAGGCTTTTGCGTTTATTTGCCGCAGAACTTTAAGCCACAGGTTTCCAGTCGGTACGGTATTCATCCCGGCGAAAATTCAGAACACGGCTGCGGTTGGAGATAAGCCTGACGTTATAACCTTGAAAATAGAGGCAGAAAGATTTTTGCCACGGGCCATCGGGCATTTCAACCAGCAGACGGCCGAGGCCCAGCGAGGTTAGCCTTCCACTCGTACGCAACGGGCCAACGCCCATGACGAACTGATCGCCTTCAATATCAAAGGCGGCTTTGGAATCGCGGTGAAACCAGCGGCCCTGTACCATCCCCAGACAGTCATTCGGCTCGACCGGCACAAAGCGGCGCGGGGCGTGACCAATCTCGCCTTGTATGGCGTGCCCGTCCCAGCGCAAGCGCATAGGCATATGGGCGGAAAGTGAAACCGCTTCGTTTTTATCGGCACCTTCAAAGAGGTTGTCACCGGAGCCCAGATAGCTGGCTACGCCATTGTTCACCTTGAGCCAGTAAGGTTCGGCAACGCTGGCGTACAGCCCGTCGGGAATAGCCTGACTGCGCGGGGGTAACGGGGTGCTGAGCAGGGCGGCCATCACATCGAGTGCTGCGCCGTAGGCGGCGGTATCTTCACGATTCGAAACCAGCGCCACACCGGCGTCGAGTTCGGGATGTAACAGAAAATAGGTTTTGTAACCTGCGTGTGAACCCCCGTGACCGTAGACTTTATGGCTGCCAAGCGTTGAAGAGGTGGTGCCCAGCCCGTAGGCGGACGCCGTATCACCGCGTAAATGACGCTGTGCAGTCAGCGTTTCCAGCACACCGGCACCGGGACCGCGATTCGCCAGCAGGCTTTGCAGCCAGACGGTCAGTGAACGCAGGCTGCCGGTCAGGCTGCCAGAGGCCGAAAGATGCAGCCCGGCGCTCGCCGTTTTCCAGCCCGAGGTGTCTTTCCAATAACCAGGTGCTAATCCCGGAACCACGTCAAACCAGGTTTCCGGTGCGTGCAGCGCGATCTCCAGCGGGCGGGCGATATGCTGTTGCAGCAAATCCTCAAACCGTATTCCTTTGCTGTTTAATATCGCTTCAACCAGACGGTAACCTGTATTGGAGTAAGAGATCTCGCTGCCCGCCGGGAAATTCAGAGAACCGTCCTTGGCGAGAAAATCGAGAATAGCATCAGGTTCACTGGCGGTATAAACCGACACGCCGAGCAGGGAGAGCGTTTCGCGGACGTCAGGCAGGCCGCCGGTCATATCCAGCGCCTGACCGAGAGTTACCAGTGACATCGGCGGTTTCAACTGAGGCAGATATTGGCCGAGTGTGTCGCTGAGGGATAATCCGGCATCGCTTCGCAGCAGCGCCAGCGCGGCGAAAATATGTTTAGTGACCGAGGCGTAGCGCACGACGTCGTCAATACTGAAGCGTTCACCGGTGGTCAGATTCGCCAGCCCGCCTGCGCTGTGCCCCTGAAGTGAACGGCTGTCAAACAGAGTGATGGCGCCACCCGGTTCTCCGGGCTGGTTCCATTTTTCGGTGATCGTATTGGCCACAGTGAGGGCTGTCTGCCAATGTAACGACGGTAGAGTGGATGTCATTCCTTCTCCCCTTAATAACGTTAATCTGTGATTGAAAGGCAGCCTTGCTGCCCGTTGAAACCGTGCTCACGGTGATTTAGCCCGGTTCCTCAAGACTGAGACTTAACGATCGCAACTCTGCCGTATGCGGATGGGTGACGCGTCCCGCCCGTAAATCGTCTGCGCTCAGAAGCTCTACCATTTCACCACCAATCATCACTCCGATTCTGGTGCAAAGATGCGTAACCACAGCCAGATTGTGGCTAACCAGAATATAAGTGAGCTTGCGGCGCTCACGCAGGTCAGTCAGCAGGTTGAGGATCTCGGCCTGAACGGAGACATCGAGTGCTGACGTGGGCTCATCGAGCAGCAAGATTTCCGGTTCAGAAATCAGCGCACGGGCAATGGCCACGCGCTGCCTCTGCCCTCCGGAGAGCTGATGCGGAAAGCGAAAACGCACCGCCTGCGGCAAACCGACTTCGCTCAGTGCATCGGTGATGCGTTTCTCGATGTTGAGGAAACCGTGGACAATCAGCGGTTCACTCAGGATGCGATCAATAGTTTGCCTTGGATGCAACGACCCATACGGGTCTTGAAATACCATCTGCACGCGGCGGTAAAAGCGTTTCTGACGCACCGGTAACTGTGCCTCGCCGCCAATCGTCATGCCGCCGGACCAGGCCTGGTTCAGCCCCACCAAGGCGCGCAAAATGGTGGATTTTCCCGAACCGCTTTCGCCCACGATGCCAAAACACTCGCCGGGTGCGACCGCAAAACTTACCCCTTTTACCACCTCAGTATCGCCAAAGGAAATGCGTAAATTATCTAAGATTATCTTAGCGTTAGATTTTTCGTTGCTCTCACTCATGATGTTTTCCACGCCTCGTCACGTACCAGCACCGGCAGCCGCGCACGCGGATGTTTCAGTGATGGCAGGCACTCCAGCAGACCACGGGTATAAGGATGCTGCGCATTGAGCAGGTCACCGGCCTGTAGGGTTTCAACGATACGACCGGCGTACATAACCGCCACGCGGTCGCAGAACTTCGATACCAGCGGCAAATCATGGCTGATAAGAATCAGCCCCATGCCGCGGCTGGACACCAGATCGTCGAGCAGGCGCAGAATTTCCGCCTGCACCGTGGCGTCCAGCGCGCTGGTGGGTTCATCGGCGATCATCAGTTCCGGATCCGGTGCCAGCATCATGGCGATCATTACCCGCTGACCCATGCCGCCGGAGACTTCATGGGCATAACGCTGCGCCACTTTATGTGGCTCGCGGATGCGCACCTGATCGAGTAAATCGATGGCGGCTTCCATCGCCTGTTTTTTACTGCCGCCTTTGTGGGTGTGCCACGCTTCGGCCACCTGTTTGCCAATCGGCATTACCGGATTAAGCGAATATTTCGGGTCCTGTAAAATAAACCCCACCCGTTTGCCACGGATCTGGCGCATCTGTTTTTCGCTGGCGTTACGCAGATCGATACCGTCAAAAGAGAGGGTATCGGCGCGGCATTTGGCGCTGGCGGGCAGTAGATTCATCAGGCAGCGTGCCGTCAGGGATTTCCCCGAGCCGCTCTCGCCCACAATGCCGAATTTTTCCTTGCCGAGTGAGAGTGAAACACCACGCACGGCGTCAAAACTGCCGCTGTTGGTGGCGAACGTAATGTGCAGATTTTTGATATCAACCAGCATCAGCGCTCCTTAGGATCGAGGACGTCACGCAGACCGTCGCCGAGGAAGTTAAACGCCAGAGACGTCACGAAAATTGCCACGGCCGGGATCAGCGGCACCCACCACTCTTCGAACAGGAAACGGCGGGCAGTGGCGATCATCGCCCCCCATTCCGGCGAAGGTGGCTGAGCGCCCATGCCCAGAAAGCCCAGGCTGGCAGCGGTGATAATGATCGAACTCATATCGAGTGTGATACGCACCACCAGGCTCGGTACGCACAGCGGCATGATGTGCCGCCAAATAATTCGCGCTGAAGTGGCACCGGTCAGGCGGCAGGCCGCGATGTAATCCGTGCCGCGCACCTGCATGGTTTCGGCGCGGGCCAGACGCGCATAAGGCGGCCAGGCGGTGAGGGCGATGGCAAGAATGGCACTTTCAATCCCCGGTTTCAGCGCGGCGACAAACGCCAGTGCCAGAATCAGACGCGGGAATGCGAGAAAGATATCCGTGATGCGCATCAGGATGCGATCGAGCAGGCCGCCGGTGTATCCCGCCACGCAGCCAATCAGCAGGCCAAGCGGAGCAACAATGGCCACGACGGTGATCACCATGCCGAGTGTGATCCGCCCGCCATAGAGAATACGGCTGAAGGTGTCGCGGCCAAGTTCGTCGGTGCCGAGCCAATGCTGGGCTGAAGGTTTTGCCAGCCGGTTGGCTAAGTCCTGCGTTCCCGGGGAGTAACTGGTCAGCAGCGGCGCACAGACTGAAATGATTAGCACCAGCAGTACTGTGAACAGGCCAATCACCGCCAGAGGATTGGCGCGAAGACCCAGCCAGAGGCGATAACGACGCCCCCACACGGCCTGCGTGCGGGTGTGCGGCGTATCGGCCAGCAGCCAGGCACGTGAACCGGTGCGGGGTTGAGGCAGAGCAGGGAGAGTGGTCATTTTACGCGTGGGTCCAGAAGTCGGTAGAGGAGGTCGGCGAACAGATTGAGCATGACGTAAATCGCACCAATCAGCAGCGTGGAGCCAATCACCGGGTTCATATCGGCGTTCATCAGGGACACGGTGAGGTACTGTCCGAGGCCCGGCCAGGAGAAGACGTTCTCGGTGACCACGGCTCCTTCCAGCAGCCCCGCATAGGTCAGCGCCAGCACGGTGATCAGCTGCACTCCGACGGTCGGGAAGGCGTGCTTCCAGATAACGGTGCGTGCCGACAGCCCCTTGGCGCGGGCGGTGATCACAAATTCACCACTCAGTGCGTTGAGCATAAAGGTGCGGGTCATGCGGGTGATGTACGCCATGCTGAAATAAGCGAGGATCAGCACCGGCTGCACCATGTGCGCCAGCGCATCACGAAATGCACCCATATCACCGGCCAGCAGGGTGTCCACCGTCAGTAATCCGGTGACCTGCGGGATCATGTCCTGATAGATGATGTCCTGCCGCCCCGGCCCCGGTGCGATACCGAGTACCGAGTAGAAGATAAGCAGGCTGAGTAAGGCCAGCACGAACACCGGCAGCGAGTGACCGGCCAGACATACCACCCTTATGGTCTGATCAATCCAGCTGCCCTGACGCGTTGCCGCCCAGACGCCAAGAGGAATGCCTACCAACGCTGCGATGATTATTGCGGCGGTAGCCAGTTCCAGCGTGGCGGGGAAGAAACGCGCGATGTCCGTAATGACGGGGTTAGTGGTCACGGCTGAACGGCCTAAATCACCGTGAAACACCTGATTGAGATAGTGGAGGAACTGCATCCAGAGGGGCTGATCCAGCCCCATTTCATGGCGAACACGTTCGACTACCGCCTGCGGTGCGTTGTCGCCCACCGCAGCCAGTACCGGATCGGTTGGCATGACCCTGCCAATGAAAAAGGTCACAACCGACAGACCGAACAAGGTAAGACAAACGCTGATGCAGGTACTCAGAAAACCATTGAGTCTCTTGCTCACGCTTTCACAACCTTCTCATAAGGGCTGGTACTCATTACGGTTAACACCACACCGGAGATTTCATGACGGCAGGCAGCGGTCAGCGTCGGTTGCATCATGATGGCAAACGGGCTGTTTTCCATATGTTGGGTCTGCAACTCTTCATACAGTTTGATGCGGGTGGCCGGGTCCGGTTCGTGCAGCGCTTTCTGGCTGAGATCGGCAATCGACTGATCCTGCCAGCTGCAACGCCATGCGAGGGTACGGCTTTTGGTTTTGTCGGTGTTGTCCGGGTTACTGCAAAAGGCTTCGGCATTGGAGTTGGGATCAAAATAGTCCGCGCCCCACTGGGTGAAGGCCAGCTGCTGCTGACGGGCGCGCATTTTAGTCAGTACCTGACGGCTTTCGGCCGCCAGCAAGGTGACCTTAATGCCGATTTCGGCCAGATTCGACTGCAACGCCTGCACGATATCGGCCTGCGGCGAAGAGGAGTAGTGATCAAGCGTGATTTCAAAACCGTCCGGGAAACCGGCTTCGGCCATCAGCGCTTTGGCTTTTGCCACATCACGCTTGTACATGATGGTGTTCACCGCCGCCGGGAAACCTTCGGGCAGGAAGCTCTGATGCACTTTGTGTGTCAGCGGCACAATATGCTGCTGAATGCCGTCGTAATCGATGGCCCATTTTATCGCCTGCCACACCTGCGGTTTGGCGAGGTTCGGGTGAGCGGTATTCGCGGAAAGCATCATCGTACCGGCGATGCCTTTACGCACCAGCGTGAAGTTTTTATCGTCAACCAGCGGACGCAGTTGCTCGGTGTTCAGGTCACGGGCAATATCGATGTCGCCCTTTTTCAGCATCAGCAGTTGCGCAGAGGGATCGACGATGTGGCGCAGAATAATGCGCTGAATTTTACCGGCGTGCGGGTTGTTTTTATTGGTTTCCAGAATGACCGACTCACTGACTTTCCAGTCACGCAGTTTGAACGCGCCGGAACCGGCACTGTTCTTCTTCAGCCACGCATTGCCTAAATCGTCGCCCACCTGATTCGCCATGCAGGCGGATTTCTGCACGATGCTGCCCACGTTAGCGCTCAGGCAGTACAACAGGAAGGATTCAGAAGCCGGATCGGCGGTTTTGATCACCAATGTTTCGGCGTCCGGTGCGCTGATAAACGTGTCAACGTTGTCTTTGGTGTAGCCAAACTGGTTGATGATATAAGCCGGGCTTTTGTCCAGTTTGACTGAACGTTGCAAAGAGAACGCGGCATCTTCGGCGGTGACCGGTTTGCCGTCGGCCCATTTGGCTTTCGGGTCCAGTTTAAAGGTGAAGGTTTTCATGTCAGGTGAGGCGGTCCAGGAGACGGCCAGGTCGCCTTCAATTTCGTCAGGGGAAGCCAGTTTTGGTTTCACCAGTTGTTGATAAATATTGCCGGTGATTTCGCTGCCTACCGATTCAAAGCCTTCGTGGGGATCAAGACTGGTGATGATGTCGAGTTTGATAGCCATCACCAATATCGAGGTCGGGGTGGCGGCGAAGACAGGTTCAAAGCTCAGGTAGGACAGAACAGGTACGGCTGCAAAACCGGTAACAAATTGACGTCTGGTAACCATAATAACTCCCATGATGTTGATAGTTAAATCAAAAATAGAAAATGACTCTGGTGGACCCTTGACTTGAAAGCATGCTGGTGGTTTTAATTGAAAATCAGCCACGCGTTTAAAACGCTGCTTTTGCCTCTCAGAAAAATTCATCTGAAAATCTGGACATTGGATCATCGGTAGTGCAGTAACGGGCGTTAAATGCACCGTGGACGAGCAAACTGTCAGCGGTTTTTGTCATGCTTAACCAAGGGTAGACCTTTTTTATGAATAACGTAGCGCATGAAACTGAAGGCTTAATGCCGGTATTTGACGGACATAACGATGTTTTATTGCAACTTTGGAATGAACATCGCGAAAATCCGGCCCAGACTTTCCTTAATGGTCCCGCCAGCGGACAGATGGATTTGCCGCGCTGCCGTGAAGCAGGCTTTGCCGGCGGGCTTTTTGCCGCCTGGGTGCCGTCTCCACGTTTTGACTCTGCAAGTAGCGTGCCGGATCTCACCATCGACCCACGTTTTTTACTGGAAGGTACTCAAAAACATGCGGATTTTTCTCCGACACCTTCTTTCGAATTTGCGCGTGACGTCACAATTGGCATGATGGCTTTTTTGCTGCGTATTGAAGCGGAGTCGAAGGGGGCGGTGAAAATTTGCCGCAGCGCGAAAGCGATCCGAGAGGCGATGCAAAATCAGGCATTAGCTGTCGTTATGCATATCGAAGGGGCCGAGGGCATCGATCCGGATCTCTACACGCTCGATGTGCTCTACCAGATGGGGCTGCGCACGCTCGGGCCGGTGTGGAGCCGCCCGAACATCTTCGGCCACGGCGTGCCGTTTAAATTCAACACCTCGCCGGATACCGGACCGGGGCTGACCGACCTTGGCGTGAAACTGGTTGAAGCCTGTAACCGCAAACGCATCATGGTGGATTTGTCGCATCTGAATGAAAAAGGCTTCTGGCAGGTGGCAGAAATTTCAGATGCACCGCTGGTCGCCAGCCATTCCAACGCGTTTTCGCTTTGCGCGCAGTCGCGCAATCTGACCGACCGCCAGCTGGAAGCCATTAAGGAGACGCAGGGCTTTGTCGGCCTGAACTTCGCCACGCCGTTCCTGCGGGCCGACGGCACGCGTGATGCGGATACCGGCACAGGGGACTATCTGCGTCATCTGGATTATCTGGTGGAAAAACTGGGTGAAGATCACGTGGGCTTTGGTTCAGATTTTGACGGTGCCTCGATGGCCCCTTTCATGAAAGATGTGAGCGGTTTACCGGTGCTGATTAACGCGATGCGTGAGGCCGGTTATGGAGAAGCGCTGATCGGCAAGATTGCCCATAAAAACTGGGTCAACGTGCTGGAAAGAACCTGGGGGGAGTAAAAATTCCTCCCCTTTGCAGGGGAGGATATCGCTATTACTCAGCAAACAGCGTCTGCTTCAATGCACGTTCAACGCCGCGCAGTTCAGCCAGCCCTCTGAGACGACCAATCGCCGAATAACCGGGATTGGTCTTTTTATGCAGGTCATCGAGCATCTGATGGCCGTGGTCCGGGCGCATAGGGATAGGGCGCAGATTGCCCGCTCGCTGACGTTTCTGTTCTTCGGTCAGAATCGCTTTGATCACCGCCACCATATCAACATCACCGTCCAGATGATCGGCTTCATGGAAGCTGCCCGGCGTGGCTTCACGCTGGGTGGCGCGCAGATGGATGAAATGCACGCGGTCAGCAAAGGTCGTCATCATCTTCACCAGATCATTATCTTCGCGCACGCCGTAGGAGCCAGTGCAGAAACAGAACCCGTTGTGAATACTGTCTACCGTCTCTTTCAGCCATTGCATGTCTTCGATGGTTGACACAATACGCGGCAGGCCGAGGATCGGGCGCGGAGGGTCATCTGGATGCACGGCCAGTTTCAGACCGTGCTGCTCGGCCACCGGCACGATACTGCGCAGGAAGTGCGCCATATTTTCGCGCAGTTTAGCTTTGTCGATACCGTCGTAGGTCGCCAGACGGGCGCGGAACTGGTCCAGCGTGTAACCTTCTTCAGCGCCCGGCAAACCGGCGATGATATTGGCGGTTAGCGTCTCTTTTTCCGCGTCGCTCATCGCTTTAAAGTAGGCCGCCGCCTGTGCCTGCTCGCCGGCAGAGTAATACTCTTTTGCCCCTTCGCGTTGCAGCAGGTGCAATTCGAAAGCAGCAAAGGCGATGTGGTCAAAACGCAGGGCGCGTGAACCGTCCGGCAGCAGATAGCCCAGATCGGTGCGGGTCCAGTCCAGAACCGGCATGAAGTTGTAGCAGACCGTATCAATACCGCAGGCCGCCAGATTGCGGATGGACTGCTGGTAATTGGCGATGTGCTTTTCGACGTCTCCGCTGCGGGTTTTGATCTCTTCGTGCACCGGGATGCTTTCGACTACCGACCACACCAGATTTTTCGCTGCCAGTTCGGCCTGACGTTTTTTAATTTCTTCAACCGGCCAGACTTCGCCATTAGCAATGTGATGCAGGGCGGTCACTACGCCGGTTGCTCCAGCCTGTCTTACGTCATCCAGTGAGACCGGATCTTTCGGGCCATACCAGCGCCATGTTTGTTCCATGTGAAACTCCTTGTGCTCAAATGTGTGTGTTTAGCTTTAACCAATTTTTCAAACAATAAAAATTTCAGACAATCAGTGTTACAGACAATAAAGGGCTATTCAGCCGACTCGATCGGATCTTTGACGATAAAGAAGTAAGAAAGTGCGCCCGCGAAGGTCACGCAGGAACAGACCACCAGCGCCCAGTTAAATGATCCGGTGGTATCCAGTACCCAGCCGGTAATAATCGGTGCGAAGGAGGCAAAAATGAAACTGCCGAAGTTCTGAATGCTGCTGACCGAGGCCACCATGCGTGACGGGGTGATGACCTGCACCAGACCCCACGCTGACGTACCGGCAAAGTGAATGAAGAACAGCGCCATACTGATGAATGCGACGGCCATCGCCGTGCTGCTTGACTGGATAACCAGCAGGGTGCAGGCGGCAGAACAGACCAGCCCGAAGCAGATCAACGCCTTGCGGCTTTTAAGCAGTGAGTAGCCTTTGTTAGCCAGTTTGTCGGCAACGACGCCGTTCACCAGCATCCCGAGCGAACCAAACAGGAAGGGAATTGCTGCCACCCAACCGGTATTTGCCAGGCTCAGGCCGCGTTCCGCCTGCAAGTATCCCGGTAACCACGCCAGATAGAGCCAGCCGGTGTAGTTCACGCCGCTGAAGCCTAAAATCATGCCCCAGACGGTGCGGCGTTTGAACAGCGAACCCCATTCGGCAAAGCTCAGACGCGTTTTGGCGGTCGGTTTGCTGCCCTCGTCCAGATAGGCCTGATCTTCAGCGCTGAGGTTCATCTGGTCGCGGTTGCGGTACCAGGCGTACCAGCAAATGGCGACGGCAATCCCGGCTACGCCGATGATCACAAACATCATGCGCCAGCCAAAGGCCAGCATCAGCGCCACCAGAATCGGCGGGGCGAAGGCCTGCCCGAGCGTGGTTGATGAGTTAAAGATGCCCATCGGCAGTCCGCGTTTTTTGACGTTAAACCAGTCGTTGACCACCTTCACGCCGCTTGGCATAAACGGCGCTTCGCCGATGCCCAGACCGATGCGCAGCATAATAAAGTGGCTGAAACTGTTTACGCTGCCCGCCAGTGCCTGCATGGCTGACCAGAACAGCAGGCCACCGCCGAGAACCACGCGCGGGCCGAAGCGGTCCAGCAGGATGCCGCTCGGCAACTGTGAAATCCCGTAAGAGAGCGAGAATGCCGAGAGCAGGAAACCAAACTCGGTCGCTGACAGACCGAGATCCGCACGGATGGCCTGATTGGCAATCGACAGCGAGCCGCGGTCGAGGAAGTTAATGATCCCGGCTAAAAACAGCAGGGTAAGGGAAATGGTCTGAATACGTTTAATTTTTTGCGATCTGGCGATGTTCTGCGGCAGAGCCTGTTCAACAGAGGAAGAAGACATAGCAGGTCCTTTCATAAGGCGGATATCATCAATCGTCCTGCGCGGTTCTGGTGAAAAATGCGCAATCTGTGACATCACTAGTTTTAGTTTTCTTGACGCCGTGCAGGTTGGAAGTTCAATCTACAAACGTTGCATGGTCAGGTGGTAGGGTGGTCAGGCCACCTGACCGGTACATCATTCAGTATGAAAAGGATCATTAATGTGATCTGCTTGGCAATTTTCGGATCGACAGAAATTTTTGTATGCTACCTGCCGACCAGAAAACAGGCATCAGCCGGAGAATAAGAATGGAATTACCAACCCTAAAAGTGGAAAGGCTGTACCGCCAGATTTCAAATGTTCTGATCAACTGCATTAAGAGTGGTCAGTTTGCGCCGGGTGAGATGATTCCCTCCGAGCGCGATTTATCCAAACAGCTTGGCGTCAGCCGCTCGTCGATTCGTGAAGCGCTGATTGCCCTGGAGATCACGGGCTGGATTGAGATCCGCACCGGCAACGGTGTCTATGTCAGCAACCCGCTACCGCTGCAACCGGTGACCCAGAGCGAGGAAGAGTTCAGCCTGCAATCGCTCATCAAGGCACGCCAGATTTATGAATGCACCACGGCTGAACTGGCCGCGTTAAACGCCACCGACGATCAACGTGAAAAACTGGCCGAGATTAACCACGAACTGACGCAACTGAACATGAATAACGATGCGTTTCTGGAAGAGGACCGCCGTTTTCACCTGATGATCAGCGAAATGACCGGCAACGAAGTGCTGCGCGACATGATGGAGTACTTATGGGACAAACGTAATACCCGCCGCTTTGTGCGTCTGGAAACCCACTACACCGACACCGACTTTGCCCGCGAAATGAACACCGATCATCAAGCCATCACCGACGCCATTTTGGCGAGAGATGCGCAGGGCGCAAGGGCGGCGATGCAGGGGCATTTGCAACATGTATATGACAGGTTATTTAGCGAATAACGGGCGCTTGGGCTGCTGCCCAAACCCGCTTTTAAATCTTCAAATTCAAATTCAAATTCAAGGTCGTGGGCGTCGGCCCACACCGACCAGGGGGCGGCCAGTCGCCGCCGCCCCCTGGACCCCCGGGCTTTTTCATGAGACACCGACAGCTACGCTGCTGACAGGGCACGTGTTTCAGCCACTTCCGTTCACGGCGCAAAATGTCACGGCTACGCCGTCCCCGCATTTCGGGATTCGAGCCTTTGGTCTCGAACCGCTCATCCGGTGCCATTTTTGACTGCGCCTTAGCGGCTATCTAGGTCAAAAAATGAAAAGAAAAAATTACAACCAATCTGGTTTTGAATTTTAAAGAGCTTTGGCCGCATTCAAAAGTACCGCCGGAGGAGAGGTGGAAAACCGCGCGTCTTTTTGCGCGGGTTGTAACCCGAACGGAGGGGACCGCAACGCGGCGGGATTTTTCGGCTATCACTTTAATGCCCGAAACACGGCCATTGTGACCCGCGCAGCTGGAGGAGCCACATAGAAAAAACGCAGGATTGTTAAGGGCAGCGTTTACTGCCCTTAACCCGGTGTGGGCCGGTGCCCACGACCTTGACCTTAAATTTAAAAAGGCGGGTTCGGGCCGCCACCCCACGGTGTTGAAGTTGAAGTCGATTTTAAAACGGTATTACTTTCCGCAAAGTTTAAAATAAACCTCATTCCAGCGAATTTGATTCTTAAAGTCCGCCAGTGTCGTGTCGTTATCAATCACCAGTAACTCCATATTATGGAATTCCGCATACAAACGCAGATGGTCGATATCCAGCGCTTGCGAGAACACGGTGTGGTGCGCGCCGCCCCCCAGGATCCAGGCTTCAGCCGCTGTTGCGAGCGTTGGCTGGGCTTTCCAGATGGCGCGGGCCACCGGCAGTTTTGGCAGTTCATGCGGCTGTTCGACGGTATCGACCAGATTGACCAGCAGACGGAAGCGGTCGCCCATGTCGATAACGCTGGCGTTGACGGCCGGACCGGCGGGGGTGGAGAAGATCAAACGCGCCGGATCGGCTTTGCCGCCTATGCCGAGGTATTGCGCATCCAGCAGCGGTTTTGGTTCTTTGGCGATGCTTGGGCAGACTTCCAGCATGTGCGAACCCACCACCAGATCGTTGCCGGTTTTGAAGTTGTAGGTGTAATCCTCCATAAACGAGGTACCCCCTTTCAGGCCACCGGCCATCACTTTCATGATGCGCAGCAGGGCGGCGGTTTTCCAGTCACCTTCGCCACCGAAACCGTAGCCTTTTTGCATCAGGCGCTGAACCGCCAGCCCCGGTAACTGTTTCATGCCGTGCAGATCTTCGAAGTTGGTGGTGAAAGCGTGGAATCCGCCCTGTTCGAGGAAGCGGGTCATGCCCAGCTCGATTTTTGCCGCGTCGAGCAGGTTTTCACGGCGTTCACCGTGCAGTTTGACCGTATCGGTCAGGCGGTAAGTGGCTTCGTACTCTTCGACCAGCGTATCAACGTCGCTTTTGCTCACTTCGTTAATCACGGCCACTAAATCGCCGATACCAAAGGCGCTGACGGTATAGCCAAACTGAATTTGTGCCGCGACTTTATCACCTTCTGTCACCGCAACCTGACGCATGTTGTCGCCAAAGCGGGCCACTTTCAGGTTCTGACTTTCGTTTTTAGCGGCAGCCACGCGCATCCACTGACCAATACGGCGATGAGATTCGCCATCCTGCCAGTGACCGGCCACCACGCTGTGTTGCTGGCGCATGCGGGCACCGATGAAACCAAATTCACGGCCACCGTGGGCGGTCTGGTTGAGGTTCATAAAGTCCATGTCCATGGTATCCCACGGCACTTCGGCGTTGAACTGAGTATGGAACTGGAGCAGCGGCTTATGCAGGATAGTCAGACCGGCAATCCACATTTTCGCCGGAGAGAAAGTGTGTAACCAGGTGATCAAACCCACGCATGACTGGCTGTAGTTGGCCTCGCGGCAAAGTGCGGTGATTTCGTCCGGCGTGGTGACCAGCGGTTTTAGCACCAGCTTAATCGGCAAACCGGCCTCATTGTTGAGACCGTTGACCACCTTCTCGGCGTTCTCTTTTACCTGACGCAATGTTTCCGGGCCATAAAGGTGCTGACTGCCGATGGCAAACCAAACTTCGAGATGTTTAAACGCGTCCATTTATTACTCCTGCACAAATTAAGAAGGGGGTTCAGTGAGTCGTTTTTGCTGCAAACAGCGGTTCTGTGGTGCTGCACCACTGCTGATAACGTTCATAAAGTTTCTGGTACTGCGCCACGCGCTGCGGGTCAGGTAACAGGGTGCGTTCGATGCTGCACGCCATATTTTTCTGCGCGGCCGGCACGTCGGAATACTCACCAGCGGCGACGGCGGCAAAAATGGCCGCGCCCAACGCACAGCACTGATCCGAGGCCACAATTTGCAGCGGACGGTTCATGGCATCGGCGCAGACCTGCATGATCACCGGTGATTTACGTGCAATGCCGCCCAGCGTCAGGACGTTTTCCACCGGAATATCTTGCTGCTCGAAACACTCCATGATGGCGCGCGCACCAAAGGCGGTGGCGGCGATGAATCCGCCAAACAGCTCCGGCGCTTCGGTGCCGAGATTAATGTCGGTGATCACCCCTTTCAGACGCTGGTTAGCGAAGGGGGTACGGCGTCCGTTAAACCAGTCGAGCACCAGCGGCAGGTGATCCAGCGACGGATTCGCCGCCCAGGCCGCCGTGAGATCCGGCAGCAGATTTTTTTGCAGGATGGAAAGAACCGGTTTGAGTTCAGGATGGGCATGCATGGCCTGGTTCAGCGGCCAGCTCAGCAGGCGGCTGAACCAAGCGTACATGTCGCCGAACGCCGATTGCCCGGCCTCCATGCCAATCATGTCCGGCACCACGCTGCCTTCCACCTGACCGCAAATCCCGCCGATGGCGCGGTCATTCACTCGCTCTTTGTCAGCAATCAGAATGTCGCAGGTGGAGGTACCGATCACCTTGACCAGCGTGTAAGGCTGCGCACCGGCGCCGACGGCACCCATATGGCAGTCGAATGCGCCGCCGGAGAGCACCACGCTTTGCGGCAGTCCCAGACGCCGGGCCCATTCGGCAGTCAGTGTACCGACCGGTTTATCGGCGGTGACGGTGTCGGTAAACAGCGGATAAGGCAGATTTTCGACCAAAATCGGGTCCAGCGCGGTGAAGAAATCACGCGGCGGCAGGCCGCCCCAGGACGGGTGCCACAACATTTTGTGCCCGGCGCTGCAGCGTCCGCGTGCCATATCGGCCGGATCCGTGGTGCCGGAAAGCAGGGCAGGCACCCAGTCGCACAGTTCAACCCAGGAGGCCGCGGCCTTGCGCACGGCGGCGTCTTCGCGGGAAACGTGCAGAATTTTGGCCCAGAACCATTCAGAGGAGTAAACGCCGCCGATGTAGCGGGAGTAGTCGGGGAAGTCGCCGCTGCGGCACAGGCGGTTAATCTCCTCGGCTTCTTCAATCGCGGTGTGGTCTTTCCATAACACGAACATGGCGTTCGGGTTGTTTTCAAATTCGGGACGCAGTGCCAGCACCTGGCCCTGTGCATCCACCGGCGCCGGGGTGGAACCGGTGGAATCCACGCCGATGCCGATAATCTTCGCGCAACGATCGCTACCAAGGCGCTCCACCAGATTCACAATCGCCTGTTCCATCGCTTCTATATAGTCACGCGGATGATGGCGGAACTGATTCTGCGCGGCGTTGCAGAACAGACCTTCCTGCCAGCGCGGGTAGTAAACCACGTCGGTGTCGATCTCTGCACCGCTCTGGCAGTCCACGGCCAGCACGCGTACGGAGTCGCTGCCAAAATCCAGACCAAGAGCAATTGCACCTTGCGTCATTCTTCTCACTCCCAAGATATAGATGAAATATGTCTGCTGAATATCCTGTGCGTGGGTGAGCGTGTTGCGTGAGGAGGCGTTAGCTACAAGTATGTACAATCCTGCTCCTCATGATGTTTATGTGAGGTTAGTCAAAAGTTAACGGTTGGCTAAAATCGCTATATCTATGCACGATCCTGCTGTAATCCCCAAGTGTGATAGCGCTCTACCTTCCAGCGTTAATTTCCCGTTAAAACTGTCCCCGTCCTGTTTAGCAAAAAGAGCGATCTTGTCCACAAAACGCCGTTATAAGGCAGATGAAAGCAGGTTCGCTTTTTGGTTTCACCCTACTGAGAACGTTTTCACGCCGCGACTGAGCTGAGAGATTTCGACGCAACGTCGCGAGCGACAACAATAAAAGTCGGAGAACATCATGCATAAATTCACTAAGGCGTTAGCGATGGCAGGTTTTGCTGTCGTTATGTCACATTCAGCTATGGCGGAGACCATGAAGCTGGGCTTTCTGGTTAAACAACCGGAAGAGCCGTGGTTTCAGACTGAATGGAAGTTCGCGGATAAAGCAGGCAAGGATCTGAACTTCCAGGTGATCAAAATTGCAGTACCGGATGGCGAAAAAACGCTGAACGCTATCGACAGTCTGGCGGCCAACGGGGCAAAAGGATTTGTGATTTGTACGCCGGATCCGCGTCTGGGACCGGCCATTATGGCGAAAGCCCGCAGCTACGATATGAAAGTGATTCAGGTCGATGACCAGTTTGTGAATGCCAAAGGCAAACCGATGGAAGAGGTCCCGTTAGTGATGATGGCCGCCACCAAAATCGGTGAGCGTCAGGGGCAGGAACTGTATAAAGAGATGCAAAAACGTGGCTGGAATGTGGCGGATACCGGCGTAATGGCCATCACCGCAGATGAGCTCGACACAGCACGCCGCCGTACCACTGGTGCGATGGACGCGCTGAAAGCGGCCGGTTTCCCGGATAAACAAATATATAAAGTGCCGACCAAATCTAACGATATTCCGGGCGCGCTGGATGCCGGTAACTCTCTGTTAGTACAACATCCGCAGGTGAAAAACTGGCTGATCCTCGGCATGAATGACAATACCGTTCTCGGCGGCGTGCGTGCCACCGAAGGACAGGGCTTTAAAGCGGCGAACGTGATCGGCATCGGTATCAACGGTGTTGACGCGGTGAACGAACTTTCTAAAGGCGCGCAGACCGGCTTCTACGGTTCCCTGCTGCCAAGCCCGGACATTCATGGCTACAAAAGTATCCAGATGCTGAATGAGTGGGTGACCAAAGGCGTTGAGCCACCGAAATTCACCGAAGTGACCGACGTTGTTTTAATTACCCGCGACAACTTCAAGGTGGAGTTGAAGAAGAAGGGCCTGATGTAATTTCCTCGTCATACTTCGGGTTGTAGCCTGCCTGCAACCCGAAGTATTCAGAGGAAAGATTTGGTCGTTAATGATCAGGACCCCATTTTCTCGTCTTCAGGTAACTACTATGACTCAGCAAGCCTTACTCAATGCCTCGCTGCTGAAACCGTCGCTGACGGCGTTTGATGCGGCTGTGCCGTATCTGGAGTTTCACAATATTGGCAAGACGTTTCCCGGCGTGAAAGCGCTGGATGGCATCTCGTTTAACTGTAAAGCCGGGCAAATTCACGCCCTGATGGGCGAGAACGGCGCAGGGAAATCCACGCTGCTCAAGATCCTCAGCGGTAATTACCAGCCCTCGCAGGGTGAAATCCACATCAAGGGCCAGCCGGTGAGTTTTACTCATACCACCGATGCGCTGGACGCCGGTGTGGCGATTATTTATCAGGAACTGCATCTGGTGCCGGAAATGACGGTGGCAGAGAACATCTATCTCGGGCAGTTGCCCAGCAAATATGGCTGTGTGAACCGCAAACTGCTGCGCTATGAAGCCAAAATTCAGCTGGAGCATCTGGGGCTGGATATCGACCCGGATACCCCACTGAAATACCTGTCTATCGGGCAGTGGCAGATGGTGGAGATCGCCAAGGCGCTGGCGCGTAATGCCAAAATCATTGCCTTCGATGAACCGACCAGTTCGCTGTCGGCCCGCGAAATCGAGCAGTTGTTCCGCGTTATCCGTGAACTGCGCGCCGAAGGGCGGGTGATTTTGTATGTCTCTCACCGCATGGAGGAAATTTTTGCCCTGAGCGATGCCGTCACCGTCTTCAAAGATGGCCGTTATGTCTGCACTTTTGATGATATGGCGCAGGTGAATAACGAGAAACTGGTGCAGGCGATGGTCGGGCGTAATCTCGGCGATATCTATGACTACGCGCCGCGTCCGCATGGAGAAATCCGTCTGCAACTCGACGCGGTCAAGGCGCCGGGTGTGAAAACACCCATCAGCCTCAGCGTGCGTCAGGGGGAGATCGTCGGCCTGTTCGGGCTGGTCGGTGCCGGGCGCAGCGAGCTGATGAAAGGGCTGTTTGGCGGCACAAGGATCACGGCGGGTACGCTTTCGCTCGACGGCGTAGTGCTCAATATCCGCAAGCCCGCCGATGCCATCCGTCAGGGGATCATGCTCTGCCCGGAAGACCGCAAAGCCGATGGCATCATTCCGGTTCACTCAGTGCAGGACAACATCAACATCAGTGCACGGCGCAAAACGGTTACGGCCGGATGCCTCATTAATAACAAGTGGGAAATGCAGAATGCCAACAAGCACATCGCCTCGCTGAATATCAAAACGCCCAGTGCGCAGCAACTGATCATGAATCTGTCCGGCGGTAATCAGCAGAAGGCCATTCTGGGCCGCTGGCTGTCGGAGGAGATGAAAGTGATCCTGCTCGACGAACCGACCCGCGGCATTGATGTCGGTGCCAAGCACGAAATTTACAACGTGATTTATGCGCTGGCGAAGCAGGGCATCGCCGTATTGTTTGCCTCCAGTGATTTGCCCGAAGTTTTAGGGCTGGCGGACAGAATTATTGTAATGCGCGAAGGCGCGATTTCCGGCGAGTTGCTGCATGACGACGCCACTGAAGAAAAAGCATTAGGGCTGGCGATGTTAAGAACGCCAGAACTGACGGCAGGAGCATAAAATTATGTCATCTATGACCACAAATTCCGGTAAACCGGAGCACTCCTCTGCCGCCGCCCGTGGCGGTCAGGGCATTATGCGCATCTGGGACAGCTACGGCATGCTGGTGGTGTTCGCCGTGCTGTTCCTGGCCTGTACGATATTCGTCCCCAATTTCAGTTCGTTTATCAATATGAAAGGGTTGCTGCTGGCGATCTCCATGTCCGGCATGGTGGCCTGCGGTATGCTTTTCTGTCTGGCCTCTGGTGATTTCGACCTGTCTGTCGCCTCCGTGATTGCCTGCGCCGGTGTTACCACCGCAGTGGTGATTAACCTGACCGAAAGCCTGTGGATTGGCGTCGGTGCCGGTTTGATTCTGGGGATGCTGACCGGTTTGCTGAACGGCTTTGTTATCGCCCGGCTGAAAATCAATGCGCTGATCACCACGCTGGCCACCATGCAGATCGTGCGTGGCCTGGCGTATATCATCTCCGACGGTAAAGCGGTAGGCATCGAAGACGAGCGTTTCTTCGCGCTGGGTTACGCCAACTGGTTCGGTCTGCCTGCGCCGATCTGGCTGACGGTGGGTTGCCTGATCATTTTCGGTCTGTTGCTCAATAAAACCACTTTTGGGCGCAACACGCTGGCGATTGGCGGCAATGAGGACGCTGCACGGCTGGCCGGTGTACCGGTGGTGCGTACCAAAATCATCATCTTTATGCTGTCCGGGCTGGTATCGGCGGCGGCGGGGATCATTCTGGCTTCCCGCATGACCAGCGGCCAGCCAATGACGTCGCTGGGCTATGAGCTGATTGTGATTTCCGCCTGCGTACTGGGTGGCGTTTCTCTTAAGGGCGGCATCGGTAAAATCTCCTACGTGGTGGCCGGTATTTTGATTTTGGGTACCGTAGAAAACGCCATGAACCTGCTGAACATTTCGCCGTTCTCGCAATATGTGGTGCGCGGGCTGATACTGCTGGCGGCGGTGATATTTGACCGCTACAAACAGAAAGCGAAAAGGGTAGTTTAATCAGTCCCCAAAAATAATGTGAATTGCAGGAAGGCGGCAAACGCCAGCGCACCAAGCGCATACATAATGATGTGACTGGGGAATTACGTGCCACCAGCGCATCCGCGATTCGAAGAATAAAGGAGGTTAGTGATAACGCTTTCACGAAGTAGACACGCGGCATCTAACGCTTTTACGGGTCAGATACCGCAAAAGTCCGCTTTTGTTCACATTTTTGCAACGTTTTCTGGCAGCGCTTTCACCGGTCGATAGAATAGAAGAATACCCGCCCCAGAGTGATTTTCAGGAGGTCCCGATGTATCACCGCATGATCCAGGATCAACAGCAAAACCCGTTGTTACCGGGTTACAGTTTTAACGCTTATCTGGTGGCAGGGATGACCCCGATACTGGCCGACGGCCCGCTGGATTTCGCCATTGACCGGCCCGGCGGCATGAAAGGATTTATTCTTAACCTGACAGTGAAAGGTCAGGGAAAAGTGTTTGACGGAGAAGACACCTTCTACTGCAATCCCGGCGACCTGCTGCTGTTCCCGCCCAAAGCGCGTCATCTCTATGGCCGTTCTGCCAACAGCGACTGCTGGTATCACCGGTGGGTCTATTTCCGCCCACGTGCCTACTGGGCTGACTGGCTGGAGTGGCACACCAAAACCAACGATGTCGGGCGGCTTTCGCTGCCTAACAATACGTTGCTGCTGGAGTTTGACCGTCTGTTTGCCAATATCGAACAGACGCAAAAGTCCGGACGGCGTTTTTGCGAAGAGCTGGGGATGAATCTGCTGGAGCGCCTGTTATTACGCGCGATGGAAGAGGATCCGAAAAGCCCGCAGAAAATCATGGACCCGCGGGTGATTGAAGCCTGTCAGTTTATTACCGGCAATCTGGCCGGTGAGCTGCGTATCGATGAAGTGGCACGTCACGTTTGCCTTTCGCCGTCGCGACTTGCGCATCTGTTTCGTGAGCAGGTGGGCATTAACATTCTGCGCTGGCGTGAAGATCAGCGGGTGATCCGCGCCAAACTGCTGTTGCAAACCACGCAGGAGTCCATCGCCACCATTGGCCGCGTGGTCGGTTATGACGATCAGCTTTACTTCTCCCGGGTATTTCGCAAACGGGTCGGCGTCAGCCCGAGTGACTTCCGCCGCCGCAGCGTGGAAATCAATTATCCGGCCAAACCTTACCGTTCGCACCCGTGGCCTGAACCGGAAAACGCCGCTGCGTATCAATTCTGACATCGGGTTGTTGCGAAACCTGCTGCTGCGAAAGGCCACACGATGTGGCCTTTGTCACATTTAAGACTTGTCGCGGCTGCTCTGCTGGTGTCAAATCAGGTTGAAGCTTTGTAAATAAAAGGATAAAGAAATGACTGATACCCTACGCGTCGGGCTGGTGGGCTATGGCTTTGCTGGCAAAACATTTCACTCCCCGCTGATTTCAGGTACGCCGGGCTTAGAACTGGCCGTGGTATCGAGCAGCGATGCCGCCAAGGTCCATGCCGACTGGCCTAACGTCACCGTGGTGGATTCGCCTGAGAAAATCTTCTCCGATCCCTCCATCGATCTGGTGGTGATCCCCACCCCGAACACCACCCATTTTCCGCTGGCGCAGCAAGCGCTCCAAGCCGGTAAACACGTGATTGTCGATAAACCTTTTACCGTGACCCTGGGTGAAGCGCGTTCGCTGAACATCCTGGCGCAGGAAAAAGGCAAAGTGCTTTCGGTGTTCCACAACCGCCGCTGGGATTCTGATTTCCTCACCGTCAAAGCGCTGATAAACGAAGGGATGCTGGGCGAAATCGTCTATTTCGAATCGCATTACGACCGCTTTAAACCGCAGGTCCAGGAGCGCTGGCGCGAAAACGACGAACTGGGGAGCGGTATCTGGTATGACTTAGGCTCGCACCTGCTGGATCAGGCGTTGGTGCTGTTCGGGATGCCGGACACCATTCAGTCCGATCTCGCTGTGGTACGTCCCGGCGGTAAAGCGGTGGATTACTTTAACACGGTGCTGACCTATGGTCGCCGCCGCGTGGTGCTGCACAGTACGGTGTACGCCTCCGCTGAAACTGCCCGTTTTATCGTGCAGGGTGAAAAGGGCAGCTTTGTAAAATTCGGGCTGGATACGCAGGAAGATAGCCTGAAAGCTGGCGTTCGTCCGCCGCAGGCAAACTGGGGTCAGGATAAGCGCGATGGCGTGCTGACGCTGAGCTTTGAAGGCGTGCAGGCGGATAAACATCTGCCGACGCTGCCGGGCGATTATCCGGCCTATTACGCCGGTGTGCGTGATGCGATCACCGGAAAAGGTAAAAATCCGGTACCGGCTTCTGACGCTATCCGCGTAATGGAGTTAATTGAGCTGGGCATCCACTCCTCTCAACAGCAGAAAACATTAAAAGTCGCTAAAGACTGAATGCGCTGAGAGACAAAGCGCGCACTGCGGAGGGTGCGCGTTTTTTATTTTCTGACTAAGATTTTATTAAATTCCCCTTTATTCTTTTGCAAGGAAACGCTCCATGTCCTGGTTGCAACGTCTGCGTATTGATAAGTTCCTGGTGATATTAGTTGCTGTGGTAGTGCTCGCCTCTTTCTTCCCTTGTGAAGGCATTTATAAGACGATTTTTGAATATCTGACCACGGCCGCCATTGCGCTGTTGTTTTTCATGCACGGGGCCAAGCTGTCGCGCGAAGCGATCATGGCGGGGATAAGTCACTGGAAGTTGCATCTGGTGGTGTTTCTCAGCACCTTCGCGCTTTTCCCGCTGCTGGGTTTAGGCATGAAATGGCTGGTGCCGTTGGGGATTCTGACGCCAACCCTCTATTACGGTTTCCTTTATCTCTGCGCGTTGCCTGCGACGGTGCAGTCGGCCATCGCCTATACCTCGGTGGCGGGCGGTAACATTGCGGCGGCGATTTGCAGCGCGTCTGCCTCCAGTATTCTTGGCGTGTTTCTCTCGCCGGTGCTGGTCGGTCTGCTAATGCATACGCAGGGCGGTACCAACGATACGCTGCATGCGATTGGGTCGATCATTCTGCAACTGATGGTGCCGTTTATCATCGGCCATCTGTGCCGCCCGTTGATAGCGGCTTGGGTGCAGCGCCATAAGAAGATTGTTAACGTCACCGACCGCTCCTCGATTCTGCTTGTGGTGTACGTCGCGTTCAGCGCCGCGGTCGTCGAAGGGATCTGGCATCAGATTGATGGCTGGTCACTGCTGGCGATTCTGGTCTGTTCCATTGTGCTGCTGACGATTGTACTGATCATCAACACGCTGGTGGCGCGCTGGCTGAGTTTCAGCACCAAAGATGAAATCACCATTGTCTTCTGCGGGTCGAAGAAAAGCCTGGCGAACGGTATCCCGATGGCCAACGTGCTGTTCCCGGCGTCTGCCGTGGGAGCCATGGTGCTGCCGCTGATGATTTTCCATCAGGTACAGCTGATGGTCTGCGCCGTGCTGGCGGCGCGTTATGCGAAGAAAGTCGCGAAAGAAGAGGCGCAGCAGGTGTCTCAGGAAGTGAAAGTGACGAAAGGCGCCGTGGCCGATTAACGGGGTAACACTGATAAACAACGGGGGCGCAGTATGACACTGCGCCCCCGTTCACTTTTCTGCCTCTGACATGTTATTTACGACGATAGGCTTCCAGTAAAGGCACATCGGCAGGCGCTAACGCAAAGTGGTGGGCTTGAGAAGGAACAACCCAGGCAATTTCCGAGTGACACTGTAACGTTATCTCTCCCGTAAACCCGCTGACTCGCCAGAGATGCAGGCGAATAATTCGTGACGGTTGCTGAAAATCGTGACTGGCGATCCACTCTTCAACCTGCGCGGTGATGCCCAGTTCTTCCTGCAATTCTCGTATCAGTGCCTGCGGCTGGCTTTCACCCGTTTCCACTTTCCCGCCGGGAAACTCCCAGAAACCCGCCTGATCGCCTGAGGCATCACGGCGCGCGAGCAGGATTTTGCCCTCACGTTCGATAATGGCCGCCACCACGTCAATGACTTTCATGGCCGGACCTTATTTCAGATCGAACTCAGCCCACACCGGTGCGTGGTCAGAGGGTTTTTCCATGGCGCGGATATCGTAATCAATGCCTGTCGCAATGCAGCGCGAAGCCAGCGGGGTGCTTGCCAGTAGCAAGTCAATGCGCAGACCGCGGTTCTCATCGAACCCGCGTGAGCGGTAATCAAACCATGAATATTTGTCGGCTGCGTCAGGGTTAGCGGCACGGAAAGTATCCACCAGACCCCAGCCTTTCAGGCGTTCCATCCACTCACGCTCTTCCGGCAGGAACGAGCATTTACCGGTGCGCAGCCAGCGTTTGCGGCTGTCTTCACCAATGCCGATATCCAGATCCGTCGGACTGATATTGACATCGCCCATCACCAGTACCGGATTGTTCACCGACAGGCTGGTGTTGAGATAATCCTGCAAGTCGCGGTAGAACTTCTCTTTGGCCGGGAACTTGGTCGGATGGTCGCGGCTTTCACCCTGCGGGAAGTAGCCGTTGATCACGGTCAGCAGGCCCTGCGGCGTTTCGATGTCGGCCATGATAATGCGGCGCTGCGCGTCTTCGTCATCACCGGGGAAACCACGGCGTACGGCGACAGGTTCCTGTTTGGTCAGCATGGCAACGCCATAATGGCCTTTCTGCCCGTGATAGAAGACGTGGTAGCCGTGCTGGCTGACCTCTTCCAGCGGGAACATATCGTCATGTACTTTGGTTTCCTGTAAACCGATGACGTCAGGCTGGTGCTGTTCGATGATCGCGGCAAGCTGATGCGGACGCGCACGCAATCCGTTGATATTAAAGGAGACGAACTTCATAGTCGGGAACCATTTGGCGATGAAATCAGGAGCCGATGGTAGCAGATTCTTTTTCTGAATGGTACGTGGAGCAGACTGTACAGTCGCGTCTGTTCGCCCGCAGGGCAGCCACGGTAAAAGGGCATGAATGACAGTGATTAGGAAATTTAGTAGATATTTCTGTCAACATTTTGTGACAGTCCCTTCTTTGGCTGTACATGAAAGAGTATTATGCCCCTCAGCGATTTCCGCACCGGCAGAAAAAGGTCAACACTGATGCGTCTGGAAGTTTTTTGCGAAGACCGCCTGGGTCTTGCCCGAGAGTTACTCGATTTATTGGTTCTGCGCAGCATCGATCTGCGTGGCATTGAAATTGCCGCTATTGGCCGTATTTACCTGAATTTTTCCCAACTGGATTTTGATACTTTCCGCGCCCTTATGGCCGAAATCCGCCGTATTGATGGCGTGACCGACGTGCGCACCGTGCCTTTTATGCCCTCCGAACGTGAGCACCGCGCACTGCGTGCGTTGCTGGTTTCTATGCCTGAGCCGGTGTTTTCCATCGACATGAAGGGCAAAGTGGAGCTGGCCAACCCCGCGGCACAGGCGCTGTTTGAGCTCGACGAAGATAAGATTCGTCAGCAAACCGCTGCCAGCCTGATCTCTGGCTACAACATTACGCGCTGGCTGGAGCATGAGAGCAACCGCCCGCACTCTGAACGTGTCGTCATTCGCTCTCAGGATTTCCTGATGGACCTGACGCCTATTCAACTTAATGATGATGAACATCAGGAAAGTGAAGTGGTGGGCGCGGTGGTGATGCTGAAATCCGCCGCGCGGATGGGGCGTCAGCTGCAAGATCTGACCGTTAACGATGACAGTGAGTTCGACCATATCGTGGCCGTCAGCGGCAAAATGCGTCAGGTGCTGGATCAGGCCCGCAAACTGGCGATGCTCGACGCTCCGTTGCTGATCGTTGGCGATACCGGCACCGGCAAGGATTTACTGGCTCACGCCTGCCATCTGCGCAGCGCCCGTGGCAAAAATGCCTTCCTCGGCCTCAACTGTGCGTCACTGCCGGATGATGTGGTGGAAAGCGAACTGTTTGGCTATGCCGCCGGGGCTTACCCCAACGCATTGGAAGGCAAAAAAGGTTTCTTCGAACAGGCCAATGGCGGCTCGGTGCTGCTCGATGAAATTGGCGAAATGTCGCCGCGTATGCAGATTAAACTGCTGCGCTTCCTCAATGACGGCACTTTCCGCCGTGTGGGTGAAGAGCATGAAGTGCGGGTTGACGTGCGGGTGATGTGCGCCACGCAGAAGAATCTGGTGGAATTGGTGCAGCGCGGTGAGTTCCGCGAAGATCTTTATTACCGCCTCAACGTGCTGTCCCTGACGCTACCGCCGCTGCGTGAACGTCAGGCCGATGTCATGCCGCTGACGGAGCTGTTCGTGGCGCGTTTCTCCGATGAGCAGGGCATGGCGCGGCCAAAGTTGTCGCCGCAACTGGCAAATTACCTGACGCATTACGGCTGGCCGGGTAACGTCAGACAGCTGAAAAACGCCATTTACCGCGCGCTGACTCAGCTTGAAGGTGGTGAACTGCGACCGCAGGACATCGTTCTGCCTGATTTCGATGCGGAAGTGACGCTGGGTGAAGAGGCGCTGAACGGTTCGCTTGATGACATCAGCAAGCGTTTCGAGCGCTCGGTGCTGACGCGCCTTTATCGCACTTATCCGAGTACCCGCAAGCTGGCCAAGCGTTTGGGGGTTTCCCATACTGCCATCGCCAACAAGCTGCGGGAATACGGTTTAAGCAGCAGGAAGTCAGACACCAGCGACGAGTAATTTACCCGTTTCCCCTCCATAGAAAAGCCCTGCATTTGCAGGGCTTTTTTGTATCGTTCGAGGCTGGTGCAGGCTTATTTTTTCAGCACGGCCAGGGCAGCTTCATAGTCAGGCTCGGTGGTGATTTCATTCACCAACTGGCTGTACAGGACGTTGTCCTGACCATCCAGAACCACGACTGCGCGGGCAGTCAGGCCAGACAGCGGGCCATCGGTGATTGCCACGCCGTACTCATTTTTGAACTCGCCGCCGCGCAGGGTGGAAAGCGTCACCACGTGCGACAAGCCTTCAGCGCCGCAAAAACGTGACTGGGCAAACGGCAGGTCAGCAGAAATACACAGCACTACAGTGTTGTCGATTTCGCCAGCCAGTTGGTTGAATTTACGCACGGATGCCGCGCAAACACCGGTATCAATGCTTGGGAAAATGTTCAGCACCTTGCGTTTGCCCACAAAACTGCTCAGGCTGACATCAGAGAGATCTTTTGCGACTAAAGTGAAAGGTTTGGCAACGTCACCCTGTTGCGGAAGCTGGCCAGCAACGCTGACCGGGTTACTCTGAAAATGTACTGTCTGGGTCATGGTATTTTCCTTTGTACAGATGAGACAAACGGCAATCAGTTTAGGGTATCAAATGTAAATTTGGTATATAAAGTTTGCTAATCATTTTAGTGAACTATGTTGAGTGATGACCTCCGTGCATCAGCCGGAGGCAGCGAAAAGAGCCGTCAGGAGCCATCGATGAGAAGTGTGCGCTTTTATCCGCAAGCCTGGCCGTTGCATACGGCCTTTGTCATTTCCCGTGGGAGCAGGACCGAAGCCAGAGTGGTTGCGGTAGAAATTGAAGAAAACGGAGTTCGTGGTGTAGGAGAGTGCACGCCGTATCCGCGTTATGGCGAAAGTGAAGCCAGTGTGATGGCGCAGATTGCCAGCGCACTTCCGGCCATTGAGCAGGGCGCGGATCGCGCTGCGTTACAACATCTTCTGCCCGCCGGTGCTGCGCGTAATGCGCTCGACAGCGCCTTGTGGAATCTCGAAAGCCAGCTCACCGGGCAGACGCTCTGGCAACTGACCGGCATCGCGCCGCTTTCGTGCATCAGCATGGCGCAAACCCTGAGCGTGGATACACCGGAAGCGATGGCGCAGGCGGCTATCGGCCATCAAAAAAACGGGGCCACGCTGCTCAAAATTAAACTCGATGACCATCTGATCACCGAACGCATGGTGGCTATCCGCAGCGCCGTTCCGCATGTCACGCTGATTGTGGATGCCAATGAGTCATGGCAAAGCGAAGGGCTGGCGGCGCGCTGTCAGTTACTGGCGGACCTTGGCGTAATGATGCTTGAACAGCCGCTGCCCGCCGGGCAGGATGAGTCGCTGGAGAACTTTATTCACCCGCTGCCGATTTGCGCTGACGAAAGCTGCCACACGGCAGAGGATTTGCCGCGGCTGAAAGGGCGCTACGAGATGGTGAATATCAAGCTGGATAAAACTGGCGGGCTGACCGGTGCGCTGGCACTGGCAGAGCAGGCGCACCAGCAGGGTTTTGAGATCATGCTTGGCTGCATGTTATGCACCTCGCTGGCGGTACGCGCGGCGTTACCGCTCACCGTCGGGGCTAAATTTATTGACCTCGACGGTCCGACCTGGCTGGCGCAGGACGTCGAACCGCCGCTGGCGTTCCACTGCGGCGTCATTGATCTCAGCGCCTCACAGTGACATTACTGCGCCACACCGGTCAGTAAATCTATCAGCGCCTGCAGGTAGATTTCGCTGGCGTGATCGGCTGAAACTGGCGGGTATTCAGCCGTTATACATGGCAGGCTGATGTCCGCGCACCAGCTGCCAAAAGAGCCCGGCGTGGCGTAACCCACGCTGGTCACCAGCGGTAACGTAAAGGCTTCTGCCAACCAGACACCCAGGCTGGAACTGTGTGGATCCTCAATACAGGCCAGCGGCTCGTGGAAGGTCACTACCCATTTCGGGGCGAGTCTGTGGATCAAATGACACAGCGCCAGAGTTTCCAGTTCTGAGCCTGCTTTCTCACCGGTAGACAGCAGCACATCTCTTTCCTGCGCCGCACTGTTCCAGCGATACACCGTTTCACCACTTTGCCAATTGGCGCTGGGGAAGTTGCGGTTGAGATCGACGCCGTTGGCATTGGCTCGCAGCCCCAACTGACAGCCATCCGGATTCACTGCCAGCACCACGTGATGCTTAAGCTGCGCCGGTTCAATGCTGCGCAGCGCGCAGGAGAGTGAAACTACAGCCGCCGTTTCATCGCCATGCGTACCGGCCAGAATCAAGCCTGTGGTGTGATCCGGTTTGGCGGCCGGAAAGTAGATCAGCGGCGCGCCGAGCAGGGATTTACCGTAGGGTGTACCCAGCGTGCTTAACCGTCCACGCAGGTGACGGGGGCGAATGTCAGTCATAAAAGTTCCAGAACAATAATGGGATGAGGATGGCTTTTATTTACCGCAGTTTGCCGCCGGAATGTAGCTTTATTGTTCGGCGGCGGGCATTTATCACCTTTTCTCAACCTTCAGCACATTTTTCGCTGAAGTTTTGTGCGCTGAGACCAATATGTCACGAATTTTTATAGGGTATGAAATCAATGAATGATACAACTCCTGAACATCATTAAATCAATTGCTTGTCAGGGGAAGTTCATGCTTGAGGGAAAACTGTTTCGTCCATTTTCTTACACCGTTTGCGCCGGGCTGATTGCGCTTTCTTTAGGCAGCGCGACGGCAGCTCAGGTTCCGGCAGGAACCCAACTGGCGGATAAGCAAGAAATCGTCCGTCACATTAAAGATGAACCCGCCTCGCTGGATCCGATCAAAGTGATCGGTTTGCCTGAAGCCCAGGTGGCCCGCGACCTGTTTGAAGGGCTGGTGAATCAGGATGCTAACGGCAAAAACGTGCCGGGTGTGGCGCAGAGCTGGCAGAACCAGAACAATCAGACCTTTATCTTTACGCTGCGCAAAGATGCCCGCTGGTCTAACGGTGACCCTGTCACGGCGCAAGATTTTGTCTACAGCTGGCGCCGTCTGGTGGATCCGAAGGGACTATCCTCCGGCGCGTGGTTTGCGGGGCTGGCCGGAATTCAAAATGCCGACGCCATCATTGCCGGGAAAATGCCGGTCGATAAGCTCGGTGTAACGGCCATCAGCGACCATCAGCTTAAAGTGCAGCTGGAACGTCCGGTGCCGTATTTTGTCAGCCTGCTGGCGAACTTTAGCCTGTTCCCCGTGCATCAGGCGACGGTGGAGAAGTTTGGTGAAGACTGGACTAAACCCGGCAATCTGGTGGGTAACGGTGCCTATGTGCTCAAAGAGCGCGTAGTTAATGAAAAACTGGTGCTCGAACCCAATCCGTACTATTGGGATCATGCGCATACCGTGCTGACCAAAGTGACCTTTGTGCCCATTAACAAAGAGTCCAATGCCACCAAGCGTTATCTGGCTGACGATATCGATATCACCGAATCCTTCCCGAAAGATCAGTATCAGAAGCTGCTGAAAGATATTCCTGGGCAGGTTTACACGCCGTTCCAGCTCGGGACTTACTATTATGCCTTTAACACCCAGCGAGCACCGACCAACGATCCGCGCGTGCGTCAGGCGTTGTCCTACAGCATTGATCGCAAAATCATTGCCGAAAAAGTGCTGGGCACCGGTGAGATCCCGGCCTACCACTTCACGCCGGATGTCACCAATGGCTTTACGCCAACCAAGAGCATTCTTCAGCAATACACGCAGGAAGAGCTGAATGCGCAGGCCAAGAGTCTGCTGGCGGCGGCCGGTTATGGCCCGGATAAGCCCCTGAAGCTGACGCTGCTCTACAACACCTCAGAAAGTCACCAGAAGATTGCCATTGCCGTGGCCTCGATGTGGAAAAAGACGCTGGGCGCTGACGTTAAGCTGGTCAATCAGGAGTGGAAAACCTACATCGACAGCCGCAATACCGGCAACTTCGACGTGATCCGCGCCTCCTGGGTGGGGGATTACAACGAAGCTTCGACTTTCCTGTCGCTGCTGACTTCAACGCACAACAGCAATATCAGTAAGTTCAGCAATGCCGATTATGACAAAGCCATCAGCGAGGCGAGCCGTGAAACCAACGACGCGCGCCGCAATACCGATTACAACCAGGCCGAGCAGATCATCGCCGAACAGGCACCGATCGCGCCGATTTATCAGTACACTAACGGCCGCCTGATTAAACCCTGGGTGAAAGGTTATCCAATCACTAATCCTGAAGACGTGGCGTACAGTCAGGAGATGTACATTCTCAAGCACTGATTTTCCGCGTCAGAAAGACAAAGAGCGCCGTTGTTCATCAACGGCGCTCTTTTTTTTGCAATCAGCCCATCAGTGCAGACGGCGGCTCAGTATGCGTAGCGTCAGGCTGACGGCCGAGGCGACGGTCGCCAGTAATACCACTGCCGGCCAGCCGCCTTTCTCCAGAGCAAAGCTGCCGAGTGCGGCGCCGGCCGACATGCCGATAAACACCAGCGTAAAGAGCAGGGCATTCAGCCTGCCACGTGCTGCGGGTTCCAGCCCGTAAACCAGCGTCTGATGGGCGACCAGCGTGGCCTGAATACCCAGATCAAACCCGATGGCACTGACCGCAATTAACGCCAGTTGTCCTTCCGCAGGCAGCAGCGGCAGCAGGAACATTGCCGCAAAAGAGATCATCACCAGAGCCGCACCAAACTGCGTGACCCGCGCTGGTCCGTTTTTGTCGGCCACCGCTCCGGCCAGCGGTGCTGCCAGCGCGCCTGCCGCTCCGGCCAGTCCGAAGGCACCGGCCACAGCGCTGCCAAGGTGATGAGTCTCATTGAGCATAATCGCCAGCGTGGACCAGAAAGCGCTGAACGCCAGGGAGAGCAGGCCCTGTGCGATGGCGGCACGGCGCAGCGTCGGGTAGCGTTGCCACAGGTGATACATCGACAGCAGTAGGCTGGAGTAGTTGAGACGCGATGCCGGTGTGAAGCGCGGCAACACCCGCCAAAGCGCCAGACCAATCAGTGCTACGCTCACCGCTGCCAGTTGATACATCACCCGCCAGCCAAAATATTCGGCAACAAATCCGCTGATCACCCTCGAAAGCAGGATCCCCACCAGCAACCCGGTCATCACTGTGCCGACGGTTTTTCCCCGTTGCGCGGCGGGAGCCAGTATTGCCGACGCGGGAACAATGTCCTGCGCCATTGTAGCCGCTACACCGGTGATAAGGCTGGCTACCAGCAGGCCGTTTATCGCCGGTTCAATGCTGCAAAACAGCAGCGCGATGGCCAGTAAAATACTTTTCAGCAAAATGATCTTGCGGCGGTCATAACGGTCGCCAAGGGGCACCAGTAAGAGGATCCCCAGCGCGTATCCGGCCTGCGTCAGCGTGGGGATCATGCCAACAGACGATGGTGTAGCCTGCATTCCCTGGCCCATCAGGCTGAGCATCGGCTGGCTATAGTAGATTGATGCCACGCTGAGACCTGCACCCGCCGCCAGCGTAAAGACTATTTTCCCGGACAGCTCGGGTTCGTTTTCTGCCGCAGGGGCATTGGTAAGTTCTGACATGATGTGATTCCCGATGGATGAGATGACCTGAGCGCTATTTTTCATCCGAACGGTTATAGACGGTAGCCAGCCGGAAGGTAAAACTGTTATACGTATAACGTATGAACACATTGAATCCCAGCGGGATTGACCGCATAGACCTGATGCAAACTCTGGTGCGCATCGTTGAGAGTGGCAGTTTGTCCGCCGCGGCCGTACAACTCAATACCAGCCAGCCGACCATCAGCCGCCGGTTGCAATCGCTCGAGCGGATGCTGGGGGTGAAACTGATTCTGCGCACCACCCACGCGATGAAACTCACCGACGACGGCGAACGCTGCTACCAGCAGGCCAAATTACTGCTTGAACGCTGGGCTGCGCTGGAGGATGAACTGCACGGCGCCGGCGATGAACCGGTGGGCACGCTGCGCGTTCGTGCACCGCACGCTTTCGGGCAGGATCAGATGATTGAACCGCTGACCCGTTATTTACAACGTTACCCGAAAGTGACGATTGACTGGATGCTTAACGATCGTACGCCCGACTTTATCTCTGAAGATATCGACTGTGCAATTCAGGTCGGCCAGGTTGATGACCCGTCGATGATCGCGCTGCTGCTGGCTGAAGTGCCACGCATTATGGTGGCAACACCTGAGTTGTTGAGTCACTCTCCGGTGACCGCGGTCAGCGAACTGGGGCGGCTTCCCTGGGTGTCATTCAGTACTTTTTATCGCAACGAGGTGACGCTGCGTCACGAAAGCGACGGGCGCAAGGAAAGTTGCATCATCACGCCCAGGCTGGCAACAGACAGCCTGTATGCGGTGCGTAAGGCTGCGCTGTCCGGGCTGGGGGCGGCAGTCGTCTCCTCCTGGGTTGTCATGGAAGATATCGCCGAAGGGCGATTGCAGCAGATTTTACCCGGCTGGAGCGCCTTGCCACTGCCGGTCTATCTGGTTTATCCCTATTCAACGTATTATCCAGCCCGATTGAGGAAATTCTTCGACATGATGCGCAGTGTGATGCCTGCACTGGCTGAAATGCAGCTGCCAACCCAGGGTTCCGCAGGTTTGCGTTAAACGCTAAACTGCCGGACAGATAACGAATTTAACAGCGAGGAATGTCGTGGAAGTCATTAAGGGTAAAGAACTTCAGGTGTCTGATGCAGTATACGCTTACCAGTTCGACGGCAAGGGTGGCGTTAACGAAATTAATACCCAGTGTGTCGCCAGTGATGACAAGCCATGCTGGCTGCATCTGGACTACACGCTGCCGGCCAGTGAACAGTGGATAAACTCCACGCCAGTCCTGCCGGATACCGTGCGTGAAGCGCTGGCCGGCGAGAGCGTCCGCCCGAAAGTCCTGCGTATGGGCGAGGGGACGCTGATCACCTTGCGCAGTATCAATCTCAATGCTGATTCGCGCCCCGACCAGTTGGTGACGATTCGCGTTTACCTCACGGGTAAAATGATTGTCTCCACGCGTCACCGTAAAGTCTTTTCGATGGATGAGATTATCTCAGACATGCAGCACGGCACCGGCCCGAGTGATACCGGCAGCTGGCTGGTGGAGATTTGCGATGCGCTGACCGATCACACCAGTGATTTCATCGAAGATATGCATGACAAGATCATCGATATCGAAGACGACCTGATGGAGCAGCAGGTGCCGGAACGTGGCCAGATGGCGCTGCTGCGCAAGCAGTTGATCGTGCTGCGTCGTTACATGTCGCCGCAGCGCGATGTGTTCTCGCGTCTGGCCAGCGAACGCCTGCCGTGGATGAACGACGACGAGCGCCGCCGCATGCAGGAAATTGCCGACCGTCTGGGACGCGGGCTGGATGATCTTGATGCCAACATTGCCCGTACCGGCGTGTTGGCGGACGAAATAGGCTCGCTGATGGCTGATGCGCTTAACCGCCGTACCTACACCATGTCGATGCTGGCGATGCTGTTTTTGCCGACCACCTTCCTGACCGGGCTGTTTGGGGTCAACCTCGGCGGTATTCCGGGTAATACGTCGCCCTATGGATTCACCGTTTTCTGCTTGTCGTTGCTGGTATTAGTGGGCGGCGTAGCCTGGTGGCTGAAGAAAAGTAAGTGGTTATAGCGCGGAAGTGGGCGGAAAAAGGCAAAAAAAAGCCGGTCAGAAGACCGGCGTCGTTCGAATTAAATATCTAGCGGATTAATTCTAAAAAATTGGAAATAAGACAATATGGAGCACAACGCCCATCGCTTGACGTTGCATTCACCTGCGGAATAGATACTGGACCTGTTGCGGGACGGATATGTTGATTTCGCGCAATCTTTTTTGGATTTTGTCGCCAGCCGGTGCTTTGCTGAACAGTTCTGTGAAGCACATAGGGGCAGTTTTGTCAGACAGGGAGATTTTATGTCGCCGTTAGAAAGCCTTCATCAGGCCTATGTAGATGTGACTCAAAAAACGCTGAAAGTGTGGGAAAAATCTGCCGGCCAGGGCGTCGTGCGCGATGAACCGTTTTATCCGCCGACCAAACTGGCGATTTCCAGCGGTAACCGACCCCCGCTGAGCCCCGAATTGCTGTCATTGCTCAGTGAGATGAAAGCGTCCACGCAGGGCGACTCGCTGGCAGATCCCAACCCGGCTGAAGGTTTGCATTTTAGTTTCTTCCCGGTGACCAACGCCCTGTATGACAGCGTGGAAGAAGCGCAGGACCGCGATGAGGTGGCCGCCATGTTTACCCGCTGCTGCGCAGATCATGTCATGCACATCAGCCAGTTGCGGCTGGTGGCGTTGCCTAATCAGATTCTGCTGGCGGGGCTGCCCGATGCGCAGAGTCTGCGGGTGCGCAAACAATTTGCTGAGGCGCTGCTGGCTTCAACGTGGGCCGGTAAGGTGCGGGCGCGCTACCCGGACGGGGATATTCCTCAGCCGTTCTGGCACAGCACGTTATTGCGTTACAACGCCGATGTAGTGTCGCCTGAACTGTATGCGCTGTTTTTACGTTTTCAGAATCAGAATTTTGGCGATGTTTCAGTGCCGGTCAGGCTGGTCATGTGTAACTACAACTGGCAGCAGGTGGAATTTCTGGCCTGAAAACGGCATAAAAAAAGCCCGTCTCATGATGAAACGGGCGAATTTTTTAGTACTGCTTTTTTTATTGCTCTGAATTATTTAATTTCTAACACGTTAAGACGCTCAATTGTTGCGGCGTTTTCTTCGTCTTCCGGCTGCCAGCCAACCGGCTGCATAGGGATGTCTTCCCGGTCAAATGCCAGATCACCGCCATCGACCACTTCACCGCCGTGCTTAATGCCTTTGAAATCAAACAGACTGGCGTCGTTAAGATGCGATGGCACCACGTTTTGCATCGCAGTAAACATGGTTTCGATACGGCCGGGATATTTTTTGTCCCAGTCGTTAAGCATGTCACCAATCACCTGACGCTGCAGGTTAGGTTGTGAACCACACAGGTTACACGGAATGATCGGGTATTCGCGCGCAACCGCAAAACGCTCAATGTCTTTCTCGCGGCAGTAAGCCAACGGGCGGATCACGATATGCTTGCCGTCGTCACTCATCAGTTTAGGTGGCATACCTTTCAGCTTGCCGCCGTAAAACATGTTGAGGAACAGGGTTTGCAGAATGTCATCGCGGTGATGACCGAGCGCGATTTTAGTACAGCCCAGTTCGGTCGCCGTGCGGTACAAAATACCGCGACGCAGGCGTGAACAGAGTGAGCAGGTGGTTTTGCCTTCCGGGATTTTATCCTTCACGATCGCGTAGGTATCTTCGGTAACAATTTTATATTCCACACCCAGCTGCTCTAAATAGGCAGGCAGAATATGCGCCGGAAAGCCCGGTTGTTTCTGGTCAAGATTGACGGCAATCAGTTCGAAATTTACCGGCGCGCTCTGTTGCAGGTTACGCAAAGTTTCCAGCATGGTGTAGCTGTCTTTGCCGCCGGAAAGGCAGACCATAATGCGGTCGCCTTCTTCAATCATACCGAAATCCGCAATGGCTTTACCCACGTCACGACGCAGGCGCTTTTGCAGTTTATCCAGGTTGTGTTTCTGTTTTTGAATTGGAGTTGTCACAAAGATCTCTTTCGTATTGGGAACTGCGGCGCAGGCCGCCTGACTCTATGCGCAGTAGGGTACGGATTTTGCTCCCTTCTGTCAGGTGGATTTTGTGAAATTTCACCAATCTTGACTCAACTCCCATGCCAGTAACCACAAAGATGCTATTTTTCATGCTCTGAAGAGACCCCTAACCAGTGAAGGTTGCTATGCGTCAGAGAACCATTGTTTGTCCGTTAATTGAATACGAAGGAACGTATCTGCTGTGTAAAATGTCGTCCAGTCGCGGGGTGTTTCCCGGCCAGTGGGCCTTGTCGGGCGGCGGGATGGAGCCGGGTGAAACTATTGAACAGGCGTTACTGCGGGAAGTGCGCGAAGAGTTGGGCGAGGCGTTGGAACTGACGCATATCACGCCGTGGACTTTCCGCGATGATATCCGTGTAAAGACGTTTCCTGATGGCATCAAAGAAGAGATCTACATGATTTACCTGATATTTACCTGTCAGGCGAAGAACCAGACGATAACCCTGAACGACGAGTTTGAACGTTATGCCTGGGTGTGCAAAGAAGATTTAACGAAGTACGACTTAAACGAGGCCACGCGCATTACGCTAAAACAGCGTGGATTGCTTTAAGCCAATACCTGTTTTGAGCCGATCTATGCAGGGCACCTCGAAGGACTGCCCTGCATTTTGTACTTATTCCCCTTAGCGGTGAGAGGCCGCCACGGCAGATTTTTCCGCCGTTGCGGCTTGCATGCCTTTTTCCGCGCTGCGGTGTAATACCCATCCAAAGATCAGAATGGAGAGGGCGCAGATCAGGAACAGACCCCGTCCCCACAGCGGATTCGGCACCAATACCATCAGCAGCAGTCCGGCCCCCATATACATCGAAATTTTGCCGATCTTGTCGCGTTGCAGACGGTCGAATTCGTCCTGTTCGTCGTCGGCGTAGACCGGCCTTTCCATATCAACGAAGAACTTATTACGGATGGCCGTGCGTTCGGTTGCCTGCTCTTTATAGAACAGCGTGGTCAGACAGAAGAAACCGCCGGTGAAGACCATATGCGAGAAGATGTTCCACATAATGGCAATGTCGAGCATTTCGCGGGCGGTAAAGTTCATGCCCAGCAGCTTGACCACGTCCGGCGCGGTAAACACGTTGGCGACCACGTAAGAGACCATCAGCCCGAACAGCACCGTGGCCCAACCGGCCCAGTCAGGCGTTTTGCGAATAAATACCCCAAGGAACAGCGGTACCACGATCGGTGCCTGCATCAGCGTACCGACTTTCATCATCAGGTCAAACAGGCTGACGGTCTGCATGGTATGCATGTACTGCGCGACAAAAATCACCAGCACGCCGTTGACCACGCAGACAGCTTGACCGACGCGGAGCTGATATTTATCGCTGCGTTCTTTGTTGCGGTTGACGATGGGCGTCCAGAAACTACGTACGAAAATCCCAGAGTTACGATTCAGCGCGCAGTCCATTGACGACATGGTGGCGGCAAACAGACCGGCCATCAGCAGCCCGACGGTGCCGAGCGGCATCGCGCGTTCGGCGAAAATCAGGTACACCGCATCGGTGGCGTTCTTACCTAATTCCGGGTGCGCGGTGGCAGCATCTGGGTAGAGAATTGCCACGGCCCACGGCGGAATAAACCAAATCAGGGTGCCGACAAACATCAGTACCAGTGCAAACAGCGCGGCTTTTTTGGCGTTGAAACTGTCTTTGGCATTCAGAAAACGGTAGGAGTCCTGGAGGTTATTAATGCTCTGCACGTTCTTAATAAAGAAGAACAGGAAGCAGGCCACCAGCAGGGAAATGTAATGCGGTCCGACGTCCGGCCCGGTAATAAACCCGGACGGGAATTCAGTCACCAGATTCACCGGCCCGCCGACTTTCACCAGTGCCACCACCGCACAGGCGATGGAGATAATCGCGACCACCAGCGTCTGCACAAAATCACTGGCCACCACGCCCCAGGCGCCGCTCAGCAGTGAAATCACCAGCACCACCAGCCCGGTCACCCAGAGCGTCAGCGTTACGTCATGCTTGAAAACGGCGCTGGCAAACACTGCCAGACTATTAAGCCATACCCCGGCGCTGAGAATGCTCAGCGGAATGATCATCCACGTAAAAAACTGTTCGTTGCCTTTGCCGAAACGGTGATTGATGGCTTCTGTCGCGGTGTCCACGCGCAGCTGGCGAAAGCGGGTGGCGAACCACCACCAGGCCACCAGATAACCAAACACGTTACCGGCGAAAACGCTGACTACGTTGAAACCGTAGCGGTAGGCCTGCCCGGCGGCGCCGGTAAAGGTCCAGGCGCTAAACTGGATCATGAAGGCCGTCGCGCCCACCATCCACCAAAGCATTCGCCCGCCACCGCGGAAATAGTGGCTGGAGGAGCCGGAGGCCATCTTTTTAAATGCATAACTGATCGCAATCATTAACACGAAGTAACCGATCATCACTAGAACGTTAATATCCATCGTCGTTAATCTCTTCAGTGTAGGGTGAGTTTTTTTGGTTATCTTTTGGACAGGCTTAATGAGCAATAGTAGGAGAGAGATTTGAAATTAATAGTCCGACAAATAAGAAACCCGGTATTTGTTATCAGAATGTGACAATGGTCACTTCATGGGCATTAATGCAGGATTAAACGTGCAAAAGTCACTTTTAAGGTGGCGAACTCAAACAGCTTCTGCTTTATTTGTATTACTAAAGGCGGAGTGGCCGGTATCGCTTAAGAGGAAAGTGCATGAAGGTTTCAGGTTTAACGATAGGTCTCAGCGCCGTCGCCGGACTGTTTTTCAGTGCTTCACTGATGGCGGCGGAACCGGCATTTCTCAACGCCGCGCAACTGGCGGTGATTAAACGGCAACTGGCTGACCAGCAGGCCGCGCCGCAAACTACGGCGGCTTATAAGCAGTTACTTAAAACGGCCGACAACGCCCTCGGCAAACCCAATCTCAGCGTGACGGATAAAGGCATGACGCCGCCGAGCGGGTCGAAGCACGACTATCTGAGCCTGAGCGCTTACTGGTGGGCGGACGATAGCAAACCCGATGGCCTGCCGTGGATCCGCAAAGACGGCAAGGTGAATCCGGCCAGTAAGAACGATCAAAGCGACGGCGTGCGTCTGGCTGATTTTACCGCGCGTGTGCAGAACCTGACGCTGGCCTGGTATTTTTCCGGTGAGCAGAAATATGCCGATAAAGCCGCAAGCCTGATGCGCACCTGGTTTATTGACCCGGATACCCGCATGAATCCGAATCTCAATTTTGCACAGGGCGTGCCGGGTATTGCGCCGGGGCGTAACGCAGGGGTACTCGACGGGCGTTACTTCTCAACACGCATTGTAGATTCGGTGGTGCTGCTGCACGGCAATCCGGCGTGGAAAACCTCAGATGATCAGGCCATGCACGAATGGATGACTGACTATCTGGCGTGGTTACAGGGTAATAAGATTGCTAAAAAAGAGAGACGCACCGAGAACAATCACGGTAACTGGTATGTGACGCAGGTGGCGGGGATTGCCTGGTATCTCGATCAGCCGCAGGTGATTAAACAGATGGCGGCGCTGATGAAAAGCAAACTCGACGTCCAGTTGATGCCAGACGGCACCCAGCCAGCCGAGCTGGCGCGTACCCGTTCCTTCCATTACAGCTATTTTGACCTGCAGGCCATCAGCATGATGGCCATACTGGCGCAGAAAAATGGCATCGACCTGTGGAATTACCCCACGCTGCAGGGGGGCAGCGTCATCAAATCGCTGGATTTTATGGCGAAATACACTGACGACAGCCAGCCGTGGCCGTACAAAACACTCGACCGTATCAGCGTAAGGCCGGTGCCGCTGCTCTCCTGGGCGGATAACGCCACCGGAACGTCCCGCTATCAGCAGCAGATCCGCAGCGCGTCGTTCAGCCTGCCGCCGGCCGGTAAGAAACTCAAAGACGGTTATCACGCGGATGTTACCCGTGGTGCCGTGATGGAAGCAGAGCGCGAAACCTGGCTGCTCTCGCTGCCGTCCTGGGCCAAAGGCTACGTCGCGCCCCAACCGGCGCTGAAAACCGGAGACACCTCATCATGACCGACTGGCAGCCGCTGTTTATCTCACCCGACGAAGCGCAGCAGTTACGCGCCCAGATCGACGCCGACTCCCTGATGGGCCGCGTCCTGCGTCAGCAGATCGCCGCCCTTGACGCTTATCTGGCGCAGCCGGTGGAGATCCCAGGACAGGGCGAAGCGGGCGGACCGGAACATGCGCGTCACAAGCAGAATGCGTTCTTCATCAATCTGGCGGGGCGGCTGTTTATGATTAGCCAGAATCCCGTCTACCGGGAGTTCGCGCTGCGGCTGCTGAACGGTTATGCGGCGATTTACCCCTGGCTTGGCAGCAACGTCAGCAAGGACAGCAATGCGCCGGGGCGGCTGTTTCATCAGACGCTCAATGAAAACATGTGGTTGCTGAACGCGGCAGAGGGTTATCACTGCATTATACCGACCCTGAAGGTCGCTGAACGCAGCATGATCGAAAGCCAGCTGTTTCGTGTGATGGTGGATGACGCCCTGACGCGGCACACCCAAGATTTCGACATCGTGCATAACCACGGCGTCTGGTCGGTCGCGGCAGCGGCGGTGTGCGGGTACGTCACGGGCAATCAGAAACTGGTGGATCACGCGCTGTACGGGCTGAAGGGGGACCGTGAAAGCGGCGGGTTCTTCGCCCAGCTTTCACAACTCTTTTCCCCTGACGGCTATTACATCGAAGGGCCGTACTACCAGCGCTTTGCCCTGCGTCCGTTGCTGTTGCTGGCGGAAGCCATTCACCGCCGTCAGCCGGAACTGAATATTTATCAGTTTCGCGGGCAGATCATCCGCAAAACCTGCGAAGCGCTGATGCAGACGGCATTCCCGGACGGCACGCTGCCTGCACTCAATGACGCTTCAAAAAGCATGAACATTCATGATGACGGCGCGGTGGTGGCGGCCAGCGTCTGTTTCCACCGGTATGGGCATCAGGCGCAGTGGGTCGCCACCGCCTGGCAGCAGAGCAATCTGTGGGTCGGCGCCGCCGGTCTGGCGCTGTCGGTTGCGATGCAATATCAGCCTGCGCACCCACATCACTGGGGTAGCCTGACCTTGTCAGACGGGCCGGAGGGCCGGCAGGGTGAACTGGCTATTTTGCGGCAGGAAAATGCGCACGGCGATCTGTTGATGGCTTTGATGTGGTACGGCCAGCACGGCAGCATCCCCCGGTTGCATTCGGCGCTGAACCACGGCCATTTCGACGGTTTGCATCTGAGCGTGTTTAGCAGCGGGCGTGAATCCTTGCGCGATTACGGTTTTGGCCGCTGGGTGAACGTCGAGCCTAAATTCGGCGGTCGTTACATCCCAGAAAACAACACCTACTGCAAACAAACCGTCGCCCACAATACCGTGGTGGTGGACGAACAGAGTCAGAATCTCGGCCAGAGCGCTGAAGCTGAAAAACGCTGGGGCGAACGACACTTTTTCGCGGCGGATAATCCAGCGGGACAGGGCATGAGCGCCCGTCTGCATGACTATTATCCGTGCGTGCTGATGCAGCGAACGGTGCTGATGCTCGACTTGCCCGAATTTGAACAACCGCTGCTGGTGGATGTGTTTCGTATCACCAGTGCGCAGCCTCATCAATATGATTACTGCCTGCATCATCTGGGGCAGTTCGTACGCAGTGACGCCGGGCTTCGTGTGGCCGAAACCCTGAAACCACTCGGCACCGGCAACGGTTACCAACACCTGTGGGACTGCGCACGGGCAGAGGTGCCTGCCGGGGAGTCCGCATTGTTCAGCTGGCTGGACGGGCACAGTTACACCACGCTGGTCAGCGCGATGTCCGAGGGCGGTGAGCTGATTGTTGCCCGCAGCGGTGCCAGCGACCCGCATTTTAACCTGCGCAATGAACCGGCCTTGTTGCTGCGTCAGCACGGCGCGGACGTGCTGTTTGCGAGCGTAATTGAAAGCCACGGATTCTTTGATGAAGCCACCGAAACCTCTCGCGACGCGCGGGGGAAAGTGGCCCGCGTCGAGGTGCTGTCTGACAGCGAAGCAATAACTGAACTGCGTATTCACTGTGCGGATCTCCGCATTTTACAGGTGGTGATCAACAACCGTGATGCGCCAGAGGCTGGCACTGAGTTCAGCGCCGCGTGGCAGTGATCCTCCGGCCCGAAGTTATTTATTATTTTTAGAAACCACGTCCCTACATTTTCCATTCCGTTAAAGGAGTTTTTATGTTCAGTGACCTGAAAAACCAACGCGTGTTAATTACCGGATCCACTAAAGGTATCGGTCTGGCAACGGCGCAGGCCTTTGCCCGGGCAGGAGCCAAAGTTGGCCTTAACGGCCACCGCAGTGACGCCAGCCTGCAACAGCTTGCCAAAGAAGTGGCGGCACTTGGTGGCGAAGTGGAGTACTTTGCGGCGGACCTGACCAAAACCGATCAGTGCGAAAAGCTGGTGAAAGATTTCGTCGAACGCTTTGGCGGCATCGATGTTCTCATTAACAACGCGGGTGGTCTGGGCGGGCGAAAAGGTCTGGAGATCATTGACGATGAGTTTTATCAGCACGTCATGGATCTTAACGCTCGTTCGGCGCTGATGGTGACCAAATATGCCATCCCGCATCTGCGCAGTGCGGCTAAACAGAGCGGTAAAACCACGTCGGTGATTAGCACCGGCTCGATTGCCGGTCGAGAAGGCGGTGGTCCGGGCGCGGCGATTTATGCGGCGTCCAAAGCCTGGCTGCACAATATTCACCGCAACTGGGTGAAAGAGTTCACCAAAGATAATATCCGTTTCAACGTGGTTTCCCCCGGCACTATCGATACCGTTTTCCATGCGGATAAAAGCGCGGAAGTGCGGGATAAAATCTCCAGCGGCATCGCGATGGGGCGTTTTGGCACCAGCGAAGAGTTGGCTCCGAGCTTCCTGTTCTTCGCCTCGCACGCCTGTAGTGGCTACATCACCGGGCAGATCCTAGATGTCAACGGCGGGCAAATGGCGCCATAACGCGCCGTTCGTCGCATCCGGGGCGGCTTGTACATGCGCTGCCCCGCAGTCTGAACTATCATGACGGCAATCTGCACAGACAATAGGGAATAGCATGACGATGCAGTTTGAAACAGCCGCAGGCATGACGCGTGGCCTCAATACTCATATAGCCCGCGATATCGCCCGTAAGATCCTCTCCGGCGAGCTGGCCTCGGGCGCGATATTGCCAAGCGAAGTCGAACTGGGTGAGCAGTTTGGTGTCAGCCGCACGGCGCTGCGTGAGGCGTTAAAATTGCTGACCTCCAAAGGATTGCTGGAGTCGCGGCCAAAAATCGGTACCCGCGTCAAAGACCGTCCGCAGTGGAACATGCTTGATCCGCAGTTACTTGAGTGGATGCAGGGGATGGAAGCAACCGAAGAGATCTACCACCAGTTTCTGGAATTTCGTAAAGCCATCGAGCCTCATGCCACCGCGCTGGCGGCGCTCAACGCCACCAAAGAGCAGCGCATCGAATTATCACGAATTTACCGCCAGATGTGTCAGGTCGCCGAACAGTTCGATCAGGCGCAGTGGGTAGAAATCGACACTCAGTTTCACCGCCTGATTTTTATCTCTTCCGGCAACTGTTTCTACGTCCCCTTTGGTAACGTGCTGACCACCATTTTCAAATGGTTCTTTGAGTATTCCTCCAAAGAAGGCGGCATGTGTCTTGCCGAGCATAAAATGATTTATGAAGCGATCATGGCGGGAGACGAAGGAGCCGCGTATTCGGCTTCGCTGGGGTTAATGAGAGGCCACAAGCACAGGCTTGGATGAAAGTTTTTAAATTCAAATTCAAATTCAAATTCAAAGTCGTGGGCGTCGGCCCACAGCGACCAGAGGGCCGCAGTCGCTCGGCCCTCTGGACTCCGAGCTTTTTAAAAACAACAGCTGCGCGGGTCACAATGGCCGTGTTTCAGTCACCTCTGTTATAGCCGCAAAATGTCATCGCTCCGCGATTCCCGGCTGCGGGTTTGAGCCAACGGTAAAGACGTTGTCTCGCCACCGACTTGTCGGTGACATTTTTGAATGCGGCCGGAGCTTTTTTAAATTCAAATTCAAAACCTGCTAAAAACTCGCATGGTGTTGACCTTTAAAATGTAGAGGCCGCATTGAAAAATGCCGCCGGAGGAGAGGTGGAAAACTGCGCGTGTTTTTGCGCGGGTGTAACCCGAACGGAGGGGATCGCAACGCGGCGGGATTTTGCGGCTATCGCCGTGGTAACTGATACACGGCCATCCCGATTCAGCGATAGCGCGCAGTTAAAAAACGCAGGGTTCCAAGGGAGGCGCGTTTACGCCTCCCTTGGGCCCGTGTGTGCGGCGAGCCCACGACCTTGAATTTAAAAAGCAAGTTCGGATCGCAACCCGAGGTCGCCGGTGTGGGCGGCAACCCAAGGTGTTGACCTTAAAGTTAAAGCGAGTTCGGATCGCGATCCGTCCTTTTCCCTGCCAGGAGTTCGAGGAACTCATATTTTTGTTGAAGTTCTTTCTCTGCCGCCGCGTACAACTGCGCTGCTACCTCCGGCTGTTGGGCATTCAGCCGCCTGAACCGCTGCTCGTTGTTGAGCGTCTCGGTCAGGTTGCTGTTTGGCGGGCGTGAATCCAGTGCCAACGCGGGTTTTCCTTCATCAACGCGACGCGGGTCAAATCGGTAGAGCGGCCAGAAACCGGTGGCAGTCAACTGCTTCATCTGGTCGTGGCTGAGCGCCAAATCATAACCGTGCTCTTCGCATGGGCTGTAAGCGATTATCAGTGAAGGACCGGGGTAGGCTTCGGCTTCCTGAATGGCTTTTACCGTCTGGTTGAGCTGAGCGCCGAGTGAAATCTGCGCCACGTAAACGTGGCCGTACATCATCATGCTGACACCCAGATCTTTACGCGATTTGCGTTTCCCCTGTTCGGCGAACTTGGTCACTGCACCCATCGGCGTGGCTTTCGACTGCTGACCGCCGGTGTTGGAGTAACATTGGGTATCGAGAACCAGCACGTTGACGTTTTCGGTCAGGCTGAGTACGTGATCCAGACCGCCGAAACCGATGTCATAAGCCCAGCCGTCGCCGCCGATAAGCCAGATGGATTTATCCACCAGGTAATCGGCGTCCGTTGCCAGCTGGCGGGCGTCCGGCGTGTCGATCTCGGCCAGAATGTTACGCAGCGCAGTAACATGCTGACGTTTGACTTCGGGCGTTGAGGTCTCATCGCGCAGGCCGCCCAGCACGTCAGCCGGAATATGTTCTTCCAGCGACGCGACCAGACGCAGCACGCGGCGGCGGTGCTGGTCCACCGTCAGGCGGAAGCCCAGACCGAATTCGGCGTTATCCTCAAACAGCGAGTTTGCCCATGCAGGGCCACGGCCTTCGGCATTGGTGGTGTACGGCGTGGACGGCAAGTTACCGCCATAGATAGAAGAACAACCGGTAGCATTGGCAATCAGCAGGCGGTCGCCGTAGAGCTGGGTCAGCAGTTTGATATACGGCGTTTCACCGCAACCGGAACAGGCACCGGAGTATTCAAACAGCGGGGTGATCAGCTGCGAGGTACGGATATCAATACGTTCCAGCGTGCTCTGGTCGATTTCCGGCAGCTTGAGGAAGAAGTCATAATTAGCGCGCTCCTCTTCCAGGTGCTCGATACGATCCGCCATATTGATGGCTTTAATTTCCGGATTTTTACGGTCTTTGGCCGGACAGACTTCGACACACAAATTACACCCGGTGCAATCTTCCGGCGCAACCTGCAACACATACTTCTGACCGCGCATATCGCGGGATTTCACATCCAGCGATTGCAGCGCAGCAGGGGCGCCGTCGAGGGCTTCCGGCTGAACCACTTTGGCGCGAATCGCTGAGTGCGGGCAGGCCGCGACACAGTGGTTACACTGTGTACAGAGGTCCGGCTGCCAGATGGGCACCGCTTCGGCTATATTGCGCTTTTCCCACTGCGTGGTTCCGGTCGGCCAGGTACCGTCCGGCGGGAAGGCGGAAACCGGCAGGGCGTCGCCGAGGCCAGCCAGCATGGCGGCGGTAACGGTTTTGACGAAATCCGGTGCGGCGTCGGAGACAATAGGCGGACGCTTGCGTGGATTTTCAGGAATAGCCTGTAACGGCACTTCGATCAGCTGTTCCAGCGTGGCGCCGAGCGCCTGCCAGTTACGCATCACCACTTCTTCACCCTTACTGCTGTAGCTGCGGGCAATGGCACCCTGCAACTCTTTCAGCGCCTGATCGCCCGGCAGAATTTGTGTCAGATGGAAGAAAGCCATCTGCATGACGGTATTCACGCGCGCACCGAGATGACATTCACGGGCGATTTTGGCGGCGTTGATCACGTAGAAGCGGGCGTCGCGTTTGTGCAGCGCAGCCTGAACTTCCAGGGGCAGGCGCTCCCACACCTCATCAGCCGAGAACGGCGTATTGAGCAGGAAAATTCCGCCCGGACGCAGGCGTTCTGCCATCTGATAGAGGTCGATAAACTGCCACTGATGGCAGGCCACGAAATGCGCCTGAGTCACCAGATAAGCTGATTTGATAGGCTGCTGGCTGACGCGCAGATGCGAGACGGTCAGACCACCGGCCTTTTTGGAGTCATAAACGAAATAACCCTGAGCAAACATCGGCGTACTGTTACCGATAATTTTGATATTGTTTTTGGTGGCGGATACCGAACCGTCGCTGCCAAGGCCATAGAACAGCGCTTCCAGCGAGGCGTGCTGCGGTAACTCTTCTTCATTGACCTGCAGCGACAGGCCGGTGACGTCATCATAAATACCGACGGTAAAGCGCGGGCGCGGCTGGCTGAGCGCCAGTTCGTCAAAGATGGAAAGCACACAATCAGGGCCGAACTCTTTGGAGGAGAGGCCATAACGGCCGCCGATCACTTTCGGCAGGCTGTCGCGCTCACCCCGGCTGTAGGCTTCGGCTAAAGCGGTCATGACATCCAGATAGAGCGGTTCTGCCAGCGCACCGGGCTCTTTGGTGCGGTCCATCACGGCCAGTGTTTTCACCGACGACGGCAGGACAAACAGTAGATGTTCAGCGCTGAACGGGCGGTAAAGGCGCACTTTCAGCACACCCACTTTTTCGCCGCGCGCCAGCAGGGTTTCTATCACTTCTTCGCAGGTACCGATGCCGGAACCCATCAGGACGATAACGCGTTCGGCCTGCGGGTGACCCACGTATTCAAACGGCTTGTATTCGCGGCCGGTGAGGGCGGCGAAGGCGTTCATGGCGTCAATCACGTGCTGGCAGGTGGCGTCGTAATACGGGTTGGTGGCTTCACGCGACTGGAAATAGGTGTCCGGGTTAGCGGAGGTGCCACGGATCACCGGGCGGTCTGGCGTCAGCGCACGGGCGCGGTGGGCGTCAATTTGTGCCTGCGGCAACATTTGTTGCAGTGTGTCATCGCTCAGCGGTGAGATTTTATTGATTTCATGCGACGTGCGAAAACCATCGAAGAAATGAATGAAAGGCACGCGGCTGTTGAGACTGGCCACCTGTGAAATCAGCGCGAAGTCCTGCGCTTCCTGCACGCTGGCGGCGCTTAATAGTGCACAACCGGTCTGGCGCACGGCCATCACGTCAGAGTGATCGCCAAAAATCGAGAGCGCGTGGGTGGCCACGGTACGGGCGGCGACGTGCAATACAAACGGCGTTAACTCACCGGCCACTTTGTAAAGCGTTGGGATCATCAGCAGTAAACCCTGCGATGACGTGAAGGAGGTGGAGAGCGCACCGGTTTGCAGCGCACCGTGTACGGTAGAAATGGCTCCGGCTTCGGACTGCATCTCCATCACCGTTGGGACATCGCCCCATAAATTCTTTTTCCCTTCACCTGACCAGGCGCCGGCGATTTCAGCCATGGTCGAACTTGGCGTAATAGGATAGATGGCAATCACTTCGTTGGTGCGATAGGCCACGGAAGCGACTGCGTTATTACCGTCAGTGGTGATCATGGAAACCCCTTCATGCTTTTTAACTGCAACCGGATACAGCATTCCTGCACCGGTCTGATGCGAAAAAGTCTATCACCGGGCAGTCGCAACGATTTATCCTGATTGTGTGCAGGGGGAATAGCTGAAAGAAAAGAGAGGGTTAGCCAGGGAAGATGAGGTTTAGGATATTTATTAATGACGGGCCGTGATTAATGGCCCGGATCACAATGATAAAAGGGCGAACGGAATTAATTAATATCAATACGTTTGATGCCGCCGACGGCCATGAGTGATTCGTACAGTATATCGACGCTCTGTTTTGGCCTCAGTACGACGTCCAGTACTAATTCACATTTGGTGTCGTCGTCATCACGTTGATTGACTTTAATGTGACCTGGGCGAATACGCAGTTTCTGCAAGGCAATTAATACCGGTGGAACGCTTTGCGGGGCCAGGCGTATTTCAATCAGATGGTGATGGCCTATCAGCCTATTACTGATTTGGCGGAATACCTCCAGCACAATTAACGTCATAAAGGCGCCATAAATACCGATCTCATACATGCCACTACCAATCACCAAACCAATGGCAGCGGTCACCCATAATCCGGCGGCGGTGGTTAACCCTTTGACTACCTGTTTTTGAATTATGATGGTCCCCGCACCGAGGAAACCCATACCGCTCACGACCTGCGCGGCGACGCGGCTTGGGTCAAAACTCACGTGGCCGAAGGCCAGCAAATCCTGAAAACCATATTTCGACACAATCATAAACATTCCGCTGCCGATACCTACTAACACATGGGTTCGCAGCCCGGCTTCTTTGGCGCGTAATTGGCGTTCGATACCAATCAGCCCTCCCAATACACCGGCGAGAGCAATACGTAATAGTAAATCTGTCAGCATTTAGCAGGTCTCCTTTCTGACGATGTTTTTATGATTATTTTAGGCGTTCGATGGCTAAAAACGATTAATTAGCTTTCATTTTATGAGTCAAAGAAATAACCGAACGCAATAAAGTGTATCTAATCGTTTATTTTTAGGAAAAAGTTGATATTAATTGACAGCAAAGCTCGACGTCTGAGGAATGGCTCGGATAAGATGAGCGCTGCTAATAATTCCCCCTCATTCATATTCAGGAGCCGCACTGATGATCACTGCGTTACGCGTTCTACTGGCCGGAGCCGTATTGGTGCTGGCAGCCTGCAGCAGCCACGATGACTCCGCCGACGTTCCCCAGAAAGGAAACAGCGTGAATCTCAGCAACCACAGCGTGAATATGGACAGCCCGGCTTATGCAGCCTGTTCAATGGCGGGTGGGCAATTACGTCTGGCCCCTCAGCTCGATGGCAGCCGTGTCGGGATGTGTTCGATGGCGAATGGACGCCAGTGCTCGGAAGGAGCGCTGATGCAGGGGCGATGCACAGCAGGGTGAGGATTAAAGGCCTGCGGCCTTTGACCGCTTTAAATCTTCAACTTCAACGTCAAGGTCGTGGGCCTGCTGCCCACACCCGCCCAGAATGGCCGTAGGCGCGGCCCTTCTGGACATCCCGCGCCTTTTTATTAGGCTTCCGTAGCTGCGCTGATCACAATGGCCGTGTTTCAGGTATTTCCGTTATAGCCGCAAACTCCGCCGCTGCGCGGTGCTCTCAGTTCGGGCTTCAACCCGCGTAAAAATCCACGCGGTTTTGCGCCTCTCCCTCGACGTCGTTTTGAACGCGGTCTTGACATTTTTAAAGACAAATACAGTGACGATTTTGAATTGGAAGAAGCTTCGGCCGCATTCAAAAATCGCGCTGAATGAGAGGTGAGAAACGGCGAGCGGTTTTTATGCGAGCTGGTCCGAACCCGAAATGAAGGTACCGCAACGCGGCGCTATTTTGCGGCTATAACCGCGGCCCCTGAAACACGGCCATCCCGATTCAGCGATAGCGCGCAGTTAAAAAACGCAGGAGATCCAAGAGGAGGCGCGTTTACGCCTCCTCTTGGGCGGGTTTGGGCAGCAGGCCCAAGGTTTAAGGCCGGTTTGGGCGGCAGCCCAAGGTCTTCGGTGTGGGCCGACGCCCACGACGTTGAATTTGAAGATTTAAAAGCAGGCCTGGGCAGTCCGCCCGGTTAAAAACTAAAGCACATTAGGGCAATGCTCACCCTTCGCTAACTGCGACACGTTCATTAATGTCGTTTCCGAAATACTGGTCAGCGCGTCACTGGTCAGGAATGCCTGGTGGCCGGTGAACAGCACGTTGTGACAGGACGAGAGGCGGCGGAAGACGTCATCGAGAATCACTTCGTTGGAGTTGTCTTCGAAGAACAGGTCGCGCTCGTTTTCGTACACGTCCATACCGAGCGCGCCGATTTTCTGTTTCTTAAGCGCGTCGATGGCAGCGGTGGCATCAAGCAGTGCGCCACGGCTAGTGTTAACGATCATCACGCCGTCTTTCATTTTGGCAAAAGAGGTGGCATTCAGCAGATGGTGATTCTCCGGCGTCAGCGGGCAGTGCAGGGAGATAACGTCTGACTCGGCATACAGCGTATCGAGATCGACGTATTCAGCACCCAACTCCAGCGCCAGCGGGCTTGGGAACGGATCGTATGCCAGAATACGCATACCGAAACCTTTAAGAATGCGCATGGTGGCGACGCCAATCTTGCCAGTGCCAATAATCCCCGCGGTGCGCTGGTGCATGTTGAAACCAATTAGCCCTTCGAGCGAGAAGTTTGCCTCGCGCGTGCGCTGGTAGGCACGGTGAATGTGGCGGTTAAGGCACAGCATCATGCCCACGGTGTGTTCAGCGACGGCTTCCGGCGAATAAGCAGGCACGCGTACTACGGAAATACCGAACTCTTTCGCCGCTTCCAAATCCACGTTATTAAAGCCCGCACAGCGCAGCGCCAGCGTTTTTACGCCCAGCGTTTTCAGCTCCTGCAGCACTTCACGGCAGCCATCGTCATTAACGAAAATACAGACGGCATCCGCGCCAAGCGCAGTTTTAGCCGTTTGCGGTGTCAGCAGGAAATCAAAAAATTCCAGCTCGTAGCCGTAGTGCTGGTTTACCAGCTCAAGGTACTTACGGTCATAATTTTTAGTACTGTAGACAGCCAGTTTCATCAGTTTTCTCCATGATAGGCTTTTTAAGTAGATACTCTAATTATGGTATCTTATAGCGGTTTAGTGAAAAACAAGGCATTTCATGAGGAAAGGATTGAAAATATTCGTACGGGTGGCGCTGTCCGTCGTGCTGATCCTGCTATTGCTGGCGCTGATTTTGTGGAAAACCGTTCCGCGCTGGTTGCCCGCACTGGCCCAGCACTGGCTACCCGCAGGGACACAACTGAGCCTTTCCGACTCCCCACGCTGGTCAGACGGCGAACTATCATTGTCCGGTCTCAGCTATAAAGCCGGGGACTGCGTACTGGCACAGGCGAAAAATGCCCGTTTAAGTCAGGGCACCGGCCGCTGGGCGCTGGAAATGGATGCACTGACCGTCGACACCGCTTGTCTGAGCAATATGCCCGCCAGCGCTGGGAGTAAACCCCTGACGCTGGCAGATATCCAGAACACATTGCCCTCTGGTTCGCTGGTTATTCACCAGTTGTTGGTCACGCCGTGGCAGCGTTACGCCGGTGAACTGCATCTGGATAATGACGGCGCGGCCCAGCACCTCACCGTAAAGGGGGCCGCGCTGAAACTTGACGCCTCCCTAGACAGTCAGCAACAGCTGACCATCACGTCTCTGCAACTGATGCCACCGGGCAGCGATGTGCCGTTGTCACTCGGCGGAAAAGTGACCTTACCTGCAACGTTTGACCAGCTTCCTCAAACCGGTGAACTGCACGGCGAAATGCAAACCGCCGAAGTGCCGAATCCGCTGGATATCACCCTGCAATGGCAAAAAAACTCCGGCGTACTGACGCTGATGGAAAAAGGCAGCACACAGCCGCTGGCGATGCTTCCGTGGGCCTTGCAGGAGAAACAGTTACAGATCACTCAGGGACAGTGGCGCTGGCCTTATGGCACACAGCCGCTGACCGGTGGCGTGAACCTGACGCTGAGTGACTGGAGCGATACCTTTGATCAGACTCACATCACCGCACGTCTTAACGTCCTGACTCAGGGGCATAACGGCAAAGCCAACGTGGTGCTCACGCTGGGGCCGGGGAAAATCGGCCTGCTCGACAGTGACCTGGCTTTCCAACTGACCGGTCAGGCAAACATGATCGTCACTTCACTGAGTGTTTCCCTGCCGGGAACCCTTACCGGTTCAGTGCTTAACCCGCAGCTTGCCCTGCGCAGCGGTGCCTTACTGCGCGCCTGGGGGAAACCGACCCCTGAACTGACCTTGCAGGATGTGCGCTGGCCACTGGCGGGCGTTAAAGTCTCTGCCGAAGGGGTGAGCGGGCCGTTACAGGCTATCGTCAAAGCGCGTGACAGTTACTGGGGCGCGTTCGACCTGCATCTGAACGGTAAATCGCAAAAATTCTGGCCGGATCAGGGACGGTGGGATTTCAACTACTGGGGCAACGGCAAACTGCCGCCGCTGGCCGGGCAGTGGGATATGTCCGGTAAAGGCCGCTGGCACAATAATCTGATCACCCTGACGTCGCTGTCGACCGGTTTTAATCGTCTGCATTACGGGCTGGTCGATGTTGATGCGCCACGCCTGACGCTGGAGGAACCGCTGACCTGGCGCCGCCCGGTGCCGCCGCGTTATCAGGATCAGCTTCCGGCACAGCCTTTACAGTTTGGCGGGGCGATAAAACTGGTGGCGAAAAAAATTGCGTTGGAAAATGGCGGTTATCTGCCGCCAGCGGAATTGCAACTGTTACTCAACGGCACGGATCCGCAGCATTTCAACGTACGGGGCATGCTGGACGCCAGACCTATCGGACCTATACGCCTGAGCGGCCGCTGGGACGGTGAGCGTCTGCGCGGTGAGGGCTGGTGGCCGAAGCAACAACTGACCGCATTCCAGCCGCTGTTGACCCCGGATTTTGGTATCAAGTTGCGTGAAGGTTCCTTCTATGCACAGACGGCGTTTTCAATGGCGCGCGGGCAGGGCTTTGTGGCCGGTGGGCACTGGGTGGTGAAAGACGGCGGGATGTGGTTACCCGACGGCGACCTCAGCGGCATGGATTTCAGCCTCTCTTACCGGCTGAAAAATCAGATCTGGATGTTAGGCGTCAAAGAGCCGGTGATGTTGCGTATCCGTGAAGTGAACAACCTCGCTAAACTGGAAAACATTACCGCTGACCTGCAAGGCAACTATCCGTGGACGGAAACGTCCCCGCTGACTTTGAGCAATCTGGGGGTGGATATGTTGCGCGGTCACGTTAGTCTTTCGGCACTGCGGATGCCGCAGCATGATGCAGCGGTGCTTAAGCTGGACAAAATCAATTTAAGCGAACTGTTCACCGTTCTTAAACCTAAACAGCTGGCGATGTCCGGTAACGTAGACGGGGAATTGCCGCTGTATGTGAATGACCCCAAGTGGATCATCCGTAACGGCTGGATTAAAAACGATGGCTGGCTGACGCTGCGCCTCGACCCACAATTTGCCGATGCGATGGCCAGCGGCAATATTGCCAACCGCCTGGTCATTGAGTGGATACGCTATATGGAGATCCGCGAGATGCAGGCTAAGGTCAATCTGGATAATCTCGGGGAGCTGACCATGGCCTCCCACGTGATGGGAGCGAATACGTCCGATAAGCAGGATCGCGAAGTGATCCTCAACTACACCCATCAGGAAAATGTGTATCAGCTTTGGCGCAGTTTGCGCTTTGGTGACAATTTGCAGGAATGGCTACAACAGCAGATCTCGCTGCCGGCGAATGCGCTGTCTCATCAATCTGAGGCCACTTCCTCGCGCACTAAAAAGGACACTGATTTGAGGACCCCACAATGAAACCGCTATCCGCTTACCGTACGCTGGTCTCTGCCCTGATGGCGCTCTCGGTTTTGCTGCTCAACGGCTGTGTGCCGCGCATCGAACTGTCTGCGCCGAAAGAGCCGATCACCATCAATATGAACGTTAAAATCGAACATGAGATCCACATTAAAGTTGATAAAGACGTGGAAAATCTGCTGAAAAACCAAAGCGATCTGTTCTGATTCGGGAGTCGGTATGCGTTCTTTGAAGATAAAAATGTCCACCGTCAGACACTCAGCCAAAGTTCTGCTGGCCTCTGTTTTATTGTTTAGCTCGGCGGCGTTTGCCTTAACGCTGGATGAAGCCAAGCAGCAGGGCCGCGTGGGAGAGACGCTGTCTGGCTATCTGGCACCGGTTCAGCAGGACGATGAAACCCTGACACTGGTTAAACGTATTAATGCAGGGCGTGAACAGCAGTATCAGCAGGTGGCACAGAACAATCAGGTTACGACCTCTGATGTGGCAAAACTGGCGGGTCAGAAGCTGGTGGCCAGAGCCGGGAAGGGCGAGTTCGTGCGAGGGATTAACGGACAGTGGTTGCAGAAGTAAGAAGACTGCTTCGTTTTTCTTTGAAGCGCTAAGTAAAAAACAGGCAAAAAAAAGCGCGCTTTCCAGCGCGCAATAGCGTTATCACAACAACTTCAGGAAGGACCGCAGACAACAGATTTTGAGGGTAATGACTCTTTCCTGAATGTGATAATACGTAGGGTAATTACGCCGCAGCCACTTGTTTGATTGCTGCGTCGATAGCTTCTTTCGCTGCTGCCTGTGCTTTAGTCGCGACTTCCGGACCGTAAGCGATGCCTTCAGCGAAGATGAATTCTACATCGCTCATTCCCAGGAAGCCCAGGAACAGAGACAGGTACGGTGCAACCAGATCTGTAGGGGTGTCTTTATGGATACCACCACGGCTGGTCAGAACGATAACTTGTTTACCTTTCACCAAACCTTCCGGGCCTTTTTCGGTGTATTTGAACGTCACACCGGCACGGGCTACCAGGTCAAAGTAGTTTTTCAGCTGAGTCGGGATGTTGAAGTTGTACATAGGTGCCGCAATAACAATCACGTCATGAGCCTGTAATTCTTCAATCAGGGTATTAGACAGCGCCAGCGCTTCTTCCTGACGTGGCGTCAGCGGAGCATCGGAAGGACGCAGTGCGCCAACCAGTTCGCCATCCAAAACCGGGATTGGATCCGCGGCCAGATCACGTACGGTGACCTGTGAACCGTTGTGAGTGGCTTTGTACTGCGCCACAAAGTAGTCGGTCAGTTGGTTTGACTGAGAGAAGTTTGCCAGAATGCTTGATTTCAGAACCAGTACTTTGCTCATGTGAAAATCCTTACTGTGTGCGTAACAAGAGCGGATGCCCTGTGAATGGGACCCACTTTATTCACAAACATCATTCAGTGATAGCGCAATAATTCGAGTGCTACGTTCGAATTTTTTGAATGAAGGGAAATGCCAGGCAAAATGCCACCTCTTTTCAGCATCCTCAATAGCTTGTGGTAACATATTCGCAAACAGGTACGCATTAACCCGCCTGGAACCCATTCAAATTCAGCCGACAGAAGTCCTTCTTAATCTGGCCGTCTGACTTGCAACAAGGAATACCGAACGTGAAATCTCCGCTCGCGGCACTGTCAGCGCAATTAGACGGGCTGATGCTACGTGACCGGCAACGCCTGCAACGACGTTTGCAGGGTGCCAAATCGCTGTTGAATAAACCGAATCCTGACCCGCAGGCGCTGGAAAAGCTGGCTGCTGAACTTGAGCCTCTGATTGCGCAGAGTCTGCAAAAGGTCAGGGCGCGTGAAGCCTCACGGCCAAAAATCAGCTATCCCGCCAATCTGCCGGTCAGCCAGAAGAAAGATGACATCTACAACGCCATTCGTGACCATCAGGTGGTGATTGTCGCGGGTGAAACGGGATCAGGTAAAACCACGCAGATCCCGAAAATTTGTATGGAGCTCGGGCGCGGTATTATGGGTGTGATTGGTCATACCCAGCCGCGTCGTCTTGCGGCACGTACCGTTGCCAACCGTATTGCCGATGAGCTGGAAACTTCGCTCGGCGGCACTGTCGGTTACAAGGTGCGATTCAACGATCAGGTCGGTGACACAACCTTAGTGAAGCTGATGACCGACGGTATCTTGCTGGCGGAGATCCAGCAGGATCGGATGCTGATGCAGTACGACACGCTGATCATCGATGAAGCGCACGAACGCAGCCTGAATATCGACTTCATTCTTGGTTACCTGCGCCAGTTGCTGCCAAAGCGTCCTGACCTCAAAGTCATTATTACCTCAGCGACCATTGACCCGCAGCGTTTCTCAAAGCATTTCAATAATGCACCGATCATTGAAGTCTCGGGGCAGACCTATCCGGTCGATGTACGTTACCGCCCGGTAGTGGATGACGCTGACGATACTGACCGCGACCAGTTGCAGGCGATTTTTGATGCCGTCGATGAGCTGGGCCGCGAAAGTCCCGGAGATATTCTGATCTTCATGAGCGGTGAGCGCGAAATTCGCGATACCGCTGATGCATTGACCAAACTTGACTTGCCGCATACCGAGATCCTGCCGCTGTATGCGCGTCTGTCGAACAGTGAGCAGAACCGCGTGTTTCAGTCACATGCCGGTCGCCGTATTGTGTTGGCAACCAACGTGGCAGAAACCTCGCTGACCGTACCGGGTATTAAATATGTGATTGACCCGGGTACAGCGCGTATCAGCCGCTACAGCTTCCGTACTAAAGTGCAGCGCCTGCCAATCGAGCCGGTGTCGCAAGCCTCTGCCAATCAGCGTAAAGGGCGTTGCGGACGTGTCTCTGAAGGGATCTGTATCCGCCTTTACTCCGAGATGGATTTCCTTTCGCGCCCGGAATTTACCGACCCGGAAATTCTGCGTACTAATTTAGCCTCGGTTATCCTGCAAATGACGTCGCTGGGACTTGGCGATATCGCTGCGTTCCCGTTTGTCGAAGCGCCGGATAAACGCAACATTCAGGATGGCGTCAGGCTACTGGAAGAGCTGGGTGCGATTAACAATGCGCAGGATGGACGTTACACCTTGACGCCATCTGGCCGCCAGCTGGCGCAATTGCCAGTGGATCCGCGTCTGGCTCGCATGGTGCTGGAAGCGCGTAAAGATGGCTGTGTGCGGGAAGTGATGATCATCACTGCCGCGTTGTCGATTCAAGATCCGCGCGAGCGTCCGGCCGACAAAAAACAGGCTTCCGATGAGAAGCATCGTCGCTTTGCTGATAAGGACTCTGATTTCCAGGCCTTCGTCAATTTGTGGGACTACCTGAAAGAGCAGCAGAAAGAACTCTCTTCGGCGCAGTTTCGTAAGATGTGCCGCAGTGATTACCTCAACTATCTGCGCGTGCGCGAATGGCAGGATATCTACACCCAACTGCGTCAGGTGGTGAAAGAGCTGGGCCTGCCGGTTAACAGTGAACCGGCGGATTACCGCAGCATTCACTGCGCTTTGCTTACCGGTCTGCTGTCGCATATCGGTCAGAAAGACGCGGATAAGCATGAATATACCGGCGCGCGTAACGCCCGCTTTGCCATCTTCCCGGGTTCCAGCTTATTCAAGAAACCGCCGAAGTGGGTCATGGTCGCTGAACTGGTGGAAACCAGCCGCCTGTGGGGGCGGATTGGCGCGCGCATTGAGCCTGAATGGATTGAGCCGCTGGCCAAACATCTGGTGAAGAGCAGCTACAGTGAACCGCACTGGGAGAAAGCGCAGGGCGCGGTAATGGCGACCGAGAAAGTCAGCCTCTTTGGCCTGCCGATTGTCGCAGCCCGTAAAGTCAATTACGGCACTGTTGATCCGGTTCTGTCGCGCGAGCTGTTTATCCGCCATGCGCTGGTGGAAGGCGACTGGCAGACGCGTCATGCGTTCTTCCGCGCTAACTTAAAACTGCGCAGCGAAGTCGAAGAACTGGAGCACAAATCACGCCGCCGGGACATTCTGGTCGACGAAGAGACGCTGTTCCTGTTCTACGAACAGCGTATTGGTCAGGACGTGGTGTCTGCCCGTCACTTTGATACCTGGTGGAAAACTCAGCCTGCCGACAGCCTGAACTTTGAAAAAAGCATGCTGATCAAAGAGGGCACGGGCAATATCAGCGCGCACGATTACCCGAACTTCTGGCATCAGCGCAACATCAAACTGCGCGTGACTTATCAGTTTGAGCCGGGCACTGATGCCGACGGCGTGACGGTACATATTCCGCTGCCGTTGCTCAATCAGGTGGAGGATCAGGGCTTCGACTGGCAAATTCCGGGCATCCGCCGTGAGCTGATTATGTCGCTGATTAAGTCATTGCCTAAGCCGGTGCGCCGTAATTTTGTGCCCGCGCCGAACTACGCCGATGCATTGCTTGGCCGCCTTCAGCCTTTTGAATTGCCACTGCTGGAAGCCATGGAGCGCGAGCTGCGCAAAATGACCGGTGTGACAGTGTCACGTGAAGAGTGGCAACTGGAACAGGTGCCCGATCATCTGAAAATGACGTTCCGTATTCTGGATGACAAAAACAAAACGTTGCGCGAAGGCAAAGATCTGACGGCGCTCAAGGCAGGCCTGAAGGAACAGGTGCAGCAGACGCTCTCTGCGGTGGCCGACGACGGCATCGAGCAAACTGACTTGCATGTCTGGAGTTTCGGCACACTGCCGGAGAAATATGAGCAGAAGCGCGGCGGCTATCAAGTGAAAGCCTATCCGGCGCTGGTGGACACCAAAGACAGCATCGCCATCCGTTTATTCGACAGCGAACTGGAGCAGCAGCAAGCCATGTGGGCGGGTATACGCCGTCTGTTATTGCTCAATATTCCATCGCCGATTAAATACCTGCATGAGAAGTTGCCGAATAAAGCCAAGCTCGGGCTCTACTTCAACCCGTACGGTAAAGTACTGGATCTGATCGACGACTGTATTGCCTGTGGTATCGACAAACTGATTGCTGAAAGCGGCGGGCTGGTGTGGAAAGAGGAAGAGTTTGCCCGCCTGCATGAACATGTTCGTGCCACTCTGAACGATGCGGTGGTGCAGATAGCAGTGCAGGTTGAACAAATCCTGACGGCGGTGTTTAGCATCAATAAACGCCTGAAAGGGCGCATTGATATGACCATGGCGCTGGCGCTGTCGGATATTAAGAGCCAGATGTCAGGCCTTATCTACCGTGGATTTGTCACCCAAAATGGCTGGAAACGTCTGCCGGATACCCTGCGTTATCTCAATGCTATCGAGAAACGTATGGACAAGCTGCCGGTTGATCCCCATCGTGACCGCGCGCAGATGCTGAAAATCGAGCATGTGCAGAAAGCTTGGCAGCAATGGCTGAATAAACTGCCACCGGTGCGTCAGCAAAGTGAAGAGGTGAAAGAAGTGCGCTGGATGATTGAAGAGCTGCGCGTCAGTTACTTTGCCCAGCAGTTGGGAACGCCATATCCGATTTCCGACAAACGTATTTTGCAGACCATGGAGCAGATGGCGTGATAACTGGGGATTATCACACCTAAAGCGGGAAAATGTCCGGCGTCTGAGCCCATGAAAGCGCAAGGCAGCCCGAAACGTCTTTGTATTGTGAAGACCTCAAAATTCGCGCCGGAATGCGCAAAAAAAACCACGAACAACGAGAAGTGTTGTTCGTGGTATTGATGAAAAGGTAAAAAATTAAGGCGTGACGGGTGGTGCGCTGACAATCCCCGAGGACAGCTTATTCAACGCGTCGCGGATTGCCGGGACGGCCAGCGCGCGGTTATCTGCCAGATAGCGGTCTTCAGCCGCAGGCGCGGAACTCTGTATGGCAATCAGCGACCATTTATCGCCACTTTTCAGCAACAGCGGCGAACCACTGTCGCCCGGCAACGTATCGCAGCGGTGTGATATCACGCCCGGTTGCGCCCAACCGGTGACTAAACAATCTGTGTGGACATATAAATCATCCAGATGATCTTCAGGATATCCAGCCTGAGTGACTTTCCTGCCATTTTGTTTTAACGCTGCTGTCAGCGCATCACGATTGCCTTCCCACAGAGGAAGCGGGGTGATCGGCAAGGCAATATTGGCATCCGTCAGACGGACAAGGGCAAAATCATAGGGTGCCGCTTTAGGCGGAACAATCCAGCCTTCACCATCCGCCTTGAGTTTCTTGCCCAGTTTCGGATCAACCAGGGTTTCTAAAGCCGTTACCTGATAGCGCCATTTCTGATGATGCGAAATAAACCGCAGGGCCACGACTTTATCAATCTTACCCGGAGGCGCCAGCACGCAGTGACCGGCGGTCAGCACCAGATGTTTGGAGATAAGCGTTGCGGTGCATAAATTGCCGCTTTGCGTCTCTATCTGGCCAATAGCCTGCCACGGCCACTGGCGGGAGTCGGCAACCGGGGCGCGTTGATCATGACCAAAGAACAGCGCCGTTTTTTCTTTTACGCTGATCGCAGGCGCGTCAGAGTCTGAATCCGGCTCAGGAACATCGGCATGAGCAGAGGGAAGGGCGAAACAGAAAAAGCACAAAACATAGGGTAACGCGATGCGCATAACATTCTGACCTTGAAGACAGGGAAATCCCTTGAATCGTTTATTATGGAGTGATTTTAGACGCTTGCAACATTCGACGTGGGTATCGTGCTGTTTTTTCGCCATCTTTAGAGTGCGTAAAGAGAAATTACGTCGGGTTGAACGAATGATTTCAGAGATAGAAGAACAGGGTGATAAGGCCGCAGAGGATCAGGGCGCTTAGGGTGATTTCGAACAGGTATCGGCGCAGCATCTTCCATCAATACCTCATATAAAAACTGGAGAAAAAAACACCCGGCGAACCGGGTGTTAAATAATCAGTCTTGATAGCGTGGAGGAGATACCCTCACTAAGACGTCTTACTTATGCTGCTGGCGTTGCTTTTGCAGCTGGTGCAGCTTTTTTAGCATGTTTCACGTGTTTTTTAGCAGCCTGCGCTTTCTGAGCTACTGGAGCAGCTTTCTTAGCATGTTTCACGTGTTTTTTAGCGGCTTGTGCTTTCTGAGCAGGGGCTGCTTTCTTAGCGTGTTTTTTGTGTTTTTTGGCAGCCTGAGCTTTCTGAGCTGGTTTCTTGTGTGCTTTCTTAACTACGTGCTTAGCCGGTGCTTTTGCAGCTGGAGCAGCAGTCGTTGATGCAGCAGGTGCTGGAGCAGCGGTAGTTTCAGCAGCGAAAGCAACAGAAGACAGACCCATTGCAGCGGCAACAACCAGAGCTAATACTTTTTTCATGTTCAATTCCTCAGAATGTTTGTTTATGTGTCCACCCCACTGCGGGGTCGGTAGGAGAATACTAGGCCGGGGCGATGGCTTTGTAAGTGAGTGAATGGTGTCGGCGTGTAACGTTATGTACAAATCATAAAATCCATTAAAATCAACAAAATAATGTCTGTCTACGTGCCCAGTAAGTTCTTAAATCTCAATTTAGTTACAACATACAGTAGCCTTTGTATACTTCAGCACTCTGAACGATCGAAAATCTTTGTGAAACAGAGGGATCTGTCGAATTGATTAAGGCGATTCTTAGCAGGGCGTGAAGGGATTTATTCTGGAACGTAAAGACCCAAACTCGGATGGGCCTTTACGTGGACAACTAAACCCGTTTTATTGCACCTCTATTAAAGATAACGGCTTTCCAGATGTTTACGGAAGTAGGCCGGATTCAGCGTCTCGCCGGTGGCATTCTTCATCAACTGATCGGTGCTGAAACGGCTGCCGTGCTGCCAGATATTCTGCTTCAGCCACTGGAACAGGGCGGTCAGGTCGCCGCGGCTAATATCACCCTGCAGGGTAGGGATCGCGTTATTGGCACTCTGGAACAATTGTGCGGCATACATGGCACCCAGCGTGTACGTCGGGAAGTAACCAAAACCGCCGTCGGTCCAGTGAATATCCTGCATACAGCCGTCACGGTAGTTGCCGGTGGTATCGATGCCGAGATACTCCTTCATTTTATGGCCCCACAGCGCCGGAATATCATCGACTTCAATCTCGCCTTCGATCAGCGCTTTTTCAATTTCATAACGCAGGATAACGTGTGCCGGGTAGCTGACTTCATCTGCGTCAACGCGAATCAAACCGGGCTGAACACGCTGATTAAGCTTAATGAAGTTACTTTCATCCAGTCCTTGACGCTCACCAAACTGGGCAATCACCAGCGGGTAAACGGATTTCAGGAAAGGTTCGCTGCAACCAAGCTGCATTTCAAACAGCAGGCTTTGTGATTCATGGACGCCCATAGAGCGGGCATTGGAGACCGGCTGGCCGAGCCACTCTTTTGGCAGATTCTGTTCGTAGCGTGCGTGACCGGTTTCGTGGATAACTCCCATCATGGCACTGAGGAACTCATCTTGATTGTAACGCGTTGTGATGCGCACATCCTGAGGCACACCGCCGCAGAAAGGATGGGCGCTGACGTCCAGACGACCCGCGTCAAAATCAAAGCCCAGACGGCCCATGACAGCCAGACCCAGCTGACGCTGTTTCTCAATATCAAAAGGACCGGCAGGCGCAATGCGCGATTCTGTTTTTTGCTTTTCAACCACTTTTTGCAGCAGATCAGGCAGCCAGGTTTTCAGATCACCAAACAGCACGTCCAGTTTGTTAGAGGTCATGCCCGGCTCGTACATGTCCAGCAGAGCATCGTAACGGCTGCAACCTGCGGCATCTGCGCGCAGTGTTGCTTCCTGACGGCTAAGGCGGACCACTTCACGCAGGTTATCTGCAAAACCTTCCCAGTCATTGCCTTTACGCTGTACACGCCAGGCGTGTTCACAGCGGGCACCCGCCAGAGATTTGGCCTGTACCAGACTTTCCGGCAATAACGCGGACTGCTGGTACTGACGGCGCATCTCACGCAGGTTAGCCTGCTCGACGTCATTAAGGTCTTCGTTCCCGGCTTGTTCCAGCCACTCGCCGACCTGTTTTGCCGTGAGGATCTGGTGTGAGAGAACGCTAAGTTCGGCCAGTGCCTCTGAGCGGGCTTGACTACCGGCAGGCGGCATCATAGCGGCCATATCCCAGCCAGCGATGGCGGAAAGATGGCTAAAGCGGGACAAGCGGGCGAAGGTGGTGCGCAGTTGTGAATAGGCTGTTGTCATTATTTACTCCCTCCGGATGATGAAATTTTAGCGTGGTTCAGTGTTCAGATTGAAAACGGTTTTGACCGGCCAGGTGAAGCGGATACAAGCACCGCCAAGTGACGGGCTGCTCTCTACGCTGACGTGGCCCTGATATGCGACGGCGATGGAGTGAACGATGGCGAGGCCAAGTCCACAACCGCCGGTAGCGCGGTCACGGCTGGGGTCGAGGCGGACAAAGGGTTCGAAGATGCGCATACGCTCTTCTTCGGGAATACCGGGACCGTTGTCTTCGACCTGCAAATTGGCTTCATCTCCCTCCAGCCACAGGCTGATGCGTAAATGATCCGCGTAACGCAGGGCGTTGTTAATCAGGTTGTCCAGCACGCGCTCCATCAGGCGTAAATCTACACCGCCGAAATCCACATTTTGCGGAACGGACAACTCAATCTTATGATCGGCGTTGATCAAGCTAAAATCATCGACTTTAACGGTCAGCCAGTCCGCCAGATTGACCTTCTCAATATTCAGGGCCACCTGCGGGCGGTCCAGCCGCGCGTAGGTCAGCAGTTCGTCAATTAGCGCCTCCAGCTGGCCGATATCGCGGTTGATCGCTTGCTGCTCGGCCTCTGGCAAATTTTCGCTGATAGCCAGCCGGTAACGCAGCCGGACTAGCGGGGTACGCAACTCGTGGGCAATGCCGTCGATCAGCTGTTTCTTGCTGGCAATCAGAGTATTGATGTTGTCTGCCATCTGGTTGAACGCAATCCCCAGCCGGTTGAGGCTTGAGCTGGAATCAAAATTAATCCGCTCATCCAGATAACCATTGCCCAGACGCTGGGCTGAATTTTCCAGCTTCATCAGATCTTTCCAGTGCGGACTCATCCAGAGGAACACCGGAAACGCCAGCGACAGACCAATCACCATCATCAGGATGAGATCCAGAATACGCATTTCATGCATATAGAACAGGTAGGGGATCGGACCGACAACTAAAACATAATGACTGCGCGGAACGCGTTGAATAAATGTGTATTCATCATCCAGCGCAATGATTTCTCCATCTTTCAGACGCTTATCCATCTCTGGTGAAAGGACACGCTTACCCAGCGGTTCAATGTGCAATTTGAACGAGAGATTGAGATCGAGCGTATTAATGGTTTTATTCCAGTCTTTAATTGGAATTTCACGCAATTCGCTGCGCATCAGATATAGCGAACTTTTCATTAGGTCATTCATCGATTGCCGGCCGGTACGTTCAGCGGTGACTTTATAGACCAGACCGACCAGCATCGACATCACCAGGAAACAGACCAGTAACAGCAGGAAAAACTGGATGAACAGCTTTCTCATTCTTCGCCTTTCTCCCAGGCATTTGGAGCGAACAGATAACCTTTATTACGCACAGTTTTGATACGGAAAGGTTCTAGGGCATTGTCATAGAGCTTACGGCGCAGGCGGGAAATCGCTACGTCAATGCTGCGGTCCAGCCCGTCATAGCTCACGCCGCGCAGATTCAGCAGCAAGGCTTCGCGGTCCATAATGCGTCCGGCGTGGGTGGCAAGCTCCCACAGCAAATCGAAATCTGATGTCGACAAGATAATGGTTTCATCAACCAGCGTGACTTCGCGGTTAACCGGGTCAATACGCAACTGACCGAAGTGCAGGGCGTTACCACTTTGCAGGGGCTTGACCGGTTTTTCCTCACCGGTCGCCTGCGGCGCGTGCTGGCGTAAATGCAGACGCAGACGTGCCAGCAGTACGGCGGGCGGGGTGGTTTTCAGAATGTAATCATTCGCGCCCATCTCCAGCGACAGAATATGGTTCATGTCGCTATCCAGCGAGGTCAGCAGGACAATGGGGCCGCTGTAGGTCGGCCGCAGGTCGCGGCAGAGCGTCATGCCGTCTTTGCCGGGGAGCATAATATCGAGCAGTACCAAGTCAGGTTTTTCGCGTTCGATGCGATCCTGAGCGGTGTCACCACGTGGTTCGACTAAAACGTCAATATCATGTTTGCCTAAATAGGCGGCAATCAGATTGCCGACTTCTGCATCATCTTCTACAAAAACGATTTTATTCATTGGCTTGCTGCTAATAGAGGTCCGTTGGTCAGCATAGCCCGTCACCGGCACGGAGGCTATGAGATATGCATAATAGGAAGCGACAGTTTTTCAGAGTTTGCAGATGTTTTACAGGCGAAAACGCTGAAAAGCTGGCAATGGTTAACAAATTTATAATTTAGCGCGTAAATTAACCTAGGTATTCACGTAAATTTAACCTGATGAAACAGACCTTAACGTCTGCCAAATAGTACCGTAACGAAATGGTTTCACACGATAAAAAACGTATAATTAAAGCCCCTGAACTGACTGGCGCTGTGTCAGGGAAATATGCCATTATAGAGATGAATAAGCTTAACGTTATATATAAAGCTGGATTATATTAATCGAATCATTCTTCGTGCGTTCAACCGTGCTAACACTGTCCAGGAGAAGAAAAAGGAATGAGCGAAAGCCGCCTGATACCTGATGTGCGCAGTGAAAAAGCCTCCTTTGACTATATGGAATATCTGTCAGCATCGTGCAAAAAGCACTGGAGCTTTCTCGATGCGATTTATGGCGTGATGCCGTTCTTTGGCATGGTCCTCAAATCGCGCGCTTCGCAGGAAAAATCTAAGCAGGAAAGTTTACGGGCGCTGGCGCTTCAGGTGGTGTCAACTCAGGTCAGCGATGAAACCAATATCGTGCGCCTGATAGAATTGGCCGAGCAGCAGGGCTTCTATGCGATTGAAATACATTTGCCTTACGCACTGAATGAAGAACAACTGACAGCAATTAAAATCGAATGCAAGCATCTGGTGCAACTGACGCAAAATAATGAACTACTGACGGTACAAATCTTGCAGATGCCCCTGCAGCATTGAGCTTTTTATTATTTTATGTGCAGTACCCACTTGATGAATTTGAGACCAAAATGAGCAAAAAGGCAGCCACTTGGCTGCCTTTTGTTATTACGTCATAGCGGAGAACGAATTACTTGAACAGGTCAGCACTGACTGTCAGGTTACCACCGCTCTTGTTCTGCCATTGACGGGTCACGTGGTAGTACTTGGCCCCTTTCGCCGCAGCGCGGTTACCCACTTCCTGCGATACATCCGTCACACTGTTAAAGTGCCCGGTGAAGGTGATCGAGTCAAAAGGTTGCATCTGCGCGGCAGTGACGTTGTTCACTTCCTGAATTTTCGCACCATTGGTCGCCGTTACGGTATAGCGCTGTCCGGTGGAAGACTGCGTTTCGAAGAAGCGACCGACGTCACGGCTTGGGCTACCGGAAGAGGCCACGCCAGGAATTTGTACTTTCTTGGCTGCGGCACCACCGGCGGCAAGTGCTGCTTTACCGGCTTCAGAATCCGCAGGGATAGCATCCGGATCCTGAACGACGCGTTTTGCCGCATCTTTCTTGTAGATGAACGCGGTGATGTACTGATTGCCACCGCTGTTGGCATCAACCTGACGGACGATGAAGAAGGAGTCAGCCCCTTTTTCTTTCGCCGCTTTACTGATGGCATCCGTCACATCGGGCTGGCTGCGGAAGAAACCGCTGACAGTCACAGTGTCATAAGGCTCGATCAGATAAGCTTCATCTTTAGGTAACTCTTTAACGCCGTTCATTACACGGTAAGTGGTTTTCTTACTGACTTCCGCCGCATCTTTTTTATAGATGTCCGCGACGACGCGCCAGTTACCGCTGTTACCTGAGCTGTTAGTGTCCTGAATATAGAAATAATCTGCACCCAGCGTATCAGCACGACGGGATACAGCATCTGCCGCATCGCCGAGCGTATTAAAACGGCCGGAAACAATAATGCGATCAAAGGGTTTGATGGCGGCTGCTTTTTCTGGAGCGATTTCCTGGGCTGCCTGTGCTGCTGACAACGCGGAAATAGCCGTAAGAGATAAACACAGGGCCGATGCGATGATCGTTTTGGTCAGCTTCATAAAAAATCCTTTCACCTTGCGCAGTAATGTTGAAACGTGCTGAATTCTTGATGTGTAACAGGTTAGCGGCCGATTATTGCATGTAACAATACCGAGTGTCTCAGTAATTTATGTCATTCGCGATGTTGCTAACCGCTACCTGTATCACTTTTTTTTCAGTTCATAACTTATATAAGTTTGGTGAATAATCCAAGTGGTGAAATAAATGTTAATTATTCACTATTTAGTAACTTTTATGCTGAAGCTACGCGGGTTAACGTAAAAAAAGAGAAGTGATACCTGCGGGAATTTTCAGCTAAAAGAGATTTTTAAGTCGGTCTTTTACCTGCTTTACAGCAGCTTTATGACCTGCGGCGTTGAATTTTTAATTAATTCACAGACTATCACTGTGATGCGTAGATTATTGATTAGAAATTCAGTAGCTTATAAATAGCCTGCTAAAATAGTTTTACTACGGTAAGAATCCACAGGTTTAAAGAGCAATATTATGTCGATGACACTAATCATCAATGAAAAAGGGTGAAGGGAATACTATGCGTATTGGTGTACCAAGAGAACGGTTGACCAATGAAGCCCGGGTTGCAGCCACGCCGAAAACGGTGGAACAGCTGCTAAAACTCGGCTTCACGGTCGCTATCGAGCAAAACGCCGGGAAACTGGCCAGTTTTGACGATGCAGCCTATCAGGACGCGGGCGCGGTAATTGTCAGCGGGGACGAAGTCTGGCATTCCGATATCGTGCTGAAGGTCAATGCTCCTGAAGGCGATGAAATTCAAAAATTGCAGGCAGGCACCACGCTGGTGAGCTTTATCTGGCCTGCACAAAATCCTGAACTGATTGCCAAACTTGCTGAGCGCAATATCACCGCGATGGCGATGGATTCCGTTCCGCGTATCTCCCGCGCTCAATCACTGGATGCGCTGAGCTCCATGGCGAACATCGCCGGTTACCGTGCGATTGTCGAAGCGGCGCATGAATTTGGTCGTTTCTTTACCGGTCAAATTACCGCAGCCGGTAAGGTTCCACCGGCCAAGGTGATGATTATCGGCGCTGGTGTTGCCGGTCTGGCCGCTATCGGTGCGGCTGGCAGTCTTGGCGCTATCGTCCGAGCTTTTGATACTCGCCCTGAAGTAAAAGAACAGGTGCAGAGTATGGGCGCCGAGTTCCTTGAATTGGACTTCGAAGAAGAGGCAGGCAGTGGCGACGGTTATGCCAAAGTGATGTCCGATGCGTTCATTAAGGCCGAAATGGCGCTGTTTGCGGCTCAGGCTGAAGAAGTTGACATTATTGTCACTACGGCACTGATTCCTGGTCGTCCGGCACCGAAGCTCATCACCAAAGAGATGGTGGCTTCCATGAAACCGGGCAGCGTGATCGTGGATCTGGCGGCGCAAACCGGTGGTAACTGCGAACTGACCGTTGCCGACCAAATCACCGTGACGCCTAACGGCGTTAAAATTATCGGTTACACCGATTTGCCAAGCCGTTTGCCGACACAATCCTCGCAGCTCTATGGCACCAACTTAGTGAATCTGCTGAAACTGCTGTGCAAAGAGAAAGACGGCAATATCGTAATCGATTTCGAAGATACCGTTGTGCGTGGCGTTACCGTGGTGAAGGAGGGTGAAGTGACCTGGCCTGCACCACCGATTCAGGTTTCCGCGCAACCTCAGGCCAAAAAAGCTGAACCACTGCCGCAGGTTGAAGCCAAACCCTCTTCGCCGTACACCAAATACATCATTATGGCCGTGGCCATCATTCTGTTTGGCTGGCTGGCGAATGTGGCACCGAAAGAGTTCCTATCGCACTTTACGGTATTCGCGCTCTCTTGCGTGGTGGGTTACTACGTGGTGTGGAACGTCAGTCATGCGTTGCATACGCCACTGATGTCAGTGACCAATGCTATCTCAGGGATTATCGTCGTTGGCGCATTGTTGCAAATTGGTCATGGCGGCTGGGTCAGTGTCCTGTCATTTGTTGCAGTTCTGATTGCCAGTATCAATATTTTCGGCGGATTCACCGTCACTCAGCGCATGCTGAAGATGTTTCGTAAGAATTAAGGGGTAGCATATGTCTGGGGGATTAGTTACAGCAGCCTATATCGTTGCCGCTATTCTGTTCATATTCAGCCTGGCTGGATTGTCAAAACACGAAACATCAAAACAGGGCAATATCTTCGGTGTTACCGGGATGGCCATTGCACTGATTGCCACCATTCTCGGGCCTGATTCAGGCAACGTGGGCTGGATCATCATTGCGATGGTAATGGGTGGGGCGATTGGTATCTATCTGGCACGTAAAGTCGAAATGACTCAAATGCCAGAACTGGTCGCTATTCTGCATAGCTTCGTTGGTCTGGCTGCGGTTCTGGTAGGCTTTAACAGCTATCTGGATCACGGCGCAGTGCCGATGGATCGTGTAATGGAAAACATCCATCTGACCGAAGTGTTCCTCGGTATCTTCATTGGTGCAGTCACTTTCACCGGATCAATCGTTGCGTTTGGCAAGCTTCGCGGGACCTTCTCTTCGAAGCCGCTGGCTCTGCCACACCGTCATAAATTAAATCTGGTGGCGCTGGTCGCTTCTTTCCTGTTGATGGTGATCTTTGTTCGTACCGACAGCGTCGGCCTGCAAGTCTTCACTCTCTTGATCATGACGCTGATTGCGCTGGGCTTTGGCTGGCATCTGGTGTCTTCTATCGGCGGTGCAGACATGCCGGTAGTGGTTTCCATGTTGAACTCCTATTCCGGTTGGGCAGCGGCGGCAGCGGGCTTTATGCTCAGCAACGACCTGCTGATCGTGACAGGTGCTCTGGTGGGTTCTTCAGGTGCGATCCTCTCCTTCATCATGTGTAAAGCGATGAACCGTTCGTTTATCAGCGTGATTGCAGGCGGTTTCGGTACCGACGGTTCTTCAACCGGTGACGCAGATGAAATGGGCGAATATCGCGAAGCCAGCGCAGAAGAAGTGGCAGACATGCTGAAAAGCGCCAGCTCCGTGATCATCACTCCGGGCTACGGCATGGCGGTCGCACAGGCGCAGTATCCGGTGCAGGATATTACCGCCAAGCTGCGTGCGATGGGCATCAAGGTCCGTTTCGGCATTCATCCGGTGGCGGGGCGTTTGCCGGGCCATATGAACGTCTTACTGGCGGAAGCCCGTGTGCCGTATGATATCGTGCTGGAGATGGACGAAATCAATGACGACTTTGCCGACACCGATGTGGTGCTGGTCATTGGCGCGAACGATACCGTTAACCCGGCCGCTCAGGAAGATCCGCGCAGCCCAATCGCCGGTATGCCGGTGCTTGAAGTATGGAAAGCGCAAAACGTCATCGTCTTCAAACGCTCAATGAATACCGGTTATGCCGGCGTGCAGAACCCGCTGTTCTTTAAAGAGAATACGCAGATGCTGTTTGGTGATGCCAAAGAGAGCGTCGAGAATATTCTTCGCGCCCTGTAATACATCGCGCCAGTTCGCTGGGTTCGAATGGAAAAGGCCTGATGCATTGCATCAGGCCTTTTTATTACTAACAGATACTGCCGGGATAAATTCTGCCAGCTCGCGATGAATGGCGAAGCGTAAAGTCTCTTCGGTTATTCGTCGTCGTGCTCTTCGATGTCTTCGGCCGTGATAGGGCATTCGAAATCGTCGGGTTTGATTGCCAGCAGGTCACATTTCAGATGATCGATCACCTGTTCGGTGGTATTTCCGAGGAATGCGGCGGACAGTCCGGTACGACCAATAGTGCCGATAACCACCACACCAGCCTGCAGATGTTCGGCCAAATCCGGGATCACTTCCTCCGGCAGACCTTTTTCCACGTGAGTGAATTTTTCGTCCAGCTGGAATTTCTGCCGCAAGGCTTTCATGGCAATCAGATGCTGGCCGCGAATCGCGTCGTTGTAAACGCTCGGGTCAAAGTCAGGCAGTTCAATAGCTATATTGATTGGCGTGACGGGATAAGCCCCGACCAGATGCACTTCGGTCTGATTGACGTGATCGGCCAGTTCAATGGTTTCTTTGACTAACTTGATGTTCAGCGGGTCGTGATACGGTTCTTCGCTGGATAGATTGACTGCCACCAGTGCTTTACCACTTTCTGGCCAGGCCTGATCTTTGACCATCCACACCGGGCACGGACACTTGCGCAGCAGGTTCCAGTCGGTCGGGGTGAAAATAACGGACTCAAGTCGGTCATGCTGATGGGCCATTTTCAGTAACAGGTCATGCTCACAGGTGAGAACTTCCTGAATAATGGCTTCAAACGGCTTGTTATGCCATACCACTTTGATTTCAATCGGGATACCCGCTTCGACATAGTAGTGGCACTGATCGGCAATCCACGCAGCACGCTCGCTAATCACGCTTTGTCGCATGGCTAAACGTTCGTCAGGGGAGAGCATTGTGGTCATTTCATAGGAGAAGTCATAAATCGACAAGAAGGCTTTAATGCGCCCGCCATTTCTCTGGACCAGATAAACCGCACGACGTAACGCGGGTTGGTCATCCTGATTGGGGTCGATTGCGACCAAAAGATTCTGATACTTAGCCATCGGCACTCCTTAACACCTGTGATTGAACAGCGTTATAGCTCAGTGTATTAAGTACAGAGTAAACCAAGATTAAGCAATCGGACAGCGGAGAAATTGAGCCGGATCAACAAATTATTGTCTTTGGAAACCCGGCCAAATGAACTAGGCAGTGACGGCGACAGATTGGCCGGCTAACTGAGAAAGCATGGCGTGATTTTCGATGGTGATATATTTACCTTTCACACTCAGCATTTCTGATTTTTGGAAACGACCTAATAAACGGCTGATGGTTTCTACGGTCAGACCCAAATAATTACCAATATCGCCACGGGTCATCGTCAGGCGGAATTCACGCTGAGAAAAACCACGTTCTGCAAAACGGCGGGAGAGGTTGTAAATAAATGCAGCCAGTCTTTCTTCCGCATTTTTCTTGGACAACAGCAGGATCATATCCTGGTCGCCTTTAATTTCGCCACTCATCAGACGCATCATTTGCTGCCGCAAATTAGGCATTTTACCGGAGAGATCATCCAGTGTTTCAAAAGGTATTTCACAGACCATTGAGGTTTCCAGCGCCTGTGCAAAGCTTGGGTGCTGCAACCCGCCAATGGCGTCAAAGCCGACCAGATCGCCTGCCAGATGGAAACCCGTGATCTGCTCATCACCCTGTTCGGTGATGGTGTAGCTTTTGATGGTCCCGGAACGGATGGCATAAAGGGATTTTAACTCATCGCCTGCCTTGAACAGAGCCTGACCTTTCTGGATCGGTTTCTTCCTTTCGATAATGTTGTCGAGTTGGTCGAGCTCGTGTTCATTAAGGGTAAAAGGAATACACAGCTGGCTGATGCTGCAATCCTGGCAGTGGATGGCACAACCACCAGATTGGATACGACGAATAATACGTTTTTCCGGGATCATAAGATTCACTCTGGCAATATTGATATGGGTCAATTTTAACATCTTTTGCCGGAATTGATAAGTAGGACCATTGGGCGAAAAGGGCTAATTGGTTAAAAACCCCGATTTTTAACGAAATTTTTTTTCTTATTATTTGATCTCGACCGGCAAAAAAAAGGGAATCGAGAATCAATTAGGTTAGGAATAACTTTAATGTATTAAAAAAGTGAATTTTGTTGATTCGATAAATAACCTTCGTGAATCAATAACCATCTTTTTCTGTCCACGCCGCCCGCGTACCCCGTCAGAGTACCGTTGCTTCCAATCACCCGATGGCAGGGGACTACAACGCTGATCGGGTTCGAGCCATTAGCCAGTCCGACAGCGCGAGACGCGCCGGGATTCCCCAGTTGAGCCGCCATTTGCCCATAGGTCATGATTTGTCCGCACGGAATTGTGCGCAGCATTTGCCACACCTGACGCTGGAATTCAGTCCCGGCGGTAGCGACGGGCAGCGTGTCAATCGCGTGTAAGTCGCCGGCGAAATAATCCTCGATCCTCTGACGAATCGCGTGATCAACGCTATTCTGTTTAAGGCTAAAGCCGGTTTTGATATTCGACTTTGTTATCTGAGGGGCAACACTATTGTCTGATCGTTCAGCGCCATAGTGGCGGGCCAGCAGCTGCATCAGGCGATGATGAAAATCAGCCCACTCCAGCGCGCGCAATTGCCCCTGAAGATCAGTGATAATTTCCAGCTGACCAAGCGGGGTTTCAATGGTTTCACTCACTAATGTCAGCATCGGTTTGTCCCTTTAAGATAAGACCAGTCGCAAATTATCGCATGAGACACGCCGATTATCGACTTTCAATATCCAATACCCCGGCAACCGCTTACAATGTAAAGATTGTTGAGCTTTTGTTTACTTATCAGGACATGCAATGCCGTCAGAATCTTTGGGATTCCCACTGGAAACTACCGCTGTTTTTGTTGTTATCGCCGTTTGCGCGCTGTTGATAGACATCTTTGCGCACCGTAGTCACAAGCCCATCGGGCTGAAAAGTGCTTCGATCTGGACGCTTTTCTGGATCTCGGTCTCTCTGGCTTTTGCCGGTTTCCTCTATTTTCATCATGGCAAAGAGGTCGCCAGCCTGTTCCTTACGGGCTATGCGCTGGAGCAGGTCTTATCCATCGATAATCTGTTCGTGATTATGGCAATCTTCGCTTGGTTCAAAGTGCCTGACGGCTATCGCCACCGTATTTTGTACTGGGGCGTGATTGGCGCCATTGTTTTCCGTGGCATCTTCGTGGTGATCGGCACCAGCCTGCTGGCGCTTGGCCCGTGGGTAGAAATGGTGTTTGCGGTCGTGATTTTGTGGACGGCCATTTTGATGATGCGCGCCGGAGATGATGACGACGCCTCCGACGACTATTCCGATCACATCGCCAACCGCCTGGTGCGGCGTTTCTTCCCGGTCTATCCGAAACTCATCGGTCCCCATTTTCTGGTCAGCAGCCAGCAAGTTGAAGAAGATCTGGCTAAGCCAGAAAATAAAGACTTCAGTTTTCAGGTCAAGAAGGGCATCCGTTACGCAACGCCGCTACTGCTGTGCATTGCTGTGGTGGAAATTTCAGATGTTATGTTTGCATTCGACAGCGTACCGGCCGTGATCGCCGTCAGCCGAGAACCCCTGATCGTGTACTCCGCCATGATGTTTGCGGTACTGGGTTTGCGGACGATGTATTTTGTCCTTGAAGCACTGCGCAAATATCTGCGTCATCTTGAAAAGTCAGTGATTTTTTTGCTGTTCTTTGTCGCGGCCAAACTCGCATTGAACTCCAGCGACCATCTGTGGCATCACGGCTATAACATCAGCGCGATGACCAGCCTCTACGTCGTACTTGGTGTGCTGGCCCTTGGGATCATCGCCAGCCTGTTGTTTCCGGGTAAAAAGACGTCGTAAAAAGTAACATTCAGAAAATATCACCGCAAAAAAGACGGGACGCCAGAAGCGTCCCGTTTTCATTTCACCTTTAAGCTAACGGTCCGATAACTACACATCACCTTCGTTATCCAGTTCTACAGCCTCATGTAGGCGTTCCAGCATGTCAGGGAAAGCTGACTGCACGCGGCTCCAGCTCGGAATGAAAGGCTTCTCGCTCGGCGTATCCACAAAGGCCTGACCGGCCTCCATAATCGCACCCGAGAAAAGCTCCACGGCAGACTCCTCACTGTGCCGGTCAAACGACAGACCATTCATTTTGGCGTCATTCTCGAAGGCATCAATCATATCCAGCGCATTGCGGTAATAGGTAGCTTTGAGGATACGGAAAGATTCGCTGGTGATATTAACCCCGAGGATCGCCATCTTACGGTACAAGGCTTTGGTGATATCGATACTCATACGTTGCAGACCGTTACTCGCATCCTCTTCCGACATCGGCTGATGCTTGTGATCGTAATTATCGGCGATATCCACCTGACAAATACGTTTGGTGGCGGTATTGCGGTGCAACTCTGACAGCACGCCAATCTCCAGCCCCCAGTCACTTGGGATCCGCAAATCATTCAATACGTGGGTGCGCATCGCAAACTCGCCGGAAAGCGGATAGCGGAAAGAGCGCAGATATTCGAGGAAGTCGGAGTGACCGTAGACGATTTGCAGCGATTTCAGTAGCGGGAACACCAGCAGGCGGCCGACGCGGCCATTGAATTTACCGTCAGCCACTCGGGCGTAATAGCCCTTACAGAAATCGTAATGGAAATTAGGATTGGCAACCGGATACATCAGACGCGCCAGCATATCGCGGCTATACGTGACAATGTCACAATCATGCAGGCCAACCACCGAAGTGCGGCGCGATGCCAGCGTGTATCCTACGCAGAACCACACGTTGCGGCCTTTGCCCGGTTCCAGCGGCGATAAACCTTCTTTCTGTAACTCCTCATCCAGCGCCTTCAGGCGCGGGCCATCGTTCCATAAAATCCGGTGGCGCTGCGGCAGACGGGAGAAGAATTCTCGTGCAAACAGAAATTGGTCGCGGTCAGCGCGGTCCAGACCAATCACAATCTCTTCCAGATAGGGCACTTTCGTCAATTCATCAACAATTTTGGTCAGTGCCGGGCCTTCGAGTTCAGAAAACAGCGAAGGCAGAATCAACCCCATTGAGCGGCGGCCAGAAAACACCTGAAGGTCGTACTCTAATTCTTCCGTTTTACGGTTGGTCAGATTATGGAAATTAGTAATGACACCATCCTGATAAAAATCGCTCATGCGCTACGCTCCAATTTTAGTTTTGATAACAAAATGGTCCAGCCCTTGCTTCCAGCCTTGCGGCCCGTGCAGCGTGGTGCGAAAAACCTGCTTTTCATCTTTGTTCAGTGGCATGTCCTGATCGTGATGGCCTAAAATCACCACCGCAAAATCTACGGCTTCCAGCAGGGAAATATCATTCGGGCCGTCACCCAGCCCGAGTGTGATGCCCGCTTTACCGCGCCGTTGCTGATATTGTTCGGTCAGCCAGCGCACTGCCTGACCTTTACCAGCGTCCTGTCCCATCACGTGCCAGAACCTCCCGCCGCGGGTCAGCGCCAGGTCTTCTTCACTCAGCAGTTTCTCCATGCGGGAAAAATCCAGCGTATTTCCAAACCACATCAGCGGTTCAGAGGCGTCACGCTGCATAGCGAGTTTGGCATCCTCGGGGGGCAGGCCGGTCCAGTCAGCGACCTGTTGCGGGCTGACGTCACCAAAGCCACGAAATTCGAAATCGTACCTTTTACGCAGATCCACCAGCACTTCTCGGATGCGCTGATAGTCTGCGCCAATCAGGTGATGTGCGGCATTCTCCTCGTTGGGAAGATGGATCAGAGCACCGTTCTCCGCGATAAAAGGCAGATGACTCAGTGCCAGGGAGTGCTGCAACGCTGAGACTTCTGCCGACGTTTTACTGGTGGTAATGATCACCGGAATATTGTTTTCGGCCAGCCGGTCGAGCCAGTCTTGCGCAGGCGCCCAACTGTAATCATGGTGGTCAAGCAGTGAACCGTCGAGATCGGTAAAAATAATCAGGGGATCATCAAGGTACGGCATTATTTCTCCTCAATTCTATTAAGGAATCTTATATAACCACTGAGGATTATTTCCTGTCCCAATGAATCAGTATATACGGAAAAATCAGATTTACTGGTCGCGGTCAGGCTGTGCCGCTGCTAAGTCGAATGGTTTCAGCACCAGCCATTGTGGTCAGTCTCCCGTATTTACTGGGTTGCGGATGATTCTGCTGGCACGGTAATTTTCAGGTAAAATAGTGCGGTAAAAAGCGGGATATGGCGGTTCAAACCAAGCCGTTGTTCCCCGGTTTAAATGCATTCCATTACTGTTCAGACACTTTTTATCGCCTCCTTGCCAGGCGGTCGGTTTTATTAAGCGAGTTATTTATGCCCGATTTACAGCACCTTCATTTGCGGCAGGCAGGCTGTCTGGTCTGCCTTATTCTTGGTACCAGCCTGCTGGCGTCCTGTGACAACGTCACCGACAAACCGAAAAATACGCTGGTTATTGAAGGCAAAACCATGGGGACGTTTTACCGTGTCAGTCTGGCGGGTGTCGATAACAGCCGCGAGGCGGCACTGCGTCAGCAAATCGAGGCACAACTGGTGGAAGATGACCATCAGCTCTCGACGTATAAAGACGATTCGGTGTTGTCGCGCTTCAATCAATATCAGGGCAACGTGCCGCAGCCGATCAGTGCAGGCATGGCCGATGCGATCGTTACCTCGTTGCGTATCGGGCAGAAAACGTCCGGCGCGATGGATATCACCGTCGGCCCTCTGGTGAATCTTTGGGGTTTTGGCCCGCAGAAGCAGCCGGTGAAGACGCCGACTGATGCCCAGATTGACGCTGCGCGCCTGGAAATGGGTCTGCAACATCTCAAAGTGATTCAGCAGGAAGACGGGCAGTATCTGCAAAAAAATCTGCCTGATATGTATGTGGATCTCTCCACTGTCGGCGAAGGTTATGCGACAGATCATCTGGCGCGTTTGATTGAAGGTAATGGTATCAGCGACTATTTGGTGTCGGTGGGCGGTGCAGTGGTTTCGCGTGGCCACAACGCCAAAGGCAATCCGTGGCAGGTGGCGATTCAAAAACCGACCGACAAAGAGACGGCCGTACAGGCCATTGTTGATTTGCAGGGGATGGGCATCAGTACGTCGGGCAGTTACCGCAACTATTACGAACTCGATGGCAAACGTCTGTCGCACATCATCGACCCGGCCACCGGTCACCCGATCACCCATAAACTGGTTTCTGCCACCGTGATCGCCCCGACGGCGCTGGAAGCCGACGGCTGGGACACCGGCCTTATGGTGCTGGGGACTAAAAAGGCCCTGGCTCTGGCCGAAAAGGAGCATCTGGCAGTCTATCTGATCACCAAAAAAGGCGACACGTTCGAAACCCACATGACGCCGCAGTTCAAAGCCTATCTCAAAGATCCGGAGTAATGCCGGTTACAGGTCGTGATTGAGGTTTTCGCTGAGAAATTCCAGAAACACGCGCAACGCCGGAGATTGCCCTTTATGGCTGGCATATAACGCCGAAATGGACGATGGCGGTGTATGCCACTCAGGCAGCAGGCGTTGTAGTTTTCCTGCCGCAATGCCCGGTGCGCAGGCGATTTCCGGCAACAGTGCAACACCAAGCCCATCGGTTGCGGCCTGGCACAGCACCAGTAAATTGTTACTCACCATACGGGGTGTCAGCGATATCTTGCGGCTGCCTTCTTTCGGATGCATCAGCTCCCATAACTCACCTGCCCAGGGCGTTTTGCGCACCAGCGTGGGCAGGGCACTCAGATCTTCCACTGACGGCGGCACGGGCAGTGCGGCAATAAACGTCGGGCTGGCAACCAGCACGTAACGCAGAGTGCCGAGCGGTTTGCGGTGCAGCCCGGAATCTTCCAGCGGTTCGTTATGCGAACGGATCATCACGTCGAAATTTTCCTCCAACAAATCAACTGACCGGTTGATGGCCAGAAGTTCCAGCGTGACTTCTGGATAACGCGTCAGAAAAGTGGCCATCAGCGGGGCAATCACCGTTTCAGCCATCATGACCGGCACCGCTAAACGCAGCATCCCGCGCGGATACTGCCGCAAATCGTCAATCACCTGCTGTGCGGACTTCGCCTGCTCCAGTATTTTCTGACATTCAGCGGCGTAACGCTCGCCGACGCTGGTGACAGAAAAGTGCCGCGAGGTGCGCTGTAATAAACGCACGCCGAGGCGCGATTCCAGCGCCTCAACCCGGCGGCTCAGTACGGATTTCGATACGCCCAGTGCGCGCCCCGCGGCGGTAAACCCCTGATGCTGAACAACCGCGGCAAACAGCGCCATGTCATTGAGATTATCTTGCATATCAGATGTTCCGGATAGGTTCGTTGCAAATATGCAACGATGCGTTGTGATAGTAGGTATTTTAAAGAAATACAACAACGATTACCCTGCATTCATTCCGCATGAAGAAATGAACATAGGACTTATTATGAAAATTTTACACATTGATTCAAGCCCGTTTATTAACGGCTCCGTATCCCGCGAGCTTTCAGCAACGGTCGTTGCTGAGCTTTGCGACCGTCATCCCGATGCAGTGGTGACTTACCGCGACCTGGGAACCACACCGCCGCCGCACCTGTCTGCCGCCGCGATGAGCCTGCTGCACAATGCGCAGGAAGAAGTGATCACACCGGCGCTTAAGGCTGAACTGGACGGGATTTATCAGTCGATTGAAGAACTGACCGCCTGCGATGTTTTGGTCATTGGCGCGCCGATGTACAACCACTCCATCCCGAGCAACCTGAAAGCGTGGCTGGATCAGGTCTGTCAGAGGGGGCTCACTTTCCGTTACACGCCTCAGGGTGTTATCGGGCTGATCCCCGGAAAAACGGCTTACATTGCTTCAACGCGGGGTGGCGTTTACAGCTCCCCTGAAGGCAAATTGCATGATTTTCAGGAACCCTATCTGGCATCCATTCTGGAGCTGATGGGCGTGAAAGATTGCCATGTGATCCGCGCAGAAGGCGTCAGCCGCCAGGCGATTGGTCGTGAGAAAGGGCTGGCGGAAGGGCGTGAAACGCTGCTTCAGATCCTCAATGCCTGAAGCAGCGCAGCGGTTTAGTATTTTGCGCTGCTGATTAACTCGAACAACGCCACGGTGCGTGACGGGCAGATGTATTCACGGCCAAAATCGAAATTGTGCTCGTTAACGTCATCCGGCTGGAAGGTATCAAAGATATGCCGCCAGCTCTCGCCGTGGGCCACCGAGGGCAGGCTGAAAACCACCTCTTCGTGCGATGCGTTAAACAGCAGTAACACGGTGCTCAGTGAGCCATAACGCAACAGTCCGGTCGGTTGCGCGCGCCCATCCAGCAACATAGCGATGCTTTTAGCATGGGGGTCTGCCCAGGCGGCGTCGCTCATCTCTTCGCCCCGTGGCTGGAACCAGCTGACGTCTTTCACATTCAGTTTTTCATGTACTGCTCCGGTCAGAAAACGCCCCCGGTGCAGAATAGGAAAACGCTTTCTTAATGCAATCAGCCGGTAGGTAAACAGGATCATCGACTTGCCTTTCTCTTCGATATTCCAGTTTACCCACGCAATGTCCGTATCCTGACAGTAGGCATTATTATTACCATCTTGTGAGCGGGCGAACTCATCACCGGCCAGCAGCATGGGCGTGCCCTGCGAAAACAGCAGCGTCGCCAGCATGTTTCTCATCTGGCGCAGGCGCAGCTCGCTGATGGACGGGTCATCGGTCAGCCCCTCGGTCCCGTAGTTGGCCGAAATGTTGTTGTTGCTGCCATCTTTCCCATCTTCGCCGTTGGCTTCGTTATGCTTATTTTCATACGACACCAAATCGTTGAGGGTAAAGCCGTCGTGCGCGGTGATGAAATTGACCGAGGCGTAGGGCTTGCGGCCCCGATGGTTGAAGAGATCGGCTGAGCCGGAAAGACGGGTAGCAAACTGCGCCAGCTGGCCTTCGTCGCCGCGCCAAAATTTACGCACCGAATCGCGAAAGCGGTCGTTCCATTCGGTCCAGCCCGGCGGGAAACCGCCAACCTGATAGCCACCGGGACCGCAATCCCAAGGCTCGGCAATCAGTTTGCACTGGCTGAGCACCGGGTCCTGACGGCAGGTGTCGAGAAAACCGCAGCCTTCGTCAAAACCATAGCTTTCCCGTCCCAGAATCGTCGCCAAATCGAAGCGAAAGCCGTCCACCTGCATTTCCGTCGCCCAGTAACGCAGCGAGTCAGTGACCATTTGCAGTACGCGAGGATGGCTGAGATTGAGCGTATTGCCGGTGCCGGTATCATTGATGTAATAGCGTTTATTATCCGGCATGAGCCGGTAGTAACTGGCGTTGTCGATGCCTTTAAACGACAGCGTCGGGCCGAGTTCATTGCCTTCTGCCGTGTGGTTGTAAACCACGTCGAGGATCACTTCGATCTCCGCCGCATGAAGCGTGGCGATCATCTGTTTGAATTCATTGACTGTGTGCGTCGCCATATATTGCGGATGCGGGGCAAAAAAGCTCAGTGTGTTGTAACCCCAGAAATTGTGCAGGCCTTTCTCCTGCAGATGGCGGTCATCGGTAAACGCATGGATGGGCATCAGCTCAATGGACGTAATGCCCAGCGATTTAATGTAATCGACAATCTGCGGCGTGCTCAGCCCCGAAAATGTGCCGCGCATATGCTCTGGTACTGCGGGATGGCGCATGGTGTAGCCGCGAACGTGGGTTTCATAAATCAGCGTCTCTTCCCACGGAATATGATTCTTGCGCGAGCGTGCCCAGGAAAACGCGGGGTCAATCACCCGGCATTTGGGCAGGAATTCCGCGCTGTCGCGGTTATCAATATGCAGGTCTTTCTTGTCACTCTGCATATCGTAGGCAAACAGAGCATCATCCCATTTCAGTTCGCCGACGATCTGCTTGGCATAAGGGTCGAGCAACAGTTTCGCCGGGTTAAAACGGTGGCCATCGTGCGGGGCATAAGGGCCATGCACGCGGTAAGCGTAGAGCAGGCCGGGGCGGGCATCCGGCAAATAACCGTGCCACACCTCGTCGGTATATTCCGGCAGTTCAATCACGTCGAACTGTTCACCCTCATCATTGAACAGGCAGAGCTCGACTTTGGTGGCATTGGCGGAAAACAGCGCAAAATTGACCCCAAGGCCGTCCCAGGTGGCACCAAGCGGCACCGGCAATCCTTCTCGCACGCGGGTCTGGTGGCCGGAATCGAAGCCTTTAACGATTTCACCATCGCTGTAGGGATGAATGATCCTCACACCGGCGGCGTCCACGGCGATATCAACCTGAGAATGATTGAGAACGCGCTGAGGGGATTCGGGAAGAGCAGTGGTGGGTTTACTGACTTTTTTTGATGGGTTTTTTGCCATTCTTGTCATCACTCCTGAACCGGGAAAGCAGAATTACTGCTAAAGAATTATTGAGCGAAGGGCGTTCGTGGCCGAAATAGTGTGTGCACGAACTCATCATGGAGTGTAGCTGGGGAAGACGATTTTTGCCGCAGGGTCTCCTGATAACGGCTATTTGGTTACGTTTCTTTTCACCCAAAAACCGCCGCTTGCGTTATAAAAGCATTTTACCGTTCTGCCGTTTTGCTGTTTCTATATCAATAACTATCAAGAGCAATCAAAAGCCAGGAGCCGTAATGAGCATTGCGCTGTTATGCCACGTTGAACTCGATCCCGCTTATCCCGCCCGCTACGAAGAAGCCGGATTTACCCTGCATTACGCTACCACGGCGGCCCGTCGTGCCAGTATCGACCCGCAATTAGCCGGGCAGATCCGCGCCGTGCTGACCATCGGCAGCATCGGGCTGACTGGCGAAGAGATGGACAAACTGCCGAATCTGGAAATTATTTGTGCTCAGGGCGTCGGCTTTGAACAGATTGACACAGCGGCGGCGGCACAGCGCAGGATCACCGTCACCCACGGGCCGGGTACCAACAATTCAGCCGTAGCCGACCACGCGCTGGCGCTGATGCTTGCAGTTACGCGGCATCTTCCACAGATGGACGCCGCTGTACGCCGGGGCGAATGGACACGCTCCCGCTCGAACGTACCGGGCATGTCCGGAAAAAAAGTGGGCATTATTGGGCTTGGCAATATCGGCGAACAGATTGCGTTACGTTGCGAAGGTGGCTTTAACATGGCGGTGGGGTATCACAACCGCCATCCGCTGGCCGACAGTACATGGCGCTATTTCGACACAATTGTCGCGCTGGCGCAGTGGGCTGAGTATCTGGTCGTCGCGACGCCAGGAGGCAAGGGCACGGCAAAACTGGTCGACGCGGATGTCTTGGACGCGCTGGGCGAAAGCGGATTCCTTATCAATATTGCGCGGGGAAGCGTGGTAGACAGTGCCGCCCTGATCCACAGCCTGGAACATCAGCAGATCGCCGGTGCCGCGCTGGATGTGGTGGACGGTGAACCTCTGGTGCCTGCCGGGATGCTGCCGCTGACCAATCTGGTGCTTACCCCGCATATTGCCGGGCGCTCACCGGAAGCGGTAGATAATATGATGTCTCTCGTTATCCAAAATCTGACAGCCCATTTCGCCGGTCAGCCGGTTCTTACCCCCGTTCCCCACTGAGTTTTTTCCCTTATGCTTTTTCCTCTTTAGTCGGAAAAAGCATAAGTAACCGTTTTTTCGTATTTGTCCTGCGCCGCAACAGACCGTAACAATAGGGCTACGCATAACAGATTTACGCAGATTTACGCGCATAAACGAAAAAACGAGAGGCGGAACACGGTGAATTTCCAACAGCTAAAAATCATTCGCGAATCAGCGAGGTGCAACTACAACCTGACGGAAGTTTCCAACATGTTGTTCACCTCGCAATCAGGCGTCAGCCGGCATATCCGTGAACTGGAAGATGAGCTGGGCGTGGAGATTTTCATTCGTCGCGGTAAGCGTCTTTTGGGGTTAACGGAGCCGGGTAAAGAGCTGCTGGCCGTCGCCGAACGTATCCTTAACGAAGCCCAAAACATCCGCCGTCTGGCTGACATCTTCTCCAAAGAGGATGCCGGGGTGCTGACTATCGCCACCACCCATACGCAGGCGCGTTATAGCCTGCCGAAAGTGATCAAGGCGTTCCGCGCGCTCTATCCGGGTGTGCGTTTGGAACTCCAGCAGGGTTCACCGCAGGAAGTGCTGGCGATGTTACTGGGCGGGCAGGCGGATATTGGTATTGCCAGTGAAAAACTGATCAACGATCCGGCCGTCGCCTCCTTCCCTTATTACCGCTGGCACCATGCCATTGTGGTGCCTAATGAGCATCCGCTGGTGAATCAGCAGCCTGTCACCTTGCAACAACTCAGTGAGCAGTCACTGGTAACCTACCGTCAGGGGATCACCGGCCGTTCACGGATTGACGAAGCATTCAGCCGTGCGGCGCTCAACCCGGATATCGTACTCAGCGCTCAGGACTCTGACGTAATAAAAACCTATGTCGAACTGGGATTAGGCGTGGGTATCGTGGCGGATAAAGCCTATGAAGCAGAGCGCGACAGCGCACTGACACTGCTCAACGCTGAACACCTGTTCGAAGCCAACACTGTCTGGCTCGGGCTGAAAAGGGCGCAACTACAGCGTAACTACGTCTGGCGCTTTATCGAACTCTGTAACCCAAGATTGTCGGTTAGCGAAATTAAAGAGAAGGTCTTTGCCCAACCGCAGGAGAGCGAAGTGGTGATTGATTACCAGATTTGAGGATGATCGTTGAAGAGTAAAAACAAAGGCGCAGACATCTGCGCCTTTTGTACATCCGATAACGCCGATTAAAGCTTACTGCGCGGGAGCATCCTGGCTGGTGCCAGTTTTGGCACTGTCATCCACGCTGTCAGATGTTTTGGTATAAACGATTTTCTGGGTATCGTTCTGGCAATGACCGACAACCTGGCCGCCGGCCTTATCGGCTTCATCATTGGCGACGATATCCAGTTTGAAATTAGATTCCGGTAAGCCATTGGCAACGATTTTCTGGGTAATATCCGCTTTAACGGTTTCGCATGAAGCCTGAACCGTTAAAGGTGCAAGGGCCAGAATGGTCAGTCCTGCTAACAGTGTTTTTTTCATCATCCAATCCTTTTATGACTTTTACGTAATGAGAAAGAACGTATTAATCAGTTTAGCAGCTAAGAAGCGGCAGGGAACATTGATCGCTTTTTACGTTTGTGAACTCAGGTTTACGGTGCTAACAGCTGGCGGCCGGTACGGCGGTCAAGGCAGCGCTCGGTATTCGGTTCCCAGTACGCATTCAGATTCTGGCTAGCCTGGCACTTGTCGCGCAGATCAACGGCCTGATCGAATTTGTTGAAGCTCTTGGTGGCGCGCTGATTAATGGAGTGGCGCAGTTCCTGCGTATCATTCCACTGTTCTTTGCTCTGGCGCGCATCTTCATTACTGATCGCATCATTGCCTGAACCACTAAACACGCAGGTACCGCCTGCGCAATTGGTGGCAGCCTGTGCCGAAACCTGCCAACTTGCCGCCATGACCAGCAGGGCGACCGGTAACAACCGGCGAGTCATTCGGGTCATAAACATTGTATTCATTAGCTCTTCCTTATAGGTTTACACATCGCTCAGGCGAACACTTAAATTATACCATCGCCACCCTGTACGTCACCTTTTGACGTCCATCTGGTTACTTTCTGATTGAACTTTGGACTGTAAACATCGCTATGCTCAAAACGTCTTTACTTTTTTTCGCCACGGCGCTGGCAGAAATCATCGGCTGTTTCCTGCCTTATCTGTGGCTGCGAAAAGGGGGCAGCGCCTGGTTGCTGTTGCCTGCGGCGCTCAGTCTGACCCTATTTGTCTGGCTGCTAACGCTCCATCCGGCCGCCAGCGGGCGGGTCTATGCCGCCTACGGCGGGGTGTACGTGATGACCGCGATGCTGTGGCTGCACTTTATTGATGGCGTCAAACTCAACCACACCGACTGGTTGGGTGCCTGTGTGGCGCTGGCGGGAATGCTGATCATTATTTCCGGCTGGAAGGCGGGCTAAATCCACCTATCCGAATAATATCTGTAGAAAACAAAAAAGCGCCACAGGGCGCTTTTTTACTACTTGTCACAACAGCATCACGCGTCCCGATGCACCTGCAAACCAGCGAGTGACTGACTGACCGGCATCATTTCAATGCTGTTAATATTGACGTGAGCAGGCAGGGTGGAAACCCAGAACACAGATTCAGCCACGTCAGCCGCCGTCAGCGGGTTGGTATTGTCGTAGGTCTTGCTGGCTTTCTCGTCGTCACCTTTAAAGCGCACGTTAGAAAACTCCGTCCCGCCGCACAGGCCCGGTTCGATATTGGTCACGCGAACGTGGGTGCCATGCAAATCTGAACGCAGGTTGTAGCTGAACTGACGCACAAAGGCTTTGGTGGCGCCATACACGTTGCCGCCCGCATACGGCCAGTTACCGGCAGTGGAACCGATATTGATGATATGTCCGACGTTGCGTTCAACCATACCCGGCAGCACCGCACGGGTCATGTACACCAGACCTTTGGCGTTGGTGTCGATCATGTTTTCCCAGTCATCCAGATCGGCTTTATCCGCCTTTTCCAGACCCAGCGCCAGACCTGCGTTGTTAACCAGTACGTCAATATTGCGCCATTCAGCAGGCAGCGCGACGATGGCTTCTTCAATCGAAGCGCGGTTAGTGACATCAAGCTGCACGACATACAGCGCATCGCCCAACTCGTGTTTTAAGTCATCAAGACGTTCTTTACGGCGGCCGGAGGCGATCACTTTATGGCCAGATTTTACAAACTTACGCGCGATTTCAGCACCAAAGCCAGCGGTTGCGCCGGTTACAAAAATAATCATCCCAATGTTCCTCAATAGTTTTCGCTTTAAAGTGTGAAGCTGCACTCAGTATTAACACAAAAGAGAGAAAACCGGCAGGGGTTCGCCGGTTTTCAGGGTCTACATTTCAGGTTTTTATTTTTTTAGGTAGGGCGCAATCAGTGAGAGATCGGCCTCTGAGAGGCGGTCCGAAGCCGTCCATGCCTGATGCCAGTAAGGATAAATCAGCGGCAACTGGCTGACAGTATCCAGACGCTGGATCTCCTGCGGAGTCAGAACCAGCTCGGCGGCTTTCAGATTATCTTTAAGCTGTTCCTCGCTACGCGCACCGACGATAACCGAACTGACTACCGGCCGGGAAATCAGCCATGCCAGCGCAATTTGTGCCGCAGAAACACCGCGGGCATCGGCGATGTCAACCAGCACATCGACAATGTCATACAACGCATCTTCGTCACGCACCGGCGGTTCGCCCCAGTCGGCCAGATGGCGGGTGCCTTCCGGTTTGGCCTGGTCACGGCGATATTTCCCTGACAATAAACCACCGGCCAGCGGGCTCCAGACCAGCACGCCAAGCCCCTGGTCGTGGCTGACCGGTAGCAATTCGTACTCGGCTTCACGGGCCTGCAAGGTGTAGTGGATCTGCTGGCTGATCGGGCGGATGTAGTGATTTGCCTCTGCCACACCGAGCGTTTTCATGATGTGCCAGGCGGAAAAGTTCGACACACCGATATAGCGGACTTTACCGCTGCTGACCAAATCGTCCAGGGCGCGCAGCGTTTCATCCAGCGGCGTCTGACCATCCCACTGATGCAGTTGATAAAGATCGAGATAATCAGTTCCGAGGCGCTTCAAGCTGGCTTCACAGGCGCGAATAATATGGTGGCGCGATGAACCGCGGTCGTTCGGACCGTCGCCCATCGGGAAGCGGGCTTTACTCGCAACCAGCACCTCATGGCGTTTTTCGCCTAGTGCTTTGCCAAGGATCTCCTCCGATAAACCGCCCGAGTAAACATCGGCGGTATCGAACAGGTTAATCCCAGCATCGAGGCACAGACCAATCTGGCGTTTGGCCGTTTCGGTGTCCGTCTGGCCGGTTTTGGCAAACTTCCCCTGACCACCAAAGGTCATCGTGCCCAGACTGAGAACGGACACTTTCAGGCCAGAACGGCCCAGTTGACGGTATTCCATTGCTTGTCTCCTTCACGAATGTTGATATTTCCATAAAAAATGCACCGGCGACCCGGTGCTGTTCATTACAAATGGGCCATGGGACACAATGGGTTCGTTGATTTTATCACCGCGACCAAACAGGAAAACGGCATTAGGTTTTGTGTTGGTGGCTGATTTTACGGGGCATCGGGAAGCTCCGAAAAGAGGTCTGTAAGTTCTAAATATAGTGATCAGACTACCTTTTCGCGACAAGTGTGTCACAGCGGAATGTTATCGAAGTGTAATAAAATTCAGAATAATCAAGGGGCGCAGGAGGCTGCGCCCGCATAAAAAATTAAATGACTTTCGAGGAGAAATCTTTCTTCACTTCGCTTTCAATATAGGTATTCAGACCCCAGCCCGCACGGGCCAGTTCTTTCATTTTTTCCAAATGTTCAGGGCCGGGGTGGCGGATATCATAAAGGTAGACGTGATGGTCTTTGAAGCGAACTTTCATCGAATTACTTTCAATCTGGAAACCCGTCACCGCAGAGTCACCACTTTTGTTGGCGTAATTTTCCATGCTCAATCCTTTTTGATGAATAGACACTCTCTCTATTAACCATTTTCGACAGCAGAATTTATGGCGAAAGCTCACAGAATCAGGGATTAAGTGAAAAATGCGGGCAGGGCAACACGAGGAAGATCGGTAGGATTAGCAGGGATCGTCACCGATCCCTGGCTTTCGTTTGCTTTCACTTCACCGCGTGCAGTGCGGCCTGTTCAATGAGAGCAGCGACTTCTACAGGGTGCGATTCATAAACAGAATGGCTGGCTCCGAGGATTTCAACCGTGTGACTGTGTGCGCGTTTGGCGTAGAAACGTTCGAGGTCCGGGCTGATGATTTTGTCGGACTTCGCTACCATGTACCAGCTCGGTTTTGTTTTCCATGCTGGATGAGGAATGTTGGCAGTAAAGACGCTTGCAGACGTTAACATCTGGGCCTGCGCTTCAAACTGCGCCTGTTTCAGCGGTAAATCGGCAGCAAAATCAGCAGGGAAATTCTCTGGTTTGATATACAGAAAACCATCAGCCGTTTTGGCGAACGGATGCGCTGTGTTCGGCATTTTTTTGCCGTTGCTGACTTCAGTTTCACCGTTGTCCAGAGCATGGGCGGCAATGTAAACCAAACCTGCCACGTGGGGATCATTGCCAGCTTCAGTGATGATCGCGCCACCGTAACTGTGGCCAACTAAAATGGCCGGGCCGTTTTGCATATCAAGAATGCGTTTAGTTGCGGCAACGTCATCCGGGAAAGAGGTCAGCGGTTCCTGTACCAACGTGACGTGATAACCATCTTTGATCAGAATGTCATATACCGGTTTCCAGCCCGAACCACCGACAAAAGCACCGTGCACCAGAACAATGTTTTTTACCGGCGCCGAACTTGCAGGTACGGCCAGCGCAGTGAAGGAAACCGTCGAACTTAACGCCACACCCAATAATGTCAGTTTAGTCAGTAAACGCATGATAAATCCTCAAAGTAATCAGTGAGTTGAAAAGAACCATTTGGCCTGATATAGACAGTGTAGACCCTGGTCACTGACAGATGAGTGGCGTACGGATGACAAAAATGACATTAAACGCTGAATTTTGTAGCACCAAATAGGCGTCATTTGAGCAATTCTGGCGGGTAATGACACTGCCAGAATTGCAGATTTCACGTAGCGACGTCACCTGAGATGCGTCTTTTGAAGAGATAACAATAATCCTGGTCCGGGATGGCAATAGAGGCATTGAGCTGCAAAGTCTGACGGGTAAGGGCAGAGATCAGAGGTTGAAAGAGGTTACTTGAATAACGTTATTATCATTTAACATAATATACATTATACGTACCATCGTGGGGTTAGACAGAATCTGAGGTTTTGCCGCTGTCATTGTATTGCTCATCAATATCCTGTTCTGGCTGATCTTGTGTATCAACTGCGTCATCGTCCAGCCATTGAGCTTGATACTCTACCGGCAACTCGGTTTTACTGAGCATCATCCGATAAAAGTAAATTCGACCTCGTAAACTCACCCATGGCACATCGACAGAACCCGGAACGAAGTTTGCCTTCTCCCAGTCAGCAATCAACCTGCCACGTCGTTCCAGACGCATTGCATTATTCATCGCTGCGCGTTGGCCAGGGAAATTTAAAAAGAAGCTCATTGGTAATTGGTTACATGGCGTGGTATTAGCTAAAGAGACTGTCCGCAAGCTAATGATATTCGCCAAACTCTGGATCCCTCGAAGACAGCATGCCCCAAAAATTCAGCGGCCCCGTTACTGCCCAAAAGGCGTGCTCAGGTTCAGGAACAACTGAGGGTAATGAACCCGGTTCTTGCCGACCCTGTTCAAACCCCGTCTGAAAAGATGACCTGCCTGCCCTTTTCTCTTCAGGGTAACCGGTGACGAGCAGCTTCAAATTGAGGTCTCCAGCGGTATTAATCATTATCAGGCACTTCAAGTGACATTTAGCCACGGCAAGTAGTTATTTTCAGATAAGGCATTCTCGCGCCCTCTTATTTTATTGAACAGAATAACACCCTGATAAATACCACATCCGTTGTGCCAGCCAGTACAGGGCCGCATATTGTGGTTGAAAATACGGAGATATAACAAAATAAAATGGCTCACCCCTGAGCCTCATAAGGAATCTTCCATGAAAACGTTCAACTCTATATCTGCACTGAAGAGTCATAAAATACGTCTGGATCATAATGTCTTCGTTAATGGTTATTTTCAGGCTGGTGATGGCGGCGGCGGTCATTATTACTGGGACAAAAACTGCGTTCTGCCTGCCAATAACGGCACAGTGATCATTTCTGACCATTCGCCCAATGGACGCTGGCGGCTTATCCATCAGGGCGTGGGCGATTTCCGCACCTTCGGCATTCTGAATGCAGCTCACCCCGCTGACGATGCGCTGGATGCGTTAGTGAATGATCCGCTAATCACGCAGATTCTGGCGTTCACGGATTTACTCTTTCAACGCCGCCATCATTTCACACGTTCTTACATCACTGTGGATTTCCAGAACAATCGTGTTTTCACCACCGGCATTGCCAGCGCACCGGTCAATGACCCGTTTGCCGCCGTGCTGTTTTTCCAGGGCACCGTCACCGGCACGCCTGTCAGCTTCACGCTGACTGAAACGTTGAAGGAACAGACCGATACTTTCCCGGTCGCGGATTCGTCACTGTTCAGCGTGGGCGACTGGTACGCGGTGCAGGTTGCGCCGGTGAAGGGCGCGGCGGAACGCGAGCTGCAAAAGTTGGTTGGAATTATCGCTATTCCTGACAGCACGCATATTCAGATTGGCTATTACAACGGCTGGGAACTGCTGGCAGGCAGGGTGATCAGCTGGCAAAAAGTCGAGCCTGTCGAATTCGTTACTATCAAAAATATGCAGTTCTCCGGGGCCGGGGATGATCAGATCACCGGCAGCCATCCGGTCGCGTTTGAATACGCGGTATATGCCAATGTGGAAGGGATCCATTCGACGGGTTCTTTCTGGCCAGTGGTGATGCGTCGCTGGAATACCCATTATCTGACGCAGCAATGCTCTCTCACCAATCCGCCAAATACGGCCTTTGGCGGTGCCGGATATCTGACACAGCAAATCTATTGTCTGTACGGTCATGTCAGTGATTGCAGCGTGGCGAACGCGCGGCATTTAAATGATTTCACGGCGTCGGCGTATTGCCTGGTCGAGAATTGTCATGCCAGCGGACAGAGCGCGGAAAAAGGCCCGTTCGTCACCCACGGTCAGTACGAACACGATCTTACTTATACCGGTAATTCCGGCCTGATGACCTTTGCCAATTCCGGCGTCACCTGGGGAGGCAGCGCCAAACGTATTAATGTGCGTAAGCACGTCTGCCCGTGGTTTGTCGCCCGCTCCGGCGTGAGTGAGCTGACACTGGAAGATTTGGTGGTGATTACCAACGAGGTTATTCCGCAGTCCGGGATGTTGTGGGTCAATGCCGACGGTTTGCAGATGACCGGCTGCACCGCCGATGGTCCGCTGATTATCAGTCAGGCCTCGCAACGGGCTGCGCGCCCGAACGTCATTCGTCAGTGCCAGTTTTCCCTGCCGGAGGACGGCGCACCGGTGCTGCAAAGCAACGTGACTGCCGCCATCACCTTTACTGATATGGTGTTCAACGGCATTAACGGGCACTCATTCGACAGCACCGCACCGGTGAATTTTGTGCGCTGCACGTTTAACACCGCCACAGAATCTGCGCCGCTCATCCTGAAATCCTCCACACTGTCGGTGCAGGCTTCGCAGTTTAATCAGGTCAGCTTTACCCTTTCCGGAACTGAGCCAAAGCAAATCGATATTATTTCCTCGACTCTGACGCAAGCCACCTTCGATTTCACCGACGTTACTGCACAACCCGCCAGCTCACTGATGTTCCTAAATAACCGTTTATCCGGCAGCATCGTCATCGCCCAACCTCCCGCCGGAGAACGTGTGATATGGCAGCAGAATATGATTTTTGCCTGAAGCGGGATTTTTATAAATAGCGCGCATTTCGAAATAGTTTGAGTTGTGGGGAAGATATAAAGGAGTTTTCCCAAAATAATTCGGGTTGTGGGTAAGCGAGTTGTGGGTAAGCGAGTGCAGCCAACGCATCTGCGGCTCAAAATATGAAGAAAAAAACCAGCTAAAGCTAATGCTGGTCACTTAAGGTGACCAGCATTGTTTTGTTCATTCACCCATAATTCTTTACTGAATTCATTACCAGATCGATAAAATTATCCCTAATTAAATCCGGGAGCCGTTCATTCCAGGCAATACCCACTTTCCAACTTACGCAGCGTCCTGTTAACGGGATCCGGTTTATCGTCGCTGGTGCGATATGCACAATACTTTCTGGCAGAATTGCCACACCAATACCGGCAATCACTAAAGCCAGTATGGTCTGAATATCTCCCGCCTCCTGTGTTGATGACGGAAACAACTGAGCCGATTGCAGAAACATATCCGTTTGCGCATTCAGTCCGCGGCCTCTTTCGCTAAATAAGCGCAACAATGGCAGCCGGTTTACCCATTCTTCCACGGTAAATTCGCATTCTTTAGGCGTCACCATCACCAGACGGTCTTCGAATAATGCCTGATGAAATAGTGGCGCCTTGGCCGGCACCCGGACAAAACCGACCTGCAATTCTCCGCTTTCGAGTAAATCGTACTGTTTGGCTGACGGAATATCTTCCAGGCTTACATCAATAGCCGGATACAAGTTCCGGAATCTGGCGATACATTTCGGTGCGTAATAGAAACTGGATAAACCAAATCCAAGCGCGATCCGCCCTTCACCGCCCTTCGCAACCTGTTGTGCATGCTGAAGAAAACTATCGGTCTGTCTGAGCACTTTAATGGCCTCGGGCAGCAGTTGCTGGCCCCCCATGGTCACCTGACTGCCGTGGCGACCACGGGTAAACAGTGGGATATTGATCAATGATTCCAGTAAGTTAATCTGTTTAGTCAGTGCAGGCTGAGTCATCGACAGTGCCTGAGCCGCTTGCGCATAATTGCCCTTTTCTGCCAGCGTCACAAAGGCTTTTAGAAGCTTCACATTCATTTATTACATTCCATTTGGTAATCAGATGTGGAAAATAATTCATTATAAAGTTATCAGAGAAATTGTTGTAATACTCATGCTTTTTAATAAAACCGTTCCGCTGATGTTTATTTCTGGAGAAATGAAATGGATAAAATGAACCCAATTAAAGCTGCCGTTGTTCAGTTCCAGCACAAAGCCGGTGATAAAAAATTTAATCTGTTGGTGATGGAAAAATTTATTGAGCAAGCTGCGCTACAGGGAATACAAATTCTGGCTTTCCCGGAAATGTGTATTACGGGGTACTGGCATGTGCCAAAACTCCCTGCGGATGAGGTGAATGCTTTGGCAGAACCGGTGGCAACCAGCCCTTCACTGGCGCTTATTCGCTCGTTGGCGGTTAAACATCAGATGATGATTTGCGCAGGATTGATAGAGCGTGTCGATGATGGCCGTCTTTATAATGCCTATGTTGCCTGTATGCCTGACGGGACTTCGCATACACATCGCAAACTTCACGCTTTTGAGCACCCGACGATCAGCAGTGGTGACAGCTATACCGTCTTTGATACGCCGTGGGGGGTAAAAGCGGGAATACTCATATGCTGGGACAACAATCTGGTGGAGAATGTCCGCGCTACCACGTTGCTCGGGGCTGATATCCTGATTGCGCCGCACCAAACCGGCGGTACAAACTCGCGCAGCCCGCACGGCATGAAGCCGATTGCGCTGGATCTGTGGGAGCAGCGTGCAGAACGTAAAGCAGAAATGACGGCGGCGATCCGTGGTGTCAGCGGCCGCGAATGGCTGATGCGCTGGCTCCCTTCCCGCGCTCATGACAACGGCATTTTCATTCTTTTTAGCAACGGTATCGGTGCTGATGACGACGAAGTTCGCACCGGCAACGCCATGATCCTCGACCCTTACGGGCGGATTGTGAAAGAAACCGACGCCGCTGCCGATGTTATGGTCACCGGCGGTCTCGATCTCTCACTCATCCCAATGAGCTCCGGCCGTCGCTGGATTTACGGCCGCCGCCCTGACCTTTACCACATTCTGACTGAACGCCAGGGCTACGAGCGCGATGCCATCACAGCACGATTCTCAGAGGAAGAGACGGGGAAAGGAAAATGATGTGAAATTATATCTCTGTAATAACGCCACCTCCCTGAATGATTCACTTGTTCTCCTGGGGTGAGCCGTTTATCGTCTTCTGACCGATCTGGTTGCAATGGGTTGTGTGAAAAAACTGGCCGCAGGAGGCCGCAGCACACGTTATGCTCTTAATTCCCTTCTTTACAAATCAACAGGAAATCTCATGAAAAACATCACCTTCTACTCCCGCTTTGAAAATGACATTCTGGCGGGCTGCAAAACCATTACCCTGCGTGAAGCCAGCGATGCACAATTTGTTGCGGGCGATCAGGTGCGGGTTTCCCGGTACGAAGATGACGTTTTTTTCTGCAACATTGAAGTGATTGCCGTCACGCCGGTACAGTTTGATACGCTTAATCAGCGCCATGCCGATCAGGAAAACATGACGCTGACTGAATTGAAACAGGTGATCTCGGAGATTTACCCCGGCCTGAACGAACTGTTTATGATTGAATTCCGCATGATCTGATCAACTGTTCCAGCGTGAAGCGCGGATCACCGAGCAGAAATTGCCTTTCACAAACTGCGGTTCTTTATCGGCAATCACATCAGCTTTCACGTTACCAAACGTTGTATCCGGTTTGTTTTTAATCCCGTCGTAAAATGCCTGAATAATGTCTTCCTTAAAATCAGGCGTTCTTGGGTGTGCGGCGACCACTTGTTCGCGCACCTTATCGTCATACCCTGCGTAATTTATTCCCAGTACATCCATTTCTACGCCTGCGGTCACCAGAGCAATCACCGGATCCATAAACTCCGGAATGCCAGGTGTGGTATGCAGGGCAATCGCCGTCCAGACTTTGTCGATGTCCTGCGCGGATACCCCATACTGGCGCATAAATTCCCGCGCGCTGTTTGCCCCGTCCACCTCAAACCGTTTGTCACAGCTGCAATGTTCATGCGTCAGGCCCATGTCATGGAACATGCAGCCGATATACAGCAGCTCCTGATCGACACTCAGGTTACGCTGTTGCCCTGCTAATGCCGCCCAATAATAGACGCGGCTTGAGTGATGAAACAGCAGCTCAGACTCAGTGTCGCGCACCAGTTCAGTTGCCTCGCGAGCCATTATACTGTCAGGAATACGGATACCATTAATGTTCAGACTCATGATGTTGACCCTCGTTAAGATAGTGACTTTTCATTGTATGAAACGAGAATAGGCATCATGATGAATGTCATCAATCATCGTATGACGACTAAAAGAGACATTCGCGTACATACGTGACAGCAAAACGAAGGAAAGCGTCTAGATGGTCAAAAATATCGTTGTTCTGGCCGTTCCCGGCGTGCAACTGCTGGACATTTCAGGACCTCTGGATGTGTTTGCCGAAGCCAATGCCCGTCTCGGGCGGCAGGTTTATCGTCTGCAGGTAATGGCGCTGGATGACCAGACGGTGGTGTCTTCGTCCGGCGTGCGCCTGCTGGCGGATCTTCAACTACAGGATGAAAATCTGCAGCCGGTTGACACTTTTCTGATCGCCGGTGCACCGGCATTAGGATCCTTTGAACCCCTTCCCGAGATGCTGTCAGCTATCCGCCATATGGCAAAAATAAGTGTGCGTTATGGCTCGGTATGCAGTGGTGCCCTGCTGCTGGGTGCCGCCGGGTTGCTGGATGGAAGGCGGGTTACCACTCACTGGGCCGTGGCTGATAAGCTTGCCCGCGACTTCCCGCTGGCACTGGTCGACGCCGACGCAATATTTATGAGTGATGGCCCGCTGCGCACCGCCGCTGGCGTGACGTCAGGGTTGGATTTGGCATTGAATATGATTGAGGAAGATTTAGGACGGGAAGTGGCGATGTCCGTGGCCGCACAGTTGGTCATGTTCTTCAAACGCCCTTGCGGACAGTTGCAATTCAGCCGCCATGGCAAGGCGTCGGTAAGCGGGCGTTCAGCGCTACAGGGTCTTCAACGCTGGGTGATCAATTCACTCGATTCACGGCATAATGTGCAGACAATGGCCGCCCATATGGGCGTCAGCGTCAGGCATCTGACACGTCTGTTTAATCAGGAACTCAGCCTGACCCCTGCCGGATGGCTGGAACAACAGCGTATTGCCCGTGCGCGTGAACTGCTGGAATCGACCGCGCTTGCCGTCAAACAGATTGCAGACGATTGCGGGTTTTCAGGTGTTGATATCTTACGGCGGGCTTTTATGCGCCAGTTAAACGTGACACCGTCACAGTATCGCCGCTTTTATCCCTCTCCGGCGACCTGAGCACGACGATAACAGTCGGGATGATGAGTATTAATCAATCCCGTGGCTTCCATCCAGGCGTAAACAATCGTCGGGCCGACGAAGGTAAAACCGCGTTTTTTCAGATCTTTGGAAATACGCTCTGACAGTGCATCTTTGGTCGGTACCGGACCGGTATGCTGAATGGACTTTCCGCCGACCTGCGCCCAGATCCACTCGCCAAATTCTTCACCCGCATGCTGCATCGCCAGATAGGCACGGGCATTTTTCACGACCGCATTTATCTTGGCTCGAGAGCGAATAATGTCGGCATTCCCGACCAGTCTTTCGATATCTCCATCCGTGAACTGTGCAACTTTCTGCGGGTCGAATCCGCAAAAAGCCAGCCGGAAGGCGTCACGCTTTTTCAAAATAATGCGCCACGAAAGCCCTGCCTGAAAGCCATCGAGCATCAGTTTTTCCCACAACGCCCGGCTGTCATACACCGGCTTGCCCCATTCGTTATCGTGGTAATTCAGCATCATCAGGTCGGAAAAGCCCCAGTGACAGCGGGGCTTGTTGTCAGGAAAAACGAATTCGGTGGCCATCAGGTGACGTCATCCTCTATTTAAAATCGGCGTAAGGCACCAGCGGCTGCGGCGGCATATCGAGACTGCCCTGCCAGCCGGACAGCGAATAGCGTGCATACAGCAGGAAGTGGCTCGGCGTGTAATCTTTCGCCTGCTGAATATCCACCCCGGCCCCGATAGTCCAGTGCGACGTCACGCGTCGTTCAATCAGTGCCTGTGCGGTATAACCGAATCCGGAACTGCTGCTGCCTTGTTCTACGGCGTCCTTGTCCGGCAGCGAATCCGGGATCAGGTTCTGCAACGGATAGCGCTGCTGATCGCTGGTCGAAGAGCGCGACCAGGAGACCGATCCGCCAATTTGCCACGACCAGTTTTCGGTGCGCTGGCGATAATTCAGCGGTACGGCCAGAGAGAAATATTGCTGAGGACTGTAATAACCGCCCTGTCCGAGCGTATAACCGCTGAGATCTTTCTGGTAGTGCCACACCATCGAGTTCAGACCGAGGGTTGCGCGGCGGTTATCTTCGTTGATCATCTTGTAGTAATAGCCACCCATCAGGCGTTCGCGGCTGTTATCTGCCACATTTTTACCCGTGATCTGATGCGCGCTGATATCGCCCCACAGCCCGTTAGCATTGCCCTGATCGTAGCTGAGACCGAGACTGACACCGGTGGCACGAACGCCGCCCCACGTGGTACCGGTATTGGGATCTTTGGCTCCCGAAAAAGAGAGTAACGAGCTGGAAATAGGCCGCCGCGACGCCGTGGCCGTCCAGCCGATATCGCGCCAGTCGCTGCTGTACGCCAGCCCACCGACCCAGTCAACCACCGGGAAGCCGAGCGGCGTAGTACCAAGATCCCCTTCCCACGTGGCGTCTTTATAGCCCGCACCAAAGCTGACACCGTTGGCGTTCTGGTCCTGATCGCGATGACAGAGAATGTCATTACAGGTGCCGAAAGAGGAGCTGTAATTGCCGTTATCGTTGTTAAAGGTACCGTTGTCCATACGCACGATGTCCGAGCGAAGGAAAGCGCGGCCCTGATACCATGGCATGTCGGCCTGCAACATGGTGGTGTTGGACTGCAGATCTGATTTGCCCGGCGTGCCGCTGTTGGTCGACCTGTCTTCGTCGAGGGTGAAGTTCACATCCTGCTGGCGGTATAAATCATGGGCATCAGAGCGGATCCCGCGCTTTAACCAGTCATCGCTCGCGTCGTTGCGCGTCAGTTGCGTGTACGTGTCGTTATCTTTGGGCGTTTCGCCGGTGATGCCACTGGCAACCATCGCCTGCTGATAATCTTCCTGGGCCGCCTGCGGATGGTCGGTTTGCTGTTCCAACCGGGCAGCGTCGCGGTAAATCAGCGCTTTGTCCTGACCGGCAGGTAATTTGGCCGCCGCCGTGGTCACCGGCCGTAACAGGTTCGCGGCTTTCACTGTTTCGCCGACGTCACGCCAGGCGATCGCCACACGGCGCTGCTGATTAAGATTCAGGCCGCTGGCAGGCAGTTTTGCCGTTTGCAATTGCGTTCTTGCATCGCCGGTGTCCCCCCGGGCGATCAACTGGTCAATATTATTCAACGTTTTGTCGAGTGTAATGCGTAGCGACATCTCACGCATATTGTCGTCCCACTGCGCCTGCGGCAGGGTATTTAAATGCTTAAGTGCGGCGTCGTCTCGGTCGGTTCCTGAAAGGTACAGTGAGTAAGCGTACACCTGCTGCGGGTCGGCTGGACGTTTCACCACCAGCCTGGCAAAGGCGGCGTCAGCCTCACTATTACGGCCCATTTCACGCAGCGCATTGGCGTAGTGGTAGGTGGTCCAGACGTCATCCGGGTTGCGTTGCAGGATCTTCTCATCGCTCTGCGCCGCCTGCGGCCACTGGTGGTTTGCGGCGAAACGTTCGGCATCGGCACTGAGCAAATCGTTCTGAATACCCTGCTGTTTATCGCCCAGTTTGGCGCGCTGTGGTGCAGGTAAGCTGTTGATATAGTCCAGGGCTTTTTGCGGCGACTGGCGTTGGTAAATATTGACCAGTCCGCGCTGAGCGCTGCTGTTACTGCGCTCAACATTGAGTGCACGACGGTAAGCCTGCTCGGCCAGAACCTCGTCATGCCGTGCAACGGCAACATCCCCAAGGCCGATTTGCGCCCACGGATCGCGCGGGTCGATACGCTGCGCCCGCTGGTAGTGAACGCCAGCCTGATTCAGGTCATTGGCTTTGAGTGCTTTATCGCCCTGTTCAATCTCCAGCCAGTAGCGGTTGGTCTGGATCAGACTGGTCCATTTACCGCTGTTAAAACCATCCTGCTCGGCACTCTTCGCCCTTTCAAACAGACTTAGTGCCTGCGACCGGTTACCTGCACGGGAATAGGCCAATCCCATTGCGCCCAATACTTCGGCATCGTTAGGTTTTTCTTCCAGCGCTTTTTTCAGCGGCGCAATTGCACTGGTCGAGCCTCCACGGGCCACCTGCTCCAGTCCGCGAACCCGGGCCTGATAGTGCGGGTCAGCCAGCATCGCTTGCTGGCGCTGCAACTCCTGCTGCGCGGCAAGCGCGGGCGGGCCGCTGTCAAAAACGCCCATAAAGCGCTGTAAATCGGCCACGCTCTGATTGCTGACCGGTTGCGTTTTAATCTGTGCCAGCCACATATCGGCGGCCGGGCCACGCCCTTCGTCGCTGGTTGCGACCCGCTTTAACATGGCAACCGCTTGATCGGGTTTTCCTTGATCAAATGCCATTTTTGCCAGTTGCAAACGCAGGCTGACATCGCCCGGATATTGGGTATTCAGCGCCTGAAGCTGCGCCTGAGCTTTCTCTTTCTGCCCCGGAATTCGCGCAACTAACTGCCAGTATTCCACCGCCAGATCCAGTGTAGGGGGCGGACCGTCGAACAGTGCATCATACTGCGCGCGGGCTTCGGCTAAACGCCCTGCCGTTGCCAGCAAACGCGCCTGTTGCAGCTGTTGCTGCACCTCCGGTTTTACCAGTTTCAGACTCAGCTGCGCCTGACGGTAGACGTCAGAATCGGGCGCAACCCGACGGATTTTCTCCAGTTGCTGCTGCGCCAGATCCTGATTTCCTTCCCGCAGCGCGAGGCGCAGACGGGCCGCCAGCACCTGCGGATTCTCCGGCACCATCAGTTCCAGACGGTAGAGAGACTGGCGCACCAGGTCATCCTGATGGCTGGCTTCACCCACGCGAACCTGCTCGAGAAGCCACTGCTCCGGCGCCACTTCTGCGGCATTCACTGGGTCAGGTGAGAGCGCCAGCCCCAGAGTCAGGGCCAGCAAACTTAATCTTAACGGCGCAGGCCGTGGCGAAAACGGTGAGTTAACCACGTGTTCAGTCCTGATCGTCAGAAGATAAACGACGGCGGCTCAGTGCGCGTAACCCGCTCCACAGCAGGATGGCAAACAGCACTACGGCAACCACGGCCATGAAGGCCAGCAGCACCGGATGGGTCGCCAGTGCGTTCCACACGCGTTCCCACCACGGTAAATGGCCGACGTAATAGACATCGCCCACTTTCAGGCTGTTCACACCAGAATCGCGGAAGATCGCCACCGAACCGAACACCAGGGCTTTCTGTTTGTTGTCCTGCAAGGTTTTATTGAGCATCTCAAAACCCTGCGGGCTGTTAGCCAGCAGCGCGACAATACTGCGCTGATCGTGGTAAGGCGATTGCAGCCCGACAATGGCGGAAATCGGCCCCTGCGCGGTGATCTGCGCATCGGTATCCGCGACGGCATCACTGGCTGGCGCGGTGCTTTCTGGCAGCGCCACCTGGCGCGACGGCGTGTTAACCGCACTGCGCGTCGCGTCAATTAACAGGCTGGCTTTTTTATCATCTTTCATACTGCTGTCACGCAGATCGGCAGGCAGTGCGCCAATCATCAGCAGGTCTGCATCGGTGGTTTTGGCCTGCGACCAGTCATCAGTTAAGGACATACCTACCGCCGGATACCCGGTTAGCGCACCAATATTGCCCAGCATATCGAGCAGCGTGGTGAGCTGAACCGTTTGCGGCTGAGGCTTCACCAGCACCAGCGTTTGTGACAAATCAGCCAGACGACTGAACGGGAAACCGGCGTTGGCGAAAGCACGCAGATCCGGCATCGCCATAAAGTGACGGTAGCCGGAGAAATCAATGGTCGAACTGTCGTCAATGACCACGTGATTTGGCACGGTTGTGTAGGTTTCGCAGCGCCCTTCGGTACCGCTCGCCAGCAACGAGGTGTAGTCAAAATCAAAACGCATCTGGTTAACCGCGCCGAGTTTCAGCGCCGGGATCATCAGATCTTTATGGTCATCCAGCAACCCCTGCAACAGGGAGAGATGCAGCAGTTGGGAATCCTGGTCGTGGCCCGGTATCAGGGTGAAATCCTGCACAAACTGATTGTTCAGGCTGATGCTCAGACGCGAAGTGTTTTTCAGCTGCGGCGACGTGTAACGGTATTTCAGCCGCATGTCGATGCCGGTACTGTTGATGAGGAACAGATCCGGCGGCAGGTTCATATTCAGCGTGATCGGGTTCGGCTGAATGCCGTCGGCCTGCAATTGCTCGGCATACTGTTTCAGCTCACCGAAGTGCATCGGACGATCGGTGCGCACCCAGTTTGGCGCATCATAAGGCTGGCGTGGCTGTAACTGCTCGACGTGATCGATGTTGACCGTCTGCCCGCGGAACAGCATATTACCCTGCGCAATGCCTTTGACGGCGGTCAGTAAATCTTTGTCATCGCGCCCGAGGATCAGCAGCATTTTGACGTACGGATTATCCGGGCGGCTGACCATTTGTACGGTCGGCCCTTTCACCGGCGGCATATCTTTGAGGAAATCAGGGCGTTTATCATTGGTGGCGAACACCACCGCGTGGCTGTCAGGCAGCTGGTTGTAGAGTGTCGGGAAATTCTGGCCGCGCCACTGCGCTTTGGCCCCAAACCAGGAGGCCAGAATGGCGGCGGCTTGTTGCTGGCTGGCGTCCGGCGAGGCAGCAAACACCATCGGCAGCGACAGCGGACGCGTATCCCGCGCATCAAAGAACGGCACAGGGAAATGGGAGAGCTCATTGCCCAACGGCAATTTCTGATAGCGCAGAGACAGCGAACTGCCCTTGCCTATTTCCAGCCACAGCGTGCTGTTGGCCGGGTTCTCACAGATATTCTGATAATGGCCGATAAACTCCAGACGGATGCGGTTGAAATCGGTGACATAGCGCGGATCGATGGCCATCTGCAGATGGTTCAGTTTACCGAGCTGATCTTTGTCGATAACTTCCACACCCATCAGTTGGTCATTGAGATAAACCTTGAGATGAGACTGCACGGGGATAAGCGACGGCGACGGCGTGAACTCAAGGTTCAGCATCGCCTGCGTCACTACTTCGTCTCCACGTACACCAAATTCAATCTGCCCGTTTGGCTGGAAGCCGCGCAGCGTCATCGACCCCGGCGCAGGCGCGATATCCTGAAACGCCAGCGTCACATCTCGTACCGGTGCGCCGGGGATGATCATCGGAGCCACGGCAGGCGCAACGCCCGGCAGCGCGGGTTGCATCACGGCATTACTGATGGGAGCCGGAGTGGCCGGTGCTTCAGCACTGAAAACCGGTGCTGTGGTACCCAATGCCGCGGCCATCAAAGTGATCCAGGGAAGTATTTTCATTATTTCGTCATCATCAAGGTTGATTCATCAGGCTGAACGGACAGCGGCGGATTACGTGGAATAAATGACATCACCCAACTGCCAAGCGTGTTAGTGCGGGCGACAAAAGGCCGGTAACGGTGCGGAGCAATGTCGAGCATGCGCAAATACCCCCGTATACCCAGCCCCAGCACTTCGCGCAAACTCTCCAGCGGTTTGTCTTCCGGGAAACTGTCTTCACGTACCACCCAGCTGTCGGCGCGGGCAAAGGTACATTGGATAAAATCGATCTGCTGCTGTGTGGTCATATGCTGAAGCTGTACGCCAACGTGATGCCCGAAAACGCGGCTCACGCTGCACGGGAACGCGTATTCTTGTTGCCCGCGACGCAGCAGCAGCGTCACGCTCTCGCCGGGCTGGAACAGCGCCGCACTTTCGGTCTCTATCCCGGCGCCGCTGTCGGAGAAGTCCTGCAAGGTACAGACATAAACATGCCCTTCTGCCCGTGCGAGCGCAGCAGGCAGCGAGACTTCTACGCGGTGCGCCTGACGGACTTGCTTAGATTCAAAGGCCACGGCAATGGCGCCGCCGAGAATAATCATGTTGTAAATCACCCATGCCAGGCTTATCAGCACGGTGTAAAACTCATCGGCATGTCCATAAAACAGGCGCCAGATACCGACCACAAAACCGGCTAAATTGAGCAGCATCAGAATCTGATAAGGACGGGTGATTTTCCAGTCAACGTAGTCGTGGTCGTTTTTTCCGCCCTTCGCCGTGACGTTAAAGGTCCCGGCATGAGGATTAAACAGCGCCACTGTGGTTGGCCGCGCGATGTACCACGCCAGCACGGTCTCGTAAATTTCACTCCAGAACGAGTGCCGGTATTTCCCCTGCACCCTTGAGTTGGCGAGGCTAGCGTGGATCATGTGCGGCAATACATAGAGCGCAATGGCGAGTGCGGGCGCATAGATGATATAGGCGTGGAGCAGCAAAAAGGCCAGCGGCGCGGTAAGGAAAATCAGACGCGGAATACCGGCCAGGAAATGCAGCATGGCGTTGGCGTAACAGAGCCGTTGAGCCAGTTTCAGCCCTTTGCCAAACAGCGGATTATCGAGACGGAAAATTTGCACCATGCCGCGCGCCCAGCGGATACGCTGATTCACGTGCGCCGACAGGCTTTCTGTCGCCAGCCCCGCCGCTTGCGGAATACGAATATAGGCGGAAGTATGTCCGTGGCGATGCATGCGCAACGACGTATGGGCATCTTCGGTCACGGTTTCTACCGCGATGCCGCCGATTTCATCCAGCACGCTGCGCCGCAGTACGGCACAGGAGCCGCAGAAGAAACTGGCGTCCCACAAATCATTACCGTCCTGCACCAGCCCGTAAAACAGTTCGCCTTCATTAGGCGTACGGCGCATACGGCCAAGGTTGCGTTCAAAAGGGTCGGCGGAGAAAAAGTGGTGTGGCGTCTGCAACATCCCCAGTTTTTTATCCTTGAAGAACCAGCCCACGGTTAATTGCAGGAAGGAACGGGTCGGTACGTGGTCGCAGTCAAAAATCGCCACCAGCTCGCCCTCACACTGCTTCAGCGCGTTGTTAATGTTGCCCGCTTTGGCATGTTCGTGAGTCGGACGCGCAATATATTTCACGCCAATTTCTCTGGCGAAATCGGCAAATTCAGGCCGGTTACCGTCATCAAGCAGCCAGATCGTCAGTTTCTCTTTCGGCCAGTCCAGTCCCAGCGCGGCATACAGTGAAGGCTTCACTACGCTCAGATCTTCGTTATACGTCGGGATCAGCAGATCAACGGCGGGCCAGCGGGACATGTCTTCCGGCATCGGTACTGGTTTGCGGTTGAGTGGCCAGATGGTCTGAAAATAGCCCAGCACCAGCACGGTCCAGGAGTAGGTTTCGGCCGCCAGCAGTAACAACCCGCAAATCAGGCTGACCGGGTCATCCCAGTTGAGCGTCGAGGTATAGCGCCACCAGAGGTAACGGCAGGAGATGGTGAGCGACAGTACGATCAACATCAGTGCGGGGAAACGCCCCGGAATACGGCGTACCAGCATGGCGATGCTCCACAGCAGCACCACAAAAACAAACTGCGCCAGATAGCCAAAAGGTTGAGAAATACAGAACATCGCCAGCACGGCGGCGACCAATCCGCCAATCAGCATCAGTAGGCGTCGGGCAATGCCGCTCATTCCGCGCATCTGTCCTCTGACCTTTTCCTCCAGCGGACTTTGCGATAAACGGGCAGGAATCGAATCCAGCCAATGATGCACTTGCTTACGCAGCCGCTGCGGCCAGTCGCTGATGACGATACGTTCGCGTATTCCACCCGCAGGAATGATCAACAACAGCCACAGGGTTTGCAGCAGATACCGTAACGGATCAAGAGGACGCGGATGAACTGCTGACAGATGCGGATACCAGCGGTAGCGCTCAGCACGCACGCGCTGCCACACCGGCGATTCAAAACGCAGCAGCAGCCAGCCTAGCGCCACGCAGCACATCATAAAGAAAGCGGCAATCAACGACGCGCCGTTCTGGCGGTAAAGGCGATAACGGTTTTGCAGCGCCGTGACGACCGGAGGCACCAGAAAGGCGCGCAACAGGCGACTCATTTTTGCGTACTCCGCAGATTGATCAGGCACCAGTTCGCCAGCGTAGTGACATCCTGACTGCTCTTACTCTGCGGGTGTAACTCGCCGACGGGCTGCTTACCGGCCAGTGATTCGGCCATCGCTTCATCACGATGAAGAATAAAAGGCAGCAACCGCGGCAGGCTCTGTTGCCACAACAGCAAAATGTCCTGCTGTAATTGGCTGCCGGGCGCAAACTGATTGACCAGATAGTGGCTGTTGGCGGGCAATGACTGCTGATGCAGACGAACATGGGACTGTGAATCCGCCTGGAGCAGCATCAGGGTGTGGTCTGCCATCGAAATAGCCTGCGCGGCGCGCAGCGGATCTTCCGCCGGAACATCCAGCAGGATCCAATCGTAAACGGCGGTATTACGAAGTTGAGTCAGGTTATGTTGCCAGTCGCAGTTAACTAATCCCTGCTCTTCTAATGGTAACTGACCAAAAGGCAAAAAATCGAGACGGGAATTATAACGCATCGCGCCCTGCTGCCAGCCCTGTCCGGTGCGTTCAGCGGTGGCCCAGCCGCGGGGAGAATCGTAAGGCATGGCAAAATGCAGGCGCAGGAGATTGGCGGCGGAGAAGTCTATAGTCAGCACTTTTTCACCCAGTTGGGACAAGGCCCAGGCCAGCGCCGCAGTGATTGACGTGGTGCCGGTTCCGCCGCGGATCCCTTGCAGGGCAATGACTGACATAAGATCAGACCTCAGTGGCGGAAACAGGAGTATGGATTTGCGCTAATTCAGCCAGTAAAGGCCAACGTTGCAAGACGTGTGGGATTTTTTGTTGGCTGGCAATGTCGATATAATGTAATTCCGGTAACGAAAAAAGGTGACTCAACACTAAGAAATCATCATTTTTATCTTTGTCAGCATCAGTCCCGACTATTCTATTTTGTTGCATATCATCTCGCCCCAATTACGCGCCGGCCATTTGACAGAAAACATTCCTGCTCTCTCAATATAGCTGAAAATCACTCAGTTCTTTCTTGGCTACTTTTATTATTTACCGCGCTGACTGGTTATTTAATCTGGCGATGTTAGAATTTATTATACTCACATTTTGAATTGTGTCCCAAGCAGACTTTCAATCAAAATGACCTGAGACCTTCTTCAGGCAGACTTACCAGACAGACTTAATTCAGGCAAACCAAACAATGGCACTTTCCTTTTCTTTCGGCATGAAGCAATCTTGGAATGAATCGGCTGAAATGCAGGCATCAGGACTGTACTGGGTCAATGCAGACAGTCAGGACGCGGCGTACGGGCTGGGTGGGCAAATACTGGCGGCGCAGTCGGAAGAAATTGTCACCACGTTTATTTTTCCTAAAGAAAATCCTATCACTGGCGAAACCCCTGAACATCTCGCTCAGGATAATATCCTTATTACCAGACTGTTAGCGAAAACGCCGTCACTCTCCTATTACCAGCTCACCAGTGGCAACCGTGCTTTTCGGTCTTTACCGGATGATTTAAACCGCGTGGGCAATACCCACAATCAATTGATTGTTTTATTATTCCCCGCGACGGTCTGGCAAAACCTTGGCGAAAAAGAATTCAGCACATGGCTGAAAGCAATGTCGGCACTGGCACAGCATAAAAACTGTACACTGCTTATTATCTGTCATGGACATGTCAGCAGTGCCCTCAAGGGGCGGCTTAATTCGCACCATCGCCTCATATATGGACTTTCCAGCTTTCAGACCGATATAGTCCCTGCCCAATTTATCATCTCCTGGTGGCATAATAATTTTGGTGTCGAGGCTAATAACTCTTATTCATTACAAAAATGCGAGCACGGCTGGGGAATACAGCCCCAATCTTCCGGGCTGCACAGCGCCAATACCTTAAACGACGACCAGTGGCTATATCTTGCCCAGCGCGATGTGTTGGAAGGCGCGCCTGCCTTATCGGAAAACTGGCAGCTGTTTGACGATAACACCCTTCTTACCGAGCGCGGAATGCATGCACGATCGGCCACCCTGATTTTCTCCCTGCGCAGTAATGACGAAGTGGAACCTCTGGCGCGGCAAATTCACTCCCTGCGCATTCAGCGAGGTAACGGGCTGAAAATTGCCGTGCGTGAGATGCACGCCTCACTGCGTTATATCGACCAACGGTTGCTTCAGGCCTGTGGTGCGAATCTGGTGGTGCCTCATGCGGCGCGGCTTTCCAGCTTTCTCACCCTACTCGATGACATCCAGCAACTGAGTTTTACCCGCCATGTTTCTGAGAACATCGAGCAACTGCTTGAGGGGCGACTGCCGACACATCATAAAGGCTTCCTGCCGCTGCCGACCTTCTGCGAAGTGATGCAGTCCATATGGAGCCACACTACGCTGGCGACAGAAGCACGCGGATTACTGATCGCCCTGAGACCGGTTTCCGGCATTTCGCCACAACAGGCGATTTCGCTGTGTCATCTGCGCCGTGACGGCGATGTGATAACCCTGACCGAACGTAATCTCTATCTCTTCTTGTCCAACTGCCAGGTGAGTGATGTCGATAACGTGCTGGCTTCCCTGTTCAGCCTGCCGGTTGATGAAGTGTTTGCCAGCCGCACGCTATGGCATCAGGAACGCGACATTCAGTCAGAAGTGCGCCGTCTGGCCGCTAAAAAAATATTGCCTGAGCAGGTTTTACGCCCGCAGCAAGTCAGTGCGCCGGTCACCCTGGCGCAACAGCGCACTGCGGTGCATTTGCCCGAGCCGCTGATTCTTACGCTCAGTGATACCCCTGTTACCCGTTCTGTGGCAGAAACTACCCTCCATCTTGACGAGCCCCTTCGCGACGGGCAGGAACAGTCTTTATGAACATCAATGACATTATTGAGATCTTTATTTTAGCCGCCGTGATCTTCATCCCTTTTGGCATGATGCTGCGCCGCCGGTTACCCGGGTGGAAAAGAGATTTTGCAGCACGTTATCTCTCTCCGCGCTATCTCACTCCGGTTACGGCTAAAAATCTGAAAGCCCCTCTCTCTTCGAACGGGAAATCGAACACACCATCATGATGAATGACCTTAAATCCGGTTCACCGCCATTGCGGATCTGGCAATCCTGGCGTGGTTTGGGCGCCTGGAACTACTATTTTCTGCTCAAATTTATTCTGCTGTGGCAGGGGTATCTTAATTTTGATGCGCTGAGCAATCTGGTTTTTGCCGCGTGCCTGCTGTTTCCGCTGCCGTCGCTGCGTTTGCATCGCTGGCGTCAATGGCTGGCCCTGCCGTTTGGGCTGGCGCTGTTCTACCATGACACCTGGCTGCCGGGCTGGCGTTCGATAGTCAGTCAGGGAGCAGACGTCACCGGCTTTAGTATGGATTATCTGCTTGAACTGGCTGACCGCTTTATTAACTGGCAATGGGTCGGTGCGGCGTTCGTTCTGCTGGTCGGCTACCTGTTTGTTTCACAGTGGATCCGCATTACCACGCTGACCGTCGCCGTATTGCTGTGGCTTAATCTGAGCCTGCTGGTGCTGCCGGGCCTGTCCCCTGCGCCAGTGGCGGCCGTTGCCAATACCCAGACGCCAGCCAGTCAACCGGCGGCCGGAACCAAATCGGCTGATCCTTTGCCAAATACGGTCAGCGGACCGCCAACCAATGAGAATCTCAACGCCTATTTGCAGCAGTTCTACCAGCGCGAACATGCCCGCCAGACGCAGTTCCCGGCAGCCTTACCTGCCGATGCCCAGCCGTTTGATCTGCTGGTGATCAACATCTGTTCACTGGCCTGGGCCGATCTCGATGCGGTGAATTTATCCAACTCGCCTTTGTGGTCGCGTTTTGACATGGTGTTCAGCAACTTTAACTCTGCCACGGCTTACAGCGGCCCGGCTTCTATCCGTTTGCTTCGCGCCAGCTGCGGTCAGTCTTCCCATCACGACCTGTATCAGGCCACGGGACAGCAATGTTATCTGTTCGACGATCTGGCGAAACTCGGTTTCAGCCCGCAGCTGACCATGGACCATACCGGCGAATTCGGCAATTACATTGGCAATCTGCGTGACGATGCCGATATGCAGTCGCCGATTATGTCGCAGGCCGGTCTCGGCCATGAGCTGACCTCGTTTGACGGTTCTCCAATATTCAACGACGGCGAGTTGTTCAGCCGCTGGCTGGCGAATCAGCAAAAAGCCGGTACCGCGCGCACTGCGACCTTCTTCAACCTTATCCCGCTGCATGACGGCAACCGTTACGTCGGCAGCAACAAAGGTGCGGATTACCGTTCGCGTGCGCAGACCCTGCTTAATCAGCTCAATACCTTTATGGATCAGCTGGATAAATCAGGCCGTAAAGTGATGCTGGTTGTGGTGCCGGAACATGGCGCGGCGCTGGTCGGTGACAAGATGCAGATCTCCGGTCTGCGCGATATCCCAAGCCCCGGCATTACCCATATTCCGGTTGGCGTGAAATTCTTCGGTATGCAGGCACCTCACCCCGCCGCGCCGCTGAAAATCGATCAGCCAAGCAGCTACATGGCGATTTCAGAACTGGTGGCCCGATCAGTTGACGGCAAACTCTTTACCGCCCCGACCGTGGACTGGAAAACGCTCAGTGGTGGCCTCCCGCAGACGCCGCTGGTGTCTGAAAATGAGAATTCCGTAGTGATGGAGTATCAGGGGAAAATTTATATCCGGCTAAACGGCGGTTCGTGGGTGCCGTACCCGCAATAGTCATCACAACAAAAACAAAAAAGGCCTCTGAGGAATATCAGGGGCCTTTGGGCAATCAGACAGAATGTGACATCAGATAAAGGATTTCGCCTGCTTCAGCACCACATCACACGCCTTCTGCTTCACTTTCTCTTTCACCTGCGACAGACCGCTACCCAGATTATTCAAATCTACTGTCTGGTCTTTACCGGTTTGCAGTAAACCACCCAGTCCATTTTGATAATCCTGGCTTTGCGCCCCGGAGGCGCTCTGGATCCCAAGCTTACTCAGGAGTTTATCTTTCACACCTTCGGTGCTCGCCTGAGACAACACGTTATTTTTAACGCAGTACTGCAGCACACCGGCCACATTGGTGGCACTTTTTGAGGTCAGCGCGCTGTCTCCGCCATTGAGCAGAGAAGTCAGGGCGGCGGTGGAGTTATTGCTGCCACTGCCATTGTTCAGACCCTGATTCGCAGCATCCTGCAATGAACTCAACAGGTTACTGGCCTGTGCACCGCCTGCTAATAAAAAACCGCTTGCCGCGATAGCCAGTACTGCTGTTTTTAATGCTTTCATGTATAGCTCCATTAATTTCACTTTACCCGACACAAAGACCCATAAAGCTTGGCCCCTGTCAGCGAATTCATCAATAGGAAAAGGTCGCTGAATGTTTCGGTAACCTCATTATTTTTTCTTCAATAGCACTATTTTTACGAAACGGGCGGTTGTTGGGCAATCCACAACGCGGCAGCATTAAAGAAGTGCTGGGCCAGCGGCGTCGCACGACCGGTCTCAGCCACCACCATTGCCGCGTGACGGCTCATTGGAGGAATATCCAGCGCACAGCGCTTCAGCGCGGGGTGCATCTCATCAATCAGATGCCCACGGGGAACCAGCGCACAGCCCAACCCCACAAATACACCCTGCATCAGTTGGAAAATCGAAGTGCTTTCGAGTGTCGGGTGCAGCGCCAGCCCAGCCTGACGGAAATGGTTATCCAGATAACGACGAAAATAGCGGCTGGGTTCTGACAAACAAAGTGGCAGTTTGGCGGCATCTTCGGCACTGAGGCATTGGGTCTTAACAAGATGCGGGAAATGGTCAGGGTGATAAACCACATCTACACCGCCGTCATCGATTGGGACAACCTGAAAACGTAATTCATTCAGGGTTGAGAATTCAAAGAAACCAATGCCAATATCAACGGCGTGGCTGCTCAACGCTTCAATCAGCTGATCGGCGCTGACTTCCGCGACGCGGTAGTCCAGACCAGGGTGTTCATCGCTGACGGCTTTTATCAGACGCGCCAGTGAAATGCTGCACTGCGGCATCACACCAATGCGCAGCGTCCCGCTCAGCCCCTGCTTAAGGGATTCGACTTCCAGTTTCAGCCCTTCATACACCGCTACAATTTCCCGCGCCCAGCTCAGCACCCGTAACCCTTCCGCCGTAAAACCTTCGAAGTTATTACCGCGGTTAATCAGGCTGAGATCTAACTCTTTCTCGAGATTTTTCAGCCGCATTGATAACGTCGGCTGGCTGACAAAACTCGCCTCCGCCGCCCGGCCAAAATGCCGTTCACGCTCGAGGTTACAGAGGTAGATCAGTTGTTTTATATCCATGGGGAGAATGAGGCTGCGCCTTGAATGGGAATAATAGTATTGATTATATCGGGTTGCGGGCCGAACTCGCTTTTAAATCTTTAAATTCAAAACAGTGGGCTCCGCCGTCCCCGTATTTCGGGATTCGAGCTTAAGGTCTCGAATCTCTCATCCGGTGCCATTTTTGACTGCGCCTTAGCAGCTATGTAGATCAAAAGATAAAAAACAAAATTAAAGACAAACAACCAGTCTGATTTTGATTTTAAGAAAGCCTAGGCCGCATTCAAAAATGGCGCTGAGCAAGTGGTTCGAGACCAGAGGCTCGAACCCGCAGCGAAGGCACCGCCTAAGCGGCGACATTTTGCGGCTATAGCAAAGGTGACTGAAACACGGCCATTGTGACCTGCGCAGCTGCTGTTTTTAAAAAAGCTCGGATTCCAAAGGCCCGAGCGACTGCGGGCCTTTGGTCGGTGTGGGCCGACGCCCACGACCTTGACCTTGAATTTAAAAAGAGATCTCTAAGAGCCCCCTCTTAGATCTTCAACTTCACGTAATCAATCGCGCGGCTGATGAGCCCACCCTGCGCCACATCTTCCAGTGCCACCAGCGGGATGGTTTTAATGATTTTGCCATTATCAACGATATTGATGGCGCCCAGTTCCTGGCCTTTCTTCAGCGGTGCGTCAATTTGCGGATTGGTGAGTACATATTGCGCTTTCAGCTTGTCGGCATCGGACTGCGGTACGCTAATGAACACGTCATCCAGTGAGCCCACTTTGACCTGCGGACGTTCGCCAAACCACACTTTCTCATCGGAAACGGTCTGTCCGGCTTTGAAAATCTGCTTGCTGGTGTATTCACGGAAACCCCAGGTCAGCAATTTACGCGCCTGATCTTCGCGCCCTTTCGAGCTTTTACCGCCCATCACCACCGCGATCAAACGGCGGTTACCTTCAGTGGCAGAAGCAATAATATTGTAACCCGCGCTCTCGGTATGGCCGGTTTTCAGACCGTCAACCTGCAAGTTTTTGTCCCACAGTAAGCCGTTGCGGTTCTGCTGAGTGATGTTGTCATACGTCAGCGATTTTTCACTATACATATGATATTCCTCAGGTTCACCGCCGATGATGGCACGCGACAATTTCGCCAGATCGTAAGAGGTGGTGTATTGCCCCGGCGCATCCAGACCGTGAACGGTTTCGAAATGGGTGTTGGTCAGGCCCATCGTAGTGACGTACTGGTTCATCATGCCAACGAACGCGTCCTGACTGCCCGCCACGTAATTGGCCATCGCCACGCAAGCGTCGTTACCGGAAGTAATGATAATTCCACGGATCAAATCACGTACCGACACGCGGTCACCTGGCTTAAGAAACATCAGCGAGGAACCTTCGAGGCTTTTATTGCCCGCGACCCAGGCTTCCTGCGGCACGGTAACCACATCATCCATGGTGATTTTATGTTTGTCCAGCGCGCGGTCGATGACATAACCGGTCATCAGTTTGGTCAGGCTGGCCGGGTTACGGCGGTCATCCGGATTACCTGCCGCCAGCACATCGCCGCTGGCGTAATCCATCAATACGAATGACGCTGCATCAATACTCGGTGGAACGACAGGGAAATCCAGAGGGGCCACAGCCTGCGCTGTACCTGCTGACAACATCAGTACGCCGGTTAAAACAGTCAATACACTACGTTTCACGAATTGTTCCTTTAAAATGCCAAAACGGCCTGAGGATTGGCTAAAAAACCAGCAAAAACAGGCCAAAGGCAATAGCAGCCGAAAATAATTGCCGCATGGTGCACCAATAAAGCGCTGAACAAAACCCCCTTTATTTTGCGAGGCATTTCATAGTGAAACGGTCTTGTTACAATTTGTTCGCGTTTTGCGCGATAAGCACGCTCTATCTCACGATAGCGCCATTCGATTAGACCCCTCCCCGTTTACCACCTAAACTTGTGACATAAAATTAACAATCGACTTAACAATTCATCGGGCCGATTGCATTCCAATAAAATGTCAGACACCTGCGAAGCAAAAATATGAAATTCAAAACTGAGATCAAACCCTACACGGCGGCTGCCGGTGGCTGGGGTTCACTGGAAGCGACCACCCGTTACGTCTTCGACAGTAAAAAAGTCCTCTCTAACCTACGCAACCTGATGCGTGTTAATAAAGGTCGCGGTTTTGACTGTCCGGGCTGTGCCTGGGGCGATGATAACCACAGCACCTTCAGTTTCTGCGAAAACGGCGCCAAGGCCGTCAGTTGGGAAGCCACGCGCAAAGCGGTTGAACTCGATTTCTTTGCTCAGCACAGCGTCAGCAAACTGCGTGAACAGAGCGACTACTTCCTTGAGTATCAGGGTCGCCTGACCCATCCGATGCGCTATAACCCGGCGACTGACCATTACGAGCCGATCGGCTGGGACGCCGCCTACTCGCTGATTGCCCGCCATCTGAAAGGCCTGAAAAGCCCGGATGAAGCGGACTTCTATACTTCGGGCCGCGCCAGTAATGAAGCGTCCTACCTCTATCAGGTCTTCGGACGCATGTTCGGGACAAACAATTTCCCTGACTGCTCGAACATGTGCCATGAAGCCAGTGGCGTTGGCCTCAAGCAGAGTATCGGCGTGGGGAAAGGCACCATCCGTCTGGACGATTTCGAAAAAGCCAATGCCATCTTTGTTTTCGGTCAGAACCCCGGCACCAACCATCCGCGCATGTTGCACAGCCTGCGTCACGCTGCCGATCGCGGGGCAAAAGTCGTCAGCTTCAATACCCTGCGAGAACGTGGTCTGGAACGTTTTGCCGATCCGCAAAAACCGCTGGAAGTCGTCACCACCAAATCGGGCCGCATCAGCTCAGCCTATTACCAGCCGAACCTTGGCGGGGATATGGCCGCCGTGCGCGGTATGGTGAAAGCCCTGCTCGAAGCCGATCGCGACCGCATCGCATCCGGTCTGAGCACCATTTTTGACACAGAATTTATCGCGCAAAATACCGCAGGTGTTGAAGCGTATCTGGCCGTAGTGGATGCTACTTCATGGGAAAAAATCACTGAGCAGTCGGGTCTGTCCGAAGCAGATCTTCGCGAAGCGGCGTCGATTTACGTGCAGGCTGAACGGGTGATCTGTACCTGGGCGATGGGCATTACCCAACACAAACATTCCGTGCCGACGGTGCGCGAAATCACTAACCTGCAACTGCTGTTTGGTCAGCTTGGCAAACCGGGTGCCGGTTTGTGTCCGGTGCGTGGTCACAGTAACGTGCAGGGTAACCGCACCATGGGTATCGATGAGAAAGCGCCAACAGCGCTGCTTGATGCCATGGAAACCCACTTCAACTTCACTCCGCCGCGCAATCCGGGTCATAACACCGTGGAAGCGCTGGAAGCCATGCTGACGGGCGATGCCAAAGTGCTGATCTGTCTGGGCGGTAATCTGGCGGCGGCGGCACCGGATACCCTTCGCACCCACCGGGCACTGAGCAATCTGGATCTGTCGGTACAAATCAGCACCAAACTCAACCGCAGTCACTTAACGCCGGGACGTGAAGCTTTAATTCTGCCGACACTGGGCCGTACCGAACTCGACATGCAGGCCACCGGTTCGCAGTTCATCACCGTTGAGGACTCCTTCAGCATGGTGCACGCGTCCGAAGGTGTCGGTATTCCGTTATCCCCTGAGCAGCGTTCAGAAACCGCGATTGTCTGCGGTATTGCCAATGCCGTACTGGGGGATAAATTCCTCGACTGGATGCAGCTTGCTGATGACTACAATCTGATCCGTGACCACATCGAGGCCACCATTCCGGGCTTTAAAGACTTTAATGCGCGTTGTGATATTAAAGGCGGTTTCTATCTGGGCAATGCAGCAGCCGAACTGAACTTCAACACGCCGACGGCGAAAGCCAATTTCAGTGCCGCCATGCTTCCCGACCAGTTGATCCCGCAGGGCAATCAGGATGCACCGTTTACGCTACAAACCCTGCGTTCGCACGACCAGTACAACACCACCATTTACGGCCTCGATGACCGTTACCGTGGTGTGTATGGTCAGCGCGAAGTGCTGTTTATCCATCCTGATGATCTGGCGGCGCTCGGGTTGCATGACGGCGAATTGGTAGAGATTGAAACCCTCTGGACCGATGGCGTGGAGCGTAAAGTCACCGGTTTTAAACTGGTCAGCTACGACATCCCGCGCGGTAACCTGGCGGCCTATTATCCGGAAACCAACCCGCTGGTGCCGATGTCCAGTTTTGGTGACCAGACCCACACCCCCACCTCTAAAGCGATTCCGGTGGCTATCCGCCGCTGCGAACAGAAAGTAGACCTGCAACGTATCGCCTGATCGGTAAACACTGGCACCATGAATAATCCCCTTTTCGCGTCAGGGCTATGACGCGAAAAGGGGATATGCAGCTTGCCCGCAGGGGCCATTTCGCGTAAAACTGTCTGCCGCTAATCGAGCCATTCTAACCCCCCCCTGGACGATATGTTTCAAGATAACCCGCTGCTCGCGCAGCTAAAACAGCAACTTCACTCTCAGACTCCGCGCCTTGAAGGCGTCGTTAAAGGAACTGAGAAAGGCTTTGGCTTTCTTGAAGTAGACGGGCAAAAAAGTTACTTCATTCCGCCTCCGTACATGAAAAAAGTCATGCATGGCGACCGCGTGATTGCCTCTTTGCAGACCGAAAAAGAACGTGAAGTGGTTCAGCCGGAAACGCTGGTTGAGCCATTCCTGACGCGCTTTGTCGGCCGTGTGACCAAAAAAGATGACCGTCTTTCCATCGTCCCTGATCACCCTTTATTACGTGACTCGATTCAGTGCCGCGTTGCCCGCAACATCAATCACGAAGTGAGCGATGGCGACTGGTGCGTCGCTGAAATGCGTCGTCACCCGCTTAAAGAAGGCGATCACAGCTTCCAGGCTGAAATTACCGAGTGGATCACCACCGGTGAAGACGATCTCGCCCCGTGGTGGGTCACGCTGGCGCGCCATAACCTTGAGCGCGAAGCCCCGAAATCTGAAATTGCGGCGATCCTCGATCAGGGCCTGACCCGCGAAGATCTGATTGCCCTGCCATTTGTCACCATCGACAGCGGCAGCACCCAAGATATGGATGACGCGCTGTATGTGAAAGACAACGGCGACGGCACCCTGCAACTGAATATCGCGATTGCCGATCCGACGGCTTATGTTGCACAAGGCAGCGAGCTCGACAATATTGCGAAGAAACGTGCCTTCACCAACTACCTACCGGGCTTTAACATCCCGATGCTGCCGCGTGAACTCTCCGATGACCTTTGCTCACTGTGGCCAGACGTTCAGCGTCCGGTACTGGCGTGCAGCGTAACGCTGTCCGCCGACGGTGCGCTGGGCAATGATATCCGTTTCTTCGCTGCTACCATCGAATCTAAAGCCAAGCTGGCCTACGACGATGTCTCCGACTGGATCGAACAGGAAGAGAAAAGCGTATGGCAGCCGCAAACTGACGTCATCGCTGATCAGATCCGTCTGCTGAAACACCTGTGCGATCTGCGCAGCGCATGGCGCACCGAGCACGCGCTGGTGTTTAAAGACCGTCCTGACTTTCGCTTCGTACTGGGCGAGAAAGGGAACGTGCTGGAGATCGTCGCCGAGCATCGCCGCATCGCAAACCGCATTGTGGAAGAGTCGATGATTGCCGCCAACGTCTGCGCCGCCATCGCCCTGCGCGACAGCCTCGGTTTTGGTATCTACAACGTGCATACCGGTTTCGACCCGCTGCTGGTTGAGAATGCCGTCACCGTCTTGCGGGCTAACGACGTGGAAGCTAACGCCGAAGAGTTGCTCACCCTGCCTGGCTTCTGCGCACTGCGCCGTAAGCTGGACGCGATGCCAACGCAGTTCCTCGACAGCCGCATCCGCCGTTTCCAGACTTTCGCAGAGATAAGCACCGTGCCGGGTCCGCATTTCGGTCTTGGACTGGAAGCTTACGCTACCTGGACGTCGCCAATCCGTAAATACGGCGACATGGTCAACCACCGCTTGCTCAAAGCGATGATAACCCAGCAGGCTGCGGTAAAACCGGAAGACGAAATGACGGTCCAGCTGGCAGAACGCCGCCGTGCTAACCGCATGGCCGAGCGCGATGTCGGAGACTGGCTGTACGCCCGTTATCTGGCAGATAAAGTCGGGACTGATATCAACTTCAGCGCCGAAATTATCGACGTCACCCGCGGTGGCCTGCGTGTCCGCCTGCAGGAAATCGGCGCGGTTGCTTTCATCCCTGCCCCGTTCCTGCACGCCGTGCGTGATGAACTGGTTTGCAGCTTCGACACCGGTACCGTCCTGATCAAAGGCGAAGTCGCCTACCGTCAGAGCGATATCATCGACGTGCAGATCGCCGAAGTGCGGATGGAAAACCGTAATGTGATAGCCAAACCAGCGGTTTAATTCCACTGGCGTGATGGGCGTTTGCTCACGTGATAAAAAACCGGTCAGGGAAACTTGACCGGTTTTTTTTAATTTCAAATTTTAAATTCAAATTCAAGGTCGTGGGCGTCGGCCCACACCGACCAGAGGGTCGCAGTCGTTCGACCCTCTGGACTCCGAGCTTTTTAAAAACAGCAGCTACGCGGGTCACAATTGCCGTGTTTCAGGTGCCGCTGTTATAGCCGCAAAATGCCGCCGCGTTGCGGTTTCTTCACTTCGGGTTCCAACCCGCGTAAAAAGACACGCGGTTTTGCACCACTCGTTCAGCGCCATTTTTGAATGCGGCCCACATATTTTTTAAAAGACAAAAGCAGACTTGGCTTTTGCCTTTATCTTTTGATTTACATAGCCGCTAAGGCGCAGTCAAAAATGGCACCGGATAAGAGGTTCGAGACCAAAGGTTCGAATCCCGAAATACGAGGGCGGCGGCGACTGGTCGCCTTCTGGGCGGGTGTGGGCAGCAGGCCCACGACGTTGACGTTGAATTTAAAGGCGGGTTTGGGCTGCCGCCCAAGCCAATTGTCATCCACACATCCCATAGTGTTATTATGCCCCTCCATAATTTCACCAAGGATGACCCCGTTATGCCGCACGACGTGCCCCTCCTACAGTTACTCGACGTCAGCTTTTCAATCAATAACCGCTCTCTTCTGGAACCGGTCTCATTTGATCTCAATCCCGGTGAATTTACGTTGCTCACCGGGCCTTCAGGCAGCGGGAAGAGTACGCTGCTCAAAATTATTGCGTCGCTGCAAACCCAGACCGGTGGAACGATTCGTTTCAAAGGCGAGGATATTGCAGAGCTGAAACCTGAAACTTACCGCCAGCAGGTCTCCTACTGTTTCCAGACGCCGACGTTATTTGGAGATACAGTGCGGGACAATCTGGCGCTGCCGTATGAAATCCGCGGCAAGAAAATGGATGTCGAAAAAGTAAAGACGTGGCTGACGCGGGTGCATCTGTCGGCGGATATGCTGGATAAACGCACGCAGGAACTCTCCGGAGGGGAAAAACAGCGGGTGTCGTTGTTGCGGAACCTGCAATTTCTGCCCGATGTACTGCTGCTCGATGAGATAACCAGCGCACTGGACGAAGAGAACAAACAGAATATTAATCAGATCATTGCAGGTCTGGTCGCTGAACAGCAGCTCGCCGTGCTGTGGGTCAGCCACGACCAGAACGAAATCCGCCATGCCCAAAACGTCATCACCCTGACCCATCACGCCGACGAGAAAACGCCCCATGAACCAGCATAACATCACCAACGAATCCCTGGCGCTGGCGCTCATTCTTGTGGTCGTCGCCCTGTTGGTGAGTAAAAAAGAGAAGCTCGGGCTGGAAAAAGACATCATCTGGAGCGTGGCGCGGGCCATCGTCCAACTGGTGATTGTCGGCTACGTACTCAAGTACATTTTCGCGCTGAACAACGGCTGGCTGACGGTGCTGATGGTGCTGTTTATCTGCGTTAACGCTGCGCTCAATGCCAAAAAACGCAGCCGCAATATTGATAACGGCTTTGTGATTTCGTTTATTGCCATTTCGGTGGGCACTACGCTGACGCTGGTGGTACTGCTGCTCAGCCGCTCGATTGAGTTTCTGCCGATGCAGGTGATCCCGATTTCCGGCATGATCGCCGGTAACGCGATGGTGGCGGTCGGCCTGTGTTATAGCAACCTCAACCAGCGCTTTATCGACAACCAGCAAAAGATCCTTGAGATGCTGAGCCTCGGTGCATCGGCCAAAATGGCGTCCGGTTCGATTATTCGCGACAGCATTCGTGCAGCGATGATCCCAACCGTCGATGCGGCCAAAACTGTCGGACTGGTCAGCCTGCCGGGCATGATGTCTGGCCTGATCTTCGCCGGTATCGACCCGGTGAAAGCTATCAAGTATCAGATCATGGTGACCTTCATGCTGCTGGCGACCGCCAGCCTGTCGACCATTATTGCAGGCTATCTCTCCTACCGCCGTTTTTACAATGAGCGTGCGCAATTGCGTGTGATGAAATAGAATTCGCCATCGCTTTTTGCCGCAATCACTTCAGGGACGACAATGGGACCATTACAACGGCTTGACCACTTTTTATTGAAGCCCCGGTCCGTGCAACCCATCCGCGGGCTGCGCCGCTTTCTGACCGAATTTATTTTTTTCGGCGTTAAAGAAGCCCGAGCCTGCATTTTTGTTGGTCTATTTTTCCTGGCGGTGTTTCTGGTGCCGCGTGCCGGCTTATTCTATGTGCCACGCTATGACGTGCTGCTGGTTGTGGCACTGTTTGTGCAGATCTGGATGCTGGCGACGAAACTGGAAACGCTGGACGAATTTAAAGCCGTGATGCTGTTTCACGTGGTGGGATTTGCGCTTGAAGTGTTTAAAACGTCGTCGGGTATCCGCTCGTGGAGTTACCCGGACTTTGCCTACACCAAACTGTTTGGCGTTCCGCTGTTTTCAGGCTTTATGTACGCGGCGGTGGGCAGTTATATGATCCAGTGCTGGCGACTGCTTGATGTGAAAGTACGCAATTATCCGCCTTACACACTGGCGGCCATCTCCTCGCTGTTGATTTACGTTAACTTTTTCAGCCATCACTATATTGGTGATTTTCGCTGGTACATTACGGCGCTGCTATTAGGCCTCTATGCCCGCAGCTATGTGGTTTTCACGCCTTATGACACTCCGCGGCGGATGCCCCTGATCCTCGCGTTTATCCTGATCGGCTTCTTTATCTGGCTGGCCGAAAACATCAGTACGTTCTTCACGATCTGGCGTTATCCCAATCAAATCGACAGCTGGTCGGGTGTGCATCTCGGCAAGTGGAGCTCATGGGCACTGCTGGTGATCATGACTTTTACCATGATCACCTGCCTGAAAAACATTAAAAAGCACGTACATATTCCGGTGTGAAATTAGCGGGCAAAGTAAACACTTTGTCCGCTGTGCTGCGGCGTCAAACTTCAAATCATCGGCAGATTCAGTTCATTGCGCTCGGCGCATTCGATCGCTTGCTCATACCCTGCGTCAGCATGACGCATCACGCCGGTTGCCGGGTCATTCCACAGGACGCGTGCCAGACGGGCATCCGCTTCTTTGGTACCGTCTGCGACAATCACCATGCCTGCATGTTGCGAAAAGCCCATACCCACGCCGCCGCCGTGATGCAGGCTGACCCATGTCGCGCCGCCTGCAGTGTTGAGCAACGCATTCAGCAATGGCCAGTCGGAAACGGCGTCAGAACCATCTTTCATCGCCTCTGTTTCACGGTTTGGTGAGGCCACCGACCCGGTATCCAGATGGTCACGGCCAATGACTACTGGCGCTTTCAGCTCACCGTTACGTACCATTTCGTTAAAGGCCAGCCCGGCAATGTGCCGCTCCCCAAGCCCAAGCCAGCAGATCCGCGCCGGTAGCCCCTGAAACGCAATACGTTCACTGGCCATATTGAGCCAGTTGATCAGATTGGCGTTATCCGGGAACAGCTCTTTCAGTTTGGCATCGGTTTTGTAGATATCTTCCGGATCACCCGACAGCGCCACCCAGCGGAACGGGCCTTTGCCCTCGCAAAACAGCGGGCGGATATAAGCCGGAACAAAACCAGGGAAATCAAAGGCGTTAAGCACACCTTCCTCTTTCGCCACCTGACGGATGTTGTTGCCATAATCGACCGTCGGAATGCCCATGGCGTGAAAATCGAGCATCGCCTGAACGTGTTTTGCCATTGATGCGCGAGCAGCCTTCACCACCGTTTTAGGATCAGAGGTTTTACGGTCCTGCCACTGTTCCAGCGTCCAGCCTTCTGGCAGATAACCGTTCAGCGGATCATGGGCCGAGGTTTGATCGGTGACGATGTCCGGGCGTAAGCCCCCCTGTTTAGCGCGCGCGACCAGCTGCGGCAACAGTTCCGCAGCATTCCCCAGCAGGCCAACGGAGATCGCCTGCTTTTCGGCGCAGGCTTTTTCAATCATTGCCAGCGCTTCATCGATGCTGTGGGCTTTGTAATCGAGATAACGAGTGCGGATACGAAAATCGATGCGCGACTCCTGACACTCAATCGCCAGTACGCAGGCTCCGGCCAGTACGCCAGCTAATGGCTGCGCGCCGCCCATGCCGCCAAGCCCGGCGGTCAGGATCCATTTGCCCCGTAAATTGCTGTTGTAGTGCTGACGTCCCGCTTCGGCGAAAGTTTCATAGGTTCCCTGCACGATGCCCTGAGCACCAATGTAAATCCATGAACCGGCGGTCATCTGGCCGTACATCATCAGCCCGGCTTTATCCAGTTCGTGAAAGTGCTCCCAGTTAGCCCAGTGTGGCACCAGATTGGAGTTGGCGATCAGTACCCGCGGCGCATCGGTATGAGTGCGAAAAATCCCCACTGGTTTACCCGACTGTACCAGCAGCGTTTCATCCTCACGCAGTTTGCGCAGGCTTTCGAGGATCGCCTCAAATGCAGGCCAGTTGCGGGCCGCTTTACCAATCCCGCCGTACACCACCAGATCTTCCGGGCGTTCGGCAACGTCAGGGTCCAGATTGTTTTGCAACATGCGGTAAGCGGCTTCGATCAGCCAGTTCTGACAGCTCAGCTCAGTGCCGTGAGGGGCGCGAACTACGCGGGCGACGGCAGTTTTTTGTGGCGTATTCATAGTGTGTCCCTTATTCATCAGTTAAAACTCGGCAACAAAGCTTCAATGACCGGCGGCCACTGCTCACGGCTGGCCCAAAGACGCATAGTTTCTACGTCCGGAGCCATCAGGCGGTCGCGCTCAAGATAGGCCACTTTTTCGCGGATAAGATGCAGCTCATTTTCCAGCACCGCAGAACTTTTCAACGGGCGGATGAAATCAATGCCCTGTGCAGCGGCCATCGCTTCAATACCTACGACTACGGCGGTGTTAAAGCACATATCACCCAGACGGCGCGCGGCGTAGGTCGCCATTGAAACGTGGTCTTCCTGATTGGCAGAGGTCGGCAGGCTGTCTACGCTGCCCGGATGCGCCAGAGATTTGTTCTCAGACGCCAGTGCAGCGGCGGTCACCTGGGCTATCATAAAGCCGGAGTTCACCCCGCCGTCGTTGACCAGAAATGCCGGCAAGCCCGACAGGCCGGTATCGAGCAGTAATGCCAGACGACGCTCAGAAATAGCACCGATTTCCGCCACTGCCAGCGCGATAATATCGGCTGCAAAGGCGACCGGTTCCGCGTGGAAATTCCCCCCCGAAATCACGTCCCCGTTTTCGGCAAACACCAGCGGGTTATCCGACGCCGCGTTGGCTTCAATTTGCAGTACGCGAGCCGCATGGTGCAGGTTATCCAGGCAAGCACCCATCACTTGCGGCACACAGCGGATGGAGTACGGGTCTTGTACGCGACCACAGTTGGCATGAGAGGTCACAACATCACTGCCTTCCAGCAACGCAGAAACCGCAGCCGCAACGGCGATCTGCCCCAACTGACCGCGGGCCTGATGAATACGCGGGTCGAGCGGTTTTACTGAGCCTTTGATCGCCTCCAGCGACAGCGCGCCAGCCACCAGACCGGCGGAAAATACCCGTTCGGCTTCAAACAGTCCGGCCAACGCCAGTGACGTCGAAACCTGCGTACCGTTAAGTAGCGCCAGCCCCTCTTTCGGCCCCAGTTCCACCGGTTTAAGTCCGACCGTAGCCAGCCCTTCGATAGCTGACATTCTTACGCCCTGCGCCGTAACCTCGCCCTCCCCAATCAACATCAGGGAAAGGTGCGCCAGCGGGGCTAAATCACCGGAGGCGCCGACAGAGCCTTTCTCGGGAATACATGGCAACACACCCGCATTCAGCAGCGTGATCAGTGCGTCGATCACTTCCATACGGATACCGGAATGGCCGCGAGACAGACTTAACACTTTGGTGGTCATGATCAGACGCACGACGTTATCTGCCAGCTCCTTGCCGACACCGACGCTGTGCGACAACACCAGATTGCGTTGCAGTTCCGCCAGACGTTCGGCCGGGATCCGGGTCTGAGCCAGTTTGCCGAAACCCGTGTTGATTCCGTAGACCACGTTGCCGGACTCAACGATGCGGGTGACCGTTTCCTGGGAGGCCAGCACGCCTGCCCGCGCCTCTTCAGCCAGCTCAACGCGAACCGTCCAAGGTTGCTGTTTATCGGCACGTTTCTGGGCAGAATAAATGGTGCGCAGCATGGTCAGATCAACCTGACCCGGATGCAGACGGCAGACGGTAATGTCATGGGATGAAAGCGACATAATCTAATCCTGTATAGACAAGTAAAAAGCGAATATTACCCGGCGAAAACGCTGCCTGACGGGTGGCCGATGACTCAAATGACGAAACGGTATTAATGATTCAGTTTGCTGCGGCCCTTTGGACCGGATGTCTGATTTCGACCCATAGCAATAATGATTCTGCCACTAAGGGCTGAACGTTCAGACTGAGCAGCGGTTCCTCTTGGGGTTCTTGCGTCCAGAACACGCCTTGGGAGGCGGACAGCGTAAAAAACTCTCCTGCCTGCCATTGCCCCTGTAAAACATACAGCAGGCCCGCACAACAGCGGTTGGCGCTAAAGCTGGTACGCTGAGTGATCACACTCGCACTGGCCTGCCCCCGGCGGGTCATAATATTGAAGTCCGTTGTGATGCCATTAATCAGATGCGCGTAAACGGCGGTTTCTCCGGCAAAAGCAAAGGGTTCTGCGGGGCAGTCAAGCCGGTGCTCAATGTCCCCTTCCGCCGACAGCACGACGCCCGCACCGCTGAGCAGCGTGATGGAACGGTCGATGCCTTCGAAATGCGAAAACGGGCCATCGGCGGCAATCGTCGCCATGCTGGCGCGCCAGTCGAACTGCGTCTGACCCGCAGGCCAGCTGATGATTTCGCGGGTTTCTCCCCCGCCGTTACGCCATGCGCTCACCGGCAGGCTGTCAAAGGAAAATCGCGTCAGGTTACTCATGGGCGGTCCTCCGCCAGCAGTTGCAGCAAGGCAAGAAAGTCGGCGCTGGCCTGACGCTGTTGCGGGTGCTGGCCGTTAATCACTTTGGCAACGCCCCCCACAAACACATCGCGGATTTGCGCTGGGCTGCCGGCAAACAACCAGCGGTTGAGCAGCTCACTGTCTTTCGCGGCGGCCAGATAAGGATCATCGCCATCCAGCACCAGCCAGTCGGCGCGGTATCCGGCGGCCAGTTGGCCAACAGGTGCGCCGCAAGCCTGAGCACCTCCGGCCAGCGCCTGGGTATAGAGCAAATCACCCACCGAGGCCTGACTGGCGTTCGTCAACCGGTTACGGCGCTGGTCGCGCAGACGCTGGCCATATTCCAGCCAGCGCAACTCTTCCACCACATTGAGGGAAACATGGCTGTCGGAGCCAATCCCCCAGCGGCCTTTCTGCGCCAGATAATCCACACCGGGAAAAATGCCGTCACCGAGATTGGCTTCTGTCGTCGGGCACAGCCCCGCCACGGCACCGCTGGCGACGATGCTTGCCAGCTCGAAGCGGTCAGGGTGAGTGGCGTGGATCAGGCACCAGCGGGCGTCCACATCCACGTTATCAAACAGCCATGAAACAGGCCGCTGGCCGCTCCATGCCAGACAGTCATTCACCTCTTTTTGCTGCTCGGCAATATGAATATGCACGGGTAGCGAGGTGTCGCTGGCGGCCAGAACATCGGTCATCTGCTCGCGGGAAACGGCGCGCAGGGAGTGAAAGCACAGTCCCTGATTTTGTAATGGGTTGCCTTTAAGCTGCCCGGCAATCACTTGCTGCTGTTTCAGGTAATGCTCAGTATTCTGAATAAAGCGTTTTTGTCCGCTCTGCGCGGGTTGCGCGCCAAATCCCGCATAGCTGTAAAGTACTGGCAGCAGCGTCAGGCCAATTCCGGCGGTTTGTGCCGCCTCACTCAGATGTGCGGTCATTTCACCAATATCCGCGTAAGGTTTACCGTCGATATCGTTATGCAGGTAGTGGAATTCAGCGACCTGCGTGTAACCGCCTTTCAGCATTTCGATATACAACTGGCGGGCAATCACCCCAATCTGCGGCGGTGTCAGCCGGGCGACCATGCGATACATCAGGTCACGCCAGGTCCAGAAGCTGTCTTGCGGGTTACCAGCGACTTCCGCCAGCCCCGCCATCACCCGCTGAAAAGCGTGCGAATGCAGGTTTGGCATTCCCGGAACAACGGCACCGCTGAGCCGATGGCAACCTTCAGGCTCGGAATCTGCCACCACAGAACTGAGCAGCCCTGCTGCATCAACGTGCAGTCGAACATTACGTGTCCAGCCCTGTGGCAGTAAGGCGCGTGACGCGAAATAAGCCGGCATATAATGGTCCTGAATATTGATTAACAAGGACGTTCACAAATGTTGTCTTTCGGGAAACAATTGCGACACGCTTAGGTTACTTGTCTATACATATACATATGCCCGCGCGGGCTGTAAACTTACTCGTGCTGTTTTTTTAATAATTACGTTTCTCATCACGCCGTGAGATATCCCCAAAGGCCTTCGTTTACAGTGAATTATTGATTACACTTTACCCATCTAAAGCCCGCCGGCTTTTCCCTATGAGGTTGCCCCATGTCTGAAACTACGCCGTCCTCCCAGCAGGAGGGCGCCCAGAAAATCTTGTCGGAACTGGCTGCCGCAATGAGCGATGCACCTGCGCCGATTTACCAGCGGGTAAAACAGGCGATCATCGGACAAATCCGTGAAGGTGTCTGGCAACCGCATCAGCGCGTGCCGTCGGAAAGTGAACTGGTCAATGAACTGGGCGTCAGCCGGATGACGATCAACCGCGCACTGCGCGAGCTGACCGGCGAAGGTTTTCTCATCCGTATGCAGGGTGTCGGCACGTTTGTAGCCGAGGCTAAGGCGTATACGCCGATGCTCGAAGTACATAACATTGCCGATGAGATAGCCCGCCGAGGTCACCGTCACAGCAGCCAAATTCTGGCCTGCGAGGCGCGGCCAGCAGATGCCGAACAGGCACTGCAATTGGGAATTAAACCCGGCGAAAAGCTGTTTTATTCGCAGATCGTCCATTTTGAGAATGACGTGCCGGTACAAATCGAAGATCGCTTCGTGAACCCGGATGCTGCGCCCGATTACCTGCAACAAGTGATGAACAGCGCGACGCCGTACACCTATCTGATGAAAATTGCGCCGCTGACCGCCGGTGAGCACCGCGTTGAAGCGGTAAGCGCCAGCGATACTCAGCGCCAGTTGTTGCAGTTGAAAGAACATGAGCCCTGCCTCCTGATTCATCGCCGTACCTGGAGCGGTAACCGCGTGGTCACTTCCGCACGTCTGGTGTACCCCGGCTCCCGCTACCAGTTGTTTGGCCGCTTCACCAGCCACGGCTGATGCCCCTGAGCAGGCTGCCTCACAGCCTGCCTTCCTCTAACCAAAAACACTGTATTTATAAACAGCTCCTGCATCCAGCACTGCCTCTCAAATCTGGAATGCACCTCGAAATACAAAAAATACGCCCCGTACATCCCTTGCCGCTTTTTGGTGAATGCGTTAGCTTGACTGTGGTTGTCTATACAAGACAAGAACAGTCAGGAGTTAGGCATGGCGTCACTGAACCCCCTCAATACCGCTGCTTCCGGCACGATAATTTGCGACAGCCTGTGGACCGGCGCGTCGCTGGTGACCATGCAGGATGGGCGCTACAACCTCATTGAAAACGGCATATTGGCCGTTAAAGACGGCCTGATCATCTGGATTGGCACCGCAGCGGACAGCCCGGAATTTGTCACTCAGGTTCGGCATGACTTTGGCGGTGGCATCGTTACCCCAGGCTTGGTGGACTGCCATACCCACCTGGTCTTTGGCGGCGATCGCAGCGCCGAATTCGAGCAGCGCTTGAATGGCGTCAGTTATGCCGAGATTGCCGCTCAGGGCGGCGGGATCTTGTCCACCGTGAATGCAACGCGTAAAGCCAGCCATCAACAGCTGCTTGAGCAGGCCCGTTTCAGGCTGATGCCCCTTCTGGCCGAAGGCGTGACCTGTATCGAGATTAAATCGGGTTACGGACTGAGCGATGAAAGCGAGCTGAAAATGCTGCGGGTGATCCGCGAACTGGCGCAAAACATGCCGGTCAGGGTGAAAGCCACCTGCCTCGCCGCACACGCCTTACCACCTGAATTCAAAGGCCGATCGGATGACTATATTTCCCATATCTGCGAAGTTTTACTGCCACAGGTGGCCGCAGAAAAACTGGCCGATGCAGTGGATGCTTTTTGCGAGCATCTGGCCTTTTCCCCTGAACAGGTCGAACGGGTATTTCAGACCGCTGTTCGCCTCGGCTTGCCGGTAAAACTCCACGCTGAGCAGCTCTCTTCCCTGCACGGCAGCCAACTGGCTGCGCACTATGGCGCCCTGTCCGCCGATCATCTGGAATATGCAACTGAAGAGGACGCGCAGGTGATGGCCGCTTCAGGCACCGTCGCCGTTCTGCTGCCCGGCGCCTTTTATTTATTACGCGAAACGCAGCGCCCGCCGGTGGAACTGTTCCGAAAACACGGCGTACCGATGGCGGTTGCCAGCGATGCCAACCCCGGAACCTCTCCTGCACTTTCATTACGCCTGATGCTGAATATGGCCTGCACGCTGTTTCGGATGACGCCGGAGGAGGCGCTGGCCGGAGTCACCTGCCACGGCGCACGTGCTCTGGGTTTACAAAATTCGCATGGGACACTGGAAGTGGGAAAAGTGGCTGATTTTGTTCACTGGCCACTGGCGCGCCCGGCGGAACTGGTTTATTGGTTGGGCGGACAGCTGCCCTGTACCGTGGTTTATCAAGGAAATATCCGGGGAGATATCCGTTTATGAGTCTGAATTCTATATCCACTATCGCTGACCCATACCATTTCACGGCAGGCAACAGCCCGTTGTTGATCAGTATTCCCCACGCTGGTACGCGGCTGACGCCTGAGGTCGCCAGCAGCCTGAGCGACGACGCCCTGCCGCTGTCCGATACCGACTGGCACATTCCCGCGCTTTATGATTTTGCGCGCGGTCTGGGGGCGAATATTGTGGTCGGCCACTATTCACGGTTCGTTATCGATCTTAACCGTCCGTCGGATGACCAGCCTCTGTACACCACCGCCACTACCGGCCTGTTTCCCGATACCTTGTTCGACGGTCGCCCGACCTTTAAACCCGGTCATCAGCCCGATGATGCCACCCGCCAGCAGTATCTCGAACAGATTTGGCAACCCTACCATCAGAAAATCGCTTCGGAGCTGGCGCGGATTAAACAGCAATTCGGTTACGCACTGCTGTTAGATGCGCACTCTATCGCCTCGGTGATCCCGAGGTTGTTCGATGGAAAACTGCCGGATTTGAATCTCGGTACCAACAGCGGTGCCAGTTGTTCACCAGACATGAGCCGGGCCTTGGAAGCGATATGCCTGCAGCAAACGCCGTTCAGCCATGTGCTTAACGGGCGTTTTAAAGGCGGTTATATCACCCGCGCCTACGGCCAGCCGGAGCAAGATCAGCACGCTGTTCAGCTGGAACTGGCGCAGTGTAATTATATGGAAGAGCTGGAGCCGTTTGGCTATCTCGACGATAAAGCCGCACAATTGCAAAAACTGCTGCAACCGTTGCTGGAAGGGATGCTGCGCTGGGGCGTAAAAACCTACGGCCGCTAGTTTGCGAAATATTCAGCTTCAGGTTTAAAGACTTAGCAGAGCAGGTTTGGACGCCTGCTCTGCCATTGCCCCGACACCTCCCATCGTCAAACCGTCATCCGCCTGACATAAATTCGTCATCTGCGCCTCTTAAGCTGCTGCGTAACAGTAAATCCCAAAGAGGATAGTTCCCCCATGATAATTCCAGACCCTGCGGTTCTGGCGGCGCGCAACTGTGCGCCTGCTTTACCCGCTATCGCAGTCCATCAGGTAAGCCAGCTATTTGGGGCCAACCGGGTACTTAATAACGTCAATATTCAGGTGCCCCAAGGCACTATCGTCGCTCTGCTCGGTCCGTCTGGATGCGGTAAAAGCACCCTGCTGAAATTGTTGGCAGGCCTGCTACACCCCTCGTGCGGTGAAATCCATTTTGGTCCAACGCGCGTCGCGGCAGGAAGCTTCAGCCTGCCGCCGGAAAAACGTTCGCTCGGAATGGCTTTTCAGGACTACGCGCTGTGGCCGCATATGAGCGTCTATCAGAACGTCGCCTTTCCGCTGCAAATGCGCGGTGTGCGCGGCACTCTTCAGCGTGAAAAAGTGATGGCGACGCTCGAACGCGTTGGCCTGGCGGATTTCGCCGCGCGCCGTCCGTCCGAGCTCTCCGGAGGCCAGCAGCAGCGGGTGGCGCTGGCGCGGGCCATTGTGGCGGAACCACAGATCCTGCTGTTTGATGAACCGCTCTCCAACCTCGACCGCGACCTGCGCGAAAGCCTGTGCGAAGAGATGGCCGCCCTGCTGCGCCAGCTGGGCACAACCGCCGTTTATGTCACGCATGATCCGCATGAAGCCCGAACGATGGCGCACTGCATCGCCCGTATGGATCAGGGGCGGATAGCACGTCTCGACCAGATTGAACCTTCCCGTGTTGCCCCTTTTGTTGCTTAACCTCTGATGGAAAAAATAATGATGAACTGCACTCCGACCTCACTCAAAACAGGCTTACTAACGGCAATGACTCTTTCTCTCGCAATGGCGGCGGGCAGCGCGCAGGCGCTGACGCTTTACACCGCCGGTCCCGGATCGCTGGCAAAAAAACTGGCGGCAGGTTATGAAAAACAGACCGGCGTCAACGTGGACGTTTTTCAGGCCACGACCGGTAAAGTAATGGCGCGTCTGGATGCAGAACAGGCCAATCCGCGGGCTGATATTTTGATTTCCGCCTCATGGGACACCGCCACCGATTTGCAAAAACGCGGCTGGCTGCTGGAGTATCAAAGCCCAAACGCGGCAGAGGTTCCGGTACAGTTCAAAACGCCGTACTACGTCGCTCAGGGTATCTCCGCGCTGGGCATTGTATGGAACACTAAAAGCGGCACGCCGGAACCGCAGGACTGGGCAGACTTAGCCAAACCCGCCTTTAAAGACAAAGTGACGACGCCGGACCCGGCACTGTCAGGCGCTTCACTGGATTTGCTGATCGGGTTACAAAATGCCCATGCTCAGCAGGCATGGACGCTGTTTGATGACCTGAAAGCCAACGGCATGATCATCGCCGGACCGAACGCACAGGCGCTCACGCCGGTGTTGCAGGGGGCAAAAGCCGCCGTATTTGGCGCAGTGGATTACGTGGCCTACAGCAGCGTACAGGATGGCGAAGCGGTAAAAGTGATCTTCCCGGCCAGCGGTACAGTGATCGCCCCGCGCCCGATGATGATCCTCAAATCGAGCAAACAGCAGAAAGAAGCCAAAGCCTTCATCGACTATGCGCTGTCTGAGGAAGGACAGAAACTGGTGGCCGACGCCTGGCTGATGCCTGCGCGAACGGATATCAGCGCCAAACGTCCGCTGTTTAAAACGCTGAAGCTTCTGCCGGAAGAGACCCAACCTTCGGCATCGCGCAAAGAAGTTCTGGATCGTTTCGCCAGCCTGTTCGGCCAGCGTTAATCGCACTTACCCGTCACATCAGGGCTGCCACCTCAGCCCAGATAACAGCCTCCCATTCAAAAAACGATTCTGATGAATAAAAATCTGTTTTTACCTGCCCTGACGGGTGCGGCACTGCTGTTACTGGTGGCACTGCCCGTTGCCTTTGTGGTGTTGCAAGCCATTTTTCCGCACCTCGACAGCGGCCGGCTAAGCGCCCCTTTTAGTGCGTTCGGCCAGTTGTTTACTGATGACAGGCTACGCGAGATGATTTTCACCACCCTGAAAGTGGGTCTTGGCGTGGCGCTGTGCAGTGCGGTTATCGGCATTCCGCTTGGCGCGCTTCGCGGCCTGTTCGCCCTGCCGGGCGCGGCGCTGTGGGATCTGCTATTTCTCATCCCGTTTATGATGCCGCCTTACATCGCCGCGCTGTCCTGGATGCTGGCGCTGCAAACCAATGGCTATGTTGAACAACTGCTGGCGTTACCGCTGAATAATTTTCTCTTCTCGTTGCCCGGCATTGTGGCGGTGATGACGCTTAACATTTTCCCGGTGGTCTATTTCGCGGTGTCACGCAGCATGGCCGCCAGCGGCAGCCGTCTGGCTGACGTGGCCCGCATTCATGGTGCAGGCCCGTGGCGGGCATTTATCCGCGTGACGCTGCCGCTGGCCCTGCCGTCGGTGGCCTCCAGCCTGTTGCTGGCGTTTACATTGTCGATTGAAGAGTATGGCGTTCCGGGCGCGCTGGGGGCACGCAGCGGCGTAAACTTGCTGACCACCGGTATTGAACAACGTCTGGCCGACTGGCCGGTGGATATGCCCGGCGCGGCGGTGCTGTCGCTGGTCTTGGTGGCAATTGCTCTGTGCGCTTACAGTGTGCAGAAGGCGATACTGGCCGGTCGCAATGTGGAAACGCTCACCGGAAAACCTGCCGACGTGGTCGCCAAAAAACTGGGCCGGGCCACATGGCCGGTGTTGGCACTGTTTATGGTGGTTGCTTTCATTACGGTAGGTATGCCGCTGTTGTCGATGGCGGTGACCGCCTTTTCCGGCACGCTTTCCGGCGGTATTTCACTGGAAAACCTGACCCTAAGGCATTACGCGATGCTATTTGCCATCGACGGAGATGCTATCGCCGCGCTCGGCACCAGCCTCAGTCTGGCACTGGTGACCGCCCTGATTGCCGGTGCTGTCGGCCTGCTGGCCTCATGGCTGGTTGTAGTTCGCAAGGTCCGCGGCGCCGCGGTCATTGATGGTCTCTCACTGCTTCCCGCCGCTTTACCGGGCATTGTGGTGGGTGTCGGGTTGATTTTGGCCTGGAACCGGGGCTTCTGGCCAGTCACACCCTACAACACCTGGGGTATTTTGCTGCTGGCCTACTGCTGTCTTTTGTTGCCCTATCCGGTACGTTACGTCAGCGCCGCAATGAAGCAAATTGGCGGCAACCTCGACGCCGCCGCCCGCGTCCACGGTGCCAGCGCAGCGCAGGCTCTATGGTGCATCCTGCTGCCGCTGGTCCTCCCGAGCCTGCTGGCCGCCATGATGATGGTCTTCGCCGTCGCCTCCCGCGAGCTGGTCACCTCCTTGTTGCTGGCTCCGGCTGGCGTACAGACAGTTTCCGTCTTCGTCTGGCGGCAGTTCGAGCAAGGTTCCGTGGGAGATGGAATGGCGATGGCCTCGGTGGCTGTGCTGATCAGCATTTCAGTCATGCTGATAGCGGTAAGGGTTGGAGGGCGTTCCAAGAGTCGCTTTTAAATTCAAATTCAAAACCGTGGGCTCGCCGCCCACACTGGCCCAAAGGAGGTTTAAACGAACCTCCTTTGGAATCCTGCGTTTTTTAACTGCGCGCTGTCGCTGGGGCAAAGGACATGTCTCGTAACTTCCGAGCGAGGCGCAAAATGTCACGGCTGCGCCGTCCCCGTATTTCGGGATTCGAGCCTTAGGTCTCGAACCTCTCATCCGGTGTCATTTTTGACTGCGCCTTAGCAGCTATGTAAATCAAAAGATAAAAAACAAAATTAAAGACAAAAAACCAGTCTGATTTTGATTTTAAGAAAGCCTAGGCCGCATTCAAAAATGGCGCTGAGCAAGTGGTTCGAGACCTGAGGCTCGAACCCGCAGCGAAGGCACCGCCTAAGCGGCGACGTTTTGCGGCTGTCACAACGGCCCCTGAAACACGGCCATTGTGACCAGCGCAGCTACGAAAGCCTCATGAAAAGGCGCGGGATGTCCAGAAGGGCCGCGCCTACGGCCTTTCTGGGCGGGGGTGGGCAGCAGGCCCACGACCTTGAATTTGACCTTGACCTTGACCTTGACCTTGAAGATTTGCATTTAAAAGCGGTCCGGGCCCGCCTGCCCATACACCGCGATGATTTCACCGGCCACCGCTACGGCAATCTCCGCCGGCAGTTTCCCTTTCACATCCGGTAATCCTACCGGGCAGCGCATCCGGCTAAGTTGCGCGTCGCTGACGCCTTTGCCGCTCAGGCGGTAGTCAAAGCGTTTGCGTTTGGTTTCTGAACCGATGAGCCCGAAATAACGGAAATCGCCTCGCTTTAAAATGCGTTCGCTGAGGGCGAAATCCAGTTGGTGATCGTGGGTCATGACCACGAAAAAGCTGTTGCCGGGCATCTGCGCGACGGTGGCTTCGGGTTCGTCATCGATGATGCAGGTGATCTGCGGACTGACGTGCGGTGGAAACTCACCGGCGCGGGCGTCGACCCAGATAATGCGGCACGGCAACGTGCTGAGGATCGCAACCAGTGCGCGCCCGACGTGGCCTGCGCCGTAGACCACCACCTGCGGCGGCGGTTGTCCGAGCGGTTCAAAGATGACCGAGGCCATGCCGCCGCAGCACTGCCCAAGGCGCGCGCCCAGCGAGAAGCGTTCGAAGCGGCTGGTTTGCTGGTTTTTTGCCAACATCTCGCGGGCAATGGCGATTGCCTGAAATTCCAGATTACCGCCGCCCAGCGTGTGAAAAATCTGCCCGCGGGTGACAATCATTTTGCTGCCGCCATCGCGTGGCGTGGAACCCTGATGCTCCGCCAGCGTGGCCACCACGCAGGGCTCGCCCTGGCGTTGCAGGTCAGACAGCGTTGTTATCCAGTCATCATTACGCATCGGCACCTCCGTTAACGGGCTGAAACTGCGGCAAATTGAGTGACGTTGTCACTGTTAGCTTGTAATTGCGTAATCGCATTCAGTACCCGCTCCGGCGTGGCAGGGGCATCGAGCAGCGGTACCTGGCCTGCTTTACCGGTACTTGCCACCGCGTCTTTCAGCGCGCACCAGACGGCGATCGCTAACATAAACGGCGGTTCGCCGACGGCTTTGGAGTGAAACACCGTGTCTTCCGGATTTTTGCGATTCTCAACCAGCTTCACCCTCAGGTCGTGCGGTACGTCGCCAATCGACGGAATTTTATAACCGGCCGGACCGCTGGTTGTCAGCCTGCCCGCGTCGTTCCACACCAGCTCTTCAGTGGTCAGCCAGCCCATACCCTGCACGAAACCGCCCTCCACCTGCCCGATATCAATCGCCGGATTCAGTGAGTCGCCCACGTCATGCAAAATGTCGGCACGCAGCAGTTTATACTCGCCGGTTAAGGTGTCGATAAATACCTCGGCGCAGGCGGCGCCGTAGGAGAAGTAGTAGAACGGATGACCGGCGGCCTGGCTGCGGTCGTAGAAAATCTTCGGCGTTTTGTAGAACCCGGTTGCCGACAGCGGCACCTGATTCAGCCAGCATTGGGTGGCGACCTGCTCAAAGCTAAAATAGTGGTCTTTCACCCGCACCTGACCGTTGCTGAATATCACCTCATCTTCGGCGGCGTCATGTCGCTGCATCAGCATCCCGACCATGCGACCTTTGATGATTTCCGCTGCATTCTGCGCCGCTTTACCGTTGAGATCGGCGCCGGACGACGCCGCGGTCGGCGAAGTATTGGGCACTTTACTGGTGTCGGTCGCCGTGACCTGAATCTGGCGGATGTCCACCTGAAACACTTCGGCCACCACCTGTGCAACTTTGGTGTTCAGCCCCTGGCCCATTTCGGTGCCGCCGTGGTTGAGCACAATGCTGCCGTCGGTATACACCAGCACCAGCGCCCCAGCCTGATTGAGGAAGCTGGCGGTGAACGAAATGCCGAATTTGACCGGAGTCAGCGCCAGCCCTTTTTTCACCCATTGATTTTGTTGATTGAATTTTGTGACAGCGTCACGCCTGATGGCATATTCCGCGCTGGTTTCCAGCTCCGCCGTCATTTCGGCCAGCAGATTTTGTTCTACCGGCTGGTAATAATGCGTCACCTCACGCCCGGTGCCGCCGTAGTAGTTGGCTTTGCGCACGGTCAGCACGTCTTTGTCTAACCAGCGGGCAATATGGTCGATGATATGTTCAATCGCTACCATGCCCTGCGGCCCGCCGAACCCGCGATAGGCGGTATTTGACGCCATATTGGTTTTACAGCGCAAGCCGGTGATGGTGACATCGCCGAGGTAATAGGCGTTGTCGGCGTGGAACATCGCGCGGTCGACGATAGAACCGGAGAGATCCAGCGAATAGCCGCAGTTGGCCGCCAGCTGGATCTCGATGCCGTGCAGCACGCCATCATCAGTAAACCCAACGTCATAACGCACGTAGAACGGATGGCGCTTGCCGGTGATCAGCATGTCATCCTGCCTTGAGAGGCGCATTTTCACCGGTCTGCCGGTCAGGTGTGCGGCCAGCGCCGACAGACAGGCCGTGCCCGCCGCCTGTGTCTCTTTGCCGCCAAAACCACCGCCCATGCGGCGCATGTCCACCACCACTTTGTGCATCGGTAAACCCAGCACCGACGCCACCAGTTTCTGCACTTCGGTCGGATGCTGCGTCGAGCTGTAAACCAGCATCGCGCCGTCTTCTCCCGGCATCACCGAGGCGATCTGGGTTTCCAGATAAAAATGCTCCTGACCGCCGATCTCCAGTTCACCCTGCAAACGGTGCGGCGCGCTGTTTAGCGCGGCGGCGGAGTCCCCGCGCTGGTGCTGATGCGGGGCTTCGACGTAGTACTCCAGCGCCAGCGCCTGTTTAACATTTAACACCGCATCGAGCGGCTGATAGTCGATTCTGACTTTGCCGATGGCCTCCCGTGCCGCCTCCTGCGAAGTGGCAGCCACCACCAGAATGACCTGTCCGACATATTCGACAATGCCGTCCGCCAGCAAGGGGTCGCCGGTGGTCAGCGGCGCAATGTCCGGGTTGCCGGGGATATCCGCGGCGGTGATCACCCGCACTACGCCTGTGACGTTGTAACATTCTTCGATATCCATCTGCACAATGTTTGCATGGGCGTGCGGGCTGAGCAGCGGTACCAGGTGCAGCTGATGGGGGAATTCCGGCCGGTCATCGATATACAGCGCTTCGCCGCTGACGTGTTTGGCGGCGCTCTCATGTTTAACGCTTTTACCTACGCCGCTGTTCAGCCCGGCGCGGAACAGCGCTTCCATGTCCTGCTGAGTCATTGATGTGTTGGATTCAGACATAGTTGGTTACCCGCATCAGGGTTTCAGGGGACGTGAGCTCGATATAGCCACGGCGCAGCAGGTTTTTCGCCACCTGCATCCGGTATTCGCGGCTGGCGCGGAAATCGCTCAACGGCGAGAAATCCTGCTCCAGCGCCTTCGCTGCGCGTTCGATGGTCGCCAGTTGCCAGGGCTGCCCCAGCAGTTGCGCTTCACAATGCGCCGCCCGTTTGGCGATTTCCGCCATGCCGCCAAAAGCTATCCGCACATGGACCACCACGCCCTGCCGGACTTCGATTTGTAACGCCGCGCAGACCGCCGAAATATCATCTTCCCGTCGTTTGGAGACTTTATATACCCGCAGATGGCGGGCGCTGTCGCTGTTTCGCGGAATGCGGATCTGCTCGATAAATTCGCCCGGCTGTAACGCTGTTTTCTTGTAGCCGAGGAAAAACTGCTCCAGCGGTAAGTGTCGCTGAACCGCACCGCGCCGCAGTACCAGCGTGGCACCCAGTGCCAGCAGCACCGGATTGCCGTCACCAATCGGCGAGGCGTTGGCGATGTTGCCGCCCAAGGTGCCCTGATTGCGGATCTGCTGAGAAGCAAAACGCGCCAGCAAAAGGCCAAAATCGGGGAACGCCTGCTCTACCAGCGCCATACAGCGACTGATGGGCGCCGCCGCACCGATGAGCAGTTCAGTTTCTGTCAGGCTGACCTGTTGCAGTTCCGGTATGGCATTGAGTGAAATCAGGTTCGGCAGCCGCTGGTAGCGCTGGGTGACTTCGAGTGCCAGATCGGTGCCTCCGGCTACCAGCCGGGCATCGGGATTCGCCAGACAGTACGCCGCCAGTACCTCAATATTTTTCGGGCCCTGCGTCTGTTCAATCCCCTTCAGTTGCTGAAGTGTCTGCTGTTCAGCCCTGTCAAACGGGTCAGCCTGCGGCTGTTCACACACTTGCTGTGCGGCGTCCATAATTGGCCGGTAACCGGTACAGCGGCAGAGATTACCGGAAAGCGCGTGCCGGACCTGTTCGCGTTCGAAAGACTGCTGCTGTTTCTCCAAAGCGAACAGCGACATCACAAAACCTGGCGTGCAGAAACCGCACTGCGAGGCATGGTTGTCTACCATCGCTTGCTGGACGTGATGCAGTTCGCCACGGTGTTTCAGATCTTCTACGGTGATCAGCTGTTTGCCGTGCAGCGCAGAGACAAACGTCAGACAGGCATTGACCGTCTGGTAGTGCAGTTTTTCCCCGTCAACCTGTGCCAGCACCACGGTGCAGGCTCCGCAATCGCCGGAGGCGCAGCCCTCTTTGGTGCCGCAGCGTCCGACGTCGCGGCGTAAAAATTGTAAAACCGTGGTGTCAGCGGGCAGACCGGCGACGTTGTGCAGACGGTTATTCATCAGGAATTGGGTCATCGTTTGCCCCCTTTGCAACCGTGTAAAATCAGCGTCGTGACTTCGCTGATGATGTGTTCGCGCGTGTTGTGGTCAGCCGTGTCGCGGTACATGTGTTTCACCTGCACGGCGAAATCGGCGTAATACTGCGTGACGGCCCAGATGTGCATGATCAGCAGCCGGGCATCGAGGGCGCGGATCTCGCCTCGCGCAATCCACGCGTTGATCAGGTTCTCTTTATTGATGATGTTGGCGGTGGCCTGCGGCCAGTATTTATGCAGGTAATGACCGCCACTCAGCACTTCGCTGGTGAAGATGCGCGAGAGTTCCGGTTGTTCGAACGAGAAGTGCATTTTGTTGCGGATATAGCGGCTGAGCACCGCCGCCGGTTCGCTCAGCGTCGGATCGAACTGGATAATATCGGCCCAGACTTTCAGCACTTTTTGCAGCAGCTCCTCGTAAAGCTCCTCTTTGCCAGCGATGTAATAGTGCAATTGGGTTTTCTTCATGCCCGCCCGCAGCGCAATGCCTTGGGTGGTCGCCCCCTGAAAGCCCTTCTCACTGAATTCGGCGATCGCCGCCTGATGGATGCTCTCCATGGTGCGTTCGCGCGCCACGCGTACTTTGCCGCCGGTATCCTGAATGGACATCATGCCACCCCCTGCGCATCGCGCTGGTAGACCGGTTCGCCGTCAACAAAGGTGTTGAATACGTTGCGGTCATCGCCCAGTGTCATCAGCACAAACAATTTTTCAGCCAGCGTTTGGCTGTTACCGGCACGCAGTTTCTGAAGCGCGCTCACGCCCGGCTCGAGAACCACGAAATCAGCTTCTTTGCCCAGGTCAAAGTTGCCAATTTTGTCATCCAGATGCAGCGCCCGCGCGCCGCCCAGCGTGGCGTGGTAGAAGGCTTCGAACGCCGAGAGACGGTAGCGCTGTAGCTGGCCGACTTTGTAGGCTTCGGCCAGCGTTTCCAGCATGTTGAAGGTGGTGCCAGCGCCGACGTCACTCCCCATGCCGACGCGAATCTGCTTCGCCCACGACTGCTGAATATTGAACAGGCCGCTGCCGAGAAACAGGTTGGACGTCGGGCAGAAGGCGATGCTGGAATCCGTGTCGTGCAGGCAATCCCACTCGCGCTCTTCCAGATGCAAACAGTGGGCGAAGACGCTGCGCTGGCCGGTCAGGCCATGCTGGTGATAGACGTCGAGATAGTGTTGATGGTCCGGATAGAGCGATTTCACCCAGCTGATTTCGTCAGCATTTTCGCTTAAATGGGTGTGCAGGTAGATATCAGGAAAGTCCTGCCTCAGCAGGCGCACTTTCTCCAGCAGTGCGGCGGAAGATGTCGGCGCAAAACGCGGCGTCAGGGCATAGCTCAGGCGCTGACGGTTGTGCCAGCGGCCAATCAGCGCGCGGGTATCGCGCTCGCTCTGCTCCGGGGTTTCCAGCAAGGCCGGGGGCGCGTTTTGGTCCATCATCACTTTGCCCGCGATCAGACGCATGTTGATGTCCGACGCCACTTTAAACAGCGCATCCACCGACTGCGGATGCACGGTACCGAACACCAGCGCGGTTGTCGTGCCGTTGGTCAGCAGCTGATCGATAAAGAAACGCGACATGCGCGCCGAGTGTTTTTCGCAGTGATACTGCTGTTCGGTCGGGAAGGTATAACTGGCCAGCCATTCGAGTAACTGTTCACCGTAAGCGCCGATCATTTCGGTCTGCGGGTAATGAATATGGGTATCGATAAAACCGGGGACAATCAGTTTGTCGCGAAAATCATCAATTTCCAGCGCGTCAGACTGGGCAGATTGCGCCAGCATCCTTTCCCCTTCGGGCCAGCTGCCGAGCCACAGGATATGCCCGCCGCTGAGCAGCATCAGGCCGTCTTCGATATAACGGACCTGCGCGTCAATGTCCTGCGGTTGTGCGACAGCATTGCAGATGTCGAAAAAGTTGCCGCGTACGGCACGGGTAACAATGTTGTCGTGAGTCATCGCTTTTACCTTCCCCTTCACTCTTTACCCTAAATCATTCGAGTTTCACGAAGGCGGCAACGCACGTGCAACTCGAAGTATGACGGGTATAACGTTTGAGGAGATAAAGCAAAGTGCATGCCAAATTTGACCGATCGGTCAGACCGGTTGGAAAAATAGGCTTTTTACCACCGGGTTACTTGAGCAGTACCTCATATTGCGGGTTGAACTCATCGAAGATCGGCAGCGCGGCGGCACCCAGCGCCGCCGTGTTGGTTCCCGACATGCCAAGGCGCAGGCGCATCCCCTGCGGGTAACGGCTGCGTACCGAACTGTAGAGCGGTGACAGGCGCTTGATCAGCTTTTCGACCAGCGGCTGCGGCATCATGCCGCCAATGATCACGCACTCGGCGTCGAACACGCACTCCATAATGTTGATGGCCTGACAGGCCGGTTCGACGGCGGTGTCCAGCCAGCGGTCGAAGGTTTCTTCATCGACCAGCAGCAGATCATCCGGTGTGGCGCTGACCGGATCCAGCCCGCAGGCTTCGTAAGCGGCCTGCAAGGAGAGGTAACGTTCGAGGCAGCCGTGGTTGCCGCAATAGCACTCGCGCCCGCCCGGTTGCACCACCATGTGACCGACTTCGCCCGCATTGTGTGCATGACCGGTGTAAATCCGCCCGTCGGTGAAGATGCCAGCACCAAGACCGGTGCCGATATAAAGATAAACAAATGAGGTGAGCTGCTTGGCGATGCCGTGAAAACGCTCGCCGATGGCGGCTACGGTGGCGTCGTTTTCAAGGGTAACCGGCCAGCCGCTGGCGGCGCTCAGACGCGCTTCGACATCCACGTTATCCCAGCCGTGCAAGGTGGTCGGCCCGGCGGACGAAATGCCCTCCACGCCAAAGGGACCGGGCATGACGATGCCCATACCCAGCATCTTCCTCCAGTCGATTTTCACCTGTTGGCGCATTTCTTGCAGTATTTGCTCAATCAGGGCCAGCGTCGGTTCCGGCTGCGGTTTTTGTACCGCCACCAGATGACGAAAACGCACGGTTCCGGTGAGATCGACGAGCACAATCAGCAGCGATTGATGATCAAGATGGATGCCAATCGAATAGGCGCTGTCAGGATTGAGTGTCAGTGGCGTTGCTGGTTGCCCGCGTCCTCCCGCCCTGCGCGGCAGATGCGAGGAGAAAATGCCCGCCGCTTCGAGTTCTGTGGCGATGTTGGAGACAGTTTGCGGCGTCAGCGACGTCAGACGGGCGATTTCAGCGCGGGTCAGTTCGCCGTAAAGGCGAATCGCTTCGATAACAACGCGGCGGTTATGAGCCCGGGCGTGTTCAAGGTTAGTACCAGAAGTTGTCATAACTGCCTATGCACCAAGGGGAAAGCCTGCAGGCAGTATGCTGCCAGATAATTGAGCAATCAAATTGATTTTATTATTACGATTGGCGCGATGAATGTGTTCAGAATGACGGCGCTATCACAGCATTGAATGTTATGGCCGTGTTAATAGTATGCGACAGAAATTATTCAGCAATGACACTTTTCCAGAAATATCACGTGTAGCAATGGCAAGGATGCTGCTCCACCCGGAGCCGACGGCGGGATTTTTTTACCGCCGATTAAAGCAATCAAATTGATTTAATTATCCTAACGACCGGAGACGAATACATGACCATGCGATTAACCCCTGCCGCTACCCTCTGCGCCCTCTCGGCGCTGGCCTTTAGTTATGGCGCGAATGCGGCAGAGACTACCCTCAGCGCACTGTTTATGACTCAGGCAGCCTACAGCGAGGCGGATATCCGCGCGATGACGGCGGAGTTCACCAAGCAGCATCCTGATATCAAAGTGAATCTGGAGTTTGTCCCTTACGAAGCGCTGCACGATAAAATCGTTGCCGCGCGCGGTGCCGGTGCCAACGGTTATGACATCGTGCTGTTTGACGCCATCTGGCCGGCAGAATTTAACAAATATGGCCTGTTGCAGGACGTCACCTCACGTATCACCGCCGATGAAAGCAAAAAAATCTTCGACGGCGCGATCTCCACCGTGACTTACAAAGATAAACGCTGGGGTATGCCGTGGATCCTCGATACCAAATATCTGTATTACAACAAAGCCATGCTGGCGAAAGCCGGGATCACTACCCCGCCTGCGACCTGGGCTGACGTCGAGAAGCAGTCTGAGATTTTGAAAGAGAAAGGCATCGTTAAGTTCCCGCTGGTCTGGAGCTGGTCGCAGTCTGAAGCCCTGCTGTGCGACTACACCACGCTGGTATCGGCGTTCAAAGGCAGTTTCTATCAGGACGGTAAGCTGAACTTCACCAATTCCGGTGCAATGAAAGCCCTCGATTTCATGAAAGAAACGCTGGATAAAGGGCTGACCAACCCGAACTCGCGTGAGTACTTAGAAGAGGACGTGCGTAAGTCCTTCTCCAACGGTGATGCGGCCTTCGCCCTGAACTGGACGTATATGTACAACATGGCGAACGACCCGAAACAGAGCAAAGTGGCCGGTCAGGTCGGCGTGGTGCCTGCACCGGGTTCCGTAGCCGGTCAGGCGTCTGGTGTCAACGGTTCGATGGGGCTCGGTATCGCCAAAGCCAGTACCCATCCGGATCAGGCCTGGGAATACATCACCTATATGACCTCTCAGCCGGTTCAGGACAAATACGCCAAGCTGAGCCTGCCAATCTGGAAGTCTTCCTATGATGACCCGGCAGTACAGAAAGATCAGGAAGCCCTGATCGCCGCGGCCAAAACCTCGCTCAACGTGATGCTGTCTCGCCCGGTCACGCCGGATTACTCGCGTCTGTCGAACATCCTGCAACAGAATATTCAGGGCGTACTGCAAGGCAAAGTCACCGCGAAAGACGGCATGACCACGGCCACAGAAGCCGCCGATCGCCTGCGTTAATTCTTAAAGCCAACACAACGCCCCGATTATTTCGGTAGGAGGGGCGTACCAACACCACGGAAATTGCACATGTTGACTTTACCCCAACGAGAGAGACGACAAGCCTGGGTGCTCCTTGCTCCCATGCTTTTAATGATGTTTCTGCTGACCGCCTGGCCTCTGGCCCGCACCCTGTGGCTCAGTTTTACCGACGCTGGCCTTATCGGTGACGGCACGGCGCCAAACTGGGTAGGCAGCGATAACTTTATTTATGCGCTGACCGATCCGGATTTTCGCGCCGCGTTATGGCGCACGCTCTACTTCACGCTGGTGTCAGTGATTTTCGAGGGCATTATCGGCGTGCTGGTCGCTCTGCTGCTCAACCAGCAGTTCTGGGGCCGCAGCGCCCTGCGCGTGCTGGTGATTTTACCCTGGGCGCTGCCCACCATCGTTAACGCCACCATGTGGCGGCTGAACTTTAATCCGGATTACGGCAGCATCAACGCCCTGCTCACGCAAATTGGCGTGCTCGACAGTTACCGCAGCTGGCTGGGCGATACGTCGTCGGCGCTCAATGCGGTGATGTTTGCGGATATCTGGAAAAACTATCCGCTGATCACCCTGCTGACACTGGCCGCATTGCAGACGATCCCTGAGGATTTGTTTGAAGCCGCCCGTCTCGACGGCGCTTCACCATGGCGGCGTTTTTGCAAAATCACCTTCCCGGCGATTGCCGCACCGCTGGCCGTCGCGCTGGTGCTGCGGACCATCGATGCCTTTAAAGTCTTCGACATTATCTATGTCATGACCCGCGGAGGGCCGCTCGACAGTACCAAAACCGTCAGCTTCTTTGTGTATCAGGAGTCTTTCAGCTATTTGCGCGCGGGCAGCGGTGCGGCTTACGCCATTCTGATGACCCTGATTTGTGCCGTGCTGATTTTGATTTACCTGCTGATGTTACTGCGTCAGCGCCGTTCAGGGAGCGTGGAATGAAATCTAAAATCCGTCTGATTCTGCGTTATGTGTTCGCCTTTTTACTGGCGGTGTCTATTCTCGGGCCGCTACTGTGGATGTTCCTGATGAGCGTCAGCTCGGCGGAAGACCTGACCCGCATTCCGCTGGAATGGCTGCCGCGTCACTGGGATTTCAGCCGTTACGCCAGTCTGCTGACCTTACAGGCCGGGCAGCCCGGCGCGCTGTTTCTTCATGCGCTGGGTAACAGCCTGCTGGTTGCCTGCGGTGCGACGATGATCTCGCTGCTGCTGGCGATCCCGGCGGCCTACAGTTTTTCCCGCTATCCGGGCCGCAACGGCTGGCTGTTCGGCAGTCTGGCGATTTATATGGTGCCGCCGGTGGCCTTCGTGCTGCCGCTGTACTTCATCTTGCAAAAACTCACCCTGCTCAATACCCATCTCGGGCTGGTGCTGGTCTATTGCTCGATGATTCTGCCGTTCCTGACCTGGATGCTGAAAAACCAGTTTGACGCCCTGCCGATAGATATCGAACAGGCCGCGCGCCTCGACGGGCTGCGTTTCTGGCAGGTGTTGCTGCGCATCACGTTGCCGCTGGCAAAACCGGCGCTCGGTGCGTCGGCGATGTTTGGCTGGCTGCTGGCGTGGGATGAATTCTTTTATGCGTTGCTGTTTACCAACAATATTGATGCCCAGACGTTACCGGTGACCATTGCCGGATTCACCGCCGGGCGCGCGACCGATGACGGCCTTATTGCCGCCGTCGGTATTCTGGCGGCCATTCCGCCCCTGTTTATTGCCTTATGGTTGCAAAAGACGCTGGTCAGCGGTTTAACCAGCGGCGGCAGCAAAGGCTAAGCGCCAGCATTATGGGAATCCTTCGAAATGAATAAACCAGAAACAGAGTCCACGCTGTACGTGGTAGGCAATCTGAACGTCGACCTGATCATGAGCACGCTGCATCAGTGGCCCAAAAAAGGCACCGAAGCGATGCTCGAAAGCAGTTCGCTGCGCCCCGGTGGTTCCGCCGGTAACTGCGCGCTAGCGCTGGCAGCGCTGGGTACGCCTCATCGTCTGGTGGCGAATCAGGGTAACGATCAGTTCACCGGCTGGCTGGCCAGCCTGTTCCCGGAAAGCGCGTCGCACTGGCCGACCGCCAACTGCGAAACCTCGCTGACCTTTGGCGTGACGCATCCGGACCACGAACGCACTTTTTTCAGCAATCAGGGCAACATCGTCCGGCTCAATCTGGACGACGTGATGCTGCAACTGCCTTTACAGGCGGCAACCGGGGACTGGGTGCTGCTGTGCGGCACCTTCCTGTGTACCCGTCTGTTCCAGCAATATGCCCAACTGCTGGCGGCGCTGAAACAGCGCGGCTATCAGGTCGCGGTGGACAGCGGCTGGCCGCCGCAGGACTGGAGCGATGCACTGCGTCATCAAATTGAGCCGTGGCTCGGCTACTGCGATGCACTGCTGTTAAATGAGGTTGAAACCCTTGGCATGGCTAACGGCAAAACGCTGGATGACAGTGCCACGCATTTGCTGGCCCATATGGCGCCGGGCGCGTTTGTGGTGGCGAAGTGCGGGCCGGATGGCGCGCGGCTTTGGTCCGCTCAGGGAGTATCGCATCAAACCGCTGACGCCGTGACCGTGGTGGATACCATCGGTGCCGGTGACAGTTTCAACGCCGGTTTTCTGTCGGCGCTGGTGTACGGGTTAGACCATCAGCAGGCATTGCAGTGGGGTGTGCACGTGGCGGGCAGCGCCATCAGCAGCCATCCGCGCCGTTATCCGGACTGGCAGGATTTGCTTTCCCTTACGACACAAACGCTTTCGGTGGAGAAACAGTAAATGGCATTGGTTGAATTAGTCAAAGTCGCCAAAAATTATGGCAAACAGCAGGTGCTGAAACCGCTGGATCTGACCATTAAAGACGGCAGTTTTACGGTGCTGGTCGGGCCGTCTGGCTGCGGTAAATCCACCCTGCTGCGGTTGCTGGCTGGCCTGGAGTCACTGTCTGACGGCGATATCTTGCTCGATAAAGTGCAGATCAATAATTTTGATCCGGCCGATCGTGATATTGCGATGGTGTTTCAGTCCTACGCGCTCTACCCGCACCTGACGGTGGCCGAGAATATGGCCTTCCATATGCAGGTCAAAAAAGTGCCGAAAGCCGAGCAGCAGACCAAAGTCTTACAGGCGGCAAAAGTGCTGGGCATTGACCATCTGCTCCAGCGCCTGCCGAAAGATCTCTCCGGCGGGCAGCGTCAGCGCGTGGCGATGGGCCGTGCGCTGGTGCGTAACCCGAAGGTGTTTCTGTTCGACGAACCGCTGTCGAACCTTGATGCGCAGTTGCGTATGGAACTGCGCGCTGAGATTAAATCGGTGCACCAGCAGTTTCGCACCACCACGGTGTATGTGACGCACGATCAGGTCGAAGCCATGACGCTGGCCGACAATATTGTGGTGATGAAAGACGGTTATATCGTGCAGCAGGGTTCACCGCTGTCGATTTACGACAAGCCGGTTAACACCTTTGTGGCGCGGTTTATCGGTTCGCCGCCGATGAATTTACTGGCCGGGGTTTTCCTCACCTTTAACGGTACACCGGGCGTGGGCTGCGGCCAGTTGTGGTTCGCGCTGCCGGAAAAATGGTGGGCTCAGGCGCGCCATTCAGAGGGCCAGCCGGTGACGGTGGGTTTGCGGCCGCATGACGTCAAAATTGTGGAACACAGTCTTCAGCCTGCCGCAGAACTGCGTCTGCTGGAAGTCACCGGCGAAAGCAGCCTGCTGCACGTCACCTGGAACGGTTTCCCGATGCACGTCCAGTGTGCCGGTCGCGCCAGCGTCAGCACTGACCAGCCGGTATGGCTGGAGGCCAACAGCGCCAATATCCATCTTTTTGATGCCAAAACCGGCGTAAGGCTGAACAGCGACTAATTATTGCTAGCAATGTGCACCACCGTATAGCACCTGGTCAGAAAGGGTGCACAACAACGTCAGCTCCGGCTGGCGTTACCTTTTTATTCCCCTGTAAATTCGCGACATAAACGTAGCTCACGTTTCTGGCACGATGGTTGCTTAATTAAATTGCTAGCAATGAGGCTAGTGACTACTTTTAAATAACCTGTGCCGTTAAAGGATGCTTCGATGAAAAAGTTTGTGTTACCGCTTTTACTGACCTGCATGTCTGTTCATGCTGAAAATATTGTTCGCTGGGCGGTCGCTGCCGACATCCCCACGCTGGATCCTTATGCTTTTGCCTCCACCACCGCCCTGACCTTCCAGAACCATATTTACGAGGGGCTGTTGCAGCGTGATAACAACCTCAAATTACAGCCGACGCTGGCCCTGCGCTGGGAATACACCAACGACACCACGCTGCGCTTTTATCTTCGCCAGGGGGTGAAGTTCCAGAACGGGGATGATTTTGATTCCGCCGACGTCGTCGCGTCGATTGCGCGCGTGACGGATCCGGATTCCGGTATTCGTGCCAACGCATCCACCATTAAAGATGCCGTTGCCATCGATAAATACACCGTGGATATCCATCTCAAGCAGAAAAGCGGCATCGCCCTCAATGAACTGAGCGGCGTGATGATGATGGACAAAAAGTGGATGGAACAGCATAACGCGCTCAAACCGACCAGCATGAGTCAGGGCACTGAAGGCTACGCCACGAATAACACCAACGGTACCGGCCCGTTTATGCTGGTCAGCCGTCAGCGTGAAGCCCAGATGGTGTTGAAGAAAAACCCGACATGGTGGAATGCCGCCCATTCGCAAACCAATATCGACGAAATCATCTTCAAGCCGATCACCTCCGACGCCACCCGCCTCTCCGGCATTCTGGCTAACGAATATGATCTGGTGACCAGCGTGCCGTTGCAGGACATCGACCGCCTGCGCAAAGACGACAACATTCAGACGCTGGTCAGCCCGTCGCTGCGCGTGGATTTCCTGACTTTCAACCTGCGCGACACCCTCAATGCCGGTAACGTCAACGGCAAAAATCCGCTGAAAGATCAGCGTGTGCGTCAGGCGCTGATGATGGCGGTCAACCGTGAAGCCATTGTGCAGAAAATCATGCGCGGTATGACGACGGTCGCCAATACCTATCTGGCGCCGGCCATTCCCGGTTATGACGCCAGCCACGCCATTGATCTGAAATTCGACCCCGCTAAGGCCAAAGCCCTGCTGACCGAAGCCGGTTACGGCGACGGTTTCAAACTGGCATTCGACTGCGTGGAAGGCTCTTACATGAACGCACCCCAGTGGTGTCAGGCGGTGCAAAGTTACTGGGCAAAAATTGGCGTGAAAGCCACGCTGACCATGCACACCAACAGTGTGTATAACCAGATAACGGACAATGGCAAAACCGATATCGCCGTGCTCGGCTGGGCCAATCTGCCGATCATGGATGCGTACAGCATTTCGGTGCAGCTCCTGCATACCAATGACAACAGCGGGTTCGGCATGTTTAACGTTCCCCGTTACTCCAACCCGAAAGTCGACAGCCTGATTGAGCAGTCGATCCCCGAACTGGACGACACCAAACGCGTCAGCCTGCTGCGTGATGAGATCAATTTGGCGCAGGCCGACTTGCCCTATATGCCAATGCACTTTGAACCTGTGGTCTGGGTTGCGGGTAAAAAACTGTCGGTGAAACAGAGCCCGGATAACGTAGTGCGCCTGTGGTACGCCAAAGTCAGTCCTTAATCGCCACCTTTTAGCGGGGAAAAACTATGTTGAGTTACCTGATTAAACGGCTGGTGCAGGGGGTATTTCTGATGCTGGCGGTGGCGTTTATCTCTTTCACTATGTTCCAGTACCTCGGGGATCCGGTGAATAACATGCTGCCCGAAAGCGCCACTCAGGCGGAACGCGAGGCGCTGCGCGGTAAACTCGGGCTGACCGATCCGATGCTGATGCAGTTCTGGCGTTTTGTGGTGCGAATGTGCCACGGCGATTTTGGCATCTCGTATTACAACCAGGTGGACGTGTTCCACCTGATCCTTGAACGTCTGCCCGCCACGCTGGAGTTGGTCGCCGTAGCGGTGGTGATTTCACTGCTGGTTGGCTTTCCGCTCGGCGTGTGGTCGGCCATCAGCAAGAACCGTTTCCTACTTAGTCTGGTGCAGTTTCTCTCGCTGCTTGGCGTTTCACTGCCCAGTTTCCTGATGGGGATCCTGCTGATTATCGTATTTTCGGTGTGGCTGGGGTGGTTTCCCTCCAGCGGTCGCGGTGTAACCACGCATCTCGGCTACTGGAGCACCGGCCTGCTCAGCCTCAGCGGCTGGCGTTCCATCGTATTGCCCGCGTTATCCCTGTCGTTGTTTATGATCACGCTGATCATGCGGCTGGTGCGATCCGAGATGCTTGAAGTGATGCGTACCGATTACATCAAATTCGCCAAAGCCCGCGGCCTGCGTACCCGCAGCCTCTATTTTCGCCACGCGCTGCGCAATGCGTTGCTGCCGGTCGTGACCATTGTCGGCCTGCAAATCGGCGGGCTGATTGCCTTTGCCATTGTGACGGAAACGGTCTTTCAGTGGCCGGGCATGGGCCTGCTGTTCATTCAGGCAATTAACTACGTCGATATCCCGGTGATCTCCGCCTATCTGGTGTTTATCTCTCTGATATTCATCGTCATCAATACCAGCGTAGACCTGCTCTATTACCTGATCGACCCGCGCATGAAGACATCCTGAGAGGCTTAACGATGAGTGAATTTTCTAATCCGCAGATTCAGGCGCCGTCCCTCTGGCAACGGACCAGACAACGGCTGACGACATTTCTGGACAGTGATTTTATCTACCGCTTCTGGCAGTCAAAAATCACCGTACTGGCGTTCGTCTGGACCGTGGTACTGCTGGTCGCCGGGCTGTTCAGCCACTGGACGGCGCCCTACGCCATTTTCGATGCCTCAAGCTTTGACCTGATGGACTCCGAACTGCCGCCGTCATGGATGACCGGTGGCGAAGCGCGCTTTTTGCTCGGCAGTGACGTTCAGGGACGGGATCTGCTGTCGCTGATGCTCTATGGCCTGAACATCTCGCTGATTGTCGGGCTGATTAGCGTGACGTTGTCACTGGTGCTGGGTACCCTGCTGGGCGTGCTCAGCGGCTATCTTGGCGGACTGGTGGATACGCTGATCATGCGCTTTGCCGATGCCATGCTGAGCATCCCGACCATTATGTTCTCCCTGCTGTTAAGCGGCGTGGCGCGCGGACTCTTGCCCAAAGACAGCCAGGCGATGATGGCGATGCCGATCATTGTGCTGTCGATCACCCTGACCGGCTGGATGCAGTACGCCCGCACCATCCGCAGCCTGACCATTCTGGAGAAAAATAAAGAGTATGTTCTGGCGTCGAGAATCAGCGGCGGGCGGAATCTGCACATTATGTTCCGGCATATTCTGCCCAACGTGCTCAGCCCGATTTCTGTGCTGGCAACCCTGCATCTGGGGCTGGCGATCCTGACCGAGGCCACGCTGTCGTTTCTTGGCGTCGGGATGCCACCGGACCAGCCTTCGCTCGGCACGCTGATCAACGAGGGCAATCAGTATCTGTTCTCCGGCCAGTGGTGGGTGGTGTTGTTTCCGGCTCTGGTTTTGGTGACGCTGTCACTTTCATTCAACATCCTCGGCGACTGGCTGCGCGATGTGCTCAACCCTAAGTTACGCTAGGAGGCCGATATGCATCAGGACACTTCCCCCGAACCGTCCGCCCCGCCGCTGCTCAGCGTTGAAGGGCTGAGCGTGGAGTTTATGCACCGCAAAGGCGCGCTCAAAGCCATTCATGACGTGTCGTTTTCACTGGCGCCCGGCGAAATTCTTGGCGTGGTCGGTGAATCCGGCGCGGGAAAATCGCTGACCGGCTCGGCGATTTCCGGCCTGCTGGAAGCACCGGGACGCATCAGCGCCGGGCAGATTTTCTTCAACGGCAGCCGCATCGATAATCTTGATGAGGCCGACCGGCGTCTGCTGCGCGGGCGCAAAATCAGCTGTATTTTCCAGGACCCGCTGACCAGCCTGAATCCGGTATTGACCATCGGCGAGCAACTGATTGAAACCCTCCGCACGCACCTGCCGCTCAATGCCCAACAGGGGCGACAGCGGGCGCTGGCACTGATGACGGAAGTCGGGATCAGCAGTGCCGAACAGCGTCTGGATCAATATCCGCATCAGTTTTCCGGCGGCATGCGTCAGCGCATTATCATCGCGCTGGCGCTATGTGTTGAACCGGAGCTGATCATTGCTGACGAACCGACCACCGCGCTGGACGTCTCGGTACAGGCGCAGGTGCTGAGCCTGCTCAAACGGCTGTGCAAACAGCACCACGCCGCCGTCATGTTAATTACCCATGATATGGGCGTGATCGCCGAGGTCTGCGACCGCGTGGCCGTGATGTATGCCGGTCGTTTGATTGAAATCGGCCCGGTGCAGGAGGTCGTCAGGCAGCCGCAGCACCCTTACACCCGCGGGCTGATGGCTTCCATTCCCAGCCTGACCGAACGCCGCCCGCGGCTGGCGCAAATTGATGGCGCGATGCCGCGTCTCAATCAGTTGCCTGATGGTTGTGCTTTTCATCCGCGCTGCGTTCAGCGCACCGCCCGATGCAGCACGCAGCAACCCGCGCTGGATGTGAGCGGGTTATCCCGCGTTGCCTGTTTGAATTTGTGAGGAACGGATAATGAATACTGTGAAACAGCGTGAGCCTGACGTTGAGACCGACGCGTTGCCAGCGCCGGTTGCGCCCGCCAGCCGCCACGCGCTGATGGACGTTCAGGGTCTGCATATCCGTTTCGACGTCGCGTCGTCGGGGTTGTCAGGTCTGTTTAAAAGGCAGAAAAAAGCGGTGTTACAGGCGGTGCGCGGTATCAGCTTTACGGTTTATCAGGGCGAAACGTTCAGTCTGGTCGGCGAGTCCGGCTGCGGAAAATCCACCGTGGCCCGCGCGCTCGCCGGGCTGTATGCGCCCAGCCAAGGCACCATTCACCATGCCGGGCGGCCGCTGACCGGCGACAGCACCGCCTCCGGGCGCGGCATTCAGATGATTTTTCAGGACCCGTACGCCAGTTTGAACCCGCGCTGGCGCATTGAGCGCATCATCGCCGAACCGCTGCTGCTGCAAAACCGTGTCGGCAATATACGTCAGGCCCGCCCGCAGGTGGCCGCCGCACTGCGTCAGGTGGGGCTAGGCGAGGCCGATATGTTCCGCTTCCCGCACGAATTCTCCGGCGGTCAGCGTCAGCGGATTTCTATTGCCCGCGCCCTGGTCACCCAACCCGATTTCCTGATTTGCGATGAGCCTACCTCGGCGCTCGACGTTTCCGTGCAGGCGCAGGTGCTGAACCTGATGAGCGATTTGCAGGATACCCTCGGCCTGACCTATTTTTTCATCAGCCACAATATGTCGGTGGTGGCGCATTTCTCCGACCGCGTCGGCGTGATGTACCTCGGGCGAATTGTCGAGCTTGGCCCCGTGGAGGAGATTTTCCGCCATCCCGGTCACCCTTATACCCGCATGCTGATTGACGCCATTCCCAAAATTGGCGCACAGCAAGGTGAACGCCAGCCAATCAGCGGTGATGTCCCGAGCCCGCTTTCGCCCCCTGCCGGATGCGTATTTCACCCCCGCTGCCCGCTGGCGAGTGAAATCTGCCGTCTTGAAGCGCCACCGGTCAGCCGGTTATCCGCCCAACACCATATTGAATGCCATCATCCGGCCGCCGTTGCGCACCCGCATTTGCAGGTTCCGACCGCAATCCATCAGGGAGAAGATCAATGAGTTTGTTAATCAAGAAAGTGCGCCTGTATACCGCCCCGCAATGTGTCGTCGATGTGTTGATCGAAAACGGCAAAATCAGCCGCATCGGTCCTGATCTGGCGGTTCAGGCCGAACAGATCCTCGACGGAAAAAATCAGCTGCTGCTACCGGGGTTGATCGACGGTCACGCGCACATCGATAAAAGTTTATGGGGCCGCGACGCGTGGTACGAGAACGATGTTCCCCGCAATCTGGCAGCGATCGTCGCCAATGAACGCGCGTTTCGCCGCGAAAATGCATTCGACGCACAGTTGCAGTCAGAGCGTGTGGTGCGCCACTGCGTTAACCGAGGTACGTCGTTTATCCGCACGCATATTGATGTGGATAACGAAATCGGCGTGCGCCACGTCGAAGGGGTGCTCGCCACCAAAGAGAAACTCAAACATCTGGTCGGCATTGAAACCGTGGCATTTCCGCAGAGCGGGATTTTGCAAAGTCCCGGCACCGAAACACACCTTGAGCAGGCGCTGAAAATGGGCGCGGATCTGATTGGTGGTCTGGATCCTTGTTCGTATGAGAAAGACCCGATTGCTCACCTGAATATCATCTTCCGGCTGGCGGCCGAGTACGGCAAAGGGGTGGATATTCATCTGCACGAACGCGGCGAAATGGGGGCTTTCAGTGTTGAGCGCATTATTGCCAAAACCCGCGAATTCGGGCTGGCCGGAAAAGTGACCATCAGCCACGCCTTTTGTCTCGGCATGGTTGAGCCGGAGCAACAGCAGATTTTCGCCGAACAGCTAGGCGAACTGAATATTTCCATCGCCACCACCGCTCCGGTGGATGTCGCCGTACCGCCCTATCTGCTGCTGCGCGCCGCAGGCGTGGATATTTGCGCAGGCAACGACGGGATCCGCGACACCTGGAGCCCGTACGGCAACGGCGACATGTTATATCGCGCAATGGCTGTCGGCCTGCGTTACCGCTGGCGCAAAGACAGCGAAATGCTTCATGCGCTGGACGCCGTGACCTTCGGCGGTGCGCGGGTAATGAAGCTGGCTGACTACGGCATTGATGTAGGCTGCAACGCCGATCTGGTACTGACGGACGCTCGCGTGATTGCAGAGGCCATCGTCACGCTCAACGCAAAACATACGGTGATCAAACACGGTCAAGTGATTGTGGATGCCGGGGAGTCACTGTTCTGATGGCCGCCCCTAAGATAACCCGCATTCGCGCGGGCTGGGTGGTGGGTTACGCCGAAGGCGATCACCGCTTATTTGAACGCGGTGAACTGGTGTATCAGGGCGACCGCGTGGTGTATGTCGGCCATGATTATCACGGCCCGGTCGATGAAGAGATCACGGCGCCGGACGCGCTGGTCGGCCCCGGTTTTGTGGATCTCGATGCGCTCGGTGATCTCGACACCACCGTGCTGGGTTTTGACAATCAGCCCGGCTGGCAGAAAGGCCGCGTGGTCGCCGCTGACTGGCCGCGCCGGGATTTGCTCAGCCGCGAACAGCTCGATTTTAACAAGCTCTACGCCTATACCCATCTGCTGCTTAACGGCATTACCAGCGCCCTGCCGATCACCTCGATCCTCTACCGCGAATGGGCTGAAGATCTCGACGAATACCGTCACGCGGCAGATGTGGCGGAGTCTCTCGGCGTACGGATGTGGCTCGGCCCGGCTTTTATGTCGGGCCACAATGTGGTGGAAGCTAACGGCACTATCGGGGCGCGTTTCGATGAAAAACGCGGCTTACAGGGGCTGGATGACGCGGTGATCTTTGCGCAGGAACTCCGCGCGCGCGGCAATCCGTTACTGAACGCCGCGCTGACGCCGGACCGCATTGAAGGCTGCACGGAGGGTTTACTTCGCGCACTGAGTCAGGCCGTGGATCACCTGCAATGCCCGACTCGCCTGCACTGCTGCCAAAGTGAACTGGAAGTGAATGAAGTGGCGGCCCGTTTTAGCGGACGCAGCTCATTACAGGTGCTTGAGGATGTCGGCCTGCTGCATCATCACATGCTGCTGCCACACGGCCAGTTTCTGGGCGGTAAACATCCCACGGCACAGAGCATCGGGCAGGATATTGCACGGCTGGCCTCTTCCGGTGCGTCGCTGGTTGCCTGCCCGCTGGTCTCAGGCCGCCATGCCAAATATATGGAGCAATATGGCGCGCTGCGTCAGGCCAGGGTGAATATTGCGCTCGGCACCGACACTTTCCCGCCTGATATGGTCACGAATATGCATCTGGGGACCGTGCTCAGCCGCGTTGTTTGCGGCAATGTCGCGGCAGCCAGTGCCGCTGATTATTACCGCATGGCGACGATTGGCGGCGCAGATGCCCTCGGACGACCCGATCTGGGGCGGTTATGTGCAGGCGCGCAGGCCGATATTATTTTCTATGACTTCAGCCAGCCGGCCACCGGTCAGGGGTTTGACCCGATCACCGCGATGGTCATCAACGGCAATGGCCGCGATATCAGTCATGTGATTGTGGCCGGAGAAAAGGTGTTGTGGGACAGGCAACTGGTGAAGCGCCAGATTGATCTCGACCAGCTTCACCGGCAGGCCCGGCAGCAATTTGGTGAACTGATGCAAACCTACCCTGAACGCAGCTTCCGCCATCCGAAGGTGGAAGAAATTTTCAGGCCGTCATTTGAAGTGATGAAACGATATCGCTGAGTGAAAAGACGGGTTCAGCAGGCTGAACCCGTTGCCCGCCGTTTTTAGCCCTGTTGGGAAATTTCCGGTACTAATATCCATTCGGCGCTGTCGTTCCAGACATCCATGCGGGTGATTTTACCGTCGCGGATCTCATAGCGGTCAACATAACGGTTACCGGCAAACGCCCGGCCGTCTGGCCATTCGCCATACAGCGTGCCATTTGAATACACTACCGTGTGGTCCCCTTTTTCCATCCAGTCATACTGGCCGATAGACTTTTTCACCCAAGCATAACGCGCGCCGTTAAACGCGGTGATGTGGTGTGCATCCGGCATGGCCCGCTTTCCCGTGAAGGTGATCACCACATCGGGTGCCATATAGGTGGCGGCTTTTACTGGGTCCGGCGCCATAGAGGCGGCAAGGAAATTGCTAACAATCTCCACGGCATCATTCTGTTTTTTCATCTTATTTCCTCTCCTTTATGGGTGCGCTGAAATGGCAGCTCGTGTGCTATTGGTGCAATCAATGCCCGCTGCCAGTGCGTCTGTCGTTACGGATCATAGTTTACCTGCGCAATGTCGCCACGTTAACAGTGGCACTCATATTGCTAGCAATAATCATGCTAATGCTAGCAAGTGGAGAGGAATAAATGAACAAATCGTTAAGCACCGGTTGGCGTATCCTGAATGCCCGCCTGCCCGATCGGGAAAATGTGACGTTGTGGATTGAAGATGGCCGGTTTGTAGAGCAGCCCGGACATCAGGATCATCAAACCCTCGACTTGCAGGGTAAACTGGTGCTCCCCGGCCTGATTGAAACCCACATCCATCTGGATAAAGCCTGCATTATGTCCCGCTGCACGCTGAAGGCTGGCACGTTGAGCGAAGCCGTTGAACAGACCCGTTTAGCCAAGCAGGAGTTCACTGAAGAGGATGTATACCAGCGCGGCGCGCAGGTGCTGCGTCACGCCATTATTCAGGGCACCACACATATGCGTACCCACGTCGAGATTGACCCGCAGATCGGCCTGACTGGCTTTCGCGCCATCCGCCGTTTACAGGCTGATTTCGCCGCCGCCGTAACGCTGGAGATTTGTGTTTTTCCGCAGGAGGGAATGCTGAATAATCCGGGGACTGAAGCGTTGTTATGTCAGGCCCTGGAACAAGGGGCGGATCTGCTGGGCGGCTGTCCTTACACGGACAGCGACCCCGCAGGGCAGATAGAACGGCTGTTCGAACTGGCGTGCCGTTATGATTGCTGTCTGGATTTTCATCTGGATTTTGACCTCAACCCGCAGGGTATGCAGTTAGAAACGGTCATCGATTGTACGAGGCGATTTCAGCGCGCGGGTCGCGTTACCGTCGGGCATGTGACCAAGCTGTCAGCCCTGCCAGCCGCACATATTCACACGCTTGGGCATGCGCTGGCGCAGGCGGGTGTTCAGGTGACGTCGCTGCCTTCTACCGATCTCTTTCTTACGGGCCGCGAACACTTTCACCTAAAACCGCGCGGGCTGGCCCCGCTGGCCGCGCTCGATGCCTGCGGCGTCACCTGCTCGATCTCCAGCAATAATATTGGCAACCCATTTACCCCCTATGGCGATGCTTCGCTGGTGCGGCAGGCCAATCTGTTCGCCAACGTGTCACAGCTGGCGACCGGCGCGGAGTTATTACGCTGTCTGGCGTGGATTTCAACGGAGTCTGCCAAAATGCTGCGCCTGAAAGACTACGGCTTAACGCCCGGCTGTCATGCCGATTTTGTGGTCTTCGATGCCCCGTCGGCGTCGGCGGTCATTGCACAGATAAGTCCACCGGTGATGGGTTTTAAAGCGGGGATACAGACGTTTGAGCGCCCGGCGGCGCGGCTGCTCAACGGACAACATTGAGAACCGTCCGCGACTGATGAAATCGGTGCGGCACAAGCCCCGGCTCCGCCACCGGCAGGCTGAAAATGTCCCCGGCCAGCGGAAAGCGACGCAGCTCGTCCGGTGTCATGCCGAATCTGGCGCTGGTGATAAACAGCGTCGCCAGCCCTTCTGCGCCAAAACAGCAACTGGTGGGCCGTGGCACCGGCATATCGACTTTTTGCAGCAGGTGACCTTCGGCAGAATAATGCAGCAGGCAGCCGCCGTTGAACTGACACACCCAGATATTGCCCGCAATATCGGCAGCAATACCGTCGGGTCTGCCAAGTTCGGCGGGGGTTTGCACCAGCAGCCGGGCATTGTGCAGCGTGGCGTCGAGGGCACGCCAGTCCGCCTGATAAATTGCCCGTGCCACCGAATCGACGTAATAAACGGTGTCGCCGCTGGCCGACCAGGCAATGCCGTTGGGCAACCCCATGCCGCTCAGCAGACCGGTTTTTTGCAGATCCGCGCCGTACCCGTGCAGACTGCCGGAGCCAGGCGAATGCGCTTCATCCATCAGGCCGGTGATAAAGCGCCCCTGCGGATCACAGCCCCCGTCGTTATACCTGAACGAGGAGGGCATGCCGGCCTGCGCGCTGCGCGCCGTGACTTTTTCAAGACGCAGGTCAAACAGCACCACCTGCCGGTCTTCGGTAAAGATCAGGTTACCGTCTGACGTCATCGCCAGCGCGCCGACCCGCTGTCCGCAGCGGTAGACCCGCCTGGGCGGCTGGCTGCCCTGAAGAGCAAGGATCTCCCCTGCCGTAATATCGATGTAAAACAGCGTGCTGGTCAGCGCGTCCCATACCGGGCTTTCGCCCAGACAAGCCTGAGCCGGTGAAAAATGACAAGGACGGTGGATGGGTTTCATCTTAATACTCCCTGATGGTCAGCCACTGGTCGCGGACACTTTCGGGCGTTGTGGCGCTGATGCGGGCCAGATCGTGCGGGTAATTGACGCCGGGGTTTTCGCTAAAGCGGCAGGCGGTAAACTGCCCGTTGCTGGCGCGCAGGATCACGCCACTCTCCTGACAGGCTTCTGATGCCAGAAAGATCACGCCCGGCACCACCGATTCGGTCGTCAGGTTTTCCGGTTTGCCGCTGACGCCCCACATGCGGGTTTTCGCCACCGGCGAAATGGCGTTAACCAGAATGCCCTCCGGTCTCCCTTCCATCGCCAGCGCATTCATGATGCCAAGCTGCGCCATCTTTCCGGCTGCGTAGGCGCATAAACCCGACTGCGCGTACTCAGTAAACATGGCGCGGTCGGAGGTAGTCAGGACAATACGCGGGTTGCCGGATTTTTTAAGATGCGGCCAGGCGTGTTTGCACAGCCATAATGGCGCGTATAAATTGATGCCCAGTGCGCGATCGACAAAGGTCAGGTCTGTCTCCTCAACCGGCTGGTAACCGACCCAACCGGCGTTATGGATCAGAATATCGAGGCCGCCAAATCGGCCGACCGTCTGCTCAATCAGTTCCCGGCAGTCGGCTTCATTCGAAGAGTCACCATGATGGGCAACCGCCTCAAAACCCTGCCGCACCAGTGCTGCCACGGCATTCTGTACTACGGTGGCATCACTGCCTGTGCCGCGGTTATCGGTTCCGGCATCCGCCAGTATCACTTTTGCGCCGCGCCTTGCCAGTTCGGTCGCGTAAGCCAGACCCAGCCCCCGGCCCGCACCGGTGATCACCGCAATTTTGTTTGTGAAATTCATCCATCACCTCGCTGTAAAAACCCAAGGTTACCCCTCTGCCGCCGCGATGTTGAATACCGTTCAACCGCCTGACTGATATAAAATTAATATCAGTAACCTCGCTTACCCCGCGCATAATGTATTAATGCCAACTCAGAGAGAAAAATGGGAATGATTGAAACCCGCGTACTAAAGCAGTTTCTGGTGGTGGCCGAAGAGCTGAATTTCCATCGGGCGGCGCGGCGGCTGCATATGTCTCAGCCGCCGCTGAGCGTGGCTATCCGCCAGCTGGAGGAGAAGCTCGGTCTGACGCTGTTTATCCGCGACCGGGGCGGCGTGCTGCTGACCCCTGCCGGGGATTCTTTCGTGCAAACTGCCGGTGCGATGCTGCAGGCGCTGAACGAGGGGATCAGTCAGGCACGAAATATTGCCGGGGGAAAGGCAGGAAAACTGACCATCAGTTCGGTTTCGCTGGCGGCCTACCCGACCTTGCTGGAGCCGCTGCGGCGGTTCAGACAAGGTTACCCGCAGGTGGAACTGGTGATTAAAGAGATGCCGTCTGCCCTGCAAATTCAGGCGTTACAACGGGGTGAGACCGATCTGGCGTTTGTGAGAAAACCAGCGCTGATGCCGCAGGAGATCACCTCAGCGCTGTTTTTAACCGAAGAAATTCGGGTGGCCCTGCCTGCGCAGCACCGGCTGGCGGCAGAGAAAACCCTCGAGTTGGTGCAGTTAGCGCAGGAGGATTTTGTTTTCACGCCGGAACGCCTCGGCGACGGGTATTACCATCAGTTGATCGGGCTTTGCATTCAGGCAGGGTTTTACCCCAAAATTGTGCAGGAAGCGGCGCAGCTCAGTACGCTGATTGCGTTAGTGTCCTGCGGTTTTGGCGTGGCACTGGTGCCGGAATCACTGGCGGGACAGACCTTCAGCGACAGCGTGCGATTTTTGCCTTTACGGACAGACAGCAGCTCACCCTGTGTTGAGCTTTTGATGTTACAGCGAGCCGGAACTGCGTCACCGCTGCTGTCAAATTTCCTGGCGCTGCTTAACAGTGCATGTGTTTTAACCAACAATAAGGATTTCAGATCATGAAAACAGCAGGATGGCTGCTGCCCGCAATCCTGACGCTGGCGGGATGTGCGACCTCCAGCACCGGCCAGCATCACGGCCAGACGCTGAGTCAGGCACTGGCTCCCCTCGGTTCTGCTCCGGCGTTAGCGGGGGCGTCAACCGGGCTTATCGTGCGTGACGCCAACAGCGGTAAGGTGCTGTATCAGATGCACAGCGACCTGCGCATGGTGCCCGCCTCGAACATGAAACTGCTGACATCGGTCGCCGCTTTCGGCGTTTTGGGGCCGGATTATCGCTTTGAAACCCGTCTGCTCACCTCTGGCCGCCAGCACGGCGACAGACTACAGGGTGATATTTATTTGCAGGGCAGCGGCGACCCGACCCTGCAATCCGCCGATCTGGACGCCTTTGCCGCGCAGCTGGCACAACAGGGTATCCGGCACATTCACGGGCGGCTGCTGTTAGATGACAGCGCCTTCGACAGCGTGCCTTTTGGTCAGGGCTGGAGCTGGGACGATGAACTTTTCGCGTTCGCCGCACCCATTTCTGCGCTGAATTACACCTTTGGCCCTGAGGGAGATATCAACGTCGTGCGCGTGGATGTGCACCCCGGTGCCAGCAATGCCTCACCCGCAGTGATCGCTGTTTATCCCGCAACGACCGGCGTCACGCTCGTCAATAACACGACTACGGGCGACGCGACGGCATTAAGCGTCAACCGGCGCGCGGGCAGTAATCAGATTGTGGTGAGTGGAACGATTGCCGCACAAAGCGAAACCTGGTCACGTCAGGTCACTGTGGATGACCCCACGCAGACGGTCGGTTTGCTGCTGTCCGCCGCCCTGAAACAGCATGGGATCACGCTGCGCGGGGGGATTGCCAAAGCCACGGCACCAGTCAGCGCCACCGTACTTGCCAGCAAAACCTCCCCCCCGCTTTCCCAACTGGCCGTCACGTTCCTCAAGCTGTCAAACAACAGCTATGGCGAAATCCTGACAAAAGCCATGGGTCGTCAGGCGCTGGGAAAAGGGGACTGGGGATCAGGACTGCAAACTCTGCATCAGTATTTGCGCCAACAAGGCATTAATACTGACACCCTGCGGCAGGTTGACGGCTCCGGGCTGTCGCGCATGAATCAGGTGACGCCAGAACAGCTTGCGTCGGTGTTGTTCGTCGCCCGCCAACAGCCGTGGTTTAACGCCTGGCATAATGCGCTGCCGGTCGCCGGTGAACCCGGACTGATGGTAGGCGGCACGCTGCGTAACCGCATGATCAATACGCCAGCCGCCGGGCGCACCTACGCTAAAACCGGTTCACTGACGGGTGTGTCTTCGATCAGTGGCTATGTGGATTCGGCGACCGGAAGGCCGCTGGTGTTTTCGATGATCAGTAATAATTATCTGGTTCCCGGCGCACAGATTAAAGCGCTGGAAGATAAGATGGTGGTCACGCTGGCCTCCTGCGACGCCAGCGTGGTGTGTCGTTAAACGTCGTGCACTGCTAACTCAGAGATCGGCCAGCGCCTGACGCAGGTTGACGTCGCCTCCCGGCGTGTCTTCCAGCGTCAGTTGCTGTTCGAGTTCATCAAGGTGTTCGGTCATCACGGCGGCGGCCTGTTCGTTGTCACCGGCTTCCAGCGCGGTGATAATGGCCTGATGCTCGTCCGACTGGCAGGATGGCACGTCGTTACGCTGATATAAGGCCACGATCAGCGAACTGCGCACCATCAGATTGGCAAGAATTTCACTCAGTACGTCGTTGCCACAAATTTCACCCAGCATCAGATGGAATTCACTCAGTTCGCGGACAATCGCCTGCCTGTCGGTGGCGTTGGTGGCTTCACGTTCACCGCGTAAATGCGCGGCAATGCGGTGCCGGTGGCGACGCATCAGATCAGGCGTGATGGTTTCGACAATCGCCCGTTCGATGGCGCGGCGGGCGGTAAACACTTCGCGCGCCTCTTTGGCGGTCGGCTGTGCAACCATCGCACCCCGGTTGGGTTCGATGGTGACAATACGCTGCATCGCCAAACGTTGTAGTGCGACCTGAACGTGGTTGCGGTTGGCGCTCAGCGCTTCCACAATTTGGGATTCAATCAGCCGGGAGCCCGGCCGCAAACGATGTTGAGCAATGGCTTTTGACAGAACGTCGACAATACGCTGAACTTCCAGCTGCTTGGCGGTGGTGGGTTGTGTACTCATTAAAGCCGGATGCCTCGTTGCTGATGACTGATTCCTGAGATAAGGAATGGACATGATGTAGGGAAAAGGCACGTATTATCACTCAACTTTAGCATCCCCGCACGCTTTGCCCAACGCTGAATAATTCACATCCGTATCCTTTTCGGACTTTTCGTCACACCCGTAGTGACGATATAGCGCAACGAACAGGACACGGGGAAAACGATGAAACAGGCATTATTGAATCATATTGTGAATATTTTACTGCTGTGTGCAGGCGCCTTTCTGGTGGTCGGGGTGATTTATCTCGATATCGCCATTTTCAAAAATAACGTCGGGGAGATCTCCGCGACCGAAATAGTGCAGGAGATGGTGCTGTTTGCCGTCAGCGCCCTGTTCTTCTGGCAGGTGGCGCGCCATCCCGCCCTGCGCGGCGGGATGATGCTGATTGGCGGGTTCTTCGGCTGCATGTTTATCCGCGAACTCGACGCCGCTTTTGACCTGATCTATCACGGATCCTGGGTCTACTTCGCCAGCCTGCTGGCCCTTTTCTGCATCGTCCGGGCGGCGTTCACCCCCAAAACCACTCTACGCGGGTTATCGGCATTTCTCGCCCACCCGGCCTGTCACTACATGGTATGCGGGCTGGTGCTGGTTCTGGTGTTTTCACGGGTGTTTGGCATGAACGCCATCTGGAAAGTGGTGATGGAGGGTGAGTACGTGCGTGCGGTGAAAAACATCGTGGAGGAAGGCACAGAATTTATGGGTTACGTACTGTGCCTGGGGTCTGCGGTGGCCTTTATCCGCCGTAAAGAGACGCTGAAAACCTTGTAATCCCTCCCTTCCTTCTCCGCAAATTACGGCCTTTCTGAGTCGATATACGTTCACATTCAGAAAGGCCGCTTCAGCGATTACTGGCTTACCGCATCACGGATTGGCGTCTCGCCGCCGCGCAGTTCCCACTGCTGGCCGATGGCGTTCGGCGCCTGTAATACCGCCACTACCACCAGCGCAACGTCTTCGCGCGTCACCTCACCGCGTCCGGCATCGGGCGACAGCGTCACCAGACCGGTAGCCGGCGAGTCCGTCAGCGGGCCGGGACGGATTATCGTCCAGTCCAGCGCGCTTTTACGCAGTTCGATATCCGCATCCCGTTTGGCTTCCAAATAGGCTTTCCAAACCGGATCGGTATCCGGTTTTATCGGGTTATCGACTCCGATGGCGGAGATCTGGATAAAGCGCCGTACACCGGCTTTATGCGCCGCTTCAGCCAGCAGCACGGAACCGGCAAAATCAACGGTTCTTTTGCGTTCGGCGCTGGAGCCGCCTCCGGCACCGGCGGCAAAGACCACCGCGTCCACGTCCTGCAGGCAGCTTGCCAGCTGGCCAGCCGTGGCATTTTCGATATCGAGCAGAACCGGCTCAGCGCCGAGTTTCCGCATGGCGGGCACCTGCTCCTCTTTACGGACAATCCCAATCGCGTCCATGCCCTGCGCGACCAAATGTTTGATGATCAGCTGGCCAATCTGACCGTGAGCTCCCACTATTGCGACCCTGGTCATAACATCTCCCATGGTTTACGTCTGTTTGCACACCGACTGTTAACTGTAGCACAGGGTTTTGGTTCGGGTCTGGCCGTGGCCGATTGTGGTTGACCGCCACTTGGCAAGACGTGCTACCCTGAGCGGCATAATTATTTCTGATAGAAACTATTCACGAGAGAAACCTGTGACGACCTCCAGCCGCCCCGAAGCTCACTCCCCGATCCTGCGTTTTTTGCCCGAAACCATTCACATCGGACGCCAGTTGCGTACCTATTGCGATGCGCGATTTAAAACCATCGGGCTGACGCTGGCGCGTGGCCAGGTGCTACTGCATCTGGAAGCGGCCAAAGGCCGTCTGCCGCAGGGCGAACTGACGGCGCTGCTGGAAGTGGAGCACCCTACCGCGATTCGCCTGTTTGACAGTTTGCAGGCGCTGGGGTTTCTGGAGCGCTGTCCGGGCGAGCAGGATCGCCGCTCGAAAGATATCGTGCTGACCGAAGCCGGTATGGCGCTGGCGACGGAAGTCCGTTCGATGACCGACGAGATCCTCATCCGCGTGATGCAGGGGATCCCTGAAAAAGACGTCGCCGTTGCCCGTCAGGTCATGGCGAATATTGCCTCCACGCTGGCGGCCATGTAGCCGCCACACCCCTCTCGGAATCATTCATTTCATACGTATTCACGACTGTAAAAATCACTTCAATGAATAATTGATCTGGACACCTTTGACACTTCTGTTTACATTGTTGCTATATATGTAGCTAGCTACAATGTAGCCGGGTAATTACCTGGCGCATTTTCACGGATAAGGTTTACTCATGACTACGGGATCAACGCCAGCACCTCAGATCGATCCCACCGCAGAGACCGGACATACGCCGCAGTCGGTACCCGCCTCGCCGCATCATCCTTTTGCCGCTCAGGTCAGCACCTGGCTGTGCCGTTTCCCAAAATGGCGCATTGTGGTGTATGCGCTGGCGTCATTAATCATCGGCATGACACAGGGGCTGGGCATAAATCTGGTGGCATCCAACCTGCCCGGTATTCAGGGGTCGCTCGGTATTACCGCTACCGAAAGTTACTGGCTGGTGGCGGCCTACACCGCGACCAGCGTCAGCGGCACGATCCTGCTTTATAAAATCCGTACCCAGTTTGGTATGCGCCGCTTCGGCGAATATGGCCTGCTGTTTTTTGCCGCTGTGTCGCTGGCGCAGGTCTTTACCCATGATTTCCAGACAGCTGTCGCGGTGCGTGCGGTGATGGGTTTTGCGATGGCCTCGCTCGGGCCGCTGGCGATTTTTTATATGTTCGAAATTTTCCCTCCGGCCAAAAAACTGACCGCCGGACTCTGTCTGGGACTGGCGGGCAGCCAGATTGCCCAGCCGATCTCACGCATTATTTCGCCACATCTGCTGGATCTGGGCCACTGGCATCAACTGGCGTTTCTGGAGTCTGGCCTCGCGCTGATCTGTCTGGTCATTATCTGGATCCTGCCGCTGACCCATCCGCCACGCGTGAAAGTGTTCGAGCGCATTGACTGGCTGAGTTATCCGCTAATTGGCACCGCCGTGGCCTGTATCTCTGTGGTGCTGACACTTGGGCGTTATTACTGGTGGTTTGAGAAACCGTGGCTGGGCGAAGTGCTGGTGCTCGGCATTATTACGCTGACGCTGGCGTTTATGGTTGAGCTGAAACGCAAGAATCCGATCATCGATTTGCGCTGGCTGATGACGCCTGAAATGCTGATGTTTACCGGCTCGATGCTGTTCGTGCGCATGTTGCTGAGCGAGCAGACCACCGGCATGGTGGGGTTTCTGACGCTGGTCGGTTTGCAAAATGACCAGTTGGTGACGCTGTTCTGGATCGTGCTGGCGATGACGTTCGCCGGACTGGTGTTTGTGAGCATTATTCATCGCGCAGACCGGATCGTGTATATCCATTTGTTCGCCATGGTGCTTATCGCCACCGGCGCGTGGATGGACGCCCACTCCACCGTCGATACACGGCCTGAGCAGTTTTACATCAGTCAGGGAATGATTGCTTTTGCCGGTGCCATTTTTCTGCCGACCTCGCTGTGGCTGGGGTTTGTGAGAGCGTTGCAGTTCGGCCAGAGCCAGATTATCAGCTTTATTCTGGTGTTTCTGACCACGCAGAACATCGGCGCTCAGGTTGGCAGCGCCTTCCTCGGCACGATTCAAATCCTGCGGGAAAAATTTCACTCCAGTGTGCTGGTCGAGGGGATTTCGCTGCAAAACCCGTACGTGGTTGAACGCGTGGCGCACTACAGCCAGGCGCTGAAACCGGTGATTGGCGACAGCACGCAGCTGAATGCGCAGGGGCTGGCGCGGCTGAGCTTCAGCGCTACGCAGCAGGCCGGGCTACTGGCCTATAACGACGTGTTCATGGTGGTTTTTTACATGGCATGGGGCTGTTTCGCCGTGCTGGTACTGCATATCGTGGTACCGAAAATAGCCGCAAAAATAAGTGCATCCAGATGCGCGGGCGATGCTTCGACCGCCTAATTTATTTCAATTTTTTCAACCCTTCATCCAGAGATGTGATCTATTTTATGAAAAATATTTTCCGTTATCCGTCCATTATTGTGGTGCTGTGTTTGGGGATTATCGGGGTGTTTATCGTGCTCTACACCTGGCAACTGTTCCCGTTCAGCTCAAAGGTTGAGACCACGGACAACGCCTATGTACGCGGCAACGTCACGCTGGTCAGCCCGCAGGTGTCGGGCTATATCACCGCGGTGCAGGTGCAGGATTTTATGCCGGTAAAACGGGGCGACGTGTTGTTTGACATTGACGACAGCACCTACCGTCAGGAGTTGTTGCAGGCCGAAGCTGCCGAAGCGCAGCAACAGGTGACGCTGGATAATTTCGGCCAGAACCGGGCGTCGGGCGCGGCCAGCCTGCAACTGGCGGAGGCCGAGTTGCAAAGTGCACAGGCCACCGCCAATAAAGCCTCGCTGGATTCGAGTCGTAACGGCCCGCTGCTGGCCAGCGGCGTGGTGGCGAAAACCACCGGAGATGAAGTGCGCGCCGCCCAGCTCAAAGCGCAGGCAGAAGTGGCAAAAGCCAAAGCCTCCGTTAATATCGCCCGCCAGGACCTGGCTTTAATTGACGCCGGTAAAGCATCGTTGCAGGCCGCCTTAAAATCCGCACAGGCCAAAGTCGCCGTGGCACGCATTAACCTGCAACATACGCGGATTATCGCCCCGGCCGACGGCCAGCTCGGCGAAGTCAGCGGCCGTGCGGGGCAGTATGTGTCGGCGGGTACCCTGCTGACCTCGGTCACGCCGGAAACGGTGTGGGTCAATGCGAATTTCAAAGAACGACAGCTGGCTGAGATGGCCACCGGAATGCCGGTTACGTTTACGGTGGATGCGCTAGACGATCATAAATTCAACGGGCATATCTCGCGAATTTCCCCGGCGACGGGCTCTGAGTTCAGCGTGCTGAAAGCCGATAACGCCACCGGGAATTTCACTAAGATTTCACAACGTATAGCGGTCCGAATTGAGATAGCCCCCCACCAGCCGCAAAGCAAACAACTGCGGCCAGGGATGTCGGCGGTGGTCGATGTTGATACTGCCGTGAGGGAATGAAGTCAGCGACGATGGGCCAGCGCCCTGACCACGCGGTCACCCAGCATCTGAATAATTTGCACCATCACCACCAATACCACGATGGTGGCAACCATCACCTGATTGTTGAAACGCTGATAACCGTAGCGGATCGCCAGATCCCCCAGCCCGCCGCCGCCAATCACGCCCGCCATCGACGAGAAACCAATCAGCATCACGATGGTCAGCGTCAGCCCCGCCAGCAGTGCGGGCAACGCCTCGGGCAACAGCACGGTGAAAATCACATAACGCAGCCCGCCGCCCATCGCCTGAATGGCTTCGATGCGGCCTTTGTCCACTTCATCCAGCGCGTTCTCGACAATGCGCGCAAAAAACGGGATCGCCCCCAGCGTGATAGGCACGACGGCGGCGGTACTGCCGAGCGTGGTGCCTACAATCAGACGGGTCAGCGGGATGAGTGCAATCAGCAGCACCACAAACGGCAGCGAACGGCCAATATTGACCACCGTGCCGAGCGTAGCGCTCACTTTTGGTAACGGCGTTAGCCCGTGACGGCGGCTGATAAACAGCAGCACGCCGAGCGGTAAACCGACCAGCAGTGTAAAAAATGTCGCCAGCGTCACCATATAGAGCGTTTCGCCGGTGGCATTGAGCACCAGCGCGTAGAGTTCATCCCACGACAAACTGTTTCTTATACCCATTCGGCTTTCACTCCACGCTGATTCAGAAACAACATCACTTCAGACAAGTCCACACCGCCCATCGGCGGCTGGAAAGCCACCCGTAAACGGCCCACGCGCTGACCGGCTATCGACTCCACGCCGCCGCCAAATAAGGTCACGCCAACGCCGTGAATCTGTGCCAGCGAGCTAAGCACCGGCGAGGCCCGCAAAATGTCGTAAAACGTCAGCTCCGCCACCGGCAGCAGCGGATTGACCGGCAGTTCCGGCAAACCGCAGTCGGGCATCAGCGCTTTGCCGAGCAGCGAATTGGGGTCTGCCAGCAACCGGGCTATCGGCCCGCTCTCTTGCAATTTTCCACCCGACAGCAGCGCCGCATGGTCGCAGATGGATTTCACCACGTTGAGTTCATGGGTGATGAGTACAATGGTCAGCCCAAGTTGCTGATTAATGCTACGCAATAAGGCCAGTATTGACTCAGTGGTTTCCGGGTCCAGCGCGCTGGTCGCTTCGTCTGATAACAGATAGCTGGGCCGCGCCGCCAGCGCACGGGCGATGCCGACGCGCTGCTTCTGTCCCCCGGAAAGCTGCGAGGGAAAGGCGTGGGCTTTATCGCTAAGGCCCACTAAGTCCAGCAGTTCCGCCACGCGCTTTTTACGCTCGTTGCGGCCAATTCCGGCAATTTGCAGCGGCACCGCGACGTTATCGCTGACGTTGCGCGCATGGAGCAGATTGAAATTCTGAAAGATCATGCCGATACGCTGACGCTGCAACCGCAGGTCTTTGTCGCTGAGTTGCGTCAGGTCGTGTCCGTCAACCAGAATACGGCCCGAATCGGGCCGCTCCAGTAAATTCAGACAGCGGATCAGGGTACTTTTCCCTGCACCGCTGCGGCCAATAATGCCGAACACCGCACCGTCGTTAATGGTCAGAGAGACATCCTGTAACGCCGGAGCGCCCTGTCCTGCATACTGTCTGGTCAGATGTTCGGCAACTATCATGATTTATCGCCTGCCGCGGAGACCGGGATGACCGAGCCCTGATATTTGTCAGTAATGAATTTTGCCACTTCCGGTGACTCCAGATCTTTGGCCAGTTGCTTGATTCGCGGGTCAGACGCCAGTTTTTCGCTGGTGACCAGAATGTTGGCGTACGGATTGCCCTTGGCTTTTTCCAAACCCAGCGCATCTTTGGCCGGACTCAGCCCGGCTTCCAGCGCATAGTTACCGTTGATCACAGCCAGATCGACATCATCCAGCGAGCGTGGAATTTGCGGTGATTCAATCTCAATGATTTTCAGGTGTTTCGGGTTATCCGCGATATCTTTTGGGGTGGCCTGATCTTTGGCCGGATCATCAAAGCCCGGTTTGAGGGTGATCAGCCCCTGATCGCGCAGCAGATAAAGTGCGCGGCTCAGGTTGGTGACGTTATTCGGCACCGCCACTTTGCCGTTGTCCGGCACCTCTTTGTAGCTTTTGTATTTGCTGGAGTAGACGCCCAGCGGCTCAATGTGCACGTTGGCAGCCACGGCAAACTTCACGCCCAGCGCCTGTTCCTGTGAACGCAGGTACGGCAGATGCTGGAAATAGTTGGCATCCACGTCGCCGTGTGCCAGCAGTTCGTTAGAGTTCACGCCGTTCGGGATTTCGATGATTTTCAGATCCAAACTCGGATCAATTTTCTGCACATACGCCAGAATTTCAGCGTGCGGCACCGGGTCAGCGGCAACCCGTAAAGGTTCGGCGGCAAAAGCCGACACTGACGCAACCAGTACTGCTGCTGCGCAGAAACGCCCGATGACCGACGGGGAAAGAGACCAACCTGCAACCACATTTTTCAGCATAGAGAACCCTTAGTATTGTTGTTTTATGGTGTGACGAAACGATCGTGTGACGAAAAGAGCATCAGGCCGTGGCGGTCAGAATGTCAGCGTAGAAGCGCTGTGCCACGTCAGGGTGCGAACGCAAGCGGCCTTTAAGATAGTTAAAGCCCACATCGCGAAATAAAGGGTTAAGCGGATCGCTGGCCGGGCCGCGTGCGTCGCGTGCCAGTTCTGCCGGCAGCGGAAAGAGCGGCACCACGGCGTCAAGTTGTGCGCCGAGGAAAAAGGCTAACGACAGACGTTCCTGTCCGGCCGGTGGCGACACCACGCGGTGCACGGTGGCCCGCAGATAGCCGTTAGTCGCAAGTTCCAGCAGTTCGCCGATATTGACCACCAGCGTATCTTCCAGCGGCAGGGCATCCACCCACTGACCCTCTTCAACTTCCACCTGCAAGCCGCGCTGCTGGTCCTGTAACAGGAAGCTCAAAAAACCGGAGTCTTTGTGCGCGCCAACGCCCTGTCCGCTCTGGCCTTCGCTGTGACCGGGATAGCGGATCAGTTTGATATGTTCATTTGGTTTCTCGCCGTACAGCGGGTCGAAGGTTTTCTCCGGCAATTCCAATGCCAGCGCAAAGGCGCGCAGCAGGCGCAGCGACATTTGGGTCATCTCCTGCTGCCAGCGCAGCAATAGCGGGCGCAGTTCCGGCAGAGAGTCCGGCCATTGGTTCGGCCCCTGTAATCTCGCCCAGCCCGGCGTTTTGGCTTCCAGCGGCAAAGGCTGACGCTCAGCGCCCAGATCAAACTGTTCGCGCCAGTCCGGCTGACCACGGGTAATTTCTGACGCCGCCCGGTTGTAGCCGCGAAAGTGCGGAGAGTTGATCATCCCCACCGCCAGTTTCTGTTCATCTGGCAGCGCAAAGAAGGCGCGTGAGGCTTGCTGGACATCGCTCAGCAATTGTTTATCAATGCCGTGGCCTTTCAGATAGAAAAAACCGATATCCCGCGCCGCGGTGCGCAGTTGCGACAGGAAGTTGTCGCGGGCTTCACCCGGTTGTGCGAACTGAGTGAAATCAATTAAGGGAATGCTGCTCACTTTACTTTCTGACATAACGTCTCCCATTTTAATATGGCGCCTCCTGTGCGGAGTCATAAAATAACGCTAACACTGGCGCACTCAGGCGCTCTAATATTTAAAACGACTAAGATATGACGTTAATTTAAATGGCGAAAATAACCAAAGAACCACGGAAATCTAATACTCTATAAATATGATTTATAAGGATTTTATAAAAACGAAATGAAACGAAAGCAAGCTATATTCAGCAGGTGGGTGAGGTTTTGCGATTAATAGCTAAGGGAATTAAGAGGATTAAGCAGGACGGCATATTGATGTCGCCTTCCCCTGAAGAAAGAGGAAGGCGTATACGGAGGGTTATTTTTTAGATGAACCTAAGTAGCGATAAACCACGCTGAGATCCTGTTCGCCATAGCCGGCATCCACGGCGCTTTGCCAGGTTTCGCTGATGCGCTTCATCACCGGCAACTGGCGGTTTTCACCGGCCTTAAGCGCCAGATTGATGTCTTTCAGCGCCCAGGTCAGATGCATCTGTGGCGTGTAGTCGCCGCTTTTGAACATCTCCATTTTGCCTTTGATATAAGGCGCGGCTAACGGGCCGCCTTCCAGCACATCCCAGAGCTCATCGGTGGTGAAACCGAGCTCATCGGCCAGCTGGGCGCTTTCGGCGATGCCTTCCATCATGGAAATCAGCCAGGCATTGACCACCAGTTTCATTTTCGATGCCCTGCCCGCTTCGCCGAGCCACTTCACGCCTTTGGAGATGGCGGCGAATACCGGTTCAACATTGGCGGCTGCGGCGCGGTCACCACTGGCTAACACTACAATCTGCGCATTTTCAGCCGGGGTTTTGGTGCCTGACACCGGCGCATCGATAAACACGGCGTCCGGGCGTTGCTGCCCGACCAGCGCAATCAGCGCGTCGGTGGCTTCCACGCCCAACGTTCCCATCTGGGCAATGATCGCGCCCTGCTTCAGCCCGGCCAGTAAACCATCATGACCTTCAAACACGGCCTGTGTGGTTTTGCCGTCGGTCAGCATGGTGATCACCACATCAACCCCTTCGACGGTTTCACGTACGGTTTTGCCCTGGATCGCGCCACCTTTAACCAGACTGTCCGCCCGTGACGCGGTACGGTTCCAGACGTGGGTTTCGAAGCCCTTTTTCAGCAGGTTGGCCGCAAACGCATGGCCCATTGCGCCCAGTCCCAGCACGGCGACGGTGGGTTGTTGACTCATAAAAATCTCCTCCGGTTAAAGTGAAAATGGATCATAGATCGCGTTCTATCGTAACATGCAGGCTATGACGTTATGATTTACATCGATTTATCAACGCGGTCTATCAATCAATGCGGGCTGCTCAGGAGAGAACGTGGTCGGAAATAAGAGCAAAGTAATACTCATCGGTATGATTTCAGCCATTTTTATCATCATGGTGGTGATGTTAGGGTCCGTTTACGTTTATCCGATGTGGATGCAGCGCACCACGCCACAAGCCTGTGCTGACATCACCCCGCAAAATGCCATTGACAGCGTCACCGCAGATTTCATGCAAAACCGCATTCCTAACTGGGGCAACGATAAAGACAACATCGGCACCGCTGTGCCCATCCTGTCGTTCGTTAGCGAAGACGTGAAAAACGACCAAGGCACCTACCGCGTACCTTTCACCGCCAAAGGCCCGGATGGTGAGCTGCATTATGTGGGGAATTTTAACTGCACGAATCATTACATTAAGTATTCGACGGTCGACTAACTGCTGTGAGTCATGGGCGGCTGCCCAAACCTGCTAAATCTTCTTTAAATTCAAATTCAAATTCAAGGTCGTGGGCACCGGCCCACACCGGGTTAAGGGCAGTAAACGCTGCCCTTAACAATCCTGCGTTTTTTCTCTGCTGCAACACCGCAGCTGCGCTGGTCACAATGGGCGTGTTGCAGTTGCCTCTGTTATAGCCGCAAAATCCCGCCGCGTTGCGGTCCCCTCCGTTCGGGCTTCAACCCGCGTAAAAAGACACGCGGTTTTGCGCCTCTCCTCCGGCGGCATTTTTGAATGCGGCCCATACATTTTTTAAAAACAAACACAGATCTGAATTTGAATTTGGAGTAAAAAATTTAAAGGCTTTTCCAAAAAGCCAAAATTTCCCTTCACATCGCGACATTCTTAATTAGAATGCAAATCGTTATTATTTGCATTTCAGGGAAAGTTCACGTGATCGTTAAAAAAAACCACAATATCGCCACGAGCGGATTGAAAAAATCCGTACTGGCACTGGCCATCTTCAACTGTTCTTCACTCATGGCGGCAACAGAAACTACACCGCAGGCGGATACGCTGACGGTGACCGCTGACGATAATTCACCTTACGCGACCGACTACAGCGCCAGTCAGTCCTCTACCGCCAGTAAAGGCGAAACGCCCCTCATTGATACACCACAGTCGGTCAGCGTGGTGACGGCATCGATGATCGATGATTATCAGATGAAGTCTCTGAACGACGCGATGACATTTGTCAGCGGCGTGACTCAGGGCAATACGCTGGGCGGAACGGAGGATGGTTTCGTTAAACGCGGGTTTGGCGCTAACAGTGACGGGTCTGTTTTGCTCGACGGCGTGCGCAGTAATCAGGGGCTGGGATTCAACGCCACCACTGACCACGTCGAAGTGCTCAAAGGCTCGGCGTCACTGCTCTACGGCATTCAGAATCCCGGCGGCGTGATCAATATCATCAGCAAGAAACCGCAGTATGACTGGAATACGCAGGTCAGCGGCAGCACCGGGGGATCGGGTGGCGGGAGCGGCGCGATTGATGTCACCGGCCCGCTGGGTAATGGTTTTGCGTTTCGCATGATCGCCGAAAGGCAATCTGATGACTACTGGCGTAACTTCGGCAAAGATCAGCACACCCTGCTCGCGCCCTCCCTCAGTTGGTTCGGCGATAAAGCCAGTTTCAATATCAGCTATCAGGAGTACAAATACGATATTCCTTACGATCGCGGCACCGCGTTTATCAACGGCCAACCGATCGACATTCCCTATGAGCGCCGCCTTGACGAGCAGGCTAACCATGCCTGGGGCAAAAATAAGCGCCTGAATACCACCTGGGAATATGAACTCAGTCCGGAGTGGAAAACGCGTCTGACTTACGCCTGGATGCAGCGCCGTTATGACAGTAACGAAGTGCGCGCAACGGCCATTAACACCACGACCGGCGCGGTAACCCGCCGTGCCGATGCCAACCGAGGTTTTAATCATCAAACTGATTACACCGCGTGGGACTGGATTGGCACGCCCGAAATCTTCGGCATGACCCATGACCTGCTGCTCGGGGTGGATTATGAGAAAAATGAAACCTATAAGCAGTACTCGTATCGCGGCAAAGTGAACAATCAGTTCAATATGTATAACCCGGTGTATGGACTGTCACCGACCACCGACAGCAGCACCTACAACGACAAGCTGAGTAATCTGCGCAATACGCTCTACAACAAATCTGTGTATGTGAAAGACAGCATTCACTTTACTGACCAGTGGATTGGTGTGTTGGGCGGCCGCTATCAGCAATATAACCAGAAGTCCTCGTATGGTTTTGTTGACCCGACGCAAACGCTGGATAACACCGATACCAAATTCCTGCCACAACTGGGGCTGGTATATAAGCTGACGCAGGATGTGTCGTTTTATGGCAGTTTCAGCCGCTCGTTTACGCCGTCTACCGACACCGATGACGACGGTAACGTCGCGCAGCCTGAGTTGGGGACAACCTATGAAGTGGGCACCAAATGGCAAGTCTCCCCGCGCGTGGATGCCACGCTGGCGCTGTACCGTATCGATGAAAAAGACATGTCGGTATTCATCAATGGCGTGACGCGCAGCATTCCGAAAGCGCGCTCAACCGGTGTTGAACTGGAAGTGAATGGCGAGATTGCCACCGACTGGAACGTCAGCGCCAACTACAGCTACGACAAAACCGAAATCACGCAGGATAACGTCAATCAGGACAACGTCGGTAACCGGTTAGTCAACGCGCCAACTCAGATGGGCAGTCTCTACCTGAGCCATACCCTGCGCTGGGTACCGGTGCCGGGCGATGTCCGCGTCGGCGGTGGTGCCCGTTATGTGGGCAGCCGCGCCGGGGATCCTGAAAACAGTTTCACCATGCCGTCCTACACCGTGGCCGATGCGTTTGTTGCCTGGGACAGCCCGCTGTTGGGTAAACACACCAAGCTACAGCTGAACGTGAATAATCTGTTCAATAAGGAATATTACTCGTCCAGCGCCGGTAACCTGCGGGTTATTGAAGGTGAACCGCGCAATGTGGTGTTGTCTGCGGTGGTCGATTTTTAAGGCTTTTGCGTCCCCTGATTATGGGGGACGCAAAATTACCCCTTAATTTGCACGGGGGCGAAGCTGCGTCCAGTACGTGCCGCTAAATGGAATAGGCAGGAACTGCGCGTAAAGGTCTTTTATTGTCTGCTGCGGACTGACGTCCTGAAACAGTTGCGGATAGAGCGCTTTGGCAAAGACTTCGACATCAACCATATGGTAGGGGCTAAGGTAGAAATTATGCCAGACCGCATACGCACGCCCCTCCCTGACCGCCGTCAGATGCGAGAGCAGCGGCTGTTTGTCCATCATCAGACGAAAACTTCCCTGCGCCTGAACGGCAGAAACCAACGGTCCGAGCAGGATCTCTGATCCCGGATTTGCCTGCGGGCTCCCCATACCGGTACTGATATACACATCAGGGTTGGCGGCAATCACCGCTTCCGGGTTCATTTCGCCAAACACGCTTTTAAATGCGCCACGGGCAATATTGTCACCCCCGGCAAAGTTGAGTAAATCCGCCAGATTGCCGTGAGACACCGTGGTACAGCAGCCTTCACGGCGGCCCGGTTGCAGTTGCAGCATGACGCGGGTTTTCGTGCCGTGATACTGCGCAATGCGCTCTTTTACCCGATCCATATGTTGCTGATAAAAAGCGATAAAGCGCTCCGCTTTCTGCGGGTTGTTCAGCACCTCGCCCAGCAGTCTGACGCTCGGTACGGTGTTGTTGATTTGATCAACGCGCAGATCAACGTAGATCACCGGGATACCGGCACGGGTCAGGCTCTCCTGCATCTGGTCGTGATCGGCGGGTTGTTTGGCGTAACGCGGCAGGATCACCAGATCCGGATGCAGCGCGATGACTTTTTCCGGGTTCATCTGGGTGAAGTTATTTTTGCCGAATTGGGGAATATTGGCGATATCCGGGAAGGCCTTGACGTAAAGCTGCCAGCTCTGCGGATCGAGATTTTGCATATCCCCCGGCCAGCCCACCACGTTTTTGGCCGGGTTGCCTTCTTGTACCAGGCTGAGCGTATACAGCATACGGCTCTCCCCCAGCACGATACGCTGAGGGTGATCCGGCACTTCAACCGTACGGTCATAGAGGTCAACCACCGTTCTGGCCTGCGCCAGCCCCGTGATCATCAGGGTTGTAAGTAACAACATCCGGCAGGAAATACGCATAACGTCTCAGAATCCAGTGAACAGGCTGAGGATGATAATGATTATCGTTAATTTCCGCAATTGCCGGGCAACGTGATATCCCCTTCGCCCAGTTCCAGCTGCAGCAGCACCGTGTCAATCCAGCGTCCGTGCTTGAAGCCCACACTTTTTAGCGTACCGATGATTTCAAAACCCAGCGATTCATGCAGCCTGATGGAACCAAAATTGCTGCTGTTGCCGACATTGGCAATCATCTGGCGCCAGCCGCCTGCGGTGGCGCGGTGGATCGCTTCCTGCATTAGCTGTTTGCCAATCCCCTGTCCCTGCTCCTCTTCGGCGATATACACCGAGCCTTCGCAGGTGAAACGGTAGGCATAGCGCGGCCGGTAAGGGGCCAGATAACAGTAACCTAATACTCGTTCACCGCGTTTGGCGACCAGATAGGGCAGGCCTTTACTGATGATATTTTCACGACGCGATCGCATCTCCTCAAGCGTTGGCGGCTCCGTTTCAAAAGAGGCAATTCCATGGATCACGTGGTGGGCGTAAATCGCCTGGATCTGCGCCATATCGGCAATACTGGCATCGTGGAGCGTGATGGTCTCACGCAGTGAAACGGACATGATTCTTTCTCTCGTCAGGGATAAGGGTTTCATTGTTAAAAGAAAGAATATGCCTGCGTCAGAAAATTGGATAATAAGTAAAACTTATAGCTGAAGGTTTATCACGCTGTGGTGAGCGATGTGCTCAATAAAAAATCGCTTTGGCGTATTTCGGCATCAAGTTTGGGGTTTAACGCGTTATCGCTGAGTTTTTTGGCTGAAAAAGGCTACACTGGAGAACACTTTCCTCACACGGATGCCCGTAAATGAAAAGACTGACTCAGCAAGATATGACGGAAAGCGAACAGCGCGAGCTTAAAACGCTGCTTGACCAGAGCCGTAAAGCTCAGGGGCGCGACCTGACAAACTCAGAAACGAACAAGATTAAAGACAACTACATCGATAAGCTCATGGAAGAAAAAGAGAAAGTCGCCGCCAAAGCCCGTGCAGAGAAACGCCGCGCGAAAGCCGTACCCAGTACGTCAGCGACCTACGACTGGACCGCCAGAACGCATCCACGCGGCCGTCGTTAAGAGATTCAAAACGGGCTCAGTAGTTACGCTGAGCCCCTCCATTTGTTCACCACCTCATTGCTCCAACAGCCTGAACCCGTGAGTCCCGTCCTTTTCCAACTGCGCCACCAGACCATATTCCCAGTCGAGATAATCCTGCATCGCCTGCGGGCTGACGTCCGTGCCTTCATAAGGGCGACGGTAACGATCCTGCGCGTTTTCAATCCAGACGGATCCCCCATGTTCCAGCGGCAAATGGGCGTCAATCCAGCCCACCGTTCCCTTCAGCAGTAAATAAGCCGGCAATCCGCTGAGTTCAGCCACTTCGGTCACCGCATAGCGGGCCAGCAGGCCGCTGGTGCAGGTCACCACCCAGCGTTTTATCGCAGGATGCTGGCGCAGCACCTGAGCAATATTAGCGCGGGTGGTCCAGAAGGCACCGGGGATCCTGCGCAGGCGGAAATTGGCGCTGGTAGTCAGGTCGATCACGCCCGTATCCCCCTCGGCCAGCCAGCCACGCAACTGTTGAGGTGTCACCTCTTCCACCGCCGGCGCGGCTGCCACGGTAGCACTCCAGTTGCCCGGTTCGCTGTAAGCGATGGCGGGTGCGCCAAGCACCGCGACCTCCCAGTTCATCTGCGCCAGCCATGAGGCGGCCATTTCGGCCCGCACGCCCTGGTCATCACTCAGCACGATGCGTGCACCACGCACGCTGGCATAGTGATCGGTCTCCTGAATCAGCTGCCCCCCCGGTACGTGGCGCGCGCCAGGAATGTGCCCCGCTGCAAATTCTTCGACTGTGCGTACATCAAAAAGATATAACGTGCGCGACGTCTCCTGCTGCCAGTCTGCCAGTTGTTCGGGAGTAATGCGTTTAACACCCGCCCGGATTGCCAGCGTACGGGTATTGTCAGCCACCGCATCGCGTGACGCCTCACTGAGCGCAGTGAAACTGGCCTGTTGCTGATGGGCCAGTTTCTGCCCGGCCAGCGTCCAGCCGATGGTACCATTACGTAATGCCGCGACCGGATTGGGAATACCGGCATTAATCAGCGACTGCGTACCGATAATACTGCGCGTGCGCCCCGCACAGTTGATGACAATCTGCGTGAACGGATCCGGCACTGCATCGCGCAGGCGCAGCACCAGTTCACCGCCCGGCACGCTGGAACCGCCGGGAATACTCATGGTGTTGAATTCATCAAAGCGGCGCACGTCGAGAATGGCAATATTGGCGTTTTGTGCCTGCAACGCCTGCACCTGTTCGGCGCTAAAGGAAGGCGTGTGGTAGTGATGCTCCACCCATTCGCCGAAGGCTTTGCCGGGTGCGTTGACATCAATAAACAGTTCGCCGCCCGCCTCTTTCCAGCCGTCAAGATCGCCTGCCAGCAGCGCAACATCGAGATAACCCAACGCCTGCAGCGTGGCAACGGCGCGCGTGGTTTTTCGGATGCCCTGCCCGGCGTCCCAGAACTCGCCGTTGTCATACAACGTGATGGGCACGCCACGGCGCGGCAGACGGTCAGACACTTCGATTTCCAGTTTCGACAGCGACAGATTGACCGCAAACAGCGGGTGGCCGGTGGCAAATACCGCTTCCTCGCGCAGATCGACCAGCGCCACCTCACCGCCGTTTCGCAGCGTATCCTGTAATTGCGCGACATGGCGCAGCGGCACATCAGCGGAGTTCGGTGAACGATTCAATAAAGCTTCAGACATGAGAGTTCTCTTTCGACAGGTCCCAGATATTCGGGAGATACGGGTTGGAGTAGCCGGAGATAAAGGTTTTTTGCTGGCCGTCCGGCTGATATACCGCACGGGATACGGCACCGATATTGCCGCCATATACGTGAATACTGATCGAAACGCGGTCGCTGTAAGCATTGCTGACCTGGTGAATATCCTGCTGCGCGGGGGAAATTTTCTCCACGCTGCCCGGTGTCAGGTGGATGGCCTCACCCACGCTGTGCAGTTGACCTGACGCGCCGATGTTAAAGTTTTGGCTGATTTCCCCGCCGCGTAATATGCCGATCAACCCCCATACGCGATGGTCGTGCACCGGTGTTTTCTGCCCTGGCCCCCAGACAAAACTCACAACGGAAAACCGCGATAACGGATCGGCATACAGCAGGTACTGCTGGTAGTGCTCCGGGTGCGGCTGTGCATATTCATCAGGCAGCCATACATCACGGGCAATCAGTTTTCTCAGCAATTCAGCGCCCTGCGCCAGAACTTCCGTCTCCCCATGCGGGGCTTCAACCAGCCGGGTCAGGGAGGCCAGAAAGTCGCGCAGCGGTGAAAAGTGTAATGAGGGGTCATATAAGGCTGTCATATCTGCTCCGTAAGATGGGCTTCAACGCAGGCTAGCACTGGCCTGACTCAACCAAAATTCATTTTATGGATAAGCTAATATGCAAATCACACATAAAAATGTGCTGTGCATTCCGGCTTCGCGGCGCAAATTGTTTTATGCTCCCTTCATGGATGCCACATACGGCGTTACCGAAAGAGACGGCTTTTACTGATGAAAATTGAAGACCTGACCGCGTTCGTCGCGGTGATCCGCCTGCAATCCACCCGGCTGGCGGCGGAAGAACTGGGGCTGACGCAACCGGCGATCACGCGACGCGTACAGAATTTCGAGGAATCTCTGGGTTTACCGCTGCTCAACCGACAAACCAAACCGCTGAAACCGACGCTGATGGGCAAACGCGTATTCCAGCAATGCCGTAATATTCTGCGTGAGGTCGAGGCACTGAATGATTTGGTGGCGGCAGATACTCCGCCGTCGGGTCTGCTGCGTCTGGCGGTCCCTCAAAGTCTGAGCGAAACTAGCCTGCTTCCCGCGCTGAAAATGCTCTCATCTGATTTCCCGCAAATTCAGCCACGCCTCTCCAGCGGCTGGGGTGAAGAGTTGCTGCTGCGCGTTCAGCGTCAGGAGCTGGAAGCTGCCGTGGTGCTGTTTCCCGCCAGTAAACAATTTCCCGCCGGGCTGGAAAGTCAGGCGCTCGGGTCGGTTGATCTGGTGGTGGTCGGCCCGAATGAACCGACGGTCCCCGCGCTGAAAAGGCTGGAAGAGGGGTATCAGCGCGGCTGGATTTTAAATCCCGAAGGCTGCGGTTTTCGCGCGGCTCTGCAACGGGCGCTGACCGAGCAAGGCCTGCCTTTATTGCTGAATCTGGAAGCTTTTGGCGTGACGTTACAACTTTCGCTGATCGCCGAAGGTCGCGGCCTGGGCCTGATGCCGCGGGCGCTGGTTGAACGCCACGCCCTGCGCCCGCTGCTGCAAATCTATTCGCTACAGGATTTCGCCCCGCGCAGCCAGCTGTGGCTGGTGTATCCCAACGTTCCCGCCAGTCAGATCCCGGCCATCGATGCTTTTGCCGCCGCCATTGCCCACGGGTTAGATCTCGCGCCGCTGGCAGCCAATCTGCCACATCAGTAAAGCCGGGTTTTGCAGGCGTCGAAAATATTTAATGCGCATTTTTTATATTAGCTTATGTTAAAAATTAATTTCTCACATAGTAAAAGGCTGTTTAAGGTACAAGACTCCTGCCATCGGTTTTCCGCTGGCAATCCGTTGACTCCAGGAGTGACAGCCTATGAGCGTGCAATTTATTGGAATGATCGGCCATCGTTTGGCTTCCGAGATCATCCCGGCCACCGGCCCGATTTTTGACAAAAAATATATCGCCGAATTCGCCCAGGCCCATGAGGAGGCAGGTTTCGACCGCGTTCTGGTGGCCTACGCTTCCGACCAGCCCGACGCCTTTCTGGTGACCGCCCACGCGGGGGCTCATACTTCACGTATTCATTTCCTGCTGGCCCACCGCCCCGGTTTTGTCTCCCCTACATTAGCCGCCCGAAAGCTCGCCACGCTGGATCATCTGCTGGATGGACGACTGGCGGTGCATATCATCAGCGGCGGCAGCGATGCTGAACAACGCCGGGATGGCGATTTTGTGCCGAAATCCGGCCGCTATGCCCGTACCGATGAGTACATTGATGTGCTGAAAAAAAGCTGGTATTCAGAAAAGGGCTTCGACCATCAGGGCGAATTTTATCAGGCTGACAACGCTTTCTCTGCTATCAAACCTTTCAATAAAACTCTGCCGGTGTTCTTTGGTGGCTCGTCTGAAGACGCGATCCGCGTGGCCGGAAAACAGGCAGACGTATTTGCGCTATGGGGCGAGCCGCTGGCGAGCGCCGCCGAAACCGTCAGCGCCGTGAAAGCCGCCGCCGCAGAGCATCAGCGCGACGTAGGTTTCAGCATCTCTTTTCGTCCGATCCTCGGGCGTACTGAGGAGGAAGCCTGGGCGAAAGCCGAAGCAATACGGGCAAAGGCCATTGCACAAATCGAACGCAACGGCCTGCCGCAGCCGGGCAAACCGCAGAGCGTCGGTGCAGAACGTCTGCTACAGGCCGTCGCACTGGGTGACCGTCTGGATGAACGGCTGTGGACCGGCATTGCGGGATTGATCGGTGGCGGTTCCAATTCGACCGCGCTGGTCGGTACGCCGGAGCAGGTTTCCGACGCCCTGCTGAAGTATTACGACTTAGGCATCAGCACGTTCTTAATCCGTGGCTTCGACCCGCTAAATGATGCAGTGGAATACGGCAAAGAGCTGATCCCGCTGACGCGGCAGAAAATTGCGGCGCGCCTGGCACAACGTCATCCCTATCACGAACCGGCGGTATAGAGCATGATAATGCGACGATATATTGGAAAACTGCTCGTGGCGGTGATATTGATCGGCAGCGTGCTGCCCGCGCTGGCGGATCAGGTTGTACTGCGGGTGGCCGATCAGAAAGGCAATATGCGCGCCCAGCTTGAGGCCGCTGGAAAGCTGAAAGATCTGCCGTACAAAATTGAATGGGCGGAGTTTCCGGCCGCAGCACCGCTGGCCGAAGCGCTGAATGCGCAGGCGGTCGACGTCGGGATCATTGGCGATGCTCCGCTACTGTTTGCCGAGGCAGCAGGTGCACAGGTCAAAGCGATTGCGGTAGATAAGTCAGACGCTTATGGCACCGCGCTCCTGGTAAAAGCAGACAGCCCGATCAAAACGGCCGCTGACCTGAAAGGGAAAAGTATTGCCACTAATCGCGGTTCCATCGGCCATTTTGTGGCCCTGAAAGCGCTGGCCTCGGCGGGTCTGTCGGCCAAAGAGGTGAATTTCCGCTTTCTGACACCGAGCGATGCCAAACTGGCGCTGATTCAGGGTTCTGTGGATGTCTGGGCAACGTGGGAACCTTATACCGCATTTGCTGAAACCCAGGATCATCTGCGCGTGCTGGTCAACGGACGCGGGCTGTGGTCGGGCAACAGTTTCCTGGCCGCCACCGATACGGCGCTAAAAGATAAGGAAAAACGGGAAGCCATTGCTGATTATCTGCAACGTCTGAGCGATGCGCAGGTCTGGGCTTATCAGCATCTTGATGAGTACAGCCAGCAGTTGGCGAAGATCATCGGCTTCCCGCTACCCGCGGCCAGACTCTCTTTCGAGCGGCGTAAATCCTGGTGGCAGCCCATCGATGACGCAACCAAAGTCCAGCAGCAGCAGACCGCTGATTTTTATCACGAGCAGGGTCTGCTGCCGGTAAAACTTGAGGTGAAAGATACGTGGGACGAGAGCTTTGTCCTTAAGCCCGCCCAATAATCACCCTTCTTTTTGCGGTTCACCTTTTGGCCGTTCTCCCGTCGGGATCAAGGTTCCGGCGGCGAGCGCAAACAGGGAGATCACCGCCGCCACAATAAATACCCAATGCAGTGACGCCGACACGCTGTCTGTGATGGCGCTGAGCTGCGTTGGATCTATCGACTGGCGACTCTGTTTTTCCATCAGTTGCTGCACCGGATCGGTAATGTCCGGCAGACGCTTTTCAAGATTCAGATTCAGCGTCGCACCCAGTAGTGCGGTACCGATGGCAGAACCGAGCATACGGGTAAACAGCGTCGAGGCGGTGGCGATGCCACGAATCGATATTTCGGCCGCATTTTGTACCGAGACCAGAAACGTCGTATTGCACAACCCCATTCCGGCCCCGATGGTCAGTGCGGCCAGCCGCGCCCACCACAACCCAGAATCTGCCGTCAGCAGCAGTAAGATCAGGCTTCCGCTGACCAGAAGTAGTGCCCCGATGAGCGCCGTGGCACGATAAGACGTGGCCTGCATCAGATTCCCGCTCAGCATACTGGCCACGGGCCAGCCGATAGACATCATCGCCAGCGTAGTGCCCGCCTGCAACGGGGTTCCGCCCATAACGCCCTGCACGTAGGTGGGCAGAAAGGCGCTGATCCCCATCATGGTCGCACCAATCACCAACCCGCCGATATTTCCGGCGATGATCACTTTGCTCTGCCACAGCGCCAGCGGAAACAGCGGCTCCGGTGTTTTTCGCTCCTGCCGAACAAGTAAACAGGCACTGAGTACCGCCACGCCAATCAGCGCCAGCGCCCAATAGCCCAATGCTTCAGCCTGTAAAAGCGCCAGCAGCAGCGAAGCAACTGAGAGCGTCAGCAGGCCAGTACCCACAAGGTCAAGCTGGTGCTGTTTGCGCTGGCTGTCCGCCGGCAAATAACGCATGAGTATCGCCATGGCGAACAGGCCAATCGGCACATTTACCCAGAAAACGACCGCCCACGGAAAATGCGAGACGATGAACGCCCCCAGCAGCGGCCCCACAATGGCTGATACTGCCCAGACGCTGGCGAGATATCCCTGTGCTTTGGCCCGCTCCTGCGGCCCGTACACGTTGGCAATCAGCGTCGTGGCAATTGGCGTGATGGCCCCGGCACCCAGCCCCTGCAATGCGCGAAAGGCGATCATCCAGGTCAGCGATGGTGCGAAACCACACAGAACGGAACCCGCCAAAAACAACGTGGTGCCGATGAAGAAGATTTTCCGGCAACCGTAGAGATCCGCCAGACGCCCATAAACGGGGACGGTGATGGCCTGCGTCAGCAGATAGACCGCAAACACCCAGCCGAGCAGCGAAAAACCGCCGAGATCGGCAATGATGGTCGGCATGGCAGTAGCCACAATGGTGACTTCCACTGCCGCCATGAACATCGACAACATGCAGGCCATAAGAATGAGAGGACGGTGTTTAAGGGGTACGGGAGATTGCGCGTGAGTCTGATTCATTGCATCCAGGCGTCGGCTGTCGTGGTTTAGGAGGATTTTTTGAGTATACCAGCGCCGGAGAAAAGCAGAAGAAATGAGGCAATAAAAAGGCTCTGCATGCAGAGCCCTGAAGATTCTTATCGTCAAAAATGACGAGTTACAACTTAAGCAGACTGCTCACTGTTGATATGCAGCAGTGACAAGTCGATATATTTCGCCATATCGCGGGATTCCGCACGCGGTAAATAGGGGATTTCGCCCAGTAAAGGCGCAGGAATATTGCATCCAATGGCATCAATGGTTTCCTGATAATGGGACAGGCATGGATTAATACGATTCGCGACCCACCCCGCCAACGGTAAACCATCGGCAATAATAGCCTGAGCGCTTAATAGTGCATGGCTCACGCAACCTTCCTGAATACCTACGACCAGAATAACCGGTATATTTTGCTGACGAACCCAGTCGGAATAAAAACGCTGTGGTGTGATTAACGTTCTCCAGCCATCACAGCCTTCAATCACCACCGCATCCCCGCCCTCACGCATAAATTTCAGGCCTGCCGTCATTATTTCGAAAATATTGGCAGGAGTATCGCTGACAAAAATATCTTCATTTAATAATGCTAATGGCGTTATTTTTTCAAAAGGATAAGAAATAGATGATGAGTTTTGCAGCGTCACCGCATCTTTATTTCGGATACCGTCTGCCAACTCCTGGCTTCCTGTTGCGACAGGTTTATAACCCAATGCGCATTTGCCTTGCGCTGCCATTGCCTGAAGCAAAGCGCGAGTCACGATGGTTTTACCTACACGAGCATCCGTACCCGTGACGAAAAAGTGCGTTAACATGGAATTCAGGCTCCGGGATCTCTCCGCTTGACTAAAAATTGTCCCCGACGTTGGGTCTGAGACTGAGTGACAGGTTGAAAGTCTAGGCGATTGGATTCGAGAACGATTTGCGTTAGCGCAATGTTTTGGTCACTGACGGGGATAATTGACAAAATAGGACGTCTATTACTTTTAATATAAATTACTTTTGTTAATTCAGGGCAATAATTAACCCTGTAATAACTTAATTAACAAAGAGCCATTATACAGCGCGTCTTTGACTAAGGCAGCGCCCGGCATGGTTCCTTTGTTATAAAACTCTGTCGACTCCAGTTTGATATTTTCACTGTAAGACGGCAGCGATTGTTGCTGAATGCAGGACATAATTGCCGGATGCAGGATCTCTTTGGCAAAATTAAGCGGTGAGCCAATCAGCACTTTTTCAGGATTGAATAAATTGACCATGATCGCCAGTATCCGACCCACGCTGTGGCCGACGCTGATTATCACATCGCGGGCCAGTTGATCGCCACGGTTGGCGGCATCACATACCGCCTCAATGGTCAGTGGAATGCCCTGCAAACTTGACCCGACAGCGGTTGATAGCCGCTGGCGCACCAGTTCCAGAATGTTGTCGGTACTCGCCACGGTTTCCAGACAGCCGTGGTTACCGCAGTAACAGCGCTTGCCGTAAGGGTCCACCTGAGTATGACCAATTTCCACCACGCTGCTGCTGCCCCCGTGCAGGACACGCCCGCCGGTGATCACCCCGGCGCCGACGTTGTGGTCGATCACGACCTGAATCACGTTTTTACAACCACGCGAGGCGCCGTAAAGCGCTTCTGCCATGGTCCAGGCGCCAATGTCATGCTGCACAAAGACCGGTAAACCGGTATGTGCTTCTAAGGTGCTGCCGAGCGGCATTTCATTGACGTCATCATAAAACGGCATACGGTGTACCACCCCGGCGCGGGCGTTAATCATGCCCGGCAACGTAATGGCAATGGCCGTAAGGCGCTCAAGTTTGCTCTGATAACGGATAAAAAACTGGTCAATTTCGCCGATAATGCGCTCAAGCAGCGGCAATTCAGCATGGGCGGGAAGCGGCAACACATCTTCCACCACCAGTTTACTGCTCAGATCACGCAATCCGAGGGTAATAAAACCCTGGTTGATGCGTGCAGAGAGATAGTGCCAGGCGTCGGTATCCAGCACCAGACCAATGGCCGGGCGACCACGGCTGCCGGGCTCCTGAAACTCCGTTTCCTGAACCAGATGCGCCTGCAATAATTCGCGGACAATTTTGGTAATGCTGGCGGGAGCAAGCTGCGCCTTTTTTGACAGCTCAATACGCGAAACTGGCCCAAACTGATCTATCAGCCGGTACACGGCACCGACATTGGTTTGCTTGATTTGATCAATATGTCCGGGTTGCCCATCAGGGTTCACAGCAGAAACTCCGTTATTTTTCGCGCTTCAAAATAAAGATTAATGGGTATGTTGAGGTTTTTGCCATATGCCGTCAACTATTTGATTCGTTATGTGATTCGGTGCACATATTGGCCTGAAACCTGATAGGAATTGACTGGAAAAACAGCGTTCTCAGGGCTGTTCGTCCTGCATCATTAACTTCATAAAAGCGTTAGCCGGAGCACTAACCGGGCGATAGCGGTGATTCACCATCCAAACTTGCGTGGTCCCCAGCTGTTTTCCAAAACGTAAATAGCGCACACCATCAACCTGAATCCGTAAGTAGGACGCTGGTAAAATCGAGACACCGAGGCCGGCTGACACCAGCCCGATGATAGTCAGCGGTTCGCCGACTTCCTGGGTAATAAACGGCGTGATCCCCTGCGAACTCAGCAGCGTGCGGATATCGTCATACAGGGAAGTTCCGGCGTCTTTGGAGAAGAACACAAACGGCTGGTCCGCCAGATGATGGAAAGTCAGCTCCCCTTCCGGCAAATTCACCAGCGGGTTGTCTTCATGGACTACGGCTACCAGAGGCTCTGACAGCAGCAGTTGGTGATGCAAAGTATCGGGCAACAGGCGATTTCGCATTACGCCCAGATCAATGCGCCCCTCCAGCAGCGGTTCAATTTGCTGGGTGCTGTTCATCTCTTCGATGCGGATATTCACTTCAGGGTACAGCAGATGAAAACGCTGAATGGTCCGCTGCACGCGGCGCAGAAAAGGGGCTGATGAAGTGAGACCGAGCGTCAGATTCCCCGCCTCACCGCGGTGGATTTTAGCCGCCTGCAATGATGCATCATTCACACGCCCAATAATTTGTCGCGCCTCTTTAAGAAAACTTTCACCGGCCTGCGTCAGACTCACATTACGGTTGTTACGGTTAAACAGCTGAGCGCCAATATGGGCTTCCAGCGCCTGAATCTGCTGGCTCAGCGGCGGTTGCGAAATATGGAGTCTCTGCGCCGCACGGCCGAAATGTAGCTCATCGGCAACGGCAATAAAGTAGCGTAGATGGCGCAGTTCGACATAGTTCATGGCGGCTGATTGATATCTCAAATGTATTGTTTCACAGAGATTAATATATTAGACAAAATAAGTCGCCCTGATAAAATTTTCATACATTTTAAATTTAGTTGTATGAAATGCTTCCGCTAAGGATCTTCAGTGAACACCACCGGGCGTAAATCTGCCGCTTCAGATCTCAGCCATTCTTCTGTCAGTCAGGGGAGTTCGGTCAACGATGACGAAATAACCCCCGACTCGCCCTCATCTGCGTTATCCCCGTTATCAAAAACACCCTTTATTAAACGCGGTACGCCGCAGTTTATCCGGGTGACGCTGGCGCTGTTCTCCGCCGGTCTGGCAACCTTCGCCCTGCTCTATTGTGTGCAGCCTATTTTGCCGGTGCTCTCACACGATTTCGGCGTGTCACCGGCAACCAGCAGCCTGTCGCTGTCGTTATCGACCGGGCTGATGGCAATGGGTTTGCTGTTTACCGGGCCGGTTTCTGACGCCGTGGGCCGCAAGTCGGTGATGGTTGTGGCGCTGATGCTGGCGGCCGCTTGTACGCTGATTTGCGCCTTTATGCAGAGCTGGAACGCCATTTTACTGATGCGGGCCTTGATCGGGCTGTCACTGAGTGGCGTGGCTGCGGTGGCCATGACCTATTTGAGCGAAGAGATCCACCCAAGCGTCGTGGCCTTCTCAATGGGCCTGTATATCAGCGGTAATTCAATCGGTGGCATGAGCGGACGTCTGGTCAGCGGCGTGCTGACAGATTTCTTCTCATGGCGCATTGCCGTTGCGGTGGTCGGGCTGTTTGCGCTGGCTGCGGCCATTATGTTCTGGCGCATTTTACCGGCGTCAAAACACTTTCGCGCCAGCTCACTGAAACCACGGAAAATGCTGATTAACTTTACGCTGCACTGGCGCGACACCGGCCTGCCGATGCTGTTTGCCGAAGGTTTTCTGCTGATGGGCAGCTTTGTCACCATGTTTAACTACATCGGCTACCGGTTGCTCAGTTCGCCTTATCATCTCAGCCAGGCGGTGGTCGGCGTCATTTCTGTGGTCTATCTGATGGGCACCTACAGTTCGCCGAAAGCCGGTGCGCTGACAGGCGTCTATGGGCGCGGGCCTGTGCTGATAGGCTCTGCGGCACTGATGCTGGTCGGGATCCTGATCACCGCATTTTCCCCTATCTGGGCAATTTTCATCGGCATGGTGTTAGTGACCGGTGGTTTCTTTGCCGCGCACTCGGTCGCCAGCGGCTGGATTGGCCGCCGCGCCCGCAGGGCCAAAGGACAGGCCTCCTCGCTCTATTTATTCTCCTACTATGCCGGTTCCAGCGTGGCCGGGACGCTGGGCGGTTATTTCTGGAACAGTTTTGGCTGGTACGGCATCACCGCGTTCATCAGTCTTATGCTGATTGTGGCGATTATTGTAGGTTACCGCTTAATGCGCCTAGCGGAAGGCCGCCCGGTTATGGCCTGAAAACCGCTGTCGGTCTTTTACTCTCCTGTCAGGGCGCTCGCGCCCTTTTCCCTCTGCCAGACACTCCGCCACGGAACTTACGGTTATCTGTGTTATTGAGGTGTGCACGTTTAGTGTTTTTATTCTATATTGTATGTTGTAACTAAATGGAGGGTGCATGGCGGATTATGATCTGATTGCCCGGATGAACGGGTGTTTCAACGAACTTGAACTGGCTTTGGGCGATCTCAGCCGTTTATTAAAGCAGCTCGATTTATTGCAGGCACGCGTATTCAGCCTGCCGGAGATTGCCAAAGGCGAAGAACACAATCCTGCCGAGCATATTCAGGTCACGCCGCACGTGGGTGAAGCCGCGCATCAGCTTGCGCTGCAACACTTTCAGAATCTGTTTATTCATCATCAGGGCGAAAATATCAGCAGTAAATCGGCCGTCCGTCTGCCCGGTGTGCTGTGTTACGCGGTGGATGCAGCTGAACATCAGGCTGCCCTGCTGCTGATTGAAGAGGTCAATAAGCTGAAGGCCGAGCTGGAACACATTGTGACGGTGGAATCCGGCCTGGCGCGTGAGCAGCGCTTTGAGTTTGTGCACACTCATCTGCGCGGATTGATCACGCTGAATGCTTACCGGACGATTTCCTTCCTAAATGATCCGGACTCCGTGCGCTTCGGCTGGGCCAATAAGCACATCATTAAGAATGTCAGTCGTGAGGAGGTTCTGGCGCAACTGGATAAGAGCCTGAACGCCGGGCGTTCCGTCCCGCCCTACAGCCGCGAGCAGTGGACAGATAATATTACGCGCGAAATCAACGACGTTAAACGCATACCCGAACACGCCGTGCTGAAGATTAAACGCCCGGTGAAGGTTCAGCCCATCGCCCGCGTGTGGTATCGCAACAGCCAGAAACAGATACAGCACCCCTGCCCGATGCCGCTTATCGCTTTGTGTCTCAAAACGCCGACGTTCCAGCTCCCCAAACTCGGCGAACTGCCGGACTACGACGCGGGTGCGGTGAAGCATAAATACAAGCCGGATGCCCAGCCACTGAATTTGCTGATTAAGCGGCTTCATCTTTATACCGACTGGTCCGCAGACCAGAACCCTGAATGATTTTTGAATTTAGCGTCTTTTGCCTCACATTTATGGCTTCTGCCTATAGCTGACCAACAATTCATTGATAACCGTCATTGACGGTAGCCCCTGCGATTGTGCAAAGTGCCCGCCTTTGTATTTTCTTACAATTTTCTGGGGACCTAAAATCATGTGGGATTTACTGATTGGACTGGTGGTAACGGTGGCCGTGGGCCGCTATATCATCAAAGGGTATTCGCCGACCGGCGTATTGATGGTCGGCGGTTTGTCACTGCTGATTATCAGCGCACTGATGGGCCACAGCGTCTTGCCTGAAGGGGCAAAATCTACCGGCTGGAATGCGACGGATATTGTCGAATATGTAAAAATCCTGCTGATGAGCCGCGGTGGCGATCTGGGGATGATGATCATGATGCTGTGCGGGTTTGCAGCTTATATGACGCATATCGGTGCCAATGATGTGGTGGTCAGACTGGCCTCCCGCCCGCTGGCGATGATTAATTCCCCCTATGTTCTGATGGTGGCCGCATACATTCTGGCCTGCCTGATGTCACTGGCCGTCTCCTCCGCGACCGGACTTGGCGTGTTGCTGATGGCGACTCTATTCCCGATTATGGTTAACGTCGGCATCAGCCGCGGTGCGGCAGCGGCCATTTGCGCCTCTCCGGCGGCGATTATTTTGTCCCCAACCTCAGGCGATGTCGTGTTGGCAGCACAGGCTTCCAATATGTCACTGGTGGATTTTGCCTTCAAAGCCACCCTGCCTATCTCCATCGCCGCCATTGTTGCGATGGCCATCGCGCACTTCTTCTGGCAGCGCTATCTCGACAAACGCGAGGCAGGCAACGAACATGTCGTTATCGAAACTGAAACCGCGCCGGTTGAAACCAATGCACCGTGGTTCTACGCCATTTTGCCTTTCACGCCCATTGTTGGCGTGCTGGTATTCGACGGTAAATGGGGCCCGAATCTGCATATCATCACCATTTTAGTGATCTGTATGTTCCTGACCGCCATCATCGAAACTGTCCGCAACCGCAACGGAAAAGCGGTGTTTGCCGGTCTGGACGTGGCTTACCGCGGTATGGCAGATGCGTTTGCCAACGTGGTCATGCTGCTCGTCGCGGCAGGCGTTTTTGCGCAGGGGTTGAGTACGGTGGGCTTTATCAGCAGCCTGATCGGTCTGGCGCAAAACGTCGGTTCCGGCAGTATCGTGATGATGCTGGTGCTGGTGACGATCACCGTGCTGGCGGCCATGACGACCGGCTCCGGTAATGCTTCGTTTTATGCTTTCGTGGAACTCATCCCTAAGCTGGCGATAAAAATGGGCATCAACCCGGAATATCTGGTGATCCCGATGTTACAGGCGTCAAATCTGGGCCGCACAATCTCCCCGGTATCCGGCGTGATTGTCGCCGTGGCCGGTATGGCAAAAATCTCCCCGTTCGAAGTAGTGAAACGCACCTCAGTTCCGGTACTCGTCGGGCTGATTGTGGTCGTGATCGCCACCGAAGTGTTTATTCCCCTGCACTAAGTTTTGCATTCGGGCGCAGACTCCTGCGCCCGAACTCCCCGCAATGTCATGTTCCCTTCATTCCATCAATCACATGAATACGATAGAGCCATCCGGCATCTCAGGGTAAACTTCTGCGCCTTATAAGATGGGGTTGTCCTGATGATCCGGACAACACCTGCCATCATTCTGCATCGAACCGAAGGCTGACTATGTCCGAACAACCGATCACCCGTGAAAAAAACAATAAGCGCATTGGCGGCTGGTTACTGGCTCCGCTGGCGTACCTGATTGTTACGCTGATGAGCGTTGTGCTGATGCTGGTGCTGTTCTCGATGGCGCTGTTTATACCCGAGTCTCGGGATTACCTGCTAACCAATTCGCAGGCATTTACCCTGCAATGGTACTTCTCGGTGGTGACGACGCTTGCGATGGGGGCCTTTACCGTCGCGGTACTGTGGCAATTTTGCAAACGTACCCGCGTGGTACCAAAGATGTTTATCATCTGGCTGTTATGTACCGTACTGCTTTCAGTGAAAGCGTTCGCCTTCTCGCCGGTGGCTGACGATATGGCAGTGCGTAATCTGCTGCTGGCGTTGTTAGCGGCCGCCCTGCTGGTACCCTATTTCAAACGCTCGCGCAGGGTGAAAGAGACTTTTACCGAATAACCCTGCGGTTACCCCGTTGTCCCCGGGGCGCTTATTTCAGATAATAAGCGGTTGTAGCGTCTGTTCCCTGCGGCCAGACGCTGATTTATTTCCCGTTATTTTCAGGCAATGTCATGACTTCTTACCTTTTACTGTTCGTCGGCACCGTGCTGGTGAACAATTTTGTTTTGGTTAAGTTTCTCGGTTTATGCCCGTTTATGGGCGTATCCAAAAAACTCGAATCCGCCATCGGCATGGGATTAGCCACAACATTCGTCATTACGTTGTCGAATATCTGCTCGTGGATTGTTAACACCTTCGTCCTGATGCCGCTGGGTTTGGTTTATCTGCGCACCATGGCCTTTATTCTGGTCATCGCCGTTGTCGTGCAGTTCACCGAAATGGTCGTGCGCAAGACCAGCCCGTCGCTTTACCGCCTGCTGGGGATTTTCCTGCCGCTTATCACCACCAACTGCGCAGTGCTCGGCGTGGCTCTGCTCAACATTAACCAGGCCCACAATTTCATGCAGTCCGCGCTGTATGGTTTTGCCGCGTCGCTCGGTTTCTCGCTGGTAATGGTGCTGTTTGCGGCTATCCGCGAACGCCTCGTCGTGGCTGACGTCCCTGCGCCGTTCAAAGGTTCGTCCATTGCGCTGGTCACTGCGGGCCTGATGTCACTGGCCTTTATGGGCTTTACCGGCCTGGTGAAATTCTAATGTTTGAACTGTGGGTTGCGATTGGTGCGCTGACGGCACTGGCACTGGTCTTCGGGCTGCTGCTGGGTTATGCGTCGCGCCGCTTTGCCGTTGAAGGCAATCCTGTTGTCGATCAGATTGACGACATTCTGCCGCAGAGCCAGTGCGCGCAGTGCGGTTACCCTGGCTGTAAGCCATACGCAGAAGCGGTCGCCAATGGCGATAACATCAATAAATGTGTGCCTGGTGGCGAAGCGGTGATGCTGAAACTCGCCGCTCTGCTCAACGTTGACCCCCAGCCGCTGGGCAATGACGTCGCCGCTGCCGCGCCCATTCGCACCGTGGCCTATATCGACGAAAGTAACTGCATCGGCTGCACCAAATGCATTCAGGCTTGCCCGGTCGACGCCATCGTCGGTGCCACGCGCGCGGTGCATACCGTGATCACCGATTTATGCACCGGCTGTGACTTGTGCGTCGCCCCCTGTCCGACCGACTGCATAGAAATGCTGCCGATTAAAACCACCACCGCAAACTGGAAGTGGGATATGAAATCCATTCCGGTGCACGTCATTCATGCGGAGTAAGCGGAACGCCATGTTTAATCTGTTTTCTGCGCTCAAAAAAGACAAGTTGTGGGACTTCGACGGCGGCATTCACCCGCCTGAAATGAAAACCCAGTCGAGCCACGTTCCTCTGCGTCGTGTGCCGTTATCTGAGCGCTTTATTATTCCTCTTCAGCAGCATCTGGGTCCTGAGGGTGAGCTGTGCGTAAAAGCCGGTGATCGGGTCTTAAAAGGTCAGCCGCTGACGACGGGCCGCGGCCGTACCGTGCCCGTTCATGCTCCGACGTCGGGCGTTATCACCGCCATTGAGCCGCATATCACCGCGCATCCGTCCGGTCTGAAAGAGCTGTGTGTACTGATTCATGCCGACGGTGAAGACTGCTGGACCGAACGTGACATTGTCACGAATTATCGCCAACTTAACGCGGCCGAACTCAACGCGCGTATTCATCAGGCCGGTATCGCAGGTCTTGGCGGTGCCGGATTCCCGACTGCCAGCAAACTTCAGGGTGGACTGACCTCCACACGCACACTGATCCTCAACGCCGCCGAATGTGAGCCTTACATCACCGCCGATGACCGGCTGATGCAGGAACACGCCGCAGAGATCCTCGAAGGCACGCGTATTCTTTGCCATATGCTCAACCCTGAGCGGGTGATCATCGGCATTGAAGACAACAAACCCGACGCTATCCGTGCGCTGAAACAAGCCATTAACGCTGAACAGGCTGACGGTGTAGCGATTGAGCTGCGCGTGGTACCGACCAAATACCCGTCCGGTGGTGCCAAGCAGTTGACCAAAATTCTGACCGGCCTCGAAGTACCTAAAGGCCACCACTCGTCGCACATCGGCGTATTAATGCAGAACGTCGGTACCGTGTTTGCCATTAAACGCGCAATTATCGACGGCGAACCGCTGATTGAACGCGTGGTGACGCTGACGGGTGAAGCCATGGCTAAGCCCGGTAACGTTTGGGCTCGTCTGGGCACGCCAATTGCAGACCTGATGGCCGAAGGCGCGCTGCGCCCGCAGGGTACGCAGAAAATGGTGATCATGGGCGGCCCGCTGATGGGCTTCACCCTGCCATCCCTTGACGTGCCGGTGGTGAAAATCTCCAACTGCCTGCTGGCCCCGTCGGAAAGTGAGATGGGCGAGTCTGAGCCGGAAGAAGCCTGTATCCGTTGCAGCCTGTGCGCGGACGCCTGCCCGGCAGGGTTACTGCCGCAGCAACTCTACTGGTTCAGCCGCGGCCAGGAACACGAGAAAGCGCGCAATCATAATCTGTTCGACTGTATCGAATGCGGTGCCTGCGCCTACGTCTGCCCGAGCAACATTCCGCTGGTGCAATATTACCGCCAGGAGAAAGCTGAAATCCGCGCCGTGGATTTAGAAACCGCAAAAGCCACCGAGGCCAAAGCGCGATTCGAAGCAAAACAGGCACGCATGGAACGCGAGAAACTGGCCCGCGAAGAGAAGCACCAGAAATCGGCAGTGAAACTCGACACGCCGGTAGCAGAGAAAACACCAAAAACAGAGGTCGTGACGTCCGTTGAGGCGCAGGAGAGCGTCGCTGATGTCGATCCGCGTCAGGCTGCGCTGGCCGCCGCCATTGCGCGCGCAAAAGCTAAAAAAGCCGCTGCCACTCAGGAGGCCGCCGTGGCCTCTGAACCCATCACCACGCCATCGGCACCCGTGCAGACTGAAGATGACAGCGCCCGCAAAGCCGCCGTGGCCGCGGCTATCGCTCGCGTGAAAGCTAAAAAGGCCAGGAATACCGGCGTAGTGATAGAAGCCACTGACAGCACCCTATCCGTGACACCGTCACCTACCGAACCTTCTGCCGATGACAAACGTAAAGCCGCCGTGGCGGCAGCCATTGCCCGTGCGAAGGCCAAAAAAGCCGCCGCACAGGAAGAGACATCTGAGGACGTCGCATCAGAACCAACACAACAAGAAAGTGATCCACGCAAAGCCGCAGTTGCTGCTGCGATCGCCCGGGTTAAGGCGCGTAAAGCTGCCGCTCAGACTATGTCGAACGAGGAATAAATGGCCTTCAGAATCGCGAGTTCTCCTTTTACCCATAACCGGCAAAACACCAGCACTATTATGCTGATGGTGATTTTAGCCTGTATTCCCGGCCTGCTGGCACAGGTGTGGTTCTTCGGTTACGGTACGCTGGTGCAACTTGCATTGGCGATTGTCATCGCCCTGCTGACCGAAGGCGCGGTGTTGCAACTGCGCAAAATGCCGGTCAAAAAACGTCTGGGCGATAACACAGCCCTGCTGACCGCAGTCTTACTCGGCATCAGCCTGCCGCCGCTCGCGCCGTGGTGGATGGTGGTTATTGGTACGGTATTCGCCATTGTCATCGCCAAGCAGTTATACGGCGGTCTGGGCCAGAATCCCTTCAATCCGGCAATGGTCGGTTACGTGGTGCTGCTGATCTCCTTCCCGGTACAGATGACCACCTGGCTGCCGCCGGATGCATTGCAACATCATCACGTCAGCTTTGCTGATACGCTGATGACCATATTTACCGGCCATAACAGTCAGGATTTAACCGCCTATCAGCTACAGATGAATGTCGATGGTGTCACGCAGGCTACCCCGCTGGACGCCTTCAAAACCGGACTGCGCTCCGGCCACAGCGCCGACCAGGTTCTGTCTGAACCGCTGTTTAGCGGCATTCTGGCCGGTCTGGGCTGGCAGTGGATCAACCTCGGTTTTCTGGCCGGTGGCCTGTTCCTGATGGCGAAGAAAATCATCAGCTGGCACATTCCGGTCAGTATGTTAGTGATGCTGACTTTCTGCGCTGCGCTGGCCTGGGACTTATCACCCGAAGCCTATCCGCCGCCGATGATCGGTCTGTTCTCCGGCGCGACGATGCTGGGTGCGTTCTTTATCGCCACCGATCCGGTAACCGCGTCAACCACGCCGAAAGGCCGTCTGATCTTCGGTGCGCTGATCGGCCTGCTGGTGTGGCTTATCCGCACTTACGGCGGTTATCCGGACGGTATCGCTTTCGCCGTGTTACTGGCGAACATTACCGTACCGTTGATTGACCACTACACCCAACCGCGCGTTTACGGGCACCGCTGAGGACAGCATGGAAAAGGGCAAAATGTTACAGACCATGCGCCGCCACGGCGTGACGCTGGCGGTATTCGGCGCATTGATGACCGGCATGACGGCGGTCGTCAATATGCTCACCAAACCGACCATTGAGCATCAGGCGCTGTTGCAGCAGAAGAATTTGTTCGATGAAGTGATCCCGTCGGATGTTTATGATAATGATATGCAAAATGAGTGTTACAACGTCACCGATGAGTCACTCGGTAGCGCTACGCCTCACCGCCTTTATCTGGCGCGTAAAGACGGTCAGCCGGTGGCCGCCGCCATTGAAACCACCGCGCCAGACGGTTACTCCGGTGCCATTCAGTTGTTAGTTGCAGCAGATTTTCATGGCAACGTTTACGGCACCCGCGTGCTGGAACAGCATGAAACGCCGGGGCTGGGGGACAAAATTGAAGTACGTATTTCGGACTGGATCAAAAGCTTCGCAGGCCAGATTATCAACGGACCTGACGATGCACGCTGGGCAGTCAAAAAAGATGGCGGCATGTATGATCAGTTTACCGGTGCGACTATCACCCCGCGTGCCGTAGTACGTTCCGTAAAACGCACGTCACTGTTTATCGAGACGGTACCGTCTCAGCTTTCCCACCTCACCTCTTGTGGAGCCCGTGATGAGTGAAGCCAAGAAGATAATTGTTCAGGGTCTGTGGACCAATAACTCCTCGCTGGTACAGCTTCTGGGCCTCTGCCCACTGCTGGCGGTCACCTCAACGGCGACCAATGCACTCGGGCTGGGACTGGCAACCACGCTGGTGCTGACCTGTACCAACGCCATGATCTCTGCATTCCGCCGCTGGGTACCCAATGAGATCCGTATTCCTATTTACGTGCTGATCATCGCCTCGGTGGTGAGTACCGTGCAGATGCTGATCAACGCCTACGCCTTTGGCCTTTATCAGGCGCTGGGGATTTTCATCCCGCTTATCGTGACTAACTGTATTGTGGTAGGTCGCGCCGAAGCCTGCGCCGCTAGCAGCCCGGTACATCTGGCCGCCCTCGACGGCATGATGACCGGCCTGGGTGCAACGGCAGCCATGTTCGTCTTGGGCTCGATGCGTGAAATTCTGGGCAGCGGCGTGCTGTTTAACGGCGCAGATTTGTTGCTCGGCAGCTGGGCCAAAGTGCTGCGCGTCGAAGTGATTCATCTGGATAATCCGTTCCTGCTGGCGATGCTGCCACCGGGCGCCTTTATTGGTCTTGGTCTGTTGCTGGCTGGAAAGTACCTGATTGACCAGCGCCAGAAAGCCAAACAAGCCGCCAAAATAGAGGCCGCTGCCCGGCAGGAAACCCTGCCCGATGGCAGCGCGGGCAATGCCTCATGAATAAAGAAAAACGCATCGCTATTCTCAGCCGTCTGCGGGAAAACAATCCGCATCCGACTACCGAACTGGTTTACACCACCCCGTTCGAGTTGTTGATCGCCGTACTGCTTTCAGCCCAAGCCACCGACGTCAGCGTGAACAAAGCCACCGCGAAGCTTTATCCGGTTGCCAATACGCCTGCGGCGATGCTCGAACTCGGCGTAGACGGCGTGAAGGAGTACATCAAGACCATCGGTCTGTTCAACGCCAAAGCCGAGAACGTGATCAAAACCTGCCGGATTCTGCTGGAAAAACACAACAGCGAAGTTCCGGAAGACCGCGCCGCCCTCGAAGCCCTGCCGGGCGTCGGGCGAAAAACCGCCAACGTGGTGCTCAACACCGCCTTCGGCTGGCCCACCATCGCCGTCGACACCCACATCTACCGCGTCTGTAACCGCACCCGTTTTGCTCCGGGCAAGACGGTAGAGGATGTCGAAGACAAACTGCTGAAAGTTGTCCCTTCCGAGTTCAAACTCGACTGCCACCACTGGTTTATCCTGCACGGGCGTTATACCTGTATAGCGAGGAAGCCACGGTGTGGATCGTGTTTGATCGAAGATCTTTGCGAGTTTAAAGAAAAAGTCGAGTGATCAGGGGCGTTCCCCTAACTCCCTTTTTAAATTCCACTTCCAATTCCAAACCTTGGGCCTCAGGTCTCGAACCGCTCATCAGGTGCCATTTTTGACTGCGCCTTAGCGGTTATTTTGGTCAAAAGATGAAAACCGGAAGATAAAAACCTGACCTGTTTTGTATTTAAAAAAGTGTGGGCCGCATTCAAAAGTGGCGCTGAGCAAGAGGTTCGAGACCTTAGGTTCAAAACCCGCAGCGAAGGCACCGCCTAAGCGGCGGCATTTTGCGGCTATAACAGCGGTGACACGGCCATTGTGACCAGCCCAGTTGTCGGTGCCTCATGAAAGAGCCCGGGAGTCCAGAGGGCGGCGGCGACTGGCCGCCTTCTGGGCGGGTGTGGGCAGCAGGCCCACGGTCTTGATGTTGAATTTGAATTTGAATTTAAATTTAAAGATATAAAAGCAGACTTGGGCTGCCCCAAAATTCCCTCACCCTATGCGCCCCACAAACGGTAACCTCAGTGCTGGGTTCTTAATATCCACGCCCAAATTCAGCCCCAGGACATTAACCTCAATACCCTCTTCCACGCCCAGCGTCACGCCGAGCAGGCCAAGAAGTGAGACCTGTACGCCACGGCCGGAGGGCGGTAAACCGATGGGATTGGTGATGGCGCGGTAATCTTTGCCAATGGCATTCGACGGAAGATCTAGTTGTAACTCAGGGACTTCGCGCCCTATATGCGCCATAAACGTATTGCTGTTCGGGCCAGGCCATGCGTGGTAGGTGTGCGGGAACGGATAACTTTTAACGGCGGCTTCAATCTTCGGGATCATCGCCTCAGCCTGCGCACCACGGTGTTCCACCAGCAGTTTAGGCTGTGAACCAAACCAGTAACCGTCGGGGATGGCGTAGTCGCGGCGAACTACATTGGTACTGCCCCAACTGATCACGTCGTAGCGGGTAAACTCTGTTTCCCCTTCGCGCTTGAAGATAATCCACGGATGCACCGCCACCAGACCGCGCCATCCGTAAGTCGGTGCGGTATAAATCTGAACGATCGCGATACTTTTCATTTTATGCGGATCCGGCGCTATTCCTGCTGAGTCCCTTCTTGCCGTTGACCAGTTCTGCCCGGCGGGTTGCTCCCGGTTCTGTGTGGCTTTGGCGTAGCTGTAGCCAAATGAAAGCAACAGAACGCAGACAAATCCAAGAGTTAACCATTTCATGGCGATCATGCTTTATTCACCTTTGTCTTTTCTGAGAAAACCACTGTACGCATGCTGACGGGACAGACAATATGAAACTACACTTCACGGAAGACAAACCTTCCGGCATTTTTTGCTCATTCCCTAACGATAAAGGACAACTATGACTGGCTCCTTCAATGCTCTGATTATCGGCGCATCGCGTGGCATTGGTTTAGGCACCGTGAATGAACTCGCACATCGTGGCTGGCAGGTCACGGCTACCACCCGTGGTGCAACACCTCATGGCGCCCCGGTTTCCGTAGAGTGGCTGAAGCTCGACATCAATAAACAGGCGGAAAGGCACGCGGTGAAAGAGCTTCTTTCAGACAGCCGTTTTGATCTGATTTTCATCAATGCCGGCGTATTCGGACCAGACCATCAGGATGTCACAAAAGCCAGCGACGACGAGATTATGCAGCTGTTTATGAGCAACACCTTCTCACCGGTCCGCTGCGCCGCAGAGTTACTGCCATTGCTAAAACCCAAAACCGGCATCATAGCCCTGATGACGTCGGAGCTCGCCAGTCTGAACGAAAACGACGTGGCAACGTATCCGCTTTATTCCGCCAGCAAGGCGGCGTTAAACATGCTGACACGCGGTCTTAAGGCCACGACTGACCAGCACGGACAGACGCTGTTATCCGTTCATCCCGGTTGGGTGCAAACCGATATGGGCGGCGAGAATGCCACACTGACCATCTCCGAAAGCACGCAAGGTATTGTTGATCAGTTCGAAGCATGGCGTGGTAAAGGGGGGCATCACTTCATCGAGTACTCGGGGCGGGAATTAAAGTGGTAATTTTGGGCTACCGCCCAAACCGGCTTTAAAATATTTAAATTTGCCATTAAAACAAAAAAAACGAGGCCAGACGCTAATCTGGCCTCGCTCAAACGGTGATAAAACTGACCCCCGTTTTATCCCTTCATGCTTCCTACCATGTCTTCCGGTCGTACCCACTCGTCGAACTGAGTTTCGGTCAGGTAACCGAGTTTCAGCGCCGAGCCTTTCAGGGTCAGACCCTCTTTATGCGCTTTCTTGGCAATCTCAGCTGCTTTGTCATAACCGATATGGGTATTCAATGCCGTTACCAGCATCAGTGACTCATTGAGCAACTGGGTGATACGGTCACGCACAGGTTCGATACCCACGGCGCAGTGCTCATTGAAACCACGCATACCGTCGGCCAGCAGGCGGATGGATTGCAGGAAGTTGTGAATCACCATCGGGCGGAAAACGTTCAGCTCGAAGTTGCCTGACGCGCCGCCGATGTTCACCGCAACGTCGTTGCCCAGCACTTGCGCGCACAGCATTGTCATGGCTTCGCACTGGGTCGGGTTCACTTTGCCCGGCATGATGGAGCTGCCTGGTTCGTTTTCCGGAATAGAGATTTCACCAATGCCGCAGCGTGGGCCGGAAGATAACCAGCGGACGTCATTGGCAATTTTCATCAGCGATGCCGCCAGGCCTTTCAGGGCACCGTGGCCGTGAACCAGAGCGTCACATGTCGCCAGCGCTTCGAACTTGTTCGGGGAAGTCACGAAAGGCTGTTTGGTTTGTTCAGCCAGCGCCTTCGCCACGCGTACTGCGTATTCCGGGTGGGTATTCAGACCAGTACCGACCGCAGTACCGCCCAGCGCCAGTTCGGCAATGTGCGGGATGCTCGCTTCGATGTGAACCATGCTGTGAGCCAGCATCGCAACCCAGCCAGAAATCTCCTGGCCCAGCGTCAGCGGCGTGGCGTCCTGCAGATGGGTACGACCGATTTTTACGATATCTTTGAAGGCTTCAGATTTAGCCGCCAGCGTTTTGTGCAGCTCTTTCAGCTCAGGCAGCAGGGTTTCGCGCAGTTCAATCACAGCCGCGACGTGCATGGCCGTTGGGAAGACGTCGTTGGAACTTTGGCTCTTATTCACATCATCGTTCGGGTGAACTTTACGCCCTTCGCCGCGCTCGCCACCGAGGATTTCACTCGCCCGGTTAGCCAGCACTTCGTTCATGTTCATGTTGGTTTGCGTACCGGAACCGGTCTGCCAGATAGCCAGCGGGAACTCGGTCGGGTGTTGACCTGCCAGCACTTCATCGGCAGCGGCAATAATGGCGTTGCCGCGTTCGGCCGGGAGCAGACCTAAATCCATATTGACACAGGCCGCTGCACGCTTGGTTTGCGCCAGCGCGTGGATCAGGGCTTCAGGCATTTTTTCAGAAGAGATACGGAAATGTTCGAGTGAACGCTGCGTCTGTGCACCCCAAAGCTTATCTGCCGGTACGTCGATTGGACCCATTGAGTCTTTTTCAATGCGAGTCGCTGCTGCCATTACTGTCTCCTTAGCACTCTTTAATGAATGTTTATATGTTCTTCAGGGTTGCCGCCTTGCGCTCCCACGCATTACCTTCACCGGCGGCCCGTCGAGTATAGTGACATATATCCTCAAGGTATAATGCCCTGGCGACGGAATTATGGGATTTAGCTCTCACCGCACTTTTTCTTCATCAGGAGTTGCTTAAGCGGGTGAGGTCATTGTTTACTACGCAACAGATGTTTTCTTTATTTTCATCCCACACTCAGCGGGATTTCAGGACGAAATATGCAAAAAATGAACAATGGCGTACAAAATTACGCCTGGGGCAGTACGGACGCATTGACCAAGCTGTACGGTATTGCCAATCCAGACGGCAAACCGATGGCAGAATTGTGGATGGGTGCCCATCCGAAAAGCAGTTCGTACGTCAATAATGCCGAAGGACAGGAAATTTCCCTACGTGCGCAAATCAGCGCCAACCTCGAACACGAGCTGGGCAAAAAAGTCGCGGAACGTTTCGGGGAACTGCCTTTTCTGTTTAAAGTGCTGTGCGCCGATCAGCCACTGTCGATTCAGGTTCACCCGAGTAAACGCGCCGCTGAAATGGGTTTTGCCAAAGAGAATGCCGCCGGTATTCCGCTTGATGCTGCAGAGCGTAATTACAAAGATCCCAACCATAAACCCGAGCTGGTCTATGCCCTGACCCCTTTCCAGGCCATGAACGGTTTTCGTGAATTAAGCGACATTGTTTCGCTGTTGCAACCGGTGTCTGGTGCGAATCCGCACATTGCCGAATTTCTGACGCACCCGGATGTTGACCACCTTCGCACCTTGTTTGCCGGTTTGCTAAGCCTTGAAGGCGAGGCGAAATTGCTGGCGCTTGGCGTGCTGAAGTCTGCGCTCAATAACCAGAAAGGCCAGCCCTGGGACACCATCCGCAGCATCAGTGAGTTTTACCCTGATGACAGCGGCCTGTTCTCTCCGTTGCTGCTTAATGTGGTCACCCTGCAGCCGGGCGAAGGCATGTTCCTTTATGCCGAAACACCGCACGCCTATCTCAGCGGGGTTTCACTCGAAGTCATGGCAAACTCCGACAACGTGCTGCGCGCCGGTCTGACGCCTAAGTACATCGACGTGCCAGAATTACTGGAGAATCTGAAATTTACCGCCAAACCTGCCAGTGAGTTGCTGACCACGCCGGTGAAGCACGGTGATGAACTCAACTTCCCTATTCCTGTCGAAGATTTTGCTTTCTCGATCCATAGCCTGTCGGCCACCGAACAGACGCTGGCCCAGCAGAGCGCCGCCATTGTGTTCTGTATTGAAGGCCAGGCGGTACTGACGAAAGGCGAAGAAACGCTGGTGCTGAAGCCGGGTGAATCCTGTTATTTGTCTGCCAGCGAATCACCGGTCAACGTCAGCGGTAATGGCCGTATTGCACGGGTGTTTAACCGTCTTTAACGACATATTAGATAGAATAGTCAGCGAGCCTTTGAGGCGAAATACCTCATTTTAGTGAAAAATTTGCCATTTAGGTCCGACTTCACCCACAATAAATGGCGCCGTAAGGCGTTATTTATTTTCGGGACATTTTCTAAGGATGAACAGAGCTATGAAAAAATCGTTAGTCGCTGTAAGCGTCATTGTGGTCCTTGGCGCGGCCTGGACAGGCGTCTCGTGGTACACAGGTAAGATGATCGAGCAGCATATGGCGGAAGTCACCACGAATGCCAACAGCCAGCTGCAAACTGCATTCCCGAAAGCCGGGGTTACCGTTTCCTATCAGGATTATCAGCGTGGTCTGTTCAGCAGCCATGTGCGCATTGTCCTGAAACCTGATGTCGCCGCCGCAGCAGCAGGAACCAGCGCGCTGAAAACCGGTGATGAAATTGCCTTTATCGAAACTATCGATCACGGCCCTTTCCCCGCAGCTCAGTTGAAAAAACTTAACCTGATCCCAAGCATGGCATCAGTACATTCCGAACTGCAAAACACCCCAACGCTGAAACCGCTGTTTGACGTCACCAAAGGCAAATCTCTGGTCACGGCTGATACCCGCGTTTCTTACAGTGGCGGCAGCGCTTCAGCCATCAATATCATTCCGGTTGACTACGACAAGAACAACAGCAAGCTGCAATTTGGCGGCGCTGATATCAATGTCGCCGTTGATAAAGACCTGACCAAAATGACCCTCGATGGCAAAAGTGACAGCATCGCGCTGACGTCACAGAACCAGTTCGGTCAGTTGGAAAAAGTCACCCTGAATGGTTTTTCTCTCGACAGCGATACCCACCAGGGCAAGTTTAAAGTCAGCGTTGGCGACCAGAATCTGACCGTTAAACAGATTCTCGTTAACATTGATGGTAAAGATGCCGCCTCTCTGGATAACTTCAAACTGGTAAGCAAGTTCAGTGAAGATGGCAGCAACATCCAGGGTCAGCAGGATTACACCCTTGATGCACTGAAAATTCAGGGCGCAGATTTCGGCTCAGGTAAACTGACCGTGAAAATCAGCGGTCTTGATGGCGCTGCGCTGAAAACCTTCTCAGACAGCTACAACCAGCAGTCCCAGCAGTTGCTGGCGCAGACGGGTGATTTGGATCCGGCGGTTTATCAGCAGCAGGCAACTGAACTGCTGGCGGCTAATCTGCCACTGTTGCTCAAAGGTAATCCTAGCATCAGCATCGCTCCGCTGAGCTGGAAAAACAGCAAAGGCGAAAGCAGCTTCAACCTGCAAGTTGATCTGAAAGATCCGGCAGCGGGTTCTCAGGCGCAAAGTGGCGATCAGTTGATTTCACAGCTGGTGAGCAAAGTTGACGCGAAGCTGACTATCCCGGTTGCCATGGCAACTGAGATGACCACCCAGACGGCGAAACTTCAGGGTTACAACGGTGATGATGCTGAGAAACTGGCTAAACAGCAGGTTCAGGGCATCGCAGCAATGGGTCAGATGTTCAAAATTACCACGCTGAAAGATGACACCATCTCCAGCAGCTTCCAGTATGCAGATAACCAAATTGATCTGAACGGCCAGAAAATGACCCTTCAGGAATTTGCCGGTCTGTTTGGTATCTTTGGCGGTAACGCCCTTGCGCCACAAACTGAAGCTCCAGCGCCATTGACGCCACCGGTCGCACCAGTCGCACCCAACGCGCAATAAGCACTGACTCAAGCACCCTGCAAAAGCCCGTCTCAGGACGGGCTTTTTTATGTCTGCGATTTGACTGCGGAATCTTTCGGGCTCAGGCCGATTCGCGCTCAATCAGACCTGGCGGTACGATAATGCTCTGCGCTTCGAGATTCTGCCCGCCGATGCGCATCAGCAGACGCCGCGCGGCCGCGTGGCCGATATCGCGCGCTGAGCTGGCAATAGCCGTTAATGGCGGTTCGGTCAGCTCCGCTCCGGGGGCGTCCTCCATGACGATCAGGGCAATCTGTTGCTGGAAAAAGTTATCGACCGCCCCCCCGCCAATCAGGTTACCGGTACGCATAACGCCGAAATAGGCCCCCAGCGCCACCGAGGACTTATGACAGACAATGGCGCTGATTTTCGGGTAGTGCTTGAGGAGTTTTTCAGCCGCGTCGGCGGCACATTTCTGCTGATAGTCGCACTCGATGATCCATTCGCTGCGAAACGGCAGGCCGTACTGAACCAGCGTGGCGCAAAAGCCCCCTAACCGCTCGGCACGGGTCAGGGAGTCACTTAGCCCTCCCAGATAAGCAATTTGCTTATGTCCGCGTTTGATGAGGTATTCTGTCGCCATTTTGGCGGCCAGCATGTTGTCCGGCCGGACCAGGTCCACGCCGTCTATCCCGCTGGCGCGGGAGGCGCAAATCAGCGGAACACCCTGCTCATCGGCCCTCTCTTTCAAACTGGCAGGTGCGTTCTCTCCACCCGCTATCACAATACCGTCGACGCCGTGCGTCAGCAGCGTTTCAAAACAGCGCGACAACCCTTTGCCGGAAGAACCGCTCTGCAACAGAAACAGGACTTTACCCTGCGCTTCCAGCATTTCACTTAACCCGGCGGTCATCTCGGCATAAAACGGCTCACAAATGTCGCGGACAATCAGCCCGACCACGCCGGACTCCCCGCCACGCAGGGTACTGGCCTGGCGGTTACGCACAAACCCAAGATGATCAACGGCCTGATTAACCCGTTCAGCCGTGGCCGGGGAGATACGCCCTTTGCCACTGAGCACCAGTGAAACCGTCGTCACCGACGTACCCGCGTGTTGTGCCACGTCGATTATGGTGATTTTTTTCTGGCTCATGGTTTTACGGATGCCATAAAAAGTTTTACGCCTGTCATGAAAACTCCCGGAACTGCTGATCCTTTTCACTGCCAGCAATTTTGTAAAATCTGCGATCCCGCAGAAAGAAAGCCTAACAAAATCGAAACTTAGATAAAACGTTTTATCTGTCCGTAAGCTTATCTTGCGGGCATGGTTGATTAATGTGAGCTTCCGCACGATTAAATTAGGTAAAACGTTTTATCTTAGCGCCCATCAACAAAACTTGGTTCGTTTTTAATCTTTTCAGGGGAATGATAATGCCAGCCAGTAAAAAACAACGCGTCACACTTTGGGAGTTTTTCCAAAGCTTAGGTAAAACCTTTATGCTTCCGGTTGCCCTGCTGTCGTTCTGCGGCATCATGATGGGGATCGGCAGTTCTTTAAGCAGCCATGACGTTACCACGCTGCTGCCAGCGCTCGGTAATCCAATCCTGCAACTGATCTTCACCTGGATGAGCAAAGTCGGTTCATTCGCCTTCAGCTTCTTGCCGGTGATGTTCGCTATCGCTATCCCGCTAGGTATGGCGCGTGAGAACAAAGGCGTGGCTGCGTTCTCTGGTTTCGTCGGTTATGCGGTACTGAATCTGGCGATCAACTTCTATCTGACCGCCAACGGCACACTGCCGACGGTCGACCCGATGATCCTCAAAGCCAACAACATTCAGATGATCCTCGGCATTCAGTCTATCGATACCGGTATTCTGGGTGCGGTCATTGTCGGCGTGATTGTTTATATCCTGCATGAGCGTTACAACACCATCCGCCTGCCGGATGCGCTGGCGTTCTTCGGCGGTACCCGTTTTGTTCCGATTGTCACTACCGTGGTGCTCGGTCTGGTTGGTCTTATCATTCCACTGATCTGGCCATTCTTCGCCGCCGGTATTAACGGTCTGGGACGTCTGATCCATGACGCCGGTGTGTTCGGTCCGATGATTTTTGGCTCCGGTGAACGTCTGCTGCTGCCTTTCGGTCTGCACCACATTCTGGTGGCATTAATCCGCTTCACCGAAGCGGGCGGTACGCTGGATGTCTGTGGCCGTGAAGTGAGCGGTGCGCTGACCATCTTCCAGGCACAGCTTTCATGCCCGACAACTCACGGCTTTGCCGAGAGCGCGACGCAGTTCCTGTCACAGGGCAAAATGCCTGCTTTCCTCGGTGGTTTACCGGGTGCTGCACTGGCGATGTACCACTGTGCTAAACCAGAAAATCGTCATAAAATTAAAGGCCTGCTGATTTCCGGCGTCGTTGCCTGCGTGGTGGGCGGAACCACTGAACCGATCGAGTTCCTGTTCCTGTTCGTCGCACCGGTTCTGTATGTGATCCATGCGTTCCTGACCGGTCTGGGCTTCACCGTGATGTCTGTTCTGGGTGTGACCATCGGTAACACCGACGGCAACATCATCGACTTCGTGGTGTTCGGTATTCTGCACGGTATGGCGACCAAGTGGTATCTGGTGCCGCTTGTAGCCGCTATCTGGTTCGCGGCTTACTATGCCATCTTCCGCTTTGCTATCACGCGCTTTAATATCAAAACGCCGGGTCGCGAATCTGACACCATGCCGAATGCTGCGCCAGTGCCGTCTTCCAGCAAATCAGGTTACAACGTACCGGTGATCCTCAGCGCACTCGGTGGCGCGGACAACATTGTGTCACTGGATAACTGCATCACCCGTCTGCGTATGTCCGTACACGATATGTCATTGGTTGACGATGCGACGCTGAAAGCGAACCGTGCCATCGGGGTTGTTCACCTCAATGACCATAACCTGCAGGTCGTTATTGGACCACAAGTACAGTCGGTGAAAGATGAGCTGGATTATCTGATCCGCGAAGCAAACAATCAGGCCGCTGCGTCTGAACCTGCCACCGCGTAAACGGTGACAGAAAGAGTCATGATCACAGGGCGACGTCAGGTCGCCCTTTTCTGCTTTAGTACTGACCCTTTTCAGGGAGTGAAATAATGTCTTCAAATGAGTTTGATTTCTCCGCCGTCATTGACCGTCACGGCACCTGGTGTACCCAGTGGGATTACGTCGCAGACCGCTTTGGCAGCGCCGACTTACTGCCCTTCACTATCTCCGATATGGATTTCGCCACCGCCCCCTGCATTATCCAAGTGCTGCAAAAACGCCTGCAACACGGCGTGCTGGGCTATAGCCGCTGGAAGCACGATGACTTCATCGGCGCTATCGAACACTGGTATCAGCAGCGTTTTAGCAGCCAGATTGACCGCGACATGGTGGTTTACGGCCCGTCGGTAATTTATATGGTGGCGCAGCTGATCCGCCAGTGGACGCAGACGGGCGATGGCGTACTGACTTTTACCCCTGCTTATGATGCATTTTTCAAAGTGGTGGAAGGAAATCAGCGTGACATCATCGCCTGTCCGCTGGATAAAAACGGCAATGACTGGACGCTGAACGCGCCTCTGCTGGAACAACAGCTGGCTCAACCGCAATGCACACTGTTGCTGCTGTGCAGCCCGCATAACCCGACCGGCAAAGTCTGGACGCGCAGCGAACTGACGCTTATCGCTGAACTTTGCGAACGCCATCAGGTACGCGTAGTCAGCGATGAGATCCACATGGATATGGTCTGGGGCGACAATAAACATACGCCCTGGAATGACGTAGCACGCGGGGAATGGGCCTTGCTGACCTCAGGCTCGAAAAGCTTCAATATACCGGCGCTGACCGGCGCTTACGGGCTGATCAGCGATAAAAACCAGCGTGAAGCCTATCTGCATCAGCTCAAAGCCTGCGACGGTCTTTCCTCTCCGGCCGTACTGGCGGTATTGGCACACGTTTCGGCCTACCGTGAAGGTGATATCTGGCTTGATGCCCTGCGTGAATATCTGCAAGATAACCTGCGCTATGTGGCTGACCAACTGAATGCCGCCTTCCCGCAGTTGAACTGGCAACCACCGCAGTCTACCTATCTGGCCTGGATTGATCTTCGCCCGCTCGGCATTGATGATAAATTGCTACAGAAAGAGCTGATCGAACATCAGAAAGTCGCCATCATGCCGGGCTATACCTACGGCGTGGAAGGTGAAGGGTTCCTGCGTCTGAACGTCGGTTGCCCTCGTTCGAAAGTGGAGCTGGGCGTAGAGAAATTGATCGCCGGGATCCGGGCTTTACAGTAAGTCATTTTGACGGGCGCAGCCTCTGCGCCCGTATCGCGCCCCTCTTCTTGCGCAAAATAAAACTCAATCGCTTTATTTTTACGCATTTGTTGCGCAACACAATTTCCCCAAATCTCTTCCAACCGTTATAATGCCCCGCACTTTTCTAACGATAATGAGTGCACCCCATGATTGATTCTCGCCTTCCTCTGACTGACATTCATCGCCACCTTGATGGCAACATCCGCGCTCAGACTATTCTCGACTTAGGCCGCCAGTTTAATCTCGCCCTGCCTGCCAGTGAAATTGAAGCCCTGCGCCCGCACGTACAGGTGATGGAAACCGCACCGGATCTGGTGAGCTTCCTGCAAAAACTCGACTGGGGCGTCAAAGTGCTGGGCGATTTGGATGCCTGCCGCCGTGTCGCACAGGAGAACGTGGAAGATGCGGCCAGAGCCGGTCTGCACTACACCGAACTGCGCTTCTCGCCTTATTACATGGCGATGACCCACAAGCTGCCGGTGGCAGGCGTAGTGGAAGCGGTGATTGAAGGTATTCGTTTGGGTCAGAAAACCCATAATATCGATGTGCGCCTGATTGGTATCCTGAGCCGTACTTTCGGCGAGGCCGCCTGTTTACAGGAGCTGGACGGTCTGCTGGCGCATCGCGACGGCATCACCGCCCTTGATCTGGCGGGTGATGAACTCGGTTTCCCGGGCAGTCTGTTCCTCAACCATTTCAATAAAGCACGTGACGCAGGCTGGCGCATTACCGTGCATGCCGGTGAAGCGGCTGGACCGGAAAGTATCTGGCAGGCTATCCGTGAACTGGGTGCAGAGCGAATCGGCCACGGCGTAAAAGCCGCGGAAGATACCGAACTGATGGATTTCCTGGCGAAACACCAGATTGGCGTGGAATCCTGTCTGACCTCAAACATCCAGACCAGCACCGTCTCCTCACTGGAGAATCACCCGCTGGCAGTGTTCCTGCGTCACGGCGTGCTGGCCTCTATCAACACCGATGACCCGGCGGTTCAGGGTATCGAAATTGAGCACGAGTATCGCGTTGCGGCACCGGCAGCCGGGCTGACCACCGCAGAGATCCGTCAGGCGCAGGAAAACGGCCTGACGATGGCGTTTTTGAGTCATGCTGAGAAAGACGCGATCCGCGCTAAAGTGAAAGGGTAATTCAGTCAAAGGGCGCAGCGAATGCTGCGCCCCTGATATACAACGTTTTCAGCAGGTAGAAAGTGTGCCTGCTATTTTTTCAGCTGTTGCCATTTCAAATCGTTTGTTCCCACCACCTGCGGGTCACGCACGCATTGTAAAACCACGCTGTCTGCGGTCACTACCGACCCTTCGCTGTAACTTTTATTGTTGTAAATACAGCAACGGTGGCAGGTCGGCGCGCTGTTCTGATTATTCGCACCGCTGTTATCCCAGATTTGTGGCGGCAACGGCACCACGACGTCCGTACTGTTTCCGCTCAGCCCGGCGCGGTTTGCCATCGCCGGGGCAGCCAGCAGGGAGGAACTGACCAGCATTGTCATTATCAATTTATTCATCATGTGTCGCTTCCTTCCCTTTGGGCGTTGCCTTGCGGCGTTTGGGTGCACTTTTGGCGCTTTTCGCGCCGGTAGCCGCTTTGCCAGCCCCCGCCGGTTTAGACGGAATGGTGCGAAATGCTGACGAAACGCGGTTGTTTTTAGCCTGGACAATCAGGTTCTGTAAGGTCGCGACCAGAGGTTGCATGAAATCCTGATAGCGACAGTTTTTCTCGCTGATACGGGTAAGGCTCGACTCCCAGTCAGCGGTCATGTCTGGCCTGCCCGCGATATCTGGCAGCGAATGAATCAAAGCTCGCCCGGTATCGCTGGAGTGAATATAGCGCCCTTTTTTGTACAAAAATTCACGGCGGAACAGTAATTCAATGATCCCGGCTCGGGTCGCTTCGGTACCGAGACCATCGGTAGCTCGCAGGATTTTTTTCAGCTCCTTATCCTGCACGAAACGCGCGATACCGGTCATCGCTGATAGCAAGGTGGCATCGGTAAAGGGTCGCGGCGGCTGAGTCTGACGCTCAACCACTTCACCTCTTTCGCACAACAGTTCGTCACCTTTGGCCACCACCGGCAGCGGCGTACCTTCATTCTCTTCGTCCCGCTCTTTACTGCCGAGCATAGTGCGCCATCCGGCTTCCGCCAGAAAACGTGCCTTGGCGATAAATTTGCCCCCGGCAATATCCAAATCAATCACGCATTTGCGGAACACCGCATCCGGGCAGAACTGCATCAGGTACTGGCGTGCCACCAGGTTATAAATTTTTTGCTCATCGTCGGTCAGATTTACTTTGCTGCTGCGCGCTGTCGGAATGATAGCGTGGTGGGCATCGACCTTTTTGTCGTCCCAGCAGCGGTTGCGCCGGTCAGTGTCGACGGTCGGTTGCGGCAGTAAATCCGGCTGATGAATGCTGATTGCATTGAACACGGCGTGACGCCCGGCGAAATGCTCGTCAGGGAGATATCGGCTGTCAGAGCGCGGATACGTAATCAATTTGTGCGTTTCGTACAAACGCTGGCAGATATCCAGTATTTGCTGGGCACTGAGGCCGAAGGCTTTCGAGCCTTCAATCTGTAAAGCTGAGAGGGAAAATGGCAGCGGTGCGGTGTCATTTTCACGCTTGTCATTATAGCCTGTGACCAGCGCGGGCTGCCCGGCGATGCGCGCTACCACGTGGTCGGCCAGCGGACGATGGAGTAAGCGCCCCTCTTCATCCTGATAGGGTTCACAGGAGTCGCTCGGCTGCCATAGCGCGATGAAACGCTCGTCGGCAGGCGTCACGATGTGCGCTTTCACTTCGAAATAATCTTTCGCGATGAAATTTTCAATATCTTCATCGCGGCGCACCACCAGACCCAGCACCGGCGTCTGAACGCGGCCAACCGACAGCACGCCGTTGTATCCTGCATTGCGCCCGAGAATGGTATAGGCGCGAGTCATGTTGATGCCATACAGCCAGTCGGCGCGGGAGCGCGCCAGCGCCGACACGCACAGCGGAATAAAGTCACGGTTATCACGCAGGCGATCAATCGCCCGCTCAACGGCCTGCGGGTTGAGATCGTTAATCAAGCAGCGCTGCGTGGCGTGACGTTTTTCCGGCGTGAGTTCGAGATAATCCAGCACCTCATCTACCAGCAGTTGTCCTTCGCGATCCGGGTCACCGGCATGTACCACCTGACTGGCTTCCAGCAGCAGCTTTTTGATCACGTTGAGTTGCTTGGCGACGGAAGAACGCGGCTGAAGCTGCCATTTTTCGGGAATAATGGGGAGATCATTGAGCGTCCAGCGCGCATAGCGGCTGTCATAGGCGTCAGGCTGGGCCTGTTCCAGTAAGTGGCCGACGCACCAGGTGACGACCTGATCGTTGCCGCAGGCAATAAAACCGTCTCCGCGGCGATGCGGTTTTGGCAGCACATCGGCGATAGCGCGGGCAAGGCTGGGTTTTTCGGCAATAAACAAACGCATCAGGTGGCACCCTTCGCTGACAGGCGCGGCCGCACCTTTTTCATTGCCTTAATGATCATTATCCCTTCCTTTGTTCGCAGCATCGTCTGGTTGCAGGTAGGACTATGTTAGCTGCTGGCGAGGTAATTGGTAAGTCAGGAAGGTGTCAGGAGCCGCATGGCCGCTCACAAAGTCGACGAATAACCGGTTTATCGGATTTATTCCCGTTAAACCGGTGAATTTCTGGACGTTAACCGGCCTAGAAATAGCTAACGAAAGCGCTGCTGTCGGCGGGAATAATCTGGGTGCTGGATTTCAGCTGCGGCGTGCCGAGATAGAGGAAACCGACAATTTTATCATTCGGACCACATTTGAAAGCCTGACGTACAGTGGCGTGATCGGTCCACGCACCGGTGCGCCAGATACCGTTAAAGCCCTGTGCCAGCGCAGCCATTTGCATGGCCTGCACCGCACAACCGGCGGACAGCAGCTGTTCCCACTGTGGCACTTTCGGGCTCTCTTTGCAGGCGGCAATAATCGTGATGATTTGTGGCGCGCGCAGCGGTGCCTGTGTGGCTTTCTCGATAGCCTTCTCATCCGCGCCATCTTTGATGGCCGCAGCCCGCAGTAATTCGCTGAAACGCACCAGACCGTCATTTTCAGCGATCACAAATCGCCATGGCTGGAGAGCACCGTGATCAGGTGCCCGCATACCGGCGTTGATGATATTTTGCAGCACTTCGCCAGACGGCGCGGGTTCTGCCAGACGGGAAGCCGAACGGCGGTTCAGTAATAAGTCCAGAGCATCCATAAAACTCTCCTTAAAGAACATCTGATAATGATAGGCATTTACTTTACGTTAACATAGGCGTGCCGCGTTTTACCAACCGCAGGTGCTGACGCGGTTACGGCGGTATAACGCTGCAACGCAGTGCGATTGGTAAATTCTGACATGATTTAAAGCTGACATTTTCCCGGCGGGTCATTAGGATAGCGATACTTTTCCCGTCTTGTTGGAGAGACCATGCGCACATTGTGGCGAATTATCGCCGGTTTTTTTAAGTGGACCTGGCGTCTTCTTAATTTCGTCAGAGAGTTTATTCTCAACGTATTCCTGATCCTGATCATTCTGGTCGGTGTCGGCATCTATTTTTCATTTCAGGACAAACCGGCTGACACCACCCAAGGTGCGCTGCTGGTTGACCTTAGCGGTACGGTCGTGGACAAACCGTCCGTCAATAATAAAGTGCGCCAATGGGGCCGCGAGCTGCTGGGCACCTCCAGTAACCGCTTGCAAGAAAACTCCCTGTTTGATCTGGTCGATACCATCCGTCAGGCCAAAGATGACAAAAATATCACCGGCATGGTGTTACAGCTGACCGACTTTACCGGCACCGACCAGACGTCGTTGCAGTACATCGGTAAAGCGCTGCGAGAGTTCCGTGATTCCGGCAAGCCCATTTATGCCATCAATGACAGCTACGATCAGTCACAATATTATCTCGCAAGTTATGCTAATAAAATTTACCTGTCGCCTCAGGGTGCGGTCGATCTGCACGGCTTCGCGACCAATAATCTTTATTACAAGTCGTTGCTCGAAAAGCTGAAAGTCACCACCAATATCTTCCGCGTCGGGACGTACAAATCCGCCGTTGAGCCGTTGATTCGTGATGATATGTCCCCTGCTGCCCGCGATGCTGACAGCCGCTGGATTGGCGGACTGTGGGGTAACTATCTCAATACGGTGTCCGCTAACCGTCAGATCACGCCTGAGCAACTGTTCCCGGGTGCTGCTGGTGTGCTGGCGGGTATGCAGAAAACCGGTGGTGATATGGCGCAGTACGCGCTGGACAGCAAACTGGTGGACGCGCTGGCTTCACGCCCTGAAGCAGAAAGCGAGATGGTGAAAGCCTTTGGCTGGAACAAGAAATCCAAAGACTTTAACTTCACCAGTATTTATGACTATTCGCCGAAACCTAAGCCAGACAACAACGATCCACAGATCGCGGTGATCTTCGCCAATGGCGCGATCAATGACGGTGAAGAACAGCCGGGTGCAGTCGGTGGTGATACCACGGCCCAGCAAATTCGTGATGCCCGTCTGGATCCGAAAATCAAAGCCATTATCTTGCGTGTCAACAGCCCTGGCGGCAGCGTCAGCGCCTCTGAAGTGATCCGTTCTGAACTGGTCGCCGCACGCGCTGCCGGTAAACCTGTTGTCGTTTCAATGGGCGGCATGGCGGCTTCTGGCGGGTATTGGATCTCGACGCCGGCGAACTACATTATCGCCAGCCCGAGCACACTGACCGGTTCTATCGGTATCTTTGGCGTGATCAATACCTACCAGAACACGCTGGATAATTTTGGGGTGCATACCGATGGCGTAGCTACCTCGCCGCTGGCAGATATTGCGTCAACCAAAGCGCTGCCGCCGGAGTTCTCGCAGATGATGCAGATGAACATCGAGAACGGTTATAAAAACTTCATCGGTCTGGTGGCTAAGGCACGTAATAAGACACCAGAACAGATTGATGAAATTGCTCAGGGCCACGTATGGATAGGCAGCGATGCCAAAAACAACGGCCTGGTCGATCAGCTTGGTGATTTCGATGACGCCGTGAAGAAAGCCGCGGAACTGGCGAAAGTGTCAAAATGGCAACTGAACTGGTACGTCAGCGAGCCAAGCCTGACCGATATGGTGTTCTCACAAGTCAGCGCTTCAGCACATGCGATGCTACCTGCGGCGGTTCAGGCTTACCTGCCTGCCCCGGTCAGCAAAATGGCGCTGGAGCTTAAATCCCAGGCTGACCTGTTCAATAACATGAACGATCCGCAAAACCGTTATGCCCTGTGCCTGACCTGCGGTGATGTGAAATAACTGTTAGTCGGTAATCTGTTAAGCCCGGTGATTCATTAGAAATGATTCCCCGGGCTTTTTTATTTTGAGACGCAGGCGCAGATGCCTTTATACTTCAGCTCATCATGCACGTGTCTTTTCAACCCAAAGAATCCTGTTAATGACCAAAAAATCTATCTACGTCGCTTATACCGGCGGCACCATCGGTATGCAGCGCTCTGAGAACGGCTATATTCCTGTTTCAGGGCACTTACAGCGCCAGCTGGCTTTAATGCCGGAATTCCACCGCCCCGAGATGCCTGAGTTCACCATTCAGGAATATGCGCCGCTGATGGACTCTTCCGACATGACGCCGGAAGACTGGCAGCACATCGCCGATGATATTCTGGCGCATTACGACCAGTACGATGGCTTTGTCATTCTGCACGGTACTGACACCATGGCATTCACGTCTTCAGCACTCTCTTTCATGCTGGAGAATCTTGGTAAGCCGGTCATTGTGACAGGGTCACAAATCCCACTTGAAGCACTGCGTTCCGACGGACAAATCAACCTGCTTAACGCCCTGTATATCGCTGCCAATCATCCGGTCAATGAAGTTACCCTGTTTTTTAACAACCGTCTGTATCGCGGTAACCGCTCGACAAAAGCCCATGCCGACGGCTTCGATGCCTTCGCTTCACCAAACCTTGCTCCTCTGCTGGAGGCCGGGATCCATATCCGCCGGTTGTCTACACCGTCGCTGCCGGTCGTGGCCGGGCCGCTGAAAGTGCATGACATCACACCTCAGCCGATTGGCGTCGTGACCATCTATCCCGGCATTTCTGCTGAAGTCGTACAAAACTTTCTCATGCAGCCTGTAAAGGCACTGATTCTGCGCTCTTATGGCGTGGGCAATGCCCCGCAAAAAGGCGATCTGCTGAAGGTGCTCAAAGACGCTTCCGAACGTGGCATCGTGGTAGTCAACCTGACGCAGTGTATTTCTGGCCGCGTGAATATGGGGGGGTATGCTACTGGTAACGCACTGGCGCATGCCGGGGTGATCAGTGGTTTCGATATGACCGTAGAAGCCGCGCTGACCAAGCTGCATTATCTGCTCAGTCAACCGTTGTCTTCGGATGAAATACGCACACTGATGCAGCAAGATCTGCGCGGTGAACTGACCGAATAAGGGAAGCCTGATGAAAAGCGCATTATTGCTGGTCGATCTGCAAAATGATTTCTGTCACGGTGGCTCGCTGGCAGTACAGGATGGTGATGCGGTGATCGCCGTCGCGAATCAGGCTATAGCCCGCTTTCAGGCGCGGGGAATGACTGTAGTGGCTTCTCAGGACTGGCATCCACATAATCATGGCAGTTTTGCGGTGAATGCGTGCGCAGAGCCCTGGACAGCCGGTCACCTCGACGGTCTGCCGCAGGTCTGGTGGCCGGTGCATTGCGTTCAGGAGCAGACCGGCGCGGCGTTTCATCCGCAACTGAACAGTCAGGCTGTCGATTATGTGGTGCGTAAAGGCCAGAACAGCAATATTGACAGCTATAGCGCATTCTTCGATAACGATCACCGTGCTGCAACGACCTTGCATGAGAAGTTGCGTGGCCAGCAGATTGACCGTCTGGTCGTCATGGGGCTGGCCACGGATTACTGTGTGAAATTCACCGTACTTGATGCTCTGGAACTGGGATATCAGGTGGCACTGCTCGAAGAGGGGTGTCGCGGCGTGAATCTGCATCCGCATGACAGCCAAACGGCTATCGGGCAGATGCAGCAGGCAGGCGCAAAAATAATCACCCTGTCTGAACTGGGTTAAACAACTGCCACCACTGATAAGAAATAACAAGAGCGCCACTAATGTGCGCCCTTTTCATTGCTGTTTTTACGTACGGTTACTCAGGTTTGATACGGATTAACGCTTCCTGAGCAAACTGCTGTTTCAGTTCCTGCTTACTTTTCGTGACGATTTGCCCGTCAGTCCCGATGCTCATATGCTGCGCATCCGTATTGTGGCGGGCCTGATACAACATCACCATCTGTAAGCTGTTATCTTTTTGCTCTGGTGTCAGAGCCACACCATCGGGCCATTTACCCAGTTCAACCGCCTGCGCCAGTCGCTGATAAATCTCCGGGGTCATGACACCCACCAACTCATTAATTTCCATCAACAGCTCTCTTCATATCGGCTGATTATTCATCACATGTTGAATAATGGCTGAATCGATTTTGTCGTTTAAATTACAGTTTACTGTAAATCACCCTGCGGTCTTATCACCGTTCTCACCATCGATAAAACTCATCGATGCGGAATTCACACAATAACGGTCACCCGTTGGCTCCGGGCCATCAGGAAAAACGTGACCAAGGTGAGCGTCGCAATTTGAACAGCGAATCTCCACTCTTTCCATATTATGAGTGTTATCAGTCAGATACTTTATTGCGTCGTGTTCGACCGGTTGGTAAAAACTTGGCCAGCCACACCCGGAATCAAACTTGGTGTCGGAGTAAAACAGCGGTGAGTTACACACTAGGCAGTGGTAGATACCATCGCGCGTATTGTGGAGGAGTTTTCCGCTGTACGGACGTTCGGTACCGCGCTCTTGAGTAACATACTTTTGAATTTCAGTCAGTTGTACTGAAGAAATGGGTTCTTTAGAGTCATTGGCCATGGTTATCATTCTCTGCCAGATAGGAAAATCAACTAAAATAACAGTTAATAATAACAAAAAATTAACAACGAGTCTGCCTGTTTTGGCTTAAACTGTATGCCATCGGCGTTAAGTGAAAGTGCCGTGTGACGGCGATCACATATTTATTCTTCATGCACTTTATATTCGGCTATTCATCCCCATGTACTTAATAGCCGATTAAAAAACGGAATGTGCAATATCCGCGCAAAAGTGAGTCTGAGCTTTGACTTACAGCAAGAATTGACACGATTCCGCTTGACGCTCAGCAAGGTTTTTGTAATTTTACAACCAACCTTTTATTCACTAAAAAATAGCTGGTGGAATATATGACTATCAAAGTAGGTATCAACGGTTTTGGCCGTATCGGCCGCATTGTTTTCCGTGCTGCTCAAGAACGTTCTGACATCGAGATCGTAGCAATCAACGATCTGTTAGACGCTGAATACATGGCATACATGCTGAAGTACGACTCAACGCATGGCCGTTTCAACGGCACCGTTGAAGTTAAAGACGGTCATCTGGTTGTTAATGGCAAAACCATCCGTGTTACTGCTGAGCGTGATCCAGCTAACCTGAAATGGAACGAAGTTAACGTTGACGTTGTTGCTGAAGCAACAGGTCTGTTCCTGGACGATGCGACTGCACGTAAACACATTACAGCTGGCGCTAAGAAAGTTGTTCTGACTGGTCCATCTAAAGATGACACCCCTATGTTCGTTATGGGCGTAAACCATAAAGAATATAAAGGTCAGGAAATCGTTTCTAACGCATCTTGCACCACTAACTGCCTGGCACCACTGGCTAAAGTTATCAACGACAACTTCGGTATCGTTGAAGCCCTGATGACCACAGTTCACGCAACGACTGCGACTCAGAAAACTGTTGATGGCCCGTCTCATAAAGACTGGCGCGGCGGCCGCGGCGCGTCTCAGAACATCATCCCTTCTTCTACCGGTGCAGCTAAAGCAGTAGGTAAAGTCATTCCTGCTCTGAACGGTAAACTGACAGGTATGGCGTTCCGTGTTCCTACTCCAAACGTATCTGTAGTTGACCTGACTGCACGTCTGGAAAAAGGCGCGTCTTACAAAGAAATCTGCGCAGTAATTAAAAAAGCAGCTTCTGAAGGCGAACTGAAAGGCGTTCTGGGCTACACCGAAGACGACGTTGTTTCTACCGATTTCAACGGTGAAAAACTGACTTCTGTGTTCGATGCTAAAGCGGGTATCGCGCTGAACGACAACTTTGTGAAACTGGTTGCCTGGTACGATAACGAAACTGGCTACTCAAACAAAGTTCTGGACCTGATTTCACACGTCTCCAAATAATTGGCCGATGTGATGAACTGATTGAAGGGCGACGCTAAGTCGCCCTTTTGCTTTCTGCTCCACAGTAAGCACCAATAAGTCAGTGAAGCAGCCGTTCATCACTGGTCTGGATTTCTAATAAAATCACAGGACCCACCTCATGACCGCAAAACTCTTTACCCTTCCCGTCTTAAAACAGATCACACCGGTTATCAGTCAGCGTCAGATTGATGAATTACCCGTTCTGGTTATTACCCACCCAAAAGTCCGCGCAGCGATCACGCTTCAGGGCGCGCATCTTCTGGCTTATCAGCCTGCTGGCGAAGAGCCCGTACTCTGGATGAGCAGCGAGTCTGCATACAAGACAGGCGTTGCCATTCGTGGTGGTGTGCCAATCTGCTGGCCGTGGTTTGGTCCGGCCGGAAAACCATCGCATGGTTTTGCCCGTAATTTGCCATGGAAACTGACTTCTCACCATGAAGATGAAAACGGTGTAGAGCTGGTGTTAACCCTGAAAGAAAGTGCAGAAACCCGCGAATTATGGCCGCACGACTTCACACTGACGGCACGTTTCCGTCTGGGTAAAGAGTGTCATATTGAGCTGGAATCGACGGGTGATTTTGAAACCACCAGCGCCCTGCACGCCTACTTCAATATTGGCGACATTGATAAAGTGAAAGTGTCCGGTCTGGGCAAAAGCTTCATTGATAAAGTTGACGGCGGGAAAACAGCGCAACAAAACGGTGATTTGACCTTCAGTGGTCAGACTGACCGCATTTTCACCCAGGCAGAAGCGACCAGCCTGATCGTGGATAGCGCACTGAACCGTACACTGGTTATTCAGCATCACCATAACAGCGACGTAGTTGCATGGAATCCGGGCGCTGAGCTCTCTGTCAGCATGAAAGATATGGCTGATGACAGCTACAAAACCATGGTTTGTGTTGAGACAGCGGCTGTCAGCGCACCGCAAAAAAGCACGGCATCAACGCCCGCTAAACTGGGTGTGACCATCAGTCAGCGTTAATAACCAGGGGCACTGCACCACAGATGTACAAATGGGGCGTAATGCCCCATTTTATTACAATAAACGCACCATATTAACGCACTGGTGTATTAGAAGCTGTAAGTCACACCTGTCCACAGAACACCTGTGTAGGATTTATCGACCATCGGACTGTCTTTTACTTCACTTGCTAAACGAATATAACGACCGGTGAAGAAGCCTTGCCACTGACTGTTAAAGTCATACTTGGCAGACAGCTCTAGATACGGACTGAAGCTATCGTCTGGCGAGTAGGTATTCAAACCACTGCGACGTGACTCATTGCTGCTCACACCATAGTAATATTTGTTCTGGTTGCTGCTGCTCCATGACACACCCACACCTGGGATTAATGCCCAATTATCCTGATGGAATGCATACAGGTACGCCGCATCAGCGACTAAACCATTACTATTATTTAGAACATCACCGTTGAAGGTTGTGCGGATTGTCCCCCACGCTTCATTATGCGAATACGCCAGACCGCCCAACAGAGTTCCACGACGTTTGTCGAGACGCTTCAGTTGAGAATCATCGGTATCATCGGTATTAAACCCAAGCGGAACGTAAGTTGCCGTCAAACTGAATTTGTTTTTGTCATCCTTCCACAGGTAGTAACCGGCGGTCAGAGTATGAAAATAAAAATCATCGCCTTCATAGCTGATAATCGGTACAGGATAGACTTTGGTGTTATAGCCTTTGTACGGACTGGTATCAACTAATGCAGATGCGCCCAGCGCCCAGGTACCAGCTGAGGCCGCGTGGCTGAACATGATGGCAGTCGCCGCGATGGACAGAGTTCTGAAATGCGAAGCTTTCATTGTTAATAAATTCCTTAGAGTAAAAACCGCCAATAGTGTAAGCGAAGCTTAATGACTTCGCTTAGCATTTACAGTTGTACTTTTATATTTTGCCCAAGAAAACCAAGACGATCGCATAATTTATATGCAAAGTATGAAATAAAAATGACTAAAAGAATTTCATCACCCGCCCAGCCCACGTCCTGCAAGGCTTCAAAGTAGAATTCCCTTAAGTGAGTCATTGATATGTCTTAAAAAATGGGAGGACGGTAGAGGAAATTTTTGTAATGCCAAACTACGCTTATTAATAGATGAAAGACTCCACCTGAGGCGCTTCCCTACCCGCGGATATCAGGCAGACCATTCTATTTGCGTTCTGCCAGTCCAAAAAATGGGTTTCTGCAAGTTGGCATAAGGGTTGCTGTACTGAGATGGGGAGCTTTCCTCCGGGAGCAGATAGATTCCTAACGCTCTCATTTACCTGTGCTAATAACGAAGGACGGGCATCGTATGAACATATTTGACCACTATCGCCAGCGCTATGAGGCTGCCAAGGACGAAGAGTTCACACTTCAGGAATTCCTTACCATTGCTAAGCAGGATCGCAGTGCGTACGTAAACGCTGCAGAACGTCTGCTAATGGCAATCGGTGAACCAGTGATGGTAGATACCGCGCTTGAACCACGCCTGTCGCGTTTATTCTCTAACCGGGTTGTCGCCCGTTATCCTGCGTTTGAAGAGTTTTACGGTATGGAAGATGCTATCGAACAGATAGTTTCCTACTTGAAACACGCCGCGCAGGGACTGGAAGAAAAGAAACAAATCCTCTATTTACTGGGCCCGGTGGGCGGTGGTAAATCCTCCCTGGCTGAACGCCTGAAAGCCCTGATGCAACGTGTTCCTATCTACGTGCTGAGTGCTAATGGTGACCGCAGTCCGGTGAACGATCACCCGCTTTGCCTGTTCAACCCACAGGAAGATGCCACTATTCTTGAAAAAGAGTACAACATCCCTACCCGCTATCTTGGCACCATCATGTCGCCGTGGGCCGCCAAACGTCTGCACGAATTCGGCGGGGATATCACCAAATTCAAAGTCATCAAAGTCTGGCCGTCGATCCTTGAACAAATCGCTATCGCGAAAACTGAACCCGGCGATGAGAACAATCAGGATATCTCTGCGCTGGTGGGTAAAGTGGATATCCGTAAACTGGAGAACCACGCGCAAAACGATCCCGATGCTTACGGTTATTCCGGTGCGCTGTGCCGAGCCAACCAAGGGGTGATGGAATTCGTCGAGATGTTCAAAGCACCGATCAAAGTCCTCCATCCGTTGCTGACAGCAACGCAGGAAGGTAACTACAACGGTACCGAGGGGATCTCTGCCCTGCCGTTTAACGGTATTATTCTGGCGCACTCCAACGAATCTGAGTGGGTGACGTTCCGTAATAATAAGAATAATGAAGCCTTCCTCGACCGCGTTTATATCGTCAAAGTGCCTTACTGCTTACGGGTGTCGGAAGAGATGAAAATCTACGACAAACTGCTCAGCAATAGTGAACTGGTACATGCCCCTTGTGCGCCGGGAACACTTGAAACGCTGGCGCGTTTCTCTATTCTGTCCCGACTGAAAGTCCCGGAAAACTCCAGTAGCTATTCCAAAATGCGGGTGTATGACGGCGAAAGCCTGAAAGACACTGACCCTAAAGCCAAGTCGTATCAGGAATATCGCGACTACGCAGGGGTGGATGAAGGGATGAATGGCCTGTCGACACGTTTTGCCTTCAAAATTCTGTCGCGGGTATTCAACTTCGACCACGCCGAAGTGGCGGCTAACCCGGTTCATCTGTTCTATGTGCTGGAACAGCAGATTGAGCGCGAGCAGTTCCCGCAGGACATCGCGGAAAAATACCTCGAACACCTGAAAGGTTATCTGATCCCGAAATATGCTGAATTTATTGGCAAAGAGATTCAGACCGCCTATCTGGAATCCTATTCAGAATACGGACAAAACATTTTCGACCGTTATGTTACGTACGCTGATTTCTGGATACAGGATCAGGAATACCGTGACCCAGACACCGGCCAGTTGTTTGACCGTGAAGCGCTGAATGCCGAGCTGGAAAAAATCGAGAAACCGGCCGGGATCAGCAATCCGAAAGACTTCCGCAACGAGATCGTGAACTTCGTGTTACGTGCCCGTGCGCAAAACAGCGGCCGCAATCCGAACTGGACCAGTTACGAGAAACTGCGCACGGTGATTGAGAAAAAAATGTTCTCAAATACCGAGGAATTACTGCCAGTTATCTCGTTTAACGCCAAAACGTCGACCGATGAGCAGAAGAAACACGATGACTTTGTCGACAGAATGATGGAGAAAGGATATACACGCAAACAGGTTCGTCTGCTGTGTGAATGGTATCTGCGCGTAAGAAAATCCTCATAACAGAGGATCGATGGCAACGTCGTTTGGGGGAAATATGACGTACTTTATTGACCGTCGGCTGAATGGCAAGAATAAAAGCGCGGTTAACCGCCAGCGCTTTTTGCGCCGCTATAAGTCGCAAATCAAACAGTCGATTGCCGAGGCCATTAACAAGCGTTCGGTTACCGACGTGGACAGTGGGGAGTCCGTCTCGATCCCCATTGAAGATATCAACGAGCCTATGTTCCATCAGGGTCGCGGTGGCTTACGTCACCGCGTTCATCCGGGTAATGATCACTTCGTGCAGAATGACCGTATCGAGCGTCCGCCAGGTGGAGGTGGCGGCGGTAGCGGTCAGGGCGACGCCAGTAAAGATGGTGAAGGTCAGGATGAGTTCTCATTCCAGATTTCCAAAGACGAATACCTTGATCTGCTTTTCGAAGATCTGGCGCTGCCTAATCTGCAAAAAAACCAGTACCGGCAGCTGACCGAATATAAAACCCACCGTTCCGGGTATACCTCCAACGGTGTACCGGCGAATATTAGTGTTGTCCGCTCACTGCAAAACTCCCTTGCCCGCCGCACCGCGATGACCGCAGGGAAAAAACGGGAGTTGCGCGCACTGGAATCCACACTAAGTGATGTGGAGAACAGTGAGCCTGCGCAACTGTTGGAAGAGGAACGGCTGCGCAAAGAGATTGCCGAGTTGCGGCAAAAAATCGCCAAAACGCCGTTTATCGACACCTTCGATTTACGCTACAAAAATTATGAACGTCGCCCAGAGCCTTCCAGCCAGGCGGTGATGTTCTGTCTGATGGACGTCTCTGGCTCCATGGATCAGGCAACCAAAGATATGGCCAAGCGTTTCTATATTTTGCTCTATCTGTTCCTGAGCAGAACCTATAAGAACGTGGACGTGGTCTACATCCGTCACCATACGCAGGCTAAAGAAGTGGATGAACAGGAGTTCTTCTACTCGCAGGAAACCGGCGGCACCATTGTGTCGAGCGCGCTTAAACTGATGGATGAAGTGATTCAGGAGCGCTATGACCCGGCAGTATGGAATATTTATGCCGCGCAGGCATCCGATGGCGATAACTGGGCTGATGATTCGCCGTTGTGTCACCAGGTTCTTGCGCAGAAACTGCTGCCGATGGTGCGTTATTACAGTTACATCGAAATAACCCGCCGTGCTCACCAGACGTTATGGCGCGAGTATGAAGTCTTGCAGGAGAAGTTCGGCAATTTTGCCATGCAACATATCCGCGAACCGGAAGATATTTACCCGGTATTTCGTGAATTATTCCATAAGCAGACGGTCGAGAATTAAACCTTATTTTTAGTGCAGGTTTGAGTTTAAAAAAATATTCCGATCTTTAAAACAAAAAGCCAGCTGGTTATCAGCTGGCTTTTTTTTCACTTCATATTGCGCAAACCGCACAGGGAATGAAATTACATTCCGTAAACCAAGTTAATCGAGGTCACTGTATCGGTTTTATCCGGCGCGCTGGCTGGCGGCTGGGTGTTATAGGTCACGTCATAAGCCAGTTTCAGCGAGAAATGACTGTTGATCGCCACTTTCAACGCAGTTTCTGAGTTGTAAGTGGTTTCATCATTCGCTAATACAGAGAAGGCTTGAGTGAACTGAGCCGTATCACTGATTTTATAGCCATAAACGCCTGAGCCATAAGCCAGAGCACGTGTCTTGTTTCCGCCCTGCTCAAACTCATCGTGACGAACACCCGGACCCGCTTCCAGATTCAGCGTATGTACCGGACCGCTCCAGATCTGGCGACCATAACCTATTGTCCCGACATCACGCGCGCGGTAACCATTGTAACGATCGCTCAGCCAGCTTCCCTGACCAAAGATGTAGTTACTGTCATCGAGGTTGTAACGGCTACGGGCACCGGCCTGATACTTCTCAGAAGAACGCACACCTGATGACGATGTATTACGGGCTGAACCCCAGATACTGTTAGCAGTATTGGTGTTGAACCAGGTCATGGTGGTGTCTGCACTCAGAGATGAGTTACTGGTGTTACCGGTTTGCGCCGTGTAACCCGCCTGAATGTTGCCTTCGAAAGGCTTTTTAGCCGTGGACGGATCGTCCAGTGCGGTAAAAATGGTGGTGTCTGCAAGGCTTGAGATACTGAATAACGCTGCACCGCACACTACGGCGTAAGCGGGTAAACGACGTACAACCTGAAAAAACATTTTGCTTCCCCAATGGACTTAAGGCAAATAACACGCACTGACGTTAGCGCTTTACTCAAATTAATAGCACTCATCGAAATAACTCTGCCCTTTATTAAGTTCCCTTAATCAAGCCTGGCAACTCCCTTCGATGACACACGGACTCATTCCAACAATAAAAACTCGAACAAATATACAGCACCTTGAGGCCAATATCCTTTTAAAACGGGACTTTTTAGACTGTTCCGAGTGACAGTTATTTTCTGAAAAGAAAACAACCGCAATCCTTACACTGCCCTTACCCGTTCTTTAGCATCAGCCCGGATACAGCCTGACAGGCTTATTTCGCCGCTTTCACTGTGCAGATTTCGGCCGAACCCTCAGCGCCTTCTTGTCCTTTTCGGCGCAGCGAGTTAGCTTTAGACCAGTTGATAACATCTTATTGCACCGCGAGGTCCTCGCAGGTTGCCTTCAGGAGGAGTGGTCATGGCTTTACAACAAGAGATTATTCAGGCTCTGCACGTTAAACCTCACATCGATGCTGCACAGGAAGTTCGCGTTAGCGTCGATTTTCTAAAAAATTACCTGCTGGCCCACCCCTTTATCAAATCACTGGTACTGGGCATCAGCGGCGGGCAGGATTCTACTCTCACCGGTAAACTTTGCCAAACAGCAATTAGTGAATTACGTGCGGAAACTTCGGACAGCAGCTACCAGTTCATTGCCGTGCGTTTACCTTACGGTGTACAGGCTGACGAATCCGACTGCGTGGACGCCATCGAGTTTATCAAACCTGATCAGGTTCTTACTGTGAATATCAAAGGCGCGGTGCTGGCCAGTGAAGCCACGTTGCGTGAGATTGGGGTAGAATTAAGCGACTTTATCAAGGGTAATGAAAAAGCACGTGAGCGCATGAAAGCCCAGTACAGCATCGCGGGTATAAAGAAAGGCGTTGTGGTCGGCACGGACCACGCAGCAGAAGCAGTAACTGGGTTCTTCACCAAATACGGCGACGGCGGTACTGATATCAATCCGTTATTTCGTCTGAACAAACGTCAGGGTAAAGCCCTTCTGCGTTACCTCGGCTGCCCGGCACATTTATACACCAAAGCACCGACGGCAGATTTGGAAGAGGACCGCCCTTCACTACCAGATGAAGTCGCTCTTGGCGTCACCTACGAGCTGATTGATGATTACCTCGAAGGCAAAAAAATTGATGACAAATCTGCCGCCACCATTGAAGGCTGGTACACCCGCACCGAGCATAAGCGTCAGCCGCCGGTCACAGTGTTTGACGATTTCTGGAAGAAAAAATAACCTCACGCCAAACCACTAAACGTCATGGGCACCACGCTGGTGCCCTTTTTTAATAATTTTATCTCCAACTTTTAACAACCGCTTTCCATCCAGGGATGAAATCATTACCCTTAGCCTCCCTTCGAACACGGACTGTGATGTTTTCTATGCAAAAATTCCTTTTCCTGCTGCTGAGCCTTGTCCTGCTGGGACCATTAGGGATCGATCTTTATCTCCCTGCCATTCCCGCTATCGCCCAGGGATTAAACAGTTCCGACGAGGTGATTCAGTCCTCCATTTCACTGTTCATTCTGGTTATGGGATTAGGTCAGTTGATCGCCGGTCCGCTGGTTGATCGCTTCGGACGCCGCCCGATGGCTATCATCGGCGTGCTGGTCTACCTGATTGGCGCGGCCGTTGCCGCCACCTCCTTAACACCCTTTATGTTTATGCTCTCACGCGTGATTCAGGGGCTTGCCGTCTGCTGTACGTCAGTGGTGATTTTCAGCGGCGTCCGTGACCGCATGAGCGGTAACGATGCGGCGCGTGCCTACGGATTCCTTAACGGTACGCTGAATATTATCCCGGCACTGGCTCCGCTGATTGGCGGACTGATCGCACAGTATTACGGCTGGCGCGCCCCTTTCTGGGCACTGTTCGGTTACGCTATCGCGGTGCTTATCCTGATCCTGTTTAAGCTGCCGGAAACCCGCCCGGCGGACACGCAATCAGGCGGCGCACTGCCGTTTAAGCAATATGCACGAATTTTGCTCAATAAGCGTTTCATTACCTTTGCCGCCGTCAATGCGGGCGCGATGGGGATGGCGCTGACCTATGTCTCACTGGCACCGACGGTACTGATGAGCCAGGCCGGTCTGACACCCTTTGAATTCTCGCTGGTGTTTGGTGCCAACGGCTTCTGGATTATGGCAGTCAGCTTTATTGCCAACCGCATAATTCAGAAAGTGGGCAGACCGCTTTGTCTGGCAACCGGCGGCGTATTGATGTTCATGGGGTGTGCGGGTCTGATAGCCGGTTTAACGATGGTGGCACCCGAAGCGCAGCACGCGACATGGTTGTATATGATGCCGGTTGCCAGCGCCTGTGCCGGCCTGGCATTCCTGATTGGACCGGCCACCAGCTACGCGCTGGAGCCCTTCTCCAATGAAGCAGGCGTGGCATCAGCATTAGTCGGTTCGGTACAGATGACGGGCGGCGCGCTGTTCGGTTTTATTGCGATGGCCCTGCCATTACCACCGAAGCTAAGTCTGGCGCTGGTGATGCTGGCAGGTGGCGTGCTGGCCCTGCTTGCAAGACGGGCCAGTAAGGCGTCAGCGGGCCGCCTGACCCGCCTCGGTTAATTCTATCCTTACTCTATCACTGTGACAGGTACACGGGGCGCGAGCGCGGTCAGCAGCTCGTAGCCCAGCGTACCGGCTGCCGTCGCCACATCATCGACCGGCAGATTCTCCCCCCAAAGCTCGACGACCGAACCGATATCAGCCTGTGGGCAAGGTGTCAGGTCGACCATCATGACATCCATAGCAATCGTCCCCACTGTCACAGTACGCACGCCATCAATCCAGACCGGCGTCCCCGTCGACGCATGACGTGGATAGCCGTCCGCATAACCGCAGGCCACGACACCAATACGGTGCGCCTGTGCAGCGCGATACCGGCCACTGTAACCGACACGGTCACCGGCCAGTAGCGTCTGGCAAGCGATAATCTCACTGCGTAACGTCATTACCGGCTTCAGGCCGCTGTCGGCGATATCCCGCCATTTCCCGCTGGGAGAAGCACCGTATAAAATAATGCCGGGACGAACCCAGTCAGCATGGGTGTGCGGATACCACAACGTCGCCGCCGAATTGGCCAGCGATCGCGGTCCGGCAATGCTTTCCCCGGCAGCCAGAATCTGCTGCATCTGACCGTCAACGCCTTCCGGGCCATCAGCGTGAGCAAAATGGCTCATCAGGGTGATCTCATCAACCTGCGGCAGGGCTTTCAACGTCTGCCATACCGACGCAATACGTGCTGGAGGGAAACCAAACCGGTTCATACCGCTGTTAATTTTCAGGTAAACATTCACCGGCTGGTTGAGTGTGGCATTTTTTAGTGCTTCAATTTGCCAGTCGCTGTGAACTGTTGTGGTCAGGCAATACTGGTCGATCAACGTCAGATCTTGCGGGCTGAAGAACCCTTCCAGCAGCAGGATCGGCCCCCGCCAGCCGGATTCACGCAGCAAAATGGCTTCGTTAAAATCCAGCAAAGCAAAGCCATCCGTAGCGGAAAGACTTTTCCAGATACGGCTGAGACCGTGGCCGTAGGCGTTGGCTTTCACTACCGACCATATCTTGCTGTGCGGCGCAAAACCCCGGATAACCTGAAGATTTTGTGATAATGCAGAAAGTGACAACGTAGCGGAAATCGGGCGAGGCATAGTGACTCCGATAGCACCTCAGGCACATAAAATGCCAGAGGTGAGACAACGAATAGGAAACGGGATTAACCGATCGGATGCATTTTGTGGCTGGTCGGATGCGTTGCCGCAAAGTCCGCACTGTATCGTTCAACAGCCAGATCATCCGCCGGAATCGCCGGTGTCACGCCGGACATAATGTCTGCCAGCAGCTGGCCTGAGCCACAGGCCATGGTCCAGCCCAGCGTCCCGTGACCGGTATTGAGAAACAGATTTTTAATGCGGGTTTTGCCCACAATTGGCGTGCCGTCCGGCGTCATCGGCCGCAGGCCGGTCCAGAAGGTGGCCTGTTCAATGTTGCCACCGTTCGGATAGAGGTCACGAACGACCATTTCCAGCGTTTCGCGCCGCGCTTTTGCCAGCTGAGTATTAAAGCCGACGATTTCTGCCATCCCGCCGACGCGGATACGATCATCAAAACGGGTAATGGCAATTTTATAACTCTCATCGAGCACGGTGGAGTATGGTGCAGAAGCGGGATCGGTTATCGGGATGGTCAGCGAATAGCCTTTCAGCGGGTAGACCGGAATTGAGACTAAATCTTTCAGCAGGGCCGTCGAGTAAGAACCAAAAGCCACCACGTAGGCGTCGCCTATAACGACTTCTGCACCACACTGCACGCCGGTGACCTGGCCGTTTTCTACCAGCAGCTTGTCTACGCTGCGGTTAAATTCAAATACTACACCCGCCTGACGCGCCATCTCAGCCAATTGGCGAGTAAACAGCTGGCAGTCGCCGGTTTCATCATTCGGCAAACGCAGGCCTCCGGTCAGCTTATGCGCTACCTGAGCCAGCGCCGGTTCCACTGTCGCCAACTGACTGGCTTCCAGCAACTGATAAGGCACGCCCGCATCCTGTAAAACTGCAATATCCTTGGACGCGCTTTCAAACTGTTGTGCAGTACGGAAAAGTTGTAACGTCCCGCCCTGACGCCCTTCGTACTGAATACCGGTATCTTCGCGCAGGGCTTTCAGACAGTCGCGGCTGTATTCCGCCAGTCTGACCATGCGGCTTTTGTTAGTCTGGTAGTGATCCATATTGCAGTTGCGCAGCATCTGCCACATCCACTGTAACTGGAAACGGCTGCCATCAAGGCGAATGGCCAGCGGCGCATGGCGCTGGAACATCCATTTAATGGCTTTCAGCGGAACACCCGGAGCGGCCCACGGCGCGGCATAGCCAGGGGAGATCTGCCCGGCATTCCCCGCGCTGGTCTCTTCCGCCGGACCGGCTTGTCTGTCAATGACCGTTACCTGATGTCCGGCTTTCGCCAGATACCAAGCACTGGCGACACCGACGACGCCACTGCCTAAAATTACCACACGCATACTCAACTCCAGTCCAAGGCAATATAAAGCATAATATTCTGTGCACAGGAAATTAACCTGACGGAAGAAAACTGCCAACATCCGTAGTTATAACTGTGACGTAATTCACAATTATTTATCCTCGATCTGAAGATTTTTTTCAATAGTTACTTAAAAATAACAATAACGCGCAACATTCAGGCTATCATCACGGTAAATCAAGAATGTGACTGTCGTGGCAATAATTCTTCTCTGTTCAGCATTAGCGTTTAAAGGCGCATTTTTTTTGTTATTTAACTCTAACTAAAATGCGATTTTGCAGAATAATCATCTAAAAATTGAGTTATTGGAAATATTGTCAGATGGTGTCATGTCGAGAGCCGATTTTACTCCCTTCTAACCCGCCATTGGCTCCATAGCGTTTTAATTCGCACTTGGTGTTGCGTTACCGATCAGGCCATGGCTAACTCCAATCAATACCCCGTTAAACAACCCATTAGGGAGATTTCGATGAGTTTACAGGTTCGTCTTGCAACGCTTGAAGATGCCAAGTCTATCAGCGATTTAGCCATTACCACCTTCCCTATGGCTTGCCCAGTAAGCACTCCTGCCGAAGATATAAAGAACTACATTGCCGATAACCTGCAAGTGGCAAACTTTGAAAATATCCTCAGTTCCGCAAAGAGGAAAATCCACGTTCTCGAAGTAGACGGACGCATTATTGGCTATAGCCTGCTGAATCTTAAACCTGAACCTGTAGGAATTTCGCAGGCGGATGGCATTCCCGAACTAACGCGTTGCTATCTTTTGGCGGAATTTCATGGCGCGGGCCACGCGCAGGAGTTGGTAAAAGCCACCCTGCAAACCGTTTCCGGCGGCGTAAGATTATTGGTCAATGACGAAAATGAACGCGCCTTTAAGTTTTACACTCGCCAAGGGTTTAGCTCTGTCGGAGAAACTTCTTTTTATGTCGGTAAAGACAAGCATCGCGATTTGGTGATGGTAAACGTATAACGCAAAGTGCTTGCCGCCATTTAGCCCTGGACACGGGGGTAAATGGCAAATTTATGTATAGGCGATTGACCGCTAATTACACAATGCCCACGAAGGTGTATGTTCACTTTGTGGCGGGGAAACTCTCCATCACCAACAGATTGAGCTACGATTATCAAGGGGCGCGCAAATTAGTAAGAAACAGTTCTGAATCAAACACTCTGTTGCGTCCGTAACTGAATGAGGGTGGCGGCTTATGACGACAAAGACCCAGGAACACAAAACTGAAGACAAACGTCTGAGCGATGGACCGGACTGGACGTTTGAGTTATTGCAGACTTACCTCGAAGAAATTGATCGGGTCGCGAAATCTTACCGGCTTGAAACCTACCCGCACCAAATTGAAGTGATCACGTCCGAACAGATGATGGATGCTTACTCCAGCATCGGTATGCCCATCAATTATACGCACTGGTCGTTCGGCAAGAAGTTTATCGAAACCGAGCAGCGCTATAAGCACGGTCAGCAAGGGCTGGCGTATGAAATTGTCATCAATTCCAACCCCTGCATTGCCTATCTGATGGAAGAAAACACCATGACCATGCAGGCGTTAGTGATGGCGCACGCCTGCTATGGACACAACTCTTTCTTCAAGAACAATTATCTGTTTCGCAGCTGGACTGATGCCAGTTCAATTGTGGATTATCTGCTGTTTGCCCGCCGCTACATTAGTCAGTGCGAGGAGCGCTACGGTGTAGAAGAAGTAGAGCGTTTGCTCGACTCCTGCCATGCGTTGATGAATTACGGTGTTGATCGCTATAAAAGACCGCAAAAGATCTCTCTGCTGGAGGAGAAAGCCCGCCAGGAAAGCCGCGAAGCTTACCTGCAAAGTCAGGTAAACTCACTGTGGAAAACCCTGCCACGAAAAGACAATGTGGATGCGCCGGAGCACATCCGGCGCTTCCCGTCCGAACCGCAGGAAAACATTCTCTACTTTATGGAAAAAAATGCACCGCTTCTGGAACCTTGGCAGCGTGAGATCCTGCGCATAGTGCGCAAGATCAGCCAGTATTTTTATCCGCAGAAACAGACGCAGGTAATGAACGAAGGCTGGGCAACCTTCTGGCACTACACCATTCTTAATCATCTGTATGACGAAGGGAAAGTGTCGGAGAAATTCATCCTCGAGTTTCTTCACAGCCATACCAACGTGATTTTCCAGCCGCCGTACAACAGCCCCTATTACAGCGGTATTAACCCTTATGCGCTGGGGTTTGCCATGTTCCAGGACCTTAAGCGAATCTGTCAGTCACCCACGGAGGAAGATCGTTACTGGTTCCCGGACATCGCAGGTTCTGACTGGCTTGAAACTCTGCATTTTGCCATGCGTGATTTTAAGGATGAGAGCTTCATCAGCCAGTTCCTGTCACCAAAAGTCATGCGCGACTTCAAACTGTTCACCGTGCTCGATGATGACCACAACAATTATCTTGAGATTGCCGCCATTCATAATGAGGAAGGCTACCGCGCGATCCGCCAGGAATTATCCGCTCAGTACAACCTCAGTAATCATGAGCCAAACATTCAGGTCTGGAATGTGGATTTGCGAGGTGACCGTTCGCTGACGCTGCGTTATATCCCGCAGGACCGCGCCCCGCTTGACAAGAGCCGCCGGGAAGTGATGAAGCACATTCACCGCCTGTGGGGCTTTGACGTGTTCATGGAGCAGTTAAATGAAGATGGTGGTGTGGAGTTACTGGAGCGATGCCCGCCACGTCCAGCTGCGCTGTGAGGTGTAGCGGCGAATTTAAATCATAAAAAAGGGCGCTCAGGCGCCCTTTCCTTTAGAAATTATTGGTGTGGCTGATTAGCGTTTTTTGTCGGTCAGATCACCGGGCATCGCGCCCTGCATGCTGTGCCAGATTTCACCACTCTGACGACCATAATCACGTACGCAATCGACAATCTGATCATAGCTCTTTTCATCGCAGATGCGGGAAAGCTTCTGATAGAAAGTTATCGCCAGTTTACGTGCTTCCGGATTGGAGAAGTAATAACGCCCGACGCGGGTATACAGGCCGCGTAATCCATTGATAATCAATCCGTAAATCGGGTTTCCTGAGGCAAACGCCAGACCGCGGAAAATTCCGTAATCCAGTTCGGTAAAGGCTTCCGAGCTGTCAGAGACCTCCTGCGCCTTAGCCAGAACCTGCTGTGTCTCTTCCGGGTTACGACGCATCGCTTTACGGATAAAGATAGTCGCAATATTGGTTCTGACAGACAGCAGATTATCAATCAGCTGCGGTACGCTGTCGTGATCAAGACGTGCCAGCGTTTCCAGAATATTCAGCCCGGAAGTTTCCCAGAAATTGTTGACCTTAGTCGGCTTGCCGTGTTGGATCGTCAGCCAGCCATCGCGCGCAAGCCTCTGTAATACCTCACGTAATGTGGTACGGGTTACGCCAATTAATTCAGAAAGTTCACGTTCAGCAGGTAGAATAGTTCCCGGTGGGAAACGGCTGTTCCAAATACTTTCAATGATGTACTCTTCGGCGAAACCGGCAGGACTCTGCGCCTTAATAACCATGTTTTTTACGTTCCGTTTAGGACTTTTTATAAGCGATGTAGTTCAGCTCATCATACCAGACGAAAAAGACAGGATATAGCGGCCTGTCAGAACTTGTGTTGAAACTGTGCATAGCTTGGCACTATTTTCCCTTAATTAAGCAATTACCGAACTTTTTATTCATTTGACTCGCCTTTAGTGGTTGAACTGACTAGCCTATAGTATTGATTTTCTTGCATTACACTCTGGAGAACGACAACAGCATGGACATGACTTTCAGAAGCGCGTTCGTCAAAAATTTTCTAGGCCAGTCGCCCGCCTGGTATAAGCTGACGATCATCGCCTTTCTTATTATTAATCCGTTGATCTATTTTCTGGTCAGCCCTTTTCTGGCGGGCTGGTTGCTGGTTGTCGAGTTCATTTTCACACTGGGCATGGCGCTGAAGTGTTATCCCTTACAACCAGGAGGATTGCTGGCTATTGAGGCAGTGATGATGGGTATGACCAGCGCGGAGCGGATACGCGAGGAAATTGCCTCGAATCTGGAAGTGATCCTGCTGCTTATCTTTATGGTCGCCGGCATCTATTTCATGAAGCAGTTGCTGCTGTTTGTGTTTACGAAATTACTATTGAATATCCGTAGTAAAATCGCCCTGTCGCTCTCTTTCTGCCTCGCGGCCGCCTTCCTTTCCGCCTTTCTTGATGCCCTGACCGTGATCGCCGTGGTGATCAGCGTCTCCGTTGGCTTCTACTCGATTTATCATCGTGTGGCATCAAGTAACGACGACCAGGGAGATGTTAAAGACGACAGCAGCTTTACCGGAAACCAACAACGTCAGGCCATTTTGGAACAGTTCCGCGCCTTCCTGCGCAGCCTGATGATGCATGCAGGGGTGGGTACCGCGCTGGGCGGCGTGATGACCATGGTCGGTGAGCCGCAAAACCTGATTATTGCAAAATCTGCGGGCTGGCAATTTGCCGATTTCTTCCTGCGGATGTCACCTGTCTCAGTGCCGGTTTTCGTCTGCGGGCTGATAGTCTGTTTTCTGGTAGAACGTTTTCGTCTGTTCGGCTACGGCGCAAAATTACCGCATCCGGTCTTTGAAGTGCTCAAGAAATATGACCAGCAAAATAGTGCTAAACGCGATAAGCAAGAACGCATCAAGCTGTACGTGCAGGCGATCATTGGTGTGTGGCTGATTGCAGCGCTGGCTTTTCATCTGGCTGAGGTCGGACTGATTGGTTTGTCGGTGATTATCTTTTCTACGGCACTTTGTGGGGTGACTGATGAGCACGCGATCGGTAAGGCCTTCCAGGATTCATTACCCTTCACCGCCTTACTGACGGTATTCTTTGCCGTCGTCGCGGTGATTATTGAGCAGCATCTGTTCAGCCCGATCGTCCATTTCGTTTTGCAGGCACAGCCCGGCGATCAGCTTTCGCTGTTTTATCTGTTTAATGGTCTGCTCTCTTCTGTTTCCGATAACGTCTTTGTCGGTACCGTCTATATCAACGAGGCAAAGGCAGCATTACAAAGCGGCGCAATTTCGGTACAACAGTTTGAACTGCTGGCTGTTGCCATCAATACCGGTACCAATTTGCCTTCCGTCGCCACCCCCAACGGTCAGGCTGCGTTTCTTTTCCTGCTGACCTCCTCACTTGCGCCACTTATTCGCCTCTCCTATGGCCGTATGGTGTGGATGGCACTGCCTTATACGGTGGTGATGACTCTGACAGGTTGGTTGTGTGTGCAATATTTATTGCCTGATATGACTGCATGGTTTAGTGCGATGCAGTGGATATCGTTACCGGATGCTCACGGGATTATCCCAATGCATTAACAGACGATTTAAGAACGCTAAACATTAGTGTTCCTCTAAGGTGTCGGATTAAAGCAAATCTCCCTATCCGACGCCAAAGAGTGCGGTTTACGCACTATTTTTAACTGATTTTGAAATCAACGGGCTGGCAGCCAAGATGAATTGGTTTACACTGCTTGCCAGTAGCTTACTGCATGGAAAAAAAACTATGTTGCAATACCTTAACCGTTGCTCTCAAGGGCGCGGTGCCTGGCTTCTGATGGCATTAACCGCTTTGGTTCTTGAACTCGTCGCCCTTTACTTTCAGCATGTCATGTTATTAAAACCTTGCGTCATGTGCATTTATGAACGTTGCGCACTGTTTGGCATTATGGGTGCCGGGATTGTGGGTGCTATTGCCCCAAAATCCGGAGTATTTCGTTATGCCGGTATTTTTATTTGGCTCTATAGCGCCTACGAAGGGATCCGCCTCTCATGGGAACACACCATGATCCAGCTGCATCCTTCACCGTTTGCGACCTGCGACTTCGCAGCGCGCTTCCCAACTTGGTTACCGTTAGATAAATGGTTCCCTGCTGTGTTTGTTGCTTCTGGCGATTGCGCAGAAAAACAGTGGGAATTCCTGAGCCTCGGTATGCCGCAGTGGTTGGTCGTCGTTTTCAGCGTGTTTATGGTTATTGGCGCGCTGGTCCTGATTGCTCAGTTTGTAAAACCTAAGCGTCGTGATTTATTCGGTCGCTGAGACTGATTTTTTTAAAAGATTAAAACGAAAGAGGCGCCTCAACAGGCGCCTCTTTTTATGTTCTACACGTTACTTTGTACGCCACAAACGAAGCTGACCATACCAACCGCTGTCAGTTTCATACTCTTGATGTATGCCATTAGCGTCAATAACCGCTTCGGCAGACCGGCCGGTCATCGTACAGGCAAGGCTCACTTTGACATTACGCTGTCCGTTGACCATGCGTAAATCGACATATTCGTTAAATTGCAGTGCCGCAACCAGTTTGCCATCCACGCGCACATACAGCGGACAGGTTCTCTCGAAAGGAATGACGGTCCACTGATCCATCCGGTGAAGCCGGACAATGGTTTTACCCTGCTCGGCTTTAACCTGATCTGCCTTATCCTGCTCAGGGCTCTGCGTTTTGTTGGTCTGGCTTTCAGTCACTACCGCAGACTGAAGGGCCTGCGGGGCTGGCTGATAGGGATTCTTACCCGAACAACCGGCCACTAACAGTACTGCCAGCGCAATAAACGTTTTTTTCATCGTTGTCTTCCTGAATGGACGAACCCATTGATATGCAAAAAATTGATGTGCAAATGATAGCAGCGAGAGAAACTAAGGCAATGCATCATGTGCAGAATGCTGTTTTTTCGTATTTTTAAAAGCAAAAACCCGCCTTAGCGGGTTTATAAAACAAGCACTGTGGCATCCCGCAGTGGCTTAGCAAAAAACACTTACCCATCACGGATTTAGTTGTTTACTAATCCCCCCGCTTTAGACATAATCGCCGTCCACTTCATGTAGCAATGATTGGTAAGGCCTCGGGTATTTTATATACTCGGGGCTTTTTCGTTTTCTGAGGTCTTACTTAGCCCAGCTCGGTTTATTCATGATGTGGTCCTGCCAGTCTTCAACATCATCCTCGCGTACAGCAATATAACGCACGGAAATGCGCTCCGTATGCATCGCTGATTTTGAGGACTTGTTGAGCAACGGGTGCCATGGAAGTAATGACCTCCCTTCACCGATCAGACGATAGGCGCAGGTTGGCGGTAACCAGTCAAAAGTGGTGAGATTTTCGCGGGTAAGTTTGATGCAGTCTTCTTCCAGTGTGAAACGGCGGTCGTAGTTACGGCACTGGCAGGACTTAATGTTGAGCTGATTGCAGGCGACGTTGGTGAAATATATTTCGTCTGTATCTTCGTCAATCAACTTATGTAAGCAGCATTGCCCGCAACCGTCGCACAACGCTTCCCACTCTTCATCAGTCATTTCAGACAGCTTTTTTTGCTGCCAAAAATTGGGTTCAGTCATGGTGGCATCCGGGTTTAATAAAATGAGGGGGCTTATATAAACATTTTAGCGCACAGATGCAAGTAAAGCTGCCTGAAAACGGCCCAGGCAGCGGATAACTTGCGGCAGATCAGGCGGGCTTAAATAACGCGGGTAGTGACACTTTTCCCATTGAGTGATACCTCAATGATATCGCCAGTCGCCATCGGCCCCACACCTTGCGGTGTACCCGTTAGAATGATATCGCCCGCTCGAAGCGTAAAGAAACGGCTTATATAGGCGATCAGCGGCAGAATTTTGGTCAGCATATCGCGGCTGTTTCCACTCTGGCGGACCTCACCATTCACAATTAATAGCAGGTCGGCCGCCTGAGCATCACCAAACTCACTGACCGGGATAAATCCGCTGATCGGACATGACCCGTCGAAACCTTTGGCTTTTTCCCATGGCTGACCGGCTTTCTTAAACCCAGCCTGCAAATCACGCAGCGTTAAATCCAGAGCCAGGCCGTAGCCCGCAATGGCATTAGCTACCCGATCTTCACTGGCTTGTTTGAGAGGCGTTCCAATCAGAACAGCCAGTTCAACTTCGTGATGCACCGAACCCAGATTCGCAGGGATAGCAATGGGCTGACGAATGTCGCATAGCGCCGTTTCTGGTTTCATAAACAGTACCGGCTCAGCTGCAGTCTGGCTGCCCATCTCTTTGATGTGATCAGCGTAATTGCTGCCAACACACACCACTTTGTTTACCGGAAAATCGAGTAACGCGCCGTTCCAGTCTCTGTGTTGGTACATGAGAAACTCCTGAAAGTGTCAGTCAGCCGCCAAAAGGATTTTTACCCGCCGGAGCAGACGGTGCCGTGACCGCCGGTGCGTTGGGCCTTGCCGCTGCAGGCGTCTGAGTCTCAGCCTGAGCCGGTTCTGCCACAATAGCATCAGCCATCATGCCGATACTCAATGCGAAATAGGTCGAGCGGTTCCAGTGCATGATAGTACGGAAATTATCATAAACCAGGAATGCTCGGCCTTGCAGGTCATCCGGGGTGATAATCCAAGCGCGGGTAGCCGTGGAACTCAGCGTGCTACCATCGGCCGGCGTCACACCTTTTTGCTGCCAGTAACTGGCCGTATGCATCTGGTTGTTTTTCAGACCGGTCTGACTCGCATCAAAACCAGCCGGGAGTTTTACTTCCTGTCCCCAGCCCTGTCCCCTTTTCCAGCCTTCGGTAGAGAGATAATTGGCGGTGGATGCGAAGACATCGTTGGTATCATTCCAGATATCAATTTTCCCGTCACCATCACCGTCTGCACCGTAATTCAGATAAGAGGTCGGCATAAACTGCGACTGGCCCATAGCGCCTGCCCAGGAGCCCTTCATCATGTCGCTGGTCGCGTGACCGGAGTCGACAATTTTCAGTGCAGCCATGAATTCTTTAGTAAAGAAGGCTTCGCGGCGCCCTTCAAAGGCCAATGTCGCCAGGGCGGAAAAAACATCCTCTTTGCCCTGAATTTTACCGAAATTACTTTCCATAGCCCACAAAGCAACGATGTACTGCGGTTGCACGCCATAACGATCGCTGGCCTGAGTCAGTGCTGGGAGATTGGCCTGATACTGGATCCGAGCCTGCTCGATTTTTGCCTGCGGCAGGACGCGCGTCAGGTAATCATCCAGCGTAATTTTCTTTTCCAGCTGATTGCGGTCGGAGTTTATGACGCGATCGAGAAAGTGCACATTCGCGAAGGCGCTGTCGATAGTCTGCTGACTGATGCCCTGCTGGCGGGCCTGAGTTTTAAGCTGCTCAACATAGGCCGGAAACTCTGCGGGATCGCGCCCCTGGTCAGCCAGCGTAGTTTTAGCGGGTTTCTCCGCCGCAGGCGCTGTCGCCGTCGGTGCGACGACCTGAGGTTCCGTGGCCACACTTTCTCTGGCGCAACCGCTGAGGATCACACTGGTCACTAAGACTGCCAATACCGACAATTTCATCACGCTATTCCTTATTATCTCGATGCATCTGGGTTGTCATCAACCTGAAGGAGGCAGGAGATGAATGCAAGACGACAGCTCCGAATTTACAAAATCTCACCAACAACCCATGACAACGCTTTATTTTTCACCGTTTTCCAGGTGCATATTCAATAAACTTTCCATTGGCGGTGGAACTTGTAAATAATAACCTTGCTCTTCGAGTGACTTTTTTACTTTCTCAATATCGGCAGTGGCTAATTTTTTTCGCTGAGCGAGGTTTAACACCATCGAGAACTCTGGCTTACCAAATCCTTGCAATAATTCTTCAGGGATACGGGAAAAATCGTCTTTTTTTTCGACATATAGGTAAGTTCGATCGCGTTTGTTACTTCTATAGATGGCACAAAGCATTTTTTTAACTCTAATTTATTGAAACGGTGGCTTGCCTAGATATAAGTGTAACTATAACATGCTTATCGTACATCGGAATATCGCCCCCCGAGTGGTATTCCGGGGATTAGAAGTTGCTGAGACTGAGTCAGGATAGATGTCACAATCGCCAATAGAACTAAAAGGCAGCAGTTTTACCTTATCGGTTGTTCATTTACATAGTTCACAACCCGAGGTTATTCATCAGGCATTACAAGAAAAAGTGGAGCAAGCTCCTGCTTTTCTCAAAAATGCCCCTGTTGTTATCAACGTCGCGGCGCTTACAGGCGAAGCGAACTGGAAAGACATTCAACAGGCTGTCGCTTCTGCTGGTTTTCGCGTTGTAGGCATCAGTGGTTGCAAAGACGAACGTCAGAAACGTGCCATCTCCCGTACCGGTTTACCGCTACTGAGTGAAGGCCGTGCGCAGCGTATTGCCGCAGAACCGCCGGTGCCTGTCGTGCCAGACAACGCGCCAGCGAAAACCCGGATCATCAGCTCGCCAGTCCGGTCTGGCCAACAGATTTACGCCCGTAACAGCGATCTCATCATTACAAGTAGTGTGAGCGCCGGTGCGGAACTTATTGCCGATGGCAACATCCATATTTATGGCATGATGCGAGGCCGTGCGCTGGCTGGTGCCGCAGGTGATGCAAATTGTCAGATATTTTGCACGCATCTGGGAGCTGAGCTAGTCTCAATCGCAGGGCAGTACTGGTTGAGTGATCAAATCCCGTCCGACTATTACGGACAGGCAGCACGCCTCAGCCTGTTGAATAACGTGTTAACCATACAACCTTTAAACTAAGCCCTTTTGACAAGGAATCCTTTCATGGCACGCATTATAGTTGTTACATCGGGTAAAGGGGGCGTTGGCAAAACCACTTCAAGCGCAGCCATTGCTACCGGTTTAGCTCAAAAAGGCAAGAAAACCGTAGTCATCGATTTTGATATCGGTTTGCGTAACCTTGACCTGATCATGGGCTGTGAGCGCCGCGTTGTTTATGATTTTGTCAATGTGATACAGGGTGATGCCACGCTGAATCAGGCGCTTATCAAAGATAAACGCACTGACAATTTGTTTATTCTTCCGGCTTCGCAAACGCGTGATAAAGACGCGCTGACTCACGAAGGCGTTGAAAAAATTCTTAATGACCTGAATGAGATGGGATTCGATTTCGTGGTCTGTGACTCACCGGCAGGCATTGAAACCGGCGCCCTGATGGCGTTGTATTTCGCTGACGAAGCGGTGATCACCACCAACCCTGAAGTCTCTTCAGTTCGTGACTCAGACCGCATTTTAGGTATTTTGTCCTCAAAATCCCGTCGTGCGGAACAAGGCTTAGAGCCGATTAAAGAACACCTGCTTCTCACCCGTTATAACCCGGGCCGCGTTAGCCGCGGGGACATGCTTAGTATGGAAGATGTGCTTGAAATTCTTCGCATTCCGCTATTAGGTGTGATCCCTGAAGATCAGTCTGTACTGCGCGCGTCCAACCAGGGCGAACCAGTCATTCTCGATCAGGAATCCGATGCGGGTAAAGCGTACGATGACACCGTCAGCCGTCTGCTTGGTGAAGAACGCGCGTTCCGTTTTATTGAAGAAGAGAAGAAGAGTTTCCTGAAACGCCTTTTTGGGGGATAAACCATGGCCTTGTTAGATTTCTTTCTGTCCCGCAAAAAGCCGACAGCCAATATAGCCAAGGAACGGCTACAAATCATCGTAGCTGAGCGACGCAGGGGGGACAGTGAACCCTCTTATTTGCCGGAGCTCAAACGCGATATTCTTGCGGTGATTTGCAAATACATCAAGATTGACCCTGAAATGCTCCAGGTACAGTTTGAGCAAAAAGGTGATGATATTTCAGTACTTGAACTTAACGTCACCTTACCGGAATCGGAAGAAGCGCCTAAATGACAGAGATGGAACTGTTCTTTTTGAGGCCTTTTTCTTCAAAATAGTAGCCCCCTGACCTTCAGGGGGTAACTGTATAAATATACAACACCCGCTACTTTCCCTCTTCAATTATTGGTTACTGTTATTATACATACCAAATATCGTCAAACAGTGAATGAGAGTTTTCTAATAGGTTATCGCTTCGCTTATCTATAACCTGCTAATCTCACCGAGAGTTAATGTTAATTCCCCTCCTATTTTTTTCCATAGTAATTATTGAGCAATAAAAAAGGCAGAACGCTGCCTGCCCTTTCAACTACTTTTCTTACGCTATAAATCTGACGACATCTTAATATTCTTTAAGTATTTCGCTTAATTTATCAGCCAACAACTTCCCACGCCATCCGCTAATAAGTTCAGGCAAATGTTCTTTGGTCTTCAACTGCCAATGCCAGTTTAACAATTGGTTAATTTGGCGACGGGAAGCTAATAATTCAACGCTCAGCCCACTCTCTTCACTGACAGCTTGAATCAGCGCTTTAATGTCTTTGAACACCTTACGATAACCCGGCTGATCAATCAGGTTCGATAGCGGTGCAGGCAGTTCGGTGTCATCTAACTCATTGGCTTCTGCCACCAGTGCCAGCAATGTGCGCCCGTGGTAGCGAATCTCCGGACCACTCAGGCCCAGCGCCTCAAGTTCACCTAATGACGTCGGCTGATAACGCGCCACCTGCCAGAGATTCTCTTCGCGCACGACAAAGTTGACCGCCAGATCACGCTGACGGGCCTGAGTCAGGCGCCAGGACGCTAACTTCTGCAGGCATGCCAGTTGACGTGGGCGCAGCTGGAAGGCATTGGTGATGTCCAGATAAGCCAGCTCAGGTAGCAGCACTTCGGAACGGCGACGACATAACGCCAGACATTCATCCAGAGCAGCATTCATCCACCCTGCTTCTTGTGTCTCGCGCATCAACTGTTTTGCCAGTGGCAATAAATACCAGACATCGGCAGCGGCATACACACACTGTTTTTCGCTCAGAGGACGGGCAATCCAGTCAGTGCGTGATTCGCTTTTATCCAGTTCCACACCCGTGGTTTCCTGCACCAAACGTGCGAAACCGCAGGAGAGAGGACGCCCGCTGAAGGCTGCCAGAATCTGGGTATCAATTAATGGCACAGGCATCACACCAAAGGCATTGAGGAAGACTTCAAGATCCTCGCTACCCGCATGAAGGAACTTCACCACATCCGGGTTGGTCAGCAGATCAATAAAGGGCTGCCATGCAGTGATCGGCAAAGGGTCAATTAAGGTCAGTGTTTCGCCGTCAAACAGTTGGATCAGGCCCAGCTGCGGGTAATAGGTACGGGTTCTGACAAATTCGGTATCGAGGGCAATCTGGCTGTGCGCGCGCGCCTGAAGGCAAACCTGCTCCAGTGCGTCGTTGGTGGTGATTAACTGATAGTTCAAACTTTGATTCTCTTCTTCATATACCCGTTATTCACGTTGAATCACGTGGGTATCATTGCTTTGTTACGTGACAACGCCGGACATCGCCGGCGTTGTGAGAGTCTGCTGCGTCAAACCAAACAAACTTGTGACATGCTACGCGGCGTTCTGTGCCGCATCAGACTTAGGTTTATTCTGTTCATCACGAAGTTCGCGACGAAGAATCTTGCCAACATTTGATTTCGGCAATTCATCGCGGAACTCAATAATCTTAGGGACTTTGTAGCCTGTCAGCATCCGGCGACAGTGGGCCAGCAACTCTTCACTGGTTAGCGAGGGATCTTTTTTCACCACGCAAATCTTAACGATTTCGCCGGACGATTCGCTCGCAATCCCTATTGCCGCCACTTCCAGCACTTTTTCATGCTGAGAGACCACTTCTTCAATTTCATTAGGGTAAACATTGAAACCTGATACCAGGATCATGTCTTTTTTACGATCCACGATGCGTAAAAAACCCTGCTCGTCCACTGTAACGATATCACCGGTTGAGAGCCAGCCATCTTTTAGCACCTCGTCGGTAGCAGCCGGACGCTGCCAGTAACCGAGCATCACCTGCGGCCCGCGGATCAGCAGTTCACCAGGTTGGCCGTCAGCCACTTCATGACCGTTATCGTCGACCAGTTTCACCTCAGTTGAAGGCACCGGCAAGCCAATGCTGCCACTATAGTGTTTCAAATCATAAGGGTTACCGGCCACCAGCGGTGAACATTCTGTCAGACCATAGCCTTCAAGCAAATGTTTGCCGGTGAGTTTTTCCCATTTATCCGCCACCGATTTCTGCACTGACATACCCCCGCCGACTGACAGGCGCAGCGTAGAGAAATCCAGTTCTCGGAAATCTTCATTATTGAGCAGCGCGTTGAACAAGGTATTCACACCGCTGATGGTGGTAAAGGGGTACTTCGCCAGCTCTTTGACCATCCCTGGAATATCCCGCGGATTGGTAATAAGTAGACTCCGCCCGCCCAGTTCAATGAACAGCAAGCAGTTTACCGTCAGCGCGAAAATATGATAAAGCGGCAATGCGGTCACCACCAATTCATGACCCGGTTGCAGTAACGGTGAATACGCCGCCTTCGCCTGCTCAAGATTCGCCTGCATATTACGGTGAGTCAGCATCGCTCCTTTCGCCACACCGGTGGTCCCACCGGTATATTGCAGGAAGGCTAAATCGCTATTGATCACATCCGGCTTGATGTACTGCATCCTCCGTCCCTGCTGAAGTACGCTGCGAAAGGAGATCGCATTAGGCAGATGGTATTTCGGCACCAGTCTTTTGACATATTTAACGACGAAATTCACCAGCGTGCCTTTTGCAGCGGATAACTGGTCACCCATGCGGGTCAGGATCACATGCTTAATCTGCGTTTTGTAGACGACTTTCTCCAACGTATGGGCAAAGTTCGACACAATGACGATCGCACTAGCGCCGCTATCATTAAGCTGATGCTCGAGCTCTCGCGGGGTATACAGAGGGTTGACGTTGACCACCACCATACCGGCGCGCAACACGCCGAACAGGGCTATTGGGTACTGTAGCAAATTCGGCATCATCAGTGCGACACGATCGCCCTTCTTCAGCCCTAGTTCATTTTGCAAGTAAGCAGCAAATGCGCGGCTACGCTCTTCAAGTTTACGAAACGTCATCACCTCGCCCATGTTGATAAACGCCGGGCTATCTGCATAACGCAGCGCGGCATTCTCAAACATCTCCACCAGCGAGCTGTAGCGGTCCGGATCGATGTTCTCAGGAACATCCGATGGGTAACGTTTTAGCCAAACCTTTTCCAAGGTAATACTCCTGAAATCATGTGTTGCTGCCATCTCAATGTGACGAGTTTTATCACGTCTTTAACAATATTTTAACTCAGCTTACCAGTTGCGTTTTAAACAATGTTTAGGTTGAGAGGCCGGTCACTAATTTTGCTGGGCCTCCATGGCCCAAAAAAGAAAAAGGCGGCCTGAGCCGCCTATAAAAATCTTACTCACTTCTTGTTCGCCGCCGGAGGAGGAGGGGGTGGCACTTTTCCTCTGACCGGTGGCGGTGATTTATTCGGTGACGACGGTTTCGACACGTGCCGGTTGTGTGTCATACCAACCGGGGCCCCAGCCGGGCCCATAGCCTCGCCCCCAGCGTGGATCATAAGGGCCTCCGTATCCCCAACCCCATGGCCCCATTGGTTGCGGTGGCATCACGACTTGTTGAGTAAGGCGCCAGCGTTTGAAGCTGTTGACGTTCACCGTAACAAATTTATACGACGTCTGTCCGATGGTGCCCTCTTCAACACCAGTAATTGGCCCGACAACGGTCACCAACTGACCTTTGAAATCGACAGGATCAACGAAGCCATTCACATACGCATGAATACGCCCGAGTGAAGCGGCGCCGAGAATCGGTCTTGCACCATCATCAAGTGGCATCGTGGCAATTTCAAGGCGCGTTTTATTTTGCTCGTTGGTAATACCTACCACTTTCCCGCCAAAGCGCGCTTCCTGACCGACATACAGCTGTGGCGCGCCCTGCACCACTTGCAGATTCATCTGCGGCGTATCCGTTGTTCCGCGAATGTCATCGGGGACCGTGACGCAACCGGACAGTAATAAAACACTCAAACTGATGGCACTGAACGTCAGAGCCGAAAACCGTGGAACACCTGACCACTTACGCATAGCAAAAACTCCTGGACGATATTGTTAATTTTGACCACGGTTTCATGCACAAGTTGCTATAACTCACCGTCCGGGAAGCTTTTTCCAGGTCACTTCGTTACGCAGATAAACAGGTTCCGCATGTTCAGGGGTAACGCGCACGCCGCGCTGCCACATTTGCAGCGCTAATGGCAGCATGTCTTCGGCCTGTGGCAGAGACATCTCACCATCAAAGAGTTCTGCGCTCGACGTTTCGCCCAGCAGAGCAGGATAGGTTTGCCAGCCGGTACCGACGGTTGCAAAACGGCCCGAGAAATCGGCGGCGCGCATCTTGAGCTGCTCGGGTTTGATCACCGCTTCACTCTTTTCGCCCTGCCACTCACCGTCTGCGCTGCGGTAATACTCGCCCCAGTAGACATCGCCCATGCGAGCATCAATGGCGGCTAATACGCGCTCAGCACCGTTCAGGCGATGCGCGCCCTGCGCCATGGTCATCAGAGTGGATATCGGGAGCAGCGGCAGTTCAGCGCCGTAAGCCAGCCCCTGAGCGATACCAATACCAATACGTACGCCGGTAAAACTGCCAGGACCACGGCCAAAAGCCAGTGCGTCGAGCTGACTGAGCGTCAGGCCCGCTTCGGACAAGATTTGCTGAACCATCGGCAGAATACGCTGCGTGTGTTCGCGCGCGCAGAGTTCAAAATGAGCGAGCGTCTCGCCATCATTGTAAAGTGCAACCGAACAGGCTTCTGTCGCCGTATCAATTGCTAAAATTCGCGTGGACATGCCAACCCTCAGGCGGAATAAAGGAGTTAAAGGCCATAAACCCGCAGGTAAAGGCCTTTTTCGGGGCGGAATTCTAGCATAACCGGCGGGCTATTTCTGCTGTTCAACATTTTGCAGAAAACGGATCGCCTTCGCTAAATCTCGGGTACGCGGCGCTGGGGGCAAGCTGTTCAAAAAAACTTCGCCATAAGGACGCATCACCAACCGGTTATCGCAGATGATCATCACGCCACGGTCGTCGGTATCGCGTATTAAACGCCCGACGCCCTGCTTAAGGGTGATCACCGCATCGGGAAGTTGCACTTCGTTGAACGGATCTCCACCGCGTAAGCGGCAATCTTCAATACGCGCTTTTAGCAGCGGGTCATCCGGCGAGGTAAACGGCAGTTTGTCGATGATAACGCAGGAGAGCGCTTCACCGCGCACATCCACCCCTTCCCAGAAGCTGCTGGTTGCCACCAGCAAGGCATTTCCCGCCTCGACAAACTGGGCCAGCAGCTGGCCTTTGCTGGTTTCCCCTTGTAGCAGCACCGGCAGCGTAGTGCTGGCCCGAAATTCTTCGGCCAGTTCACGCATCATCAGGTGCGAAGTACAGAGGAAGAAACAACGCCCTTTGTTAGCCTCGATCAGCGGCAGCAGCATTTTAGCCAGCTGGCGCGAACCGCCACGTTCATTGGGTGACGGCAGGAAACGCGGCACGCAAAGCAGCGCCTGATTGGCATAATCGAAAGGGCTCGCCAGCAGTAAGGTTTCGGCGTTATCCAGCCCAAGACGGGCGGTAAAGTGATGAAGCTGATCGTTCACCGACAGCGTGGCGGAGGTGAAAATCCACGCGCCGGGTTTATCGGCCATCATTTCACTGAATTTGTCGGTCACCGACAGCGGCGTCAGCGCCAGCACAAAATGGCGCGAATTACATTCGTACCAGTAACTGTAACCGGGAATGGTGACATCTTTCAGGCGTTTGAGGCGGTTACGGTACACCGTCGCACGCTCAAACGCGGCATCCAGCAGGGCTGAACGGCCAAGGGAGAGTTTCACAACGTCATAGCAAAGCTCGAGTGCGTCATCGAGCAGTAACAGCGCGCGCTGAATCGCCGGTTGGTTGAGCACATCGCGCAGGTTGCCGCGAAAACCGGGTTCGCCGAGTGCCAGACGAAAATCCATCGTGCTCTGGCTCAGACGATCGGCGCTTTTTTGCAGCTGGACCGAATCCCGCACTTCTGTGCGGTAAGCGATCGTGATGTCTTTGGCCATATCCAGCAGTTGACGGCTGGTCACCTGCTGGCCGAAATACTGGCTGGCGATATCGGGGATCTGATGCGCTTCATCGAAAATCATCACGTCCGCGGTCGGAATTAATTCTCCAAATCCGCTCTCTTTAACGACCATATCGGCCATAAACAGATGGTGGTTGACCACGACGACGTCGGCATCCATCGCTTTACGGCGGGCTTTCACCACAAAGCACTCTTTGTAGGCGGGGCAGTCGCTGCCGAGACAATTGTCATTAGTACTGGTGACCAGCGGCCAGACATAACTGTCTTCAGCCACCACCGCGCAGGTGCTGATGTCCCCCTCTTCGGTCATGCTCGACCAGTTACGCAGATGTACCAAATCACTTAATGACTGGCTGGCAAGATCGCCACCGGACAGAGACTGCTGTTCGAGCCGTTCGATACACAGGTAGTTTGAGCGCCCTTTCAACAGAGCAAGCTTGCCTTTGAATTTCAGGGCGCTGGCAACTTTGGGTAAGTCTCGGGAATAGAGCTGATCCTGCAGGGCTTTGGAACCGGTAGAAATAATCACTTTTTTACCGGAGCGCAGCGCCGGAGCCAGATAAGCATAGGTTTTACCGGTACCGGTGCCCGCTTCGACCACCAGTCCCTGCTTATTGGTGATCGCCTTGCTGACGGCCTGCGCCATCAGACGCTGAGGTTCACGCGGTTTAAAACCTTCAATTTTCTGCGCTAACGCGCCGTCTGGTGCAAAATCGTCTGTCACGCTGTCTCTCTACCTGTACGGATCAGCAGTGATTATGCCAATCCAATGCCTCCGCGGCTACCGGCATCTGTCAATCCAACGTAATCCGCCTTTGTGATACCCTAGCGTCATCATTAGAAAGTGACTGAAGGAGCATGAAAATATGACCATCGAACGAATCAGACCCGAGCCGCGTATGTCCGATGTGGTGATCCACAACGACACAATTTACTATACCGCCGTGCCGGAAAACCTGGATGCAAATGCTAAAGACCAGACGGCTGAAACGCTGGCAATCATCGACGCCGTGCTGACTGAAGCCGGTTCTGATAAAAGCAAAATCCTCGATGCCACGCTGTTTCTGGTTCACAAGGAAGATTTTAAAGCCATGAATGAAGCCTGGGATGCGTGGGTTTCTCCCGGCAATGCACCGGTGCGTTGTACAGTTCAGGCCAATCTGATGAACACGAAATACAAAATTGAAATCAAGATCATCGCCGCACGTTAAGCGCTGACCAGCAGACATAAAAAAACCTCCCGCAGGAGGTTTTTTGTTTTTCGCCGGACAGAGTTTATTTCTGTGCGCCAGCGACAGCTTCTTTCGCGAGTTGCGTAATACGCGCGTAATCACCGCTTTCCAGCGCATCCGCGGGTACCAGCCATGAACCACCAATGCACAGAACGCTTTTCAGCGCCAGATAGTCACGGTAATTGTTCGGTGTAATACCACCGGTCGGGCAGAAACGCACCTGCGGGAACGGGCCGGCAATTGCTTGCAGGGCTTTCACGCCGCCGTTCGCTTCCGCCGGGAAAAATTTGAATTCACGCAGACCGGCATCCAGACCCAGCATCAGTTCCGATACGGTGCTGATGCCTGGGATCAACGGAATCGACCCCGCATTGGCGGCTTTCAGTAAATCTTCGGTCAGGCCTGGGCTAATGGCAAACTGGGCGCCCGCCGCAGTCACTTCAGCCAGTTGCACCGCGTTAAGCACGGTACCTGCACCGATGATGGCATCAGGCACTTCTCTGGCGATCGCCTTGATGGCATCCATCGCACACGCTGTACGCAGCGTCACTTCCAGCACGCGAACACCGCCCGCGACCAGCGCTTTGGCCAGTGGAACCGCATGTTCAAGTTTGTTGATAACAATCACCGGAACAACCGGACCGGACGTCAGAATCTGTTCCGCGCTTGTTTTCCAATTTTTCATCTTTGTCTCCATTCATGCCCTTGGGCATCGTTGTGATTGATGGCGTGCCCCTGCCACAGGGCCTGCAAAAAATGCAGGTTACCGACCACACCCATTAGCTAACCCTGCAATCTGAATGATTTGGGGTATTAAAAACATCAATAAAAAACCGCTGCCTGAGCAACGGTTTCAGAAACTACTATCAGGCCGTCCAGTAAACGCTGACTGGCGTTTGCGGCTGATTCAGCACGGCACGCACCGGCATTTCGTTTACGTCGGTGCCCTTTTCGGCCCGCTCATACACTTCGCGTTTAGCTTCGCCCATCAGATGCAGGTAGATATTGCGGCTGTCGAGCAGCAACGGCAATGTCAGGGTTATCCTGTCAAGCGGTGCAGTCAGTGGCGTCATGCCCATGCAGGTATGGCCTGAATCCAACGCCAGCGCAGCGGTCAGATTGGTTGCACCGGGAAATAATGAGGCCGTGTGGCCGTCATCGCCCATACCGAGGATCACCACGTCGATAGGTCGCGGTAACGCCTTCAGCGCTTCTTCGGTTTCAGCCGCCCCTTCAAAGGGTGACGGAGCCGCATTTTTCAGGGCAATAAACGTGGCTGACGCAGCAAACCCTTGCAACAGGTTTTCGCGTACCAGCTTTTCATTACTGGCGCCATTTTCCGGACCGACCCAGCGCTCATCGGCCAGCGTAATGACCACGTTGCTCCAGTCCAGTTCCTGACGCGTGAGCTGAATAAAAAGATCGAGCGGTGTACGACCACCCGATACCACCAGACTGGCTTTGCCGTTTGCCGCAATCCCCTGACGAAGGGCATCCGCAATCTTTCCGGCGAAGTTTTGGTTTAGCGCCAATGCGCCGGAAAATTCGACAAAATGAGCCATAAGTGTCCCTTTACTCGAACTCGTTCCAGGAGCGGCCGTCACGCGTGATCATTGCCACTGACGCGACAGGACCCCAGGTACCGGACTGGTAAGGTTTTGGTGCTTCACTCTCTGCAGCCCAGGCGTTCATGATGGAATCGACCCATTTCCAGGCTTCTTCCACTTCGTCACGACGCACGAACAGGGCCTGAATACCGCGCATGGTTTCCAGCAGCAGACGCTCGTAGGCATCGGCGATGTGCTGTTCGTTGAAGGTTTCGGTGAAACTTAAATCCAGCTTAGTGGTTTGCAGACGGTGCTTGTGCTCAAGACCAGGCACTTTGTTCAGCACTTCGATCTCGATACCTTCGTCCGGTTGCAAACGAATGGTCAGTTTATTCTGCGGAAGTTGCTGGTAAGAATCGCGGAACAGGTTCAGCGCAGGGCTTTTGAAATAGACCACCACTTCTGAACACTTGGTCGGCAGACGTTTACCAGTGCGCAGGTAGAACGGCACGCCAGCCCATTGCCAGTTGTCGATATCCACGCGGATAGAGACAAAGGTTTCCGTGGTACTGGATTTTTTCGCGCCCTCTTCTTCCAGATAACCTGGGACTTTTTTGCCCTGAACAAAACCGGCGGTGTACTGACCGCGCACGGTATTTTCACGCACATTGGACTGGTCGATGCGGCGCAGGGAGCGCAGCACTTTGACTTTTTCATCACGAATACGGTCGGTGCTCAGATCAGCTGGTGGTGACATGGCGATCATGGTCAAAATTTGCAGCAGGTGATTCTGGATCATGTCACGCATTTGACCGGCTTCATCGAAGTAACCCCAACGGCCTTCGATACCCACCTCTTCGGCCACGGTGATCTGCACGTGGTCGATGGTACGGTTGTCCCAGTTGCTGGCGAACAGGTTGTTGGCGAAACGCAGTGCCAACAGATTCAGTACCGTTTCTTTACCCAGATAGTGGTCGATACGGTAAACCTGAGTTTCAGCAAAGTATTCTGCGACCTGATCGTTGATGACCTGAGAAGACTCCAGAGAGTGTCCCAGTGGTTTTTCCATCACGACGCGAGCAGGTTCTTTGTTCAGCCCGGCTTCACCTAAACCACGGCAGATAGCACCAAAGTGGCTTGGCGCAATCGCAAAGTAGTTGATGGTGGCGCGATTTTTCTGGTCGAGCATCTTGCCCAACACTTTGAAATGCTTCAGATCGTTGACATCAAGGTTGCAGAATTCAAGACGGGCACTGAGTTTTCCCCACAGTTCCGGATTGATTTCTTCTTTCATGAAGGTGGCCAGCGCTTCTTTGACAACTTCGGTATATGCCGCTTTGTCCCACTCTGCACGGCCGACACCGATGATTTTGGTGTCAGGATGGATGTGGCCAGCCTTCTCTAACTGATACAGGGAAGGCAACAGTTTACGGCGCGCAAGATCGCCTTTAGCTCCGAAAATAACCAGGTCACAGGCCTGGGCTGTCTGGGTTACCGCCATGTTCTTCTCCTTAATGCAAGAATGCAGGATATATTGTAATTTTATTTCAGCAACAATGTACTCTGATTGGTCGGGGCCCGTAAACCTCGATCTAAAACGTTAATAAATGAATAAAAACCACATATTTTGTCATAGATGTTAAATTCGCCACTAAAACTGCCGAATTCTGTAATTTTATGACAAATATGGAGGGGATTTACCATACTGAAATTTAGATCCCGGTCATACTCTGAGGAGAAAAGCTTACAATTCACCACATTGCTTCTGCCAACCCAATCAGGCTCGTAGTATATTTTCATCAAACCGACATGATTTCCTCTTTTCATAGAAATCGTTGAAACCTATGAGTGGCGCGCAAATGAATACATTGGAAAAGATCCAAAGTCATCTGGATATCCTGAGCAAGTCTGAAAGAAAAGTTGCCGAGGCCATTCTCGCCTCTCCCCAGACCGCCATCCATTGCAGCATTGCCACCCTGGCCCGTATGGCCGATGTCAGTGAACCTACTGTAAACCGTTTTTGCCGCCGCCTCGACACGAAAGGCTTCCCTGACTTCAAATTGCATCTGGCCCAGAGTCTGGCTAACGGCACGCCGTACGTTAACCGCAATGTCGATGAAGGTGATGCCGCGGACGCCTATACCAGCAAAATTTTCGAATCCACCATGGCGACGCTCGATCAGGTGAAAAACACCTTGGACATCAGCGCGATTAACCGTGCGGTGGACCTGCTTACTCAGGCGAAAAAAATCTCCTTCTTTGGGCTTGGTGCCTCAGCCGCCGTGGCGCATGACGCGATGAACAAGTTTTTTCGCTTCAATATTCCGGTGGTCTACTTTGATGACATCGTTATGCAACGCATGAGCTGTATGAACTGTACTGAAGGCGATGTGGTGGTGCTGATTTCCCATACCGGACGCACCAAAAACCTAGTAGAACTGGCCCATTTGGCCCGTGAAAATGACGCCACAGTGATCGCCATTACCTCGCAAAACACCCCGCTCGCGAGCGAAGCCACGCTGGCGCTGCTGCTTGACGTGCCCGAAGACACCGACGTCTACATGCCGATGGTGTCACGCATTGCTCAGTTGACCTTGATTGACGTGCTGGCAACCGGTTTTACTTTACGTCGCGGAGCAAAATTCAGAGATAACCTGAAGCGGGTCAAAGACGCGTTGAAAGAATCGCGGTTTGATAAAGGCATGCCCGTTCCTAATGTTTTCGACTAAGCGTAGTCTGAATGATAAAGAAGTTCTCACTGTTTTTTTTGCAACACACTTGTTCACCAGTCAACGGAGTAATACATGTCCAGAAGGCTCAGAAGAACCAAAATTGTTTGTACCCTCGGCCCTGCCACTGACCGTGATAATAATCTGGAAAAGATCATTGCCGCCGGCGCTAACGTCGTGCGTATGAATTTCTCCCACGGCACCGCAGAAGACCACATCATTCGCGCCAATAAAGTGCGTGAAATCGCGGCACGTCTTGGCCGCCACGTGGCGATCCTCGGCGACCTGCAGGGCCCTAAAATTCGCGTGTCTACTTTTAAGGAAGGCAAGGTCTTCCTTAATATTGGCGACAAATTCCTGCTCGATGCCAACATGAGCAAAGGCGAAGGCGATAAAGAAAAAGTCGGTATCGACTACAAAGGTTTACCGGCAGACGTTGTACCCGGCGATATCCTGCTGCTCGACGATGGACGCGTACAGCTGAAAGTGCTCGAAGTTCAGGGTATGAAAGTGTTTACCGAAGTGACCGTAGGCGGTCCGCTGTCCAACAATAAAGGCATCAACAAGCTGGGCGGCGGTCTGTCTGCCGAAGCGCTGACCGAAAAAGATAAAGCTGACATTGTCACCGCAGCCAAAATTGGCGTTGACTATCTGGCCGTCTCTTTCCCACGTACCGGCGAAGATTTGAACTACGCCCGCCGTCTGGCGCGTGATGCCGGCTGTAATGCACAAATCGTTTCTAAAGTGGAACGCGCCGAAGCCGTCGCATCTGACGAAGCGATGGATGACATCATTCTGGCCTCAGACGTCGTCATGGTCGCCCGTGGCGATTTGGGCGTTGAAATTGGTGACCCGGAACTGGTCGGGATCCAGAAGAAACTGATCCGCCGTGCCCGTAAATTGAACCGCGCGGTGATCACAGCGACGCAGATGATGGAATCGATGATCACCAATCCGATGCCAACACGCGCCGAAGTCATGGACGTTGCCAACGCCGTTCTTGATGGTACCGACGCCGTGATGCTTTCTGCGGAAACCGCCGCCGGTCAGTACCCTTCTGAAACCGTGGCCGCGATGGCGCGCGTTTGTCTGGGTGCTGAAAAAATCCCAAGCATCAACGTATCAAAACACCGTCTGGATGTGGAATTCGACAACATTGAAGAAGCCATTGCGATGTCTTCTATGTATGCCGCCAACCATCTGAAAGGTGTCACCGCTATTATTGCTATGACCGAATCTGGCCGTACTGCCCTGATGATGTCGCGTATCAGTTCCGGCCTGCCGATTTTCGCCATGTCTCGCCACGAACATACGCTGAACCTTACCGCTATCTATCGCGGTGTCACGCCGGTGTTCTTTGACAGTAACAACGATGGTGTCGTAGCTGCGCACGACGCTATCACGTTGTTGCGTGACAAAGGTTACCTGCTCTCGGGTGATCTGGTGATTGTGACGCAGGGTGATGTAATGAGTACCGTCGGTACCACCAATACCAGCCGCGTATTACGGGTCGATTAATTATTATAAGCACATAAACCGGAGGGTTTAATTCTTTTTATTTTACTCTCTTCCTATTAAGCCAGTTCATTCGGACTGGCTTTTTATTTATCTTTTTTCTGTTTTTAATATCTCGTCTTGTTTAATTCTTTGCGCCTTGCACGAAATAAGACTTCAGTCTCATTTAATAACGATCGAAATAACGTCATTACTCCCGAAATCATTATGGGTAAATATGCCAAAACTCTCATTCACCCCCCCTCTCCGGCACCTATTTGTCATAAGAAATAAGGATAAATCCGATGGGGTTTATGTATGAAATTCCAATTTCGGTGTATTTGCGTGATCGGTATCACAAAAAATCATAAACTTTGCTTCTTTCCGCCGAATGATCATCACTGATATTGAATGATAATGATTTGCATTTATAATGATTCTCATTGGTTAAATCATTGCCTCACTCCGCACAAAGGAATTTACACAAAATTAAAATCTTATAATTTAATTTAAAGAAATATTTTAAAACACACTTCGCATCTGCGCAGAGATCTCCCCTGCCCGATGACAAATCAGCCTCACTCAACTATCCCGACAATGTCCGGCGGCTTCCCCACGCCTGCACGGTGCAAAAAGGGAAAAGACAGGAACCGGTAATGAGCCAGATAAATTATTCTGCAACAGACTCTTCAGCGTCATTAATAACCCAAAATCAGGGTTTTATTTTCAATCAGAATAGCACTGATGAGTGGCAGACACAGATTGAAAATGGCCTTGAAATAATCAAAAACCATATTAACAGCAAGGAAAAACCTTTCTCGGGTATTACACCAGCTGAATTAGCCGATCAGTTCCGCCATATTGATCTGACGCAGCCATTACCCGGCACAAGATTAGCCCTTGAAGAGCTGGATGATTTATATCTGCAACATGCGGTCTATTTTCATCACCCGAAATACCTCGCACATCTGAATTGCCCTACCGTCTTACCGGCCCAACTGGCGGAGCTGTTTATCAGCGCCATCAACTCATCGGTCGATACGTGGGATCAAAGCGCAGGCGGCACGCTGATTGAACAAAAGGTGATTGACTGGACGCTGGCCCGTATCCAGTTCGGGCCGCAATCTGACGGCATTTTCACCAGCGGCGGTACGCAGTCAAACCTTATGGCGATGTTGCTGGCCCGCGATGCATGCTGTAAGCGCACCCGGCCTGAACACAACATTAAGTATCAGGGGCTGCCGCCGGAGGCCAGCCGCTGGCGGATATTCAGCTCTCAGGTCAGCCATTTTAGCATTCAGAAATCTGCTGCGCTGCTAGGTCTCGGTTATGACGCCGTGGTACCCGTCGCCTGCGACAGTGCTTTTCGCATGGACATGAGCGCGCTGAATACAGAGATATCACGCTGCCATGCCGAAGGTCTGATTCCGATCGCCATTGTGGCTACCGCCGGTACGACCGATTTTGGCAGTATCGATCCGCTCAATAGCATTGCCGAAATCTGTCGCCACGAAAAAATCTGGATGCATGTAGATGCGGCCTACGGCTGCGGCCTGCTGGTTTCACCGCAGCACCGCCAGCGCATTGACGGCATTCATTTGGCCGACTCCGTCACCGTTGATTACCACAAATCCTTCTTCCAGCCGGTCAGTTGCAGTGCATTCCTGCTCAATGACCAGAAGCATTTTGAGCACGTAACCTGTTACGCCGATTACCTCAATCCGCTGAGCGCTAGACTGGAGGGTACGCCGAATCTGGTGAACAAAAGCATTCAGACCACGCGCCGTTTTGACGCGCTGAAAATGTGGCTGACGCTGCGCATCATGGGCCAGCAGGCGCTGGGAGAATCCTTTGACACCCTGCTGGCGCTGGCAACGGATGCCCACCAGCAACTGGTCGCGCATCCGAATATCGAGATCCTGCATAAGCCCGAACTGAGCACGCTGGTGTTCCGCTTCATTGCGCGCCAGTCACTGAGCGATGAACAGACAGACGCCGTGAATGCCGATATCCGTAAGTCGATGTTCCGTGCCGGAAACGCCGTCATCGCAGGTACCAAAGTGAATAAACGCCAGTATCTGAAATTCACCCTGCTCAACCCCATGACCACACAGGATGACATCGCTGACGTCATCCGTTTGATCGCGCATTACGGCCAGGAACTGACCCGTGCTGCACTGAACGCTGAACAAGGTCAATAACAGGAACTCACCATGCCAAACCTTAATCACCCTGACCAAACCTATGATTTTATCGCCATCGGCATTGGCCCGTTTAACCTCGGGCTGGCCTGTCTGACTGAACCGGTAAAAGAGCTGAATGGCCTGTTCCTCGATCAGAATGAGGGCTTCGACTGGCACACCGGCATGATGCTCGAAAGCGCCATGTTGCAGACCCCGTTCATGGCTGATCTGGTGACATTGGCCGACCCGACCAGCCGTTTCAGTTTTCTCAATTACCTGAAGCAGAAGGGGAAAATCTACTCGTTCTACATCCGTGAAAACTTCTTCATGATGCGCAAAGAGTTTAACCAGTACTGCCAGTGGGCCTGCGAGCAACTGACCAGCCTGCGATTTTCCACGCGCGTGGAATGGGTGACCTGGAGTGAAGAGCAGCAGTGCTATCTGGTAGAGGCCCGCTCTACACAAGGTGGCGACAAACAGGTTTATCGTGCCAAAAAACTGGTACTGGGCACCGGCCCATCACCTTGGTTGCCTTCCTGCGCCCGCGGCGTCAACCGCCATATCCACCACTCGAGCGCTTATCTGCCCAACAAGGAGCAGGTACAGCAATCTAAATCCATCACCGTGGTGGGCAGCGGCCAGAGCGCGGCTGAAATTTTCTACGATCTGCTCTCAGATATCGAAAAGCATGATTACCAGCTGACCTGGGTGACCCGCGCACCGCGCTTTTACCCGCTGGAATACAGCAAATTGACGCTGGAGATGACCTCACCGGAGTACATCGACTATTTCCACGACCTGCCGATGAGTAAGCGCGACCAGTTGAACCGTGAACAGAAAGGTCTCTACAAAGGCATCAATATCAGTTTAATCAACGACATTTACGACCTGATGTACACCAAACGCCTCGACGGACTGCTGAATGTCAATTTGTACACTCACTCTGAGCTTACCGGAATGGCCCAAAGCCCTGGCGGCGCGCTGGAGATGACGTTCCTGCAACAGGAGCAACAGCAGGAATATCGGCATATCACCGGTTCGGTGATCCTGGCCACCGGCTACAGCTATCAACCGCCGCAGTGCATCGAAGGGATCCACCCGCGTATTCAGTGGGATGATGCCGGACGCTACGCAGTAAAACGCAACTACAGTATTGACGCCCATAACCAGATTTTTGTGCAGAACGCCGAATTACATACCCACGGTTTCGTCACGCCTGACCTCGGCATGGCCTGCTACCGCAACAGCAGCATCATCCGCGCCATGCTGGGTGAAGATGTTTACCCGATTGAACAGGCCATTGCCTTCCAGACTTTCTGCGCCCGCGGACTTTAAGGAGTCAAAGATGTTTGAAACGCAAACCAAAGCGCTGTTTTCGCGTACACATGAAGCAGGCAAATTGACGCTGCGCGAACTGGTCTTCCCGCAAGACGCCGACCTGCTGCACGGCTGGATGACACAGCCCTATGCCCACTTCTGGGGTATGCAGGAGAGCCATCGTCATGAAGTAGAAAGCTTCTACCGCGACCTGACGGTCGGTAATCCGCACGCGGCACTGATCGGTGAACACGACGGCAAACCGGCATTTCTGATCGAGTGCTATCCGGTAGAAAACGACCCGCTGCATGAACATTACGATGTGCAGCCCGGTGACATCGGTATGCACATTTTATTGTCGCCGCCTGACTGCCCACTGCCGCGTTTCAGCTGGCAGGTATTTTCCACGGTAATGGAATACCTGTTCAGCCTGCCGGACGTAATACGTGTGGTGGTTGAGCCGGACGTCCGCAATGACAAAATTCACCGGCTGAACAAACGCGCTGGTTTTCGCTACCAGCGCCAAATCAGACTGCCGCATAAAACCGCCTGGTTGGCGTTCTGCCAGCGTGAAGACTATCTACTGGCCCGCCAGAAGGAAAAAAACCTCATGAACACACAATCTGCCATGCAAACCGGCCAGCACCTGCAACCGCAACACTGGGCCAAGGCCAACGCGCTGTTGCTGCGTAAATGTCTCTCCGAGCTGGCTCATGAACGTCTTATCGAACCGATAGCCCTGAATTCGTCATCAGGCTGGAACGTCTATCAGCTCGCCGTGCCGGGTAGCGAAGTCGAGTACCGTTTCCGTGCGCGCCAGCTACCGCTCAACGACTGGTTGATTGAGCCGCAGAGCATTCAGCGTCTGGATAACCTCTCTCCTCAGCCGCTGGACGCCCTGCAATTCATCATCGAATTCGCCGAGCAGATCGGCATTTCGCAGGCCATGTTGCCCACCTATATGGAAGAAATTTCCAGCACGCTCTATGGCAGCGCATGGAAGCTGGAGAACAACCGCACCACCGCGCAGCAGTTGAGTCAGGCGGATTTCCAGACCGTAGAAAGCAGCATGACCGAAGGCCATCCGAGTTTCATCGCCAACAACGGCCGGATTGGTTTTGATGCCGCAGACTATGTGCGTTATACGCCGGAAGCCGCCAGCCCGATGAAACTGGTCTGGGTAGCGGTACATCACGACAAAGCGCATTTCGCCAGCGTGGAAGGTTTGCCATATGAGAAACTGATTACTGAAGAGTTGGGAGAGGCACAAATCCACGCCTTTACCAAAACCCTGACCGGTCAGGGTCTGGATGCCAAAAACTACTACTTTATGCCCGTCCATCCGTGGCAATGGCAGAACAAATTGCTCACCGTCTTCGCCCCGGACATTGCACGCAATTTCCTGATTTATCTTGGCGAAGGTGAAGATCAGTATCTGGCGCAGCAGTCGATCCGTACTTTCTTTAACGCCAGTCAGCCGACATACCGTTATGTGAAAACCGCGCTGTCGATTCTCAACATGGGCTTTATGCGTGGACTGTCACCGTATTACATGGCGACCACACCGGGCATCAACGCATGGCTGGCCGAACTGGTCAACAACGACGCCTTCCTGCAAGCCAACGGCTTCAGCATTCTGCAAGAGGTTGCCTCGCTGGGTTATCACAACCACTACTTCGAACGGGCAATTAAAGGGGACAGCGCCTATAAAAAAATGTTTGCCGCACTGTGGCGCGAAAATCCGGTGGCCCTGCTACAGCCCGATCAGCGCCTGATGACGATGGCCGCCCTGCTGCACACAGATTTCAACGGAGATGCACTGATCGTCGAGATGATCCGTTCATCTGGACTAGATGCCGCAGACTGGCTCAAACGCTACACCACGGCCTATCTCAGCCCCCTGCTGCACTGCTTCTATCATTATGATCTGGTCTTTATGCCGCATGGCGAAAACCTGATCCTGTTGTTTGAAAATAACATCCCGGTCAAAGCCTACATGAAGGATATCGCCGAGGAAATCGCGGTGATGAACCCGGATGCAGTATTGCCGGACATCGCCAAACGTCTGGCCGTCGATGTGCCGGAAGAGCTGAAAATTCTGTCGATTTTCACCGACGTTTTCGCCGGGGTATTCCGCTTTATTTCGCGCATTTTGGAAGAGCAGGATGTAATGAAAACTGACGAATTCTGGCGTGTGGTTGCCGATACCGTGCGTGATTACCAGCAGCAGTATCCGCAGTTGGCAGAGAAATTTGCCCGTTACGACCTGTTCTGCCCGGCGTTCACCCATTCATGCCTGAACCGCCTGCAACTGGCGAATAACCAGCAGATGATCAATCTGTCTGACCCGGCGCAAAACCTGAAGTTTGCCGGCACGCTGGACAACCCCTTAGCCCCTTTTAAGCACAGGTAATGAACCCCTGATCGTTCATTATTTTATTGCTATTTTTCAGCGCGGCCCGTGCAGGCCGCATTTTTCTGTTTTATGGGAGCTTTTATCATGTCGTCCGTATTCCAACCGGCTGAGCAGCTAAACCGCCGCCAGTGGCTCTTCCCGCTGTCGCTGGTACTGTTCGAATTCGCCACTTACATCGCCCACGATATGATCCAGCCGGGTATGTTGCAGGTAGTCAGTGATTTCAGCGCCAGCGCAGACTGGGTTTCGACGTCACTGACCGCCTATCTGTGCGGCGGCATTATGCTGCAATGGCTGCTCGGCCCCCTGTCTGACCGCTTAGGCCGACGCCCCGTTCTGCTGACCGGCGTTGCCTTTTTCGTCGTCACCTGTCTGGGAACGTTACTGACGCAGAGCATTGAGCAATTTATTCTGATGCGGTTTTTGCAAGGTATGAGTTTGTGCTTTATCGGCGCGGTCGGTTACGCCGCGATTCAGGAAGCCTTCAGCGAAAGCCTTAGCATCAAACTGATGGCACTGATGGCCAATATTACGCTGATTGCCCCGCTGCTCGGGCCGCTGGCCGGTGCCGTTTTTATTCACTATGCGCCGTGGAAAGCGATGTTCGGACTGTTTGCGCTGGTCTCGCTGCTGGCCTGGTGGGGGTTATGGCGCAGTATGCCGGAAACCGCGCCACGCGATGGTCAGCCGTTCTCGCTGCGCCGGGTACTGGCGGATTATCAGCTGGTGCTGACTAACAAGGGTGTGGTGTTGGGTTCGCTGTCGATTGGTCTGGTAACCTTACCGCTGCTGGCGTGGGTGGCGCAGTCGCCGGTGATTTTGATTCAGGATGCGGGAATGTCATCGCTGCAATATGGCTGGTCACAGGTGCCGATTTTTGCCGGGCTGATCGCCGGTAACCTAATACTGAGCAAACTCAGTGGCAAGGTAAAAGTCACTACCCCCATCTGGATTGGCGTTATTCCTGTGGTGCTGGGGCTTTGCATCGCTGCGCTGTGCGCCACATTTTTCGACCATACCAGGGGTGGCGTGATTGCCGGGCTCAGTCTTTACGCGCTGGGTTCGGGGCTGGTTAATGCCGGGCTATACCGCCTGACATTGTTTTCCAGCACAGTCGGTAAAGGCACAGTGGCAGCGACGTTGGGGCTTATCACTATCCTGGTGTTCGCACTGGGGATTGAGGTAGCGAAGCAACTCTATTTTGTGGCAGGTCATGCTCTTTTCAACCAATTTGGTCTGGCGAGCGGCATCGCAGCAACTGTTCTGATCACCCTATTTTTGCGCGCCCGGAGGGCGGCAGCCAAAAACTAAATAGAATCGTCAGAAGCACAAAAGGCTGAGTTTATCCCAGCCTTTTCGATTTAACACTGCCGGTTACTTCGGATAGAGCTCGTCACGGGAATAAGGTTCTATCTCACCCGGCTTGCGCGTTTTCAGCAATTTCAGGATCCAGGTGTACTGCTCAGGGTTTGGCCCGACCAGTATTTCGACCTCTTCATTCATCCGGCGGGCTATCTGATGGTCATCGGCGGTGGCCAGGTCATCCATCGGCGGACGAATATAAATATCCAAACGGTTGTCACGCCCGTTATAGACCGGGAACAGCGGCACAATCGACGCGCGGCATACTTTCATCAGCCGCCCGACGGCGGGCAAGGTCGCTTTGTACGTCGCGAAGAAATCCACAAACTCACTGTGTTCTGCGCCATGATCCTGATCGGGCAGATAGTAGCCCCAATAGCCCTGACGGACCGAACTGATAAAAGGTTTAATCCCGTCATTTCGCGCATGAAGACGCCCGCCATAGCGGCGACGTACACTGTTCCACATAAAATCAGTCAGCGGGTTTTTCTGGTTATGGAACATCGCGGCCATTGGCTGACCGCTGGCGGCCAGCAGCATGGCCGGAATATCTACCGCCCAGCCGTGCGGAACCAGAAAAATGACGTTTTTACCGTCAGCCTGCATCTGGTCGATAATTTCTTTACCGTGCCAGTGAACGCGGCTCAGTACTTTTTCAGGTTTGCGGCAGGCCAGTTCAGCCATCATCACCATCGACTGCGGTGCGGTGGCAAACATTTCATCGATGATGTGTTCGCGTTCCGCTTCTGCCACTTCCGGCATGCAATACAGCAGGTTGATGCGCGCACGACGGCGGGCACCTTTCGCGAGCTTACCTGCCAGACGACCGAGCGAGCCTAAAATAGGGTCACGAATTTTTGCGGGAACATATGCCATTCCAGCCATTGCGCCCACGCCCAGCCATACACCCCAATACCGTGGGTGAAAGAAAGCTTTCTGAAATTGCGGAATAAACTCGACGGTCGATTTTTTCTCTGGCTGCATAAACGGCTCTTAATACAATGTTCTTAAGACAACAATCGTTCAATGATAAGTGCAGCGCACTCATTTGCAAAGAAACTCACGACGTCGTGTTAATAAAGAAAAGCGAATAACGGGCAAAACAAAACGCATAAACCGTCTGTTTTGCCCGCAAGCGAAAGGCCGAAACGGCTGAGTTTTTAACTCAGTTCAGTTTCAATTGAGGAATAACCTGTTTCACGGTCGCCAGGTAATCACTGCGGTCTTTACCGGTGAGTCCTTCGGAGCGTGGCAGTTTGGCGGTAAGCGGGTTGACGGCCAGCTGGTTAATCCACATTTCAAAGTGCAGATGCGGGCCGGTAGAACGGCCGGTATTCCCCGACAGCGCAATACGGTCGCCGCGTTTGATCTTCTGACCCGGTTTCACCAGAATTTTGCGCAGGTGCATATAACGGGTCATATACTGGCGGCCATGACGGATGGCGACGTAATTGCCCGCTGCCCCGCCATTTTTCGCGACCATCACTTCCCCATCACCGACGGCCAGTACCGGCGTACCGACCGGGACAGCAAAGTCGACGCCACGGTGCGGCGCAATACGGCCGGTGACCGGATTGAGACGGCGCGGATTGAAGTTTGACGAGACGCGGAACTGTTTGATGGTCGGGAAGCGCAGGAAACCACGCGCCAGCCCGCTGCCGTTACGGTCATAGAATTTGCCGTCTTCGGCGCGGATAGCGTAATAATCTTTGCCACTGCTGCGCATACGCACGCCCTGCAGCTGACTTTGTTCACTTTTGCCGTTGAGCACTTCGCGCGACATCAGCACGGAGAACTCATCGCCTTTGCGTAATTTTTTGAAATCGAGCTGCCACTGTAGCGCTTTGATAACCGAACTGATTTCACCGCTGGTCAGCCCGGCAGCTTTGGCGCTGGTGACGAAACTGCCGTCTAAACGCCCTTTCAGCACGTTATCTTTCCATTCACCTTGCAGGGTCTCAAGACTGGATTTAAAGCCGGTGCCGGAGCGGTCATAGGTGTAGGTTTCGCGACGGGATTTCTCCCAGGTCACACGCTGTAATTCGCCATCATCATTGACGGTCCATGACAGTTGCTGACCAATTTTCAGATTACGCAAATCGCTATCGGCAGAAGCCAGTGCGGTGATATCAGACATATCGATCCCATACTGGTTCAGAATGCTGCTCAGCGTGTCGCCGGTCGAGACCACGTATTCATGAACGCCAGTTTCTGACTCCACTTTTTCGTCGAGATCGTCTTGCGGAATATCTTCTGCTGGCGGGGACTGGTCAATGGGTTCACTGGCTTCGGGAAGCAGCGAACGTACCTGTTCGCTGTCGAGTTCGATATGCTTAACTATAGGATTTTGCTCTGGGTGATAAACGAACGGTTTCCAAACGGCCACGGCAAGTGTGACGACGGTAAGCGACCCCAGCATGACGCGGTGGGGCCGTGGAAGGTTGTTATACGCCAGAGCGATAGAACGGACTATCAGCTGCACTTTAATACTGTCCTTTTAATCTTACTTCAGGCAGCTCACGTACTGGTTAGTCAGATGTGACAGGAAGTTCACATAACTGTCCTTACCCAATGCGATCCCGCTCCCCAGCGGATCCAATGTGCCCATACGCACTGTTGTTCCCTGGGCAACGGCATTAATTACGGCCGGCCTGAATTGTGGTTCAGCAAAAACACAGACTGCTTTCTGCTCAACCAACTGAGTTCGAATGAGATGTAATCGCTGCGCACCGGGTTGAATCTCGGGATTGACCGTAAAGTGGCCAAGTGGCGAAAGGCCGAAGTGTTTCTCAAAGTAGCCATAAGCATCATGAAAAACAAAATATCCCTTACCCTGCACAGGCTGCAGCATCTTACCAAGGTTTTTGTCAACTTTTGTCAAGCTATCTTCAAACTGTTTTAAGTTGGCGTCTAATTTGTCTTTCTTTTGTGGCATTAGTTCCAATAACTTTCCATGAATTGCGATCGCAGTCTGTTTTGCAATCTCAGGCGACATCCATACATGCATATTATACTCGCCGTGATGGTGGTCATCGGCGTGTTCATCCTGACCGTGTTCATGCTCATCGTCGTCATGATCGCCTTTCTGTAAAAGTGGCGTAACCGTACTTAATGTGGCGATTTCCACCTGCCGGTTCGGCGGCAACTGTGCGGCAGATTTGGACATAAAGGCTTCCATCTCAGGCCCCACCCACACCACAAGATCGGCGCGGCGCATTTTTTGTAAATCGGAAGGACGCAGGGCAAAGTCGTGTGGCGATGCACCATCAGGTAACAGAATTTCTGTCGGCGTTACCCCATCAGCGATGGCCGAAGCGATAAATCCGAGCGGACGGACGGAGGTTACAACGGAGGCCTGCGCCATAGTTAACGTAAAGCCAGAGACTAACGCGGCGGCTAATAACATCCGTTTAAAGGTTTTCTTGTTCTGTTTCATAAGGCGTTAACTCATTATCGTTAAGGTGAAAACTGGTTATTTAGTCGAAAACGCAATATTATAACATTCGATTTGTTCTGCAAGACATCACTGACATGCCCACTTTAGCCACATTACGTAATATCTCGGTCACTTTCGGCTCCCGGCGCGTGCTGTCGGATATTTCGCTGACGCTGCAACCCGGAAAAATACTGACTCTGCTCGGCCCGAACGGCGCCGGGAAATCCACGCTGGTCCGCGTGGTGCTCGGCCTGGTTGTGCCAACCAGCGGCACCCTGACCCGCCAGCCCGGTCTGCGCATCGGGTACGTGCCGCAAAAACTCCATCTTGATGCCACCATGCCGCTGACCGTCAGCCGGTTCATGCGCCTCAAACCCGGCGTTAAGCGTGAGGATATTTTACCTGCGCTGAAACGCGTGCAGGCAGCACACCTTATCGATCAGCCGATGCAAAAACTGTCCGGCGGTGAAAACCAGCGCGTTTTGCTGGCCCGCGCGCTGATGAACAGTCCTCAGTTGCTGGTCCTCGATGAACCGACTCAGGGTGTAGACGTCAACGGACAGCTGGCGCTGTATAACCTGATCGACAGCCTGCGCTGTGAACTCGGCTGCGCGGTGCTGATGGTGTCTCATGACCTGCATCTGGTGATGGCGAAAACCGACGAGGTTTTATGCCTGAACGAACATATCTGCTGTTCCGGTTCCCCGGAAGTGGTGTCGATGCATCCGGAATTTATTGCCATGTTTGGCAATCGTGGGGCAGAGCAACTGGCCATTTACCGCCATCATCACAATCACCGTCACGATTTAAAGGGAAAAATTATTTTGCGTAATAGCGGAGGCCGTGACGCATGATTGAATTATTACTGCCCGGCTGGCTGGCCGGTATTTTGCTGGCGACGGCAGCGGGCCCGCTGGGTTCGTTCGTGGTCTGGCGACGCATGTCTTATTTCGGCGATACCCTCGCCCACGCCTCGCTGCTCGGTGTGGCCTTTGGCCTGCTGCTGAACGTGAATCCGTTTTACGCCGTGATCGTGGTGACTCTGTTGCTGGCACTGCTGCTGGTCGTTCTGGAGCGCAAACCGCATCTGGCCGTCGATACCCTGCTCGGCATCATGGCACACAGCGCACTGTCGCTCGGTCTCGTGGTGGTCAGCCTTATGTCCAATGTGCGCGTCGATCTGATGGCCTATCTGTTTGGTGATTTGCTGTCTGTTACCCTCAGCGACATCTGGATGATTGGCGTCGGTGTGGTGGTGGTGATTGGCGTCCTTTGCTGGCAGTGGCGCTCTCTGCTGTCGATGACCATCAGCCCGGAACTGGCCCACGTCGATGGCGTGAATCTTCAGCGTTCGCGCATTATCCTGATGCTGGTTACCGCGCTGACGATCGGTCTTGCCATGAAATTTGTCGGGGCACTCATCATCACCTCACTGCTGATTATCCCTGCCGCAACGGCGCGCCGGTTTGCAAAAACGCCGGAGCAGATGGCGCTGGTCGCTATTGCCGTTGGCATTCTGGCCGTCACCGGCGGGCTGACCTTCTCGGCGTTTTATGACACACCGGCCGGGCCGTCAGTCGTACTGAGCGCTGCAATCATGTTTATGCTCAGTCTGACGAAAAAACAGGTGGCATAACGCGTTAGCGCCTTAACGTTCATCCCGATAAACACCAAAAGAAACGGACGCCCAATGTGGCGTCCGTTTCTTTTAATATTCGTTATAACGAACAGACGTGTTGAGGTTTATTCAGGACGCGTCATGCCGAAGTGTTTGTAAGCATGATTCGTCGCCATACGGCCACGCGGTGTACGCTGAATAAAGCCCTGCTGGATCAGGAAGGGTTCAATGACGTCTTCGATAGTTTCACGCTCTTCACCAATGGCAGCAGCCAGGTTATCCAAGCCAACCGGCCCCCCGGTAAACTTATCGATGATCGCCAGCAGCAATTTGCGGTCCATATAGTCAAAACCTTCTGCATCAACGTCCAGCATATCCAGTGCGCCGTTAGCCGTGTCGCCGTTGATGGTCCCGTCGCCCTTCACTTCGGCGAAGTCACGCACACGGCGCAGCAAACGGTTGGCAATACGTGGTGTACCGCGTGAACGGCGGGCTATCTGGTGCGCGCCCTCTTCCGACAACTCCAGCCCCAGACACAATGCACTGCGCCCGACGATGTGCTGTAAATCCGCTACCTGATAAAACTCCAAACGTTGCACGATACCAAAACGGTCACGCAGCGGTGACGTCAGGGAACCTGCGCGGGTCGTCGCACCAATCAGGGTAAACGGTGGTAAATCAAGTTTGATGGAGCGCGCAGCAGGCCCTTCACCGATCATGATATCCAGCTGATAGTCTTCCATTGCCGGATACAAAATTTCTTCGACCACTGGAGAGAGACGGTGGATTTCATCAATGAACAGCACGTCGTGGGGTTCGAGGTTGGTGAGCATGGCAGCCAGATCGCCCGCCTTTTCCAGCACGGGGCCAGACGTGGTGCGCAGGTTCACGCCCATTTCGTTAGCCACGATATTGGCGAGTGTGGTTTTCCCGAGCCCCGGTGGCCCAAATATTAGCAGATGATCGAGCGCGTCTTTACGTTGCTTAGCTGCCTGAATAAAGATTTCCATCTGCGAGCGTACGTGCGGCTGGCCGACATACTCAGAGAGCAGCTTCGGGCGGATCGCACGGTCAATGACTTCTTCTTCCGTGAAAACTTCAGACGAAATCAGGCGGTCAGCTTCGATCATCTATTACCTCACAGTGCAGCGCGCAGCGCTTCTCTAATCAACGTTTCGGATTCAGCGCCCGCTTTGGCGACTTTGCTGATCATTCGACTGGCTTCCGGTGGTTTGTAGCCTAGTGAAATCAGGGCTGCAACGGCTTCGCCTTCGGCATCAGATTCTTTTGCTTTCGACGCCGATGCCGGTAGCGTGATATCAGTATGATTGTTAAATAGATCACCGTTTAATCCTTTAAACCGGTCTTTCATTTCGACGACCAGGCGTTCTGCGGTTTTCTTACCCACACCTGGTAACTTAATTAAGGCGGTGATCTCTTCCTTTTCCACCGCACTGACAAACTGCTGAGCCGACATGCCAGACAAGATAGCCAGCGCCAGTTTTGGCCCTACACCGTTGACTTTAATCAGCTCACGGAACAGCGCACGTTCCTGTTTGTCATTGAATCCGTAAAGCAGTTGCGCATCTTCCCGGACAATAAACTGCGTGAAGATGATAGCTTCCTGACCCAGCTCCGGCAATTCGTAAAAACAAGTCATCGGCATATGCACTTCATAGCCTACGCCGTTAGTTTCCAACAGCACCAACGGTGGCTGTTTTTCCAGAATAATGCCTCGTAGTCTGCCTATCACGTTCATTTTCCTTATTGGGTCAAAAACTGCGATGTTTATATCATAAAAAAGGCTGGATGGATATCCAGCCTAATGGACTTGCGTCAGCTATCGCATTCTTCCACGCGCCATCTGTAATTTGTCCGTGCTGAGACGAATTGAGTTCTGGCTCATGTGGCAATGCGTGATGGCTATCGCCAGCGCATCGGCGGCATCCGCCTGCGGGTTGGCCGATAATTTCAGTAAAGAACGCACCATGTGCTGAACCTGCGATTTCTCGGCTGCACCGGTGCCCACGACAGTCTGTTTAACCTGTCTGGCGGCGTATTCAAACACCGGTAAATCCTGATTCACGGCGGCGACAATCGCAGCACCGCGCGCCTGACCGAGCTTCAGCGCTGAATCAGGGTTTTTCGCCATAAACACGGATTCGATGGCAAAAAAGTCAGGCTGAAATTGGGTAATGATTTCCGATACACCTGCGTATATCAGTTTCAGACGCGTCGGCATATCGTCAACAACGGTGCGGATACACCCACTGCCGAGATAACTCAGCTGTCGCCCTGTCTGGCGGATAATGCCATAGCCGGTAATACGCGAGCCGGGGTCAATCCCCAGAATAATAGCCATAGCCAAGCAACGCCTTGTATGTCGTTTTTATAAGGAAGTGGGAGAGTATAAACTGCTGCGGGGTAACAGGATAGCCAGCCGGTGGAAACCACCGGCGGCACGGAAATCACAGTGTTTCTGCAATCTCGTCAGAGATTTCACCGTTGTGGTAAACCTCCTGTACATCGTCACAATCTTCCAGCATGTCGATCAGGCGCAACAGTTTAGGTGCAGTGTCGGCATCCATATCGGCTTTGGTCGATGGGATCATCGTGACTTCAGCGGAGTCTGCTTTAAAGCCTGCGGCTTCCAGCGCATCTTTCACTTCGCCCATATTTTCCCAGGCAGTGAAAACGTCGATAGCGCCATCGTCATAAGTGACGATGTCTTCAGCGCCAGCTTCCAGAGAAGCTTCCATTACAGCGTCTTCATCCAGACCCGGTGCGAAGGTGATCACCCCTTTCTTGGCAAACAGATAGGAAACAGAACCATCGGTACCTAGGTTACCGCCGGTTTTGTTGAAGGCATGACGCACTTCAGCCACGGTACGGTTACGGTTGTCACTCAGGCATTCAACCATCACAGCTGAGCCACCAGGACCGTAACCTTCATAAATGATGGTTTCCATATTGGTATCATCATCACCGCCGACGCCACGCGCAACCGCACGGTTCAGGGTGTCACGGGTCATATTGTTGGCCAGTGCTTTGTCGATGGCAGCGCGCAGACGCGGGTTAGCGCCCGGATCGCCACCACCCAGTTTCGCGGCGGTCACCAACTCACGAATAATTTTGGTGAAAATTTTGCCGCGTTTTGAATCCTGCGCCGCTTTGCGGTGCTTGGTGTTGGCCCACTTACTGTGACCTGCCATAAAAATCTCCAGTTAGTCTAATCAGACTCAATAGTTACAAATTCTTCAATCGCCTGCTGGTTACTCGGGGACACCGTTAAGGTCGCTGCTGCAACTTTATCGAGCCATTGGTACGCGAGATGTTCAGTGATTTTTACATCCCGCTCTTCGGGTAGTGCCAGACAGAACCAATGTTCTTTGTTACGGGTCACGCCGGGAGCGTAGCGATAACGCAAATGAGCAAACAGCTCAAACTCCACGCAGCGCTGGCAGTTCAGTAAAAGCAGGCTTTCACCGGCGATATCGATACCGACCTCTTCCAGGACCTCACGCTGCGCAGTGTATTCCGGGGACTCCCCACCTTCCAGACTGCCGGTCACCGACTGCCAGAAATTCGGGTCATCCCGCCTCTGAAGCATCAGCACCCGGCCGGTGTTGCTGGCGTAGATGACGCACAGTATCGACTCAGGACGCTTATGACTCATTAGATATTCTCTAAATTTGTGTCGGGCGTCGCTTTTTTCGCAACAACCGCAATACCCAGCTCCAGCAAGGATGCCGGGTTGGCAAAGCTTGGTGCTTCGGTCATCAGACAGGCCGCAGCGGTGGTTTTCGGGAAAGCAATAACGTCACGGATGTTATCCGTACCGGTCAGCAGCATCACCAGACGGTCAAGGCCAAACGCCAGACCCGCATGCGGTGGTGTGCCGTATTTCAGGGCGTCGAGCAGGAAGCCAAACTTCTCACGCTGTTCGTGTTCGTTAATACCCAGAATGCCGAAAACAGTTTGCTGCATTTCGCTGCGGTGAATACGCACAGAACCGCCGCCCACTTCGTAACCGTTGATCACCATGTCATAGGCATTGGCGATTGCAGAAACCGGATTCGACGCCAGCTCTTCAGCCGTCATCTCTTTTGGCGCGGTGAACGGGTGATGCATGGCTGACAGGCCGCCTTCATCGGTGTCTTCGAACATCGGGAAGTCAATCACCCACAGCGGTGCCCAGCTGTCTTCTTTGGTGATTTTCAGGTCACGGCCCACTTTCAGACGCAGTGCGCCGATAGCATCAGTCACGATTTTCGCACTGGCTGCGCCGAAGAAGATCATGTCACCGTCTTGCGCACCGGTACGGCCGATAAGCGCCAGCAGTAACTCTTCGTTCAGGAATTTAGCCACCGGACTCTGAATCCCCTCCAGACCTTTGGTGATGTCGTTAACCTTGATATAGGCCAGACCTTTCGCGCCGTAAATTTCGATAAATTTAGCGTATTCGTCGATCTGCTTACGGCTGAGGATAGCGCCGCCCGGTACGCGAAGTGCAGCCACGCGGCCTTTCGGATCGTTGGCCGGATCAGCGAAGACTTTGAACTCGATATCTTTGAACAGATCAGCAACGTCAACCAGTTCCATCGGGTTACGCAGGTCAGGTTTGTCTGAACCGTAACGGCGCATGGCTTCGGCGAAGGTCATGATCGGGAAATCACCCAGATCTACGCCTTTCACTTCGGTCCACAGTTCACGGGCCAACTTCTCCATAATTTCACGCACTTGCTCTGCGCTCATGAAGGAAGTTTCGACGTCGATCTGGGTAAATTCAGGCTGACGGTCAGCACGCAAATCTTCGTCACGGAAGCATTTCACGATTTGATAATAACGGTCAAAGCCGGACATCATCAGCAACTGTTTGAACAGCTGTGGAGACTGCGGCAAAGCGTAGAACTTACCTTTATGCACACGGCTTGGTACCAAATAGTCACGCGCCCCCTCTGGCGTGGCTTTAGTCAGCATCGGGGTTTCGATGTCGAGGAAATCATGGCTGTCCATGAAACGGCGTACCAGGCTGGTAATTTTCGCACGAGCCTTCAGGCGGTTAGCCATCTCAGGGCGGCGCAAGTCCAGATAGCGATACTTCAGGCGTGCTTCTTCGGTGTTGACGTGGTTGGAGTCCAGCGGCAGTGATTCTGAACGGTTGATGATGTTCAGGCCGCTGGCGAATACTTCCACTTCACCGGTTGCCATATCTTTGTTGAACTGGCTTTCCGGACGAGCGCGCACGGTGCCGGTAATTTGAATACAGAACTCGTTACGCAGTTCAGAAGCCAGCTTGTAAGCTTCACCCTGATCCGGGTCGAAGAAAACCTGAACGATACCTTCACGGTCACGCATATCGATGAAAATCAAACCACCTAAATCACGACGACGATTAACCCAGCCACACAACGTCACTTCCTGGCCCACGTTGGACGCATTCAGTTTTCCACAATACACAGTACGCATAACGGTATCCTTTTGATCCTACTACCCGGTCACATGGCTCACGGGCACAGAAACGGTTATTCACTCTGGTCGCCCACTCGCATAAAAACTGCGGCACGCGGAATAGGTTTGCTTATGTTAGAAATCTAAGGTTCTAAAAAAGGCGGTCATTATAAAGGAATTTCCGCCTTAGGATAAGAGCGAAGACGCGCTGCACCCCGCTGATTTCCATCGTTAACCTCTGTCACACATAATTTAACAATATTATCCACATTTCCGTCCATGCCTTAGCATAAACTCGCCTGAACCTTTTTATAGGTAGCAGGCAAATAATTTTAATGAGTACCCCCTTTTGTCTGACCTTTATCAGCCCCCCCGGAGCCACAACCGATGAAACTCGACCCAAAAACCACCGCACTGGTACTTATCGATTTACAGAAAGGTATCCTACCTTTTGCCGGCGGCCCGCACAGCGCCCAGCACGTTTTGGATAACGCCACCGGTCTGGCCACCCGTTTTCGCCAACTCGGTGCACCGGTGGTGATGGTACGCGTCGGCTGGTCAGACACTTTTGCCGAAGCGCTGAAACAGGAAGTAGATATGCCTGCGAAGATGCCAGAAGGTGGTTTACCGGCAGTGTGGTGGGAATTCCCCGAACAACTGGCGGTGACTGAAAGCGACATTCAGGTCGTCAAACGCCAGTGGGGCGCGTTCTACGGCACAGATTTGGATCTGCAACTGCGCCGCCGTGGCATCAAAACCATCGTGCTGGCGGGTATTTCGACCAACATCGGCGTCGAGTCTACTGCGCGTAACGCTTGGGAACACGGCTATGAGTTGGTAATAGCCGAAGATGCTTGTAGCGCGCACAACGATGAACATCATCAGTCCAGCGTGAAAAACATCTTCCCACGCATCTCACGCGTTAGATCCACCGCAGAGGTGCTTGCTGCCCTTCCCCAGTAAGGTTAGTCTGGAAAAAACTGAATCATTACGCCGCCTGTTTGGGGGCGTTTTAATAAGGATATTGCCCGTATGTATATTGGATTGCCGCAATGGCACCACAGTGCCTGGAGCCGTATTGGCCTGCGTGACCTCGCTGATTACGCGCAATACTTTAACTGCGTAGAAGGCAATACCACCTTTTATGCCTTGCCGAAACAGGAAGTGGTGATGCGCTGGCACGATATGACGCCGGACACTTTCCGCTTCTGCTTTAAATTCCCGTCCGCCATCAGTCACAAAGCCGCCCTGCGTGATTGTCAAACTGAACTGGACGCCTTCTATCAATGCATCGCCCCGCTGGGTGAGCGTGTCGGCCAGCTATGGTTACAACTTCCTGCCGCCTTTTCACCTGCTGACCTGGATCGTTTATGGCAATTTATGGATGCCCTGCCGCATGGCTTTGATTACGGTGTCGAAGTACGTCACCCGCTATTTTTCAACAAAGGCGAAGAGGAACGTGCGCTGAATCAGGGTCTGCATCAGCGGGGAATTAACCGAGCAATCCTCGACAGCCGCCCGGTGCATAGCGCCAAGCCACACACAGATGCTGTGCGTGACGCCCAGCAGAAAAAGCCAGTGTTGCCGGTCCATGCACTGGCAACCGCTGAGCACCCGATAGTGCGCTTCATTGGCGGCGATGTGCTGGAAGACAATAAAAAGCTGTTCGCCGTCTGGACAGAAAAGCTCAAACAGTGGTGCGCTAGCGGGCATCAGCCTTATCTTTTTATCCACACACCCGATTGCAGCGATGCCCCGCAACAGGCACAAAGTTTGTGGCAACAGTTGCGTCTCGCCCTGCCCGATCTGCCACCTGCCCCGGACTGGCCGGAGCAAGATTCCCTGTTTTGAGTATTAAGATTGGCCCTCAGGCTTTTTGATGCGCTTTTTGGGCGCATCAGCGGTATTATCCAAGACAGTGATTTGTTCCCCCGTTATTATTGCCATGCTTTTTTGCAGGCGAATGTTGCCCGCCGCTTGCGCGGTTTCCTGCATCGTCGTTTTTTCGGTATAGCGATTAAGCGGCCTGGGCAATTAGTCAATCCTGTAATATCGAGGTTGTAAAATGATAAGCGCGTTATATGTCGTGCTCGCTGCAGTGCTATTACTTAAATTATCTTTCGATGTCGTCAGATTGCGTATGGAATATCGGATTGCTACAGGTGACGGCGGGTCGTACGAATTACAGACAGCCATTCGTGTGCATGGCAATGCGGTGGAATATCTGCCAATCGGTTGTTTATTACTGATTATGATGGAAATGAATGGTGCGGAAGCCTGGATGGTCCACGTCTGCGGACTGATGCTGATTGTTGGCCGCCTGTTCCATTATTATGGCCTGAAGCACCGCGAATTTACCTGGCGTCGCAACGGCATGGGCGCAACCTATATTTCCCTTCTGCTGATGGTGGTGGTGAATATAATTTATCTGCCCTGGTCGCAGTTTTTAAATATCCGCTGGTAAGCGTTTAACGTCCTCAGTGCGGCCCCCGTTATCACTAAAAATCCTGCGCCCGCGCAACAATGGGCACATTTTACCGGTATCTGCTCACCGCAGACTCTGTTAAAATCTGCCCTCAAAATTATGCCCCTTCAATTTCTGGTCTGACTCAGCACTATGGCTAACCACGATACTCTTTTTTCTGCACCGATAGACAAACTCGGCGACTGGACGTTTGATGAACGCGTTGCCGAAGTCTTCCCCGACATGATCCAGCGCTCCGTGCCGGGTTATTCCAATATTATTTCGATGATTGGTATGCTGGCCGAGCGTTTTGTACAACCTGACAGCCGGGTCTATGATCTTGGGTGCTCGCTGGGTGCCGCCACGTTGTCGATGCGTCGCAATATTAAAGTGCCGGGTTGCGAAATTATTGCTGTCGATAACTCACCGGCTATGGTCGAACGTTGCCGCCGCCATATTGATGCCTTTCGTGCCGATACGCCGGTTAACGTTATAGAAGCAGATATTCTGGATGTCGAACTGAGCAATGCCTCTATGGTCGTGCTCAACTTTACCCTACAATTTTTGCAACCAGACGATCGTCAGCGGTTGCTTAATCAGGTTTATCGGGGAATGCGCCCGGGTGCCGCGCTGGTGCTCTCGGAAAAATTCAGTTTTGAAGATAAAGACGTCGGCGAGTTGCTCTACAACATGCATCACGACTTTAAGCGCGCCAACGGTTACAGCGAACTCGAGATCAGTCAGAAGCGCAGCATGTTGGAAAATGTCATGCTGACCGACTCGGTGGAAGTTCATAAGTCCCGTCTGAAACAGGCCGGTTTTGAACACTCCGAAGTCTGGTTCCAGTGTTTCAATTTCGGTTCACTGATAGCCCTTAAAGCCGGGGAAGCCCAATGATCGAATTCGGTGATTTCTATCAGCGCATCGCCAAAGGTCCGCTTAGCCCGTGGCTAAATACCCTGCCTTCACAACTGACCGCGTGGCAGAAAGAGTCGTTGCATGGCAAATTCAAAATGTGGTTTAACGCCGTTGACCGTCTGCCTCTGTTGCAACCGGAAAAATTGGATCTGTTGCACAGCGTCAGCGCCAGTATGCTGGAACCTTTACCTCTGGGTCAGCGCGAAGGTGTTGAAAACCTGCTGCGAAACCTGATGCCATGGCGCAAAGGCCCCTTCTCGCTCTACGGCGTGGAGATTGATACTGAATGGCGCTCCGACTGGAAGTGGGATCGCGTTCTGCCACATATATCTCCGCTGGCCGGCCGTACCATTTTGGATGTCGGCTGCGGCAGTGGCTACCACATGTGGCGCATGATTGGCGCGGGCGCACATCTGGCAGTGGGTATCGATCCGATGCAACTCTTCCTCTGTCAGTTTGAGGCCGTGCGTAAGCTGCTGGGCGGCGATCAGCGTGCTCATCTGTTGCCGCTGGGTATTGAACAACTGCCAGAACTGAATGCCTTCGATACCGTCTTTTCAATGGGGGTGTTGTACCACCGCCGCTCCCCGTTGGACCATCTCTATCAACTGAAAAATCAGTTAGTCAGTGGAGGAGAGTTGGTGTTGGAAACGCTGGTGGTGGAAGGTGACCGTCAGCAAGTACTTGTGCCGGGCGATCGCTATGCGCAGATGGGCAATATCTATTTCATTCCCTCAGCAGAAGCTCTGAAAGGCTGGTTGATTAAGTGCGGATTTGTTGACGTCCGAATTGCCGATGTCAGCGTGACTACCGTGGAAGAGCAGCACCGCACTGACTGGATGACCAGTGAGTCACTGGCCGAATTCCTTGATCCGAAGGATCCGACTAAAACGATTGAAGGATATCCGGCTCCTCGTCGCGCCTTGCTGATTGCACGCAAGCCTTAACCCGCTGGATGTGACTCATATTGCAGAACAGAAAATGGCGGTTTAACACCGCCATTTTCTGTTTTTACTTCCGAAACTACCCTGTCAGCCTGGAGCTTTCTTCTTCAGCATCCACACTCGGCAGCTGGCTTATCCAGGTGTGTTCAGTGAACACCACCACACTGTCAGCCCGTGTTGGCGCGCCGCAGGAGCGGCAAATAAGCGATTTCACCGCTACGTCCATCGGTTTAGTTTTACTCACCGTAAAGCGATCGCACCCACAGCTATCGCAATAAATTTGCATATCAGGCATAAAATGTATGCATTAGGACTATGCCTATTGCAATCCTCGCGGAATGGTAATTTTCTTACCTTCAAGATAGCCAAACTCCATGAAAAATGCGAGTGTACAAAGGGCTTATTTCGCTTTAAACACCATTAAACTTCAAATTTGTTGATGAATGACCCTTTCAGTGACGGGCAAATCTGCGAGGGTCAAAAGCATAAAAAAAGCCCCGACAAGATGACGGGGCTTGGTACTTGCGCAGGGCGACGCAATAAGGGTCCTTAGACCCGGTTAAATCAGCTGCACAGAAAAAACCTGTCTCCTGCACATTCATTCATGCCGCACGTCACGCGCTACGTGAAAGTTCATCGCCAAATTCTAATGCCGTTTTCATCGCTGCCACGATATCGCCGTCAACACAATAACGGCTGAACTCATCGAAATCGGTATCAGAACTCATGGTCACACCTGCTTTGCGATAACGCATTGAAGACGGAACCTGACGCCCGGCGGAGCTGTGTAACTCGCTCAGGCCGATGTCGACAAACTTCTGCAAGTTAGTCAAACGAACACCCGCACCGGCCATAATGATTGGACCACGGCTGAGTTCATTCAGTTCCCGTAACATCGGTAAACCGACCTCGGCATTTTGCTGCTGCCCCGACGTCAGAATGCGTGCCACGCCTAACTGGGTCAGTTGCTCCAGCGCCACTTTAGGGTTGAGACACATATCGAATGCCCGATGAAACGTCACCGCCATATCACCGCAAAGCGCCATTACTTCCCACATTTTAGGCATATCAATATGCCCTTCTGAATCCAGAATACCGACCACCAGACCGGGGAAACCGAGATCACGAATGCAGGCAACGTCGCTTTTCAAAACATTAAATTCACTTTCGCTGTAGCAAAAGTCACCGCCCCTTGGTCGAATAATCGGGTGAACCGGTATGGTTACTTTTTCCCGTGCCAGTTTTAAGGTTCCGTAACTTGGCGTGATGCCGCCATCGGCCTGACTTGCGCACAATTCAACCCGATCGGCGCCAGCCTGCTCAGCCGTTAACGCACAGTCCACGCTATAACAACACACTTCTAACTTAGTCATGTGATTCTCCTGAATAACGGCATTATGCTACAACACTTGTCTGTAACGGGCCATGTCGCGTAGGCTTTAGCATGAGCATCCCGCCCAACTGCCTGCTTTGGAAAGTTAACTATGACACTCAATTTTGATCAATGGGTAGACCGTAGTCACAGTGACAGCGTTAAGTGGAACAAATATAAAGATCAGGATGTCATTCCTCTTTGGGTCGCCGACACTGACTTTACTTCTCCGCCACAGGTGATCGCAGAACTTCAACAGCGTGTGGCCGAGGGCGTTTTTGGCTACGGTTTTACACCGCCCGAACTGGTCGCGCTTTTTGTGCAACGCATGAGCGATCGTTATCAATGGGATATCAAACCCGAATGGATTGTCTCACTGCCTGGGTTAGTCTGCGGACTGAATGTCGCCGTTCGCGCCAATACGGCGCTGGATGAAACCAGCCTGCTGCCTTCACCAATTTATCCGCCGTTTATCGAGGCCGCGCAATCAGAAGGGCGCCGCTTTAAAAACATCCCGGTGAAAGCGCAACAACAGCGCTGGCTGGCTGATTTCAGCGATATCGGCCAGCAACTCGATGGCACTGAAAGATTGCTGATGCTCTGTAACCCTTATAATCCGGGTGGCACTGTTTATCGCCGCGAAGAATTGTTACAACAACAGGCCTTCGCACAGGCCCACAATCTGGTGGTCTGCTCCGATGAAATTCATTGCGACCTGCTGCTGGAACGCGGCCTGAAACATATTCCTTTTGCGTCATTGAATGAGGATGCCGCACAATGCTCAATTACCCTGATGTCACCGTCCAAAACCTTTAATCTCGCCGGGCTTGGCGCCTCGATGGCGATTATCCCCAACGCCGCGCTGCGCAGGAAATTTAAAGATACGTCTCGTGGCATTGTTCCCCACGTCAATATTCTTGCGTACGTTGCCGCCACCGCCGCATACCGTGATGGCGCGACGTGGCTGGAAGCACAACTCGATTACCTGCGGGATAATCGGGATCTGGTCACCCGACGCATTAACGCTATGCCCGGTCTACGTATACTGCCGATTGAAGGTACATACCTAGGTTGGATAGACGCTTCAGCACTGCCGGTTGAAGACCCTTACCGTTTCTTCGTTGACGCGGGGGTGGGTTTCACTTCCGGAGCCGATTTTGGCAATGCGAAGTTTGTGCGCATTAACCTTGGCTGCCAGCGCGCGCTGCTGGAACAGGCCATGGAACGCATGGACAACGCGCTGGCGGGCCTCAACCGCTAAGTTATTCTCGTTCGCTGGCGACGATATCCCGCAGGCTGTGCGGGTGGAATTTGATGGTGACCGTACCATCCGTAATAGCCAGCGTCGGGTTAGGCAGCCGTTCATGCTCACCTTTGGGCGAACTCTGTTTTAACTTTATGCCCGGTGCCACTAAGGCTTCGTCAGCCAGTTGGGCCAGTGCCCGGGCATAGAACCCCTCTTCCCCCCCGCTCAGTACCAGTTCGATATGTTCCCAGCCTTCATGCGGGTAGCGTTTTTCGCCCGGATACGGCAACTCGACCAGATCAATACTCAGTGGCCCTACGCTTAACGGCGATGTCAGTGAAAACAGGCAGATCGGGCGACCATTGATTTCGGTCTCATTGAGCAACGTGGCGCACTGCGCCAACCCCTCACGCCAGCGGTCAGCGGTAGTGTTCTGATGACAACGCAGCGAAATGTGGTCTGCATGATAGACAGACAAATCGAGCTGCAATTTATCAGCAAAGGCACGCAACGCCTCAACAAAGCGCGGCATATCATTAACCAGATCGGCCAGCCCGGTGACCTCTTTCATGTTCTGCATGGTAGCTATTTCCTTTTTAGTCATCACCCTCGGCGGCTAATTTACACAGGCTTTCATTCCGTTGCCAGATACATGCCGCAGAATAGGTTTTTGCCTCCTTCTCTTCATGCGGCAATACTGACTCCGCAGGGCTAATATGATATAAACACGCATCATTTTCGGTTCTTCACATAAGTGGCGAATCAGTAAACAATCACGTTCCTCCCTTAATCATTCTTGTTGCAGGCAAGCGGTAAAGCGCCGCTGTGGCATGAAGGATACGGTGAGTTCTACTAAAGGTAACTCAGTGAATATACAGGCACTTCTTTCCGATAAAGTCAGTCAGGCGATGACCGCAGCAGGCGCGCCTGCTGATTGCGAAGCGCAGGTCCGTCAGTCTGCCAAGGCACAGTTTGGTGATTATCAGGCTAACGGCATAATGTCAGTGGCCAAAAAACTGGGTATGGCGCCACGACAACTGGCAGAGAAAGTGGTTGAGCTGTTAGATCTGAGCGGTATTGCTTCCAATGTGGATATTGCCGGTCCGGGTTTCATCAATATTTTCCTCGACCGTGGCTTCGTCGCGGCAAACGCCGACAGTGCTCTGCAAGATGCCAAACTGGGTATTTCTCCGGTAGAACAACAGACTATCGTCATTGACTATTCGGCTCCGAACGTAGCGAAAGAGATGCACGTTGGGCACATCCGCTCCACCATTATTGGTGATGCCGCTGTTCGCACCAATGAGCTGCTGGGCCATAAAGTGATCCGTGCCAACCACGTAGGCGACTGGGGTACACAGTTCGGGATGCTGATTGCCTATCTGGAAAAAGTGCAGAACGAGAACGCCGGTGACATGAATCTGGCCGACCTCGAAGAGTTCTACCGCGCTGCCAAGAAAAACTATGACGAAGACGAAGAGTTTGCGGCCCGCGCACGAGGTTACGTGGTTAAGCTTCAGGGCGGCGACGCATATTGCCGTCAGATGTGGCGCAAACTGGTTGACGTAACCATGGCCCAGAACCAACTGACCTATAACCGTCTGAACGTGACGCTGACTCAAGACGATGTGATGGGCGAAAGCCTGTACAACGACATGCTGCCAGGCATCGTGTCCGATCTGCAAGCCAAAGGGCTGGCGGTTGACAGTGAAGGCGCGGTGGTCGTTTATTTGGACGAATACAAGAATAAAGACGGCGATCCGATGGGCGTCATCATCCGTAAAAAGGATGGCGGCTACCTCTACACCACCACGGACATCGCCTGCGCCAAATACCGTTACGAAACGCTGGGTGCAGATCGCGTGCTGTATTACATCGACTCACGTCAGCACCAGCACCTGATGCAGGCATGGACCATCGCGCGTAAAGCGGGTTATGTACCTGACTCTGTCGCGCTTGAACACCACATGTTCGGCATGATGCTGGGGAAAGACGGTAAGCCGTTCAAAACCCGTTCCGGCGGTACAGTGAAATTGTCAGACCTGCTGGACGAAGCGATTGAACGCGCACGTAAGCTCATCACAGAGAAAAACCCTGAGCTGAAAGACGCCGAAGAGCTGGAGAAACTGGTTAACGCCGTGGGTATCGGTGCGATTAAATACGCTGACCTGTCGAAAAGCCGCACCACCGATTACATCTTCGACTGGGATAACATGCTGGCCTTCGAAGGTAACACTGCGCCCTATATGCAGTACGCTTATACCCGCGTGGCGTCGATCTTCAAACGTGCCGATATTGACGTTAACAGCCTGACGCAACCTATGGTGATCAGCGAAGATCGCGAAGCCGCCCTGGCGACCCGTCTGCTGCAGTTCGAAGAAGTCCTGACCGTCGTTGCCCGTGAAGGGACGCCGCACACCATGTGCGCTTACCTTTACGACGTTGCAGGCCTTTTCTCGAGCTTCTACGAGCACTGCCCGATCCTCAATGCCGAAGACGAAACCAGCCGCAACAGCCGCCTGAAACTGGCCCTGTTGACGCAGCGCACGCTGAAAACTGGGCTGGATACTTTAGGTATCGAAACCGTAGAACGTATGTAATCCTAGTTCCTTCAGGCCCCTTAATACGGTCTGAAGGGTTTTAGGTATGAGGTTTTACATAAGTAAAAGGGCGCTTAGCGCCCTTTTATGTTTTTGTTTTCAGTTGCAGCTAACAACGCATTAATCCAGACGACGCGCAAACTCTTTAACACGAAAGCCCAGCAGACCCAGCACGCCAAAATAGGCCACCACGCCCACTACCACTACCGCCAGTAAGCGGGCCAGACGATAGGCCATTCCACCCAAGTCCCAGTCTGGCATCACATACATCATGCCCAGCAGCGCAGCGGACATCACCACGACAGCAACAATTAGTTTGATCAGGAAGATGCGCCAGCCCGGCTGCGGTTGGAAGATATCCTGTTTACGCAGCTGCCAGTAAAGCAGACCGGCATTCAGACAGGCGGCCAGACCAATCGACAACGACAGCCCGGCATGTTTCAGCGGCCCGATAAACGCCAGGTTCATCACCTGCGTTGAAGCCAGCGTGATAATGGCAATTTTGACCGGCGTCTTGATGTCCTGACGGGAATAGAAGCCCGGCGCCAATACCTTCACGACAATAAGCCCCATCAGCCCCACAGAATAGGCCACCAGCGCCCGTTGGGTCATCAGAGCATCGAAAGCACTGAATTTCCCGTACTGGAACAAGGCAACGGTCAGCGGTTTTGCCAGAATGCCCAGGGCGACAGAGCTCGGTAACGCCAGCAGGAAGCACAGGCGCAGGCCCCAGTCCATCAGGCGGTTATATTCCATGTGATTGCCGCTGGAGAAACTGCGCGCCAGTGAAGGCAGCAGGATGGTGCCTAACGCAACGCCAAGGACACCTGACGGGAACTCCATCAGGCGGTCAGCGTAATACATCCACGAGACAGAGCCTGAAACCAGAAATGAGGCGAAGATAGTATTGACGATCAACGAAATCTGACTGACAGAAACCCCGAGGATAGCCGGTCCCATCTGACGCATCACCCGCCAGACACCTGCGTCCTTCAGGTTAAGGCGCGGCAATACCAGCATGCCGATTTTCTTCAGATGCGGCAGCTGATAGCCCAATTGCAATACACCACCGACCACCACAGCCCACGCCAGTGCCATCACCGGCGGATGGAAGTAAGGCGCCGCAAACAGAGAAAAACCAATCATGCTGACGTTGAGAAACGTTGGTGCAAATGCCGGGATCGAGAAGCGGTTCCAGGTGTTGAGAATAGCCCCCGCGAGTGACGCCAGTGAAATCAGCAGAATATAGGGGAACGTGACCCGTAGCAGCGCACTGGTCAGCGCGAATTTATCCGGGGAGTCGACAAATCCGGGGGCGGTTATGTAGATTACCCACGGAGCGGCAAGCATGCCGAGGATCGTCACCAGCGCCAGTACCAGCGTCAGTAAGCCGGAGACATAAGCGACAAACGTTCGCGTTGCCTCTTCGCCTTTCTGGGTTTTATATTCGGCCAGAATGGGGACAAACGCCTGCGAAAATGCGCCTTCGGCAAAAATCCGGCGCAACAGGTTAGGAAGTTTGAATGCCACAAAGAAGGCATCGGTGACCATACCAGCGCCAAAAACGCGCGCCACAATGGCGTCGCGGGCAAATCCTAATACACGTGAAAACATCGTCATTGAACTGACGGCTGCCAAAGATTTCAGTAGATTCATGTCATTTTTCTTAGTTGCCAGTGACTAAACAGTCACGCCTGCAACAGCAGGCGTGACTGGAAAGGCCCGGCAGGGCTCTAACGTGCGCCATAGTCTACGCATACCGAATGCAATAGCTACCGGCAGTTGTTATATAATATTACCTGCCTGCTTTCAGGCAGTTATTCCGTTGCTTTTCAGAATGTTCGCGATAATACGTTGGGCATAAATGCCCTGCTCACCGCTGGTTTGCGGTATGGTCTGACTGGCGATAGCATTGATAAAATGTTTAATCGCCCCTTCAAATCCGCGCTGGGCCAGCGTGGTCTGCCAACTGGCGACCGGTAACTGGCTGATGATCTCTTTTTTCTCTTCCTGCCATTGCTTCATGTCACTTATCTGATAGACCGCGCCCTGAGTGACCGCCTGAATAATTTCCCGTGAGCTGCCAGCCTGGCGATGCATCGACGTGGTAACCATACTGCCGTTACAGTGGAAGTGATGCTCAGCGTAAATCAGCTGCTGCTGGTCGTTAACGGTGAGCTGCCCGCTCACTAAATTTGCCTGACCACCGGCCAGCCACAGCGCGGTGTCCACCACGTGCAGATAATCATCAAGCAGCGTGAATCGAAGATCGTTGGGCCCGATGCTGTCCGAACGGTGTTTATCCATGCGTAAAGAAGCCGCAGGCTGCTGTTCAATCTGCTGTTTAAGTTCGATATAGCGTGGAGCAAAACGCCGGTTGAAGCCCACCATCAAGGCTTTTCCCGCCTTATGTGCTTGCTCTATTAGCTGTTCAGCCTGATCCAGTTCTGCCGCCAACGGTTTATCAACATAAACATGAACACCCTGCTGCAATAGCTGGCCAACCACATCAAAATGCGTCGCGGTGCTGCTGTGGACAAACACGGCGTCACACTGCGCGGCCAGTTCATCCAGACGCGAGAAACAGCGCATACGGTAACTGTCGCAAACCGCCTGAGCTTTTTGCTGATTAGGAGAGAATCCGCCCACCAGCGTCCAGTTCTCTTCATGGCTGAGCACCGGCAGATAGGCTTTTTGTGCAATACCACCAAGGCCGACAACACCAATTCGTAATTTACTCATCTCTGTTCCTTAATCCGCCAAACGTTCCAGCAGGTGTTCCAGCCTCTGTTTCAGTTCAGACACTTCTGTTTCAAGCACCGCAACACGCTCTTCAAGAGCAGAACTGCCCACCCGCGGCGCTGCAAATACATCCTCTTCTGCCGTGGTGGCGATGTTAGTCACTTCGCCACTGAACAGATGCATGAAACGGCTCTCTCTTTTCCCCGGCTCACGCGCCAGGCGCACGCAGAACGGGCCATCTTCGCGGGCCGCCAGTTCGGTCAGGGTTTGTTCCACTTCGCCCACATCCAAGAAATCATGCAGGCGGTTAGTGCGGGTTCGCAGTTCGCCCGGCGTCTGTGCACCGCGCAACAACAGGGTGGTGACGATCGCCACTTCCTGCGGTGAAAATTTCAGATTGCCGAATTCAGAGTTACAAAAGCGATGCTCATATTTCATCGTCCGGCTGCCACTGAGGGTGCGGATAATATGTTTGCGCAGTAGCAAATCCAGCGTTTGCTGCACGTCGTTTTCGCTCAGTTCCATCACCGGTTCACGATTGGTTTTCTGATTACACGCGGTGGTGAGACCGTTGAGCGTCATCGGATATTGTTCAGGCGTGGTGAGTTGTTTTTCCAGCAAACAACCGACAACGCGGGCTTCTTTGGCACTCAGTTCATGTTTCATGCGGCTTCCTTAACGGGAGGCGGTCCATTCCTGATAAGTCAGGGCGGTCAGAATGTGGTCTTGCCACTTACCGTCGATCAATAAGTAATCTTTGGCATAACCTTCCCGCTCAAACCCCAGCCGGGCGAGTAAATCCCCGCTGCGCTGATTGTGCGGCATATAGTTGGCCATTATACGGTGCATTTTTTGCTGGCGTTGCATGTAGCGGATAAGCGACTGCAGTGCTTCGAACATCAGCCCATGCCCCTGCCACTTTTCACCCAGCGAGTAGCCGAGAAAACAGGCATGAAACGAACCGCGCAGAACATTACTGAAATTCGCCACGCCCTGAACGTGATTTTCATCGGGGTCGAGCAGAATAAAATAGTAGGCATTACCCTGTTTTTGCATCTCGGTGATAAGCCCAAGACGCGCCTGCCAGCCGGACGGATAGCAATGACTTTCATCCCTAACGGGTTCCCAGGGTTTGAGAAAGGCGCGGTTCTCAACATAGTAATCCGCCATGCGGTGCGCATCTCGCTCATGGACTAAACGCAGGACCATCCGGTCAGTGGTAAGCCGCACTCTTGGTGTGGCAGATTTATAGCCAAACATCCCTTCCCTCCACAGTCCGCACAGGTCGATAAGAAGTATTGATAGGAAACAAACGATCGGGCGAGTCCAGCCATCGTCAGGTGGTCAATTCTGCCAGTCTCTGCGCGGCTTGACGATAAAAAAATATTATCTATAGCGCCCTATCCTATTATCCGTTTGAGGTTCAGAATTGTAACGGTAAAATTTCTCCTATCAGCACCTGTTGGATCGGGTGCAGACAACCCTTCAGGTGAAGCATGTCATTGGTCTCGCAAGCTCGGAGCTTGGGTAAATATTTCCTGCTGTTAGATAATGCGCTGGTTATTTTAGGCTTTTTTATGGTGTTTCCCCTGATCTCGATCCACTTTGTCGACCAGCTCGGCTGGGCCGCGATGGCTGTCGGGCTGGCTCTGGGTGTCAGGCAGCTCACCCAGCAGGGATTGGGCATATTTGGCGGTGCCATTGCCGACCGCTTTGGTGCAAAACCAATGATCGTCACCGGAATGTTGCTACGTGCGGCGGGTTTTGCCGCGATGGCCATGGCGGATGCGCCGTGGATCCTCGTGGCTTCCTGCGTACTGTCCGGTCTCGGCGGGACTCTTTTTGACCCACCCCGCACCGCGCTGGTGATAAAACTCACCCGCCCCCATGAGCGTAGCCGTTTTTATTCCTTATTGATGATGCAAGACAGCGCTGGCGCCGTAATTGGCGCACTTATCGGCAGTTGGCTGCTGCAGTATGACTTCCACTACGTATGCTGGGCCGGTGCCGCTATTTTTGTACTCGCAGCCGCCTGTAACGCCTGGCTGCTGCCGGCTTATCGCATCTCCACCGTTCGGGCCCCGATGCGTGAAGGGATGATGCGCGTATTGCGCGACCGCCGTTTTGTCAGCTACGTGCTGACTCTCACCGGATATTACATGCTGACCGTGCAGGTCATGCTGATGCTACCGATTGTGGTCAATGACATCGCCGGCAGCCCTACGGCGGTGAAATGGATGTATGCCATTGAAGCCGCCCTGTCGCTGACGCTGCTTTATCCAATTGCCCGCTGGAGCGAGAAACGTTTTCGTCTGGAGCAACGCCTGATGTTCGGGTTACTGATCATGACCCTGAGTCTGCTGCCGGTGGGGTTGGTGACATCTATTAATCCGTTATTGCTGCTGATTGGCTTTTTCTATATGGGTTCAATCATTGCCGAACCCGCCCGTGAAACGCTGGGGGCATCGCTCGCTGATGCGCGGGCGCGCGGCAGTTATATGGGGTTCAGCCGGCTCGGTCTGGCGCTGGGCGGGGTTATCGGTTACACCGGCGGAGGCTGGATGTACGACACCGGACGCGCGCTCGATGTGCCAGAATTGCCGTGGTTTTTACTCGGTATCGTCGGGTTTATCACGCTCACCGGTTTATACTGGCAATTCAATCTGCGCCGCATTGAACCGGCGATGCTAAGCGGTAATTAATGCGGTTTAGCCATCGCTGCTTCAGGGTGGTGGTTTGATCTCACTGCATTCTTTACCCATACTTCATAATGCGTCGTAACCCGGCAGACCTTTTCATCCACCCTACAGGCCTGCCACGGATAAAGGAGCATTGCATTATGAAACTTTACATCTACGAACATTGTCCCTTCTGCGTTAAAGCCCGCATGATTTTCGGTCTGAAAAACATCCCGATTGAAATAAAAGCCCTGCTAAACGACGACGAAAAGACCCCTGTTTCGATGGTCGGTAAAAAAATGGTGCCTATCCTGCAAAAAAAAGATGGCAGCTTTATGCCGGAAAGCATGGATATCGTGCTTTTCATCGATAAAAGCGACGGCGAGCCGCTGCTGACCGGCGCCACCAATCCTGCGATTGCCGCTTGGCTACGTCAGGTCTCGGAATACACCGCAAAATTACTGCTCCCGCGCTTTGCTCACGCTCCTCTTGAGGAATTCGCCACCCCTGCGGCCCGCAAATATTTCACCGAGAAAAAGCAGGCACAGATTGGCGACTTTAAGGAGCACCTGCAGCACTCCGAGGGGCTGGTCAAAAAGATCAGCAACGACCTACGGGCGCTGGACAAACTGATCGTTGAACCTAATGCCGTGAATGGCGAATTATCCGAAGATGACTTCAGCCTGTGGCCGCTGCTGCGCTCGCTGTCGATTGTTCAGGGCGTGGATCTGCCCTCCCGCGTTCAGGCGTACCGCGATAATATGGCGAAACAAACGCAAGTGAATCTGCTGACCAGCATGGCTAGTTGAACCTTTTCAGCCGGAGTTCCGCTCCGGCTACTTCCCTCCATAGGCACATTTTCCTCTTTTAATCCCGCCCTCAAGCACTTAGGCTATTCGGCGTTGTCTGATTGGCATTGGGTTTTTAACAGACCATGCTGGCAAGGTTGTTCATAGAAAACAGGGTTTACCTGTCTTGCCGCGTTACGTCGCTGTCGCAGAGGAATAAATGAGAAAGCTATTTTTAGGGGCTGCTGCCCTGATGTTAGCCGGCCTGCTTGCCGGATGTAACCAGCTCACGCAATACACACTGAGTGAGCAGCAGGTAAATGATTACTTGCACCAGCATAATGATTTTCAGAAACAGCTGGGCGTACCCGGCCTGGTGGATGCCAAAATCATCCTGACCAATCTTAACAGCCAGATCGGTCGCGCAGAGCCAGGCAAAGTGACCCTGACAGGCAATGCCAGCGTGGATATCACCTCGCTGTTCGGACCGCAAAAAGCCGACATGACCCTGACGCTGAAAGCGCAGCCCTCGTTCGATAAAGAGAAAGGGGCGATTTTCCTGAAAGATATGGAAGTCGTGGATTACACCATAAAGCCGGAAAAAATGGATTCTGTGATGAAAGGGTTGATGCCTTATCTCAATCAGTCACTGAAATCTTACTTTGATCAGAAACCCGCCTATGTGCTCAATGCCGATCACAGCAAAGGCGAAGCGATGGCGAAGAAGCTGGCGAAAGGACTGGAAGTGAAACCGGGTGAACTGGTGATCCCTTTTACTGACTAAACTTTGCAGGTTGCATAAAAAAGCCCGGCATGAGATTTCATGTCCGGGCTTTTTATTGGTGATTTAAGAAGAATTACTGCTCGTCTTCCTCGTCGCCTTCAATGTCCTGCGGCGCCGCTTCTTCCAGCTCATCACGCATTGCCTGTAAGGCTTCACGGCTGATTTCAGCCAGCGTGCGGTAGAAACCGCTGGTCGCATGGGCTTCAACTTTGCCTAAAAACTTGCCGCACCACGGGAACAACAACTCGTCAAACAGTGTGGTTTGGGCCACCACCTCATCTTCAGTTGACTGATCTTCCAGCCAAGACGCGGCCAGCAGCATAGACCCAAAATGGTCCGCAGGTGTTTCGCCAAGCGGCATACCGCGCTGTTGAAGGAAAGTGCGCACATCCAGTTCGTTCGCGCCTTCAACGTAGTCGCTGCGGTACGGGGAGACTGCGCATTCTGCGCCAACAAACAGATAATTAAACTCGGCAGACAGCGCCTGCGGATCGGCACTTTGTTGCAGGCGGACCAGCAAGGCATCCTGCTCCAGCGGCCAGTGTTCCAGCAACTTCCCTTGCTGGATCAGACCGAACAGCGGCTCCAGCAGGGGATCTTGCGGCTGGCGGTAAAACAATGTGCCGAGTACGCGGCAAACTACGGAAAATTCATTCATATCGGCAACCTGCTAAGCCAGAAGAAAAAGGGAAATTCAAAACGGACGTGACAATGTCACAGTTCGCTTAATTCAGCAATGGGTGCGCGGCCACGCATGACCAGAAAATCCAGAAAGCGGCGCGGGCTAACGTTGAGGATACGTTCCTCAGGGAAGCCAACTTCACGCAGAATTCTTTCACAATGTTCAAACCCGCCAAGCGAATAAGCAATGTGTGAATCGGAGCCCAGCGCCAGCCAGCCGCCAGCCTCTTTCACAGCCTCTACGATAGCGCGGCAGTTTGGCTCACTGCCTTTGCGCGAATGGGTAAACGACGAGTTATTCAGTTCCAGCGCTACATTATATTTCGCGGCGGCGGCGGCCACGGCTGGAATATCAATCGGATAACGCGGATTGCCCGGATGGCTGATGATATGGACTTCGCCACCGGCCATGGCTGCGATCATCGCCGCCGTGTGAGTTTCTTTATCGGAAGGCGGCATCACCGGCTCGTGGAAACCGGCAATGATCACATCGATGGCAGTCAGCATCGGTCCCGTGCAGTCGATATCACCTTCAATATTTTTAATGTTCGACTCAATCCCACGCAGGATGCCGACGCCATCCACCAGACGCGGCCAGACATGCATATTCATAAAGTGCCAGTAATGCGGCGCATCCGCCATGTCCGGGCCATGGTCAGTGATGGCAAATAATTTGATGCCCTTTCCTTTCGCTTCATCAATATAGTCATGCAGCGTGCTGTAAGCATGGGTGCTGGCGACGGTGTGCATATGTAAATCAACCGGATACGGCATAGTGGCTCCCTGAAGTTAGCAGCCACGGCGGCGATGTTCGCCGTGGCTGAATTAATTTTAGCAGACTCTGATGGGTTATCGGGCCGGTGAGACGGTGCTTAATAGCCGCGCGTCAAATCCACCAGCCCCGTCGGTGCGCGCCCCTCTTCCATTGCCAAAATATTGGCGGCGATGTTGTCCATAGCCTGTTCCGGTAAGGTATTGGCACCGATGTGCGGCGTAATGCTAACACGCGGATGTGACCAAAAAGGGTGCATACCCGGCAGAGGTTCTTCGACAAAAACATCCAGCGTCGCAGCGGCTATCTGTCCGCTGTCGAGCGCGCGCAGTAAATCGCCCTCAACCAGATGCATCCCCCGCGCCAGATTGATCAGATAGGCGTGATCCTGCAAATGGGAAAATAGGCCCTGATTCAGAATGCCTGCGGTTTGCGGCGTGTTAGGCAGCAGGTTGATGAGCAGCTTGCAGCCACTGGCGAATTCATGGAGCTGTTCGTCGCCAAAGAAGCTTTTGACGCCCGGAATATCTTTAAGACGGCGGCTCCAGCTGCGAACCTGGAAATTCATACCGATGAGTTTTTCTGCGACGCTGCTGCCAAGCACGCCTGCGCCCATAATCCCGACGGTGAAATCCTGATGCTGATGCGGGGTCAGCGGACGCCACTGTTTTTGTTGCTGGAGCAGCTGATACTCGTCCATGCGGCGAAAATAGCGCAGCACCGTGGCCAACGCATATTCCTGCATTTGCAGTGACATGCCGGTATCTTCGAGGCGCAGCAAGGGCACACCGGGCGGTAATGTCCCCGGCTGTTGCTGATCCTGCGTGATGATGGCGTCAACGCCAGCGCCGAGGGCAAAGATGCCTTTGAGTGTCGTGCGCGGCGCCAGCATCTCGTGGGGTGGCTGCCAGACCAGAGCGTAATCGGCGGGTTGTGTGTCATCACGGTGCCATGCACGGACGCGGGCTTGCGGTAATCTTTTACTTATTCCGTCAATCCATGTCTTCGAATCAAATGTAGGGTGGTAAAAAATAATGTTCATGGTGGTTTGCCTCCTAAGCCCTGATAGATTTCCCCGAATATCATCAGGATGCAACCCAAAGATGAAAAAAAGAACAGGCCCCGTAGAACGGAGCCTGTGTTGTTATCCATTGATGCCCTGAATAGGGCGTGGCCTTCAGGCCGGAACGCGTTGGATCAAACGGCGCAGCAGCGGGATGAGAACGACCAGCACCACGCCGGTAACGACTGAACCCCAACCCAGCGCGCTGAACACTGCGCTGTAGCCCGGATTGGTCAGCACCGGTGTGCTGCCTGCGTTTTCAGGCATCAGACCGGAAACATAGCTCGCGAGCACGGATGCCACGCCGGTCACCATCATCCAGCAGCCCATCATCACGCCCTGATAGCGGGCCGGAGCCAGTTTGCCAATCATCGCATAACCAATTGGCGAGATAAGCAGTTCACCGATACTTTGCAGGATGTAGCTGATGGCAATCCATTTGAACGCCACCAGACCATTGCCACCCGCCAGACTGATACCCCACGGAAGCACCAGCATTCCCAGCCCCATGCAGAACAGCGAGGCGGAGAATTGCAGGGGAATATCCAGCTTCCAGCCACGCTGACGCAGGCTTTTGAACCAGAGTGCCATCAGCGGACCGCCGACAACAATCACCACAGTATTGATGTTCTGCACCCACTGCGGCGCAACGCGGATACCGTAAACGTTCAGATCGATGTTGTGCTCGGAGAACAGCATCAATCCCATCGGCGCCAGCTGATAAAGCGTCCAGAATACCAGCGAACCCAGCGCCAGAATCAGATAGGCTTTCATGCTGCGGCGTTCGTCGCGGTCGCGATGACGGAATGTCAGCAGCGCCATGGCGGCAAAAATCACAATACCCAGCACTACCACAAAATAGCTGCTGAACTCAGCGTGGGTGAGCATCAGGCGGATAATCGGTACCAGCACCACCAACACGGCGATGCCAATAGCGCCACGGCGCATAAACTGGCTGCGGCTGACCTCCCTGAGCGGCGTGCTGATATCGGCCAGAATCCGCCAGCGGGTGAAGGTGACGATAATCGCCAGCACGTTACCGAGGGTGGCAAACAGGAACAGGGCTTTATAGTTTTCACTCAGCTGGAAATAACCCGCAACGGCGAAACCGATAAAGAAGCCCAGATTCATCCCGGCGTAGTTCCACAGGAATGCCGACTCACGGCGGTCATCGTCCGGCGCAAAACGCTGGGTCAGCATCATATTCAGACAGGTCACATTAAGACCACTGCCGGTGAGGAACATCGCCAGGCCCCAGTACAGGCCAAGCGCCCCTTCCATGGCGATAAGCCCGCAGCCAAACACCTGCAATACCATGCCGAGAACAAACAGATTACGGTTACTGAGATAACGCCCGCCCAGATAACCGCCAAACATATGCAGCCCATAGTTGAAGGCGCCGAACACCCCCATAATGGCGTTGGCGTTAGCCTCGCTGAACCCGAGACGCTTGGTGGCGTAAAGCACCAGCGTGGAGTACAGCACTGCAAAACCTAATGTCGAAAAGGTTTGAATAAAGAATAGCGCGCCGGAACCTGCCGGAATGACCGACCGGTGCCCGTGGTGCGGCGATGCCGCATTCTGTGAATGACTCAAGTGTGAACCCCGTCTTACCATAATGTGAATAAACGAAATACGGTCTGCCTAACCCTCTTTATATGTGGTTTTTTTATGAGGCAAACTGATGAAGGGCATTGTTATACCCCCGCAAGTGCACTTTTTCACAACATATTTTGCTATTTACTTCGAGAGATAACTGTTTGCGTGATAATTGTGCTTCTATGCATTTTTTCTAATTATTTATTCACAATCATTAGTGAGATTAATAACACGAAATTCTTTTCCCTCGTTGTTCAGTGCTGCGCCTTTTTTTGCTCTGTAAATCAGCAAATTGCTTTAAGTTTGAGTCATCGGATCGGATCGTGAAAAAGAGTGTTGACGCTGGGCCCGCTTTTCCCTACATTAGCGCCGGTCAACAGCGCTACGGCGATGTTCGACTTACGGTGAGGTGTCTGAGTGGCTGAAGGAGCACGCCTGGAAAGTGTGTATACGCTAACGCGTATCGAGGGTTCGAACCCCTCCCTCACCGCCATATATAAGCAAAAGGGCTTGGATGAAAATCCAGGCCCTTTTGCTTTCCAACGAGTCAACTGCCCACGTCTTAACCACCTGAACCTAATCTGCTAAATTCTTCTTGACCCGTCAGGCTGCTCTCCCTATAGTAGCGCCCCGTTGCACTGCATAGCGATGTAACGAATACGGTGAGGTGTCTGAGTGGCTGAAGGAGCACGCCTGGAAAGTGTGTATACGCTAACGCGTATCGAGGGTTCGAACCCCTCTCTCACCGCCATATAAAAGCAAAAAGGGCCTGGATGAAAATCCAGGCCCTTTTTGCTTTTGCTGATTTAAACTTTTGGCTTTCTGTCGCCTAATCTGGCCAGATGCAAAATCGAGCTGACGATCGCCTGATTTTTGCCCTTCCGTTTGGCCTGATAAAGCGCCTGATCTGCCAGTTTCAGCGCTTTGCGGATCATCATTCCGGGCAAATAGAGCGATACCCCGAGCGATACCGTCACTTTCAACTGCCGCCCGTCGTCGAGTACGATGACGCACTGTTCAACTTCCTGACGGATGCGTTCGGCAATAGAAATGAGCGTCTCCGGCTCATAGGTCGCCGTCATCACAAGAAACTCCTCGCCGCCGAAGCGCCCCGCAAAATCTTCATTGCGGGTGAGATGGCGCAGTAATCGTCCCACTTCGCTCAGCACACGATCGCCAACCAGATGTCCGTAGCCGTCATTGACCTGCTTGAAATTATCGACATCAATAATAATCAACCCGCAGGCCTGACGCTGTCTTTGCTGTAATAACAGGCGGTAATCAATACTCGCGCGGTTATTAATTTGCGTAAGCTCATCCGTCGCGGCCTGTACCCGAATGTTGAACACCTTATTCATGTAGATTTCTTTAAAATTCAGCGCGTGATAACACAAAATCATGCAGGCGGCGGCGGTCAGCTGATATAAAATTAGCGAGGTCCAGGCCGCGTATAATCCCTGCAGGCTGGAGACCAACGCCAAACGCAGCAAGCCAATTAAAATGATGGCAATGTAAAATACCCGGTGACGGCGGTTACGCCAGACGCGAAATAAAAGCAGCGGCATCATAATGCAGGCAATGAACAGATTATTCAGCGTAAAAGCGCCGGTGAAGGCAAACACAAAGACATAACAGCACACCCCGCTGAGCCAGCCACCAAAAAAAGTCACCAGAATCATCGGCAACATTTCGAAGCTGTAAAACAGATGTTCGTTCAGTACCAGACGGTCGCCTGACAGAAACAACGCTGAAACGCCGGCCGCGAGGCCAAAGACTATCCGTTTCCACACGTCTCCGTTGAAATTAAAAGGTTCGCTGCGGCTGAGAACAAAATAGCTGATCGACAGCGTGGCGTAAGTCACGCAAATACCAGCGTATAAATTGCCCAGAGAAGTGAAATCCGGCATGAGGAATAGAATTTCCTTTGTGAAAACCCAGCGAAATAAGCACTGATTTAAATATAGATGAACAATCTGAACGCCGTGAACACGGCAAAAAAATTGTGATGTTGGTTTCTCTTCCACCCAAAAATGAGATTAATCCATTATCTTATCGCTCACCCAGACGGTCATTGATTTATATCTACAACAACGGCGGTAAAAAGGCGTATGGTCACGCAATAACCCGTGACGGGTACCAAACCCGCCTTATTTTATGCCAGTTTTCAGGTGATCCACGATGTTATGAATACCCCAACAAATCGTCCTCTGCGTCTCTTCAGCGCCCTTATCGACGCCTGTATCAACGAAAGATATACCGTGCAGCGCCTGCTAAAAGACGTCATTTCTGGTGTCACTGTCGGGATCATCGCCATTCCGCTGGCGATGGCACTGGCTATCGGCAGCGGGGTACCCCCGCAATATGGCCTTTATACTGCCGCCGTCGCCGGGATTATCATTGCGGTCTGCGGGGGCTCACGTTTTAGCGTCTCCGGCCCGACTGCGGCTTTCGTGGTGATCCTCTATCCGGTCTCGCAACAGTACGGTTTATCTGGCTTACTGCTGGCGACCCTGATGTCCGGGCTGATGCTGGTTTTGATGGGGCTTGCGCGCTTTGGCAGGCTGATTGAATACATTCCGCTGCCGGTCACGCTTGGGTTTACCTCGGGTATTGGTATCACCATCGCGACTATGCAGATTAAGGATTTCTTCGGGCTAAGCGTCGCGGCTATGCCGGAACACTACGTCGGTAAAGTGATAGCGCTGGTGCAGGCCATGCCGACGCTGGATATCGGCGACGCACTGATTGGCGTCGTGACATTAGCCGTCCTGATAGTCTGGCCAAAACTTGGCCTGCGGGTTCCCGGTCATTTACCGGCATTGCTGGCAGGTTGTGCGGTGATGGCCCTTTTCATACAGGCCGGTCATCCGGTGGCGACAATAGGCTCACGCTTTCAATATCTGTTGCCTGACGGTTCACAGGGCAGCGGCATACCGGCTATCCTGCCGCAGTTCACCCTGCCCTGGGTTCAGGGCGGCGGCCAAGGGCTGAACCTTGATCTGATTCAGGCGCTGCTGCCTGCGGCCTTCTCCATGGCGATGCTCGGGGCCATCGAGTCCTTGCTGTGCGCCGTGGTACTCGACGGTATGACAGGCAAAAAGCATCACTCCAACAACGAGCTGATCGGTCAGGGTATTGGCAACATCATCACGCCGTTCTTCGGCGGGATCACCGCCACGGCAGCCATTGCCCGTTCAGCGGCAAACGTGCGTGCCGGAGCGACCTCACCGATCTCCGCCATTATTCACTCCCTGCTGGTTATTCTGGCGCTGCTGGTGCTGGCTCCGTGGCTGTCATGGCTGCCGCTAGCCGCGATGGCCGCCCTGCTGCTGATGGTGGCGTGGAATATGAGTGAAGCGCACAAAGTCATTAACCTCCTGCGCCGTGCGCCGAAGGATGACATTCTGGTGATGTTGACCTGTATGAGCCTCACCGTGCTGTTCGACATGGTGATCGCCATTACTGCCGGGATTGTCATGGCCTCGCTGCTGTTTATGCGCCGCATCGCGAAAATGACCCGCCTGACCGAGGTTCCTGGAGAATATGGCGCCGACGAGTGTGTATTACGCATCAGCGGCCCGCTGTTCTTCCCTGCCGCTGAGCGTATTTTTACGCAGTTGCTGGTTCGCAGTGGTAGCGCGAAACGCATCATTCTGATTTGGGATCGCGTTGCTCTGCTCGATGCCGGTGGTCTGAGCGCGCTGCAAAGTTACATTGAAGCGTTGCCCGAGGGCGTAGAACTGGTGATCACTGATATCCCCTTCCAGCCGCTGAAAACGCTGGCACGCGCGGGAGTGAAGCCCGTGGCTGGACGCCTCAGTTTCTACAGTTCACTTTCCGAAGCACTCATGGACCCCTTACCACGCTGAGAAATGCAGTGAAAAGTTAAAATGAAAAAGGCGACCTGCAGAGGCCGCCTTTTTACTTTCTGCACGGATAACCATGCGGATCACTGTCGCTTATTTGCTGGTATCAAGCGCCGGGAAACTTTTGACCAGATCATCAATGGCCTTCATCTGTACCAGGAAAGGCTCCAGTTTAGCCAGCGGTAATGCGGAAGGACCGTCGCACTTCGCGTGTTCCGGATCTTCATGAGCTTCGATAAACAGACCCGCAAGGCCAACGGCCATACCGGCACGGGCCAGTTCAGCCACCTGTGCACGACGGCCACCGGAAGCGGCACCAAACGGGTCACGGGTTTGCAGGGCGTGAGTCACGTCGAAGATCACCGGATGACCGCCAGTGGCGTTAATCATTACGTTGATGCCCAGCATGTCGACAACCAGATTGTCATAACCAAAGTTGCTGCCGCGATCGCACAGGATAACCTGATCGTTGCCGCCTTCTTTGAATTTATCCACAATATTGCCCATCTGGCCTGGGCTGACGAACTGTGGTTTCTTGACGTTAATGACGGCGCCCGTTTTAGCCATCGCTTCAACCAGATCGGTCTGGCGGGCCAGAAACGCAGGTAACTGAATCACATCAACCACTTCTGAAACAGGCTGTGCCTGCCAGGATTCATGCACGTCGGTGATGATTTTCACGCCGAAAGTTTTTTTCAGCTCCTGGAAAATCTTCATCCCTTCGTCAAGACCTGGCCCACGGTAGGAGTGGATAGACGAGCGGTTGGCTTTATCAAAAGACGCTTTGAACACATAAGGAATGCCCAATTTTTGCGTGACGGTAACGTAATGCTCACAAACACGCATTGCCATATCACGTGATTCCAGCACGTTCATACCACCGAACAATACAAACGGCAGGTCGTTCGCGACGTTAATATCCTTAATGCTAACCACTTTCTGTTTCATGCTTTGGCCTTATAAAGAGTAATCAGGTACGGTAATACAGTTAACTTGCTGTATTTAAACGCAAATCTGGTCATTGATATCTGAAAATTCGTTGCAGATTGTAACTCAGTGTAGCGTCACTTGCTTGTGTTCAATGGCATGGATCTGCATTTTGATCACTTCGGAAATCGGATCTTCCGGACACTGCTCAACAAAGTAATTTAAATCAGAAATCGCCACATGGTTACAATCCAGCTGGGCATAAATCAACCCGCGATCGCGAATTTCATAGGGATCTTCGGGATCGAACTCCAGCACGGCCTGACTGGCGCGCAGTGCCAGTTCCATCTGTTTCTCTTCCATCAACGCCGCTTTGAGAGTATCGAGCATTTTACGCACGATGACGGTGTGCTCCGCTTCTTCGAGATCATCATCCTCGATTTCCGCACTGACACCCAGATTGCCCTTCAGCCATACGTGCAGAATGTGCTCACTCAGCGTATCGCCGTTGATCGGATTCACCAGCCACATCTCTTCATCGAGCCAGTCGGCACGCAGGATAAGCTGAGTGGGGAAGATAACCGGCATCAGGGGTAAATCAAGTTCATGGGCGATATGCAGGAAAATAATCCCCAGCGATACCGGGGTTCCCTGACGTGATGCCAACACCTTGTCCAACCAGATAGCATCTGACAGGCGATAGACACCGCCCGCACCGCCGAAACCCCAGGTGCGGTAAAACAACTTAATTAATACTTCAAGTTGCTGATCCTGATTGAGATCTTGTGGCACCACCTGGCGCGCCTCATCAACCAGCGACTGTAACTGGCGACTGACCTCTTCGGCTTTAAAATCAAAGCGAATCGCCTGTGTCACCAGGATCACCCCGGCGCTCAGCGGCGAGGTGTTAAATTCAAAATCAGCAATGGCACTCATAGTTATCCCATTAGCAGCGGTATTTTGGTCATGGCAAGCTTCACGATCAAATACAAGCATCCCAGTGCCAGAATAAAGGCAATCCAGCGCGTCGTCTGACTGCGCGGGCGCTTACTCAAGGCCACAAAACCCAGGAGGATGTAAATGATAACGCCAAAAAGCTTTTCGGTCAGCCAGGTTCCCTGTGGGCTGAACGGATAGAAATGGGTAATAAAAATCAGCGCTACACCGCTCAACAATAACAGCGTGTCGACGGCGTGAGGCATGATCTTCACCCAACGCTTTTGCAGCATAGCAGAACCGGCCCATTTCCAGAAAAAACGCAAGACGAACAAGATAATGCTCAGCGTTATAGTGACCAGATGGAGATTCTTAACCCAAATATATGACGACATATCCGGCTTCCTTGTTAGTAAAAAATGGCCTGATGCCAGGCCGGTCACTGCGTTATTATTGATTGAGTGACTCTTTGACCCATTGCCCCAGCGTGACCCGATCGTTACCGCCATAATCTTTCACGGTAGAAATTTCACAGTATCCCGCCTGAGCAAATATGTTTTGTACGTCCTTTGCCTGCTGCCAGCCATGTTCGAGCAGCAGCCACCCTCCCTCGTCAAGATACGCCGTTGCCGACTGAATAATATGCGCCAGACAGGCCAGACCGGCATTTTCAGCCACCAGTGCGCTGGCAGGTTCAAAACGTATGTCACCTTCAGCAAGATGAGGATCGGCTGCATCAATATAAGGAGGATTACTGGCGATCAGTGCGAAACGCTGCCGGGGAACCGGCGTAAACCAACTGCCGTGCAGAAACCGGGCATTGGGGATCGCCAGTTTCTGCGCATTATGCTCAGCCAGTTTGACAGCTTCGGGGTGCAGGTCGATACCGGTGATGTCACAATCCGGCCGCTCGCTGGCAATCGCCAGTGCGATTGCCCCGGTGCCGGTGCCGAGATCCAGCACATTGACCGGCGTGGCAGGCAGGCGCAGCAGCGCCTGTTCAACCAGACATTCGGTATCAGGACGGGGAATCAATGTGGCAGGAGAAACGCTCAGCCGCAGTGACCAGAATTCGCGTTCACCGACCAGATAGGCAACAGGTTCACCCTGCTCGCGTCGCGCCAGCAGGGCTTCAAGCTGTTCTGACTGAGTGGCCGTCAGCGGTGTTTCACCGAAGGCCATAATAAAGGTGCGCGCCTTACCCGTGACAAACCCCAGCAAAATTTCCGCGTCCCGCTTAGGGCTTTCGCCCGCCGCCAGACGCATCGTGGCCACAGCCAGCCAGTGTTGAAAATCCATTAATCCTGCTCTGACAACGCAGCAAGCTGGTCGGCCTGATATTCCTGCACGATAGGCTGGATCAGCGCGTCCAGTTTGCCTTCCATCACTTCATCCAGACGGTAAATCGTCAGGTTGATGCGGTGATCGGTCACACGACCTTGCGGGAAGTTGTAAGTACGGTTACGGTCCGAACGGTCACCGCTGCCGAGCAGGTTGCGGCGCGTTGACGCTTCTTCCGCATGGCGTTTTGCCATTTCTGCCGCACGAATACGCGCCCCGAGCACCGACATCGCTTTGGCTTTGTTCTTGTGCTGAGAACGCTCATCCTGACATTCAACCACGATGCCGGTGGGCAAGTGGGTAATGCGGATGGCGGAATCAGTGGTGTTAACGTGCTGACCGCCCGCGCCCGAAGAGCGGAAGGTGTCAATTTTCAAATCACCGGCGTTGATCTCCGGCAGCTCGGCTTCCGGCACTTCCGGCATTACGGCTACGGTGCAGGCTGATGTATGAATACGGCCCTGAGACTCGGTTTCCGGTACACGCTGGACGCGGTGACCGCCAGACTCAAATTTGAACTGGCCGTAAACGCCCTCACCCGTCACTTTAGCGATCACTTCTTTATAACCGCCGTGCTCGCCTTCGTTGGCGCTGATGATTTCGACACGCCAGCGGCGGGTTTCAGCATAACGGCTGTACATGCGGAACAGATCACCGGCGAAAATCGCCGCTTCGTCACCGCCGGTTCCTGCACGGATCTCAAGGAAGCAGCCGCGTTCATCATCCGGATCTTTTGGCAACAGCAGTAGCTGAAGTTGCTGTTCCAGTTCTTCCAGTTTGGCTTTACAGCTTTTGATTTCGTCCTGTGCCATTTCCCGCATCTCTGGATCGTCGAGCATCTCTTCGGCTGCGGCTAAATCTTCCTGCGCCTGACGCCAGGTCAGAAAACATTCAGAGACGTCGGTCAGCTGTGCGTATTCGCGGGAAAGATTGCGGAATTTGTCCTGATCGGCAATAACGGCGGCATCGCCGAGCATCGCCTGTACTTCTTCATGGCGCTCTTGTAACACTTCCAGTTTGGCAACAATAGAAGGCTTCATGCGTGGTGTTTAACCCTGTGAGAAAAAAGAACTATTGCTGATCCAGCCCGAGGCTGTCGCGTAAAATTTGCAAGCGTTCGACATCACCATCGCTGGCGGCCTGTTGCAAAGAGCGGGTGGGAGCGTGAATAAGACGGTTAGTTAATTTATACGCTAATTCATGGATAACCGCGGTGACATCGGCGCCCTGCGCAATGGCCGCCAGCGCTTTGGCTTCGGCCTCGGCACGGACAAGATCGGCACGCGAGCGGTAATCACGAATAATTTCCACCGCGCCCTGCGAACGCAGCCACGCCATGAAATTAGAGCTTTCCTGTTCAACGATCGATTCCGCCTGTATTGCTGCGGCTTTACGTTGGGCCAGATTGTTTTGAATAATGCTGTGCAGATCGTCAACGCTGTAAAGGTAGGCATTGGCGAGTTTGCCGACTTCCGGCTCAATGTCGCGCGGAACGGCGATATCCACCATCAACATCGGCTGATTACGGCGGGCTTTCAGCGCCCTTTCCACCATGCCTTTACCGATGATCGGCAGCGGGCTGGCAGTGGAACTGATAATAATATCGGCTTCCGCCAGGCGGGAATCGATATCCTGTAAGGTGATCACTTCCGCGCCGACTTCATCGGCCAGCACTTGCGCACGTTCACGGGTACGGTTGGCAATCATCATATGGCGAACTTTATGTTCACGCAGATGACGCGCCACCAGTTCGATGGTTTCACCGGCCCCGACCAGCAGCACGCTGACGTCAGAGAGGGATTCAAAGATCTGGCGCGCCAGCGTACAGGCGGCAAATGCCACAGACACGGCGCTGGCGCCGATATCGGTTTCAGTGCGTACACGCTTGGCTACGGAGAAGGACTTCTGGAATAAACGCTCAAGTTCACCGGAAACAGCCTGCCCATGCTGGGATTCTGCAAAGGCTTTTTTAACCTGGCCGAGAATTTGTGGCTCACCGAGTACCAGCGAATCAAGACCACTTGCCACACGCATCAGATGACTGACAGCGGCGTTATCCTGATGCCAGTAAAGGCTTTTTTTGACTTCTTCAACGCTAAGCTTGTGATAATCACACAGCCAGTTCACCAGCTGTTCCTGAAGATTTTCCTGTTGTTCCACGCTGAGATAGAGCTCAGTCCGGTTACAGGTGGACAACACGACACCGCCCTGCACCAGCGGTTGCTGGAGCAGACTGGAGAGCGCCTGTTCAATGGTCTCGGGGGAAAAAGTTACCCGTTCACGCAAAGAAACCGGTGCGGTTTTGTGATTGATACCTAATGCAAGCAGGGTCATAGGGAAGCGATTATCGAGTAATACTTATGTTGGTATGGGTTTACGTCTGAAGCGCATTCTACATAATGCGCGGGATCAATAAAAGCTAAGCAGCATTATCCGTTAAATCCTATTACAAATCAGCTTTGCCACTGGCAGGCTTCTCAAAGATGATCAACGCTTCTGTTTCTTTCTTAATGAGAGAACAACAGGGAAATGTTCCTGTTTTTGAAAACGCGCATCGCGCCAGTGTGATAAACTGGCGACCGCCGAATTTGCCCAGGCACTGATGCCTCAGCACCCAAGGACTTAATCCGATATGCCAATGCGTAAAGCCCACTTACTTCGCCTTCTTCCTCTTGCCAGCCTGGTTCTTGCCGCCTGTTCGATCAATGCTCCTAAAGGCCCGGCAACCAGCCCGACTTCGCCGCAGTGGCGTGAGCACGAAGCGCAGGTCAAACAGCTGGAGCATTATCAGACCCGCGGCGCCTTCGCCTATATTTCCGACCGGCAGAAAGTTTATGCGCGCTTCTTCTGGCAGCAATACTCGCCGGACAGCTACCGTTTGCTGTTGACCAATCCGCTCGGCAGCACCGAGATGGAACTGAAAGTACAAAGCGGCATCGCCCAGCTCACCAATAATCAGGGCAAGAAATATACCAGCGACAATCCTGACGAAATGATCCAGAAACTGACCGGCATGTCGATTCCGTTGGCTAACCTGCGTTTGTGGATGCTCGGCCTGCCGGGCGATGAGAGTGATTTCACCCTCGACAGCCAGTACCGCCTGTCAAAAGTGAACTACAGCCACAACGGCCTGAAGGGCAACGTGGTTTACCAGAGCTACAGCGATGAGGTCATCCCTTCCCTGCCAGATCGTCTGGAACTGACTCAGGGCGATCAGCGTATCAAGTTGAAAATGGACAGCTGGACATTAAACTGAGATGACGCAATCGTGGCCTTCTCCGGCTAAACTCAATTTATTCCTGTATATCACCGGGCAGCGCGCCAACGGTTACCATGAACTGCAAACGCTGTTTCAGTTTGTGGATTACGGCGACAGCCTCGATTTTACGCCGCGCACCGACGGTCAGATTATCCTCACCACGCCGGTCTCCGGTGTCGATGATGAAGATAATCTGGTGGTGCGCGCCGCACGTCTGTTGAAAAGTCACACCGGCACGCCACTGGGTGCGGGCATTGCGCTGACCAAGCGTATCCCGATGGGCGGCGGCCTTGGCGGCGGTTCATCTAATGCTGCCACCGTGCTGATTGCGCTTAATCTGCTGTGGGAATGCGCCCTTTCAGACGAACAATTGGCTAAGTTGGGCGTGGCACTGGGTGCTGATGTGCCGGTTTTTGTCATGGGTCATGCCGCTTTTGCCGAAGGCATTGGTGAAGTACTGCAACCCGTTGAACCGGAGGAAAAATGGTATCTGGTGGCGCATCCGGGAATTCATATTCCAACTCCGGCCATTTTTGGTGATCCGCAATTGACCCGCAACACTCCAAAACGTCCGATTAATGTGCTTTTAAGCACAGCCTGGACAAATGATTGCCAACCGATTGCGAGAAAACGATTTTGCGAGGTTGAACAGCTTGTTTCTTGGCTGTTAGAATACGCGCCGTCACGTATGACTGGGACGGGTGCCTGTGTGTTTGCCGAATTCAACTCAGAGCATGAAGCCCGTGAAGTTTTGCGTCAGGTTCCTGCGTGGGTTTCGGGTTTTGTGGCGAAAGGCGTTAACGTCTCCCCCCTTCACTCTTACCGCGCAGAACTGTTGAGGGCCGCAGGCAAAGCGTAGAGCAATCACAGTCCCGTTGTCTGTGTCTGTTCTTTGCCAGCCTCTCAGTAGACAACAGAGTTATTTTTGCAGTAACGTTTTGATGTATCGTAGTATTTTTTCTCGTAAGCATAATGCTGTGGCACCGCTCACCGCCCGGTGGTGTCATAAGCCGATGTCTTCCCTGGACGCAAGCCTGAGGTTCTTCTCGTGCCTGATATGAAGCTTTTTGCTGGTAACGCCACCCCGGAACTAGCACAACGTATTGCCAACCGTTTATACACCAGTCTTGGTGACGCCGCCGTCAGTCGTTTCAGCGACGGTGAAGTAAGTGTGCAAATCAACGAAAATGTACGTGGCGGAGATATTTTCATTATCCAGTCCACCTGCGCGCCTACTAACGATAACCTGATGGAACTGGTCGTAATGGTTGATGCCTTACGCCGCGCTTCCGCCGGCCGTATTACCGCCGTCATTCCTTATTTCGGTTATGCACGTCAGGATCGCCGGGTGCGTTCGGCCCGTGTGCCAATCACTGCTAAAGTCGTTGCTGATTTCCTCTCCAGCGTGGGTGTTGACCGCGTTCTTACCGTAGATTTACACGCCGAACAGATCCAGGGCTTCTTCGACGTACCGGTTGATAACGTGTTCGGTAGTCCAATCCTGCTGGAAGATATGCTGCAACAAAATCTGGAAAACCCAATCGTGGTTTCTCCGGATATTGGCGGTGTTGTCCGTGCCCGCGCCGTGGCTAAACTGCTTAACGACACCGACATGGCTATCATCGATAAACGTCGCCCTCGCGCAAACGTTTCTCAGGTGATGCACATTATTGGTGATGTGGCAGGCCGCGACTGCGTGCTGGTTGATGACATGATTGATACTGGTGGTACGCTGTGTAAAGCGGCTGAAGCACTGAAAGAACGCGGTGCGAAGCGCGTATTTGCGTACGCAACTCACCCGATCTTCTCCGGCAACGCTGTTGAAAACATCAGAAACTCCGTGATCGACGAAGTGATTGTTTGCGATACCATCCCGCTGTCTGCGGAAATTCGTGCGCTGAAAAAAGTCCGCACCCTGACCCTGTCAGGTATGTTGGCCGAGGCAATTCGCCGTATCAGCAATGAAGAATCTATTTCTGCCATGTTCGAACATTAATCATTCCCCCTTCCTCTTAGGGAAGGGAAATGAATTAATCGGTTAAAACATCGTGTGGGAAAAATAGAAAACAAAAAACCCGTTATGGCCTTGGCGATAACGGGTTTTTCTTTTATTAGAAAACTGTTTTACCAGAGTTCTAATCGGGAGGCATTAAGGGTGGCGATGGCTTTTACGGCAGCGGGCATCGTAATGACGAACCCAAAAGTAACGGTCAGCGACACGTTCACGTCCGCCGACTCTGGCACCAGCCAGCCAAAGGATCGCGCCGAGGAAAATACTGGCGACGGCACCGTGGGCCAAAAACTGCGGTAAATTCATACTCGGCAGTTGATTAAGTATGGAGTATCCGACTCCGCCGACCATAGTGACGAGACCAAGCCCCATCAGCACGTTGCCTAATACTGCTGCGGTTTTACGTTTCATATGTCACCTCCTGTAATCCATCAATTAAACAGCGATGCTTATCTGCTTTTCCTGATTAAAGTGTAGTCGGCGACCGGATTTAACTTTGCGGCAACGATCACAGTCGTGAAACATCAAATGACAAATCTTTACGTTATTCGGTCATTTACCTTCGGAGGATGAATAATAGGTGATCAATATTATTCACCCTTCGAAGTAATAACCGGTAATTCCCTTCCGCGGGTTTGGCACAACAGAGCTGCGCAGGTAAACTAGCGCCCTGATCGTCACCTCATGAAGAAGCGAAACCAACGTGAGCAGCATTAAATTAATAGTGGGTCTGGCCAATCCCGGTGCGGAATACGCCCAAACGCGACATAACGCCGGTGCCTGGTACGTGGATCTTCTCGCCCGCCAGCACAATCAGCAATTGAAAGAAGAGAGTAAGTTTTACGGCTATACCGCACGCCTGTCGCTGTCAGGTCACGACGTCCGCCTGCTGGTGCCAACTACTTTTATGAATCTCAGCGGCAAAGCCGTGCTGGCGATGGCTAACTTCTACCGCATCGAGCCAGATGAAATTCTGGTCGCCCACGACGAGCTGGATATTCCGCCGGGCGTAGCAAAAATCAAACTTGGTGGCGGCAATGGCGGTCATAACGGTCTGAAAGATATTCAGAGCAAACTGGGCAATAACCCGAACTTTTACCGTTTGCGCATTGGTATCGGGCATCCGGGGGACAAAAGTAAAGTCGTGGGATTTGTGCTCGGTAAACCGCCGGCCAGTGAGCAGAAACTGATTGATGATGCGATTGACGAGTCGCTACGCTGTACCGAGATGCTGATGAAAGAAGGTTTAGAGAAAACCGTCCAGCGCCTGCACAGTTTTAAAGCCCAGCCGTAAATGAGTTAGAAGTCAGTTAAAAGCCAAAAGGCGCGAAATTCGCGCCTTTTTTATTGCTGATTGCCTTACAGACTGTCTTCGGCGACGTAATACTGCGGGTCATCCAGCTCGTGACTACAGAACGGCCCGGCCTTTTTCAGCAGGTTCACGCAGTCATCGCTGAGGTGGCGCAGTCGAATCGATTTCCCCGCCTCGAGATAGCGCGCAGTCAGTTTATCAATCGCCTCAACGCCGCTGGAGTCCATCACCCGCGTGGCGGCAAAATCCAATACCACGTTTTGCGGATCGTTCTGCGGTTCGAATAACTCGGCGAAGCTGGCCGAGGAGCCAAAGAACAGTGGTCCTTCCAGCTTATAAATCGTCAGGTCGCCCTTCGTTTTATGTTCGCGAATACGGATACGCGCCTGCTGCCACGCGAAGACCAGCGCGGAGATAATCACTCCGCTGATCACCGCGACGGCCAGATCGGTGAAAATGGTGATTAAGGTGACAATCAACATCACCAGCGCGTCGGCCTTGGGCATGCGACGCAGCCTGCGCAGCGAACTCCACTCAAAGGTGTTGTAACACACGACCAGCATGATCCCCGCCAGAGCCGCCACCGGCAGCAAACCGATGTAACCCGACAGGCTAATCACAAACAGAATCAATAGAATAGCACCGACCACCCCGGAAATACGCCCACGGCCGCCCGAGGTAAAATTGATAATCGACTGACCAATCATCGCGCAACCGGCAAAACAGCCAAACAGCCCGCAAATCGTGTTTCCCGCCCCCTGAGCGATACTTTCTCGATTCCCGTTACCCTTTTTGTTGCCCATTTCATCCAGCACGGTCATGGTCAACAGCGATTCAATCAATCCGACCAGCGCGATCACCACCGCGTAAGGCAGCACCACCTTCAGCATCTCAAGAGTAAAAGGTGCAACGGGCAGGCTGAAGTGCGGCAAGGCACCGGAGATATCCGCCAAATCCCCAACCCGCAGGGTATGCAGGTTAAAGCCAATCGCCACGCCGGCAACCACGATCAGCGCGGCCAGCGAAGAAGGAATGACCCGCGTCAGTTTCGGGAAAAATACCACCACCAGAATCGCCAACAGCACCAGCCCGTACATCAGCGGCCCCTGCCCGGCAATCATGTGTAACTGCGCCAGCATAATGACGATCGCAAGCCCGTTAACAAAACCGTGAATCGCGGGCAGCGGCACCAGCCGGATAAATTTCCCCAACCGGAACACGCCAATCAGTATCTGAATGACTCCGGCAAAAATTGTCGCCCACAGCACATAGCCCATACCGTGCTGCGCGGCGAGACTCATCAGCACCACCACAATAGAGCCCGCAGCGCCTGATACCATTCCCGGTTTGCCGCCAAACAACGCGGTGACCAGCCCGATGATAAATGCCGTGTGCAGCCCGACAATCGGCGACAGTCCCGCCACCAGCGAGAACCCGACGGCTTCCGGGATCATCGACACCGCCACCACAAATCCTGCCAGCGTGTCGTTCTTCACTTCCACCATATTCAGACCACGCAGGCTAAACATAAAACATCCGGTTTATTTCCAGTCAGTTAAATAATTGTGACAAGTATCTAAAAATGGGTGGAGTGAGGCAAGGATTGATTCCACGCAGCAGCGGTTCGAAGGATGACGGGTATTCGAGAAAAAGCGCTATTGCGTGTATAATGCGGCCTAATACGGTCATTACATCGCGCAATTAACGTTAATTGCTTGATTATTAAGATATTAAGGTGAGAACAACATGGGATTCAAATGCGGTATCGTGGGCCTGCCGAACGTCGGTAAATCTACTCTGTTCAATGCGCTGACCAAAGCGGGTATCGAAGCAGCTAACTTCCCGTTCTGTACCATCGAACCCAACACCGGTGTGGTGCCGATGCCTGATTCACGCCTCGACCAGCTGGCCGCCATCGTAAAACCGCAGCGTATCCTGCCGACAACCATGGAATTCGTGGACATCGCCGGTCTGGTAAAAGGCGCGTCTAAAGGTGAAGGTCTGGGTAACCAGTTCCTGACCAACATTCGTGAAACCGAAGCTATCGGCCATGTAGTACGTTGTTTCGAAAACGACAACATCATCCACGTAAATAACAAAGTTGACCCGGCTGACGACATCGACGTTATCAACACCGAACTGGCCCTGTCGGACCTCGACACCTGCGAACGCGCCATTCACCGTGTACAGAAACGTGCCAAAGGCGGCGACAAAGATGCCAAAGCCGAGCTGGCCGCGCTGGAAAAATGTCTGCCGCAGCTTTCTGAAGCCGGCATGTTGCGTGCGCTGGATCTGACTGATGAAGACAAAGCGGCCATCCGTTACCTGAGCTTCCTGACCCTGAAGCCAACCATGTACATCGCCAACGTTAACGAAGACGGTTATGAAAATAACCCGTACCTCGATATCGTACGCAAAATTGCCGAAGCTGAAGGTTCCGTTGTGGTTGCCGTCTGTGCCGCCGTTGAATCTGATATCGCTGAACTCGAAGATGAAGACCGTGCAGAATTCATGGCTGAAATGGGTCTGGAAGAGCCGGGTCTTAACCGCGTGATCCGCGCTGGTTATGAATTGCTGAACCTGCAAACTTACTTCACCGCTGGCGTGAAAGAAGTCCGTGCCTGGACCATCCCAGTTGGCGCTACCGCCCCGCAGGCAGCCGGTAAAATCCACACCGACTTCGAAAAAGGCTTTATCCGCGCACAAACTATCGCCTTTGACGACTTCATCACCTACAAAGGTGAACAAGGCGCGAAAGAAGCCGGCAAAATGCGTTCAGAAGGCAAAGATTACATCGTGAAAGACGGCGACGTCATGAACTTCCTGTTCAACGTCTAATCTATCCTGCGCCGGTTGGCACTGTTGGATACAGAAAGCAATTTCAGAATCCACGCGAAAGCGTGGATTTTTTTGTTTTCAGGGATCTGCGCAGTACGATTCTCTCCACCACACAGGGCTCAAATTCACAAAACAAAGCCGGTGGATAGTGCGATTATCAGCCACTATTCGGGGAAATGAGTTTCACCGGCATCACCACACCGCTTCTCACATTATTCTTCAGGAAAACAAAATGACGACCTTAAATGAAAGACTGGCGTGGCGCTACGCGACCAAGAAATTCGACGCAACGAAAACCGTGCCTGCCGAAAAACTCGAACATATCGTAGAGGCTGTGCGGCTGGCACCGACGTCGAGCGGGCTTCAACCGTTTGAACTCTTTGTGGTGAGCAACCCTGATATCCGCGCCAAAATCAGAACCGTGTCCTGGGATCAGGCGCAGGTTACCGACTGCTCCCACCTGCTAGTATTTGCTGCATGGGACGACATCACCGCGGATCGCGTGAATATGATGTTCGACCTGACCAACGACGTCCGGGGTTTTAAAAACGAAGGATGGGAAAACTATCGCCAGATGCTGTTGGGGATTGTCGCTGAACGGGGAACCGAAGCGAATTACCAGGCAGCAGCCCGTCAGGCTTATATTGGCCTTGGCGCCGCGCTGATTGCCGCAGCGTTCGAAGAGGTCGATGCCACGCCAATGGAAGGGTTTGACCCGGTTGCCGTTGATGAGATCCTCGGTTTGAAATCGAAGAACTTACGCAGCGTGGTGATGCTCCCGCTGGGTTATCGGGCAACAGAAGGCGACTGGCTGGTGAACCTGAAGAAAGTCCGGCGCAGTCGCGAAGACTTCGTCACTGAAATTAAGTAAACCGGATGGCAGTCTGCTAACAAAAAATCCACGTCAGAGCGTGGATTTTTTTATCAATTCCTTATCCATTATGAAGCACTGACATTGACCCGTTACGCCGGATCCGGGCGATGCGCCTCTGCCAGAACGCCCTTCAACTCGCTCTTCGTCATTCGTACGCAATAACTCGGCATTCCACGCTGGAAACGCCAGCCTTCGGAGAGTGCGCCCGCATCCACCGCGTCAAAACCAAAAGCGTTGTAAAGCGTGATAATCAGACTTTTAGTTGCCGCATCGTTTCCGGCCAGTGGCAATGCGCGGCGCTCAGGGTCTCCGGCGGGCAGCCCCTCTTTTTCGAGGTCTGTCATTTGAATGGCATTAAAGGCCTTAGTTATCTTCGATTGCGGCAGAAAACCCGCCAGATACTCACTGGTCGTGGTCATCTGCTGATCCAGTTCTGTTATCTGCCCGTCGCGTTCGGGATAATAGTTCACGGCATCGATAACCGGTTTCCCGCTAAGTTCGGCCACCGGCAGTTGTCCGATGGCCGTAAGAGGAACCGCGATCACCACGATGTCACCAAAACTCGCCGCCTGCGTGGCGGTGCCGATGTCGCAACCCAACATTGGCTTCAGGCTGAACAGCGTCTGCGGCCCCCGTGAATTACTGACCATAACCCGATGCCCGGCCTGAATCGCCAGTTTCGCGACCGCACGGCCCACAAATCCCGCTCCGATAATGCCTATGTTCATCATTCTCACCTTTCATTTAGCTACCGAAAGATTAAGATAATTCAATACTGAGTGTTGATAAATACCCATCAAAGCCATAGATAAACAACAAAAAGGAGGGGATCGTGGATCGGTTAACCAGCATGAATGTCTTCGTACGGGCCGCAGAGCTGGGATCCTTCGCGGCGGCAGCGAACGCGCTGCGAATTTCTCCACAGATGGTGGCCAAACATATTGCCCGACTCGAATCACGGCTGGGGACCGCGCTGCTGAGCCGGACCACCCGCCGCCAGCACCTGACAGATATCGGCCGCAGTTACTATGAACGCTGTAAGGTCGTGCTTTCAGAAGCAGAAGCCGCCGATGCTATTGCACTGGAGATGAAAGCCAGTCCCTCAGGTACCCTGCGCGTCAATGCCCCCGTGACCTTTGGCACCTCGACCCTGGCCCCTTTTATCACGCAGTATCTCGATAAATACCCCGACACCCAGGTTGAACTGACGCTGAGTGACCGCTTCGTCGATCCGGTCGAAGAAGGCTATGAGGTGATCCTGCGTATTGGTGAACTGAACGACAGCCCGATGATTGCCTACCCGCTGCGCCCCTACCGGCTGATTGCCTGCGCATCGCCGGAATATCTGGCCCAGCACGGTATGCCGCAAAACCCCGACGACCTCGCGCGGCACTCGTGTCTTATCTACGGAATTTGGTCCCCGCAGATACCCTGCCGTTGGTTGTTTTGCAAAGAGGGGAAATCTCAGGAGATCCAGCCCACAGGCCGTTTTCGCGCCAATGACTGGCGAGCGCTGCTCCATGCGGCGGTCAGAGGGTACGGCGTGACGCTGGGCCCGGAGGACGTACTGAATGAAGAGATCAGGGCCGGTCGTCTGGTACAGGTTTTATCAGATTATGAAGGGCCTTCGCGGCCGATGCACGTCCTGACACCGGCGGGAATGAGACAAACGGTTAAAGTCCGCAGCTTTATTCATGCTCTCAGAGAAGCATTGGGTGAACACAACCGGTAAAGCCCCGTCAGCGACAGCCGAAACCGACATAAATACGCGGGCCCGGCTGACACTGACTGTATCGCCGAAAATCAGACTTCCAGCAGTTTTCCCTTCGCTTCTTTCCCTTCCTCAAACACCCCGCCAGACGTGCGTCGCTGTGCCAGAATCGCCAGCACTTCGGCATGTTTATCTTCGGTAAAGTCGAAGAACCACATAAAGCCAATGCGGATAAGCGACCCGACGGCAGGTAACAGACTGATACCAAAGAATAGCCCGTTCAGCACACTTTCGCTTTGCTGCGCCGCATGAGGGACATAGTGAATCGCCGTGAGAAAAATCCCCACCAGCCCGCCGCCGACCGCGACCGACATTTTGCCGGTAAACGTCTGGCCAGAGAATGTGATGGCCGCACAGCGTTTGTTGGTTTTGTATTCGGCATATTCGATGGTGTCGACAATCATGGCGGACGTGAACAGATTACTCATCATCACGAAGACGGTACTTAACCCAAGCAGGATAAAGAGCACAGTGAGATTGTGATAACCGGCAAACCACAACAGGATACGCACCAGAATATCCAGCATACACAGCACAATGAACAGCGTGCGTTTTTTATACCGGCGGGTTAATAACGGCGCTGTCAGGCAGGTGATCGCCGCTAATATTCCCATAATACCAATAACGGCCTGTAATGCCCCGTCGCCCATATTATAAATAAAGAAGTAGATATAAATACCATTGGCAATATTATGCAGAACGCAGAAAAAGAACGCGGCTAAGACGAAAAACAGTGGCCGGTTGTTCTTCAGATTATGGAAAGTGTCCCGCATCGTGACTTTTTCACTGCTCGGTGGCACGCGTTCTTTAATATGCCAGAAGCCATTGAACATCAGCAGCAGGCCCACCACCATCATTACCACTGTCGCCCAGAAGTAACCGTGGTCGTCGGAACCTGGCGCAAAAAATGCCGTCAGACGCGGGAAGAAAATCGACGCACAGGCGATCCCGGCGTTGACGCCGAGTACCGCAGCGGTCACTGCCTTGGTACGCTCTTTCGGCTCGGAACTCATTACCGAACTCATCGACCAGAACGGAATATCCGAAATCGCGTACAGCGTTCCCCACAGAATATAAGTGGCGCCAGCATAGATAATTTTCGTGCCCATCGGCGCGTTAATATTATAAAACGATGCCAGCGTCACCAGCGTGATCAGAAAAGGTGCCAGTAACATAAAATGACGGAATTTGCCGAAGCGGGTCTGAATGGTGTCCATTACGCTGGCAAATAACGGATCGTGAATCGCATCCCATGCACGGGCAACCAGAAAGATAGTACTGGCGGCCAGTGCTGAAATACCCAGAACATCAGTATAAAAATAGTTAATAAAAGAACCCACCAACCCGAAACTGAAACACTGCCCCAACCCGTAACCGAAATAAGACCACAATTCCCTGGGAGGGATTTTCATTGAAATCGTCATTTTTTTCGCCCCGCACGTCCCTGTGCTGCCTGTTGTAAGAGTTATTTTATGTTTGTTAAACGGCGGACCAGGTCCATTTCAGCGCGACGGAACGGGATACCGTACTCGTCCAGCACGTCGTGGAACCATAGATGGGCATAATCGTGGTTTCCTTTGCGCACAATGGGCCACGGCAGCGTAGTCTGTGTTTTGCCACGCACTAATCCCCACTGATAACAGCCCGCGTTGAAGGCGCTGAACAGCGGTAACTGCTCCTCAAACACGCTGCCGACGTGGCGCGCCAGCCATTCGGTACACAGCATCGGACGATTAAACTTCTGCCAGAAACGCAGCGCCTGCAGCAGTTTCGGCGTCGCCACATAGGCGTGGAAACTGATGATATCGGACAGCTCTGCCGCTGCGACGTCGACAGGATGGGTGAAAAATTCTCTTTCGGGCTGATCCAGATCTTGTGAAAAATGCCATGCGCCGACAGTTAACGGTGCCACAGGATCCTCCTCGCGCGCCCAGACAAAGGCTTTCTGCATCAGCTCAAGCGCATAGACTTCCAGCTTTTCGTCATACAACACTTCTTCAAGGCCGGTGGCAAACGTGCCCCGGTTACCGGGTTCGTTGTATAAATCCCAAATCGCGATACGCGGATCGTCACGGAAACGGCGGATCACGTCACGAACATACCGCTCAACCTCCGGCCATTTTTCGCGGTTGCAGACGATATCCCGCCCCGGGCTGGCGGCCGCCTGACTGTTATGTTTTCCCGGTTCCGGGGCTTTTTGCGGCCCGAGATAGGGCTCGTCGCCTGAGAACCCGCAGTCGTCCATCAGCGTCAGCATTACCTTAATCTGATGACTGTCAGCAATGGCGAGGAACTGATCGATACGCGCCAGTAAACCCTCGCGGTCGTCCTGCCAGACAATAAACGGCAGATTGATGCGCAACTGGTTGTAGCCAATGCCATGTGCCCAGCCCAGCTCCTGATCAATGGTCACGGCATCAAAGGTCTCGCGCTGCCAGAGTTCCGTCCAGTTCACCGCCGTACGTGGCAAATAGTTAAAGGCACATATCCATCCCTGCCGTTTTCCCCACTCTCCAGCCTGCTGCTCACTCCATTTCTCTTTCATCTCATTGCCCTTAGTTTTAGAATGAAAATGCATCAACTAATATTATTAGCTAATTTTTATTATCAATTAACTTTGGCTGCAAATCAGACATTCAGGTTCTGGAAGTGAGATCACACTCTTTCATCTTCCCGGTCCTGTGGTCTGGGAAAATGAGCGGTTGTGATATAGTGCGCGGGGAGAAAAATGGGCGACGGGATAGGGAAAATGGAGAAGAAAAACAAAGTCACGATGATTGATATCGCGCGTGAAGCGGGCGTTTCTCAGGCCACTGTTTCACTGATTTTAAACAATTCGCGCTCGGTTAAACTCAGTGATGAAACCCGTGAGCGGGTCTTCAACACCGCGCTGGCTCTGGGCTACAAAAAAATGCCTGCGCCGCACCGCGATAATGGTCAGGAAGAGATTGCCTTGCTAATCAACACCATGCCTAGTTATGACCCCTTTGTAGATGCCCTGAGTGAAGCCCGTGAAGCCGCGTGGAGGCATGATACCCTGCTGACGATTTATGATTACGGCGACGACGTCGAACTGGCGGTGCGTATCATTGCGCAACTCAATCAACGGCGCTGCGCGGGAATTATCATTGCTTCACCTGTCACGCAGGCAATGGACTTTTCCCCGTTCATCAACCAGACCCAACTTCCCGTTGTCCTGCTGAACGTCTATGATCGCGCGTTTCCGCTGCTGCCCACCTTTTTGCCAGATGATCGCGCCAATGCGTTGCAGATCACCCGCCATCTTATCGATCAGGGGGCTACCCGCATTGCCCACATCATGGGCGATCACTGGATGGAAGCCTGTGAAATGCGCCTCGAGGGTTATCGCGAAGCCCTATCGCAAGCCGGAATTTCACACGACGATCAACGGGTCAAAACCACCAACTGGTCACTGAACGAAACCTATCGCGCTACGTTACAACTGATGCAACAGCCTGAACCGCCGGATGCGATTTTCTGCTCCAGCGACTGGATGACCATCGGCTGCTATCAGGCACTGACCGAACTGCATCTGCGTATTCCGCAGGACATTCTGGTGGCGGGTTACGACGATCAACGCATCGCCGACCAGATGACACCCAAGCTGACCAGCGTCCAGCTGCCCTATATCGAACTTGGCCGCATGGCGGTGGAATATCTCTGCTCCGGCGAAGATGCTGCCACGCGGGTGATTATGGCGGGAAGATTAAAGATGCGGGCAAGTACGCTCGGCTAAAACCCCAGTTCAACGCTGCAAATAATAAAGAGGCTGTAAATGACAATCTCTCTGTTTAAACGCACTAACCTTATCCTTCGCAATGGAATTCTGCTCGCCCTTATCTCTGCATCGTCCTTGAGCTCCGCAGCTTATGCCAGCGACACTCCACCTTCTGGATACCGGTTAGAAAAGGTGGTCATACTCAGCCGCCACGGCGTGCGGGCGCCCACCAAAATGACGCAAACCATGCGCGACGTGACGCCTGAAGTTTGGCCGGAGTGGCCGGTGAAACTCGGTTACCTCACGCCGCGCGGCGAGCATCTGATTAGCCTGATGGGCGGGTTTTACCGGCTGAAGTATCAACAGCGAAGCATTCTGTCAAAAGAAGGTTGTCCGGCACCGGGCTCGGTATATGTCTGGGCAGACGTCGATCAGCGCACCCGCAAAACCGGCGAGGCGTTTCTGGCTGGCCTTGCCCCGCAATGCGGCTTAACTATTCACCACCAGCAGAATCTCAAGCAGGTTGATCCGCTGTTTCACCCTGTGAAGGCAGGTGTTTGCTCAATGGACAAAACGCAGGTGCAGCAGGCCGTCGAAAAGCAGGCCGGAGTGCCGCTTGATACCCTTAATCAACAATATCTCCCTTCCCTGACGCTCATGAGCAACGTGCTCAATTTCCCCAAATCAGCCTATTGTCAGCAACATCACGCAGATAAAACATGTGATTTTTCGCAGGCAATGCCAACCAAACTGTCGGTAACCGACAACGGGAATAAAGTCGCGCTTGGCGGTGCCGTCGGGCTTTCGTCAACGCTGGCAGAAATTTTCCTGCTGGAACAGTCACAGGGGATGCCACAGCCTGCATGGGGCAACATTCATTCAGTACAAGAATGGGCATCCTTGCTGAAATTGCATAACGCGCAGTTTAATTTGATGTCGCGCACACCTTATATCGCCAAACATAACGGTACGCCATTATTGCAAACCATCGCCAATGCGCTTGATCCGAACGCCGCCACCAGCAAAATGCCGGATATCTCCCCGGATAATAAGATCCTGTTTATTGCCGGTCACGACACTAATATCGCCAATATTTCAGGGATGCTGGATATGTCATGGACACTACCAGGGCAGCCCGACAATACCCCACCGGGCGGCGCGCTGGTTTTTGAGCGCTGGTCAGATAAAGCCGGGAAACAGTTCGTTAGCGTGAATATGATGTATCAGACGCTGGCGCAGTTGCGTGAGCAGACTCCGCTGACACTGAAAGAGCCGGCGGGACGTGTGCAACTCAAAATACCGGGGTGCAATGACCAGACTGCCGAAGGCTATTGCCCGCTGCAAACGTTCACGCATTTAGTCAGCCAAAGCACTGAGCAGGCGTGTCAGTTGCGTTAACGGCAGTCTCTATTCAAACGTAAAATCCCGACTTGAGGTCGGGATTTTTACTTCGCTGACAGTAATTAACGCGCCCTGCCTTACAACCAGCCGTGGCTGATCAAAAACTCCCACCACGGAATGCCGATAAACAACTGCACCACATAAGTGATAAGTGAAACCGTCAGGCCGATAATCCACCAGGATTTAATGTCATTATAGCCTGCGGCAAAGACCACAGGCCCGGCCGCACCGCCATAGTGGGTCACACAGCCGCCATAGGAATTGGAGAACAATATTGCCAGAGCCAGCACCATCGGTGGCGTACCACTTACCAGACCCAGCGTAGCAAATACCGGCACCATAGCCGCCACATAGGCCCCGCCGGAAGCAAACAGGTAACGCACCAAAATACTCGCCAGCAACAATACGGCAACCACAGATTCCCCCATGCCACTGAAATCAAAGCGATGAGCCAACGTGTCCGCCAGCCAGGTAAAGAAGCCGCTTTTAGACAATGTCGAACTGAGACCAATGATGCCGCCGTACCATATTAAAGTACTCCAGCCGCCTTTATTTTTTAAAATATCATCCCAGCTGACGACGCCGCATAATAACGTAATACTCATGACACTCACGGCAACCGACGCTTCATTCATGCCGATATACCCCGAAAATATCCAACCCAGCAGCGCAAAAATAAAGATAACCAACAGACCTTTCTCTTTAATACTCATGGCCCCCAGTTCAGCCAGACCTTTTTCAGCAATCGCTTTATTATCGATACTTTTTAGTTCCGGCTTGGCTATTTTATACGCAATATAGGGGATCGCCGTTAACATGATTAGGCCTGGTAATACCCCCGCCAATGCCCACCCACCCCAACTGAGTTTGATATGCAAAATATCGCGCATCAGTGACAGCGCGAGGGCATTACCGGCAAAACCTGTCAAAAACATATAGCTGGTCGTTTTAGTGACCATATAAATATTCACCATCAGATAGCGTCCCGCTTTACTCGGGCTTTTCTCCGGGTCGGAACCTAAAGCAACGGCGATACTGTTGAAAATCGGGAACACAATCCCGCCAGCGCGGGCGGTGTTCGACGGCGTCGCAGGTGACAGCAGTAAATCCAGCAGCGCCGTTACGTATCCCAGGCGCAACGTGGTTTTGCCGATTTTCCCTACCAAGGTATAGGCGATACGTTTGCCAAGCCCCGTGGTCACAAAGGCTGCGCTCAAGGTGAATGCCGCAAACACCAGCCACGTGGTCCCAGACGCATACCCGCTCAGCACGGAATCAATCTTTAAGCCGCCCTTTGCGCCCGGCATACCGATATTACCGATAACCCCTGCTGAAGCGGCGATAGCCAGCAGCAGGATCACCGCTTCAGGATAGGGTTTAATAACCAGACCCACGATTGCCGCCAGATAAATACCCAATAATTTCCAGGCCAGATCCTGTAATCCCTCAGGGGCAGGAATAATAAACGTCATTAATGGGATAATAAAAAGCACTGCCAATTTCCATATAATGGGATTCATTCCCACTTTTTTCGCCGGACGTGGCCCGGCCAAGATATTATCAGCCATGATAATTCCTTCGATTAAAAATAAACTATTCGGCGATACTCATGAGTTCGTGAGCATTCTCGGGAACATACACATTGCCAGAAAATAGTTTTCTCGCCGTTCGGATAACAGAAGCACGTATGTTCTCGACATTATTTCCCTGCCGGACCAGACCCACGGTTATTTTTCCGCTGGGATGTTCCAGTGAAACGTTGATAGCATCACCCGCCGTTTTATTACTGATGGCAATTTTTTGCGCGACACTGCCAGATATTTCAGTTGCACAAGCAATACCTATCGCCCCAGTGACCGCCAACGATTTGTGGCAGTTATGCGGCATAAAATAGCGCACCTGCAGCGAGCCTCCGGCCTGCGGCGCCGACAGCAGTACAGGTTTCGGGATCACTTTCTGGCTGACATCCCCCAGCCCCATCGCTTGACCGGCCTGCCGGCGGATACTTTCCAGCCGTTGCAAAAACTGTGGGTCGCTCTCCAGCTCTTGGGGCGACTCACTGCCTGTTTTTCCCATTGAGGCGGCATGAATTAATACCATCGGCATCGCCATATCTATACAGGTCACTTCAACACCGTCAAACGACTCCGTTATCCGCAGGCTAGGTAGCAATTTGCCGGTTTTCGACCCGGCTGCATTGAGGAAGGTTAATCCCACCGGTGCAGCGCATCCCGGCACGCCGTCAATCGCGGTCGTACCCTCGTATGTCACCGCGCCCCCGGGTGTCTGAATATCGGCCTCCACAAAGGTATCGGTATTCATATTTCGGATACGGACACGTGTAACCGGGCCGCTCACCGCCACCAGCCCCTTCTCAACGGCAAAGGGGCCCACTGCGCACAGCATATTGCCGCAATTGGGCGTGGTATCCACCCGCCGCTCTTTCACCATGACCTGAGCAAACAGATAATCCACATCCGCGTCGGGATGGGTTGAGCGGCTAACAATCGCGACTTTACTGGTTTGGGGAGCCCCCCCGCCGATGCCGTCAATTTCCAGCTCATGCCCTGCCCCCATCAGTGCCAGTAAAATATCATCGCGTTCCTGCGGATCAGAGGGCAAATCACTGGCCAGAATCAACGGGCCTTTTGACGTCCCTCCCCGCATTAATACGCATGGGATATGTAACATAATTTCCTTCCCTGTCAGATAAGTAACCCCTTAATCAAAGCATTGCATAGAGCTATCGCTGACTCTAATGTCGAAAATCACGTTATTAATGCGTTATTCGTATTAATGTGAAAAGCACTGATGGAGATCTCTTACCCAGCAAGGAAAAGCAATCATGCAGCAAGAACTGCAAGGTATTTATGCCTTTGTCAAAATCGCCGAGGTAAATAGCTTTACCCGTGCCGCTGAATTATTAAATACCACGCAGCCCAGCCTGACCCGGCGAATCAAAAAACTGGAAGAGCGCCTCGGCGCGCAGCTATTTGAGCGTTCGACACGCAAGGTAGTCCTGACAGCGGTGGGAAGGAAGTTTTTGCCCGACGCGCGCCTTCTGCTGGATCAATTTAATAACTCGATTTTGAACATCAAAGAGATGGCATCCCAGCAAAGCGGGATGCTGACCATCGCCTGTCTGCCGACGGCGGCATTCTATTTTCTGCCGGTGGTTATCCGCCATTATAATCAGCAATACCCCAACATCCGTCTGCGAATTCTGGAACACAGCGCTTATGATTGCCTCGAGGCCGTGCTAAACGGTAACGCCGATTTCGGCCTGAATATGATCAATGTCACAAATGCCAACGTGGAGTTCACCCCGCTGGTAAACGAACCTTTTGTACTGGCCTGTCGCCGCGACCACCCTTTAGCGCAGCAGTCTCTCGTGATGTGGGAAGATTTGGCAGATTACCCCCTGATTGGCGTGCGCCGCTCCAGCGGTAATCGCGTGCTGATTGAACAAGCCTTGCAGGGCTTATCCTGGAAACCGAACTGGTTTTATGAAGTCCGCCATCTTTCTACTTCTCTGGGGTTAGTGGAGGCCGGTCTGGGCATTGCTGCCCTGCCGAGTCTGGCGATGCCAAAAGATGATCACCCGATTTTGGTCAGCAAACCCTTGGTGGAACCCGTCGTGCGGCGCACTTTAGGGTTGGTGCAGCGCCGGGATCCGGCATTAACGCCTGCCGCCGAGCGCTTTAAAGAATTGTTGCTGCAACAGTGGTCAAACCAACAGAGCAGCCCGTGGATCAACAAGTTTAATGGGTGAATCAAAACCAACCCCTCATTCGCGCTTCGCTATTTACGCCGCCAGAGCCTCCGGCCAGCGCTCGGTCGGATACAGCGCCATGCGGATATTAAACAGATGAAACAGCGGCGCAAACAGCTGCATATCATCCCGGCACAGTGACTCAAGTTGAAGCAATGCGCGGTTTAATTCTTCTAATAATGAATCAGGCGGGCCGATATAGATGTTTTTAAGCCGACGTTTCAGATACTGATTAATTTCATACATCAGGGTGTCGGCTTCAAAGGTGTGGCTGCGTAAAATCCCCTGATGGCGTGCATAAAAGTCGTAGCAGTTTACCCCCAGCCAGATTTCGGTAATTAAGTTGCCGCCGAGCGCCACGTTGGGTATCGGGTCCACTTTATTGCGCGGCAGAATAATATTCACTTTATCCAGCATACTGGCGACATATTGCTGACGCGACAGCAGGGATGATGCATTAATTTTGATTTCGTTGGTAAATTGCAGCAGCTCTTTAATGCCTTTGCGCAATGCGCGTTTGGCGGTCCAGGAGGGGCGTTTATTGCGGATCAGCGCCGTGGTCAGCAGTGCAATAACAATTCCCACGATGGTGGAAATCGACGCATTTACGATAGCCAGCAGATCCGGTTTGAAATCATGATTCATGCCGATAAAACCCGGTATCTGCGTGGCGATAATCAACCCGATAAAGTTTGTGGCCGGGTTGGCGATCACCAGCCCCAGCGCCAGTAAACCCGGCGCAAGGCAGATAACCAGCGCTTCAAAGTTGATCGACATCGGGATAAACACCGCGACATACACAAAGCTGATCACGATGGCGATCAGCACCCCTTTCAGAAAGACGTGGATGGACGCAATCGGGCTGTCGAGTGTGGCAAAGAATGAGCAGATAACCGCCGCCATCATCGGTGCCGACGCCCCGTCGCGCCAGCCGGTGCCTATCCAGAACAGGCAGCCAATCATGGTAGCCGCAAAGGCGCTGAAGGAGGAAAGCAGGATCATCCCTTCGTCCTTGTGCTTTCTGAAAAGCGTCAGTTTGCCGCGTTTTTTATCACGGCTTACCTGACTGACCCGCTCGGTAACGCCAAAATAAGCTTCCCCGATATGAATAAAATTCTGCAAGCGTTCCAGCAGGCCAATGAGCAGTAAGCCCTCTTCGGCGCTCATTTCCCCGGTGCCATACTGGTTTTTTATTCTTTCCTGTGAGCTGCGGATTTCCTCCTGAATGGCCTGCGCGTTCCCGCTCTGCTCCGGGCTGTTAAGCCACAGCAGGAACTGACTGAAAGTCGCAGAGACAAAATTCGGGAAAGTGATCCCCTGCTCCGCCAGTAAACTCAGGCGTTTTTCTATCGCAGTCAGCGTAGGGATTAAATAGGAAAGATGCTGATATTGCGCCGACACCAGACGGATCAGCTTGCGTGCCGAATCGCCCTCAAAGACACAGTGGGTGATCAGCGCTTCAACGTTAATGGGGTAATTCGCCATCTGCACCAGAATATGCTGCCGTTCCGGCGAGCTCTCTTTAGCCTGTGCGGTCAGCAGTTCGGTACAAAGTTTTTTTGCACTGTCGTACCAGTTGCTGACACTGTTCTCCAGCAAATTACGCATCCGCACCGGGAACACCAGCATGTGGATCAGCGTACTGCAAATAATGGCGACGGTGATCTCTTCAATACGCGAGATAACGGTATAGGTGATCGACAGCGGCGTATCGACATCCGCAAACCCCATGATCGCTGCGCTGTATCCGGCCAGCATAAACACATAGCCCCGCGGCGTGCGGTCATGCAGCGAAAGATAGAGACAAAACGCCACCCACAGCGACACGCTGAAGCTAAACAGCATCGGATTAGTGACGGTGGCCGGGTAAATCAGAAAGATGAAAATCCCGCCAAGCACTGTGCCTAAAAAGCGATAGGTCGCTTTTGAGAGCGTCGAGGCGGAATAGAGCTGTGAAATAACGTAAACCGACACCATTGACCAGGCAGGCTTATCGAGATTGAGTTCGAGCGCGATATAGAGTGACAAAAATGCCGCAATACACGTTTTAACAGAGAATAAAACAGCATTTTTTGTTAACCATTTCATCGTTAAATCAACAACTCAGAGAATTCCAAAACAGTATTTTATACTGGTCCTGACGTTGAACTATGACCAAGTTTGTAACAAAAAGCATGCTAACTATTCCGATGTCAGTGATGCGGCATTTATTCTAACGACGCTTTTTATCTATCACCCCAAATCAGCCCCATTACTCGCTATCACTTTCTGATACCAGTAGAAGGATTTCTTTCTCTTGCGGTCCAGCGTGCCATTGCCTGAGTCGTCCCGGTCGACGTAAACAAAGCCGTAGCGTTTGCTCATTTCACCGGTAGAAGCCGAGACCAGATCGATGCAACCCCACGAGGTGTAGCCGATGACCGGAATGCCGTCTTCGATGGCTTCGCGCATCGCCAGAACGTGTTCGCGCAAATAACTGATGCGGTGATCGTCCTCAATTTCACCCTGCGCATTGATCTCATCTTTTGCGCCAAGCCCATTCTCGACCAGAAACAGCGGTTTCTGATAGCGGTCATACATCATGTTCATGGTGATGCGTAAACCCAGCGGATCAATGCCCCAACCCCATTCGCTGGCCTGAATGTGGGGGTTCTTCAGCGATTTGACGATGTTCGCTGCGCTGCTGTTATTATCGTTCATGTCGGCCGACGCACAGCGTGAGGCGTAATAGCTGAAGGAGACGAAATCGACGGTGTGTTTCAGCAGTTCGTCATCGCCTGTTTCGGCCACGATAGAAATGCCTTTTTCTTTGAACAGGCGGCGGGTGTACGACGGATAGGCACCGCGCGCCTGAACGTCGATAAAGAACAAGTTCTCGCGGTCTTTTTGCAGCGCGGCCCAGACGTCTTCCGGTTTGCAGGTTCTCGGGTAGAAATTTCCGCCCGCCAGCATACAACCGACCTGATTAGCGGGGTTCACCTCATGGGCGATTTTGGTCGCCAGCGCACTGGCCACCAGCTCATGGTGCGCCGCCTGATACTTCACCTGCTCCTGATCTTCGCCCTCATCGAACGCCAGCCCCGCGCCGGAAAATGGGCTATGCAGCAAAATATTAATTTCATTGAAGGTCAGCCAGTATTTCACCAGCCCATCAAACGCCTCGAAACAGGTGCGGGCGTAACGGCTGAAGAACTCCACCATTTTGCGGTTACGCCACGAGCCGTATTCCACCACCAGATGCATCGGCACGTCGAAATGGCACAGCGTCACCAGCGGTTCGATATTGTACTTTTTGCATTCGGCAAACATGTCACGGTAGAACGCGATCCCGTCAGCGTTGGGCGCCAGTTCATCGCCGTTCGGGTATAAACGGCTCCAGGCAATCGAGGTGCGAAACACACTGAACCCCATCTCGGCCATCAGGGCGATATCTTCTTTATAGCGATGATAGAAATCGATGGCCTGATGGCTTGGATAGAATTCGTCGTATTTCAGCGAAAAACGCTTTTCCTGCCCGATTTTTACCGCCAGACGGTGCGGGCCGTGCGGGATCATATCGACTGTCGTCAGCCCTTTACCGCCTTCGCGCCAGCCCCCCTCAGCCTGGTTGGCGGCCAATGCGCCGCCCCATAAGAAACCGTCGGGAAATGTTGTTGCCTGCATGAGCAAGTCCTTCTGTTACTGAGTTAATTGTTTACTGCGTTCGGGGTCGCAGCAAACGGATTGGGGTTGGCGTCGTCATGTTTAGTGTCAACCGGTTCTTCGTCCACCGGCGGTTCATCAACCGGGATGTCTTCAAAGCCCAGCAATAAGGTAGTGAAAAACGAGATCACCACGGCGAGAATCATCACGCCGAATACCCAGACAATGCTCATCGGATTGGTCGGATCGAAGAACTGAACGCTGGTAAACAGCCCCGGCGACGCCATCGAATGGCTGGCCAGCCCACCGATACCGGCGATGCCGCCACAAATAAAGCCGCTGATAAGACAGGCGATCAGCGGGCGTTTGAGCCGCAGCGCCACGCCGTACAGTGCGGGTTCAGAAATACCGGCCACAATGGCAGACGCCGCCGCCGCCAGCGCGGTCTGGCGCAGCTCAGGGTTTTTCGTCTTCCATGCAACCGCCAGTGAAGAGCCACCGAGCGACAGGTTGGCGCCAATCTCAGAGGGCATCACCATCGACTCTTTACCGGTTTCAGCAATGGTCTGAATGATGGTCGGCGTAAACACGCGGTGCATACCGGTCATCACCAGCAGCGGCCAGAGCGCGCCCATAATGGCGACAGACAGCCAGCCCAGATAATCGTGAACGGTGTAGACCACCGCTGAAATCCCGCTGCCGATCCAGATACCCAGCGGGCCAATGAACAGGATGGCGATCGGTGCGGCAATCAGCATGATCAGCATCGGCTTGAGGAAGTTTTTGGTCACCGCCGGCGTAATACGATCCACCCATCTTTCGATGTAAGAGAGCAGCCAGGTCATGCACAGCGCCGGGATAACGGTGTAAGTGTATTTCACTGCCGTGACGGACAGCCCGACAAACTCGACTTTCTGCCCCTGCGCCGCTTTGGCCATTAACTCAATAAATGCGGGATGTACCAGCACCCCGGCGATGGCAATCGCCAGCGACATATTGGTTTTGAATTTTATCGCCGCCGACGCGGCCACCATCACCGGCAGGAAGAAGAACGCGCCGTCACCGATGGTATTTAAGATAACCAGCGTCGAAGCGCCCTTCTCAACGACGCCGGTCATGTCGAGGATCATTGCCAGCAGTTTCACCATTGAACCGCCGATAATCGCCGGGATCAGCGGTGACATGGTGCCAATCAGGGCGTCGAGGATCCCTGCACCGATACGCCTGAGCGTAATTTTATTGTCAGGCACTTTCGCGTTGGGCGTCAGCGCGTCATCCGGCAGCAGCTTCACCACTTCGGCATAGGCTTGCGAAACATTGTTACCGATGATCACCTGACACTGGTTTTCGCTGCGCACCACACCAAGCACGCCTTTGATGGCTTTCAGTTTCGCGGTATCGACGCTGGCGTCGTCGTTCAGCACGAAGCGTAAACGGGTCATACAGTGGGTTACCGCCGAGACATTCGCGGCGCCGCCGATGGCATCGATGATCGACAGTGATATTGCTGCATAGCTCTTTGACATAGGGGCAACTCTCTTCACTTCATAGGGTTGTGAGTTTTTTGCGGGCGCGTTATTCACCGGTCATGCGCGCAATTTCTTCTTCTTAAATTTCTTCTTAGGTGTACAACAGAGGTAAATAGGTAACCGGTTCCACACAAGAATGTGCACATGCGAAGAAGACATCAATAGATGAAGTTGTAAAATGTTTGTTATGTGATCTTGATCGACATCGATAAACCCTTCATCGGCTCGTTTACTGTCTGCCTGCAACTGACGGGAAATTGGGTATAGAATGTCGATAATTTACAAGGCTTCAGGAAGACCCGATGTCAACAATGAAAGAAGTGGCGACAAAAGCAGGCGTATCGAAAGCCACTGTTTCACGCGTGTTATCTGGTAAAGGGTATGTCAGCGAAGCGACGAAAAACGCCGTCTACAAAGCCATAGAAGAGGCGGAATACCGGCCAAATTTACTGGCGCGCAATCTGGCTTCCAGTAAATCAGAGTGCATCGGTATGGTGGTGACGAATACACTTTATAACGGGAGTTACTTTAATGAGTTACTCTCTCAGGCCGCGCAGAAACTAGAAGATACGGGCCGTCAGCTTATTCTGGTCGATGGTAAACACAGCGCAGAAGAAGAACAGCAGGCGATCCAGTTCCTGCTGGATTTACGCTGTGACGCTATTATTATCTACCCGCGTTTTTTAACCATCGATGCCCTGGACCTTGTTATTGAACAGAGTAATAAACCGGTGATGGTCGTGAACCGTAAGCTGCGAAAACATCAAAGTCACTGTATTTGCTGTGACCATAAAGGCTCGAGCTTCAATGCCACTCAATACCTGATTGAACAGGGTCACCGCGAGATTGCATTTATCACCGGATCGCTTGACTCACCGACCGCGATTGAACGACTTTCCGGCTATAAACAGGCGTTGAACACTTTCAGCATCCCGGTTCACGACAATCTGATCGTGGCCGGAAAATGGACGCCCACCAGCGGTGCGGCGGCCCTCAGTCAGCTTATCGCCGGTGAAATTGCCTTCAGCGCCGTGCTGGCAAGCAATGACGAAATGGCAATTGGTGCAATGAAGACGTTAAGTGATGCACGTATTCCCGTGCCGGAAAAAGTGTCAGTGATTGGCTTTGATAATATTCCGACGGCCCCTTTCCTTCAGCCCGCATTATCGAGCATAAAAGATCCGGTTCGCGATATGGTTAATGAAGTGATCAACCGGTTAATTTCCATGCTGGATGGCGGCTATTTATCCCATAATAATCTGTTCTCCTCAGAACTTATTATTCGCGACTCTGTAAGCGCTGGTCCTTATTTTAAAACAGAAAAATAGTCTTCATTAAAAACACTCAAAATAAAAATCCGCGAATTAACGCGGATTTTTATTTCATACCTTTAGAACAACGTAAGGGCTAAAGCACGCCCTGAGCCAGCATGGCATCTGCCACTTTAACAAAACCTGCGATGTTCGCGCCGTGCACGTAGTGGGTCTGCTTGCCTTCGCCGCCGTGCTCCACACAGGACTCATGAATATCCAGCATGATGTGGTGCAAGCGCACGTCGACCTTCTCTGACTTCCAGCTAAGGCGGGCCGCATTCTGCGCCATTTCCAGCCCGGAGGTCGCCACACCACCCGCATTGGCTGCTTTGCCCGGCGCGAACAGCACACCGGCATCGAGGAAAGCATCCGTGGCCTCAATCGTGGTAGGCATATTCGCGCCTTCGGCCACCGCTTTCACGCCGTTGGCAATAAGCACGCGTGCAGCATCAATACCCAGCTCGTTTTGCGTGGCGCACGGCAGCGCGATATCTACCGGCACGCTCCACGGCTGCTGGCCCGCTAAATAGACCAGCCCGCGTTCATTCGCGTACTCTTCGATACTGCCATAACGCGTGTTTTTGATCTCAGCCAGATGCGCCAGTTTTTCAGGCGTGAAACCGGCTTCATCCACCACCGTGCCCCCTGAATCCGACGCGGTCACAACCCGCGCACCCAGCTGCATGGCTTTCTCTATAGTGTACTGTGCGACGTTGCCGGCCCCGGAGACAGACACTCGGCTACCTTCAAAACCCAGACCGTGGCGTTGCAGCATGGCATCCGTGAAATAGACCAGCCCATAACCGGTGGCTTCCGGGCGGATCAGACTGCCGCCAAACGACAGACCTTTGCCGGTGAACACGCAGGCGGTGTTATTGGACAGCTTTTTCATCATGCCGGACATAAAGGCCACTTCACGGCCACCGACACCGATATCCCCTGCCGGAACGTCGGTATCCGGGCCAAGATGACGATACAGCTCCGTCATCAATGCCTGACAAAAACGCATCACCTCAAGCTGGCTTTTACCCTTCGGATTAAAATCCGACCCGCCTTTCCCGCCGCCCATCGGCAGCGTGGTCAGGGCATTTTTCAGCGTTTGTTCAAACCCGAGGAATTTGAGGATGGATAAATTGACCGACGGGTGAAAACGCATACCGCCCTTGTATGGACCGATAGCGGAGTTGAACTGTACGCGCCACGCTCGGTTAACCTGCACCTGGCCGCGGTCGTCAGTCCAGGCTACGCGGAACTGGATCACGCGCTCTGGCTCGACTAAACGCTCAAGCAGGCTCTGTTCGCGGTAATGAGGATGTTGTTCCAGAAAAGGCCACAACGAGGTAAAGACTTCACGCACCGCCTGCAGGTATTCAGGCTGGTGAGGATCACGTTGTTGTAATGATTCTAAAAACGACTCGAGAGAGGTCAAACCCTTCATTATTAATTCCTTTTATTCAGTAAATATCCCCGACAACTTTTTAGGTGCTTTTATTATTAAAACCGTCCGGAGAAGATGTTGTGCAACCCGAATATATCACCGCTTTAGATGCATACAGCAACGGGTTGAAAAACTTTTTTACATGACCATAAAGTTTTCGTGGAAATGGCCGATACCTCCCTTCTGTTACACCGGCCTCGCGAAGGAAATTTTGCTTAAGTCCGATCTTTTTACTGTAACAGCCTAAATATGAACACATTACTGCCAAAACCAGACGTAGTAGGAATTTTCTTATGCTAACGTCAGGCCACACAACACAGCAAAAATGCGTCGGGACAGACGTAAATCACAGCCGGACCCTTGTTTGGGAGGATCCTGAACAGTGGCGGTCCGCTATCAGGCAAATAAAATGAACGAAGATTCTGATGTAATGTATCGGTTGCTGGTTCAAAGCGTGGAAGATTACGCCATTTATATGCTCACGCCCGAGGGGGTTATCGCCAACTGGAACGCCGGTGCGCAGCGCGCGAAAGGCTACCGGCGCGACGAAATCGTGGGCAAACATTTCTCCTGTTTCTATATTCCTGAAGATCAAAAAGCAGGCTGGCCGTCGCACGGGCTGGAAACAGCCCGCAGCGTGGGCCGTTATGAAGCAGAAGGCTGGCGGCAGCGTAAAGACGGCACCCAATTCTGGGCGCACGTTATTATCGAGGCAGTTCGTGAAGCTGGCGTGCTGATTGGCTTTGCCAAAGTGACCCGCGATGTCACCCAACGGCGTGAATATGAACAGCAACTGCTGGCGGCAAAAGATCTGGCGGAAGCTAACAATGAGCGGATGACTGCCCTGTCGCAGTTCCTCGACACGGTGATCGCCAATATTCCTTCGTCGGTGATCGTCGAGAATGCTGTCTCGCGCGAAATATTACTGGTTAACCGTCAGGCTGAATTACTCCTGGGCAAGCCGCGCGAGCAGATGATCGGCAAGCGTCCACAGGACTGCCTCAATCAGGGGATCAGTGATTACCTGAACAAGCAGTCAGACGAGTGCCTGCGCTCTGAAGGTGTGCATAAAAGTGAACAACAGCTGGCGACACCCATTGGCGAACGCACCCTGCAAACCACCGCATCAATGATCAGCGGCAGCGATGCGCAAACCAGTTATGTTCTGATGATTGCCGATGACGTCACCGATCAGCACGCGGCCCATGCACGCATTCATCACATGGCGCACCACGACAACCTGACCAGCCTGCCGAACCGTGTGCTGTTTGGCCAGCGTTTGCAGGAAGCGCTGAATATGTCGAAACTCTCCAACCGGCTGACCGCCACGCTCTGTCTGGATCTGGATAATTTCAAGAATGTGAATGATGCACTCGGTCATCAGATTGGGGATGAACTGCTGCGCGGCATCGCCAAGCGTTTACGCTTTGTGCTGCGCGAGCAGGACACGCTGGCCCGCGTTGGCGGCGATGAGTTTGCTATCGTGCTGCCGAACCTTCCTTACGTTGAAAAGGCGCATCAGATTGCCCAGCGGCTGATTGAAGCGGTCAAACCGCCGATCAACATTGAAGGCCATTCGCTCACCGTCGGGCTGAGCGTCGGGATTGCTATGGCAGAAGACAGCGAAGATTCGCCGGACCATCTGTTGCGCTGCGCAGATATGGCGCTGTACGAAGCCAAACGCAATGGCCGTAATCGCTATGAAGTGTTCCGGGTAGAGATGGACGAAGCAGCCCGTAAACGGCGCGATATTGAGCTGGATTTACGCGACGCCATCACCGGCAAGCAGTTGCGTCTCTACTACCAGCCGATCACCGACAGTGCGCACAACGAAATCATTGGTTATGAAGCATTGATGCGCTGGAACCATCCAGTTAACGGCCTGATCATGCCGATGGATTTCATTCCGATTGCCGAAGAGACCGGGCTTATCCACAGTATCGGCGCTTTTGCGCTACATGAAGCCTGCCATGAAGCGGCCAGTTGGGTGGGCGAACAGACCATTGCGGTCAACCTCTCTCCGGTTCAGTTTAAAAACAGCGCCCTGCTGTCGGTTATCGAAGCAGCACTGACCGAATCCGGGCTGGCGCCGCACCGGCTGGAGGTCGAAATCACCGAATCAGTGCTGCTCGACAACAACCACAGCAATGTGGCGACGCTCGAAAAACTCAAGGCGCTGGGTGTGCGTATCGCGCTGGATGATTTTGGCACCGGTTACTCGTCGCTGAGTTACCTGCGCTCATTCCCGTTCGACAAAATCAAAATCGACAAATCCTTTATTAATGACATGCAGGACAGCCGCGAAGCGCTGGCTATCATCCGGGCTATCACCGGTATGAGCCGCAGTCTGGATATTCAGACCACCGCCGAGGGCGTGGAAACCGACGAGCAGTTCCGACGCCTGAAAGAAGAGGGATGCTCGTTGTTCCAGGGCTATTTCTTTGGTCGTCCGCAACCGTCTGAATCACGGTTGACCGGATTTACACCGGTAGATTTGTCACTTCAGTGTGCACAGTAGACCACGAAAATGACGCGTTTAATGAGGTGATAAGCGCTTGATTCACCCCGCTTTTCGGCTTATTACTTTTTGGTTCGGGTTACGCCGGGCGTGGCTTGCTGCGCCCTGTCGAAAAACCGGAAGAAAAATACACACTCAATGCCAATACAAATAGAAATCATTACTATTTCACTTTATTTTTGGTTACCCTGTTTTCATTAGCGTGATTTATTGAACCTATTCATAAGCGATGATGCAGACGATCCTCAACAGTTTCCGTGACACCCCGATTAGCTGGGTTGCCGACAGTTTCAAACCGATGACGCCGCTGGTGACCAACGCCCTGCCGATGTCCCTGCTGACGACCGCTGAGGGCTGCACCCGCGTGCTCGAACGCTATCTGACGATCTACGCCGAAGATGCCCGTGATGCGGAAAAACGCCGTGCACGTATCTCAATGTGGTCACAATGGTACTTCGCCAACCTGCTGCCGAGCTGGGTGATCATCTCCCTCAGCCACGGCTGGCAGTTGCCCATTGCCGCGCAAAACGTCTATCTTTCGCTTCAGGAAGAGGGATTGCCCAACCAGATTTACCTCGACGGCCCCGGTGAGGCGCTGCTGTCCGCGCAGCCGATGGCGCGTTTTGATGAGATGATCGAACAGCATCTGCGCCCGGTCTGTCAGGCGCTGGCGGACGTCTCCGGGTTGAAACCGGGAATTTACTGGAGCAACGCTGGCGTGCGCGTCGGTTGGGGAATTAAGCAGGCCGAGCTGGTTAATGCCGATATCTCCGACGGCATGGCATTGCTTAACGCCCGCGAACTGCATTACGGCGGAAAAAACCCGCTGCACCAGCCCATGCGCCCGGAAGATCCGCAGGATGAAAACAGCCCGCAGTTCCGCCGCCAGTGTTGTCTGCGCTATGAATTGTCCGACCACGTGATGTGCCCTTCTTGCCCGTTATTGCTAGCAGAACGTAAATCCGGAAAAAAAAGAAAAAGTCCGGCCTGAAATAAGCCTCGATTTCTCCGGCACTTACCTTTACGCACGAATTACGCTCTAAGCTTAGGTGAAAAAAAGATTGGATCTTAGCCCGACGAAATTATAAGAATTGGGTTATAACGACCAACGAGGTATTCACTTTATGACATCCAAGATGACTATCAAATCGCTGGCCTCAGATGTGCTCGTCACACTGTCGCAACCCGTTAACCGCGTATGGAACACGTTAACCGGCAAGCAGCAGCCGCTAAGAGCAAGGATTGTTCACCGTTACGCTATTCCCTCATCGCGCACATTTAGCGTTGCGGAAGGTTTCTTCGGGTTTATCCCAATCGACTCTTTTGAAAATGAGCGATACATTCTGGAAGTCGCCTGCGACGACCAGCAGTATCAGGTAGAAGTCCCGCGCAACTATTATCAGAACAGTAATATCGGCGATGGTATCGATATTCATACCCTCTGAATCTTGTGTAAATAGCGTTTCATCGTTCCTCATAACTCTTCCTAAAAACAGGCTGCCCCCCGAAACGGAGCAGCCTGTTTTTTTGCCCGCTGCCGCCCCATCCCCTGCAAAACGTTGCCTGCTCCACATCTTTCGCTTTTATTTTGTTCAAAACATGAAAATCATTGACATTAAATCAGCATAAATTTAGAAAATTGTTTACAAGATTTTTCACCACCCCTTTGCTTTTATAAAAAAAACAATCTTCACGACCTTTGAGGTAACTGATGACCAGCTCCGGGAATACAACACTCAAACAACACACCTTACCGCCAGCAGTCAGCGCCAGGCAGTCACGCCGTGCGCTGGTCGCCGGTTCGGTCGGTAACTTCATCGAATGGTATGAGTTTGGCGTTTACGGCTATCTGGCGACGCTTATCGCCGGTAACTTCTTCACCCTCGAAGGCCAGAGCGGCATGACGGGACTTATTCTGACCTACGCCTCCTTTGCGCTGGCCTTCTTCTGCCGCCCGATTGGCGCAATCATCTTTGGCCGCATCGGCGACCGCATTGGCCGTAAACCCACACTGATTGCCGTGGTGCTGCTGATGACCCTCGCCACGGCGTTGATTGGTCTGTTACCGACTTATGCCCAAATTGGCGTAGCCGCCCCGCTATTACTGACGCTGCTGCGCATGTTCCAGGGGCTGTTTGCCGGTGGTGAATTTGGCGGCGCCGTCTCACTGATGACCGAATTTGCCCCTAAAGGTAAACGTGGACTGTACGGTGCATGGCAGTCGTTCACCGTCGCCCTTGGCCTGCTGACCGGCGTCGGTCTTGTCGCCCTGCTGGTGCAAACTCTGCCCGATGCGCAGATGAAAGAGTGGGGCTGGCGTATTCCCTTCCTGCTGGCGCTGCCGATGGGCTTTGTGGCCCTCTGGCTGCGGCTAAAACTGGATGAAACCCCGAGTTTTCAGGCCAGCCAGCAGGCACCAGCCAAAGGCAAGAAAACCGCCGCGGAGAAAGCCTCTGCTGTCGCCACGCTTAAAGCCATCGCACTGGGCATTGGCCGCATGATGGGCTGGTCCGCAGGCGGTTACACCTTCCTGGTAGTCATGCCTTCGTACCTGCAAACCTCCCTGCATGCCACTTTTCTACAGGCACTGGTCGCCACCGTATTGGCAAACGTCGGTTTCGCACTGGCAATCCTACCCGCAGGGATCCTCAGCGATAAAATTGGCCGTAAGAAAGTGATGATCATAGCCGTGCTGGCGGTGATCCTGCTGACCTTCCCGCTGCTGCATCTGTTGCAGGACACCGAAAGCAGCCTGATGGCTAAGGGCATCGCGGTACTGATCGCCGGTGCGGCCATCGGTATGATTGCAGGCCCCGGCCCGGCGATGCTGGCGGAGATGTTTCCGACCCGCGTGCGCTATACCGGGCTCGGCCTGTCCTATTCCCTGTCGAATGCGGTCTTCTCGGGCTGTGCGGGCCTTATCATCACCGGCCTGATTAAAGAGACCGGCAATCTGGATATCCCGGCCTATTACGTGGTCGGCACTTGTATCGTCAGCCTGTTTGCGCTGATGACGCTGCGTAAAGATGACCACCTGCGTGAGCTGGAAAAATAATATGCCTATCTTTTCGGGTGGCCTCGGTCTTGAAGCCCGTTTGCGGGCATTGCAGGGCAGCTTTTCACAGGCGGAGCAGCGGGTGATCAGCCTGATCGCTGAAGACCCGCAGCGCATTGCCCACATCAGCGTGACGGCGCTGGCGAAGCAGGCAGCGACCAGTACCGCGACAGTAGTCCGTGCCAGCCGTCGTCTGGGGTTTGAAGGCTATCCGGCGCTGCGGCTGGCGCTGGCAGCCGAACTCTTCCGTGACGAGACGAAGCCGCCCTCACCGCTGGTGGCTGACATCGGCGATCAGGATAGTCCACAACAAATTCTGCGCAAACTGCTGGCGTTTGAAGTGGAAGGGGCGACGGCGACGGCAGAGCTGATTGACAGCGACGGGCTGGAACAGGCGATCAACGCCCTGAGTCACTCAAGGCGCATCGATGTGTATGGTGTGGGGGCGTCATCGCTGGTTGCGCAGGATTTCTGCCAGAAACTCAGGCGCATTGGTATCGCCTGCCAGACTTACGGCAGCGGGGATGAAAGTCTGGTCAGCGCCTGTCTGCTGACGTCGATGGACGTCGCGCTGGCTATCTCCCACTCGGGCGAAACCAGCGAAACCGCCGATGCCCTGCAACAGGCTAAAAACGCCGGCGCCTTTACGCTGGCGATAACCGCCAGTGCCCGCTCCACGCTTGGCCGTAAAGCCGACTGCGTGTTACTGACCAGCGGCCGGGAGCTGGGCTTTCGCGCCGCCGCGATGGCCAGCCGCACCAGTCAGTTACTGATCATCGACTGTCTGTTTATTGGCGTAACCCAGCGCCTGCCCGCCGCGCGCGATGCCCTGCAACGCACGCATGACGTGGTCACCGCCAGACGGCGTAAATAATGGTTATCAGATTAGCGTCTGGCTCAACCCGTTAACCCGCTCTATCGCCGCCTTCATGGCGGCGAAATCCACCTCAAACGGCATATTCACCATATCCGGCGCACTCAGGCTGCGGTCGATTATATCCGCCAGATCCTGCTCCGTAATGCCTTGTGCCAGATGGTCAAGCTGAGTCGGGATCGCACTGGCCCGCGCCAGCGCCAGCGCACCGTGCAGCTCTTCATCACTGCGATTCTCCAGCGCCAGCAGGCACAAGTTGCCGTAGCCGACCAGCAGCCCGTGTGGGAAGTGGCGGGTTTTTCCACAGGCCGTAAACCCTTCATATAAGGCATGTGCCGCGCCGGTATGCGCGCCGTTGCTCATGATCGACGTCAACCCGGCGTACAGGAAAATCGCGTCCAGCACCTGTTCCAGTGCTGCGTTAGCTTTGCCCTCTCCGACCGCCAAACAGGCGTCGGCGGCAAAATGCTCAATCAGCGTAAAGCACAGTTCGCTGTTGGTGCGCGCCACACCGGATAACCCGGAAAGTGTATTCAGGTCACTGATAGCGCGGTACTCATACCATTTCGCCAGCGTATCGCCGATACCTGCAGAGAGCCAATTCAGCGGTGCCTGTGCCAGAATATCGGCATCAATCACCGCGGCCGCCGGGCCATACGTCAGCGGGAACATATCGCGAAACTGTCCGTCCTGATGATAGCGAAACGACAGCGACGTCACCGCCGAACAGGTCCCGGCGATGCTAGGCAACGTGACCACCGGCAGATTACAGGCCACGGCCGCCGCCTTAGCGGTATCCAGCGCCTTCCCGCCGCCGGTGGCGATAATCACCTCAACACCTTGCACGCGGAACACATCCGCCAGCCGCGTTATCTCTTCCTGACAGCACTCGCCGTTAAACACTTCATGCCCGAGATAACTGACCATCTGTTGCTCCAATTGGTCCGCCACCCGCGCCTCCACGCTGGCTATCCCACGCTTTCCGCCCACCAGCAATGCCCGTTGCCCCAGACGCCCGCACACAGCCCCCAGATGCTTAACCGCCCCGCGCCCGCGCAGCACGCTGGCAGGGAAAACCAACCGATGGGTATACATAGTTGTCCTTATGATGACAAAGGAATCATTAAAGAGAAGCGTAGTCGCTGGCGGGCGATTCTGCCGGTATCGACGTCGGGTTGCGGCCCGAATCCGCTTTTAAAACTTCAAATTCAAGATCAAGACCTTGGGTTGCCACCCAAACTGGCCTTAAGAGGCGCCTATCGCCGCGCCTCTTAAGAATCTCCGGCTCTTTAACTGCGCGCTATCGCTGAATCGGGATGGCCGTGTTTCAGTCGCCGCTGTGATAGCCGCAAAATCCCGCCGCTACGCGGTTCCCTTCGTTCGGGCTTCAACCCGCGTAAAAAGACTCGCGGTTTTGCGCCTCTCCTCCGGCGGTATTTTTGAATGCGGCCTCGACATTTTTAAAGACAAAGCAGATCTGAATTTGAATTTGAATTTAGAAAAGCCTCGGCCGCGTTCAAAACGACGTCGAATGAGCGGTGAGAAACGGTGAGAGGCTTTTTTCGAGCTGGTCCGAACCCGAAATGAGAGCACCGCGCAGCGGCGGAGTTTGCGGCTATAACCATGGCCCCTGAAACACGGCCATTGTGACCTGCGCAGCTGCTGTTTTTAAAAGAGCCGGAGATTCTTAAGAGGCGCGGCGATAGGCGCCTCTTAAGGCCAGTTTGGGTGGCAACCCAAGGTCTTGAATTTGAATTTGAAAGTTTCCAGCGCTTTCAAAAGCGCTCCAACATCAATCCTGCCCTCAGCCCCAACGCCACCGAGGCATTCGGGAACAACACATATTCTTCCGGCGCTTCAACCCGAAAAACCTTACCGGTTTCCTCCGCAATCACAAACCCCTTCGGGAAGGCTGAAAAATTCAGGGCATCCCCCGGAATATGTAATTGAAAATCGTCCTGTGTACGGATGACATCCTGCGTGACGCGGTAACGTTTTAACGGGGTATCGGCCTGCCGTTCTGGCAGCGGTTCTGCACTGACTAAGGCTTCCAGCGCCAGGCGGATACCAGTGAACTGCTGATGATCGTTACTGCCAAAGGGCAAGGCTTTGCCAAGCTCCAGCGTGCAGCTCTCAGCGCAAAACACTTCGCTGCTGAAATGGGTGAAGGTACCGCCGGGTGAGCGGTGAAAGACCAGCGCGTCAAGCCCGGCGGCGTCCAGCCAGTGGAGCATCTCTGCGCCGTGCGGGCGGGCCTGCAACGGTAACAGGCCGAAACGGACATGCAGTGATCCACGGATGGCGGTGTGCAAATCATAATGAAAACGCCGGGAGGCACCGGCGGCGGACGCGGTACGGTAAAACAGCGCCATCGCCTGCTCTAGTTCGTGCGCGCGCTGTGTTTCACCGTTCGGGCAATAGCGTGCATGACGGCCGCCGAACATGCGGTTCATGTCGGCCTCCACAAAACGCTTATTAATGCGCATCGACGACGGATTGCCGAGCAGCACTAGCAACCTGACATTCAGCGTCCGTTCGCCGCTCAGCAATTCTGACACCAGCTGATTAAGCAGCTCAATCGGCGCCGTTTCATTGCCGTGGATACCGGCGGAAATCACTACCGCACTGTCACAGGCGTGATGCGGCGAAAGCTCCAGAATGCCCTCTGCGCGCCATATCCAGTCCAGCATGGTGGTTTGTCCGGTGATGGCCACAGGCGGTTCTCCGCTCAGGGTCTGGCTTAGAAAATCAAACATAGGTGCTCCCTGCAAATTCAGCGCTGGAACGGGTAAATCGTACCCAGCCCGAGGATCTGCGTCAGTTCATCCAGCGCGTAGCGCACTTCGGTCAGCAACTGGGGATCGGCCAGATCTTCGGCCTGCATACGGTCACGGTAATGCTTGTCCACCCACTGATTGAGACCGGTAAACAGTGTGTCATTCATCAGAGACCCGTCGTTGACCGCCGCCAGCTCGGCGCGGTTCAGCGCCACACGCAGACGCAGACAGGCCGGCCCGCCGCCGTTACGCATACTTTCACGCAGGTCGAAAACTTCAATCTGATCAACGGGTCCGCCGCTTTCCTGCAATTCGCACAGATAATCCCACACGCCGATATGCTGGCGGGACTCTTCCGGCACCACGATCATCATCTTACCGTTGTTTTTGCTCAGCAGCTGGCTGTTAAACAGATAGGTCGCCACCGCATCGTTAATCGTTATGCGGTTTTGCGGTACGCAGATGGGTTGGAAATCCAGCTCCAGCGCGGCCATTTTGCGGCGGATCTCATCCAGCGCCTGACCCGAGTGGAGAAAAGCCTGCTGATGGTGAAACAACACATTGCGGTTACTGACGGAAATCACGTCGTTATGGAATACGCCGCAGTCAATCGCTTCCGGGTTTTGCTGTACGAACACCGTGCGCGATGGGCTGAGCTGATGCAATCTTGCCACTGCGTCGCTGGCTAAACGGGTCTGGCGCGCCGGATAGCGCACCGGCTCGTTTTCACCGGCCACCAGTCCGTCACGGCCATAAACAAATACCTGCACGCCGGGCTGGTCGTATTCCCCGCACAGACGGTTATGGTTGGCGGCGCCCTCGTCGCCCAGTGCCGCCACCTGCGACAGCGCGTCATGGTGGGCAAAGTGGCCGTCGTGTTTAAAGGTAGCGCGCAAAATAGCCGACGTGGTGTCGGCCTCGATGGCGCGGTGAAACTTGTTGTTCAGGTTGGCGACAGTGAAATGCGTGCGCCCGTCTGCGCTGTCCGCCGAAGGGGACACCGTCGCGGCGTTCGCCACCCACATCGATGATGCGGAACTCAGTGATGACAGCAGGCGCGGCGAATAGGCCTGTGCCTGGCTCAGCACGTCACGGTCGCTGCCGCCGAAACCCATCTGGCGCAGCGTGGCTAAGTGCGGTCTTTCGTGCGGCGGCAGCACGCCCTGCGCAAAACCGAGGTCAGCCAGGGATTTCATCTTCTGCAAACCCTGTTTGGCCGCCAGTTTTGGGTTAGCGACTGCGTGCTGATTACGCGTCGAGGCTTCGTTGCCAAATGACAGCCCCGCGTAGTGGTGCGTCGGCCCTACCAGCCCGTCAAAATTTGCTTCACATCCGGACATGCGTCTCTCCTTTTTGCGTTGCTGATGGCTTTCAGACGCGGCTGAAATCAATTCCAGGTGACAACGTCACGGGAAGTTCAAGCTTGTCGCTTTCCAGCGAGGCCATCGGCCAGGCGCAGTAGTCTGCGGCGTAATACGCGCTCGCGCGGTGGTTACCGGATGCGCCGATGCCACCAAAGGGCGCATTACTGGATGCCCCGGTCAGCGGTTTGTTCCAGTTCACAATCCCGGCGCGGGCTTCAATCAGTAACTGATCAAATTGCGCACGATTGTTGGAAATCAGCCCGGTCGCCAGCCCGAAGCGGGTCTGATTCGCCAGCGAAATTGCCTGGTCGAAATCGTTGTAGCGGATAACACTCAGCAGCGGGCCGAAGTACTCTTCGTCCGGCACGCCTGCCACACCGGTCAGATCGATAATGCCCGGTTTAAGCAAGGTGCTATGAGGATCAGGGCGGGTCAGCGTCAGCAACTGTTTGCCCCCGAGGGCAATCAAGTCATCCTGCGCTTTCAGCATACCGCGCGCGGCGGCATCAGAAATCACCCCACCGATAAACGGCTGCGGCGTATCGTTCCAGCGCCCGACCAAAAGTGACGCGGTCACTTCTATCAGGCGCTGGATGAAGACATCTCCCGCTTTCCCCTGCTTTACCAGCAAGCGACGCGCGCAGGTACAGCGCTGTCCGGCGGAAATAAACGCCGACTGAATGGTCAGGTTGACCGCCGCATCGATATCGTCCACCGGTTCGACGATCAGCGCGTTATTGCCCCCCATTTCCAGGGCCAGAATTTTCTCCGGCTGCCCGGCAAGCTGGCGATGTAACTGATAACCGGTTCCCGCGCTGCCGGTAAACAGCAGACCGTCGAGTTGCGCCGATGCCGCCAACGCTTCGCCGGTGGAGCGCCCACCCTGCACCAGATTCAGCACGCCGTCCGGCAGCCCGGCCTGTTGCCACAGTTTCACCGTCTCTTCCGCCGTTTTCGGCGTCAGTTCACTCGGTTTGAAAACCAAAGTATTCCCCGCCAGCAGCGCCGGAACAATGTGGCCGTTCGGCAGATGACCGGGGAAGTTATACGGGCCGAACACCGCCAGTACGCCGTGCGGGCGATGACGCAGCACCGCTTCGCCATCAGGCATCGGCGTATGTTTTTCACCGGTACGGGCCTGATTGGCTTCAAGGGAGATTGCTACTTTGCCTATCATTGCCTGAATTTCTGTCAGCGTTTCCCAGTGCGGTTTACTGGTTTCCAGACTGATAATCTCAGCCAGACGGCTTTTATGTTCCGTCAACAGTTCGGCGAAACGACCGATTACGGCAGCACGCTCAGCCAGCGTTTTGCGCGCCCAGCCAGGAAATGCCTCGCGGGCGGCGGCGCAGGCAGCTTCAACATCTTCCGGGCTGGCGCACAGCGCCGACCACAGTGCGGCGTTATCGGCCGGGTTAGTTTTCTCCAATAACGCGCCTTGTCCGCTGCGCCACTGGCCTTTAATAAACAGTGCGGGATGCATCATACGAGACTTTCCTCAGTGCTTAAATCGGTAGGGGTATCCATCAGGAGTGATGCATTGACGGAGCCTTGAAAGGGAAACAGCGCCACGGCGCGGATTTTATCCCCTGCCGTGACGCCGAGGGTGTGGGCCGTAGCGGCATCCAGAGTCAGTTTGCTGAGGGCGTGCCCGCCGGGGACCAGTACGGCGCGGAAATCCTGATAGTTTTCATTGGCGACCAGATACAGCGGCGCATCTTCGTCAGCGATCTCTTCGCTGATTTTGACCGTCAGCAGACGGCTGTTTTTGACCGCACGCAGTTCATCGATTTCGCCTTCCAGCGTCGGACCAGCGTCAAAAATGTCTACGTAACCGGCGTAGCGCAGCCCTTCCCCCTCCAGCACCGCACGGGCCGGGGCGGTGTGCGGATGCACCTGGCCAATCACTTCACGCGCCTGCGGGCTGAGCAGTTCAGTATAAAGGGGGTGTTTGGGCATCAGTTCGGCAATAAAGGATTTCTGCCCCATGCCGGTCAGACGGTCGGCTTCGGCGAATTCCATGCCAAAGAAGTGCCGCCCGACGCTCTCCCAGAACGGCGAATTGCCATTGTCATCAGAGATACCGCGCATTTCGGCGATCACTTTGCGCGAGAAGTGTTCGCGGAATGCGGCCAGAAACAGGAAACGTACCTTCGACAGCAGCTGACCGTTCTTGCCGTTGCGGCGGTCGGGATCGAGAAACAATGTGCAGAGTTCGGTATAGCCGGTGTGATCGTTGCTTAGAAACAGCGTCGGCACCGGCTTATAAATATTCAAACTTTTCGACGCATGCACCAGCGTGCCTAGGCGGAAGTTGTACCAAGGCTCACTGAGCCCCACCGCCACTTCAATGGCGCTGACGCCGACGACCTGATTGACGTCGGTATCTTCCAGCACAAACAGATAGCCCTGATCGGCTTTGTCCAGCCGTCCTTCCCAGGTGGCAACCGAGCGCTCAATGCGCGTGCGCAGATGCGCCTCATCTTTTGGCAAAGAGGTTAAACCGATGCCGGTCTTGCCGGCCAGCTGCAGGATATCAGCGAGATCGCCGGGCCGCACAGGGCGTATCAACATCATGGTGTTTACCTCATTAACTTAAGTCGTGGTTACGCGCAAAGGCGTTTTACCGCGCGTTCGAGACGGTTCAGCCCTTCTTCGATATCGCTACCCGCAATGATCAGCGATGGCGCAAAGCGCAGCACATCCGGCCCGGCGATCAGGGCAATCAGCCCCTCTTCTGCCGCCAGCGTATTAAGCTGCTTGGCCTGACCGGCAAAACGTTCACTCATCACTGCACCCAGCAGCAAACCGCCGCCGCGCACTTCTGAGAACACGTGGTACTGATCGTTAATGCGTTTCAGGCCGTCAATAAACCACTGGTGGCGCTTCTGCACGCCATTCAGCACTTCCGGCGTATTGATAATCGCAAAGACTTTTCCCGCTACCGCCGTCGCCAGCGGGTTACCGCCGTAGGTCGTACCGTGGGTTCCCGGCTGGAACAACACCGCGTAGCGGTCTGTAGTGAGCATCGCGCCAATCGGGAAACCCCCGCCGAGCGCCTTGGCGCTGGTCAGGATATCCGGCACCACGCCGTAACCCTGATAGGCATACAGCTCACCGGTACGGCCTACGCCGGTCTGAACTTCGTCGAAAATCAGCAGCGCCTGATGTTTGTCACACAGCTCGCGCAACCCTTGCAGGAAATGTGCATCGGCAGGCAGTACGCCCCCCTCGCCCTGAATAGGCTCGACGATCACCGCACAGGTGCGATCAGAGATCTGGCTGGCTACCGCGGCCAGATCGTTAAACGGCAGATGAGTAATGTCCTGCGGCAGCGGTGCGAAATCTTCGGAATACTTAGGCTGCCCGCCCGCCGTCACAGTAAACAAGGTACGTCCGTGGAAGGCGTTTTTGAACGCGATGATTTCGCTCTTATTCCCGCCCTGCTTGCGTCCATAGAGACGCGCCAGTTTCAACGCGGCTTCGTTGGCTTCCGCCCCCGAGTTACAGAAGAACACTTTGTCGGCAAAGGTGGCGTCAATCAGCTGTTTTGCCAGACGCAGTACCGGTTCGTTGGTATAACCGTTCCCCAGATGCCAGACCTTCTCCGCCTGCTCCATCAGTGTTTTTTTGATTTCCGGGTGCGCATGGCCCAGCGCATTTACCGCAATGCCACCGGCGAAGTCGACATAATCCTTGCCCTCCTGATCCCATAACCAGGCGCCGTCGCCGCGTACCGGTATAAAGGAGGCAGGTGCGTAAACCGGCACCATCCAGTCATCAAAGTTTTGGCGGCTGACGTTGTGTTGTTGTTGCATATCTACCTCAGAGTCAAAGGGGGTCGGACTGCTACGAAATTGTTACTTTTAAGTTAAAAAATTAACTCTCTTGGGTTGATAATAGATTGCAGTGTTCGTGCCAGCAAAGGAAAAAAATGCATAAAAACGGCGTCAGCAAGAAAAAACAACCACTTAAAAGCGGCCGCTATTCACATAAAATGCATAAAAACTGAATAATAAAAATAATTCCCTTTTGCAGCATGAAGCCCGTTCGACTGAGTATGCAGGGGGAATTTATGAATATTTCACTCAGGAGTGTGATCGCAGGCATGTCGGGGATGAAGCAGGTACCGGCTTGCGCACCATGTCGGGGAGCGCACTGCACGCTTTTGGTGAGCGCGAACCGGGTTGAGAACCAAAGAAACCGCTCGAGAGGCCCCGGCAATACGTGATTATTCTCACAATCTGCGCATTCTGTTTGACGCTTGCCGCTGACATTATGGAAAACGGCAGGCTAACCGCCCTTTATTGTTAATTTAATGTTATTTAAATGATGCATTAATTCAATTGATTTAACAAAAGACCACAACCACCCTTTCCGTTCCAATCAACCTTAAAATTTTAACCTAAATTTAACATTAAAAATCATTAGATTTTACATTTCCGGGCATTGATCACATTACGTTCACTTTCCCACGTGCACGACATTTACCCTTTGCTAATCTCAGGGCGTGGAAAAAATAACCACTACCCCTACACAGAAGATCATAAGAAAGGTAAAAGCCATGAAATTTAACCTCGCATTAGTCAGCGCATGTGTGGTTTCTGCATGCATGTTGATCTCCACACCAAGTTTCGCCGCCAAGCCCTACGATATCGCCCTGGTTGCCAAAGTCACCGGCATTCCGTGGTTCACCCGCATGGAAGTCGGCGTAAAAGATGCCGCGCAAAAACTTCACGTTAATGCCTATCAGGTTGGGGCCTCAACGCCTGATCCGGCTGCGCAGGTTAAAGTCATCGAAGATTTAATCGCTAAAAAAGTTGATGCCATTATCGTGGTTCCCAACGATGCCAAAGTATTAGAGCCGGTGCTTAAAAAAGCTCGTGACGCCGGTATTGTGGTGTTAACCCACGAATCGCCCGACCAGCAAATTGGTCAGTGGGATATTGAAACCATTGATAGCCAAAAATATGCCGAAGCCAACATGGATGAGTTAGCCAAGGATATGGGCAGCAAAGGCGGTTACGCTATTTATGTCGGTTCCCTGACCGTGCCTTTGCATAATGCGTGGGCTGATGCAGCGATTAAATACCAGAAAGAAAAATACCCGGACATGCATGAAGTCACTTCACGCCTGCCGGTGGCTGAAAATATTGATAAGTCTTACTCCACCACACTGGATTTAATGAAAACCTATCCTGATATGAAAGGCATTATCGGGTTTGGTTCATTAGGCCCAATCGGGGCCGGTCAGGCGGTTCAGCAAAAACGCGCCAAAGATAAAATTGCCGTAGTGGGTATTGCCATGCCTGCTCAGGCCGCACCCTACCTGATGCGCGGTGACATTAAAAAAGTCCTGCTGTGGGATCCGAAAGATGCGGGCTTTGCGCTGGTCAGCGTGGCCGACCAGATGTTACAGGGTAAGCCCGTAACGAAAGATCTGACCATTGACGGTTTGGGTAAAGCCGACGTCGATATGGATAAGCACGTAATTCGTTTTAATAAGATCCTCGAAGTCACGCCAGAGAATGCGAAGTCTTTAGGTTTCTGAATATAAGCTTTTGAATACTCATAATAATGCATTGATTTGATCGGGAGTCTTTTCACTCCAAGCCGCCTTCACCAGGCAAATAGAAACAGATACGGCGTTGTATGCTGTGCCGTATCTGCCTTTCTATACAAAAGCTAAAAAACATATAAAACACAGAACGCTGTAAGGATAACATGATGAATACTTCATCAAATTCCAGTTCGCTCGCTCCCCCGGTTCCAGCTGAAGCATTCATCAGCCTCGAAAAAATCAGTAAAAAATTCCCCGGCGTACTGGCGCTCGATAATGTCACCCTGACATTAAATAAGGGCGAAGTGCATTGCCTTGCCGGTCAGAATGGCTGTGGTAAAAGCACCATTATTAAAGTGATTTCCGGCGTTTATAATCCGGAAAAAGGCGCAGCCATTACCCTTGACGGTAAATTATTTCATTCGCTGACGCCGCAGCTCTCCTCTTATTACGGCATTCAGGTGATTTATCAGGATCTGTCGTTATTCCCTAATTTATCGGTTGCCGAAAATATTGCCATACACCGCTATTTGCCGGGGGGAGATTTTTGGGTACATCGCGAGGTAATGCGCAATAAAGCGCTGGCGGCTATGCAACGCGTCGGGGTGTCTCTGGATCCCGATCGTAAAGTCGAAAAGTTGTCCATTGCCGACCGTCAATTGGTGGCAATATGCCGGGCAATCGCCGCTGATGCGAGTCTGGTCATCATGGATGAGCCGACTGCCTCACTGACCCGCACCGAAGTAAACGGCCTGCTACGCGTAGTGAATGAACTCAAAGCCGCCGGGATCTGCGTGGTGTTTGTCAGCCACCGTCTGGACGAAGTGATGGAAGTGGCCGATCGCATCAGCGTGATGCGCGACGGCAAACTGGTCGGTACTTATCCCGCCAGCGAACTCGACAGCAATGAACTGGCGTTTCTGATGACCGGCCAGCGTTTCAGCTACAGTCATCTGCCCCACCGCGCACCGGCAGAGGCCACGCCGCTGCTGGAAGTCAGTCATCTGAGCCGCGCCGGTCAGTATGCGGATATTTCGCTGTCGCTGCGTCAGGGGGAAATCACCTCAATTATTGGCCTGCTCGGTTCCGGGCGTACCGAACTGTGCATGAGCCTGTTTGGCATGAGCCAGCCGGACAGCGGTGACATCAGGGTGAACGGCAAGAAGGTCAAGCTGCACAGTAACCGTGATGCTATCCGCCACGGCATTGCCTACGTGTCAGAAGACCGCCTGACGCAGGGGTTAATCATGGAGCAATCCATCTATGACAACACGCTGGTGTCAATTTTCAACAAGCTGCAAACCCGCAGCGGGCTGATGGACCACCGCAAGGCGGCATCGGTGGTGAAAGATCTGATCCGCGACCTGAACATTAAAGTCTCGGATAGCGCACTGCCGGTGAAAACACTCTCCGGCGGTAACGCCCAGCGTATTGCGATTGCCAAATGGGTAGCGACCAACCCTCACATTCTGATCCTCGACTCACCGACGGTCGGCGTGGATATCGCCAATAAAGAGGGTATTTACCGCATCGCGCGGGATCTGGCCGAGTCCGGTATGGCGGTATTAATGATTTGCGATGAAATTCCTGAGGCCTATTACAACAGCCACCGCGTGCTGGTGATGCGTAAAGGCCAGCTGATTGCCGAGTTCGCACCACACCAGTGCAGCGAAGCCGAAATTGCGGAGGTGATAAATGGATAAAAAACATCTGAGTAAAGCCTTTGCGCAGCATGAATTCTGGCTCGGGTTACTGGTTTTGGTATTGGCGGTTGGCCTGAGCCTTGGCACCAAAGAGTTCCTGACCCTCGGTAACCTGACCGACGTCGCCACCAGCTATGCCATTCTCGGCATTCTGGCCTGCGGCCTGTTCGTGGTGCTGATCGCCGGAGGCATCGATATCTCCTTCCCGGCCGTGACCTCTATCGGTCAGTACGTGATGGCAAGTTATATCATCCATCACGGTGGCAGCTTCCCGATAGCCTTTGCTATGGCGATGGGTGTCGGTCTGCTGCTCGGGCTGGTTAACGGTTTCCTGGTCTACTGGCTACGCGTTCCGGCCATCATCATCACCATTGCCACGTTGAATCTGTTTTACGGTCTGCTGGTTTACCTGACAAACGGCACCTGGCTGTATGGCTTCCCGGACTGGTTTATGAACGGTATCAATTGGTTCTCGTTCAAAGGCTCGGATGGCTATGACTATGGCCTGACACTGCCGCTGCTCAGCCTGATTGGTGTGATTATCGCCACCGGCATGTTGATGAACCGTACACGCATTGGCCGCCAGATCTACGCGATGGGCAGCAACCGCGACGCAGCGTCACGTCTTGGCCTGAACATTCTGCGGCTGCACTTCTATGCTTACGGGTTTATGGGACTGCTGGCCGGGATTGCTGCCGTGGTACAGGCGCAAATCACCCAGTCTGTCGCACCAAACTCACTGCTAGGTTATGAGCTCACGGTGCTGGCCGCTGTTGTCTTAGGCGGCACCAGTATGACCGGCGGACGCGGATCGCTGACCGGCACGGTGCTTGGTGTGATGCTTCTGGCCTTCCTGCAAAACGGGCTTACGCTGCTGAGTATTTCCTCTTACTGGCATCAGGTTTTCAGTGGGGTGATCATTTTGGTCAGCATCAGCAGCACCGCGTGGAATGAAAAACGCAAACTGGCGAAGGGAATGTGACATGACAACCTTAACCCGATTTATCCCGGCGGACCGCATCATCCGTTTGCAGTTACTGATCATCCTGGCCGTAGCCCTGCTCTTCTCGTTCACGCTTGGCGGGCAGTTCTTCAGTCTGGGTAACTTCCAGTCCATCTCCTCGCAGTTGCCGATTTTAGGCATGTTGGCGCTGGGCATGGGCATCACCATGCTGACCGGCGGGATCAATCTGTCGGTCATTGCCGGGGCCAATGCCTGTTCGCTGGTGATGGCCGCCATTTTAGTGGCGCACCCTGATCAGCCCGTCTATTTCATTCTGGCGATGCTGGCCGGACTGGCCGTTGCGCTGGCGATTGGCACCTTGAACGGTGCGCTGATTGCCTTTATCGGCGTCTCACCGATTCTCGCCACACTCGGCACTATGACGCTGATCGCCGGGCTGAACATTTTGCTGACCAACGGCGCGGTGATCTCCGGTTTTCCGGCGGCTATTCAGTATCTGAGTAACGCCAGCCTGCTGGGTATTCCGGTGGCTCTATTGCTGTTTTTACTGGTGGCGTTGTTGCTCTGGGTACTGCTCGAACACACCACGCTCGGGCGCAGCCTGTATCTGATGGGCTCCAATGAGCAGGCCACCCGCTTTAGCGGCGTCAACACACATAAAGTCACCATTGCGGTTTATATCCTCTCCGCCTTGCTTGGCTGGGGGGCGGCACTGCTGATGATGTCCAAATTCAACTCGGCCAAGGCCGGTTATGGCGACTCCTACCTGCTGGTGACCATCCTCGCCTCGGTACTCGGTGGCATTAACCCGGACGGCGGTTTTGGCCGCGTACTGGGCCTCGTGCTGGCGCTGATCGTATTGCAGATGCTCGAGAGTGGCCTGAACCTGATGGGCGTGAGCAGTTATCTGACCATGGCATTATGGGGCGGCGTGCTGATCCTGTTTATCGCTCTACAAAATCGTAAGTCCTGACCGGTGGTTCACCCGGCAGGCTGCTGTCTCAATAAAGAATAAGACAAGAAAGGGAATCAACATGGCGAGTTATTTTATTGGCGTGGATGTAGGTACAGGCAGTGCCCGCGCAGGCGTGTTTGACATGACCGGGCGGATGGTCGGACAGGCGAGCCGCGATATCACGTTATTCCGCCCTAAGGCCGACTTTGTCGAGCAATCCTCAGATGAGATCTGGCAGGCGGTGTGTAACGCGGTCAAAGACGCAATGAATCAGGCCGACATCAACCCGATTCAGGTAAAAGGCATGGGATTTGATGCTACCTGTTCGCTGGTCGTACTGGATAAAGAGGGCAAGCCGCTGACGGTCAGCCCGTCCGGACGCAGTGAGCAGAATATTATCGTATGGATGGATCACCGCGCCATCACGCAGGCCGACCGCATAAATGCCACCGGCCACCGGGTGCTGGAGTTTGTTGGCGGGATTATTTCGCCGGAGATGCAGACGCCTAAATTACTGTGGCTTAAGCAACATATGCCGACTACCTGGAACAACGTCGGTCATCTGTTCGACCTGCCCGACTTCCTGACCTGGCGCGCCACGCAGGACACCACCCGCTCACTGTGCTCGACGGTGTGTAAATGGACCTACGTGGGTCATGAAGACCGCTGGGACTCCAGCTACTTCAAACAGATCGGCCTCGAAGATTTGTTGGAAAATAATGCCGCTAAAATTGGCAGCGAAGTGAAAACCATGGGCCAGCCGCTGGGCCACGGCCTGACGCAACGCGCCGCCGCAGAAATGGGCCTGATGGCGGGCACGGCGGTCAGCGTGTCGATCATCGATGCCCACGCAGGCAGTCTCGGAATTTTGGGGGCCAGCGGTGCTTCCGGCGAAACAGCCGATTTCGACCATCGCATCGCGCTGATTGGCGGCACCTCAACCGCGCATATGGCGATGTCGCGCAGCGCCCGCTATATCGGCGGCATCTGGGGGCCGTACTATTCTGCCATTTTACCGGACTACTGGCTCAATGAAGGCGGCCAGTCCACTACCGGCGCGCTTATCGACCATGTGATCCAGTCACACCCTTGCTATCAGGATCTGCTGAAACAGGGCAAAGACAGCGGTAAAACTATTTATGAAGTGCTGAACGGGATTTTGCGAAAAATGGCGGGCGAGCCGGAGAACATCGCGTTCCTGACCAAAGATATTCATATGCTGCCCTACTTCCACGGCAACCGTTCACCACGCGCTAACCCGACGTTAACCGGTACGCTGACCGGCCTTAAACTCTCACGCACACCGGAGGATATGGCGCTTCACTATCTGGCGACCATTCAGGCGCTTGCGCTTGGCACACGTCACATTATTGAAACCATGAATCAGAGCGGTTATTGCATCGACACGATGATGGCCAGCGGCGGTGGCACCAAAAACCCGGTATTTGTGCAGGAGCACTCCAATGCTACCGGTTGCGCCATGCTGCTGCCGGAAGAGAGCGAAGCGATGTTACTCGGCAGCGCCATGATGGGCACGGTGGCTGCCGGCGCTTATGACTCCCTGCCGGAAGCCATGGCCGCCATGAGCCGCATCGGGAAAACCGTGACGCCGCAGACTAACAAAATCAAAGAGTATTACGACCGCAAATATAAGGTGTTTCATGAGCTTTACCACGACCACATGAAATACCGCCGCCTGATGCAGGAGGAGGTCTGATGTCAGAGAAACCTGAACGTGCCGAATGGCAACAGGCCTGCGCCGGATGGCAAACCTACAGTCAGGAACTGCTGGCATTGCAGCAGAATGTGGATCCGCAAATCTGGCAGCAGGTGCTGAATACGCTGGCTGCCTGCAAGGGAAAAATTGCTGTCACCGGAGTTGGGACCTCGGGGATTGCCGCCCGTAAAGTGGCACACATGCTGGCCTGCGTTGAGCAGCCAGCCATCTATCTCAACGCCACCGACGCCGCACACGGAGACTTAGGTTTCCTGCGGGCGGAAGACGTGATGATTATGATTTCCCGAGGTGGCAACTCCGGGGAACTGACACGTCTGCTGCCGACGCTGGCACGCAAAGGCGTGACGCTCATCAGCGTCACCGAAAATCTCGACTCGGCTATCGCCCGTGCCTCGACGCTGGTGCTGAAAACCCATATTCAGCGGGAAATTGATCCGCTGAATATGCTGGCAACAACCTCTATCGTGCTGGTACTGGCCGTGTTTGACGCTATCTGCGGCTGCATCATGCTGCGCAACGGGTTCGACAAACAGACGCTGCTGGCGGTACATCCGGGGGGAAATGTGGGCAAGTCGCTGCGTGAGAGCGAGGGTTAAGTTTTCAGTTCATCCGCCACCAGCGTGGCTAATACCTGAATGGCCCTGGCAACCGGTGGCCCCCATTCAAAGGAGGTATTGATACGGATGCAGTGCCGGTAGCGGTCATCGACAGCAAACATTGTGCCGGGCGCGATGCTGACACCCTGCGCCAGCGCACGCTGATAGATTTTTGCCGCATCGACCTTTTCCCCCAGATCCAGCCACAGGAAGTAGCCGCCCTCTGGCTGGCTGAAGGACACGCTGGCGGGAAAAGCCCCGGTAATGGCATTGAACATCGCCATCTGACGCTGTTCAAGCTGGCGGCGCAGACGGCGCAAATGCGTGTCGTAACCGCCCTGCTGCATATAATCTGCCAACGCGAGTTGTACTGGTACGCTTGCAGATAATGTACTCATCAGTTGTAAACGCTGAATCCTCCCGGCAAACACACCCGCGGCTACCCAACCCACGCGAAATCCGGGGGCCAGACATTTTGAGAATGATGAACAATGGAGGATCTGGCGGCGGTTCTCCGACGCCTTGAGCGGCATAGGCGGCTCACCGCCAAAGTAAAGCTCACCGTACACATCATCTTCAATCACCGTTACGCTATGAGACTGTAATATTGTCACTAGCCGTGTTTTCTTCTCCGGCGAAAGCGTGCAGCCAAGAGGGTTTTGGAAATTAGACATTAGCCAGCAGGCTTTGATGGGATAGGTATTGAGCGCCTGTTCCAGCGCATCCAGGTCAATGCCGGTGCGGACATCGGTCGGGATCGCCACCGCTTTGAGTTTGCGCCGCTCGATGGCCTGCAAAACGCCATAGAAAGCCGGTGACTCAATCGCTACCCAGTCGCCCGGTTCCGTCACTGCCTGCAGACTCAGCCCCAGTGACTCCATCGCACCTGATGTGATCACGATTTCATCCGGTGCGACTTCCATGCCGTTTTGGGCGTAACGCTGGGCAATACTGCGGCGCAGTTCCTCGTTTCCCGGCGGCAGATTTGCCATGGCGCTGTGCGGCGACATGCGGCGCACAGCGCTGGCAAGGGATCGCGCCAGACGGGGTTGTGGAAAGAGCAGAGGATCGGGAAAGGCTGAACCCAGCGGAACTATCGACGCATCCTGCCCGGCTTTAAGAATATCGAAAATTGCATCATTGACGTCCACCTGTTCGGCGGCGTGCAATGTCTGGTCCGCCTTGCGGCTCACAGCCCGCATTTTGCGCGGTGCCACGTAATAGCCTGACTGCGGCCGGGCCACAATCAGCCCCTGGCTTTCCAGCAACTGGTAAGCCTGCAAAACGGTCATCAGACTCAGCCCCGACTGTTTACAGCTCACCCGTAGCGACGGCAGCTTGTCGCCCGGCAACCAGACCTGTGTGTCTATCTGGCGACGCAGCGTCTGAGCAAGGTTTTCGTAACGGGTAAGCGCCATGGAGTGACTCACTGTTATAGATGATGTTAATAAAATGATAACTATTATAGTCACGTTTGCACTTTCAACGCGCCTTAAACCCTCTTTACGTCGCAAACATATTTCTCAATGATGCTTTGAGACTAAACATTAACCATGATAATGTTTCTCAATCCCCCGCGAGCCCCAGATTAATCCGAACGACTGCTAGGATTTTGTTCGCAACCTTACGCTTTCTAAACGTTTTCTCCACGATCGCCTAAAAAAAGACACGTCACCTTTCACTCTTTTACAACTTGCCCGTATTACTATTCATTCATAGGGTTAGACTTTCCTTCGTCAACACAAACGGGCGACGTGCCTGAAACCCCTATAAGGAATTTAATTATGCGTAAACTTACCGCAATGATTGTGGCTTCAACTTTGGCTCTTAGCTCGGCTTCTTTCGCTTTCGCTGCTGAGACGACTCCGGCAACTGACGCACCTGCGGCGGCCACTCAGGGCAAAATGATGCACCATAAAGGCCCGCATCGTATGAACCCATTCGCTGGCCTGAACCTGACTGAGCAGCAAAAAACTCAGATGAAAGAGATCATGAAAGACAGCGGCCCGCGTCCTGACCGCGCTGCAATGAAGGCCCAAATGGACACCATGCATGGCCTGGTCGCTGCTGACAGCTTCGATGAAGCCAAAGTGAAATCGCAGATCGACACCATGACGCAGTCCCAGTCCCAGCACATGCTTGACCGTGCCCGTGCCGAGAACAAAATGTATAACCTGCTGACCCCTGAGCAGAAAAAACAGTTCAACGAGAACTATCAGAAACGCGCAGAGAAAATGGAAAAAATGCACGAACACAAAGCCGGTGAAGCTGCGCCAGCCGCCGCTGAATAATTCTGCTTTTAGCCCCATCCAAACCGGTCAGCCTTGCTGGCCGGTTTTTTTTATATTTCCCTGCTCATGTCTCTAATGAGTGAGTCTCCTCATAGTCTGTAATGTCATTCTCCTTTATAGTGCGTCCCGTTTTGTTTCGGGGTCATGTCACAGGAAGTGAGGATGTACGAATTCAACTTAGTCTTACTGCTGCTGCAACAGATGTGCGTGTATCTGGTCATCGCCTATCTGCTGAGTAAAACGCCGCTGTTTATTCCACTGATGCAGGTCACGGTGCGCCTGCCGCACAAGCTGCTGTGTTACGTGATTTTTTCAATTTTCTGCATTATGGGCACCTATTTCGGGCTGCACATTCAGGACTCTATCGCCAACACCCGCGCCATTGGTGCCGTGCTCGGCGGTCTGCTGGGTGGGCCAGTCGTGGGCGTGCTGGTGGGGCTGACCGGCGGACTGCACCGCTATTCCCTCCGCGGGATGACAGCGCTCAGTTGTATGCTTTCCACCATTCTTGGTGGGCTGGTTGGCGGGCTGATGCACCGGATACTGCTCAAACGCGGCCGCATCGACCGCCTGTTCAATCCGCTGACCGCCGCCGGAGTGACGCTCGGGGTGGAGATCATGCAAATGGGCGTGATTTTGCTGGTCGCCAAACCCTTTGACGAGGCGCTGGTTCTGGTGAAAAGCATCGCCCTGCCGATGGTCGTCACCAACAGCGTCGGCGCAGCCATGTTTATGCGCATTCTGCTCGACCGCCGTGCGATGTTTGAAAAGTACACCACGGCGTTTTCTGCCCGCGCGTTAAAAATTGCCGCCTGCACCGAAGGGCTTTTGCGTCAGGGTTTCAATCAGGAAAACAGCATGAAGGTGGCGCAGGTGATTTATCAGGAGCTGGACATCGGTGCGGTCGCCATCACCGACTGTGACAAGCTGCTGGCATTCATCGGCACGGGGGATGACCACCATCTGCCGGGCACCCCGATTTCTTCAGAGCACTCACGGCGGGCCATTGAGCAAGGTCAGGTGGTGTATGCCGACGGCAACGAAATGCCCTATCGCTGTTCGCTCCATGCTCAGTGCAAACTCGGTTCGACGCTGGTGATCCCCCTCCGTGGCGAGAATAATGTGGTGATCGGCACCATCAAACTGTATGAAGCCAAAAACCGTCTGTTCAGCTCGATTAACCGTACTCTGGGCGAAGGGATCGCCAGCTTGCTATCGGCGCAAATTATTGCTGGTCAATATGAACGGCATAAACAGTTACTGACGCAGTCAGAAATTAAACTGCTGCACGCGCAGGTGAATCCGCATTTCCTGTTTAATGCTCTCAATACGCTGGTGGCGGTGATCCGCCGGGACGGTGAACAGGCCTGTCAACTGGTGCAGTATCTCTCAACCTTCTTTCGCAAAAATCTCAAACGTCCCGGTGACGAAGTCACGCTGGCCGATGAAATAGAGCACGTGAATGCCTATCTGCAAATCGAAAAAGCGCGGTTCAGCGATCGTTTACACGTCACTTTTGACTTACCCGAACACCTGCTGGCGCTGCGCTTACCGGCCTTCTCCCTGCAACCCCTCGTCGAAAATGCCATCAAACACGGAACCTCTCATCTGCTGACCAGTGGCACAATTCACCTGAGGGCGTCCGCCAGTGCGCTGCAATGGCAGTTTACGGTGGAGGATAACGCCGGGCTGTATCAGGACAATAACGACAAATCCGGCCTCGGCATGACGCTGGTCGATAAGCGTTTGCGGCTGCGCTACGGCGATGCCTTTGGGCTGCGCGTGGAGTGTGAGCCGGATCATTTTACCCGCATCATTTTGCACCTGCCGCTGGAAAAGGAAACGCCATGCTGAACGTACTGATTGTTGATGATGAACCGCTGGCGCGGGAGAACCTGCGCGGCCTGTTGCAGGCGGATCCGGAGATTTGCGTGACGGGGGAATGCGCCAATGCCATTGACGCCATTGGTGCCATTCACCGCCACCGCCCTGATGTGGTGTTTCTAGATATTCAGATGCCGCGCATCAGCGGGCTGGAAATGGTCGGTATGATTGATCCACAGGCGATGCCTTACATCGTGTTTCTGACTGCCTTTGATGAGTACGCCGTCAGGGCATTTGAGGAGCACGCGTTTGACTATCTGCTCAAACCGGTAGAAGCCCGGCGACTGAACAAAACCCTGCAACGCCTGCATCAGCACCGCCCGCCGCAGCCTCTCTCCGGGCTGAAAGAGAGTGAAAGCCACCTGCAATATATTCCCTGTACCGGCCACAGCCGGATTTACCTGCTGCCTGTTGGTGAGGTTCTGTATGTCAGCTCCGGCGTCAGCGGTATCAGCGCCGTGCGCCACGACGGGCTGGAAGGCATGACAGATCTTACCCTGCGCACACTGGAGGCTCGGACGCCGCTGTTACGTTGTCACCGGCAATATCTGGTGAACATGGCACATCTGCGTGAGATCCGCTTTGATGATAGTGGTCAGGCCGAGCTGCATCTGAGCAATGGCAAAACCATTCCTGTCAGCCGCCGCTATCTGAAATCCCTCAAAGAGCAGTTGGGATTAGGTCATTAATATCCAGTGTCCCTTACCGCTCAGCCGCCCTTTTTTACCGTTCAGCGCGCCTGGCAACCGCTTACCGATTTAAGGCTGTCCGCATCCGGAAACGAGGTTTAGTCTGCGACCGAAACCTCACCCTCTGGAGAAAAAGGTATGCAACACGCACTGACGTTTGTGATTGCGACGCTCTGTATCCTGACCATCTGTTACCGGCTTTACGGCGTATTTTTCGTGCGTAAGGTGCTGCGGGCCGATGACACTCAGGTTACTCCGTCGCATCTTTTAGAAGATGGCAAAGATTATGTTCCCACCAAGAAATGGGTCAATTTCGGCAGTCACTTTGCGGCCATCGCAGCGGCCGGACCGCTGGTTGGACCGGTGCTGGCGGCGCAGTATGGCTATCTGCCGAGCTTATTGTGGCTGCTTATCGGCTGCGTCGTCGGCGGTGCCGTCCACGATACCGTGGTGCTGTTCGCCTCGATGAAGCACCGCGGCAAGTCGCTGTCGGAAGTGGCAAAGCTGGAACTCGGCCCGGTAGCAGGTTGGTGTACCGGGCTTGCGATGCTGTTCATTATCACGATCACCATGGCCGGGCTGTCGATGGTGGTGGTTCATGCGCTGGAGCGTAACCCGTGGGGCACCTTTGCGGTGTTCATGACCATTCCGGTGGCAATTTGCGTCGGTTTATGGGAGCGCGTCACCGGCAATATGAAAGGCGCAACCTGGGTGGGCATTATCGCCATCATGGCCTGCGTGATTTTAGGCCCCTATATTCAGGCTTCCTCGTTTGGTGAATGGCTGAGCCTGCGCGCATCAACCGTCAGTCTTGTGCTGCCGATTTATGCCTTCTTCGCCACGGCGTTGCCGGTCTGGATGCTGCTGACTCCACGTGGTTATCTCTCCAGCTTTATGAAAATCGGCGTCTTCGGTGGTCTGATTATCGGTGTGGTATTTATTAACCCGGAAATTCAGTTCCCGGCCGTCACGCAGTTTATCCACGGCGGCGGCCCGGTGCTGGCCGGTCCGGTCTGGCCGTTCATCTCGATCACCATTGCCTGCGGGGCGATTTCCGGCTTCCACGCGTTTATCGGTTCAGGCACTACACCAAAGCAGATCGACAAATGGAGCGATATCCTGCCCGTTGGCTTCGGTGCCATGCTGGCTGAGTGTGTGGTAGGCGTGATGGCGCTTATCGCCGCAACGTCTCTGCATCCGGCTGACTATTTTGCAATTAACTCCGCACCGGAAGTGTTCGCCGGTCTTGGGATGAATGTGGTCAATTTGCCGCAGCTGAGCGCGGCGATTGGTCTGGATCTCACCGGACGTACCGGTGGCGCAGTGACGCTGGCCGTCGGGATGGCGGATATTTTCACCCGCATTCCGTGGTTCGGTCATCTCTCTTCCTACTTCTTCCAGTTTGTGGTGATGTTCGAAGCGGTATTTATTCTGACCGCCGTGGACTCCGGCACACGCGTGGCGCGCTATTTGTTGCAGGATTTCCTCGGCGATATCTGGGCACCGCTTAAACGCACCGACTGGTGGCCGGGTGCCGTCGCCTGTAGCATTGTGGCCTGTCTGCTGTGGGGATATTTGCTGAACTCTGGCGATATCAACTCCGTCTGGGCGCTGTTTGGGGTGTCAAATCAGCTGATGGCGTCAATTGGGCTGATGATTGGCGCCACCATTATCCTGCGTCTGGCGGAAAAACGCCGCTACGTGCTGACCTGTCTAATTCCGCTCTCCTACCTGTACGTGACGGTGAACTACGCCGCGTACTGGATGGTGGCACATGTCTATTTCAACCCTGCAGCCAAAGGCTTCAACCTGTTTAACGGCACCATTTCCATCATCATGGTGGTACTCGGTATCGTTATCATGATCGCCTCGGTTTTACGCTGGATTACGCTGTGGAACGGTAAACGTGAAAACATGCCTGACGAAATGACCGAACTCGCCTGACGGTCAACCTACCTTCAATCTTGCAAACCGGCCCTGATATGGCCGGTTTTTTTATGATTCAACGTCCATTGTCGCCCTTTCCCTGTACCCCGATGTTACTTCCTCAAGCAAAGCGTCAGCTTCGTCACAATTCCACCTTTCTCTTAATGCCAACCTCGCCGAACACACTATTTTTAAACAGTAATTTAACATCTAAAAAACATATTAACTGCCGTTTTGCCGCAGGCCATTTACTCAAGGAGTAGTAAAACATGAAAAACGTCAAGTCCGGGATCGCTTGGCTGGTAGTGGCGTTAGCCGGGGCTTTCGCCTTCGGCATGCTGGCGCTTAGTCGTGGCGAGCACATCAACGCCGTATGGCTGGTGGTCGCTGCCCTCGCCTGTTACAGCATCGCCTACCGTTTCTACAGCGTTTTTATTGCTGAAAAAGTCTTCGAACTTGATGACCGCCGCATGACCCCCGCCGAGCGCCACAACGACGGTCTTGACTACGTGCCGACCAACAAATGGGTGTTGTTTGGTCACCATTTTGCCGCGATTGCCGGTGCAGGGCCGCTGGTCGGGCCGATTCTGGCGGCGCAGATGGGCTTCCTGCCGGGAACGATCTGGATTTTAGTCGGGGTGATGCTGGCGGGTGCGGTACAGGATTTCCTGATCCTGTTTATCTCAACTCGCCGCGATGGCCGTTCCCTCGGTGAAATGGCCAAGCAGGAGTTAGGCAGTTTTGCCGGTGTGGTCACTATGTTAGGCGCGCTCGGCGTGATGATTATCATTCTGTCCGCTCTGGCGCTGGTAGTGGTCAAAGCGCTGGCCGACAGCCCGTGGGGCCTGTTTACCATTGCGGCGACCATTCCTATCGCGCTGTTTATGGGCATCTACATGCGTTTTCTGCGTCCGGGTAAAATTGCGGAAGTCTCAGTCATCGGGTTCGTACTGATGATGCTGGCGATTATTTACGGCGGCAACGTGGCGGCCGACCCGTTCTGGGGGCCGATTTTCACCCTGCACGGCACCACGCTGACCTGGGTGCTGGTGATCTACGGTTTTATCGCCTCGGTATTGCCGGTCTGGCTGCTGCTGGCCCCGCGTGATTACCTTTCCACCTTCCTGAAAATTGGCGTGATTGCGGGGCTGGCTGTCGGCATCGTATTTGCCATGCCGGAAATGAAAATGCCTGCGGTGACGAAGTTTATCGACGGCAGCGGTCCGGTGTTCTCCGGCGGCCTGTTCCCGTTCTTGTTTATTACCATCGCCTGCGGTTCCATCTCCGGCTTCCACGCGCTGGTCTCCAGCGGCACGACGCCGAAATTGATTGAGCGTGAAAGCCATATCCGTTTCATCGGCTACGGTGCGATGCTGATGGAGTCTTTCGTCGCTATCATGGCGATGATTTGCGCCTCGGTCATCGATCCCGGCGTCTATTTCGCCATGAACTCACCGGCGGCGCTGATTGGCACCACCGTAGAAAGTGCCTCACAGGTGATCAATACCTGGGGCTTCGTTGTCACGCCGGATATCCTGACGCAAATCGCCAAAGACGTCGGCGAGCACTCAATTCTGTCCCGCGCCGGTGGCGCTCCGACCTTCGCAGTTGGCATGGCGCACATCATCACCGAAGTCTTTAACAGCCGCGCCATGATGGCCTTCTGGTATCACTTCGCCATTCTGTTTGAAGCCCTGTTTATCCTGACTGCCGTCGATGCCGGTACCCGCGCATGCCGGTTTATGGTGCAGGATCTGGTGGGTGTCGCAGTGCCATCGCTTGCCAATAACCGCTCTTGGATAGGCACCATCGCCGGAACCACCGTGGCCGTCGCGGGTTGGGGCTTCTTTGTTTATCAGGGTGTCGTCGACCCGCTGGGTGGCATCAACACGTTGTGGCCGCTGTTCGGTATTGGTAATCAGATGCTGGCATCGATGGCGCTGATTCTGGGTACCGTTGTACTGTTCAAAATGAAGAAACAGCGTTACGCCTGGGTGACAATTTTGCCGACCATCTGGCTGTTTATTACCTCGATGACCGCGGGCTGGCAAAAGATTTTCCACGAAAAGCCGTCGATCGGTTTTCTGGCGCAGGCGAAGAAATTCTCCGCAGGCATCGACAGCGGTGAAATTATCAAACCGGCCAAAACGCTGGCCGATATGCATACTATTGTGCTGAGCAATCAAATCAATGCCGCCCTTTGCGCCTTCTTCATGCTGGTGGCGGTCACTATGCTGGTATCTTCGTTCTTCGTTATCCGCCGCGCGCTGAAGTCAGCTACGCCGACGGTGCACGAAACCGCCGTTGTTCAGCGCCGGGAGGCTCGTCATGTCGGATAACCGCCTGATATTTACCCCGCGTCTGCCAGGCGCTCTGGTCATCACCCGCTGCCAGCCGCTGTTTGTGGTCGAACCCAAACCGCACAACGTGGCGCAGTGGCTAAAACTCATCGCCCGGCGCACCGCGCAAAGCTTCCGGCTGATGGTCGGCGTGCAGGATTACGGCAACTATGTTACTCACTTCCGCGTCCGCCACCCGCACGGCACCCCGCTCTCGGAGCGGGATTTTCACCGGCGATGTCTTGAGGCGAGATTTCCAAGTGAGGGAGGGAAAATGGGGAAATGTCCGTGCTGAGGGTGGGCGGGTTGCGACCCGCTCTCGCTTTTTAAATTCAAATTCAAGGTCGTGGGCCTGCTGCCCACACCCGCTCAGAAGGCGGCGAAGGCACCGCCTAAGCGGCTTGCGGCTATAACGGAATTACCTGAAACACGTCCGTTCCAACTTGCGCAGCAACAGAGTGAATAAAACGCGGGATTGGTAAGGGGATTCGTTTAAATCCCCTTACCCCGGTGTGGGCCGGCGCCCACGACCTTGAAGTTGAATTTGAATTTGAATTCAAAGGCAAACCGGCTGCCTGTAGCCCGAACCTACTTAATTCGCGCCATCTGGTCATCCATGGTGACCTTCCCGCTAATCGCTTTATTGCGGGCCCTCCGCGCCCACATCGCGGTAATGATCGGTACCAGTATTGAGGTAACAATCACGGACGTGGCGACCAGCGCGGTGGCGGCCGGTGCGGCGGCCTTAAACTGCGGGACCATTTCGGCGATGAGTACCGGTGTGGCAACTGCGGCACCAGCAGAGCTGGAGGCCGCGATACCGGCGGTTCCGTCTCCGCCACCGATAAATTTATCGGCCAGCATCAGCGGAATACCCGTCACGATGATCACTGCAACGCCGAGTGCAATGCCGAGCAAACCTGTTTGTGCAATCACGGCCAGATTGATGGTATTACCCAGCGCAAAGGCGAAGAACGGGATCAGGGTCTGTACGGCTTTGCCGAAGAATTCGCGCAATTCTGGGTCAAAGTTACCAAGGGCAAAACCCACCAGGAAAGGCAAGACGGCACCAATGAAAACGTGAGGTTCAAAGGAGGCAATGCCGGCGGTGCCAAGGATAATCATGGTCATCAATGGGCCGGATTCAAGCGACATCAGCACAAACGCCCCCGCTTCTTCCTTCGTGCCGTATTGCTGCATGATGGAGGCATACAGACCGCCGTTGGTCATGTCCATTGAGGCCACCAGCGCCAGCGTTGACAGCCCGGCGAAGAAGCCAAATTCGACACCGTTTTCCGGAATGAAATGTGATGCCAGTGCCGCCACTACCCAGGCCACGGCGATTTTGGTGACCACCAGCGTGCCGGATTTACGTAACACAGTTCCGGTAGCGCTGAGTTTGATCGAGGCACCCATGCAGAAGAACCACACGGCTAAAATTGGTACCGTGCCGGAGATCAGTCCGTTGGTGAATGAGCCAAAATACTTGCCTGAATCCGGCGCAAAAGTGTGGCAAATCGCCCCGATAAATAACGGTACCAACATCATCCCACCGGGGATTTTTTCTATCGCACGTTTGATATGCATCTTATGTCCACCTGATCATTATGTTCGCTCTCAGAGACCGTGAATCAGGCTCTGGAGGCTGTTGTTATGTTGAATAATGACTACGTAAAGTGCCGTTCCAGGTTGGCATGAGTGCTGAAGTTCTCTGATAAACAAACTCAGTGGACGCTAAGGTATCTATTTGCTTGCTGTATGAAAGTGATCCAACACATAAAAATGAAACGATGTTTCTATTTTATAGATCATCAGTTTTGATTAAGCTCATGCGGGCATAAAAAAACCCGCGACAGGCAACCTGCGCGGGCTTATGAAGATGTTGAAGGCAGTATTGAGAATACTAGTTCAGTGAGCGGGTACCAAACGCCTGCTCCCAGTCCTGGTCAAACTGCGCCACGGCGGCACTCACGGCCGGGGTGCCCAGGAACTGTTCAGCCACATCGACCGGTAACGTGATGGACTGACACCCCGCCAGCAGGCAATCGACGGCCTGACGCGGCGTGCGGAAACTGGCGGCCAGCACTTTTGAACCCGTTGCGTGCAAGCGCAGCAGCGTTTGCAGTTCCGTTACCATCGCAATGCCATCACCGCCCTGTGCGTCTAATCGGTTGACGTAAGGCGCCACGTATTCTGCCCCCGCCAGCGCCGAAAGCAGGCCCTGACCTGCGCCGTATACCGCCGTACCTAGCGTCGGGATATTCATCAGCTTCAGTTTTTTTATCGCGGCCAGCCCTTCTGCCGTCACCGGCACTTTGACCACCAGACCCGGCACACGCTGGCTCAGCAGGACCGCTTCGGCCACCATCTGTTCGGCGTCCGCCGCCATCACCTGCGCAAAGAGCTTACCCGTACCGCCAAGTGCATCACGTAGTGCGGGCAGCACTTCCCACAGCGATTTGCGCTCTTTAGCCACGATACTCGGATTGGTCGTTACACCCTGCAACGGCAGAATGCGCGACAGACGTTTTACTGCGCTGACATCAGCGGTGTCGAGATACAACTCCATAACTCTCTCCTTGAAACCTGTGAGCGAATGCAAAGTATCGAAGAGTTTACCGCTTAAGGCGGTACTTTTGTTGATCGTCAACAAAAATAGTTTCGAATGAAATCCATTTTATTACGAAAGTAAAATATGGTGGTTGTTTAATCCCAGGAGCAGCCCATGATCTTCAATATACAGCGTTATTCAACCCATGACGGCCCCGGTGAAGCACGTTGATGAAGAACCGTTTAATTGCCTGACCGCGCTTCGGTTCAGGCCATCGTTGACATTGCAGCAGGTGAAACCGGCTGTCAGGAAATTCATTTTCTGCCCTCTCACACGCTGGGTATTAATAAGTATGACCTGCTTGACCAACCCTATCTGGCACCTCGCCAGCCGCTGAGTGGTCCGATTTGCTGACGTTTGCGCAAGACTACGCTACCGAAAAGGGGCTGACTGCCCTGCTAAGAGGATAACGATAATGACTCAGTTAACACTGGAAAAACTCTCTGATTGCATCAAGGCACACAAAGAGGTTCTGATCCATATCGTCAAACCGCCTGTCTGTAACGAGCGCGCGCCGCGCCGATTTTCCCGGAATACATCGTCGGGCGGATTGAAACAGAAGACGCTTCAGAACTACCGCGACCTCGTTGCGCGCGTAGCCGGGTATTCCGCCTTCTTTACGGCCTTATCGCCGGAAGCGCAGGATGATATCATCGCCCGCACCGAGCACTCGCTCTAACTTTTCTAACATCACGGGCAACCTTTGTTGCCCGCAGTTTCGGATAATCATGAACGACAGACAGCAGATCATTTTGCAATGGGTCAACGACAAGCAGCGCATCAGCGTAAATGAGCTGGCGCAGGTGTGTCAGGTTTCAGAAGTGACCATCCGTCATGACCTCACTCTGTTGGAGCAGCGTAACTATTTACGCCGCGTGCACGGTTTCGCCGTGGCGGTAAACACGGATGACGTCGACCAACGAATGATGTCCAATTTCGGCCGTAAGCAGCAGTTAGCAAAGTTTGCCGCCTCGCTGATTCATGATGGGGAAACGGTGTTTTTCGAAAGTGGCAGCAGCGTGGCCTTGCTAGCCCAGTATCTCAGCGACAAAAAGAACCTGACGGTGGTTACCGTCAGCAGCTATGTCGCCACGTTGCTTAAAAGTATGCCGTGTGATGTGATTTTATTGGGCGGCATGTACCAGAAAGCCAGCCAGACGCTGGTTGGCCCGCTGACCCGCCTGTGCCTGCAACAGGTCAATTTCAGCAAGGCGTTTATCGGTATTGACGGGTTTACCGCAGAGACCGGGTTCACCGGCCGCGATATGCTGCGCGCGGATATCATCAACGCCGTGATGGCGAAAGGCGTGGAAAACGTTGTACTTACCGACTCCAGTAAATTCGGCCAGATCACCGGTCATCCGCTAGGCCCGGTCAGTGCGGTATCGCGCGTGATAACCGACGACCAGTTGGCACAAACTTTTCACACACAGCTGGTCAATGCGGGGATCACCGTCAACGCCGTGAGCCAATGATCTTTACTACGGCAAAATTACTGGCCGTAGTAAGCATTTTTACCGTGTTTGCGCAGGAAATGTTTATCCAGTAACTGTGGCTGCATATCGGCAAGATCCGGCGTCAGCTGGCGGGAGAAGATCCCCATGTAAGCCACTTCCTCCAGCACTACCGCGTTATGCACTGCCGTTTCCGCATCTTTTCCCCAGGCAAAAGGACCGTGAGAGTGCACCAGTACCGCAGGCACGTCGCGGGCTGACAGCTGCCGCTCGGCAAAAGTTTTGACAATGACCTCTCCGGTTTCCCACTCATATCGCCCGGCGATTTCTGCGTCCGTCATTTTTCGTGTGCAGGGAATGTTGCCATAGAAGTAGTCAGCGTGCGTTGTCCCCCACGCCGGAATGTCTTTCCCCGCCTGTGCCCACACAGTGGCATGGCGCGAATGGGTATGCACAATACCGCCTGCGTCAGGGAAATTGAGGTACAGCACGCGATGGGTATCGGTATCAGACGAGGGTTTTTTTCTGCCCTCCACCACGTTCCCGGTTTCAAGTTCGACGACCACCATGTCATCGAGCTGCATATGTTCGTATTCCACACCGGAAGGTTTGATCACCATCAGCCCCTGCTGGCGGTCAACGGCACTGACGTTCCCCCAGGTAAATGTCACCAGATGGTGTTTTGGCAGCGCCAGATTGGCGTGCAGAACCTGTTCTTTAAGTTGCCTGAGCATAAGAGATCCCTGAATGGCTATAGTTTCTCTTATTCTCTGGTTGGAACCGTCTGGCAGGTATGGGGCAAATGGCTAAAGAGTACGTAAGGTTCTGCTGCAACCGTAAGTTTGCCGGATGAAGCGGTGGATACTTCAGCGGGAAGATAGCCGCATGAGGCTTTTGTGCTATAAAGCGCGCCCATAAAAGTGAATTAAGACTATTCACCTAGTGAATGAATGAGAATTTCACTACTTTTATTCCACCGGGTGGATGTTGCGCCCGGAATAAAGGTGAATTAACGGTTGTTACCTATACTTATACGTGGGTATGAGAGCTAATCGTTCTTAAGGAGAATTACCATGATGTCATTTTCAAGTTGTACATCGAAACGTATTGCCAGTGTTGCATTGATTCTGACTCTCGCGATGTCTGTCACTGCCTGTGGAAACTGGTCTAAACGCGACCGTAATACCGCGATTGGTGCGGGTGCCGGTGCTTTGGGTGGCGCAGTTCTGACTGATGGCAGCACGCTGGGTACATTAGGCGGCGCGGCAGTCGGTGGGATTGTCGGGCATCAGGTAAGCAAATAGAGACTGAAAGACAGTAAATAGAATAAAGGTTAACAACTAAAAACAGGTTATTGGCACAACTTTCAGGTCTTCTTTTTATTTGTCATCCTCTGAGACGACAAACCGGTTATTAAAAAATGCTGCTTCGATGAGAAAGCAGCATTTTTTTACTTATTTTTAAGAACAGAACGTTTCAGGTCCGAATGCTTCAGGCTACAAGTGGGCCGGAAGGATCACCCTCCAGCCAGCTTCACCTTAAAACTTTTCTCTTCTAAAAGCTGTTTGAGTAAATCACGCTTGTCGCCCTGAATTTCAATCACCCCCTCTTTGACCGAACCGCCGCATCCACACTTCTTTTTAAGCTCTGCAGCCAGTTTGTCGAGTGCCGCGTCATCGAGGTCCAGCCCGGAAATCAGGCATACGCCCTTGCCTTTTCGTCCGCTGGTCTGACGCTGAATACGCACAACGCCATCGCCTTTCGGACGTTCAGCTTTGGCTTTCGGCTCATCAATCCGGCCTGAATCGGTGGAGTAAACCAGGCGGCTGTTGCTGTCATTTTTCATTTTATTTCGCCTAAACGCAGAGACGCGTGGATATCACGCAGGGTTTGTGCGGGATCGGCTGACTGGGTAATAGGACGGCCAATGACCATGTAATCCACACCGGCGGCCAGTGCTTCCTGCGGCGTCATCACGCGGCGCTGGTCATCGGCTTTGCTGCCTGCCGGGCGGATCCCCGGCGTGACCAGTTTGAAATCCTTCCCGAGTGCCGTTTTAAAACGCGTGGATTCCTGTGCGGAACAGACAACCCCATCCAGGCCGCAGTCGCGGGTCAGGCGCGCCAGACGTTCGGCGTAGTCAGCCGGTGAAAGCTGAATGCCTAAATCGGCCAGATCGCTGCCTTCCATGCTGGTCAGCACGGTAACGGCAATCAGTAACGGGGCATCGGCACCGAAGGGGCTCAGCGCCTCTTTAGCCGCCACCATCATGCGTGCCCCGCCGCTGGCATGCACGTTGACCATCCATACGCCCAGATCGGCGGCAGCGGCAACGGCGTGGGCGGTGGTGTTGGGGATATCGTGGAATTTCAGATCCAGAAAGACCTCAAAACCGCGCGACTGCAGATCTTTGACAATTTGCGGGCCGAAGTGGGTAAACATCTCTTTGCCGACTTTCAGACGGCAATCGCGCGGGTCGATGCGGTCGGCAAACGCCAGTGCGGCAGATTTATCGGCGTAGTCGAGGGCGACAACAATCGGTGATGAGTTCAAGTCATTGTTATGGATGATATTTTCAGACTTCATTTCGTCAACCTCTTGTCAGTATTCAGGGAAGATAGCAGCACGGCATTTTCTGCCGCCCGCATTTTACCTGTCATCTGCCGTAAATCCCAGTCGCGCGTAATGTTACATTTTTGTGAATTTTTTATGAAGCTCTGGACGGCGTCATAATCGTGGCATAGGTTGGAGTTTTAGGCTGAAGGAAATAGAGCAAAATGAGCGAGATAACGACCCTGACCATCAAGATCCCTGTCGAATTAAAAGAACAGATCCGTGCCGCTGCGGCTGAAGCCGGCCATTCATTAAGCGCCGAAGCCGGTGCCCGTCTTGAGCAAAGTTTTACTCATAAAGGGAAGAAAAGCGCCAAAGCCACTGAACACGATATCGACAATCAACACACCAACGAAATTATCGAAGAAGCCCTGACCCAGAAAGAGATTAAAAAGCTGCGCACGCTGCTGCTTTCTGTGCGTAAAACGATCAGTAAGAAGAAGTAGTTTCTGCTTTCCCGATCCTTTTATTGTCAAAGGATCCTCAAAAGCATCCGGATTGTATCAAGGCGGCAACCGAACGAATCCCCAGGCGCTGATTTATATCAGTGACTGGGGTGAGACATAGGGACGGCCGAATGACTAAAGGCAGCCAACACAGAGACAACCCGAAGGATGAAGAGGAAGATCACTGGCCATCGAGGCCGCGGATAGGTTTGACCGTCGCCCACGCCCGGCAGGACGGACAATGCCAGTAAAGGGAGTGCGCAGTAAAGCCGCACTTATGGCAACGGTAACGCGGTTTGGTACGGATCTGCTCGCCAACCATGTCGCGTAACAGCATCAGACTCTCTTTCGCACGTCCTTCTTCCGCATCCGCCAGATGGTAGTCCATCAGGTGATGGAATACGCGCATGGTGGGATGGCGCTGTAACTGGCGGTTCATATAGACCTGTGCCACTTCGCGACCTTCGGCCGCCTGAATAATTTCAGCCAACATCAGCTCGGAGCTGGCACCGGTATTTTCATCCACACAGCGTTTGAGAAATTCACTCCAGGCCTGCGGTTCGCCGAGATGCTGATAACAATCTTGCAGCATCGGCAAGGTTTCGCTGACCACTTCTTTGTCTTGTTCAAGCACGCGTTTCAACACATCGGCTGCTTTGCCGTATTCGCCCTGCGCCATCAGGATACGGCCCTGCATAATGGAAACACGGGCGCAGAGTTTGTCGGCCGACGCGGCTTTCTTCAACAAGCCGGTGGCTTTATCCAGATCATCAGAGGCCATCGCCTGCAGTGCCAGCTCACACCAAAAATGGGCGATCTCTTTACGGCGATTGTCTTTACCCAGTTTCACCAGACGTTCGGCGACATCAATCGCGTTCTGCCAGTCGCTGGTTGCCTGATGAATAACAAGCAGTTGTTCAAGGGCAAATAGTTGGTAATCCTGCTCTTTCACTAGCTGATTAAACATATCTTCGGCGCGGTCATACAGGCCGGCGGCCATGTAGTCACGACCCAATTGCTGAACGGCCAACAGACGCTGCTCAAAGGTCAGCGAGGCGCTCTCCATCAGTGACTGATGAATACGGATGGCACGGTCAACTTCACCACGGGAACGGAACAGATTGCCCAGCGTCAGGTGAGCCTCGACGGTGCTGCTGTCCTCTTTAAGCATTTCGAGGAACAGATCGACGGCTTTATCCTGCTGGTTTGACAGCAAAAAGTTAACGCCCGCCACGTATTCACGCGACAGGCGGTTGGCGTTTTCCTGTTTATCCTGCTGAGAACTTCTGCGCCCCATGTACCAGCCATAGGCGGCCGCAACGGGCAACAACAGAAACAGCAGCTCTAACATAAAGGATTATTCCTTGCTAACAGCGGAAGGCGCGACGGGGGTAACCACCACCGGTACGGGTGCGATCTGTTGTTCCAGGCGCTTAATTTTACGCTGAGCACGTCCAAGCGAAAGGCGGACGCGCAAATAGAACAAACCACAAATGACCCAGCCCAGCACAAAGCCGGTGGCGAACAGCACAGCAAGCAGCGTGGAAACACGATAATCGCCCTGCGCTAGCAAATAATTGAAGGTAACTACCTGATCGTTATGGGCGCCGAGGGTAATGGAGATGACCACAACGACCAGCACGAGCAAAAAAATTAGCAAATATTTCACATTCATTCCTGTAATGCCGGGTGTACCGGATGAATTATGCCAAAAACTCACGTCCTGACCTAATAAGTTAGCATTTCCACACAAAGCATGGAAATGCTCAGAACGGATAAAACGCACTTCACAGAAAGTTCGGACAAATACGCCACGAAGCCTATTTAAATTCACCGTCAAAGCCCAATCTGATAGGCCAGCGTAGAAGATATGGGGATGATGGCCTTCATTTAAAAGGGCATCTGTCCCGGTTGTCAGTGCAACTATTTGGTCTCTTGTGTCTCACGCGCTGCAATTTCGCGCTTTTCTGCCGGTGGCGGCGTCAGCGGACCAATGAAGCGCTCGGTCAGCCAGCAGGAGAGCATCACCAGTATGGCGCTAATCCCTACCGATGCCATTAAATCACGCGGCCAGTGCATCCCGAGCATCAGACGGCTGCCCATGACGATCACCGCCCAGCTCATCATGAAAATGACGGTTTTAAAGTGGCGGCGTGGCCACAAGATGCCCAGCGCCAGCAGCGCCCAGGTGGCCGCAAACATCGTGTGCCCAGACGGGAAGGCATAGCCGGTGTCGTTCTGCCAGCTTTTCTTCAGCCAATGTGGCAGGTCGGCATCATCGCCCAACAGCGCTTTCACCTCTTTGCCCCGCTCCTTGCCTTTCATTGCGTAGAACTGAATCACATCCATTTGATGAGAAGTCCCCAGCCAGGCCACATAAGGCCGCGGCTCTTTGACTTCCCCTTTGATAACATCTTTCACGTACTGGCCCACCACAATGGAGGCCGCCAGAATGACCACCAGCACTGCCGCCGCTTTGAGACGAAACCGCAGGCACCACAAAAACCAGGCGCACAGAATGATTGTCGTGAGAATTCCCCAGGGCTCGCTGACCGTTTCAGTGACCCAAAATAACGGTCGCAAGATTGACGGATTCAGTCCAGGAGTCCACAGCCAGCCACTGGTCCAGACGATAGCGGGCATAGCCAGCAGAATGACGGTGCCCAAAATGACACGCCTGACAATGTGATACATAGGCATCCTTACACAGCCAAAGAGTCGAAGTGTAGCAACCTTATTAACCCTTAACATCCCATAACAAACTCTTATTTTTACAGATGTTATAATTCATAAGTTATGACGTAATTGTTCAAATATTCCCGCTAAGCGCCCGCCTGATTTGTGGCAGAATAATCATCAGCCTGTTGCAAACTCGTATCACCTCGGGATTTCTGCTGGTCAATCCGGGCATCTGGACGTAGGATGCGCAACAACGAATAAAATACTGAACGTTAATAAACACAGATGAAGAGTATTTGGAGCATAAAATGCAGCTGAAACGAGTGGCAGAAGCAAAACTGCCCACACCATGGGGTGATTTCCTGATGGTGGGTTTTGAAGAACTGGCAACAGGTCACGATCATCTGGCTTTAGTTTTCGGTGATATCACTGGCGAGACGCCGGTCCTTGCGCGTGTGCATTCCGAGTGCCTGACAGGTGATGCGTTATTCAGCCTGCGTTGTGACTGCGGTTTCCAGCTGGAAGCGGCGCTCAATCACATTGCTGAAGAGGGCCGTGGGATCCTGATGTATCACCGTCAGGAAGGCCGCAATATCGGTCTGCTGAATAAAATCCGCGCCTACGCATTGCAGGACAAGGGCTATGACACCGTCGAAGCCAACCACCAGCTGGGTTTCGCCGCCGATGAGCGCGACTTCACCCTGTGTGCTGATATGTTTAAGCTGCTGGGTGTGCCTGCGGTACGGCTGTTAACTAACAATCCGAAGAAAGTCGAGATCCTCACCGAAGCCGGGATTAATATTGTCGAACGCGTTCCGCTTATCGTCGGCAAGAACCCGAAAAATGAGCGCTATTTGGCAACCAAAGCTGCCAAGATGGGCCATATGCTCGACCAGTAACGTTTCCCGATAACGACGAAAGGCACCGATAAGGGTGCCTTTTTTTATGTCTTCATTGCATCTGTCACGGCATTTTGCGGATCACAGCATTTTGCGGATCACATAGTGCAGAATGCCGCCGTTTTCGAAGTACGTCAGTTCATTACCGGTATCGATACGGCTGCGGGCATTGACGATTTCGGTATGTCCGTCAGCAAAAGTAATGTGAACAGGCACCGTCTGGCCCGGTTTTAGCGTCTGCATACCGCTGACGCTGATGGTTTCATCACCGGTCAGTTTCAGCGTTTTACGCGTCACGCCCTGCGGGAACTCCAGCGGCAGGATGCCCATTCCGATCAGATTCGAACGGTGAATTCGCTCGAACGATTCGGCAATCACTACCCGTACGCCCAGCAGACGCGGCCCTTTCGCCGCCCAGTCACGGCTGGAACCTGAACCGTACTCTTTACCGGCAATCACCGCCGTCGGCACACTCTCGTGCTGATAACGCATCGCCGCGTCGTAAATGGCCAACGGTTCCTGAGACGGAATATGGCGGGTAAAGCCCCCTTCGACGCCCGGCACCATTTCATTTCGAATACGAATATTGGCGAAAGTACCGCGCATCATCACTTCATGATTACCACGACGCGAACCATAGGAGTTAAAGGACTTCGGCTCGACACCGTGCTGCGTCAGATAACGCCCGGCCGGGCTGTCGGCTTTAATGTTCCCTGCCGGAGAGATGTGGTCGGTGGTCACGGAATCGGCCAGTATCGCCAGAATGCGGGCATCTTTGATGTCCTCAACGGCATCGGGCTCAACTTTCATGTCGCTGAAGAACGGCGGATGGCGGATGTAGGTGGAGTCTTCCTGCCAGGTGTAAGTCGGCGTACCATCGACCTTGATGGTCTGCCAGTTAGCATCACCGTTGAAGACTTCGGCATACTCCCGATGGAACATGTCGGTTTTGACCTGTTCAACGGCTTTGGCAATCTCGTTCGACGTCGGCCAGATATCTTTCAGGTAAACCGGATTGCCGTTTTTATCTTCCCCGAGCGGGTCGTGCGTCAGGTCCACTTTCATGTTACCGGCCAGCGCGTAGGCCACCACCAGCGGCGGCGAAGCCAGCCAGTTGGTTTTGATCAGCGGATGAATACGTCCTTCGAAGTTACGGTTCCCCGAAAGCACCGCCCCGACAGTCAGGTCACCCTCTTTGATCGCGGCTTCGATAGGGTCCGCCAGCGGGCCGGAGTTACCGATGCAGGTCGTACAGCCGTAACCTACCAGGTTAAAGCCCAACTTTTCCAGATACGGCATCAGCCCGGCGGCGTTGAGATACTCGGTCACTACTTTAGAGCCCGGTGCCAGCGAGGTCTTCACCCAGGGTTTACTGGTCAGCCCTTTCTCTGCGGCATTCTTGGCCAGCAGACCGGCCGCCATCAGTACGCTCGGGTTAGAGGTGTTAGTACAAGAGGTGATCGCGGCAATGACCACCGCGCCGGTGGTCAGTTGCAGATGCTGACCATTTAGCGTGAAACTTTCTGACTGCGTCTGTTTGCCTTTCGCATTGCCAATTTCAAGTTCCGTAGCGGCGTTAAAGGCTTTCGGTACGTTTGGCAGCGCCACGCGGTCCTGCGGACGTTTTGGCCCGGCCAGACTGGATTCCACCAGTGCCATGTTCAGTTCAAGCGAACTGGTAAAGACCGGCTCGTCGCCCTCATGACGCCACAGCCCCTGTGCGCGGCTGTAAGCTTCCACCAGCGCGATTTGCTCGTCGCTGCGCCCGCTGAGTTTCATATAACTGAGTGTGACTTCATCCACCGGGAAGAAGCCGCAGGTGGCACCAAATTCCGGAGACATATTGGCGATAGTTGCGCGGTCAGCGAGCGGTAAGTCGGCCAGACCGTCACCATAAAATTCGACGAACTTGCCCACTACACCATGTTTACGCAGCATCTGTGTCACTGTCAGGACCAGATCGGTAGCAGTAATACCCTCGCCCAGTTTCCCGGTCAGTTTAAAACCCACCACGTCGGGGATCAGCATCGATACCGGCTGACCGAGCATGGCCGCTTCGGCTTCAATGCCGCCCACGCCCCAGCCCAGAATGCCAAGGCCGTTAATCATGGTGGTATGCGAATCGGTACCGACTAAGGTGTCAGGATAGGCGACAGTTTTGCCATCAATCTCTTCATGCCATACCGTCTGCCCGAGATATTCAAGGTTAACCTGATGGCAAATCCCGGTGCCGGGCGGCACCACGCGGAACCGGTTAAAGGCTTTTTGCCCCCAGCGCAGGAAAATATAGCGCTCATGATTACGCTCCATTTCCAGACGGACGTTCTCGTCAAAAGCCTGGTCGTCACCGTATTCATCGACGGTGACCGAGTGGTCAATGACCAGATCGACGGGGGTCAGCGGGTTAACCTGCTCGACGTTACCCCCCAGACGCTTCACCGCCTGACGCATCGCGGCGAGGTCAACCACCGCCGGTACGCCGGTGAAATCCTGCATCAGAACGCGGGCAGGTCGGTAGGCAATTTCGCGATCGGCATGGCCGGTTTTCTGCCACTCGACCAGCGCACGCAGGTCGTCTTCAGTGACAGTGTCACCGTCAATGTTGCGCAGCAGGTTTTCGAGCAGGACTTTGAGGGATTTAGGCAGACGTTGAATGTCACCCAGCGTTTGCGCCGCTTTGGGCAGGCTGTAGTAGTGATATTCCTTATCGAGGGCTGCCAGCTTATCCTGACTAATCTTTCGAAGATCGGACGACATAGCTTCTCCTTTTTTACCTGTCATCCTTCAAGCTGCCTTTGCGTTGGCTGCCTTCATTCACCCTCTCACTTACAACAGTAAGCTTCCGGGGCTTCACTCCGTTGCCGCCTTAATGCAACTTGAATGATTTAAGGTAAATAACATTGGCTTAATAATGCTCAGCGCAGCGCTGGTTATGTTTATCGACGTTCACAGATTTCTTGCCGAATAACCCGCTGGCTTATAAGTGCTTATACAAACATAACACAAAATATGAGTAACATTTTGATAACAACACGAAGTGTTCATCAGGTTGAATCTTTGTTGAGGAAGGTGGCGGGCAACGCAAAAAAAATCCCGACCGCCGTTAAGGCCGATCGGGATTTCACTGTTGCACGGGTAGAGTCTGCTACTTCACCGGCAGTTTGATGTCTTTAAACATCGCTTCGATATCTTCATTTGAACGCAGTGCAACGGCGGTATCCACCACGTCACGCGTCAGGTGCGGCGCAAAACGCTGAATAAAGTCATACATGTAACTTCTCAGGAACGTGCTGCGGCGAAAACCAATCTTGGTAGTGCTGTAGGTGAAGATATCACGGGCGTCCACCGTGACCAGATCAGGATCCTGCACCGGATCAACCGCCATGCTGGCGATAACGCCAACACCCAGACCGAGACGAACGTAGGTTTTGATGACGTCTGCATCGGTCGCGGTAAACACAATGCGTGGCGTCAGACCGGCACGGTTGAAGGCGGTATCCAGCTCAGAACGGCCGGTAAAGCCGAAGGTATAAGTGACAATCGGATAGGCCGCCAGCTCTTCAATCGTCACTTTATCTTTGCCCGCCAGCGGGTGATCGGGCTGAACCACAACGGCGCGGTTCCAGTGATAACACGGCAGCATGATGAGGTCGTCATAGAGGTGCAGCGCTTCGGTGGCGATGGCGAAGTCCGCATTGCCCTTTGAAACCGCCTCAGCGATTTGCGTAGGCGATCCCTGATGCATGTGCAGGGAAACACGCGGATAACGCTCTATGAAGCCTTTGATGACGTTTGGAAGCGCATAACGCGCTTGCGTATGGGTGGTCGCCACGTAGAGCGAACCTTTGTCCGGGTAAGTATGCTCACCGGCAACCGCTTTAATGGCGTCTACTTTCGACAGCACTTCACGGGCGATGCGGATGATTTCCAGCCCGGCGGGTGTTACCTGAGTCAGGTGCTTGCCGCTGCGCGCAAAAATCTGGATTCCCAGTTCGTCTTCCAGCATTCGGACTTGCTTACTGATGCCCGGTTGCGAGGTATACAGGCCTTCTGCCGTCGAGGAGACGTTCAGATTGTGATTAACAACCTCTACGATGTAGCGCAGTTGCTGTAATTTCATATCTCATACCATCCTAGTTTCAAACCCTGTCAGCCATCCCTGTTCGCCAAGCGGCTGAAAGGTCTGGAAATAGATTGTCTTTTTCTCCTTTATGCCAATTAACATCCCTGCCCGGAACGCCTTACAGAGTGCTCGGTAATAATTTAAAAGCATAAAAAGAGATTTTATATAACAATTATATCAATTATTGACACATTGTATAGTCGGTTGATGGCCTGCTGACGACGTGAATAGAGAATAAAAATAGCTTAAGTACCAAAATGCTTATAACGCAGCGATAATAGATCTTATTGCAATAAAAAAACCAGCCCGATGAGCTGGTTTTTAGAGGTATACCGTCTGCGTAAAACAGTCTGGTTACTTTTTGCCTTCGACCCATTTGCCATCAACGTAGAACGCTGACCAGCCGGTGGCTTTGCCGTCTTTCTCCGAAGAGACATACTGCTGCTTAGTCTTACGACTAAAGCGAACCATCGATTTATTACCTTCAGGGTCGGCTGGCGGTGCATCAGCCAGATAGCTGAGTTTTTCCGGCAGGCGGTCTTTAAAGCGGGCTAGTTCTTCCACTAACGGTGCACGGGTTTCGCGCGATTTAGGGAAAGTATTGGCTGCCAGGAAGACGCCCGCTGCGCCATCACGCAAAACAAAGTATGCATCTGATTTTTCGCACGGTAACTCAGGTAACGGCACCGGATCTTCTTTCGGTGGCGCGACATCGCCGTTGCGTAAAATCTTACGGGTATTCTTACACTCGTCGTTGGTACACCCCATGTACTTACCGAAACGGCCCATTTTCAGGTGCATTTCAGAACCACATTTTTCGCACTCAACAATCGGGCCGTCATAGCCTTTGATGCGGAATTCGCCCTGCTCGATTTCGTAGCCATCACACTCCGGGTTATTACCGCAGACGTGCAACTTACGCTGGTTGTCGATTAGATAGCTGTCCATCGCGGTGCCACATTTGCCACAGCGGCGTTTGGCTCGCAGCGCATTAGCTTCTGCTTCATCACCTTCCAGAATATTGAGCACTTCGGCGTCAGCAATCAGGTTGATGGTGGTTTTGCAGCGCTCTTTTGGCGGCAACGCATAACCGGAGCAACCGAGGAACACGCCGGTGCTGGCGGTACGGATACCCATCGGGCGGCCGCACGTCGGGCACTCAATGCTGGTCAGGACCATCTGATTTGGGCGCATACCGCCCTCTTCAGGATCTTTCTCGGCCGTTTCCAACTGCTTGCTGAATTCCGTGAAGAACTCATCCAGCACGGCTTTCCACTCCGCCTTGTTGTTAGCGACCTGATCGAGGCCATCTTCCATACGGGCGGTAAAATCGTAGTTCATCAGTTCGCGGAAATTATCTTCCAGACGGTCGGTGACGATCTCACCCATCTTCTCGGCGTAAAAGCGACGGTTTTCCACGTGAACATAGCCGCGGTCCTGAATAGTCGAAATGATCGACGCATAAGTGGACGGACGGCCGATGCCGCGTTTTTCCAGTTCTTTAACCAGCGACGCTTCGCTGAAACGCGCTGGCGGTTTGGTAAAGTGCTGGGTAGGCAGTAACTGTTGCAGTTTCAATTCAGTACCGACTTCAATCACCGGCAACACGCGATCTTCATCGCCTTTACGCAGCGCTGGCATGACCTTGGTCCAGCCGTCGAAACGTAAGGTGCGGCCTTTGGCGCGCAGCGAGTAATCGGCTGCTTTTACCGTCAGCGTGGTGGAATCGTACTGCGCTGGTGTCATCTGGCAGGCCACAAATTGGCGCCAAATAAGCTGGTACAGACGCTGCGCGTCGGCTTCCATGTCTTTCAGTTGTTCGGAAACGACAGCCACGTCAGAAGGACGAATCGCTTCGTGCGCTTCCTGAGAATTTTCTTTGTTGCTGTACTGCAACGGCGCTTTCGGCAGATATTTGTCACCGAAGTTTTCACCGATGTAGCCACGGACCATTTCCACGGCATCCTGGCTCAAGTTGGTGGAGTCGGTACGCATGTAGGTGATATGACCGGCTTCGTACAGACGCTGCGCCATCATCATGGTTTTCTTCACACCAAAGCTCAGACGCGTACTGGCCGCCTGCTGCAATGTGGAAGTAATAAAAGGTGCACCCGGCTTGCTGCTGGTCGGTTTGTCTTCGCGATCCACCACGGTGTAGCGCGCTTTTTCAAGCAACGACACGGCAGCATGGGTTTGTTCTTTATTGACCGGTTTGAACGGTTTTTCGAGGTGGTGCGTCACTTCCATTTGCAGCGCGGTATCTTTGTGCGCCAGCAAATCGGCATGCAGCTCCCAGTACTCTTCGGGCACAAACGCTTTAATCTCTTTTTCGCGCTCAACCACCAGACGCACTGCCACGGACTGAACACGACCAGCGGACAAGCCGCGGGCAATTTTCTTCCACAACAGCGGGGATACCATGTAACCCACCACGCGGTCCATAAAGCGACGCGCCTGCTGGGCATTTACACGATCAATATTCAGTTCGCCAGGTTGCTTGAACGCGTTCTGAATCGCGTTCTTGGTGATTTCGTTAAACACCACGCGGCTGAAGCGTTTTTCATCACCCCCGATCACTTCCCGCAAATGCCAGGCTATCGCCTCTCCTTCGCGGTCAAGGTCGGTTGCGAGATAGATGTGGTCGGCTTTTTCGGCTAAGGCTTTTAACTCAGCGACGACTTTCTCTTTACCCGGCAGTATTTCGTATTGCGCTTCCCAACCGTGATAGGGGTCAACACCCATGCGGTTAACCAGTGCCGTTTTCTCATCCTTTTTTACTTTTTTCTTTGTTTTTTCTTCAGGTGAGGTGGCGGCTTTTTTGCTGGCAGAACCACTAGTAGGCAAATCGCGGATATGACCGACGCTGGACTTAACCACGTAGTCATTTCCTAAATACTTATTAATCGTTTTGGCTTTTGCCGGGGACTCAACTATTACGAGAGCTTTGCCCATAATTACCTTTTACCTAATTTATTCTTCTGCTGAAGAAGATTTTAACTTGTTATGCCGCGGCACAATGTAACGTCTTTTTTTATATTGCGGCAGTGAGTCAGGAGGTCAACACTTTTTTTAAAATCGACACTCAAACTGACTTCCAGAAGCACAATTAACTGATTTTGCGCGAGTTTAGCGGGCAAACTCAAACACTGTAATACATTTCAGGATGACAATAAGTGACCATGCGTAAACAAAACATTCCACCTGAAGCCACAAAATCCCACACTCTACCTGATAAAAATCGCCACGCAACTTAATTAGCACGTAATTCTTCTTTTCGCCAATGCGGTCAAAATACACACAATTAAGATTTTGTTTAACCTTAGCGGATTTGCGGTTTTATCCATGGCGGGATTACAATATCGCCAGCAATTATAGTTGGGAGTAAATAACATGCACGGAAATACATCGGCAATTAGTCGTGAAGCTTTACTGACCGAAGCGAATAAAGTCATTCGCGAACATGGCGATTATCTGCATGGAATGGTCGCCACCGGGGTTGAACAGAAAGGAAATGTGCTGGTTTTTCGCGGGGAATTTTTTCTCGATGACAACGGACTGCCAACGCTGAAAACCACTGCGGTGTTTAATATGTTTAAACATTTGGCACATCTCTTTTCAGAAAAATACCATCTGGCTGATTAAGTGTTTTTAGCCGGCTATTCCGGGATAATAAAAGAAGCGTTACCCCCGATTCAGGGGCAATAAAAAAGGGACAATTGTCCTGAGGGCTCCCCATAAATAAAGACAGGCATAGAAGGTTGTGATCTACTTAGTGTTCCACCAAAAAGTAAGATCTCCCCTCTATGCCTGCTTCTCAACTTTGCCACAGATTCTTTAGTCAGTCCCTCCGTTCGATACATCAGTATCGCAAAAACACTCTGCTAGATATGACCGTTGCATTGACTCGCGGCGCTTCTCTTTCCCTCACCAGTATCGGCAGATTTCTGCCCGGAACAGCGCGCGTTAAACACAAGATCAAGCGTGTCGATACGCATCTCAACAACGATTTGATGTTTAAGGATATTCCTGCTATTTATCAGCAACTGGTTTCCCGCCTGACTCACAGTCTTCCATTTTGTGTCATTGCAGTTGACTGGAGTGGTTATCCGTCAGCGGAACTCAGTGTGCTGCGGGCAAGCCTGCTATGTGATGGCAGAGCCATCCCGCTGATGAGTAAAGTTATTTCCTCCCGCTTTCAGAACAACTCCACCGTTCAGAACGACTTTCTTGAGCAGATGGCTGCCGCTATCGGCAATGATAAACAGGTCATCATCGTGACAGATGGCGGATTTCGCAGCAGCTGGTTCCATCATATTCGTTCTCTGGGCTGGCATTTTGTCGGACGCGTAAGGGGAAGCCTATATTTTCAGATAACCGGTGGCGAAGAGTGGCAGATGGCACGGGATATTGCTTCAACAACAAAGCCAACCTATCTGGGCTTTGGCCGCCTGGCACGTAACACTAGCCGGGATTGTCTGGGGCATTTTTATACAGTGCATAAGCGAGCGACGGGCAGAAAAGGCAACCAGTGTTACCCCAAAACGAACAAGATGTATCGTAAGAATGCACAGGAACCGTGGCTAATTTTTACCCGTCTGATGGGTTATAAACCACGGGAAATAATCAAGGCTTACAGTCGTCGAATGCAAATAGAACAGAACTTCCGGGATGAAAAAAGTGAGCGTTATGGTCTGGGACTGCGGGCAAGTAAAAGCCGGGGAGAAAAGCGGATTTCGGTACTGTGCCTGGTTGCAACGCTCTACAGTATCGTTATGTGGATGACAGGTTATTACCTTGAAAAGAAAGGGGTAAATTGTTGGTTTCAGGCGAACAGTATTAAATCGAGAAGGGTGTTGTCGTATCTGACACTGAGTAAAAACGTTATACAACAATCACCGGGAATACTGTCGGGGATGAACCCCGACAGTATTTATGAAGAAATGGCGAGGGCTTACCGAGACATCATCATGGTCTACTGATGATATTTCTGGGGATCCCTCAGGACAATTGTCCCTTTTTTCATTTATAGAGCAGTTTTCAGAGCAAGGGTTTTTGGCTACGTTGCAACCAGCGCAGAAACAGTCGGTCTGCACTTTCTGCCGCACTGCCGGTAAACCTATCCATCATGCGTTTACGGCGGCTATAACGCACTGCAATCACTTCATGGTTTTTCATCTCAGCAATTAATAAATCATCACTGGTGCCGATGGCATCAATCAGCCCTTTTTCCCGCGCCTGAGTGCCAAACCAGTGCTCACCGGTAGCAACGCTGTCGATGTCCAGCGAAGGCCGGTGTTGATGCACAAACTCTTTAAACAGCACGTGGGTTTCGTTGAGGTCTTCGCGGAATTTCTCGCGCCCTTCCTCAGTATTTTCACCGAACAACGTCAGGGTGCGTTTGAACTCTCCGGCAGTATGCAATTCAACATCAATGTCGTTCTTTTTCAGTAAACGACTGAAGTTAGGGATCTGCGCAACAACGCCGATCGACCCGATGATGGCAAACGGTGCCGCCACAATCCGGTCTGCCACGCATGCCATCATGTAGCCGCCACTGGCGGCGACTTTGTCCACCGCGACGGTCAGACGAATCCCCCCCTGTCGCAAACGTGCCAGCTGTGAAGATGCCAGGCCATAGCCGTGCACCACGCCGCCGGGGCTTTCCAGACGCAGCAGCACTTCATCTTCCGGTGTTGCTACCGCCAGTACGGCCGAGATCTCTTCGCGCAGCGACGTGACTTCATGGGCATCCATGCTGCCTTTGAAGTCCAGTACATACAGGCAGGGTTTACTTTTGGTCACGCCGGTTTTGGCCTGAGATTTTTTCTGTTTCGCTTCCGCCTTTTCCTGCTTTTTAAAGGCTTTATTACTTAGCTTTTGTTCGCTTGGGTTAAGGCGTGCAGTGCGCATTTCTCGCTGCATTTCGCGGTACTGTTCCCCCAGGTCCACCAGATGAAGTTCACCTTTTCCCTGCGATTTACGCTGTCTGAGCCCAACAACCAGAATCACTAACGCCCCGATGGCGATAACCACGGTGACAACTTTGGCCAGAAACAGACCATAAAGAGATAATAAATCCACACATACCGCCTTTTACACTGTGGTAATAAGATGCTGCTTATTCTAGACAATTGGCGTCAGAACGTCTTGCCGGAATGTGTCGGCGGCCAGAAGATTATCGCCGTGATTCCTTGCCCTTCCCTCTGATGACAGGCAAAAAGGGATGCAGCGATGTTCCATTTTTGTTACAAAAGAATCCGTAAACGATGGGTTAATCGTTGAAACAAAGGTTTATTTCAGGCATATAACCCAGTATTCATCCGTGTGATGACGAAACTTTAGCCAAAGCGCCCTCGGTTGCAGACCCTAGTGTTCCCGCAGGGGCGTTTTGTTCCGACGTGTGACGCAAAATGGCGCCACATTTCGAATCAGGTAAAAGGAAATCCCGTGCATTATCATCCAAAATCCGATCTTCTTAACCACCGTATTATTCTGGTCACCGGCGCGGGTGACGGCATCGGTCGTGAAGCCGCGCTGACTTATGCGCGTTTTGGCGCAAAGTTGATTTTACTGGGCCGCACCGAAAGCAAACTGGCGAAAGTACAGGAAGAGATTGCCCAGCGCGGCTACCATCCGGCGGATATTTATACTCTGGATTTACTCACCGCAAGCCAGCACGACTGCCAGCATGTGGCAGAACAGATTGCACGGTGGGTGCCGCATCTGGACGGCGTGTTGCATAATGCAGGTCTGCTCAGTGAAATTACTCCGATGGCGGAAATCAAGCTTGAAGACTGGAACAACGTGATGCAGGTTAACGTCAACGCGACCTTCATGCTGACGCAGGCGTTGTTGCCTCTGTTGCTAAAATCCCCAAGCTCTTCACTGGTCTTTACTACTTCAAGCGTAGGTCGCGAAGGCCGCAGCGGCTGGGGGGCTTATGCCGTGTCAAAATTCGCGACCGAGGGCATGATGCAGGTGCTGGCCGAAGAATATAAACACACCAACTTGCGCGTTAACTGCATCAATCCGGGCGGAACACGCACGAGTATGCGGGCATCTGCATTCCCCGATGAGAAAAGCGAAAAGCTTAAAGCACCGGCCGATATCATGCCGCTGTACCTCTATTTAATGGGCGATGACAGCCGCCGTAAAACCGGCACCAGCTTTGATGCCCAGCCCGGCCGCAAAGCCGGACCGGCGGAATAAGGCCAGATAATGACCGAAGAAAACAGCAGTAATGATCGCCATAAACAGCGCCAGCAGCGGCTTAAAGAGCAGGTCGATGCGCGCATTGAAGCGGCGCAGGAACGCCGCGGGATCTTGATCGTTTTCACTGGCAACGGAAAAGGTAAAACCACGGCGGCATTTGGGACAGTTACCCGCGCCGTGGGTCACGGTCAGCGCGCAGGTGTTATCCAGTTCATCAAAGGCGAATGGCCGAACGGTGAGAAAAATCTGCTGGAGCCGCACGGCGTAGAGTTTCAGGTGATGGCAACCGGCTTTACCTGGGAGACGCAGAACAAAGAGACCGATACGACGGCCTGTCAGAGCGTCTGGCAACACGGAAAGCGTATGCTGGCCGATACTTCGCTGGATCTGGTGGTGCTTGATGAACTGACGTACATGGTCAGTTTCGGCTATCTGGATTTGGCCGAAGTGATAAACGCATTAAAAGCGCGTCCTGCCCACCAGACCGTCATTATTACCGGCCGTGGCTGCCACCGTGATTTGCTCGAACTGGCCGATACTGTAAGCGAACTGCGTCCGGTCAAACATGCTTTTGACGCTGGTATTATGGCGCAACAGGGCATCGATTGGTAAACCGGCGCCCTGCACGTTCATGTTAACTTCAGTCATTCACAGAGTGCCGCTGTCATTGAGACGCTGAATCACACAGGAGCCGTTAGTGAGTTCAATCTCAGTGACGCAACCCTGTTTAAACGGGAAACGCCACATATCGGCAGGCGCCAGTTTCAGCATCATCGCCAGCATCAGGCTTAGCGAGCCCTCATGGGCGACGATGGCCAGACGGCTCTCCGGCGGCATCAGATAGAGCTGACGCATAGCCTGGCGGATACGCTGGGTGAATGCCGCAAACGACTCCCCCTGCGGTACCTGTGCCGCCTGCCAGTCCTGACACCATAAATCGTAGCCCGGTGCATCAGAGGCAAGCAGGTCACGGTGGTGACGCAACTCCCACTCGCCAAAACACATCTCCCGCAACAGCGGCTGAACCTGCAACGCGGTGTCACGCCCTGCCGCTATGGCTTCTGCCGTCATGCGGCTGCGGATGAGATCGGTGTGAATGATGGCGTCGAGCGGTATGGAAACCAGCTGTTGCGCCACATGCTGCGTCTGAATCACACCGTGTGATGTCAGCGCCACATCACTACTGCCACAAAATACGCCATCCACATTGGCCTCAGTCTGACCATGTCGAACCAGATATAATCTCATGTCGTTTCCATCCGCATTATCTTCCTGGCTGCTGTATAATAAACAGGGCAAAAAAAACCGCAGTCACAGACCGCGGTTTATCAGAACAGCACTACGCTAACAGCATTATGATGGTCAGGTTATCCGTTACGCTTTGACGGCGTACCGCTGCGTCGCGCGGGAGCAACCTGGGTATGACGCTTCACGGCGCGACGGATCTGGTTGGCTTTCACACGACGACGGTCACGTTCTACCGGCATCTTGCTGACGGTTTCTTCGTTCATCTCTACCAGCGTACGCAGGTAGTTAATTTCCGGCAGATCCAGCTCTTTATAGCCGCCGCGAGGCAAGCCTTTAGGCAGATTCAGATCACCGTAACGAACACGGATCAGACGGCTAACCTGAACACCAACGGCTTCCCACAACCGGCGAACTTCGCGGTTACGGCCTTCGGTCAGCGTAACGTTATACCACTGGTTCAAACCTTCGCCGCCCTGATACTTGATGCTGCGGAAGGCGGCAGGGCCGTCTTCGAGCTGCACACCACGGCTCAGCTGTTTGATTTTCTCGTCGTCAATCTGGCCGAATACGCGTACAGCATATTCGCGCTCAACTTCACGGCTTGGGTGCATCAGGCGGTTTGCCAGCTCACCGTCGGTAGTGAACAGCAGCAGGCCGGAGGTGTTGACGTCAAGACGACCCACCGCCACCCAGCGTGAACCACGCATTTTTGGCAGACGGTCAAATACGGTCGGACGGCCTTCTGGATCACTGCGGGTACACAACTCACCTTCCGGCTTGTAGTACGCCAGCACGCGGCAGACGGTGTCTTGCGATTCGATGATTGACAGAACGTGACCGTCGAGACGAATTTTCGTTCCGGCGACCATTTCTACACGATCACCTAAAGAAGCAATTTTGCCGTCAACGCTGATACGGCCAGCCTGCAGCATCGCTTCGACTTCACGGCGTGAACCGTGGCCCGCACGGGCCAGGATTTTTTGCAGCTTTTCGCTCTGACCTTCAGTGCTGTCGAGGGCGTTTTTTGGCTTCTCGTATTTCGGCTCGTCGTCTTCTGGCGCATCAACGTCATTTTTCAACACAGCGGAGGCCGGTTTTGGCTTGGCGCTGCGGGCTTTGTCGGGACGCGCTTTATCGTTACGATCCGGACGACCACCTTCCGGACGGGCTTTACCGTTACGATCCGAGCGACCGCCTTCTGGACGGGCTTTATCGTTACGATCTGAGCGACCGCCTTCTGAGCGGGCTTTATCGTTACGATCTGAGCGACCGCCTTCCGGGCGGGCTTTACCCGTACGTGGTTTTTCGATACGGGAATCACTGCGCGCAGAATCAGGACGGGCTTTATCGGTGCGTGATTTGTCATTACGTGACTTATCGGTACGCGCCTTATCAGTTTGGGGCTTTTCGCCGCGCTTTTCAGCACGCGTTGGTTCAGGACGGCCTTTGGCTGCGCCTGAATTTCTGCCGTTTTTAGGTTTGTCAGTGGCCGAACGGCCCGGTTTGGATCTGTCGCTTGTATGCTTCTGGGAATTATACTTCTCGCTCATTGAGCAGCCTCATTTGTCGCCTTCACAGGCGTCGGGGAGAGCCGGCAGCACGATGTGACCCATCGTCTGCCCGCCAGAATTAGTATCAGTTCAGTACTTATGAATAAGTCAGCGGCTGTTGCGGAATTCCTGTGCGATACAGGGAGTACTTCACGTCGCGAAAACAGCATCACTCATCAAAACAATGACTTATGAAAAGTCAGCCCGCCATTATACACAATCGCACTCTTTTTGTATCTATCTGCGGGCTAATTTATATACCATTAAAGGAAAGGCGTTGGGTCGCCCGCGCCTTCGCGAACCACTTCTGGCGCAGATTCGGTCAGATCCACCACGGTGGTCGGCTGCTGGCCGATGGTGCCGCCGTGGATGATCAAATCCACCAGCTTGCCCAGGTTGTCCTTGATATCGTCAGGGTCGGATTCGGCAAAATCATTACCGGGCAACATCAGGGTCGTGGACATCAGCGGTTCGCCGAGTACGTCGAGCAACGCCAGTGCGATAGGATTTGACGGTACGCGCAGACCGATGGTTTTGCGTTTTTCACTCATCAGACGGCGCGGCACTTCTTTGGTCGCTTTCAGAATGAAAGTGTAATTGCCCGGCGTATTGTTTTTGATCAGACGAAACGCGGTGTTATCCACATAGGCGTAGGTCGACAGCTCAGAGAGATCGCGGCAGACCAGCGTGAAGTTATGGTTACCGTCCAGCTGACGGATGCGGCAAATGCGCTCCATCGCGTTTTTATCTTCCAGACGACAGCCCAGTGCGTAACCGGAATCGGTCGGGTACACAATAACGGCGCCTTTACGCAAAATATCCACTGCCTGATTGATCAGACGCGGCTGCGGGTTCTCGGGGTGAATATAGAAAAATTGACTCATAATTCCCTTCTTAACTCATTGGGTAATGGGGGCAATGCGTGTGGGTTCCGCCCACCCTTTCCACACCGGTTCGACACCGGCGGGAAGCCACAGTTTACGCCCCAGTTCTATCCAGGAGCAGGGTTGATGAAAGTCAGAACCCTGCGATGCCAGTAAATTATAGTCTCTTGCAAAGGCGGCGAGCTGGCTTCGTTCATTGGGTGCTTGCTGGCATTGGGCGACTTCCATTGCATCCCCGCCCTGTTCGGCAAAAAATGCCAGCAGCCGTTTTAGCCATTTGGTTGACAGCCCATAGCGTCCAGGATGGGCCACAACAGCCTGACCGCCGGACAGATGAATGGCGTCAACTGCTTGTTCTATTGTACACCAGTGTGGCGGCACGTAGCCGGTCTTGCCCTTGGCGAGGTACTTTTTGAAGACCTGTGCGATATTGTCGCATTTACCTATTTCCACCAGATAACGGGCAAAGTGTGCACGGGTAACTGCCCCGCCCTGCGCCAGCCGCAGTGCGCCTTCCCAGGCACCGGTTATCAGGGCTTTCTCCAGCCGGCGTCCCATTTCCTGCGCACGTTCGACACGCAGGGCTGCTTGTGAAGCCAGTAAGGTTTGCATCGCATGATGTCGGGGATCAATGCCCAGACCAACAATGTGAATTTCGTGATTTTCCCACAATGTGGAGATCTCAACGCCGCTGATAAGCTGTAATGGAAGATGGTGCTCAGCAATGGCCTGCGCCGCCCGTGCCAGCCCGTCCGTCGTGTCATGGTCAGTGATGGCCAGTACGCCCACCCGCATTTCTACTGCACGGGCGACCAGTGCTTCAGGCGACAAATATCCGTCAGAGGCCGTGGTATGGCTGTGCAGATCATAGAGTGTGAAGGCGGTGCTGGGTTCTGGAATGTCGGTGGCGATTGAAGTCATAAAAGTAATAGTGGTTAAACCGGTTGCTGAAAGCGGCAGTTATCATAACCCGTTAACCGCCTTCGGGTTAACCCTATCTCCCCTGACGACGCTTGTATGCCACGGGCAAAGGCCGGTATCGCGAGGGTTTCAATCTTCTGACTCATCAAGAAAGATGCAAAAGAGAGTTGACTAACGCCTCGCGAACTAGTTTACTAGTACGCAAGTTCACGGAGTAACGTGATTACCATTTTTATAACGACGAAGGGTATCTGATGATGAACATTTCAATGATTTCTGTACTCAGCTGGTGGCGCCACTTCCCTTCGCGGGCGGTGTGATCACGCATAGCTGTTAACAGACATGCAGATACCCGAAGCCCGCTGATTGCGGGCTTTTTTATGGCCGTCTTCTTATCCCTTTGGTAGAAATTTCAGGAAGCAACATGACTATTCAACGACCTCGATTAGAACTGCTGACCGCACAAGGAAGTTACCGTGGTGACCCGACGGCCATCTTCCACCAGCTTTGTGGTGCACGCCCTGCGACCTTGTTACTGGAGTCGGCGGAGATCACCAGCAAACAGAACCTGAAAAGCCTGCTGGTAATTGACAGTGCGCTGCGCATTACCGCGCTTGGCAATAAAGTGTCCGTGCAGGCGCTGACCGCCAACGGGGCATCACTGTTGCCGTTGATGGATGCCGCACTGCCCGCCGATGTCCATAACGATGTGCGACCTAACGGCCGCGAACTGACTTTCCCGGCTATCGACCAGATGCAGGAAGAGGACGCCCGTTTGCGTTCACGTTCCGTGTTTGATGCGCTGCGCAGCATTCTGGATCTGGTAGAAACGCCAGAAGAAGAGCGCGAGGCCATCCTGCTCGGTGGCCTGTTTGCTTACGATTTAGTCGCTGGATTTGAAGATTTACCGCAACTTCGTGCCGACCAACGCTGTCCTGATTTCTGTTTCTATCTGTCAGAAACATTACTGGTTCTCGATCACCAGAACCGCAGCAGCCGTTTACAGGCTAGCCTGTTTACGCCGGACAGCGAGGAAAAACAGCGTCTGCATGCCCGCCTCGAACAGCTGCAACATCAACTGCAATTGCCGCCACACGCCATTCCGCATCAGGATGTGACGGACATGAAGCTCAGCGTTAATCAGAGTGACGAAGAGTTTGGCGCCGTGGTTGAGCAGATGAAAGAAGGCATCCGTGCCGGAGAAATTTTCCAGGTTGTACCTTCGCGCCGTTTCTCCCTGCCTTGCCCTGCGCCGCTGGCAGCTTACGAAACGCTGAAAAACAACAATCCAAGCCCGTACATGTTCTTCATGCAGGACAACGATTTCACCCTGTTCGGTGCCTCGCCGGAAAGCGCACTGAAATATGACGCCACCAACCGCCAGATTGAGATCTACCCGATTGCCGGTACCCGCCCGCGCGGCCGCCGTGCAGACGGCTCTCTGGATCGCGATCTCGACAGCCGCATCGAACTGGAAATGCGTACTGACCACAAAGAGCTGGCCGAGCACCTGATGCTGGTCGATTTGGCGCGCAATGATCTGGCGCGTATATGTGAGCCGGGCAGCCGCTATGTCGCTGACCTGACCAAAGTTGACCGTTATTCCTTCGTGATGCATCTGGTTTCCCGCGTGGTCGGGACTCTGCGTGCAGATCTCGACGTACTGCACGCCTACCAGGCAGTCATGAACATGGGCACGCTGACCGGTGCGCCGAAAGTCCGTGCCATGCAGTTGATTGCCGGTTCTGAAAAAAGCCGTCGTGGCAGCTACGGTGGCGCGGTGGGTTACTTCACCGCCCAGGGTGATCTCGATACCTGCATTGTTATCCGCTCGGCCTATGTAGAAGACGGCATTGCCACCGTTCAGGCTGGCGGCGGCGTGGTTCTGGACTCTGTTCCGCAAGCCGAAGCTGACGAAACCCGCAATAAAGCCCGTGCCGTGCTGCGTGCCATCGCCACTGCCCACAATGCCAAAGAGGTATTTTAAGATGGCCGATATTTTACTGATTGATAACGTGGATTCGTTCACCTACAACCTGGTGGATCAGCTGCGCTCCAGCGGCCATAACGTGGTGATTTACCGCAACCAGATCCCAGCTGACGTGATCCTCGAAAAACTGAGCCTGCTGGAAAAACCGGTGCTGATGCTCTCCCCCGGCCCCGGCACGCCGTCAGAAGCGGGCTGTATGCCTGAACTGCTGAAGCGTCTGCGCGGCCAGTTGCCGATTATCGGCATCTGTCTGGGACACCAGGCCATTGTGGAAGCCTACGGCGGATATGTCGGACAGGCCGGTGAGATCCTGCACGGTAAAGCTTCCTCTATTACGCATGACAACGAAGGCATGTTCGCCGGGATGAATAACCCGTTACCGGTTGCGCGTTACCACTCGCTGGTTGGTAGCCAGATCCCTGAAGGGCTGACGGTTAACGCGCGCTATGGCGATATGGTGATGGCCGTACGTCACAATAAAGATCGCGTTTGCGGCTTCCAGTTCCATCCTGAATCCATTTTAACGTCTCAGGGCGCCCGTCTGTTAGAGCAGACGCTGGCCTGGGCTTTGGCATAAGACGAGGTGCTGACAATGAAAACTCAAACAATTTCCGGCATCCTCGAAAACCTGTACTGCGCTCAGGTGATGACGCAGGAAGAGAGCCAGCAGTTATTTACCGCCATCGTGAAGGGCGAACTGGAGCCTGCGCAATTAGCGGCGGCCTTAATTAGCATGAAAGTGCGCGGCGAACAACCGGCAGAAATCGCCGGTGCAGCACAGGCGCTGTTGGCCCACGCGGAGCCGTTCCCTCGTCCTGATTATCAGTTCGCGGACATTGTCGGCACCGGTGGTGACGGCACTAACAGCATCAATATTTCGACCGCCAGCGCCTTTGTTGCTGCGGCCTGCGGCGTCCGCGTCGCCAAACACGGCAACCGCAGCGTTTCAAGCCGTTCCGGTTCCTCCGATTTACTGGCAGCTTTTGGAATTCAACTGGATATGCCTGCGGAACAGTCCCGCGCGGCGCTGGATGATTTAGGCATCTGCTTCCTGTTCGCGCCGCAGTATCACACGGGTTTTCGCCACGCGATGCCGGTACGTAAATCGCTGAAAACCCGCACGCTGTTCAACGTGCTGGGCCCGCTGATTAACCCGGCACGTCCGCCGCTGGCATTGATTGGGGTTTACAGCCCAGAACTGGTACGCCCGATTGCTGAAACGCTGCGCACCCTCGGTTATGAGCGTGCGGCAGTGGTTCACGGCGGCGGGATGGATGAAGTGGCGATCCACGCACCGACTCAGGTTGCCGAGCTGAATAAGGGTGAAATCACTACCTATGAACTGACACCACAGGACTTCGGGCTGGACAATTATCCTGTCGAAGCGCTGCTGGGCGGCGAGCCGGAAGAAAACCGTGACATTCTGGCACGCTTATTACAAGGTAAAGGAGAACCGGCCCATGAGGCCGCAGTGGCCGCCAATGTGGCGATGTTATTGCGCCTTTTCGGTCAGGAAAATTTAAAGCAAAACGCACAGCAGGCTTTGGAAGTAATACGCAGCGGCGCAGCATTCCAGCGTGTTACCGCATTGGCAGCAAGAGGATAAGTGATGCAGCAGGAAACCGTGCTCCACAAGATTGTCCGCGATAAAGCAGTTTGGGTCGCGGCACGTAAAGAACAGCAACCCCTGGCCAGCTTTCAAAACGAAATCAAACCCAGCCAGCGCAATTTCTATGAAGCCCTGAGAGGGACAAAAACGGTCTTCATTCTTGAATGTAAAAAGGCCTCACCGTCCAAGGGCACCATCCGCGATAACTTTGATCCGGTAGAAATCGCCGGTGTCTATAAAAACTACGCCTCGGCTATTTCAGTATTAACCGATGAGAAGTATTTTCAGGGCAGTTTCGATTTCCTGCCTCTGGTGAGCAACGCCGTGACGCAGCCGGTGCTGTGTAAAGATTTTATCATCGACCCTTACCAGATCCATCTGGCACGTTTTTATCAGGCCGATGCAATTTTGCTGATGCTGTCTGTACTTGATGACGAACAGTATGTGCAACTGGCCGCCGTGGCTCACAGCCTGAATATGGGCGTGCTGACCGAAGCCAGTAATGAAGAAGAACTGGAACGCGCCGTTGGGCTGAAAGCCAAAGTGGTCGGCATCAATAACCGTGACCTGCGTGACCTCTCTATCGACTTAGATCGTACCCGCCAGCTGGCGCCGCGCGTGCCGCACGGTGTGACGGTGATCAGCGAGTCGGGCATCAATAATTATGCGCAAATCCGTGAGCTGAGCCGCTTTGCCAATGGTTTCCTGATTGGCAGCGCGCTGATGTCAGAAGCCGATCTGACCGGCGCAGTCCGCCGCGTGATGCTGGGTGATAATAAAGTGTGTGGCCTCACCCGCCCGCAGGACGCCGCCGTTGCCCATGATGCCGGAGCGATTTACGGCGGCCTAATTTTTGTCGGGGCTTCGCCACGCCATGTGAGTGTTGAGCAGGCGAAAGAAGTTCAGGCTGGCGCGCCGCTGAAATACGTCGGCGTATTCCGTGATGAAACGCCAGACCGCGTGGCCGAAATTGCCAGATCATTGCAGCTTTCAGCCGTACAGCTGCATGGCGATGAGGATCAGGCTTATATCGATACCCTGCGCCCGCTCTTGCCAGAACCGTGCAAGATTTGGAAAGCGCTGAGCGTCAAAGAGGTCATGCCTGCGCGTGAACTGACTCAGGTTGATCGTTACGTACTCGATAACGGCAAAGGCGGCACCGGTCAGAGTTTCGACTGGAGCAAGCTGGCCGGACAAGATCTCAGCAACGTGTTACTTGCGGGCGGGCTGCGGGCTGACAACATTGTCGATGCCGCACAGCTTGGTTGCGCGGGGCTGGATTTTAACTCCGGCGTTGAGCGTGAACCAGGCATTAAAGATGCCGATAAAATAACGGCCGTATTCCAGACATTGCGGGCTTACTGATTTTCACCCGCGATGACGCAAAAATTGACAGACAGGATGGAATAATATGACTTTACTTAATCCCTACTTCGGCGAATTTGGCGGCCAGTATGTTCCGCAAATTCTGATGCCCGCGCTGGTTCAGCTGGAAGAAGCTTTTGTCAGCGCACAGCGTGACCCGGAGTTTCAGGCTGAATTTATTGACCTGCTGAAAAACTATGCCGGTCGTCCTACGGCCCTGACGTTGTGTAAAAACCTGACCGCGGGTACCAAAACCAAGCTGTACCTCAAGCGTGAAGATTTGCTGCACGGCGGCGCGCACAAGACCAACCAGGTATTGGGTCAGGCTCTGCTGGCCAAGCGTATGGGTAAAACTGAAATTATTGCCGAAACCGGTGCCGGTCAGCATGGCGTGGCCTCCGCCCTCGCCTGCGCCCTGCTCGGCCTGAAATGCCGCATCTATATGGGCGCCAAAGATATTGAGCGTCAGTCACCGAACGTGTTCCGTATGCGTCTGATGGGCGCAGAAGTGATCCCGGTACACAGTGGTTCTTCCACGTTGAAAGATGCTTGTAACGAAGCGCTGCGTGACTGGTCTGGCAGCTATGAGACCGCACACTATATGCTTGGCACCGCCGCAGGCCCGCACCCGTACCCGACCATCGTGCGTGAATTCCAGCGCATGATCGGCGAAGAGACCAAAGTCCAGATGCAAGAGCGCGAAGGCTGCCTGCCTGACGCGGTGATCGCCTGCGTCGGCGGCGGCTCCAACGCCATCGGTATGTTTGCCGATTTCATTGACGATACCAGCGTGAAGCTGATCGGCGTTGAGCCGGGCGGTCTGGGTATCGAAACCGGACAACACGGTGCTCCGCTGAAACACGGCCACGTAGGCATCTACTTCGGCATGAAAGCCCCGATGATGCAAACGTCTGAAGGCCAGATCGAAGAATCCTATTCAATCTCCGCTGGTCTGGATTTCCCGTCCGTCGGCCCGCAGCACGCCTATCTCAACAGCATTGGCCGTGCGGAATATGTGTCGATAACCGATGACGAAGCACTGGAAGCATTTAAGGAATTGTCCCGTCACGAAGGGATTATCCCTGCGCTCGAGTCTTCCCATGCGCTGGCCTACGCGCTAAAACTTATCAAGGAAACACCGCAAAAAGAACAAATTCTGGTGGTGAATCTTTCTGGCCGTGGTGACAAAGATATTTTCACCGTACATGACATCCTGACTGCCCGGGGAGAGATTTAATGGAACGTTATCAGCAATTATTTAAGCGTCTGGAAAGCAAAAAAGAAGGCGCCTTCGTTCCTTTCGTCACGCTCGGCGATCCCGGTGTTGAACTTTCGTTATCGATTATCGATACGCTGATTGAAGCCGGTGCCGACGCGCTTGAACTGGGCATTCCGTTCTCTGATCCGCTGGCCGACGGCCCAACGATTCAGAACGCTAACCTGCGTGCCTTCGCCGCCGGTGTGACGCCAACGCAGTGCTTCAATATGCTGGCGCGCATCCGTGAAAAACACCCGGACATCCCGATTGGCCTGCTGATGTATGCGAATCTGGTGTTCCATAACGGCATTGATACGTTCTACCAACGCTGCGCCGACGTGGGTGTGGATTCCGTTCTGGTCGCCGATGTGCCTTATGAAGAGTCTGCACCCTTCCGCGCCGCGGCGATGCGCCACGGCATAGCACCCATCTTCATTTGCCCGCCAAATGCCAGTGACGATTTGTTGCGGGAAATTTCATCCCATGGCCGCGGATACACCTATTTGCTGTCCCGCGCAGGCGTAACCGGTACAGAAAAACGGGCTTTGACACCGCTGACTCATCTGGTCAATAAGTTGCGTGAATATAACGCAGCACCACCGTTGCAGGGTTTCGGTATTTCAGAACCCGCACAGGTAAAAGAAACGCTGGCAGCCGGCGCTGCCGGGGCGATCTCCGGATCGGCCACCGTGCGCATCATCGAGAACAATGTGCATCAGCCGTCTGAAATGCTGGCGCAGCTTTCACGTTTCGTCAGTGAAATGAAAGCCGCTACCCGCGCCTGATTCGGCTTTCCCTCCTGACCGACGCCTTATTTGCTCATGCAGATAAGGCGTTGTTTATTGTGATGAGTTGACTTCTTTTTACCGTTTTACATTTGTATATCCTCTCTCCATACACCACACTTAGACTACCCGCAGGATCCCTTTCATTTTTATGGTTGCCGCGCGGGGAATGTGCGTTATTAATCATTAGATGGTGAGTTTCAACCTAGCATGGAGAGTTATTTATGAAGCTATTCAAGACATTGTCGGCATTTTGCATGGCAGCTGTTGTCGTCATGGCGGTAGCCGCTTGTGCGCCAACCAAGAAATCAGAAGGCACCGGCGGTTATATCGATGACACTGTTGTGACCACCAAAGTTAAATCTGCTTTGCTGGCTGACAAAACCATCGCATCGCGTGAAATCAGTGTCGAAACCTTTAAAGGTCGCGTTCAACTGAGCGGCTTCGTGACCTCAACGGCGGATGCAAACCGTGCGGTCGAAGTGACGCGTGGTGTAGCGGGTGTGAAATCCATCGAGAACGATATGCGTCTTAAATAAGACGTTGTCGTGATGTGAAAAAGTGAAGAGGCGTCAATAGCGCCTCTTTTTTATGCTGCTCAGGTTATTTATTTAGAAACGATAGCCGACAGCAAACATAAACACGAACGGGTCGATACGCGTGCTGATCGTCTGGTCTTCGCCACCGGCTTTGAATTTCACATCAGTGTCGATATCCATCCACCAGACAGACATGTTGATCAGCCAGTTGTTGTCAAGATTGTAATCAAGCCCCGCCTGTGTTGCCACGCCCCAGGAGTCTTTCAGGCTGAGATCAGACAGCCCGGCATCGCGTCCCGTCTGGTTAAAATCCGCATCGAAGAAAGTGGTGTAGTTAATCCCTAACCCGACATAAGGACGCAATTTATCCTGACGATCGCCAAAATAATATTGCGCCATCAATGAAGGGGGCAATTGCTTAACTTCGGCAATCGTACCTGTGCTGTCTAGCCCGACTTTGTGTTTGAAGGGCGACGCACCCAGCAATTCCATACCGATGTTGTCGGTAAACATATAGCCGAGAGTGAGTCCCAGCTCCGTGTTGTTATCAATGTTGAATGATCCCAACCCCAGGACGTTGTCTGATCCCCCCGTCGGACGAACCGTCGCGGTCCCTACACGAAAAATAATATCCCCTGCCTGATTCGCACTGGCAATTGTCGGCATGGCTGCCGCTGCGATTAATGCCCAATATGCTGCTTTCATTATCCCTTTCCTTTGTGTGGATTCATAATCCGCATGAATATACCTACTCTTGGGTATGCCTTGATCCGAGCGGGATCACATCTTTAAATGATTTATTAAGAAATTGCATCTTATGCAAAGTAATCTAAATCATTAAAAAGGAAGAAATTGATCCACATCAATAACGGGTGTTTCTTCCGTGTTCGCAAAGTGAACAAATAGTGATTGCTTAAAAAGTTGCGGCTGCGTAGCGTGCATGGTCAATGTGGATTTTGGTTTGATGCTGTAAGGAGTCGGCAGTTTTCCTGAATGAGCGAAATTAACAATCCGTGTATCTCCTGTGGCGCGTGCTGCGCCTATTTCCGCGTTTCCTTTTATTGGGCTGAATCAGCAGAAGCTGGCGGGGTTGTTCCTCAGGCTTTGACCGAACAGGTCACCCCTTTTCTAAGTTGTATGCAGGGGACCAACAGTAAATCCCCACGCTGTGTTGCGCTGGAAGGCGAAATTGGTCAGTCAGTCTCTTGCTCCATTTACCTTAACCGCCCGACGCCTTGCCATGAGTTTGATCCGTCAGGGCTAAACGGCGTGAGCAATGAGGCCTGTGACCGCGCACGCGCACAATACGGTCTTCCTCCTGTGAATCTCACTCTCCCGCTGTCTATTTTCGCAACGGTTGCCGCAGTATGATTCAGCGGTTGATCAGGCGGATCGATAAGAAATCAGTCAGATATCATTGCCGGGGTGCCACCGTGCAACATTACAGGGTACAATCCCCGCCTGATTGTCTTTCGATTATTTTGCCAAGGAGCGTTCATGCCTATCACGGCCGGTGCGTTGTACCGTGACAGTTTCAACTTTATGCGTAACCAGCTGACCAGCATTCTGCTGCTGGCCCTGCTGACTGCATTTATTACCGTCATTTTGAATCAACTCTTAATCCCTGGTGGCGACCAGCTGAGCCTGCTCAGCGCGACAAGTGATGACCTGTCAGGCACGACAGGCATGAGCTTGCAGGAACTTATTCAGACGATGTCACCCGAACAGCAAATGGTGCTGCTCAGGGTGTCTGGCGCGGCGACTTTCTCTGCGCTGGTCGGCAATGTGCTGCTGGTCGGTGGGATGTTGACGCTGATTCAAATGGTGTCAAATGGTATGTCCACCAGCGCGCTGCGCGCTATCGGCGCCTCTGCGCCCGTTCTTCCACGTTTGCTGGGCCTGATACTGGTCTGTACGCTGCTGATTCAGCTGGGCCTGACGCTGTTTGTCGTCCCCGGCGTGCTGATTGCCGTGGCCGTTTCTATGTCGCCGGTCATCAGTTGCACGGAAAAAATGGGCGTATTTAAGTCCATTAAAGTCAGCGGTAAGCTGGCCTTTGCCAATGCCCGCTTAGTCTTTCCGGCAATCATGTTTTGGCTGGCTGCAAAAATGCTGGTCCTGCTGGCGGTAAGCCATCTGACCATCCTGCCAACCATGGCCGCGACGGTCGTGATGAGTACATTGAGCAATATGATTTCAGCGCTGCTGCTGATTTATCTGTTCCGTCTCTACTCCAAACTGCGCGTCTGAATATCACGAGCAGTCATTGAAAGGGTGCTCTGGCGCCCTTTTCTTTTGTCCGTGAAACGATTCCGGTATAGTCAAACCATACAATAAACATGGAATGAAGTATGAAGCAGCTCCTCGATTTTCTTCCCCTGGTCGTCTTTTTCGTTTTTTATAAGATGTACGATATTTTTGTCGCTTCCGGCGCGCTGATTGCCGCAACCGCGCTTGCACTGATCTTCACCTGGATTAAATACCGTAAAGTCGAAAAGATGACGCTCATCACTTTCGCCATGGTGGCCGTTTTCGGCACCCTGACGCTGGTATTCCATAATGATGAATTCATTAAATGGAAAGTGACGGTCATTTACGTGTTGTTCTCAGGCGCTCTGCTGGTCAGCCAGTTGGTACTGAAAAAACCGCTGATTCAGCGTATGTTGGGCAAAGAGCTGACGCTGCCGGACCACGTCTGGAACAAGCTCAATATCAGCTGGGCGATTTTCTTCCTGCTGTGCGGGCTGGCGAACATATATGTCGCATTCTGGCTACCTCAGGAAGTCTGGGTTAATTTCAAAGTGTTCGGCCTGACCGTACTCACGCTGGTGTTTACCCTGCTGAGCGGGGTCTATATTTACCGGCATATGCCGGATGAAGAAAAAAAATAAGCATTCTCCTGCATGGGCCTTTCTCTTCGAAAGGCCTCAATTATGAATAGCCAAGAAGCCGATCAATATGAACGAAAAGCAGAGCCTGCCTAATGGCGAAATGGTGTTACGCACGCTGGCGATGCCTGCGGATACCAACGCGAATGGCGATATTTTTGGTGGATGGTTGATGTCGCAAATGGACATGGGCGGAGCGATTCAGGCAAAGGAGATTGCCAAAGGTCGTGTTGTCACCGTGCGTGTCGATGGGATGACGTTTCTGAAACCGGTCGCCGTAGGCGATGTGGTGTGCTGCTACGCGCGATGTATCAGAACCGGTAACAGCTCCATCACCATCAATGTGGAAGTCTGGGTGAAGAAAGTCTCGTCCGAACCAATAGGACAGCGCTACAGAGCTACTGAAGCGGTATTTACCTATGTTGCGGTTGATGACGAAGGTAAGTCACGTACTCTTCCCGATGGCAGAAGCAATTTCAGCGTAGAGTCTGGCGGCGTGTCGGAAGACTGAGGTGAAGTTTGACGGCTACCTCCAGCAAATCTGTCGTTAACACCAAGAGATAAATCCGAAAGCAAAAAGGTCGCCCACTGTGGCGACCTTTTTATTAACGGCATGACGATTTTATTCCACAGACGTGCCACCGTTGATGCGAAACACCAGGTTAACGACCAGGTTATTGGCCGCCTTCGGTTCATAGCGCCATTTACGCATCGCCTGTTTGACCTCACGCTCAAACATATTGCGCGGCTCAGCAGATAAAATACGCACATTATCCACGCGCCCTTCGCTATCGACATCAAACTGAACCCGTACACGGCCTTCCAGACGCAGTGCAAAGGCTCTGGCCGGATACTGTGGCTTGGAACGGTCTAAGGGTCGTGGCCCGGTACTTACGCCCTGAGTTGCCGGTACAGACGGCTTAGCCGCAGGTTTGACGTCCGGCTTGTTGTTGTTTAACAGCGACGCATCGTCAGTGACTTTTGGTTTTTCCGTTCTCTCGACGGTTTTCTCAACCGGTTTGGCCTTCGGTTTCGGTTTCTCAACCGGCTTCTTCACTGGTTTCGGCTTGGGCTTCGGCTCCGGTAACGGCACTGCTTCTGGCGGCGGCGGTTCAGGCTTAACTTCAGGCGCGGGTTCCGGCTCAGGTTCAGGTGCAACTTGCGGTTTTGGTGGTGGTGCAAAATCCGCCGGATTCACCATCGTAACGCTCATTACCTGCAGTTGTTGCTTCGGCAGCTTAATGGGGTCCTTCATAGTGACATACAGTAAGGCGGCAATTATCGCGACGTGGATGCCGACGGCAATGGCAAACGGCAAAGTGATGCGAATAAATCCAAACTTTTTTAGCGGCATAATGATTCATTTTCCCCGTGAAGCCGCAAGTTTAAATGCAAATAGCAATCATATTCAACACCGAGATGACAACTATTCTCAAATCAGAGTCTATTTGATCTAACGCAAAGCACTTTCCTCCCGCTTGAGGTTTCGTTATGGTGATTAAGGCGGTTGAATGTGAGGCCGTTTTCCCGTTATTCCCTGATAAACCTTATGATAGTAAAGGTGATCCATGCTTTACGTAATTTATTCAGAAGATGTGGCAAACTCGCTGGAAAGACGCCGTGTTGCGCGCCCTGCGCACATTGAACGTTTGCAAAAAATGCATGAACTTGGCCGTGTGCTGATTGGCGGCCCCACGCCCGCCATCGACAGTAATGATCCGGGCGATGCCGGCATGAGCGGCTCGGTGCTGATTATGGAATTTGAAACGCTGGAAGCGGCGAAAGCCTGGGCTGATGCAGATCCGTATGTAGAAGCGGGAGTATATAAAAGCGTGAGTGTGAAGCCGTTCAAACGCGTTTTCTGAGTCATTACGCTGCCGGAATCGGCAGAAAATGTTATCTCAATGAAAGGTGGCCGCCATTGTGCGGCCATTTTTGCGAGGCGTATCGACACCTGAGTTCGGGCTGTTAAAGCAATCACAATCAACCGACAGCTTCTATGGTAGAATGCGGCTCCCTACCCCAGAGGTACGCTCTTATGTCATTCTTCGACGGATTGAAGTTTCTTTCCAGCCAGAAAACCAAAGTGACCTGCCCGGAATGCAAAGCGGTTACCGAACAAATAAGCTCAAAAGTTCGTAAGAATTCAACGCTGGTTTGCCCGAAATGCGGTGCCCTGTTCCAACCGAAAGACCGCTGATCAAGAACCCCATTCGTATGCCACGGCATAAAGCGAAAGACGCTGATGCTGCTGGTGGTGAATCTGCCGGATACGGTAGATATGACGATAACGTCTGGACTGACCTTCCAGCCAGCGGCTTCTGCGGCGCTGAGACTGGCGTAACATTCGCCAGCGCCCGACTTCATTCCTGCTGCGTTTCATGCAAATTGTTCCCGTTGACCACTTTCTCTGTGCTCTATTCTGCACAGACTGCGGGCACATTATAGGCCGATGATTTTGTGATCCAAGCCTTGTTTCACCCTAACATGTCAGTTTTCAGCTACCCTTGATGACAATACGGTGAAGGTTTTTACTCCCGGCACCGTTTTCAGAGGTAGCTGATTGATTGAAGGGCGTAAATTCGTTAAAACAATATCCCCTTTCACCCACACTGCGTACACTGCATTCCATGGCTTGCGAACAGGACTTTTCGCCTTTATGACAACTTTTTATGCGGTAATTAGCTGGCTTTTGATTTTTGGCTACTGGTTACTGATTGCCGGCGTCACGCTGCGCATTTTAATGAAGCGACGCGCGGTGCCTTCGGCCATGGCATGGTTGCTGATTATCTACATCATTCCGCTGGTCGGAATTATTGCCTATCTTTCCTTTGGCGAACTGCATCTGGGCAAACGTCGTGCCGAGCGCGCTAAAGCGATGTGGCCTTCGACGGCACGTTGGCTTAATGATCTGAAAGGCTGCCACCGGATTTTTGCGACAGAAAACAGTGAAATTGCCAGTTCCCTTTTCCAGCTGTGCGAGCGCCGTCAGGGCATTGCGGGCGTTAAAGGTAACCAGCTCCAGTTGCTGACCACCAGTGATGACACCCTGCATGCGATCATGCGGGATATCGAACTGGCGCGGCATAATATCGAGATGGTGTTCTATATCTGGCAGCCGGGTGGCCTTGTGGATCAGGTTGCTGAGTCACTGATGGCCGCCTCGCGTCGCGGTATCCATTGCCGTCTGATGCTGGACTCGGCAGGCAGTGTCGCCTTCTTCCGCAGTCCTTATCCTGCGATGATGCGTAATGCCGGTATCGAAGTGGTTGAAGCGCTCAAAGTAAATCTGTTCCGCGTTTTCCTGCGCCGCATGGATTTACGTCAGCACCGTAAGATTATCTTAATCGATAACTACGTGGCTTATACCGGCAGCATGAACATGGTTGATCCGCGCTTCTTTAAACAAGACGCGGGCGTCGGCCAGTGGATTGATTTAATGGCACGAATGGAAGGCCCGGTGGCGACCACAATGGGTATTGTCTATTCATGCGACTGGGAAATTGAAACCGGTAAACGCATTCTGCCACCTGAGCCTGATGTCAATCAGATGCCTTTCGAGCAGGAAAGCGGCCACACCATTCAGGTGATCGCTTCAGGCCCAGGATTCCCGGAAGATATGATCCACCAGGCGCTGTTAACCGCCGCATACTCTGCCCGTGAACAGCTCGTGATGACCACACCTTACTTCGTCCCCAGCGATGACCTGCTGCATGCCATCTGTACCGCCGCACAGCGTGGCGTCGATGTCAGCATCGTGATGCCGATGAAAAATGACTCGATGATGGTAGGCTGGGCAAGCCGCGCATTCTTTAATGAATTACTGGAAGCCGGCGTTAAGATTTACCAGTTTGAAGATGGTCTCCTGCACACCAAAAGCATTCTGGTGGACGGGCAGCTCAGTCTGGTCGGCACGGTGAATTTGGATATGCGCAGCCTGTGGCTGAATTTTGAGATTACGCTGGTTATCGATGATGCAGGTTTTGGTAACGAACTGGCTCAGGTGCAGGATGATTATATTGCCCGTTCGCACCTGCTCGACGTTGAAGCCTGGCTGAAACGGCCATTCTGGCACCGGATTATCGAACGGCTGTTCTACTTTTTCAGCCCGTTGCTGTAAAAGCCGCGGCGGGAATGTTTTAATACGTCCAGCAATACACCACTTTTACTGATGAGAATGTTATGGATCTGAATAATCGCCTGACCGAAGACGAAACCCTTGAACAAGCCTACGATATTTTTCTGGAACTGGCGGGCGACAACCTCGATCCTGCTGATATCCTGATCTTCAATCTTGAGTTCGAAGAACGCGGCGGCGCTGAGCTGCATGACCCGGCCGAAGATTGGGTTGAGCATGTAGATTACGACCTGAACCCTGACTTCTTCGCCGAAGTGGTGATTGGTCTGGCGGATGCAGAAGATCAGCCGATCAACGACATTTTCGCGCGCGTGCTGATGTGTCGTGAAAAAGATAACAAGCTCTGCCATATCCTCTGGAAAGAGTGATCATACAGCTCCAAAGAAAAAACCTGCCAGTGGCAGGTTTTTTTATGCTTCCAAACGGATGTTAGTGAATCAAAGGGGATCCACTTTCAGGCAGGAGACAGCGTGGCGGAAGCTGCCTTCCAGCAACGGACGGGTAATTGCGCATTCTGGTCCGGCAATCGGGCAGCGGGTACGGAACACGCAACCTGACGGCGGATTAATCGGCGAGGGCAGATCCCCTTCCAGCAGCTGTATCACCTTATTACGCTCTTTATCCGGGTCCGGTACAGGCACCGCTGACATCAGCGCGCGGGTATAAGGGTGCTGCGGGTTGTGGTAAACCTCGTCGTAGGTACCAAGTTCTACCGCATGGCCGAGATACATGACCAGCACACGATCGGAGATATGCTTAACCACCGCCAGGTCGTGGGCGATAAAGATCAGAGACAGGCCCATCTCACGTTGCAATTGTTGAAGCAGGTTAACGACCTGCGCCTGAATCGATACGTCGAGGGCCGACACCGGCTCATCACAGATGATCAGTTTCGGCTCAAGGATCAGGGCGCGGGCGATACCAATACGCTGACACTGGCCGCCGGAGAACTCATGGGGATAGCGGTTGATCAGGTTTGGCAACAGGCCAACCTTGAGCATCATCGCCTTAACCTTCTCCTTCACCTGCAACTTTGGCATTTTCGGGTTATAGGTTTTCAGGGGTTCAGCAATGATCTCGCCAATGGTCATACGGGGGTTAAGTGAAGCCAGCGGGTCCTGAAAAATCATCTGGATATCGCTGCGCGTATGGCGCCATTCTGCATCCGACATATTCAGTAGGTCTTTGCCTAACCAGGCCACTTTGCCTTCAGTGGCTTTCACCAGCCCGATAATCGCGCGGGCGAAAGTCGACTTACCGCAACCTGACTCCCCGACCACACCAAGGGTTTCACCTTCGTATAAACGCAGGGTGACGCCATCAACGGCTTTCAGCGTTTTTGAAGGCTGCCAGAACCACTGCTTCCCGTCTTTGATATCAAAGTGAACTTTTAAATCAGCTACTTCGAGCAGCACTTTTTTATCCGGCGGTGCTTCATTATTTGCAGACGGGCTGTGCATCACTGTGTGATCTGTCATACCAACTCCTCGACCGGCTTAAAGCAGGCACGTAAACGACCCTCACCAAAACGCTCCAGCGGAGGTGCGGTGCTACAGATTTCCATCGCATACTGGCAGCGAGGCTGGAACGGACAGCCTTTCGGTAAACGCAGCAAGTTTGGTGGGTTACCGGCAATCGTGGTCATCATGCCGCCTTCGGCATCAAGACGGGGAACCGCGTTAAGCAGGCCAATTGAGTACGGGTGGCACGGGTCATAAAATACGTCGCGAGCCTGACCATATTCCATAGTACGTCCGGCATACATCACCAGCACTTTGTCACAAATACCGGCGACGACGCCCAGATCATGGGTGATCATGATGATGGCAGTATTGAACTCCGCCTTCAGCTCATTCAGCAGTGTCATGATCTGCGCCTGAACGGTAACGTCCAGCGCCGTTGTTGGCTCATCCGCAATCAGTAATTTAGGACGGCACAGCAACGCCATCGCAATCATCACGCGCTGACGCATACCACCGGAGAATTCGTGTGGAAACATCTTCATGCGTTTACGCGCTTCCGGCATTTTCACCGCGTCCAGCATGCGCACAGACTCGTCAAATGCCTCTCTTTTGCTCATGTGCTTATGCTGCATCAGCACTTCCATCAACTGCTCACCGACGCGCATATACGGGTTCAGCGAAGTCATGGGGTCCTGGAAAATCATCGAAATCTGCTCGGCACGAAGCTTGTTGAGCTGTCTCGGTGGCAAGTTAAGAATCTCACGTCCGTTGAATTTTGCTGAGCCGCCGATGCGGCCATTGCTGGCCAGCAGCCCCATCAAGGCAAAGGCAGTTTGTGATTTACCGGAGCCGGATTCACCGACGATACCCAGTGTTTCACCCGCACGCAGGTCGAAATTGAGATCGTTAACCGCGGTGACATCACCGTCCGGCGTTTCAAAGGTCACACGCAGGTCTTTAACGTCGAGCAGGATTGGCGGCACCTGGCCGTCAACAGCCGCAGGCGCGGCAAAAGTGGAATGTTCAATGGTGCTCATAGTCGCACTCCTTAACGATCTTTCGGGTCGAGGGCATCACGCAGGCCATCGCCGATAAAGTTGAAACAAAACAGCGTCACAACCAGGAAGCCTGCCGGGAACAGCAGTAACCACGGTGAAACTTCCATCGAGTTGGCACCGTCACTTAATAACGCGCCCCAACTGCTTAACGGCTCTTGCGTACCCAGCCCAAGGAAGCTCAGGAAGGATTCGAACAGGATCATGCTTGGCACCAGCAGGGAAGCATAAACCACTACCACGCCCAGCACGTTTGGCACGATATGACGCAGGACGATATTGCGAGTATTGACCCCACTCACTAAAGCCGCTTCGATGAACTCTTTGCGTTTCAGGCTGAGGGTCTGGCCGCGAACGATACGCGCCATATCCAGCCAGGAGACCATGCCGATTGCCACGAAAATCAGTAAAATATTTTGCCCGAAGAAGGTCACCAGCAGGATAACGAAGAACATGAACGGGAAGGAGTTGAGGATCTCAAGCAGACGCATCATCGCGGAGTCGATTTTACCGCCGAGGTATCCGGAGAGCGAACCGTAGAGCGTCCCCAGAATGACCGCCACCAGCGCAGCGGCCACGCCGACCATCAGGGAAATACGCCCACCGATAGCCACACGAACCAGCAAATCACGGCCTGATGAGTCAGTACCGAAATAGTGGTGCGAGGCGAAATCAGGCGCGGCTGACATCATATTCCAGTCAGTATCTGCGTAGGCAAACTGCGACAGGATCGGCGCGAAGGTCACGAACAGCGCGATGATAGCCAGTACAATCAGACTGGTGACCGCAGCGCGGTTACCCATAAAGCGGCGACGCGCATCCTGCCATAAACTGCGGCCTTCAACTTCCAGCTTTTCGCTGAAGTTTTCCAGAGCGTCGCTTTTTTTCTTACTTAGCATCATTGACAAGCTCCAGCATTAATAACGGATTTTCGGATCGATTACGGCGTAAAGCACATCGACGATCGCGTTGAACAAAATGGTCAGTGCGCCTACCAGAATCGTCAGGCTCAATACCAGGGAGTAGTCACGGTTAAGAGCACCGTTAACAAACAACTGGCCGATGCCCGGCAACCCGAAGATGCTTTCGATAACCATTGAGCCGGTAATAATGCCGACAAATGCAGGTCCCATATAAGAGAGTACCGGCAGTAGCGCAGGCTTCAGCGCATGGCGCAAAATAATGCGGTGCAGCGGTAAACCTTTGGCGCGTGCGGTGCGGATAAAGTTGGAATGCAGGATCTCAATCATCGAACCGCGGGTAATACGCGCGATGCTGGCGATGTAAGCCAGTGACAGAGCTACCATTGGCAGGATCATATATTTCACCCCGCCGCCGTTCCAACCACCGCCCGGTAGCCATTTCAGGGTAATTGAGAATATAAGTACCAACAGAGGTGCCACCACGAAGCTCGGGATAACAACACCGGTCATGGCTACCCCCATTACCGTGTAATCCCATTTGGTGTTCTGATTAAGCGCGGCAATTACACCGGCGGTCACACCAAAGACAATCGCCATGATAAATGCCGCCAGTCCGAGTTTCGCAGAAACCGGGAACGAAGCCGCAACCAGATCATTAACGGTGTAGTCCTTATATTTGAACGACGGGCCGAAATCACCTTTGGCCAGTTGTCCCAAATAATTGAAATATTGCTTATAGATGGGATCATTGAGGTGATATTTGGCCTCAATATTCGCCATAACTTCTGGCGGAAGATTACGCTCACCCGTAAATGGGCTTCCCGGCGCGAGACGCATCATAAAAAACGAGATAGTGATCAGGATGAATAGCGTCGGAATCGCTTCCAGACAGCGGCGTAAAATAAACTTTAACATTGCCCGTACCTGTTTCTAAGCCTGCACTACAGCTTGATAGTTTTGGCTTGATCGCTACGGCAAAAAGAGATTGCCGTAGCGGTGGCTCTTTGCTTTAGCACTGACAACGTCAGTACCAAGAACATTACCTTTATCAAATTACGAGCAGGACAGCTCGGGGATGCCCTGCTCTTTCACTGATTAGTGTTTGATAATGTACAGATCTTTAACGTAGACGTTGTCCTGAGGATCTTTACCGGTGTAGCCGCCGACGTAGGGTTTCACCAGACGGGCATTCACGTAGTAATAAACAGGCACGATGGCAGAGTCTTTATCCAGCTGGGTTTCAGCTTTCTGATAAAGCGCTGCGCGCTCGTCATCAGTCTTCGCATTCAGCGTGTCAGCAATGGCTTTGTCAAAGTCAGCGCTCTTATAGTGAGCGGTGTTGTTGCTGCTGTCAGAGAGCATGGTATTGAGGAATGAAGAAGGTTCGTTGTAGTCAGAACACCAGCCAGCACGTGCTACGTCAAAGTTGCCCTGATGACGACTGTCCAGGAAGGTTTTCCACTCCTGGTTTTCCAGTTTCACGTTCACGCCAAGGTTTTTCTTCCAGATAGCTGCCGCTGCAATTGCCAGTTTCTTATGCAGGTCTGACGTGTTGTAAAGCAGGCTGAACGTTAATGGTTTAGCGTCAGTATAACCGGCTTCAGCCAGCAATTTCTTCGCTTCGGCGTTACGTTGATCCTGAGTTTCTTTGAACCAGGCCGGTGGCGTCAGTTTGGCACCATCAGTGTAAGGAGGGGTGTAACCGTAGGCTGGCAGGTCGCCCTGAGCTTTGACTTTATCCACGATGATATCGCGGTCCAGGCCCAGTTTCAGTGCGGTACGGACGCGCGCATCAGTGAACGGGGCTTTCTGGTTGTTGATTTCGTAATAATAAGTACACAGATACGGGTCAACATGAACTTCAGTTGGGATCTCTTTTTTCAGTTTCTGGAACAGTTCGATCGGCATGTTGTTATAGGTCATGTCGATTTCACCGCTGCGGTAACGGTTAACATCTGTCACTTCTGAAGAGATTGGCAGGTAAGTCACCTGATTGATCACTGTCTTGGCGTTATCCCAGTACTCAGGGTTACGTTCCAAAACGATACGTTCGTTGACGGTCCAGGCTTTCAGCTTATAAGCACCGTTGCTGACGTAGTTTTCCGGCTGAGTCCATTTGTCGCCAAATTTCTCAACGACTTTTTTGTTCACCGGTTTCATCGCGGTGTGAGAGAGCATTTTAACGAAATAAGGTACTGGCTCAGTCAGGGTTACCTGGAGAGTATGGTCATCCAGCGCTTTCACACCCAGAGTATCAGGACTTTTTTTGCCGCTAATAATGTCATCGATGTTTTCGATATGACCGTACTGCAGGTAACTTTCATACGGAGATGCGGTCTTAGGGTCAGCCAGGCGCTGCCAGCTGTAAACGAAATCTTCGGCGGTAACTGGATCGCCATTTGACCATTTAGCGTCTTTACGCAGGTGGAAGGTCCAGACTTTAAAGTCTTTGTTTTCCCATGTTTCGGCGACGCCAGGGATCACATGGCCATCGGCGTTGTTGGTATTAACCAGGCCTTCAAGCAGGTCGCGGATCACGTTGGACTCCGGCACACCTTCTACTTTATGTGGGTCCAGGGACTGTACTTCAGAACCGTTGTTACGCACCAGCTCTTGCTTATCAGCCAGTTTCACACCAGCCGGAACGTCAGCGGCGAAGGCGCTGCCTGCAGTAGCCACACCCATTGCGGCCATGATGCAGGCGGCGAGGATAGTTTTTTTTGTGATGTTGGTCATTGTTATTCAACTCCAGTTTTTATTATGAACTTGCGCACTACGGAGCAAGATAAACCCCTGCTGGGTTTTCGGTTGATCATGGGCAGGAACGAATTACCCGATAGAAAAACCCGATGTCTTAGCCATGCGAGGAAGCTGGCTAACCCCTACTACCTTTTTCTAATGAATGAAATTTAAGGCTGTTAATCGTCTTTCAATTTCAGAGATCGTTTAAGGAAGACCCCCTCCTTTCGCTTACTGTGTTCAAAAGTATTCTACTTGAGGACGTAATACCTTTTTAGAACACAGCAGGCTAATGCTTTATTTGTCTTAACTTTCCAGATTCAGATGACACCTGTCGCACCGCATTATTAAGCAGCCTGCAAAAATGGGGACAGAGGAAACTGATTCGCTGGATGGCAGGTCGCCGCAACGTTATGCATAAAAGATGCCAAACACATTGCCTGAACGATGCTGTAACACAAAGGAGGTTCGGTTTCCTTTACATGCATAGTTTCGACCACAGTACGCTCCAAAAACAAATGAAAGTGCTTATTTTTATTCTCTTAGCGAGATCCAATTTCACTTCGGTATTAACCCGAAACAACTTTCCATTTGTGGAGACGTCCCGAAAATTATCAGAACCCTGTTAACTGCGCCAATTAATTTTACGAAAATGTTAAGCATTTCTCCTTTATCTGTTAATAAGCGTTTTCCTCCACGTTCTGCAACGGAATGAAAATGGTGTATAACTCAATGTTTCATAAAGAAATGTAACCCAAAAAAGCGGTTAATCCCTCATGATCTTTGTCTAAAAAACCAACTGACATAATAAGTTAACATTTAGTGTCTTTTAAGAATAAACACCTATTTGTGGTGAGGTAAACACTAATAACATCTCGATACATCCTGCACAAGCCCTACAGAATGATGTGATTAAATTAACAACGAAACGGGCAATAAAAGTGCCAATAAAGAGAATTTTCGCGGAGGTAAACAGGGGGAAATAGCTGTTTGAGATATAAATAGGTTCAGGAAGTGAGTTTGTGCCACATTTGAGTGCAAATGGTCATAAATAAGTCATTAGTTGCACTATATGAATGCGCCCAGTTATTAGTGGCGTTAATAACTCACGCCACCAATACTGAGATAATCCACCTGCGAAGAAGAGTTGCAGGAGTTAAAGCAGACCGGGGAAAATAGCCTTAATGCCCGTCACGATGAACTCGATACCCAGCGACATCAGCAACAAACCCATGATACGGGTGATTACGTTGATACCGGTCTGCCCCAGCAGACGGACCAGCAATGGCGCAGCACGGAACAGTAGCCAGCAACAGAAAGCAAAAAAGGCAATCGCGATTGTCAGGCCCAGCAAGTTTTGCCAGCCGCTAAAACGCGAACTCCATACAATTGTCGAACTGATCGCCCCCGGCCCCGCCATTAAAGGAAGAGCCAGCGGTACCACACCTACATTTTCACGAATGGCCGTTTCTGACTTTTCCTGCTTATTCTGTTTGTCCTCGCCGAGCTTGCCGCTGATCATCGACATGGCGATAGTCACTACCAGAATGCCGCCGGCAATTCGGAATGAATCAATGGAGATGCCAAACACATGCAGAATGGCGTCGCCCAAGAAGAGCGCAGTCCACAATATAATGGCTACCGAGAGGTTAGCCGTCATGTTGGTTTTATTTCTGCCTGCCGCTGCCTGATAGCTGGTCATGCTGATGAACACCGGTAAAATTCCGACCGGGTTTACCAGAGCAAAGAGCCCAACAAAAAATTTGATGTAGCCTGAAAAATCTAACAAAGATTGGCTCACGCAGAACTCCGCACAATATGCCAGTAAAGGATGGGTCAAGATTGGCCGCTAATGTACTGGAATTGCGGATTAGACGCCATGCCGTTTCGCAGTATTTAGCACCAGACATGCAAGATTAAGCAGTCTAAATCGCTGATGTTAAAAAATATCGACCTAGATCGTTCTTAATCCGTTATGATTGTGAAGCACATAAGCAATATTGAGAATAATTCCCATTATCACAAAGCTGAAAGGTATCAGCAGAAGTGTTATGTGATCCAGATCAAAATTGACCTAGCCATTAGTAGGTAAGCTTTATGCATAGTCAGTGAGTAGGGCAAACAGGATAGAACCATACTCCCAGGCTGTTTTAACATTTTATCTACTTACAGGATGTTCTTTTCCATTGAAAGCTGTTTGAGCAAATAAAGAGACAGAGACAACATACTGAGAACAATGATTTTAATTTGTTTTTCACAGGATGAGTTAGCACAGCTATACTAGTTTCTGGCGGATTATTTACTAAAAGAGTTTAACTTTATCAGGAGAGCATTATGGCTGTAACAAATGTCGCTGAATTGAACGCACTCGTAGCTCGAGTCAGAAAAGCACAGCGCGAATATGCTAACTTCACCCAAGAACAAGTAGATAAAATCTTCAGCGCCGCCGCTCTGGCTGCCGCCGATGCCCGTATCCTGCTTGCGAAATTGGCCGTAGAAGAATCGGGAATGGGTATCGTTGAAGATAAAGTGATTAAAAACCACTTCGCTTCCGAATACATCTATAACGCCTACAAAGACGAAAAAACCTGTGGCATCCTGTCACAAGATGACACTTTCGGTACCATCACCATCGCTGAGCCTATCGGTATCATTTGCGGTATCGTCCCTACCACCAACCCAACTTCTACTGCGATTTTCAAAGCGCTTATCAGCTTGAAAACCCGTAACGGTATTATCTTCTCTCCACACCCACGAGCTAAAAACGCGACTAACAAAGCCGCAGATATCGTTCTGCAAGCAGCGATTGCAGCGGGTGCTCCGAAAGACATCATCGGCTGGATCGATGAACCAAGTGTAGAACTGTCTAACCAACTGATGCATCACCCAGACGTGAACCTGATCCTTGCAACCGGTGGTCCGGGCATGGTGAAAGCAGCATACAGCTCTGGTAAACCAGCAATCGGTGTTGGTGCAGGTAACACACCTGTTGTTGTTGACGAAACGGCTGACATCAAACGCGTTGTTGCTTCAATCCTGATGTCAAAAACCTTCGATAACGGCGTGATCTGTGCTTCAGAACAGTCAATCATCGTTGTTGATTCTGTCTATGATGCAGTTCGTGAGCGTTTCGCTTCCCACGGCGGCTACATGCTGCAGGGTAAAGAGCTGAAAGCTGTTCAGGATATTATCCTGAAAAATGGTGGCCTGAATGCGGCAATCGTTGGTCAGCCAGCGACTAAAATTGCTGAAATGGCAGGCATCAAAGTTCCATCGCACACCAAAGTGTTGATTGGTGAAGTGAAGAATGTCGATGAATCTGAGCCGTTCGCTCACGAAAAACTGTCCCCTACCCTCGCGATGTACCGTGCTAAGAACTTTGAAGATGCGGTAGAGAAAGCTGAGAAACTGGTAGAAATGGGTGGTATCGGTCATACATCTTGCTTGTACACTGACCAGGATAACCAACCAGAACGTGTTAACTATTTTGGCGACAAAATGAAAACCGCACGTATTCTGATTAACACCCCAGCATCTCAGGGTGGTATCGGTGACCTCTACAACTTCAAACTTGCTCCATCATTGACTTTAGGTTGCGGCTCATGGGGTGGTAACTCCATTTCTGAAAACGTCGGTCCTAAACATTTGATCAACAAGAAAACTGTAGCGAAGCGAGCAGAAAACATGTTGTGGCACAAACTTCCGAAATCAATCTACTTCCGTCGTGGCTCACTGCCAATCGCACTGGAAGAAGTAGCGACTGACGGTGCAAAACGTGCCTTCATCGTAACTGACCGTTTCCTGTTCAATGCTGGCTATGCAGACCAGATCACCAGCGTACTGAAAGGTCACGGTATCGAGACTGAAGTGTTCTTCGAAGTCGAAGCTGATCCAACACTGAGTATCGTACGTAAAGGTGCTGAGCAGATGAATTCCTTCAAACCAGACGTAATTATCGCTCTGGGTGGCGGTTCACCGATGGATGCTGCGAAGATCATGTGGGTTCTGTACGAACATCCAAATACTCAGTTCGAAGACTTGGCGCTGCGCTTTATGGATATCCGTAAACGTATCTACAAATTCCCTAAAATGGGCGTAAAAGCGAAAATGATCGCCGTTACAACCACTTCAGGTACTGGTTCAGAAGTTACACCATTTGCGGTTGTAACTGATGATGCAACAGGTCAAAAATATCCACTGGCTGACTACGCGTTAACTCCAGACATGGCGATTGTTGATGCCAATCTGGTAATGAATATGCCTAAGTCCCTGTGTGCTTTCGGTGGCCTTGATGCCGTAACTCACGCACTGGAAGCCTATGTTTCCGTACTGGCTAACGAATATTCAGATGGTCAGGCTTTGCAAGCCCTCAAACTGCTGAAAGAGTTCCTGCCAGCAAGTTATAAAGATGGCGCTAAAAACCCGGTTGCTCGTGAACGTGTTCACAATGCGGCAACTATCGCGGGTATTGCATTTGCCAACGCCTTCCTGGGTGTCTGCCACTCCATGGCCCACAAATTGGGTTCAGAGTTCCATATCCCACACGGTCTGGCTAATGCCATGTTGATTTCTAACGTTATTCGTTATAACGCGAATGACAACCCAACTAAACAGACCGCTTTCAGTCAGTATGACCGCCCACAAGCGCGTCGTCGTTATGCAGAAGTTGCTGACCACTTAGGTCTGAGCGCTCCTGGTGACCGTACTGCACAGAAAATCGAAAAACTGTTGACCTGGTTGGATGAAATCAAAGCAGAGTTGGGCATCCCTACTTCCATCCGTGAAGCAGGCGTTCAGGAAGCTGACTTCTTGGCTAAAGTTGATAAATTGTCTGAAGATGCTTTCGATGACCAGTGTACTGGTGCTAACCCACGTTACCCACTGATCGCCGAACTGAAACAGATTCTGATGGATACTTACTACGGTCGTAAATTCAGTGAAGAAGAAACTGATACCGTGGTGGCTGCTCCAGCAGTAAAAGTAGAAAAAAAGTCTGCTAAGAAATAATTAGCTCGCTGGCTAAAATAAAAAACCCGCTTTGGCGGGTTTTTTATTGGCTATAAAACATTGCTCAGCTTTATTCTAGGCTTTCAGAGTGTCCAGGTGCGTCTGAACTGCACGCTGCCATCGCCTCTTTGAAATGCTTGCGGCACACTGATACATAGCTCTCATTCCCGCCTATAACCACCTGTGCGCCATCGTGAAGCGGTTCGCCATGCTCATCCAGTCTGAGTACACGGTTGGCCTTACGGCCACAATGACAGATAGTTTTAAGCTCAACCAATTTGTCGGCCCAGGCCAGCAAATATTCGCTCCCTTCAAATAACTCACCCCGAAAATCGGTACGTAAGCCATAGCAGAGCACCGGGATATCCAACTCATCAACAATGTCTGTGAGTTGCGCTACCTGCGCTTTAGAGAGGAACTGGCTTTCATCTATCAAGATACAGTGGGCAGTTTGTTCGCGGTGTTCCTGCGCTATCATCGTGTACAAATCGCTTTCTTTATTGTAGAGCTGCGCCTGTGAAGATAGTCCAATACGGGAACTCACTTTACCCACACCAAAGCGATGGTCAAATTCCGCAGTTAATACCAGTGTGCGCATTCCACGCTCCTGATAGTTATATGATGACTGTAACAAAGAGGTGGATTTTCCGGCGTTCATTGCCGAATAGTAAAAATAAAGTTGAGCCATGAAAAGGCAACTCCATAAGTATATTGTGGGGGTAACGACTGTGTTATCAATTGTATCATAAGCTGCGTGCTGACCGACATTGGGTTGTAAACGTGCTACAAAATCATGCAGATGGCTGCTTTTGTTTTCAGCTGAAGAGTCACAGTTATTTACAATCGAATATTAGGAATAATTTTAAAACATATAAACCCGCCCGATATGCAGGTAAAAATGCTTACTTTCGTTGCTATATAAACCCTTTCCCAGCGTGCCTTGTAAGAATTTTCCTGATACAGGGCAGTATAGTTACTCAAAGTGATTCGCCTTTGTCTCATTGCTGGGCACTTATAGCTTAGATAGTGTTGGCGATTTACTTACATTGCACAGACGTTTTGCCGTTGTAATGAGGGGATTTAATTCGGTGGTGCAGGGCTTTAAGTTATAAAATTCTATGACCGTGTTAACAAAAAACCAGCCATCGGCATATTGAAATTTCGCTTATAGCCACCAGATAAATAGGGCTCTATAAGGCGGTTATATTTTTAGCAGAAAATGCAATTAAGGATTTAAATGGTAAATTCCCGTCAAGTAAACAAATTGGCTATTGCAGAACGTTAAAGAGCAATCTATTATTACCTTAACAACGCCCCCCACCAATATAAATTGAGACTAGTATAATGAGCGAAGCATTAAAGATTCTGAACAACATCCGCACTCTGCGTGCCCAAGCGAGAGAATGTACTCTGGAAACTCTGGAAGAGATGCTTGAGAAATTAGAAGTTGTAGTTAACGAACGTCGTGAGGAAGATTCTCAGGCAGCGGTTGAGATCGAAGAGCGTACTCGTAAACTGCAACAATACCGTGAGATGCTGATTGCTGACGGCATTGATCCTAACGAATTGCTGCAAACCATGGCTGCTACCAAAGCAACCGGTAAAGCGAAACGTGCTGCGCGTCCAGCTAAATACAAATACATTGATGAGAACGGCGAAAACAAAACCTGGACAGGCCAGGGCCGTACTCCTGCAGTGATTAAAAAAGCTATCGAAGAACAAGGTAAAAAGCTGGAAGATTTCCTGCTGTAATATCCTATTACTGCTCTCGCTTAATACTTCTTACAAACCCACCTTAACGGTGGGTTTTTTCATTTCAGGATACAGAACGATCACCTACTTTCTCGCCAATAGATGAGCACTGATAATCAGTTGTAGAATTATTAAACAGCAGTTTTAAGATCAGATTTAACTGGCCATAATTGAGATGTAAAAAAGGCTGCCGTAGCAGCCTCTAAATGCCCTTACATCAACAGGTTTAGCTCTGATAGAACTCGCGATACCAGTTCACGAAGTTTTTTACACCCTGCTCTACCGGTGTCTCAGGCCTGAAATCAATAGCCTCGTACAGCGGTTGCGTATCCGCACTGGTCTCAAGTACGTCGCCCGCTTGCATCGGCAGCATATTTTTGCGAGCCTCGATGCCGAGCGCAGCCTCCAGCGCATGAATATAGGTCATCAGACTGATCGGATCGCTGTTGCCAATGTTGTATATCCGATAAGGTGCTGAGCTGCCGGCCAATGAACCTTGTTCTACTGTCCAGTTATTATCCGCGACAGGAACGACATCTTGCAGCCGAACCACCGTCTCAGCAATATCGTCGATATAAGTAAAGTCCCGACGCATTTCGCCATGGTTATAAACGTCAATGCTCTGCCCTGCGAGAATAGCCTTGGTGAACTTAAAGAGGGCCATATCAGGGCGTCCTAATGGGCCATAGACCGTAAAGAAACGCATTCCGGTAGTTGGCACCCCATACAGATGAGAATAGCTGTGCGCCATCAGCTCATTAGCTTTTTTAGTCGCGGCATACAACGAAATCGGATGGTCAACCGAGTCTTCTGTTGAGAACGGTTGTTTTTTATTCAAACCATAGACAGAGCTCGAGGACGCATAGAGCAGATGCCCCACTTTATTATGGCGACATCCTTCCAGGATGTTAACAAAACCAATCAGGTTAGAGTCTGCATAAGCCAGTGGGTTTTCAAGGGAATAACGGACCCCCGCCTGAGCGGCTAAATGGATCACCCGCTCAAATTGCTGTGCCGCAAACAGATCGGCAATGCCACTACGATCGGCGAGATCTATTTTGATAAACTCAAAGCCCGGTTTATTTTCCAGCAACTTTAAGCGGGCTAATTTAAGGTTGACGTCATAGTAATCGTTAAGATTATCTATGCCCGTCACCTGATGCCCTTGATCGAGCAGCCGTTGTGCTACAAAACATCCAATAAAGCCAGCGGCTCCTGTCACTAAAAACTTCATAGGCTCCCCTTACAGAACTGGATTAACAGACGCGCCGCGCCCGATGGCATAGTAAGTGAAACCGCGTTTTTCAAGACGTTCGGGATCAAACAAATTACGCCCATCAAAGATAACCGGATTTTTTAACGTTTTTTTGATCACATCAAAATCAGGCGCGCGGAAATTTTGCCACTCAGTACAGACAACTAATGCATCTGCTCCATGCAATGCGGCTTCTTTCGTGCCCATTAATTCTAAATCATCACGATGTCCATAAATACGTTGAGCCTCATTCATGGCTTCGGGATCGTAGGCTTTAATTTTTGCTCCGGCGGCCCACAATTGTTCCATTAAAACCCGGCTTGAAGCTTCACGCATATCATCAGTATTAGGTTTGAATGAAAGTCCCCACAAAGCGAAGGTCTTATCTTGCAGATTTTCGCCAAAGTGACGATGAATAAACGTGGGCAATTTATACTTTTGCTGGAAATTAACTTCCTCAACCGCTTGTAACAGTTTCGGCTGGTAACCAATTTGTTCTGCGGTACGAATAAGTGCCTGAACATCTTTCGGGAAACAAGAACCACCGTAGCCACAGCCAGGATATATAAAGTGATAGCCAATACGGGAATCAGAACCAATGCCCTGGCGCACTTTTTCAATATCCGCACCCAGCAATTCCGCCAAATTTGCCATTTCATTCATAAAGCTGATTTTGGTGGCTAGCATGCAGTTAGCTGCATATTTGGTCAATTCGGCGCTGCGAATATCCATCAGGATCATGCGATCATGATTACGGTTGAACGGCTCATATAACTCACGGATAGGATCAATAGCGTCCGGGTTATCGGTGCCAATCACAATACGTTCCGGGCGCATGCAGTCAGCGACAGCAGCACCTTCTTTCAGGAACTCCGGATTAGAGATGACATTAAAACTGAGATCACTGCCACGTTGTTTAAGCGCTTCACTCATAACCTGACGGACTTTATCGGCGGTACCTACAGGTACGGTAGACTTGTCGATAACCACTTTAGGTTCAGTCATATATTGGGCAATGGTGCGGGCAACAGCGGTCACATATTTGAGATCAGCGGAACCGTCCTCATCAGGTGGCGTACCTACGGCGATAAACTGAATCTCAGCATGGGCGACGCCATCCTCTGCGTTCGTACTGAAGCGTAAACGTCCTGCTTCATAGTTTTGCTGGACCAACGGAGTGAGGCCGGGTTCGAAAATAGGGATTTGACCATTTTTCAGGTTTTCGACTTTTTTGGCGTCGACATCAATACACAACACTTCGTGTCCTACTTCAGCTAATACCGCAGCCTGGACCAGCCCAACATAACCGATTCCAAAAACCGTTACTTTCATCAGCGAATTCCTAATCTGTGATTTTCTATTTGGTACGTGAAAATGGCAAAAATTCTGTGGCGCAGTATAACAGCTTCGATGAACAAGGCGCTTTCAAACACGTGCTATGTCTAACTTTCAGAGAGGTCCAGAGGAATTTAAAACAGTGTGGCGGGAGATATTTCAATTCAGGTGAAACAAAATGATACATCTTAGAAGTCATTCACTGGACAACATGAGCCGTAAACGTCCGCCAGCCCCCCAAACCTGACATTGAAATGCGTCACATCGCTGACTTATCTGGTTGGAATACGTTGAACCTGTCGTGCCAAGAGGTACACCGTTGCTCAACTGAATTATGTTAGTGCCGGTGTTCACGTTAGCATGCAGCCCGGCACTCACCAAAATCAGATTTTTTTGTTCGGCGTGATAATAACCCAGCAATAAAGGAAACTGCCCTTCAAGACGCGCCTGTTTGAACAGTTGATTGACTTGTTTCAGCAAGGTCGACATTTGGGGTAACCTCTGTTGCTGATCGCTAAGATGTTCGCGCAACAAACCGTTAAAAATGGCGCGCAGTAATAATGCCGCCAATACGCCGTTTTCTTTCGCCCGAGTCACATCCAGACAATAAAAGCCCAAATCTTTTGAAGAGAGCGCGGCAATATCCAACACCAGCCCTGCATTCTCTGCCATTGTCAGTTGCCGGTAATTGATTCGGCAATTCGCCAGCGTTTGCTGTACAGGTGGCTGAAGCTCTTGCAACAACCTTGCGGCCTCTCTGGGGTTACGGCACAGCGCCTCCCAGTCTTGCATTAAATCGCTTTTTTGCAGGGCCTGAGACGTGAAGAGTTTAGGGAATAAACTGGCAAGTAGCGCATCGCGCAAACGTTGGAGATCATTGATAGGTTTAAGCAGGACGTCTTCAACCCCCAGACGCAGCATGGTTGCTACATCGGTCATTTTATCCGTGGCGGAAATCACCAGAACGGGGATCTTAATGCCCTGCAGACGTAAGTTTTCGACAAACTCAATGCCGCCCATTTCTGGCATCGCCAGATCGCATAAAATCAGGTCTGGGGGGTAGTCTTCGACCAGCGCAAGCGCCTCAAGACCATTCGCTGCTTCAGTGAACGTCGCGCCCAATGAACTCACATACCCAGCGAGCACCGAACGGAAAACGGCTTCGTCTTCCACGATCAGAATGTGCTTGCTTGTAAGTGGCTTATCCATCAGGGTCTCCCAGTAATTCTTCTCTTAATAGTGGCCCATAAAGCCTGATTTTGCTTGTCAGAATTGTCAGATTCCTTCAATGAGTTTTTAAGTTACTCAGAAATGTTTGTTTTTTATCAAAGGGAGTAACTGCTCTCTTTGTTTTTCTACTGCCAGCCTGCCCGCTTCAATTGCCTCCTCTGCACGATGAAAATCCAGCATGGAAATTTGAGGACAATAAGGCTGCAAAATGACATCTGGCGGGTCACCGGCCATACGGTTTCGCTTCAAGCGATTTTCGAGAACCTGAATCGATGTCGACATAATTTCCATCGCCGTAGGGCTGACATCCGGCCGTTTTATCCTCGGGCGTGATAACCGCTGACGGATTTTATTACGCCATCCCAGTTCTTTTTCATCCTGCAGATGATCCGGCGTCACAGGAGCAGAAAGGAGATCCTGATGCATCAGATGGGCATCATGTTGAAGATCGACGGCGATGACAATATCGGCACCAAGGGCTCGCGTGAGTGAAACCGGCACAGGGTTCACCACTGCACCATCGACCAACCAGTAGCCATTATACCAAACCGGTGCCAGCAGGCCGGGCATACTGCATGACGCACGAATCGCCTGATGTAAATCACCCTTGGTCAGCCATAACTCCCGTCCAGTGCTCAAGTTGGTCGCCACGGTGCCAAACTTACTGTGGCATTGATCAAAGTCGCTCACACGAATCAGTTGTCCGACTGCATTAAAGACACGTTCACCGCGCAGTAAACCACCGCGGCGCCATGAAAAATCCATCAACCGCAGCACATCCCAGTAACTGAACGAACGCACCCAAGACTCCATAGCAGGCAAACGGCCACTGACATGCGCAGCGCCGACTAACGCCCCCACCGAACACCCGGCAACGACATCAATTTCGATCCCCATCTCTTTCAGGGCATTGATGACCCCGATATGGGCCCAGCCTTTCGCCGCCCCTGCGCCAAGCGCCAGCCCGATCTTGAATTGCCTGCCCGTGCCTGTATTTGCTTCCATTTCTGCTGACTCCAGCCCGCTGGCTTGTGATTGATCGTGCAAGTGCGTTGTCACCCGGTAAGATTGTTAGGTAACATATCGCGATCATGCATTCAATAGCGCAGTCAGCGCTGTTTAGGCCCATTCAGGAGTTACTTTGTCACATCCCTGCCCTTGTGGAAGCGGTGCAGCGTTTGAAAAGTGTTGCCAACCTTTTCTGCTTAACGCACGTTCTGCACCAACCCCGTCAGCCCTGATGCGTTCGCGCTACAGCGCATACGTCATGAAAGATGCCGATTATTTGCTTGAAACCTGGCATCCCGACTGCCAGCCCGCACGCTGGCGTGAAAGCCTGCAAGAGGGGTTCGCGAATACTGAATGGCTCGGCTTGAATGTCATTGCCCAACAAGAGGGGAAAAACAGTGATGAAGGCTATGTAGAATTTGCCGCACGCTTTCAGGAAACTGACGCTGAAGATACCCATCTGGTTCATGAACGTTCGCGCTTTCTTCGTGTGAATGAACGCTGGTACTATATTGACGGAGTCAAACCACAGCCCGGCAGAAATGACGCCTGCCCTTGCGGTTCCGGCAAAAAATATAAGAAGTGCTGCGGCCACTAACTCTGCCTGGCAGATATTCCGCACTCACATTACAACATTACGAATTTCGACGCACAGGACAGGATCCTCAACGCCATGCCCCAACAAAATGTACAAACCAAGGTATTACGCACCATTTGCCCTGACGCTAAGGGCCTGATCGCCAAGATCACTAATATTTGCTACAAGCATGAACTGAATATCGTGCAGAACAACGAGTTCGTCGATCACCGCACCGGCCGTTTCTTCATGCGCACCGAGCTTGAAGGTATTTTCAACGACAACACGTTGCTCGCCGATCTCGACAGCGCCCTGCCTAAAGGCTCAGTGCGCGAACTACACAGTACCGGCCGCCGCCGCATTGTGATCCTGGTGACCAAAGAAGCCCATTGTCTGGGCGATCTGCTGATGAAATCCGTCTATGGTGGTCTGGATGTAGAAATTGCAGCCGTCATCGGCAACCATGACACCCTGCAAAACCTGGTCGAGCGCTTTGATATTCCGTTCCACCTGGTCAGCCACGAAGGCCTGACCCGAGAACAGCATGACACCGCCATGATGGAACAAATCGATCAGTATCAGCCTGACTATGTGGTTCTGGCGAAATATATGCGCGTTCTGACACCAGGTTTTGTACAGCACTATCCCCATCAGGTGATCAACATTCACCACTCATTCTTGCCGGCCTTTATCGGTGCGCGCCCGTATCAACAGGCTTATGAGCGCGGTGTGAAAATCATCGGCGCTACGGCGCACTATGTGAATGACAGCCTTGATGAAGGCCCGATCATCATGCAGGACGTCATTAATGTAGATCACACCTACACTGCAGAAGACATGATGCGCGCAGGCCGTGACGTCGAGAAAAACGTTCTCAGCCGTGCGCTTTACCATGTTCTTGCCCAGCGTGTATTCGTCTACGGAAACCGTACCGTTATTCTGTAATACACTCAACGGCGGTGCTTTTTGTATAGAGAAGCACCGCTGCGGGCAAAAAAACATCAAACGAACATTTTTATCAGTTTCAGCACTTTACAGCTTCGTTTCATTTGGTATTATGCGCCCCGTTCACCGCAATAGCCGACGCAGTGGATGATGATATTGCGTTACGTAGTACACAATTAGAAATCCACGAATTTCGTGGTGGGGTTCCCGAGCGGCCAAAGGGAGCAGACTGTAAATCTGCCGTCATCGACTTCGAAGGTTCGAATCCTTCCCCCACCACCATCTCAAATACTCAAGCTTTGCCTTCCAAAAAAACAATTCAAAAGAAAAGCAGATTGAGAAGGACAGAGAATCTTCAACCCGAAGGTTTGAGCCAAACCCTCCACTACCCTAATTTAATTACCCTGTCCGCTGACTCAATAGTCGATGGTCGGTGCGCGATGAATATACGGGTAATATCCAGCTGGCTGATAGCCTGATTGATTGTGGCTTCATTATCCAGATCCAGATGGCTGGTCGCCTCGTCCAGGAACAAAATAGCCGGTCGACGATACAGCGCGCGGGCGATCAGTAACCGCTGCTTTTGCCCACCCGACAGGCTGCCACCGAGTTCACTGATCAGGGTTTCATATCCCATCGGCATCTTTTCGATATCCGCATGAATGTTGCAGCGCTGAGCGCAATCAATAATGCGCGCTTCATCTTTTTGTTCATCAAAACTGGCAATGTTTTCGCCGATAGAACCGGCAAACAACGTGTCGTCCTGCAATACACAGGCGATACAGCTTCGGTAGTTGTTCAGCCCTGCGGTGGTGATATCCATGTCGTTAATCAGGATCCTGCCTTCCGTTGGCGACAGTAAACCAGTCATGATTTTCATCAGGGTCGTTTTCCCCTGCCCCGATGGTCCTACGATCGCGACGCTCTCGCCAGCACCGACCGATAAATTCAGACCGTTGATCAGAGGCGCGGACAGGTTGTCATACTGGAAAACAAGGTCGCGCACTTCCAGCGAGGCCGCTTCGCCAGCGCGCAATAACTCGCGTTCCGGCAGGCTCTGTTCCGGGGCTGTCAGGGCAATATCGGCGATACGGTCCCGGTGCAACGAAAGCATGCGCAATTGCAGCACCATGTTCAGCAGATTGGCCGCTCGCTCAGAGAACTGCCCGCGGTAAGTGTTAAATGCCACGAACATCCCCAACGTCATATGCCCATCAATCACCTGAGTCGCACCCAACCACAACAGCGCGACCTGATCGAGAGTGGCGATAAGCGTATTCCCACCGGTGAACATCATCTCGAATTTGGTTTTTCGCACCGTGGCATTGGCATTATCCACGTTCATATTCAACCAAAAATTCGCCCGCGCTTTCGACAACCCCAGCGCTTTTAGCGTACTGATGCCATACAGCGTTTCCATAAAGTGCGAGCCAGCGCGCGCGCCTTTAACGATCTGCTCCTCCGACACCTGCCGGTAAGCGTTATAGGTAGAGAGACGGAAAATCACATAAACCGCCGTAAAGCCCAGAATCACCCAAATCAGCCAACCACCGTACAGCACCATCATCACAATCAGGCCGATGGACATAATGCCGTCGATAATGCTGTTGACCACATTGGTAGTCAGCGTTGTACGTAAGGTGTCGAGCGAGGTAAAGCGGGATTGGATATCCCCGAGTTTACGTTTCTCAAAGTAATCGAGCGGTAATCTGAGCAGATGGTCGAACAGCCGCGCTTTCCACTGCACATCGATAAGCGTACTCATCACCAGCGACGTCCAGGCACGCAACATGCTGACACCGGTGCGGAAGATAATAAAGAACAGCAAACCCAGACAGATAAGCGTCAGTAAATCCGGATCTTTGGCCGGGATCACATGGTCCATCACCAACTGCATCCCCACCGGCAACAACAAATTGACCGACTCAATCATCAGCGACAGACAGAAGATTTTGGTCAGCGCTGGCACCAGCCCGCTGACATTGCCCATCATCTTGCGAAGATTCAGTCTCACTCGGGGTTTTTCCGAGGTAAACCCACTGTCCGGCCACAGTTCAAGCGCAACGCCGGTGAAATGCTCCGAGACTTCGCGCATCCCTAGCGAACGGCGACCAAAGGCCGGATCGTGAATGATCACTTTGCCTTGTTTAACCGCCACCAGCACCACAAAATGGTTGAGATCCCAGTGCAGAATACAGGGCGTTTTCAATGCACTCAGCTCATCAATATCGAGCTTCAAGGCGCGTGATTTCAGTTCGTTGGCGTTGCCGATATCCATCAGAGTACGCAGCGTCGCCCCGCGCGATGAAATTCCATATCGCTGACGCAATGTTTGTAAATCGACATGTTTGCCGTGATAACCGCAGACCATTGCAAGACAAGCCAAACCGCACTCTGCGGCTTCGGTCTGAATAATCTGCGGCACCTTATGGCGAAAACTGAAATGCAGGCGGTCAGCCAGCTCGCGGACGTTATCGAGATTCATTGATTGGCCCCACCACGCTTTTCTTCATGCTGTAATACGGTGACAACATCCATTGATAAAGCGGACGTTTTTCCAGGAACATGGTCGATTCAGCTTTCATCCCGCTGGATAAATTCAGCTGCTCACCGTGCCAGTTAAGCTGGTTTTTATCCAGCGATACCATCACCTTATAATAAGGCCCATTGACCTTTCCGTTGGCGTCACGAGGCGCGCTGGAGTAAGAGTTCAGCTCCTGTTCGGAGACAGGGGCTGACGAGACAGACTCCACCTTGCCGGGGAATTGCCCATACTTCTCAAACGGATAAGCTTCATAACGAATATTGATGTGCTCCCCCGGCTTCACGTAAGGCAGACTTTCGTTAGGCAACCAGGCAACCAGGAAGAACGGAGAATTTTTGGCCGGAACCAGCTGCGCCAGACTGTCACCAGCATTGACCATCTGACCTGGTGTTACGCTGAGTGAAGAGATTTTCCCGTCGGTTGGCGCAGTGATCAGCAGTGAACCTTTGGCATCCGCCTGCGCCAGCTGCCGTTCAAGATCATTACGCTGAAAACCGTACTGAGAAATCTGGTTATCAAAATCGGCAGCTTTAGTTACCAGCTCGCTGCGCAGATTAGTTATCTGTAACGACTCTTGGATAGACTGAGTATTGAGGCTCTGGAAGGAGGTTTGCTGCTGATAAAAGAGGTATCGCTGGTTATTCAACTGGTCGGTATTGATCAGTCCTTTCTTCTGATAGGCGCCATAGTTCTGCATACTTTTCTTCATGGCGTTCAACCCTTCCTGGGCGGAATCCACCATGCTTTTTGATACCAGATGGGCTTTTTCATACTGATCCAGCTGCTGCTGCAAATTCTCCAGCGTGGCGCGCTTATTGTTCTGCAATTGGGTAATGATGGTATCGATCTGCTCACGCTGCTTTTTAATGGCCGCAAGCGTAGTGGTGCTGACATTCCCGGCTTGCGTAACCCGGCTGACGTCTATCTGGTAGAGCGGCTGGCCTTTTTTGACGGGTCTGCCGGTATCAACAAATAACCCCGTGATCACACCCTGCTCGGGACTGAAGAGATTAATGCTGTGCGGCTGAGTGATGATCTCGCCGCTGACATTAATGCGCCGGGTATAATTGGCTGAGATTAAAAATGTCATCAGTGCAATCAAAAACAGTGCAGTCAGGGAGGCAACAATCCACACCGGCCACCCTGCCAACAGGAGAGCCTTACCCGCCCAATGGCTTTGCTGATGTTCATTAACCTCTTTACGAAAGAGCATGGCGGTCAATCCCGATCAACATAATGATGACACCTAAGAATAATAGTAATAAGAAGATAGTCAGCCGGCCTGAAGCTGGCAATCATGATTACTCTGAAATACCTGAACAGGTTGGATAATATAAATCACAACGAAAATAGTTACTCACGGGGAATATCTTTTATACGTGAAGATGGAATATTTCAATAGAAAAAGAGTTATAAATAAAATTGAAGGGATTGAGTGGCTAATTTTCAAAAACCCTATTTACGCAAAGGGAACTTTTCTGCAGAAATAATGTTTTCATAGCGAATGCTTGAAAAAATAAACCAAAAAACATGTGAAAAATGCTCGGGAGATAAGTTTTATCAGCATAAAATCAATGATTTATAAGTTAATTTGGCTTAAGGAGATTAATCCTAGTCAACTCTGCGCCGGTCTGTTCTAGTCTTAAGTCTCGTGAGGACATCAAGTAACAATATTTACCCGATGCCTTCATAAGATCCCAGGTGTACGGGATCGTTGTTTAACAGACAAGAGGATGACCCAAGATGAAACAATTAACAGAACGTGACATTGAAATGGTTAATGGTGCTGGTTGGTCTGAAGACGTGAATAAAGTCGCTGACCGCCTGTCGAGCTTCGGTCAGGATGCAGTGAGTGATACCGGTAATGCTGTGAATAAAGCTTATGACCAGATTTCTAAAGGTCTGGCCGACGCACAAAATTATCTGACCACCTAGTTCTGAATCGTAGTACCAAAACCTGGTATCTCACAACCTGAGTTTACAATTGGGTTCATGCTGGCGCTCACTTCGGTGAGCGCCTTCTTTTTTCATTTCACGGCAAGTTCGCTTAAACACCGGCATTACGCTTATCGGTCTTCACCAGACTGGCTTTCAGCTTGCCAATCAGTTCACTGCGAAAATCTCCGAGCTTAGGTTTATCCCCTTCCAGCCACGGCAGCGGGCGGCATAATTCCATGGTTTTAATGCCCAGGCGCGCCGTTAGTAATCCGGCACCGATACCCTGCGCCGCCCGGGCCGAGAGCCGCGCAGCCAGATCCTGCGACATCCAGTCCATTCCCACTTCCCGCACCAGTTCGGAAGCGCCGGCAAAGGCGATATTTAGCAGCACCAGACGGAACAGGCGCAGGCGGCTAAAATAACCCAGTTCAATGCCGTACAGTACAGCAATCCGGTTCACCAGACGCAGATTGCGCCAGGCAATAAACGCCATATCTACCAACGCGAGCGGACTGACTGCAATCATCAGCGCCGATTCCGCGGCTGAGTGGCTAATCTCACGCCGGGCCTGCGCGTCCAGCACCGGCTGAACCAGACGGGCGTAGAGCTCCACCACTTCGCGGTCATTTTGCGTTTCATGCAGAGAAGCTTGCCAGCGTTGTAGCGCCGGGTGGCTTTGATCCAAACCAGCCTGAGCCGCAAGTTTCTCGCAGAACACCCGTCCCTGCCCCAGACCATGACTGTGCAATAAGTCGCGGGCGGTATCGCGTTCATCGGCACGCTGGCGCAGACGGTACACGCGACGCCATTCGGTCAGCACTGAACCCACGCCTGCCACCACAATCAGCCCCCCGGCAATACAACCGCCGAGCGCAATCCAGTCCTGCTGGATCCACGCGGTATGCACCCATTGCACACCCTGAGCCACTACGCTGATACCAAAAACGGCCAGCCCCAGCCGGACCATCTTGCCCCACAAACTGCGGCGCGGTTTCAGCGCACGGTTGATGACCGCTTCGGCTTCCCCTTCCTGCTGTTCAATCTCAGCCACTGCGGAGTCTACCGGCAAAAAACGTTCAGCCAGCGCACCATCGAAAGTCTGACCGGCACGCAGTACTGGTTGCTCTGGATCTTTCAGCCCCTGTTCGAAATCGATACGCGGTTTGATTGGCTCGCTCATCGCATTTTATCTCCCAGTAAAAACTCCATCACCGCGTCCAAACGGATATGCGGTAACGGTGCATCCACGCTCATTTCACGCGGACGAAATTCGTCAAAATGAAAACCCTGCTGTTGCCAGAAAACGCCGCCCGGCAGACGCGCGGGAACTTCGCCGGGGAAAACAGTCAGCGGCGCGCCGTCACTCAGCCGGTGCCCTTTAAGCGCAGGAAGGGGCTGCCCCTGATACTCGACGATCCCCGTTTCGGTGGCCTGCACCGACGCTAGTCCCGCACAATCCATACTGATCCCTTCAAACGCGGCGTTCTGCCAGGCTTCCTGCACCAGTTGCTGTAACAGCGACACCAGATTGGCGTGCTGATCGCCGGTGATATGGTCAGCCTTGGTGGCGGCAAACATCAGTTTATCGATGCACGGATTAAACAGCCGGCGGAACAGCGTACGCTTCCCATAGTGGAAACTCTGCATCAGCTGCGTCAGCGCCAGCCGCATGTCGTTGAAGGCCTGCGGCCCGCTATTGAGCGGTTGCAGGCAATCGACCAGCACAATCTGCCGGTCAAAACGGACGAAGTGCTCCTTATAGAAACCTTTCACGATCGACTGGCAGTAATAATCGAAACGCGCACGCAGCATACCGAGGTTGCTGTGTTTATTCGCCTGAGCCAGCTGTGCATCGCTGTATTGCTGCATCTCGGGCCACGGGAAAAACTGCAACGCAGGCGCACCGGCCAGATCGCCCGGCAGTACAAAACGGCCCGGCTGAATAAAATGCAGCCCTTCCTTTTTACAGCGAGTCAGGTAATCGGTATAGGCTTGCGCAATAGCCGCCAACTGATTTTCATCAGCCGGAGCCAGCGGATCACATTGCTGGCATAGCGTCAGCCACGGCTTTGCCCACTCCGCCCGCTCGCCCTGTAACAGCCCTGCCATCTGCCGCGACCATTCAAGATAGTTTTGCTCCAGCATCGGCAGGTCGAGCAGCCATTCGCCGGGATAATCGACAATTTCCAGATACAGCGTTGAGGTATCTCTGAAATGACGCAGCAGCGAATCATTAGAGCGGTAACGGAGCGCGAGGCGGATTTCGCTCACACCACGCGTCGGCGTAGGCCAATTTGGCGGTGTGCCGTGCAACTGCGCCATGCCCTCGTCATAGGTAAAGCGGGAAACACCGAGATCGCGCTGCGGAATGCGCTTTACGCCGAGCAGTCGCTCTTCACGGGCGGCGGAGAAAAGGGGTAAACGTGCGCCGCTGTGCAGATGAAGCAGCTGATTGACGAAAGCCGTGATAAAGGCGGTTTTCCCGCTGCGGCTGAGGCCGGTCACTGCCAGACGCAAGTGCCGGTCCATTCCGCGATTGACCAGTGAATTAAACTCGTTTTGTAGTCTTTTCATTGCTCTCCCTAGCGTAGCGCCCAAACAGCGCGGTCAAAATACGTTTGAATAACGGTTCTAATAATAGTGCTAAAACGTAACGCAGAGGACCTTTTCCTGCCACTCTCAGCACGCGGGCAGCCATTCCGGCTGGCCCGAAAGTCAGCGCCAGCGTAACGAGTACGCCAAAGATTTTCTTCAACAGACTGCTGTTACCCGGCAGCGAGGAATTCAAAAAACGGGTCATAACGATTCCTTAAGCTGGACGTGAAAGGGAGAGTGGCAGCCGGCGCGACGTCCGGCGGCCAGAAGCAATATTACAGTTGGCGAAAACGGCTACGCACCCCGAACGTTTCAGAGGTCACGTAGCGTTCTACCTGTCGCAATCGCTGCTCACTGGCCTTCAGTTCGCGGTCGGCTTCGTCCAGCAAATTGCGTGGCGACGGCGCATTTTCATCGTCAAACTCATGTGCAGGGACCGGATCCAGCACATAGCTGAGGATCACATACGCCACGAAAGTAAACATAAACAGACCGAAGAATATCGACAGCACGGCCATAATGCGCAGCAGCTTGACCGGTACACCCAGATAGTGCGCCAGCCCGGCCAGTACACCTTTGATCATGCCCTCTTCCGGCACCCGGTACAGCTTTCGTTCAGATAGCCCCGTCGCCATTATGATTGCCTCCAGGTAGGATGCTCAGCGTCCAGAATCTCTTCCAGCGCCTGAATTCGCTCACGCATACGGCGTGCATCTTGCGTTAACTGAGTGAGATTTTGCATCTCATGCTGCGTTAACTGACTGCCATTTTGTGAACGATTACTGTAGTGCAGCCAAAGCCAGATCGGCGCCACAAATAACACGAAAATGGTCAGTGGAATGGCTAAAAACAGGAAGCTCATTGCATCTCCTTATGAGTCTTATTACTGCCGACACGACGTTTATGCTGCGAAAACTTGCCTGCCAGAGAACAGGCAGGCAAGTTTAACAATACCCATTAAGCCTCAGGCGTGTTCTGCATCTTGGCTTTCAGCGCTGCGATTTGAGCACTGATCTCATCATCGACCTTCAGTTCAGCAAACTGTTGATCGAGCGACTTCTTTTTACCGATACTGACAGTTTCCGCTTCGGCTTCCATGTGATCGATACGGCGCTCAAACTGCTCAAAACGCGCCATCGCTTCATCAATTTTACCGCTGTCGAGTTGGCGGCGCACATCACGTGATGAAGACGCCGCCTGATGGCGCAAGGTCAGCGCCTGCTGACGGGCACGCGTTTCGGTCAGTTTGTTTTCCAGTTCAACAATTTCTGACTTCATGCGGTCCAGCGTCTCTTCAACCGTGACCACTTCATTTCGTAGCGTGGCAACCAGTTCTGCCAGTTTTTGTTTTTCGATCAACGCCGCACGGGCCAGATCATCTTTATCTTTACGCAAGGCCAGTTCGGCTTTGTCCTGCCATTCCGCCTGTTGGGCTTCGCCCTGCTCAATACGGCGGTTAAGCTGTTTTTTCTCAGCCAGCGCACGGGCTGAAGTCGAACGGACTTCGACCAGCGTGTCTTCCATTTCCTGAATCATCAGGCGGACCAGTTTCTGCGGATCTTCGGCTTTATCCAACAACGTGTTGATGTTGGCATTTACGATGTCAGCGAAACGAGAAAAAATACCCATAATCGAAATTCCTCTTTGATTCTGTTAGCGACCGGCCAATGTGTTGCCGGTGAAAAGAGTCAGCCGCAAGGCTTCCTATACACATAATTCATATCAATTCCCGTGCCAACTTTTTCTCACAGCCACGCCATTGAATTATATGGAATTTTATTTTTTGATGAGATAACACTCATTTGACGTATGATTAAATTCACTAAGAATTGGTATTTTTCACCATAAGGAATCGCCATGAACGGCACAACAGACAACCTTCTCGGCGAAGCCAACGCCTTTATTGAAGTGCTGGAGCAAGTTTCCCGTCTGGCAAAGTTGAATAAACCCGTGCTGGTCACTGGCGAACGTGGCAGCGGTAAAGAGCTGATTGCACACCGCCTGCATTATCTGTCGCCCCGCTGGCAGGGACCGTTTATCTCACTCAATTGCGCGGCACTGAATGAAAACCTTCTGGACTCAGAACTGTTCGGCCATGAAGCTGGCGCATTTACTGGGGCGCAGAAGCGCCATCTGGGCCGTTTTGAGCGCGCGGACGGCGGTACGCTGTTTCTCGATGAGCTGGCGACTGCGCCGATGCTGGTGCAGGAAAAATTACTGCGGGTGATTGAATACGGGCATCTTGAACGCGTGGGGGGCAGCCAGCCGTTGCAGGTGGACGTGCGTCTGGTTTGCGCCACCAATGATGATTTGCCCGCACTCGCCGCCGCCGGAAGATTCCGTGCTGACCTGCTCGACCGGCTGGCGTTTGATGTTGTCCAGTTACCGCCCCTGCGCGAACGCCAACAGGACATCATGTTACTGGCCGAACACTTCGCAATTCAGATGTGCCGCGAACTCTCGCTGCCGCTGTTTCCCGGTTTCACTCTCCACGCCCGAAATACACTGCTGCAATACCGCTGGCCGGGAAATGTGCGTGAACTGAAAAACGTGGTGGAGCGCTCGATGTACCGTCACGGCACCAGCGAATTCCAGCTCGATGACATTATTCTTAACCCGTTTGCGAAATCCTCGCCCGTGGAGGAAACCTCGCTGAACGCGGACATTCCCATCGCCTTACCTGATCTGCCGCTGGATTTAAAATTATGGATGAACGGACAGGAAAAAAAGTTGATTGAACAAGCTCTGCATCAGGCGCGCTTTAATCAGCGGAAAGCGGCAGATTTACTGACCCTGACGTATCATCAGCTACGTGGAATGCTGAAGAAGCATGAAATTCAGGTGAATGCGCAGGAAAGTGACTGAAAAAAGGCAAAAAAAAAGCCAGCACCCGAGCTGGCTAAGTAATACTGGAAGCAATGTGAGCAATGTCGTACCGGTTAATAGACACCCTGGCGGGAGCCTCTCTTCCGGTAGAAAGAATGATAATGGTTATCAGTATCGCCTGTAAAGTAGTTATTGAGAATATTTCTCATTACCACACTAAAGATGCAACTACTTGTTTATCAACAAGTCATAGCCCTGAAGTTGGTGTGGATCACCACTGAGGGAAGGGATCTGCCATCGCCATCCAGCTGTCGATCCCCTCCGCCATCTGCTCTTCGCTTAACAGGCAATCATCCAGTCTGCGGATAATCTCTTCTTTATCAAGATGCTGCCCGATGAATACCAGTTCCTGACGCATATCGCCAAACGGCTCCCGCCACTTCTCCATTATGCCCTCACGAGTTTCCGGATCCTGTGGCCAGTCGCTTTCCGGTAACGCACGCCAGAAAATTCCAGCCATACCATAGCGTGCAATTCCGCCAGCCTGGCTCCAGTTACCCGCATGACGCGGACGCGTGGCCAGCCAAAAAAATCCTTTTGACCGCAGCAGCGTGCCACCGCCCCAGTCACCGTGCACCACGCGATAAAACTTGTCAGGGTCAAAAGGACGGCGGGCGGTATAAACAAAACTGCCGATACCGTATTCCTCAGTTTCAGGCGTATGTTCGCCGCGCAGCTCTTTCAGCCAGCCCGGTGCCTGCTGCGCTTTAGCAAAATCAAAACGGTGAGTATTCAGCACGCGGTCCAGCGGCAGGCTGCCGGGCGAAATGGGTAAAATGTCCGCCTGCGGGTTCAGGCTTTTCAGTAACGCGACTACTTCACGCTGCTGTGCGCTGTCGAGCAGATCGGTTTTGCTGACCAGCAGTACATCGCAAAATTCAATCTGGTCGATCAGCAAATCCGTGACGCTGCGCTCGTCCTCTTCCCCAAGGCTCTCACCCGCTTCCTTTACACTGCGCGCTTCCTGATATTGCCGCATGAAGTTAACGCCATCGACCACGGTCACCAGCGTATCCAGACGGGCAAACTGTGACAGACTCTGCCCCTCTTCATCTTCAAAGGTAAACGTTTCAGCCACCGGCAGCGGTTCTGAGATACCACTCGACTCGATCAGTAAATAATCAAAGCGTCCTGCCTGCGCCATTTCACGCACTGAAATCAGTAAATCCTCGCGTAACGTACAGCAGATACAGCCATTGCTCATCTCCACCAGCTTCTCCTGCTGGCGGTCAAGCGTAATTTCATTTGCGACCAGCGCGGCGTCGATATTGACTTCACTCATATCATTGACGATCACCGCTACGCGCATGCCCTGGCGGTTATGAAGGATATGATTTAGCACGGTAGTTTTACCGGCACCCAGAAATCCGGACAGCACAGTCACAGGTAATAAAGACATTTTGACCTCACGTGGACGAATGCAAAGACAATGCACTCGGATTAATTGTTATATTATAACATTACAATTACCGATCATTTTCAAGGTCTTTATTGCAAGCACTTGCAGAAAATTGCATGAAGTCTCGGCAGAAGGAGCGGAGTTTTGCGCAATGGATTGGGGAGGTTGACAGAGTACGGTACACTTAAGCTATTGCTACTTAACATTGAAGCCCTTATGCGTCGTTTACCTTTGTGGATGCTGTTACTGGGCGGTCTGACCAACGCGGCTGTCGCCGTGCCACCCTCACCGCCTGCCAAGCCGCTGACAACCAGTTCGCCTGCCACCGCGCAAAAAAATGACATCCGCCAGAGCGGTTTTGTCTATTGCGTGAACGGGATGATCAACACCTTCAACCCGCAGAAAGCCAGCAGCGGGCTGATTATCGACACGCTCGCAGCTCAATTGTATGACCGGCTGCTCGACGTCGATCCTTACACTTACCGGCTGATCCCGGAACTTGCGCAGAGTTGGGAAGTCCTGGATGACGGCGCAACCTACCGTTTTCATCTTCGTAAAGATGTCCCTTTCCAGAGCACGCCATGGTTTAAGCCAACGCGCATGATGAACGCTGACGACGTAGTCTTCAGCACCCAGCGTATTATCGATCCGCAAAATCATTACCACAGCGTTAACGGCGACGAATACCCGTATTTCGACAGTCTGCAATTCGCCAGTGCAGTGAGAAGTGTGAAAAAAATCGATGACTCTACGGTTGAATTTCGGCTGAAAAACCCGGATGCCTCTTTCCTGTGGCATCTGGCGACGCACTACGCGCCGGTGCTTTCAGCGGAATATGCCGATAATCTGCAAAAGACGGGGAATGAAGAACAGATAGACCGCGAACCTGTGGGCACCGGTCCTTTCCAGCTCAGCGAATACCGTACCGGTCAGTATGTACGACTGGCGCGAAATGGCGATTACTGGAAAGGCGTACCGCGTATGTCGCAGGTGGTGATCGACATGGGTGTCGGCGGGACCGGGCGTTTATCAAAGCTGCTGACCGGTGAGTGCGACGTGCTCGCGTATCCGGCGGCCAGCCAGCTCTCTATTTTGCGCGATGACCCCCGCCTGCGTCTGACGCTGCGCCCTGGCATGAACGTCGCTTATCTGGCGTTCAATACCAACAAGGCTCCCCTAAACGATCCGCGTATTCGGCAAGCCATTGCACTGTCGATAAACAATCAGCGCCTGATGCAATCCATCTACTACGGTACGGCTGAAACGGCTGCCTCTATTTTGCCGCGAGCCTCCTGGGCTTATGACAGCAATGCCAAAGTAACTGAATTTGACCCGGACAAAGCCCGGCAAATCCTCAAAGATCTGGGACAGGAAAAGTTGACGCTGCATCTCTGGGTGCCTACGGTTTCGCAGTCTTATAACCCGAGTCCGCTGAAAACGGCTGAACTCCTGCAGGCCGATCTGGCTCAGGTGGGGATTAAAGTAGTGATCGTGCCGGTTGAAGGCCGTTTCCAGGAAGCCCGCCTGATGGAAATGAACCATGACCTGACGCTGGTCGGCTGGGCAACCGACAGTAATGACCCAGACAGTTTCTTCCGCCCGATGCTGAGCTGCGCGGCAATCCGTTCGCAGACCAACTATGCTCACTGGTGTAACCCTGAATTTGACCAGTTACTGCGTCAGGGCTTGCTGTCCCAACAGCTTTCGCAGCGCATCGAATATTACCAGCAGGCGCAAAAAATTCTGGAACAGCAGTTGCCGGTTCTGCCGCTGGCCTCTTCCCTTCGCCTGCAAGCCTACCGTTATGATATCAAGGGATTAGTGCTAAGCCCGTTTGGGAACTCATCGTTTGCCGGAGTATTCCGTGAAAGTGAAACGAGGAAAGCGCCATGATCATCTTCATTTTGCGGCGTTTATTGCTGTTACTCATCACCCTGTTTCTTCTCAGCATGGTGGCATTCAGCCTGAGCTATTTTACGCCGAATGCTCCTCTGCGCGGCGCGTCACTCTGGGATGCCTACCGTTTTTACTTCTCCGGCCTGTTGCAGTTTGATTTCGGCGTATCAAGTATTAACGGCGAAAATATCAGCACCCAGTTGAAAGCCGTATTCCCTGCTACGATGGAACTCTGCGTGCTGGCGTTTACTTTTGCACTGCTGGTGGGGATCCCTCTGGGGATCACCGCTGGCGTGATGAGAGGAAAATGGCCTGACGTTGCCATCAGCACCCTTGCCCTGATTGGTTTTTCGATTCCGGTATTCTGGCTCGCGCTGTTGCTGATGCTGTTCTTCTCGCTGCAACTCGGCTGGCTGCCGGTCTCCGGGCGGCTTGATTTACTCTATCAGCTAAAGACGGTCACCGGCCTGACGCTGGTAGATGCCTGGCTGTCCGATTCGCCCTATCGCCATGAGATGATTGCCAGCGCAATCCGTCATATGATTTTGCCGATTGCAGCCCTTGCCGTTGCACCAACGACGGAAGTTATCCGCCTGATGCGTATCAGCACCGATGACGTTCTGGCTCAAAACTATGTGAAGGCGGCGGCAACCCGTGGCTTATCACGCCTGACGATTATTCGTCGCCACGTGCTGCACAATGCACTACCACCGATTATCCCCAAACTGGGCCTGCAATTTTCCACCATGCTGACGCTGGCTATGATCACCGAGATGGTCTTCAACTGGCCGGGCATCGGGCGTTGGATGATCAACGCCATCCGCCAGCAGGATTATGCTGCCATCTCCGCCGGCGTGATGGTCGTTGGATCGCTGGTGATCGTTGTGAACGTATTGTCAGATATTCTCGGCGCTATGATGAATCCGCTGAAACATAAGGAATGGTATGCCCTACGATAACGTATACCGTGAAAAACAGATGCCCAGCCCGTTCCACCAGATGTGGAGCATTTTCTATCGCGACACGCTGTCGATGATTGGTTTTTATGGCGTGCTCGGCCTGCTGTTTGTCTGCGTCTTCGGGCACCTGCTGGCACCCTACGCATTGGACCAACAGTTTCTTGGCTCACAGTTGCTGCCGCCGTCCTGGTCGCGCAATGGTAACGTAGCGTTTTTCCTCGGCACCGACGATCTGGGCCGTGATCTGCTAAGCCGCATTCTTACCGGCGCTGCACCGACGATTGGCGGCGCGATAGTGATCACACTGGCTGCTGCTGTCGTTGGCGTTGTCATCGGCGTTCTGGCAGGGATCACCCGAGGTCTGAAATCCGCCATTCTTAACCACATTCTCGATACGTTGCTCTCAATTCCTTCGCTGCTGCTGGCGATTATTGTGGTGGCCTTCCTCGGTCCTAAGCTGGAACACGCCATGCTGGCCGTCTGGCTGGCACTTTTACCGCGAATCGCCCGCACCATCTACAGCGCGGTGCATGATGAATTAGAAAAAGAGTATGTGATTGCTGTTCGTCTGGACGGTGCGTCAACCTGGCAGATCCTGCGCTACGCGGTTTTACCAAATATCGTTGCCGTGCTGGTCACCGAATTCACCCGCGCCCTCTCCATGGCCGTGCTGGATATTGCCGCACTGGGTTTCCTCGATTTAGGTGCGCAGCTGCCTTCGCCCGAATGGGGTGCGATGCTGGGTGACTCGCTGGAGCTGGTTTACGTCGCACCGTGGTCAGTGATGCTGCCAGGTGCCGCAATTCTCGTGAGCGTATTACTGATTAACCTGCTCGGTGACGGAATGCGTCGGGCAATTAATGCGGGAGTGGAATAATGCCGTTACTCGATATCCGCAATCTGACCATTGAATTTATGACCTCAGATGGTCCGGTTAAAGCAGTTGATCGCGTCAGTATGACGCTCAATGCCGGTGAGATCCGCGGTCTGGTCGGAGAGTCTGGCTCAGGCAAGAGTCTGATTGCCAAGGCCATCTGCGGCGTGACCAAAGATAACTGGCGCGTGACTGCCGACAGGATGCGGTTTGACGATATTGACCTGCTGCACCTCTCGCCGCGTGAGCGACGTAAACTGATTGGTCAGAATATTTCGATGATCTTTCAGGAGCCTCAGTCCTGTCTGGATCCTTCGGAAAATATTGGTAAACAGCTAATGCAGGCCATTCCTGGCTGGACCTACAAGGGCCGCTGGTATCAACGTTTCCATTGGCGAAAACGCCGTGCCATTGAGTTGCTGCACCGCGTCGGGATTAAAGATCATAAAGATATTATGGCCAGCTTCCCTTATGAGCTGACCGAAGGCGAATGTCAGAAAGTAATGATTGCCATTGCGCTGGCTAACCAGCCACGCTTGCTGATTGCCGATGAGCCGACCAACGCCATGGAGCCCACCACTCAGGCGCAAATCTTCCGCCTGTTATCGCGTCTCAATCAGAATAACAACACCACCATTTTGCTTATCAGCCATGACCTGCAAATGATGAGCAAATGGGCTAACCGGATAAATGTGTTGTATTGCGGACAAACGGTCGAAAGTGCGCTGTGCGACGACCTCCTTGTAGCACCTCATCATCCCTACACGCAGGCACTGATCCGCGCGATGCCTGACTTTGGTCGCTCATTACCTCACAAAAGCCGCCTTAATACGCTACCCGGAGCGATCCCTTCGCTCGAACACTTGCCGATAGGCTGCCGTCTTGGCCCGCGCTGCCCGTACGCGCAGAAAAAATGCATTGAAACGCCTCGTCTGCGTCTGGTGAAAACCCATGCCTTCGCCTGTCACTTCCCGCTGAACATGGAGGAGCAATAATGGCTGAGACCCTGCTCGAAGTGCGTAATCTGAAAAAAACGTTCCGTTATCGCACCGGCCTGTTTCGCAAGATGGATCTCGACGCGGTAAAACCTGTCAGCTTTACCCTGCGCGAACGGCAGACGCTGGCGATCATTGGAGAAAATGGCTCCGGGAAATCCACCCTTGCCAAGATGCTGTCGGGGATGATTGAACCGACCGACGGCGAGATTGTAATCGACGATCATCCGCTGACCTACGGCGATTACCGCTTTCGCAGTCAGCAGATCCGCATGATTTTTCAGGATCCTAATACATCGCTCAATCCGCGTCAGCGCATCGGCCAGTTGCTGGAAGCACCACTGCGCCTTAATGGCGAACTGGATGGGATACAACGTGAGCAACGTATCAACCAGACTCTGCGCATGGTCGGGATGCTGCCGGACCATGCCTATTATTACCCGCATATGCTCGCATCGGGTCAGAAACAGCGCGTTGCGCTGGCCCGCGCACTGATCCTGCAACCCAAAGTGATCATTGCCGACGAAGCCCTGGCCTCACTGGATATGTCAATGCGCTCGCAAATCATCAATATGATGCTCGAGTTGCAGGAAAAACAGGGTATCTCCTACATCTACGTTACTCAGCACCTTGGCATGATGAAGCACATCAGCGATCAGGTGATCGTGATGCATGAAGGCGAAGTGGTAGAACGCGGTAATACCGCCGAAGTACTGGCAGCTCCGCTGCATGATTTAACCAAGCGACTCATATCCAGCCATTTTGGTGAGGCACTGACGGCCGATGCATGGCGCCGTGATGGTAAAAAACCCTAGCCAAATAAGAGACAGCGTTTTCAGTGCTAGAAGACGCTGTTAAGCAGCTCTCCCGAGCTGCTTTTTTTGTATTTCGCGCATGAGCGCAGTGGGTTTTTATCTCTTTCTTTCACTTTTTTCAGGTTTACTATTCTTTTTAGCTATTATTTATCGCTTAACATTATTTTATCTGGCAGCGCGTATCGGCAAGGATAGGGTCTGTAATATTGCCTCATGCAAAGGACCCGATCATGGAACAACAGCGCCGCGCCGTACACAACGGCTGGTATCACGAAACTCAATCCAGCCAGCAGGGTCATCTGCCAACCGCCCCCCAGGCAATGCGGGTACAGGATTGCTTTTTGCTTGGGCTCGACACTCATCTGGACCCAGCGGTACACCGGCTGATTCATGAACATAGCGGTCTGCTTAAAGCTTCACGTGCTTGTTATGACGCACTTTTCCCAGAGTATGTGACATTGTCACGCACGGCAACATTGTCACTTTATGACCGTCTGAGTAGTGCCCTGACGGTAGCTCAGGTCACCGGCGTGCAGCCGCTTTGCAGCCACTACGCTGCACGCCTCGCTCCGCTTGCCAGTCCTGATGCCTCGCGCGAAAGTAATATCCGACAGACTCACATCACACAGTTCGCCCGCCTCTTAGCCACTCAGCCAACGCTTATTACGCCGCCCATGTTGCAGCAGTTGGATGACGTAGGGCTGAGTACGCAGGATATCGTGGCCTTTATTCAGTTGATTGGTTTTGTCAGCTATCAGGCGCGTGTGCTTGCCGTACTGGGCGCGCTGCGCGGACGTATCGCTGCCGTGTTGCCGGGCTTTCCACCACCGGGATCCTGCGTTCAGCAAGGTTTTTCCCTGACATTGCGCCAGTGGCAGGCGCGATTACCTGAAGTCGATCTGACCACTGCCAGCCAGCACCAGCAAGATGTACTGGATCTCATCGCGCCCGACGCACGTTCCTCTTCGTTCTACCGCCTGCTGGTGCAAGATGCCCCCTGTCTCAGCGAATTCTCAGCCGTGTTTAACCATGTGATGCATGCCCGCGAGCAAAGAAAGGTTTTATGGCGCGAGCTGGCGGCCGTGGCAACCTCAAGACTCAATGGTTGTCTATATTGCGCCGGTATCCATGGCCGGTTCTATCTTGAAGCCGGTGGCGCAGAGGGGCACATTGAAGAGTTGTTCAGGGAACAGAGCAGTAGAGGACATACCGCAACGGCAGCCGTTGCGGGGGCTCAGAGTCCGTCCCCTGAGCAGGTTTTATTGCAGGCGAGTGCGGCGCTGACCCGTACGCCTGAGAGATTTAACGCCGATGAACTTCATGCCTTATCGGATGCAGGTTACAACGCTGCGCAGTCGCTGGATATTCTGCTGACCACGGCACTTTTTGCCTGGTCTAACCGGCTGATTCAGACCTTAGGTGATACCGTCGCGCCTTAACTCTCCTCTTCATTCCTCCTGGCGATGAGCGCGGCACAACCGGGTTTGCCGCCAGATCATATGACGCATTTTTCCCCCTAACCGCCAGAAGTCGTACGAATCTTAATTTCTAGCTGAAATTTAGTGTTAAAAAGCGAAGTAGATCACACTACAATCGCCACCGATTTTGTAAATAAGCCTCCTGCTCTTTCTACTATTCAGAAAACTCCGCCTTGAAATAACCCCACAACGTTTATGCATTGTTTATTCATTGAATAACAAACATATTCACTACCTCTGTAAGAAAATGCCCTATCATCCGCAACTAAAAGCCTCGTTTATTATTTATACGATAGAATCATTTGCTGTACAGCAAAAACATAAATTTTAATTCTGCATAACATTTCGAACATAGTTTCATCAGGCTGAATCAGATATATGTAACGGGATATGTCAAACTCCTTGCCTCGTTTACGAAGATAGGGAACATTACCCGCCGTCATCCCATCTTATAACAATGCGAAGGGTGCTTAATATGCGCCACTTTTGCGTCTCCTGTCGTTCAGGGCAGGGAGTGATAAACAGAGGTACTCGTGTCAACAGCAAACAAAAACACATCCAAGGATGAAAACGTCAGCCTGAATGCTTTTAAGCAGCCTAAAGCCTTCTATCTGATCTTCTCTATCGAGCTGTGGGAACGGTTCGGTTATTACGGCCTGCAAGGGATCATGGCAGTCTACCTGGTCAAACAACTTGGCCTGAGTGAAGCTGAATCCATCACCTTGTTCTCCTCATTCAGTGCGCTGGTGTATGGCTTCGTAGCAATCGGCGGCTGGCTGGGCGATAAAGTGCTGGGATCCAAACGCGTCATCGTTCTCGGTGCGATCGTTCTGGCACTAGGTTATTCCTTCGTTGCGTATTCCAACCACGAAGTGTTCTGGGTCTACCTTGGTATGGCGACCATCGCCGTAGGTAGCGGTCTGTTTAAAGCAAACCCATCCTCATTGCTTTCAACCTGCTACGAAAAAGATGACCCGCGTCTTGATGGCGCCTTCACCATGTATTACATGTCGGTCAACATCGGCTCGTTCTTCTCTATGCTGGCCACCCCGTGGTTAGCCGCGAAGTATGGCTGGAGCGTCGCGTTCTCCCTTAGCGTCGTCGGCATGCTGATCACCATTGTGAACTTCATGTTCTGCCGTAAATGGGTAAAACGTCAGGGTTCAAAACCAGACTTCGCGCCGTTGCAGTTCAAGAAACTGCTGATGGTTCTGGTCGGCGTTGTCGCATTGGTGTTCATTTCAAGCTGGTTGCTGCATAACCAAACCATCGCCCGTCTGGTATTGGCTGTGGTGTCTGTCGGCATCATCATTGTTTTTGCGAAAGAAACGTTCGCGATGCAAGGGATTGCACGTCGTAAGATGATTGTGGCTTTCCTGCTGATGATGGAAGCCGTCGTGTTCTTCGTGCTTTACAGCCAGATGCCTACGTCGCTGAACTTCTTCGCGATCCACAACGTCGGGCACGACCTGCTGGGTATCAGCTTCCAGCCAGAGCAGTTCCAGGCACTGAACCCGTTCTGGATCATGGTTGCCAGCCCGATTCTCGCAGCGGTTTACACCAAAGTCGGTGACCGTATGCCAATGCCGCACAAGTTTGCTATCGGTATGGTGTTGTGTTCAGGTGCTTTCCTGGTGCTGCCGTGGGGCGCAAGCTTAGCCAATGAGCATGGCATCGTTTCCGTAAACTGGCTGGTGCTGAGCTACGCACTGCAAAGTATCGGTGAACTGATGATTTCTGGTCTGGGTCTTGCGATGGTGGCACAGCTGGTTCCGCAACGTCTGATGGGCTTCATCATGGGCGCTTGGTTCCTGACCACCGCTGCAGCCGCTATCATTGCCGGTTATGTTGCCAGCCTGACAGCCGTTCCTGCCGATATTCAGGACAGCCACGCTTCTCTGGCGATTTACAGCCACGTGTTCCTGCAGATTGGTATCGCCACCGGCGTTATCGCCGTGCTGATGCTGCTCACTGCTTCTAAGCTGCATCGTATGACGTTAGACCGTGAAGACGATGACAAGGCGCACGAACTGGCCGCGGCTAAATAAGCCCTGTTCAGATTTCACGATGGTTGACGAACGCCTCCGCAAGGGGGCGTTTTTTTGGCTTTAAAACAGGGTTGGACAGGAAGGAAATGTCTTCAGCCGAGGAAGTAGCGTCCTTTCCCCGCCTGTTTGGCGCGATACATGGCTGAGTCCGCACGGGCCATCAGCGTATCGGGCATCAGATGCTGTCTGGCGCGTCCCAGACAGACACCAATACTGGCTGACAGCACCACCGGGATACCGGCCACTTTCTCAATTTTTCCAAGCGCCGCCAGCAGGCCGTTACAAATCTGGCTCACGTCACTTTCGCTATGCTCTAGCTGGTGCAGAAGAATAGTAAATTCATCTCCGGCCAGACGCGCAACGATATCCTGCGTACGCACATTTTCGCGCAGCACATGTCCAAAAATCTTCAGGACCAGATCGCCGAACTCATGACCGTAGGTATCGTTATAGTTCTTAAAATTGTCGATATCCAGAAACAGCAGTGCCATATCCCGGTCGGCATTTTTTTGCTGTCTGACCAGATAATTGAGGGAATGCTGGAAGGCCCGGCGGTTAGGCAGACCGGTCAGGGCATCGTGATTAGCCTCATATTCCAGTTGCGCTTTGTACTGCACATTCTCCATGCTGAAGATAAAACTCTGCACCAGCGCCGCCAGATCACACAGTGTTTGCAGATCTTCATGACTCCAGACGCGCAGTTTGTCGTCCACCAGACACAGCGTTCCGAGCGCAACGCCTTCCCGCGACAGCAGCGGACACCCCGCATAAAAAACAATGTTCGGGGCTCCGGTCACCAGCGGATTATCGTGAAAACGCAGATCCAATCGGGCATCCATCACAATCATCGGGTCAGGTTGCAAAATGGTGTGGCCGCAAAACGAGGTGTCACGGGGCGCTTCGTTGAAATCGATTCCGGCAAAAGAGAGAAACCACTGTCTCTCTGCATCAATGAGCGAAACCAGCACCGCTTTAACCTGAAAATGCCGGGCGGCCAGACGGGTGATGCGATCAATCTCTTCGACCCTGGGCATGTCGAGAATGCCCAGCGAAGCCAGTAAACTCAGGCGCGCCGTTTCGTCAACAGCCAGTTGCGGAACTACCATAATGCGTTCTCAATTAAATCGGTGTCGTTTGGTCGAGTTTACTGCTTTTAGCGGCATAACCGCGGGAAATAGCGCGTTCAGGGGCAAAAATCAGAATAGTGACAGATCAAAATTCGCGTAAAAAACCAACAGGTCGCTCACATTTTCACTCACAATGAGCTGACCCAGTTCACATGTGTGGCATCACTCTGCCCTTCCAGCTTCTCTGCCAGCCGGAATCTCTCACGCATCTCTTTAGGCGTTGCACCGTATACATCATTGAAATAACGCCGTAAAGCACTCAGTTCCAGCCCGCACTGGCGCGCTATCGCCGCCAGACTTTGGTCCGACATCGAAGAAGAACGTAATAAACGTTTGGCGAGTAACAGGCGGCGGCTGCGGACAAACTGCGCAATGCCCCCCAGTGGTTCAAATAACCGGTACAGGCCTGAGCGGGAGATCGCGAAGGTTTTACACAGCGCGTCGACGCTGACCGGTGACGCAATATGCTTTTCGATATGCAGGCAGATACGCTCCAGACGGGCACTTTGCTCGAACGGGTGCTCGACTTTTTTTCCTGCCACCAGATGCAGCGTTTGCAGAAATACCGCCGCGGCACCTTCACCGGTGCTCAGCACTTCCTGTTCCGTCATCTGGTCAAAAACCTGCACCATGGTGGCGAAATGATTACGCAAAACAATATTCACCGGCGAGGAGGCCGGAATATGCTTGCCGTGCAGCGAGGCGATATCGACATTAAAATGCAGGCTGTGCTTGGGCATAATGATGTACTGATAGGTACAGAGGCGGGGTTTGAGATCACCCGGAAAGACGCGGATCTGGATAGGTTGTGACATATCCTGAATCAGGATATCGCCCTGCACCATCTGGAACCGCCGGCCAAAACACTGCACATCCATCCCGCCGATAATGACAATAAAAATGACGATGTGATCGGGCATAGAAAACAGATTGCCGTACTGGCGGTTAATGTCATGTTCACTGACGGTCAGCACGCCCCCGATCACCCGGCCAAAGTTATAGCCCGTCACACCCCAGTCAAAACCTTCGCGGTTATTGTCCGGCAGTTCCAGCTTAAAACCCGCACTGGACATGCCGTCTTCCCACTCATAGAAGCGGGTTTCAAAATCCTGATAAACATTGGCTGAATCAACAATTTTCCGCGAAGAAGAATCGGTCATTTACACACCATAAATTAAGAATATTCTTAAACGATAATCTACCCTGTCCCCGGAAATCAATAGAATAAAAAAACGTCAGCCTGAGCCGACGCTACATTAGGTTGTACATAACGGTTTTTAGAGAAAATAGAAATCGGCTACGGCACGAAATACCTGTAAACGGTTTTTCTCCATCAGCATCATATGGGTGGCCTCGCCTATCTCCACCCAGCGGCGTTCGGGAGATGCCGTTAACGAGGTGAAATAACCGGTCATCAGACGCAGCGGGACATCCGCATCCCACTCACCATGCACCAGCAGTACCGGACGGGTAATGTCTTGCGGTTGATAGAACGGGTGGTTCACACTCCAGAAATCGCGCACGTCCTGAATCGTACCGTTCACTGCCCGCATCGCAGCGGGATGATGGCTTGCACTCTGCGGATCCTCTGCCAGCGACGCCGCCGCCCACGCCTCAAACCAACCCGGCGGGATCAGCGATTCACGATGTTCAGCCGGCGCGGCGCTGACCCAGCGCATTTTACTTTCACCTACGGCAACGTGACGGTATGCCCCCAACTTGCCGCCTTCGTCAATCCTCGCTCCCTGATCGTTTAGCCACTGAGGCGCCAGTACCACCAGCCGGTTCACCTTGTCATTATTGCGGCTGGTATAGGCCCCCGCCACGGTACCACCCCATGACATACCGAAGATCTGCACCCGCTCCAGACCATGCGAATGCCGCACCCATTCCACCGCCTGCGCGAGGTCGCGAACGCCGGTTTCAGTACCGTACAGCGGCGGATTGTCTTCCGGTGGCGCCTCCATTTCAGCCGGACGGGTCGAATGACCATAGCCGCGCACATCGACCGCATAAACGTTAAACCCCCGCAGTGCCAGCGCATCCATAAACGAGAGGCCATTGAGACGCACATCGTACAGACTGCCGGAAGAGTAAGTTGCGCCGTGCACCATCACCAGCGTGTTTTCAGCGGTAAATGGCGTCTGCGAACGCAGGTACTTACGGCGCAGATGCAGTTGGACTCCCGGCGTATCACTGTCGATCATGAGGGATTCTGAAACGACTGAATCAGTATTAAAAACGGTTTCAGCATTGATATTCATAGAATTAACCTTATGAGATGGGGTCACAGAAACTGCCAGCGGAAAGTGTCATCTTCGCGGGTGACCCGCCCCGCCGAACTGGCCGCAAAGTGCGTACTGAACCAGATGGCCTGGCGCTCTGCGGCATACTGCAACCCCCAGAGGCGCGACACCCGGGCCGGGCCGGCAAATTCGCAGTACATTGAGTTGAGTTCCGGGTAATAAACCTGCAACGGGTGATGCATCAGATCGCCGGCGAAAAAGGCCTCTTCCCCCTGTGACTGAATGCTGACTGACATATGGTCGAGGCTGTGGCCGGGTGTCGGCACGAAATGTACGCCCTCAAGCACTTCACCTCCGCCACGCGCCACCCTCCGCGCCTGACCGGCGCTGATCACCGGCAGGACACTGTCAGTAAACACGCCCAGACTGGGAATATTGGTCTTATTGTTGCTGGCCGCGAACCCGTAGTAATCCGCCTCGGTAGCCGACATCAGGTATGTGGCATTGGGGAAAGTAGGCAACCACTGGCCGTCAACCCAACGCGTATTCCATCCAACATGGTCAACATGCAGATGGGTCAGCAGGACATAATCGATGCTTTCCGGTGTGGCGCCCGCCAGAGCCAGTTGCGCCAGAAAATCCGTTTGCAGGTGGTGAAATATTAAGTTATGCGGACGTTCTTTATCATTGCCGGACGCCGTGTCCACCAGCAACGTAAAAGCCGGTGACTGGACCAGCCAGCAGTGCGTGCTCTGCACCAGAGTGTGGTTGTCGGCATCCAGATTTTCCGGCATCAGCCAGTCTCGATGCTTTTCCAGCGCTTCAGGTTGCCAATTATCCCCAAACAGTACGGCAGGATCCGTCCCCTTCAGCGTCAACTCATCAATGCGGGTGATTTTCAGATCACCGACGTAAAAAATCTTATCTGCGCGTTTCATTGCTTACCTTCACTTGTATAGCGGGTGAAAGCATCGTATAAATCTCTTAACCATTACTCAAATCGATGCCATGCATGACAACTATCGATCATTTCAATTTACGGAATTTTGACCTGAATTTGCTGATTGCTTTTGATGCGATGATGGAAGAGCTGAATGTCACCCGTGCTGCTGCCCGCCTGAAGATCCAACAGCCGGCCATGAGCCACTCCCTGAAAACCCTGCGTATGCTGTTTGATGATGAGCTGTTTGTTCGGGTCGGACAGACGATGAAACCGACGTCGCGTGCGCGCAGTCTGGCCAGCCGGGTCCGGTCGGTGTTACAGAAAGCCGAAGATGCACTGGCATTCAGTGAGCAATTTTCCCCCCGCACGGAGCAACGCACCTTCCGCCTGGGATTTTCCAGCGAACTGGAAGTGCATCTGCTGCCCGAACTGATGGCACATTTACGGATAGTTGCTCCCGGCGTTCGTCTGGTGGCGCGGCACGCGGAACGGCAAAATTTGCACGCGCTGCTCGACAACGGCGAGATCGATCTGGCCGTCGGCTGTTTTGGCGAACAGGCGCAATGGCACCGCAGCGAAATTTTGTTCGAAGAGCAGCTGGCCTGCTGTTTTAATCCGGCACTGATGCCTTTCACCTCACCGATTAAAAAGCAGGATTACCTGACTCAACCTCATGCGCTGATGTCGTTTACCGGCAGCCTGATGGGATGTATCGAAAATGCGTTTAACCGCGCGGACGCCACACTCAACGCCGTGTTTTCCGCACCAAATTTTCTGGCCCTGCTCTCTTTTGCACAGCATTCTCCGGTGCTGGTCACGCTGCCAAGCCGCATCGCGCGCCGCTACTGCGACCTTTTCGGGCTGGTACTCTGCGCCGTTCCGCTAAAGCTGGAAGTGTTCCCCAACTCCATCGTCTGGCCGGTCAATGCCGACAGTGATCCGGCGCTTGAGTGGCTGCGCGAGCAAATCAGGGACGTTAATCAACATATTGAACCCGCTGACGTTGTGGCACATTAATGCGATAATTGTATTGAACTGGATAACCGTTATTTCTGCGAGATTCCACTTTTGCTTCGCTTTACTTACCGCTCACCTTCGCAAAATAACAGGATAACAGTGATGGATAATAAGAAAGTCCTGGACGAGGGACGGCAGTTAAAACGCCTTAATGCAGAAACACGCCGGCAATCGCATATGTATAAATGGTTTGCGTTTATCGCCGCACTCGATTGCACCCTGGTTATTTTCTACGATCAGGATATGCGTAATATCGTCTTTTCAGCCGGGGTCTGCATTGTCTGTACTTTTCTTTGGATCCGCGGACGTAACCAGTCGCGTAAGTACCGCCGCGAATGGAATGAAAAATACAGCAATAAAGATAAACTTCCCTGACAAATTCTGATCATTTTGCTGTTTAACAATGCAGCCAAAAATCTTATCGGATCAACTGATCGATATTCCTCCGCATAAAATATCGCCTACCTGACTTAGTACATGATAAGTGATTGAATTTAAAAATTTAAAAACTACTGTAATCTTCTGACCTGAATGTGAGTAATAATTAGAATATTCTTCGATTTCTGCAAGCTTTCTATATTTTGCGTTGGGCTCTTCCATCGCCCTGATAGACTCATTTTCTGCTCAGGATTATTAACCCATGTTTACTGATATTGCGATATGCCAGGCGGTTCTTGACGCTCTTACTGAAGCGACGGTGCTCAAAGATGACGAGCGCAAATTGGTTTTCCTTAATCAGAAAGCCTGTGAGTTGTTTGGCCGTCGTCGCGAGGATCTTATTGGTAAAGATATCTCGTTCTTTACTGAGGATATTCAGTCCGCCCGACAGCGTGAACGCGATATAGAGGTGTTAACAACGGGGGAGAGAAACGTCAATGAAGAAACGCTGATAGACGCCAATGGAAAAAGCCGCCACGTGCTGGTGCGCAAAACTCGTCTGACACTGCAACACCGCCACTTTATTCTGACCTCGATAATGGATATCTCTCTGCTGCGAAGCTCAGAAGCGCAGATCCGCTACCTCGCCCGTCATGATGTGCTGACCGGATTACCCAACCGCACCGCCCTCAATGAAGAGCTCAGTCAGATCGCCGCACAGCGTATGTATCACCCTGAACCTTATGCCCTTTTCCTACTTAATCTCAATGAATTCAACTATATCAATGACACTTACGGTTATCAGGCCGGAGATGCAATTTTATGTGAATTCGGCCAACGTTTACGCAATGAGACGGGCAGCATGGGAACCGTATCGCGTATCGGTGGTGATGAGTTCGCGATTGTTTTACGCAATAATCCGACGCAGGAGCAGGCCAATAATCTGGCGCTGGAGATCCTGGTGATGATGCGGCAGCCATTCAGCCTGACACGCGCGAATCCGATGGTGACACTCTCCCTGGGGATTGTGATGTTTGGCGCAGAAAATATTACCGGCGGCGAGATCATGCGCCGTGGCAACACTGCGCTGTTGGATGCCAAACAGCGCGGCAAGAATATGTTCTCTTTCTATTCCGAGTTGCTCGATGCCAGCAGCGTCAGTAAACGCATTATGGTGAAAGCGCTGGCTGAATCCCTCGCGAAAGAGGGTGATCTGACCTGCGTTTATCAGCCGATCCTGCGCAGTGTCGATGAGAAAGTGGTCTGCGTGGAAGCGCTGGCACGCTGGAGCCACGGTGTGCTCGGCGCGGTTTCGCCGGTACAGTTTATTGCGCTGGCCGAAGAAACCGGACTGGTGATTCAGCTGGGCGAAATTATTTTACGCCAGGCCTGCCAGCAGATTAAAGGCTTCAAAAATCTCAATCTGGCCATCAACGTTTCAGCGGTGCAGCTGGGAGAGGCCAATTTTGCCGACAGGATCCTGACTCTGCTGGATGACGAGGGATTCCCTGCCACGCGTCTGGAGCTGGAACTGACCGAAACGTCCGTCATGAACGCCAACTCAACCAGCCTGACGCATCTGGTCCGCCTGAGGAAAGCCGGGGTGAAAATTTCGCTGGATGATTTCGGCACCGGCTATTCCAGCCTGAGTCTACTGAAAGACATTTCCGTTGACAGCGTAAAAATCGACCGCTCGTTTGTGCAATACGTCACAGAAGTGAACGATACTGCCGCCATCGTTTCTGCGGTGTCGCAGTTGGGCAATAAAATGAAGCTGAACGTCATCGCCGAAGGCGTTGAAAATCAGCTGCAAAAATCTTTTCTGATATCAGCAGGTTGCTCGCACCTGCAGGGATATCTTTTCTCCCGGCCGGTGCCCGTGGACGTTCTGCGTACCCTGCTTAACGGTGAACTAAAGATGTTACGTGGGGGTTGATATAAGCCCGGTAAATAACTTAAATCCTGCTATGAATTCTTTCAATTGGCATCATCCCCCGCTTTGCTGACATCATCGCTGGCATTCATTACGCCGTCGAAGGAAGTTAATCATGTCATCGTTTTCAGGTATCTGGGTTCCGCTGGTCACGCCTTTCCATCAGGGAGAAATTGATTTCCCTGCCTTACAGGCGCTTTGTACCCATTATCTGAAACAGGGTATTGATGGTGTTGTTGTTTGTGGTACGACAGGCGAAGCGCCGATGCTCACCAAAGAGGAACAACTCCAGGTACTGGACGCCGTGCTGACGATCGTGCCAGGTGATCAGGTGGTGATGGGCCTTTCAGGTACCCATCTGCCGACGGTTCGCGCCATGCAGGAGGCTATTTTACTACGCCCAATTACAGGTATTCTGCTGCCAGCCCCCTACTATATCCGCCCTTCGCAAGCCGCGCTGGCCGCCTGGTTTACCGAGCTGGCCGATCACTCAACGGTGCCAATCATTTTGTACAACGTACCGTATCGTACCGGTATTCATCTGGAGCTTGATACGCTGCGACAATTAGCAACCCATCCGAAAATCGTGGCGATTAAAGATTGCGGTGGCAGCCTTGACCTCACGCTGGCATTGATCGCCGATGGTCAGCTGGACGTACTCTGCGGTGAAGATGCGCAAATATTCTCCACGCTGTGTCATGGCGGTACCGGCGCGATTGCAGCGTCAGCGCATCTGTACCCGGAACAGTTCGTTCAACTCATTAAGCAGATCAAAGCAGCCGATCTGTCGGGTGCGCGTCAGACCTTTTTCGCGCTGCTGCCCCTGATGCGCCTGATGTTCAGCGCGCCGAATCCGGCGGCGATTAAATACGCGCTGTCACTGGAGGGAAGGTTGCATAACGAATTGCGTGCTCCGCTGCTTCCCGCGCCGGAGAACGTAGAATTCGCGGTACGTGACCATCTGAATCTGCATTCCCGCTAATCACTGATTAAAAATGACTGGCCGCCAGTCAGAAAATGCGGACAGTCATTATCTGAGCATTCACGCCAACAACGCGATTTAGTCACTGACTTTTTTCACCTGCGGCCCTAGGATAGTGGCAGCTCTTTACCCTGTGCAGCCCTGCTGTTGATGCCGCGGCTGCGAGGCCTGTGTGACAATTGTTCAAACTTACGGAGTTTGTATGAAACTTTATTATAAAGCCGGTGCCTGTTCCCTTTCCCCGCATATCATTCTGCGTGAAGCCGGTCTGGACTTCAGCATCGTCAGGGTTGATCTGGCGACCAAGAAAACAGAAAGCGGCGACGATTTCCTTGCCGTTAATCCGAAAGGCCAGATCCCGACGCTGGAACTGAACGACGGCAGCATCCTGACCGAAGGTGTGGCCATCGTGCAATATCTGGCCGACCAGAAATCGGACCGTCAGTTATTGCCGGAAGTGGGTACGCTGGCACGTTATCACGCGCTGGAGTGGCTGAACTATATCGCGACTGAGTTGCATAAAGGCTTCAGCCCGCTGTTTAATCCGAAAACGCCGGAAGAGTTCAAGGTGGTGACCCGTGAAGCGCTGGCGAAGAAATTTGCCTACGTGAATGACTCCCTGAAAGGCCATCAGTATCTGCTGGGTGCACGTTTCAGCGTGGCTGATGCCTATCTGTTCACCGTGATGGGTTGGGCAAAAGCGCTGAAGTTTGATCTGAGCGCACTGACTGATTTGAACACGTATCTGGATCGCGTAGCAGCCCGCCCTGCGGTTGATGCGGCTCTGGTAGCTGAAGGTCTGAAATAAGTTTCAGCCCTTCAGCATAAAAAACGCCCCGCGCTGAGTCAGCCGGGGCGTTTTTTTACAGGCGTGTAAAGTTTCTTACTACAGCTTAACGGCCGGGAAATGATGTTCCGGCCTGACTAATTTGTCCTGCGCGGCAACCACCTGCAGTTCATATTCGCCCATCGCGTGCGTCGCCAGCATCACTTCATAGACAGCAGCCGTCACGTGTTCAAGGGCTTTATCCAGCGCTTCGCCTTTCAGTAAATCAACCAGCAGCAGGCCACTGGTTAAATCTCCCACGCCGACCGGCTGACGCACACCAAAATCAACTAACGGACGGTCGATGTGCCAGGCTTCATCAGCGGTAACCAGCAGCATTTCAAAACGATCGCTGTGGTAACCGGCGCGGCTGAGGTGTTTCACCAGCACGATTTTCGGCCCTTTGGCGATCAGTTCACGCGCGGTCGCTACGGCTTCTTCTACATTGTGAACGGTATGACCGCCGAGCAGTTCAAGTTCAAGTAAATTCGGAGCAATGATGTCGCAATTGATCAGGGCCTCTTTACAGTGAAACTCCGCCACGCCCGGCGCAACAATACAGCCCTTCTCAGGATGCCCCATCACCGGATCGCAAAAATACCAGGCATCGGGGTTTATCGCTTTCACCTGACGGACGATCTGCAAAATACTTTGCCCCTGCTCTGGTGAACCAATATAACCACTCAGCACTGCGTCACAGTCCTTCAGACGGTCAATATCCGCGATACCCTGCGCTATCTCAGTCAAATGGCTGGCTGGCATCACACAACCGGTCCAGTGACCGTATTGCGTATGGTTGGAGAACTGTACCGTATTGAGCGGCCAAACGTTTGCGCCCATGCGTCGCATAGGAAATTCTGCCGCGCTGTTACCGGCGTGACCAAAAACGGTGTGTGACTGAATAGAAAGAATATTTTTCATGAAAAGTCCCGATACTGACGTCATCGGCGGATGGCGCATTGGCAGAGTTTTTAATAAAAGGGGTTAACATAAAGGGGCTGAATAGCCCCTTGTTTACGCCGCCAATCTTATTTCCAGATCAGCAGGCTGTAGTTTTTCTTACCACGGCGCAGCAATGCATAACGCCCGAACAGACGATCGCTTTCCGTGAAGCGGTATTCTGCATCTGTCTGCTTTTCCCCGTTAAGGCTGATGGCGTTAGATGAGATCATGGTACGGGCCTGACCACGCGAAGGCGCCATATCACCGGCCACCAGCGCTTGTTGCAGGTCTGCGTCAGCCTCCAGAGTCACCACCGGCATTCCATCCTGCTCGAGCTGTGTCAGATCGGCTTCGGTCATTTCACTGAGTGCGCCGGAGAACAGGCTTTCTGTGATACGACGGGCCGCTGCAAGGCCTTCTGCGCCATGCACCATACCGGTGACTTCTTCGGCCAGAACATACTGAGCGCGAGGCGCTTTGCCACTGGTTTTATCTTCTTCTTCCAGCGCGTTAATGTCTTCGAGGCTCATGAAGGTGAAGAACTTCAGGAAGCGGTAAACATCGGCGTCGGCGGTGTTGATCCAGAACTGATAGAATTTGTACGGGCTGGTTTTCTTCGGATCCAGCCACACTGCGCCGCCTTCGGTTTTACCGAATTTAGTGCCATCTGCCTTAGTGATGAGCGGAACTGTCAGGCCGAAAACCTGTTTCTGATGCATACGACGGGTTAGATCGATACCAGAGGTAATGTTGCCCCACTGATCAGAGCCCCCAATCTGCAGCACGACTTTATGACGACTGTACAGCTCAGAGAAGTCGTAGCCCTGCAACAGGTTGTAAGAGAACTCCGTAAAGGAGATGCCGCTGTCATCACGGTTCAGACGCTGTTTGACCGCTTCTTTGTTGATCATCTGGTTAACAGAAAAGTGTTTACCGATATCACGCAGGAAGGTCAGCACGTTCATACCACCAAACCAGTCGTAGTTGTTGGCGGTAATGGCGCTGTTTTCGCCACAGTTGAAATCAAGGAACGGTGAAACCTGATGGCGGATTTTCTCAACCCACTCGTTCACTGTCTCATTGGTATTCAGTTTACGCTCGGTGGCTTTAAAGCTCGGATCGCCAATCAGACCTGTGGCACCACCGACCAGCGCAACCGGTTTATGGCCGTTCAGCTGGAAGCGCTTCAGGCAAAGCAAAGGCACCAGATGACCCAAATGCAAGCTGTCTGCGGTAGGATCGAAACCGCAATAGAGTGCAATTGGCCCTTGCGCCAGTTGCTCTGCTAACGCTTGTTCATCCGTCACCTGGGCAACGAGGCCCCGCTCTTGCAGTTGTTTAATCAGGTTGCTGCTCGCCATCAAAGACTCCGTCTATTAAGTACTGAATGTGTGCAAATTCATGTCTGACATCATGCCGTGCATGTGCCTTTTCTCTCACCTTTACGGGGAACGACATAGAATAAAGCGCTCATCGTCCGAGCGCTAGGAAATCGAGTTATTTTATTAAATCAGGGGGCCAGACGGTCTATTTTCCAACCATTTTCTGTTTCGCCAGCTTCACGTTGATACATGAAGCGATCGTGCAGACGGTGCTCACCGCCCTGCCAGAACTCCATCGAGTCCACGCTGACCCGAAAACCGCCCCAGAAACTCGGCAGCGGCACTTCGCCCTGGCTGAATTTCTGTTTCAGTTCGAGGAATTTACTTTCCAGCACGCCACGCGCGGAGATACGGCTGGACTGCTGTGACACCCACGCGCCTATCTGACTGTCTTTCGGGCGGCTGGCGAAATACTTCATCACTTCAAAGGTTGAGAGACGCTCGGCTTTTCCGAGCACAATCACCTGACGGTCCAGCATGTGCCACGGAAAAAGCAGGCTGATGTGGCTGTTAGTTGCCAGTTGCTGTGCCTTGCGGCTGCCCAGGTTGGTATAAAAGACCAACCCCTTTTCGTCATAATGTTTGAGTAAGACGATGCGCTGAAAAGGCTGCCCGTTCTCATCAACCGTGGCGACAACCATGGCGGTTGGGTCAGCCAGTTTGGCTTCGCAGGCCTGTTTCAGCCAATGTTCAAACAGCGGCAAAGGCTCAGCCGGGAGATCCGCACGACGCAGGCCACCACGGGTGTATTCACGCCGGGAGTCTGCTACATCAAATTCATTGTTATCAGCCATATGAGTTCAGTACACGAGAAAGTGAGGTAGGACTATTCTGCGCTTGACGCGTCAGGATCTCAATCATCCTGACACGCCGGTACGGGGGAAATTCGGCGGGCGTGGTTGTAAAGTTATTTCTGCACGCAGTCGTTGAGAATGACGGCATCCCCACGCTGTACGAATGCGGCAGGCCCTTTCGACCAGAAGGTATATTGGCCGTCACTGTATTTAGTGCCCGATGCCGCTTCTACCTGTTTGAGCTTTAGCTGTTTGCCATCGAGCAGAAAATCGACCTGCTGTGCCGGTTTATCAAGCGTAACGGTCAGCGGCGTGGTACCGCACTGATAATGCAACTGTTGCGTCGGAGCCGGCGGCTCATGGTGAAACTGGCTGCACCCTGTCAACGTTAAACCTGCCAAAGCGAAGATCGCCTTTTTCATTCTGTAGCTCCTTGTGATTCTGGCTTAGTCCGTTTTATTACCATGCCGGGCGGCATAACACATTGAGATTAAGCCGAGATATCATCGGGTGCTGTTGGCCGAGGCGGGGTAAATCGCGCCGAGCACCGTCTCACGGCTGGCTCCGGTCACCGAAGGCAAATTGCCGGATTTCCCCGACAGCGTACGAAATGCCAGCCAGGCAAAGGCCAGCGCTTCCATATCATCGCCGCTGATACCAAAAGTGTCAGTGGTGCAGACTTCCGTTCCTGGCAACATCGCCGACAGGCGTGCCATCACCAGCGGATTACGCGCACCGCCGCCGCACACCATCAGACGGTCACAGCCACCCGCCAGTTGTACCTGCTCGGCGATAGTGACAGAAGTTAGTTCGGCCAGCGTCGCCTGAACATCCTCTGGAGCAAGGGAATGTACGCGAGTCAGCTGTTTTTCCAGCCAGGCAATGTTGAAGTATTCACGTCCGGTGCTTTTCGGTGCGGGTTCAGCAAAATAGGGATCCGACAGCATTTGTTGCAGCAAGGTCAGATTCACGCGCCCCTCATTTGCCCATTCGGCATTTTTATCATAAGGCAGTGCGCGGTGACGCCAAATCCAGGCATCCATCAGCATATTGCCCGGACCGGTGTCATAACCCCGGATGGGCTGACCAGGCAGTAAAAGCGATAAATTCGCGATGCCACCGATGTTGAGGATCATCCGGCGTTCGGCAGGATCGGCCAGCAGGGCCTGATGAAAAGCAGGAACCAGTGGTGCGCCCTGCCCGCCATAGGCCATATCACGACGGCGGAAGTCGCCTATCGTGGTGATGCCGGTGATGGCGGCAATACGGTTGTTATCGCCTAGTTGCATGGAGAATGTCGCTTCCCCTTTCGGCTGATGCCACACCGTCTGCCCGTGACAACCAATGGCGGTCACTTCATCGGCACTGATCCCGGCTTTATCCAGCAACGCGACAACTGCCTCGCCAAATAAAATACCCAGTCGGGTATCAAGTTCGCCCACCTGAGCCAGCGTAACCTGTTGTCCCTGACACATGCCCAGAATGGCGTTTTTTATTTCAATCGGGATCGGATGTGAATGGCTGGCTTGCTGGGCAACCATTCTTTCGTCAATTGCAGCCAGTACGACATCAACCCCATCAAGGCTTGTCCCTGACATCACACCGATATAGCGTCCTGACTTCATAGATAACATCCTCAAACCCTCCGGAAAAAACGATTACCCGTGCTTAATAGTCAAATAAACCAGAATTCATCTGACAGCGCTATGAGTAACGCTGTTTTTATTGCGCTATGTGATTGGTGCGTTTGTTTTTTGTTAACTTTACGGCTCCTTTCACACCACCAGTCTGTGCAATTGGCTACTCTTAAGCGAGGAATGTCTGTTTTGGGTGAATTTACACAAACACTGTCTAAATCATAAACCACCGTTTATTATTAGTTGAACAGACTTCATGTACTCTTGGCGTCATTAGGAATGAGCTTCAATAAGTTACCTTAGTGTGCGTCGGAGTTTCTAAGCTACTCGACACCTCCGACAGGATGTTGAAACGTGGAACGTCAGACCTGCGCTATTAACGCCTGATACAGAATCAGGCTGAGGTGGCGTAAATTTAAACAGGAGCAATTTATGATTAAGCGTTTTCTGGCCGTCGCCCTTGCGGGTGTTACCCTTGCAGGCTGTGTGAATGACAACACGGCATCTGGCGATGTCTACTCCGCTTCTCAGGCCAAGCAAATCCAACAGGTCTCTTACGGCACCATTCTTTCGACCCGTGCAGTACAAATTCAGGGCGGCGATGAAAGCAACATCATCGGTGCACTGGGCGGCGCGGTATTGGGTGGTTTCCTGGGTAACACCGTCGGCGCGGGTACCGGTCGTAGTCTGGCAACTGCCGGTGGTGCAGTTCTGGGGGGCGTAGCTGGTCAGGGCGTGCAGAGCACCCTCAACCGTTCGAACGCGGTCGAGTTACAAATTCGTCGTGATGACGGTACAACCATTCAGGTTGTGCAGAAAACAGGCCCAACCAAGTTCAGCGTTGGCCAGCGTGTCAGTATGGCGACCAGCGGCAGCACCGTTACGGTGTCCCCGAGCGCCTGATCCCGCTTAGTGGGTTCTGAAATGCAATAAAGCCGGGAGCGAAAGCTTCCGGCTTTTTCTTTTCTCAAACATCACTCCGCTCTTATCAGAAAAACAAGATTTGAGGACTGTCTGAAACTGCGCTGTATGCAACAAATGAAAACTGAAATGCCGTGCAGGCCACGGCGTGAATCATCAAATTGTTATGATTTACTTTGCAGTACGGCGATATTTTTTTCCAGACGCGCCAACATGCCGGATAACTGCTCAATGTCTGAATGAGACATACCGGTCAGAATCTCTTTGCGGGTTGAGTCGATAACCGACTCCATAGCATTGATGATCGGGGCTGCTTCTTCGGTCAGTTTGATGCGTTTTGCACGACGATCGCTTGCACAAGTCTGCCGGGTGATGAGCTTCTTCTCTTCGAGCTGATCCAGCGTTCTGACCAGAGAAGGTTGTTCAATCCCAATCGCCTTCGCCAACTGAATTTGCGATTGTTCTGGCGGTAATATATTGATGTTATGCAAGGTTACCCAATGAGTTTGCGTTAACTCGAGCGGTTTTAAGCGTTCGTCGATAAGCGCGCGCCAGGCACGAACTAATCGTGCTAGATCTGATCCCAGGTTCGATTCCAATTAACCCCTCCTTATAATTAGCATGCTAAGATAACTCCCCAGAGTTTAGCCTAGTTTTCGGAATTTTAATCGTGTAATTACGTTTCTATATATACTGGATCGTATCACCGTCAGTCAGAGACCGGCCTGTGCCTCCCTGCATTGACCTCGTTTATAACACAATCACCCGCAGAGATTAATATTGTGGATGCGCAAATGTTTCATTCAGGCTCCCCGCTGACGGATTTAGTTCTCGGTGCCTCGCTATATTTCCCCCCCATTTTCAAGGCTGTCTTGCTTGGGCTGGTTTTCTGGATTTTGATACATCATCTTTTACGTGACTGGATCTATTCCGGCGAGGTGTGGCATCCGACATTGATGGATTTGTCTATTTTCGTCATCTCTATTTGTGGCGCCCTGCTACTTCTGGTTAATGAGTAAGAACATGAAATTTAAAACGCTGAAATATTTCTCGACTGTACTCGTTTTTGCTGTCGCTTTATGTGCTGGTTGGTGGATGTGGAATTATTATATGCAGTCCCCATGGACGCGCGATGGAAAAGTCCGCGCCGAACTGGTGGATATCACTCCAGAAGTGTCGGGTCGTATCACTGACATCAACGTTCACGATAATCAGTTTGTCAAAAGCGGCGAGTTGCTCTTCGTGCTTGACCCTGTCCCCTACCAGATAGCGCTGGATAATGCCGACGCCGCGCTGGCCAAAGCCGCAGCTGATCTCGATAAGGCTAACCATGAAGCGCAGCGCCGCCGTGGACTGGCTGCCAATATTATCTCTGCTGAATCACTGGATGAGTCCAATATTTCGGCAAAAGCTATGAAGGCACAATATCAGGCTGCACAGGCATCCCTTGAACAAGCCAAGTGGAATTTGAGTAAAACCAAAATATTTGCCCCAACTGATGGCTATATAACCAATTTGCAAACCCGTAAAGGGAACTACGCCACAGCAGGTACACCTATCGTCGGGCTAGTGGATACGCATTCCTTTTATGTTTTGGGTTATTTTGAAGAAACTAAGTTGCGCCATATAAAAGAGGGCAGCCAGGCAGATATTACGTTGTACAACGGTAATATTCCGCTGCAAGGTCAGGTGGAAAGTATCGGCCGTGCAATATATGACCAGAGTGTCGATGCTTCCGACGATTTATTAATGAACGTTAAACCCAATGTTCCCTGGGTAAGGCTTGCACAACGCGTACCAGTAAGAATTAAGCTGCTTAATGTCCCTGCAGATGTGGTGCTTGTCGCAGGTACGACCGCCACCATTTCTGTGCATGACTGAAGGCGCGCGCCGTGAATTTATCCTGGCTTGACTGGAAAAATACCCCGTGGGGAAAAGCCACGGGCGGGCAGTGGCGTTATGCGCTGCGCAACTCGATTGCCATGTGTTTGGCGCTGTACATCGCCTTCGTATTACAGCTTGATGATCCCTACTGGGCGCTGACGTCCGCGGCCGTTGTGAGTTTCCCCACCGTTGGTGGCGTCATCAGCAAGAGCATAGGTCGCGTCATCGGGAGTCTGATTGGTGCCCTGGCATCGGTGTTGATCGCGGGTCATTGCCTGAACGACCCCTGGCTGTTCACATTTTCCATCGCCGCGTGGCTCGGGCTATGCACGTACGTTTCCAATCATTATCAGAATAACGTCTCTTACGCTTTTGCGCTGGCAGGTTATACCGCCGCGATCATTGCGTTCTCAACGGTCAACGTGACCGATACGGGTAAGATTTTTGATATTGCCCAGGCCCGCGTCTGTGAAGTGATCACCGGTATACTTTGCGGCGGTTTTATGATGATGGTGCTCCCCAGCACGTCAGACGGTAACGCCCTGCTGACCTCTCTGCGGAAAATGCATGCACAATTGCTTGATCACGCCAAATTGCTGTGGCGCCCCGACATCACCGAACAGATCCGTACCTCGCACGAAGGCGTCATCGGGCAGATCCTCACCATGAATCTGCTGCGCATTCAGGCCGTGTGGAGCCATTACCGCCTGCGTCAGCAAAACAATCTGCTCAATTATTTACTTCATCAACAGTTACGGATGACCAGTTATATTTCCAGTTTGCGCCGCATGCTGCTCAACTGGCCTGACCCGCCAGAGCGACTCTACGAGGTGCTGACTTTATTGCTGGATGAGCTTAAAAATCCTGAAAGCAATAAATATCAAATCGCTAAAATTCTCAGCCAGATCAAGCCGCATGACACCTCAGATTTTCGCTATCAGGCATTCTGGAAAAGGCTGCGGGATTTTTGCTGGCTATATCTGCGAAACGAACGCTGGTTACAGAGAGTGGAAAACACCAGCGCAGCGCAGGTGGAATTTTTGCAACCTCCGCGCGTCAGCCGCCTGACTGAGCACACAGACACCTATGAAGCGGCCTATAACGGCATACGTACCTTTTTGTGCATTGTGGTCGCCTGCTGGTTCTGGATGAGTACCCAGTGGAGTTCAGGGACATCGGCGGTAGCGCTTACGGCGGTGAGCTGCGTGCTCTACTCTTCTACCGCATCCCCCATCAGCAGCATTACGTTGCTGATTAAATCTTTGCTGCTGCTGTTTGTGGGCTGTTTTATTCTCAAGTTCGGTCTAATGATCCAACTGAATGATTTTTGGGTATTTTGCGCCTTCCTGCTGCCAATTCTGGTCACCATGCAGATGATGAAATTGCAGTACAAACGGTTTGCGGGTTTGTGGGGGCAACTGATTGTCTTTAGCGGTTCATTTTTGGCTGTGACGAATCCCCCGAGCTACGACTATGGCGCATTTATCAATGACGGGATTGGCCGGATTGTCGGCGTGATGCTGGCGGGTATCGCTTTTCAGGTACTGCGGCCAAGTTCTGACAAACGTAAAAGCCGGCGTATTATCCGCGCGCTGCGACGTGATTTTATCGACCAACTCAGCCGCAAACCGCAGCTCAGCCATCTGGAGTTCGAATCCCTGATTTATCACCGTATTAATCAGCTTAATCAAAGTAAGGATCAGGTTTCACGTACCTGGCTGTTGCGCTGGGGAGTGGTGCTGCTCAATTGCAGCCATATTGTCTGGCAGCTTCGCGAGTGGGAAACCCGCTCCGACCCGTTATCGGCCGTTCGCGATGTGTGTATCCACTGCCTGAAGGGGATCATGACTGAACGCGGTGTCAGCCACGTCGTGCTGGATTCAAGCCTGATTGAGCTCATGCGTATCAGTCATTCGCTGGCACATCATCATGATGAGTCAGGCCGTGAGCTGGCCGGAGTGATCTGGCGTCTGTACTGCTCATTGTCACAGTTGCAGCAGGCCATTTCCATTGAAGAAATCGCCACAGGCAGCCCGGTTCAGCCTGCCTGAGAAACACAATGACTTCGGGCCAGATTGATTTAACCCGAAGTCATTGGCGCTGCAGCCACGCAGCTAAAGCGTAAGTGAAGTAACATTAAGGTACGTCGTAACCCAGTGCGGCCTTACGAATACGGAACCATTGCTGACGCGTCAGCTCAAGCGACAGAGAGTTCCACGCTGAACGGACGCGTTCAATTTTACCAGAACCAATGATTGGCAACGGCTGCGATGGCAGACGCATTACCCACGCATAAACCACCTGTTCAATACTTTCTGCACCAATTTCTTCTGCCACTTTCTGCAATTCATCACGCAAAGGCTGGAATTTGGCATCACTGAACAAACTTCCCCCGCCGAGACATGACCAGGCCATAGGCTTGATACGCAATTGCTGGCAAAGATCCAGTGAGCCGTCGAGAATAGCGGGCTGATGCACAGGGGAGATTTCCAGCTGATTCGTCACCAGCGCGAACGGCAGGCGCGATTGCAGCAGCGTGAACTGTGCCGTCGTAAAATTGGAAACACCAAAGTGCTTCACTTTGCCGCTTTTGTGCAGCGAGGTGAATGCCTCAGCGACGTCATCGGCATCCATCAGCGGATCCGGACGATGAATTAACAGCAGATCAAGATAATCGGTGTGCAGATTGCTCAGTGATTTTTCAGCCCGCTCAGTGATGTACTGGCTGTCGGTAATATAGTGGCCGATTTTATTGTCAGGATTAGCGGTGGTGGCGATCCCGCATTTGCTCACAATTTGCATCTTTTGGCGCAGTGCAGGTTTCAGGCGCATCGCGTCGCCAAACGCTGCTTCACAAGCGTAGCCGCCATAGATGTCCGCATGATCGGCCGTGGTGATACCCATTTCAACATGCTGCTCGATAAACCCCAGCAGTTGCTGTGGGGTCATGTTCCATTCCATCAGGCGCCAGTAACCGCAAATCATGCGGGAAAAATCTGGGCCCTGCGCGGACAATGGGGTACGGGGATCCATGTTATTACCTCGATATATTCATTATGAAAGAGTGTAAGACCCTGACAGCATACAGAACTTATCCCATTCCTGTATTGATCTCTGCCGGTAGCACGACGCGCTCGGGGTTAAAAAAGAGAGGGTTGTTCGGGCAGAGGATCATCAGGCTTTTTGGCTGCACGTTGCAGCCGTAACAACCGCTGATGGCACAGGCGCAATACCTGACGCTTTTCAGGATCGGTCATTGTCACCCAACCAAAGCGCTCTTCACGGCTGCGCAGGCAACCACGGCAAAAACCGCGACTATCTGCCTGACAGATACCGCGACATGGGCTGGGAATGTCAAAAAACTCGAGCTGTTGAGCCACAACGTCTCCGCGTCAATTACTGAATCCTTATTGAAGACGCTTTGCGGGTATCCCGCAAGTCTCTTTTGATATTTCGCAACAATCCCGTTTCTTTAGTGCAACTTTTAATACAGCAACGAACCTGGCAAAAAAGTGCTCTTTTCCTGCTGCCCTCTTGACCTAGACCGATCGGTCTATTACTCTCAGCTCCATGAACAAACTTGCTCAACCTCATAGCGATACACGCGAACATCTGCTGGCCACCGGCGAAGAACTCAGCCTGCGCTTAGGCTTTACCGGCATGGGACTGACAGAACTCCTGAAAACGGCAGAGGTGCCGAAGGGGTCTTTCTATCACCATTTCCGCTCTAAAGAAGCCTTTGGCGAAGCCATGATTCAGCGTTATTTCGAACATTATGATGCACATTTGCAGCAGCTTTTTGGACAGACTCAGGGCGATCAGCGTCACCATATCCTGAGCTACTATGCCCAGAACATTACCAATTTCTGCGGCAGTGAGTGCCATAACGCATGCCTGTCGGTCAAACTGTCCGCGGAAGTCAGCGATCTGTCCGAGCCAATGCGTCACGTACTCGAACAAGGTTCTGCGCAGGTGATTAACCGCCTGAAAGATGCTATTGAAAAAGGTATCGCCGAAGGTTCACTGACGGTACCGGTATCCCCGGCTGTGGCAGCGGCAACGCTGTATTCACTCTGGCTAGGTGCTTCGCTGCTGGCAAAAATTAAGCGCTCCGTAACGCCGCTGGCGGCAGCACTGGAAAGCGTTGAAATGTTATTGCAGCCACCAGAAGCAACGCGCTGAATATATTTTCAAAATGTTGTTGATGAATTGCTCATTATTTACAAATCCAAACCCTAATATGACGCGTTAGTTTGGTTACACATTTTTTTCATAATCAGACCGACCAGTCTATTAACCAGGAGTTTTAGAACATGACCAAGCTTTTCTCCCCGATTGTTGTCGGTAATAAAACCTTACCGAATCGCGTATTTATGGCTCCTCTGACCCGTCTGCGCAGCATTGAGCCTGGCGATATTCCAACCCCGCTGATGGGCGAATATTATGCACAGCGCCACAGTGCTGGCCTTATCATCACTGAAGCGACCCAGGTCTCTTTCCAGGCTAAGGGTTATGCGGGCGCGCCTGGCTTACATACGCCAGAACAAACGGCGGCATGGAAGAAAATCGTTGCCGGTGTTCATCAAAAAGAAGGTCACATCGCGGTGCAGTTGTGGCACACCGGACGCATTTCACACAACAGCGTGCAACCGGACGGTCAGACTCCTGTTTCTGCGTCAGCCATCAATCCAAACACCCGTACCAGCCTGCGTGATGCGCAGGGTAACGCGGTCCGTGAAGACTGCCCTACCCCGCGCGCACTCGAGCTGAGTGAAATCCCGGGCATCATCAACGATTTCCGCCTGGCGGCAGCCAACTCCCGCGAAGCTGACTTCGACTATATCGAGATCCATGCGGCACACGGCTACCTGCTGCACCAGTTCATGGCGCCAGCTTCAAACGTGCGTACCGACGCCTACGGCGGTAGCATCGAGAACCGTACCCGTCTGACACTGGAAGTGGTTGATGCCTCCATCGCTGAAATTGGCGCAGACCGCGTGGGTATCCGCATTTCCCCGCTCGGCCCGTTCAATGGTCTGGATAATGGTGAAGATCAGGAAGAAGCCGCGCTGTATCTGCTTGATGAGCTAAATAACCGCAAACTGGCATACCTGCATATTTCTGAGCCAGACTGGGCCGGTGGCAAGCCTTACTCAGAAGCTTTCCGTGCGGCAATCCGTGCGCACTATCAGGGTGTGATTGTTGGCGCCGGTGCTTATACCGCTGAAAAAGGCGAAGAGCTGATCGAAAAAGGTTATATCGATGCCGTGGCCTTTGGCCGCAGCTACATTGCCAACCCGGACCTGGTTGAGCGCCTGAAAAATCACGCGTCACTGAATGAGCCAAAAGCGGACACATTCTACGGCGGCGGCGCTCAGGGCTACACCGACTACCCAACGCTGTAAGATTAGCGTTATCAATTAACAGGGTATGTTTTGATACCTGAAGATGCGGCAGCCGTTGCCCTCCGGCTGCCGCGTTTTTTTGCCTGTCCGGTGACAATCAGTTAGTCTGTTATTTATTACTTATCCCTGCAATCAGAGGAAATTATGCGCTTACTTCATACCATGCTTCGCGTCGGCGACCTGCAACGTTCAATCAATTTCTATACTGATGTTTTAGGTATGCGTCTGCTGCGTACCAGCGAAAATACCGAATACAAATACTCCCTCGCGTTCGTGGGATACACTGATGAAAGCGAAGGTGCCGTGATCGAACTGACCTACAACTGGGATGTTCACAGCTACGACCTCGGTACAGCCTACGGGCATATTGCACTGGGCGTGGATAACGTGGCACAAACTTGCGAAGACATTCGTAAAGCGGGCGGTAACGTGACCCGTGAAGCCGGTCCGGTCAAAGGCGGCGCCACCATCATCGCTTTCGTTGAAGATCCTGATGGTTATAAAATCGAACTGATCGAATCTAAACATGCAGGCCAGGGCCTGGGGAATTAATGTCCCCTCACATCATGAAGGGCGCAAAGGCGCCCTTTTTTCTGCCCCTATACTCCTGCATCTCCATTAAAAATTTGCCATAATGCGCGCTGAATTCGATGAAGATAAGAAACTGATGGCCGACAATAGTGACATTAACGCCCTGAGAGGCCGTTTCCGTGGTTTTTACCCCGTGGTTATCGACGTAGAAACGGCTGGATTTAACGCCAAGACCGATGCACTGCTGGAAATTGCCGCGATCACCCTGAAAATGGATGAAGATGGCTGGCTAAAAACCGACGAGACGGTGCATTTTCACGTTGAGCCCTTTGAAGGCTCAATTCTGGTACCGGAAGCACTGGCCTTCAACGGCATCGACCCCACTAATCCGCTTCGCGGTGCCGTGAGCGAATATGATGCGCTGCATGAAATTTTCAAAGTCATTCGTAAAGGAATGAAAGAACAAAACTGCAGTCGCGCCATTATCGTTGCGCACAACGCCAATTTTGATCACAGCTTTTTGATGGCGGCCGCAGAACGCGCAGGCTTGAAACGCAACCCGTTTCACCCCTTTGCCACTTTCGACACCGCGGCACTGAGCGGTTTAGTGCTTGGTCAGACTGTACTGGCTAAAGCCTGCATCAGCGCAGGCATGGCGTTTGACAGCAGCCAGGCGCATTCTGCACTGTATGATACAGAGCAGACTGCAGAGTTATTCTGTGAACTGGTAAACCGCTGGAAACGCCTGGGCGGCTGGCCGTTGCCGATCAACTCAGATGATGAAAAAGCGCAAACGCAAGAAAACGATGCGTAAACGCTGACGGTGTTGTCCCCAAAATTCAGAAAAAAAGAGCGACTCATTGAGGTCGCTCTTTTTATTTACCCGTTTCAGAGATTGCCTGATACAGAGCCAGACGCGCTGATATTACTCGGGTTGCTGCTCTTCAGAAGATTTGTACTTCTCAGCAGTTTCTTTGATCAGCGTCTGCAACTCACCACGTTGATACATCTCAATGATGATGTCACAACCGCCAACCAACTCACCGTCTACCCATAATTGCGGGAAGGTTGGCCAGTTTGCATATTTCGGCATTTCAGCACGGATATCCGGATTTTGCAGAATATCAACATAGGCAAAACGTTCGCCACAGGCTGAAAGCGCCTGCACAGCCTGAGCGGAGAAACCACAGCTAGGCAACTTCGGTGAGCCTTTCATGTACAGAAGGATTGGGTTTTCGGAAACCTGCTTCTGGATTTTTTCGATAGTGGTCGTGGTCATTTATTGCTTCCTCAAGCCAAAACTGGCTGTCACTGTCATTACTCATTGATGCGCAGGGCACTGTCTGGAAATGCGCGCCACTTGTCGCTTAGCGTCTATTGTAACGATGGCGGGCTTTGGATAAAAACGCCATTTTTTGCAGGGTCTTTCCACCCCAGCTTTCATTCATGCGTTTACGTCATTACTTTTTAATCAAACTGTCTGATGGCTCGCAATAATAAACATTCATTCAGAATAACATTTTTGATCGTTGAGTTTAACTCTCTTGTGACTGAGCTGAGCTGGTCAGAGCACATTTTTAACTCTCTGATAAAAGATGGTTTTTAGAACTGAAAATGACCATTTTTACAGCATTTAAAATGCTATTAACTTTTTCTCACAATATGATCTAGAATCGAAGCAATTCGTGCTGTTTTGTCTGCTTCTTTTGGGCAATACTCTGACATCTCTGATGTTTAACCTTGGGCCAATATTGGTAACGACGCCATGCGTTTATTGTTTACGCTTTCCGTGCTGTTCTTTACCCAGCTGTTTCTGAATCTGGCGCATGCTTCGCCACAAACTAACGTTGCTGCCGATCAGCGGAAAAGCCACGTCAGTCAGGCAAAACCTGATGAGAGACGAAAGCGAAAAACCGTTGCCCGAACCAGTAAAAAATCAAAATCAGAGCCAGTTAAAGAACAAAAAGCAAAAGTTAAAGAAACCAAAAAAGTCACCAGCACCAAGCGGGTTCGCAACGAACATTCTGAAAAGAAAACGGCCAAAGTGACCCACAGCAAGATGACAGCGAAGAAAGAAAGCCGAACGATTGCGAAAAATGAGACCAGTAAAAATAGTAAAAAAGCCTACGGTCGCCATCGAAAATCAAAAGACGGACTCGCGAAAGACACCAAACCGATTGCTTTGAGTGCCGCGCATAAAAAACGTTATCAACATGCGCAGCAGACCGCGATGACCAAGCTAATGCATCAGGTCGGCAAACCTTATCGCTGGGGAGGCACTTCTCCCAATACCGGTTTCGATTGCAGTGGTTTAGTGTATTACGCATATAAAGACCTGATTCGTATCAAAATGCCACGCACCGCTAACGAAATGTACCACCTTCGGGACGCGGCGCCAGTTAAACGCGGTGAGCTGGAGAGCGGCGACTTAGTCTTCTTCAGAATCAATAACCGCGGCGCAGCAGATCATGTTGGTGTCTATGTAGGAAACGGTAAATTTATTCAGTCCCCCCGTACAGGTGAAGAGATCAAAATCACCTCACTGGGTGAAGATTACTGGCAAGATCACTATGTTGGCGCGCGTCGAGTGATGACGCCTAAAACGATTCGTTAAGTCCGCAGTACCGCTAATCAGCGATGAATAGCATTTAACGAAACGTTTATGAAACAATCAGTCGCTAAGACAGTATTTTGCGAACGATGCAAAACAAAGAATTGAAAAGGGCGACACCTGTAAAAGGAATCGCCCTTTTTTCTGATCTTTTTACCCTCAGCGAATGAAGGTAAAAAAGGATCAGTGCATCACTGCGGTAAAACTGAAAGCCATAATCATTGCCAGTGCGCCAACCACAGTAATGAGAGCAAATTTCAGATTGGTATCCATTAAAACCCCTTCTGGATCAAATGTGGCCTTTTTATAAGCCATACAGTTTGTGTGCCAACGCATTTTCTCATAGTTTTGTTTTAAAATCCCGTGATCATTCCCTGCGTTACGAAGACTTTTTACTTCCCCTTTACCAAGATATAAGAGAAAATTCGCGGTTACCACACTGCGTGCGGGTCGATTCATTCCGATGTTCTTTCAGACAGTTGTTGTGCTCTGAAAAACCCACCAACGATTTCACTGCTCATCTCTTTTCCAGCAGTCAGATCCACGCAGGCAAACGATTAACATAATGCTAACGTGCTAAAGCACGTCAGACAGGAGTCATTCTTTTCATGGCAACGATAAAAGATGTCGCAAAGCGGGCTGGCGTTTCCACCACAACCGTGTCGCACGTCATCAATAAAACACGTTTCGTCGCCGAAGAAACTAAAGCCGCCGTGCAGACAGCGATAAAAGAGCTGCACTACTCTCCCAGCGCGGTGGCCCGTAGCCTCAAGGTCAACAATACAAAATCTATCGGATTACTGGCAACATCCAGCGAAGCGCCCTATTTTGCCGAAGTGATCGAGGCAGTAGAAAACAGCTGTTTCGCCAAAGGCTACACACTGATTTTGTGTAATTCGCATAATAATCTTGATAAACAGCAGGCCTATCTGGCCATGCTGGCGCAAAAACGCGTCGATGGTCTGTTGGTCATGTGCGCGGAATATCCCGATGCATTGCTCGACATGCTCGAAGAATACCGAGCGATCCCGATGGTGGTGATGGATTGGGGCGAAGCACGTAAAAACTTCACCGACAGTATCATCGATAATGCCTTTGAAGGTGGGTATATGGCCGGGCGCTATCTGATTGAACGCGGTCATCGCGATATCGGTGTGATCCCGGGGCAACTGGCTCGTAACACCGGTGGCGGCCGCTTCCAGGGTTTCCTCAAAGCCATGACGGAAGCCAACATCCCGCTGCGCGAAGAATGGGTCGTTCAGGGTGATTTTGAACCCGAGTCAGGCTATCAGGCGATGCATAAAATTTTGATGCAGAAACAGCGCCCGACGGCCGTCTTCTGCGGCGGTGACGTCATGGCGATGGGGGCTATTTGTGCCGCTGATGAAATGGGTCTGCGGGTGCCGCAGGATATTTCGGTGATCGGCTATGATAACGTACGCAACGCCCGTTACTTCTCCCCTGCACTGACGACAATCCACCAGCCCAAAGAGCGCCTGGGTGAGATGGCATTCACCATGCTGCTGGATCGCATTATCAGCAAACGTGAGGAGTCACAGACCATTGAAGTCCACCCGAAACTGGTTGAACGCCGCTCGGTAGCCGATGGTCCTTACCGCGACTATCGCCGTTAACAGCGTAGTCCGAAAGCCATAACACGAACGCCTGCACATTTGCAGGCGTTTTTAGTTGCGTAACCACTCCTGATTCAGCGTAGGGGTATCGCCCAGATAATCCAGAAGCCACGCCAGCGCCGGAGACTGGTTACTCTGATCCCAGGTCAGGCAGCAGGCGCTTTCGGGAAATGCGGCAGCCAGCGTCAGCACACTCAATTTTTGATGTGATATCCAGTCTTCGACCAGATGCACGGGCATCATCCCCACGCACAGTCCTTCACACAGGCAGTCTATGGCGCAGGTCCAGTCGGGAACAACCAGACGTCGCTGATTGTTTAGCGTCCAGGTATCACGCTTAGGTAAGTTGCGCGACGTATCTTCGATACAAAGTGCCGGATAGGCACGCAGCTGTTCATCCACTAATGGCACAGTGAGCGCCGCCAGCGGATGGTCAGGGCTGACCACACAGTGCCAGTCCATAAACCCCATATCCCTGAAACTAAAACGCCCGCCGGTGGGCACAGCGCGTGTTGCGCCGATGGCGACATCCGCACGGCCATCCACCAGCGCGTCCCACACGCCGTTGAACACCTCGGAATGGATGATCAGTTCCGTATCGGGGAATGCCCGGTAGAAATCGGTAACCAGACGCCGCGACCTTTCCGGTTTCACAATGCGGTCTACCGCTACATTGAGTTGCCCACGCCAGCCATTCGCCACCTGCTGACACTGACGCCGTGTCGCTATCATTTTTTTGATAAGCAACCGAGCCTCTTCGACAAAAACCTGACCGGCGGCGGTCAACTCTACATCCCGATGACGCCTTTCAAACAGCGGTACTGCCAGCCATTGCTCCAGTTGGCGAACGGTGTAGCTTACCGCAGACGGAACACGATGCAGCTCTTGTGCCGCCGCACTGAAACTGCCGGTACGCGCCACGGCATCGACCACTTCTAAAGAATATTCTGACCACATCGCCCAGTCTCCCCACCTGCTTTCAATTTTTTTGATACAAGATTGCAAATATTAGCGTTTCACAAGCGGTAAGCCAAACCTTTACACTTCGCGCCTGAGACTTCCTGCACGTTGTGCCGCTGTTCAATAATTTTTCGCATAACAAACATCGCCAATAAAAAGAGAAAATCATGAAACCCTCCTTTGGATTTATGCTGTATCTGGCTGGCCTGAGCATGCTCGGCTTTTTAGCGACAGATATGTACCTTCCTGCGTTTAGCGCAATGCAAATCAGCCTGATGACTAGTCCGGGAATGATCAGCGCCAGCCTGAGTATTTTTCTCGGCGGATTCGCTATCGGACAATTGCTGTGGGGGCCGCTGTCAGACAAGCTCGGCCGCAGACCTGTGCTTATTGCCGGTCTGACGCTTTTCGCACTGGGCTGTCTGGGAATGATCTGGGTACAGAACATCTATTTGCTGCTGGCATTGCGTTTCCTGCAGGCCATTGGCGTATGTGCTGCTGCCGTCAGCTGGCAGGCGCTGGTCGTTGACCGTTACTCTGCGGACGTCGCCAAACGAACTTTCGCCACCATCATGCCGTTGGTGGCGTTATCGCCTGCGCTGGCACCCTTGCTAGGCGCCTGGGTCTTAAATCACTTCGATTGGGAAGCTATCTTCGCCCTGCTCTTGGCGATTGGCGTTCTGCTGTTAATTTGCTCACTCCGTATTCAGGAAACTAAAAAAACGGCGGGTCATCCTAAAACCAACCGCATCGGTTTTTTCAAACTGCTGGCATCGCCTGTATTCAGCGGTAACGTCATGATTTACGGCGCATGTTCTGCCGGATTTTTTGCCTGGCTGACGGGCTCACCTTTTATACTCAGTGACATGGGTTATACGCCAGGCGTTATCGGCCTGAGTTATGTTCCTCAGACTATCGCTTTCCTTGTGGGGGGGTTTGGTTGCCGCATGTTGATTAACAAGATTGACGGTAACCGTATTCTCCCGTGGCTGCTGGCCGGTTACGCACTGAGTGTCGTGGGACTTTATCTGGTGGCAACGCTTACCAGCGCAACGCTGACCACCTTACTAATCCCGTTTTGTCTAATGGCGCTGGTGAACGGTGCTTGTTATCCAATTGTTGTCGCGAACGCACTTATGCCATTTCCTGCTAATACAGGGAAGGCCGCTGCGTTGCAAAATACACTACAATTAGGTTTGTGCTTTTTTACCAGCCTGTTGGTCTCGGCATTCATTGCCCGGCCTTTGCTGGCCACGGTAACGGTTATGTTAGGAACGCTGGTACTGGTTGCGCTGGGTTTTGTGATGGTAAAAAAGAGTGCAAAACAGAATGATGCAGTGAAAGTGGCAGACAAAGAGGAACTGGCTCGCGGTTAACGGAATCATACTACCTAATCGTCATAATACCCTTACGTGACAGTCACTTAAAAAACATAATCGCCGCGCGCTATTTGTTATTGAGAATGCGCGCAGGCGAGTTTATACTCAATAAAACCTCTAAAAATAACATTTATACTAAGCTTTTATCACAAGTAACTTTCGTGCGCGGGCACTGCGTCACGTTTTATAAAAAAGGATTTTTCACCCCATACCGCCCAGGTTACGGGTGTTCTTCTGATTTCCTCTGTTCATAGTCGCATATCAGACAAGGCGGATTAACCGTCTGTTCTCATAATGACCTGCATAAATTGCTTTGGTTTTTTTCCGGCAGGTTAATAAGTCAGAAGAGAAAGTGATGGAGAAGCTATGAGTTCATCGTGTGTAGAAGATCTGAGTATTCAGGACAATCAGTGGTATCGCATCGTCAATGAAATGTTGGGAATGGCAGATGTACAGATCAACGGCACCCGCCCTTTCGACATTAAAGTCAAAAACCCTGATTTTTTTAAGCGCGTTTTACAGGAAGGCTCTTTGGGCCTGGGCGAAAGTTACATGGATGGCTGGTGGGAATGCGAACGACTGGATATTTTCTTCCAGCGCGTCCTGAATGCCGGTCTTGAAAGTAAACTTCCCCGACATTTTAAAGACACACTCCGCATCGCAGCCGCCCGGCTTACCAATCTTCAATCCAAAAAACGCGCCTGGATTGTAGGCAAAGAGCATTATGACCTGGGAAATGACCTCTTCAGTCTGATGCTTGACCCTTATATGCAATATTCTTGTGCCTACTGGAAAGACGCAATAACGCTTGAGCAGGCTCAGGAAGCAAAATTAAAAATGATTTGCGATAAGCTGCAACTAAAACCTGGCCTGCGCTTGCTGGATATTGGTTGCGGTTGGGGTGGTCTGTCGGAATACGCCGCCAAACATTACGGCGTCAGCGTCGTCGGCGTGACGATTTCGGCTGAGCAGCAAAAAATGGCTCAGGATCGCTGTAAAGATCTCGATGTGACCATTTTGCTGCAAGATTATCGCGATCTGAATGATCAGTTTGACCGGATTGTTTCGGTAGGGATGTTTGAGCATGTCGGGCCGAAGAATTACCAGACTTACTTCGACGTAGTAAAACGCAATATCAAGCCAGACGGTTTGTTCCTGCTTCATACCATTGGCTCGAATAAATCGGATTTAAGCGTCGATCCTTGGATCGATAAATATATCTTCCCTAATGGCTGTTTGCCCTCTATCAAACAGATCGCGCAGACGACCGAATCCCTGTTTGTAATGGAAGACTGGCACAATATTGGCGCGGACTATGACCGCACCCTGATGGCGTGGCTGGAGCGTTTCCTGCAGGCATGGCCGACATTGGCGGATAAATACTCGGACCGCTTCGAGCGCATGTTCACGTACTATCTGAATGCCTGTGCCGGTGCTTTCCGCGCCCGCGATATTCAGTTGTGGCAGGTATTGTTCAGCCCGCAGGGTGTGGAAGGTGGAATTCGCGTACCGCGTTAATACAACAGCGATATCGACATAAAAAAGCCGGACAGTCTTCTGCCCGGCTTTTGTTTTTACGCGGTGTAAAATCCTGAAGGTCTATTTCTCTTGCTGCTCAACCATTGCCTGAGCGGTGGCGATGGCCGCTTCACGGCTGGCTAACACGCGCTCGACCGTATCGACAATGGCCTGCGTTTGCGGATCGATTTCAATATTTATTTTATCGCCCAAACGCTTGGCTCCCAGAGTGGTTCGCTGCAAAGTTTCGGGGATCAGATGCACACAGAAACGGGTTTTGGTTACCTCTCCCACGGTGAGGCTAATTCCATCGATGCCGATGAACCCTTTATGTAATACATATTTCATCAAATCTTCATGTGGCATACGGAACCAGATTTGGCGGTTATTTTCTGATGTAAGAATTTTTGCCACTTCTGCCGTACATATAATGTGCCCGGACATCAGGTGCCCGCCAATTTCGTCATCAAAACGGGCAGCGCGTTCCAGATTCACCTGCGAACCGGGTTGTAAATCACCCAGATTAGTCAGGCGAAGCGTCTCTTTCACCAAGTCAAAACTGACCAGGTCACCTTTCACCTCGGTGACTGTCAGACAACAACCATTGTGCGACACCGAAGCACCCAGCTCCAGATTATCGAGCATGTGTGCAGGCATCTGCACAACGTGGGTGCGAAAATTAGGTTTTTCATCGATGGACACTAACGTTCCTGTGCCCTGAACAATACCGGTAAACATAGGCCATGCCTCATTCATTTTTGTGCAGTAAAGCATCTGCAGTGTATTTCGTTTCTGCCTGCCAGTTTGCCGCAGATTTATTAGAAAGCCAAATCAATGAGGGCAGAATATCAGCAACTGAAAAGAGGACAAAACGTAACTCGCCATTAACAGCTTTGATTGCTTAAAAAGTCTGACGATGTACAATCTTTGGGTTATTTTCCGCTATTTTAGCGTCACGCCCTGCGTGGCGTTTTTTATTCAAAACATGAAAGGTGTATGCGTGCAGAAGTACCTTACAGAAGCGCGTGTGTTATTAGCTCTCGCGATCCCCGTTATCCTGGCCCAAATTGCGCAAACGTCCATGGGCGTGGTCGATACAATTATGGCCGGTGGCGTCAGTGCGACTGACATGGCCGCGGTCGCCGTCGGAACCTCGATTTGGTTACCGGCAATCTTGTTTGGGCACGGCCTGTTACTCGCCCTCACCCCGACCGTCGCACAGCTCAACGGCGCAGGCCGACGCGATAAAATTGCCCATCAGATCCAGCAGGGCTTCTGGCTGGCATCCGGTGTCTCGGTGCTGATTATCGCCGTATTGTATCACTGCGACCAGATTATCGGGCTGATGCACAATATTGACCCGCAGCTCAAAGCCAAAGCCATTGGCTACCTTCATGCCATCATGTGGGGTGCGCCTGGCTATCTGTTTTTCCAAGTGCTGCGCGTGCAGTGCGAAGGTTTGTCTAAAACCAAACCGGGTATGGTCTTCGGCTTTATCGGACTGCTGGTGAACATTCCGGTTAACTATATTTTCATCTATGGCAAATTTGGCGCTCCCGCATTGGGTGGTGTAGGTTGCGGTGTTGCCACCGGTACGGTGTATTGGGTGATGTTCCTGATGATGCGCTTTTACGTGAAACGCGCGTACTTCATGAAAGACATTGTTGCTCCCACCCAATTTGCCAAACCTGACTGGGTGACATTAAAACGTTTGATCGGTTTGGGCTTACCTATCGGTCTGGCACTGTTTTTCGAAGTCACGCTGTTTGCCATCGTTGCCCTGCTGGTCTCGCCATTAGGCATTGTCGCAGTGGCCAGTCATCAGATAGCGTTGAGTCTGGGTTCGGTCATGTTTGTGATCCCACTGTCATTAGGCATGGCAAGTACCATTCGTGTGGGTTCAAAGCTGGGCGAGTCATCAATAGAGGGGGCTAAGGTTGCTGCCTACACCAGTATTTTTACCGGTATCGTCATCGCCTGCATCAGTGCATCGCTTTCCGTTATTTTCCGCACACACATTGCCGGCTTATACAATGACACCCCTGAAGTCATCGCACTGGCTTCAAGCCTGATGTTACTCGCGGCGGTTTACCAGATTTCTGACGCTATCCAGGTCATTGGTACGGGTGTGTTACGTGGATATAAAGATACCCGCTCCATCTTCTATATTACGTTTGTGGCCTATTGGGTCCTGGGTTTGCCTGTGGGTTACACGTTGGGATTGACCAACTACGTCGTCCCGGCGATGGGCCCCAGCGGCTTCTGGTGGGGCTTTATATTAGGTCTGACCTTCGCCGCGGTGATGGTGATGCTGCGTATCCGTTGGATCCAAAAACAACCGTCATTCACAATTTTGGAGAATGCCGGACGTTAGCAGTGATTTTTCGCCGCCGGAAACTTTTTATCCGGCGGCGAAGATTTTTGTCATTAATGTTCAAAAAATCAACGCAGTGAACATTCACGCATCACTCAGTCACAATATAACGGCAAAATGTTTTTTTTCCCTTGCCAGCCATCCGGTAGGTCGTTAATATTCGTCCCCGCTGCCGCACTGGCAGACAGAATGCGATGCGTCCGTAGCTCAGTTGGTTAGAGCACCACCTTGACATGGTGGGGGTCGATGGTTCGAGTCCATTCGGACGCACCAAAATTCTGCAAAGTTCTACGCAGTACGTTTTATCCGATGTGCGTCCGTAGCTCAGTTGGTTAGAGCACCACCTTGACATGGTGGGGGTCGATGGTTCGAGTCCATTCGGACGCACCAGATAAAATAATCCCACTCTTTCTGTCTCACTTTCCGTTTCCTGAAATCTATATCGCGCACGCACATAAATTTAGCTTCGCTATTTATCCCCTTTTGATACTTCGCTATCCATATAACTTATTGGTCATTTTACGCAGACTTCATGCCCATTTTGGTCATTTGCGCAACTAACGCCGCAGAGTTACCCTAAGCTTGCGCAGCATCATGTTTTTTATTTTGTTTCCCGCCGCTTAGCCCTTATAATACGTACCGTCTCTTCGATTGAATGGTCTCAGCCCCTTGATCTGTCGATATCGTCCCTATAAAAGCATGACCTCATACGAAACGATGAATAATCGTACAGATCGCCACGTCTTGGCTGAACTTTACACACCCTTTATTCTCCAGTCGCCTACGCTTAAGAGTGTTTTGTTACAATCCGGCACCAACCCAATTCCTCGCAGGCAGCCGTGCTGTCAGGCGAACTCATTTCCAATCCATCACAACTTGTAGATAAAATCGTCATGAAAAAGACTAAAATCGTTTGTACCATCGGACCAAAAACTGAATCCGAAGAAATGCTGACCAAACTGCTTGATGCAGGCATGAACGTTATGCGTTTGAACTTCTCTCACGGTGATTACGAAGAGCACGGTCAGCGCATCAAAAACATCCGTAATGTCATGGCTAAAACCGGTCATAAAGCAGGCATCCTGCTGGACACCAAAGGCCCTGAAATCCGCACCATGAAACTGGAAGGCGGCGTTGACGCTTCTCTCGTTGCTGGCCAGACCTACACCTTCACAACCGACCAGTCAGTGATTGGGAACACCACCCGCGTTGCTGTGACCTATGCTGGCTTCGCTGCTGACCTGAAAATCGGCAACACCATTCTGGTTGATGACGGCCTGATCGGCATGGAAGTGACCGAAGTTTCAGAAACTGAAGTGACATGCAAAGTTCTGAACAACGGCGACCTTGGTGAAAACAAAGGCGTTAACTTGCCGGGCGTTTCCATCGCTCTGCCAGCGCTGGCTGAAAAAGACAAACGCGACCTGATCTTCGGTTGTGAGCAAGGCGTTGACTTCGTTGCGGCTTCCTTTATCCGTAAGCGTTCTGACGTGCTGGAAATCCGTGAGCATCTGAAAGCCCACGGTGGCGAACATATCCAGATCATCTCTAAAATTGAGAATCAGGAAGGCCTGAACAACTTCGACGAAATCCTTGAAGCCTCTGACGGCATCATGGTTGCTCGTGGAGACCTGGGTGTTGAAATCCCGGTTGAAGAAGTGATCTTCGCGCAGAAGATGATGATCGAGAAATGTAACCGTGCACGCAAAGTCGTTATTACCGCGACTCAGATGCTCGATTCCATGATCAAGAACCCACGCCCTACCCGTGCTGAAGCTGGCGACGTTGCTAACGCCATCATCGACGGTACCGATGCCGTGATGCTGTCTGGTGAAAGTGCTAAGGGTAAATACCCGCTGGAAGCTGTGACCATCATGGCAACCATCTGTGCGCGTACAGACCGCGTGATGGAAAGCCGTATTGATGGTCAGAATGACAACCGTAAACTGCGTATCACCGAAGCAGTTTGCCGCGGTGCCGTTGAAACGGCTGAGAAACTGGATGCGCCTCTGATCGTGGTTGCGACCAACGGCGGTAAATCAGCTAAAGCTGTTCGTAAATACTTCCCGCACGCCACGATTCTTGCCCTGACCACCAATGAAGTGACCGCACGTCAGCTGATCCTGACCAAAGGCGTGATCACTCAGCTGGTTAAAGAAATCGCCTCTACAGACGACTTCTATCGCATCGGTAAAGAAGCGGCTCTGGAAAGTGGTTTGGCCCAGAAAGGCGACGTTGTAGTGATGGTTTCAGGCGCCCTGGTACAAAGTGGCACCACCAATACTGCATCGGTACACGTTGTTTAATTAAAACGTGACATCGTTTTTGATCCAAACGCCGCACATTGCGGCGTTTTTTTTAGCTACGCTTTGGTAAATCCCAAAATAATCCGCAAATTGGTTAACAAATAAATGAGAGAAGTCTCATGGAATCCAGCTGTTTTCGCTACAATTTTTAACTTATTTGCAAAAAAAGATGCTTCTTTGAGCGAACGATCAAAATAAAGCGTTTGCGAGCAAAAATTTATTCTCATTAGAAAAAGGTTTGTGTAATACTTGTAACGCTACATGGAGATTAACTTAATCTAGAGGGTTTTATAATGAATCGCACTAAACTGGTACTGGGCGCTGTGATCTTGGCTTCAACTATGCTGGCTGGTTGTTCAAGCAATGCTAAAATCGACCAACTGTCTTCAGACGTTTCTACTCTGAACTCTAAAGTTGACCAACTGAGCAACGACGTGAACGCAATCCGTTCTGACGTTCAGGCAGCTAAAGACGACGCAGCACGCGCTAACCAACGTCTTGACAACCAAGCACACGCTTACAAGAAGTAATATTACTTCTTTAGCTAAATGGCGCACTCAGTGCGCCATTTTTTTACCTGAATTTTGCTGTTCCCTTCTGCACCTCGTTCACCTCCAGCGACGCCTTATTCTAAGCATCCTACACAGCCTCCCTACTCTACAGATGTAAAAAAGGAGCGGTAACCCGCCCCTCTGGTTTAAACCTTACTCAAACGCACACAGAGCCATTATTGGTTATCAGCAGTCTCATAAGGTTTCTGTACCGTATTTTCTGTCGTTTGTGGCGCTGCGACCAGAGGAGGTGCATCCGTCGCCTCCACACCTTTGCTGACAACCACCGGCATACCGGAACGGCGCTCAATTGCCTGTTTCACGACATCATCATCGGTCTCTTTATTCATAACGAACTTCTTCGCAGAAGCCGTCAGTGGAATAGGCTTGGTCTGCGGATCGTCTTTCTCGGTATGGGACAGCGGCTGGTGTACTTCTATGTAGCGTTTTCCATCCGGTTCAACGTCAAATTTGATGGGCTGGTTGACTATCTGCACACGCGTCCCTTTCGGCACCATATTAAACAACGCTTCAATGTCATCCGGGCGCAAACGGATACAGCCCGAGCTCACACGCATTCCGATACCAAAATTGGCATTGGTGCCGTGGATAAGATATTGCCCGGTCCCGGCAGAGAGGCGCATTGCGAACAGCCCCATCGGGTTCTCAGGACCCGCAGGCACCATCCCCGGCAGCTTCACGCCATCCTTCAGATACGCTTTACGGATATTGGCCGTTGGAGTCCACGTCGGGTTGGGGATTTTCTGGCTGACGGAGGTGACCATTTCCGGCGTATTGCGCCCAAGCTGACCAATACCTATCGGCAGAACAATCACCTTGTTCTCACCTTTCGGATAGTAATAAAGACGCAGCTCCGCCAGGTTCACCACAATGCCTTCACGCTTGGTATCCGGCAGCAGCATTTGGGAAGGGATGGTCAGCACGGTGCCTGGCTTAGGCAGATAAGGGTCAGTGCCCGGATTTGCTTCCAGCATGCCAATCAAACCAATCTGGTATTTCGCCGCAACGGCTTCCAGTGGCAACCCGTCATTAGGAACGACGTACGTCGTGTTCTCACCAATCAGACGGCTGTTGTCCGGCGGGAGTGGATATTCTGCTGCACTTGCGGTTATGGAATGCGTTGCCATCAGGGTGCCAACTAACATCGCCAGAAGGGGTAAGGTGCGTCTCATACTCAGTCCTTTTTCAGCCTGCCCTCAGACAATCTGAGGAAAGACAATCATCGTGTTTGTTAATACTAGCAGCATGGAATTCTGTGGCAATCAAACCACAGGAAATCAGAAAGTTACCTGCTGTAAATGCCAGTAAAACAGGCGGGGATAGTGAATTGAAAAATCAGGAGTAAACAGCAAACGGGCGAGAAAAAGAGGAGAAGTTGCGTTGCTCATTAGCAGAACATTCCTAATGAGCAACGAAGAGATTAACGCAGATTCAGTTCAGTTGCTGAGCATTGGCACGGATAGCACGGATCATGGCTTCCAGCCCCTGCGAGCGGGAAGGCGTCAGATGCTGACTCAGTTCCAGCTGCGTAAAGAATGGGCGGACGTCAAGCGCCACTACATCCTGCGCCGTCAGCCCCTGATAGAGACTGAAAACAATCGCCAGCAAACCTTTGACGATGGCGGCATCACTGTCACCGTGGAAGCTCAGCTGCCCGTTCTCACCGGCCTGCATGACAATCCACACCTGGCTTTGGCAGCCAGAAATCAGGTTTTTATCCTGACGGTATTCTTCGGTAAGCGGCGCCAGCTGCCCACCCAGTTCAATTACGTAAAGGTATTTTTCTTCCCAGTTCGGGCACCGGGAGAAGTTTTTAACTAATTTATCTTTATCTGGCAAAGCCATAAAACAGGTCCTGATAATGGCCTATCGGTTAACCCAACAGCCGGTGAATGCGTTGCAGCCCTGCGACCAGACGGTCGACTTCTTCCCGGGTATTGTACATCGCGAGCGATGCGCGGCACATGGCCGGAACGCCGTAAAATGACATCAATGGCATCGCACAGTGATGTCCGGTACGAATGGCGATCCCATATTGGTCCAGGAAGCTGCCCACATCATAAGCGTGATGCTTGCCGAGATTAAAGGCAATGACGCCGGAACGGATGGCCGGACCGTAAATGACAATATCCGGGACCTGCGCCATAGCTTCAAGCGCATAGCTCATCAGTGACTGTTCGTAGTCATGAATTTGCGCAATACCAAGGCTGCTGACATAACTCATCGCCGCGCCAAGCCCCATGATACCGGCTGTATTCGGCGTACCCGCTTCGAAACGCCAAGGCGGCGCAGCAAAGGTCGTCCCTTCGGTCAGGCTCACGTGTTTGATCATAGAGCCGCCGCCTTCCCACGGTGGCATCTGTTCCAACAACGCTTTTTTACCGTAAAGGATCCCGATACCGGAAGGCCCGTACAGCTTGTGTCCGGACCAGACGTAGAAATCGCAATCCAGCGCCTGAACGTCCACGCTATAGTGCATTACTGCCTGCGCGCCATCCACCAGCACCGTCAGCCCCGCGGCTTTCGCCTGAGGAATGATTGTCTCGATCGGATTGACCGTACCCAGCACATTGGAAACATGCGCCAGCGCCAGCAATTTGGTGCGTGGCGTGATCAGCGTTTCCAGCTCAGAAAGATCCAGCTCGCCGTTTGGCGTCAGATGCCAGACGTCGATATGCAAATCACGCTCTTTCGCCAGCATCTGCCAGGGCACGATGTTCGCGTGGTGCTCCATCTCGGTGATAATAATGCGGTCACCGGCGTGCAGCGCAGTTCGCCCAAAGGTATTGGCGACCAGATTAATGGCTTCGGTTGAGCCCTTAACAAAAACGATTTCTTCGGCGGAGGACGCATTGATAAACTGCGCAGCCTGTGTGCGAACGTTTTCCATCTGCTCAGTGGCTTCAGCGCTTAAGGTATGAATGCCGCGGTGAACCGCAGCATAACCATGCTCATAGAACTCGAGCTCACGCTCAATTACCTGACGGGGTTTCTGCGCGCTGGCCGCGCTGTCAAGGTAGGCCAGAGGCTGGCCGTTAACTTCACGGCTCAGCAGAGGGAAATCGCTACGAACTCTTTCCAGGGGAAAACTCATTACTCACCTCGATTTAGTCGGCCAGCAATACGGGCAATGACTACATCGCGCAGGGTTTCATTTTTAATCGCTTCAGTCAGCTCGGCGGCAAAAGCAAAAATAATCATGTGCTGAGCATCCTGACCGCTGATGCCACGTGCGCGCAGGTAGAAAAGCTGTTCGTCATCAATACGGCCAACGGTCGCACCGTGACTGCATTTCACGTCATCGGCATAGATTTCCAGCTGTGGCTTGGTGTCCACTTCGGCCTGTTTGCTAAGCAACAGGTTGTTGTTGGTCATCTTGCCGTCAGTTTTCAATGCGTGTTTCGCCACTTTAATCATGCCGTTAAACACGGCTTTGGCGCGGTCACGTACGATCACTTTATGCAGCTGGTTGCTGTTGCAGTAACCTTTATTATGTTCAAGGTAAGTACGGGTATCCGCAATTTCTGCATCGACCGGCAGCACCAGACTGTTGATATCCAGATTGCTGTTTTCGCCGTTCAGCTGCGCACTGGTGTTATTACGGGTCAGACCCGCGCCCAGTAGGAAACTGTGGCTGGCAACGCGCGCGTCACGGCCAATTACCAAATCATTGTGCGAGAAATGGAAGCTCGCCTGACTTTCGAAGGCCAGTTTATAATGGGTGAAATCCGCGTTATCGCCGACGTTTACCGTCAGGCGTGCACCGGTAAAGTGCCCTTTCTCACCGAGCGTGACGTAATGCTCAATGACTTCTGCATTCGCGCCGTTTTCAATGTTCAGGTGGTAGCGATGGTGAACGGTATTGATTTCACGCGCCCGCTCACGCCCACTGCTGATGTGCAGCAGATAAAGCGGTTTCTCCGCCTGTTTACCGGCAGGTAAACGGACAGACAGACCGTCCTGCGCCAGACTTTCAGTCAGATGCAAGAAAACTTCAGACTCAATCGGCTCCGGCAGCGTCTGCTGCACCGAAGGGCTGAGGTTCTCAATTTCAAAGGCACCCGTCTGACTGTCGCTGAGATCAGCATCGAAGCGACCATCAACAAACACCAGGCGATAAGATTCAACCGGCAGCGCAACCGCGTTCAGCTCATCAACAGATAACGCATGAAGCTGCGGTGCAAAAAACTGGTTACCGAGCAAGGACGAAACCGGGGTGTATTTCCAGTTTTCCAGCTTGGCATTCGGGAAACCGATGCGTAAAACCTGCTGCCAGTGAGCATGTGCATGTGCTGAAAGCTCACCGCCTGCGCTTTCGAACAGACGATACAACTGCTGCATGGCGTGCGAACTGCCCGCCGCAGGGACATTACTCTTCGTCTGTAAGCCAGCCATAACCCTGCTCCTCTAACTGTTTAACCAAGGTGAAATCGCCGGATTTAACAATGCGGCCCTGCCACAGAACGTGCACGTAGTCAGGCTTGATGTAGTCGAGGATACGCTGGTAGTGGGTCACAATAACGAATGAACGTTTGCCGTCGCGTAAAGAGTTCACGCCGTCAGAAACGATTTTCAGCGCATCGATGTCCAGACCGGAGTCGGTTTCATCAAGAATGCACAAGTTAGGCTCAAGGGCAGCCATCTGAAGAATGTCGTTACGTTTTTTCTCACCGCCGGAGAAGCCGACGTTGACGGAACGGGTCAACAAGTCTGCCGGCATTTTCAGCATGGCAATTTTTTCTTCGATGAAATCAGCAAAGTCAAAACGATCCATCGGTGCCTGGCCGCGGTATTTGCGTACGGCGTTAACGGCAGTTTGCAGGAAGAAATGGTTGGTGACGCCAGGGATCTCTACCGGGTACTGAAAGGCCATAAATACGCCCTCGCCTGCCCGGTCTTCCGGAGCGAGATCCAGTAAATCTTTACCGTTGAATTGCACGGTACCGTCGGTAACTTCGTAGTCCTCGCGTCCGGCCAGCGTCGCGGAAAGCGTACTTTTACCTGAGCCGTTTGGGCCCATAATGGCGTGCACTTCCCCAGGCTTGATCTCCAGATCAAGTCCCTTAAGAATTTCCTTTTCTTCGACACGGACCTTTAAATTCTTGATGCTTAACATACGTATCCTTGAGTTTGCGCCTGAGCGCTCATAATTCTGTGGTTCTTACTGTGTCAGTTCTTTAAGACTCCTGCCGCGCCCGGATTTTTACGGGAAAGAAACGCAGGCGTACGCAGGAAAAGGCGTCAGGATTTTGTTAACAATTATCCAACGCTGTGCTCAAGGCTGATGGCCAGAAGTTTTTGCGCTTCAACAGCGAACTCCAGCGGCAGCTCGGAAAAGACGTCTTTACAGAAACCATTAACAATCATTGAGATGGCATCATCTTCGCTGATACCGCGTTGTAAGCAGTAGAACAGCTGATCGTCACCAATTTTCGAGGTGGTGGCTTCATGCTCAAGCTGGGCAGTATTGTTGCGCACTTCCACATAAGGGAAGGTATGCGCCGCGCTGTCCGGGCCGATAAGCATGGAGTCACACTGGGTAAAGTTACGGGCGTTTTCTGCAGACGGCAGAATTTTTACCAAACCGCGATAACTGTTCTGGCTGTGACCGGCGGAAATACCTTTGGAAATAATGGTCGACTTGGTGTTTTTACCAATGTGGATCATCTTGGTGCCAGTATCCGCCTGCTGCTGGCCGCTGGTCAGCGCCACAGAGAAGAATTCACCGATTGAGTTATCACCTTTAAGGATGACGCTCGGGTATTTCCAGGTGATCGCAGAACCCGTTTCAGACTGCGTCCAGGACATTTTGGAACCTGCCCCTTCACACAGTGCACGTTTAGTGACGAAGTTCAGGATCCCACCGGTGCTGTCTTTGCTGCCGGAGAACCAGTTCTGCACAGTGGAATATTTCACTTCAGCATCTTTGTGCAAAATGACTTCAACCACTGCCGCATGAAGCTGATAGGTGTCGCGCACCGGCGCTGAACAGCCTTCGATGTAGCTGACGTAACTGCCTTCATCGGCAATCAGAATAGTACGTTCGAACTGACCGGTTTTCGCCGCATTGATGCGGAAATAGGTCGACAGTTCCATCGGGCAGCGTACGCCTTTCGGAACATAAACGAAGGTGCCATCAGAGGCCACAGCAGCATTCAACGCCGCAAAGAAGTTATCTTGGGCAGGCACAACCGTACCGAGATATTTGCGCACCAAATCCGGGTATTCGTGAATGGCTTCACCGAATGAGCAGAAAATAACGCCAGATTCAGCCAGTTTTTCACGGTATGTCGTGGAGACAGACACGGAGTCAAAAATGGCATCGACCGCCACTTCCCTGCCTTCACGCACCGGAACACCTAACTGCTCAAAGGCTTTTTCCACCTCACTGGTCAGGTAGTTTTTACCTTCAGGCACAGGGACACCGTGCGCATGTGCTGGCGACTCTTGTGTTGCACCGGGCTGCGAGCCGCAAGTGTCATCACAACTGCCGCAGGAAGGCGCTGAGTAGTAGCTGTAATCCTGATAATCCAGCGGCGTGTAATACGCTTTCAGCCAGTGTGGTTCTTCCATTTTCAGCCAAGCATGGTAAGCCTGCAGACGGAACTCCAGCATCCACTCAGGCTCATTGCGCTTCGCGGAAATGGCACGTACTACATCTTCGTTGATGCCAGATGCTAATTCATCGGTTGCCAGTTGAGTGAAGAACCCTTCCTTGTATTTCGCTCCCTCACCGACCCAAGACTGCACATCGTCTGGAATTTCTACGTTGCTTCGTGACATGTTGGTTACATCGCTTCGTTTACAATAATGTTAGACACCAAAGCTTTCGCCACACCCGCAGGCATGCTGAGCTTTAGGATTATTGAATTTAAATATTTGATTCAGCCCTTCACGGACAAAATCCACCTCGGTACCATCGATGAAAGGCATGGCTTTCAACGGAATAAATAACTTCGCGCCATCATGCTCAAACACCACGTCATCACTGGCGGGTTGCTTGGTCAGGTCCAGCACGTAGGCAAAACCGGCACAGCCGGACTGCTTCACAGAGAGCTGTAGTCCCTTCACCTCAGGATCCTGAGTTATCAACGTTTTTACCTGCTTCGCAGCAGAGTCAGTCAACGTCACGCCTTGCCAAATATTCTCATCTAAAGAGAACGTGCCGACAGTTTCAGTTTGCATCTGTCCTACCTCATCGTTTCAGGGTCATAGACCAGACCTATTGTGCCTATTCTAGTGATAACCTATATCACTTCAACCTCTTGTTTTAAGAGGGTATAGCGATTTCGCGTGAGGTGAGTCACTCAACGCCTGCGCTTTTTAAGGCCGGCCGCTGGCGGGTCTTTAACACCGCAGCCATCAACACATTGAATAAGTTGTCAATTTTTTGTTAAAAAAAGTGAATGCCCCACGGCAGCCGCGAGACAAATAGTCTTCCTGATAACTATTATAAAACATTCATCGGAAATACCTATTTATGAATTCGTCCATTTATAGTCAGGAAATGCCTTTTTTTGCCTCATTTCCACACTAAATTAATGGGTATTGCCGCTGATAACCCCGCCGAAAAAAAAGCCGACGCTGCGATTGATCCCTCGCTTATTTGCCAATATGATAGATTCTTAAATTGATAATGGTTATCATTCAAAATTCGGACTGACGCGAATGGCTCAATCTGTTAATGCGTGGCTGCAAAGTAAAATCGACGAATACAAATTTACTATTCGCGATGCCACCGTAGACTTTTATATGACGGAAGCCGCACTGCGCCGGGAAGATGCTGACATCAGCCAGCTCAAGCGCTTCAACACGCACTGCCTCGACATGGCCAATATATGTCTGCAAAATGGCGATGATCACAGTTACCTGCACGCCCTGTGCAAGCTGCATAACCGCCTTATTCTTGAGATCAACACGCCGCATCGTAATGAGCTGTTTCGCGTGCAGAGTTACCACTTTGCCCGTCATACGCTGAAACTGATTTGTCACTATTATGCCATGCTGGGCATCTGGGACAAAGCGACAGCCTTTCAGACTGACTTCGTTAAACGCGTTCCTTTCCAGCTTTAACCAAATTTCAACAAATTAGCTGCAACTCGCCGCAAAAATAAAAAAACGGAAGCACTGAAAATGCTTCCGTCTTGTCCTTACGTTCTGATCAAAAGCCGGTGACGGTTTAGATATCAATCACCATTGTCGTCAACCGTGAAATGCAGCACAGCTTTTCCTGCTCGTCGAAAATTTCAATTTGCCAGACCTGATTACGACGCCCTGTATGTAAAGCCCGGCACACTCCTTTCACGTAACCCCGGGTAGCGGCCCGCAGATGGTTGGCATTGATCTCAACCCCGACAATTTGCTGTTCCCCGCGGGTACATAAATAACCAGCCATCGACCCCATTGATTCTGCCAGTACCACCGATGCACCGCCGTGCAGCAGGCCAAACGGCTGTGTCGTACGCGAGTCAACCGGCATGGTCGCTTCAAGGTAATCTTCACCCAGCACTGTAAACTCAATCCCGACGTGCGCGACCATACACCCCTGACTGTATTGATTAAGCGCTTCGAGTGTGGTCTCTCTTTTCCAAAAAGCCATCTGCTGCTCCTGCAACCTTTAAGGGATCAATTCCAGTAATGCTTGTAAAGGATGGCGTAAGCCATTGCCTTCAATCCGTTTTACCTGACTGCGGCATGAATACCCCGTTGCCAAACAGCGCTGGCGCGGCAGACGCTGTAAGGATTGGTGCCACGACAGTTCATAAATACCGAGCGAGTTTTGAATGTTTTTACTTTCGTGACCATATGTCCCGGCCATACCGCAACAGCCGACACTCACATTCTCAAGTTTGGCACCGTAGCGTGCGAAAATGTCAATCCACTGCTTGCTGCTGCCCGGCAGCGCCGTGCTTTCGGTGCAATGTCCGAATAGATACCAGGACTCGCCGCTTTGCTGCTGTGCCGGCAATTCATTCAGCAGCTTATCCAGCCATTCATGCACCAGCTGTACTTCGAATGACCCGCGCGTTGCACCCAGAATCTCTTTATATTCGTCGCGATAGCAGAGCACCAGCGCGGGATCGACGCCCACCAGCGGCATCCCAAGCTGAGCCACGCGGTTAAGAAACAGGGAGGTCTTTTTAGCCGTTTTGGCGAACCGCTGCAGGAAGCCTTTAATGTGCTGAGCTTTGCCGTTCGGTGAGAACGGCAGCAGAACAGGTTTTCGCCCCAGCTTCTCCACCAGACGGACGAAATCGGCCACCACCTGCGCGTCGTAATAACTGGTAAAGGGATCTTGAACAATCAGTACATAGTTACTGCGCTGGGCCGGATTGATTTTTTCCAGCTGCTCAAGTGTCATCGTCGTCGCACTGTGACCGAGTAATTGCTGACGCAGCGTCGGGGTCGACAGCAACGGCAGGTCAACCATGCCGATACTTTTGCGGCTCATCTCCCTCACCCAGGGCTGACTAAAGAAGAAGTTGAACACCTTCGGTGCTTTAGCCATCAGCGGCGTATAACTTTCGACGCCTGCCACCAAATAGTCACGCGCTGGGCGCAGATAACGGGTGTGATACAGCTGCAGAAAGCGCGAGCGGAAGCCCGGTACATCGATTTTAATCGGACACTGCGTCGAGCACGCCTTACACGCCAGACAGCCTGACATCGCCTCTTTCACTTCATGGGAAAAGTCGTACTCGCCTTTATTGGCATACCATGTGTTACGGGTACGATCTATCAGTGACCGGAAGCTCATCTTCTGCTGCGGTAGCACACTTTCCAGCGCCAGCGGATCCACGCCCTGTTCCGAAAGCAGACGCAACCATTCCCTTACCAGACCAGCACGGCCTTTTGGCGAGTGAATGCGGCTGCCGGTAATTTTCATCGACGGACACATCGGACTTTTTACATCGAAGTTAAAACAGAGACCGTTGCCGTTACACTCCATGGCACCACGAAATGACTGGCGAACCTCCAGCGGAATACGCCTGTCCAGCGTGCCGCGCTTTTCAGCGTCCACTTTCATCATCGGTTCATCACAGTCTAGCGGCGCGCAGATTTTGCCCGGATTGAGCCGGTTATCGGGATCAAAAACAGATTTGATACGGCGAAGCTCATTGAACAGCGTTTCGCCAAAGAAAGCCGGACTGTATTCAGCGCGGAAACCTTTACCGTGTTCTCCCCATAACAGACCACCGTATTTGGCCGTGAGTGCCACAACCTGATCAGAAATCTGTTTAAGCAAGACTTCCTGCCGAGGGTCACACATATCTAGCGCCGGGCGCACATGCAGCACGCCTGCGTCGACGTGCCCGAACATGCCATAGCTGAGGTGATGACTGTCCAGCAGTGCGCGAAACTCCACAATATAGTCAGCCAGAAATTCCGGTGGTACGCAGGTGTCTTCCGCAAAGGGCAGCGGCTTCGCCTGACCTTTTGCATTGCCCAGCAGGCCCACGGCTTTTTTACGCATATTGTAAATACGCTCAATGCCCGGCAAGTCAGCACAAATCTGATAACCGATCACACCGCCTTCGCCATCACTGATCAAACCATCAAGGCGTTCACACAGAGCTTCAAGCTGGCGTTCAATCAGTTCACCGTCGTCTCCGGCAAATTCAACGATATTCAAACCCTGCATGTCCTTACCGGGAACATCGGTAATGTAATCACACACTGTGTGCCAGACGATATCTTCGCGGGCCAGATTCAGCACTTTCGAATCAACCGTCTCCACCGACAACGCCTTTGCTTCAACCATAAAGGGTGCATTACGCAAAGCTGAGTTGAACGAATCGTACTTAATATTCACCAGCCGCCGTACTTTCGGAATAGGAATAATATTGAGCCGCGCTTCCGTGATAAAGGCCAGCGAACCCTCGGAACCGGTGAGAATGCGGCTCAGGTTAAAGGTTTGCAGGTCATCGCTTAGCACGTGGCGCAGATCATAACCGGTGAGGAAACGGTTAAGTTTGGGGAATTTTTCGATAACCAGCGCGCGATTATCGCGGCAACTGTCGAGCACCGTCCGGTAAATACGGCCGATGACCGAATCTTCTTCACCGAGTTTATCGGCCAGCTCTGTCGGCATCGCCGTCGTATCGAGCATATCACCGCCAATCACAATGGCGCGTAATCCCAACACGTGGTCGGAAGTTTTTCCGTAGACCAGAGAACCCTGACCCGAGGCGTCGGTATTAATCATCCCGCCAAGCGTCGCCCGGTTACTGGTGGAGAGTTCCGGAGAGAAGAAATAACCCAGCGGACGCAGATAATCATTGAGCTGGTCCTTAATGACGCCCGCTTCAACTTTTACCCAACCCTGATCAACGTTGACGTCCAGAATACGGTTCATATGACGGGACATATCCACCACAATTCCGCGGTTGAGCGACTGTCCGTTGGTGCCTGTACCGCCACCGCGTGGCGTAAATACCAGCGAACGGAAGCGCTCCTGCCCGGCCAGCCGTGCCAGCAGAGCAACATCAGAGGTGGCTTTTGGAAACAGCACGGCATCAGGCAAGAGCTGATACACGCTGTTATCGGTCGCCATGGTTAACCGGTCGGCATAGGTTGTTGTAACATCACCCGTAAACCCGTCTTTCTTTAAGGCTTCCAAAAAATCGAGCACCAGCTGAATAATGCCAGGTGCCTGTGAAATCTGTGGGATCATTTATTTTGACTCTGTCTTTGTTGTTGTTTGCCGGGCCCTGTTCTTTACCCAATATAAAAACTAACATACTTCGTTTTCCAGCGCTTCGTCTGAGTGTGGTCAGTTATCTCCTGAACTTCATCAGTATGAAAAAACTCGCGCTGGCTGATAACAAAAAGTGCGGCGTGCTGTCCAAAAATGGCGAAATGCACCATGCTTACCAACATCATGACCTGCAAAAATTGAAAGCGTTATTCAGGCACATTGCCCTGTTTTACTAAGAGAACGAAGAATGAATCTCCCGATTAAACGTTATGATTTGCCTCAGATTATGTTCGGGGTGTTATTTATCGCCCTGATGACCGTCGCCAGTATTTGGATTGTTCAGCCTTTTATTTTAGGTTTTGCTTGGGCGGGCATGGTGGTGATCGCCACTTGGCCTTTAATGATCAAACTGCAAAGGTTGCTTTGGGGTAAACGTTTCCTGGCGGTGATCGTGATGACACTGCTGCTTATTCTGCTGTTTGTTCTGCCTATTGCGTTGCTGGTGAGCAGCGCCATTGAGAACGGCGCCCCCCTGGTACAACTGGCCGGCAACCCGTCAAGCCTGCATATGCCCGACTTCCAGTGGCTGCGTTCGATTCCTCTGGTCGGCCATAAGCTATATAGCGGCTGGCATTCTATGATTAACGGTGGCGGCAATGCGTTAATGACCAAAGTGCAGCCCTACGTCGGACAAACCGCCTCATGGTTCCTGATTCAGGCCGGTCATCTGGGACGCTTTATTGTTCACTGTTCGCTGATGCTCTTATTCAGCGCCCTGCTCTACAGCCGTGGTGAACAGGTCGGAATGGGTATCCGCCACTTTGCTGTGCGTCTGGCTGCCGAGCGCGGCGACGCTGCCGTTATTCTGGCCGGTCAGGCGATCCGTGCGGTCGCACTGGGTGTTGTGGTGACCGCCATTGTTCAGTCAGTATTGGGGGGGATCGGTCTGGCTCTCGCCGGTATTCCTTATGCAACGGTGCTGACCGTAGTGATGTTTGTCTGCTGCGTGGCGCAAATCGGTCCTTTACTGGTGCTTATTCCCGCCATCATCTGGTTGTACTGGACCGGTGATAATACCTGGGGCACGGTGCTGCTGGTGTGGAGCTGCGTGGTAGGGTCGCTCGACAGCGTACTTCGCCCAGTGCTCATCCGTATGGGTGCAGATTTACCAATGTTACTGATCCTCTCCGGGGTTATCGGTGGTCTGTTTGCCTTCGGCATGATTGGCCTGTTTATTGGCCCGGTTGTGCTGGCAGTCTCTTACCGCCTGATTTCACTGTGGGTCAATGAGGCGCCCGAACCTGAGCACGATATTCATCAGGTTGCCCGGTCCCTCGAAGAATAAACCTTAACCACGCTGCCTGTCATAACGACGCCGCATTTCGCAGACAGGCAGCATAATATTGCCGCTCTCAGTATCCCCCTCTCCTTACACTCCTGCGTTTAAGATCACCGCTTTCCTCTTTTGATAAACTTCATTAATTAGTTAGCTATAGAAATAATTGCTATTAAGACAAATCTTACAGACGGAAACCTCGCAGAACCCTAGTATTATTAACAGTTCGGATTTCAACCCCATGATTTATATGCAAGCTTTCCCCTGAGCCTGCATAAACCAAATTGCTGTGTGTAGTCTTTGCCTATCTCTCATGATGGGCTTTTTTTTGCCCTGAATTTGCCACAAATGCCATAAAAAAAGCCGTGGCTCAACACCACGGCTTCGACTCATTCGAAAATAACCGCGCCCGTCAGGATAGTTTCTTTTCACCCAGCGCCAACCAGGTTTGCACCACGGTATCCGGGTTGAGAGACAAACTGTCGATGCCCTCATCCATCAGCCATTGCGCGAAATCCTGATGATCGGATGGCCCCTGACCGCAAATCCCAACGTATTTACCCTGTTTTTTCGCCGCTTTAATCGCCATGGAAAGCAGCATTTTTACCGATTCGTTACGCTCATCGAACAACTCAGAAACCACACCTGAATCACGATCCAGACCGAGCGTCAGCTGCGTCATGTCGTTTGAACCAATCGAGAAGCCGTCGAAATGTTCAAGGAACTGTTCAGCCAGCAACGCATTGGACGGGATTTCGCACATCATGATGACCTTCAGCCCGTTTTCACCACGTTTAAGCCCCTGACGGGCCAGTTCGGCCACCACGGCTTCGGCTTGCGCGACGGTACGAACGAACGGGATCATCACTTCAACGTTAGTGAGATCCATATCATTACGTACCCGTTTCATGGCTTCGCACTCCAGCGCAAAACAGTCGCGGAAATTATCTGATACGTAACGGCCAGCGCCACGGAAGCCCAGCATCGGGTTCTCTTCATGAGGTTCGTACTTTTCTCCGCCCACCAGATTGGCGTACTCATTAGATTTAAAGTCAGACAGTCGTACGATGACGCGTTTCGGCCAGAATGCTGCACCAAGAGTGGCGATCCCCTCCGTCAGGCGCGCCACGTAGTATTCGCGCGGGCTGTCGTAACCCTGAATCAGCTTAGTGATCTCTTCCTGCAATGCCGGTTCCTGTTTATCAAATTCCAGCAATGCTTTTGGATGGACACCAATCATACGGTTGATGATGAACTCAAGGCGGGCCAGACCAACCCCTTCATTTGGCAGACAGGCGAAATCAAACGCACGGTCAGGGTTACCAATGTTCATCATAATTTTCAGCGGCAATTCTGGCAGTTCATTCACTTCTGAACTCTGCACGCTGAAGTCGAGCTCGTCCTCGTACACATAGCCCGTGTCACCTTCCGAGCATGACACGGTGACTTTCTGCCCCTCTTTGAGCTTGTCCGTTGCATCACCGCAGCCCACGACCGCTGGGATCCCCAGTTCACGGGCGATAATCGCTGCGTGACAGGTTCGGCCGCCACGGTTCGTGACGATAGCTGACGCTTTTTTCATGATCGGCTCCCAGTCTGGGTCGGTCATGTCAGTCACTAGAATGTCGCCGGCTTTCACGTGGTGCATTTCACTGATGTCATGAATGATTTTAACCGGGCCAGCACCAATGCGATGGCCGATAGCACGCCCTTCCACCAGCACGTTACTGCTGCCATTGAGCTGGTAGCGTTCCATCACCTGACCGTTAGAGCGAACAGTCTCCGGACGCGCCTGCACGATATACAGCTTCTGATTGTGCCCGTCTTTGGCCCATTCGATGTCCATCGGGCGACCATAATGTTTTTCAATCAGCAGCGCCTGACGCGCCAGCGCTTGAATTTCATCGTCAGTCAGTGAAAAACGCTCGCACAGTTCGGCGGGCACATCTTCAATTTGTACCTGCTCACCGTGCTCCTGGCTGTCGGCATACACCATGCGGATCTTCTTCGAACCCATAGTTCGACGCACAATGGCTGGTTTGTTTTTAGCCAGCGTCGGCTTATGCACATAGAATTCATCAGGGTTAACGGCACCCTGCACGACCATCTCTCCCAGGCCATAAGCGGAGGTGATAAACACCACCTGATCAAAGCCGGATTCGGTATCGATGGTGAACATTACACCGGCGGCAGCTAAGTCAGAGCGCACCATGCGCTGAACACCGGCAGACAACGCCACGCCCCGATGGTCATAGCCCTGATGGACACGATAAGAGATCGCACGGTCATTAAACAAAGACGCATAAACATGCTTAACCGCAGTCAGGACTGCGTCAAACCCCTGCACATTAAGGAAGGTTTCCTGCTGGCCGGCGAATGAGGCATCCGGCATATCTTCGGCCGTCGCGGAAGAGCGGACGGCAAACGACGTGTCTTTTTCACCTTCAGAAAGTTGCTGATAGGCTTCGCGGATGTCTTTTTCCAGCGCTGGCTGGAAAGGGGTTTCAACGATCCACTGACGGATTTGAGCCCCTGCTTTAGTCAACTGGCTGATGTCATCAACATCCACTGTGTCGAGCAAATCATGAATTCGCGTATTCACACCGCTTTGATCGAGGAAATCGTTAAACGCCTGTGACGTTGTAGCAAAGCCATTCGGCACGGACACGCCGAGATCGGACAGATTAGTTATCATTTCCCCCAGCGAGGCATTCTTACCCCCGACCTTGTCAACGTCGTTCATACCTAGCTGGTTGTACCAGATAACATTGCGTAAATCGGGTTCGAGATTGGCCATGAAACAATCCTTTCTTAATTCAGTAGGCTACTTTTTACATTAAGCAGGCTAGTAGTTGAGGTAAGTAATGTGGCTTACCACTGAGTGGGTCAGTTATTTCAGCCTAGCATAATGATCCATAACACTTGGACAGGTGAATCGATCCAGCTATTTAAACTCTTTCTGTTTAAGAAAATTCCAGACCCTTCACGCTTACCTTTAGCACCATGGAACAGTAATTGGTTACAAATCATGAAGACACGCGCCGCACTTTCAACATGCCGATAAGTTATCAGCTTGGCTGAAGTTGTGCTGAAGCAAATCAAAACCGTGCGAGAACTCTCTGAAAAAATAAAATGTCATTTCATTTTTCTCAGCAAAATTGCGCAATATCTCGCAGAGTTTGCGCAATAAAAGTTTTCTGCTTTTTATTTTCCGACAATACGGCTATTACTGTTTATCTGAGCGGGAAGTTAAATGAAAATACTGGCCGGTGAGTGAGCCAGATATTGGGAATTCAGGAGTTTAAAGTGGACAGATGCGTATTTTATATTTCAGACGGTACGGCCATTACGGCAGAAGTATTGGGCCATGCCGTGCTGTCACAATTCCCGGTGAACGCCACTACCTTTTCCCTTCCTTTTGTCGAAAATGAAGGCCGTGCGAAAGCTGTATGTCTGCAAATCAATGAAATTTATGAAAAGACCGGGGCGCGGCCGCTGGTGTTTTATTCAATTATTTCGCGGGAGGTTCGTGACATCATTGTCAGCAGCGAAGGCTTCTGTCAGGACATTGTTCAGGCTTTGGTGGCTCCGTTACAAAATGAGCTGGGCGTTGATCCGACACCGATAGCCAACCGTACACACGGTTTGACGGCCAGCAATATCAGCAAATATGACGCCCGTATTGCGGCCATTGACTACACGCTGGCACATGATGACGGTATCTCATTACGCAATTTGGATCAGGCGCAGGTGATCCTGCTCGGTGTTTCACGCTGCGGCAAAACCCCGACCAGCCTCTATCTCGCATTACAGTTTGGTATCCGTGCAGCCAACTACCCGTTTACGGCCGATGACATGGACAACATCCAGCTGCCTCCCGCCCTGAAACCGCACATGCATAAGTTGTTCGGCTTAACGATCGACCCGGAACGGTTATCCGCCATACGTCAGGAGCGGGTAGAAAACAGTCGCTACGCGTCTATGCGTCAGTGCCGGATGGAGGTGTCAGAGGTCGAGGCGCTTTTCCGTAAAAATCAGATCCGCTATCTCAACAGTACAAACTATTCCGTTGAAGAGATTTCAGCCAAAATCATGGACAGCTTTGGCATGAGCCGCCGCATGTTTTAGCGGCTTTTACTGACCCAGACGGCATAACCTGTCGTCTGAGGTTGAAAACATCCAATTTTGCGTTATTGTGATCGCCATCACTTCCCGGTATTCCTGCCGTAGCGAAGAAAAAAATTTAGAGAACCACATGTCACAGACAGATGAACTGCGTACGACGCGCATCGACAGCCTGATTACACCTCAGGCACTGGCAGAAAAACTGCCGGTTTCCCCGTCGGTTGCACAAAACGTGATGGCATCACGTAAAAGAATTGAAAAAATCATCAGCGGCGAAGATCCGCGTCTTCTCGTGGTGGTTGGTCCCTGCTCCATCCACGATATCGAAGCCGCAATAGATTACGCTGCGAAACTGAACGTTCTGCGCGAACGTTATCACGACCGTCTTGAAATCGTAATGCGCACTTATTTTGAAAAACCGCGCACCGTGGTGGGCTGGAAAGGCTTAATTTCTGACCCCGAGCTTAACGGCTCCTATCGCGTAAATCACGGTATCGAACTGGCCCGTAAAGTTCTGCTGGCAATCAACGAACTAGGTATGCCTACCGCGACTGAATTCCTGGATATGGTGATCGGCCAGTATATTGCTGATTTAATTAGCTGGGGTGCGATTGGCGCGCGGACGACGGAAAGCCAGATCCACCGCGAAATGGCTTCTGCCCTGTCGTGTCCTGTGGGTTTCAAAAATGGTACTGACGGCAATACCCGCATTGCTATCGATGCCATCCGCGCAGCACGCGCCAGCCATATGTTCCTTTCGCCGGATAAAACCGGTCAGATGACCATTTATCGCACGGCGGGTAACCCTTACGGTCACGTGATCATGCGTGGGGGAAAAAAGCCAAACTACCATGCTGATGATTTGCAGGAAGCCTGCCGCAATCTGTCAGAGTTCGATTTGCCGCAGCGACTGGTGGTCGATTTCAGTCATGGTAATTGCCAGAAACAGCATCGTTTGCAGCTGAAAGTGGCAGAAGATATTTGCCAGCAAATCCGCACTGGCTCAACTGCCATCGCCGGGATCATGGCCGAAAGCTTCCTGGAAGAAGGCACCCAACCGATTGTGGCGGGTAAACCACTCACGTATGGCAAATCCATCACTGATCCTTGTCTGAGCTGGGAAGATACAGAGACCTTGCTGGCCATGCTGGCTGAGGCGACTAACAGCCGTTTCTGATCCTATCCCGAATCACATTTCATCTATTTCCAAGGGGCACATCGCGTTGCCCCTTTTTAATGCAATTTTTCTCTTATCACTTTTCTGTCACTTGTTCGCAACTGCTGATTTACCTCACAGTTTTCCCTCCCCCTGCAAGATTTGTGGTTAAACGTCAGATAACTGATGATTTAATATCAGATTTCTCTTGATGTGCTGTGTCAATGATTTGATAATGATTATTACATTGATATTAATTGCCATTAACGTTTGTAACTATGAATGACCAACCTGAACACTTTACGCCACCAGACGTCGGCGATTTATCGCTGAAAAGTCAGGATGGAGAGGCTGCCAGCGGGCTATGTATTTCCAGCACGGATCTGCTGGGCAATGCTGGCGTCGCCACCATTCTTCATCATGGACAACGCTATCAGTTACGTCAGACCAAAGCCGGAAAACTGATACTGACAAAATAACCGGTACACCCTACCTACTTTACCGCCAGCCACCCAGGTCCGAAGATCAAGGCAGCCAGCAAATCTATTGATATGTGAAAACATACGGAGAATTGCCCCATGCTTCACTCCCTTACCACACGGCTGCGTTTTTCATCCCTGAGCCTGGCGATTGCCTGTGCTCTGCCGCTGGTAGCCCAGGCCGACACCACAACACCGGCATCCAGTTCCCCTGAAAAGAATTCCAACGCCCACAAGAGAGCACAGGAAGACACCTTAACGGTGGCCGCGACGGGTAATGCCCGCGACAGTTTTGAAGCACCGATGATGGTAACGGTGATTGACGGCACCAGCGCAGAGAGCCTGACCTCGTCGTCGTCCGCTGACATGCTGCGCCGCGCTCCGGGGCTGAGCGTTGGCGGTACCGGACGCACTAACGGTCAGGACATTTCCCTGCGCGGCTACGATCGCCGTGGCGTGCTGACACTGGTGGATGGCATCCGTCAAGGCACAGATACCGGGCACCTCAACAGCACCTTTATTGATCCCGGCTTGGTCAAACGAATCGAAGTCGTACGTGGCCCCTCTGCCCTGCTGTACGGCAGCGGCGCGCTGGGGGGTGTTATCTCTTATGAAACCGTCGATGCGGCTGATTTGCTGCTGCCCGGTCAGGACATGGGATACCGTGTCTTCGGCACGGGCGCGACAGGCGATCACAGCCTTGGCATGGGTGCCAGCACCTACGGTAAAATCGATAATTTCGACGGCCTGCTCTCTTTTGGGACCCGCGACGTGGGCGATATCAAACAGAGTGACAGTTTCAATGCGCCGAACGATGAGACCATCAGCAACGTGCTGGCAAAAGGCACCTGGCAGATGGACCCGGCACAATCAGTCAGCACCAATCTTCGCTATTACGATAACCGTGCAAAAGAACCGAAAAATCCGCAGACGCCGGATGTCTCAAGCGGCAACGTCTGGACTGACCGTTCGACCATTCAGCGCGATGCCCAGCTAAGCTATAACCTTAAACCGCTGGGTCAGGACTGGCTGGATGCCAAAGCCGATGTCTACTATTCCGAAGTGGAAATCAATGCCCGCCCGGATGGCGGCAGTGAGGAAGAGCGAAAGCAGACGACTAAAGGAGCAAAGCTGGAAAACCGCTCGCGCGTGTTTACTGACACCTTTGCTGCGCACCTGCTGACTTACGGCAGTGAAGCCTACAAGCAGGAACAAACGCCGGGCGGTGCCACCACCAGTTTCCCGCAGGCGGACATTAATTTCGGCTCCGGCTGGCTGCAGGATGAGATCACGTTGCGTGACTTGCCGGTCTCGATTCTGGCCGGTACCCGATATGACAATTACCGTGGCAGCAGCGACGGTTACGCCGATGTCGATGCCGATAAGTGGTCTTCCCGCGGCGCGATGAGCATCAACCCGACTGACTGGCTGATGATGTTTGGCTCCTACGCACAGGCATTCCGCGCGCCAACCATGGGCGAGATGTACAACGATTCGGTGCACTTCTCTATCCCGATGGGCAGAACCACCATCACCAATAACTGGGTGCCGAACCCAAATCTGAAACCAGAAACTAATGAGACTCAGGAGTACGGTTTCGGTCTGCGCTTCAATGACCTGATGATGGCGAATGATGATCTGCAATTTAAAGCCAGCTACTTCGATACCAAGGCGAAGGATTACATCACCACCGGCGTCACCATGAACCTCGGATTTGGCCGTAACGGACCTTACTGCATCGATTGCAGCACCTATTCGACCAACATTGACCGGGCAAAACTGTGGGGCTGGGACGCCACCATGAGCTACAAAACCGATTGGTTCTCATGGGATGTGGCCTATAACCGCACCCGGGGTAAAGATGAAGCAACTGGTGACTGGATTGCCAGTATCAATCCGGACACCGTGGTCAGTACGCTTGACGTACCGGTTGCCCGGACAGCGTTCTCCCTGGGTTGGGTCGGCACTTTTGTTGAACGCTCAACGCACGTGACATCTGACTATGCCGATCAGGCGGGTTACGCCATCAACGACTTCTATGTCAGCTATAAAGGTCACGACAGCTGGAAAGGCATGACCACCGCCGTGGTGCTGGGTAATGCCTTCGACAAAGAGTCCTATTCACCGCAAGGCATTCCGCAGGACGGACGCAACGCCAAATTGTTCGTCAGCTATCAGTGGTAACGGGTTAATCCTTCCCTCTTCACCGCCCGGACGAAGTGCCGGGCGTTATCAACAAATACATGCGAGGACAGCGCAATGAGTTCAGTAAGTTACGAAAATTATCTGCAGGTAAAAGAAGCCAACCCTGGAAAGTATGCGCGTGATCTGGCTGAAATTCTCACCATCAGCGAAGCTGAGCTGACGCACCTGCGCGTTTCTCACGATGCCGGGCGTCTGGACGTTGACGCTCGTACATTGCTCACCTCACTGGAAACGGTGGGTGAAACCAAATCCATCACCCGGAATGACTACGCCGTACATGAGCAACTGGGGCGGTATGAGAATCAGCATCTGAACGGCCATGCGGGGCTTATCCTCAATCCGCGTGCGCTGGATCTGCGTTTGTTCCTCCAGCACTGGATGCATATCTTTTGCATGACGGAAAGTCACCCTAAGGGCGATCGCCACAGCATCCAGTTCTTTAACGCAGCAGGCCATGCGGTACACAAAGTGTATACCACCGGTGAAACGGACATGGCCGCCTGGGATGCTCTGGTGGCCCAGTACCGCAGCGAGGAAAATCCGCCGTTACAGATAACTCAGGTCAAAAAGCTGCAAAATGATGCTGTTCAGTCAGAGATGGCAGATATAGATGCCGAATGGCGTGCAATGACGGACGTCCACCAGTTTTTCCAGTTACTGCGCCGCCATAATCTCAGCCGTCAGCAGGCTTTCCGCGCCGTAGGCGACGATCTGGCATACAGCGTGGATAACGCTTCACTGGCGCAAATTCTGGAAGCCGCACGTGATGACAAAAACGAAATTATGATTTTCGTTGGCAACCCGGGTTGCGTGCAGATTTTCACCGGTGAAATCGAGAAAGTCAGACCGCACGGCGAATGGATCAACATCTTCAATTCGCGCTTTACCCTGCACCTGATTGAAGGTGCTATTGCCGAAAGCTGGGTCACGCGCAAACCGACCAAAGACGGGTTTGTCACCAGTCTGGAACTGTTCGCCGCGGACGGCACGCAAATCGCGCAGCTCTACGGCCAGAGGACCGAAGGTCATCCGGAACAACAGCAATGGCGCGAGCAGGTGGCCGCGCTGCGCAACGAGGACATCGCCGCATGAATCGTCAGTTGAGTGCAGTGGTGATCGCGCTGACAGGCATGCTGGCCCCACTGTCGCACGCGGCAGAACGCGTGATCAGCATCGGCGGCGATGTGACGGAAATCGTCTATGCGCTGGGTGCCGGGGATGAGATGGTGGCTCGTGACAGCACCAGCCTGCATCCTGAGAGAGTCAAAAAGTTGCCAGATGTGGGTTACATGCGCCAGCTGAATGCCGAAGGTATTCTGGCCATGAAACCGACGTTAGTGCTGAGCAGCGAACTGGCTGAGCCGTCACTGGTATTACAGCAGGTGGCGCAAAACGGCGTGACCGTGGTGCGGATCCCAGGCAATACCACGCTCGATACGGTCCCGCAAAAAATTGACGTGATCGCCAATGCCCTCAATCGGCAGTCTGAAGGTGAAAAACTGATTGCAATATATCGTCAGCAATTAGCCGCCGTGAAGCATGGGCCGTTACCGGTCAAAATTCTGTTTGTGATGAATCACGGTGGAACTACCGCGCTGGCTGCCGGGCAGAACACGGCCGCGGACGCGATGATAACCTCTGCGGGCGCGCAAAATGCCATGCAGGGATTCACCCGATACCGGCCGTTATCGCAGGAGGGCATTATTGCCAGCGCACCGGATTTGCTGCTGATCACCACCGATGGTGTTCGCACGCTGGGCGGGTTGGATCAGGTTTGGAAATTGCCAGGTCTGGCGCTGACGCCTGCAGGGAAAAACCATCGGGTGCTGGTGCTGGACGATATGTCGCTGCTGGGCTTTGGCCTTGAAACCCCCACCGTGCTGGCCACCCTGCGTCAGGCCGCAGAACAGGTTAAATAATGAGTTCGTTGACCACACTCGCTTATCTGCGTACCAGCACGCCGGTCAGGGTGCTGCTGGGACTCACAGCCATCCTGTTGGTTCTGGCGGTGATTGCAGTGAATTCCGGTGCCATGTCGCTGTCTTTTCGCACACTGATAAGCCGCCCGCTGGATGACGGTATGTGGCAAATCTGGCTCACGATCCGCCTGCCTAGGGTTCTGCTTGCTGTGGTGGTGGGCTGCGCCCTCGCTTGTTCCGGTACGGTGATGCAAGGGCTGTTTCGCAATCCGCTGGCTGACCCCGGATTACTGGGTATCAGCAGCGGCGCGGCGCTGTTTGTCGCGCTGATGATAGTGATGCCGCTCTCCCTGCCGCCGGTAGTCGCCCTGTACGGACATATGTTTGCAGCTTTTGCTGGCAGTCTGGTGATTTCACTCATCGTCTTCACCCTGAGTCGTTTCGGCCACGGCAATCTTTCGCGCCTGTTACTGGCCGGGATTGCCATTAATGCACTGTGCGGTGCGGCGGTGGGTGTGCTGACCTACGTCAGCGATGATCAGCAGCTGCGCCAGTTTTCGTTATGGAGTATGGGCAGTTTAGGTCAGGCACAGTGGTCGACGCTAAGCGTGGCAACAACGCTGATTCTGCCCGCATGCCTTACAACCTTTTTCCTGTCACGCCGCCTGAATTTATTACAACTGGGTGACGAAGATGCCCACTATCTCGGGGTGAATGTTCGCAAGACACAGTTACAGTTATTGCTGCTCAGTGCTCTGCTGGTCGGTGTTGCGGTGGCCGTGACGGGGGTTATCGGGTTTATCGGGCTCGTTATCCCGCATCTTTTACGCTTGCGCGTCGGTGCTGATCACCGCTGGCTGCTGCCGGGTTCTGCCCTCGGCGGGGCCTGTTTATTACTGCTGGCCGATACGCTGGCAAGAACTCTGGTCGCCCCCGCTGAAATGCCCGTGGGTCTGCTGACCAGCCTGCTGGGAGGACCCTATTTTTTATGGCTGATTTTACGTCCGGGAACGCGCCGATGACTCACTCTTCCTCCACGTTGCGGGCGGAAAACCTGTTCCTTTCTGCCGGTCACCGCCGGTTAATCGATGACGTTTCCCTTGAGCTGAAAGGGGGCGAAATGGTCGCGCTGATCGGACCGAATGGGGCGGGAAAGTCGACGTTATTGCGTCTGCTGACGGGGTTTCTGCAACCGGATCAAGGGCGTTGTGAATTGCAGGGTAAAGCGCTTGTTGACTGGCCCCCGCAGGAACTGGCACGTACCCGTGCGGTGATGCGCCAAAGCAGCGAGCTGGCTTTTGGTTTCAGCGTGCGGCAAATCATTACCCTTGGCCGGGCACCTCACGCGAAAACCCATAACGCCGAGGCGCTGCATCAGGTCATGGCGCAAACCGACTGCCTGACACTGGCCGATCGCGACTATCGTCAGCTCTCCGGTGGTGAGCAGCAACGGGTACAGCTGGCTCGCGTATTAAGCCAACTGTGGCAACCGCAGCCCTCGCCCAGCTGGCTGTTTCTCGATGAGCCAACGTCCGCGCTGGACCTTTATCATCAACAGCATACGCTACGTCTGCTACGTCAGCTGACGCGCGAAAACCCGCTGTCAGTGTGTTGTGTTTTGCATGACCTGAATTTGGCTGCACTGTATGCCGACAGGATTGTCTTGCTGCATGAAGGTCGCGTAGTGGCATCAGGTACGCCAGCTGACGTGCTGACAGCAGAGATCCTTGCCCGCTGGTATCAGGCTGACCTCGGAGTAAACTGGCATCCTGAAACGGCGGTGCCGCAGGTTTTCCTGCGGCAGTAGTACAGGTTTTAGCTTGAGCAGGAGACTTCCAGATGTTTTCCCCAGTCCGGAGGTAAAGCAGCCATCGCATCATACTGTGGTGCATCGCTGTAGGGGTCACGCAATGCCTGATGCAGCTGAGTCAATACGCTGATGTCATCCAGCTCTGCTCTCTCAATCGCCTGCTGGGCCAGATAATTGCGCAGAATAATACGCGGATTGGAGAGCTTCATCGCCTGCTGGCGCGTGGCATCATCCTGCCCTTCCCTTTGCAGCCGCTGGCGGTACTGCTGATACCAGCTGTCAAAAGCCCCGCGATCGATAAACTCATCGCGCAGCGGCGATGCGGACTGCTGCTGCTCAACCTCACTGAGCAGGCGGAAGGTGCGGGTGTGATCGCGCCCCTCTTTCGCCATCAGGCTCAGCAAGCCGGTCAGCAGATCATTATCTTGTTTATCTTCAGTAAAGAACCCCAATTTCCCCCGCATTAGTTTGCCATAGGCTGCCATCAGCGCCGGTTCATAGGCGTTTACCGCGCCCTCTAACTGTTCAGCGCTCATTAAGCCAGAGAGCGTCTGCGCCAGACGGTGCAGGTTCCAGTAGGCCACCGCGGGCTGGTTATCAAAACTGTAGCGCCCCTGGTGGTCTGAGTGATTACAGATATAGCCGGGCTGGTAGTCGTCGAGGAAACCATACGGACCGAAGTCGATGGTCAGGCCGAGAATCGACATGTTATCGGTATTCATCACGCCATGAGCAAAACCGACACTTTGCCATTGAGCAATCAGCCTTGCTGTTCGCTCCACCACGTCCTGCAGCCAAAGCGCATAACGCCGGGAAGGGTCACTTTCGCTCTCCAGCAGAGGTGGCCAGTGATGGGCAATCACGTAATCAGCCAGCTGTTTAACCTGCTCAGGCTGCTTGCGGTAGTAAAAGTGTTCAAAATGGCCGAAACGGATATGACTCTCCGCCACGCGTATCAGCATAGCGCCGCGTTCAGGTTGTTCACGAAATACCGGCTCGTCGCTGGTGACGATGCTGAGCGCGCGGGTGGTCGGAATGGATAAATGGTGCAGCGCCTCTGACGCCAGAAACTCGCGCACGACGGAGCGCAACACCGCACGGCCATCGCCCATACGCGAATATGGCGTCAGCCCGGCACCTTTCAGGTGCCAGTCATAGCGGCGACCATCAGGTAGAACCTGCTCACCGAGTAAAATCCCGCGGCCGTCCCCCAATTGGCCCGCCCAAACGCCAAACTGGTGGCCGCTATAAACTTGTGCCAGAGGTTTCATGCCAGGGAAAAAGGCCTCGCCGCACCAGTATTCGCGGTGTGCAGTATCAAACAGGCTGGCGTCTAATCCCAGCGCCTGCGCCAGCGGCTCACTGTGATAGAGCAGCTTTGCGCCTTTTAACGGCGTGGGTTTAAGTGCGGTATAAAAACCGCCGAGCTGGTCGGCATAGTGATGTTCAAACTGTGGCATAAGTCCCCCTTTCTTTCAGTGTAGAACCACGGAGCATCGATTAACACGGAGTAAAAGCAGGGAGATTATATTCAGGTACACAATCTTGGTTGGAAAAGGGGTTGTCGAAATCTTACCCCCAACACTCTTTATGCTGAATCAGGACGGCAAAGGAATGAATCCCCGGCGCTTACACAGGTAAGTGACCGGGGGAATTCAGGAAAGCAACGCATTATTTGCGTAAGGGACAGCGGAGATATTAGTGAAATTGAGGAGGACTTAGCAATAAATGATCCAGCTCGCCGGGCTCCACGCCGGGCCATAGCTGCCCTTTCATACCCTGAACTTCGCTCTTGTTAAGGGCGTCGAAATGCTCCGCGTTGTCCAGACCGTCAATCACGATATTGCGGCAGAAACGGTTAACGTTTCTTATCAATGAAGGCAGAACAATGGTGAAGTTTTCGCCCTCATAGAGTTCCCAAAACAGGCCGCGGTCAAGCTTCACCCAACTGAAAATATGATCGAAGACTGCGGCCATATTGGCATTACCGGATCCAAAACCATCCAGCCATAACGTGAAGTCAGTTTTTAGCGCCATCAACTGTGAATTGCGCTTGCCTTCGGAAAGTTGCGGAAATGACTCACTGAGACTGAGATGAAGAAAAGGCGAGGCCTTAAGGCCATCTCGTATTTCAGCATTCTCAATAATAATTTTTGCCAGTTTGTCTTCGATGGAAATATTGAGTATTACCTGATTCTTCTCAAACCAAAGCGCGTGCTCTCTGGCCCAGGCTGATTGTTCGGTTAGAAAGCGGGTTAATTGCTGGGTGTTTAATAAATTCAAAACCAGTTCAGTCGGCATTATTAGCTTGCTGTCTGTACTGGCAAATCGACAAATTAATTCAACCGCTAATAGTTTCCCTTTACCGGAATATATTGGCTGGCAGAAGTAGCTGCTGCTAAAGGCCGCATCGAATTGTATTTTCATTTTTTTCCAAAACATCAACGGCGCTACATAATGATTAATAACTTTGTTGTATATCAATCAAGTCAGAAAGGTAGCGGGGGTTCGGGGCATCCCCGAAACAGTTCTGTTACTGATACCAAAAAGTGCCGGTCCGGTGTTAAGCATGGTGTTCAGATTTCCTGAAAAGAAGCAAAATCAATGTTTTTAAAATCTCCCCTTGCTGTATCGCTCTCTCTTTACAGCCGCTTACAAGGGGAAAATAAGGCGTTATCACTTAATCTTATCGCTAGCTATCCGTTCGCGCAACTGAGGAAATTGGGGCAGGATCCATTAATTTTGCCACGCGGTGAAGGCCTTTCCCTACCGCTGTCGCAGAAATTCAGGGGGCTATCATTTTACGCAACCCACCAGCCAATGTTGCAGCTCGGTAAGCTCCGCCTGCTGTGCCGGATATTGCGCGATGATACGCCGGCATTTCTCTTCTATTTCCTGCGCCCGATAAAGCGTATCAACCAGTTGCAGCGCCAGATCATTTAAGGGTGCCGGATTGAGGCTGTCGGTAAAAATCTGCGCGCGGCTGATCCGCCCTTTTAAAATATCAAAATGAATATCCACACCGCCCCATACAAAGCGCTCATTCAGTAAATGGCTGAATGCGGGCGCTTTACCGAAATTCCACTCCCAACTGCTCTGTTTAGCGAATTTTTCCGGGAAACCGGGTAAGTCGGGGAAAACGTCAGGAGAAATAACTTCCGGCTCGACCTCTGAGCCATACCAGTCAAAGAAGGCATGGATAATGGCGTCGCAAACTTGCGGATGGTTAATATCGGGAATGAGTTCGCTCAGATTAGCGACGCGTGAACGCACCGAGGTGATCCCTTTGGCCTGCAATTTTTTCGGATCGGGATTCAGATAATCTGCCAGACGGTTGAGGTCGGCATTGAGTAATAAGGTGCCATGATGAAATCCGCGATCCTGCGTTTCTTTATAAGCCGAGCCCGAAATTTTGCGTTCACCATCCGCGGTGCTGGCCACCAGATCGTTACGCCCTGACGCGCTGGCGCTGATACCCAACGATGTCAATGCATTGAGAATTATTGCCGTCGATACACTTTTATCGTATTCCGGCTTGCCTGCCATGAATGTAAAACAGGTATTCCCCAGGTCATGAAACACAGCACCGCCGCCGCTGCTGCGTCTCGCAAGGCGGATACCGTCCTGTTCCATACGGCGGGTATTGCACTCCTTCCACGGATTTTGTGCCTGACCGATCACCACGGTTTCAGCATTGCGCCACAGGAAAAGTACCCGCTGAGTGGTCATCTGACGGAAGATACAATCTTCCACAGCGAGGTTAAACCAAGGATCGTAGGAGTCGGAAAGCAGTACTCTGAGAGGTTTCATCACGTTTCATCCTGAAAGAAGTCTGATGTGATGATAGCAGGTTAAAAGCGGGCTAAATACGCAGTCGCGGCGGGGGAATTAGATTCGCCGCGCCTGCCAGTAGACCTTGCGCCAGTAGACGTTATCAAGTGAAGAGCGGGTTACGCCCTGACTGGTGGACGCATGGATAAACTGATCACCCGTATCGTAAATGCCGACGTGCAGGCCGTTTTCGCCACTGCCGGTTTTGAAAAACACCAGATCCCCCGGAAGCAGTTCATCGCGGGAGACTTTATTACCGATTTTGGTCTGCGCGACCGTCGTGCGCGGCAATATGACACCAAAACGGTCACGGTAAGTACGGAAAACAAAGCCAGAACAGTCAACGCCACTCGGCTGGAGCCCGCCATAGCGATAAGGCGCACCATGCCACTGGCTTAGCTGGTCGTTTAATTGTGCCACCACGGCGATCGAATCGGACAATTTACCACTCGGCGGGGGCGCATGACTGCTACAACCGTTGAGCACCAGCGCAACGAAAATCAGCAGGGAGTAAAATGTTCCGGTCTTCCAACGCATGGCTGTCTTTCCTTCAGGGATGACGGTCACAGTGACACAGTCTGGCCGGAATGTTGCCGGAACACATCACTGCGCGCTAAAATCTGGTTATTTGAGGATAAAAAGAATCTAACGCTATTTTATCCGTCATCCAATCGAAAAAGGCAATTTGTTGGAATTTATCGCTTTCAGTGAGCTTGCTGGCTCGGCTTACTGTGGATAAGCCAGACGCCAAACAGTACCAGCAGTCCGCCGCAGGTTTTCAGCAGATGGACGTCTTCATTGAACCAGGGCAGTGTCACTGCGGCCAGATAGACCAGCGCATAGCTAAGACTGAGCAGCGTATAGGCACGGTGCAGCGGCAATACGCGCAACGTGAAGTACCAGCACACCATCGACAAAACATAGCCGGTGATACCCAAACCCACCGCCATCAGCGCCGTCAGGTGATTGAGAAACCACGTTATCTGTATCTCAGACAGTGAAAGCAGCGGGATTTGTACCATTCCCCACTTCATCAGCAACTGGGCCAGCGTCACTAACAGCAAACTGGCACAGCCCCATGCGTAGCCTTTCATCAATTCGTTGGTCTTCATGCATTAATACTCATCAGCGCTATCCCTAACATGATAAAGCCGACGCCAACCCAGTGGCGCCGGTCAACATGCTCTTTGAATATCCAGCGTGCACTGAGGGTGATCAGAACGAAATTCAGACTGAGCATCGGATAGGCAATGCTGAGCGGCAACTGCTGTAACACACGCAGCCACAGCAGCATGGCAAACCCCAGCAGACCGACGGCCAGCGCCAGCCAGCGCAGAACCCGGGCAACATCGCCCTTACCTATCTGCGCGGCTTGCTTTTGACAAAGCTGTCCCGCACAGGTCAGTACGCTGACCACCAGTACCAGCAAATAACCGGTCATGGCAGCTTGCTGTAGAACAACAGTGCTAAGCGATCCATTTCAACGACCTTATCCGGTGGGGGAAGTTTCGAGTTATCGGTATCGATACTCTCCTGCTTCACAGCCACCGTCACATTGCCCTGCTGACGCGCATTTTGCAGCCATGCCGGGAAGCTCTGCGCATCAATATAACGATGCTGTGCATCCGGATAGCCCAGGCCATATTGCAGTTCGCCTTTTTCATCGTACATCAGGATGTCATTACGCTTGAGCGTCCAGGCGAGCCCGGTGGCGATCCCAACGTTATCCGCCAGCACGTACTTGCTCTCTTTTAACATCGAGATATTGGCATCAATAAATGCCTGCGGTTGTTTGGAGTCGATCACTTTTTGCGGAATAACCTGACCCACCAGCAAAGCCATAACCAGCGGACAGGCCGCCGCCCAATACCAGCGATTGCGCAGTGAGGTCAGACTGAGCGCGCCAGCCAGTGCCCAAACGGCAAAGCACAAGATGGCAATAACGACTTTCGGGAACTCTGCGGCGGTGTAAACGGGCTTGATATGCAGCGGTAGACGCCCTGAAATAACGACCAGCGCGATAACAGCCAGCACACCAAAGACAATGTTGATAATGCCATTGGCCCTGAGCGCTTTCAGCCGACCGGAAATACGTATCTGGTCAAGATAATCGGCCATAAGTAACGCCAGCGGCGCAAAGCACGGCAGGATATACGTCGGCAATTTCCCTTTGGCGATGCTAAAGAAAATCAGCGGCATCACCGCCCAGCTCAGCAGGAAAAAGAGTTCAGGACGCATTACACGTTTGGTCCATCCGCCGATCAGCGCACCCGGCAGTAATCCCATCCACGGCAATGCACCAAGGAACACCACCGGAATGTAGTACCAGAACGGCGCTTTGTGCTGGGCATTCTGTTCAGCGAAGCGCTGGATATGTTCGACCCAGAAGAAGTAGTTCCAGAAGTCCGGCTCGCGGTGTGCAATCGCTAATACCCAGGGCAGGCTGAGCAAAATAGCACTCAGGATCGCCAGTGGTCCCCAGCCAAACAGGGTTTTGAACTTTTTCTCGCGCCAGATAATCGGCAGTACCGCAATCACAGGAACGGCCAGCGCCAGGAAGCCTTTGGTCATAAAGCCCATACCGCAGGCCAGACCCAGCGCTATCCAGCTCAGTGCTTTGTGCCGGGTACAGGTGACCCGCATACAGTAATAACTGGCGACCATTGCCGCCGTCATCCACAGCGTGATCATCGGATCCAGAACGCTGTAGGTTCCGATTGTGAAAACCAGCAGGAAAGAGAGATACATCAGCGCAGCAACACAGGCCGTCTGGCGGTTACGCCACATCAGCATCGCCAGCCAGAACACCATTATCGTACTGAGCAGCGTGCAAAATACTGAACCGAAACGCACGGCAAAGTTAGTGTCACCGAAGATCATCTGGCTGAGGTTATTAAACCAGTAGCCTGCCACCGGTTTTTCGAAATAGCGCAGACCCAGCAGATGCGGCACCACCCAGTCACCCCGTTGCAGCATTTCGCGGCTGATTTCCGCATAGCGGGTTTCATCGGGCTGCCAGAGCAGACGGGTATTGAGCGGAACCAAATAAACCAAGGCAAAGAACAGGAGGAGAACGGTGCTCCACACACCTTTGTACGCTTTCAACATCAGGAAAAACCTTCTTGCTGGCAACCTAACCACCCTTCCCGTCCGGGGAAGGAGGAACGAATGACACGGCCGGTTGGTAAACTGGAGAGATCGTCAGGCAATAATTCACCCAGCGCACAGAACTGAATGCCCTGTTGGGCGGCGCGGGTCAGTAAATCGTCAAACATGTCGGCCAACGACATACCTTCCACTTCGGCGTGAATGGTATAGACCGGCACGCCGTTGTCGTGCTCGATGGCCTGCAGGATAAAATCATTAAACGTCGCCGTGGTCACTTCATTACCAATGACTTCGTCGTAGGTCGGTAAGGTCACCGGGATCTGTACCGTACCTGTTTCGCCGTTTTCCAGCAGCGGCAGGAAAGGTCGTTTGCCCCGGCAGTCGCTGTTGTAGCGAAAACCAAAGGTCTGTTTAACGTCAATCACCCGCTGGTCAGCGCGCCAACCCGCCACCGCCGAGCAATCCACCGCCCTGCCGATGCTGTTTTGCAGGGCTTCCAGCCCGAGGCGAATCTGTTTTTTCAGCTCAGGTTTGGACCATTTCGCCACTTTCGCCTGCCAGCCCTGATGATCCCAGGCGTGCAACCCCACTTCATGGCCGCGCTCTGCTGTCTCTTTCATCAGCGGCGCGAAATCGCGATAGATTTTCTTACCCGGCCACGCGGTGCCGGCCAGCAGAATATCCAGTCCGTACAATGAGGCCGCATTAGAACGCAGCATTTTCCACAGGAAGCGCGGACGTAAAAGGCGCCATAAATGACGCCCCATGTTGTCCGGTCCTACGCTGAAGAAAAAACTGGCTGTGATGTGATGTTTTTCCAGAACACGCAGTAATGAAGGGACACCCTTTCGGGTGCCGCTCCAGGTGTCGACATCAATTCGTAGTCCGACTTTTTTCATGCACAAATTCCGTTATGCCTGAGGGCTGTCTGGATTAACCGAACGCAGGAAGAAATCGAGGGTTTTGTCGACGGTTTTATCCATCGACACTTCAGGCGTCCAGTTGAGCAGACGTTTAGCATTTTTGATGCTCGGCGTGCGGTGCTCAACGTCCTGATAGCCTTTACCGTAGTAGCTGCTGCTTTCCACAGATTTAAAACCGGCAAACGGTGGGAACTGATCACGCAGCGGATGCGCTTCAAAGCTGCGCAATAGCATTTCTGCCAGTTCGCGGATGCTGGCTTCGTTAGTCGGGTTACCGATGTTAACGATCTGCCCGTCGCAACGGTTCTCTTTGTTCTCGATGATACGGAACAGTGCTTCGATACCATCGTTGATATCCGTAAAGCAGCGTTTCTGCTCACCGCCGTCCACCAGCTTGATAGGTGAACCTTCAACCAGGTTCAGGATCAGCTGGGTAATGGCGCGTGAACTACCAATACGTGCAGCATCGAGGTTATCCAGACGCGGTCCCATCCAGTTGAACGGACGGAACAGGGTAAAGCGCAGGCCTTCTTTCACGCCGTAGGCCCAGATAACACGGTCCAGCAACTGTTTGGAGACAGAGTAGATCCAGCGCTGTTTGTTGATCGGGCCAACAATCAGACGTGAAGTATCTTCATCGAACTCTTTATCGTCACACATACCGTAAACTTCAGAAGTCGACGGGAAGATGATGCGTTTTTTGTATTTCACGCAGTCACGGACGATTTTCAGGTTCTCTTCAAAATCGAGTTCGAATACGCGCAACGGGTTGCGGGTGTATTCGATTGGCGTGGCAATCGCCACCAGCGGCAGAATCACGTCGCATTTTTTGATGTGATATTCGATCCACTCGGAGTGGATGCTGATGTCACCTTCCACAAAGTGGAAGTGCGGGTTATCCATGAAGCGGCTGATAGCATCAGAGCTGATGTCCAGACCGAAGATCTCATAGTTATCTTCACGCAGTAGACGTTCGCTCAGGTGGTTACCGATAAAGCCGTTCACACCGAGGATCAACACGCGTGTGCGACGTTTCATTACCGACGTTGGTAATGAGCTGAGTCTCACGTCAGGCATGATGCCCAGTTCCAGCGACAGGCGTGAACCCTGAACGTAAAGACCAGATTCACTCTGACCGGCCAGAATCTCCAGTGCGCCTTCGCCACATGCTACAACCAGCGGATCACTCGACAGCACGGTACCCGGCTGTTTTTCGTGCGCGGTTGCCAGCGGGCGCGAACGCCAGATAGTCATTTTACGCTGACCCAGATAGGTGAACGCACCTGGGTAAGGTTCGGTTACGGCGCGGACCAGGTTATTGATTTCGGTTGCCGGTTTGTGCCAGTGAATTTCACCATCAGCCGCAGTACGGCGACCAAAATAGCTAGCCTGTGATTCATCCTGTGGCGTCAGGGTAATGTCGCCCTGCTTCATTTTTGGCAACACCTCCGCCAGCAGAACCTGTGCGGCATCGCGCACTTTGGCATGCAAGGTCAGAGCGATGTCGTCAGCACTGATAGGTACGGCACGCTGAGCAACAATGTCACCAGCATCAGGACGTTTAACCATCTTGTGCAGGGTAACACCGGTTTCTTTTTCGCCTTTCAGCAACGCCCAGTTAACCGGTGCGCGACCGCGGTAGCGCGGCAATAAGGAACCGTGCAGGTTGAAGCCGCCCTGTGGTGCCAGGGAGAGCACGTCATCGCTTATCATGTTGCGATAGTAGAAGGAGAAAATCACATCCGGCTGCAATTCACGGATACGATCAACCCACAGCGGATGATTCACATCTTCAGGGGCATACACCGGCAGGTTTAATCCGGCACCCAAGCGGGCAACGGAGGCGAAAAAGTTGTTTTCGTCCGGGGAATCGGTATGAGTAAATACCGCTTGTACGTCATAACCTGCGTCAACCAAGGCCTGTAGCCCGACGCAACCAATATCATGGTACGCAAATACAATCGCTTTCATCACTCTTCTTCCTGGCTGTTTTCGTCAGAACGCATTCCAACGACTTTTTGTACGAAATAACGGGGACGTGCACGGACATCATTATAGATTCGCCCGATGTACTCACCGAGTAATCCCATGCCTACAAACTGCGCACCGATGAACATGAATAACAGGGCAAACAGGGTGAAGACCCCTTCAGCTGCCCACTCCGGACCATTGATTAATCGCATCAAGATCAGGAATACCGCCAGTACGAAACCAAACAAGGCAATCAGGCTGCCCACCACACTCAGCATACGCAGAGGGGTCGTTGTCAGGCAGGTGATCAGGTCGTACATCAGGTTGATAAGTTTCATCAGACTGTACTTTGAATCGCCAAACTCGCGTTCCGAATGTTGCACCGGAATTTCCACGGTTCTGCGCGCAAAGGTATTGGCCAAAATAGGGATAAATGTGCTGCGCTCATGGCAATGCAGCATGGCTTCGATGATATGGCGACGATAAGCGCGCAGCATACAACCATAGTCACCCATGGATTTGCCGGTAGCACGCTGGATCATCATATTGATCATCTTGGATGCAGACTTACGGAACCATGAATCACGGCGGTTGGCACGCACGGTACCAACAACGTCATAGCCCTCTTCTGCTTTTGCCACCAAACGCGGAATTTCTTCCGGTGGGTTTTGCAAGTCGGCATCAAGCGTGATCACCAGGTCACCCGACACATGGCTGAAACCCGCCATAATGGCAGAGTGCTGGCCGTAGTTACGGTTAAGCAGCACAGCAATAATGCAGTTCTCCGGCTGTTCAGCGGCTTCGCTTAACATTTCGGCAGAACGGTCACTGCTGCCATCATCGATTAAGATGATTTCGTATTTTTGTGTGAGCTGACGGCAAGCGGCCTGTGTGCGGGAAAGCAGTGCCGGCAGGCTCTCTTCCTCGTTATAGACCGGTATGACTATCGAGACTTTTTTAATAGGTTCAAATTGCGCCACTACTTGGCCTCCGCAATGGAAAATAGAGCCGCGACAACGCGGTCTACATCGCTGTCCTGCATATCAGGGAACAGCGGCAAACTGCACAAACGGTCAGTGTTCCATTCACTGTGTGGCAGGCTTAAATCGGGATAGCGTTCACGATAATACTTCTGCGTATGGGCTGCACGGAAATGCAAACCGGTTCCGATGCCAAGCGCTTTCAGGCGCTCCATCAGTGCGTCACGGCTGATACCGCAGCGCGCTTCATCAACACGGATCATAAACAGATGCCAGGCATGCAGATGCGGATAGTCCGGCACCTTCATGGGCAGGAACGGCGAACCCAGAAGCTTTTGCAGATACAGATTCGCCAGTTCTGTGCGACGCGCGTTGATTTCAGGCAGACGGCGCAGTTGAACTACCGCGATAGCGGCATGAATATCAGAAAGGTTGTATTTGAAACCCGGTTCAATCACTTCCGCCTGTGGCTTACGCCCCTGCACTTCGCGATCAAACGCATCTACTGCGAGACCGTGGAACTTCAACGCGCGAACGCGTGCTGCCAGTTCGTCGTCATCGGTTGCCACCAGGCCACCTTCCGCACAGGTCATGTTTTTAATCGCGTGGAAGGAGAAAATTGCCGTCCCCTGCGAACCAATCCAGCGATCGCGGTAGCGCGTGCCTGCGGCATGTGCCGCATCTTCAACAATGGCAATGCCATGTTTTTCAGCCAGTGCGTAGAGAGGATCGAGGTCCAAAGGCGCGCCGGCATAGTGCACCGGGATAATTGCTTTGGTTTTCGGCGTAATGGCGGCAGCAACATCTTCTGCGCTGACCATCAGGGTATCCGGGTCAACATCAATCATTACCGGCTCTGCGCCCAGCAGCACGATCATATTGATAGTAGAAACCCAGGTCTGAGAAGGGGTAATAACTTCATCGCCCGGGCCAATACCCAGAGCCATGAGAGTGACGTGCATCCCACCGGTTGCCGAGCTGACAGCAATGGCGTGTTTACATCCGAAGGTTGCAGCAAAATCCTGTTCGAGCTGATGCGTCTGAGGCCCCGTAGTGATCCAGCCAGAACGCAGTACATGACTCACCGCCTCAATTTCTTCCTCGCCCATCGAAGGACGGGAGAAAGGCAAAAAATTTTCCATGACACAATCCCACAAGAGGTAATTTACTCGAAACAAACTTTAGTACGCGCTCAGTTAACAATAATTAAACGCAGAACTGAAATAATGAATGCACATTGACAGCTTAATCTTAATTTAACCTTAAGGCCCGTCAAGTTAACTCGATGAAAAATAGAAAGATATGTGATGTCACATGTATTTATTGAATAAATATATTAAGAATATCAGATAGATGAATGCTTTTTAGGATAACGGTGATAATAAAAAGCTCTATTAACGAAACCTCAACAGCGTGCAGTTAATTCTTAGCGGGCAATCTACTTTCACCATAAGTAGATTGTAAACAAGCGTGTCATTCATTATTCAGATCGGCTGCAACGAGGTATATCTGCTCAATTATGCCCCACCGTCGTCATAAGCCACTGCTGTCCGGCTACGTTGTGTATCTGAAAATCAACACCAAATACTGGCGTCAGGAGATCAACTTGCATGACCTCGTCGCGAGTTCCTGCCCTCTCAACCCGGCCATCAACCATCAGCCATACTTGATCAGCATGGTGCAATGTATGGTTGAGGTCATGATCGCTGATAACGGCAATGCCGCCGCTGGCGCAAAATTGTGTAATGAGGCTATCAAGGGCTAATTGCTGAGCAACATCCAGGCTGTTCATCGGCTCATCAAGCAGCATCAGATGAGCATAAGGATTAAGCGTCGGCCAGACTTGCAGCAGCACGGAAACCAGCCGGACCCGCTGCCATTCGCCACCGGATAGCCGCGTTACGGGCCTGGAAAGCTTATCCTGCAAATGCAGGGCGGATGTCAGCATAGCGACAGTCTGCTCCAGCAAAACAGGATCCGCTCCCGCAGGCTGATGCAATGAGAGAAATTGAAACACCGGCATCATTGATACCGGTGCGGATTGCTGGCAAAGATAGCCGCGCATCAGCGAGAGCGCTTTGCCGGATAACCCATCGAGCTGTTGCCCGGCAAGGCTGACACTCCCTCCCCCATCCAGCATCCCGGCAATACGTGCCAGCAGGCTGGTTTTACCGGCACCGTTCGGCCCGATAATATGCACCCGACGGCCTGCACTTACATGGCTTGTAAACGCCTGCAACCTGCCCGGCACACTCAGGTTTTGGCACTCCAGCATAGGCTCTCCTTGCTCAGCAATATAAGGGCTATTTTGCCAGAGCGAGTGCGATCGCTTCCGTCAGCAACGGGTCTTCTGGTGTCATATCTGGCGCGAAGCGCTGGATAACGGTACCGTCACGCCCGATCAGGAATTTCTCGAAGTTCCAGAGAATATCGCCCGCCTGCTTCGGCTCACGTCCTTTGCTTGCGAGACGCTGATAAAATTCACTGCCTTGCGGTTTTACGGCCTGCGGACAGGCAGCAATCAACGCTTTATACAGCGGATGGCGATTTTCACCGTTGACCTCAATTTTGCTGAACATCGGGAATTTGACACCAAAATTGGTAGTGCAGAAATTCTGGATCTCCTCTTCCGTGCCCGGTTCCTGTGCGCCAAACTCATTACATGGGAAGCCAAGCACTTCAAAACCCTGCTCGTGACGGGTCTGATAGAGTGTTTCCAGGCCTTCATACTGCTTGGTCAGTCCGCACTGGGATGCCACGTTAACCACCAACAGCACAGAGCCTTTATAGGCACCCAGCGTCGTGGTTTCGCCGTTAATTGTTGTCAGGGGAAGGTCAAAAATTGCATTACTCATCTTGAATATCCTTAGTTATTGGCAAGTGCTTCGTGCCGTAGGCGAAATGAAGAAAAGTCAAAGATAGCCCGTCCCTGGCGTGTCGTCGGTCAATCCTGTCTGATTCAGGCAGCTTTGACCAGCAGCCAGATGAAAATGGGCGCCCCAAGCGTTGCTGTCACTACGCCTATCGGCAATTCAGCGGAATAGAGTGCAATGCGGGCGAGTACATCGGCTAACAGCAATACCGCACCGCCCACCAGAGCACAGGCCGGTAATAAAGCACGCTGGTCAGTCATGCCACACAGCCGCAAGATATGGGGGATCACCAGCCCGACGAAGCCAATCACCCCGGCGATCGCCACACTCAGGCCCACCACCCAGCCGACCGCCAGAACCAGCAGGTTTCGCCACACAGCCACAGAGACCCCCAACTGCTGCGCCTGTCCGATCCCGAGTGAAAGCAGATTCAGCGTTCTCCCCTGAAAAATCATCCAGACAACTACGGGAATGAGCATCACGCCCAGCCAGCTTTGCCGCCAGTCCACCCCGCCAAACCCCCCCATCATCCAGTACATAAGCTGGCGTAAGTCCAGATTAGTGCTGAAGTAGACCGACCAGGTCATCACGGCACTGCAGACAATACCAATGGCGACCCCAACCAGAAGCAGGCGGGCATTAGTGAGCAGATGCTGTCTGGCGAAGTGCAATAAAAAGAAGGTGATCACCAGCGCACCGGCGACGGCAGAAAGACTCATGAGCCACACCGGCAGCAGGCCGTTTCCCAGCATAACGCACAGCACCAGCGCCACACCGGCACCGTTGGCAACGCCGAGCAGTCCGGGTTCGGCCAGGGGGTTTTCAAACAGTGACTGCATAACCGCACCGGAGACCGCCAGCCCTGCGCCAACCAGGACCACAGCAATGGCACGGGGAAGGCGTAACTGCCAGACGAAAAGCTGCCCTTGTGGACCTGACCAGCTATCCGGCCATAGCCAGTTTTCGCCCGCGCACAGGCTGAAAAGGAAAACAGCAATCAGCAACCCAATGAACAGAATCAATAATCGGCGATCCCGGCATTTTTGCCGCCGCTCAAGCTCTGAGAAAGAAGGGAGTGTTTTCAGCAAGTCGGGCATGAAAATGGGCATCCTGGCGCGACTGCCTCTCAGCAAATCATCGGCTACGGGGAAACTATAAATAAGTATCCTACCGATTCTATGTCATTTTTTGTCGAAATTTTCCAAAAGCCCATAAAAAAAACCAGCGCATATGCACTGGCCTTTGGAAAGGGATCCGACTTAGTGACGTTGACCGTCTGGTGGAATCGGCTGCCCGTTCCCCTGATGGTTATCATAACCGCCCTGATGCCCGTTGTTATCATGATGCGGGTCACCATGTTGCTGCTGATGGTGAGGCGGCTGCTCATGGGCACGATCATAATATTGTTTTGGTGGAGGTGAAGGCTGCCAGCGGTCACCGCGCCAGTACATACCATGGTTATTGCGATCACCGACGTGGTGCCCCTGATGTTCGTGCCACCACTGCGGCGGTCGCCAGTCGTAACCATCCCAGTAGTATCCGCGCTGGTCCTGATCTCCGATGTGAACCGACACGCCAGGTACGTTGACGTCTACCGTCACACCTGCCTGTGCGACGACAGGCAGTGCCAGTGCACAACAAAGCAGTAATAGAGATTTTTTCACAGTATCCACCTTATTTATTTCATAAACTTGTCCTTAACAAAATTTATAACAAGCAGAAGTAAAGCTGACCATGAGATAAAAGATGTTTTTCGGTTAACTTTCTTACAGCTTACAAAAAGAATACAAATATGTCCCCGCTGAAATATAACAGCAGGGGCATGCGGGGAAACTATTCAATTCTTATAATGCTCTTAACATATCTTAACGCTAGCCTGACAACAGCCTGATACCATTCTATTTATACTGAATGTGTTTAATCACACGAAGGATATATATATGCGTCGTATCATCGCTTTCTTAAGTGTCGCTCTGGTTATCGTCAGCCTGAGTGGTTGTATCTTCCCTGGCCACTACGGCCATGGCGGCTATCATGATGGTGGCCATCCACACTACTGGCATTGATAGTTAAACATTTAATTTCTTATTCCGTTTTCCTCTGACTGGCATCAGGAAAAACCGACCACTTTATGAATGATATTGCTGATAAGGGGCTTCGGCCCCTTATTTTATTTATATAAAACACTCCGACCAATAAACCACTCATTCCATCGCGACTCAATTTAATCTATCAGACTAATCCTGAATACCCAATCACCTTAACACTATCTTTTCACTTTATTAGCGGATTATTGATACCTTTATTATTTATGCCGAAATGATATAAAAGGTTTAGGAATGAAGGTAAAAAAAAGGCCGCTTTCGCGACCTTTTTGTCCAACTCACTTATTCTTTAGGAGTGGCATTCTCAACCCGGCTTTTCAACTTCTGTCCCGGACGGAAAGTCACCACACGGCGCGCCGTGATAGGAATATCTTCGCCGGTTTTCGGGTTACGTCCCGGACGTTGGTTTTTGTCACGCAGGTCAAAATTGCCAAAACCAGACAATTTAACTTGTTCGCCATTCTCCAAAGCGCGACGCACTTCTTCGAAGAACAGTTCGACCAGGTCTTTGGCATCCCGTTTGCTAAGCCCAAGCTTTTCAAACAGGTGTTCTGACATTTCAGCTTTAGTAAGCGCCATAGGTTCAATCCCTCAAGGATGCTTGGAATCGCTGCTTTAGAGCCTCTACACATTTTGCAACAGTAGCGGCGATCTCTTCTTCTTCCAGTGTACGAGCGGTATCCTGCAATACCAGACTGATAGCCAGGCTTTTATAACCCTCTGCCACGCCCTTCCCACGATACACGTCAAATAAGTTTACGCCAACTACCTGATTTGCGCCAACTTTCTTACACTCTACCAAAATATCTTCTGCAGGGACATTTTCAGCAACCACAACAGCGATGTCACGACGGTTTGCCGGGAAGCGCGAAATGGCTTTCGCATCAGGCAGCACGCGGTCTGCGACCTTATTCCACAGCAGTTCAAACACCACCGTACGACCGTTAAGGTCAAGCTTACGTTCCAGCTCAGGATGGACTACACCAATGAAACCAATACGTTCGCCGCGTAAATAAATTGCTGCACTCTGCCCAGGATGCAGCGCAGGATTCGTTTCGGTTTTGAACTGGATATCATCTAATTTGCCGGTAAGCTCAAGAATCGCCTCAAGATCACCTTTCAAATCGTAGTAGTCAACTGACTGGCGCGCCAGATCCCAATGTTCTTCATTTTTATTGCCAGTGATCACCGCAGACAGCATGACGTCCTGACGGATACCCAGATTCGCTTGAGTATCAGGAACAAAGCGCAGGCCACTTTCAAAAATACGCACGCGGCTCTGCTGGCGGTTTTGGTTGTAAACCGCGGATGTCAGCAAGCCCGTCCATAGAGAAAGACGCATTGCTGACATTTCAACAGAAATCGGGCTCGGTAAAATTAGCGCTTCTTCACCTGGGTGCAACAAATTTTGAATTTTTGGGTCGACGAAACTGTAGGTGATAGCTTCCTGGAAACCGCGGTCAACCAGTAGATTTTTAACGCGTTTAAGCGACAAATCGGCTTCGCGGTGTTTGGTCATTTCAAGATTAGCTTTTACTGGCACATCCGGAATGTTGTTGTAACCATAAACACGGGCCACTTCTTCAACCAGATCTTCTTCGATCTGCATATCGAAACGCCAGCTTGGTGCCACAGCGGTCCAGCCACCGTCTTTCTGTTCAACCTTACAGCCTAGGCGCGTCAGAATGTCCGTGACCTGTGCATCGTTAACATGGTGACCGATCAGGCGATCCAGTTTTTCCCGACGCAACGAAATAGTGGCTGCTTTTGGCAAATCTTTTTCTGATGTCACGTCGATGACCGGACCGGCAGCACCACCGCAAATCTCCAGCAGCAGTGCGGTAGCGCGCTCCATCGCTTTGTGCTGCAACGCCGGGTCAACACCGCGCTCATAACGGTGAGAAGCATCGGTATGCAATCCCTGACGGCGCGCACGCCCCGTAATAGACAGCGGGTTAAAGAAAGCGCACTCTAGCAGCACATCCTGCGTTTCAATATTCACACCCGAGTGTTCACCACCGAAAATACCAGCCATCGCCAGTGCTTTTTCGTGGTCTGCAATCACCAGCATGTCATCGTTGAGCTTAGTCTTGGTGCCATCAAGTAACGTCAGCGCTTCATCTTTCTGCGCCATACGGACTACGATACCGCCCTGAATACGGTTCAGATCAAAAGCATGCATCGGCTGGCCGAGTTCAAGCAGCACGAAATTGGTGATATCTACAACCGGATCGATTGAACGGATGCCACAACGACGCAGCTTTTCACGCATCCACAAAGGCGTTGCCGCTTTAACGTTGATGCCTTTCACTACGCGGCCCAAATAGCGTGGGCAGGCTTCTGTCGCTTTGACATCAATAGGCAGGACATCACTGATGGTGGCGGCGACTGGCGACATATCAGGCTCGTTTAACGACATCTGATAAAAAACTGCCACGTCTCGTGCTACACCAATAATACCCAAGCAATCGGCGCGGTTTGGCGTTACGCTGATTTCAATCGTGCTGTCATCAAGCTTGAGGTATTCGCGAATATCGGTGCCGACTGGGGCATCAGCAGATAATTCGATGATGCCGTCATGGTCTTCGGAAATACCCAGCTCAGAAAACGAGCAAAGCATCCCTTCAGAAGGTTCACCACGTAGTTTCGCGGCTTTAATTTTAAAATCACCCGGTAGTACGGCGCCTACGGTCGCAACCGCGACTTTAAGACCCTGGCGACAGTTCGGTGCCCCGCAGACGATATCGAGCAGGCGTTCGCCACCCACGTTCACCTTGGTGACACGCAGTTTGTCAGCGTTAGGATGCTGACCGCACTCGACAACTTCACCGACGACGACGCCGTGGAAAGCACCGGCAACAGGCTCTACGCCGTCAACTTCCAGACCGGCCATGGTGATTTGGTCAGATAATGCTTCGCTGCTGATGGCTGGGTTTACCCACTCACGCAACCAGAGTTCACTGAATTTCATGTGATATTCCCGCCTTACTTAAACTGTTTGAGGAAACGCAGATCGTTTTCGAAGAATGCACGCAAGTCTGTCACGCCGTAACGCAGCATCGTCAGACGCTCCATTCCCATACCGAATGCAAAACCGGAGTAAATTTCCGGGTCAATGCCGACGTTACGCAACACGTTCGGGTGCACCATGCCGCAACCTAACACTTCCAGCCACTTGCCATTTTTGCCCATAACATCCACTTCAGCAGAAGGCTCAGTAAACGGGAAGTAGGAAGGACGGAACCGGATCTGCAAATCAGCTTCAAAGAAGTTGTTCAGGAAATCATGCAACGTACCTTTCAGATTGGTGAAGCTGATGTCTTTATCAACAATCAGGCCTTCCATCTGGTGGAACATCGGCGTGTGCGTCTGGTCGTAGTCGTTACGGTAAACACGGCCAGGTGCAATGATACGGATAGGTGGCTGTTGCCCTTTCATGGTACGGATCTGCACGCCAGAGGTTTGGGTACGCAGCAAACGCGTAGCATCAAACCAGAAAGTGTCGTGATCTGCACGAGCCGGGTGGTGGCCAGGGATATTCAGCGCATCGAAGTTATGGTAGTCATCTTCAATTTCTGGACCGGTTTCCACGGTAAAACCTAATTCACCAAAGAAAGTTTCAATGCGATCGATTGTGCGGGTCACTGGATGCAAACCGCCGTTTTCGATACGACGACCCGGCAGTGAGACATCAATGGTCTCTTCGGCCAGACGCGCGTTCAGCACGGCTGACTCCAGCGTATTTTTTCGCGCATTCAGGGCATCCTGAACCTGCGTTTTCGCTTCGTTGATCACGGCGCCTGCTGCCGGGCGCTCTTCTGCTGGCAATTCACGCAGCGTCGTCATCTGGAGCGTCAGGTGGCCTTTCTTACCAAGATACTCGACACGCACGTTATCCAGCGTGGCAATATCCTGAGCACTCTCTACGGCGGCCTTGGCGTTGGCAACCAGTTCTGCGAGATGTGGCATTGCTTTCCTCTTCTTCTGGCCTGTATGGCCGGATGTGAAATAACTGTTATTAATCAGGGGCGCGATTTTGGCCCTGGACCTTAACGAATAAAGAACAGATACAAAAAAGCCTCCACGAGGGAGGCTTAGGCGCTACTTTTCGTTTCTTCTCTTACGCGCGAAAGCCTTCCTGAATCAGGCGCTAAAGTAAAAAAAGAAACGGAAAATAGCAGCATTCATGCTTGCAGTACCTTGTTGGTTTGATGCGAAATCGGCTAACGCTGACACCAGTAGGGAATTAAACCACTAATCCGACTGATTATAAACAAAAAAGAGGGAGCAAGCTCCCTCTTTCTTAGCTGACTTACGCCAGTGCTGCTTTCGCTTTTTCTACCAGTGCGCTGAACGCGAACTTATCGAAAACGGCGATATCAGCCAAAATCTTACGGTCAATTTCAATAGAAGCTTTTTTCAAGCCGTTAATGAATTTGCTGTAAGACATGTCGTTCTGACGAGCTGCTGCGTTGATACGCGCGATCCACAGCTGACGGAACTGACGTTTCTTTTGACGACGGTCACGGTAGGCGTATTGACCAGCTTTGATAACAGCCTGGAATGCAACACGATATACGCGCGAACGGGCACCGTAGTAACCTTTCGCCTGCTTTAAAATTTTCTTGTGACGTGCACGTGCAATCACACCACGTTTTACGCGAGCCATATGCTCTCCTGAGTATTATTCTTGATTAAAAAAAGTGTATTTATGCGTACGGCAAACATGCGATGACAAGACCCAAATCGTTCTTGGATACCATGCCTTTAGGACGCAAATGACGTTTACGCTTAGTAGCTTTTTTGGTCAGAATATGACGCAGGTTAGCGTGCTTACGCTTGAAACCACCACTACCGGTTTTCTTAAAGCGTTTAGCGGCGCCACGTACTGTTTTGATCTTTGGCATTTTACATTCCACTTCGCATTGTTAGTAACATGAATCAGAAAGGCGAACTAACCCCGCACAGCGCAAGCACTGTGCGGGGTTAGTTACTTGGAAGCCTTACTGTTTCTTCTTAGGTGCGAGCACCATGATCATCTGACGACCTTCGATCTTCGTAGGGAAGGATTCGACAACGGCCAGTTCAGAATCTTCACACAGGTCTTTACGGACGCGGTTAAGCACTTCCATACCGATCTGTTGGTGCGCCATTTCACGCCCACGGAAACGCAGGGTGATCTTGGCTTTATCGCCATCTTCCAGAAAGCGAATCAGGTTGCGTAGTTTGACCTGATAGTCGCCATCATCGGTACCAGGTCGGAATTTAATTTCCTTAACCTGAATAACTTTTTGTTTCTTCTTCTGCTCTTTAGTCGACTTGCTCTTCTCGTAGAGGAATTTGCCGTAATCCATGATTCGACAAACTGGCGGCTCGGCATTCGGACTGATTTCTACTAAATCGACGCCCGCTTCCTCAGCTTTTTCAAGAGCTTCATTCAGACTGACAATACCAATCTGCTCGCCATCGACGCCGGTGAGGCGAACTTCTTGCGCGCGAATCTCTTTGTTAATGCGATTAGGACGCGCCGGTTGAACTCGTTTTCCGCCTTTAATACTTTATTCCTCCAGTTGATGAAGACTTCTGCTGCGGATCTCCGCGAGCAGTTTGTCAACGACTTCGCTGACGTCCATGCTTCCTAAGTCTTTTCCGCGGCGGGTACGAACGGCAACTTTGCCCGCTTCTACCTCTTTATCGCCACAAACCAACATATAAGGAACACGACGCAGCGTGTGTTCGCGAATTTTAAAGCCAATCTTCTCATTTCTCAAGTCGGCTTTAACGCGAATGCCTGCTTCTTGCAGTTTTTTAGTTAATTCTTCGACATAGGTAGCTTGTGTGTCAGTAATATTCATTACGACTACCTGAACCGGAGCAATCCATGTTGGGAAGAAGCCCGCATATTCTTCGGTAAGAATACCGATGAAGCGTTCCATTGAACCCAGAATTGCACGGTGAATCATTACCGGTACCTGACGATCGTTGCTTTCGCCGATATAAGATGCGTTTAGGCGGCCGGGTAATGAAAAGTCGAGTTGCACGGTACCACACTGCCACGCACGATCCAAACAATCATGCAAGGTGAATTCAATTTTCGGGCCATAGAACGCCCCTTCACCTGGCTGATATTCAAATTCAATTTTATTTTCAGTCAGCGCTGCAGCAAGGTCATCCTCCGCACGGGTCCACATTTCGTCAGTACCAATGCGTTTTTCTGGACGGGTTGATAACTTAACCACAATCTTTTCAAAACCAAAGGTGCTGTACATGTCGTAAACCATGCGGATACAGCTGTTAACTTCGTCACGCACCTGCTCTTCAGTACAGAAGATGTGAGCATCATCCTGAGTGAAGCCACGTACGCGCATCAGTCCATGCAATGCGCCAGAAGGCTCATTACGGTGACAGCTACCAAATTCAGCCATACGCAATGGCAAATCACGGTAAGACTTCAGGCCCTGATTAAAAATCTGCACGTGACCTGGGCAGTTCATCGGCTTGATGCAATATTCACGGTTCTCAGAAGAGGTCGTAAACATTGCTTCTTTGTAGTTGTCCCAGTGACCGGTTTTTTCCCACAGTACGCGGTCCATCATGAACGGACCTTTCACTTCCTGATAGTCATAAGACTTCAGTTTCATGCGCACAAAGGCTTCCAGCTCACGGAAGATTGTCCAGCCATCGTTATGCCAGAACACCATACCTGGTGCTTCTTCCTGCATGTGGTAGAGATCTAACTGCTTACCAATTTTACGGTGATCACGCTTACCCGCCTCTTCCAGACGTTGCAGGTATGAGTTCAGCTGTTTTTTCTCAGCCCAGGCGGTACCGTAGATACGTTGCAGCATTTTATTTTTGCTGTCGCCGCGCCAGTATGCCCCTGAGGTTTTCTGCAGTTTGAAATGATGGCAGAAACGCATATTTGGGACGTGGGGGCCACGGCACATATCTACGTATTCTTCGTGATGATACAAACCTGGCTGGTCATCATGACTGATGTTCTCATCCAGAATCGCCACTTTGTACTGCTCACCACGGCTGTCAAAAGTATCGCGCGCTTCTTGCCAGCTGACTTTCTTTTTAATAACGTCGTAATTCTTTTCAGCCAGTTCATGCATGCGTTTTTCAAGCAGATCAATGTCTTCCTGAGTCAGCGTGCGATCTAAATCGACGTCGTAGTAGAAACCGTTGTCGATAACCGGGCCGATGGCCATTTTGGTGTTCGGCCACAATTGCTTAATTGCATGGCCTAACAGATGCGCACAGGAGTGACGCAATATTTCCAAACCAGCTTCGTCTTTTGTGGTGATGATCGCGAGTTGCGCATCTTCGGTGATCAAATCTGTTGCATCAACCAGTTCGCCATTAACGCGCCCTGCGATACAGGCTTTCGCCAGACCAGGACCAATATCAAGGGCGACATCAAGAGGTGAAACAGGAGCATCAAACGAACGCTGGCTTCCATCGGGAAGAGTAATAACAGGCATTTTAATTCCTCATCTACAGTGGTGCCCCACACGACAGAGCACATATAGAACAATATTTGAGTGTGAATTCATTCGATTTGTTACGCTATTCAGCTCTACTTTGCCGAATATAGACACCCATGAAGCCCTGATTCCATTGCCTCAAGATGCGACGTAAAAAACGCCAGTCAGTGTAACATCCGTAAAGTGCGCTTTTCCAGCAACCTGAGTTGCTTATTGATGCTATTTTTCGTGTAATTCCCGTCAGCATTCACACGTTAAAAGGACGTAATTAAATGGATAATAACTTATGACTGAAATCGGCCTCTTGTTTAAAGCGATCGGCTTAGGATTGGTGATCCTGCTGCCGCTGGCAAATCCGCTGACCACAGTCGCATTGTTATTAGGATTATCAGGGAATATGACCGAGCAGGAGCGTAACCGTCAGTCGATGATGGCTTCTGTTTATGTGTTTATTATCATGATGGTGACCTACTACGCAGGTCAGGTGGTGATGAATACCTTCGGCATTTCCATTCCGGGGCTGCGTATTGCAGGCGGTCTGATTGTTGCCTTTATCGGTTTTCGGATGCTTTTCCCTCAGCCACATGCTGAAGAGAAAACCATGGTAGAGCATAAAACCGAGGAGATGAAAAAACAGGACTCACCCAATATCGCCTTTGTTCCACTGGCCATGCCAAGCACTGCAGGCCCCGGGACCATTGCGATGATTATCAGCAGCGCATCGGCAATTAAAGACGGGGTGGATTATCCTGCATGGGTTATCACTGTCGCGCCGGTGTTAATTTTTCTGATTATTGGCCTGATTCTTTGGGTTTGCCTGAGAAGTTCCGGGGCGATTATGCGTCTGGTCGGGAAAAGCGGGATTGAAGCGATTTCACGTGTGATGGGATTCTTACTGGTCTGTATGGGCGTTCAGTTTGGCATTAACGGAATTCTGGAGATTATTGCACACTATCCGCCAGCGGCCTGAGAGGCACGCTGACGGACAGAATGAACAAGGCTTATCGCATCGCCAGATAAGCGTTGTTCACTTTCCACAAGTAACGAGGCGCTTGTGGCGCAGGATGTTTTTGCTGCACGTGTTTATAGAATTGTTCCGGCGTCATTTGATTAATTTTAGCCACGGCATACGTTTTGTCACTGGAGAAGGTTCTCAGCAAGGCGCCGGCGCCGTTCACATAGGCCACGGTAGTGGCATAACGCCGCGTTTGTGGGTCACTGATCCCAGCCAGTTGCTGTTGCAGCATACTCAGATACGCAGTGCCTAAATCGATATTCACTGCAGGATCTTTTAATTCATAGGTACTCGGCTGACCATTCCGCCCTTTCATACGGTAGGCATCACGCCCTGCTGTTGACGCTTTGAGCTGCATTAAACCTACGGCGTTAGACTTGCTCACGACAGTGGGATTAAATCCCGATTCAACCTGAATAATCGCTTTTACCAGTGTTTCATCAACACCATAGGTATTAGCGGCCTGGTGTATAACGCTTCCGTATGGGCCCTGATGCATCATGGACGTGTCCGGGGTAGCGGCCGGTGGATTCAGAAAATGAGTCCGTTGTACCGGCGTTTCTTTAGCGCAACCTGCTAATAAAAGCGCGGCCATCAAATAAAGAATTTTTGGTTTCACGTTATGCCTCTCGCGACGTTGACGGAAGCCAGCATATACATCTTCTTCACACACCTGAATATATTTTTAGTCTATGATGAATAATGTTCCGTGAAACAAAGATGTTAGAAGTTAGTCGATAAGATAATTCTGGTTATATTTGCTCATTCATTTCACTTATTCTTATTTTTTCACTTTTCATTGATGCAAACACAAGACGCGATGCGAGCTGAACTGTATATATTTACCTCATGACCTGATTTAGCTGTGGGCGGGATCAGGTTTTTACAGCGGTAAATACGCTAACTTAATGAATTATCAGGCCAGTCAGAAGGGGTGATTCCATGTGGCAAGCCGTTAATCGTCTGTTAAGTGAACATCTTGGCAATGCTGAAATCCGCGAACGCGTTGAGCTGCCGGGGGGAGAAATACACCCTGCCTGGCGCCTGAGTTACGGCGACAGAGACGTTTTTGTGAAATGCAACGCACGTGAAATGTTACCCATCTTCTCCGCTGAGGCCGATCAGCTTTCACTGCTTGCCCATAGCCAGACGGTACGCGTACCCGAGGTTTATGGCGTGGGCAGCGATCGTGACTACAGTTTCCTGTTACTGGAATACATGCCGCTCGAGCCGTTGGATGCCCATAATGCCTATCTTCTGGGGCAACAGCTTTCAGATTTGCATCAATGGAGTGAGCAGTTGCAGTTTGGTCTCGACTTCGATAACGAACTGGCCACGCTTCCTCAGCCCAATACCTGGCAACGTCGCTGGGCCACCTTCTTCGCTGAACAACGCATTGGCTGGCAGTTGCAGCTCGCAGCCGAAAAAGGCATGAACTTTGGGAATATCGAAGACATCACCACCATGGTAGAAGCCCGTTTGCATAACCACCAGCCACGCCCTTCTCTACTGCACGGCGATTTGTGGCCACACAACTGTGGATTAGCCACCAGTGGACCGGTGATTTTTGACCCGGCCTGTTATTGGGGTGACCGCGAATGCGATCTGGCCATGTTGCCGTTATATCCTAAAGTCCCGACCAATATTTATGATGGTTATCAAAGCCGGACTCCCCTTCCTGATGATTTCGTCCAGCGTCAGCCGATATATCAGCTCTATTATTTACTCAATCGCAGTAATCTTTTCGGCGGTCAACACTCCGTGGTCGCGCAACGTGCGGTCGAACGCCTGTTACGCAGTGACGAGGGATAAACCCGTAAAAAAACCTGAGTCTATTTCGGCTCAGGTCTGATGGGAATAAATTAAAAACAGTATTCAGGGTGCTTAACTCAGCCAAATAAACCCAGCAATTTCAAAATGAAATAGGCAATCACGGCCAGTACAATCGGTAGAATATACAAAGGGAAGTACTGCACGAAAATAGTGTGGCGCGGCAAAATAATGCGTTCTTCAATTTGTTGTTTCGTCCGGCCTTCACTGCCTTTTGCCTGCTCAAGAATCAATTGATCCTGAATTCCTTCACGGATATGCGTCACCTGTCGCGACATTCTTGCCCCAGAAGCCTGAAGCGCCAGCCCGACGAAGATCAGCCAGTAAATGATGAAAAACATGGTATTGGCGCTGGTCACGCCCTGTCCAAGCACCGGTACGGGTGAGTTGTACCAGAACATATTCAGAAAATTGGTATTAAAACGCACCATATCGACCATCACGTGGACGAAGTCCAGCATCACCGCATTGATCCCCTGCTGGGCTTTACTGTGTTCATAGACAAAGTTAAGCAGCGAAATGCCCGTGGACAATAATGCGGGAAGAAAAACCACCCATCCCATGATCCGTTTTAGTACCGCAACGCGCCCGGCTTGTTGATACGTCATGAATTCCCCTTGTAAGGACGTGTCAGTTATCCGCCTAAGTTTACCTACAGAATCTCAACACCGCCCACTGTTTTAATGGCTTAGGGAAAAAGTCAGCAAAATACGTACAGGCCGCTGTGCATTTTCACTCTTTCGCCTGTGTCGTGGCGAATGCTAAAGTGATGGTCCCCACACGACGGAGTGATAACTGATGGCCTATATACGCCCTGTTACTGCAGCAATTTTTGATATGGATGGTCTGCTGATCGATTCTGAACCCTTATGGACGCAGGCAGAACTGGATGTTTTTGGCAGCCTGGGGCTGGATCTGTCACAGCGGCATTTATTGCCTGACACACTGGGTCTGAGAATCGATCAGGTCGTAAGAATGTGGTATCAGGCGATGCCATGGCAGGGGCCAAGTCAGGCCGAAGTAACACAGCAGGTTATTGCACGTGCCATTGAACTGGTTGAACAGACAAGACCACTGCTGCCGGGTGTGACACATGCTCTAGAATTGTGCCGTGATCAGGGGCTGAAAATTGGTCTGGCATCCGCATCACCTCTGCACATGCTCGATACCGTGCTAGAAATGTTTAATTTAACTCCCTATTTCCAGGTGCGTGTTTCCGCAGAGCACCTGCCTTACAGCAAACCGCATCCTGAAGTCTATTTGCAGGCGGCAGGCCAGTTGCAGGTTGACCCGTTAAATTGCGTGACGCTGGAAGATTCCTTTAACGGAATGATTGCGACGAAAGCCGCGCGTATGCGCTCTATTGTCGTCCCGGCTCATGAGTTCAGTGAGGATCCGCGCTGGGCGTTGGCTGACGTCAAACTCTCGTCGCTGGAAAAGCTTACGGCCACGTATATACGCTGATAATATCGGGCGCGCGGTGGTGCGCCCGATGCTTCCTCACAGAATGCGACCAGATAGGGTTTAAAGAAAATCAGCGCGTTTGGGTGAAAACGTATCTATCAGTACGCTGTCTTGCTCAAGCGCAACAACGCCATGCATCTGATGTTTCACCGCACGGTAAGCATCGCCCGTTTTAAGCACCTTTTTTGCGCCCTCTATTTCCACTTCAAAACAGCCAGCAGCAACATAAGCAATCTGATCATGAATATCATGCAGGTGAGCCACACCTATTGCGCCTTTATCAAACTGGACGGCCACCATCATCAGCTCATCACTCCAGGTCATTATCTTGCGCCGAATCCCGTTACCTAACTCTTCCCAGGCAGTTTCATCATTTATAAAGAAGGTTTTCATGACTTTTCTCCGCAACCCATGACTTAAAAATGTCCCACCGCGCCGCAAAGGGCCGCGCTTTCTTTCTGCATTCTAACGAAGGGTCTTGTATTGCCACCACCGGATGTCATAAACCTTGAACCACCTCATGAAATAAATAAAACATCATTTCATTTTTATTGAATTGGCATGCCAATGACTTTATGCTGCATGTAACGTGGAGCAGCCGGATAGCGGAATCAACATGGTGCTGTTACTGCCACGCACGCCATACTCCGCTCCGGTCACTCCTCCCTTCGTTACATTGATCACGCACGAGAGGCACAGACATGCAAGTCCGTCAAAGCATCCACAGCGAACACGCCAAACAGCTCGACACCGCCGGATTACGGCGCGAATTCCTCATCGAGAAAATCTTCGAAAAGAACGCCTATACCATGACATATAGCCATATCGACCGCATCATCGTCGGCGGCGTGATGCCGGTCGATGCCAAAGTGTTTGTCGGGGATGACGTTGGTAGGCAGCTGGGGGTGAGCTATTTCCTTGAGCGCCGCGAACTGGGGGTGATTAATATAGGCGGGCCGGGACTGATTGTTGTTGACGGCACCACGTATGAAATTGGGAATGAAGAAGCGTTGTATGTTGGGAAAGGCGCCAGACAGGTTGAATTCAGCAGTTTTAATGCCGCCAAACCGGCCAAGTTCTATTACAACAGCGCGCCAGCCCACACCACTTTCCCGAACAAAAAAATCTCCTTAGCGCAAGCGTCCCCACAAACGATTGGCGACACCGCGACCAGCAATCGCCGCACTATCAATAAGTTCATCGTTCCCGACGTACTGGAGACCTGCCAGCTCACCATGGGCCTGACCAAACTTGAACAGGGCAGCCTGTGGAACACCATGCCGTGCCACACCCATGAGCGCCGCATGGAAGTCTATTTCTATTTCGATATGGACGATGATACGGCGGTATTCCACATGATGGGGCAACCGCAGGAAACCCGTCATCTGTTGGTCCATAACGAACAAGCGGTCATTTCACCAAGCTGGTCGATTCATTCTGGCGTAGGCACCAAACGCTATACGTTTATCTGGGGAATGGTAGGCGAGAATCAGGTGTTTGATGATATGGACCATGTAAAAGTCAGCGAACTGCGCTAATTAACCCGCAGAACATTCCTTTACGGCGGGAGCGCCGTTGCAAAAGTGAGAACAATCATGATCCTCAACGCATTTGATTTAGCAGGAAAAGTAGCACTGGTGACCGGCTGTAATACGGGTCTTGGTCAGGGAATGGCGCTGGGCCTGGCTCAGGCGGGTTGCGATATTGTCGGCGTCAACGTCAGCGCGCCGGACGAAACCGTAGAACGTGTTACCGCACTGGGACGCCGCTTTCTCGATTTACGCGCCGATCTCAGCAGCATTGCCGGCATTCCTCAGTTGATTGAAATGGCCGTCAGTGAATTCGGCCACATCGATATTCTGGTCAATAATGCTGGCATCATCCGCCGAGAAGATGCGATCGACTTCAGCGAGAAAAACTGGGATGACGTTATGAACGTCAACAGCAAAACACTGTTCTTCATGTCACAGGCGGTGGCCCGTCAATTTATCAAACAGGGTAAAGGCGGCAAAATTATTAATGTCGCCTCTATGCTCTCCTATCAGGGCGGCATCCGTGTTCCTTCTTACACCGCGTCAAAAAGCGCTGTAATGGGTGTCACCCGTCTGATGGCAAACGAATGGGCTAAACACAATATCAACGTCAATGCCATTGCACCGGGATACATGGCGACCAACAATACCGAGCAACTGCGTTCAGACGAAGACCGAAGTAAAGAGATCCTCGAACGCATTCCTGCCGGGCGATGGGGCTTGCCGGAAGATGTCATGGGGCCGGTGGTGTTCCTCGCATCAAAAGCCTCTGACTACATCAACGGCTATACCGTGGCAGTAGACGGCGGCTGGCTGGCGCGATAACAATTTTTTGCTCTGAAAAGGCGCAAATTTTGCGCTTTTTAGCAATTTTATCAATCTGTTGACAATTAGTTACAGCGTAACACTTCCCTGATTGTGACACTTTCACATATACTGGATAAAATAACAGTTATTCAGTTCGGAAGTCTCATGACGGCGGAAGGCCATCTCATATTCTCTATCGCCTGCGCGGTGTTCGCAAAAAAAGCACAGCTCTCACCGGAGCTGGCACATGGCGACTGGTGGCATATTATCCCGGCGTCGATGCTGACTTCACTGCTACCTGATATTGACCATCCTAAATCTTTGATAGGCCAGCGTCTGAAATGGGTTTCAGCGCCGATTGCCCGTATGTTCGGTCACCGCGGCTTCACCCACAGTTTGCTGGCGGTGATTGCCAGTATCTTTTTACTGCGCACGCATTTCCCTCACAACTGGGTTATCCCCATTGATGCCCTGCACGCGATGATTATCGGTTACCTGAGTCATATTCTGGCGGATATGCTCACACCTGCCGGCGTTCCCTTGCTGTGGCCATGCCGGTGGCGTTTTCGATTGCCACTGATTAACAGTCAAAAAGGCAACCAGCTTGAGCGGACGTTGTGTCTGGCATTGGTCGCGTTTACCCTGTTCTGGCCCAACTGGACGCCCATTATTAGTGCAATCAAGCCGGAGTCTTTCAGCAGAATTTTGAACCTGATCACTTAATTATGACGAAATATCGACCATATCGTTCTTATTTCATACAAAAAATCCAAAAAGTTATAAACCATTCCTTTTGAATATAATAATTGACTGCAATGACCTGATATTCTGTCGCCCAACGCTACGGGATGGTGCACTCCTCGCTGAGAACACCGGTAAGCAATACATAACGAAATAATGAAAAATTTGGAGATCTGGGTATGAATCTTCCGCTCGTGATTAACGTAGTGGTCTTCGTTGCCCTCCTTTTGCTGTTGGCGCAAACTCGCCACAAGCAGTGGAGTTTGGCAAAAAAAGTCTTAGTCGGTCTGGTGATGGGTGTCGTATTTGGCCTGGCACTGCAGTTGATCTATGGGTCTGATAATGCGGTCCTCAAGACCTCCATTACCTGGTTCAATATTGTCGGTAACGGTTATGTACAGCTGTTGCAGATGATTGTCATGCCGCTGGTATTCGTTTCTATTTTGAGCGCGGTCGCGAAGTTACATAACGCGTCTTCGCTGGGTAAAATCAGTTTTTTTACCATCGGTACCCTGCTGTTCACCACGATGATTGCAGCACTGGTCGGTGTTTTCGTAACCGGTTTGTTCGGCCTGACGGCGGACGGTCTGGTTCAGGGTGCTCAGGAAACAGCGCGTCTTTCTGCGTTGCAAAGCACCTATGTGGGTAAAGTGGCCGATCTGACCATGCCACAGCTGATTCTTTCCTTTATTCCAAAAAATCCGTTTGCTGATTTGACTGGTGCAAGCCCAACGTCAATTATCAGCGTAGTGATTTTTGCCGCGTTTGTCGGCGTTGCTGCCCTGCAACTGGTTAAAGACGATCAGGAAAAAGGCCCTCGCGTTCTGGTCTTCATCGATACCCTGCAAGCATGGGTGATGAAACTGGTGCGTCTGGTCATGAAGCTGACTCCATACGGCGTGCTGGCGCTGATGACCAAAGTCGTTGCAGGTTCCAACGTACAGGATATCGTCAAGCTCGGCAGTTTCGTGGTGGCTTCCTACCTCGGTCTGGCGATCATGTTTGTCGTCCATGCGCTGTTGCTGTCTTTCACCGGTGTGAATCCGGCGAAGTTCTTCCGCAAAGTCTGGCCGGTCCTGACCTTCGCGTTCACCAGCCGCTCCAGTGCTGCAACCATTCCGCTGAGCGTGGAAGCGCAGACTCGTCGTCTCGGTATTCCTGAATCCATCGCCAGCTTCTCCGCCTCCTTCGGTGCCACTATCGGCCAAAACGGGTGTGCGGGTCTCTATCCGACTATGTTAGCCGTGATGGTTGCGCCAACGGTGGGCATCAACCCGTTTGACCCAATGTGGATTGCCACGCTGGTTGGTATTGTTACCCTGAGCTCTGCGGGTGTGGCGGGTGTGGGTGGCGGTGCAACCTTCGCTGCGCTGATTGTGCTCCCTGCGATGGGCCTGCCGGTAACTCTGGTTGCCTTGCTTATCTCAGTTGAACCACTGATTGATATGGGCCGTACTGCGCTTAACGTCAGCGGATCAATGACCGCAGGGACCATTACCAGCCAGTTGCTGAAACAGACTGATAAATCAGTGATGGATGTAGAAGAGAGTGCTGAACTGGCACATCGTTAGTCCCCCTTTTTCCGGTTAACTGAGTGATATAAAAAACCGAAGCCCTGGCTTCGGTTTTTTTGTGCTCATCATCAGACAAAAATCAGAACGGATAACCGTGGTAACCAAGCTGCTGGGAAATGTTACGCGCAGCCGTGTGCAGCATGCGCACATATTCACTTTTGCTCTCTTGCGAGAAGCGGATAGTAGGGAAAGAGATACTCAGCCCCGCAGTCACCACTCCGAAACGGTCAAACACGGGCACAGCGATACAGCGCAAGCCTTGCTCCTGTTCTTCAATATCTTCTCCAAATCCCTGCTCACGCACGATTTCCAGTGCCGCACGCAGCGCTTCTGCACTCAGAATCGTGTTATCGGTGCTGCGGGTAAACTCCATTTCTGACAGCAGTGAATCTACTTCACTGCTGTCGCCCCAGGCCATTAGCACTTTACCAATTGCGGTACTGTGTAGCGGGTTACGGCGCCCAATACGCGAGTGCATACGCAGGTTATACATAGAGTCGATTTTGTGAATATAGACGATACCGTCTTCATCCAGCGCACCAAGATGTATTGTCTCGCGGGTCAGACGCGAAAGTTCGCGCATCTGGATATCTGCACTTCGGATCAAATCAACATTTTGTAAGGCTTTAGCCCCAAGCTCGAACAATTTCAGCGTCAGTGAGTATTTTTCCGACTCGCCTTCCTGCGCCACATAACCTAATGATTTCATTGTCTGAAGAAAACGGTAAACCGTACTTTTTGACATCATTACGCGTTGTGAAAGCTCGGTGATCCCTATCTCACGCTCCTCGCCAAGGGCCTGTAAAATGCCAAATACCTTCATGACGGAGGAAACGGAATCCGGTTGTTTATCAAGATCTGCGATAGCCATAGTCTCTCTTACCTGCCCGCTTAAGTTTTGTTTCAAAAAAAATAGAACGCAGTTTTCATTATACTGGCAAGCATTCCGCATACGCAATCTCCAGCCGGAGACCCTGAGCGGAACCTCAGCTTATTAATAATTTTCCTTACAATATTAAAAGTAATTCTCAATAATCACGGTTGTCACCTTTTAGTTACTCGCGTGATAATATCCCTACTTCTGATTACCTCAATGCCGACACACATTCATGACTCTCACGCCAAATGACGGACTTCCTGTTCCGCAGCGCTACGGAGCAATCCTCGCGATCGCTCTCGGCATTACCGTTTCAGTGCTCGATGGTGCGATAGCCAACGTGGCCTTACCTACCATCGCCAGAGATCTGAATGCCAGCCCTGCCTCATCAATATGGGTAGTCAACGCCTACCAGCTGGCGATCACTATATCGCTGCTCTCACTGGCATCGCTCGGGGACATTTTCGGTTACCGACGTATTTACCAGACTGGCTTACTGGTCTTCAGTATTACATCGCTTTTTTGCGCCCTCTCGGACTCACTGACCACGTTAACTATCGCTCGTATCTTGCAAGGATTTGGCGCAGCGGCGATCATGAGCGTCAATACCGCGCTGATACGCATCATCTACCCGCAGAGGTTTCTCGGGCGGGGAATGGGCATAAATGCGCTGATCGTGGCGGTCTCTTCAGCGGCAGGTCCCACCGTGGCAGCGGGGATACTTTCCTTTGCGTCATGGCAATGGCTGTTTGCCATCAACCTGCCGATTGGTCTGGCGGCACTGGCGCTGGGCTTAAAATTTCTACCGGCCAACAGCAACAAGAGTCAGGGACAGAAATTCGACTTCACCAGCAGTGTGATGAACGCTCTGACATTCGGACTGCTGATCATCGCGATCAGTGGATTTGCACAAGGTCAGAACCGGATGCTTATTCTCGGTGAAGTGGTCGCACTGCTGATCATTGGTTGGTTCTTTGTGCGCCGTCAGTTGTCACGTCCCTTCCCTCTGTTACCGGTAGACTTGTTACGAATTCCCATTTTCGCCATGTCACTGGGTACCTCACTGTGCTCCTTCAGTGCGCAAATGCTGGCATTCGTGTCACTGCCGTTCTTTTTGCAGAATACGCTGGGACTGGATTCCGTTTCAACCGGTCTGCTGCTTACCCCGTGGCCACTGGCTACGATGGTGATGGCACCTATCGCCGGCCGTCTGGTGGAGCGTTACCATCCGGGAATGCTCGGTGGGATTGGTCTGATTGTATTTTCGTTCGGGCTTTATTCGCTCTCACTGTTGCCACAGGATCCGTCAAATCTGAATATCATCTGGCGAATGTTGCTGTGCGGCGCAGGTTTTGGTCTTTTCCAGTCCCCCAACAACCATACTATTATCACTGCCGCACCGCGTAACCGTAGCGGTGGCGCCAGCGGCCTGCTGGGTACGGCCCGGCTACTAGGCCAGACCACCGGGGCGGCTATGGTCGCGCTTATGTTTAACCTGTTCCCTGAGCATGGGACCCACGCCTCACTGATTCTGGCCGGCACGCTGGCAGGCGGCGGTGCAATAGTGAGTTTCATGCGTATGACTCAGCAGACCGCCAGCCAGAAAGAGGCGGCTGACAAATCCTGAAGCAAAGCTTCACCTTGAATTTTGCACATAAAAAAACCCGGCATCGCTGCCGGGTTTTTCGTTTTTAAATCACGTCACTGAGGATTACTTCAAATACTGTCCGCTGCGAAGCGCTTCGATACGCTTATCCAGAGGCGGGTGCGACATAAACAGTTCGCTGAATGACTTCGACTTACCGTTAATGCAGAAGGCCATCATGCTGCCCGCTTCCTGCGGCTCATGACTGGTCTTCAGACGCTGCAACGCAGCAATCATTTTCTCACGCCCAACCAGTTTGGCTGAACCGGCATCGGCATAGAATTCACGATGGCGCGAGAACCACATAGTGATAATACTCGCCAGAATACCGAAGACCAACTCCAGTACGGTTGCCACCGCGAAGTAAATCATCGGGTTACCACCGTTGCTTTCCTCGCCGTCACGGTTGCCGGAAAGGAAGCCTGACGCAACCTGAGCGATCAGGCGGGAGATAAAGATCACAAAGGTGTTCACGACCCCCTGGATCAGCGTCATTGTGACCATATCACCGTTGGCAATATGGCTGATTTCATGGGCGATAACCGCCTCAGCTTCGTCCTGGCTCATGCTTTGCAGCAGGCCGGTACTTACCGCCACAAGCGATGCATCACGGCGTGCGCCAGTTGCAAATGCGTTAATATCAGGCGCGTGGTAAATCGCAACCTGCGGCATGGCAATGCCTGCCTGTTTGGACTGACGGCGAACCGTCTCAACCAACCAGCGCTCCGTTTCATTACGTGGTTGCTCGATGACTTCGCCACCGACCGAACGCAGCGCCATCCATTTAGACATCAGTAAGGATACGAAGGCGCCACCGAAACCGAACAGGCCAGCCATGATCATCAGCCCTTGCACACTGCTCGACTGAATGCCGGTCAGGCTCAGTACCAGACCAAAGATAAGCATGACCGCCAGGTTAGTTATCAGGAACAACCCTATACGCATCATAAAATTTTCACTTCCTCATTGTTGATTCAACGTTGTGCAATGCAGAGGCCAGAAATATTCCCAAGCCGACATAGATCCTATGGGCTAATACAACAGATTCAAGAGCCTGCCAGCTTTAAGCCTTAAAATTCACAATACTTTACAAAATGCAGCCTTTGATTTCACATTCTTGTTCGATTTCCCCACAAGACAGGGTGGGCGTCATAAGAAGAATCCGCAGGCAATAAAAAAGCGCACCGGAGTGCGCTTTCTCAAGGACTTATTTTTCAGCTAACGTCCACTTATTTACTGGCAGCCGGTGCCTGAGCACTCTGTGCTTTCTGCAAACGGGCCAAATCGAGCGCAATGTTATCGGCTTCATCCAGGTAAGGGTCCGGCGCAACGTAATCTTTCGGCAAATCGTCGAGAGATTTCAGCGGCTTTTTACCTTCACGTTTGAAGCGCTCATTCAGGCGAGTCAGTCGGGTCGCATCATCTTCCTTGTCTTCTTTATCACGCTGGGCGTAATTCAGTGAGACGATATCGCGTTTATCTTTCAGCGCTTTGTAGCGTGCGATATCTTGTTGGATGTACTGAAACTCCGGATCTTTCTCGATACGTGCCTGATGATCTTTCAGCAATTCAGGGACGAAAGGTGCCAGATCGCCGGTCTTAGTATAGGTCGCGGCATTGACGCTGTCCCAAGGCAAGGCGTTGTCTTCGAATTTCTCACCGGTTTCAATCGCTTCAATACCCGTTGGCATCAGAATTTCAGGCGTTACGCCCTTACGCTGAGTACTGCCACCGTTGATGCGATAAAACTTCTGAATCGTATATTGTACAGAACCCAATGCAGGCCACTCAGGGCGCAACATCTGGTCGTAAATTCGATTCAGTGAGCGGTACTGCTGGACAGTCCCTTTACCGAATGTCGGTTCACCGACAATCAGCGCACGGCCATAATCCTGCATCGCTGCGGCGAAAATCTCTGATGCCGAGGCACTGAAACGGTCAACTAATACCACCAGCGGACCTTTGTAGTAAACGACGCCATCGGTATCGCTATCCTGGCGGATACGGCCATTGTTATCACGTACCTGCACAACCGGGCCGCTTGGAATGAACAGGCCAGAGAGTGAAACCGCTTCGGTTAATGCACCGCCGCCGTTAGTACGCAGATCGATAACCAGGCTGCTGACATCCTGTTTCGCCATTTTCTGCAACTGCACTTTTACGTCATCCGTTAGGCCAACGTAGAAGCCCGGAATGTCCATCACAGCAACTTTCTCATTGCCGACTTTCTTGATAGTCATTTTCACCGCGCGATCTTCCAAACGGATTTTCTCGCGGGTCAGGATCACAGTGCGGGTTTTGGTCCCTTTACCTGCTGGCAGAATTTCGAGACGAACTTTACTGCCTTTTGCGCCCTTGATCAGCGCGACAACGTCATCAAGACGCCAGCCGATCACATCAACAACGCCTTTACTTGTCGCTACTTGCCCAACGCCAACAATACGGTCACCCACTGCGATAGCTTTGCTTTTGGCCGCCGGGCCGCCAGCTACCATCGAGTTGATCACCGTGTAGTCGTCATCGCCCTGTAACACAGCGCCAATCCCTTCCAGAGACAAGCTCATTTCGGTATTGAACTGCTCAGTACTGCGCGGAGACAGATAGTTAGTGTGCGGGTCAATTTCATGCGCAAAGGCATTCATGACCAGTTGGAATACGTCTTCGCTGTTGCTTTGGGTCAAGCGTTTCATCGCAAAACGATAGCGTTTGGTCAGAACATCGCGAATTTCCTGATCATTCTTACCGGTCAGTTTGAGGTTCAGCTCGTCATATTTGACTTTGGCATCCCACAAACGATCCAGCTCAGCCCGGTCTTTCGGCCAGGGAGACTTAGAACGATCCAGATTAATCGTATCGTTGCCGGTGAAATCCATCGGGCGAGCAAGCACTTGCAACGCGTAGTTATAGCGTTCGAAGCGACGCTGCTGCGCCAGATTATATAAAGCATACGGCGTGGTCAGTTGACCCGACTTCAGCTCTTCACCCAGCGTGTTACGCTTGGATGCAAACTGGGCCACATCGGATGCCATTAATACGTTATGGCCATAATCGAGCATGTTGAGATAACGGTCGAAGATTTTCCCGGAGAAATCAGCATTAAGGTCAAACTGACGATAATGCGAACGGGTAAAGCGTGCCGTAACACGCTCACTCACCGTGGCGTCCTGAGGTTCTTGTGTCAGTTGCTTGAGCTGATCGATAGTCACCGGTGCACTATCGTTCGCATAACTGGTGTTAACCAGACTCGCTCCTGACAACAACAGACCTGCAATAACGCTTAATCTGACAAATTTGTTCATGCCTGAGTTGGCCTCCGTATCAGAACTGCAAGTGTTCTGCGCGCACGATCATCGCCAGACCCGAAGAGAGCTGCACCCGGACACCGTCTTTGGCAATTTCCAAAACGGTAGCATCCATCGCACTCTGACCTGCTCTGACTTTGATTTCCTGGCCAATTTGCAGTTTTGAGATATCTGTTACTGGCACCTGACGCGGTTCACGTTTTTCCTCACGCGGTGGGCGAGGTGTACGTGGTTTGCGATTTTCTTGACCAGCCACAGCTGCAGGCGCATTTTCACGACGCGGTGCAGGTTTCTTAGCCGCAGGACGAGGACGACGTGGCTCGGCTTCACCGGCTTCACGACGTTTTGCCTGTTGTTCAGCACGCTGTGCCTGAACGCGGGCTTTCGCTTCTTCTAATTGCTTACGGGCATGTTCGACGTGCTGCTCTTCCAGCTCGCCGCAGGCATTGCCGTCAAGGTCAACGCGCTGTGCGCCAACTTTAACGCCATACAAATAACGCCAGCTAGAGGTATACAGGCGCAGAGCAGAGCGTAACTGAGTTTTGCTCAGATTCTCTTCACCTTGCACGCGCTCGACCAAATCCGCAAAAATACCGATCTTTAAAGGACGTGCTTCGCCTTCGGCGCTAAAACAGAGCGGAAAACGCTCAGCCAAAAAGGCGATGACTTCTTTACTACTGTTCAACTTAGGTTGATTTTCCATGAAATTTCCTGATTACAACGGGTTTGCCAACCGGCGCAGGCATGAACAGGCGTCATTATAATGACGTCGTTATTAAATGCCACGTTATCCGTAGATCAACTTGCGATCAGATTGACATATTTTGCCGCATCGCTGTTTTGCAAATGTTGGCAAAGCCCGGCGACCAACTCTGTCAGCCCCTGTTCATCCGCTTCGTCGAAGCGTTGATAAACCGTGCTGTCAATGTCCAGAACACCGATCACTGTGCCGTTAACGGTCACTGGCAACACAATTTCTGCATTGCTGGACGCGTCACAGGCAATATGGCCTGGGAAAGCATGCACATCGCCCACGCGCTGTACGCGGTTCTCAGCCACAGCCGTGCCGCAAACACCTTTCCCAACGGGAATACGCACGCAGGCAATTTTGCCCTGAAACGGCCCTAACACCAGCGAGCTGCCATCCAAAAGATAGAAACCCGCCCAGTTAACCCCTTCAAAGCGTTCAAAAAGCAAGGCGCTGGTATTCGACAGAGTGGCAATAAAATTGTTCTCTCCGGCGATAAGGGCGCTCAAATCGCGTTTCAATTCCGCGTAGAATTCTTCTTTATTCATGTAATAACCAATAATAACCCAGTGGCAGGCAGCCGTTATGCTGTGCTTAACCTCTATAAAATAAGCATTAAATGCCCATCTGAACAAGGTTAATCCTATGTGACTTCAAAAAGACTGACCTACAATGACTGTTTGTCGCCCGCATAATACGTTATTTTGTCGAAAAAACCTGACAGATCTTAGCATCACTCCCCTGTAATGCATTTCAGATGGGTGAACAATTGTTACAACAGGCAAATTTACACTCAGGCCCTATGAAAATACTCGCAATGTCAGGACCGTTACCGCAAGCACGTTACCAGCGCTGTAGTGAGTGCGATTACCTGTTTTCTATACCTGCTCTTAAAAAAACGCAGACAGCGCATTGCCCGCGGTGTAATGCGAAAGTGGAAAAAGGCAGGGTCTGTTCCCTGCCGCGCCTGATCATTATCGCCATCAGCATTCTTTTGCTGATGCCGTTTGCTTATACCGAGCCGCTCATCAGCATTCGTCTGCTGGGTACTCGCATTGATGCCAGCCTCTTTGAAGGGATCTGGCAGATGTCCAGCCAGGGTTCACCGCTGACGGCCAGCATGGTGGCTTTTTGTACCATTGGCGCCCCGCTGACGCTCGCCTGCTCGATTCTCTATCTTCATTTCGGTAGCCGCTGGGGGATGAACCTTAAGCCGGTACTGCTAATGCTGGACCGCCTGAAAGACTGGGTAATGCTCGACATCTATCTGGTCGGCATGGCGGTTGCCAGTATTAAAGTGAAAGAGTACGCCGATATTGACGTCGGAGTCGCACTGGTGGCGTACCTGATGATGACGGTTCTCGTCACACTCACGCTGATAAATCTTAATATTGAGCAACTGTGGGAAGAATTTTACCCGCAGCCGCGCCCTAAAGGGCCGCCTTCATCACTAAAATTATGTCTGTCGTGTAAATTTACCGGCCATGCGGATGATCAGGGGCGCTGCCCGCGCTGCCATGTACCCATGAGCACGCGCTACAAACACAGCCTGCAAAAAACCTGGGCGGCACTGATCGCGGCCATCATGTTCCTGATCCCTGCTAATCTGATGCCTATCTCCATCATTTACGCCAACGGGCAGCGGCTGGAAGACACCATTTTTTCCGGTGTGGTTTCTCTGGCGACCTCCGGTAATGTGCCGATTGCGGCTATTGTTTTTATTGCCAGCGTACTGGTGCCTTTTACTAAAGTCATCGTTATGCTGACCCTCTTGTTAAGCATTCATTTCAAAGCGATTCAGGGACTGAAAACGCGGATACGCTTACTGCGGCTGGTGACCTGGATTGGTCGCTGGTCGATGCTCGATCTGTTTGTTATTTCTCTGATGATGTCGCTGGTCAACCGTGACCAGTTATTGTCATTTACGATGGGACCGGCGGCCTTCTTCTTTGGCACCGCCGTGATCCTCACGATACTTGCCGTAGAATGGCTGGATAGCCGCTTGATTTGGGATGCACATGCAACAGGAAACGCCGAATACACCGACTGAAGCGCGGGTTAAAAACAGACGCCGGATCTCGCCTTTCTGGTTACTGCCTTTTATTGCTTTACTGATTGCCGGTTGGCTTATCTATAGCAATTATCAGGAGCGTGGCACCACGGTCACCATTGATTTCCAGTCTGCTGCTGGCATCGTCGCTGGGCGAACCCCTGTGCGATATCAGGGCGTAGAAGTGGGCACCGTTGAGTCGATAAGTCTGAGCAAAGATCTGCGAACCATCATGGTTAAGGTCAGTATTAAAAGTGATCTGGCCGATTCCTTGCGTGACGGCACTCAGTTCTGGCTGGTGACGCCCAAGGCGTCACTGGCCGGGGTATCCGGACTCGACGCGCTGGTTGGCGGTAACTATATCGGCATGATGCCGGGAACCGGCAAAGAGAAAGATCACTTTGTGGCGCTCGATACTCAACCGAAATATCGCCTTAATACTGGCGAGTTAATGATTCATCTTCATGCCCGAGATCTCGGCTCGCTGAGCACCGGTTCACTGGTCTATTACCGCAAAATTCCGGTCGGTAAAGTTTATGACTACGATATTGAAGCCGGTAACGATGGCGTCACCATCGATGTACTGATCGACCGCCGCTTCGCGCATCTGGTAAAAGACACCAGCCGTTTCTGGAATGTCTCCGGCTTTAAAGGGGACTTCAGCCTGAGCGGTGCAAAAGTGGAAATGGAAAGTTTGGCAGCGCTGGTCAACGGTGCCATTGCACTGGACTCGCCTGCGGACGGAAATATTGCCAAACAAGAGCAGTCCTACGAGCTGTATCCGGATCTGGCGCAAAGCCAGCGCGGTGTGGAGATTGATCTCGACCTGCCAAACGGCGATGGCCTGAACGAGGGCCGTACCCCGCTGATGTATCAGGGCTTACAGGTGGGTACGCTGACAAAAGTCACGTTACAACCGGATAATAAAGTCACCGGCAAACTGACGGTAGACCCGTCGGTGCTCGATATGATGCGTAGCGGCAGCCGCATTGAGATGAACAGCCCGCGAATCAGCCTCAATAATGCCAAAATCAGCCAACTGCTGACCGGCAATACGCTGGAGCTGATCCCCGGCGAAGGCGAACCGCAGAAACACTTCGTGGTTCTCGACAGCAATCAACGCCTGTTACAGGACCCGGGTGTACTGAAAGTTCAGCTCATCGCCCCGCAAACCTACGGCATAGACGGCGGTCAGCCAGTGTTACTGCACGGTATCGTGGTCGGCCAGATCCTTGACCGTAAACTGACGGACGAAGGCATCCTGTTTAACGTTGCTATCAAATCCGAATACAAAGATCTGCTGCATAAAGACAGTAAATTTGTGGTGAACAGCCGCGTGGATGTCAAATTAGGCATCGATGGTATGGAAGTGCTGGGGGCCAGCGCACAGGAGTGGATCGATGGCGGCGTACGCATTATGCCGGGCGGTAAAGGCAAACCGACGCAGAAATATCCGCTCTACAGCAACGCTGAAAAAGCCGCGGAAGGCATTCAGGGTGAACAGCCCGGTGCGACCTTAACCCTGACGGCGAAGAGCCTGCCAGATGTTCAGACCGGTTCCGTCGTGCTTTACCGTAAATTCCAGGTCGGTCAAATAGTCAACGTGACACCTAAAGCCAATGAGTTTGATGTAGACGTCTACATTCGCCCTGAATACCGTAAACTGCTTACCGATAAAAGTATTTTCTGGGCTGAAGGTGGCGCAAAAGTGCAGCTTAACGGCAGCGGGCTGACGGTGCAGGCCTCCCCTCTCGATCGTGCGCTGAAAGGGGCTATCAGTTTTGATAACTTCGAAGGTGTCTCGCTGAGTAAAGGCGCCAAACGGGTATTGTATGATTCCGAAACTGCTGCACGAGCTGTAGGCAGCCAGATAACCCTCAATACCTACGACGCCAGTAAGCTGTCGCCGGGTATGCCGATACGCTATCTCGGCATAACGATTGGTCAGGTTGAGTCACTCAAGCTTGAGTCCCAGCTCAATCAGGTGTCGGCCAAAGCCGTGCTCTACCCTGAATATGTCGATACCTTTGCCCGTATGGGGACCCGTTTCTCGATTGTCTCACCGGAAATTTCCGCCGGTGGCGTCAGCAACTTGGATACTTTATTACAACCTTATATCAACGTAGAAGCCGGTAAAGGCCCTGCATCCCGTACCTTCGATCTGCAGGAATCCACTATCACGGACTCCCGTTATACTGACGGACTGGGGATTGTGGTCGATGCCGCCGAAGTCGGTTCGCTGCAAATTGGTACGCCTGTGCTGTTCCGCGGCATTGAAGTCGGTACCGTGACGGGTTTCTATCTCGGCGCCATGGCTGACCGGGTCAATGTCACCTTGCGCATCAGTAAGAAGTACCAGTATCTGGTGCGTGACAACAGCGTGTTCTGGTCTGCATCCGGCTATAACCTGCAGTTTGGCCTGACCGGCGGCATGTTCAAAAGCGGTACCTTCCAGCAATTTATCCGGGGAGGGATTGCCTTCGCTACGCCACCAACGACGCCGGTGGCACCGAAAGCAGCCGCCGGACGCCACTTCCTGCTTAACCCTGAAGAGCCGAAAGACTGGCAGAAATGGGGAACGGCGATCCCGAAAAATTGATCGTTATGTCATGATACTGAGGCCACCTGCGGGTGGCCTTTTTATTACCCTGACTCAGTGCGCGGCATATCCGTTAAGGATCATGCTAAACTCGCGCCAAATTATTTATCCGTTTCACCATCGACGAGATTGCCGACTTTGTCCAAACATGCTCAAACTTCGACTCATACCGCTAAACTTCCTCCTGCATTCCTCAATGCTACCCGCGAAATAATGCCAGCCGAACTGAGCATGGATGCATTCATCGCCGCCTGTAACCGGCCACTGCGCCCCAGTTTGCGCGTGAATACATTAAAAATAAGCGTGGCCGACTTTGTGACACTTGCTGCAACCTGGCAGTGGCAATTAATGCCGATCCCCTGGTGTGCTGAAGGTTTCTGGATACAGCGCCATAATGATGATGAAACACGCTTAGGTAATGCTCTTGCTCATCTCGCTGGCCTTTTTTACATTCAGGAAGCCAGCTCAATGCTGCCGGTTACCGCACTGTTTGCCCATCAAACGGATCCGCAGCTGGTAATGGATGTCGCGGCAGCGCCTGGCTCGAAAACCACGCAGATCGCCGCACTGATGAATAATCAGGGTGGGATTGTGGCTAACGAATATTCCGCCAGCCGCGTGAAAGTTTTGCACGCAAACGTCAACCGTTGTGGCGTGGCAAATACCGCATTGACCCACTTTGACGGACGTGTTTTCGGCGCGGCGTTACCAGAAACCTTCGATGCAATATTGCTGGATGCTCCTTGCTCAGGCGAAGGCGTGGTGCGTAAGGACCCGGATGCGATGTGCAACTGGTCAGAAGAGAGCGTGGCGGACATTGCGGCAACTCAGCGCGAACTGATCAACAGTGCTTTCCATGCACTGAAACCCGGCGGCGTACTGGTTTATTCAACCTGTACACTGAACGCGCAGGAGAATCAGCAAATTTGCCAGTGGTTGCTGAACGAATACCCGGAAGCCGTCGAAGTAGAATCGCTCGAAGGTTTATTTGAGGGTGCCGAAAAGACGCTGACAGCTGAAGGCTATTTGCATGTATTCCCGCAGGTGTATGACAGCGAAGGATTCTTCGTCGCCCGGCTGCGTAAAACGGATTCAATCGAGCGCCTGCCAGCGCCCGGCTATAAAGTGGGTAAGTTCCCCTTCTCACCGATGTCACGTAAAGACACCGCAGAAATTGTTATCGCGGCCAACGCGGCGGGAATTTTCTGGCCTGAGAAAGGCATGACGCTGTGGCAACGCGATAAAGAACTGTGGCTTTTTCCTGCCATACTCGAACCCTTGTTTGGAAAGGTACGTTTCTCGCGCATCGGGATAAAACTGGCAGAGCGTTTTTCTAAAGGTTTCCGGTGGCAACATGAGGCGGTCGTGGCTCTCAGTGCCACAACAGGCAGCAATCATTTTCCGATTGGCGATGAACTGGCGCAGGAGTGGTTCCGTGGTGTCGATATTTATCCACCACAGGCGCCGCAGACTGACGAATGTCTGGTTGTCTGGCAACGGCAACCTCTCGGTCTGGCGAAGAAAATTGGCAGCAGAATCAAGAACAGTTTGCCACGTGAGCTGGTCCGGGATGGCGCGATTCGCCCGCAGAATCTGGACGCGGATTAAACCGTATACCGTTAATAACAAAATGCATGGTCACCTCCGTGAATATTTTCTGCTAAATATTCACGGTCTCTTTTTTTTCTTGAATACTCACTCCAGATCGCATAAATAACATTTTATGCTACCAATTCATCATATTTCCTTATATATGCCAGCAACCTGAATTGAATTATTAGTAGGAATAATCCTAATCAGGCATGTATTATTGCGCTCATGAATGCCTCGCTGTGAATTTATTATTTTCAGATATGAAGCATATAGCCCGTTGTTGAGTAAAGTCTTACCAGTCGGAGAAGTATCATGTCGGATGAAATTCAGTACCCATCAACGGAGGGTAACCTTCTTCGAGAAATGGCCAGCCTGCGCGATATCATCGACAACAATTCTGACTGGATCTGGGAGGTTGACGTTCAGGGGCGCTATGTCTTTTCATCCAATAAATGCCTTGAATTTCTGGGTGTTCCGCCTGAACAGGTTCTGGGAAAAACGCCTTTCGACTTCATGCCCCCCGACGAAGCAGATCGCGTGGGAGCCCAGTTTGCCGCCATTGCAGAGCGCCGCGTGCCCTTTGGCGGATTACTAAACCGCAACATCCGTGCAGACGGTACCGAGATCATTCTCGAAACCAGCGGTATTCCGTTGTTTACTCCTGATGGGGAATTTCGGGGTTATCGCGGCATTGACCGCAATCTGACGAATCTCGATCAAGCCCCTGGGCAGCGCCTTTTCCAGCTGGAGACCATTTACTCCAACGCGCCGGTGGGACTGTGTTTTATCGATCTGCAAATGCGCTACGTGACGGTTAACGATGCGATGGCCAATATCATTGGCCTACAGCCTTATGAGGCCATTGGCCGTAAGGTCAGTGCCTTTCTGCCCGGCCTCTCCCCCCTACTGGCTAATGCTCTCGAACTTGCCCAGCGCAATGAAGCTACGCCCGATAAAGAATTCTCATTGCCGGGTAAAAATCAGATCTTCTTCGTCCGCATTAAAACAGCGTTCGACACGCAAAATCAACTTTCCGGTTTGTCTGTGGCAATGACTGACATCACCAGTCTAAAACGCATGGAGCGTGCACTGCGGGAAAGCCAGGAGCACTACCGTAATATGGTTGAGCTGAACCCGCAGATCCCGTGGACAGCGGATGCCAAAGGGATGCTAAATGATGTCAGTTCACGTTTCCAGCGCATTACCGGCATGACCCGGCAGGATATTCTGGCTGACAAATGGATCCAGAGTATGCACATTGAAGACCGGCGCGGTGCCGTGCAGACCTGGGAGCAGTGTCTGAAAACCGGCGCACCGCTGGATATTGAAGTACGGTTTTGTCACGTCGATCGCGGGTGGAACTGGATGCGGATCCGGGCGGCGGCAAGCTATGCGCCTGACGGGGCTATTCAGCGTTGGTATGGCACGGCAGAAGATGTTCACGAGCGGAAACTGCTGGAGTTAAAACTGGTTAAGGCCAACCGTCGCCTTGAGATTCAGGCCCGTACCGATTCGCTGACGAAATTGCCCAACCGTCGGGAATTTAAGAAAGTCCTCAGCCATGAGTATATGCGTGCTAAACGTAATCGCTCCCCACTGTCTATCGTCATGATTGATATCGATTATTTTAAGCATTTCAACGACCATTATGGCCATCTCTCCGGTGACGCCTGCCTGCGTCTCGTCGCCAGAACGTTGCGAAAATCACTCAAGCGTAATACCGATATCGTCACGAGATTTGGGGGCGAAGAGTTTGCAGCCATCCTGCCTGATACCGACCAGAAAGGCGCCTGGATTGTCGCGCGTCAAATTATGGAGTCCATTGAAAGTCTGGGCATCAAGCACAGCTTCAGCGAATTCAACAGGGTCACCATCAGTCAGGGGATCGCTACCTATTCTCCTGCACATGATCCGGAGCTGGCCGATCAGTCGGATATCGTCAGCGCCGCCGATGAAGCGCTCTACCTTTCCAAAAATCATGGCCGCAATCAGATCAATGCCATGCCGGTTTCTGCCCGGCACAATCAGCTATAGCTCTACCCTTTCTGCAATCTCCTGAACCTATAGCTGTGCTATGAGAAAAAATCTTATGGCACTTTCAGGGCTGTCGGCTATTCTCAATAGGTGACCCAACTGGTCATACCTCATCGAAAATAATCTGACTTTTACAGGTACGGAGATACATATGGGTAAATCAGTCATTCGAATAGGCAGTTATGAAATTGACGACGCCGAACTGTCCACGCCTGAAGCCAAGGGTGGGGATACGGTGCATATTCCCTGTAAATCTGATCCAGATTTATGCATGCAACTTGATGCCTGGGACGATCACACTAGCGTACCGGCAATTCTGGATGGCCGTCACTCGATACTCTATAAAGAGAAATATGACAAACAAAAAGATGAATGGATTATGAGACTGGAGTGATCATGCATGGCGAACAGGGTTCGTTCGCCATGCAGCACGCAAAATGTCAGAAGGTTTCGATCAGAACAAATTTCATTAACAGCAGCGGCATATTGGGGGAGAACATCTCGTATTCCTCAAAGAATCGCTGATGCTCTGTGCGCCATGAAGCCAGAGTTCTGTCTCCCTCGCCCTCTTCCCACGCATGTTGTTCGGTGACCAAATCAAAAGGTACCTGTTTTACTTCAGTCAGCTTAACCGCACAAACCGGATTATTGCGACCATCAACGATCACAAAAATTTCGCCAGGCTCAGGCTCACCTTCGTCATCAAGGTTGGCGCAGGTCGCCGTTTTAATGCCATCGATAACGCGTTTGGCGACTTCATCAGCTTGCGCCTCGTTGTCTCCAAAAGACCAACGCTCTGCGGCTCTGTACTTTTGTGGGATTTGAGGGGTCATAATTTATCCTTTTGATTAATAAGGCACATGTTATTCGTCAGCCGCATCAGAAGATGTGCAATGCTCAGGCATTTCCTGCGGCCACTGGCGCGTACTACCTGCGCCATACAACACCTGAATACCGCATTCATTGTCAACACGCGCCAGAGGTTTACCGGTGATATCAATCATCATTGACGAATTGTCAGTCGAAACGACGCTCACGTTGCTGTCAAAAGGCGAGACGGCATTAAATACCGGAGGAATAATGAAACTTCCTTGCGCATTAATAAATCCGTAATGATTATCTACCTCTGCAAAAGCCAATCCATCTGACAGCAGGCCCAGATCTGAATAGGTGATATCAGGAACCACTTTCCCCTGCGCATCAATCCAAACTTTAGTGCCGTCGTCACGCGTCAGTACCGCACGCCCGTTGATCATTTGACTCCCTTTGCCCTGTACGGATAACACTTGTTTACCGGTTGTATCAACATAACGGGTTGTCGGGATATCGTCCTGCGGATCATAGGAGACTGACATATCGCTCGCGAGAGGCAGATACCATTTCCCCTGTGGCATAGCAGCCACGCGCTCGCCTTTAGTATCGATTAACTCAGTGCCTTGCTCTGTCATGCGCAATGCGCGATCTTTGGCAAATGCCGAGCTTTGTACTGCGATAGCTGGCGCGATTTGCCAACTGCCCTGCGCCGACAAATAACCTTCCTGCGGTTGACGTGACAGCTTAATCCAGTCACCCACGGCACTGATTTTGGTCTGTTGTTCATGCAACTGGATATTACCCTGCGCATCCAGTAACCAAGACTGCCCCCCGGCTGACGTCGCTAAAATACGGCCATCATTGAATTGTGTGACATTCAGACCTGCTGTAGCAGCGATACGCTGTTTGGCATCGGTCCCGACAACTTCAGCTAATACGGAAGACTCAGGCGTACCGGCAACGGCGGGCTGAATCAGCAACCAAAGCGCTCGGTTGATGCGTTTAACATTCGCATATTTTGCGTCAACTGCCGTTTTACCGGTTTGATCGACGATTCCCCATAAATTATTAGGAAGCTGAACGTCAACCTGAGCATCTGAATAGTGCCCGACAGACTGGTATAACGGTTGGGATATAACCTTTTGGGCCACGACGTCGTAAATACCCCACAGCGCCCCTTCCGCAGCTGTTTCACGGTAACGGAACCAGCCATTTCCCAGTGATTCTATTTCAAACGCATCTGGTAAATTATAGTGCTTACCGCTGGTATCAATTGCAGTGAGCTTACCATTCATATAATCCAGCGCGTATCCCTGCTCGAAAGGCGAGATATTATCTTCCGCCAGCGGTATCAGGACTTTACCCTGCTCATCCACTATCCCGGTACCTTGCGCAGTTTTTACGATGTACTGATTTTTAACCCGGATATCAGACTCATCACTGTTTGCTGCAGGCTGAATATCTTGCCATTTCGCATCGAGCTGAAGGCTTCCATCGGCACGTACAAAACCCGCCCCGGATTTTGACGTGGAGTCATTCGGACGAATTAATGCCACTGGCAAGGATGCGGGCGCATCAGCAATATCATTTTTTAGCGGCTCAATACGATAGCCTTCAAGCGTGGCCATGCTCTTCTGTGTCAGCAACGCCTTACCATTTTGATCAACGATATTAACGGTCATGCCCTGGGGGTTACGCAGCCACAGACGCCCGTCGATCACATCGGCATCCGCTACCTGAGCAAGCCAGCCGACAGACTGAACACCACCGATCATGCCACCGGATGGGGCGATAATCGCATTCACCTTTTGCTGTTCGCCCTTCGTCGTCAGCAGGTAACGTCCTGAATCCAGTTTCAGAGGCTGACTATCTGCGGGCAAAGATAAAGGTTGTTTTCGCCCCGGCACATACACAGAAACTTGTTCTTTGGCATTTTTATCAAGGACATAATCTCCCTGATAACTTAATGAATTCGCCGTTGCGCTGTCTAGAGTTGCAACAACGACACTGCTGTTATCGAGTAATTTGTAAGCGTCAGCACTTTTTGCCAGCCAGAACTGAGGTGTCACGGCTTTTACTGACTCATATTTCGCCGTATCAAGTGAGCCATCACCACGGATGATAGTGATCCCATCATCGCCCGTTGCCAACGCCAACTGAGAATTATGTTCATCAAGGCCGATATTCTTAAACTGCGGAGCAACACGCCAGGTCAGATCTTGGTCCGCAATGCCATAGCCTTTATCCGCATCACGGGCGATAAACAGCCCGCTATTACCGAAAGGCTGCAAGACTTCCATCTTATCGTTGGCTACGTGACGCCCGCCGTCAGGCGAGAGCAGGACCGTTTTATAATCAATCCTAAGACGAGCTGGTTGCCCGTCACTTAACGTCGCGGCATCCGTCAGCTCATCAAGTGCCTGACCCGCCTGTACCCCCTTGCTGTCGATAATTTGTACTTTGCCATTTTGCATGACGACCGCGAGACCAGACTGCGTGAAGTCCTGTGCTTCATCAAAAGTCGGTTGGATAAGCCAGTTACCCGCAGGGTCGATGTAACCCCATTTACCTTTCTGTTTTGCAGCTGCCGCACCAAAGTGATAATCACCCACTTCATCAAAAATAGGCTTAATCACCAGCTGGCCTTGCGTGCCAAGAAAACCCCAGCGATGTCCGCTGAGTCTGTTTTCCGCAGCCACGTCTTCGACTTGACGGTTGGCATCGGGTAAGAGAACGGCGGCGCGGCCTTCATGTACATCACGTATACAATGGTTCTGCGCCACGGGCAATGCCAGCACGGTCTGATAATCGTTGGCTTTGTTTACCTGTACAGGTACAAAACACGCGGTTGTTTGCCCGGCCAGAGCAGGTTGCGCCAGTGCCACCAGTGCCATTACGCCACCAGAGCGAATGGCAAGACCAATGGCCCGTTGCAACGAAACTGAATGAATTAGCATAGTCATTGCGACCCACCATTTGCACAGGTAACAGGTTTGCCTGGCCAGAACTGGTGGCCTTTCGTATCCGTGATAATCCGCTGATTACAGCGGATCTGCAGTTGTACAACCACTCCACCGTTGGTATTCAAAAGCTGGGCCTGACCTTTCATGCCGGCCCAAACGCGTTTCTCACTGAAATCACCCGCCCACTCAAAGGCTGGCGCCACCGCGAAGCGGCCGCCAAGATTGATATAACCGTAGTTCGCACCATAGGTGGACTGTTTCACGGCTTTAGCCAATCCGTCTTTTATCGGGCCTACTTTATCAAAATATTGGCCAATGATTTTTTTACCACTGGCATCAATAAATCCATACAAGCCTTTGCTGTTACGCAAAGGCACTGTACCTTCACTGGCATTGTTAATTTGCACACTGTCCGGACCCGCATAGCGCTGAATTTCGTGGCCAGAGTTGTCAAAGAATACCGTTTCACCCGTGGTAGTGTCGTTGAGTACCAGACGCGCCATAGATGATAAGGGTTCTGCGGTTTCAAATCCTTCCAGAGGCTCACCACCGGTAGAGTCAATCAAGGTCACCCGGTTATCACTCACTGCACTGGTCCAGTTCAGGGGTTGCACGAAATTCAACGCCGCTGAATAGAGCGGCTGTATTTGCCACTCTCCTTGGTTATCAATGGCACCAAAACGCGGGCCAAAGCCAAGCGACACCCACTCACCATCAATCTCTGTGGATGAAGGCACAATAGCCTTACTTACCGCAGCACGGCCATCGTTGTCGATCAACGCCACGCCACCATCAGCCGGTTGTACAAGCCAGTGTTCTTTTCCGACATTGAGTGGCTTGCTGAGTAAATCAGTTGCTACAGTCTGCCCGTTGACTGCATTGAAAATACTGAAATGGCTTGAGGCACTGTCTCGTTCTCCAGGCTGGTCGTTATCCGCCATAATGAACATTGCATCACCAATATATTCTGGTTTGCTGATCAGATCCGCATCTGGCGCAATCGCCCATTTGCCACTCAGTGCAACAACGCCCCAACCATTATCGGCTTTTGCCAGCGCATAACCCTCTTGGAAATCTTCCAGTTCACTAAATTGTGGTGCGGCCAGAATACTTTTGCTTTGAATGTCCCACAGCCCCCAGCGACGATCTTTGCCTTCACCTTCGGCCGTCAGCAAAATTCCGCTGCTGATACGCTGGCCGGTTTGCATGACTGGCGCAGGTACGTCAATCACATTACCGGCACGGTCGATAATGCGTTTGCTCTGTGCATGGGTGTCATCCGTGTACGCCCAGCTGTACTCACCGTCAAAGGGGGTGATTTGGGTAAATGTTGGCTGAATGACCCATTTACCACTGGCATCAATTGCCCCCATTTTATTGTTTGCGGTATGAACCAAAAGTGGGGCATGTGGCGCATCCGTATCAATCAGCGCCCATTGGGGGTCAGAGAACACTTCGCCCTGCGAAGTCAGGATCGCAGCTGGCTTTTTATTATCATTAGGTTTGAGCACAGCCCACGGCAGGCCAGAAATAGCATCACTGGTTGCCTGAGCGCTATCCGTATTCTTCCTTACTTCATGGGTATTCAGGGGTTGAACCTGATAGTCGCGTAACGCAGCCAATGCGGTATCAGCCAATAATCCCACACCGTTAGTATCATAAATCTGTATAACCTGATGTGATTTCCCGTCGGGTTGCATCACCCAAAGTCGCTGACCTTGCTGCAACAGCTGAGGCTTATTGGCCTTAACATTGATGACCTGATTCTGCGGGCCAATCAGGGTAATGCCCTTTGTCCCTTTTGTTATCAGCCAGTCTCCCCAGTTCAGTGACTCTCCGGACTGTTCAGCCGTAATATCCTGCAGCTTCTCAAGTTTTCTATTTAACAGCTGTTGAGCATTGTTAGAATCCGTCACCAGCCAGGTTCCAGACTTCAGCGCAAAGACTGATTTATATTGCTCTTTGCTCAGTGCAACGCCCTGCTTGTCGAAGAAGCTCCACTCTGTTTTTCCTTTTACTGCAACAGTATCGCCATTGAGCAAAGGAGTATTCCGTGTTTTTAAAACCGTTGGATCAATGGCCCATTCACCATTTTCATCGAGATAGCCCCAGTAACCGCTGTCCGCAGTATCACGCTTTTGCGCCGGGATCCAGCCCGCCTGAGGTTTCCCCAATGCCATAACATCATCCGGCACAGCCAGGGATTTACTGGTTTGGGCATTCCATAACGCAGGGGATACCTGAACTTGCACACTGGCCAGCGGCTGCCCCTTCACAAATCCTTCGCTGGTAAGAGCCGTGGCAAACGGCAGGGTTTTCACCACCGCGCCTTTGCGATCAATTAAAACTAACCGGTTATCCGTAACCGCTAGCGCAGTACCCTGGGCGTTAAAATCTGTTGCACGGGTAAATTGCGGATCGATGTCCCAATGGCCTTTCTTATCTATATATCCGAAACGGTCATCTTTTCTTGCAACGGCTAAATCATTCGAAAAGCCCCGAACCTCACGAAATGCGGGCTCTATCACCATGTGTCCCGTCAGATCAACATATCCCCAGAGTCCCTGAGCATCTCGCGGTGACCCCATTAATACAGGTGAAAGACCTTGCTGAAACGGCAACTGGCAGTTTTCAGCTGTTTTGGCGCTACTGCATACCCCTTGCCACGCTTCTTCTGCGTGAACCGGTAAACTAAACGTCGCATTCAGAACTAACGCTAAGGCGCTAAAATTTCTAAAATGTTTGAGTGTGTCGGAGCAAATCATCCGATTCCCTTAATGGCCTGATAATGAGAAAGTTTAGCGCACAAACCTTGATGATATCCGCTGAAGACGCGTTAAACGGTATAATTCCGATAATAATCAAGTTCAATGACACCAGTACGCTACTCGTTACAGGGTGTCAGCTTGTGAGATAAAAAGCAGCTAATTTATTACTCTGTAACCAATGAATACACTCTTTAACGGCACTTTTGCGTAAAAACTCAACGTTAATTTGTCGATTATTTTCAGCACCGTTTTTTCGCTATTGAAAAGGCTCATTTTTCCGACTAGTTAATGCGCTAAGCCTCCGTTCTTAGTACCCCCTCCTTCTCATTTCTCAGACATCGAAATTACCCATAAATAGTAGAAAATGCATTCGGGCTCGTCCACAGAGAAAAACGAGTTTTGCGCACAGTGATGGAGAAACATTAACGCGTTACATCAATTACATAGCGGTATTGAATTGAACATTCCAATCTGAAGAAAAATCATCACATCTTTGTTTTTGGCTGTTGCCATCGGCTGGCTCAGATTGCATTCTGTTCTTCGTATCACATCGCTGTTCGGCTGCTATGCCGGATATTCCTTTTAGGAGCAGACAGAAGATCGCCATGAATAATAAAAATTTTTGTACTCTCGCTGACGTGGAAGATCTTGAACCCGGCTTACGGTTAATTCGCCAACACCTGCATCAACATCCTGAACTTTCGAATGAAGAAACAGATACCGCAGCTTTCGTCGGCGACAAACTGAGAACACTGGGATTTGAAGTGACGACCGGCATAGGAGGGCATGGAGTTATCGGTACAATGACCCGCGGCTGCGGACAACGCCGCATTGGCATTCGCGCAGATATGGATGCCTTGCCCATCACTGAACAGACCGGCGTCAGGTACACCAGCCAACGCCCCGGCACCATGCATGCCTGTGGCCATGATGGTCACACTACGATGCTATTGGGCGCTGCGGAGCAGCTATCTCGCAGCCAGCAATTTTCGGGGACTGTGCATCTGATTTTCCAACCCGCTGAAGAGATTGGATTTAATAGCGGTGCAGAAAGAATGCTGGAAGAAGGTTTGTTTGAGCAATTTCCCTGCGATGCCATCTACGGCCTGCACAATCACCCCGGATACCCAGTCGGAAAAATGATGTTTCGCGCGGGGCCATTTATGGCAGCCTGTGACACAGTGAACATCATAATCCACGGCAAAGGGGGCCATGCCGCACGTCCACATATGACCGTTGACCCTATTCTGGTCGCCAGCAGCATCGTGGTTGCGTTGCAGACAGTGGTCTCACGTAACATAGATCCCAATGAAACGGCGGTTGTGACCGTTGGCTCCTTGCATTCTGGTCATGCCGCTAACGTTATCCCTGAAACAGCACGACTCGAAATGAGCGTTCGTTCATTTGATGAAGGTGTGCGTAAAATCCTTGAAGCGCGTATTCGTGAACTGGTTGAACACCATGCCGCCGGTTACGGTGCCCGTGCCGAAATTGAGTATGTCCCAGGCTATCCGGTATTGGTGAATCACCAACAGGAAACCGAGTTTGCACAAACGGTGGCAAAAGAGTTGCTGGGGGAAAATAACGTGATTGAAAACTTACCACCGATTTCAGGCAGCGAGGATTTTGCTTATTTCCTGCAACAAAAGCCGGGGTGCTTCCTGCGTTTAGGTAACGGTGACAGCGCCGTGTTACACAATCCAGCTTATAACTTCGACGATGATAGTCTGGGATTCGGCGCTGCATTCTGGACCCGTTTAGTGGAGCGATATCTGGTGGACGATTCAATGCAGTAACATCCCGAAGGACACGTGATAATAGCCCCAAGCGCAATAAATATTGTACGACTTAACCTCAGCCTACAGCTGGCGAGAAAAATAGAACTCAACACCCTAGTACCAAATGTCTGCACACGTGCCGGCGCAGAAACCGGGCAGGCACCACTAATATTACCTGCAGGAATTAACGACATGACCTAGCTTTTGATACTTTCACAGGGCGGCTAAAGAAGCTTGCCGATTATTAGCTGAACGACGCAGTTTGTATTTGGTGTGTAAATTAGGCTGAGCATCGGTGCCCCTCTCTGTGTTTCATCATCTTAGCTACCCTCGCATTACCCTTTCAGCCCGCCTTGAGCGGGCTTTTTTTATGCGAAAGGCGTACAGCCCCCCAGCCCAATGACTGCCAGTTTGGTCAGATTAATCAGAAGGTCGGTGACCGTCACAATGGTCTGAGAGAAAGTTAAAATTCTCCTCGATGCAGTATTTTTTGGAACTGAGAACACTGCATATGATCGTTTTTCGGACAGTTCGCCATATGGGTCAAACCATCCCGAATATTTCCTAAGTGGATGATGGTCCTGTTCAGTTCATCAGCTTTATCTGCCAGTAACTCACGATCTATGGAAATTTTTCCATCGGTATCAAAAAGCAAGGAAATTTTATCCAGTGAGAGTCCCGCAATACGATAGAGGGAAATTAGCCTGAGTTTATCAATGACATCAAGGCTGTATTGCCGTCTGAGTCCGTTTCGTCCTACTGGATTTATAAGCCTTTTCTTTTCGTAATACCTTAACGTCGAAGGGGCTAAACCTGTCATTTCTGCCACTTTGCCGATATCGAGTTCATTCATCATTGACTTGAAGCTGACTTAAAGTTGCACAATCCCCACAGATTATCACTGGAGAAGAATGAGGGCATCATGATGAACACAGAAATCATCTTACGGATTATTTTTACAGGGATTGGCGCAACTTTTTGCATGGATATTTGGGCCATGATTCTGAAGGTTATCTTTAGGGTACATTCTCTTGATTATGCACTGGTAGGGCGCTGGCTTCTGGGGATGAATGAAGGCAAGTTCCGGCATCAGAAAATTACTGATTCTCCGGCGTTGCATGGCGAGAAGATGATCGGCTGGGTATCCCACTATGCGATAGGTATTCTATTCGCTTTTTTGCCGCTGTTGTTGTCAGGTAAATTTTGGTTTCTCAATCCGGAACCAGTAACTGCATTAACAAGCGGGTTATTGAGCCTCATAGCCCCCTTTTTGATCATGCAGCCCGCGCTCGGTTTCGGTATCGCCGCTGCCAATATCCCCCACCCACTCAGAGCCAGATTCTTCAGTGTGTGTGCACATGCCATTTTTGGTCTAGGTCTTTTTATAACAGCTAAAGCGCTAAGTGGGATTTGAGAGGTATGAAGGTCATCCGGATAAAGTGCTTCACGTGAATTACTTGGCGTTTCATTGTCTATTGTTTTTAAGGTAAGTTGTTGATTTTAAAAATGGGCAAAAAAAAGACCGAATACGATTCCTATATTCGGTCTAGGGAAATGGCTCTTGGGAGAGAGCCGTGCGCTAAAAGTTGGCATTAATGCAGGCGGTTAAGCCGTACAACTTAAAGCGTAGTTGAGCTGTGGTTATTTTCCAGCCAGTTTGCAACCAAGTGATAATAACAAGGCTAAATTAATTATGCTTTGTGACAACAATCCCAAAACATAGTTTTAACAACAAACCATTAGCCTTGAAGGCTGCGTCAGCAAAGTGACTCGGCCTTGGCGATAAATGGCGCAAGGCTCATTTTCTGACCTGGGTTTTTCGGGTCGTCGAGCAGGATCTTCTCCAGCGAAATGGCCTGAACCTGACGCGCTTTCACCTGCTCTTTCGCAACTTCATTCAGCGGGTACTGAGCCAGTGTGCTGTCATTGATGACATATAGCGCCTTACCCGGGCGGCACTGCAACATGACTTCTTCACGGGTGAATGCCCAGTCTTTGCCATATTGCAAACGGGTGACCGTTGCCAGTTCTGGTGCCGCCAAGCTGCTGGCGGAGAGTGTCATAAGCAGACAGGCAAGGAGTGATTTCCTCATGACTATTCCTCAATTTTCTATTCAAATATTACGGATACTAATTGGTCAGGCTTTAGCCGGGCGCCAGCGTGGCAAACCAGCTCACCAGCACTAAGACAGCCAGTGATAACGCAATTTCCAGCCATGTGGATGAAATCAGGCGCCGGTGCGCCAGCTGTGGATTTATCGCCATTAATGGTACCAGCTTATATCGGTTGTAAAGCGCAACGCCTACCATGCCCGCCACCAGCGCGATTTTCACCAACAACAACATCTGATAGAGCGACGAAAAATCCGTCGGCCAGCGCTGCAAAATAATCACGCTATTAATGATGCCGGTGATGATAACCAGACCCACGGCAACGTGCCCGCAGGTCGAAAACCGGATCAGTGTAGTGATCGCGTGCGGCCGCATATCCTGTCTCTTTGTGTTATGCAAGCACCACAACAGGGGTAACAGACTGCCGAACCAATACGCAGCACTGAGTAAATGCAAAGAGTGGTTACTGCGCTGAACAATACCCAACAGGCCTTCATGCATGGCAGCATGGCCGATAAACGCCAGACTTAATAAAAGCACAGTACTGGCGAACAGGAGGGCAACACCGCGGCCAGGCAACCAGTCCATCAGGCAAACCATCAGCACGATGGCCGTCAGCAAAAGATGCCAGCGCCAGATTTCCCCAAATGTGGTGGTCAGTACCAGCAGCCAAACGTTCAGGTTCAGGCAGTCCTGTAGGCCATTGCCCATCAGGCCTGCCTGAATCGCCAACATGCCAATGGATGTCAATGCCCCCATACAGGCGGAAAGTGTCAGCAAACGCTCATTCTGGTGCAGCAATCCTGTGGCGAAACCACGCGGTGCCAGCAGCGTCACCATGACGCATATGCCAAAAATCTGCATCAATGACGCAAAATGAATGAACCGGCACAGGACAAACAGGGTGGCCAGAGTCATCACTTACTGCACAGTGAAACTGTACTGCCCTTCTGTTTTGTGACCATCAACGGAGACGACGTTCCAGGAGACCGTGTATTTACCCGCACTGAGTGGCGCCGTCAGCGGCACGATAGCCTGCGTATTGTCATTGGCGGCAAGCGCCAGTGCGCCGGTAGCAACCGTTTTTTTATTCGGGCCAATGAGGGTGACTTTGCTGAAGCTTGGCTCGATTCCTTCACTAAACCCTAAAGAGAGTTCTGTCGGAGAGGCTTTGAGGGTGATATCAGCAGCAGGCGTCTCAGTTTTTAAATGCGCATGCGCAAAGGCCTGTTGCGACATCAGCCCGGCAACGAGAACGGCGGTAGTTGCCAGAATACGGCAGAGAGAAGAGGATTTTTGCGACACAATTTTTCCTTAGCTTTCTGGTTGGGAGATTTTATCGCCGCAACTTTAGCGCAAAGTGGCCTTGTGAGTCTGTCAAAATTAAGCGGTTAATAGGCATTATCTGAATACGCGTCGCGTTTGGCACGTTTCGCACAAAGAAAAACCGCAGCCTTATTGCACGTTAGTGCTACAAGGCTGCGGTTTAATCCGTCACAAGGAACTATCAGACAACCGGCATTTGTGCAGCCATTGTTTTGAGATCTTTATCTACGAAGAACAAACCGTTACCTGTATTACTCACCAGACCAAGTTTATCAAGCACGGATTTGAACAGAGTCTCTTCTTCATGCTGCTCTGCCACATACCATTGCAGGAAGTTGAAGGAAGAGTAATCTTTCAGCGTCATAGCCAGATCGGCCAGTTCGTTAATCTTGTTGGTGATGTGCTGTTCATGTTCATACGTTTGTTGGAACACGTCAGACAGGGATTCGAATTCAACAGGCGGTGCTGCAATTGCGCCCAGCAGGGGCAATGCACCGGTGTCGCTGACATATTTGAATAGGCGCTGCATGTGGCCCATCTCTTCCTGAGAGTGCTTCATCAGGAACGCAGCAGCCCCTTCGAAACCCTTATCACTGCACCATGCGCTCATTTGCAGATATAAATTGGCAGAATAGAACTCAAGATTCAGCTGTTCGTTAAGCTGATCGATCATTTCTTTTTTAAGCATGATGACTCCAGGAAATTGGCGTAAAGCAGGATGAATGTATTATTTCCCCGCATTATGCCGCTCATCAAACAAAATAAAAACACCTGCGTCACATATATATTCCAATAAATAACATTAAATTATAACTAACTGTTTTTATTGCATATAAATTACACCCTCAAATCTTATTGAGAATTATTCACAGCCAATTAAATATTAAAGAGAATCATTCTTATTCTTTATGTTACTTATTCTGCCCACTTTTTAAATATCCTGCTGGCCATTTTCATGGAACAGTTCTCATTACCAAAATAAATCATTTATCATCGTGCTATATTTGCCGTAGAAAAAATGAGGGAGTCTTGGCGCGCCACTACGGCACAAAGTCTGACATCAGCATTCACCCTGCCCTGCAGGTCGGGTACAATGCATCAGGAAAAAAGACTTCGGGAAAAGAGAATGAGCAGCAATCTGGCAGAACTGACCAAAGAAGAGATGGATAAGATTAACGTCGATCTGGCGGCATCAGCCGTGGCGTTTAAAGAGCGCTATAACATGCCCGTTGTGGCTGAGATGGCCGAACGTGAACAGCGTGAACCCCTGCGCGGCTATTTTCGCGAACGTGTGGCGCATTACCGCGCGCTATCTCACCAATTTTCCAGACTGCCGTACGAACCCAAACAAAAATAGTTTACGGTTCGTATGGCAGATAAAAGAGATGAGTGACTTAGCTGCGCGCAAACCGCTGATTGGCACGGATGAGTTGATCGAGGATCCCCGGTTCATCAAACGAATGTCCCGCTCCTTCAATAATATACAGTTCCGCCTCGGGCCAGGCCTGCGAAAGGTCCCAGGCATTTTGCACCTGACAGGCCATGTCGTAGCGCCCATGGATGATCACAGCCGGAATATGCCGGATCCGCGTGACGTTTTGCAGCAACTGGTCGTCGCTGTCCATAAATCCCATGTGAGTGAAGTAATGATTTTCGATACGCGCGAATGCCAGTGCAAAATCGTCCTCGCCAAATGACGCGGCGTCTTCGGTCGGTAAGAGGGTAACCGTCTCCCCTTCCCACAGGCTCCAGATCTTTGCGGCCTGCAACTGAACGGCGCGGTCCGGTGACGTGAGGCGTTTACGGTAGGCAGCCACCACATCCTTACGCTCTCCCTCAGAAAGTATAGACATCATGCGTTGCCATTTCTCCGGAAAGAAACGCGATGTGCCTTCCTGATAATACCAGTCCAACTCCTGCTTTCTCAGCGTAAAGATGCCACGCAACACCATTTCGCTGACGCGCTCAGGATGAGTCTGCGCATAGGCCAGAGCCAATGTTGCGCCCCATGATCCGCCAAAAACCAGCCACTTCTCCGCACCCACCATCTTGCGCAGTCGTTCGATATCGTCGACCAGATGCCAGGTGGTGTTGTTCTCCAGGCTGGCGTGAGGTTTAGAACGTCCGCAGCCGCGCTGGTCAAATAACATGACGTCATAGTCATTGGGGTCAAACAACTGACGGTGAACTGCTGAACAGCCTCCGCCCGGTCCGCCGTGAATAAATACGGCCGGTTTTCCCTGCGGATTTCCGCTGCGTTCCCAATAAATTTGATGTCCGTCGCCGGTATCTAATATCCCGCTGGCGTAAGCCTCTCTTGGCGGATACAACCCTTTAAATTTCGACATCGCGTTTCCTGTTTTTTATTTTCCAGAGTCTCGACTCGCTCGTTCGCTTTAGTCATAACAGCGCATAGCGCGGGGCCGGTCAATCAACAACATGTTGTTAACAATAAAAAAGGGCATTTTTCCGATCGGTCGCGCAGTATTTATGCAACCCAGCGAAAGAGGAACCAATAATCGTTGAAAAAAGCATCGCCAAAAGACAAGTACAACAATAATTTGCGCAGAAACAGATCCTTGCCCAAAACTTATCCGGCATCTCTTGCATGTTTATGGAAATTAGCAGTAAATAGGTGAGCAACCCAATCCACTGGCTTTAGAGAGGCGATTATGAGTAAAGGAATGGATAGCAAAAAGAATGCGAAGAAGAAGCCGCTGAAAACTCCAGCCGAGAAAAAGGCTGATAAGAAAGCCAAAAAGGCATCCGCGTAACGTTTGGTCTGTAGACTTAGCGCTTCGTATTGAGACAAACCCGCTTATGGCGGGTTTTTTTGTTCTGTTTTGCCCCTGCACACTGAGGATAAAGCCATGAATGACATGATTATTGCGGCCGCTCAATTACGCTGTGCCGCCGGTGATATCGACGTCAATATTCAGCGCCACCTGCAAACAGCAGAACAGGCCGCCGCGCATCACGTTGATTTCCTGCTCTTTCCTGAACTCTCGCTTACCGGTTATGAACCGGATCTGGCCGGGCAGCTCGCGATCACACTGCAGGACCCCCGCCTGGTCGAACTGCGTGAGAGCGCGATAAAACATCAAATGACGCTGGTCTGCGGCGCACCGCTGCGCTCAAGCGATGCAGACGCCCTGTATATCGGTGCCATTATTTTTGCACCCGACGGCACACTGTATTCGTATACCAAACAGCATTTGCACGGACCCGAAGCCGCTATCTTCACGGCCGGTCAGGGTGGACCGCTTATACAGGTGCAACAACACCAGATTGGTCTGGCGATTTGCGCCGATATTCTTTCTGAGACCCACCCGCAACACGCCGCTGACTGTGGTGCGACAGTCTATGCTGCGGGTGTTCTTATCTCGAAAAAAAGCTATCCGCTGGAAAGTGGCATGTTGCAACGTTATGCTGAAAAACACCGCATGGTGGTTATCTTATCCAATCACTGTGCTCCTACCGGTGGCTGGGAACCTGCTGGTCATAGCGCTATCTGGGATGAATCCGGACGCCTAGTTGTTACCGCATCCGCAGGCGACGATGCTCTTGCTATCGCTAACAAAAGTGATGCAGGCTGGCTGGGAGAAATACAGCCCCTGACGCTGACAGCATAATTCCAGTACAACGAGGAGATTTAAGGTATGACATTCCGGGTTATTGATACGGAAACCTGCGGCCTGGATGGCGGCATTGTTGAAATTGCGACGGTCGATGTGATTGACGGCCAGATCGTCCAGCCGATGAGCGACCTCATCAGCCCAGACCGCCCGATAAGTACTGAGGCGATGGCTATCCATCACATCACAGAAGAGATGGTGGAAGGCAAACCGCGTATTGCAGCAGCCATCGGTAAATACCACGGCAGCCCCTATTACGTGGCACACAATGCGGCGTTTGATCGCGGTGTGCTGCCCGAAATGCACGGTGAATGGATTTGTACCTTGAAACTGGCGCGGGCGCTTTATCCGAATATTCGCTACAGCAATCAGTATCTGCGCTACGCGTTAAAACTCGACGTCACTGTGCCCGACGGCCTGTATCCCCACCGCGCCCTGTATGATTGCTATGTCACCGCTGCCCTGCTGCAGCGCATCATCAAGGATTCCGGCTGGTCAGCGGAGAAAATGGTGGAAATCAGTAACAGTCCGACATTACTACGTACGCTGAAGTTTGGTAAATATCGCGGTCAGAAGATTGAAGATATTGCCCAGCAAGATCCGGAATACCTGCAATGGATGCTGAAGTCGATTAAAGACCTCAGTGGCGATATGCGATACAGCCTCGAGCATTTCCTCGAAAAGTGACCGTTAACCCAACGTTAGCCATAAAGAAGGCGACGTTTCCGTCATTGAAAACACCGCCTTCTTGTATCACACGATTAGCCTTTTTCGGCTAATGCCAGCACAAACGCATATTCCAGCGCGATATCTTCGTAAGCCTTGAAGCGGCCAGACTTCCCGCCATGCCCAGAATCCATATCGGTATACATCAGTAACTGATTTTCATCGGTTTTCACATCACGCAGTTTCGCCACCCACTTGGCCGGTTCCCAGTACTGCACCTGTGAATCATGCAGGCCAGTGGTCACCAGCATGTGCGGATAATCCTGCGCTTTCACCTGATCATACGGACTGTATTGCAAAATATAGTCGTAGAAAGTTTTATCGTTCGGATTACCCCACTCGTCATATTCACCGGTCGTCAGTGGAATCGACTCATCGAGCATAGTGGTCACCACATCGACAAAAGGTACTTGCGCGACAATGCCACGATAGAGCTCTGGTGCCTGATTGATCACCGCGCCCATCAGCAGGCCACCAGCACTTCCGCCCATAGCGAACACGTTTTCAGCATCTCCATAACCTTGCGTAACTAACGCTTTGGTTACATCGATAAAGTCATGGAAGGTGTTCATCTTGTTGAGCAGTTTGCCGTCGTCATACCACTGCTGACCGAGTTCCGCCCCGCCCCGGACATGGGCCAGCGCAAAGACAAATCCGCGGTCCAGCAGGCTCAGACGGCTGCCGCTGAAAGCGGGATCCATGCTGCTGCCATAGGATCCGTAACCATAAACCAGCAGCGGATTACTGTTGGCCTTGAAAATGTCGCGACGGTAAACCAGCGAAACCGGCACTTTCACGCCATCACGAGCGGTCACCCACACGCGTTCGCTGCAGTAATTCGCCGCATCAAAACTTTTCACTTCCTGTTGTTTGAGCAGCGTGCGCTCACCGGTGTCCAGATTCAGTTGGAACAGAGAACTCGGCGTTGTCATGGAGGAGTAGCCGTAGCGCAGCAGCGCGGTATCTGGCTCAGGGTTGTACGCCAGCCAGGTGACATACGTCGGGTCGTCAAAAGCCAGGGATTTCTCCTCACCGCTCTGCCAGTGAATCTGACGCAGGTGGGTCAGCCCCTCCTCGCGCTCCTCCACCACCAGCCAGTCGCGGAACAGGCTAAAGCCTTCGAGCATCACCGCTTCACGGGGTGCAATCAGCGTCTGCCACTGTGCTTCTTTGTTGTCAGCACTTTTGTAGAGACCGAAGTTCTTGCCGTCTTTGCTGGTGCTGATATCCCGGTTGGAGCGGATATAGAAATGCCCCTGATAATGGTCCAGCCCGTATTCGTGATCTTTACGTCGGGTCAGGAACATCTGCGGTTTGGCCTGAGGATCGCTGGCATCCAGCAACAGCACTTCTGACGTGGTGGTGCTGTCCAGATGGATCAGGATGTACTTTTCAGAGGTGGTTTTATCCAGCCCGACGTAAAAAGTGTCATCTTTCTCTTCGTACACCAGTTGGTCAGTTTTCGGGTCAGTCCCGACGGTATGACGGTAGACCTGATACGGCAACAGTGTTTTCTTGTGTTTGCGCACGTAGTAAAGCGTTTGCGAGTCATTGGCCCATTCGCTGCCACCGGAAGTATTTTTAAGCACATCCTCGGCCCAGCTGTCATCGGTCAGATTTTTGATACGAATGTCGTACTGGCGGCGGGAGAGAAAATCTTCTGACACGGCCATGCGCTGATTATCCGGGCTGATGTCCAGCCCGCCGAGCGTGTAAAACTCACTATCTTTGGCGCGCTCATTGCCGTCAATCAGGGTTTGCCACGCTTCGCTTTCAGCGGCAGGTTGGCGCAGATAGATCGCGTATTCATTGCCCGGCTCATAACGGGTCTGGTAGCGGAAACCGTGTTTTACATAAGGCACGGAGTGATCCTGCTGGGCGATACGCGCGACCATCTCTTCATACAGTGTCTCGCGCAGCGTCTGATGCGACTGTAACGCCTGTTCGGTCCAGGCATTTTCGGCGGTCAGATAGTTCAGCACATCCGCATCGGTGCGGTCATCGTCACGCAGCCAGTAATAGTCATCGATGCGTGTTTCGCCATGAATGTTCAGCGTTTTTGGGCGTTTCTCAGCCTTCGGAGGTGTCATCATCTCGCCTTATCTCAATGTTCATGATAGTGCCATCAGAGTGACAGGTTTATACAGGGAAACCAAGCGGTAAGGGGTATTCAGAGGGGAATGCAGAGCATGAAAAAAGCGCCGACATGCTGAGCCATGACGACGCTTCGATTGACTGCTGAACAGATTACTGCGGATTGCCGTAGGTAATTTCGCCAAGCTGACAATTGAGTGTAACCGGATAGATTTTGTCTGTACGGTCACCGCGCACCTTCACCGGAATATTCCACTTCGCATTGTCACCGGTAATGCTGTCAGAGGAGATCCAGACGACCGGCGTTGACGTCCCAAGCAGCTTTTTATCCGCATCCCAGCGGGTAATGCGATTTTGCAGGAAATCACGCTTAACCAGCGCAGCGATTTCATCTTTGCTGGCATTACCACAAGGCGCGACTGTTGCGGTACGGTTTTCGGGTTCCGCCGCCTGTGCGATATGCACCACAGTGCTCAATCCGGCCACTGCCACTAATGCGCCAATTATTACTTTTTTCATGTACCGCCTCCTGTTCGCGTTTGTCTGTCCTTGTGACCCCTGCAAGAATGAATATCCTTATTCTGCGTGAGGTCATCATTAACAAGAACATAATAATCCCAGACAAGGACATAACACAACGTTAACATGAAGGCGGTACGTACCGCTGAACCCTAAATAATTGGCGGCTATATCAACGTAAAATAATGGCCTTACAATTCTTGCCCTTGATCTTACCTTCCTGCAAACGTTGCAGCGCTTTTTTGGCACTCTTCTGGCGGATGGCAACGTAGGCATGAATCGGGAACATGTCGATTTTACCGACTTCGGCCGCCGTGAGTCCTGCTTCACCGGTCAGCGCGCCCAGAATATCGCCCGGACGGATTTTAGCTTTGCGGCCACCGTCGATGCACAACGTTGCCATTTCTGGATCCAGCGCCACCGGTGCGGCGGAAAGTACCTGTGCGGCCGGCTGCCAGACTACGGTCTGATGAGTGTAATCTTCCAGCGCGTGAACACGCACCATCTCCTGCGGGGTAACCAGACTGACGGCCAGACCGCTGGTACCCGCACGGCCGGTACGGCCCACACGGTGAACGTGAACTTCCGGGTCAAACGACAGCTCGTAGTTAATCACCAGCCCGAGTTGTTTAATGTCCAGACCGCGCGCCGCAACGTCGGTCGCGACCAGTACGCGGCAACTGCCGTTGGAAAAACGCACCAGCACACGATCGCGGTCGCGCTGTTCGAGGTCACCGTTCAAGGCCAGCGCACTGATGCCTTTCCCTTCCAGCGCTTCATACACTTCCTGGCAGTCGCGCTTGGTGTTACAGAACACCACGCAGGAGGCTGGCTGATGCTGATAAAGCACTGCCGTTAACAGAGCCAGGCGCTGATGACGGTCAGTTTCGATAAACACCTGCTTGATATCAGCAATGTCATCGTCGCCTTCAATTTCAACGTTCAGCGGCTGACGCTGGAATTTGTTACTGATGCGTTCAATCCCGCTCGGATAAGTCGCAGAGAACAGCAATGTCTGGCGGTCCTGCGGTGCGTAGCTGACGACGTCTTCAATATCTTCACTAAAACCCATGTCCAGCATGCGGTCCGCTTCATCCAGTACCAGCACTTTCAACTGGTCGAGCTTGAGCGTGCCTTTACGCAGATGCTCCTGAATACGGCCCGGCGTGCCGACAATAATATGCGCAGGGTGCACCAGCGACTCGAGTTGTGGCCCGATAGCCTGACCGCCACATAAGGTGAGGATCTTAATATTCTGGGTGAAGCGCGCCAGACGGCGCAGCTCTTTGCTGACCTGATCGGCCAGTTCGCGCGTCGGACAGAGAACCAGCGCCTGGGTAACAAACTGGCTGACGGTGATTTTATCCAGCAGGCCAATGCCAAAGGCCGCGGTCTTACCACTGCCCGTTTTGGCTTTCGCGCGGACGTCCTGCCCTTGCAGAATGGCAGGCAACGACGCGGCCTGAATCGGCGTCATTTCGGCATAACCCAGTTCGGTCAGGTTAGAAAGTTGCTCAGCGGGCAAAGTCAGGACGGAAAATGAATGCGTGCTCAAGGCGATAACTCTTTATGTAAGGCAGAAAATTCGGGGCAGCGGCAGAAAATATGACGCCATGGTTTGGGATAAATGATAACAGAACCACGGCTTCACTGCCTTACTCACCGGGCGCCGTGGGTAAAAAACCCGTGAAGATTATTGACCACCTGATGAAACGGCCGCCGCGCAATCGTTTTCGTCGCCAAGATTTTCGGATATACTGCGGCCGACCGGTTCAGGCTAGCGGTAATTTTCCGCCCTGCAATGCGGTGTCAGCACACATTCTCAACCTCCACAGATCTGGGTACGAAGCTATGTTAACCATCGGTACTGCACTGCGCTCTGGCGCGACTCGCGTGATGTTATTAGGTTCCGGAGAACTGGGCAAAGAAGTGGCCGTCGAGTGCCAGCGTCTTGGTCTGGAAGTGATCGCCGTTGACCGTTATGCCGATGCGCCAGCGATGCAGGTCGCTCACCGCAGCCATGTGATCAATATGCTCGACGGCGATGCGCTGAAGCAGATTATCGAGAGTGAACGCCCGGATTTTATCGTGCCTGAAATTGAAGCTATCGCCACCAGTATGTTGGTGGAGCTGGAGCAACAAGGCCACAACGTAGTGCCTTGTGCAGAAGCGACGCGCCTGACAATGAACCGCGAAGGCATCCGTCGGCTGGCTGCTGAAACGCTGCAACTGCCGACCTCAACCTACCAGTTTGCTGACGATGAAACCTCGTTCCGTGCCGCGGTGGAAAAGATTGGATATCCGTGCATCATCAAGCCGGTGATGAGTTCATCGGGCAAAGGCCAGAGCCTGATCCGCAGTGCTGAAACCCTGCAACAGGCGTGGGACTACGCCCAACAAGGCGGTCGTGCGGGTGGCGGACGGGTGATTGTTGAAGGGCTGGTGAAATTTGATTTTGAAATCACCCTGCTGACCATCAACGCCGTGGACGGTATTCATTTCTGCGCACCGATCGGTCATCGCCAGGAAGATGGCGACTACCGAGAGTCATGGCAGCCTCAGCAGATGAGCGAACTGGCCCTGCAACGCGCCAAAGACATCGCGGAACGCGTCGTTAAAGCGCTGGGGGGGAAAGGATTGTTTGGCGTCGAGCTGTTTATTTGCGCAGATGACGTGGTATTCAGCGAAGTGTCACCGCGTCCGCACGACACCGGCATGGTAACGCTGATTTCGCAGGACCTTTCAGAGTTCGCCCTGCACGTGCGCGCATTCCTCGGCCTGCCCATCAGGCAGATCCGCCAGTTTGGTCCGTCTGCATCTGCGGTTATCTTGCCGGAACTGAACAGCAACAACGTCTCGTTCAGCGGGCTGGAGCAGGCGCTGGCCGGTTCAAATCAGGTGCGTTTGTTCGGTAAGCCGGAAATCCAGGGTAAACGTCGTCTGGGCGTGGCGTTATCGATTGGTGACAGCGTTGAGGAGGCGGTGGAAACGGCGAAACAGGCTGCAGCGGCAGTCGTTGTAAAAGGCTGATCCCTGCGCCGCTTTCGTTGTCACCTTGTAAAAAAACCGGGCCTGCGAGGGATCCGGTTTTTTATTGCCGTTTTTAATAACAGATGGATGTTTATTCGTCTTCGTCGTCAAAAATAACGGTAACGCGATCGCCTTTGTGCTTGGCGCGAATTTCCTCTGCTACCGTGGCAATGGCTTCGCCACTGCTCATTCCGCCGGCCATCATATCGCGGATACGGTCGGCGGCCTGTTCCTGTTCGCTGTGTGAAAGTGAAGGCATACCTGTAAGCATGGGAGTGTCCTGTATCTGGGTTATGGCTGGAAATCGGGTGGAAGCCACGCGGGTTATGCGCAACTGCCATCATTGACCGGACAGTATACGCCTTCTTCTTCCGCTGGCCTATGGCGCAGAAATTTATGCTAGGATCACAACCTGTCCCGACATCCGCCAGAACCGTGAAATCGTCCATGCAACCTGCTCAGTCCGTCACATTTTATCCACTGGAATATCAGCCTGATGCCCTGCTCACGCAGTTTGCTCCGCTCTCTTCCCTGCCCTGGGCCATGCTGCTGCATTCCGGTTCGGCAGAGCATGTGCATAACCGCTTCGATATTATGGTTGCTGACCCGTTGATCACACTGACCACGCGGGGCGCACAAACTGAAATAGCCACGCTAAGCAGTACCGGATTCAGTGATACCGACCCGTTTTCCCTGATAGAGCAGCAATTAGTGCAGTCCGGACTACAAGCTGAACCGCATCCGGACTTGCCCTTTTTGGGTGGCGCGCTGGGGCTGTTTGGTTATGATCTGGGCCGCCGCATTGAAACGCTGCCTGCCACGTCCCTGCGAGACATCGATTTGCCGGACATGGCGGTGGGAATTTATGACTGGGCGCTGATTGCCGATCACCATTTACAGCGCCTGACACTGGTGTGTCATGGGGATGTGCAAATGCGTCTGGCGTGGCTGGAACAACACGCATCACCCGCGCAATTCAAGCCTCTCAAGCTGCACGGCGACTGGCAGGCCAACATGAGCCGCGAAGAGTACGGTGAAAAATTCCGCCAGATTCAGGACTATCTGCACAGCGGCGACTGTTACCAGATCAATCTGGCCCAGCGTTTCAGCACCCGTTATTCCGGCGATGAGTGGCAGGCATTCCTGACGTTAAACGCCGCCAACCGTGCTCCCTTCTCGGCATTTATCCGTTTGCCGGAAAACGCCGTACTCAGCCTTTCGCCTGAACGCTTCCTGTGGCTTGAAAACCAGCGCGTACAAACCCGCCCGATTAAAGGCACGTTGCCCCGTCTGGCGGATAAACAGGCCGACGCAGAGCAGGCACTGCGGCTCTCCACCTCAGAAAAAGATCGCGCCGAGAACCTGATGATCGTCGATTTGCTGCGTAATGATATCGGCCGCGTCGCGGTACCGGGTAGCGTGCGCGTGCCGGAACTGTTCGTGGTCGAACCTTTCCCGGCAGTACACCATCTAGTCAGTACGATCACGGCTCAATTACCGCCAGCGTGCCACGCCAGCCAACTGCTGCGCGCCTGCTTCCCCGGCGGTTCTATCACCGGTGCGCCGAAAGTGCGCGCCATGCAGATTATCGAACAGCTTGAACCGCACCGCCGCAACGCTTACTGCGGCAGCATCGCCTATATCAGTTGCTGCGGTACGATGGACAGTAATATCACCATCCGCACCCTGCTGACCGAAGGCGAAAATATATATTGCTGGGCAGGCGGCGGTATAGTTGCAGACAGTCAGGAGCAGGCCGAATACAAGGAAACTTTCGATAAAGTCGCCCGCATTCTTCCACAGTTAAAAGGGCAACCGCAGGGAGAACCGCAGCCTTGATCCTTTCTAACGCTCAGCCGGACTCTTCCCGTTACTCACCGGCCGTGCTGGAGTTCATCCGCCGTTTTCAGTTGCAGTTGCCGGCATCGCCCGCGCCTGCGGTACGCGGACACCGGCACGCAGCGGTACTGATCCCGATCATCTGCCGTGCGCAGCCGACGCTGCTGCTCACCCGGCGTTCAGACTTTCTGCGCAAACATGCCGGTCAGGTGGCGTTCCCCGGCGGTGCGGCTGACGCGTCAGATACGTCACTGATATTTACTGCCCTGCGGGAAGCTCACGAAGAAGTGGCGATCCCTCCGGCTGACGTGACCGTGTTAGGCACGCTGGCACCGCTCGACAGCAGCAGCGGATTTCAGGTTACGCCGGTGGTGGGATTATTACCGGTGGATGTGCCGTTACACCCGTGCGAAGACGAAGTGGCAGAGTTATTCGAAATCCCGCTTGAAGAGGCGTTTGATCTCGCCCGCTACCATCCGCTCGATATTCACCGACGAGGAATACATCATCGTGTTTACCTCTCCTGGTACCAGCAGCAATTTGTCTGGGGGCTGACCGCCGCCATTATCCGGCGTCTGGCGGAACAGATCCGTGCCTGATGGCCAGCCCTCGCAACCAAAAAGTTACAAGTGCATCACATTTTCGCATCAAATTAATTTATTTCATGCGAAAAAAGCAACTTTCCGTCACAAGCCCTTTTAGACTGTGTGTTAAGTCATGCATAAAACTGCGATAATCCACTATCAATTAAGTGTTACACAGTAAATCTATCCGGGCATGGCGCTCATTTCAGTGCCATCTCCCAAAACAGGAGTATTCGACGTGATTAGCGTTTTCGACATGTTCAAGGTCGGGATTGGCCCTTCCAGTTCCCATACTTTGGGCCCCATGAAAGCCGGTAAACAGTTCGCTGATGACCTGCTTGAAAAGGGCATGCTCCCTGACGTGACGCGTGTAGCTGTGGATGTCTACGGTTCACTCTCACTGACCGGAAAAGGGCACCACACCGATATCGCCATTATTCTCGGTCTGGCAGGCAATAAGCCTGACACCGTAGATATTGACGGCATTCCGCACTTTATCCGTGATGTTGAGCAGCGCGAACGCCTGCCGTTAGGTGAAACCCATCACGAAGTGGATTTCCCGCGTGATACCGGCATGGTATTCCGGGGGGAGAATTTGCCTAAGCATGAAAATGCGATGCAGATCCACGCCTTTGCCGGCGATAAACTGCTGTACAGCAAAACCTATTATTCTGTTGGCGGCGGTTTTATCGTGGACGATGAACATTTCGGCCAGCCGGTTCTCAATGAAGTGAGCGTGCCTTACGCCTTTAATTCGGCCAGTGAAATGCTGGCAAAATGCAAAGAGAACGGGCTGTCTCTGTCAGGACTGATGATGCAGAACGAACTGGCTCAGCACAGCAAGCAGGAGATCGAACAGTATTTCGAAACCATCTGGCACACCATGCAGGCCTGTATCGATCGCGGCCTGAATACGGAAGGTGTGTTGCCAGGTCCGCTGCGCGTGCCGCGCCGTGCGTCAGCGCTGCGCCGTATGCTGGTCTCTAACGACAAACTCTCCAATGACCCAATGAATGTCATTGATTGGGTCAATATGTTCGCGCTGGCGGTGAATGAAGAAAATGCCGCCGGTGGACGGGTGGTGACTGCGCCAACCAACGGCGCCTGCGGGATTGTCCCGGCCGTACTGGCTTATTATGATCAGTTTATTGAGCCGGTCAGTGCGGATATCTATCTGCGCTATTTCCTCACCTGCGGGGCCATCGGCATTCTGTATAAAATGAATGCATCGATCTCCGGGGCTGAAGTGGGTTGTCAGGGTGAAGTGGGTGTGGCCTGTTCAATGGCGGCAGCGGGACTTGCCGAATTACTGGGCGGAAGCCCGGTGCAGGTATGTATTGCTGCTGAAATTGGCATGGAGCATAACCTGGGGCTGACGTGTGATCCGGTTGCCGGTCAGGTGCAGGTTCCCTGCATTGAGCGTAACGCCATTGCCTCGGTCAAAGCTATTAACTCGGCACGTATGGCGCTGCGTCGTACCAGTGAACCGAGGGTGTCACTGGATAAGGTTATCGAGACAATGTACGAAACAGGCAAGGACATGAACGCTAAATACCGTGAAACCTCCCGGGGCGGACTGGCTATTAAAGTACAATGTGACTAATCAGTCGTGCCTGTAGTCTGCCTGCAGCATCCCTTTTCTTTGGCGAAAACCGGGATGCTGCCGCAGGAAATGTTTTACACCGCCGCGCACACGGTAAAATCGGCTCTATTAACAAAAACCCTCTGTATTATCTGGAAAACTCTTTCCCGGCTCTTGCTTTCGACCTCCGTGCTGCGGCATTCTGATTGCTTTGCGAAACACAGATTGCCTCAACTTTTCCGGTTACGAAAATCCAATTAAACCAATAAGCCGCTATAACCAGTGAAGGCATAAATAAGGGTGATCATAAGTGACAACGTCACACTTAAGAAAAACATCGAAAAACAAGGATTAACACGATGCCTTTCAACCAGATTGCGCTTGCGAAATATCGCTACTATCGTCTGGCTCTGGCTGCAGCGATGGGATTGCTGACGCTTTTCCTGACGCTGGGCATCCGCATTTATGAACAGACACGGGTGATCAGTCAGGACCAGCAGCGTGTTGCCCGCCACACGATTTCAAAACTGGAAACCTTGTTACAACCCGCCAACTCCGTCTCCTTCGACCAACTCATTCAGTCCAGCCCAAATTGTTCCTCCCAGCAGCCGGTGTTGCAGCAAGTGGTTGCGCGCTTACAGACGCTGCGGGCCATTGCGCTGGTCCGGGATGGAAAAATTCTCTGCTCCAGTCTGGCTGGCGAAGTGAATTACGATTTTAATCAGTTGTTACCGCAACTGGCGCAGGGTGACAGCCATCTCCAGCTGCGTGCTTCCATGATAACACCCGACGCTATCCCGACACTGGTGTTATGGCGTCCTGAAGGCAGCGATAACCGCAACGGACTGTTGTTCGTCTATAACATCGGCGTGCTGGCTAATTTCCTGCTTGAGCCCCAGCCCCCTTATGCTAGCAGTATTGTGCTTAACGTCCTGAAACACAGTCTTGAATACGATAAAAATCAGATCATCCCCCGCGACACGCTGGAGCAAACACCGATACTTTCCGCCCGTTCCGGCAGCTACGACTTCTCTGTTTCTATTTATGGTGATGATGCGGCCACGCTGGCCTGGAGTGAGCTGCCGACGCATCTGCCGCTCTCCCTGCTGATAAGCCTGCTGACGGCGATTGCCATTTACCTGCTTTCCGGCAGCCGCATCAGCCTCGCCTACCCTATCAGCCACGCCATTTCTCACCGGGAATTTCAGGTCTACTGTCAGCCCATCATTAACAGCGCCGACGGCCGCTGTGTCGGCGTTGAAACACTGATGCGCTGGAAGAACCGACGTCAGGAGTGGGTATCCCCCGATGTGTTTATTCCACTGGCTGAACAGCACGACCTGATCATCTCGCTGACCCGTTATCTGATCAAACAGGTGAGTGAAAATCTTGCGCTGTTCCCTGCCCGCCCCGATTTTTATATCAGTATCAATGTCGCCGCCCAGCACTTTAATGACATGGTGATCGTCGATGATATTCGTCAGTTATGGTTATCCGCAGAGCCTGAGTTGTCGCTGATGCTGGAGCTGACAGAGCGGACCCGTTTGCAGGAACTCAGCACCGAGCAGATAAGCGCACTTAAGGAGATGGGCGTGATGCTGGCCATTGACGATTTCGGCACCGGGCACAGTTCCCTGAGTTACCTGAAGACCCTCAATCCTGATGTGCTGAAAATTGATCGCGCCTTTACCGCCTCCATCGGCACAGATGCCATCAATGCAACCGTGACCGATACGATTATCACCCTCGCTCAGCGGCTGAATCTGAAACTGATTGCCGAGGGCGTGGAGACCCGCGAACAGGCCGAATATCTGCGTAAGCGCGAGGTTGATTCATTGCAGGGTTACTATTTCGCCCGACCGATGCCCATCGACATTTTCCCGTTATGGCTGGAGCGCTATGAAAAAGCTGATTTTTCGGTCTCTTCGCTGTGATTTATGCGGGCTGAAAGGCATAAAAAACGGCGACCGAAGTCGCCGTTTTTATTCATGCAAAAGTACGCAATAACAGAATTATTCGTCTTCGCGCCATTCATCCATTTTGGCTTTGGTAATACGTACTCGGTCAATACGGTACTCCGAGACGTCGAGGATCTCAAACGTCAGCGGCGGCATGCTGATGATTTCACCAGCCTCCGGCATCTGCCCCGACTGGGAGAGCAGGAAACCGGCCAGAGACGCATAATCCGCCGTCGGGCTGACCAGGTCAGTGGTATCGAGTACCTGTTGCAGCAAGTGCAGATCGGTCCCGCCTTTGGCGATCCAGCCGTCACCGTCAACGATCACATCCGGCGTTTCGTCTTCATCCGGGAACTCACCTGCAATCGCCTCAAGGACATCAAGCGGTGTGACCAGCCCCTGAATTACACCAAATTCATTGCTCACCACCACCAGACGCCCTTTTGCCCTGCGCAATACGGCCAGCAGGTTGATGACATCCATGGTTTCCGGCACGACTATCGGCGGCGTTTTTTCCGCGAAAGCCACAATGTTCTCACCGTTTTCCAGCGCCACCAGCAGGTCTTTCGCGCGCACGACACCAATCACATCGTCTAGCGAATGACGGCAAATCGGGAACAGGCTGTGCGGTGTGTCCAGAAGTTGCATGCGGATTTCCGCCGGAGAGCGTTCACAGTCAACCCAGGAGATCTCCGTGCGCGGCGTCATGATGCTGCGCAGCGAACGCGAGGCCAGCGTCAGAACACCGCTTATCATATGGCGCTCTTCTTCGGCGAAAGTCTCTTTACCCGGTTGCTTCTGCTCTTGCTCGTCATCTTCATCCTGATGCTGCCGCTTACCTCCCATCAGCCGTTGAATCGCTTCTGCGGTACGTTCACGCATTGGCCGGTTCGACTGGCTTTTAAGGAAGTTCCTGCGGGCAATCTGGTTAAACAATTCAATCAGAATGGAGAAGCCGATCGCAGCGTACAGATAACCTTTCGGAATGTGGAAGCCAAAACCTTCGGCAATCAGACTCAGGCCGATCATCAGCAGGAAGCTTAAACAGAGCACGACGACGGTAGGATGGTTGTTCACAAAGCGCGTCAGTGATTTGGAAGCGAGCAACATCACGCCCATGGCGATCACCACGGCGGTCATCATCACGGCCAGATTGTTCACCATACCGACGGCGGTGATCACCGCATCGAGCGAGAACACAGCGTCAAGCACCACGATTTGTGCCACCACTGACCAGAAACTGGCGTAGCCGCGGTTGTTATTACCATGGCTTTCATGCCCTTCCAGCCGCTCATGCAGCTCAGTCGTGGCTTTGAATAGCAGGAATAATCCGCCTAGCAGCAAAATTAAATCACGCCCAGAGAAACTGAACTGCGCGATGCTAAACAGCGGCGCCGTGAGTTTCACCATCCATGAAATCAGCGATAACAAGCCAAGACGCATGATCAGCGCCAGCGACAATCCGATGATGCGGGCTTTATCACGCTGTTTTGGCGGAAGTTTATCCGCAAGGATGGCAATAAACACCAAGTTGTCGATGCCCAGAACAATTTCGAGTACGACTAATGTCAGCAAACCGACCCAAATCGATGGGTCCATTAAAAATTCCATATCAGGTCCCGTTATGAGCAGTTGGATAAATAAGACGCAATACGTTCCCACCAGACAATGTCTGTGAGTAGTGATCAGTGGGGATCAGTGGAAACGCTTTCAATGCGACGATAACCCGACCTGATAAGGTGAAGTTGCCGGAAAAAAGAGGTGATGATTTAGAGGATAAGTGACGTCGGTGACAGTCCATAGGGAGGGCTGAGGCCCGATACTCCTGTTCAATTATTGGGAAAACAACTCTATCAGGAATCATTAATCTGGAAAAGAACGTTTTTTTACCGGCAGCATCGTTTTGTAACACCTATGCTGTTTTTATATGCAATGTGGTAACGCATTCACTTTCGGTATTTCAATAACAGACGGAAGTCACAAAATTTATTTTTTCACACACTAAAATAAATCGGGTCGCACAACCTGTTGAGGTTCTGCAGTACGGCCTTTTTATTGTTTATCAGAAAGTAACGCCATACACGCAAGGATGTTTTGAGTCTGGCACTCAAAAAACATAGCGCAAGGACAGCAAACATTCGCTGAAGGAATAAAAAGCGGCGAATGACATCAGCACCATCACTTATGTGCATAACCCTTTCGCGGGTTAACAGAGGAGGTAGCGAGTGAGTATTGCTATTATCATCGGCACGCACGGGTCAGCAGCCGAACAGCTGCTGAAAACAGCGGAAATGATTTTAGGTGAACAGGATAACGTTGCCTTTATCGATTTCGTTCCCGGCGAAAACGCCGAAACATTGATTGAGAAATACACGGCAAAGCTGGGCGGGCTTGATACCAGCAGCGGCGTTCTTTTTCTGGTCGATACCTGGGGAGGCAGTCCGTTTAATGCCGCCAGCCGTATCGTTGTCGATAAAGAAAACTATGAAGTCGTCACTGGGGTCAACATCCCTATGCTGGCGGAAACTTTCATGGCACGTGACGACAATCCGTCCTTTTCGGAACTGGTTGCCATCGCCGTTGAAACCGGTCGTATCGGTGTCAAAGCCCTGAAAACCCCTGAACCGGCAACTGAAACTGCTGCCGTTCAACCCGCTGTTGCTGCACCTAAGGCAGCGGCGCCTGCCAAACCTACTGGTCCTAACGACCACATGAAAATCGGTCTGGCCCGTATCGATGACCGCTTGATTCATGGTCAGGTTGCGACCCGTTGGACCAAAGAAACCAATGTTAACCGCATCATTGTTGTCAGCGACGAAGTTGCTGCCGACCACGTGCGTAAAACATTGTTGACTCAGGTTGCTCCTCCGGGTGTGACTGCACATGTTGTTGATGTGGCTAAAGCTATCCGCGTGTATGACAACCCAAAATATGCTGGCGACCGCGTCATGCTGCTGTTCACCAACCCAACCGACGTCCTGCGCGTTGTGGAAGGCGGCGTGAACATCACCTCGGTGAACATCGGGGGTATGGCCTTCCGTCAGGGTAAAACTCAGGTGACAAACGCCGTTTCCGTCGATAAAAAAGATATCGATGCATTCAATCAATTGAATGCAAAAGGTATTGAGCTTGAGGTGCGTAAAGTCTCTTCTGACAGCCGTGTGAAGATGATGGATCTCATTAATAAGATGAATTAATAAACTCAGCGAATTAAAGCCACGGACTCCCTCAACGTTGTCTGTTTTTGATGAGCTTATTTTACTCAGCGTTTTTTTGGTCATAGGAGAAGTGCAATGGAGATCACCACACTACAGATTGTGCTGATATTTATTGTTGCATGTATTTCCGGGATGGACTCCATCCTGGATGAGTTCCAGTTCCACCGTCCGCTGGTGGCCTGTACCTTAATCGGTATTATTCTCGGTGATATGAAAACCGGGATCATTATCGGTGGTACGTTGGAAATGATTGCTCTGGGTTGGATGAACATTGGTGCCGCCGTGGCGCCCGATGCCGCTCTCGCCTCGATAATTTCAACCATTCTGGTTATTGCAGGCGGTCAGTCGGTCGGCGCGGGTATTGCCCTTGCTATCCCACTGGCAGCAGCAGGCCAGGTTCTTACCATCATCGTTCGTACTATCACCGTTGCCTTCCAGCACGCGGCTGACAGTGCCGCAGAACGCGGTAATTTAAGTACGCTCTCCTGGATCCACGTTTCGGCGCTGATCCTGCAGGCAATGCGTATCGCTATTCCTGCCGTTATCGTGGCTGTGTCTGTTGGTACCGAAGTTGTTCAGGTTATGCTCTCCTCTATCCCAGAGGTCGTCACCAACGGTCTGAACATCGCAGGCGGCATGATTGTCGTTGTCGGTTACGCGATGGTCATCAACATGATGCGCGCTGGCTATCTGATGCCGTTCTTCTACCTCGGTTTCGTTACCGCTGCTTTCACCAACTTCAACCTGGTTGCACTGGGTGTGATTGGTGTGGTTATGGCAGTGCTGTACATCCAGTTGAGTCCTAAATACAACAAGTCTGCGAATGCAGCGGGACCAGCACAGGGTGTTAACGATCTCGATAACGAATTGGATTAAGGGTGAAAGAAATGGTTGATCAAACTGCAGTTAGCCAAACCCCAGAAAAGAAACTGACGCCAGGCGATATCCGTGGTGTGTTCCTGCGCTCGAACTTGTTCCAGGGTTCATGGAACTTCGAACGTATGCAGGCACTGGGCTTCTGTTATTGCATGGTTCCGGCGATCCGTCGCCTCTATCCGGAAAATAATGACGCACGTAAAGCCGCCATTAAACGTCACCTGGAGTTCTTTAACACCCATCCTTATGTTGCAGCCCCTGTGCTCGGCGTTACGCTGGCGATGGAAGAACAACGTGCCAATGGCGCGCCAATTGACGATGCGGCCATCAACGGCCTGAAAGTCGGCCTGATGGGTCCGTTGGCCGGTGTCGGTGATCCGATTTTCTGGGGTACTGTTCGTCCGGTGTTCGCAGCCCTGGGTGCCGGTATCGCGATGAGCGGCAGCCTGCTCGGTCCGTTGCTGTTCTTCGTCCTGTTTAACCTTGTACGTCTGATGACCCGTTACTACGGCGTGTCTTACGGCTATACCAAAGGCGTCAATATCGTTAACGATATGGGCGGTGGCTTCCTGCAAAAACTGACTGAGGGGGCGTCGATTCTTGGCCTCTTTGTCATGGGAGCCTTGGTTAACAAGTGGACGCACGTCAACATTCCACTGGTGGTATCAACGATAACCGACCAGACAGGCAAAACTAATATTACGACGGTGCAAACCATCCTCGATCAGTTAATGCCGGGCCTGGTTCCGTTGTTACTGACCTTCGGTTGTATGTGGCTGTTGCGTCGTAAAGTGAATGCGCTGTGGATCATCATTGGCTTCTTCGCCATTGGTATCTTCGGTTACTGGATTGGCCTGCTAGGTCTTTAATAGCAGATAAAACCGGGGGATACTCTCCCCCGGTTTTTTTATGCCCGCTGCTTGGGCTATCATGTTGTCCCGCCGGTTGTACACCCGGTAAGTCCGCTGGAGAAGTTCCATGTCCGTCACTGATATCGTCCTCGCCCTTTTCTCTCTGCTGCTGCTGGCGTATGCCGTCTACGATGAATTCCTGATGGGAATGAATAAAGGGGTCACTCGCCTGAAGGTGAATTTACGCCGTCGCAACAAACTGGACTGCATTATCTTCATTGGTCTGCTGGCGATTTTGCTCTACAACAACATCAATACTCAGGGAACGGTGGTCACTAACTATTTATTAATTGCCCTAGCGCTGATCGCTTTCTATATTTCGTTTATCCGCTGGCCAAAATTGTTGTTTAAAGAAACCGGCTTCTTTTATGCCAACGCCTTCATTACTTATGACCGGATAAAAGCGATGAACCTTTCAGAAGATGGCATTTTAGTGATTGATCTGGAACAGAGAAAATTATTAATCCGCGTGAACAACATGGATGACCTCGAAAACATCTACAACTTAATGATTGAAAATCAGTAGGTTATAATAAATATGCTATAGGCTATATTTGATAGCCTTATATTTAATTTATATCCTTTAGCCACAAATATATATTCGTCATTACATCCACTCTTTGTGAGTTTATTATTTAATCAATGTGATTAATGTGTGTACTTAATGAAAATAATTATCCTAAAGAAACCCAATCCTTATTTTATTTGTTGTTGCTCTTAATTTAAATATTATGTTAAGGTTGCGCCGTCATTTGGGGAGTAGCCGGTTTTTGCATCATTTTGCTCTACGCAAAGCGTGTGGAAACGCCCGTATCAACATACTCGTTTTAACAATAAAACGTGGTACGGGCAGCCAGGAGGTTGGCGAGACCATAGACGCGTAGCTCCGTCGTAAGGTTGGGGGTGGGCTACGTGTATATGGAAATACCCGGCCGAGGTTACTCTCGTGAATTTATCCGCTACGCTTATTTTGGCCTTTGGCATGTCGATGGATGCTTTCGCTGCATCAATTGGTAAAGGTGCCTCCCTTCATCGTCCACGCTTTAGTGAAGCCCTGCGTACAGGTCTTATCTTTGGTGTTATCGAAGCCATTACTCCGCTGATTGGCTGGGGTATTGGTCTGGTCGCCAGCAAATACATCATGGCATGGGATCACTGGGTTGCATTCAGCCTGCTGTTTATCCTCGGCGCACGTATGATTGTCGAAGGCCTGAAAAATAAACCCGAAGAAGAGGCTACCAGCCAGCGCAGTCACGGCTTCTGGATCCTGGTAGTGACCGCGGTAGGCACCAGCCTGGATGCCATGGCGATCGGCGTTGGTCTGGCCTTCCTGCAGGTGAACATTCTTCATACTGCGTTAGCCATTGGCATGGCGACCATGGTCATGGCGACCATCGGTATTATGCTCGGTCGGTTTATTGGCCCATTATTGGGTAAATGGGCTGAGGTTCTCGGAGGGGTGGTGCTGATTGGTATCGGCTTTAATATCCTGCTAGAACACTTAGGCTATATTGGCTGATTCTACAGATGACACGTCATCAGATTTGCGCTGATGCACTCTGATGACGAAATCTGTTTCGCAGGAAAATAAAGTTTCATTTTTCAATGCTGCCCTCACCTCTTCGGTGGAGCGCCACGCAAAAGGCGTCATCTGCAACAAATCAAAAGCATCAGAACCGCTGAGTGTCATCGTGTACGCCAGCGTCTCAGAGCGGATCCGCTCAAACCCTGCCAGCTGTTCATCCATTTCTGCGTGTAACTGCACCTCTGAATAAATACAGGCCTTAAGCTGATACAGATGCCGCGGACCGGGGGCCACTGTTAATACCAGTCCACCGGGCTTAACCGCACGGTACAACTCTTCGGCCTTACAGGGCGCATAAATCCGTAGTACGGCATCGAGGGATCCGTCGGCGAACGGCAGCCGATGACTGGATGCCACGCAAAATTGCGCATTGTGATAGCGCTTGGCCGCATTCCGGATAGCCACTTTCGCCACATCCAGTCCAAACACCGTCATCGCCCTGCTGTGCATGAGCCGGCTCGCTACGTCAGTGGTGTAATACCCTTCGCCACAGCCGATATCCAGCAATTTCTCTGCATCAGCGGGTAGGACCTCATCGAGCAGTTGCGCGATGCGATTGCGTAAAAGCTGATAATGACCGCCATCTAAAAAGTTGCGCCGCGATGCCATCATCTCAGGACTGTCGCCCGGTTGTTTCGACCGTTTATGCTGAACAGGCATCAGATTGACATACCCTTCTTTCGCATGATCAAACTGATGATTTTGCGGACACCGCCACTGTTTATCACTAAGGCTAAGTGGTTGATGGCAAAGCGGGCATTGATAACTCATGAAAGATCCAAAAGAGTGGTAGGCGCGGGATAACATAATGTCACCAAGTCTAAAGAAGCCCACTGTCAGTTGCAACCACTGGCATCGCAGTGAAAAAGCCAGCTACACTGAGGGCCTGTGGCTTTCTCTATTGAAGTGATTTCATATGACTGATATTTCGGCCTTACTCAGCCAGATCCCAGGGATACATCACGGTTTTGGCGATAAAAGCGCCCTTCTTCCCGCTGTACTCCAGCCGTTTGAAGCAACGCGTCCTAACAAGAAACAGGTGCATGGCGTGCGGATCGTGGACGTGGTCGAACCCGCGCAGGAAAGCGGAGAAGCCGACGGTTTTTATACCGACCAGCCCGGTATTCTGCTGACAGTTTTCAGCGCTGATTGCCTGCCGGTGATCTTCAGCAGAAAGGATGGAAAGCGCGTTGGTGTGGTACATGCCGGATGGCGCGGGCTGAAAGACGGGATTATTGAGAAAATGGCTGAGCGCATCAGTCAGGATGGTTCAACAGCTGACTGGGTTGCTTGCGTCGGGCCTGCGGCCCATCCATGCTGCTATGAGGTGAGCCAGGCGTTAATTGATGAGTTTCTAACGGAACTCGACCTACCGCCTGCATTGATGAGCCCTTCGCACCGGCATTTAGATCTTGCCGCGATTGCGCAGGCTAAGCTCGACCAGTTGGGCTTTGCCTTAATTGACCGTGCAGGCAGCTGTACGATCTGCAGTACGGTGACTGACGCTTCAGGCCACGCAGGTCACAAATACACCAGTTTTCGCCGCAACAGCCATCAGAGGGCTAAAGATCCCGCACATCCAGGTATCAGCGGCAGAAATCAGCAGTCGGGCATCATCATCATTCCAAACTGACAGACACAAAAAAACCCGCACATGGCGGGTTTTATTACAGCAGAAGCTGCTTAGATAGCCATTACGTTAACGGCTGAAGGGCCTTTCTGGCCGTCTTGGATTTCAAACTCTACGTTCTGGCCTTCGGCCAGAGTTTTGAAGCCGTTACCCTGGATTGCAGAAAAGTGTACGAACACGTCTTTGCTGCCGTCAGCAGGAGTAATGAAACCAAAACCTTTAGATTCGTTGAACCACTTAACTTGACCTTTGATCTTTGCCATCTTGAGTATTTCCTTTGGATTGTTTTAACCGCCCTGAGGCGTTACATAGACAAACTAGAGTCGTTACTGCTTGAGGCACTAAGATATAAATCGGCAGAGAAGCGGTATTCAACGATAACGTTTTTACTCAGGTCTTCTTTACTGAAAATGCCACACATATACAGAACCGTACCTCGTTTTACCCAGATGCGTTATCACATACTCTGAATTCGATGGCAAGCCATTTTTAATCAGTGATGGACATGTCGCACATATTTGTGTCGGTTAACGGCTCTTACTCTCCAGCTAAGCTGAAATATGTTGATAGACATGCTTTTTTCTGCTTAACAGTTCAACAAGCCCGTCGCTCAAAACAATAACGACCAGCAGTGATTATTGATCATTTAATGCCGAACTATAAGCTTAAAACAGACTTGTATTTGAATTTTTATCTTTTAAGTTATGCCTGAAAGTACGGGGCTACTGTTTGCCCCGATGCCAGTGGCTTGCCGTTTTATGTCCCTTTATCTGCCCGGCACATCCTTGCTGTATCAGTGTAGCCAACCTTGTATGTCATAATTTTCTCGAGACGGCTGGCAACCCAACGCTCATTTTTCATCCAGAAGAGTGAATTATTCACAAAGCCATGACTGACTGGTTATGCATTAACCAAAAGGGGCGTGATACCCCCGTTTGGTGCAACAGTTTCCCGATGGGTGAATAAGTTGCACCCTAGTCGTGAAGGTGGCTGACAAATTTTTTTAATAATCGACTGCAAGAAATACGGGGATATTTGAAAGAGAAACCTCAAATAAAGAACATTATAATAAGTGCTCAGACTGGTTTTTAACAATATGATGAAATAATGATGACCTGAACGTTAAATTAGTGTTGATCGTCGTGAGGCTCTATTTGTGTCAGAGGAAAAGATGAATTTCATTTTTTGGCTAAAATAAATAATTAACCGTGACACACATCACGGTTTTATTTATTGACCGGAAAGAACCGGCTACAAATAGCGCTTAAACCAGTCTTTGCGGGTAACCACAGAGTTCCGGGAGGCTTAGCCAGCGGCTCCGGACTCAGGTCACTTGCCGCTTCAATCTGGCAAAATACTTTGCCCAATTTTCAGCGCAACAAAATGGGGGGCAACATGGTCATGGCCCTCTTTAGCTTGTGCTAATTCCTGCAAAGGTTCATCCAAGGATTCGTCGGCTAATTCAAACACTCCCCAATGTATCGGTACAGCTTTTCTGCATTTCACTTCTGAAAAGACGGTCACGGCCTGTTGCGGGTCCATATGTTGCGCATTCATGAACCATCTTGGTGCATAGGCGCCAATCGGTATCGCAGCCAGATCAAAAGGCCCCAACCGGTTACCAATCTCTTTAAACTGGTTGCTGTAACCGCTGTCACCGGAAAAATAAAAACGCAGCGCGTCGCTGACTACCACCCAACCACACCACAGGGAACGGTTGCGGTCCCAGGGTGTACGCATACTCCAGTGCCGCGCTGGAACCGCGTGAAAAGTCAGACCACCGATTTTATGCTGCTGCCACCAGTCGAGTTCCTCCACATGATGGGCACCCTGACGTTCAATCCAGCGCTTCATACCCAACGGCACAATGAAAATCAGTTGAGGGAAGCGTCCGAGAAGTTGTTTTATGGTGGTTTTATCCAGATGATCGTAGTGATTATGTGAGAGAACAACGTAATCAATCTGGGGTAAGTCAGCCACGCAGGCAGCGACTGGGGTTTTCCTTTTCGGACCATAAAATTTCAGTGGCGAAGCGCGGTCAGAAAGTGCCGGATCAGTTAGCACAGTTTTGCCGGCAATACGGAGCAGCAGACAGGCATGCCCTAAGAACCACAGCCGGTCATCCGTGCCGCTAAAATCCGCCTTTTGCCACCACTGAGCAATAAATTGCTGATAGCCCATCCGGGGCGGTTTGGGTAACTGCTGTGCTTTGCGCTCGCGCTGCCACCGTTTAAAGTCACCGTACTCATGAGGATGGGGTTCAGGGTTTGTGAATCCTTCGGGCGTGTGGTGCGCCAGGGAAGGATTGTAATAGCGGTTTTTGACGGTCATAACACTCCAGCGGTTTCACCTTATTAAATCAGGGTTACAGTGTTTAGGCCTTGTCCTGATGACAAGACGCCACTATTTAGTAGCATGAATCTCGCAAATATTATGTTGCAGAACGTGCAAGAGCCTGTGGTCTGTGTCGCTGCTAGTGACAAAATGCCCGTCCTTAAGCAAATCTTAAGATGACTTTGTTGTTATGGTGGCCAGTAACTCAAGGAGGCAATATGACTCAACATAATTTAAACCGCCCGCAGGGTGGCACAGGACGTTTTCAAAGCGCCTTTACTGTGCAGCGCCAGTACTGGGCACTATGGCTCAAATCACGCCTGCGCCGGACAAGGATGCCGCAGACTTTTATGATGTTAGCTGGCGTGATGCTCAGCGCGCTGGTTCTTTGCGCCGTCATGGCGACAATCGTTATCTTTGATATCGTCATGTTGTTGGTTTCAACAATGCAAAATCCCTTCCGGCACAAAAACAACCTGCGCTTCCCGACGGTCAGAGCCAATGCCTGACAGGAACGTTGACGCAAAAAAAACCGCGCTGAAGCGATCTCTCCGGCGCGGTTTTTATTATATGAATCAGTTTGGACAAAGTTCTATCGTTGCCCCGGCGCTAAGGGGGCCTCAGGCAGCTTCAGCACAAAGTTTGGTGAGATTTCTGGCTCCGATCATCAATGTTGCCACATAGGATTGCCGTCGCGTAACGACTTCTACAGCAACCCGAGAGTTTTGGTATTTGATCAGGTAGGTCGAGGGCCAGCCCTGGCGACGTGTGCCGTAGGCTTTTTCGTGACTGTCAATGGCTGCATGGGCAACCACCAGATGGGAGAGAGTTTTATCACCTTTAATGATGCGCTTCATAATGGACTCCGCCTTAGACAAACAGTCAAAATGAGGAAACATTAATCACTTGATACGCATCGCTTTATGCGACGCTTATTCGAATCACTTCTTTGTAACTTTGTTACAGATTGAGTATCTCTGCGGTTTTCTTTATGCGCAAGTTTTACTTAACAGGAAGCAGACCATAGCCGCACGCAGTGGTCTGTGGCTGGCAGCTTGCCAGAGCCCCTGCTCACTGATGATTTGTGCAGACCATGATGTTTTATCAGGCAGTTCAGTCGCGTTAAGGCTGATATTATTGGCGCAAATAATTGGCCAGGCGTCAGAGGGGTTGTTGCAATAATCTTTGCCTTTTACGCCACCGTACGGATACCACTTATGAGGTTCTTCGCCGGTCAACAGGGCAATGCTGTGGTTCACTTCGCTGTCATTCTCTTCAGACCATCTAATCATCTGTCATTCCATCCTATGCCGCTGTTGCCATGAGCCTACGACAGAATTAAGACATTTTTATGAATGCATAAGCACAGATAAAGAAAAGCCCGCATAAAGCGGGCTCACATCTGAAGCAAAAAATTATCTTTCGGGGATAAATCCACGCAGGCTGAGTGCAGAATCATCATCCATGGCATCTGCGGGCGCTTGCCCTTCAACCTGTCCGGCTAAAATTTTCAGCAATTCAGTTTGTTGGCGCTGATGATCAGCGATTTCCTGCAAAAGCTGAATCTGCTGATTAGCGCGGACACTGGCCCGATTGACAACAAACCACAGCAGCAAGAACAGCAAAACAAAAAGTACACACAGCACCAATGAGGCCAGGCTGGATTGGCCCATTGCGAGATCAAACATTGACTACCCTACTGCTTAATTTTTCCGAACGACTATCTTACCATTACGTCACCGTCAGGGAAGCCATCCGCAAAAATACAGCGTCCACGCTGACGCAATCCTGCCTATCACCAGGGAATAAAAGAGGTCACGGAACAGACGCCAAGGTCAAAATTCCCCCCCTGATCACAGTAGCTGTTTAACGCAAGAAGATATAACGCGACACAAACAAGCAGAAAAATCACGAACATCGCAATTTTCCTGAAGTTAAAGACGGGCCTTTTCAGTTTGATAGCATCTCGCTTACGGTTTAACACGCGTTTATTGAGGCTCAATGTCTGCATCCAACACGTTAAGAATAATGCGTTTATCCTACGCCATCTACCTTAAACAAAATTATAACAAAGCATTCCTCATATACACGTCCAGCACGCATTCCTTAACAACAACCACTAACAGGCGTCCTGACGGCAGATCATTTTACGTTGAAGCATTTATCTACACTAACTCTTCACATTAAATCCCCAGCAATAGTTCCCCTGCGTTATTATTATAACCACTCGAACCATCCACCAAACAAATACGTTAGTAATAATATAATCATTTAAATTATATATTTAATTTTTCAACCATTTAATTCCATAATCCATTCAGCACCTCACACAGATAAAACACTTTCCAAAAAAAACAAAAAATAGAAAAAAACTTCCCCAATAACATCAATATAACCGCTCAGTTTATTTTTCATTTATTTTCAACATTCGGAAATTACAAAAACTCACAACAACCATACTTTCCAATGTATTTATTACGCATCTAACGCCTCACTGCTTAAACCCGCAATTTTCATGATAAAAAAACCAAACAGTGTGAGATTATTAAAAAAACAAGTTTTGTATAATCAGGCATTAATTTGTGATTTTCCAGAAAGGGAGTGATTTCCCAGACCACTATTAAGAAACAAACAACCAGCCATAACGCTATTAATTATCGACCATGACAATTTCAACTATTTAAAATTCACTCAACTATAAGTTTTTTTTAAAATTTATAGTTGAATAAAGAACATTCATAAAATATGATTCCGCCGTCGATCAGATGGTCTTCATTCACATAAATGAATAATGGAAAGCACATAAATTAGTTACTCACTAATTTATGCGCACGGATATATTCGGTTGAGGGATTAATAAATGCTCGCACGTAATAAAAACTTTTTCTTGTCTAAGTTAGCGTTAGCCTGCGCGGTGGCTGTTTCAGCACCTGCAGCTATGGCTAGTGATATTTCAGGTACCGTTTACGATACCTATTACCATGACAGTACACTGGCTGGTCACGTAGGCTATCGCGGTTACGTGGATAACGATGCTACCAATAGCGGTTATACCGGCGGTGACATTTACTCGAATATCAATAATGCCGTAGTCAACGGTGTAATCTCTACCTATTACCTCGGTTTTGATAGCAATACCAGCAACACATTGAACATCAGTAACACCACGGTCAACGGCATGATTTCATCTCAATGCATGACTACTGACTGTGGGGCTGCCCGTAATAATTACGACCAGTCCCCTCTGCAATTGACCATTGATAACTCCACTATCAATGATACCTACGAACACTTCGATTATGACGTCACGGATGCTAATAAAGTTCGCGATCATGACACCGTTAATACCTATGATTTAGGTGTAGCTGTAACCCTCGATCAGGAAAGCAACATTCTCATCCAGAATAACTCTCATGTGGCGGGCATTGCGCTTTCACAGGGTTATGAGTGGGCTGACACTGACGTTAATAATAGTAATACTTTCGACAACAACCTGACCGTTAATGATTCAGTTCTGACTTCAGGTTCATACACTGAACTCCAAACCAGCGGTTTCTACGGCCAATCTGACAAACCAAGCGATTACGGTAATATCAGCGCTAATGGTACTGCGGCTGACGATGTTGCATTGTCTGTAGTTGCTAATGCAGCGGCTGATAACGCAATGAGAACTAACGCAACCTTTAACAACTCGACCATTACTGGCGATGTAGTTTTCGTAAGCTCATTCGATCATAATTACTATGTTGGCGGTCGTGACAGCAACGGCGATGGCGTTATTGACACCAATGGCTGGGATGACACGGATGAGCTGAACCTGACGCTGAATAATGGCAGTAAATGGGTCGGTGCGGCCATCTCAAATGTTGAATCAGATGCACAGCTCTATGATCGCAGCACTAACAGCATCTGGCCGACCTCCGTCTTTAGTACCACCAACGGTTATCTTACCGGTGCCAGCGTTTATCAAAGCGGCCTGTTTAATGTCGCACTGAACAACGGCTCTGAGTGGGATACCACCAAGAGCTCGAACATCGATGTGCTGACTCTTAATAATCAGTCACAAGTCAATGTAGTGGATTCGGGTCTGATTGCAGACAGCATCTCCCTGGCGAACGAATCAAGCCTGAAAATTGCCGCACATGGTGGCGTACTTACTGATGCGCTGAACCTGAACTCAGGCAGTAAAGCGACATTGACCGAAGAAACCGCTTATCTGTATGCCAATACTATTACAGTGGGTGACAGCTCTGAACTGAATGTAGGTTTGGGTCAGGTGGATACGCACAACATGGTGCTGACAGATAACGGTAGTTTAAACATCGGCAGCCGCGAATATGTGCTGAACTCTGATATGAATAACGCCCGCGATAAAACTGCCGCAGACTATGTTTACGATCAGGGCACCATTGGTATGAACTCTGATGGCCACCTGGCTGTTAATGGCGTGACAAATGGTAACTATCAGGTCCGTATCGATAATGCCACCGGTCAGGGCCGCATTGCTGATTACGAAAACAAAGAGCTGATCCGTACCTACGGAGGTAATGCAACCTTCACAAACGCGAATACTGCTGATCTGGGGGCTTATAAATACCAGGCTGAGCAGCAGGGTGATGTGGTTATCCTGTCTAAACAAGGTATTACCTCTTCTGCTAATGCAGCCCTGAGCCTGCCTTCTTCCAATGCTACAACCTGGCACATGGAGCAGGACACCTTGTCTAACCGCCTCGACAGCACCCGTCATACTCAGGGCGGTGATAAAGGTGGTGTGTGGGTTAATTACTTCGGTGGTCACGCCGATACAAACAATAATGTTGTTGATTACGATCAGGACGTTAACGGCATCATGGTCGGTGTCGATAGCGTCACTGAAGGCGGGGGCGGTCGTGAGTGGCTGGTGGGTATGGCTGCAAGCTTCGCGAAATCAAACCTGGATATGGATAATGCCTCTGCAGACACAGATAGCCAGTCAGCACGTGTCTATTCCAGCGTGAACTTCAAAAACGGTGCCTTTGTTGATACCTCTTTAAGCTACAGCCATTTCAACAACTCTATGGATAGCTCCATGAGTAATGGCCAGCAATCTTCCGGCGACAGTACCAACGACGCGTGGGGCTTCGGTCTGAAAGCAGGTTACAACTGGGCATTCGCGCCTCAAGCTTACCTGACTCCATATGCAAGCGTCAGCGGCGTGTTCATTGGTGATGATTCTTACACCATGAGCAATAAAATGAGCGTGAGCGATCAAGCGTATGACAGCATGCGTTATGAAGTGGGCGGCAACATCGGTTACACCTTCGATTTGGGTGCGAATCAGGCGCTTTCCCCATACGCAACATTGGCTTACGTCTACGAAGATGCCAACAACGATGCCAATATTAACGGCGACCGCATCGACAATGGTGTTAATGGTTCTGCCGTTCGCGTAGGTCTTGGTGGTCAGTTCGACATGAGCAAAAACTTCACCGTTTATGCCGGTGCCGACTATCTGGGCGGCAGCGATGTTGACCAGCCATGGACTGCGAATTTGGGTGCTAAATACCGCTTCTGATAGTTAAGCGACTTATCACCCCACGTTTACCTGAATGGCCCTGTAGAGGGCCATTTTTTATGCATTCAGCTGCCGCTAAGAATTACCTGTATTTTTCAGTGAGGGATAGCGATGAAATATTCATTACATCTATACTTCTCAACATCCTGAGGCCCTCAGGAAATACAATAAGAGGAATACTGCTGATGAGTGTAATCAAAGCCATCATTGTACTGGCGATTATTTACGCCGTTTTTCTGTTTTCGGGTTATGGCGTGACGGTTGGCAGCAGTGAAAATGCCGCAGGTTTGGGTCTGAAGTGTCAATATTTGACCGCACGGGGCATCGTTGATTCTCAATATATTCACAGCGATAGTGGGATCGTTGGCGTGGCTAAATGTCCGATTTTCAAACAAATTGACAAAGTGGTTGATAATAAATAAGTTTTTTCTAAAACTGAGTACTCAGGATGCCTGCATGTGCAGGCATCCTCTTCTGCATTAAACATTTACCAATCAGCTGTCATGCTTCGTGAATTTGAGATCGATAAGAGAGATTGCTTTTTGGATCGCACGTTTGGTCACCGGATCCGTACCGGCCGGGTGACGTGAGAAATCAATACTCTTCAACTGATGCGACATTTTGTCACGCACTTCCGTCGGCGCAATCACATCGATCACGTCCAGAATTTGCTTAATCACTAGCTGGCATGCCACCAGATCGGATTCAAATTCCTGCTCTTTCGTTAACAGCTCAGACATGCGGGCTCCTTATTTATTCCACTCATCATAAAAATTACGGCAGCCAGAATAACATGTCGTGCGCTATTTTTACCCCCGCCCCGTGGGTTATCTCGAGCCCCACCACGTCAGTATGCTCAAAGATCGGTCAAACAGACCGGTCCGGCTGTGGTTATAAGCGCAAATCTTCTATGCTTAACAGAGCGGAGCGATAAGGGGATATTATGTTCGCGCTTGTATTAACCATTTGTTATCTCGGTGGTGGTTGTGATGATTTAGCCATCGATGCTTTTGATACCAAACAGCAATGTATGGTGGCTATGCGCCAGGAAGGTTTGCGGCATGCGAAATGCTACCCGATAGAAGATTTCATTGATGGCTACTGGTCACCGGCTCAGGAAAATGCCGACTTCTGAGAACCAGATCCCCTATTTTATTCTGTTCTTGGCTCTTGCTTAACATAAATGTAACTAAAGTATTGCCAAAGGTGACAAGCAAAGGTATCACTATCCTGTTACTCATTGATATTTAACTATATTGACAGGGCAGGAAATGGCAATGACGATAAAAAGACGTAAAGCGGTTTTCAAAAAAATTCCTCTGGCTCTCTTTCTTTCCGGTACTTTCCTTACATCTCTTCCGGCGTTTGCTGCGCAGGTACCGGCGGGTATTGAACTGGCTGCTAAGCAGGAAATAGTACGTAACAACGGCAGCGAACCCGCTTCCCTTGATGCCCACAAAGTCTCCAGCGATGTCGAGTTTAATATCATAGGCGATCTGTTTACCGGACTTATCAGTATTGATGACAAAGGTAATCCACATCCTTCTTTGGCCGCCAGTTGGGACAATAAAGACAATAAGGTATGGACCTTCCATTTACGCCCGGATATTAAATGGTCCGATGGTTCACCCATTACCGCTCAGGATGTGGTCTTCAGCTGGCGTCGCTTAGTCGACCCTACTATCGGTTCACCGTACGCAACCTACCCCGGAAGTATGCACATGGTTAATGCCGTTGATATCGTAAACGGTAAGAAGAAACCGGATACGTTGGGTGTGAAAGCGCTGGATGAACACACGGTTGAAGTCACACTCGATCAACCTATTTCATACTTCCTTGGAATGCTGGCTCACCCGACACTCTTCCCGCTCAATGAAGCCGCCATTACCAAATACGGCGATAAGTGGACGCAGCCGGGTAATTTAGTCAGCAGTGGTCCTTTTAAACTGGATACCTGGACGGTCAACGAACGCGTCACCGCCGTGCGCAACCCTAATTACTGGGACAACGAACATACAGTCATCAACAAAATAACCTACCTGCCGATTGTTTCGGGCACTGCGGATGTGAACCGCTATAAAGCCGGTGAAATTGATATAACGTCGACAGTTCCTGAAATACAATTCGCTTCGCTGAAAAAACAGCTTGGCGATCAGGTTCACGTCGGCCCAAAACTCGGTGTTTATTACTACTCCCTGAATACGTCCAAACCGCCGTTTAACGATGCCCGGGTACGTTTAGCCCTCAACCTCGCCATAGATAAAGACATTATTGCTGGCAAAGTATTGGGTCAGGGCCAAAAACCGGCATGGAATATCGTTCCGGATAACACGGGCGGTTTTGATTTTAAGAAAAACAAATATCAGCAAATGACTCAGGAACAGCGCGTCACTGAAGCGAAAAAGCTGCTTAGTGAGGCCGGTTATGGCCCAGATAAGCCTCTGAAATTTAATCTGCTTTATAACACTTCAGAATCACATCAGCGCATCGCCATCGCAGCGACATCCATGTGGAAGAAAAATCTGGGCGTTGACGCCACACTGCAGAATCAGGAGTGGAAAACCATGCTGGATACTAAGCGTCAGGGAAATTATGATGCCATCCGTTATGCGTGGATTGCCGATTATAACGAACCGTCTACCTTCCTCAACACCCTGCGCACGGGTGACAGCGAGAACTCATCAAAATTCAGCGATGCAGCCTATGACAAAGCACTGGATAACGCCTTAGATGCGAACGATAAAGCGCAGGTAGGCCAGTATTATCAGCAAGCTGAAGATATTCTGAGCACTCAGATTCCGGTGATCCCGTTGTATCAGTATGTCAGCGCCAAATTAGTGAAACCTTACATCGGCGGCTATGACAACCAAAGCCCGCTGGGCTACATTTATGCCAAAGATCTCTATGTGATCAAACACTAAGTCATTTTCAGTGTCCACAGTATCCGGACAATTTAGCCTTCGTCCGGATACTGCATTAAGCCCCCGAACGCCTCCCGCGTCACTTCCGCTAGCCTTTCGTTTTCAGGAAGGGATTTGCCACAACGCGCTCAAATGTTAGATTGGTTGAAAATCACACGAACGGGAGAAAAGATGAAATTCTCGGAAAGTGAGATTCAACCATTATGGGATGAAGTCTCGCGCATCATCGGCGACGCCGTCATTCAGCTACATCACCACGGCAAACCTTTCACCGCAGAAGAGCTGGTGGGATATCTCAACCACCAGCTTGGTGAAACAGACGAGGTTAAACGCCGCGTCCTGTTGGGCGCCGCGATCAATATGATGAAAACTAACCGCGTTCGTAACTGAAGGCGGCCCAGGAGCTAGGCCGGAAAAGTAATTTCTGGCGAAAGGGTTCGCAGACACTTTTCGAGCACCACGTAGCTGCCTTTATCGCCATAGAGATGCCCGTTAATTACCATCCAGTGCAGGGTTGCTTCAAAATCCGCGATCAGTTCCCACGCATCCAGCTCCGTCTCGCCGACCTTTTCACCCGCAGTATCAATAAAGAAATAATCGTAATTCGCTACCGTGACGAAAATACTGCTTGGAGCATCGGCATTGGTTTCTTTGCTGATACTCCATCCCGCAACCCCTTCCCCAAGCTCGCCTTGTGCCAGAGATGCGTTAATGATGGCCAGCGTGTCGAATTCTACCGGTCGGGGTAATGACTCAATCATTGTGGCCCGTATGGATTTATAAAACAGGATGAAATTTTGCATGACCACCTCAAATCTGCACGCACTTAACCTCCGGCCACACGCGTGGCCAGACGATGATTGTCTGTCAACTGTTGTTCGTAAACTAAAGCAACGATTAATACCCGCAGGGGCGACTCCTTCCCCTGACAGATAATCGGTTATTTAGACTGAGTGGCCCTTCCCTGAGCAAACAGAAACATCCGTTGGGTAATATCATCGGTGCCGAGAATATTGCCTTTTTGTTCCAGATTGGCACGGGCATAGGCAATATCATGGGCCTGATCAACCATGCTGATCACCCTGTCACGGGTATTTTTATCAAGATTCCCCAGCAACGTGGTCAGAATGGCCTGATAGGCATTGGAAGCATAAAGAAGCTGTTTCTCACGCTGTTCAAGGGCATCAATACGCGCAACCAGAGACTGCAAAAGGTCATGATCAGACATAGCGGCATCCTTCTGTTCTGGTAGAAATAACCCTGACGTCATGGGAATAACACAGAGTTTGATAATAAGTTTAGCAGAAACAAAAAAAGGCCTCCGGCACCGACGCTGAATACCTACCGGCTGTAAATATCCGGCTGATAACGCTCCATGAAAGTCTCGGGTTTCGTCAGCGGCGAAAAACCAAACTGTGCATACAAACCATGCGCATCGCTGGTGGCCAATGTAATACGACGTAAACCCTGTAGCTCCGGCGCTGCCAGAATGGCCGCCATTAACGCCTTACTAAATCCCCGGCCGCGATACTGCGGTAACACAAAGACGTCAACCAGATTCGCAAAGGTCGCGAAATCGGTGATAACGCGGGCAAAAGCGACTTGCTGGTCTTCCAGATATCCGCCAAAGCACAAAGAGCCCTCGATAGATTTTTCCACTACAGTCAGTGGGATCCCCTTACCCCACGCCGACTCTTCACTTAAAAAGTGGTGGATAGCCGTCAGATCTAAACGTGCCTTATCCGTCGAAATTACAAGTTCCTGCATCATTACGCCCTCCCTATAGAAAAATGAACCCCCACATAGCCTGATAAATCATCCGAATACGAATCATTCATTAAACCAATATTCAACCAATTAACAAGTTATTAGATTGATACATTGAGTTGTAACTGCGCGGCGGCGCTTTACGGACAAACGAACGCCCACACCTGCTGGCTTACCACCCTATAGCGAAAAACTGACGAAATAATCGCATCATCTGGTTACAGATGGGCCGGTGGTATATCTGATTGGGTTGTGACATTTTTGCCATCAACTTATGGGTAGATGTCCTGCATTTCGAGGTGAGATTTATGGCAAGAAGTACGGTGTATACAGTGGTTTTAGCGCTGATGTTGTCGGTAAGTTCACTGGCTCACGCAGCAGGTTGTCTGAAAGGTGCAGTTGTCGGTGGCGTAGCGGGTCATCTTGAGCACCACGCAGTGTTAGGCGCAGTGGCGGGTTGTGCGGTAGGTCATCATCTGGCGGCAAAAGCCAAGGCAGAACAGGCGCAAACGGCGGCGAAATAATCGCTTAACGCCGTAAAAATTATAACTCGATGGTCTTAAAGCGACCGCTGAATAACGGCTTGCAGAGGATCTTGTACCCGTCGCTGTCAAAATGGGCGGAGACCTTCTGCAAGATATTCTCTTCCTCCAGCGAACTGACCGTCCCAAGATAGAACCAGTCCTGCACGATGTGGTATTGGGTGAAAGATGCCCCTTCTTCGACAATGGCAATTCTGCCTGGCCAGCTCCAGCAATTAACCCGCAGGGATTCCAGCGCCAGCAGCAGTCTTTCGTGATGCGCTTCGCGGGTTTCGGTACCGCAGCACGCTCCGGCACAACGCTTCAGGCTATAGCGGAAACAGGCGCGGTGCTTGATGACTTTCTCGATGCCTAATACGCCATAACAAAGTTTCTGCTCATCGGCGAGAATGCGAAGCTTCTCCAGCGCCACGGTACGGTTGGCAAACAGGCCAAACAGCCCCGGCGTGTTGGCGAAATCAATATCTTTGGCGTAGGCCACGTCAACATTGCCGTCGTGAATATGCAGTGAACAGAGCTGTTTAGAGCGGCGCAGCCGTTTATTAAACAGCGGCTGCTGCTCTTTAATCATGCGGGCTTCGGTGAGTAACGCACCCAGTTCACCTGCCGTTTCCAGATAGGAGATACGGGTAGTCTGGCGTAATAACTTTGCCTCGTCTCTGGCGCGAAAATGCGACATCACCCTGCTGCGGATATTGATGCTTTTGCCAATGTACAGCGGCAACTGATCGCTGACGCCGTGGAAAATATACACGCCAGGCACCGAAGGCAGCCCGGCCAAAGAGGCGCGCAGATGCTCCGGGTACTGATAAATTTCAGCGTCAAACTCGCTGCGGGACACATTCCTCAAACTGATTTACTCACTCATTTCATCACATTTTATGACGGCGACACCACCCGGTTACGCCCTTCCTGCTTGGCACGATACAATGCCTCATCGGCTTTTTTCAGAACGCGTTCAGACTGACTTTTGCCAGAACTCCCCGCCGCAACCCCTAAGGAGATGGTGATCTTTTCCGCCTGCGGAATCTGCATCTCTTCCACACTTTGGCGTAAACGCTCGGCAATTTGGGTCGCGACGTCCTGTGAGGTTCCCGGTAATACCATCAGGAACTCTTCGCCACCGTTGCGGCAAAGTATATCGCTTTCACGCGAACTCGCACGAATCTGCTGGGCCAGCAGTTTTATCACTTCATCACCAACATCATGCCCATGGGTGTCATTGATCTTTTTAAAATGGTCGATATCCAGTGCGATCACGGAGAAATTCAACTTCATCTGCTGTATGTACTCCAGCGCCGTCGCCAGCCCGCGCCGGTTAAACAATCCGGTCATCGGATCGGTTTGTACCTCAAACTTCAGTTTGCCAATTTTCTTTTGCAGCAAGCTGATGCCAATCAGCAACGCCCGTTTCAGCTGCGTTGCTTCGAAGTACCAGTCAGGGATCAGCCTGATACTGTTGGAGATATCTGGTTTATCCATATCGTTGGCGCTGCGCGCCAGCTGGCGCAGTGGCCGGGCAATCAGACGCGACAATATCCAGACACAAAACAGTGTCAGTAATGCTAATGGCGTCAAATGACGCAGCACTTTAAACATCAGCCCCTGTAATGGCTTAAGGGTCGAGTCCGTGGGCCTGAGTGTAATAATAGCCCAACCGGTTGAAGGCACCACGGCAAAGCCTGCCAGTAATGGCTCGCCGACGGTATTGACCATCATCAGGCTGCCATTCGTTCCCTTTTGAACAGCATCAGTGATAGGTTTGGGCGCCAGCACTTCCCCGATACGCGAAGGATTATGGTGGTAGAGAATACGCCGGTCGCGGTCCAGCACCACAATGTAAGAGCCGTCGCGGTAATAGTGCTCACCCAGCAGCTCGTTGAGAATGCTCTTTTGGCGCAAATAAATCGTGCCGCCAATGTATCCGTGGTAGCGACCATCGGCTGACACAATCGGTGTGGAAATATTGATCACCAGATTGTTGGCCGCGGAGATATAGGGCTTGCTGACCAGCGGACGGCGCAGCGACAGCGCTTCAAGCGCGCCGGGCGTGGTTAATTTATGTCCCATCAGCTGCAGACTGTCGGGAGACGTTGCGCGGATAATACCGTTCGCATCCGTGATCACCACTGAGTTAAAACTGTCGCTCTGATATTTCAGCCGCGCTGTTTCAGCCTGCAACACAGCGTTATCATCAAAATGAGCAGCAGCAATACGGCTGCTATATAACAGCTGTTTTTGCATACTGTGGACAAAAAGCTCAGTGCTCGATGCCAGCTTGGTAGCATAAACCCGGTTCGCCTCCAGCGTGTTATCGATAAGCAACTGCCGCTGCACGCTGTAGCTGGCATAGAAACTGTTTGCCAGTGTCACGAAGGCACTGGTCACGGCCAGAATCAGGATCAGACGGCGTAGATCAAGTCGAAAAAAAACGCTGAAGAAAGATGAAGGTGACAAGTCAATGATCCCGGGGGAAAAAGTGGCTAATGTTTACCACCGTCAGCCCTTCTGTACAAGACGACGGATATAAAAACGTCTGCTCTTATGCTGATGAAAGAGACAATTGTAGATTCCGGACAATAAAAAACGGGAGCTTTCTTAGCTCCCGTTTGGGCAAATCTATCGGCCTGAATTACATATTTGCGATCATTGCGTCGCCAAACTCTGAACATTTCAGCAGTTTAGCGCCGTCCATCAGACGTTCGAAATCGTAAGTCACGGTTTTAGCCGCGATTGCGCCTTCCATACCTTTAACGATCAGGTCTGCCGCTTCGAACCATTCCATATGACGTAACATCATTTCTGCGGAAAGAATAATAGAACCAGGGTTCACTTTATCCTGACCGGCATACTTAGGTGCTGTGCCGTGGGTCGCTTCGAACAGTGCACAATCCGTACCGATGTTAGCACCCGGTGCGATACCGATACCGCCAACCTGCGCCGCCAGGGCGTCGGAAATGTAGTCACCGTTCAAGTTCATACAGGCGATAACGTCATACTCAGCCGGACGCAACAGGATCTGCTGCAGGAAGGCATCAGCAATGACATCTTTAATGATGATGTCTTTGCCATTGTTCGGGTTCTTGATTTTCACCCACGGGCCGCCATCGATCAGTTCACCGCCAAACTCTTCACGAGCCAGCTGGTAACCCCAATCTTTGAATGCACCTTCGGTGAACTTCATGATATTGCCTTTGTGAACCAACGTCAGGGAATCACGATCGTTGGTTATCGTGTATTCAATCGCTGCACGGACCAGACGTTTGGTACCTTCTTCCGAGCAAGGTTTGATACCGATACCGCAATCCTGTGGGAAACGGATTTTCTTTACGCCCATTTCGTCTTGCAGGAATTTGATCACTTTGTCGGCTTCAGCTGAACCGGCTTTCCATTCAATACCTGCGTAGATATCTTCGGAGTTCTCGCGGAAAATCACCATATTAGTGTCTTCCGGGCGTTTTACCGGGCTAGGCGTGCCGGTGTAATAACGTACCGGGCGCAGGCAGATATAAAGATCCAGCTGTTGGCGCAGGGCAACGTTCAGGGAGCGGATACCGCCACCGACCGGGGTAGTCAGCGGGCCTTTGATGGCAACGCGGTAATCACGGATCAGGTCCAGCGTCTCTTCAGGCAACCATACGTCTTTACCGTACAGTTCGACTGATTTCTCACCCGTATAGATTTCCATCCAGGAAATTTTACGTTCGCCGTTGTAGGCTTTTTTAACCGCTGCATCCACCACTTTGATCATGGCAGGGGTAACGTCAACGCCAATACCGTCGCCTTCAATGAACGGGATAATAGGATTATTAGGAATGATCAGTTTACCCTGGGCATCAACTGTAATCTTTTTACCTTCCGCCGGAACAACTACTTTGCTTTCCATTAACCTCTCCTTCGAGCGCATTTTTGTTAAAAATTTGTAAGATGCGGGTCGATATTACTTCAATAATGTCCGCGCGCCAATCTGAAACCGTTTTCACGTATAATGCGCTAATTCTCTCTGACTTCAATGCCTATGAAACCGATCTCTGTTAAAAATCACCACGTTAACCGTTTCAGCAAGCGGCCTGACAGGGTGCGTCCAACGCAAAACGGTCCACGTAAAGTGGTGCTGTTCAATAAACCGTTCGATGTACTGCCGCAGTTCACCGACGAAGCCGGTCGCGCCACGCTCAAAGACTACATCTCATTAACAGACATCTATGCCGCAGGGCGCCTGGATCGCGACAGCGAAGGTTTACTGGTGCTGACCAACGATGGCAAACTGCAGGCTGCGCTGACTCAGCCAGGCAAGCGGACCGGTAAAGTCTATTATGTGCAGGTAGAAGGTGTGCCTGACGACGGCGCGGTGAATGCATTGCGTTCAGGCGTTGAGCTGAAAGACGGCAAAACTCTGCCCGCAGGCGTTGAGCTGGTGGAAGAGCCGCAGTGGCTGTGGCCGCGGGATCCGCCTATCCGCGAACGCAAAACCATTCCTACCGCCTGGCTGAAAATTACATTATATGAAGGTCGCAACCGTCAGGTGCGTCGCATGACCGCCCACGCAGGCTTCCCGACGCTGCGTCTGATCCGTTTTAGCATGGGTGAATATTCGCTCGGTGATTTACAACCCGGACAATGGAAGGAGATCGCAGATGTTTAAACCGCACGTCACCGTCGCCTGCGTAGTGCAGTCACAGGGACAATTTCTGGTGGTCGAAGAAACCGTCAATGGCAAAGTGACCTGGAACCAGCCAGCCGGTCATCTGGAGGCCAATGAAACTCTGTTCAGTGCCGCTAAACGTGAACTCTATGAAGAAACCGGTATCCATGCCGAGCCGCAATCTTTCCTCAAATTGCATCAGTGGCAGGCCCCGGACGGCACCCCGTTCCTGCGCTTCGCGTTCGTCATTGATCTTGACGAACAGCCGCCCACTGAACCTCAGGACAGCGACATTGACGGCTGCGTCTGGGCCAGTGCGGATGACATTATCGGCTCGCCCCGACTGCGTTCCCCGCTGGTTGCCGAAAGTATTCGCTGTTATCAGCAAAGTCCGCGCTATCCGCTCGACCTGCTGGCTAATTTCAACCTGCCGGAATAATCGCTCCCTCGCTGGCGGCACCAATCAACGGTGCAGCCAGCGGCCTGACGTGATAAAATTTCGCGCTTAGTTTTTTTACGTAAAAAATACTCACCACCGCTGTCCGGTCCGGAGTGACTTTTTTGTTGCGCGCGGCCTTCATCCTCGTGTGACTTTCTGGCATTGAAACGCCAGTCAAAAGCGCCACCTGTCGGGCAATTTACCTATGTTTTTCGGGACTATTATGTCTGACAACAGCCAGAAAAAAGTGATCGTCGGGATGTCCGGCGGCGTCGACTCCTCCGTTTCGGCCTATTTGCTACAGCAGCAAGGCTACCAGGTGGAGGGCCTCTTCATGAAAAATTGGGAAGAGGACGACAACGAAGAGTATTGCAGTGCCGCCACCGACCTTGCCGATGCGCAGGCCGTGTGCGACAAACTGGGCATGAAGCTGCACACCGTGAATTTTGCAGCGGAATATTGGGACAACGTTTTTGAGCTTTTCCTCGAAGAGTACAAAGCGGGGCGTACCCCCAACCCGGATATCCTGTGCAATAAAGAGATCAAATTTAAAGCCTTCCTGGAATTTGCCGCCGAAGATCTCGGTGCTGATTACATTGCGACCGGTCATTACGTGCGCCGCAAGGACGTTGGCGGCATCAGCCACTTACTGCGTGGAACCGACGGCAACAAAGATCAGAGCTACTTCCTCTATACGCTCGGCAGCGACCAAATCGCGCAAAGCCTGTTCCCCGTAGGGGAGCTGGAAAAACCAGAAGTACGCCGCATTGCCGAAGCGCTGGATTTAATCACCGCCAAAAAGAAAGACTCTACCGGCATCTGTTTTATCGGTGAGCGCAAATTCAAGGACTTCCTCGGCCGTTACCTCCCTGCCCAACCCGGCCCGATTAAAAGCGTCGATGGTCAGGATATGGGCCAGCATCAGGGTCTGATGTACCACACGCTCGGTCAGCGCAAAGGGCTGGGCATTGGCGGTCAGAAAGATGGCGGCGAAGACCCGTGGTACGTGGTAGAGAAAGACGTGGCGAATAACATTCTTTATGTTGCCCAGGGTGGCGAGCATCCGCGTCTGATGTCCGTTGGGCTAATTGCCCAGCAGTTGCATTGGGTTGACCGCAAACCCGTCACCGAACCGTTCAAATGTATGGTGAAAACGCGTTATCGCCAGCAGGATATCCCCTGCACCATAACGCCGCTCGGCGATGAGCGCATTGATGTGCGTTTCGACGCGCCGGTTGCTGCAGTCACACCGGGACAGTCGGCTGTGTTTTATATCGGTGAGGTCTGCCTTGGTGGCGGCATTATCGAACAGCGCCACCCGCTGTAACGCAGTGAATATCGATACGGGACGCGCCATGCGTCCCGATTTCTTTTCTCCAGATCAACCTCGCAAATCGGCACTGATTCCGAACTGTGTTTAGCCCTCGTTTTATGGCATGATCTGTCGCCTCAGATTCGGCCAGCCGGCTCGTTCTTCATTACTGAAGCCGGTGAGTATCCGAACAACGCTTACAGGAGTAAACGTGGCTAAAAATTATTATGACATTACGCTGGCATTGGCCGGTATGTGCCAGTCGGCACGCCTGGTGCAGCAACTTGCCCATGAAGGTCATTGTGCACAGGAAGAAATGTCAGTGTCGTTACGCAGCCTGCTGGAGATGAATCCGGCATCCACGCTAGCGGTTTACGGCAATAATGAAGCCAACCTGAAGATGGGGCTGGAAACCCTGCTGGGCGTATTAAACGCTAACCGTCAGGGACCGGGCGCCGAACTGACACGCTACACGCTGAGTCTGATGGTGCTGGAGCGTAAACTTAACGCCAATAAAGCGGCGATGAACAAGCTTGGCGAACGTCTTGATCAGTTAGACCGACAGCTGGCGCACTTTGAACTTGAATCAGAAACCATGTTGAGCTCCCTGGCGGCGATTTACGTTGATATCGTAAGCCCGGTCGGCCCGCGAATTCAGGTCACAGGCTCACCCGCGATTCTACAGAATTCACAAGTTCAGGCCAAAGTCCGGGCCGTGCTGCTGGCGGGTATCCGCTCAGCCGTATTGTGGCAGCAGGTAGGCGGCGGACGCCTGCAGCTGATGTTTTCCCGTAATCGCTTGTTTGAACAGGCAAAAAATATTTTAGCCCATTGTTGATTTTACTGTAAATAAACACAATCCCAGGAGTTGCAACCGATGGAATTATCCTCACTGACCGCCGTTTCCCCCGTTGATGGACGCTACGGTGATAAAGTCAGCGCGCTGCGCGCAATCTTCAGCGAATTTGGCCTGCTGAAGTTCCGTGTGCAGGTTGAAGTACGTTGGCTGCAAAAACTGGCAGCTTGTGCGGACATCAAAGAAGTCCCTGCTTTTGATGCCGACGCAAACGCTTTCCTTGACCAGTTAGTGGCTAACTTCGACGAAAAAGACGCACAGCGTATTAAAGACATCGAGAAAACCACCAACCATGACGTCAAAGCAGTTGAATACTTCCTGAAAGAAAAAGTGGGGGCCATCCCTGCCCTGCACGCCGTGTCTGAATTCATTCACTTCGCCTGTACTTCTGAAGATATCAACAACCTCTCTCACGCCCTGATGCTGCAAACGGCACGCCAGGACGTCGTGGCGCCATACTGGCTGAAAATCATTAATTCCATCAAAGATCTGGCTCACCAGTTCCGTGATATTCCCCTGTTGTCACGCACCCACGGCCAGCCTGCTACGCCGTCCACAATTGGTAAAGAGTTTGCCAACGTAGCCTACCGCATGGATCGCCAGTACAAGCAGCTCCAGCAAGTGGAAATTCTTGGCAAAATCAACGGTGCAGTCGGCAACTACAACGCCCACATCGTGGCCTACCCGGAAGTGGACTGGCATAAGTTCAGCGAAGAATTCGTGACCTCGCTGGGCATTACCTGGAACCCGTACACCACACAGATTGAACCGCATGACTACATCGCAGAACTGTTTGACTGCGTGGCGCGTTTCAATACCATTCTGATCGACTTCGATCGCGATATCTGGGGTTACGTTGCCCTGAACCACTTCAAGCAGCGCACCATTGCCGGCGAAATTGGTTCTTCTACCATGCCGCACAAAGTGAACCCAATTGACTTCGAAAACTCAGAAGGCAACCTCGGTTTGTCCAACGCCGTACTGCAGCATCTGGCCAGCAAACTGCCGGTGTCCCGCTGGCAGCGTGACCTGACAGACTCCACCGTCCTACGCAATCTCGGTGTCGGTTTGGGTTATGCGTTGATCGCTTATCAGGCCACCATGAAAGGCGTGAGTAAACTGGAAGTGAACGAAGGGAATTTGGCGTTCGAACTTGACCACAACTGGGAAGTACTCGCCGAGCCAATCCAGACTGTGATGCGCCGTTACGGCATCGAGAAACCTTACGAAAAGCTGAAAGAGCTGACCCGTGGCAAACGCGTTGATGCAGCGGGCATGCAAGCATTCATCGACAGCCTGCCATTGCCGGAAGACGAGAAAGTTCGCCTGAAAGCCATGACTCCAGGCAACTATATAGGCCGTGCAGCTCAAATGGTCGATGAGCTGAAATAAGTTTTCGGCTTATTGCATATATGGCGACCTGCGGGTCGCCTTTTTTATGTCTGAGGGTATAAAATAGATACCAACACTGTAGCCCACAGGAAAATCAGCCGTTTATGAGCATGGACACCAATCAGCGCGTGCTGGAAAAACTCCGGCAGAACCTTGCCCATGCTGGCGCGCAGCCGCTTTATCTCTGTTTCAGTGACGCTATTTTGCAGGCCATAAATACCGGCATATTGGCCGAAGGCGATTTCTTGCCCAGTGAGCGACAGTTCACCGAGGAGCTTGGAATTTCGCGTATTACGGTACGTAAAGCGCTGGCAAAGCTGGAGGAGGCCGGAAATATCGGCCGGTCGCGCGGTTACGGCACCTTTATCAAGAATAAAGCAGAGAGCAAACTCTCCTATTCATTAGCAGATATGAAAGGTTTCTCGCGCGAAGTGCTATTACAGGGGCGGAAACCGGACACGCTTTGGATCAGCCGCGAAAAGGTGCCCGCCGATGCTCTGGTTGCCAGTAAACTGGCGATCACCCAAAAAAGCGATGTCTATAAACTCAAGCGTATTCACTATATTGACACGCAGCCGATGTCCGTGGCGCTTTCTTATGTGGTGACGGATGCAATCGCTGATGTCCAGGATATCGGCGTCTCGCTGTATGATTATTTCCACCGCAACAATGTTGAACTCGGTGCGCTGCAAAGTCGGGTCAGCGCCGCCATGGCTGATGACGACACCGCCCGATCCCTGCAGCTGACTGCGCCGATGCCGGTACTGATCATTCGTCAGACACTGTTCGACGGGCAAAACCGCCCCATCGAATACAGCGAAAGTTTTTGCCGCAGCGATATGTACGAATTTATCAGCGAAGATTAACCCACAGGACCGAAATCCCCGGCAAGCTGGGCCAGCGTAGGGGCGCAGTCACCTCCGGGTTTGGAGACCACATAAGCCGCCACGCAGTTGGCCAGCATCATACTTTGCCAGTGAGTCAGGCCCAGAGATAACCCCGCAAGCAAACCGGCGCAGTGGCTGTCACCTGCGCCAATGCTGTCCACCATTGTCACTTTGCGTGCGGCGATCCAGCCGTGCTCCTGCTCACCACCGTAGTAATAACTGCCCTTCTCACCGCAGCGCAATACCACCAGTTCATGGGTTTTCGCCTGCAATTGGCGACAGAAAATTTCCTCATCCTCTACGTACCCCAGCAAACTGGCTTCACGCTGATTAAGCGTCAAAATAACGCCGGGGCGGATCAGTCCTTTAACGAGCTCTTTTGACATGGCATCCAGACGTGGGCCCAGATCCAGCACTACCCGAACACCGGCGGGCAGATGCTGCATCCACTCCACCAGCACCCCGCCCTGTTTTGCACCCAGTTGATACCCGGACAGATAGACCAGAGCATTTTGTGGCACCTCAGCACTGAGCCACGATGGTTGCCACTGATTTTCAACTCCATCGATGGAGATAAACGTCCGTTCGCCGTCGGGTTCTACCAGCGCCAGACACCAGCCGTTGTCACCGCCGCTGACCTGAAGATCCGACTGAATGCCGCGCGCGGTCATCTCCTCACGCAGCCGCGTCGCCCACATGCCCTCGCCCAGCGGCAACATATTGTGGCTATCGATCCCCAATTGTTTCAGGCCAAGGGCGATATTCAGCGCGCAGCCGCCCAGATGAAAACCTGAAACTGTGGCAGGTATATCGCCCCCGCGTACTGGCAAATTATCCGCATGGGCCACCATATCCATCACCGCCGCCCCGACGACTGTGACCGGACACTGCTGATGCCAGTTACCCTGCATCAGGGTTTGTAAAAGTTCACCGTGCTGGCAGCTGCTCATTGCACCTCCTCAGCACGTTTACGAAAACGCAGAAAAGCGTGGCTGTAATGGGTCATACTCAGCGGATTCACGCGTTTTAGCTCGGTCAGATACTCCGCACTGAAGGCTTCAATGCCGTGCAACGCTCCGCAAATTGCCGTTGCCATTGCGCCAATGGTGTCCGTATCACCGCCCAGATTGGCGCACAATACCGCGCAGCGGTTTGGGCAGGTTCCGGCGAGTTCAACCATCGCCAGCGCCGCCGGAACGGATTCAATGGTACTCACACCAGCCCCAACAACATTATAGATCTGCTCTGATGCCTGCTCCGTGCCACTGGCTTTCTCCACCACGTCAAACGCCAGTTCTATTCGGGCCGCGAGCGACGCACTGAAAGTGGTAGTCTGGCGGGTCTGGGCGTATTTGGCGATGTCCGGCAGCGCAAGACGGATGTCCGCCCAGCTTGCCCCTTCCACCGCTTTTGCCACCGCCCAGGCAATCACCACCGCACCTGCAACGGCAATATCTGACTTGTGCGTCGGGCTGGAAGCCAACCAAACCTGCTGGCAAAAATGCTCGAGCGGCGCGGAAGGCAGTACGCAGCCTAGCGGTGAGACGCGCATTGCGGCACCGTTGGTGACGCCGTTATTTTCCAACTCGCTGATTGCCACTCCTTTCTTCTGCTCGGCCAGTGCCAGTTTTGAACTTGGGCCAAGAATGTTTTTGTTAAAGGCATCAAAGTCATCGACCCAGCGGATCACATTGCGGGCAATCAGTTCAGGAACCACCGCACCGTCCGCTTCGATCAGCGCGTCGGCCAGCGCCAGCGCCATTGAGGTGTCATCCGTAAACTGAGCGGCAGTGAAATAACAGGCGGCGTTATTTTCGGCCGGCCCATCAAGGAAACGGTCAATCCAGCCAAAGTGCTTCTTCACGCGTCCACGGGGCCATAACTCGGACGGCATCCCGAGCGCGTCCCCCAGCATTTGTCCATACAGCGCACCAAGAATGCGGTTCTCACGGGTTATCTGTTGCATATTTACCTCCTAAAAGATGTCAGCTGACGGGCATAATGCCCGCCAGAAAAGTGAACGTTAAGGGCGTGCCAGTTCGACCGGCGTAATGGTTTTGTCGCGTTCGCGGAAAAACAGCAGGAACAGCAGCATCACACCTGCCACCATGGCGGCGCCAACGCCCCACACGGCGAACCAGTCGAAGGTCATCCCGTTATGCGGTTTTTCCAACGCGAAAGTGGTCATCCCGCGGCCCCCAAGCCAGTTGCCGATAAAGCTCCCCAATCCCTGGCAAATCAGGGTGATCAGGCCCTGCGCCGCGGTGCGCATATGCGGTGGCGCTTTTTTATCGACGTAGATATAACCGGTCACAAAGTAGAAGTCGTAACTGACGCCATGCAGCAGGATGCCGAGGAACAACATGCTGTAGGCCCACACATCCTCCGTGCCGCCATAGATGAAGAAAACGTAGCGAATCGCGGCGGTCACGAAGCCCAGCATCAGCACTTTTTTGATGCCAAAGCGTTTAAGCAGAAAAGGGAGCGCCAGCATCGCGAAAATTTCAGACACCTGACCGAGGGTCATCCAGCCAGTGGCATTGGTGAGGCCAACCTGCGTCAGATAACCATTAGCGAACTGGTAATAGAAAGCCAGCGGCATACAAAAAAGAAAGGAGCAAAGGGCGAAAATCGCGAAGGAGCGGTCTTTAAGCAATCCCAGTGCATTAAGCCCAAACAGAGCCTTGATATCCACCAGACCACTGCCTTTAGCGGGCGTATCCGGCAGCCAGAAGCTGTAGATACCCAGTGCAAAAGAGGCAGCGGCAGTCAGCCACAGCGGCAGATTGGTGTCGGAAATATTGCCGAGACCGAGCATCGGCGGCAGCATAAAACCAATGAACAATCCTGAGGCAATCCAGCCCAGTGTGCCGAGAACGCGGATACGCGGGAAGTCCTTCTCGGTATCATTGATATTGGCAAAAGCGATGCTATTGGTGAGCGCCACCGATGGCATGTAAGTAATGGCATACACCACCAGCAGCGGGAAAAACGTCGAGAATTGTGTTTGCATGGCGATGAAACACATCAGCGCGCCACCGGCCAGCAGCAGCCACGCCAGCACTTTCTGCGCTGCAAAATAACGGTCGGCAATAACACCCACCAGCACAGGCGAGAGAATGGCAGCAATCGCCGTACTGCTGTAGGACCAGGCAATCTCCGAGGGGCTAAAACCGAGTTTATTCAGGTATTGCCACAGTGGAACAAACCAGGCCCCCCAGATAAACCACTCAATAAACATCATGACAGACAGCTTCAGATGGGTACGTTTCATTATTATATCCTTGCTGAACAGGAAACCTTTCAGAGCTGAAGGAAAGCCAGACCCGAGGCAGATAAAGGCATCTATTGAATACCTTTATAGTACCTTAATGATACCTTTGAATTTTTACCGCGATCCTTCTCACATTTTCTGTCACTGATGAGAATGCCCGTTTATACTTGGTTTATCTTTCGTTTAACCTGCCTTTCAACGTGTTTATCTGACGTTGAAGAAAATCATTCTGAATACGTTACAGTTATCGCAGGATATATTATAAAAAGCTGGCCAGGGTTAAGCCCTGCCCTCAAAAAGGAGTTGCTATGCGAATTCTGGTTGTCGAAGACAATGCGCTGTTACGCCATCACCTGTCGGTACAAATGCGTGAGATGGGACATCAGGTCGACGCGGCAGAAGATGCCAAAGAAGCTGACTACTTTTTGCAGGAACACGCTCCGGATATCGCCATTGTTGACCTCGGATTGCCCGGCGAAGATGGCCTCAGTTTGATTCAGCGCTGGCGCAGCCATCAGGCCAAATTACCGATTCTGGTGCTGACCGCACGCGAAAGCTGGCAGGACAAAGTAGCGGTACTGGAAGCCGGTGCCGACGACTACGTTACCAAACCCTTCCATCTGGAGGAGGTGGTCGCGCGTATGCAGGCCCTGATGCGCCGTAACAGCGGCCTGGCCTCGCAGGTTATCGCCATAGCCCCGTTCCAGATTGACCTCTCCCGCCGTGAACTCACGGTAAACGAGCAGCCGGTGAAGCTCACCGCTTTTGAATACACCATCATAGAAACCCTGATCCGCAACGCAGGAAAAGTGGTCAGCAAAGACTCGCTGATGCTACAACTTTATCCGGATGCTGAGCTGCGTGAAAGCCATACCGTTGATGTACTGATGGGCCGGTTACGTAAGAAACTGCAGGCCGAGTACCCGACCGATGTGATAACGACTGTACGCGGTCAGGGTTATCGTTTCGATATTCGTCCGTAATGTTTTCCAACGGCTGACTAATGAAATTTCGCAACAACCAACCTTTTTCGCTGCGTTCACGCTTTATGCTGGCGACTGCGGCGGTAGTACTCGCACTGTCACTGGCTTACGGGTTGGTGGCCGTGGTCGGTTATATGGTCAGCTTCGATAAAACCGCCTACCGCCTGTTACGCGGTGAAAGTAACCTTTTTTTCAGCCTCGCCCAGTGGCGTGATAACAAGCTGACGATCAATGTCCCACCCGATCTGGATCTCAACTCCCCCACGCTGGTGTTCATTTATGATGATAAAGGCGACCTGCTGTGGGCCGAGCGTAAACTTCCAGAAATTGAAGCCCGTATCGACAAAACGTGGATGAACAAACCTGGCTTCTATGAGCTTGATACCGACACTCAAATCAGTAGCGAAGTGGTCGGCGATAACCCGAAAGCTCAGGATAAGCTCAAAGATTACGATGACACCGACGCCAACGCGATGACCCACTCCATCGCCGTCAATACTTACGCTGCCACGTCCCGTCTGCCCGCACTGAATATTGTGGTAGTGGATACTATTCCGCAGGAGTTACAGCGTTCGGATCTGGTATGGGAATGGTTCAGTTATGTACTGTTAGCGAATTTGCTGCTAGTCGTACCGCTACTGTGGCTGGCGGCTTACTGGAGCCTGCGTCCGATCAAAGCGTTGATCCGCCAGGTCGCTGAGCTGGAAACCCACGAGCGTGAAGCGCTGGATGAAAACCCGCCGCGTGAGCTCAAAGGGCTTGTGCGCAACCTAAATACCCTCCTGCATGGCGAACGGGAACGCTATGACCGCTACCGCACTACGCTGGCGGACCTGACCCACAGCCTGAAAACGCCGCTGGCCGTGATGCAGTCGACGCTGCGTTCATTGCGAAACAGCAAACAGATGACCATCGAAGAAGCCGAACCGGTGATGCTCGAGCAGATCAGCCGTATCTCACAACAGATAGGATATTACCTGCACCGCGCAACACTGCGTTCTGAACACACTATTTTGATCCGTGAAGTACACTCCGTTCCGCCACTGCTCGACAGCCTATGCTCAGCACTCAATAAAGTGTATCAGCGTAAAGGCGTGGTACTGACGCTGGATATTTCCCCGGAAATCACCTTCATTGGCGAGAAAAACGACTTCATCGAAGTGATGGGCAACGTCATCGACAACGCCTGTAAATATTGTCTGGAATTTGTGGAGATCAGCGCTGTTTACACCGAAAAACAACTGGTCATTCTGATTGAAGATGATGGTCCCGGCATTCCGGAAAGCAAACGCACCGTCATTTTCCAGCGAGGCCAGCGCGCTGATACCCTGCGTCCGGGTCAGGGACTGGGCCTCTCTTTAGCCAGTGAAATCATCGAACAATATGACGGTGAAATTATCATCGGCGACAGCCCGCTCGGCGGTGCCAGTATGCGTGTCTGCTTCGGTCAGCAGCACGAATCGGATATTGACTAAGCCAGACTGACGCTGCTGCAAACAAAAATGTTATCAGCAAGTGAAAATTGCTGGTGATTGCCCAATGCAGCAGCGGCGCCTTCCGTTATAATCCTTCTCAATAGTCTTCTTTTCAGGCCATGGAATAAACATATGGATTATCAACTCGACTTAGACTGGACCGATTTTTTACAACGTTACTGGCAAAAACGTCCTGTTGTTCTTAAACGTGGCTTCAAAAATTTTGTTGACCCGCTCTCCCCGGATGAGCTGGCCGGCCTGGCGATGGAAAACGAAGTAGACAGCCGTCTGGTCAGTCATCAGGATGGTCGCTGGCAGGTCAGTCACGGTCCGTTTGAAAGTTATGATCATCTGGGTGAAAACAACTGGTCGATTCTGGTTCAGGCCGTTGATCACTGGCACGAGCCCTCTTCCCATCTGATGCGCCCGTTCCGCCATATTCCTGACTGGCGTATGGACGACCTGATGATCTCCTACTCAGTCCCTGGTGGCGGTGTCGGCCCGCATCTGGATCAGTACGACGTGTTTATCATTCAGGGCACCGGCCGCCGCCGCTGGCGTGTAGGCGAAAAAATTCCGATGAAACAACACAGCCCGCACCCGGATTTGCTCCAGGTGGCTCCGTTCGAGGCCATCATTGATGAAGAGCTGGAACCGGGTGACATCATCTATATTCCACCGGGTTTTCCGCACGAAGGCTATTCGCTGGAAAGCTCGCTGAATTACTCCGTTGGTTTCCGCGCACCGAATGCACGCGAGATGGTCAGCGGTTACGCGGATTACATTCTTGCCCGCGAGCTGGGCAGTCACCGCTACGGCGACCCGGATCTTGTAGAACGTGAACATCCCGCGCTGGTTGAGCCGGAAGAGCTCGACCGCATGCGTAGCATGATGCTGGAGCTGGTCGGTAACCCGGAGCACTTCAACAGCTGGTTTGGTGAATTTATCTCCCAGTCACGTCATGAGCTGGATCTGGCGCCGCCGGAGCCGCCTTATCAGGCGGGTGAAATTTATGAGTTGCTGGAGTCCGGTGAATCGCTGCAACGGCTTTGCGGTCTGCGCGTATTGCGCGTGGGGGATGTGTGCTACGTCAATGGCGAAGCGATGACAACTGAACATCTGGCTGCCGCCGATGCCATGACCCGCCACATGACAGTCACCCGTGACATGCTGGGTGATGCGCTGGAAGATCCGTCATTCCTTGCCTTGCTCTCTGCGCTGGTCAACAGCGGGTACTGGTATTTCAACGACTGACCTGGTTAACGCAGTAAAATAAAAGGGAGCACTTTGCAATAAAGTGCTCCCTTTTCGTTTATGCGACTCGGTTAACTGCCTGGATAAAATCAGTGTTTTGCCGCTTGCTGCGCCGTCAGCTCGGCAATATGCATGATAACGTCGGTCGCTTTTTCCATCCCTTCAAGCGTGACAAATTCGTGCTTGCCGTGAAAATTATAGCCGCCAGTGAAAATATTCGGGCAAGGCAGGCCACGGAAAGAGAGCTGTGCGCCGTCAGTACCACCACGGATCGGCTTCATAATGGGGTCGATATCACAAGCCACCATCGCCTGTTTGGCAATTTCAATGATGTGCGGATGCTCTGCCACCTTGTCATGCATATTGTAATAGTGATCGTCGAGCGTCACTTCAATATAACAATCGCGGTGCAATCCTTTGCCAACCACGTGGGCAACATCAATGATTTTTTGCTTACGTGCTTCGAAATTAGTTTTATCGAAGTCACGGATAATGTAGTGCATTTCGGCGCGCTCAACCGAGCCTTTCATCGACGTCAGATGATAAAAGCCCTCATAACCTTCGGTGTTCTCCGGTGTTTCGTCGGCCGGAAGCTCACTGTGAAAGCGTGCTGCGAGAGACAACGCATTAACCATCACGCCCTTGGCGCTGCCCGGATGCACATTATTACCGACAATTTTAATGGTCGCAGAGGCGGCATTAAAGTTCTCAAATTCAAGCTCGCCCACCCCGCCGCCATCCACGGTATAAGCCCATTCTGCGCCAAATGCCGTAACGTCAAATGTCTGCGCGCCTTTGCCAATTTCTTCATCCGGCGTGAATGCTATACGCAGCGGGCCATGTGGCCGGTTACTTTTTTTGAGCATCGCCATGGCGGTGATAATGGCCGCAATACCGGCTTTGTCATCGGCACCCAGTAGCGTTTTGCCATCAGTTGTGATCAGTGTCTGACCAAGCAACTGGTGCAGTACGGGGAACATCACCGGAGAGAGAACTTCATCGCCGTTACCGAGCGCGATATCCCCCCCGCGATAATTTTCGACGATCTGCGGATTGACGTGTTTGGCGGTAAAGTCAGGTGCCGTATCCAGATGGGAAATGAAGCCAATCGTTGGAACCTGCCAGGCGACGTTGCCCGGTAAAGTGGCCATCACGCAGCCTTTGTCGTTGAGCGTAACCTGTTCGAGCCCCAGTTCAATCAGCTCGTTACGTAATTCACGTGCCAGCTTCGTTTGCCCTTCTGTGCTGGGCGTATGCCTGACATTGGCTTTCGATTGGGTATCAAATGAAACGTAGTGGAAGAAACGATCGAGCAACTTATCCATAATTAGGTATCCTCAGGCAGCCGACTTTTATTATGCGCAGCATGAAAATCGCAAATATTGCGTCAGGTCATTTTTGTCCAAGTTTAGTCACCGAAGTGTTCTGCACGGGCGCAATTTTTTAGGGATAACGTAAAAAGAGGGAAAAGGCAAAAAAAGCCCGGCTAGCGCCAGGCATTATCTTCTTTGGTCAGAAAGGCGTGAACAAATTCGGGGACGACCTCACTGGCGAGCCCGTACTTCTTCTCATCAAACTCGCTTTCGACCTGGCTGGGCTCGAGGTTCAGCTCAATCGTAAAAGCCCCACCCAAACGGGCTTCATGCACAAAACCGGCGGCCGGATAAACATGCCCGGAGGTCCCGATTGCAATAAAGAAATCAGCCTTCGCCAGCGCCTGATAGATTTCGTCCATGCCAATCGGCATTTCACCAAACCACACAATGTGCGGGCGCAGCGCGGCCGGGAACTGACAACAGTGGCATTTGTCGTTAACACTGAGATCACCCAGCCAGTCGAAGACCTGACCTGACTGAGTACAACGTACTTTCAGCAATTCACCGTGCATATGCATCACGCGCTTATTCCCCGCACGCTCATGCAAATTATCGATGTTCTGCGTCACCAGCATAAAGTTATCGCCCAGCGCATCTTCAAGCATGGCCAGCGCTTTGTGGGCCGCGTTCGGCTGGATCGCTTCCTGCTGTAACTGCTGACGGCGGGCATTGTAAAATGCCTGAACCAGTTCAGGATCGCGGCGATAGCCCTCGGGCGTCGCCACATCTTCCACGTTATGCTCTTCCCACAATCCGTCCGCTGCGCGGAAGGTGCGAATACCGGATTCAGCCGAGATCCCGGCGCCGGTCAGCACCACGACAAAAGGCCGTTTTAATGACGCGGCAGCCATATTGTCGCGATGGAAAATACTTGAGCGAAAACGTTGGTGCCGTATGCGTTTATTTTTGCGAAACCGACACAGACGATGGCGTGTGCGCATAAGTGCTCCTGCTGTTTTACAAGTCTGTTAAAAGTTTCTACTGTCCGCCACTTAATACACGGGCCGGATCAATACGGCTGGCGCGGCGTGCCGGATACCAGCTAGCCAGCAGACTAAGCACCAGTGCGGTGAACAACACGCCTGCTACGTCCAGCCAGTGAAGCTCCGACGGTAAAAAGTCGATGAAATAAATGTCGCCCGACAAGAACTGATGCCCGGTAAATTTTTGCAGCGCATTAATGATATTCGTCAGTTGGTAGGAGGCAATCACCCCCACCACCACGCCACAAATACTGCCCACCAGCCCGGCCAGTAAACCGTACCAGATGAACACGGCGCGGATCAGCCCGTCTTTTGCGCCGAGTGTGCGCAGAATCGCAATATCACTGCTTTTATCCTTCACGGCCATAACCAGCGTCGAGACGATATTGAAACAGGCGACGCCAATCACCAGCACCATCGCCATATACATGATGGCACGCACCATCTGGATATCGCGGTACATGTAACCATAGGTGCCGATCCAACTGCTGATGTAAACGTAGGCCTGCGTCACCTCACCGGCGTCACGCACCAGTTTCTGTGCGGCAAAGACATCGTTCACTTTAATGTCAATCCCGGTGACGCTGCTGCCCATGTCCTGATACTGCTGGGCATCCGCCAGGGGAACCATCGCTAAACTGTGGTCGAGCTGGCCACTTAACTGCAAGATACCGGTGACGTGCAGACGGATGCGCTTAGGTTGAAGCAGCTTCATTTGCGGGTCACTGTTGGGGATCATCACTGTGACCCAGTCATCCTGTTTTACGCCGATAGCGTCAGCAACGCCTTTGCCCAAAATGACCTGCTGTTCACCTGCTTTGAAACTCTTCCAGGCATCACCCAGAACAAAGGACGGCGCGGCGCTGACGCGTGGCTCCTGCTGCGGATCCACACCTTTGAGTTTAATCGCGCGCAGTTTCGCACCATGCTCAATCAGGCCGTTAAATTCCACATAAGGTGCGGCGGCGGCAATGCCCGGTACTTTTTCCACGCGTTCAAGTACGCCCTGCCAGCCTTCAAACGGCTGATTGACCGGGCGAATTTCGCCGTGCGGCACCACGGCCAGCACACGCTCTTTCAGCTCACGTTCAAAACCGTTCATGGCGCTCAGACCAACAATCAGCACCGCCACGCCCAGCGCAATGCCGAGCGTAGAGATAATCGAAATTAGCGACACCATGCCGCTGCGGCGGCGACCACGGCTAAAGCGCAGGCCGATTAAAAGCGAGAAGGGGATAGCTGACATCACTTCGCTCCCAGCAGGGTCGAATCCTGTTGCAGCTTACCATCGCGCATCTCCAACTGACGGTTCATGCGCTTAGCCAACTGGAGGTCATGTGTGACAACCAGAAATGCCGTGCCCTGACGGACATTCAGTTCACCCAGTAAGTCAAAAATACTGTCAGCATTTTTCTGATCCAGATTACCGGTCGGTTCATCGGCCAGTACCAGTGACGGGCTGTTTACCAGCGCACGGGCTATTGCCACACGCTGACGCTCACCACCAGAAAGTTCAGACGGGCGATGTTTGCTGCGGTGCTGCAAACCAACGGCGGCTAGCATCGCCATGGATTTTTCCTCCACTTCAGCCGCTTTACCTTTACCGATCAACAACGGCATACCGACGTTTTCCATCGCCGTGAAGTCTGGCAACAGGTGGTGGAACTGGTAGATAAAGCCCAGTTCACGGTTACGCAGTTCGGCTTTAGCAGCAGAAGACATGGTGTTAAGCGAGGTGCCTTTAAACACCACTTCACCGGAAGTCGGGGAATCAAGCCCGCCCAGCAGATGTAACAAGGTACTTTTACCTGAGCCGGAGCTGCCGACAATCGCCATCATTTCGCCTGGCTGAATCGCAAAAGAGACATCGCGCAACACATCGGTGTGCATTTTGCCTTCGGTGTAGGTCTTACAGAGGTTTCCGCACTGCAATAATAATTCGCCCTGCGATGATACTAAATTACTCATAACGTAAAGCCTCTGCGGGTTGGGCGGCAGCTGCGCGCCACGAAGGGTAAAGCGTTGACAATAAAGCGATCGCCATGGCGATCAGCGCAATAATCACCACCTGAGTGGGTTCGATATCCACCGGCAGCGACGCGCCATCAAGCATCAGTCCAATAGCAGGCATGATGTTATTCAACTGGGTTGCCAGTACTACACCGAGCACGGCCCCGAACAGCGCACCAATAATACCGGCACTTGCCCCCTGTACCATGAACAGTGCCATGATCTGACGGCGGGTCAGCCCCTGGGTTTGCAGTATGGCAACTTCGCCCTGCTTCTCCATCACCAACAACCCGAGGGACGTAATAATGTTAAAGGCGGCGACGGCAACAATCAGACTGAGCAGCAGACCCATCATATTTTTTTCCATGCGCACCGCCTGGAACAGCTCACCGCGACGTTCTCGCCAGTCTTTCCACTCGGTGCCTTTCGGCAGGGTTTGCGTACTCAGACTGTCCACGTCCAACGGCTTGTCGAGGAACAGACGCCAGCCCGTTACATTCCCTTTCGGATAGAGCATCAGACGTGAGGCATCCTGCTGATTAACCAGCATCTGGTAGCCATCCACTTCACTGTTGGCGGCAAAAGTGCCGGCGACGGTAAACAAACGCTGACTTGGAATACGGCCCATCGGCGTAAACTGACTGACGCTGGTGACCATCAGACGCAGTTGGTCGCCGCGTTTAACTTTCAGCTGCTGCGCGAGCTGGTCGCCGAGAATGACGTTGTACTGGCCCGGTTGTAGTACATCCTGATTCACCGCCACCATATAGTTGGAAAGCGGATCTTTCTCATCAGGATTTACGCCCAACATCACGCCAACCGCTACACTGCCGGGGCTTTGCAGCACCACGTCGCCAGTCGTTAGCGGTACAGCGCGGGTGACACCCTTAAGCGCGGCAACATCCGCCTGAGTAATTTTTTGAGGATCCAGCGAACCCTGTGCCGTCGTCACCAACGCCTGAGGCATCAGACCCAGAATGTTACTTTCCAGATCCTTCTCAAAACCGTTCATGACCGATAACACCGTCACCAGCGCCATCACCCCGAGGGTGATGCCGATAGTCGAAAGCCAGGAGACAAACCGCCCAAAGCGGTCTGAAGCACGCCCGCGCATGTAGCGCAGGCCTATAAATAACGCGACAGGTTGATACATGACATCCGTTTTACGTGCTTGGCCGTGTTAAGTGCATGGCGCAGACTAAAGTGATCAAGGATAATAAAGGCTAGTCCCGCTTTATGGAACCACTAACAGTATTAACCCCCCGGCTTTATTGTCTTTTATCGACTTTAATATTAGATAATCGGGTTGACCCCGGTTAGCGCCCCATCGCAAGATACGCTCTGCAAATCAGGTCCAGATGGACGCCGACAACGAGATAACATTACAGCCTATGCCTCACGATCATCGTTATTCTTTGCCTGAACGCCCCGGCGACACCCGCGTACTGGGGCAGCTCACCGGTTCCGCCTGCGCACTGGAATGCGCCGAAATCAGCGAGCGTCACAACGGGCCGGTCATGCTCATCGCGCCCGACATGCAAAATGCCCTTCGCCTGCGCGACGAAATCCAGCAGTTTACCGATCTCAAAGTGATCAACATTGCTGACTGGGAAACGCTGCCTTACGACAGCTTCTCGCCGCATCAGGAGATCATCTCCTCCCGTCTGTCGAGCTTGTACCAGTTGCCGATACTCGAACGCGGCATCATTATTTTGCCAGTAAACACACTGATGCAGCGGGTCTGCCCGCATGAATTCCTGCACGGCCACGCGCTGGTGATGAAAAAAGGCCAGTTATTGTCGCGCGATAAACTGCGCGCCCAGCTGGAACAGGCCGGTTACCGCAGCGTTGATCAGGTGATGGAACACGGTGAGTTTGCCACCCGTGGTGCCCTGCTTGACCTCTACCCGATGGGCAGCGACGAACCTTATCGCATCGACTTTTTCGACGATGAAATCGACAGTCTGCGGGTGTTTGACGTCGATACCCAGCGCACACTCAGTGAAGTGGCACAGATTAACCTTCTGCCCGCGCACGAATTCCCGACCGACAAAACGGCCATCGAACTGTTTCGCAGCCAGTGGCGTGAAAAGTTCGAAGTGCGCCGCGATGCTGAACACATTTATCAGCAAGTCAGTAAAGGCACCTTCCCGGCGGGAATCGAATACTGGCAGCCGCTGTTTTTCAGCCAGCCGCTGACTACCCTGTTCAGCTACCTGCCGAAAAATACTCTGCTGCTCAATACCGGCGATCTCGAAAACGCCGCCGACCGCTTCTGGCTCGATGCTACCCAGCGTTATGAGAACCGCCGCGTTGACCCGATGCGTCCGCTGCTGGAACCGGAAACCCTGTGGTTACGCGTTGATTCACTGTTTAGCGAACTGAAAGCCTGGCCGCGCATTCAGCTGAAAACCGAAGTTTTGCCCGCGAAAGCCGCCAATACCAACCTGAGTTATCAGGCATTGCCGGATCTTTCCGTTCAGCCGCAAAACAAAGCCCCGATGGACAATCTGCGCCGCTTTAACGAGTCCTTCGCAGGCAGTTTGGTGTTCTCGGTAGAAAGCGAAGGCCGCCGCGAAACCCTGCAAGACCTGCTGGCGCGTATCAAGCTTAGCCCGACACTGATCACCCGCATTGAAGAAGCGCAAACGGTGGGCCGCTATATCATGATCGGTGCCTGCGAACGTGGTTTCCTCGACAGCGAAAAGCAACTGGCGCTGATTTGCGAAAGCGATCTGCTCGGTGAACGTGTGGCGCGTCGTCGTCAGGACAGCCGCCGCGCGATTAATACCGACACGCTAATCCGCAATCTGGCAGAGCTGCGTACTGGTCAGCCAGTGGTGCATATGGAGCACGGCGTCGGGCGCTATCTGGGCCTGACCACGCTCGAAACCGGCGGCATCAAGGCCGAGTACCTGATCCTCACCTACGCCGGTGAAGACAAACTTTACGTGCCGGTCTCGTCGCTGCACCTTATCAGCCGTTATGCCGGCGGTGCAGACGAAAGCGCACCGCTGCATAAACTTGGCGGTGAAGCCTGGTCAAAAGCCAGACAAAAAGCGGCCGAAAAAGTGCGTGATGTGGCGGCGGAGTTGCTCGATATCTATGCCCAGCGAGAAGCCAAAAAAGGTTTCGCCTTCAAACATGACAAGGAACAGTATCAGCTCTTCTGTCAGGCGTTCCCATTTGAAACCACGCCGGATCAGGCACAGGCTATCAACGCCGTATTGACCGATATGACCCAACCGCTGGCGATGGACCGTCTGGTCTGTGGTGACGTGGGCTTTGGTAAAACAGAAGTGGCGATGCGCGCCGCCTTTCTGGCGGTATCGAACAATAAACAGGTCGCCGTACTGGTGCCGACCACCCTGCTGGCGCAGCAGCACTTCGACAACTTCCGCGACCGTTTCGCCAGCTGGCCGATTCGTATCGAGATGATGTCGCGTTTTCGCAGTACCAAAGAGCTGAACGCCACGCTGGAACAGGCGGCGGAAGGCAAGGTTGATATCATCATCGGCACCCATAAACTGCTGCAAAGTAGTTTGCAGTGGAAGGATCTGGGCCTGCTGATTGTTGACGAAGAACACCGCTTTGGTGTGCGCCATAAAGAGCGTATCAAGGCGATGCGTGCCGACGTGGACATTCTGACCCTGACCGCCACGCCCATTCCGCGAACGCTGAATATGGCCATGAGCGGAATGCGTGATTTGTCGATCATTGCCACGCCACCAGCGCGCCGTCTGGCCGTGAAAACCTTCGTGCGCGAGTATGACAGTCTGGTCATCCGCGAAGCCATTCTGCGTGAGGTGCTGCGCGGCGGGCAGGTTTATTATCTGTTCAACGATGTGGAAAATATCGAAAAGGCTGCCGACAAACTGGCGGAACTGGTTCCGGAAGCACGCATTGCCATCGGCCACGGCCAGATGCGCGAACGCGATCTGGAGCGCGTGATGAATGACTTCCACCACCAGCGTTTCAACGTGCTGGTGTGTACCACCATCATTGAAACCGGTATCGATATTCCAAGCGCGAACACCATCATTATAGAACGCGCTGACCATCTCGGTCTGGCGCAGCTGCACCAGCTGCGTGGCCGCGTCGGCCGTTCGCACCATCAGGCTTATGCCTACTTGCTGACGCCACCACCGAAAGCCATGTCCGCCGATGCCCACAAACGTCTGGAAGCCATCGCATCGCTGGAAGATTTGGGTGCCGGTTTTGCACTCGCCACCCATGACCTTGAAATTCGCGGTGCGGGCGAACTGCTTGGCGAGGGTCAGAGCGGCCAGATGACCAGTATTGGTTTCACGCTCTATATGGAACTGCTGGAAAATGCGGTAGAAGCGCTGAAAGAGGGACGCGAACCGTCGCTGGAAGATTTAACCACCAGCCAGACTGAAGTCGAAATGCGCATGCCCGCCCTGTTGCCGGAAGAGTATATTCCCGACGTCAATACGCGCCTGTCGTTGTATAAACGCATTGCCAGTTCAGGCAGTGAAAGCGAACTCGACGAACTGCGTGTAGAGCTGATTGACCGTTTCGGTACGCTGCCTGACGGCGCGCGTAATCTGTTACACATTGCGGTATTGCGCCTGAAAGCCAAAGCGCTGGGTATCAAACGAATTGAAGGAAATGAACGCGGCGGCTTTGTGGAATTCAGCGACAAGAATCGGGTAAATCCGGGTTATCTGATTGGTCTTTTACAGAAACAGCCGCAGATTTACCGCCTCGACGGACCGAGCAAGCTGAAGTTTATGATTGATCTGACCGACCGGCCTAAGCGTCTGAAATTTATCGACGACCTGCTGGCAGCGTTTGCGGAAAATATGATGTAACGCCTCACGCAGAGCCTTAAAAAAAGCCCGGTGCATAGCAATATGCGCCGGGCTTTTTAATGGCTTCAATTTTATGGCATCAATCGAAGCGTTAGTTTTTACGCAGTGCCTTCACCTTATCAGCCGTGATGTCTGCCGGTAAACCGGCGAAAGTCACCCGCAGATAATTCACCATCTCAGCGATTTGCGCATCATTCAGACGGTCAGCAAAACCCGGCATAGATTGCATACTTTCACCACCGGGGAACTCCTGCGCCGGTAACCCGTCCAGTACTGAGATAATCAGGTTGCGACCATCCGGCTGGCGCAGCGTCGCGTTGTTTTGCATCGCTACCGCTACGTGCGGTTTACCTGAGCCATCGGCCGCATGACAACCCGAACACTGATCCAGATACGTGATGCGGCCGGCATCATTGCCCTGCCCAGCATTTGTCGGAATAGCAGCCGGAACGGCCGCTGGCGGCTGGTCGCCCATCAGATAAGTAGCCAATGCGCGGTGATCTTCCGGCGTCAGGAAGCGGGTACTCAGGCTGACCACTTTGTGCATCTCATCAAAGGCTGAACCCTGCGCGGCGATACCGGTGCCGAGGAAACGGCTGAGATCCGCCGGTGTCCAGCCACGCTGCGCCAGCGCCTCAGGGGTGATATTCGGCGCGGTAATGCGTCCGAGCGTTCCACCTTGCAGGTTTTCACTGAGCTGCATCTGCCCCAGCGCGCCGCGTGGCGTATGGCATTCGCCACAATGGCCCAGCACGTCAGTAAGATACTTTCCGCGCTGCCAGTCAGCAGAATCGCCCTGCGAGCTGGCTGGCATTGGATCTGCGGTGCGGAATAACAGGTTCCAGCCAATCATCGCCATGCGCTGGTTGAACGGGAAAGGCATCTCATTTTCCGGTACTGGCTGATTCACCGCCGGACGGGTCATCAGGTAGGCATACATGTCATCAGAATCCTGCCGCGTTACGCCTTTATAGGAGGTGTAAGGCATCGCCGGATAAAGATGACGGCCGCCCGGTGCCACGCCCTGAGTCAGCGCCAGATAGAAGTCATCTGAGGTCCAGCGTCCGATGCCGTCGTCCGCCGCTGGCGTCAGGTTGCTGCCAAAGATTTTGCCGAACGGCGTCTCTAGCGCATAACCTCCGGCGAGCGGTGCACCGCCGGAAGCGGTATGGCAAGCTGCGCAGTCCGAAGCCTGTATCAAATAACGTCCGCGGTCGATCTGCTGTGCGTCGGCTTTCACCTGTTGTACCGGTGCATCCAGACGGCGGTTTTCACGCCACCAGAGCACGGCCACAATCAGAATCACCAGCACGATTAACCCGAGAAAAACACGCTTTTTCATCACACCGGCTCCTTAATCAGACCCGGCGTTTTCAGCACCACATCACGCACGGCCTGGTAATAACGCACATAGCCGGTACAGCGACAGATATGGTTTTCAAGCGCCTTTTCGATCGCCTCTTCCAGGTCAGCTAGAGGGATCGGCTGCTTCGTCAGCCGCTCAATAAACAGCGTCGCTGCATTCACAAAGCCCGGTGTGCAGTAACCGCACTGGAAACTGTAATGTTCGAGAAACGCCTGCTGAACCGGCGATAGCTGAACTTCGCCTTTGTCATCCGTCGTCGCGTGCCCTTCAACCGTACGGACTTTTTTACCATTAAAGAAATGGGCGCCGGTGATGCAGGTGCGCACCTCTTCGCTGGTGCCGCTGTCGTGGTCAACAATCGCCACACAGGCGTGGCAGATGCCCTGTCCGCAGCCAAGACGGCAGCCGGTCAGGGCCACATATTCGTGCAAGAAGTCGATCATCATCAGGCCTTCAGGAACCTCCAGCGGGCCGTAATGTTGATTGTTAATGGTCAGCGACAGTGGCTGGGTTTTGATGCTCATTGTAAAACCTCACGAATATTTTCAGCACGGACAGGCAAATCACGGAAACGGTGGCCGGTGGCATGGGCGATGGCGTTTACCAGAGCCGCAACGACCGGGATCATCACCACCTCGGCCATGCCTTTTGGCGGATCGGTTTCCGACAGAGCAGGCAGTATGTCGCTGGTCTGTTTCCACACCGCCACATCACTGGCACGCGGCAGGTGGTAACGGTTGAAGTTCCAGGTACCGTCGCCCGGCCCGTCCTCATACAGCGGTAAATATTCATGCAATGCATGGCCGATACCCATCGCCAGCCCGCCCTGCAACTGGCCGGAGACCAGTTCAGGAACGATCATATTTCCACACTCCATAATGGAGTGATGGTTAAGCAACTCGACATTGCCAGTGGCGATATCCACCGCCACTTCGGTCAGCGTCCCAACCGCGCTGTAGTACGTCACCGAAGCGTTGTTGCGCTGCGTCGGCGGGTAAAACACGCTTTCGCGCGCCAGCGTCTTAAACTCACCCGCGCCGTTGCGCACGGACAATCCGTCCACCGGAATACGCTGACGGCTGTTGCTCAGGGTGAAATCAGCTTCGGCCCACTGCCAGCGGTTAAAGACGTGCACCGCGGCGCCGGTCAGCCCGCCCATGGCGTAGGCTTTTTTCGCCAAAATTTCCAGGCTGAGGATCTGCATACCATTGGCAGTCAGGCCGCCGTCGACCCAGCGCGCATCCTCTTTGCGTACGATATACGGTGCTGCTTGCCCGCCACCGATGCCGGTCTGCCAGATAGCCAGCGCGGCGGGCCACAGACCATGTTCGAAGATCAGACGCGCGGCTTCGCGGGTGCTGTGCGAGAAGTAATAGGCCGAGTTACTGGCGCTGGACGGCGAGCAATAGGACGGCGACCAGCGTGGATTGGTTTGCAGTTTGTCCTGATCTGCCTGCGACATAATGTACGGGTCACCACTGGTTTCCACCGGTAAGACTGACCAGTCCGTCACGGAGAAATGCGCTTCGTCAGCGGGTTTCCCCAACCACTGCGCGCACAGTACTGATTGCGATGTGGACATGCCGGTTCCCATCTCAGCGCCGCTGTGCCACAGGCTGATTTGGCCGTTTTCGCTCACTTCAACGCGGGCAAAAGAAGTTTCCGCGCCGGTACCGAAATCTTTTTGCACGCACCCGAAACCCACGCCGTAGCGCTTGCCCGGATACTGACTCTCGTACTCGCTTTTACGTTTTTGGCGCCCTGTCCACAGCGGGTGAACGGCCGCTTTCTCCAGCACTTCATCAGCGCGAATGGCACCCGCCGGGATCGCGCCCTGAGTGTTTTTCATGCCGGATTTGAGCACGTTGCGCAAGCGGAAGGCGATCGGATCGAGTTTCAGCTCGGCGGCCATTTCATCCATCATCATTTCGGTGGCAGCCATGCTTTGCAGCGTGCCGTAACCGCGTGCTGAACCGGCGTCCAGCGCCCGTGAGGCAAGACCCACAGCCGACAGATCACTTTTAGGGAAATAGTAAATGGACTGCGCCGCCGTTGCGCCCACCATGACGACAGACGGCGTGAAGTTGCTGCGCCCGCCGCCGTCGGCGGTCATCGCGGCATGGAATGACTGCAACATGCCGGTCTGACGGTTAACGGCAATGTCATAATTCATGTCGAAAGCATGGCGTTTCAATGATGACTGGAACTGCTCAAAACGGTCATTAGCCAGACGAACCGGCGTGCCGTCACCGTACATGGCGGCCACTGCGCCGTAGTAAGGGAAGTTGTAGTGATCCTTCGAACCATAGCCGACGGTGTAACACGGGTGCAGGATCAGCGTTTTAACGGTGCGGTGGCCTTTAGCCATCATGCGCGGCATTTCGTCGGCCACTTCCTGCGGCGACTGCGTTGGCACCACCATGTGCAGGGTTTGCGTTGCAGCGTCGTACCAGCCATTCGCGTTATCCGGCTCCAGCGCCGAGGTATCGACCGACTGCGTGGTATAGCGGCGGGACATCACCATCCACTCCGGCGGCGGCGATTTCAACTCATCAGCCATTTCACCGGCAAAGAACATACCCTGCTGGTCCAGCTTGCCGCCTTCACGGCCTTCCGGCCAGACCGGCAAATGTTTTCTCATGCTGACCGGGAATACCGGCATATCTTTCAGGCTGGAGAATTTATCGTCATCCGACGGTGTGGCACCACCGACACGGACAAAGCGGAAGGTGCCCCACGGGTCACGCTCCAGCGGTCCGGTTTCTGCGCCGTAGCGCACCACATTGTCTTTGAATTTAAGTGCGTCTTTGGCAAAGCGGAAGCGGGCGAAATCCTGATACACCAAAATAGCCACTGCTTGCCCGAGGTAGGCCGGCGTCTTGCCTTCCGGCAACAGCATGTCATCGCCGTAAAAGGCGGGGAAGGCCAGTCCGTCTCGCGCCAGAACGTCGGCAGTAACCAGCTGGTCAGGTTGCAGCTCGTCACCCAGAAGTGACAGGTCTAGCCCGGCGTACAGGCGGTCAGCCTTGGTGACGCGGATAATAAAAGCATGGGCCTGTTTTTGCGGCCAATGCGGCATATCCGTCGCGCGGATATCGCGGGCGAAGACTTTCTGCCCCATCACTTTGGCTTTACCGTCAATGCGGAAGCGGATGCGTTTGTTTTCAGCATCCCACTGTGGCGCTTGCAGTATTTTTTCTTCGAACAGCGCCGCATAAGCACGGCTGTGCAGCGGCGCGAGATACACGGACACACCAGCGATCACCGCGCTTTTTACAAAGCGACGCCGGGACGGGTTGAAGTTGCTCATAAATTTCCTTGCTACTTTTTGTCGTTTTTTTATGGCGATTTTTTCTTATACTCGAAAAATATCGCTTATAGCGGGCGATTATAGGGTGACGAATTACAAAACGGCATGACTAAAAACACATTTTTAATATTTCGTTTACACTGTTGCGCAAATAATACGATTGTTGCGTGGATGTTGCGCAAACTTAAAGCACTCGTCAAGCAGCCAACCTCAAAAGGCAGGACAAGCGTGGCAGGAATAATCATCCTCGCTGCTGGAACCGGTAGCCGGTTTAGCGCAGCGGGTGGAGAAGGCAATAAATTAAATGCCCTGTGCGAGGATGCCGCAGGCAATTTGGTGTGCGTGTTTTCAACGACCCTTCAGCAGGCTATGGAGACAGGGCTGGATGTGCATGTCGTGACTCGGCCGGAAAATACCCCGGTACAGCAGGCGTGTACCAAAGCGGGCGTGCCGGTGACGTTAATCAACAGCGCCGGAACCGGTGAGTCCATCGCCTCCGGCGTGCGCGCGACGGCAGGCTGGGATGGCTGGCTGATTCATCTCGCAGATATGCCTTTTGTTACCTCCCAGGTCATGTTGTCCGTCGCGGCAGGCTTGCAGAGCGCAGAGATCACCCGCCCCTTCTGGCGGGAAACGCCGGGGCATCCGGTCGGTTTTGGCCCTGCATTACGTGAAGAGTTACAACAACTCGCAGGCGATCAGGGTGCCCGTCAGCTGTTGCGCGATCGTCCCGTTCTGCGCATTGAAGCTGACACCCCGATGGTGATCGCGGATATCGATCTTCCTTCTCAACTTTGTCTTGCCGCTTCTGACAGGAATTCACATGCAGCATCTTGATAATCAGGTGATTGAACAGGCCAGCCTTTGGCTTTCAGAGCAGCCCGTCTGGCTTTGCACCGTATTGACGACTTACGGCTCCTCCCCTCGCGCGCCCGGCGCGTTGATGGCAGCGACGCAAAACGGGCTCTATTGCGGCTCACTGTCAGGCGGTTGCGTCGAAGAGAATTTCCTGCAACGGATCGCGGCTGGCGAGTATCAGGCGGCCAGTCAGGTCATCCGTTATGGGGAAGGCGGCTTGACGCCCAATGTCGCGCTACCCTGCGGCGGTTCGCTCGACGTACTGGTGGAGTATCTGCTGCCTGTGCAAAGCAACCGCGATCACCTGTCCCGTATGGCGCAGGCGTTGCAGGGCCATTACGCCATGAATAAAAGCCTGACCTTACCCGCGGCCTGTGACCATCTGGCACTGACCGGCTATCACAGCGATACGCAGGTCACGCGGGTGGGAAACACTATTACGCTGCACATCGCCGCCCCACCTCGTCTGCTGATTGCCGGTTTATCGAGCGTAGCGATGTACTGCGCAGATTTTGCCTGTGCGCTGGGGTTTGAAGTGGTCGTCTGTGAATGCCGCGAGGATGCACTGGAAAATTTTGCACCCACGCTGAAACCGGAAGTGAAACTGGAAAAAGTCTTCCCGGCCAAATATTTGGAAGAGACTGGCTGCCATGCTAACACCGCCATTGTGGCCCTGACGCATGATCCGCGTATGGATGACCTGACGCTGATGGAGGCCGTCAATACACCGGCATTTTATATCGGGGCGATGGGGTCACAGCTTAACAGCGCCCGCCGCCGCGAACGTTTACAGACCATCGCCCAGTTTGCGCCACAGGATTTTGCGCGTCTACATGCACCGGTCGGGCTGAATATTGGCAGTAAAACCCCGGCAGAGATTGCGCTGGCAGTTATGGCCGATATTGTGAAACACAAAAACGGCAATGCCTGAAAATAGAAAAGCCTGAGGGGGAATCCTCAGGCTTTCTTCTGTACGCATGTACGCATGTACGCAATCTTGCGTATCAGGTGCGGGTAAGCTGCAACTGGCCGCTTTTATCCAACGGGATTTGTGTGCCAGGATCGTGGTCCATTCGCACTTTTCCCTGCTGGTCGCCGATTTTGTAGGTCACGTCATAACCCAGATTCTTTTCTGACTTCTCATAGACCGTACTGCAACGTTGTTGCTGCGTGGTGTAAGTGTCACCTTCCTGCATGCTGCTCTGTACACGGTTACCGGCATAGCCGCCGCCCAAAGCACCTGCTACCGTCGCGACATCACGCCCGCGCCCACCACCAAACTGGTGGCCGAGAACGCCACCGGCAACGGCACCCAGAACAGAACCGGCAATTTGATGCTCATCCTGCACAGGGCGTCTGTGGGTCACTGTCACGTTACGACAATCCTGGCGTGGAGTTTTGACCGTTTCTTTTATTGGCGTCGCGCTGAGTACCTGAGCGTACTCCGGGCCTGAAGAAAAGACATTCATACTTGCTACTGCTGCAACGCCGAGCGCCGCAGCGACACCGATACCGACGCCAGCTAACATTGACTTGTTCACAGGACATCCTCCTGAAATGTTACCACGCATTCTGTGACCCTTTTGTGCCGGGCCTCCCTGCTTGTTAAACATTGGGATACCGCGTCGGGCGACAGGTCCTCAACCGGCAAAGCCTGATATTGAGGGATCGGCGTGCGTGAATCGCCGTCTGTAAACAAGATAAAGTTTGCACAAAGTTTTACATTTCGGCAATAAGACTCACGGACGAAAATAGCATCTGTAACTGGGAAAATGAGGGTTTAGGAAGATTCTTAGCGAACGAAGTTGCTTATGCGAAATCTTATGCTGAATGTTGTTTGGGTGATAAATAAACTTAAAAAGCCTGTTAATACAGGCTTTTAATAAGAATCGATTCAGCTTCTGGCGAAAAATATAAGCCGATTAGTGTAATTTAAGGCGCGGGCGGATCACCTTGTTAATTCCGCCTACCAGCATCATCAGCGCGGTTTTGGTGTAACCGTGCAAGGCAATCTGGTGCATTCGGTAGAGGGAAACATACACGAAACGCGCAATGCGCCCTTCTACCATCATCGAGCCTTTCATCAGGTTACCCATCAGGCTGCCAACGGTACTAAAGCGCGACAGTGAAACCAGAGAGCCGTGGTCTTTGTAGACGTACTCTTTCAGGCTCTGGCCTTTGCGCTGCGCCATAATATTGTCGAAACAACGTGACGCCATCTGGTGTGCTGACTGCGCACGCGGAGGCACGAAACCGCCACTTTTTTGCGGACAGGAGGCGCAGTCACCAATCGCAAAAATATTCAGGTCGCGGGTAGTTTGCAGCGTTGGCTCGACCACTAGCTGATTGATACGGTTCGTTTCCAGCCCGGCGATATCTTTCATGAAATCAGGCGCTTTAATCCCTGCCGCCCATACCATCAGATCAGCTTCAATAAATTCGCCGTCTTTGGTATTCAGACCGTTTTTATCTGCGCTGGTTACCATGGTTTTGGTCAGCACGCGCACGCCGAGTTTGGTCAGTTCCTGATGCGCCGCACCGGAGATCCGCGGCGGTAATGCAGGCAGGATACGCTCGCCGGCTTCCACCAGTGTGACGTTCAGCGCCTGGCTGTCGAGTCCCTCGAAACCGTAGCTGTGCAGCTGTTTCACCGCGTTATGCAGTTCAGCCGAAAGCTCAACGCCGGTCGCGCCGCCACCGACAATCGCAATGTTCACTTTCTTCTGTTTATCCGGGCTGGCAGAAAATTTCAGGAACAGGTTAAGCATTTCGTTGTGAAAACGGTGCGCCTGGTGCGGGTTATCGAGGAAGATACAGTTATCTTTCACGCCCGGCGTGCCAAAGTCATTTGACGCACTGCCGAGAGCCATTACCAGCGTGTCATAAGCGATATCGCGCGCAGGCACCAGCACTTCACCGTTTTTCTCATCGATAATCTCAGCCAGCTGAATGGTCTGCGCCTCGCGGTTGATGTCAACCAGTGAGCCGATCTGGAAATTAAAGCCGTGGTTACGGGCGTGGGCCAGATAGCTCAGCGCGTCCACACCGTCGTCAAGACTGCCGGTGGCGACTTCGTGCAGCAGCGGTTTCCACAGATGGCTGTGGTTACGGTCCACCAGCACAATTTCGGCTTTCTTTTTGCGGCCCAGTTTGCGACCTAAACTGGTTGCCAGTTCCAGACCACCGGCACCGCCGCCGATAATCACAATTTTCTTCATGGTTGTAGTCAACATGATCCCCTCAAATGTGAACCAATTGTTATCTAAGAGTAAAATTATTATCCTTAGAATACATAGGGTTGGCTTAAGTTAAATCGGTATCTTCCCCGAGAATAACATGCGTGGTGATTTGGTCATACCAAAATTGATGTACATCAATTTAATTCCATTCAGTGAAATTCCCTTAGTGATGTGGCACGGTTTTTGACCTTTTTGAATCAGGCGCTTAGAAGGGGGACATGGAAAAAATCTCATGATGATAGGAATGGCTGTAGCGATATTTTGTAAAAAAAAGGCCACAGACGTAGGTCTGTGGCCCCTTTGATTCATGATTATCCGCCAATCAGGCGAGGTTTTTAAAAGCTTTAACCCGCTGCAGATGCGTCGAGATATCTTTGAATTTGTGGCTTTGCTTATCATCCCATTCAATCTGATAGAAATGATGCAGCGCGGCAGCGGTTTTCTTACTGTCGAGGACGCCGTCTTCACGCGACAGAATGACCAGACAACGATCGCGGTTTTTCTCGCGGAAATCACTGACGCATTTAGTCGCAATGTCGAGATACTCTTCGGGACGGTCGATTTTGCCGGTCATGTTGTCCTGCGGCGAAAGGTTCGGGTTGAACATCACCTGACGGATACCGCAGAGATAACCAATGCGCTCAGCCCAAAACCCTCCCAGACCCACGCCGCAAATTAGCGCCCTGTCGTCTCCGGATTGCTGAATGGCCTTGGTCACTTCCTTCAGCAAATGCTGCATATCATGACGCGGATGCAGCGTGCTGTAACTGATAAACCGGACGTCCGGATCAATAAATTGCAACTGCAGCACCTTTTCATGGTTACCGGGGCTGGTTGAGTCAAAACCGTGCAAATAAATAATCATCGTTTTCCTCGTCCTTATTGTACGTTGAGAACATCAAGGTTAATGACGATGGGCTGCCATTTAACGTGCTGACTGTTTGTGATCCTGCCAGCGAGCGTCCAGTGCGGTTAACTCCCGGTTGGCAAGCTGCCAGCGGCTGGAGTTAAGCAGGTCCCGGCGCGCATCTTTACCCGTATATTTGCCACGATGGTACAACCCGGCAACTTTATCCGCTTTGACCGGAGACAGGTTATCCAACACGCTGATTGCCCCTTCGCGGTTGTTGCAGACCAAAATCATGTCGCAACCCGCATCCAGCGAAGCCTGCCCCCGTTCGGCATAACTGCCCATGATCGCCGCACCTTCCATAGAGAGATCGTCAGAGAAGATCACGCCATCAAAGCCGAGTTCCTGACGCAGAATTTTCTGTAGCCAGTACGGGGAACCACTGGCCGGGCGTGGATCTGCCTGAGTATAGATAACGTGCGCAGGCATCACCGCGTCGAGCAATTTCTTATCAATCAGCTCGCGGAAAATCGCCATGTCATGTTCGCGGATCACTTTTAGCGGACGATCATCGCGTGGCGTCTCTTTATGAGAATCTGCGGTGACGGCACCGTGGCCTGGGAAATGTTTGCCGGTGGTTTTCATCCCCGCTCCATGCATACCGAGAATAAATTGCTCCGCCATGCCCAGAGCCTTTGCCGGTTCAGCGTGGAAAGAGCGTTCGCCAATGGCCGCGCTGACGTGACCGATGTCGAGAACCGGAGCAAAGCTGATATCGATATCCATGGCAATCATCTCGGATGCCATCAGCCAACCCGCTTCTTTAGCCAGACGCTGGCCTTCGTGGCTTTCGTTAATCGCGGCAAAAGACTGAGCCGCCGGAACACGGGTAAAGCCTTCGCGGAAACGCTGGACCCTGCCCCCTTCCTGATCGACGGCCAGCACCAGACGATCGCGTGACGCTTCGCGGATCTGACGAATGAGTTCATGCAACTGTTCCACGTCGTGGTAGTTACGGGTGAACAAAATCAAACCGCCGACCAGCGGATGTTGCAAAATTTCGCGCTCTTCGGCATCCAGCTCATAGCTGGCAACGTCTAGCATTACGGGACCCACGTCAGTGCTCTCCTTCCATTATTTTGTTTTATTACCGGTGCGCCCGGTGGCGAATAATCGCTCACGCAGCGGTTGCGCCCAGTCTGAATAGATTTTGTCACCGGTCTGCCGCCAGCGCACTTCAAACCACATCAGCATCAGATAATCGACCCACGGCGTCCAGCACCTGACCTGTTGCGTCAGCCGCGCGATATCCCGGTAGCCACCGCAGGCAACGTAAGCGCGCAGAAAATCGTGCTGCCGCACCGGCGACCAGTCATTGCCGCGAAACAGCGCCGCCAGTTCGAGGGCTACATCGCCCCCAGCGGCGTACTCCCAGTCGATAAGCGTTAATTTTTGCTCATTACGCACCAGATTACCGGGATGCACATCCATATGTAACACCGCCATTTTCAACGGTACAGGTAACGGCTGGCGCATAAACTTACGATGTAAGCGCAACCAGGCAGGAGTCAGACGTCGACGGTCAATCTGCTGCCAGTAACGGGCAAACTGCTCGCGCAATGGTAGTCGGTAACCGCAGGGCACCAGCCGGTGCAAACTCACCAGCAACGCGGCGAGTTGCGGCTGATAATCCGTTTCGCTCCCTCCGCTTATCGGGCAGGTTTCACCCTCCAGCCACTCAACGACCAACCACGGAGGAGAAAACAACCTGATGCGCGGCGCAATAAGCAGCCCTGCGACATGCCGCAATATGCTCTTTTCCCGCTGGCGTTCCACGCCAAGCGCTGTTTTTTCTGCCGACTGCACTCTTGCCAGCCATGACTGAGTCGGTGTCTCGACTTTCCAGCTCTGCCCCGTCAGCCCGGCGACCGGGCTCAAATGAAAACCGGCGGAAAAAACCGCCGGAAGTTGTTGTTCAATAAGCTGTTCCAGCGCGCCCTTAATGCTGAACGGCACCGTTGCCAGACCAGACGATCTCGCCACTCGGCACGGTCATCATTTGCATTTTAAGCGTTGGGGCTTTTACGTCACCGGTTACGGTGCTGTAAAGCACGTATTGCGCATTGACGTAGCGCGCCAGCCCGATGGCCTTGCTGCGCGAGCCTAAGCTGTCATCCACGGATAATCCCAACGCCTGCTTGGCGGTTGCCAGTTGGGAGTCCGGTACCACCTGGAATTTATTGTTGGTTGCCAGCGCATCATGGAGCGCAGCCGTGGCTTTACTCACCGGCAGAGAACCGTTGGTGCTGTTTTTTACGCTGTCGAGCAACAGGACACTGCCCGCCTGCACGCCGTCGGCCTGAAGCATTTTCGCCACCATTGGCTGAACGCTGGCACTCCAGTTGATAGTCTGCTCTTTCGGCGGCTGTGGAACGGTTTCAACCGGTGGCTGCCCGGAAGTTTCCGGTGTACCTGGTTCAACGGTCACAGGTGCCGTGGGCTGTTGTGGCTCTGCCGGTTGTTGTTTCGTGGGCAAGGTACAACCACCAAGGATCAGGGCGGCCATCGCCACCATGAGGAAATACTTTTTCATCAACCTTCTCCGTACAGGAAATTAGAGGTAAAGGTAAACACGCACACTGTACGCATCAAGATTGCCATTCAGGGAGGAGATAACGAGATCTGAATTGGCAGGAACGGTGATGGTGCGTGCGTCGGCAATCGGCAGCAGGTCCAGCCCCTGTTTGTCATACCAGTAAAAGCGATAATGCAGTGTCACGGCGTGTGGCTGGCTGTTGCTCAGTATGCTGGTGGCCTGCTTGCGCCCATCCACTTCTGAAATTGACGGCGCACCGGGGATAATGCCCGCCGTCAGCACCGGCGATTCCATGATGACCGTTTGCTGGCTGTTCAGCGCAATATGCGGCGTACTGCTACAGCCCATCAGTACTATAACGGGTAACAACGCCATCAAAAATCGCATGGTCTTTCCTTTTCGGTGAGGAAGTATTACTGACGCGTAAGCAGCGGGCCAAGTGCACGGCCACCGACCAGATGCATATGGATGTGATATACCTCCTGACCACCGTCACGGTTGCAGTTAACAATCAGGCGATAGCCACTTTCGGCGATACCCTCCTGCTCGGCAATTTTAGCCGCGACGGTCATCATACGGCCCAGCGCCGCTTCATGCTCAACGGTAACATCGTTCATGGTAGGAATAAGGATATTAGGAATGATCAGAATATGGCTCGGTGCCTGTGGTGAAATATCACGGAACGCCGTCACCAGTTCATCCTGGTAAACCACATCGGCCGGGATCTCACGGCGGATAATTTTGCTGAAAATCGTCTCTTCGGCCATCTTGGCTCTCCTTCAAAACTCAAAAGCGGTGTACGCAGTATGAGTGACAATTTCCATTCCTTTCAACCTGATTACGCTTTTTACGACGTAAATGGCTTAGAAACCGCCAGCCGCAAGGCGAAATAGCCCTGCGCCGAATTTCAGGCATAAAAAAAGGAGGCCGCAGCCTCCTTTTTCTACACGCTAATCACCGATACGAAGATCAATGGTTACGCATGTACTCGTCCATATCGGTTTTCAGGTTATCAGACTTGGTACCAAAGATTGCCTGAACGCCAGAACCCGCAACCACAACCCCTGCTGCACCCAGTTTTTTCAGGCCAGCCTGATCCACTTTTGATATATCCGCTACGCTCACGCGCAGACGGGTGATACAGGCATCAAGGTTAGTGATGTTCTCTTTACCGCCAAACGCCTGAACCAGAGAAGCAGACATTTCTGAGCCGCCCTGCGTCGTTTGTTCGCTGGTAGTGTCTTCGCGGCCAGGTGTCTTCAGGTTCAATTTCACAATCAGGAATCGGAAGATACTGTAGTAAACCACCGCGTAAATCATACCAACAACCGGGAAGAGCCAGATACGGCTGCTGTTACCGCTCAGCACGATGAAGTCGATCAAACCGTGTGAGAAGCTGGTGCCGTCTCTCATCCCCAACAGGATACAGATTGGGAAAGCCAGCCCTGCCAGAATCGCGTGGATCACATACAGGATCGGCGCCACGAACATGAAGGAGAATTCGATTGGCTCGGTGATACCGGTCAGGAATGCCGTCAGCGCAGCGGAGATCATGATGCCGCCCACTTTCGCGCGGTTTTCAGGTTTCGCTGAATGCCAGATAGCAATTGCCGCGGCTGGCAGGCCATACATTTTGAACAGGAAGCCACCGGACAGTTTACCTGCCGTTGGGTCACCTGCCATGTAACGTGGGATATCACCGTGGAATACCTGACCCGCAGAGTTCACGTATTCGCCAATCTGCATCTGGAATGGAACGTTCCAGATATGGTGCAGGCCGAACGGCACCAGCGCACGTTCAACGACACCGTAAATACCGAATGCCACGACCGGGTTTTGATACGCAGCCCACTGGGAGAAGGTTTGGATTGCGCTGCCAATTGGAGGCCAGATAAAGGACAGAACCACACCCATGACGATCGCGGCCAGACCAGAGATGATCGGCACGAAACGTTTACCCGCGAAGAAGCCCAGATATTCAGGCAACTTGATGCGGTAGAAGCGGTTGAACATATAGGCCGCAATGGAACCGGCGATAATACCGCCAAGAACACCGGTATCAGCGAGGTGTTTAACCGCAATTTCTTCCGGTGGTAAATGCAGGATCAGAGGGGCGATAACGGCCATGGTTTTCACCATGATGCCATAAGCCACTACCGCTGCCAGTGCAGATACGCCGTCGTTATTAGTGAAACCAAGCGCGACGCCGATGGCAAAAATCAACGGCATATTGGCGAAGACTGAACCGCCCGCTTCCGCCATGACGTGGGAAACGATCAGTGGCAGCCAGCTGAAGTTTGCAGAACCGACGCCAAGCAGAATACCTGCAATGGGCAATACGGAAACTGGCAACATCAGCGATTTACCGACCTTCTGAAGGTTTGCAAACGCGTTCTTAAACATAATTGAGTGTGCTCCTGAGTAATGATGCTTTTGATACTTCTCACGGCGCCCCTTTATGTGAATCTGCGGGCTGCCGCGTTGCAAGATTATGAAAACCCTTGCGGTTTAGGGTGTCTAAGCACCCCTTCTGAATTTTTACGCAGGGTAAAATAATTCCCTTTGTTAATGTTTGATGGCAGTCACGTTTTTTCTAAAAATCGGCCTAACCTTGCTTAAAAGCGGCATATTTCTTAAAGAAAATCCGAATTCCTCATACCAAGCAACCCAAAACGGGTGTGCACATTACCCGTTCAGGCGATTAATTACGAGGCGTAAAATAAATCCAGTGCAAATGACTGCGCTTAAGAGGAGATCAGGGAGGAAGTATCGACGTGGAACAGCCGGGAAAAGTTCGCGGTTGTCGCTTCTGCGAGCTTTTCCAGACTGACGCCTTTCAGTACTGCAAGGTATTCAGCCACATCGCGCACGTAGGCGGGTTGATTCTCTTTACCACGGTGCGGAACGGGCGCCAGATACGGCGAGTCTGTTTCCACCAGCAGACGGTCGAGTGGCACATAGCGCGCAACTTCACGCAGCTGCTCGGCGTTACGGAAGGTCACAATGCCTGAGAACGAAATATAGAAGCCCAGATCCAACAGGAATTCTGCGGTCGGCAAATCCTCAGTAAAGCAGTGCAGCACGCCACCACATTCACCGGCATTTTCATCTTTTAGAATATCCAGTGTGTCCTGGCGCGCGTCACGCGTATGCACAATCACCGGCTTATTCAGTTCACGGCCAACGCGAATATGGTGGCGGAAGGAATCCTGCTGGAGTTTTAACTGATGCTCTTCTTTCTGGTAGAAGTAATCCAGCCCGGTTTCGCCCATCGCCACCACTTTCGGTGCCGCAGCCAGACGGCGCAGCTCTTCAAAGTCGTAACCTTCGTCGATGTTCAGCGGATGTACACCACAGGAAAACGCCACATCCTGGCGGTCACCAATCAATTGGGTCATCGCGGTATAACCCGGCAATGTGGTGGCCACAGCCAGCATAAATTTCACGTCGCGCTCACGCGCTTTTTCCAGAACTGCATCCACACCGCTGTGCAGCTCGTTGTAATCCAGACTGTCAAGGTGACAGTGGGAGTCGACTAAAAACATAATATTTAACTCGTTACGATGGTTTTTGCAGGTCGGTACGCGTCTTTTCCGCGCACCGTTGGGGATAATGAGAGTGGTGCTAATTCAGGGAGATATCCCATTCGAGCAGTTGCTCCGTCAGCAGCAGCTCCCGGTTCACGCCCACAATCGTCAGTAACTGCTGACGGCAATGCATCCAGGCCTGAACGCTTTTTTGCAGTGAATCATTGCTCTGTAAACCGGCGATCTGGGCTATCAGGGGCTGCTGATCGTGATTAATAATAAACTGAGCGGCATTTTGCTGCCATTTAATCGCGTCCAGTAACAACGAACAGAGCCACTGCAGACGATCGGCGACGTCATCGTGGTTGAGCTGAACCAGCAAAGAAAGCATATCGCGCTGCTGGCAGCTGCCCGCCAGTTGCTGACATAACGCCGCACGCTGTTTCCAACGTTCAGGTTGCAGCAACGCCAGCGCGGCCAGTGGCGTACCGTTGCTTAGACGCAATGCCGTTTTAATGGCTACGGGATCGGCACTAAGCTGGCGGCCAATCCACTGCGCTGCGGGCGCTTCCTCCGGAACCGGCAGATGCCAGTAGAAACAGCGGCTACGCAGCGTGGCAAGCAACCCCGATGTCTCACGGCAACCCATTAAGAAGTACGTCTTTGCCGGTGGCTCTTCCAGCGTCTTTAACAAGGCGTTGGCAGCGGCTTCCGTCAGCAATTCGGCCTGCGGCAGCCATACCACTTTTGCACCGCCCTGCTGCGAGTAGTTGTAGAGCGTTTCAATCAGTTGCCGTACCGGGTCAACACCCAGCGAGTTCTTGCCCTTTTCGGGCGTCAGGACGTGCCAGTCAGGATGATTACCGGCAATCATCAGCTGGCAGCTGTGGCATTTTCCACAACTCTTGTCGCCATCCTGATGCTGACACAAGAGCCAGCGGCTCAGGCCATAGACCAGCGCCTCATCACCCATACCCCCTGAGGCATGTATCAGTACCGCGTGATGCCCGCGGCCGGACTGATATTGACCGACCAACTGCCGGTAAGGGCCACTGAGCCACGGATACCAGGTCATTGCTGACCACCTTCCCCTAGCTTCTGGCTTTCAAACCATTGCAGCAAGGTCTGCCTGATTGAGGCGGTAACCTGCTCCAGAGACTGTGAGGCATCAATGGTTTTAATGCGGCTGTCTTCGGCTACCAGACTGAGATAACGCTCGCGCGTGCGTTCGAAGAACGGCAGCGCCTCTTTTTCGATGCGGTCCAGCTCACCGCGTGCACTGGCGCGTTGTAAGCCAATTTCCGGCGGCAAATCGAGATACAGCGTCAGGTCGGGGCGAAAATCGCCCAGTACGGTATCGCGTAATGAACGCATCAGTTGCGCATCAATACCGCGTCCCCCTCCCTGATAGGCCTGCGACGAGAGGTCGTGGCGGTCACCCACCACCCACGCCCCCCGAGCCAATGCGGGCAAGATGACCGTTTCTATCAGCTGGACGCGGGCAGCGTAGAGCATCAGCACTTCGGCCTTAACCGTAGGTTTGTCATCTTCAACACCACGTTTGAATAAATCCCGCAGCTTTTCGGCCAGCGGAGTACCACCCGGCTCGCGCGTAAACACGATATCTTCGATACCCAGACTGCGCAGTGTGTTAACGACGACGTCGCGCGCGGTAGTTTTGCCGGCCCCTTCCAGACCTTCGATAACGATAAACTTACTTTTCATTCTTATTCTTCAATGTCTCACGATACACACGCACCGCTTTATTGTGATTTTCGAGGTTAGTCGTAAAAGTATGCCCGCCTTTGCCATCAGCCACAAAGTAAAGGTAAGGCGTTTTGGCCGGATGCGCAGCGGCTTCGATTGACGCTTCGCTCGGCATGGCAATCGGCGACGGCGGTAAACCTGAAATCACATAAGTGTTATAGGGCGTCGGGGTCTCCAGAGCTTTACGGGTAATGCTGCCGGTATAACTTTCACCCATGCCGTAGATCACGGTCGGATCGGTTTGTAAACGCATGCCAATACGCAGGCGGTTGATGAAGACAGAAGCCACTTCAGGTCGCTCCTCTTTAACGGCCGTCTCTTTTTCAATAATGGACGCCATGGTCAACATTTCAGTCGGCGTTTTGTAAGGCAGAGATTCGTCGCGGCCTTGCCAGATCGTATCGACGGTTTTTACCATACGTTGGTGTGCGCGTTTAAGCAGGGACAAATCCGTCATGCCTGCGGTATAGAGATAGGTGTCCGGATACAGCCAGCCTTCCGCATTGGTGGTGTCTTTTACACCGATGGCTGCCGCGATCTCTTCACCGCTTTTACCGGTCAGTTCATGCTTCACGTAGGCTGAATTTTGCAATAACTTCATCCAGTCACTCAGTTTAAAGCCTTCAACAAAGCGCATGCTGAACTGGGCTTCCTTTCCGCTTTTGAGCAATTCGAGCATCTGACGTACGGTCATGCCCTTTTCAAAACGGTAAGTCCCCGCTTTGAACTCACTGAGTTCGGGCTCGATACGCAGCAGCCAGGAAAAATAAGGGTTGGCCTGCATCAGTTTATGTTTGACCAACAGTGTTTCCAGTACCACGCGCCCTGTACCCGCAGGCAGCGTAAAGATCGTTTCGCTGCTGACGTTGATTGGCCGGTCAGCAAAGCGCTGCACTTTATGATAGGCAAATGCAGCAGCACCGACTAACAGGATCAGGATAAGGGCGGAAATCTTGAGTTTTTTATTCTTCATAAACATTCACTTTAAACGCGTGGTTTTAGCAAACCTGATGTAAAAAATCGTACAACAGCGACGACGTAAAGTGCCATTCGTCTGCCTGTCGGACCGGCAGCACGGGCATCAGCGCGTTGCAAATAATTACCTCATCTGCTTCCTGCAGAATTTCAGGCGATTGTTTGACAACGGAAATCGTATAAATTCCCGATTGCGTGAGCAACGAGATAATGTGGTTGCGCATAATTCCAGAAACGCCAGAATCGCTGAGATCCGGGGTAAATACCTCATGACCTTTGCGCCAGAATATATTCGCGGCACAGCATTCTACCAGCATCCCCGAGGTGTCAACTACCAGTGCCTCATGGGCATATGTCTGGTCAAGATGCAGACGGATCATCACCTGCTCCAGCCGGTTAAGGTGCTTAATGCCCGCCAAAATTGGATTACGGCTTAATGCCACAGGACTTCGCGCAAGCGTGACTCCATGCTGCCGCCACTGCTGATAATGTGCCGGATAGTCCGAGACAGAAATAATGCGCGTCGGTGAGCTGCACCCTTGCGGGCTATAGCCCCGACCGCCCTCTCCCCGGCTGATGATAACTTTAACCACACCTTCGCCCTGCAGGCCGGCCGCGTAGTTCATTTCAGCCTCCAGTGCAGTCCAGTCAACGCCGTCAATCATTAAACGCTGCGAGGCGATTTTCAACCGCGAAATGTGCCCGGCCAGATGCTGAATGTTTCCGGCGACGATGCGTGCGGTGGTGAAACTTCCGTCACCAAATTGTATTGCGCGGTCGCCGGCGGCCAACAGTTTACCCGAGATACCATTAATCCACATTCTTACTCTCCCGTGTCCTGCTTTGCAGTATGGCAGCCGTAGAGCCTGAAGTATTTCAGATCGCCTGACAAGTAGAGCATTCCTGCTTTTCCAACAGGATATCAGGCAGCAAAAAGGCCCAAAACGGGCCTTTTTCAGGAAGAAACAGCACGCATTATTGCGTCAGATTTTACGGAACACCAGTGAACCATTAGTGCCGCCAAAACCAAACGAATTACACAGCGTATATTCCATATTTTTTACCTGACGGGCTTCGCGTGCGACGAAGTCCAGATCACAACCTTCATCCGGATTATCCAGATTGATGGTTGGCGGTACAGCCTGATCGCGAAGTGCCAGCAGGGTAAAGATCGATTCAACCGCCCCGGCGGCACCCAGCAAATGGCCGGTCATTGATTTGGTCGAACTCACCAGCACGCTTTGTGAACCTGCACCAAATACTGATTTAACCGCCTGGGCTTCCGCTTTGTCGCCCGCAGGCGTTGACGTGCCGTGCGCATTGATATAACCAATTTTTGACGCCGAAATACCCGCGTCGCGCAGCGCATTTTCCATCGCCAGCGCAGCACCTGCGCCGTCCTCTGGTGGTGAGGTCATATGGAAGGCATCACTGCTCATGCCAAAGCCCACAATTTCTGCGTAAATGTTTGCGCCGCGTTTTTTCGCGTGTTCGTACTCTTCCAGTACCATGATGCCTGCACCATCGCCCAGCACAAAACCATCTCGGTCTTTGTCCCAGGGGCGGCTGGCAGCCTGAGGATTGTCGTTACGGGTAGATAAAGCGCGTGCTGCGCCAAAACCACCGACACCCAGCGGCGTACTGGCTTTTTCAGCACCACCGGCTAGCATGACATCTGCATCGTCATAGGCAATGATACGTGCCGCATGACCGATATTATGGACACCTGAAGTACAAGCTGTGGCAATTGAAATGCTCGGTCCACGTAAACCAAACATGATGCTCAGATGACCGGCAATCATATTTACGATAGTGGAAGGAACAAAGAATGGGCTGATTTTGCGCGGTCCGCCGTTAACCAGTGAGGTATGGTTTTCTTCGATTAGACCAAGGCCGCCAATGCCGGAACCAATTGCAGCGCCAATGCGCGGTGCATTCTCGGCAGTCACTTCAAGACCGGAGTCTTGCATTGCCTGAATACCGGCGGCAATACCGTACTGAATGAAGGCGTCCATCTTACGGGCATCTTTGCGCGCAATGTACTCTTCACAGTTAAAATCTTTTACTAAGCCAGCAAAACGCGTTGCATAGGCGCTAGTATCAAAATGATCGATTAGGCTAATGCCACTCTGACCGGCAAGAAGAGCGTTCCAAGTGGACTCTACAGTATTGCCGACAGGGGACAGCATGCCAAGTCCAGTCACTACAACTCGACGCTTAGACACGTTGTGTCCTCCAGGGAGGGAGAAAAGGAATACGGTGGGACAAAAAAAACTTAGGCGGTCGAGTGACCGCCTAACTATCTAAACTAAAAACAGATTAGCTTACTGCTGGCTAGAGTTGATGAAATCAATAGCTGCCTGAACAGTAGTGATTTTTTCAGCTTCTTCGTCAGGGATCTCGGTATCAAACTCTTCTTCCAGAGCCATAACCAGCTCAACGGTGTCGAGAGAATCAGCGCCAAGGTCGTCTACGAAAGACGCAGAGTTAACTACTTCTTCCTGTTTAACACCCAGCTGTTCAACAATGATTTTCTTAACGCGTTCTTCGATAGTGCTCATACTCTTAAATTTCCTATCAAAACTCGCTTTCGCGATGGTTTTCGTAGTGTATAAAATGTTGGAAAAGATGCAACTAAATCCCGGCTGGTCAAACCACGAATTTGCTCTATTTTGCGGTTTTTACCGCAAATAACGCAAATAGTTTCGTAATTTTTAAATCATGTACATGCCGCCATTGACATGCAATGTTTCACCAGTGATATAGCTGGCCTCGTCAGAGGCTAAAAAAGCAACTGCGCTGGCAATCTCTTTTGCATCACCCAACCGGTTGGCTGGAACTGATGACAAAATGCCTGCGCGTTGATCATCTGTCAACGCCCTTGTCATGTCCGTCTCAATAAAGCCGGGAGCAACGACGTTGACAGTAATGCCGCGTGAAGCTACTTCACGCGCCAAAGACTTGCTAAAACCAATCAAGCCGGCTTTAGCCGCCGCGTAGTTCGCCTGCCCTGCGTTACCCATAGTTCCAACAACAGAACCTATAGTAATGATCCGGCCAAACCGCTTTTTCATCATAGCCCGCATTACTGCTTTTGACAGCCGAAACACAGAAGTCAAATTCGTATCCAGGATATCCTGCCACTCGTCATCCTTCATACGCATGAGGAGGTTATCACGTGTGATGCCGGCGTTATTAACTAAAATGTCAATTTCGCCAAATTCAGCTCGAATCGTAGACAATACCTGCTCAATCGATGCAGAATCAACCACATTAAGGGCGATTCCTTTACCCTTTTCGCCTAAATATTCGCTGATTGCTTCAGCACCTTTCTCACTGGTCGCGGTGCCGATCACTGTTGCACCACCGGCCACTAATTTTTCTGCGATAGCACGTCCAATCCCACGGCTTGCGCCGGTTACCAGGGCGATTTTACCTTCGAAGCTCATTATCTTCCTCTTATTCTTGCTCAAGCGCCGCTGTGAGGCTCGCAGAGTCGTTCACTGCTGCCGCTGTCAGGGTATCAACAATACGTTTGGTCAGGCCGGTCAATACCTTACCCGGTCCCACCTCGACTAAATGCTCAACGCCCTGCGCTGCCATAAACTCAACAGACTCGGTCCAGCGGACTGGGTTGTAAAGCTGGCGAACCAATGCGCTACGGATAGATTCTGGCGACGTTTCTACCTTCACATCCACATTATTCACCACAGGATACTGCGATGTGCTGAACGTCACGTCTTCGAGCGCTACAGCCATTTTATCAGCAGCAGGTTTCATCAATGCACAGTGGGATGGCACGCTGACAGGCAACGGCAAAGCACGTTTTGCACCAGCGGCTTTACAAGCAGCACCTGCGCGTTCAACGGCTTCTTTGTTCCCAGCAATGACAACCTGACCCGGCGAGTTGAAATTCACCGGAGAAACAACCTGACCCTGTGCAGACTCTTCACACGCTTTCGCGATGGCGTCGTTATCAAGACCAATGATTGCTGACATCGCGCCAGTACCCTCAGGTACGGCTTCCTGCATGAGTTTCCCGCGCAGTTCCACCAGCGAAATAGCCTGTTTGAAATCCAGCACTCCAGCACAAACCAGAGCAGAGTATTCACCCAAGCTATGGCCTGCCATAAATACAGGCTTGGTGCCGTTTTGCTGCTGCCAGACTCGCCAGATAGCCACTGACGCTGCCAGCAAAGCCGGCTGGGTCTGCCAAGTTTTATTCAGCTCTTCAGCCGGACCCTGTTGTACCAGCTGCCACAAATCATAACCCAGCACAGAAGAGGCCTCAGCAAAGGTCTCCTTTACAAGCGTATAATTTGCGGCCAAATCAGCCAGCATTCCCAGAGCCTGTGAGCCCTGGCCAGGAAAAACAACTGCTATTTTTGTCATTTTCATCGTCCTGTTAAATCAAAAACGTACCAGCGCCGAGCCCCAGGTAAAGCCACCGCCAAATGCTTCGAGCAACACTAATTGCCCGCGCTGAATTCGTCCGTCACGCACCGCTTCATCAAGCGCTGTCGGTACAGAAGCCGCCGAAGTATTACCGTGGCGATCCAGAGTCACGACGACTTTATCCATGCCCATTCCCAGCTTCTTGGCTGTTGCACTGATGATGCGCAGGTTCGCCTGATGCGGCACCAGCCAGTCGAGCTCAGAACGGTCGAGATTATTGGCCTGCAACGTTTCATCAACGATATGTGCAAGCTCAGTCACCGCGACTTTAAACACTTCATTGCCCGCCATCGTGACATACGCCGGTTTTTCTGGTGCCGACTGGTCCGGATAGGCCAGAGTCAGCAGATTACCGTAATGGCCATCGGCGTGCATGTGGGTAGAAATGATGCCGGATTCTTCGGATGCGCCAAGCAATACCGCGCCCGCACCGTCACCGAAAAGAATCACTGTACCGCGATCTTCAGGATCGAGTTTACGCGACAAGGTGTCGGAACCGATCACCAGCGCGTACTTCACGGCACCATTTTTAATATATTGATCGGCTACGCTCAGTGCATAGGTAAAACCTGCACAGGCAGCAGCCAGATCGAACGCCGCGGAATCCTTGATGCCCAGCATATTCTGCACCTGGCAGGCTGAACTTGGGAACGCGTGAGAAGACGAGGTTGTTGCAACAATGATCAAACCCACGTCGCTTGCGCTGACGCCGGCCATCTCAAGCGCTTTTTCTGCTGCATGCAAGCCCATTGTGGCCACAGTCTCATCCGGCGCAGCGATGCGACGTTCACGAATACCTGTTCGGGTGACAATCCACTCGTCGGTGGTATCCACCATTTTTTCTAAGTCGGCATTAGTCCGAACTTGCACGGGTAAATAGCTCCCCGTACCGAGAATTTTTGTATACATGTACGATCAGTCACTCTTGGGTAATACAGCCTTAAGGCGCGCGGCTATCCGTGTAGGAACTTGCCGCTGCACCGCCTGCACAGCCTGTTCGATAGCGACAGCAAACGCTCGCTGGTTTGCCCCGCCGTGGCTTTTAATAACGATGCCCCGTAATCCTAACAAACATGCGCCATTATACTGGTCTGGATTGAGATGGCCGAAGCGCTTTGCGAGTTTCTTCTGCAAGATACGGCCTAACCATTTCAGCCACCAGGCCTTCTTGCCACCCTCCCCAGAGGATTTTAACAGTGACAAAAACATCCTTATTACACCTTCCATGGTTTTGAGGGTGACATTCCCAACGAAACCGTCACACACCATCACATCCGTCTTACCGGTCAGGAGGTCATTGCCTTCAAGATAGCCGATATAGTTGATCGCGGGAGTATTTTTTAGAATTGCAGCCGCGTCACGGATGTTATCCAGCCCTTTTGACTCTTCCTCACCAATATTTAGTAAGGCAACGCGCGGGTTGGGGATACCGATAACTTCTTCGGCCATCACCGATCCCATCACGGCAAACTGGACCAGCATTGTGCTGTCACACTCAACGTTCGCCCCCAGATCAAGCACCACCGTTTTACTGCGCTGTTGATTCGGTAAAACCGTCATCAAAGCCGGGCGTTCTATACCTTCCAGAGGCTTAACTACCATTTTTGCCAAGCCCATCAATGCCCCGGTATTTCCAGCACTGACACAGGCCTGAGCATCTCCGCTTTTGATAAGTTCCAACGCCACACGCATTGAGCTGCCCTTGCTGGCTCGAATAGCTTGCGATGCACGAACGTCACTGGCTATAACTGATTCAGCAGGAATAATCCGAATTCTTTCCATTTGGGAAACATCGGCTTTAGCGAGAAATGGTGTGATTGCGTCGGGATCGCCGACCAGAAGAAGATTGAGTTCAGAATTAGAGGTCAGTGCCTGCAATGAAGCAGGCACTGTGACCGAAGGACCGAAGTCCCCGCCCATTACATCTAACGCAATGGTTAGACGAGTCAAGGAATCGCCTTGCTAGTACTTATCACCATGATTGATCACGCAAATAAGTAGCAAGCAAATCTTAGCCGATTACCTTGCGACCGCGGTAGAAACCGTCGGCAGTGATATGGTGACGCAGGTGAGTTTCACCAGAAGTTTTGTCCACAGACAGAGTGGAGGTGGTCAGAGCATCGTGAGAGCGACGCATGCCACGTTTAGAACGGGTTGGTTTATTTTGTTGTACGGCCATGGACCTTACTCCTTAAGTACTTTTCTTTAAACTCGCTAATACGGCAAATGGATTTGGTTTCTCCACCTCTGCAGGCAGTTTACCAAACACCATGTCCGCGTCGGACACTTCACAGTGTTCAGATTCATGTACCGGAACGACAGGTAATGAAAGAATGATTTCATCTTCAATCATCGCCAGCAGATCGACTTCGCCAAACTCATCGACTTCAATCGGCTCGTACGCTTCCGGTAATGCCTCAGCCTGTTCATCATTGCGGACAGGACTAAAACAATACGTTGCGTGAACCTGATGTTCAAACGTCTTACCGCATCTCTGGCATTCCAGAGTTACAGTAACTTCAGACTGGCCATTAATGACCGCCAGACGCAGATTGTCGATATCAAACGACAACGAGGTTTGGACATCAGAATCAACACTAACCACTGATGCTGCTAACCGTGCTACCTGTTCAGGCACATAGATACCGGAGTAATCTAAACGCTTTTGGGCTGTACGAACCGCATCAACGGCCAAGGGTAATTTTACTTTTTGCATAGGGCGCGCATATTAACTTTGTAACGACGTAGAGTCAAAGAAAAAGGCCTTAAAACCGCACCTTTCACCAATATTCGCTTCCGCAGCGGCAGACAGTTTAAAATGTGCGATTCAATAACGCTATGCTTTGTGGAAAAAATTATGAATCTCCCGCCTAAAAAGTTGTTACTGGCCTCCACATCGCCCTATCGCAGGGCGTTGCTGGAAAAAACAATGCTGGGTTTCGCCAGTGCTACGCCAAATATTGACGAATCACCGCATCCCGGCGAACTCCCTGGGGAGCTGGTGCAAAGGCTGGCAGAAGCAAAAGCGCGCGCATTAGTTCTTTCACATCCGGGCCATTACATCATTGGTTCGGATCAGGTGTGTGCGATTAACGGGCACATTACCGGCAAGCCTCATACCTTTGATAACGCGTTGATACAACTCCAGGCCGCCAGCGGACAGACTGTCACTTTTTACACCGGTTTATCGCTTGTCGACAGTGATACCGGCGAGGCGCAGACACTGTGCGAAACCTTTGACGTGACTTTCCGCCACCTGACTGTCGATGAAATTCGGGGTTATTTACGGGCAGAGCAGCCTTACGACTGTGCTGGCAGTTTTAAATGCGAAGGTCTCGGCATCAGTCTCTTTGAGCGACTCAGCGGCAGAGACCCCAATACCCTCATTGGCTTGCCGCTAATTGCGTTGCTGGCGTGCTTACGGGCTAAGGGGATTAATCCACTGCTCCGCTAAGGGAAACGTCAGAAATGAATAAAGCGCCTTTCAGCGCTTTATTCATTATGTTTTCAGGCTCAGGACCTCGCGGGTTTCAGCCGCAGTTTCTTCAGGCAATTGCGCAACTTCAGATCCAGCGGCGCTTCAATACGCATTGTCTCGCCAGTACCTGGATGTTCAAAACGTAAAGCCGCAGCATGCAGGAACAGGCGATTCAGGCCAGTACCGGCGAGTTGCCCGTCGAATTCACGATCGCCATAGCGGTCATCAAAAGCAATCGGATGCCCAGCATATTGCGCATGGACGCGGATCTGATGCGTTCTGCCCGTTACCGGACTGGCTTTGATCAAGGTCGCAAACTCATACCGCTCTTCAATCTTGAAACGGGTCTCAGAAGGTTTCCCTTCAGCATTCACGCGCACGATACGCTCACCGCTTTGCAAAATATTCTTCAGCAAAGGCGCCTGAACGACTTTACAGTGCGATTGCCACTCGCCGCGTACCAGCGCGAGATAATCTTTCTGCATGCCTTTCATACGCAGCTGCTCATGCAGCGAACGCAGTGCTGACCGTTTTTTGGCGACCAAAAGCACGCCGGAAGTGTCCCTGTCCAGACGATGCACCAGTTCAAGGAACCGCGCTTCAGGGCGCAGAGCACGCAAACCTTCGATAACGCCAAAGCTCAGGCCGCTCCCGCCATGGACAGCCGTGCCAGAAGGTTTATTGAGGATCAGCAGGTGGTCGTCTTCGTACAGGATGCAGTCGGTCAACGCCGCGACCTTATCCAGCTTGGCAGAGACGGGAACTTCATCGCGCTCAGCAACGCGCACAGGTGGAACCCGTACTTCATCGCCGGCCAATAATTTATATTCTGGTTTTATGCGTTTCTTATTAACCCGAACCTCCCCCTTACGCACAATCCTGTAAATCATGCTCTTCGGCACGCCTTTAAGGATTTTGAGTAAGAAGTTATCGATGCGCTGCCCGGCTTCGTCTTCGGAAATGGGAATTAATTGTACAGATGGATTCTCAGTTTTCATGGCTGGCGATTCTAAATATCCGGCACGTTTCGCGCCACAGGTTTTTATGTGCTTAACTCATAGTTTACCAGCAACCGACAAGGAAAACTCGACGGACTGCATCCGATAAGAGGTTTATCAATGCGGCACATCTCGCATATGCATAAGAATCTTTACTGCAAGCGCTAAAGTCACCTTGCTATCACGGTGCTTGCAATGGAATAATGAGGTTACTTTCCGCGTTGTTTCTCTTAAGTTAGGGAAAACGCAGGAATTATAGATTTGCCTGATCGCACAAAAGCGCAGCAATGGCGTAAGACGTAATGTGAAATCAAGCAATTAGCGGGCTGCGGGTTGCAGCTTGGCCGGCAAATGGAATGAGATCTGTTAACCTAAATTCAGAAGCTATTCCCCTAATAAAAGTACTGCTTTCACAACGCTGGTGTTCTTAAAACGGCAAAAGCAGGCTTACCGAAATAATGCGCCCCTATGCAAGCGACAACCGTGAGGTTGACGACTTTGCGAGAAGACTCGGGGCCAACGGTTTACCCGGTCATGAGGTCATTTTGCCCGCAGCTCTATCAATAATGGAAAAATAACGAGTAAGTTAAGATGAAAAGAATGTTGATTAACGCGACTCAGCAAGAAGAGTTGCGCGTTGCCCTTGTAGATGGACAGCGGCTGTATGATTTGGATATTGAAAGTCCGGGCCATGAGCAGAAAAAAGCCAATATCTATAAAGGTAAAATCACCCGCATAGAACCTAGCCTTGAAGCGGCTTTCGTTGACTATGGCGCGGAACGACACGGTTTTCTCCCTCTCAAAGAAATTTCCCGCGAATACTTCCCTAACAATTACGCCTCGCATGGTCGCCCTAACATCAAAGATGTTTTGCGCGAAGGCCAGGAAGTCATTGTTCAGGTTGATAAAGAAGAACGTGGTAATAAAGGTGCAGCGCTGACGACGTTTATCAGCCTGGCCGGCAGCTATTTAGTGTTAATGCCAAACAACCCGCGTGCTGGGGGTATTTCCCGCCGCATTGAAGGCGATGACCGTACTGAATTGAAAGAAGCCCTGTCCTCTCTGCAATTGCCAGATGGCATGGGCCTCATCGTGCGTACCGCAGGTGTTGGTAAATCTGCTGAAGCACTGCAGTGGGACCTGACTTTCCGTCTGAAACACTGGGACGCCATTAAGAAAGCCGCTGAAGGTCGCCCTGCTCCTTTCCTGATTCATCAGGAAAGCAACGTCATTGTCCGCGCATTCCGTGATTATCTGCGCCCTGATATTGGCGAGATCCTGATTGATAATCCGAAAGTCCTTGAGCTGGCGAAAGAACATATCGCTGCCTTAGGCCGCCCGGATTTCAGCAGCAAAATCAAACCCTACGTTGGTGAGATCCCTCTGTTCAGCCACTATCAGATTGAATCCCAGATTGAGTCCGCGTTCCAGCGTGAAGTGCGTCTCCCTTCTGGTGGCTCGATTGTCATCGACAGCACCGAAGCGCTGACAGCTATCGATATCAACTCCGCACGGGCAACCCGCGGTGGCGATATCGAAGAAACGGCTTTCAATACCAACCTGGAAGCATCAGATGAAATTGCTCGCCAGTTACGCCTGCGTGACCTCGGTGGCCTGATTGTTATCGACTTTATCGATATGACGCCTGTGCGCCATCAGCGTGAAGTTGAGAACCGTCTGCGCGATGCCGTTCGTCAGGACCGTGCACGTATTCAAATTGGCCGTATTTCCCGCTTTGGTTTACTGGAGATGTCGCGTCAACGGCTGAGCCCATCACTGGGTGAGTCAACGCATCACATCTGTCCGCGCTGTGCGGGTACCGGGACTATTCGTGATAACGAATCCCTGTCACTGTCAATTCTGCGTCTGATTGAAGAAGAAGCGCTGAAAGAGAATACCAAGGAAGTTCACGCTATTGTTCCGGTACCGATTGCTTCGTACCTGCTCAATGAGAAACGTGAATCCGTGAACGCCATTGAAAAGCGTCTGGGTGGCGTGCGTGCAGTGATCGTACCTAACGATCAGATGCAAACACCGCATTACTCGGTTCTGCGTGTTCGGAAGGGCGAAGAGTCTTCAGTACTAAGCTACCTGCTGCCTAAGCATCATGAAGCTGAAATGCTGCAGCCTTCAGAAGAAGTGCCTAGCGAGCGCAAACGCCCTGAACAACCTGCTCTGGCAGCGTTTGCCCTGCAAGGCGAAGCGCCACCGTCCTCTTTCGAACAGCCTGATGCAGTTGAGCAACCACTACAAACTCGTACGGCAACGGTCACTGCATCTGCTGCCGAGAAACCTGGTTTTGTCAGCCGCCTGCTCAGTGGTTTGAAAAACCTGTTTGCTTCAGAACCTCAAGCCGAAGTTAAGCCTGCCGAAGCGCCAAAAGTTGAAACTGAGACCGCTGAAAACGAAAATCGCCGTAATGGTGAACGTCGTAATCAACGTCGTCAGGGTGGTGGACGCCGTGAACGTAACGGTGAACGTGGCGAACGCAGCGATCGTGGTAACCGCGATAACCGCAACGAAGGTCGCGAAAACAACCGTGATAACCGTGGCGAAAGTCGTGATACTCGTGAAAACAGCCGTGAGCCTCGTGAAGATCAGCGTCGCAACCGTCGTAATCAGGAGCCTGCCGTTGCTTCTGAAGTGGTTACTGAACAAGACGTTGATACCCTAACTTCTTCACGTGATGAGCAGCAGCAACCGCGTCGTGAACGTGGCGATCGCTCTCGCCGTCGCTCAGATGACAAACGCAAAGGCCCGCAGGAAGATAAACCTCAGGAGCTCGTCGCTCAGGAAACCGTTATCGCTGCTCCTGTAGTTGCTGCTGAAGAAACTGAACAGGAAGATCGTCAGCCTGCACAGCGTCGTCAGCGTCGTTCACTTTCTCAGAAAGTCCGTTTCGAGCCAGAAGTGGATCACGAAGCTGAAGCCGCGGCCCAACAGTTGATCACAGGTGTGATGCCGTCTGCTGTAGTTTCACAGGAACCACGTGAAATTGCACAAGCAGCGCCTGAAGCAGAAACTGTTGCGAACAATGACAATGATGACAACCAGGCTGAAAATGGTCGTGAGGGTGGCATGCCACGTCGTTCACGCCGTTCACCTCGTCATCTGCGTGTTAGTGGTCAGCGTCGTCGCCGTTACCGTGACGAGCGTTATCCGACACAGTCACCAATGCCGCTGGCAGGTGCATTTGTTTCTCCGGAAATGGCATCAGGTAAAGTGTGGATCACTTACCCAGTAGCACAGTCCACTGAGCAGCATGACGTTCAGGAAGCTGCAGCTGACAAGGCTGAAGTATTGGCAAGCCAGGTCGAGATTGCTCAGGAAAATACTCCTGTGTTGAACGAGCACGCTGACGTTGTGGCTGAGGCGGTGCAAGCTGCACCTGAGGTGGCTACCACCACTGAAGTGAAAGCATTCGAACCTGCTCAGGCCGAACCAGAAGTGGTTAATGCCCCGGTGGAACAGTCGCAGGAACAACCTGAAGTAACGGCTGCAAAGCCAGTTGCTGATGAGCCTGTACTGATTGAAGCTAAAACTGCTGAGCCGGTTGAACCGACACCTGTGGTTGAAGTGAAACCTGAAGCACAACAGCCGTTGGTTGTTGAACCTGCCGCTGTGGTCGCTGAGCCTGTGGTAGAGGTGGTTCCAGCCGCAGCGGTTCCGGCACAGCAAACTGTTGTCGCAGCTCCGGCTGAATTGGCTCCACGCTTCAAGCACCATGCTACCGCGCCGATGACTAAAGCACCGGCTCCGGCCTATGTTCAGGCAGCGGCACCTCAAAGCGACTGGGTTCGCCCGGAATTCGACTTTGAAGGCAAAGGTTCTGCAGGCGGTCATGCAGCAGTTAGCACGGCAACCGCGCCAGCAACCAAACCGACCATGCCAACTGAGTAACAGGCATAACATCTGTTTATAAAAAAACCCGCTTCGGCGGGTTTTTTATTACCAGTATTCAGTCTTCGTCAGACAAACTTCCCTGAAAATCAGGCAACCGTTTTGAGACGTTTAATATCAAGGCGAACCAGTTTGCCTTCCAGACGTCGCGCAAAGTTCACAAAGTGTTCAGTGTCATTATGCTGTGACAGCGCCTCTTTTGATGCCCAGCGCTCATAGAAAACAAAGGTTTCAGGATGGTCAATATCGCGATGTAATTCATACTGCAGGCAGCCGATTTCCTGACGACTGGGTTCAATCACTTCATGCAATGCCTCCGTTACCTCACTCAAAAATTCAGGTTTGACGATGACAGTTGCAACGACTCTGATTTCCATAATCCTCTCCTCTCGTATAGAACGGGCTTTCGCTAATCTGGATGAAAGCGATGGTTTACAATGTGCTGCCCTTACTATGGACCTCAGAGCGCACGGATTTCAACGCTAACTTTATTAAACAGATGCAACAAAACAGATTTACGCTTATTCTTGCTCCCCGCCGTTAATGCTCCCATTACTGCACCTGATCCCAACGTCTTGTCTCTCAATGCCGGAGTTCTGCCCGATGACTGCAACACCGCAAGTTTTGAAAATTAGCCGTCCAGATGACTGGCATATTCATCTTCGTGATGACGACATGCTCAGCACTGTTCTGCCATTCACCAGTGAAGTTTTTGGCCGCGCTATCGTTATGCCAAATCTGACACCGCCTGTGACCAGCGTGCAAGCGGCGATCGCCTACCGTGATCGCATCATTGCCGCTACCCCGGCAGGGCATAATTTCACTCCGCTGATGACCTGTTACCTCACAGACTCTCTGGACCCTGAAGAAGTGGCGCGCGGTTACCTTGAAGGGGTATTCACAGCAGCGAAACTTTACCCGGCGAATGCAACGACCAACTCGCAGCATGGCGTATCGGACATTAAAGCGCTCTACCCGATTTTGGAGCGCATGCAGAGCATCGGCATGCCACTGTTGATTCACGGTGAAGTGACTCACAGCGACGTGGATATTTTTGACCGGGAAGCCCGTTTCATCGATGAAGTGATGGAGCCTCTCCGTCTGAATTTTCCAGAGTTGAAAATTGTTTTCGAGCACATCACGACCAAAGAAGCCGCCCAGTACGTTCAGGCAGGCAATCAATATCTGGGTGCAACCATCACCCCCCAACATCTCATGTTCAACCGTAATCATATGCTGGTAGGCGGTGTGCGCCCTCATCTGTTCTGCTTACCGATCCTCAAACGCAATATTCATCAGCAGGCGTTGCGTGAGGTCATTGCCAGTGGGTCAGAACGTTTCTTCCTGGGTACGGACTCTGCACCGCACACAAAAGGGCGTAAAGAATCCAGCTGCGGCTGCGCAGGGTGTTTCAATGCGCCTCTGGCAATCCCGTCTTATGCCACCGTTTTTGAAGAGATGAACGCGTTACAACATTTTGAAGCATTCTGCTCCCTGAACGGCCCACGTTTCTACGGGTTACCATTGAATGATGACTTTATCGAAGTGACGCGTACCGCGGTGATTCAGCCAGAAGAAATAGCCCTCGGTAACGAGTCCGTTGTGCCCTTCCTTGCCGGGCAGACGTTGAATTGGAAAGTAACGTCCTGCTAAAAACAAAAGAGAGCACGACGAAAATCCTGCTCTCATGAGTTTTCCTGAAGTTCGCCAAAACTGCGCTTGCTTACCACCCCATTTGACTGTATATTTATACAGTCAAATGTATTCAGGAGGTCTTATGCGAGTTGAAGTCACTATAGATAAAACCAAACCTCTGCCAGTTGGTGCTATCGAAGCATTGTCGGGTGAATTAAGTAAGCGTATTAACCAGCAGTTTTCTGACAGTGATAATAAAATTCAGGTGCGTTATGCCGGAGCTAATAATCTCTCCGTCTTAGGCGCGCCGAAAACTGACCGGGATCGCATTGAAGAAATTTTGCAGGAAACGTGGGAAAGTGCGGATGAATGGTTCACGACTGACTAATCATTATTAGGTTGGTTTATGTCCAATACTGACTGCGCTTGATGCTTTAATAGGATTAATAATAATCAGGTTGATAAAACTAGGCTCTCTGAGCCAGTACTACTTTCGCCGGGCGTCGCTGTCCGGTTTTTTTATCCCTTATTCGCTCAAATTTTCCCAATCCATTCGACATGAAATTTGTATTAAATCTGCATCACTTCCTACTCCTTCATTATTTTTCACACTTTATTTACGCATTAATACACGATTGCCCGCCACAACTGCGTTTAAATGTTTATACTGAAAAAGCTCACAAGATAATGAGCCGCCTTGATCCTCGCTAGTCACTCATGTTAGTCACTACCATTAAGGGGTCTATATGGACAGAAATGATGAAGTTATTCAGACACACCCGCTTGTAGGTTGGGATATCAGTACCGTGGACTCTTACGACGCCATGATGATACGTCTGCATTACCTGTCTTCTAAAGACCAACCGGCAGAAGATGCTCAGGTAGACAGAACCTTGTGGTTAACCACAGATGTTGCAAGACAGCTGATCAACATTCTTGAAGCCGGCATAGAAAAGATTGAATCCAACGAGTATGAGTATATTGATCATCGTAAACATTAACATCGATAAGCAAGACGCTTCACTCTAAAGGCACTCTCGACTGACGTCAGGGTGCCTTTCTCATTTCTACCCCACCCATTCCCCCTCCGCTTTGAATGTAATCCCTTTTCATAAGGCAGACGCCTTGCCTTTGCCCTCAGAAACTCTCTATGATGCACGTCACAGAATTGTTAAAAGTCATCAGAGGAGCCTGGATTAAATGGAATATGACCTCATCGTCATCGGCAGTGGTTCAGTCGGCTCAGCAGCCGGATATTACGCAACGCGTGCCGGTCTAAAGGTGCTGATGATTGACAGCGCAATGCCACCGCATTCACAAGGCAGCCACCATGGCGAGACGCGAATCATACGCCATGCGTATGGTGAAGGTGCCCGGTATGTTCCTATGCTGCTCAGAGCGCAGAGCCTTTGGGATGAACTGGCCGAAACCACGGGGGAGAAAATTTTCCACCGCAGCGGTGTTATCAACATCGGCCCTGAAGGTTCGGAATTTATCACCAACGTGAAAAGCAGCTCCGCCGAATATGGATTAAATACTGTTGCCATGAACGCCGAAGAGATCCGCGCCAAATGGCCGCTAATCAGTATCAGCGATGATTACTGCGGTGTGTTTGAGCCTGACTCCGGCTTTTTGAGAAGTGAAATAGCCATCTCGGCTTATATCCGTCTGGCCCGCGAAGCAGGGTGTGCCCAGTTGTTTAAATGCCCAGTCGAATCAATCGATTATGACGAGCAGGGTGTTATCGTGACGACGAATGAAGGAACTTATCGTGCGCCAAAGGTAGCCATTACCGCAGGTACCTGGGTGAAGAAACTCTACCCAGAATTACCTGTCAGCCCGGTACGTAAAGTCTTTGCCTGGCATCATGCTGATGGCCGCTACAGCGAAGAGAACCATTTTCCCGCTTTCACTTTCCAGACCCTGAAGGGTGACCAGTACTATGGTTTCCCATCTTCTAAAGATGCGTTAAAACTGGGCAAACATAATGGCGGCCAACCAATCGAATCCCCGGAACAGCGTAAACCCTTTGGCACGGTGGCGCAGGATGGCACTGAAGTCTTTAATTTCCTGCGCCACCATCTGCCGGGCGTGGGCGTTTGCCTGCATGGCTTAGCCTGTACCTATGATGTGACCGCAGATGAAGATTTCATCATTGATACGTTGCCAGGGCACGGTAATGCGTTAGTGATCAGCGGCCTGAGTGGTCATGGTTTTAAATTCTCCAGTGTATTGGGAGAAATCGTGTCAGACTTTGGAAGAAATCAGGCCAGTGCATTTAATCTTCAGCCTTTCACTCTTTCTCGTTTTTCCTGAAATATTGCACCTCATCTCCCCACCGGTGACCCGAACCGGTGGGAATTAACTGACTGATAATTCGTTATTATTTAACGCTCTTATTTCTAATCCCTTTTTATGGACAAATGCCCAAGTTTTTTCGAATTGACAGGGTGAGATGTATGAATTTATGCTTCCATCAGTTATCACAGGAGTGATAACTACCGCGCAACGTATGCGCACTAACAAGGAAGTAATATGAATTTACTTGTCATAGAATCCTGCGTTTTTACTCGTCTCGGTATAAATTCCTTTTTGCTTGAGAATGATAAAATTAACATTTTGGACTGCGACAATATTACGCAAGCCATGCAAGAAATCCCGGCATTTCAACCTGACCTGATCCTCATCAATGCCACAACCTACTGTCAGCATTCAGAATTATCTCAACAGTTGCAGCAATTCATTGACCTTGTGCATAATGTAAAAATGTTTTGTTATGTCGATGCACAATATCCCGTGACCGATATCCCTATTTCAGTAACCCGTAATGTGTCTATTTTGAATAAACAGCTTGTGACCAGCTTGTTGAAAAGTATTGTCACGAATCCGGGTAGTTATTTGTCTTCGCCGATGAACTATGTCAGCCGTTCTATTTTTAGCGATCAGGAAATACTGGTCATGAATTATTGGATGTCTGAAATGCAAAACTACCGCATTGCACGAAAGCTTGAAATTAGCAGCCGTACTGTCTATGTGCATAAGCGCCATCTGGCGCAAAAAATAAAAGTAAGGAACAGGCTGGAATTTTGCTTCATTTATAATTTTATTAAGTATCTGTTCTGGCCTATTGATCAACTGTCACGGGCACCACTCAGCCGTCAGGCCAAAGAAGAGATCCTGACGTTGTACAAGTAACAACCCTGACCTCATTCCATTTAAGGCCATATTACTGGCCTTTTATTTCTATAAAAAAAGCTCAGTTTCCAGAGCTTTGACTGGCTGACAGCAAATCGCTCAGACAATCACTCTTTTTCTGGCCCGGGAATATGCATGGTGGTCTGCAACAATCCTTTGGACTTATTGAAGATCTTGATGCCATTTTCGCGGCCAGCACGTAAAGCGCGCTGTTCTTCACGCGGCAGCTTCAGTTCTGTCTGGCAAATCTCACTGCAGCAACCGTCAAATTTAGCCGCGCAGCTTGGACACTGGATAAAAAGCAGGTGGCAACCGTCATTATTGCAATTGGTATGGTCATCACATTCTGCGCCGCACTGGTGACAATGGGCGATCACGTCGTCTGAAATCCGCTCCCCCATGCGCTCATCAAAGACAAAGTTCTTCCCTTTAAATTTTACCGGCAGGCCCTGCTCTTTTGCACGGCGGGCGTATTCGATAATCCCGCCTTCCACATGATAGACATTTTTAAAGCCTTTATGCAGCATATACGCGCTGGCTTTTTCACAACGGATACCACCGGTGCAGTACATGACGATTTTTTTGTCTTTGTCTTCTTTCAGCATATCAACAGCCATCGGCAGCTGATCGCGGAAAGTATCTGACGGCACCTCAAGGGCCTGATCAAAATGCCCCACTTCATATTCGTAATGGTTACGCATATCCACGAACACGGCGTCTGGATCGTCGATCATCGCATTGACCTGTTCGGCCTTGAGGTATTCACCGATGTTTGACGGGTCAAATGTATCGTCATCAATGCCGTCTGCAACGATGCGTTCACGCACTTTGAGGCGTAATACCCAGAAGGATTTACCATCATCTTCCAGCGCGATATTCAGGCGGACCTGATTGAGCGCCGCGTGGCTGGCAAAAAGTTCAGTTTTGAATGCCTCGAACTGGCTTTGCGGAACGCTGATTTGCGCGTTGATCCCTTCTTTCGCAACGTAGATGCGGCCAAACACATTGAGCTTGGTCAGGCAAACGTAAAGCATATCTCGGAAAGCTTTCGGATCTTCGATATGGAAATATTTATAGAAAGAAACTGTGGTTCGCGGCTCGGTTTCAGCCAACATGCGTGCCTTCAGTTCCTCGTTAGAAATTCGGTTATGTAACACTGGCATGGTGTACGTTCCTGTCTTTCGCGGAGGTGGTATTTAATGAATATCGTTAAAGATGAATCGACTGCATCAGGTTAGCAAAATGCAACTTTTCAAGCGGCAACATCATACATTAAAGCAACAAAAGCGACATCTCCCGTTGCAAAATTTACAGTAAAACAGGGGCAGAAAGTAACCGGCTGCCCATGCAATGTCGCAGAAATGCGATACCCTGAAATGAGCAATTAATTGTCTGTTTCGTCACATTCAGATATTCATCCACGGTAATGAGGAAATTATGAGCAAGTTATTTGAACCAATTTCACTGGGTGATTTGACCTTAGCCAACCGTATAATTGTCGCCCCGATGTGTCAGTACTCCTCCGATCACGGCAAAGCAACTTCCTGGCACCACGCCCATTTGGGACAGCTCTCCTTTTCAGGTGCGGGGCTGCTGATTCTTGAGGCAACCGCCGTCGAGGAAATTGGGGGCATCACACCTCAGGATTTAGGGTTGTGGAATGATGAAACCGAATCAGCGATGAAAGGTCTGGTGACTTCAATTCGCGAAAATAGCCCTATTCCGCTGGGCCTGCAACTGGGGCATGCAGGACGTAAAGCCTCCTGCCATACTCCTTGGGAAGGCGGTAAACAGCTGACCCGCGAACAGGGCGGATGGCAAACTGTCGCTCCGTCCGCCATTCCCTTCGCAGATACAGATGCTGCTCCGGAGGCAATGTCGTTGGGGCGCATCGAACAGTTGAAGAACGCCTATGTTGAATGTGTCAAACGGGCCGAACGTCTGGGATTTGATCTGCTTGAACTGCATGGTGCCCACGGCTATCTACTGCATCAGTTCCTGTCACCGCTTTCCAACCAGCGTAACGACCAGTATGGCGGATCGCTTGAGAACCGTATGCGGCTGCTGCTGGAAATTTATCAGGAAATCCGCGCCGTTTTTCCTGCTCACAAGCCTATTGGAGTGCGTATTTCGGCAACAGATTGGGTCGACGGTGGTTGGGATCTGGATCAATCTGTCGCACTGGCTACAGCACTGGATAAACTGGGTTGTAACTATATCCATGTTTCCAGCGGCGGGTTGAGTCCTCAGCAGAAAATCAGCATCGGCCCTAACTATCAGGTGCCATTTGCAGAAAGAATTAAGCAGGAAGTGCAGATGCCGGTGATCGCTGTGGGTCTTATTACCGAACCTGAACAGGCCGAAGCCATCATCAGTACCGGTCAGGCAGATATGATCGCTCTGGCCCGCGGTATCCTTTATAACCCCCGCTGGCCGTGGCATGCAGCCGCTAAACTCGGAGCAAAAGTCAGTGCGCCTAAACAGTATTGGCGCAGCGAACCCCGTAATGTAAAAGGATTATTTCTTTCCGAATAGTGTCCGGTGAACACATCTAAATCACACAAAAGGTGACGTTACGTCACCTTTTGTTTATGTCACTTCTTCCCCCAATTCATCTCTGTTTACCTCAAAAAACATAACCACGTTGAATAAAACCCCCGGCTAAATTGACAAATAGCCATTGTGTACCGATATTCAATCGATCGAAATAGTACGTTTGCCGGTGGATTTGCTCATAAAGAAAACCATATTTGACCGGTTTGCGTGCGGATGTAAATCAAATGAACTATTAATGCCGTTGCCTTTCACCTGAAACCAAAAAAGTGCCACAATATGTCACTTTGCTTCAGGAATTGAATCACAGCTGGCTGCATGGCCAAACTGTGATGTTTATCCCGTGGCAGGCTACTGCACTAGACAGAGCTTATATTTTCTTACTTAGATACTGGCGCAGGGATTTTATGACTCATGTACCGACCTTTACACTTTCCCTTCTCCATCCACGTTACTGGCTAACCTGGATGGGTTTGGGGCTGCTTTATTTACTGGTGCTTTTGCCTTATCCGGTCATTTACCGTCTGGGCACAGGCCTCGGTCGCTTCTCTATGCGTTTCTTAAAACGCCGTTTTCATATCGCCCAGCGCAATCTGGAACTCTGCTTTCCCGACATGAGCCGTGAACAGCGCGATCACATGGTGCTGAAGAATTTTGAGTCCGTGGGTATGGGTCTGTTTGAAACAGGGATGGCCTGGTTCTGGCCGGACTGGCGCATCGAACGCTGGTTTAAGGTCAGCGGACTGGAACATATTCAAAAAGCCCGCGACAACCAGCAAGGTGTATTGCTTATCGGTGTACATTTTCTGACACTGGAATTGGGTGCCCGTATTTTTGGCATCCACAATCCGGGTGTCGGCGTTTACCGCCCGCATGACAATAAGCTGATGGACTGGATCCAGACTAAAGGACGTATGCGTTCTAACAAGGCGATGATTGACCGCAAAGACCTCAAAGGGATGATTCGCAGCCTGAAACAGGGCGATATTATCTGGTACGCCCCGGACCACGATTACGGTCCTCGCAGCAGCGTCTTTGTACCCTTCTTCGCCGTTGACAAAGCTGCCACGACCACGGGCACCTATCTGCTGGCGCGAATGGGTAAACCGGCGATCATTCCCTTCACACCCCGTCGCCTTGAAGGTGGTAAAGGGTACGAGCTGCTGTTACACCCAGCCGTGGAAAATTTCCCACTGGATGATGAAGTCGTTGCAGCCACTTATATGAATAAAGTGGTAGAAAACGAAATCCGCCTGGCACCGGAACAGTACATGTGGCTACACCGTCGATTTAAGACCCGCCCTGAGGGTGAACCTTCTCTGTATCAGGCGACAGAATAAATCCCCGCTTCGGGTTCCTGGCTGGCACCACAGCAGCCAGGAACCCGAGTGAATCTGGCACTACTGCTTTTCCTCACGATTTCGCCCTTCTTTTGCATCCTCTTTGATCTAGCTCTGCCCTTCAAAATTAATGAACCTGTATTTTATTTATGCGTTAACTTTTCCGTAACATTATTGATGTGACTGATTATTAGGCGCATAATTATCCAGCTCAATGATAGTTACTCTTCTCTGACCTACTTTCATCAGCAGCTCAGAGTCAATGGACCTCTTTCATCGGTATTTTATGACCTCGGAACCTGCACCAGAAACGGCACCTGCCCCAATAAATTGGAAACGTAATCTCTTTGTCGCCTGGATCGGCTGCTTTCTTACCGGTGCTGCGTTTAGTCTGGTCATGCCTTTCCTGCCTTTGTACATCGAAACGCTCGGCGTTACCGGCCATGAATCCCTGAATATGTGGTCAGGGCTGGTATTCAGTATTACATTCCTATTTTCAGCAATTGCATCTCCCTTCTGGGGTGGGCTGGCTGACCGTAAGGGACGTAAGATCATGCTGCTGCGCTCGGCATTGGGCATGGCTATCGTGATGGCGCTGATGGGGGTAGCACAAAATATCTGGCAGTTACTGATCTTGCGCGCCCTGCTCGGGCTGCTCGGTGGTTTTGTTCCGAATGCCAATGCGTTGATCGCCACCCAAATCCCTCGAAATAAAAGCGGCTGGGCACTGGGGACGTTGTCTACCGGCGGGGTCAGCGGCGCACTGCTGGGGCCGATGGTGGGTGGGTTACTCGCCGATAGCTACGGATTACGGCCGGTGTTCTTCATCACTGCCAGCGTACTGTTTCTTTGCTTCCTGATGACCCTGTATTGTATCCGCGAACAGTTCGTTCCGATCCACAAAAAGGACATGCTGAGCCGCAAACAGGTTTTTGCTTCGCTGAAAAATCCCCGTCTGGTGCTTTTTCTGTTTATTACCACCCTGATTATTCAGGTCGCGACCGGCTCAATTGCCCCTATCCTGACGCTTTATGTACGTGAGTTAGCGGGTAACACCCAGAGTCTGGCGTTTATTAGCGGCATGATCGCTTCGGTTCCCGGCGTTGCCGCGCTGATGAGTGCGCCCAAATTGGGAAAACTGGGGGACCGGATTGGACCGGAAAGGATCCTGGTCGCCATGCTCGGCGTTTCAGTGCTGTTACTGATACCAATGGCCTTTGTACAAAATCCGCTGCAACTGGGGATCCTGCGTTTTATGCTCGGTGCTGCCGATGGCGCCCTGCTGCCCGCGGTCCAAACCCTGCTTATCTATAACTGCACCAATCAGGTCGCAGGCCGCGTATTCAGCTACAACCAGTCATTCCGCGATGTGGGCAATGTGACCGGCCCGCTGTTGGGTGCAGCGGTGTCGGCCAGTTACGGGTTTCGCACGGTATTCCTTGTCACCGCTCTGGTCGTGCTGTTCAACGCCATTTACTCCTACTGGTGTCTGCAGCGTCGGCCACGTCAGACGATGGTCGAGTAAACCCAGCCCTGAAGGTCAGACGGTCCAGTCGCGATGAGCCAGCACAACGCGATAACCGTCTGCATCTTCGAATGTTTTGCCTGTGTTATCCCAATAAGGGTTGTACGAAACGACCTCGATAAATCCGCCAGCCACTATTTGCTTGCACTGGCGTTGCCACGCCGGCTCATCCCGAATATAAAAAATCAGCAGGTTATCCTGCGTTGGCGCTCTGCCCACCGTGGTTCCCTGATGGTGGGTAAATTCAAGATGATAGTGATGCTGCGGATGCCCGATCATCACACCAGAAAACCCCAGATGATCCTTAAACTCCCCCAGCGGTTCGAAGCCCAGGCCCTCGCAATACATCTTAGCGATGGTTTCCAGATTATCTGTCGGGCGTGCAATACGTAAAACGCTGTCGCGCGGGATCATAGATTTATCCTGATGAATAACGTGCTCTGAAAAATGACACTTATGAATGAAATTATGCGCAACTGGCATCCGAAAACTTGCATCCTCAGCCATAACGTCAACAATTAGTGAGTCAGGCAAACATTGGCTGGTCATTTATCCTTATCCCGTTAGCCATTAATAACTAACGTATTCATTAAACATTAGCCGGAACCCCCGTGAAAGCAACTCAGGAGAAAGAGATGAGCATGTACGCAACCCTGGAAGAAGCTGTTGATGCCGCGCGCGAAGAATTTCTTGAGGCAACACAGGACACGAGAGGCAGTGATGAAGCGCCGGTCCCGGAGCAGTTCAATCTGCAAAAGTATATTTTGCAGGATGGTGACATCATGTGGCAGGCCGAATTTCTGTCTAATGAAGGTGATTCAATTGAGAGTCTGACCTTTCGCAGCGGTGCTGCTGCACAGGCCATTTTTGATGACGATTATGATAAACGCGAACTTGAAGAGGAGTGGATGGAAGAGAGTACGTTATATGAATGGGACGAGGGCGAATATCAGCATGAACCGCCGCTTGACAGCGAAGAAGGCGCAGCCGCTGCCAGTGAATGGGATGACGAAGATGATTATCCTGGCCGCGATATCGACTAACCGTTCACATGCACAACGTTATTCATAGGGTCCGTGGCGGGCATCAATAGGCAACATAAAAGTATCGACTATCATCGCCAGCGGTACGTCGATCACCGTGACATAACGCCACGGCCCTTCACGGACATCCCACTGCACACCCGGATAATATTGATTACCGTGTCCCTGGCCGGGAACAGTACGGCTGATAATACTGCCACAGCCGGTCAGGGTCACTGCGGTGATTGCTACCAGAGTGCCGCGTAATATAACTCGTTTAATCACTTCGCTTACCTATTAAAGCCGATAAAAAGGGCAGCATGCATCAGCATACTGCCCATTATTTTCTTCAGCGTATTTCAGCTTACCCGTTTAGGCAGGCTTCGTTTCCAGCGTTTGTGTTTCAGGGAAAGCCTGAACATTACGTGGCAACTCACTGTAATACGCACTCCAGGCGTGCTGGTCTGGTTGAGTCCATACGGCGGAGTGCAGACGGGCCATCAGTACCGGATCACTTAGCAGGATCAAGCGATCTGCCTTGCCCAACGCTTTTGGACCGGTCTTAAAGGCCAATTCAAGGCGTTGCTGACGACCATTTTCTACGATAGGGCGCAGCAGGTGACGTGACGTCGCCATACCGGTTGCCAGGGCGTTGAAAGTCGGGTCAAACACGGCGTGCATGAAGCCATTTTTCAGCATACGCGAACGGTTAAGTTTGAGGTATTCCTCAGTCGCCACCAGTTCACGCGGTGGGTTGTACTCTTCCGGGATAAGAAACAGTTTGGCCTTTTTGCTCTTGATTCCCAGTGTGGCACGGCTCGACAGCACGGACACAAATGGCGAAAGGATCAATGAGAAGACGATCGGTGATAACCACCACAGGAAGCGCAGATCGAGCCACGCCATGCCGCCAGCCCACACAGCACCCAATAGCAGTTGCGAACCATGACGTTTAAAAGCTTCGCCCCAAGGGGTGTCATCATCGTCACGCTGCGGTGAGTTCCATACTACTTCCCAACCCAGGAAGGCGCTGACCACGAAAACAGTGTGAAACAGCATACGCACCGGCGCCAGCAGCACGGAGAACAGCATCTCCAGCAGCATCGACAGGAACAGACGGATGCCACCACCGAACTCTTTCGCACCTTTCGCCCAGATCAACACGATACTGAGAAGTTTAGGCAGGAACAGCAATACCAGCGTGGTAGAGAACAGCGCAATGGCCAGTTCAGGACGCCACTGCGGCCAGACCGGGAACAGTTGCCGCGGTTGCAGGAAGTACTGCGGCTCCATCAGGGTATGTACTACCTGCAACGCCGTAGACAGGGCCAGGAACATAAACCACAGCGGCGCTGAAAGGTAGGACATGACACCGGTCAGGAACACGGCACGGTGAACCGGGTGCATACCTTTAACCAGGAACAGGCGGAAGTTCATCAGGTTGCCATGGCACCAGCGACGGTCGCGTTTCAGCTCGTCGAGCAGGTTCGGCGGCAACTCTTCGTAACTGCCCGGCAGGTCATAGGCTATCCAGACGCCCCAACCCGCACGGCGCATCAATGCGGCTTCCACGAAGTCATGGGACATGATTGAACCGGCGAACGAACCCTCACCCGGCAACGGTGCCAGTGCACAGTGTTCGATAAAGGGTTTCACACGGATGATGGCGTTATGCCCCCAGTAGTGCGATTCGCCCAACTGCCAGAAGTGCAGACCGGCCGTAAACAACGGGCCATATACTCGGGTAGCAAACTGCTGGCAACGCGCATACAGCGTATCCATACCAGACGCTTTTGGCGCAGACTGGATAATACCGGCGTTCGGGTTGGCATCCATCAGACGAGCCAGACCGGTGAGACATTCACCGCTCATAACGCTGTCGGCATCCAGAATCACCATGTAGGCGTATTCTCCCCCCCAGCGACGGCACCAGTCATCAATGTTGCCACTTTTACGTTTCACGCGACGACGACGACGGCGGTAGAAGATTCGGCCATGTCCTTCGACGTCGCGGCACACTTCCATCCAGGCTTTTTGCTCTGCGACGCAGATATCCGGGTCGTAACTGTCGCTCAGGACGTAAATATCAAACTGGTCCAGATCGCCGGTGGCTTTCACTGATTCATAAGTTGCACGCAGACCCGCGAATACGCGTTCCACATCTTCGTTACAAATCGGCATGATAAGCGCAGTACGGTTCTTCGGATTCAGCGGTTCAAGGCCGGTGGTTGAGGCCGTGATGCTGTATTTATCCCGTCCGATAAGCAGTTGTAAAAAGCCCATCAGCGCCGTCCAGAACCCGGCGGAAACCCAGCAGAACAGTATGGCAAACAGCACCAGGATCCCGGTCTGTAAAACGTATGGCAACAATTGAAGTACCGACTGCAGCCAGTCCTGATTGAGCATATCGGCAGGATCAATCAGCGCCCAGCCCTGATAAGGCAGGATGGTTTTCATATACCATGTGGCGATGGCGGTTTGCACCAGCATCAGTACCAGCAAGGTATAACGACGCACTGAACCGGCGTGACGCCATCTTTTTTCCGACTCAGGCATTTCCGCTGAGGTATAACGACGTGCAGCCGCGCTACGCCCCATCATGGAGTCCCAGAAGCGGCCTACCGGATTGGTACGCCAGACATCAGGAAACATGCTGGAACGTTTGACCGGAGGCATAGCACTGAGGATGGTACGGCCTTCGTTGTCCACATCGGACAAGCTGCCATTTTCCATCGCATCTGGCCAACCTGCGGCCACGCGGGCCTGTACGGAAACCAGTGGCGCATCGATATCAGCAATATCGCTGCTTTGTGTTGTAGCACCGCCTAAACGACGGTGCACGGTGGCAAAGGCCTCCTCTTCAGCAGCAGGAAGCTGCTGAGTGAGAGCCGCTTTCTGTTCTTCAGTAAGCGGCAAAGCCTTCACGTAATCTTGGGTAGAATGCGTTGACTTATTCATTTGCAGGCAGCTGATAGCTCCAGGTTTCACTCAGTGTTTTTTCGCCATTCACCAGAGAAGCACGCATTTCGATCGGCTTCTTAGGGTCTTTCACTTTCACGCGCAGCGTCAGACGCCAGCCTTTAGTGACAGGATTATAGCGGACATTGTTTTCAACCAGATCACCGTTGTCACCGATACTGACCTGAGAGGCCACCGGGGTGTCAGCTTTCAGGGCTTTCAGATTCGGACCGACAAAATCAACCAAGAAAGCGACGCTGCCGTCAGCTTCGCGGGTCAGATTAGACTGCTTCACGTCACCGGTAGAGCGCATAGTACGCTGTACCCACGCCAGATCCGGAGAATGCAGTTTTTCTTCGTCACGGCTGAAGTGCAGACGATAGTTCAGATCCAGAGGTTTGCCGACTTCAGGCAACTGCTCAGGTGTCCAGAATGCAACGATGTTGTCATTGGTCTCATCGGCGGTAGGAATTTCCACCAGCTCGATTTTACCTTTACCCCAATCACCCTTGGTTTCGACCCAGCCACTTGGACGCAGATCATAACGGTCATCGAGATCTTCGAAGTTGGAGAACTCACGGCCACGTTGCAGCAAACCAAAGCCTTTCGGGTTTTCCATGGTGAACTGGCTGACGGCCAAATGTTTCGGATTATTTAGCGGACGCCAGATCCACTCACCGTTACCAGCCTGCATAGAAAGACCGTTAGAGTCATGCAGCGCCGGGCGATAATTCATCACTGGAGACGGCTGGTTAGCACCAAACAGGTACATGCTAGTGAGCGGAGCGATGCCCAGTTTGCCAACTTTGTCACGCAGGTACACTTTAGACTGAACGTCTACGGTCGCTTCTTTACCCGGATACACATCCAGACGGTAAGCGCCTGTAGCTCGCGGAGAATCCAGCAGCGCGTAAATCACCAGGTGTTTCTCATCCGGATTCGGACGTTCAATCCAGAATTCACGGAAACGTGGGAACTCTTCACCAGACGCCAGAGCAGTATCGATAGCCAGACCACGGGCAGACAGACCATAAACCTGGCCTTTGCCAATCACGCGGAAGTAGCTGGCACCCAGCACACTCATAATTTCATCATCTTTATCGGCTTTATTGATCGGATAAAGAACTTTGAAACCGGCGAAGCCGAGGTTTTTGACCGTGTCAGCATCGTGCTTCACGTTGCCAAAATTGAAGTAGTCCGGGCTATATTTGATTTCTTTGACAGTGTTAGCCGTCACTTCATTGATTTTCACCGGCGTGTCGAAATACATGCCCTGGTGATAGAACTCAAGCTTGAAAGGCGTGTTCAGGTTTTTCCAGTACGCTTTATCATGATTGAATTGAATTTGTTGGTAGTCCGCGAATTTCAGATCGCGAAGCTGCGATGGAAGGTTGCTCTTCGGCGCTTCGTAGCCTTTGTCAGCTAACGCTTTGGCCTGTTTGGCAACATCATCAATAGAAAAAGCCCAGGCAGATGAAGAGATCAAAGACATCAACACTGCGGCACTCAGCAAACGGACTTTAGTCATACGTGGCCCTTTGGAAAAATTTTTACCCGGCACATCCCCTCCTTTACGTGCGCTAAACTCATCATTCTTTTTTAAAGTTTAAAGGAACAGTCAGGTTTCCGACAACATGAGAGATTGATGGTTCATCCCGTTGATGAACCGTTTAAGCACACAACGCTACAAGGATATCAATTCGTTGAAACTCCGGCTATGGAAACTTGTCCTATAACTTGTTCTATAACATAGTAGGTTCACGCCAGATAAATTAAGCTAACGTAAGGAACGAACACTTTTCCTTACGACAGATTATTACCCTGTTCGCAATTTAAGCACTAAAATCAGGATAAGCTTCATACAACGGATACGTAATGAAAACACAAAATAATCAGCGTGAGTTCTTTTTGGACTCCATCCGGGCCTATTTGATGCTGCTCGGAATTCCATTCCATATATCATTGATTTACTCCAGCCATGTCTGGGCAGTAAACAGTGCCGTCCCCTCAAGTGGCCTGACGGTTTTCAATGACATAATCCACGCCTTCCGCATGCAGGTGTTTTTCGTTATATCCGGCTACTTCTCCTATATGCTGTATGAACGTTATGACCCGCAGAAATGGCTGAAGGTACGCCTCGAGCGAGTGGCTATCCCGCTGGCTGCGGCCTTCCCGCTGATCACGCTGCCGCAGCTGTACTTTCTGATGAAATTCACCGACAAATTCTCTAACTGGGATAGCCTCGGTCTTTATCAAAAAATCAATATCACCGTGTGGGAAATGGTTTCACATTTATGGTTCCTGCTGACCCTGGTGATCTTAACCAGTATTTGCTTTTATTTATTTAAATCTCTTAAAGAAATTAAGATTAATCGCATTAACGCAATTAAGAGCCGTACTAATAGCTTAGGAAAACTCTCAATTGTATTCTTATTTATCGGCTTAATTTACGCCACATTTAACCGCGCAATTTATATTTTCGCACCCGAACTGTTATCGAATGGCGCATTTAATTTCGTCGTAATGCAGACACTGTTCTACCTGCCCTTCTTTGTGATCGGTGCGTTTGCCTTCAAGTTTGCCTGGCTAAAAGAGTTGTTCATAAAACCTTCGGCTTGGGCAGGCGTTGTCAGTTTGTTCCTGTTCGTCGCCTACATGATCAACCAGCACATCAATACTCCACAACTTTACTCGATGGAACTGGATGCAATTATTACGTCATTGTTGGGTATCCTGATGGTCAACGTGGTGTTCTCCTTCAGCCACTATGTGTTGAATTTCCAGTCCCCATGGATAACCTATCTGGTGAATTCGTCCCTGTTCATCTATCTGGTTCACCATCCGCTGACCCTAATCTACGGCGCCTTTATTACCCCGCGCATTCACAATGACTGGGTTGGTTTTCTCGTCGGGCTGGTGTTTGTATTTGGTATCGCCTTCATACTGTATGAGATCCACAAACGCATCCCTGTGCTGCGTTTCCTCTTCTCGGGTAAACCGGAACGGGCCCAGGTTAAAGCGCAAAATCAGCATTCATAATGTGCGTTCAGGCGAAGGTATCTGAGCCATAAAAAGGCGGCCATGAGGTTTCTCTGGCCGCCTTTTTTATTATGAAACCCATCATCTACCCTGATGACGTATCAATCGTCGGCACGGCAGACATCCCAACCTTGAGTCGCCCGGCACTCTCCTGCCCCTGATCCAGCACGATTTTCACCGCCAGCCGCTGCACAACTTTGGTGTAATTACCCGTAGCGTTGTCCGGCGCGATGGGTGCAAACGTGACGCCTGTCGCGGGCGATATACTCTCCACCCGCCCTTTAAATATGACGCCGGGTAAAGCATCAACTTTCACCATCACTGCCTGCCGCGGCGCTACGTCGGCCAGCTGAGTTTCAAGATAGTTAGCCACAACATAGGCATGTTGCAGCGGCACTACGGCTAAAATACGCGTTCCAGCGCTCACATATGCCCCCACGCGCACTGATCTTTGACCGACGATCCCTTCAATGGGGGCTTTAATTTCCGTATAACTCAGATTGAGCTTTGCCTGCGCCAGTGCTGTTGCCGCAGAGTCAATAGCAGCTTTAGCCTGTGCCTGCCCGGCTTTAAGCACATCAACCTCTTTTTCCGCCGCCAGTACAGCGGCCATATCACTCTGTTGCGCCGCCTGTTTCGTGCGGTAGTTGGCGTCAGATTCATCGCGCTGATCGGCGGTGCCGGAGCCATTTTGCAGCAACCGCTTGTAGCGGTCAGCACTTTGCCTTGCATATGTAAGACTGGCTGCACCCGCGCTTGCCTGTGCCCTGGCCTGTAAAATAGTTTGCTGCTGTTTTCCCAGCTGCGCGGCATAACTCAACATCTGTGCATTAGCGGTTTCCAGATTAGCCTGCGCACTGAGTACCGCATTATGGTAATCACCATCATCAATACGGGCCAGCACATCTCCCGCTTTAACCCACTGATTATCAGCAACCAAAACTTCTGCAATAGTGCCTGAAATCCGTGGGGCCACCAGCGTGGAATCGGCAGAAATAAACGCATCATTGGTTTGAGGGCTTCCATTGCGAACCAGCATCTGCCAGACCGTGAACAGTAAAAGCGCGATAATCACCGCGGCAATCAGCCCGCCAAAGCGTATTGAAGAGATTTTAATCATATTGTGATTCTCGTTTGAACGTGCGGTCGAAAATGCAGGATGAATCTTTGGAGGTTAATCCCTGACTACGGCGCAAAGGTACGTTTCGGTAGCATTACCGCCAAAAATGTCAGTAAGAGTGCCAGCACGATGATCCCCAGATAACTATCCGAAATGCCCAGAACCAGCGACTGTTTGCGCACCAGCTGAGAAAACTGCCCCAGAATTTCGGCAGAGATGGCTGAACCATCACCCTTCAGCGGAGCCAGAAATGTGCTGACACCGTCGTAAGGCTGGGACAGTAAATAGCTGTTGTTCCCGGCATGATTAAGCAATACGTTCGAATGAATCTGCTGCCTGTGATGGAGAAACTCTGCAAGGAGTGCGCCACCAGCAATACTGCCCGTTGCCCGGACCGTGTTGAACATCGCCGACGCAAAGGGTCCTTCATGTGGTAAAACCACGCTGGTCGCCCCCATCAGGATGGGCATAACAGCCATTGGCTGGCCGAAAGCCTGCATTATCTGGATCGGGTAGAAATTATCCCGCGACCACGCCGTCGTCAGCTGGCTTCCCCAAAAACACGAGAAAGCCATCAACCCAAGACCGCAGACCAATACCCAGCGGCTATCCACCCAGCGAATATTGAGCAAAGCCGCCACCAGCGGTGCCAGGATTAACTGGGGTAAACCAATAGTCAGCGCCAGTGGCCCAAACTGAACGGCGCGAAATCCTTCCACCTGCGCCATATAACCTGAGGGCAGCGCAGAACCGGAAAGAAATAACAGCATCAGCCCAAAGAGCGTCAGCAATCCGTGTGAAAGGTTACGACGACTAAGCATTTGCAGCTTGAACAGCGGCAAAGGGTGGTACCACTCATTGACGATGAAAAGGGTCAGCAGCGCCAGTGAGGCAAGGAACATCAGGGTGATCAGCGGCGAGTTGAACCAGTTCAGCCTCTCGCCCTGCTGCAGGACCAGCACCAATAACGCCATGCCGCTACAACCGGTGAACATACCAATACGATCCATCTGCCTTAATCGCTCAAAACGCATGGGATCCTGCGGGATACCGTAACCCATCATTATAAAACCGACCACGCACGGCGGGATCACCTGCCAGAATACCCATTGCCAACCGACGTAGTCGGTCCAGACGGCAGCCATGGATGTCGCGACATTGGGCCCAAAAGTGGCAGTCAGTGCGAAAGCACTCAACCCATATAACTTATAATGTGGGGGCAGGAAGCGCAGCGCTACGGTCATCAGCAATGGAGGAAGCGCCCCACCAAATACCCCCTGAATGCTCCGTAAAATGATAAGAGCCGTCAGATTGTGTGCAAAGGGGATAAGCGCGGCCAGCAGGATAAACCCGGCAGTCATACCCATCGCGAAACGGCGGATAGAAAAGGTCATCGCCATCCACGGTGCCACCATCGTGGCCGCCACAGCAGCAGCCTGATAAGCACCAATCAGCCATGATCCCTGGTCGCTGCTGATGCTCAGCACTCCACGTACATCCACCAACGCGATATCTGTCACCCGATCATTCAGACCAGAACTTAACGAGGCAAGCAGCACCCCGAGGAGTCCAATTACCAGCTTCAGGGTGAAAGGTTGGGGTAAGGGGGAGACGGCTATGGGCTCAGGTCCCCCGGCTGCCACGTGTAATGCAACGGATTGGTTCATTAATTTCCTGTTGACCCCGCGGCTTATCTTGCCCGTTGGTGTTGGATGGCAGGGTTATCGTCTCTGAGCTCAACACTTATTCTGCTCCAAAATATTTTCGGTTCACTGCACCGCAATACGATACAGTGAAAATACTATAATACGGGACACTGTATTGCAATGTGATTGGGGTTTGTTTTTCATGCTGCCGGAGATTACATTGACCCATCGGTGTTTCAGTAAAGAGGGAACGTTTTGAAAAGGAGAGAACGATGAGTGATGACAGTCATCCAGACGAGGAACGTACAGGGGGAATTCAGGTTATTTCCCGCGCAGCGAAGATCCTCAACACATTGGGAGAGCATCCGCAGGGTATGAGCCTTGGCACAATCGCTAATGAAGTATACCTGCCCCGCTCGACGGTTCAGCGTATTGTCGCTGCGCTGGCCGAAGAGGGATTTGTTCGTTCAGAGGGCGCCGCCGGGGTGAGACTGGGACCAACATTACTGCGCCTGGTATCGACTGTTCATACCGATGTCATCGCTATCGCCTCACCTTTTTTAAAACAACTTAGCGAAACGGCCAATGAAACTGTCGCTCTTGGGCGCGCCAGCGGAATGCAGATTGCCAATATTTATAACGTGGTTGCAGAGCGTGAATTGCGGGTTTCTCCGCGGGTAGGGTTAAACCTGCCGATATATAGCACTTCCGCCGGACGCGCCTTACTGGCATTGAAAACAGATCAGGAGATCCGTGCCTTAGTGGGGCAAACTTTTGAGCCAATGACCTGTTATACGGTACGTGATATTGATTCATTACTGGCAAAAATTGCCGTTGTACGAGAGAGCGGTATCTCAACCGAAAACGGAGAAACGGTGGAAGGTATCTCGACGATGGCCGTCACCCTCGACACATTTCTCGGCCTTTACACGGTTTCACTATTGGCCCCTTCCACGCGAATGGAAACTAATGCAGCGCAGTTGCGCGAAACGCTTTTGCACTGTAAGGCGCAACTGATCGGTGAAATTGGCAATCTGGGCGGCCATAACAAATAGTTGGTGAAACCTGATAATAAAAAAACGCCCACGAGAGGCGTTTTTTTACTGACGGGGAACAGCCGAATATTATACAGACATTACGCTCTGGCGAATGCACCAGCTGAATCAATCAACATTTAATCACACCCATCTCTTTTGCCCAGAGGCTAATTTGCTCTGGGTAAATAAATGAAATTTCGTTATCCAAAGGCCGGACCGATGAAAGCTGTAACGTTGCGAGACAAGGATAGAGAGCCGGTCGGCTTTCGAACAAAAAGTCTTCCAACTCTTCTTCCGTCAGCAAGCTGTCGCCCTGAATGCCATCCAGCAGGAAATAGGTCTTCATCATCCAGTCGCGGTATTCAAAATCATTTTTAATCATATACATAAGATGGTTCTCAGGGTTTTACTGTTGTCACTGCGGCACCCCGAATATCTGATAAGAACTCACGTTCCGGGCTACGCAGCGAAAATAAAATCGAGCCATCCGTTGCTGATTCAAGCAACATAAAATTAACAATTTGACGGGGGATGATCAAGGATCACTTTATCTGAAAGTTAATCTAAACAGATAACGGGAGCATACCAACCAACACCCATTAAATACATAAATTAAATGAATATTTATTTAAAATACATCCGAAATATTAATGATAACGCGCTCTGAAAACGTCGTTTTGACACTCAATAAAGAAGAACAGAATAGACGTTGAGGATGCCTTCGCATTATCACCGCCTACCCTGTTCTCAAATACTTTTCACTCTGTTACCAACGTCCCGGTGGCGGACCTTCACGCCATCCCGGAGGGGGACCCTCATGCCAGTGCGGTGGGGGTGGCCCTTCACGCCAATAATGGTCATGATGCCAGTAACGCGGAGGAGGCGGAGGCGGTGCGTAATAAACCCAGTGACCACGGCCTTCATCACGATAATGATGGTCCCACCAGCCAGGTTCTCTCCAGCCACCACCATCCCAATAATAACCACGTGGGTCGCGATCACCGACATGCAGTGACAGGCCGGGGACGTTGACCCCTATCTCGACATCAGCCTGCGCAACGGCCGGTAAACTTAGCATGACAGCGAGAACTAAAATTAATTTTTTCATCCGATACCTCACGACCTGCTTATCAGGTGATGCCAAGGTACCGCCAGCTATCTTACTGTTCTATAGGAATTTATCCCATTTACTCAGCCCTCACGTTCTCCTTACATATACGACAAATCAGACATAAACGGGCGCAAGAGGCAACGCGTTAACAACAAAGGATAATTTACTTTTATTGCATAAATTACAGACATAAAAAAAACCGCCGGAGCGGTTTGTTTTTTGAAAACGTAAAGCGTGTTTATTACAGACATTGCGAAAAATTAGATTTTGCAGCCTTCGCAGTCACTTTCATCCTGAACAACTTCAGGCACAGCAGAGGCTTTCTCGGCAGCTTTCTCTTCCGCTTTTTCCAGTGCAGCATCTATATCAAAATCAAAAATATCGTCACTCATTCTCTTCACCCTAAGTTATCAAACGCTGTCAGCATTATAAACCAGAGCCCTGTCGCCCGCTCTTTTTTATCCCTCTCCGGGCACATTTTGTCACTACATCTAGTAGCTATGGTTAAAAACAACACCATATCGCGCAATTTAACCTCACTCAGATTTGCGTCACCTGCGCTCGGCGACCATAGTTAAAGGGAGCAGTATTCTGAATTATTAATCACAAGGAGAATGAGATGACCACGTCTACCATTAAAGCTTGGGCTAATACGCGTGAAACGTCGCATGAAATTGCGGAAGCCATTTTCGAGCTGGCTAAGAATGATGAGGTGCTGGCACAGAAGATTTGGGAGGAAGGAAATGATGAGGTTCTTCCAATAGCTTTCGCGAAAACAAAGGAAGACTATCTGTTCTGGGGGGAAGAGAAAATTGACAGGAAGAATGTCTGATTCCTGAAACCTGAAGACCCTGAGCAGAAAGCTCAGGGTTGAAACCACACGGCATTAGCTATCGAAGCCAAACCCCATCTGATGTGCCCACTCAAAAACCTGCTCTTTGTAGACAAAGCGAGGCTCACAAACACCGGGCTGACCGGGAGTCTGGATCATAACGGCAATACAAGGATAATTAAGTGGCCGCGCATCAAAGATAAAATCGTCAACTTCCTGATCGACAAATTCAGTGGTTTCGCCCACCGCACTGACCTGAAAAATCTCTTCCATGATCCAGTTACGGTATTCAAACTCATTGTTGATAAACGTCATCATTCGCCCCTTAATTGCCGATCTCTGCTTATTCTACCCGTCATCTCACCATAACTCATCCATGCAGGCCCTCTTCGCCGCAACAAGGGCACATTTCGACACGTGATACAGACATGTGAACACTGCCATCGCTCTCCCATTCCACCCGTAATTCCTGCCCCTCAGGACAAAGAGTGTTCAGGTGATCCAAGGGGATATAACGGTCAAAATGGTTTGCCTGACCTTGCATCTTTTCTGTCAGTAGCAGTGTATCACCGGCGAAAATACGCGCGGTCGCCGTGGCATCCATTTTGACGCTGGCTGACGTTTTCATGGGGTCAGAGGAGAGTTTGAATAAATGATGAATTGTGAGTTTGATTCGTTCCACTGCGGCCTCTGTACTGAGCTGTTATATCCGCCAGAATGTTACATTCACCAGAAGGATAGTTCAGTTTCAGTTTATCAGAACCGCAGCCGTCTCGTCATTGCAGAGGCATCGAAAAGGGAGTCTTAGTGCGCAACCTGTACACTGGCCAGCGTATTGTGCAACAGCTTATCCTGACGGGCTACATCATAAACATCATAGAAATCAATAGCACCTTTGTTGCGTACAATAGCTTCAATACGATTTTTGATGCGCTGGTTGACGTCTTTAGAACTCAACAACTGCGCCACAGCATCAGAAGAAATCTCCCGGCTGAAGTACCACTCGCCGTTATAACAAACACGCAGATCCAGCACGCCAATGTCTTCGTAGCGGTAAGTGGGTTTGATTTCCATCAGCAACATGGCTGACATAAACAGCAGGAAAGCCGTAAAACCTGCGAACCACCCTATCCCCATGTAAGGAGATACATACATCACAATCCCCACCAGAATGTACCCCGCCAGCATCGCGAGACACAACCACGGATGATTTACAAAAAATTCAGTGTTGATACGCGGCTTGCCGTCACGGCCTTCAAGGCGGTTAATCCGCTCAATTTCACTGTTTAATATATTTTTGATTACGTCCATCTCAAAACCTCGCGACAGGTACGACTATAATGCTATCTGATACCAAGATTTTATCATGGTCACTGTTATAGCGCGTAGAGCAGTTGACCCCGATTGAGGTTGAAACTGTTATAGCTCAACCTGCTTTCCTCTTTTGTAAAAGGACCCCATTCGCTGATATTAAGCATAAGGAGAACACTATGGAATTTATGATAGTAGAAAGGCCAGCGAGAAAACTGGTGAGTTACCGGGTTGTCGGCCCCTATGAAAAAACCATCAAGGAAGGATTCCGCCATCTGGTGGCGTGGTCAGAACGTCATCATCAAAAACATCTTGAGTGGCTGACACTGTTCCATGATAACCCAAACACCACACCCGGAGAGAAGTTGCGGGCTGACCCGTCTGTCTGCGTTGCCGATAATTTCATTCTCGACGATGCTGAAGGCCTGGCACTGCAAACATTACCGGGTGGTACTTACGCGGCCTACCACACCACGGTGGCTGACGGTAATTTTGCCAAAGCATGGACCGAGTTTTACACGCAGTACATTGCCGAAAGTGGTTACAAGCCGGATGGTAAAGCCTGCTACGAGCACTATCTTAATGACGGCTCAGAGAATGGAGTCTGGGATGTGGTCTTTTACCAGCATGTGGAAAAGATCGCAGCCCATGCCGACCCTCTCAGTTCAGCAGGGTGATATCAGACTGGCGGCAAAAATCCACATACGCCTGAGCGGGCTGAACGTCCGTCACCAAAGTATTAAAGCGTGCCAGAGGTGCGATCGCAGCCGGTCGCACCTGCTCAAATTTACTGCTGTCGACCACCAGAATATTTTGCTCGGTTCTTTCCATCGCCTGATGCTTCATCAACAATTCGTCGAAATTAAAACAACTTACGCCATACTGAATACTCACCCCTGCCGCTGAAATAAAGGCTTTATTCGGACGGATATAGTCCAGTTCATTGCTGCGGCCAATCGGGGTGAAAATGCTGTTGCTGGATTTAAACGCACCCCCACATAAAATCACCTCGCAATGAGGCTTCTCCTGCAGAGCAAGGAAAGTGTTAAGCGAATAACAGATGGCAGTAAAAATCCGCGTATCAGGAATACTTTCAATAATATAGGGCGTAGTGGTTCCGCAATCAAAAAACACAGTATCGTCATCTTCGACCAGACGGGCGGCCACTCTCGCAAGACGGCGTTTCTCTTCCACCTGACGCATTTTCTGTTCAGTGACAAAATAATGTGTCGCGGGGCTGTTTTTCGGATCGATCACAATGTACCCGCCGAGGAGGATCACCGGCGAAGGCGCAGCATTCAAATCGCGACGGATGGTCATTTCCGACACATCGAGCAACAGCGCGGCTTCTTTTAAATGGATTTTATCGGACTTCTTTAACGCCATTAACAGACGCTGTATCCGGTCTTCGCGCTTATTTTCCATGATGATGTCTTAATGGGTCTCCAAAAGGCTATCGGTTACTATACCTTTGCAGCGTGGCAGCGGCAAACGGCATCAATGTGCAATTTGTTATAATTATCACATTAAACATCAGCTACCTGACTGACGCATCTTGATAAAATCGAATAACACGCCCTTTCAACCCACGACAAATGTCACATTTAAAACATTATTGCATTGCAATGTTGTTATGATAACAAAATAATAGCGCAATAATCCGACAGCGGGAGAACGAAAATGGGTATCGCAGCAATGGGATTCGGTGGTACAGAGTTAACACACCACAAGAGGAACACTCTTTATTCTAACGGGATGACGCAAAGTACCGTCAGCAACCGCCGCCGGGAAATCCTTCAGGCCCGCGCTGTCGCGCAACTGGGCAATTCACGGGCTGTGCGTACGTGTTTTCCTGACAATGAAAGTGACCTGCAGCGCTGTTCCCTCCTCCTGCTGCAACTGGACCAGCCCGCAGAAATACTGAACCCGATAATGGCCAGTGCGACGCACCATGGGCTCACCGTTGTTCTCACCCCTGCTGACCTGAGCAGCTCACAGGATGCTGGCCTCGCCTGCCGCGGCGATTTTCTTATTGTCAGCGAAAGCGAACTGGAAACCCTCACTGATATGCCGGTGAACGGCTTTGCACAAATGGAAGAAGCGGCAAAAAGCCTGCTGCAACAGGGGCTGAGGAATCTGATCATCACCCTTGGTGAGCGCGGTTGTCTGTGGATGAGCTGGGGAAAAACGCGTCACGTTGCTGCTTATAAAGTCCATGCGGTCGATACGCGGGGTGCCCGCGATGCATTTATTGGCTGCTTCGCGCATTATTATGCGAAAGATGGCGACGTCCTGAATGCGCTAGAACACGCAACTCTTTATGCCGCCTGCTGCGTTACCCGTGCAGGCGGGCAGGATGCCTATCCTTCTCTGGCGGAATTTCAGGCGTTCCGCCCCTGAAGCAGTGCTTACTGAATTTGCTGTACCGTCAAATACCCGCCAAATACTGCGCCAGTATCAATGTAATGCTGGTTGGCAAACACCTGAGGATGTTCGACCGGCGTGTGACCAAAGTAAAAAGCCTGTGCACCACTGATTTCCTGGTAACGCCCCGCCAGCGCATGGTTGACCCGGTCTCGGTTCCAGATAACCTGATAACCATCCAGCGGTTTACCAAATTCATAATCGTCTGAGGTGTAGTCAGCGTGAGCTATCACCACTATGCCCTGAGTTGTGCTAATTTCAATCACGTGCGGCAGTTGGTTAGCCTTGTAAATGAGCTGCCTGGCCTCCTCTTCCCTTCCCCCCTCAAGCGCATAAAACCAGTCGCCACCGTTACGTAGCCAGCGTTCGATATTGGTTTCATTCAGCGCATCAATCGCCATCTGCTCATGATTGCCACGCACGCAAATAAACCAGGGTTCATCCATTAAAGCCAGACAGCCGATACAGTCAGGCCCGCGGTCAGCAAGGTCACCCACTGAAAGCAATAGATCGCTGGCCGCGTCAAAGCGTACCCGCGCAAGCTGCTCTTCCAGCATTGAAAGACAGCCGTGCAGATCGCCCACTACATAGATATGGCGATATTCAGCACCGTCAATCCGTTGATAGATAATCGGGGTCATTTTGGATTGGTTTATCCATTAGGTTAGAGAATGCTTTAAGTGTAATGTACCCTGCATAAGTGATGAATTGTGCAACAACCCCGCAAAAATATCTGCCTGAAGAAAAAATATTTCCGGCGCCGCTGGAAGCGCTAAAAGCGGCTATGTCGCGGTTTTTAACCCATTTTGATAAATTGCCTACACCTTGTTGCGCTTAAAATCCACTAATAAAAAATTACCGCTAAGCAATTGACGCCTTTTCGCGCTATACTATGGGCCGCTCGGAATAAAACCGGAGGTTTTATGAGTTCCACAGTTGTAAGCGCTCGTGATGAGTGCCCGTTGTGCCAAAGCACCAATAAGACGTCGGTAAACATGTCGGCGAAAATTGTCACCGTGACCTGCACCTCTTGTGGCCGCTACAGTATCTTCCGTAAAACAATGGAAGAGATCTCGATAGACCGTAAGAAGCGCGTAGCTTTGCAGGCGTTCTTCACCAGCCAGCCGAACTACCATTTGCCTTTGTCGATCAGGGCACTGAGCAATACAGATACATCGGGTGAAATCTAACCCTAAAAACGCCCCTCGGGGCTGTTTTAACCTCTTCCCTGTTTTAAATTTCCCTTCTTATCTGTTGATCATTACATCGATTTGTAAAAACAGCGCGCAATAAAAGAGTGGGTCTTTCCTGCTCTTTTTTCATTTAATGCGCCATTGTTCATTAAATGACCCCGCTTTGCACCTATTCTCAAAAGCGTCCTATAATGATTTGAAATTTCTAAAAAGTACTTTAGCAGATAAATATCTCACGCTTTACACAGTGGAGCTATTTGAACAAAGGACGTAAAAAATGAGATTAAGAAAAAAACGCGTTAAACCCATGCAAATCAATGACATTACTATCATTGATGACACCAAGCTGAAGAAAGCTATCACCGCAGCCGCTCTGGGTAACGCCATGGAGTGGTTCGACTTTGGTGTGTACGGTTTCGTCGCTTTTGCGCTGGGTCAGGTATTTTTCCCAGGTGCAGATCCGGGTATTCAGATGATTGCTGCACTGGCAACTTTCTCTGTTCCCTTCCTGGTGAGACCGCTGGGTGGTCTGTTCTTTGGCGCATTGGGTGATAAGTTCGGACGGCAGAAAGTTCTCTCCGTCACCATCATTATAATGTCGGTCAGCACCTTCTGTATCGGGCTGATACCTGGCTATGCCACGATTGGTATCTGGGCGCCAATACTGCTGTTACTGGCAAAACTCGCTCAGGGCTTTTCCGTGGGTGGTGAATACACCGGGGCAGCCATTTTTGTTTCCGAATACTCACCGGACAGAAAGCGCGGTTTCCTCAGCAGCTGGCTTGATTTCGGTTCTATCGCCGGGTTCGTCTTAGGTGCCGGTGTCGTTATTCTGATATCGAGCATTGTCGGTGAGCAGAACTTTCTGGACTGGGGCTGGCGTATTCCGTTCTTCGTCGCAGCACCGCTGGGCTTGATCGGTATTTACCTGCGTCATGCCTTGGAAGAGACCCCTACATTCCAGCAACACGTGGATAAAATAGACAACGATTCGCGCAATAATATCGCCGAACCACCTAAAGTCTCTTTCCGCGAAATTTTCACTAAACAGTGGAAAAGCATGATTATCTGCGTAGGCATCGTGATCACCACCAACGTCACCTACTATATGCTGCTGACTTACATGCCAAGCTACTTGTCGCATAGTCTGCATTACTCAGAAGATCATGGTGTATTAATCATCATTGCCATTATGGTCGGCATGCTATTTGTACAGCCGTTTATCGGCATGTTGAGCGATAAAATAGGCCGTAAGCCCTTTATTATCGTCGGCAGTATTGGCCTGTTTATACTCGCAATCCCAAGCTTCATTCTGATTAACAGTGGCGTTATTGGCCTGATTTTCTGCGGCTTGTTAATTCTTGCGGTACTGCTCAACTGCTTTATTGGTGTCATGGCCTCCACGTTGCCAGCGATGTTCCCAACTAACATCCGCTACAGCGCGCTGGCGATTGCCTTCAACATTTCCATCATGGTCGCCGGTATCACGCCAACCTTCGCGGCATGGCTGGTTGAGTCGACGCAGAACTTGTACATGCCGGCTTACTATCTGATGGTCGTCTCCGTTATTGGTCTGGTGACCGGTGTATTCATGAAGGAAACTGCCAATAAACCGCTGAAAGGGGCGACACCCGCAGCCTCCGACCGCGCTGAAGCCAAAGAGATCTTGCAGGAGCATCACGACAATATCGAACTGAAGATTGAAGATATTGATGCGCAGATCGCCGAGCTTGAAAGCAAAAGAAAAAACCTGATTGCGCAGCATCCGGAAATTAATTAATTTCGGTGACAGTAGCAGTAAGCTGTAAATGCACAAAAGCCGGTCAGTGAAAACTGCCCGGCTTTATTTTTGACATCAGCATCATCGGCCGGTGCCTACAAGAAGCGGCCACCAGAGCCACAGAGTGCTTCTTAGTTCTCTAACTCATAAGTCAGCGTGATATCGACCTTAAGCAGCTTAGAGACAGGACAGCCTTCTTTTGCCTGCTTGATGATTTTATCGAAAGTGTCTTTCTCAATACCGGGCACTTTGACCTTACTTTCCAGCGCCACTTTGGAAATGGCAAATCCGCCTTCGACCTTATCGAGTGACACAATCGCCTTAGTATCAATACTTTCAGGGACGAAACCCTCATTGCCGAGCATCAGCGAAAGTGCCATTGAGAAACAGGATGAATGCGCCGCCCCAATCAGCTCCTCCGGATTGCTCCCCGGCTTACCTTCAAAACGTGTATTAAATCCATAGGGTTGATCTTTAAGCGCACCGCTTTCTGTCGAAATGTACCCTTTCCCCTGTTTAATATCGCCTTCCCAGTGTGCTGTACCGTACTTATGAATGGTCATATCAATCCTCCGATTTGTGATACTTACCTTATCAGTATAGTGACTGATCCGGAGTTTGGGGCGAACAGCTCGCTGACTACGGGCGTTAAAAACGGTAGAGCAGAGTGGCCGAAGCGGGCTGTCAAAGGAGAGAGGTGGTTTGAAAGAGGCGTTTAAAACGGGTGAAAAAAGGCATAAAAAAACCACCCGAGGGTGGCTATAAACGACATTGCTACTTTATTGCTTTTGATTATTCTGTTAATTTTCCATGGTACCCGGGACGAGACTTGAACTCGTACAGCCTAAGGCCGAGGGATTTTAAATCCCTTGTGTCTACCGATTCCACCACCCGGGCTCCGGGAAAATTGGAGGCGCGTTCCGGAGTCGAACCGGACTAGGCGGATTTGCAATCCGCTACATAACCGCTTTGTTAACGCGCCTTTAATTCTTACTACTTATCTTGCACTTAAGCCGATATCGCTATCTTCTTAATAAATTTGGAGCGGGAAACGAGACTCGAACTCGCGACCCCGACCTTGGCAAGGTCGTGCTCTACCAACTGAGCTATTCCCGCATTAATCAGAACTTACTGATTTTTTTAACTATCTTCTGGCTACCTGCTGGCTGCCGTCTGATGCGATGCATTCTACTTACCTGACGCAATGAGTCAATAAAATTATCGACCCCAAACGATCGTTTGGCGGTTTTTAACTCAGTTTGAATCAGGGTTCCAACAAATCATGCCGTGCGGCGTTCAAATATTGGAACATCGACCAGAAAGTGAGCACTGCGGCGATGTAGAGCGCGCCGACACCGACCCAAATCACAATCGCATCATGGCGCCATAAAAGGGCCACCAGCGAGAGCATCTGCGCCGTAGTTTTAACTTTACCAATCCAAGAGACCGCAACGCTGCTGCGCTTGCCAATTTCAGCCATCCATTCACGCAACGCTGAGATAATGATCTCACGAGCAATCATCGTGGCCGCTGGTAAGGTTATCCACCATGCATGAAAATGCTCGGCAACCAGCACCAGCGCCATGGCGACCATCACTTTGTCAGCCACCGGGTCAAGAAAAGCACCAAAACGCGTGGTCTGCTTCCAGCGGCGGGCCAGATAGCCGTCGAACCAGTCAGTGATCGCCGCAAAGACGAAGATCAGTGCGCAAGCCGTCGGTGCCCATGCATAAGGCAAATAGAAAGCCAGCACGAAAAACGGAATAAGTACAACGCGAAACAGGGTGAGGCACGTCGGTATATTAAATTGCATGGCGTAGGTAACTGTCTGTCTTGTGAGGTTATTATGAGTATGTTGCTACATCGCTCTTAGTGTTTCAACGCATTATGGATCTTTTCTGCCAACGCGTTGGAAATACCCGGCACCTGTGCAATTTCCTCAATACTGGCATTCAGCAATGGCTGAATGCCACCCATATACTTCAGTAAAACTTGCCGGCGCTTAGGACCGACGCCTTCGATTTCTTCTAACGCACTGGTATTGCGTACTTTAGCGCGTTTTTGCCTGTGTCCGGTAATCGCATGATTATGCGAATCATCACGGATATGCTGGATAAGATGCAGAGCGGGTGAATCCGACGGTAAGGAAATACCCTCGCCTTCCGGCACAAAAAACAGTGTCTCCAGACCCGCCTTGCGATCGGCTCCTTTCGCAATACCAATCAGCAGCGGTTTTGACTTATCCCAGGTCACGTTCAACGAGGAAAAAACGTCAATCGCCATACCCAACTGGCCTTTGCCGCCATCGATAAAAATGACGTCAGGAATTTTTTTATCTTCTATCGCTTTGCCGTAGCGCCGCGTGAGCACTTGCGCCATCGCTGCGTAATCATCACCGGGCGTAATACCGGTAATATTGTAACGCCGGTACTCTGAACGCAGCGGTCCGTTGGCATCGAAAACCACGCAGGAAGCGACGGTCTGCTCGCCCATAGTATGGCTGATATCGAAACATTCCATACGGTTAATTTCGGCAAGTTTGAGCGTTTTGGCCAGCTCGTTCATCCGTTGATGGATCGTCGACTGCTGGGCCAGCTTGGTCGTCAACGCCACCGAAGCATTAGTCCGCGCTAATTTGAGATAACGCGCCCTGTCGCCCCGGGGCTTACTTTGAATCAACACTTTACGGCCCGCCATCTCACTGAGCGAGTCCGCCAGCAGATCTTTCTCGGGCAAACTGAAATCGAGCAGGATCTCGCCGGGCAGCGTGCGCGACTGACTGCCCTGTAAATAAAACTGTCCGACAAATGTTTGGACCACTTCGCTCAGCTCGGTTCCACCAGGAACTTTCGGGAAATAACTGCGGCTGCCCAGCACTTTGCCCTGACGGATAAACAGTACGTGCAAACACGCAAGGCCGGATTCAAAGGAAACGCCGATAACATCCAGATCTTCGCTGTTGCCTGAGACAAATTGCCGTTCAGTCACGCGGCGCACCGCCTGAATCTGATCACGGATGCGCCCTGCTTCCTCAAAACGCAGCAATTTACTGGCTTCTTCCATGCGTTCGACAAGGTTGTTCAGGACCTGCTGATCTTTACCCGAAAGAAACAGACGGACGTAATCAACCTGCGCTTTATACTCTTCTTCGCTGACCAATCCTTTGACACACGGACCAAGACAGCGGCCAATCTGATATTGCAAACAGGGGCGCGAACGGTTGCGGTAGACACTGTTCTCACATTGCCGGATCGGGAAAAGTTTTTGCAGTAACGCCAGAGATTCCCTTACTGCATATGAGTTCGGGAACGGACCGAAATATTCGCCCTTGGCATGCTTAGCACCACGGTGGATTGAAATTCGCGGGTGGTTATCAGCGCTTAAAAAGATCAGCGGATAGGATTTATCATCGCGCAACAATACGTTATAGCGAGGCTGATAGAGCTTGATGTAGTTATGTTCAAGCAGCAGCGCCTCGGTTTCTGTATGAGTCACCGTCACATCGATTTGCGCGATGTTTTTAACCAGCGTTTCTGTTTTACGGCTAGAAACCTGCAGGCGAAAATAGCTGGAAAGACGTTTTTTCAGGTCTTTCGCTTTACCAACATAAATAACGGTGCCGCTGGCGTCGTACATTCTGTAGACGCCGGGCTGGCTGGTAACCGTATTTAGAAAGGCTTTGGGATCAAAACGTTCATCACTCACTGCCAGACAAAGTCTCCGCATTGAACAGACCGTGCCGGATGGCAAGGTGCGTCAGTTCAACATCACCACTGATATTTAATTTACTAAACATCCTATAACGATAACTGTTAACCGTCTTCGGACTCAAGTTAAGTTGTTCGGAGATTTCGTTGACCTTCTGGCCTTTGGTGATCATCAGCATAATCTGAAGTTCGCGTTCAGAAAGGCTGTCAAACGGCGTTTCGGATTGCGGCGCAATCTGGCTCAGCGCCATCTGCTGAGCAATATCGGAGGCAATATAACGCTGACCGGAATCGACCAAACGTATTGCGTTTACCACTTCTTGTGGTGCCGCACCTTTACTCAGATAGCCGTAAGCCCCCGCCTGCATCACTTTGGCTGGCAACGGGTTCTCGGTATAGATAGTTAGCATGATAATCTTGATGTCAGGTGAGAAGCGGACTATTTTTTTAGTCGCCTCTAACCCACCGATACCCGGCATATTCATATCCATCAAGACAATATCTACATCGTTGCTGCGACACCATTTCACGGCGTCTTCGCCACATTGGGCTTCACCCACAACTTTGATGCCTTTGATATCTTCTAAAATGCGTCGGATCCCTGCGCGCACCAGTTCGTGGTCATCAACAAGAAGAACGCTAATCAAAGAGAATTCTCCAAAAATAAAGGCGACACACAGTCATGTTTTCATGGCTTGTCGGCAGGCGATATTACGTAGAAAACGTGAATAAAGAGCTTTGGACAGCTTGACAACGAAGAGAGTGCAGCATTGACAGGTCGATTATGAGGCTGCTGACCTGGCTGTCAGACATTGACAGCGGAAATAAATAAAACGCCATGTAAAAACGTTAATTTAATTAACTGCAGCATTTTACTCCATACCTGAGAGGTTGACCACGGAATGTCTGTAAAAAAATGCGTTAGTGCATGTAAAAGCAAAATGCCAACTAAACGGAAATGTGTTTAAGAAAAAGAACTGAGAAATCATACAGAAAAGGAACCAATCCTACGCTTTATGAAACAGCTGTAAACCCGGTTTTTCCACACTTTCCGAGATTGATTACATTCAGTTAATAGTCTGCTAAATAAACGTCTGAGCGGGCTGTACATATATCTATTATATTAAATACTTTATTGTTCGCACGCCAAAAACCGTCGATTTAAAATGAATAAAACGCCCGGATAACGTGAAATATTCTCAATTCTGCTTTGATGTTTAGTATCCTGCACCATCAGCTTAAAGGTTAACCCGTTCATTTAGCTCACTGAATGAATCGCTGTGCTACACGAAGTGACGAATGATTGTGTTAGAATACGGCCACTTTGTTTCTGGCTTTCAGAAAAAGCCAGAAAATCCTTATATTGATGAGCTGTGAACAGCTTTGGAGTCCACATGAGTAACTGCGATTTTACCACTGAAGCCAATGTCGAAACGCTGGCAACGGAAGTGGCCTGTCTTAAAGCCACCCTGACCCTGATGTTGAAAGCGATCGGCCAGGCCGATGCTGGCAAGGTCATGCTGAATATGGAAAAATTTGCCGCTCAGATGGAAGATGAAAAACAGGCTGAAATTTTCAGAAACTCCCTGCAGCAGATCAAATTCGCCTACCGCCAGTAATTTACTCCCCGTTTTGCAGGTCCGCCTCAGTGTGGGCCTGACATTTCAAATGCGCACTTCCTGCACTCCATTACGACACAGCCAGACCTGTGACTCCGTTTCTGCTAAAATCAAACCTCCACTTTCTCCACCAGACTTTTATTGCGGTAAAAGTTCTCAAAAAGGAAAAGATGATGAGCGACAACAACAGTGACAATAAAACGAAAGCTGATGAAGTACATATCAGCGACGGCCTGGCAAAACTGCATGAAGTGGCCGAACTGATGACCGAAGAAGAGTTGCAGCAAAAAGCGGAAGAAGCCAAACAAGCCGTGGTAGATGCAAAAAATAATCCCCACAAATAACTCTGTTCATCATTCGTGCTCACTGGCTGTCTGGATACAGGCAGCCCATGTAAAATAACCGTCGTTTTTCCTGTAACGCTCCGTCCGGAAATCTCACCTGATGCACACATCCCCTCTTGTCCCTTTTCAGTCGGTCGCCACAATTTCCATTGAATATCAGCATGGTGAATTTGAGCCCCTGCACAGCCACCGCTGTTCACAGCTGATTCATACGCTCAGTGGCGTGGTGGAGGTGAGTACCTCATTGGGTGTCTGGATGGTACCACCGGGGCGCGGTGTGTGGTTGCCAGCTGACGTCGAACACAGCCTGCGGTTTATCGGCGGCGTTCAGGCCAGAACACTCTACGTTGATCCGCTGGCCCGAGCCGATTTATCTTCGCAATGTCAGGTAGTGCAGATTTCACCGTTACTTTGCCAGCTGATTTTTGCCTCACTGGCAATACCCGCTGACTATCCCAGCGGCGGACGTGATGAGCGTGTCATGGAATTGCTGCTGGATGAACTGCGGCTTTTACCTGTCCTGCCCCTGCATCTGCCCGAACCGAAAGATAGCCAGTTGCTGGAGATTTGCCAGCAAATCCGCCAAACCTTGTCATCGCACTGGGAGCTTGAGGAGGTTGCCAGCCAGCTCAATATCAGCGGACGCACGTTATCGCGGCGTTTCCAGCGCGAAACGGGACTGCGTTTCAGTGATTGGGTCAGACGGGCAAAATTGCTGGTGGGGTTACAGGCACTGGCGACGGGGAAAACGGTGCTGGATGTCGCACTGGAGCTGGGCTATGACAGCCCCAGCGCCTTTAGTGCGATGTTTAAACGTGCGCTGGGCGTCTCACCCAGCGACTATTTCTCTCTTGAGCTTCCTCTCCCGCCGATTCACACCAAAAACTGAGAGACGGCATTAAAGAGTGCCTGCAGTGAGGCACTGGAAACATCACTGTCGATACCCACGCCGTAACGTGTTTCACCCTGCTTGCGCTGACAACTCACATAAGCGACGGCGCGGCTGTGACTCTGATGCCCCAATGTATGTTCATGATAATCGCCAATTTCAAACTGGACATCAAAATGGCGGCTAAGCGCATCGACGGCGCCAGAGAGCAAACCATTCCCCGTGCCGGTTAACACGTGTTCCTGCCCCTGATAGTTTACCCGCGCACTGAAGTGACAGGCATTATGCGCATCGCTGCGGATGTCATATCCCAGCAGTTTCACTAAGGGTTGTTCCACCAGTCCGTAACGCTGACGGAACAGGCGCCATACATCACTGGTACTCATTTCCTTACCCGTGGTGTCTGTCTCACGCTGTACAGCTTTACTGAAGTCAATCTGTAAACCGCGCGGCAATTTCAGGCCGTGATTTTGCTCAAGCAGCCAGGCGGCACCGCTTTTTCCTGACTGGCTGTTAACGCGGATCACCGCCTCGTAGCTGCAACCAACATCAGCAGGGTCAAGCGGCAAATAAGGCACTTGCCAGTGGGCAACGCCACGGCTGTTTTGCGCGGCAAACCCTTTCTTGATAGCATCCTGATGCGAGCCGGAAAATGCGGTGAAAACCAGTTCACCGGCATAAGGATGGCGCGGATGCACTGGCAGCTGATTACACTGTTCCACCACCTCGACAACTCCCTGCAAATTGCTGAAATCCAGCCCCGGCGCGATACCCTGGGTATATAAATTCAGCGCCAGCGTCACCAGATCCACATTACCGGTACGCTCGCCGTTGCCAAACAGACAGCCTTCAACGCGGTCAGCCCCGGCCAGCATCGCCAGTTCGGCACAGGCTACGCCGGTTCCCCGGTCGTTATGCGGATGCACGCTAATAGACACCTGTTGACGGCGGCTGAAATGACGGCAGAACCACTCAATCTGATCGGCATAAATATTTGGCGTACTGACTTCAACGGTGGCGGGCAAGTTAATGATCATCGGGCGCTGGGCGTCAGGCTGCCAGATATCCGCCACTGCCTCACAAATTTCCAGAGCGAAATCCAGTTCGGTAAAACAAAACGTTTCCGGGGAATATTCGAACGTCCACTGCGTCTGCGGGTTCTGTTCACACAACTGGCGGATCTGTTTGGCGCCGCGCACAGCCAATTCTCGGGTTGCAGCCCGGTCCTGATTAAACACTACGTCGCGGAAAATAGGTGCGGTGGCGTTGTACAGATGCACGATGGCGCGGGGAGCGTCTTTTAACGCTTCAAATGTGCGCTCAATCAAATCGGGCCGGGAAGGCGTCAGAACCTGAATATATACGTCATCGGGAATGACGTTTTCTTCAATCAGGCCACGGACAAAATCAAAATCGGTTTGCGAAGCCGAGGGGAACGCCACTTCGATCTGTTTAAAACCGCAACGCAGAAGCAGGTCAAAAAACAGCCGCTTGCGCTCGTTGTCCATCGGCTCAGCCAGCGCCTGATTTCCGTCACGAAGATCGCTTGAACACCACTGCGGCACCTTGTTTAACACCTTGCCGGGCCATTGGCGATCGGGCAAGTTGACGGGCGGAAACGGGAGATATTTCTGCGAAGGGTCGGCTAACATGGTAATTCTCCATTCAACGCTGCTGACCTCATGCCGCAGCCTGAAAAGAGTATGGCGTAATCGACGAAACGGTGCGCCTTGCTAACTGACATCCACCCGCGCGTAACGGACAAACTGTCGAAAAAGGGAGGATAAAGTGAGAAATAATAGGGCTATAGAGGACCTATAGCCCGCAGGAATTACTCTTCTTCTGCTTGCTCAGCGACAAAACGGGTCACTTTCAGCAGGCGGTCAAACTGGGCCAGGATCATCTCTACATCAGATTGTAAGATATCCTGCGAGGACTGGGCCGCAGCCAATACCGCATTATGAATATTTTCGGACAGGTTATCCGTCGCATCTTTGCCCGCCGAAAGTACCAGCGCAGCGATTAACAGAGATTGTGCTTCAACCTGAGCAACCAGCTCTTTGGACTCCACCTCAACCTTTGACAATTTGATCAGCACATCGATCATCAGATTCTTCATTTACATACCCCTGGTTAACTCTGCGAAACTGAAAATAGCACTGATTGTTTGGGCGCGGTAGCCATAACCGTCACACCCTGATGATATAGGCCAGAGCGCCCAGGGCTGCCAGAACTTGCCGACAAAAGCCTCAACTGCGCCACCCAACAAGTCAACCTATGCTAAGTTGAAGAGATACCGGCGGCCAACCGCGCAGTACCGTCAGGGGAGGAAGCATGATTTTCCAGAAAGGCAGCATCGTGAAGCACCAATCTGGCGAGATAAAAGGTGTTATTACCAATATCTTTGAATCTCGGTCAGGCGACGTATCCTATTACATCTCGTGGGGAGACGGCACCATCAGTCTGCACCGCGAAAGCGAAATTCGCTGGGCAAGTGTAGACGCACCTCTGGAGATTAAAAATTTCTACGAGAAATAAGTGTCAATATTAAGTAATATTACCTTCCTTATATAAGCAACCAAGATAAGCCATTCATGATCATCAAACCTAAAATTCGCGGTTTTATCTGTACGACCACTCACCCGGTAGGCTGTGAAGCCAACGTTCGTGAGCAAATTGCCTACGTGAAAGCGCAGGGCAAACTTAAAGACGGGCCAAAACGCGTCCTGGTCATCGGTGCCTCTACGGGTTATGGGCTTGCCTCAAGAATTAATGCCGCTTTCGGTGCAGATGCTGCCACCATTGGTGTGTTTTTCGAAAAGCCGGGTAGCGAAGCCAAAACCGGTTCCGCCGGCTGGTACAACGCCGCCGCTTTCGACAAAGCAGCCAAAGAAGAAGGTCTGTATTCCAAAAGCGTGAACGGCGATGCATTCTCCAACGAATGCCGTGACACCGTCATCAACCTGATCAAACAAGATCTGGGCCAGATTGACCTGGTGGTTTACTCACTGGCGTCCCCAGTCCGTAAAATGCCGGATACCGGTGAACTGGTCCGTTCTGCGCTGAAACCAATCGGCGAACCGTACCAATCCACTGCGCTGGACACCAACAAAGACAAACTGGTTTCTGCCGTGGTTGAACCTGCCAACGAGCAGGAAATCGCCGACACCATCAAAGTGATGGGCGGCCAGGATTGGGAACTGTGGATGGATGCCCTCGCTGACGCGGGCGTGCTGGCGGATAACGCCAAATCTGTCGCCTACTCCTACATTGGTACCGAACTGACCTGGCCGATTTACTGGCACGGTACGCTCGGCAAAGCCAAAGAAGACTTAGATCGCGCAGCACACGCAATCGACAGCAAACTGAAAGCCAAAGGCGGTTCAGCCAACGTTGCGGTACTGAAATCTGTGGTGACTCAGGCTTCTGCTGCGATCCCGGTTATGCCACTGTATATCTCCATCGTGTTTAAAATCATGAAAGAGCAAGGTATTCATGAAGGCTGTATCGAGCAGGTTCAGCGTCTTTTCGCGACCAAACTGTACAGCGGCCAGACGCCGGAAACCGATGACCAAAACCGCCTGCGTCTTGACGACTGGGAACTGCGTGAAAACGTGCAGAAAACCTGCGGCGAAATCTGGGCCCAGATCAATGATGACAACATCTATGAACTGACCGATTACAAAAGCTATAAAGAAGAGTTCCTTCGCCTCTTCGGTTTTGGCCTGAAAGGCGTAGATTACGACGCCGATGTCAGCGCGGAAGTGAATTTCGAGGTTATCGAATTAGTCTAAGCGTTAATTTGCCGCTGATTTATTAATCTTAAAAGCCTGCTTAATAGCAGGCTTTTTTATTGTGTTGTGAAGAAGAAATAAGACGAATTTATCCGCAGGAAATAAGTTGTAATAAATAACTTATCCGCAAGGTAATGAATAATACAGCAAGATAGAAAAATTATTACATGACACGAATCTGGCGCAGGGAGAAAACGAGAGGCACTATCGGGAAGCTAACACATTGATTTGTTGGTGGGTCGTGGCGGGTTCGAACCGCCGACCAATTGATTAAGAGTCAACTGCTCTACCGACTGAGCTAACGACCCAACGCGACGAATTATTCTCTTCCGCTGGTCATATGTCAAACATTCCGCCGACCTTTTGCACTCATTCTCAGGCATTACTGTGATTATTGTCACAACGAAAAGCGGTATTATTCCCCGTACTCGCACCGCTCATCGTTTAATTAACACTCAGTCATCAATTCTGTAAAAAATAGTATACGTTTTCCTCTTTCTTAATTTTCATACCGGTTATAATAAGTGAGTTTTTAACATTAGTATTACGTTACTTTCCCGACCAAACGGGGAAACACGGACAAAGAAGAGCCATTCAGAGCTCAAAAACCATAAAAAAAGCGACAGGACGTATCGTGTCGCCGGACAGAAAACAGGAATAAACACGACATGCAAGAAGAGACAAAAATCCTCACAAAGCCGCAGGAGGAAGGCGCAGAAAACCTGCGGCGCAACCTCAGCAACCGCCACATCCAGCTGATCGCTATCGGCGGCGCAATTGGTACTGGCCTGTTTATGGGCTCAGGGAAAACGATCAGTCTGGCCGGCCCTTCCATCATCTTCGTCTATATGATCATCGGCTTTATGCTGTTTTTCGTGATGCGCGCGATGGGCGAACTGCTGCTCTCTAACCTCGAATACAAATCCTTCAGCGACTTTGCTGCAGACCTGCTGGGCCCATGGGCGGGCTATTTTACTGGCTGGACCTACTGGTTCTGCTGGGTGGTTACCGGCATCGCCGACGTGGTGGCTATCACCGCCTATGCTCAGTTCTGGTTCCCTGGGCTATCACAGTGGATTGCCTCCCTGCTCTGCGTTGTGGTGCTGCTGAGCCTGAATCTCGCCACGGTAAAAATGTTTGGTGAGATGGAGTTCTGGTTCGCGATGATCAAAATCGTCGCTATCGTGGGGCTGATCATTGCCGGGCTGGTGATGGTACTGACACATTTTCAGACGCCAACCGGCTCAGTCGCCGCCTTCAGCAATCTGTGGAATGACGGCGGGTTCTTCCCCAAAGGCGTCAGCGGATTCTTCGCGGGTTTCCAGATAGCCGTCTTCGCCTTTGTTGGGATTGAGCTGGTCGGTACGACCGCCGCTGAGACCAAAGACCCTCTGAAATCCCTGCCGCGCGCCATCAATGCGATCCCGCTGCGCATCATCATGTTCTACGTCTTCTCGCTGATCGTCATTATGTCAGTCACCCCGTGGAGCTCCGTAGTACCTGATAAAAGTCCGTTCGTGGAACTGTTCGTGATTGCCGGGCTGCCCGCAGCGGCCAGCATCATTAACTTTGTGGTGCTGACATCTGCTGCATCGTCGGCCAACAGCGGCGTATTTTCCACCAGCCGTATGCTATTTGGTCTGGCGCAGGAAGGTAATGCGCCGAAGGCGTTTGGCAAATTGTCCTCACGCGCGGTGCCGTCAAACGGGCTGACTTTCTCCTGCATCTGCCTGTTGGGTGGCGTGGTGCTGATTTATCTTATCCCTAACGTGATGACCGTCTTTACGCTGGTGACCACGGTGTCGGCAATCCTGTTCATGTTCGTGTGGACCATCATTCTTTGCTCGTATCTGGTCTACCGCCGCCAGCGCCCGCAACTGCATGAAGCCTCAATCTACAAAATGCCGCTCGGTAAGCTGATGTGCTGGGTCTGCATGGCTTTCTTCGTCTTCGTGCTGGTTCTGCTGACCTTGCAAGATGACACCCGACAGGCGCTGATCGTTACACCGCTGTGGTTTGTGATTCTCGGCATCGGCTACTGGCTGCGCACCAGAAAACGTCTAGCGTGAAGTAAACAACTAAAACTAAAAAGGAGCCAAATGGCTCCTTTTTAGTTTGGCGACTCTGTCCCTACTCCACCTTCAGTGCCTGCCGGAACTGTTCGAATAACTTACTGGCAGAAGGTCTGACTGCGGCGACCTGCGTAGGCAACGCGTTCGGGGTGTTCTGGCTCAAGTCTCCCAGATTAAACACAAAGGTGTAATCAGGTTGCTGGCCCATGCGTAAATCACTGACCAAAATGTTATTTCCCTGCTGCTTCACGCTGAAAAAACCTTGGCTGAACCAGGCGACACGTGCCAGGAACGGATTATCTTTATAGGTTTCATACAGCGCGGCACCACGCGGATAGAAAGAGAAACGGATCGGTGAGTCGGGATGCAGCAGCGAGGTAAACCCTTCGCCATAGCTGTCTTTGGTCATCACCACCACGCGCCACACCAGCGAATTTAGCGGCGTTGGCGTCACCAGCACCTGTGTACTCTCGATGTGCTGTCGCTCAAGCTCTTCACCGACATGCAGCGTCACCTGATGCTGCTCCACCACCGTACACGCCAGATACAGACAACTCACGCCCAGCAGCAAATTATTCCAGAAGACTCCGCGGTGGTTTTGCCGGTACAGCGCAATACCAAGGCCCACAATCAGCGGCAGCGTATAAAGCGGGTCAACAATAAAGATACTGCCGACGGCAAACGGGAAATGCGTAAACGGGATGCCAAGCTGGGTACCGTAGACAGTCATCATATCCAGCAGCGGATGGGTGATCAGCGCCAGCCATACGGCCAGCCACCAGTGGCGGAAATGCGCCCCGGCGCTGAACAGTTTTGCCATCAGCCAGGCAATCAGCGGGGAACCCAGCGTCAGATAGAGTAGTGCGTGCGTCTCAGTGCGATGCAGCGTCATATTGCTGATGGCATCACCGTGATCGTAAAACACATCGAGATCGGGTAACGTCCCGCACACCGCACCGGCTAAGGCGGCTTTCCATACTGATGTGCGCTTGCCCATTACCGCGACGCCTACCGCCGCCCCCAGAACCAGTTGCGAAACCGAATCCATTATTGCTCCTGCCCACGAAGTTGAATACCGCCGGTGATAATGCGCTGAACGTTAGCCACGGTTTGTTCGAAAAAGAGGGGATCATTCAGGGTTTTCCCGGTGATGGCTTCGACCTGAACCCCAAAATCTGCGTAATGTTGCGTGGTCGCCCACAGCATAAAAATCAAATGCAAAGGCTCAACCGGGGCAATCAGACCCGCTTTTATCCAGCCGAGGATCACCTCGGATTTTTCTTCAACCAGCGTTTTCAGGCTTCCGCCCAGTTCCTGCTTAAGCAGAGGCGCTCCCTGCAACATCTCCAGACAGAACAATCTCGAGGCCTGCGGATGGTCACGCGATACGCAGAGTTTCAGACGCACGTACTCGCCGATGGCTTCCAGCGGATGCTGCTCCGCGCGCAGCGCTTTGAGCGGTGCCAGCCAGACGTCGAGCAGCCCCTTTAGCACGGCGACATACAGATCTTCTTTCGACGGGAAGTAGTAGAGCAAATTGGTTTTCGACACGTCGGCGCGTTCGGCGACCTGATCCAGGCTGGTGCCGTGTATGCCATAGAGAGAGAAAAACTCCAGCGCCGCCGCCATGATGGTGCTGCGCTTGGCGGCAACCGCTCTTGAACGCCGCGTCGGCGCTTTATCCTGATGTTCTGCCTCGCGCTTCACAGTCTCTCCGGTGAGATTCCAGGCCAAAGCCAAAGCATAACAAATGCCTATGATCTCGACTATCGCGATTCACTGACGTGATGCCTCCCGCAAGGGCTGTTAACTCTTTATGGTTATATTTTTAACAATTTCGCACCAATTTTGCTCAGGCGTGCCTGTTTTGCGTGCAATTATTTTTGACCAAATGGTCCGAAACAGACCAGTTGTTCTGTTCAAATACCTCTGACAGCTTTAACTCAATGATAAATATCATCATATTAAAACTGGCATCCGCTTTGCAGAGAGATCCCGGTCAGTCAATTTCCGCCCGGTGCAATTCGGAACCCGCAGGACGCACTCAAGCCGCGCAGAGATTTTCGCAAGCCCTTGTTTATGTTATTGAGATTGAGGTGAGCTATGAAAATCGGAGTCTTTATTCCTATCGGCAACAACGGTTGGTTGATTTCTGAAACCGCACCGCAGTACCAGCCGACCTTTGAACTAAACAAAAACATCGTGCAGCGGGCCGAGCACTATCATTTCGACTTCGCGCTGTCGATGATCAAACTGCGTGGCTTCGGCGGCAAGACTGAGTTCTGGGAACATAATATGGAGTCGTTCACATTGATGGCGGGCCTTGCCGCTGTGACCTCCCGCATTCAGCTCTACGCCACTGCTGCCACGCTGGTAATGCCACCGGCCATCGTCGCCCGCATGGCGGCGACAATCGACTCCATCTCCAACGGCCGTTTTGGCGTCAACGTCGTCACCGGCTGGCAGAAACCTGAATATGAGCAGATGGGCATGTGGCCGGGTGATGACTATTTCAGCCGCCGCTACGACTATCTCACCGAATATGTCACCGTACTGCGCGACCTGTGGGGGACCGGCCACTGTACCCTCGACGGCGAGTTTTTCAAAATGGATGACTGCCGTGTCAGCCCGCGCCCGCAGGCCGAGATGAAAGTGATCTGCGCCGGACAGAGCGATGCAGGCATGGCATTCTCCGCCAAACATGCCGATTTCAACTTCTGCTTCGGTAAAGGCGTCAACACCCCAACGGCCTTTGCACCGACCGCCGCTCGCATGAAAATTGCCGCTGACGCCGAACAGCGCGACGTCGCCTCCTACGTACTGTTTATGATCATCGCCGACGATACCGACGTCGCCGCCCGCGCCAAATGGGAGCTGTATAAATCCGGCGCTGATGCCGATGCGCTGGCGTGGCTCACCGACCAGAGCAGCAAAGACACCAAATCCGGTAGCGACACCAACGTGCGCCAGATGGCAGACCCAACCTCTGCGGTCAATATCAACATGGGCACCCTGGTTGGATCTTTTGCCAACGTGGCCAGAATGCTCGATGACATCGCCACCGTGCCGGGCACTGAAGGTATTTTGCTGACCTTTGATGACTTCGTGAATGGCATAGAAAACTTCGGCCAATACATTCAGCCATTGATGAAAACCCGCCAAAACCTGCTGACCGAAACCGCAATTCATAAAGAGGTGGCTTAATGACTATTTTTGAAAAACCTAAGGCCGTTGAGAATCCAACGGTTGTCCGCCGCGAGACCAAAAACAGCGGTGATGAAACTGTGCTGGCAGCCCGGCCGGAAGCCATCGCCTTCCCCCCACAGCAAACGGCGCTGATTGTAGTCGACATGCAAAACGCCTATGCCTCCAAAGGCGGCTATCTGGATCTGGCGGGTTTCGACGTTTCGACCACCGGCCCTGTGATCAAAAACATTCAGCGGGCTATTGCGGCGGCGCGCTCTGCGGGCATCAAAATCATTTTCTTCCAGAATGGGTGGGACAATCAGTACGTGGAAGCCGGTGGCGAAGGCTCTCCCAATTTCCACAAATCCAATGCGCTGAAAACCATGCGAAAACGCCCCGAGCTGATGGGAAAACTGCTGGCAAAAGGCGACTGGGATTACAACCTCGTGGACGATCTTCAGCCGCAACCTGGTGACATTGTGCTGCCGAAACCGCGCTACAGCGGCTTCTTTAATACCCAACTCGACAGCCTGCTGCGCAGCTACGGTATTCATCATCTGGTATTTACCGGCATTGCCACCAATGTCTGCGTGGAATCCACCCTGCGCGACGGCTTCTTCCTCGAATATTTTGGCGTAGTTCTGGAAGATGCTACCCACCAGGCAGGCCCCGATTTTGCGCAGAAAGCCGCAATTTACAACATCGAGACCTTCTTCGGCTGGGTGTCCGATGTGAACAGCTTCTGCCATGCGCTCAGTTACGACACCCAACCGTTAAGCCAGACGGCCTGACCTTTCACTAAGGAAAATCACTATGCCTAAAAGCGCGATTATTCCGGCTGGCAGCGGGGTTCCGCTGGCCCCGTTTGTTCCCGGCACGCTGGCCGATGGCGTGGTTTACGTCTCAGGCACCCTGCCTTTTGACAAAGAAAACAACGTCGTACATCCGGGTGATGCCGCTGCGCAAACCCGCCATGTGCTGGAGATCATCAAAAGTGTGATCGAAACCGCAGGTGGCAACATGAGTGATGTCACCATGAACTCAATTTTCATCACCGACTGGGCGAACTATGCGGCAGTAAATCAGGTGTATGCACAATACTTCCCCGGTGAAAAACCGGCGCGGTTCTGTATTCAGTGCGGACTGGTGAAACCCGGGGCGCTGATTGAAATTGCGTCGATTGCGCATATCGGAAAGCCGTGAGGTAACGCGATGTATTACAGGGTGTCAGGTAAAAATAACGCGGAGGCTGAAACCGTCGTGCTGTCCTCCGGGCTCGGCGGCGTCCATGGCTTCTGGCAACCACAGATGGCGATGCTGAACGCACATTTTCGCGTGGTGATCTATGACCAGCACGGCACCGGCGGCAGTCATGGCAACGTCCCTGCGGGTTACCGCATAGAAGACATGGCGGACGAACTGGCCGGGATGCTCAGCAGTCTGGACATCAGCCGCTGTCATCTGGTCGGGCACGCGCTTGGCGGCATTATCGGCCTGCATCTTGCAAGGCGTTACCCGTCCCTATTGCAAAGTCTGGTGGTCATTAACGGCTGGGCGCAGCTCGACAGCCAGACCCGCCGCTGCTTCGACGTTCGGCAGAATCTGCTGCTCAACAGTGGCGTGGATGCCTACGTACAGGCGCAGCCGCTGTTTCTTTATCCGGCTGACTGGCTGTCTGAAAACGACGTGTTATTGCAGGAAGAGCATAAGCATCAGGTGGCGCATTTTCAGGGGATGGAAAATCTGTTGCACCGCCTGCAAGCACTGATGTCTTCAGACCTAAGCAACACACTCAACGAGATCGTCACGCCGACGCTGGCGCTCAGTTGCAAAGATGACCTGCTGGTACCGTGGCACTGTTCGCCCACGTTGGCTGACGGGCTACCCAACGGTGAACATCAGCAGATGAATTACGGCGGTCATGCCATGAGCGTGACCGCCAGCGAAACCTTTAACCCGATATTACTGAAGTGGCTGCGGGTGCATAAATGCGAACCTTCAGAACAGATATCTACGGAGAGCCCATGGCTGAAACATTAACCGACAACGTACTGGCGACCCCGCTGACTCGTGAAATTATCCCGGTGGAGAAACAGGATTTCCGCGATGCGATGTCGCGCCTGGGATCGGCGGTCAACATCATCACCACCGACGGTCCGGCAGGCCGCGCTGGTTTCACCGCCTCGGCGGTGTGCAGCGTAACCGACTCTCCCCCCACGCTGCTGGTGTGCCTCAACCGTTCGGCGTCTGTCTATGCGGCGTTCAAAGAAAACCAGGTGCTATGCGTCAATACACTGGCCGACAGCCATGAATCCCTGTCAAATTTATTCGGCGGAAAAACCTCGATGGCGCAGCGTTTTGACGCAGCCGAGTGGTCATCGCTGGCAACGGGTTCGCCAACCTTAAGCGGCGCAGTGGTGTCGTTTGACTGCAAAATCACGCAGTTCACCAGCGTCGGCACGCACGATATTTTGTTCTGTGAAGCCGTTGCATTAGTACGCAATGACGAGAGCCACGGACTGGCGTATTTCGACCGGCGCTATCACCCGCTGATACGTCAGAGCACCTGATAAAGCATTTGTTACTCAATTTTCCCCTCACACTCCGGAGCACACGATGGCGAATTCCTGGTTTCCACAATGGCGTAAACGGCAGGGCAATCTGGATGGCGCTATTGTCGCGCCGGATGAACGGCTGCCGCTGGGACAGACGATAATCATGGGCTTGCAGCACACGGTGGCCATGTTTGGGGCAACGGTACTGATGCCGCTTCTAATGGGATTTGACGCCAATATCGCGATCCTGATGTCCGGTATCGGCACCCTGCTGTTCTTTGTGATCGTCGGCGGACGGGTACCGAGTTATCTCGGTTCCAGCGCGGCATTTGTCGGGCTGGTCATTGCCATTACCGGCTACAGCGGACACGGCCCCAACCCGAATATTGCGCTGGCTCTTGGCGGCATCATCGCCTGCGGGGCGGTGTATATGCTGATTGGCTTTATCGTCATGGCCGTCGGCACCCGCTGGATTGAAAAACTGATGCCACCCGTGGTGACCGGCGCGGTGGTCATGGCTATCGGCCTGAATCTGGCCCCGATCGCCGTGCACGGCGTCTCCGGCTCCTCTTTCGACAGCTGGATGGCTGTCGTCACCGTGTTGTGTATTGGCAGCGTGGCGGTCTTCACCCGCGGACTGGTACAAAAACTGTTACTGCTGCTCGGACTGATTGCCGCCTATCTGATTTATGTGGTGATCACTAACGGCCTGGGGCTAGGCACCCCGGTCGATTTCAGCGTCATTTCGCAGGCCACCTGGATAGGTTTGCCGACGATCACTACGCCGGTCTTCAACACCCACGCCATGTTGCTGATTGCCCCCGTGGCAGTGATTCTGGTGGCAGAGAACCTGGGCCACATAAAAGCCGTGGCGGGGATGACAGGTAAAAACCTTGATCCGTACATCGGGCGGGCGTTTGTCGGCGACGGTCTGGCAACCATGCTTTCCGCCTCCGTTGGCGGCAACGGCATGACCACCTACGCCGAAAACATCGGCGTCATGGCCGTCACCAAAATCTACTCGACGCTGATTTTTGTCGCCGCCGGTCTGGTTGCCATTGTATTGGGCTTCTCTCCCAAGTTTGGTGCACTGATCCACACCATTCCCGGCCCGGTGCTGGGCGGCGCGTCCATTGTCGTGTTCGGTTTGATTGCCGTCGCCGGCGCACGAATCTGGGTACAAAATAAGGTAGATTTAAACCAGAACGGTAACCTGATTATGGTCGCGGTTACGCTGGTGCTGGGCGCAGGCAACTTCTCGCTGACCGTCGGCGGCTTCACCATGGGCGGCATCGGCACAGCCACCTTTGGCGCGATTCTGCTGCATGCACTGTTGAAAAATCGCCGTATTAACGAAACTGGCACAGAAGCTGCATTAAAAGATCACTGACGACCTCAGTTTCTCCTTAGCTCATCAAATTTGATGATCGCCAGCGGTTATCCGGTCCACCCGTCCGGTTTAGCCGCTGGTTTTTTTCTTTTAAATCCATCGAATTCCAAAAAAACATAATGGCAGCAAATATTCTTATCCCCATGCGAGAAAAATCAACAACCTGGCGAAAGTCTCAGCAAACGGACACTATTTTTGTCTAACCCTTTGACATGCCCACGGCCACTCGCTATTATTCGCCCCGTTCCAACGATTCCTCTGTAGTTCAGTCGGTAGAACGGCGGACTGTTAATCCGTATGTCACTGGTTCGAGTCCAGTCAGAGGAGCCATATTAGAAAATCCCGCTTAAGGAAACTTAAGCGGGATTTTTGCTTTGTATCGCCGTTGGAAAGCAGCCACTGCCCCTACCCGTCGTAAGAAATGAGACAGTGAATCCATAATGGGAACCGTCTGGCAACTCGATATCAAGGCGTAGTTTACCGCCTGTCGCCTCAACGTAACGTTTAAGCGACGAAGCTTGAGATCGCGTCCGGGCTTCTTTTGCTGTTTAGTTTTCGAGACTACACGTCGAAGCGGAACATATTGGCACTCAGAAAATCAATAAATACCCGCAGCTTTGGCGTCATGTAGCGGTCGGACGGCCAGACAACATGCAGGCTGACTGTTCGGTGAACGTAGTCATCCAGCACGGTTTGCAGGCTGCCAGCCTGAAGAAGTTCGCGGATGGAAAAGTCAGGCAGGCAGGCGATCCCAAGCCCCTTAAGACCAAAGCAGACGCGGGTTTCGATGTTATTACACACCATGGAAACAGGTATATCGCTGTCCGTGCAGGCGTTCAGTGGCCAGCTTTCCAGCTTGCCGCTGGAGGGGAAGCGGTAATGCATACACCGGTGCATGGCCAACTCTTCCGGATGCTGAGGTTGCCCGTAACGACGGAAGTAGTCGGGTGAACCCACCAGCAGCATCTGAAATTCGCCCAGTTTTTTCGCCGCCAGTCGCGAGTCAGTCAGTTCGCCGGTGCGCACGACGGCATCAAAGCCCTCCTCCACCACGTCGACCATCCGGTCGGTAAAGTCCAGATCCAACTCGATATCCGGATACTGTTGAATGAAGTCCCCCAACACCGGCAAAACCAGTGAACTGACCAGCGGCAGACTCACCCGCAACCGCCCCCGCGGGATCTCTTTGATCTGTGAAAACTCCACTTCAGCCGCTTCAAGTTCATTGAGAATTCGGCGGCTGCGCTCAAGAAACATCATGCCCTCAGCGGTCAACGTAATGCTGCGGGTACTGCGATGAAACAACCTCACGCGCAGCCGCGCTTCCAGCCGGGCAATATTCTTACCAACGGCCGAGGCTGAAATCCCAAGCAGACGGCCAGCCAGAACAAAACTGCGGCTTTCCGCCACCTGTACAAACACGGTCAGACTGCTGAGGTTTTCCATTCACTTCCCCATTACGGACGTTTTTGTCCGCATACAAGAGAAATTTACCCTACTTTTTCCGCATTCAGTAGTTATCTATTGTGGCGATCTCCTTTTTTAAACAGCAGGAATCACCATGTCACTCATGTTATCGCCCGCTCAGCTACATGCAGAAAGTCTTAATATTCAACCACAACAGATAGATGCCGTGATTGATCAAGCCATCAGCGATCATCGTCTGGTGGGTGCTGTGGTCATGGTTTCCCATCAGAGCAGGCTTCTCTATGTTCGCGCGGCCGGAATGGCTAACAGGGAAGCGGGAACGCCAATGGCAACTGATACATTGTTTCGCCTCGCATCAGTCAGTAAGCCGATTGTGACAACGGCTGCAATGGCGCTGGTAGCACAGGGGAAACTGGCGCTTGATGATGACATACGCCGCTGGCTGCCGGACTTTACTCCCCGCATGAGCGATGGCCGCTGCCCGCTCATTACATTGCGCCACCTTCTCAGCCATACCGCCGGGCTGAGCTACCGTTTTCTGGAAGAGGAGGATAATGGCCCTTATGCGCTAGCCGGGATCTCTGACGGTATGGACAACAGCACGATTTCCCTGGAAGAAAACCTGCGCCGGCTGGCGGGCGCTCCGCTACTTTACGCGCCGGGCACCTCTTGGAATTACTCGCTGGCCATTGATGTGATCGGGGCCATCATCGGACGAGTCTGTCAGCAGCCTCTGGCCGCAGCGCTGGCCACGCTGGTGACGGTTCCCTTGCAAATGAATGACACTGCGTTTTTCACTCACGATGCGGCCCGCCTGAGTCAGGCTTATGTCAGCGACAGGCCGGTTCCCCATCGGTTACAGGAAGGGGAAACCGTCCCGGCCTTTGAAGGAACCGTCGGCATTCCCTACTCCCCCCGCAGAGCCTTAGATCCTCAGGCCTTTGCGTCTGGCGGAGCCGGAATGGTGGGAAGCGCCGGTGACCTGATGCGCCTGCTGGAAGCACTGCGTCAAGGTGGCGCGCCACTGTTTGCAGCCGAAACTGTGGCGCAAATGGGCCGCGACCAGACGGATGGGAGAGATATCCCGCAGCTTCCCGGTTGCGGTTTTGGGCTGGGATTCTCTGTGTTGCGTGACCCGCAGGCCATCTCCTCGCCGGAATCACCGGGGACATGGCGCTGGGGCGGTGCGTACGGTCACTCATGGTTTGTCGATCCGGCGCAGGAACTAAGCGTAGTGGCATTCACCAACACGCTGTATGAAGGGATGTCCGGGGGCTTCGTCACCGACCTGCGCGACGCGGTCTACGGCGTTTCACCGGGAGTTACACAATGAAAGCGACCCTGCCCATTTCAGGATTATTGGCGCTGGCTATGACCGGGTTTATTGCCATCATGACCGAAACATTGCCCGCCGGGTTATTGCCACAAATCAGCCTCGGTCTGAACATTTCGCCATCACTGGCCGGGCAGTTTGTCACGGCATATGCCTTCGGTTCGCTGCTGGCCGCCATCCCGTTAACTGCCCTGACCCGCAGTTGGCGGCGGCGTCAGGCGCTGATGACCGCCCTTATCGGCTTTCTGGCCTTTAATACACTTACCTCCCTTTCCTCAAATCTGATGGTGATTATGGTGGCCCGTTTTATGGCCGGCGCGGCAGCCGGTCTGGCCTGGGGGCTACTCGCAGGCTATGCGCGGCGTATGGTTCCCGCACATTTACAGGGCCGGGCCATGGCGGTCGCCATGATGGGCGCACCGGTTGCGCTGGCGATTGGCGTACCGCTTGGCACCTGGCTCGGTGGCATGGTCAGCTGGCAGACCGTGTTCGGTACTATCTCAGTACTAACCCTTTTGCTGACCGGTTGGGTGATGCTGCAGGTGCCCGATTTTCCGGGGCAGCTTGCACAGGACAGCCAGCCGGTTGGCAAAGTATTGACGACGCCCGGCGTCCGGCCAATCCTGTTTGTCATCGTGGTCTGGGTCTTCGCACACAACACTCTCTACACCTATATTGCGCCACTGCTCGGTCCGGCAGGCCTGACAGATCAGGTCGATAAAGTTCTGCTGGTATTCGGTCTGAGCGCGCTCGGCGGTATCTGGATGGTGGGCGCAGTAGTGGATGGCTGGCTGCGCCGGGCCGTGCTGCTGAGCTTGACCGGTTTCGCACTGGCGGTCTGCGCGTGGGGGGTGTATGGCAGCTCTCCTTGGGTTGTGTATGCCAGCGTTATTCTGTGGGGCATCACCTTCGGCGGCGCTCCGGCCCTGCTGCAAACTGCCTCAGCGGACGCAACCGGAGCTGATGCCGATATCGCCCAGTCGATGATTGTGGTGGCGTGGAATCTTGCCATCGCGGGCGGGGGTATCACCGGCGGCCTGTTGCTGGAACATGTCGGCATTAGTGCATTTCCGTGGGCTGCGCTGGCGCTGCTTCTTGCCGGTTTAGTCACCGCATGGAAAGCCAGCACCTACGGGTTTAAATCCGGTGCACGGGGTGTTTACAAAACAGGTTAATTTGTTTACGTAACTAATTAATTTTACTTTCTAAAAAGAGAGATACCGCACCATTTCTCTGCCGGCTGGCTGATAATATTTAAGGCTCATCCATTAGTTTCCATAACGTAATGGCAGCATTATTCAGCTTACTTAAAGGGAGTTTTAGGTGAACAAGATCCTGTCTTTAGTGCCGTTAGTGATGGTGATGTGCTCGACGTTTCAAGTGTTTGCTGCATGCCAGCAGGATGACGAGCAACTCCCTGACGGAATGAACTCTGCCGGCTCACATCCCGTTGGCCAGTAGTTTTCCGGTAGTCTCTGGTTATCGTTAAAAGCCGTTCTGATCATTCAGAGCGGCTTTTTTTGCTTTATACAATGCCGGTGCTATAACCCAGTCTTGAGCTCATACTTTCTTTGCAATAAGGAACGCCCATGTCCGCCAGGATCCGCTGTGCCATTCTTGATGATTACCAAAATGTCGCGTTGTCTTTCGCCGACTGGTCGCCGCTCGAAGCGCGCTTAGAAACTCAGGTTTTCAACGAACATATTGCTGATGAAACGGAGCTCGCCGCCGCCATCAGTGAGGCTGAAATCGTGGTTATCATGCGCGAACGCACACCCTTTACCGCGTCACTGTTTGCCCGCCTGCCGAAACTCAAACTGCTGATCACCTCTGGTATGCGCAATGCCTCCGTGGATATAGCTGCCGCCAAAGCGCACGGCGTAACGGTTTGCGGTACAGGCAGCGGCGGCAGTGCGCCGGTGGAGATGACCTGGGCGCTGATCCTCGGGCTGGCACGGCATCTGGTGGAAGAGAACAATGCGCTGCGCCAGAACGGTCCGTGGCAGAGCACGGTCGGGTTTGGTTTAAGTGGCAAACGCCTCGGCCTTATCGGGCTTGGGAAAATCGGTCAGAAGATGGCGGTGGTCGCCCAAGCCTTTGGTATGCACGTGGTCGCGTGGAGCCAGAACCTGACCGCTGAACGTGCAGCGGAGTGCGGCGTGGATTTTGCCGCCAGCAAGGAGGCGCTGCTCGCCACCAGCGATGTGGTGTCGGTGCATCTGGTACTGAGCGAGCGTACACGGGGGCTGCTCGATGCCGCCGATCTGGCATTAATGAAACACTCCGCATTGCTCATTAATACCTCGCGCGCGGCGATTATCGATCAGCCCGCACTCATCAACGCCCTTGAAGCCAGAAAAATCGGCGGCGCGGCTCTGGATGTCTTTGACGCTGAACCGCTGCCCGCAGACCATCCGTTACGTACCCTGCCCAACGTACTGGCGACGCCGCATCTGGGTTACGTCGCCGACGGCAACTATCACACCTATTTCACCGAAACCGTGGAAGACATTGAAGCCTGGCTGGCCGGAAAACCGGTACGAGTGTTGAGTTAACTCAAATTCCGTTATCTGTCCTGCATTTCCGTAGCTGATAGTTGCCATCCACAACTATTCATGACCATTATGCGAACTCCATTTACATTCAGTTACGCCTAATGATTAACGTTGCTTTGATTGATGACCACGTGGTGGTGCGCTCCGGCTTTGCTCAGTTGCTCGGGCTTGAGCAGGACATGCAGATTGTCGGCCAGTATGCCTCGGCGGCCAACGCCTGGTCGTCGCTGCTGAAAATGAACATTGACGTGGCCGTAATGGATATCGCCATGCCGGACGAAAGCGGGCTCAGCCTGCTGGCACGTCTGCGGCAACAACGCCCGCATTTTCGCGCCATTATTCTGAGTATTTATGACACCACGGCGTTCGTGCAGAGCGCGCTCGACGCCGGTGCCGGTGGCTATCTCACCAAGCGCTGCGGCCCGGAAGAGCTGGTGCAGGCGGTGCGCACGGTGCATGCCGGTGGCCGCTATCTCTGTTCTGATGCCCTGCTGGCCCTGCGCCAGAGCCAGCAAACACCCAAAGCCTTACAGTCGCTCACCCCGCGTGAGCGCGAAATCTTTGACCTGCTGGTTAACGGCCTGAGTGTCAAAGCTATCGCCGGACAACTGGCGCTAAGCCATAAAACCGTTCACGTCCACCGCGCTAATATCCTCGGCAAACTCCAATGTGACACCACCATCGAACTGGTGCATTTCGCTATTCAGCATCATCTGCTCGCGGGAAGTTAGCCTGTGCGGAAAATAGGGCTGACGTTATTTCTGGCGATGTTCTACAGCCTGTGCTGGCTGGCGCTGTGGTTGATCAGTTTTTACCTCACGCAAAACGGCCAGCAAGCCATGTTGCTGCTGCCGCAGGGTTTGCGCCTCGCGCTGATGACGCTGCTTTCGCGTCGCTACTGGCCGGCGATGCTGGTGTCCGAAATGGGCATCGGCGTCTGGCTGCACAGCGAACAGTTGCAGACACACTGGATTATCCTGCTTTCCCCGCTGCTGAGCCTCATCCCCGCCGCGCTGGTACAGCACTTCTGGCGGCGGTTTACGCTCTACTGGCAGCGCCTGCTGTTGCTGCTCAGCGCGGTGGCGGGCAACAGCCTGTTGCAGATGGCGATACCGGGTCTGTGGCTGAGTTCGCCGCTGAGCCAGACCTTGCTGGCCTCCTTCACCGGCGGGGTTTTACTGACGCCGTTTATTTATCTGATTTACGAATATCTTAAACAGCAGCATCTGCAAAACTTGCTCGCGCAGGAGATCCCCGACCCGCCGCTGCGCACCTCTTTGCTGATCTGGTGTTCGCTGTTTTTCGCCCTCGCCGTCTGTCTGCAAATGAGCCTCGCACCCGAAGTCGAGCGGTTGCTGATCATTCTGGTCTTCCTGCCCAACGTCGTCATGGCTTACGCCTTTGGCTGGCAGGGCGGCGTACTGGCAGCGGTGCTGGGCAGCCTGATGATCACGGTTACACGCCAGATGAGCGGCGCATTTCACGACTTACTCGAACTGGAACTTTTCCTCTCCACGCAGGCGTTGCTGGGTATTGGCCTTGGGATCGCCATCAGCCGCCAGCAGCAGTTGGCGTCACACCTCAACCGCTACCGTCTGCAACTGGAGCAGGAGCTGCTTACCCGACGCCAGTTGACCGAACGGTTGGTGCATACGGAAGAGGCCGTACGCAAAGAGATTGCCCGAGAACTGCATGATGAGATCGGCCAGAACATCACCGCCATTCAGATTCAGGCGATGCTGGTCGACCGCACTCCGCACGGCCCGGCGACGCACATTGCGGCAAAGCAAATTGGCGAACTCTCTCAGCGCATTCACCACACCACGCGGCAACTGTTACGCCAGCTGCGCCCACCGGTGCTGGATGAAATGGCCCTCGACAAAGCCCTGCACCATCTGGCCGGTGAATTTGCTTTCGCCTCGCAGGGTATCGACTTTCAGCTCGACTACCGTCTCCCAGCCGTGCCCACTGACGACACGCTGATTTTCACGCTCTACCGGCTGGTGCAGGAATTGCTCAATAACATTAATAAACACGCCAGCGCCACAAGGGTGCGCGTCAGCCTGACGCAGCAGCGACAGATGCTAGTACTCGACGTCAGCGACAACGGGATCGGTTTTAATCAGCCGGTCAAAGAGGGCTTTGGTCTGCGCGGTATTGAGGAGCGGGTACGTGCACTGGGTGGCGAATGGCTGCTCGAACAGCATCAGGGCACGCGCATAATTGTTAAGTTGCCCACAGATTTGCAAAGAACACCGCCCTGACTAGGACTAATTCCTAGTCATCTAAAACCTTGTCTCATCCCCTGAAAAAAACACCCGCCTACACTCGCCCTACAAGCCGGAGAAAACCATGACCCTCACCGCTGCCGAGGTTGATAAAGATTATCGCTACTGGCGTGTTCATCTGCTGATGTCGATGGTGATTGGCTACGCCGCGTTCTACCTCACCCGCAAGAGCGTCAATTTCGCCATGCCGGTGATGCAGCTGGAACTGGGGCTGACCAAAGGGGATATCGGCCTGCTGGGCACGCTGTTTTATCTGGCCTACGGCGGCTCGAAGTTTGTCTCGGGAATTTTCAGTGACCGCACCGGAGCTCGCTGGTTTATGGGCGTCGGCCTGCTGATGACCGGCGTGCTCAACATCGCGTTCGCTTTTTGTCATTCACTGCCCGCACTGCTTTTCGTGTGGACGCTGAACGGATTTTTTCAGGGCTGGGGATGGCCGCCGTGCGCCAGATTACTGACCCACTGGTATTCGCGTAACGAACGCGGTTTCTGGTGGGGCTGCTGGAATACGTCGATCAACATCGGCGGTGCGGCGGTGCCTCTGCTGTCAGGGATACTCGCCGCCACGTGGGGTTGGCAGGCGGCGCTGCTGGTGCCGGGTGCCATCGGAATTGTGCTCGGTGTCTGGCTCTGCCGTCAGCTGCGCGGCACGCCGCAGGAACAAGGTTTGCCGACGGTCGGCGAATGGCGGCGTGACCCGCTGGAGCTGCGCCAGGAGCAGCAAAGCCCGTCGATGAGCATGACACAAATTTTACGTAAGACCATTTTGCAGAACCGGACGATCTGGCTGCTCGGCGTCTCTTACGTGCTGGTCTACCTGATCCGCATTGCACTCAACGATTGGGGAAATATTTGGCTGGCGGAGAATCATGGCATCAATTTGCTTAGCGCTAACGCCACGTTATCTCTGTTTGAACTTGGCGGACTGCTCGGCGCACTGTTCGCCGGATGGGGCTCAGATTTGCTGTTTCGTGGCCAACGCGCCCCGATGATTTTACTGTTTTCGCTCGGGCTGTTTTTGACTGTCACCGCCCTGTGGCTGGCGCCGGTCCACCACTTCGGGCTGCTGGCGCTGAGCTTCTTCAGTATCGGATTTTTTGTTTTCGGGCCGCAAATGCTGATAGGGCTGGCGGCGACGGAATATTCACACAAAGACGCGGCAGGCACGGTGACCGGTTTTCTCGGACTGTTTGCCTACCTCGGCGCAGCACTGGCGGGATGGCCGCTGGCGATAGTGATGCAACATTATGGCTGGTCCGGATTTTTCGCCGTGCTGACGCTGGCGTCGGCCTGCGTCGGATTGCTGTTGATGCCGATGATGATGGCCGGGATCAGCAAACGCGAACTTAACACCTCGCCGCCGGATAACTGACAAGGTTCCTCTGTTCCACCCTATAAAAATAAAAGGTAAACGCCATGAAACTGTCCCTGATCCATTCCGCTCTTGCCGCCGCCGTGGCCCTGACTGCGCTGACCGGTGCCGCTCAGGCCAAAGGCCGTCTGGTGATTTATTGCAGTGCTACCAACGCCATGTGTGAAGAAGAAGCCAAAGCCTTTGGCGAGAAGTACGATGTCAAAACCTCGTTCCTGCGCAACGGCTCCGGCAGTACGCTGGCGAAAGTCGAAGCCGAAAAGAAAAACCCGCAGGCTGACGTCTGGTACGGCGGCACGCTGGATCCGCAATCTCAAGCCGGTGAAATGGACCTGCTGCAACCTTACAAATCCCCGAACCTTGCGCAAATCATGCCGAATTTTCAGGATCCTGCGAAACGCAAAGGCAACTACTCCTCGGCGGTCTACATCGGCATTTTGGGGGTCGGTGTGAATACCAACCGCCTGAAAGAGAAAAACTTGCCAGAGCCGAAATGCTGGAAGGATCTGACCAACCCGATTTACAAAGGTGAAATCCAGATTGCTGACCCGCAAAGCTCCGGCACCGCTTATACCGCACTGGCGACTTTCGCGCAGCTGTGGGGTGAAGATCAGGCCTTCGATTACCTGAAAAAACTTAACACCAATATTTCGCAGTACACCAAATCCGGTATCGCCCCGGCGCGTAACGCCGCGCGCGGTGAAACGGCCATCGGCATCGGTTTCCTGCACGATTACGCTCAGGAAAAAGAGAGTGGCGCACCGTTAAAACTGATCTCACCGTGCGAAGGTTCCGGCTATGAAATTGGCGGCGTCAGCATCCTTAAAGGCGCGCGCAACCTCGACAACGCCAAATTGTTCGTAGACTGGGCGCTGTCCAAAGAGGCGCAGGAACTGGCCTGGAAGAAAGGCCAGTCGTATCAGATACTGACCAACACCACCGCAGAAACCTCCCCGAACTCGCTGAAAATGAGCGACCTGAAGCTCATCAATTACGACATGGACAAGTACGGCGCGTCGGATATGCGTAAAGAGCTCATCACCAAATGGGTGAACGAAGTGAAGATGGGTAAAGAGACACAATAAAAACCCGCCACTTGGCTCCTCTGGTGTAAACGCGGAGGAGCATTTTTTATCGCCAACACCTTTTTCTCTTTAGGGAAATCTTATGTCTCATTCACTAACCCTGCCTGATACCCGGCGCAGGGACCCGGTTTTCGGCTGGCTGGGGCTGCTTCTGGCAGCCTTCTTGCTGCTGCCAGCCTGGAGTCTTGACTACGGCCTGATGGACTCCTCGCAGGAGGAGATCCTCGACGCCTATGGCTGGTCAGGGCTGAACGTCAGCCTGCTGTGGCTGCTGTTACCGATGGTTTTACTGCTGCGCCCGCGTTTTGCAAAACGGCTGGAAGCACGCCGTCGTCATCAGTTCGATGCCGTCTGGTCGGTGTTCTGCGCGCTGTTTATGATTGTCAGCGCCGCGCTGGTCGGCCGCGGTCTGGGCTATGGCAGTATCGGGATTTTTATTGCGCTCGGCGCAGTCTGTACGCTGGCGCTGTCGCGGCTGGAGTGGCTGGGCGGTGACCGTTTCGTGCTCGGCTCTCTGGTATGCATTATCGCGCTCATCGGCGTCTTCATCATTTACCCGAGCATTGCGATCTTCATTCCTATGTTCACCAACGATGCCGGAGAATTCGCGCCGCTGGCCTTTATGGCGGTGCTCGGGCAGTCGCATATTTTACAGGTGATCTGGAATTCGTTCGTTCTGTCGGTGGCCGTTGGCATTGGCTGCACCTTCTTCGGACTGGTGCTGGCGATTTACACCACCCGCATCGCCAAACGTTCAGCGATTATTGGCCGTATCTTCTCGATTTTACCGATCGTCACCCCGCCGTTTATCGTCGGCCTTGGCGTGACGCTGATGATGGGCCGTTCCGGGTATCTCACCGAGTTCATGGCCGACTGGTTCGGACTAACCAACACCAATTGGCTGTACGGTTTCACCGGCATCTGGCTTGCGCAGGTGCTGGCGTTCACGCCGATGGCCTTTATGATTCTGGATGGTGCGATCAAAACCATTCATCCGTCGCTGGAAGAAGCGTCGTACACGCTGCGCGCCAGCCGCTGGCAGACGTTCCATCGCGTGTTCCTGCCGCTGCTCAAACCGGCGCTCGCGAATGCCTTTCTGATTGTCATCGTCCAGTCGCTGGCGGACTTCAGTAACCCGCTGGTGCTCGGCGGTAACTTCGACGTACTCGCCACGCAGATTTACTTCTACATCACCGGCGCTCAGCTCGATTATCAGGCCGCCAGTACGCTCGGTGTGATCTTGCTGGTCTTCTCGCTCCTGGTGTTCTGCATCCAGTACATGTGGATTGGAAAACGCTCGTACGTGACCATTTCCGGCAAAACCTCGCGCGGCGACGTTCAGCCGCTGCCGGTAACGCTGGTCTGGGGCGTGACCGCGCTGCTGGCAATCTGGGTGGCATTCAACGCCCTGCTTTACGGCAGCATTTTCTACGGCAGTTTCACCGTCAACTGGGGCGTGGATTACACCCTGACCTTCGCCAACTTCACCAAACTGTTCGGCCAGGGCTTCAGTGACGGCGCGTGGCCATCGCTGCTCGACACCCTGCTCTACGCCGGGATCGCCGCGCCAATCACTGCGCTGTTTGGCTTGCTCATCGCTTATATCGTGGTGCGCCAACAGTTCCGTGGCAAAAAAACCATCGAGTTCAGCACCATGCTGTGCTTCGCGGTGCCGGGAACCGTGGCCGGGATTTCGTACATTCTGGCCTTTAACAGTGCACCGGTTTACCTGACCGGAACGGCGGCAATCGTGATTATCTCGATGGTGATGCGTAATGTGCCGGTGGGTATCCGTGCCGGTATTGCGGGACTCGGGCAGTTGGATAAATCACTGGATGAAGCCTCGCTCAGCCTGCGTGCCGGGTCGATGCGCACCGTGATGTACATTCTGCTGCCGCTGCTGCGACCGGCCATTCTGTCGGCGCTGATTTACAGCTTCGTGCGCGCCATTACCACCGTCAGCGCGATTGTGTTTCTGGTCACGCCAGACACCCGCGTCGCCACCGCCTACATCCTCAACCGGGTGGAGGATGGCGAATACGGTGTGGCGATTGCCTACGGATCGATCCTTATCGTGGTGATGCTGACGATCATCTTCATCTTTGACTATCTGGTTGGCGAAGCGCGAATTTCCCGCTCAAAAGCCAAAACCGGCCAATAATTTCGGAGTGACTTTTTATGACCATGACCACTGAGAACCCAACCCGAAGCGTGCCGGTGGAAGCCGCCAAAAGCTTTGTTGAACTCAAAAACGTCGCCAAGCGATTTGGCACCAATACCGTGCTGGAAGGTCTGGACCTGGCGATCCCAAAAGGCAAAATGGTCACCCTGCTCGGCCCGTCCGGCTGCGGAAAAACCACCGTATTGCGCATGGTCGCGGGGCTGGAGAAGCCGTCAGAGGGGCGAATTTTTATCGATGGCGAAGACGTGACAGACCGCTCCATTCAGCAGCGCGATATTTGCATGGTGTTCCAGTCTTATGCGCTGTTCCCGCATATGTCGCTGGGAGAAAACATCGGTTACGGGCTGAGAATGCTCGGGCGGCCAAAAGCGGAAATTCGTGACCGCGTGCGTGAAGCGCTGTCATTGGTCGATCTGGAGGGTTTTGAAGATCGTTACGTCGACCAGATTTCCGGCGGCCAGCAGCAGCGCGTAGCGCTGGCCCGGGCGCTGATCCTCAAACCGAAAGTGCTGCTGTTCGACGAGCCTCTGAGTAACCTCGACGCCAACCTGCGCCGCAGCATGCGCGAGAAAATCCGCGAATTGCAGCAGCAGTTCAACATCACGTCGCTGTACGTAACGCACGATCAGAGCGAGGCCTTTGCGGTTTCCGACACCGTGCTGGTGATGAACAAAGGCAAAATCATGCAGATTGGCGCGCCGCAGGAGCTCTACCGCCAGCCCGCGTCACGCTTTATGGCCAGTTTTATGGGCGACGCCAACGTCTTCCCGGCGGATTTGCACCGCGATACCGTGGAGATTTTCGGCTACCACATTCCGAAACCCGGCGGTTTTGCACCAGGAATGCAGCACTGCACCGTGGGCGTCAGGCCGGAAGCCATCACCCTCGGTTTGCAGGGTGACGACAGCCAGCGCTGCACCATTACCCACGTCGCCTATATGGGACCGCAGTACGAAGTCACCGTGGAGTGGAACAGCCAGTCGCTGCTGTTGCAGGTCAACGCCACGCAACTGCAACCGACCGCCGGGGATAACTTCTTCCTGCAAATCCACCCTTACGGCATGTTCGTACTGGTATAATGTCACGCCGGGGGAGGGTTAATTTCCCCCGGCGCGGTTTGCCTGCCTGACAGGCTTCCCCCCCTCCCCAATTCATGCTAAAAGTTTCTGCTTGTATAATTAACTCACTATTAATAACCCTAATAAGTTTCTGGCTACCCTCTTGACTCCCCCTTGTCTACGCTGCCGGAACCAAAATAGTGATTATCAGGAATGTGCGATGCCTCCTCACCCCGCTACCTCAGATTCGTTATTGCAGCACCGTTCTTTTGTCGCCTTTTGGATTGCCAGGGCGGGTTCCAGCTTCGGTTTCCAGATGCTTTCCATTGTCGTGAGCTGGCAGATCTATTCGATCACCGGTCGCGCACTGGATCTGGGCCTCATTGGCCTGGCGCAGTTTTTGCCGTCGGTGACGCTGGCACTGTTCGCCGGGCACGTAGCGGATCAGTTTGACCGCCGGCGCATTGTCCTCTGGGGACAAATTGCAGAATGGCTGGCGATTATCGCTTTAGGTGTACTGACGCTAACTCATCATGTGAATGAACTGACCATCCTCGGGCTGGTGTTTGTGATTGCCATTGCCAAGGCGATGGAAGCTCCCTCGATGCAGTCGATGCTGCCCGCACTGGTGCCACCGCACCTGCTGGCCCGCGCCATGGCAGCGAATGCGGTGTCCGGCCAGGCGGCGGCTATGGTCGGCCCGGCGATAGGTGGTTTGCTCTATATCGCAGGATCCAGCGTGGTGTATCTGGCCTGCGGACTGCTCTATTTTCTGTCTATCGTGATGGTCAGCCGTTTGCAATATGAACAGGCACCGCCGCAGCGCGTACCCGCCACCTTTGCGACGCTGTTTGCCGGAATACGCTTTATCCGCAACCGGCCTGACGTGCTGGGTGTGATTTCGCTGGACCTGTTTGCGGTGCTGCTGGGTGGTGCTACTGCCCTGCTGCCAATCTTTGCCAAAGATATTTTGCACACCGGCCCCTGGGGACTGGGGCTGCTGCGCGGCGCACCTGCCGTCGGTGGATTGCTGGTCGGGTTCTGGCTTAGCCGTCAAGCACTGACCCGCAATGTGGGGATGACCATGTTTGCCGCCGTGGCAGGCTTTGGTGTGGCAACGCTGGTGTTTGCGCTTTCCAGCACGCTGTGGCTGTCGATGATTGCGCTGTTTTTCCTCGGCGGCTTTGACATGGTCAGTATGGTGATCCGCGGCGCGCTGGTGCAGCTCGATACGCCCGATGAAATGCGCGGACGCGTCAGTGCAGTCAACTCCATTTTTATCAACACGTCGAATCAGCTGGGTGAGTTTGAATCAGGTTTACTGGCGGCGTGGATGGGCGCAGTGCCTGCTGCGGCTATCGGCGGGATTGGTACGCTGGTCGTGGTCGGTCTGTGGATGGCGTGGTTCCCCAATCTGCGCCGCCGCCAGCGGCTGGAAAATGAGCCGTCAACGCAGGAAGGGAAAGTCCAAACGGTTTGACGTTCAACCACAAAGAACAAAAGCAAAAGGCCCTATCACACAGGTGACGGGGCCTTTTTAATACGAATGACGGTCTGAATAACGACGCTTATTTGCTTTCGTTGGCTTTTACTTCGCCCAGCGCTTTCAGTTTTTTCGACATTTCACGACGTTCTTTAGACAGGTCAGCATTGCGGATGATGTAGTCATCAACGCGGTCTTCATAGTCGCCACGCATGCTGGCAATGATGGCCTGAATTTCTTCAACGCTCATGCCCGGTTTGATGTAGTCGCCCAGGTTGTCGAGCAGCAGAACACGTTTCTGGTTGTCGCGAATTTTCTTTTCGTTGTCGGCAATTTCACGTTGCAGCTTGTTCTTGCGGCGGAAAATTCGTACAAACTCCAGAACGTCATGGAAACTCGGCTTGTTGATATTGTCCATTTTAACACCTTCGATTAAGTTACACAGATTCAGTGACTGACAGCCCGGAACGGGGGTTACAGCGTAGCAGGAAATGCCTGCGCGTTCAGAACGAAAGCCTAATTCGCTTATCTTACCCGTTTTAGCGGGCAGACAAAAATCCCTTCACACTTTCGGCACCGTGCTGACCTCATTTAACGCCTCTTCTTTGCGCATGGTCATCGTGATGAGGTCACCTAACGACTTAAGTTGCTCGGCCACCTGCATACTCAGCCAGACATAGCCGTAAATTGGTGTTTCCAGGTGCTCGCTGTTCATATCACGCATCAGCTGTTTCAGCTCCTCAGCGGATTCATTGAGCTGATGATTCAGCGCCGATTCATCCCCTTTGGTGCCGTTGAGCAGCATGTCGCTTAACTGCTCCAGCGAGTCCAGCATCAGTAATTGGGCGCTGCGCAACGTGCGTGCATTGAGCATAAGATAGTGGCTTTCACGCGAACTCCAATAGGCGTCCGCCAGTAATTCCAGCGTACACAACAGATTGCGGCTAAGCGTCTGGATAGCATCGAACACTTCGCGGGGAATATGGGACTCTTTACTGGCGGGGGCGAACAGCGCGCGCATCTTCACCATCTGGTTCATGGCGGTTTTCAGCTTGCCGTGCAAATGCGGGCGTTCCAGCATGTTCGGCGACAACCAGGCGCTGTAGAGCTTGTTGAGCGACATCAGATAATCGGCCATCTGCATCCGCCAGTGAATAAAGGCGCGCTGCGGATAAATACTGGCAAAAAACAGCGCCAGCAGCGAGCCGAATACCACGTCGCCTGAACGCCATAGCGCCGTGTGCATATCTCCGGGCCCAGCACCGCATACTACCGCCAGCGTCACGCCAATCAACAGCGCCATATAAGGCCGTTTACCCAGCGTCAGGTAGCCGCTGACAAACATCACGATGCCGCACCACGCCAGCATCAGCGGCAAAGAGTAAAGCTCCAGCCATAGCGCAATCAGTCCGGAAGCCGAGCCGAATACCGTTCCGGCGATACGCTCAGAGACGCGCTGTAACACATTACCCCAGAATGAAATTGGCCCCATTACCACGACCAAAGTGATGAGCGGCCAGGTGCCTTCGGGGATCTCGGTGAGACGCACAATCAGGAACGTAAGAATGAACGCCAGTGCAATACGCAACGCATGCGTGATGCGATAGTGACTGTAAATCACGTTGTCGAGCGGCGAGATTTTTTTGTCCAGACGCATACAGCGATACCCATGCAATGCCATCAGTGGCGGAAGAATCAAAGGCCGTTAGTTTAGCCGAGTTGTTACAGGGGATCACCGTGGTTTTAGCGGGGTTTAATCAAACTTTAGGTGAATAACCGGCAGATCTCCAGGACATGTCGCAGGCTGGCAGATTTCCCCATGACATCTCGCCGCTGAATGTTATCCTTAACGGCTGTTCGCCATGCCACATCATTACAACCAGCCGCGATTAAGGGTCAACTCAGCAATGTCAGACAAGCCACAAAAAACGTTCTACTTTCATGATTACGAGACTTTCGGCAAAAACCCGGCGCTGGACCGCCCTGCGCAGTTCGCCGGTGTACGTACCGACCAGGATTTCAACATCATCGAAGAGCCGCTGGTGATCTACTGTCGCCCGTCTGACGACTATCTGCCGGAGCCGGAAGCGGTGATGATCACCGGCATCACGCCACAGCTGGCGCTGGAGAAAGGGCTGAGCGAAGCGGAGTTCAGCGCGCACATTCATAAAGCGTTCAGCGTGCCGGGAACCTGCATTGTCGGCTACAACAATATTCGTTTTGATGACGAAGTGAGCCGCAATATTTTTTACCGTAACTTCTGCGATCCTTATGCCTACAGCTGGCAATACGGAAATTCCCGCTGGGATCTGCTGGATGTGATGCGTGCCTGTTACGCCCTGCGTCCGGACGGCATCAACTGGCCGGAAAACGACGACGGATTCCCGAGTTTCCGTCTTGAGCATCTGACCAAGGCCAACGGCATCGAACATGAGAATGCCCACGACGCGATGGCAGACGTTTACGCTACCATCGCTATGGCGAAGTTGGTGAAACAGGCGCAACCCCGTCTGTTTGATTTCCTGCTTGAGCACCGTAATAAGCACAAGATCAACGCACTGATCGACATTCCTGCGATGACGCCGCTGGTGCATGTCTCCGGTATGTTTGGCGCCGCGCGCGGCAATACCGCTTGGGTTGCGCCACTGGCGTGGCACCCGGAGAACAAGAATGCGGTGATTGTCTGTGATTTAGGCGGCGACATGACGCCATTGCTGGCGCTGGATGCTGAACAGATGCGCGAACGGCTTTACACACGCCGCGATGCGCTCGAACCCGGTCAGTCGCCGCTGCCCATTAAGCTGCTGCATATTAATAAATGTCCGGTGCTGGCTCCTGCGAAAACGCTGCTGCCGGAAAACGCCGAACGTCTGGGTATCGACCGCGAGCGCTGCCTGCAAAATTTACAGCTGCTGCGCCAGAATACTCAGGTCCGTGAAAAAGTGGTAGCGCTGTATGCCGATGCCGAACCGTTCAAAGGTTCCGACGACGTCGATGCCCGCCTGTACGACGGATTCTTCAGCGATGCCGACCGTGCCGCGATGCGCATTATTCTCGAAACCAAACCCGAGAATCTGCCCACACTGGATCTGACCTTTAACGATTCCCGCATCGAAACGCTGCTGTTCCGCTACCGTGCCCGCAACTTCCCCGCCACCCTGACTGACGCCGAACAGCGACGCTGGCGTGAACATCGTCAGGAAAAACTCAACGCCGAACGCGTGCAGGACTACATTTTGCAGCTCGAATCGCTGTACAACCTGTACGAGGAGGATGCGGAGAAGACGGCGCTTCTCAAGGCGCTGTTCGACTACGGGAAGAAGCTGGTGGCGTAAGCACGGCTTTCGCTTTAAGTCTTCAACCTCAACTTCAACTTCAAATTCAAGGTCGTGGACGTCGGCCCACACCGGTAAACCTTGGGCTACAGCCCAAGGTCTTGATCTTGAAGTTGAAGTTTAGTTTCCTGCTCTTTCCAAAGAGCAAAAAAAAAGGACCCTTGCGGGTCCCTTACTTTTTTATGCCTCAGGCATGATCTCGCCACTCATCTGCGGCGGCTTCTGCCGGAACAGGTTGGTGATGAAGGCCAGATAGCACAGGCCAATCGAGCCCCAGACCAGGCCGAGCGTCATTGAGCTGACTTCCAGATTCAGCCACAAAGCGCCGACGGTCAGTGCACCAATCACCGGCAGGACCAGATAGTTGATGTGATCCTTGAAGGTCTTGTTGCGCTTCTCGCGGATATAGAACTGCGAGATAACCGACAGGTTAACGAAGGTGAAGGCCACCAGCGCACCGAAGTTAATCAGCGCCGTTGCGGTCACCAGATCAAAGGTCACAGCGGACATCGCAACAACGCCAACCAGCACGACGTTGAACGTCGGCGTGCGCCATTTCGGGTGCACATAACCGAAGATTTTCTCCGGAAATACGCCGTCGCGGCCCATCACGTACAGCAGGCGGGAAACACCCGCGTGGGCCGCCATGCCCGATGCCAGAACGGTCACACAGCTAAAGCACAGGATCACGGACTGGAAGAACTTACCCGCCACATACAGCATGATTTCCGGCTGGGATGCGTCAGGATCATGGAAGCGCGAAATGTCAGGGAAATAAAGTTGCAGGAAGTACGAGACCACCACAAAAATCACGCCGCCAATCAGGGCAGTCAGGAAGATTGCTTTCGGGATCACTTTACCGGCGTTCGGCGTCTCTTCAGACAATGAACTGATACCGTCGAAACCCAGGAACGAGAAGCACAGTATCGTCGCCCCGGTGATCATCGGCACCACGTGCGCGTTTTCACTGAAGAACGGTTTGGTGCTGGTCAGCGTACCTGCGCCTTCGCCCATGTACACACCGTGGATCAGCAGACCCATGAACACCACCATAATGGCCACCTGAACCACCACGATAATGCTGTTAAGGTTAGCCACCACCTTAATGCCACGCAGGTTGAAAGCGGTCATCAACGCGACCAGCGCGGTAACAAATATCCACGACGGCACGCCCGGGAAGATAGCTTCCAGGTAAATTTTAGCCAGCAGGATGTTGATCATCGGCATGAACAGGTAGTCCAGCAGGGATGACCAGCCGACCATAAACCCGACGTGCGGGCTGATGGCTTTCTGCGCGTAGGTATACGCAGAACCGGCGGACGGGAAGCGTTTCACCAGTTTGCCGTAACTCACTGCGGTAAACAGTACGGCGATCAACGCGAAAATATACGCGGTGGCTACGTGGCCGTCAGTCAGGCCCGACACAATACCGAAGGTATCGAAAATGGTCATCGGTTGCAGATAGGCAAGGCCCATCATCACAACCTGAACCAGAGTCAGGGTTTTACGCAGCTGTACGCGATGGGTTGCCGGAGCGGCAGTTGAGACATTAGCAGACATGGCTCAGCCCTCCCTGATTTGCAAGCACCGGACGTGTAAACGCCTCCGTGCGCAAAGTACAGGGCTGACTTCGTGTTGGATAACCAGGAAACGGGGGATTGATCTTTACATCGCTGAATACGGACATAAAGGCTGAGCGTTGTTGGCCGCAGCTGACAAAGATACCGGCGGGCACCGGTACAGGTTTAAAATATTGCCCCATCATGCATTTCCTCATAGCGGTGACCGTTTATTGATTTGGGGGTCACACACGAACCTGGTTATCTATCCGGATCTGAGTCCGGCCTCTGTTGAATTAGTTTGCGTACCATACAATGCAAAAAAAATAACCGGCGCCTTAAAGCGTCGGTTATTCTGCATGTGCTGTATTTTGCCCTAACTTTAGGGCGGATGACAAGATTTTGAGGGCTTAAGTTACAATTTCTTTCTTTGTGCTGCGCAGGATCAAAAAATACGCCCCCATTTCGCCCAGTCAGGCGTTACGCAGCATCCAGTCGATTTCGGTTTCAGTCACGCGCCGCTCAAATTGCAACAACTCGTCCGATTTACACGCGTGGTAAACCTGAGAGAAGCGCTCGCCGAGATATTTTTTCAACGCCGGTTGCTCGTCAAACTCCACCAACGCATCGCTCTGGCGAATGGGTAGCGGAATACCTTCCTGCTCCAGACCGTTACCGGTGACAGGTTCAGGCAGCGGTAAATCGTTGTCGAGGCCGTACAGCATTCCGGCCAGCACGCTCGCAACGACCAGATACGGGTTAGCATCTGCGCCCGCCAGACGATACTCCACGCGGTGATCGGCGCTACCACTGCACGGCACGCGCAACGCAACCGTGCGGTTATTGTGGCCCCACGAGGCCTGCGTCGCCACGTACATGCCCGGCTGGAAGCGGCGGAAAGCGTTGACGTTCGGTGCCAGTACCGCCATTGAGGCCGGCATCAGCGCGAGCATCCCCGCCAGCGCACGTTTCATTAGCGCTGAATCTTCCCCTTCGCTGTCGGCCAGCAGGTTTTTTCCATTGTCATCAAGCACGCTCAGGTGGATATGCATACCGCTGCCCGCATGTTCATCATACGGCTTCGCCATGAAGGTGGCGTCCATATCATGATTTTCCGCCACCAAACGTACCAGCCTTTTCAGGGTCAGGGCGTGGTCGCAGGCGCGCAGGATATTGTCGCTGTGGTGCAAGTTGATTTCGAACTGACCGGGCGAAGACTCGGCCACCGCGCCATCGGCTGGCAAGCCCTGAATATGAGCCAAACGGTCGATATCGCTGAGAACGTCGGCGAAATGGTCGAGATTATCCACCGAATAGCATTGAGTATGAATGCTGCGTTCATTGGTTCCGGGGGTACATGGCGGCTGGATTGAGCCTTCCGCATCTCGCTGCCTGTCGAGCAGATAGAACTCCAACTCTACCGCTACCACCGGGAACAATCCCCGCTGGCGCAATGTTTGCCACAGATGGTTCAGCACATTGCGGGGTTCAACGTCAAAGGGAGTGCCATCTTCGTCAAGCATGGTCAGCAGCAACTGGCCGATGTGATCGGGGTCAGAAGCCGAAGGCGCAAGCGTGCCGGGGACGGGTAAACAGATGCGATCGGGTTCGCCTAATTCCTGACCTAAACCGGCCTCTTCCACCACGTTGCCAAGGATATCCATGGCGAACACGGAAGCCGGGAAATAACAGCCTTTTTCAATTTTTCTCAACGCTGAGACGGGGATGCGTTTACCGCGGAAACTGCCGTTTAAATCTGTGAGGAGGACATCGACGTGAAGTGTGAGAGGTTGACGCTCCAGGTATTGAGTTACTTCATCCTGGAACGCGCTACTTCGCTTCTCTTCGCCGTGTGCAGCGAAGTCTTCGACTTCGGAACTGTTTGATTCAAGAATGATCGATTGCATAGGATTTCCACCGTTTGCCTTTTTTGGCGACTCTGGCACCACCATGATGCCCCGCCGTTCAGAACGTTCTGTTTCTCTCAACGTACTCTCTTTCAACACACTTCATCTATTGATGGAACACCTCACATGATGCTCAAACATTAGTCTCATTAATAACCCTAGACTCATCGGAATTGTTTTGCAACCGCAACAGTTTGGTTACAAACCGGTTTGAAAAAGCCCCCTTCCGCTGCTAGTTTTAGAGGAGTAATGTCAACTAAATTGAATGGCGAAAGCGACAAGGCGCGGTTTTTTCAACCCTTCAAACAACTCAACGAGGCGGTAACATGGGCACTATATTTTCCTCGGCGCAGGCCAGAAAAGAGACCAGCTACAGACCGATCATTGGGGTGGTGATGTGCGAAAACACCATCGACGAGAACCCGGCACTCACGGTGCATGAAAAATATCTCGACGCTATCTTTAACGCCAACGCGTTACCCGTCTGTCTTCCCCACGAACTGGCTTCCCGCGAAGGGGCCATCGATGAAGTGTTATCGCGTCTCGATGGCATCTTCCTGACCGGCAGCCCGAGCAATGTCGAACCCCACCTTTATGGTGAAGACGGCGTTGAACTGCTTGCCGATCCCGGCCGCGACAAACTCAGCATGGCATTAATCCGCGCCACGCTGGATCAGCGGATTCCGCTTTTTGCCGCCTGCCGCGGTATGCAGGAGCTGGTCGTCGCTACCGGCGGCGCGCTTTACCGTAAAGTGCATGAACAGCCGGGTTACATGGATCATCGTGAAGACACCTCCCTGCCGCACGATGCGCAGTATGATCTGGTGCATCCGGTGCATATCGAGCCGGGCGGTTTGCTTGCCGAACTGCTACCTGACTATCAGCAGTTTCAGGTCAACTCCCTGCACGGTCAGGGCGCAAAACGCCTGGGGGCGGAACTGACCATCGAAGCCCGTGCGCCGGACAACCTGATCGAAGCCGTCAGCGTACGTAATCATCCTTTCGCCCTTGGCGTGCAGTGGCACCCTGAGTGGCACAGCCTGACCGACGCGGTGTCCCGCCAGCTGTTCGAATCCTTTGTGGCAGCCTGCCGTAAAAATCATCACGGCATCAGGGGGGAGTGAGTTACCACTCAGGTCAGCTTTTTAAAGATTAAAATCGTTAAATTCAACTTCAAGATCAACACCGTGGGCCTGCTGCCCAAACCCGCCCAAAAGGAGGCGTAAACGCGCCTCCTTTTGGAACTCCTGCGTTTTTCGCTGAGACACCGACAGCTTCGCGGCTGGCAGGGCACGTGTTTCAGCCACTTCCGTTCACGGCGCAAAATGTCACGGCTACGCCGTCCCCGTCTTTCGGGTTCGAGCCATAGGTCTCGAACCTCTCATCCGGTGCCATTTTGACTGCGCCTTAGCGGCTATGTAAATCAACAGATAAATGACAAAAATAAAAGGCAAAACCTGGTCTGTTTTTGTCTTTTAGAAAAGCCCCGGCCGTATTCAAAATGTCACCGGCAAGTCGGTGGCGAGACAATGTCTTTACCGTTGGCTCAAACCCGCAGCCGGGAATCGCGAAGCGATAACATTTTACGGCTATCACTTCAGCACCTGAAACACGGCCATTGTGACCAGCGCAGCTGCTGTTTTTAAAAGCTCGGAGTCCAGAGGGCCGAGCGACTGCGGCCCTCTGGTCGTTGTGGGCCGACGCCCACGACCTTGAAGTTGAAGTTGAAGTTGAAGTTGAATTTAAAAGCGCGCCATGAACCGCGTAAATGTTCAATACATTCCTATTCCCACTTTCTCGCTATCCATAGCAATAATCCTTCGTTTATATCCTTTTTAAAAAGGTTTGATATAGAACCACCACTTTAGTTCTAAAGCCATCACGGCGGACTTCAGTGACGTTCACTTGCCGATAAGAAAAAGGATACGTTGATGCATACCATTCGCCGTTTGAACGCGGTTTCCCGCGCTCTGGCTTTAGGGCTTTTAATTTCTACCACCAGCACCGCATTTGCCGCCGACGGAACCCCTGTTCAGGGCGGGACGCTGGTCTATTTAGAGCAACAAGCACATACCAACTTATATCCACCGGCGGGCGGGTTTTATCCGAACGGCGGCATCCTGAATCAGATCACTGACAAACTGACCTATCAAAATCCGCAAACGCTGGAGATTGAACCCTGGATAGCCGAGTCGTGGAGTTTCAACGCCGACAAGACCCAATACACCTTTAAACTCCGCCCCGGTGTGACCTTCTCTGATGGTACCCCGCTGGATGCCGCTGCCGTGGCGAAAAACTTTGATACCTACGGCCTCGGTAATAAAGAACACAATCTGCCGGTCTCGGAAGTGATCAACAACTACGACCACAGCGAAGTGGTTGACCCGCTGACCGTGAAGTTCTTCTTTAAAAAATCCTCACCGGGATTCCTGCAAGGCACGGCTACCATTGGTTCTGGTTTGGTTTCACTGAGTACGCTTAACCGCAGCTTTGACTCCCTTGGCGACGCCACTCACATCATCGGCTCCGGCCCGTTTGTGGTCAGCAAAGAGACGCTGGGCCGCGAAGTCGATCTCACCGCGCGTAAAGATTACAACTGGGGCCCGGCGAAGCTTAAACAGCAGGGCCGCGCCAATCTTGATGGAATCAAGGTGATCGTCACCAACGAAGACAGTGTACGTATCGGCGCGCTGCTGGCCGGTCAGGCAGATTTCATCCGTCAGGTTCAGGCCTATGACGAGAAACAGGCCAAAGACCAGAATTTCCCGATTTACGCTGCGCCAACCAAAGGCGTCAACGACGGTATCGCTTTCCGCCCGGATAACGTATTGGTGTCGGACCTGAAAGTGCGTCAGGCCCTGCTGCATGCCACCAATGCCAAGCAGGTGGTTGATACGCTTTTCTCACCTAACTATCCGCAGGCGACCTCTGTCGTGGCGAAAACCGCTGCCGGTTATGTTGATTTGGCTGACAAGCTGACCTACGACCCGGCGCAGGCTAAAAAGCTGCTGGACGAAGCGGGCTGGGAAGCCGGTCCGAACGGCCTTCGCCAGAAAGACGGCAAAACGCTGTCGCTGACCGTGTATGAATCCCTGCCACAGCCGCAAAACAAAGAAGTATTGCAGCTGGTGTCGCAGCAGTGGGGACAGGTGGGCGTCAAACTCAACATTCTGGCCGGTGATGCAGGCAGCCGCGTGGCCGATAACCTGGATCCGGAAAAAACCGCCGCTTACGTGCTTGAAGTGGGCCGCGCCGATCCGGACGTGATCAAAAGCGCCTTCTATCCGACCAACCGCGACGTTCTGCTGCAAAAAGGCGGCTCCAGCAGCAAGGTGAAAAACTTCCGCGACGACAAACTCAATGATTTGCTGATTGCCGTCTCCGCCGAAGTGGACCCGAAAAAACGTCTGGCGCTCACCGCTGACGTGCAGAATTACCTGCTGGATCAGGCTTACGTCATTCCGATCTTCGAAGAACCGCAGGTGTTTGCCGGTGCGCCATACCTCAAAGGCATCAACTTTGAAGCGGTTGGCCGTCCGAGCTTCTACGGCGCGTGGCTGGAAAAGCATTAATCAGCAGGAGTAAACCATGAGCCGATACTTTAGCGGACGCATTGGGCAGGCCATTCTGGTGTTGTGGGCGGCCTTTACTGTCTCCTTCATCCTGTTACAGGTGCTGCCCGGCGACGCCATCCTGATCAAATTTCAGAACCCGGATATGGGCCTGAGCCCGGCGCAGGTTGCGGATATGCGCGCCGCCTATGGCGCGGATATTCCGGTGTGGCAACAGTATTTTCACACGCTGGGCAATTTCCTGCGCGGGGATTTGGGCTATTCGATTCAGGCCGGTGTGCCGGTGACGGACTTACTCAAAAGTAACTTCCCACCGACCTTGCGTCTGGCAGTGCTCGGCTTTGTGCTGGCGACGGCGGTGGCCGTGGCCATCGCTTTCCTCTCCAGCCTGCTGCATTTCGGCTGGCTGAAGTCGCTGTTTCAGTCGCTGCCGTCGCTGTTTATCTCTATCCCCACTTTTTGGCTCGGCATTGCGCTGATTCAGTTTTTCTCTTTCCACCTGCGCTGGATCCCGGTAATTAACCCCGGTGAATGGGTCGGGCTGATTCTGCCGATTATCACGCTGGCGGTACCGATTTCCGCCCCGCTGGCGCAAATCTTGATTCGCAGTATTGATCAGGTGCAAACCCAGCCATTCGTGGCCGTGGCCCGCGCCAAAGGCGCGTCGCGCAGCGGTGTGCTGTGGCGGCACGTGGCGCGCAACGCCATGCTGCCGGCCCTGACGATTGCCGGTCTGCTGTTTGGCGAACTGATTGCCGGAGCGCTGATCACCGAAACGGTGTTTGGCCTCAACGGTCTTGGCCAACTGACTCAGCAGGCGGTGAATAATCAGGACGTCGCGGTATTGCAGGCCATTGTCGTGATCTCCGCCGCCGCCTTTGTGGCCATCAACCTGCTGGTTGATCTGGTGTTCCCGTTACTGGATCCACGCCTTAAAACTTCTGCGGGAGCCCATGCATGAGCAGTTTACCGATTGATCAACTTCAGGCCGCTCACGTTGCCAAACCGGCCACACGAAGCAGCCTGTTCACCCGCCTTCAGCCAGGGCTGATTCTGGCCTGGGCCGTGATGATCGTGGTGATTTTATGGGCCATCGCACCGGGGCTGTTTACCGCTTACAGCGGTACGGAAGGCGTGGCGGGCGCTCAGCGTCTGGCTCCGCAGGCCGGCCACTGGCTGGGGACTGACCAACTGGGCCGCGATGTTTACGCGCGCATTGTCTACGGCGCGTCGCACTCTCTCTCCGGCGCACTGGTGGCGGTCGCCCTCGGACTGGTGCTGGGAACCGCACTCGGGTTATTCGCAGGGGCCGTCGGTGGCTTCGCCGATACCGTCGTCATGCGCATCGTCGACGTGCTGCTGTCCATTCCCGGCCTGCTGCTGTCGCTGTCGGTGATTATTTTACTTGGCTTCGGCACAGTCCATGCGGCGATTGCCGTCGGGGTGACGTCAATTGCCAACTTCGCCCGCCTCGCCCGTTCAGAAGTGGTACTGGTGCGGCACAGCGATTATGTCGAAGCGGCTTACGGCAGCGGCGGAACTTTTGGTGCCGTACTGTGGCGACATATCTTGCCGAACTCACTCACCTCAGTGATCGCCTTTTCGGCCTTACAGTTTGGCAGCGCCATTCTGGCAATCTCCACTCTGAGCTTTCTCGGTTATGGCACCCCACCGCCGACGCCGGAATGGGGCTTACTGATCGCCGAAGGCCGTAACTACATTTCCACCGCCTGGTGGCTGACCACCTTCCCCGGCGTCGTCGTGGTGTTGGTGGTGCTCTCCGCTAACCGCATTAGCCAGTCGTTTCGCAGGAGCCGCCGATGAGCCTGAACTTACGTTTAAACCGCACCGCTACCGGAGAAGCCACGCCGGTGCTGGCATTGGAAGATGTGTCTATCGCCTACAGCAGCGGTGCGCAGAGTCAAACCGTCGTGCACAACGTGTCGTTTTCGATATATCCGGGTGAAGTGGTGGCGCTGGTCGGCGAATCCGGCTCGGGCAAAACCACCACCGCACAGGCCATTATTGGCCTGCTGGCGGAAAACGGTCATCTGCAACAAGGGGCTATCCGCCTCAACGGGATTGATATCAGCCAGTGGTCGCAGCGCCGTCTGGATGCCCTGCGCGGCGCACGCATCAGCCTGATCCCGCAGGACCCGACCAGTTCGCTGAATCCGGTAAAAACCATCGGCGCGCAGGTGGCGGAAATTTTGAATATTCACCGCCGTCTGCCGCGTAAACAGCGTGACGAACGCGTGGTGGAATTATTGGCGCGCGTTGGGCTTTCGCACCCTGAACTGCGGGCAAAGCAGTACCCGCATGAGCTTTCCGGTGGCATGAAACAGCGGGTGCTGATCGCCATTGCGATTGCACTGCAACCGGCGCTGATCATCGCTGATGAACCCACCAGCGCACTGGACGTCACGGTGCAAAAACGCATTCTGGATTTGATCGACGAACTGCGCCGTGAATTCGGCACCGCCGTCCTTTTCGTCACCCATGACCTCGCCGTGGCAGCCGAACGCGCCGACCGCCTGCTGGTGTTTCGTCAAGGCAAAGTACAGGAACAGGGCATCACGGCAGAAGTGCTGAATGCGCCGAAAAGCGACTATACCCGCCAGCTGTTTGCCGATGTCCCTGCCCTTTCTGGCAAGCACCGCGCCAGCGTGCGGACGGCATCAACCGACAGCGTGCTGCGCGTTGAAAATGTCATCAAAGATTTTGCCCTCGGTGGCAAAGGCAAACCCGCGTTTCGCGCCGTGGATAACGTCTCTTTCAGCATTGCGCGCGGCACCACGCACTCTCTGGTGGGCGAATCCGGCTCCGGTAAAACTACGCTGGCGCGCATTCTGCTCGGCTTTCAGCAGCCTGACTCAGGGCACGTATTTATCGACGGTCAGGATATTACCCGGTTGAAAGGGGAAGCGCTGCGCCAGCTGCGCCGTAAGATCCAGCTGGTCTATCAGAATCCGTTTGCCTCACTGGATCCGTCACAGACACTGTTCAAAGTGATTGAAGAACCGCTGCTGAATTTCGAGCCGCTCAGCACAGAGGAGCGCCGCCAGCGGGTCCATAAAATTGCTGACCGCGTGGCTCTGCCGCCGGAACTGCTCACCCGCAAACCCCGCGAACTGTCCGGCGGTCAGCGGCAGCGCGTGGCGCTGGCCCGCGCTCTCATCCTCGAACCCCAGGTGCTGGTGCTGGATGAAGCCACATCGGCCCTCGACGTCACCGTGCAGGCACAAATACTGAGCCTGTTGCAGGAGTTACAGGACTCACTCGGCCTGACGTATCTGTTTATTTCTCACGATCTCGCCACGGTCCGGCAGATTTCACACAGCGTCTCGGTGCTTAACCGCGGGCAGCAGGTGGACTCCGGCGACGTCGAATCGGTGTTTGCCCGTCCGGGCAGCGATTACACCAAAGAACTGATTAATGCGATCCCAGGCTCCGGCCGCCATCGCGCTGCATAACTGAAAGAGTGAAGGAATAACGATGAGCACTAAACGACTTGGATTCTTTACACGCCTGCTGGATGACACCAGTCCGCAGGAGCGCTACCGGCTGGCAACAGAGCAAATTGTTCACGCCGAGCAGCAGGGTTTTGACTCGGCGTGGGTCGCGCAGCACCATTTTCACGCCGCGGAAGGCGGTCTGCCCGCACCGCTGGTGTTTCTGGCTCAGGTGGCGGCGCACACCCGGTTTATCCGTTTAGGCACAGGCATTATCACGCTGGCGATGGAAAACGCCCTGCGCGTGGCGGAAGACACCTCGGTGCTGGATTTACTGTCAGGTGGACGACTGGAAATTGGTTTAGGTTCTGGCGGTACACCGACCTCATTCCCCCCGTTCGGGCTGGAGAGCAGCCAGCGCGGCGCGGTATTTAGCGAGAATCTGCGCGTGCTGTTACAGGCGTGGCGCGGCGAACCGCTGGCAGGCACCGATAACCGTTTATATCCGGCAGCCCCGCAGCTGGCGGGCCGTATCTGGCAGGCCACGTTTTCGGTGGAAGGCGGCGAACGGGCGGGACTCGCAGGCGATGGCCTGATGCTGTCACGCACCCAACCCCGCCCGCCCAATGCGCCAAACCTGACCCTGGCCGAGATCCAGAACCCGATTATTGATGCCTATCTCACCGCCCTGCCCGCCGGGGTCGAACCGCGCATCATGGGTTCACGCACCGCCTTTGTGAGCGAAGATGGCAACGAAGCACGGCGGCTGGCAGAAAAAGGGCTGCGCCGTCAGGCAGAAAATCACCGCACCAGCGGGCAGACCGTACAGGGAGATTCTCTTGACGATCACATCCGTGCGTTCGATGTGCATCTGGGTTCACCGGAGCAGGTCATTACTTCCCTCAGGCAGGACAGCGCACTGGCGCGGGTGACCGATCTGGCTTTCCAGGTGCACTCTATCGATCCGCCGCATCCGTATATTTTACGCTCCATTGAACTGATTGCCCGACAGGTTGCCCCTGCGCTGGGCTGGGTACGCCGTACTCCAAAAACTGTGACTTCCCCTCTGCCAGAACTTGCTAAGGAAACCTTATGACTTCTACGACGCACTCCGCCGATCTGCTGGCTCAACTGGCCGCTATCGACGCTGATTCTGAACTGGCACAAGCCCGCGAAATCCGCGACGCTGCCACGCGCCACACTCAGGGCAGTTATGAGACGATTTTCAACGGGGATGACACCGTGGATTTTACGCTCGCCGAACGCCTCCTGCTCGCCGAAAACGTCGCGCGCTGGCACGGGGATAACGCACTGGCGTCGCACTACGCCGAGCGTTTACAGGGCGTCGACGGCGATGGCAACAGCGACAGATTGCAGGCAGCACTCGATCACGGCGAACGTCTGAGCTTTAAACCAGCCAGCGCCACGGCGGCTCATCTGCAAAGTCTGCAACTGGCAGGCTGGAGCTTTGACGCCATTGTCACGCTGTCGCAACTGATCGCGTTTGTGAGTTACCAGACTCGCGTGCTACGCAGCTACCGCCTGATTGGTGGTCAGCCGGTGGAAAACGCCAGCGACAAACCGGCCGTCGCCGCTTTCTGGCGTACCGACGGTAAAACGCATAGCGGGCGTTCGGCACCAAAGGTTTTCACACAAGCAGAGCTGGGCTGGGAGCCGTGGATTGCCGCGAAAAAACTGGCCGAGTTTGATACCGAGCAGCAGGCGATTCTGGCGCGTTTTGGCCATACGGATTCCGATTATTTCCGCCTGCTTGGCCGCAACCTGCCGGTGCTCGAACAGCGCACGCTGACCGACAAAGGCATTTTCTACACCAGCGGTGGTCTGCCGCGCAAAGAACGTGAACTGGCCGCCACCGTCGCCAGCAAAGTCAACGGCTGTATCTACTGCGCGTCAGTGCATGCGCGCAAGGCCAGCCAGCTGTCCAAACAAAACGACGAGGTGCAGAAGCTTATCGATACCGCACCGGGCGGCATTTTGAGCCAAGGGCAGACGCCACGCTGGCAGGCCGAAATCGACTTTGCCGCCGCGCTCTCAGCTACGCCGCCGACGGCCAGCACCACGCATATTTCTCGTCTGCGTGAACAAGGGCTAAGCACGCTGGAAATTGTCGATCTTGCGCAATCCGCGGCCTTCTTCGCCTGGGCCAACCGCCTGATGCTCACGCTGGGAGAACCGTTCGATGACTGAATTATCTGTCCATAATCTGGCAACGCCCGAGCACGGCACCGCCGCGACAACCCGCATTACCCCGCATCTGGATCACGCGGTGGTCAATGTGGCGGGCCGGCTGGACCATGCTGAGCAGCAGTTCCGCCGTCTGGGTTTTCAGCTCACACCGCGCGGACACCATTCGCTCGGGTCGAGCAATCATCTGGCGATCTTTGGCGAGAACTATCTTGAACTGCTGGGCTATGAAGCGGCGAACGAACACACCCGCAAAGACTTATGGCTGGCTCCGCTCGGGTTAACCGGGCTGGTGTGGAAAACCCAGAATTCCGACGCCGTCTTCAGCCATTTGCAACAGCAAAACATCGCCGGTTCACCCCCGGCGGAGTTTTTCCGCCCGGTGCAGCTTAACGATGGCTCAGAACCCAACGCCCGTTTCCGTACCGTACCGCTGGCCGCCGACCGCGTTCCCAATGGCCGCAGTTTCTTCTGTCAGCACGTCACACCGGAACTGGTCTGGCGCACCGAATGGCAACGCCACCCGAACGGCGTGACCGACATCAGTGGCTTCGTTATTGCCGCCAGTGACCCGCATCAGGCCGCACAGGTGTACGGCGAGCTGTTTGGCCAACGGGCGGTCGTCAGCGACGATCAACGTGGTTTTAAAATTAATGCCGGCCGCGCCACCGTGCGCTTCATCACGCCCGACCGCGCCACCGATGAATTCGGCAAAGTCCCGGAAGGTGAAAATGGCAGCGCCCGCATGGTCGCACTGGAGTTTTCGACCGGATCGCTGGAACAGGTGCGCAATAGTTTGAAAGTCGGTGAGATTGCGTTCACCGAAAACGCAGAGCGGATCGTGGTGAGGGCCGAGGAGGCGCTCGGCGTCGCCTTGGCATTCGGGTTGCGGACCGAAAACGCTTTTTAAATTCAAGGACAAAACCTTGGGTTGCCACCCAAACTGGCCTTAAGGTCAAGACCTTGGGTTGCCACCCAAACTGGCCCAAAAGGAGGCATAAACGTGCCTCCTCTTGGAACTCCTGCGTTTTTCTATGTAACACCGACAGCTTCGCCGCTGGCAGGGCACGTGTTTCAGCGACTTCCGTTCACGGCGCAAAATGTCACGGCTTCGCCGTCCCCGTCTTTCGGGTTCGAGCCATAGGTCTCGAACCTCTCATCCGGTGCCATTTTTGAGTGCGCCTTAGCGGCTATGTAAATCAAAAGAAGTAAAAAGAAAGAAGAAAGAAGAACGGTTTGATTTTGAATTTAGAAAAGCCTCGGCCGCGTTCAAAACGACGTCGAATAAGAGGTGGAAAACCGCGCGGGGTTTGCGCGGGTTGTAACCCGCAATGAGAGTACCGCGCAGCGGCGGCGTTTGCGGCTATCGCTGTGGCCCCTGAAACACGGCCATTGTGACCAGCGCAGCTACCGGTGTTCCATGAAAAAGCCTGGGGGTCCAGGGGGCGGCGGCGACTGGCCGCCCCCTGGTCGGTGTGGGCCGACGCCCACGACCTTGAAGTTGAAGTTGAAGTTGAATTTAAAGATTTATAAGCGGGCTTGGGCAGCCGCCCAACACTTCAAAGATTGAAAATAAGTTGCTTAAATCCCTGTGTATGTTAAAACTTTGTCACCGCAAGTTATGGACGGCTAAACGTCTACAACGCCAATTACACCAATCGTAAATTATCTGTATAAGGCCAACCCCCAGCGTGAGCTCCTCAATCCTTGAGATGCGTAATATCTCGATTTCATTTGCCGGTTTCCCAGCCCTGCGTCAGGTGGACTTCACCCTGGAAGGCGGATCGGTTCATGCCCTGGTGGGCGCCAATGGTGCGGGAAAATCCACGCTGATGGCCGTGCTGTCAGGCACGCATGACCATTACACCGGCCAGATAACCATCGACGGGCAGCCGGTGACGGTGAAATTACCGCATCAGGCGCGGGCGCACGGTATTCATCTGGTGCAGCAGGAGGTGGATGTCGCGCTGGTGCCGACGCTCAATGTGGCCGAAAACATCATGCTGGATACGCTGTCTGAGCCGGGACATCTGCATAACTGGTCCGAAATCTATCATCATGCGCAGCGGCTTATCGACCAGCTCGGGCTGAAAATCAACCTGCGCACCCGCATCGAAAGCTGCACGCTGGCTGAAAAACAGCTGATTTTACTGGCCCGTGCGTTGTCGCATAAATGCCGTTTCCTGATCCTCGACGAACCGACTGCCCCACTCGATCAGGCCGAAAGTGAACGGCTGTTTGCGCTGGTGCGTAAGCTGAAAGCGGCTGGAATGGCGGTGGTGTTTATTTCGCACCGCATTCATGAACTGCGCGATGTCTGCGACCGCATGACCGTGCTGCGTGATGGCCGTCTGGTCAGTGATGACAGCATGGAGGGCCTGACCAATGAACACATTATCGAGAAGATGATTGGTCATCAGCTCGACGATATTTATCCGCCGCGCCGTGCGCCGCACAGCCCTGAAACCCTGCTGCGTATTCAGGGGATGCATGACAAAGACAAATTGCGCGATATCTCCCTGAGCCTGCACCGTGGGGAGATTCTGGGTATTGCTGGCCTCGCCGGTGCTGGTAAAACGGAACTGTGCAAAGCGCTGTTTGGTGCAACACCCAGTCAGGTGGAGAGCGGCGAACTCAACGGTAAACCCTGGAAGCCGAAAGAACCGTATCTGTCGGTCGAGCTTGGGCTGGCGCTGGTGCCGGAAGAGCGGCGCAAGGAGGGAATTTTCATCGACGAAGATATCCCAATGAACCTCAGCGTCACCGCCGATGACAGTTTTTCACGTTTTTCGATTTTCAATTCACGCCGGGCATTGGTCTGGGCGAAGGATATTATTGGCCGTTTAGGAATTCGGGCTTCCGGGCCACTGCAAAAACTGGCCCGTCTCTCCGGCGGCAACCAGCAGAAAGTGGCGATCGGGAAATGGCTGCGCAGTGAGAGTCAGGTGTTGATTTTTGACGAACCGACCAAAGGTGTGGACATCAAGGCCAAAACGGACGTTTTCAGGCTGATTGACGGCCTGGCGCAACAGGGAAAAGGCATTATCTATGCTTCCGGTGAGTTCGCCGAATTGGTCGGGTTATGCGACCGCATTCTGGTGTTGTGGGATGGCCGTATTGTGGCTGAACTCAATGCCGCAGACGTCGACGAAGAGACACTATTAATATATTCCACCGGAGGAGCACCCGCGTGAGCAAAGCTGTGATTACCGAACAAAATGCCCCTGTGGCCCAGCCATGGCGCCACCAGTTATTCGACTTTCTCTACAAATGGGGCATGTTGCTCACCGTTGTGTTGCTGATCGCCGGATTCGGCATCGCGTCTGACAACTTTTTAGAGCCGTCAAACATCATCAATATCCTGCGCTCGATTGCCATCGTCACGGTGATCGCCATTGGTGTGTCGATTTCACTGTCGGTCGGCGGTTTTGATTTGTCGGTCGGTTCAACCGCTTCGCTGGCCAATGCGCTGGTGATCTCGATGTTCGTCTGGCACGGGTTTAACACCACCGAAGCGATTCTGATCACGCTTGCGCTCTGTACGCTGGTCGGGCTGTTCAACGCCTTCCTGATCGTGATTCTGAAAATTCCTGACATGCTGGCAACGCTTGCCAGTCTGTTTGTTATTCAGGGCGCGGCGATGACCTACAGTTACGGCGGCTCCATCACCGAAAATATGGTGTTACCGAGTGGCGATATGGCCGAAGGGACGGTGCCCGCAGTGTTCAGCCTGCTCGGTCAGGTGCCGGTGATTGTTATCGTGATGGCCGTCGTGACTGTCGTGGTGCAACTGTTTATGTCACTGACCAAACATGGACGGCGCATGTACGCTATCGGCGGAAATCCGCTGGCGGCGCGTCTGGCCGGGATCCGCACTGCGCGCTATCGTGTGACGGCATACATTATCTCTTCATTACTGGCCGGTTCCGGCGGTATTTTGCTGGCTTCACGCATTGGTTCCTCGCAGGTGAACGCCGGCAGCGGCTATCTGATGGATGCGGTTGCGGCGGCTTATATCGGTTTTTCACTGGCCGGTTCAGGCAAACCCAATGCCCTCGGTACGCTGATTGGTGCGGTGATTCTGGGCGTGCTGTCCAACGGGCTGGTCATGTTGTCGGTGCCCTACTACGCGATGGACATCATCAAAGGTCTGGTTCTCGCCGTGGCGTTGGCGCTGACGTATATTCAGAAACGGTAAAGATGCCCATTTCCCGTCATGCGGGCTGGTAAACCCATCTGTCAGATGGGTTTACCCATTGGAATGGGGTAAGGGGGTGGGTTTATATCCTCTTACCCCTCGCGGGCCGACGCCCGCGACCGTAAAGCGGCTTATGATGTCAACACATCATCAGAAGCTGTAATCCACCGCCATAAAGTAGCGGCGTCCGTCTTCGTTGTAGCTGTAGCTGTCGCGGTTAAGATCTTTGTCGAGGAGGTTTAAGACCCCGGCGCGAATTTTCACGGCTTTGTTCACTTTGTACGAACCACCGGTGTTCCAGATGGTGTAGCCGCCTGGGGTGACATCGTCGTTGGCGACGGTACGCGCTTCGCCTTTGAGGTTAGCCGACAGATACAGACCCCAGTCTTCCTGCGGTTTCCAGTCCAGCGTGGCGTTGGCGGTGTGGAACGGTAAAGCCGTTAGCGGTTTGTTGCCCCCTTTGCTGAGATCGCGTCCGTCGTTGTAGGTGTAGTTGAGTTTCAGACCCACTTCATCGCTAAACGGGATATTCAATTCAGTTTCCAGCCCGCGGATTCGCGCCTTGTTGACGTTGAAGTAGTTAAAAATCGGGTTACCGGCGGAATCGAAACCGACGAAGTTAGCGTAGCTGGGTGCCTGAGAACGGTTTGACGTACGGTTGACGCTGATCATGTCGTCGACATCGTTCTGGAATATCGTGGCGCTGGCGGTGACATCTTCCAGAAGCCCCTCTTCGCCCGCGTAGTACAGGCCCAGTTCGACGTTCTCACTGGTTTCTGCTTTCAGATCCGGATTACCAATGATCTGACAGCTGCCACGGCAAGATGCGCTTTGCCAGTCAGGGCTGAGCTGAAGCAGGGATGGTGCTTTAAACGCACTCGCCCAGCCCCCTTTCACGGTCACGGTGTCCGTGGCGTTGTAGACCAGATAAGCACGCGGTGACCAGTTAACGCCGTAGTTTTCATGGTCATCCATACGCACGCCGCCGGTCAGCGCCAGGCTTTCAAAAATCCGCCACTCATCTTCCACAAACAGTGCGTACTGGTTAGCCTGCGTGCTGCCGCTGCTGGCGAGATTTACGCCGTCTTCGAGCTTGTCGTTGCGGTATTCGCCACCGAAGGTAAACAGCTGGTTGTATTCGCCCAGCGGCACGACGATTTTGCCGTCAAGAGAGTTATTTTTCGAGGTGATGGTGTCGGCGTTTTTGTTCTCGATGTTTTCACCGTAGAAACGCAGTTCGGTATTGGCCCAGCCCCAGCGGCCATTGTGCCCGATGGAATAGTTTTCGCGTTCGATGCGGTTTTTATCCAGCGTATCGGAATCGCGATCCTGACGGTCGAGACCGTAGCCAAAAGTCATGTCCTGATCGTCGGTTGGCGTCAGCGCAAATTCAACGTTGGTGTTACGCGAGGTATAGCCCTCGATGCGTGGCTGGCCTTTCTCACCGCTGGAGGAATCTGCCTGATCTTTATCACGCTTGCCCAACGCGCCATAAACTTTTACGCCGAGCAGGCCGTCAATCAGCGGGCCGCTGGTGAAGAAGTTGCCGTTGTAGCTATCGCCACGGTCGCGGTGCTCCTGCACGGTGGTATCCGCGCTCAGGGTACCGTGCCAGGCCGTGCCGATTTTTTTGGTGATGATGTTGACCACACCGCCCAGCGCATCCGAGCCGTAAAGCGAGGACATCGGCCCGCGCACCACTTCAATACGTTCGATGGATTCCGTTGGGATCCAGCTCAGGTCAAAATCGTTATGGCGGAAGACCGCATTACGCGAGTTAACGCGTTTGCCATCGACCAGAATTAAGGTATAGCCGCTGCTCAGGCCACGAATGCTGACGCCCTGACGGTTGTCCCCTTCGCTGGTGAGTTGTACACCGGGCACATCTTTGAGTACGTCTTTGAGGTTTTGCACCGGTTTTCTGTCCAGATCTTCGCGGGTGATCACGCTGATACTGGCAGGCGCATCCTTGAGGTTCTGCTGGACCGAGGAGGCGGTCACCACAATCTGATCCTCTTTCTCCTTCACGTCTCTGGCGTCCTCGGCAAAGACCGGGAATGCAGCGGTAATAAGCTGTGCGATAAGCCCGACTTTGAATGCCGGTGTCAATATAACCTTAACCATGTTTCTCTCCATGAGATAAAAACAACCCCGCTCATGCGGTGGTCGTAAGCAAAATTCCGTCAAATTCCTGAATTTAGCGCGAGTGAATGCCGCCGGATTTGTCGGATGATTTTTTTAATTTCAGGCTCACAAGTTGAAATGCGGGGCCACTGCATTGGCGGCCCGGCTATTTATAAACGTCTTGAAGGTTGACGGGTGTCTTTAGATAGAAGGGTCGCCGACCAGTCCGTCGATCAATATTTGCGGCGTTCCCTGCGAGCAGCGTTCAATGCGTCCGCGCACGCCATAAACGCGCGCCAGACTTTCCGGGGTGATCACCTCTTCAGGCTCGCCGTTGGCAATCAGATTGCCGTCCTTGAGCATCAATACGCGATCGCCGTGGCGCAGCGCAATGTTGATGTCATGCACCACCACCATGGTGACGATATTACGCTTTTGCGTCTCTTTGCGTACCAAGTCCATTACGTGAAATTGGTAGTTTAAATCCAGCGCCGACAGCGGTTCATCAAGCAGCAGTAACGAGGGCTGACGGATCAAAGACTGTGCCAGTCCCACCAATTGTTTCTGCCCGCCGGAAAGCTGGTCGAGATAGCTCAGTGCCAGATGTTCAATTCCCAACTGTTGCAGCAGCGTCATCACCTGTTCGGTGGTTTCGGCCTGTTTGCTATGGCTGCCGGAGGCACGCTGGGCCACGATAATCGATTCCAGCACGTGCAAATGCACGCCCGCAGGCAGCGACTGCGGCAGGTAAACCACCTGTTCAGCGCGGCGGGCAAACGGCATGGGCATCAGATCATGACCATCGAGGATCAGCTGCCCTTCGGCGCGGTTCAGCCCGGCCAGAGAGCGTAACAGGGTCGATTTCCCGCTGCCGTTCGGCCCGAGCAGAACGGTGATTTTTCCACGCGGCAGCATCGGCACATTGAGATGGCGGATCACCGGACGCTTGGGATAACCGGCGTTGAAGTCGCGGATTTGCAGACCCTGCGTTGCGGCGTGCAGGCTACCTTTAGCTTTGAATTGCAATACAGCGGACATCAGACATTCCCCCGGTGGCGCAGAATAATACTCAGGAAGAACGGCACGCCGACCAGCGACGTCACGATGCCTACAGGAATAATGACACCCGGCACCAGATTTTTTGAGGCAACGGACGCCATCGACAGCACCAGCGCACCGATCAGCGCACTGGCTGGCAGATAGAAACGGTGGTCTTCACCAAACATCAAACGGGCAATGTGCGGCGCGACCAGACCGATAAAACCAATCGGACCGACAAAGGCCACCGCCAGCGCAGAAAGAATACTGATACGCAGCAAGGTGCCAAGACGCAAACGGCGCACATCAATACCAAAACTGATGGCACGATCTTCCCCCAGACGCAGCGCAGTCAGCTTCCACGCGCTCATCATCGACCACGGCAGCAGCACTAGGAAAGCCAGCATCATCACGCCCAGTTTCACCCATGACGCACGCGCCAGACTGCCCATGGTCCAGAACACCAGTCCCTGCAAGGTATCTTCGGTGGCAATGAACTGCATCAGGGAAACCAGCGCATTGAAGGTAAAGACCAGCGCAATACCGAACAGCACGACGCCGGAACTGGCGACACGCGTCCAGCGCGTGATGCCGTCAAGCATCAGCGCGGCGAATAAAGCAAAGATAAAGGCATTAGCGGAGATAAACCACTGATCCGGCACGCCCGGGATCCCGATGCCAAGCACAATCGCCAGCGCCGCACCAAAGGCCGCAGCGGAGGAGACGCCAAGCGTAAACGGGGAAGCCAGCGGGTTGTTGAGGATGGTTTGCATCTCAGCCCCGGCCAGCCCCAGCGACATGCCGACGGCAATCGCCATCAGCGCATAGGGCAGGCGGATGTCCCAGACAATGACGCGGGTACCGGCGTCTGCCGATGCTGAGTCAAACAGCGTTTGCCACAGCGTATGAAGCGACAACCCCGATGGCCCCATAATGAAGTCGATAATCAGTGAAGCGATAATCGCCATCACCAGTACCAGCATTAGCATCAGGCGGCGGCGGACGATACTCTGGTACCGGCCCATCACGCTGTTGTCAGCGTGCGGACTGTCCGTCAGTAAGGGATCGGTGGTTGCGCTCATGTGTCTTTACATCTCATTAATTTATAAACAAACACACACAGGCTACTGCGTGTTTTCCGTTTTTTTCGCGTCGGTCCAGTAGGTGCCTGTCAGCTCTATGGCCAGGAACTGCTTGTACATCTGTTTCTGGGTTTGCTCAGGATCCAGATCGGCAAACTTCTGCGGATAGAACCCTTTGGCAAACGCCTGCACTGCCATCACGTTGTACGGAGAATTGTAATAGTTGTGCCAGATACCGTAACTGCGCCCCTCTTCCACCGCTTTCAGCGTGGAGATGCCTTTGCGTTTTAACAGCGGCATGAGACTGGCCTGAGCCTGCTCTGGCGTAACCTGTGCGCCCAGAATCAGGCTGGTCGGCGGGTTGGCATCACCGGTTTTCTGCGGGGCCGAACCACCGCTGACGATATAGACATCCGGCTGCGAGGCGATCACTTTTTCCAGATTGACCTGCCCCAGCGGGCCCGGCAGCAAAGCTTTGGCAATGTTAACCCCACCGGCCAGACTGATAAAGTCACCCATATTCCCGTTACCGGCTGAGCGGCAGCATTCGTCTGCGGTTGATGCGCGCAGCTCGATAAATACTTTAGGTCTGTTCTGTTCAGGAATGTCGTGAGTCACCTCGGTGACGCGGCGGATATTCTCCTGATAGAACTTAATATAGTCCTGGGCCTGCTTCTCACGGTTCAGCACTTTGCCCAGCAACTCCATGCTTGGCAAAGTGTTTTTCAGCGGTGAGGTGCGGAAATCGACAAACACCACTGGCACACCGGCTTTTTGTAACTGCCCGACCAGATCGCTCTCTTTCCCCGGCCCGTGGCCCGATAAACCGAAAATCGCTACCTGCGGGTTTAGTGTTAGCACTTTTTCCGGGCTGATGCTGTCAGCACTGGTATTGCCAATCAGCGGAATAGCATCAATCTGCGGGAATTTCGCTTTGTAGACAGCATAAGTTTGCGGATCGAGTTTACGGAAATCGCCCTGCCAGCCGACAATACGGTCAAAGGGCCTTTGCCCTTCCAGCAGGGACAATGCGAAGAATAACCGCCCTTCACCGAGCACGATGCGTTCTACATTATCCGGTACGGTGACCGTGCGGCCCGCGATATCCGTGACAGTAACAGCCATTGAGCCCGCGCTAAACAGTCCCAGCATTAGGCTAAGCGCTGCGCCTGTTAAAAATTTGTTGCTGCTTTTTCTCCGCATAATCATCTTCTTGCAATTCCTTTACGTTCCCTGAAGAGGGCATAACAATAATGGAAACGATAATAATTATCAATGCGATATGCGGGAACTATCAAGAGTACAGGATGTCACGGCGGGAACGAATCGATGTGAAGTAACAACCCGTTAAGGTGTATTACCAAAAAATTCATAAAAAAAGCGGAGACTTAGCTCCGCTTTTGTTTTGATTATTGCCTCAACGGGCGGTGATCACATCCACAGCTTCATCAGCGGCCAACCCACCAGCAGCAGCATAGAGATATAGAGCACGCCCATGATCCCGCCAAGACGCCAGTAATCTTTGGATTTGACGTAGCCGCAACCATAGATAATGACACCGGGACCGGTGGCATAAGGCGTCAGTACCCCCATGATACCAATCGACAACACCAGCAGCATCGACAATTCAGCCATCGGCAAGCCCGGTAAGCCCATCGCCACGGCCAAAATTACCGGCATCATCGTGGCAGTGTGCGCCGACAGGCTGGCAAACAAATAGTGAGAGAAGTAGAACACCAGTACCAACGCCACGACGGTGGCACTCGGCGAGAAACCGCTGAGGTGATGGCTCATGGTGTCAGCAAACCATTTGATAAAGCCCGAGCGGGTCAGGCCGTTTGCCATGACCACCAGCGTGGCAAGATTGACCAATGTATTCCATGCACTCGAATATTTGGTGATATCTTTCCATGCCACGACGTGCAGGATCAGCATCAGCGCGACGGCCAGCAGGCCGACGGCAGTGGCATCAATAAAGTTGGTACCAAATACCCACAAACAAAGACTGAACAGCACCAGAACAATGAGCGTCAGTTCCTTTTTAGTCAGACCGCCCATCTCTTTTAGGGCGCCAACGGCCCAGACCGCGACCTCATTGCTTTTCGTCACGCCCGGTTTGTACAGCACGTAAGACAACCAGGGTGCCACGATCAGTAAAATCAAACCTACCGGCAGAAACGCCAGGAACCACTGCATCCAGCCAATGTGGACACCCGCAATTTTACTGACGAACTCCACGCCCAGTACGTTAGGCGCTGCGCCGGTAATGAACATCGAGGAGCTGAGGCTGGTACTGATCACCATCATCCACATCAGATACCCGCCGATGCGCCGTGAAGAAGGGTCATTGGGGTAAGACTCAAACAGCGCTGGCAGGTTTTTCACCACCGGGAAAACGGTCCCGCCGGTACGGGCGGTATTAGACGGTGTGAATGGCGCCAGCAGAATATCGATGATGACAATCGCGTAGCCAAGCGTCAGGGTACGTTTACCCATAAACTTAACCATAATCAGCGCTATACGTCGGCCAAGACCTGTCGCTTCATAGCCCAGTGCAAAAATAAACGCCCCGAATACCAGCCAGACAGTAGTACTGGAGAAACCCGCCAGTCCCCACTTCAACGCCTGTTTACCGGCTTCAAAATTGGGATCCGCCAGCTCTTTGGCATCGAACAATACCCAGTTGGACCCGATAACGCACACCGTCATGGCGATGAAACTGATCGCCGTCGCCGGGATCGGTTCGAGGATCATCCCGACAATCATGGCGACGAAAATCGCAAAATAGCGCCACGCCTGCGGCGGCATTCCGTCCGGCACGGGGATACACAGCAGTACCGCCAGTACCACCAGCGGCATCAGTGCTTTTCCGATAAATTCCTTTGAAATGACCATCAATGGTCTCCTGTAAGAACGGGTTAAAGTGAAAAAAATGACGAAACTTTTTTAGATTTTTATTCCGGAAACTGTGCCAAAAACCACGTAAGAATCAGTAAGTCAGCGCTGCCACCGGGGCTGAGGTTGCGGGAGATACATTGCTCATCAAACTGCTGTAATAAAGGTGCTGGTGATTTATGGCGGCAGGCACGCAGCACCTCGCGCGCGCGGCGTTGCAGCCACATCAGCCCGGACATTCCGCCGCGTGACACCACGTTGGTGTCCGCATTCAGGCTCATCAGCAGCAGCAACGTCTGGCTTAGTGCCTGCTCCTGCGATTTCTGCTGCCCGATCATCCGCCGGTAAAACGGCAAGCTGAGGGTCAGCACCGTAGCAAAGCCGGACTGCGCTTCACCGCGCGCGCCGGTCAGCCCGTGAAGATGAAATAGCCGCTGTCCGGCTGTCTGCTGTGCTAAAACCGGTGGGCCGGACAGCTCTTTCTCAACCAGATCCTGGCAAAAAAGAGCCACTTCACGGCAGAGTACAGCCGCAGTAATAACCTGTCCCTGACGGTGCAAACGCCCCAGTGCGCAGCAAAGCAGCCCCATGGAAAACACCGTGCCTTTATGGGTATTCACGCCACCGGTCGTCGTAAACATCGCGTTTTCGCAGCCCAGCCCCAAGGGGCGCAGGCGGCGTAATATTTCGCCCGCTGGTCGCTGATGACTCTCTTCCCCTTCGGCAATAAAACGGGCGAACCACGGTGCAATCGCGTCTGCACTGCGGTAAAAATCCTGCAAGGTCATGTCCTGATGCGCACCGTTATTGGCGCGGTCAACCAGACCCGGCTTAGGCGTCAGATTGACCTCATGCAGTAATGCCTGATACGCCAGCATCACCCATTCAGCTTTTACATCAATGACCTGAACGACTTCTTTATTCATGCGCTGTAGCATTGAGCATCGTCTCCATCCGGCTAAGCAGTTCTGCCGTGCTGTGCTTTTGTTCACGGGCACAGAGAGCGGCAGGTTGCGGGCAGATAAGGCAAGGGCGCGTCGGCAGGCTGAAATCACGGCGCGACAATATCGCTCCGCTGGCGTCGAGCACGTCGATATCCCACAGACGGCCCAGCGGCTGGCTCTCTTCCAGTTCCAGCGTCGCCTGTTTGACTTCCCGCGCTGGAACGTCAAGGGCGATCAGCCCTTCGCTGCCCGTCTCCTGCGGCAGACAGCGCCATGCCAGCCATGACCATCCGAGTTGCTGGCTGAGCGTTTCCAGCGCACGCCATGCGAGACAAAACAGTTCCCGGCTGAGCGCGGTGTCTTTTACCGCGCCCGGCATCACCATCGTCAGGGAAATTAACGTACAGTGATGGCGCGCCAACCACGCTTTCTGCCGGGTCTGACGAGATTCACGGCTTGAAAGAAGTTCCGGCAAACTGACTGCGCGGTTAGCGGCCAATAACGGGGAGACAGCGTGCATGGCTACTCCTCAATCTGATGAACGACATCGATAACCGAGCCGTCGCGGTAACGCACCACGGCTACCACACGGTCGGTAAAGGACAGCGGCGCAGGTTCTCCGCTGAGCAGGCGCGCCCGCTCGTACAGCCAACCAATGGTGACGGTTTTGATCCCTGCCTGTTGCAGGCTCTTGGACAGATCTGGCCGTGCCGGATTAACCGCGATACCGTGGTCAGTGACCAGAATGTCGATACTCGAACCCGGCGTAACGCAGGTGGTAACCTGCTCCACCAGCGTCGGAATACGGCCACGTACCAGCGGCGCCACGATAATGGCTAACCGTGCGGCGGCGGCAGTATCGCAATGGCCGCCGGACGCTCCGCGCAGTACACCGTCAGACCCAGTCAGTACGTTGACGTTAAAGCCCGTGTCAATTTCCAGTGCGCTGAGCACCACGACGTCGAGCTGTTCCACCGATGCCCCTTTCGAGTCCGGGTTGGCATACTGATTGGCACTGATTTCATAGTGGCCGGGATTACGCGCCAGTGATTCTGCGGCCTGGCGGTCAAAACTTTGTACGTCGAGCAGACGTTCGATCAGCCCTTTTTCATGCAGGTCGACAATCGATGCAGTGATGCCGCCGAGCGCAAAACCGGCGGTGATGCCCTGACGACGCATACTGTTTTCCAGAAAACGGGTGACGGCCAGCGATGCGCCACCGGTACCGGTTTGCAGGGAGAAACCTTGTTTGAAATAGCCGGAGGCGACAATGACGTCGGCGGCACGCCGGGCGATCAGCAATTCACGCGGATTGCTGGTCATACGGGTGGCATCCGCGCCTATCTTCTCGGCATCACCCACTTTTTCAACCTGCACAATCAGGTCAACGTTGTCCTGCGCAATACTGGCGTTGTGCGGATACGGCAGAATCTGTTCGGTCAGCAGCACCACCTGGCGCGCAACCTGCGCGTCAACCTGCGCGTAGCCCAGCGAACCGCAGCGCGCATTGCCACTGTAGCCGTTGGCATTACCAAAGATGTCGCAGGCCGGGACACCGAGAAACGCCACGTCGATGCTCAGTTCACCGCTTTCGATCAGGTTGACCCGTCCACCGTGGGAGTGGATCTGCACCGGCGGTAATTGCGGCAATGCGCCATGCGAAATGGCTTCCGCCAGCGGTCCGCGCAGGCCGGACGTATAAATAAGGCCAATCACGCCGTGGCGGATATGTTCGATCAGTGGCGCATGACAGTCGCTCAGGGAGCTCGATGCCAGCGTGAGGTTTTTAAAGCCCATGACCGCCAGCGTGTCGACTACCTGATTGAGCGTCAGGTCACCGCCACGAAACGCATGGTGAAACGAAATGGTCATGCCGTCCTGCAATCCGCTGCGGCGGATGGCATTTTCGAGCGACGAACAGAGTTTGTGGTCGCGGGGTTTAGCCGCCTGCTGGTTGGCTTTCGAAACCGGCGCAAAGGCGGAAAAAGTCTCCGCTGCCGTTTCGCCGAACTGATTTACGCGCTGTTGCCTTTGCATCACTTGCTCCTGTTATTCTTCACGAAGTCCGGACAATGCCGCCCGCTGCAACACCAGACGCGCCCGCTCAATCACCGGGCTGTCAACCATTTTCCCGTTGAGCGACACCACGCCGAGCCCTTCGGCTTCTGCGGCAGCGGCGGCGTCAACGACGGCCTGTGCATGGTCTCTTTCGGCTAATGTCGGGGCGTAGAGGTTGTGAAGCAGTTCAATCTGACGCGGATTGATGAGCGACTTACCGTCGAAACCCAGCTGTTTGATATGTGCCGCTTCGTTAAGAAAACCGGCGTCATTGTTGGCTTGCGAATAAACAGTATCGAAGGCCTGGATACCGACTGCGCGGGCGGCCTGCAGAATCGAGCAGCGCGCAAACAGCAGTTCTGTGCCTTCCGGTGAACGCTCGGTGCGCAGATCCCGCACGTAATCTTCAGCCCCCAGGGCGATGCCAATGAGCCTTGGCGACGCCTGCGCAATGTGGACGGCCTGAGTAATGCCGCGGGCTGTCTCAATCGCTGCCAGCATACCGGTGCTGCCCACAGGGCGACCGCACTGCGCTTCAATACGCGCAATTTCGGTTTCCATATCGGTGACGTCTTTTGCGGTATCTGTTTTCGGCAGCCGCACGATGTTGACGCCTGCACGCACTACCGCTTCTAGATCCGCCAGGCCGTAAGCAGAATCCAGCGCGTTAACCCGCACGATGGTTTCCGTTTCCCGGTACAGCGGATGTTGCAGCGCATGGAATACCAGACGACGCGCGGCGTCTTTTTCACGCAGGATCACCGAATCCTCGAGGTCGAACATCACGGAATCGGCCTGATAAATAAATGCGTTACTGACCATCGCCGCATTGGCGCCAGGCACAAATAACATGCTGCGACGCATTCTGAGTTTGCGTTGTGTCAGCATCAGCGGACCTCCCATTGGTGAGGATTTTGTTCGCTGGCGCGGATAAGCGCCGTCTCCAGACGGGCGCGCAGCACGCAATCGAGCGCACCTTTGTCATCCACCACCAGCGTGACGGTTTCAATGTGTAAATCCTGCAACACGTCAGCGATACACTGGCGGATTTGCTGGCCAAACTGCTTCTCGACGGTGCTGTTCAGTTGCAGGTCGATATGCGTTGGGTTAGGTGCAACACGCACCATGACATCGCTGGACTCCAGCGTGCCGGCAAGGGTTTCACGGATAATATTCATTGTTCACCTGTCTGGTTGGCGGTTGCTATGGCCCGCTCTGCGGATTTTCCAGCGCGCACGGCAAGAAGTTGTTCGAGGTAGTGGCAGGTGGCCGGAGGGACTAACTGGCGGATTGTCGTGATGTCCGATTGCGCCAGTAATTTACGTACCCACGAGGCCGAAATGGCGGTGTTTTCCCAGGTTAAACGTGGGATCTCAACCAATTCCACCGAGGGCCATTCCAGCTCATCAGTTTCCAGCCAGTAGCGCATGTCCTGATTGTATTTAGCGGTCACTTCGCAAAAAGGCTCGGTACCGACAAATCGCTGGGTGATTCCCAGCGCAGGGGCCAGATATTGGCGGAATATTTTGAGATCAATTTCGGTATAGCAGTCATCTGCTACGCCCTGATCTTTGATGAAATAACAAGGGAAAGTGGCCCGGGAGATCATATATTCTGAACCGGCATGCAAGGTCACGTGCTTAATATCTGCAATGCCCTTGCGGACTAATTCATAGCGGTCTTCATAGGAGAAACGGGAATTATTCTCTTTCACTAAAAACACGTGTAACCAGTCGCACTGTTTCGCTGCCTGCTGGACCAGATATTGATGACCTCGTGTGAAGGGGTTGGCATTCATCACAATACAACCGATACGTTTTCCCGGCTGAAAGCGTTGGTGCAATTCATTCGCGTAACGGCTTAAACGACAGCCGCTGTTTTCCATCAACACCACAATGCCCGGCACACTGGCTATCGGGTAAAAGCCGCAGCGCTGAAACAGAGCCTGATTTTGCGTTTTGGTATAGATAAACAAATGGCTGTGATGCCGCTCATAGGCCAGATTAACCAGTTCGGTGGCCAGCGTAAGCGCCAGACCTTCTCCGCGCACGCTTTCGCTGATGGCCACGCATTTGATGATATTGCCGGCAATACCTCCGCAAGCCAGTAGCTCTCCGGCGCGACGCAAGGTAATGAAGACTTCAACTGTCGTATCGATGTTTAAGTCATTGGCGCGCAGGAATGCCGTAATTTCGGCAATAGCGGCATGATTGGTGCGGTTAACCTGACTGAATACTCCGTCCATGAATCACCTGATGATATTTTAATGCAACAAGTCAGAAACAAAATTTATTATAAATTTCAACTTTGGGTTATTTATTTAATAAAAACATTAACCACAAATGATAAGAGTGAATTAAAACTAATTGAGTAGTGCTGCATGTTAACTAAAAAAAATCGCGATTATTTGACCTATTTCACATTTAATTAAAACAACCAAATAAATTATTTTTAGCGTTCTGCGTGGAGTTAATGGCGTTAATTAGATAAGGATTGTTGGTGGAGTTTATGGAGTTAATTAATATTTAAAATAAGGAATAAAAAAAGCAGAGCCGGAGCTCTGCCTTATTAAGATAATTCTCGCCGATAGTATTAATCGGTATGCTTCGGGAATTCCATTTCGCTGTATTTCACCACTTTGGTTTTACGCGTCAGCTTGTAACCGAACCAGATGATGAGGAACAGCGGCAGACCAATGTAAGTCGCAGCAACACCGTACCAGTCGATAGTGTCTTTCAGGAAAGCCTGATAGTTCTGCCCGAGCGTGATCGTCAGACAAAGCACAAAGGCAAAGATCGGACCAAACGGGAAGAAACCGGACAAATACGGCAGTTCTTTCAGGTCACGTCCCTGAGAAACATAACCGCGACGGAAACGATAGTGACTAATTGCAATCCCGAGCCAGGCAATGAAACCGGTCATGCCCGAGGTATTCAGTAGCCACAGGTAAACCGTTTGGTTACCAAACATCGAGCTGAGGAAGCACAGCGCAGCGACCACCGTGGTGGCATACAACGCGTTACGCGGCACGCCGCCTTTCGACAGTTTGGCAAAAATACGCGGTGCTTTGCCTTCAGACGCCAGGGTATACAGCATACGGGTTGACGCATACATCCCCGAGTTACCGGCGGAGAGCACGGCGGTCAGGATCACGGCATTCATGACGGCTGCGGCAGATAACAGACCGGCGTTACGGAACACCAGCGTGAACGGACTGACGCTGATATCGCCGACTTCGTTACGCAGCAGGTTCGGATCGGTATAAGGGATAATCAGGCTTATTACCAGAATCGCCAGAATATAGAACAGCAGAATTCGCCAGAATACCTGACGCACGGCGCGTGGAATATTCTTGGCCGGATTCTCTGACTCACCCGCAGCCACACCAATCAGTTCGGTTCCCTGGAAAGAGAAGCCTACGATCATTGCCACACCAATCATGGAGGCAAAGCCACCGGCAAAAGGCGCATCGCCAATCGTCCAGTTGTGCCAGCCCGCCGTTTCACCCCCGCGCATAATGCCTGTGATCATTAGCACGCCAACGGCGATGAAGATGATGACGGTCACGACTTTGATCAGTGAGAACCAGTATTCAGCCTCACCAAAACCGCGTACCGAGATGTAGTTGAGCAGGAAAATCAGGCTCATGAACAGCGCGCTCCAGATCCACCCAGGGGTGTCCGGGAACCAGTAGTTCATCACCAGCTGTGCGGCAACCAGGTCAACGGCGATAGTGACCGCCCAGTTGTACCAGTAATTCCAGCCCAGTGCGAAGCCAAAGCCTTCTTCTACGTATTTGGAACCGTAGGTGGAAAACGATCCGGAGACCGGCATAAAGGCCGCCAGTTCGCCGAGGCTGGTCATCAGGAAATAGACCATGATGCCGATTAAGGCGTAAGAGAGCAGTGCTCCGCCCGGTCCGGCTTGTGAAACCGTAGCACCTGACGCCACGAATAAACCGGTACCGATTGAACCGCCAATGGCGATCATAGTTAAGTGGCGGGCTTTCAGCTCGCGGCGCAGTCCGGACGGTGCCGGCTGCGAAGTTTTAGTCGATGGTTCAGCCATTTTTGCCCTGTTTGCGCTGTGATTTGTTGTATAGATAGAATTTTACGCGCGGATTGTAACAAAACGAGCGGGCCTGAATAGCACGAACCCCCTGTTATAAGAGACCTTCATGATCGGCATCGGATCATAAGCAAAAGACGTTTATACCGGTTCCCGGCAATAGGTTAAAAACCTTGATAATGCGTTGGAAATATGTTTTTGACGGTGATGGATTAAGTACAATTTTCGCACCAATGGCGCCACTGGCAGGCGGATTTCCACCAGCGCCCCGCTGCTGAGCTGTTCGGTAATCACCCGCCGCGACAGGCAGCTGATCCCAATGCCGTGGCGGACGGCGTGTTTAATCGCCTCGGAGTTACCCAGCTCCATCACCAGATTGAAGTCCGGCATTTGCGGCAGCAGCAGATGGTCAAGCACTTCACGCGTACCGGACCCGCGTTCACGCAAGATCCACGGTGCCTGTGCCAGCGTTTCCAGACTAACGGCCTGCCCTGCCAGCGGATTACCTGGCGCGCAAAAAACCACCAACTGGTCATCAAGCCACGGCTGCGTGATCAATTCAGGTACGCTGCACGGGCCTTCGATCAGCCCCAAATCTACGCGAAATTCCGCCACGGCGTTAATGACGTCATTGGTGTTACCGACGTTCAGTTCCAGCGGCGTGGCAGGAAAGTCGAGCCGGTAACTGGCAATCATGCCCGGCAACATATAGTTGCCGATGGTACTGCTGGCCCCGATGCGCAGCGAACCGTTGTCTTTACTGAACAGCCGCTCAATCTCGCCCGCCTGCTCCAGTAGCGCCAGCGCTTTAGGATACAACAGGCGCCCATGCTCATTGATCACCAGCCGCTTACCCACGCGGTCAAATAACTGCACGCCGAGTTGCCCTTCGACGTCAGCCAGCGCCGCACTGACCGCAGATTGCGACAGCGACAATACGACTGACGCCTGCGTGGTTGAGCCGCTTTTCAGCACTTCGGCGAACACTTCAAGTTGTCGCAATGTTATGTGCATAAGTAATTTGTCCGTCACACGCGCCATGTCGCCCGTGCTTTGTGTTGCCCGTAATTGACAGGAACCGCAGACCGCAGGCGGTCGTCGCCATCCCTTTCATTTGCATTAAGTATAGTCCAACGGCCAGACCGGCCACGCCGGGCTCTGTGCCCCATTCTATACCTCTTTTACCGATAGGTTATAAAGTTATAATCAATTTCATTTTTATATAAGGCGGCGGTACGCTTGTCAGCAGGATAGTCAGAGAGGCAAGTGACATGCATACATTTACAGCAAAAATAACCCGTTCGAATTTTCTTAAGCCAGTCTGGATTGGACGCGTATTACCGGGTTTAGTTCTCACCGGCGTAGTAACCGGCATTTCCATCTGGCTGAGTGATTTCCCGCAGCTGAGCCATCTGGGGCTCAGTGCGCTGACGCTGGCGATTGTCATCGGTATGATCCTCGGCAACACGGTTTACCCGACGGTTCGCCCGCTGTGTCACGATGGCGTGAATCTCGCCAAACAGCGCCTGCTGCGCCTGGGGATCATTCTGTACGGTCTGCGCCTGACGTTCGCGCAAATCGCGGATGTCGGTGCAACCGGCATCCTGATTGACGCCCTGATGCTTTGCTCGACCTTTGCCCTCGCCTGCTGGCTGGGTAAGAAAGTCTTCGGGCTGGACAGCGATACTGCGATGCTGATTGGCGCGGGCAGCAGTATTTGCGGTGCCGCCGCCGTGATGGCGACGGAGCCGGTGCTGGATGCCAAAGCCGAGAAAGTGACCGTGGCCGTCGCCACCGTGGTTATCTTCGGTACCGCCGCCATCTTCCTCTACCCTTGGTTGTGGCAGATGAACCTGCACCACCACTGGGTGAATTTCAGCGCCGAACAGTTCGGTATTTACACCGGCTCGACGGTGCATGAAGTGGCACAGGTGGTGGCCGCCGGACAGGGTGTCAGCCCGGAAGCCGAGAGCGCTGCCGTGATCGCCAAGATGATCCGCGTAATGATGCTGGCGCCTTTCCTGCTGCTGTTGTCCGGCTGGAAAAGCCGCAGCAATGTGCAGAAAACCGAAAACGCAGGCGTCTTACGTAACATCACTATTCCGTGGTTCGCCCTGCTTTTCATCGTCGTGGCGGCAATCAACTCACTGGATATCTTGCCGCACAGCTGGATACCACCGCTGATCACGCTGGACACCATCCTGCTGGCGATGGCGATGGCCGCGCTGGGCTTGACCACGCACATCAGCGCACTGCGTCAGGCCGGTTTAAAACCGATTCTGCTGGCTGCCATTCTCTTCGTCTGGCTGATTGTGGGTGGTGCGGGAATTAACGAACTGGTGCAACATTTATTCGCTTAAGAGCGCACCCTGCGTCGTTTTAGCACATCTGTGCTGCACGCCCGACCTCAAGGCGTTATCATCCGGGGATAAAGGGCGAACAGCAGAGGAGTGAACATGAAGTTTATTGGAGCACATGTCAGCGCAGCGGGTGGGGTCGATCAGGCCGTCATCCGCGCACACGAACTGGAGGCAACGGCATTCGCGCTGTTTACCAAGAATCAGCGCCAGTGGAAAGCCGCACCTCTGCCGGAGGATGTGATTGAAAAATTCAAAGTGGCCTGTGAAAAATACGGCTACAGCAGCAATCAAATCCTGCCGCATGATAGCTATCTGATTAACCTTGGGCACCCGGTCACCGAAGCGCTTGAGAAATCCCGCGAGGCGTTTCTTGATGAACTCCAGCGCTGCGAACAGCTCGGCCTGTCGCTGCTGAACTTCCATCCGGGCAGCCACCTGATGCAAATCGATGAAGATAAATGTTTGGAGAAAATCTCTGAGTCGCTGAATATCGCGCTGAGCCAGACTGAAGGCGTGACTGCGGTTATCGAAAATACCGCCGGTCAGGGCAGCAATCTGGGATTCCGCTTTGAGCATCTGGCGAAAATTATTGACGGTGTGGAAGACAAAAGCCGCGTCGGTGTGTGTATTGATACTTGCCACGCATTTGCGGCCGGTTATGACCTGCGCACTGAAGAAGAGTGCATTAAAACCTTCAAACAGTTCGAAGATATTGTGGGCTTCAAGTATTTACGCGGTATGCACCTTAACGATGCCAAAAGTGAATTCAACAGCCGCGTCGACCGCCATCACAGTCTGGGTGAAGGCAACATTGGTAAAACCGTGTTCAGCTGGCTGATGCGTGACCCGCGTTTCGACGGTATCCCGATGATCCTCGAAACCGTTAATCCGGAGATCTGGATTGATGAAATTGCGTGGCTGAAGTCACAACAAAAATCGCAGGATGACGCCGCTGCATAAGAACGGAAATGCAATAGCGTAAATTTAAAAAGTAAAAAGGGCGCCGGAGCGCCCTTTTTGTTGGATTGAGACTGAAGAATTACTGCGTCACAACCTTGGCGGCCAGCGCTGCGTCAGAACGTTTCAGAAATGCGTAGGAAACGCCTGCCAGCAACGTACCGGCGATGATTGCCACCAGATAACCCAGAATCGGCGTGATTGCCCCAGGGATTAACAGTACGAACAGACCACCGTGTGGTGCCATCAGCTGTGCGTGGAAAGCCATCGACAGCGCACCGGTAAGGGCACCACCGGCGATACAGCACGGCAGGACACGCATCGGGTCACGTGCGGCAAACGGAATTGCGCCTTCGGTGATGAAGCACAGTCCCAGCACCATCGCGGCTTTCCCACCTTCACGCTCACTCTCTTCAAATTTCTTACGCGCCAGCACGGTCGCAAGACCCATCGCTAGCGGTGGCACCATACCGGCGGCCATGATGGCTGCCATTGGGCCGTAGACGGAAGAACTTAGCAGTGCCACACCAAAGGCGTAGGACGCTTTGTTCACCGGGCCGCCCATGTCGGTACACATCATCGCACCGAGGATAGCGCCCAGCAGAACCGCATTCGCCGTACCTAAAGATTGCAGCCAGTTAGTCAGGCCAACCATGATTTTAGCAACCGGCGTACCGACCACATAAATCATCACCAGACCGGTGATCAGGCTCGCCACCAGCGGAATGATCAGGATGGGCTTCAGCGCTTCCATACTTTGCGGTAAATGCAGTTTGTTGCTGATGAACTTCGCGACATAACCTGCCAGGAAACCGGCAATGATACCACCGAGGAAACCTGCACCGGTGCTGACTGCCAGCATCCCGCCAATCAGACCAGGCGTCAGGCCCGGACGGTCAGCAATGGAGAAAGCAATAAAACCGGCCAGAACAGGCACCATCAGCGCAAAGGCTGATGCACCACCGATTTGCATCAGCGCAGCGGCCAGTGTCCCTTTCACTTCAAAGGCTTTAATACCGAAAATAAAGGAGAGCGCGATACACAACCCACCCGCAACCACCATCGGTAACATGTAGGAAACACCGGTCAGCAGGTGACGGTAAGGACCGGCACCGGTTTCTTTTTTGCTGCCAGCAGCAACAGAACCCTGTTTTTTCGGCTCAAAGACTTCAGCTTCCACCAGCGCTTTGTCCAGCTCCTGCTTGGTCTTTTTCAGCGCCAGACCGGTCGAGGTGCGATACATCGGCTTACCGGCAAACTTATCCAGATCCACTTCGATATCCGCGGCCACGATAACCAGATCAGCCTGCGCGACTTCTTCCGGGGTGATGGCATTACCGGCACCGACAGACCCCCGGGTTTCGACCTTCACCCACCAGCCGCGTTTCTTCGCTTCGGTTTCGATGGCTTCAGCTGCCATGAAGGTATGTGCGACGCCGGTCGGACATGCGGTAATAGCCACGATGCGTTTCGGGCCGTTACCAGTGACTGCTTTTGCAGGAGCCGAGACCGGTGCCACGTAAGGTTTTGCTTCAGCGGCAGCGCGTTGCAGGAAAGCTTCCGGCTCACGGATAGCCAGCGCAACATCACCTGCGTAGATATTCTTACCCGCCAGCGCGGCGTTTGCCGGTACATGTTCACCCGCAACGACAATCAGTTCCGCATCAGCGATGCTGTCTGTCAGGGTGTGTCCTGCTTTCGCCGCAGCAGCAGCGAGCATATTTTTCGCCAGATGGCTGCGAGCCTGTCCGAGCGAACTGTCTATCATCAGCAGCGTTTTCATTCTGCCTCCTGCGGTCAGTTAAAAGGTTTCAAATCGACACGGGCCATCATCGCCGCAAGCTGCGGACGATCGGTGATACCCACATTGCTCTGGCTAACGGCCAAAGCAGCCACGGCGGTGGCCAGTCGTAAAGTGTGTTCGCTTGACTCGCGCATCAGCAGGCCGTAGATCAGGCCGCCCACCATGGAGTCACCGGCACCCACGGTGCTGACGACTTCGCAAGCCGGTGGTTTAGCAATCCAGGCACCCGAAGCATTCACCCACAATGCGCCTTCGGCACCGAGGGAAATGACAACGTGAGCGATTCCCTGATCGCGCAATGCATGTGCGGCTTCTACCACATCACTTAATTGCTGTAATTTGCGGCCAGCCCAGATTTCCAGCTCACGGCGGTTAGGTTTGACTAACCACGGTGCCGCTTTCAGACCGGCAACCAGAGCTTCACGGCTGCTGTCGAAGATGATGCATGGGCATTGGCTGCGCAGACGGGTCATCCAATCGGTGAACGCGTCAGGATCAACGCCCGCTGGCAGACTGCCACATACGGCAACCATGTCGAACTGACCCAGCCACGACAGAGAATCGGTCACGAAACGATCCCAGTCCTGCGGCGTGACGTTAAAACCGGAGAAGTTGAAATCGCTGACTTCACCATCTTTTTCGGTCAGTTTGACGTTGATACGTGTACGGCCTGACACCACCTGAAAGCGGTTAGCAATACCCAGATCGCTGAACAGATGCTGGAAACCGTCCTGATTGTCTTTGCCAAGGAAGCCACCAACGGTGACATCGATGCCGAGATCTTTCAGCACTTTGGCAACGTTGATGCCTTTACCTGCGGCATGCAGACCGGCTGTCTGAACGAGGTTAACTTCACCGCGTTCAATTTCAGGGCAGAACCCCACCAGATCGTAGGCCGGGTTTAAGGTGATCGTGGCGACTCTACGGCTCATACGCCCTCCCCAAGACCGTCAGCAATAGCTTCACCGATCGTTTTCAGCGCAACTTCAGCTTCTTCACCTGCGGCAGTAAAGCGCAGGCGATGGCCTTTTTTGACGCCAAGCGCCACGACTTTCATCAGGCTGCGTCCGTTGGCCGGTTTCCCGCTGCCGTCAAGGTTGGTCACGGTAATGTCACAGTTGAACTGCTTAATGACGTTCACCAGTGCGGTACCCGGACGTGCATGCAGGCCGTGCTCGTTACGGACAACAAACTCCGCAGACAGTACATTATTTTCTTCAGTGACTTCGCTGGTCAGCAGCGCCAGCACACCCACCGCATCGGCGGTCAGCAGGCGTTCAGCTTTTTGCGCGATCAGCAGGTCACTTAAGTAGTTCAGCACGTTCAGCGGCTGCTCATCGGCAACGGCAATCGTCAGCAATGCGGCAACAGTTTCGCCGTTCTGCTCGAAAGGTGTCGCCGCGCGGCTGAAGGTGGCTGCGCTTTGCAGATTGCCTTCGGTACTGTCGCTGAACCAGATGCCCTGCCCCAGATTCAGCGGTTTGCGGCTGATCACATCGCTGACAAACGTGGTGTCTGCTGCACCAATCTGCTGCAAACGTCCGGCGTTGAGCGCCTGTAATGTCATCAGGTTATCGGCGGCAACGTCAACGGCGATCAGTTGCGTGTCGAATTTGAATTCAGGGGCGTTTTTCTCGCCCATCAATAGACTGCGTAATTCGTCAGCTGAGTCGGTTTTCGCCATGCGTTCAGCCACGCTGTCGTCACTCAGAACGTGCGTCAGCTGACGCAGCAGGCTGAGGTGTTCGTCAGAACGGGCGGCGATACCGATAACCACATACGCGGTCTGGCCTTCACCCCATTCGATCCCTTGCGGGAACTGGAAAACCTGCACACCGGTATCCAGTACCAGATCGCGGGTATCGGTGGTGCCGTGTGGGATGGCGATGCCATTACCGAGATATGTAGATGTCTGCAACTCACGCTGCAACATGCCTTCTACGTAGCCTTCGCTGACGCGGCCAGCCTGAGTCAGCGCTGCAGCGACCTGACGAATGGCCTCCTGCTTATTGCTGGCGGCAGCACCGAGATGAATATCTTGCTGTGACAACTGGAACATAATTCTCCTCTCCTGCTGAATTTGAATCGTTTCAGCTCTATTGAGAAAAAAGGAGCGCCGTCAGATAGAGGTACTTATCAGACAACGCTGAAACGTTTCAGGCAGTCTTATTCCGGGCGGAATTTAAATCAAGCATTCCCTGAAATGGCGTAACGTTTCTTTGATGCCACGCACAGTTTGCCTTTCTGAAACGGATTGTGACTCCTTTTTATTCGTTAAAGCTGAAGCTGAGCTGACGCAAAAAAATGCTGCTTAAAAACGTTATTTCCCCCTGCGCCGTAGTGTTCATGATTGGTCATTTTTTAACACATTGTGCGATTTCATTAATCAGTATGGCAAATACACCACTGTTTACTTTTTTACTGATCAAAACGGGTTTTCGTTTTTTTTAAACAAGCGTAATATTCGCGCGAATTCCCACCTTTTCCTGACCGGTTCAATAGCACATCATGTCAACATCCACCGTTTCTGCACGCCGCTTACCTGACATCACCTCGACTGCATTTTTGATCATTGCCTTTCTTACTGGTATCGCCGGTGCGTTACAGACGCCAACGCTCAGCCTGTTTCTGACTTCAGAGGTGCATGTCAGCCCGTTTATGGTCGGCATCTTCTTTACAGGCAGCGCGGTGATCGGCATTTTTGTCAGCCAGCTATTGGCAAGTTGGTCGGATAAACGCGGTGATCGCAAAACACTTATATTGTATTGCTGCCTGCTGGGTGCGACGGCCTGCGTACTGTTTGCCTTCAACCGCAATTATTTCACCCTGCTGTTTATCGGCGTACTGCTGTCGAGTTTCGGTTCTACCGCTAACCCGCAGCTCTTCGCACTGGCACGGGAACACGCGGAAAAAACCGGGCGCGAAGCTGTAATGTTCAGCTCCATCCTGCGCGCGCAGGTTTCGCTGGCGTGGGTTGTCGGGCCGCCGCTGGCGTTTGCCCTCTCCCTGGGGTTTGGGTTTACCTTCATGTATACCGCCGCCATGCTGGCCTTCCTGCTGTGCGGCATCATGGTGTGGATGTTTCTGCCTTCGATGCCGAAAGCGATGATCAAGACTACCGCGACGCTGGAAGCGCCCCGCCGTAACCGCCGTGATACCCTGATGCTGTTCATCGCCTGTACGCTGATGTGGGCCGCCAATAGTATTTATCTCATCAACATGCCGCTGTACGTGGTGAATGAGCTGCACCTGCCGGAAAAACTGGCAGGCGTACTGATGGGCAGTGCTGCTGGTCTTGAGATCCCGACCATGTTGATCGCGGGTTATCTGGCGAAACAGCTGGGGAAACGCTTTCTGATGCGTCTGGCGGTGATCGCCGGGGTAGTGTTCTACGCCGGGATGCTGTTTATCACCGGTCCAATAGCGTTGATTGCTTTACAGCTGCTGAACGCCATTTTCATCGGCATTCTGGCCGGGATAGGCATGCTCTATTTTCAGGATTTAATGCCGGGTCAGGCAGGCGCGGCAACCACGCTGTTCACCAACTCCACCCGTACAGGCTGGATTTTAGCCGGTTCATCGGCCGGGCTGGTGGCGCAGTTTTGGAGTTATCACGCGGTATTTTATGCGGCGTTTGCAATGGTACTCGGGTCAGTATTTTGTATCTGGCGGGTGAAAAATGTGGATGAAAAACCGGCAGAAGTGGAAAATGCCGTAGCTTAAGGCGCGGTATCGATTTCGAGTTGGGTCAGATAGATCAGCGCATCACCCCGGTGGCTGTGACACATTTCGCGGCTGGCCTGCAGAACAATATGCTTTTGACGTTCAGTGGAGCCTCATGAAAACGTTATTGGCACCTATATCGAAAGAGATCATTACAACGCATCTGCGTCATGACCCAATCGCTACTTCAGTAGTTCGAAGTAATTCAGGAAGGCAATATTTGAATTTTTTGCCAGAGGCTACCGAAATGGCAGGCTCTGTGGCATCCAGAATTAACGACTATTTTCAGGTACTGAAACCCGCATCTTGAAGTTGCTTGGGTATATACGCGAATTCCAGTGTATTGGAAATATGTAGGGGCAACGGTAGGGGGAATTTTTTGTAAGGAATGTAGAAATGAAACCTGAAGGAAACGCAATGTTCGTGGAAATGCCCCCCACATGCAGAACATTAAGTTTTTTTCGATGGAAGGAATGAGAGTTTGGAAATGCAAAATATTTTAGTTGCTATAACAATAGCTTTAACGGCATCAAGCGCTTACGCTTTTAACACTGGAACTAATCACGTTACCGGTACAGATCCGCACTTTAAAACCTGCTCGGATGATAACCCGCACATTACTATTGGTTTTTCCCCTGAAGGTTCTGCGCGCGCTTTGGTTTTGGCATCTATCCAAGAAGCAACAAAAAGTATTGATATGTTAGCTTATTCCTTTCAGTCCACAGATATCGTTTCAGCATTGAATGAAGCATCAGACAAAGGTGTAAAAGTCCGGATTGTGGTTGATAATTTCGACAATCAAAACAGCACAAGTCAGCAGAAAATTGCAAGCGTTAAGGCTCATGGTATAAACCTTCGCACTAATACACATTTCCACATTGCGCATGACAAAATGTTGATCATCGATGGCATTAAGCTGGAAACAGGTTCATTTAACTTTGCTAATTCTGCCGAGTACCAAAATAGTGAAAACGTGATCGTTTTGGATAACGCCCCCTGCGCGGTAACCAACTATCAAGCGCATTTCAATAGTCGCTGGAACATTGCAGAAAATTGAAAAATAGCTACCTGCCCCCGCTGTGCGTACACCATTGGTGGGTTAAATCAATCCTCGTGCAAATTATATCTTTATTGGACATACATCACTTAAGGCGCGGTATCGATTTCTAGTTGGGTCAGATAGATCAGCGCATCATCCCGGTGGCTGTGACACATTTCGCGGCTGGCCTGCAAACTGGCGCAGACTTTCGGGCGCAGCGGTGACGTGAAAATGTTACAGAGGAAATTGTCTGCCAGATGAATGCAGCGGGTATTGGCAGGCTTGCCATTGGGCATCCCGGGAATTGGGCTGGAAATAGACGGCGCAATGCAGCAGGCCCCACAATTCGTACGACAGTCCATCAGCGCCTCCGGCAGGCTTTAGTGAGGCGCGACAATACCAGTCGCCCTGACCTGTCACCAGCGAAATATTCCCTCATTGAAACTTATTGGCTACGCTTATTTTGAACCGGTGCAACCTGAGCGGACAAAACGTTTACAAACGCCAGCGTGACACGCTTTTACTCACTCTTTTTATGCCAGAGTATTGCCTGAAATCGGCGGCGCGAGTAACGTGTCGCAAAATATTTTCTCTTCTTAAGAACAGGTATTGATATGGCACGTGCTAACGAAATTAAACGCGGTTTTGTCGTCAACTACGACGGCAAACTGCTGCTGGTAAAAGACATCGATGTTCAGAGCCCAAGCGCGCGCGGTGCCAGCACCTTGTACAAAATGCGCTTCGCCGACGTACGTACCGGCGGGAAAGTCGAAGAGCGCTTCAAGGGCGACGACATCCTCGATACCGTCACCCTCACCCGCCGCCGTGTGAACTTCTCTTATGTTGACGGTGATGAATACATCTTTATGGATGATGAAGACTTCACGCCTTACACCTTCAATAAAGCGCAGATCGAAGAAGAGCTGCTGTTCATTCCTGAAGAAGGTTTGCAGGGTATGCAGGTGCTGACGCTGGACAGCCAACTGCTGGCGCTCGAAATGCCACAAACGGTAGATCTGGAAATCGTTGAAACAGCACCGGGTATTAAAGGCGCTTCCGCCAGCGCACGCAACAAGCCTGCGGTAATGAGCACCGGCCTGAGCATTCAGGTGCCGGAATATCTGAGTTCCGGCGACAAAATCCGCATTCATATCGCGGAACGCCGTTATATGGGGCGTGCTGACTAATTCAGCCGTTGCACATTAAGAGCGCTCAGGCGCTCTTTTTTGTCGCTGTTATCTACGTAAAACGTTACCAAAAATATCGCCTCTTTCTTCTCTCTTTCGATCTGCCTCACAAAAGCGAACCGAATCCGGACTAACCAATTTTCATTTCTGTCATATGACTTTACACTCAAAAGCCTGTTTTATGACTGAAATGCCGCCAGCGGGTCCGCTTGTCGCGCAGCATTCATAACAAACTCATTTTTGGCCTGACCAATTTTTGCTGTTCTTACGTTATGGAGTCGTGCATGAAAACTATCGCCACAGAGCCGCTGCCTGCCGGTGTGCAATTACCAAACTACGACCGCAACCTGCTGAAAACGCGCATTGTGCACCTTGGCTTCGGCGCTTTTCACCGGGCCCATCAGGCACTCCTCACCGACCGCGTACTCAATCAACTTGGCGGCGACTGGGGATATTGTGAAATCAGCCTGTTTGGTAACCCCAGTCTGATTCAGTCGCTACAACAGCAGGATCACCTGTTCACCGTGCTGGAGAAAGGCGCAGAAGGCAATCAGGCCATTGTGGTGGGCTCCGTGCATGAGTCAATGCACGGCAGCGTTGACGGGCTGGCTGCTGTCATCGAGAAGATGGCTGAACCTCAGGTGGCAATTGTGTCCCTGACGGTGACAGAAAAAGGCTATTGCATCGAGCCCGGCAGCGGTGAGCTGGACCTGAACCATCCACAAATCCAGCAGGATTTAACCGGTGAGCATCCTCCCGCCACCGCGCCGGGTGTACTGGTCGAAGCACTGCGCATCCGCCATCAGCGGGGGTTACCAGGCTTTACGGTGCTCTCATGTGACAACATCCCGGAAAACGGCCATGTTGTGAAAAAGGCCATTCTGGGTATGGCTAGAGCCCGTTCGGCTGAACTCGCCGACTGGATCAGCCACAACGTTACGTTCCCAAGCACCATGGTGGACCGCATTGTCCCGGCCGCAACAGACGATACCTTGCAGGAAGTTGCACTGGCGCTGGGCGGCATTATTGACCCTTGTGGTATCGCCTGTGAACCCTTCATTCAATGGGTCGTGGAAGACAATTTCGTCGCCGGACGCCCGGCGTGGGAAGAGGTTGGCGCACAGCTGGTCGCCGATGTCTTACCCTTCGAGCAGATGAAATTGCGTATGCTCAACGGCAGCCATTCGTTTCTTGCCTATCTCGGCTATCTGGCAGGGTATCAGTACATCAATGAGTGCATGGAAGACGCCCACTACAAGCAGGCGGCGCATCGCCTGATGTTGCAGGAGCAGGCACCGACTCTGAGTGTGGAAGGTGTTGATCTGAAAGCCTATGCCGACAGTCTGATAGCCCGTTATTGCAACACCGCGCTCAAACACCGTACCTGGCAAATTGCCATGGACGGCACAATGAAATTGCCGCAACGCATGCTGGATTCTATGCGCTGGCATCTTGCCCACGGCGGTCCGTTTGAATGTCTGGCGTTGGGTGTCGCAGGCTGGATGCGCTACGTCGGCGGTGTGGATGACGCGGGTGCTGCCATTGAGATTAAAGACCCGATGGCAAAACAGCTGGCAGAGATTGTGGCAGCCACCACTGACGGTGAAGCCCGCGTCAGCGCCCTGCTGGCATTAAACTCAGTGTTTGGCGAACTGTTGCCACAAAGCACGGCAGCGGTAAATGCCATTCAGCATGCCTATGCTCGCCTGCAAGAGGTGGGTGCCAAAAAGAGTGTCGCCCGTCTGGTGGGTTAACGCGGATATTCGCGCAGAAACAGAAAGGCTGCCGTTGGCAGCCTTTTTTACTCCTTCAATGCAGCAGGTATAGATTCAAACAGGTAACCGTCGAACGCCGGATCTTCAGCATCAGAGACCTCCAGCAGCATCGTTTTAACGTTTTCCAGATGCTGCCACATGGCCTGTTTGGCCGCTTTCGGGTCACGCCTTAAGACTGCCTGCAGGATTTTCTGGTGATCCAGCAACCATTGCTGATCGTGTCCATTTTTCCCTACATGCTGCTGAATCCCCTGCCACATCGGGCTGCATTTACGGGTTTGCCATAAATCCACCACCATATTGGCCAGCACGCTGTTTTGCGAAGCCTGAGCCAGCAACGTGTGGAATAACTCGTCGGCGGTTTCGTCCGCTTCGCCGCGTTCAATAAATCCACGTTCCAATTCGATGGCGTCGCGCATTTTGAGAATATCGGCCTTGGTAGCCTGCATCGCTGCGAACGCAGCCACCTCGCTTTCCAGAAGTTGCCTTGCCTGCAGCAGCTCAAACGGACCGTAACCGCTGTCTTCACGAAACACATTGGCTTGCGGCTGGCGGGTAAGCACATAAACACCGGAGCCTTTACGTACTTCGACCACTTTCTCCAGCTCCAGCATGATCAATGCTTCTCGCACGACGCTGCGACTGACCGAAAAGGTTTCAGCAATATCCCGCTCGGGCGGCAGACGATCGCCAGCCTGGTAGTCACCCGCTTCTATTGCGCTGCGTAAATTCCCGCCGATTTCCTGATAAAGTCGCATCACGCTGCCCTGAAAGATGAAATTGGTCAGACAGATTAAGCATGATACTCCTCAGCTTAACGCCCGAAAAATGAGTGAAAAGTATATCACGGCATTGCAGTGGGTTACGTTTGGGGACCGGAAAGTGTCGGCGAAGTCAACATTGGACAGGCCAGTAGAAATAACGTGTCAGACCATCAATGGCGCAGAGCATAAACTCTGCGCCACACATTAGTCATGCTACTCATTCAGATCGCAATTTAATTGTAGGACACGGTCATTATGGCTAAATTTGGATTGTTTTTAATGTTCTCTGTCTTCACAGACCCCAACGACTTAGGCAGTGTAAAGTTTGGCAGATCGCCCGCCGATAGGGATTGTGTTTGAACGATATTTTTTCCGTTGCGATAACAATGTGTTGTCACATTATTCTGGCTGCTGTTAATACTGCATGCGTCTTCTACAATCGCACCGTAGAAGTGGATGGTACCGCTTGAAGGGCCTGCTGCTGCTTGTGTCATCCCTGAGGTAAAAAGTCCAAAAAACAGGATCATTGCTAATCTGCTCATTGTCACCTCGTCATTAGTATTAACTCATCATTAACATTAGAATAACTTCACTAAAAAACTAGGCATTTCCGTACAAAAAAACTGCCTATTCTCAAATGAAATAACCACTACGTGCGGTTAATACTGTTTAATCGGCACAAAAGTGGATTTTCTTAAGCTCTGACGGCATCTTATTACTCTTATTTTTAGATCCCCCAACGCGCAGGAATAATAAAGATCAATTATTTCAGCAGGATAAGATGCGCACACTACATGGAGTCTCTGATGACAAAAATCAACCTCATTACCGGTTTTCTGGGCAGCGGCAAAACCACCACCATTCGCCACCTGTTGGCACAAAAACCGGAAGGCGAAAAGTGGGCTGTACTGGTTAATGAATTTGGCGAAGTGGGTATTGATGGTGCGCTTCTGGCAGACAGTGGTGCTGTGCTCAAAGAGATCCCTGGCGGATGTATGTGTTGCGTGAACGGGCTGCCCATGCAGGTGGGTCTGAATATGTTATTGCAGCAGGCTAAACCTGACCGCCTGCTGATCGAACCCACCGGACTGGGCCATCCGAAGCAAATTCTCTCATTATTATCTTCTGAGGTTTACAGCAACTGGCTGACGCTGAATGCATCGCTTTGCCTGCTCGATGTCCGTAATCTCAGCGATCAACGCACCGTGGAAAATGAAAACTTCCGTGACCAGCTGGCAGCAGCCGATATCGTTGTGGCAAATAAATCCGACACCTATTCAGAGCAGGACCATCAGGCGCTGGCTGCATGGCAAAACCAATGGGCTGTGGGACGGGACGTGGTGATCACCTCAAACGGGAGCGTCGATACAGCCCTGCTCGATCGTCCGCGGCTGAATCTGGCGCAACTGCCTGATGGTGCGCATCATCATGGCCACGCCTCAACCCGCGGGCTCGCCGCACTTAGCCTGCCCGGCAATCAACGCTGGCGGCGTGCGCTGAATCAGGCTGATGGTTATTCGAGTTGCGGCTGGATTTTCGATGCAGAAACGGTTTTCGATACCGTGGCGCTGCTTGACTGGGCACGTCTGGCACCGGCAGACCGCGTGAAAGGCGTAATGCGAATAAAAGAGGGTACGTTGCTGGTTAACAGGCAGGGGCTGGATTTGCGGATTGAAACGCGACCTGTCGCGCCACTGGACAGCCGGATTGAGCTTATCACCCGCGACGAAGTCCAGTGGAATGCACTGCAATCTTCTTTGTTGAAGATTCGTTTAGGTTAGGCGGCTTAACGTATCGCCCTTCTGTAATACTTAACATTCGCTAAATAACAGGCTTCTAATTATGTGGCGTCGCAATCTCCCCGCAATTCTGCTGCTCAATGTTTTGGGCATTGCGCTTTTTCTGTCGTACTACCTGCCCGCTAACCACGGTTTCTGGTTCCCGATAGATTCCTCTATTTTCTTCTACTTCAATCGCCATCTCGCGACCAGTGAGACCTTCCTGCACGTCGTGGCTATCACCAACAACCGTGCGTTTGATGGTATCTCGCTACTGGCTATGGGGCTGCTCTATTTATCCTTCTATATAAGACGTGATACTGCGGAACGCCGTCGCATGATTATTATCGGTTTTGTCATGCTGCTGACCGCCGTGGTGCTTAATCAGTTAGGCCACCTGCTGCCGGTCAGTCACAAGAGCCCTTCCCTCAGTTTTCCGGGCGTAAACCGTGTCAGTCAACTGATTGGTATTCCAACGAAAGATGCTTCCGGCGACAGCTTCCCCGGCGATCACGGGATGATGCTGATTGTCTTTAGCTGCTTCATGCTGCGCTATCTTGGCAAAGGCGCGTTTGCTGTCGCTATTGTGATCACCATCGTATTCTCGTTACCACGCATCATGATTGGCGCTCACTGGTTTACCGATGTGGCCGTTGGCTCCCTGTCCGTGGTTCTGGTGGGCGCAAGCTGGTGGCTGATGACCCCGGCAAGTGACACACTCGTCAACTGGTTGGATCGCCAATTGCCGCAATTACGGCATCATTGAATCATTCATAAAAAATATTTTTTTTTTGAACCTATATTTTAATGTTATGGCTCGAACTGTTCTTTTCGCAGTATCGGGCCATTTTTATAGCTAAGTTATAGCAAAGCATTTGCAGAATCTTGTCTGAAAGGCCCGTTATCAGGCGCTTTCACGGCAAAGCCGTACAAACACCACTCATTGTTTATTACATTAACGCTAACATCACTTTACATCACAATTTCATATAAAAAATACGGTAAAACCTCTCGCAATCCCCTATTCATTACGGTAATCTCCAATGCGTTTGCATAGAAATGTGGCATAAACGGCTTGATTCCAGAAAAAGTGTGCGCTAACGCACGTTTCCCTGGCCAGGAGTTTGCCGCCTCTGTGCGCGGCAGGTAGTCTCGCTTCGTTTGGCAATTTATAACGATTTAATCGTTAAGGACATCAAGGGATAACAACAACAATGGTCAAGTCTCAACCGTTTATGAGATATATCACGCGGTTAATTCCCGCGATTGGCGCAGCAATTATTCTCTCTGCGTGTAGTGGCACACATTCTTCGAACACAGAAAACGCGCAAACTGATATGCGTGCAGTAAATGACAAAGATGGTCTTCTACTGCAAGCCTCTCAGGATGAATTCGAAGCAATGGTTCGTAGCGTCAACGTAAAATCCAAAATTATGGATCAGTATGCTGACTGGAAAGGCGTTCGTTATCGGTTAGGTGGTGACAGCAAGCGAGGTATCGATTGCTCAGCCTTCGTTCAGGTAACATTCCGCGAACAATTCGGTATGGATTTACCTCGTTCAACGTATGAACAGGAAGAAAAGGGCAGAAAAATCCAGCGCACGAAATTGCGCGCAGGTGATTTAGTTCTTTTCCGTGCAGGCTCTACGGGACGTCACGTAGGTATTTATTTAGGTAACGATCAATTTGTTCATGCTTCCACCAGCAACGGTGTGATGATTTCAAATTTGAACGAGACTTACTGGAATACCCGTTTCCGTGAAGCAAGACGTGTTTTAGCCAGCGGTGAACATAGCTAATTAAAACATGCACTCTTGCTGTCCTATGCCAAGCGAATAAAAAAACGTCATCTCCGGATGGCGTTTTTTTTTGCGTAATGTCCCTGTGCATTTTTAACAAGCCAGTACAGTTTAATTAATGACTGCTATTCATTGCGTTACGTTATACTTTAAATTCCGTAACATCATGAGTGAAGGTTGATAAAATGGGGTTGAAATCGGCTCTCACCCACGCAGTTTTACCCAGACGCAGTTATCTGATTAAAAGTCTTATTGCCGCCACTCTGCTTTTTTTTGTTTTCAGCGCTGCTACCCTTTACGTTATTGCCTTAAAGAATGAGCAGCAGCAACAACTCATCGGGGCGCGTACCGCCCAGTTCAGCACGACCTATTTGCAAAATCTTACCGATACCATGAAGCGCCTGAGCCAAATGCCGGAGAGAAGTTGCGATATGGCTGAAGATCAGCTGAGCCGCGATGCCGCGCTAACCCTCGGTGTGCGGGATTTTTTGCTGGTACGCGACGGTCTGGTGTATTGCTCATCCGCTACCGGTGAAATGACCCTCACCGTGGAAGATATCTTCTCAGGAGTAGACCGGCATAAAAAGCTCGATATAAAGCTGGAGCAAGGCACCAGTTTTGTTCCCAACCGGCCGGTGATTGCAATCTGGTATCGCGATCCTGACTCAGAAGGCAGCGGCGTTCTCGCCACCATTGAACTCACCCTCTCCCCTTATATGCTGTTTGCGCAGAGTGACGAAGGCTATCACGGCTTTGCCCTGATCATTGGCGACCATGCACTCACCTCTTTGAGCACCACGCTGGAGGCGGTAAAAGATCTCCCCCACTCGCATTATTCTGAAATTAAAGTTGGAAACTATCCGTTTACCCTGCGCCTGTACGCACCACAAATCACCGGCGAGAATATCCGCTTTACCCTGCTGGCTGCCCTGCTGCTGAGTCTGATGGTCGGGGCGCTAATCTATTTTACCCTGGTAAGCCGCCACAGCCCGGAACGCGAAATTATGCGGGCCTTAAAGGACGGCCAGTTCTTCGTCGAATACCAGCCGGTCATGGAAACCCAGAGCCTGAAAGTGGCGGGGCTTGAAGCGTTGATGCGCTGGCAGCATCCGCTCGAGGGACGCATACCGCCTGATATTTTCATCAGCTACGCAGAATCACAGGGCATGATTGTCCCCCTGACGCAGCGCATGATGGAGCTGGCCGCCGCCGATGCCCACCGTCTCAGACAGGTGATGCCGCTTAAAGCCAAATTCGGCATCAATATCTCCCCGCACCACATGGATAAAGTCAGTTTCCGCGACGACGTGATGAACTTCCTCTCCGCCATGCCGGAGGACCACTTTCAGATTGTGTTTGAAATCACCGAACGCGGCATGATTGATAATGAAAGCGCCATGCGTGAATTCAACTGGCTTCGCCGTCAGGGAATTGAAATTGCTATCGATGATTTTGGTACCGGCCACAGCGCCCTGATTTATCTTGAGAAATTCACCCTGGATTACCTCAAAATCGATCGCGGATTCGTCATGTCCATCGATCAGAACACCTTAATCGCGCCGGTGCTGGATACCGTGTTAAAGCTGACGGAAGAGCTGAAACTAAAAACCGTTGCCGAAGGAGTCGAAACGGTCCAACAGGCCGAATACCTGCGTAAGCACGGCGTGACCCTGCTGCAGGGCTATTTGTACAGCAAACCGCTGCCGGTCGAAGAGTTGGTGCGCTTCACGCAGGAAGTCAATGGCGTAGAAGCCGTACAGGAAGAGTGACACGTACCAGCGCACAAATTACCCTGTTGGCGCTTTTTGTCTTAGACTCTGTTTGAGAGTGTGGTACAACAGCCGAAATCAGCGGGCTTTTGGTAACCGATTCAATCACTTTACCAATGCATCCGCCATCATATACCGGCAGTTTTTCACGCAGCCCGCCAGGCATTGCAGCGAAACCCTGTCGTTTTAGCAGGAGTTCTCCCAGGATGTTTTTGCGACTCGTTTGCGCAGCCTTACTGTCCACGCTGAGCCTTTGCGCTCAGGCAGAGACCATTCAGGACAGTTACGCCTTTGCGATTTTGGGTGAGCCCAAATACGACGCCAACTTCAGCAATTTTGACTACGTCAATCCGGCGGCGCCCAAGGGCGGCACTATCCGTCTTGCGGCCATCGGCACCTACGATAACTTCAACCGTTATGCCTCGCGGGGTAACGCCGCAGCGCGGACGGATACGCTTTATGACAGCCTGTTTACGACCTCAAGCGATGAGATCGGCAGCTACTATCCTCTGGTTGCAGACTCCGCACGCTACGACAGCAAATTCCGCTGGGTCGAAGTGGACATCAACCCGCACGCCCGCTTTCATGATAACAGCCCGATCACCGCCAATGACGTCGCCTTCACCTTTAAAAAATTCATGACCGAAGGTGTCCCGCAATTTCGCGTGGTGTACAAAGGTGCAGAAGTGAAAGCCATTGCACGTCTGACGGTCAGGATCGTTTTGCCACGCGCCGACAAAGACATGATGCTGGGCCTGCTGGGGCTGCCGATATTGCCGCAGAAGTTCTGGGAAAAGCATAAGTTCAACGAACCGCTGCCGGTGCCGCCGTTAAGCAGCGGACCTTACCGAATCAGTGACTACAAGCTGGGGCAGTACGTCACCTATTCACGCGTACCGGATTACTGGGCCGCTAATCTGCCGGTCAACCGCGGGCGCTACAATTTCGACACCATCCGCTATGACTACTATCTTGACGACAATGTGGCTCTGGAAGCGTTTAAGTCCGGCGCGTTCGATTTCCGCATGGAAGGCTCGCCGAAGAACTGGGCCGCACAGTATCAGGGCACAAACTTCAACAAGAATTATATCGTCAAACAGGATCAGGAAAATCAGGCAGCACAGGATACCCGCTGGCTGGCCTTTAACATTCAGAAACCGCAGTTCAGCGACCGCCGGGTGCGCGAAGCCATTACGCTGGCGTTTGACTTCGACTGGATGAATAAAGCGCTCTATTACAGCGCCTATCAGCGTGCTGACAGCTATTTCCAGAACACGGACTATATGGCGAAGAATTACCCCGATTCCGCCGAACTGGCATGGCTAGGGCCGCTGAAAGGCAAAGTCCCGGACGAAGTGTTCAGTAAGCTCTATCAGCCACCGCGTTCTGACGGCAGCGGTAACGACCGCGCCAATCTGCTTAAAGCTACCGCCTTGCTTAAACAGGCAGGCTGGACGATGAAAAATCAGCAACTGGTCAGCCAAGCCACCGGCAAGCCTTTCACCTTTGAACTGTTGCTGCCAAGCGGCGGCAATGCGCAGTATGTCCTACCTTTTCAGCATAATTTACAGCGTCTTGGCATCGCGATGTCTATCCGTGAAGTCGACAGTTCGCAGTTTGTCCGCCGTATGCGCCAGCGTGATTACGACATGTTGCCGGTGGTTTACCCTGCAACCCCTTACCCGAGTGCAGATTTAGAGATCGTCTGGAACAGCAAATATATTGACTCCACCTATAACAAACCGGGCGTAAAAGACCCGGCCGTTGACCAGTTGACCGAACAGATCACCGCCCATCAGGGAGAACCCGACACTCTGCTGGCGCTGGGCCATGCGCTGGACCGCGTGCTGACCTGGAACAGGTATATGATCCCGATGTGGTACAGCAACCACGAGCGCTACGCTTACTGGGATAAATTCTCCATGCCTGCTATTCGTCCGACTAACGGGCTGGAGCTGGATACCTGGTGGTATGACATGAACCGCGCAGCCCGCCTGCCGGCTGAGCGTCGCTGAGGAGCCTGCCGTGAGCCGTTATCTGTTACGACGTCTGCTGCTGGTGATCCCAACGCTCTGGGCCATCATCACCATTAACTTTTTTATCGTGCAGATTGCCCCCGGCGGCCCGGTGGATCAGGCCATTGCCGCCATTGAAATGGGCCAAAGCAGCGGATTACCCGGCAGCGGTGGCGGCAGCGGGACGGGTAAAGCCGCACCGGGCGTGGCGCAAGTTGGCGACAGCCAGTATCGCGGCGCACGCGGGCTGGATCCGGAAGTTATTGCGGACATCACCCGCCGTTTTGGTTTCGATAAACCACTGCATGAGCGTTATTTCGACATGCTGTGGAGCTACGTGCGTTTTGATTTCGGCGACAGCCTGTTCCGTGGCGCGTCCGTGATGCAATTGGTGAAAAGCAGTTTGCCGGTCTCTGTCAGCCTTGGCCTCTGGAGCACGCTTATCATCTATCTGGTGTCGGTCCCGCTGGGTATCCGTAAGGCGGTTAAAAACGGCAGCGCATTTGATAACTGGAGCAGCACGCTGATTATCATTGGCTATGCGGTACCCTCTTTCCTGTTTGCCATCTTGCTTATCGTGCTGTTTACCGGCGGCAGTTATCTTGACTGGTTCCCGCTTCGCGGTCTGACCTCAGCCAACTTCGACCAACTGCCATGGTATGGGAAAGTCACCGACTACCTGTGGCACATCACGCTGCCGGTACTGGCCACGGTGATTGGCGGATTCGCCACCCTGACGATGCTGACCAAAAACTCCTTTATGGATGAAGTCCGCAAACAGTACGTAGTGACGGCGCGTGCCAAAGGGCTGAGTGAGAAAAAGATCCTCTACCGCCACGTTTTCCGCAACGCCATGCTGCTGGTCATCGCCGGTTTTCCGGCCACCTTTATCAGCATGTTCTTCACCGGTTCGCTGCTGATCGAAGTGATGTTCTCCCTGCACGGCCTCGGCCTGCTCGGTTATGACGCCATTGTGCAGCGGGATTTCCCGGTGATGTTCGGCACGCTGTATATCTTCACCCTGATTGGCCTGCTGCTGAATATCATCAGCGACATCACCTACACACTGGTTGACCCGCGTATTGACTTCGAGGGCCGCCATTGATGACGATAAGCCCTCTGAATCAGGCCCGCTGGGTCCGCTTTCGCGCCAATACACGCGGCTTCTGGTCACTGTGGATCTTCCTGCTGATATTCTTCCTGTCACTCTTATCGAATGTGATTGCCAATGAGAAACCGCTGCTGGTGAATTATCAGGGCCATATTTATGCGCCCTTCCTGTTTAATTACAGTGAAACCACCTTTGGGGGTGAACTGGAAACCCCGGCAGATTATCAGGACCCTTTTGTTATCACGCAAATTAAGGACCACGGCTGGGCCGTATGGGCGCCTGTTCGTCATAGTTTTAATTCGATCAACTTCACGACACAGCAACCCTTTCCGTCCCCGCCCTCTGCGCAGAACTGGCTCGGAACCGACAGCAGCGGCCACGACGTGCTGGCTCAGTTGCTTTATGGCACGCGTATTTCGCTGTTCTTTGGCATTCTGCTCACTCTGCTCTCCTCCCTGATAGGCGTGATCGCAGGTGCAACGCAAGGTTACTACGGCGGGAAAATTGATCTGGTGGGGCAGCGGCTGATTGAAGTCTGGTCCGGTATGCCGACGCTGTTTCTCATCATCATGCTTTCGAGCGTGGTACAGCCGAACTTCTGGTGGCTGCTGCTGATCAGCGTGCTCTCCGGCTGGATGATTCTGGTCGGCGTGGTGCGGGCCGAATTCCTGCGCACCCGCAATTTCGATTACATCCGCGCCGCGCAGGCGATGGGCGTCAGCGACCGGATGATCATGTTGCGTCATATGCTGCCGAATGCGATGGTCGCCACCCTCACCTATCTGCCTTTTATTCTCTGCGGTTCCATTACCACGCTGGCATCGCTGGATTTTCTCGGCTTCGGTCTTCCGCTTGGTTCGCCATCGCTGGGCAGCCTGCTGATGGAAGGCAAAAACAATCTGCAAGCACCCTGGCTCGGCATCAGCACTTTTGTTTTGCTCGCCTCCCTGCTCTCTTTGCTGATTTTTATCGGCGAAGCCGTGCGCGATGCGTTTGACCCGGCCTCACGGCCACAAACCCTTTACCGGAAACGTCGCTGATATGGCCAGTTCACCGCTGTTGAGTATTCAGAATCTGAGCGTGGCCTTTCCTCAGGGCGATTTGCTGCATCAGGTGGTCAGTGACGTCTCTCTCACGATCGACGCCGGTGAAACGCTGGCACTGGTCGGCGAGTCGGGTTCCGGCAAGAGCGTTACGGCGCTCTCGGTGCTGCGCCTTCTGCCCGTGGTGAGTTACCCGCAGGGTGACATCCTGTTTGCCGGTCAGTCACTGCTGCATGCTCCTGAGAGCCAGTTGCGCAGCGTGCGGGGCAATCATATTTCGATGATTTTCCAGGAACCGATGGTGTCTCTCAATCCGCTGCACAGCATTGAGAAACAGCTCGCAGAAGTACTGTCACTGCACAGGGGAATGCGCCGTGAGGCGGCGCGTAGTGAAATCATCAGTTGCCTCGACCGCGTGGGGATCCGCAATGCGAAATCGCGGCTGGGGGATTTCCCGCATCAGCTTTCCGGCGGCGAACGTCAGCGCGTGATGATTGCGATGGCCGTACTGACGCAGCCAAAATTGCTGATTGCCGATGAACCCACCACGGCGTTGGATGTGTCCGTGCAGGCGCAGATCCTTAGATTGCTGGACGAGCTCAAGCAGGAGCTGGGAATGGCGATGCTGTTCATTACCCACAATCTGAAAATCGTGCGGCAGTTGGCCGACACCGTGGCGGTGATGCAACAGGGGCGCGTGGTCGAACAGCAATCCCGTTCCGCACTCTTCAGCCAGCCTCAGCACGCTTACACGCGGCAGCTTTTACAGGCCGAACCGCAGGGCCGCCCGCAACCCGTGGCGCCCCATCAGCCAGTGCTGCTGGAAGTGAAAAACCTGAGCGTCAGTTTTGCTCAAAAGCGTGGATTATTGCGCCGCACGACCAGTGAAAAACGGGCGGTGAATCAACTCAGCTTCAGCCTGCGGCGGGGAGAAAGCCTCGGCGTGGTAGGCGAGTCGGGTTCCGGCAAAAGCACAACCGGGCTGGCCCTGCTGCGCCTGCTCAGTTCTCAGGGTGAGATTTTGTTCGACGGCCAGCCGCTGCACCGCTTTAACCGCCGCCAGATGCTGCCTTTTCGCAGCCGGATTCAGGTGGTTTTTCAGGATCCGTTCTCCGCGCTCAATCCGCGTTTTAACGTCACGCAGATCATCGCCGAAGGGCTGCTGGTACACCAGAAGTTCACTGAACAACAGCGCGAACAGCGGGTGATAGCTGCCATGCAAGAAGTGGGGCTTGATCCCGAAACCCGCCACCGTTATCCGGGCGAGTTCTCCGGCGGCCAGCGCCAGCGCATTGCCATAGCAAGGGCGCTGATCCTGCAACCTGAACTGCTGATTTTAGATGAACCTACGTCGTCACTGGATAAATCCGTGCAGGCGCAAATTCTGGCGATCCTCGCTGATTTACAGCAGCGCCTGGGATTATCCTACCTGTTTATCAGCCACGACCTGCAGGTGGTGCGTACCTTGTGCCACCAGCTTATTGTTTTACGCGAAGGGAAAGTTGTGGAGCAAGGCAGTTGCGAGGCAATTTTCAGCGCACCGGCGCACACCTATACGCAAGAGTTATTGTCACTCTCGGCGTTAACAACCTGAATGGCAAAAGGGGTTCAGAAGGGATAGAGCGCTGAAACGGTTTCAGCAATCGCTGCACCGGTGTTTTTCAGACGGCACAGCGTGGCACTTTCGTCGTCGCGTTTAACGAACAGGCAAGGCTCGCCGTCGCATTCCACCACGGCACTTTCAACCTGAATTTCCTGCAGGCACTCGGTCAGGCGGTGCATCACCTGCCACGCAACATCACCTTCATGGCTCAATAATTTGAGACCAATCAGATTGCTGCCTTCTTCGCTGCCCGGCAGCGGAATCGGTTCAACTTTGATGCCGGCAAAACCCGATAACCATCGGTAACTTTGCGGCAAACGATGTACTACCGAAAGTTGGATATTATTCACGTGAATCCCCAGATGATGATTTATTTCAACAAATCATTCACACAAAAACTACATACATACCAAGTTATAGACGATTTACCCTGAATATGCCCGCACGAAGTCGAAAAATGCTTAACATATTTGCAACGTTACCGCGCAGAGCCCAACGCTAATCGCTGATTTTATGTCCAACTCACCTTCATTCTGGGAGCCAGATCTCATTTTGGGTTATTTGTAACCTTTTTCATCTGATATCTCAACTAATTTCATGTATTGGCACTACCATTTAGATCCTTTTCGTTTACATTTTAAAAACAAATGAAGCCGCACCACGACATCTTATTCCACAGCAATCCATTAAGTATCAATGGATTGAGGCCGGAATAGTGGAAAAGTCTCTGCGCCGTCGTTGAACCGGGTCAGCAAAAATGAACCGGTGAGCAACCATTCATGTTGTTGCATAACAAGGGTTAGAATTGTGACCGGATGTTAAATAATTCGCACGATTTGTTTGCACCGCTTTTGCGTTTGGGCTTATCATCCGCACCGTTTCTAATGGTTTCCCCTTTCCCTGGGCTATTTTGGCCTGCACCCCAACACCAGCGAGATATGAGATGGACAACAATCCTTCACTTATTGAGAGCAATACATCAGAGAATGGGACCGGTTTCAGTCGCCGTGACATGCTTAAGGGCCTCACGTCTGCGATGGTTGCCACTACCCTGCTCGGCTTCCCGTTTTTGTCAAAAGCTGAAAAAGAGACCGCGACCACATCTCCGGTTATTTTTGGCCAGTTCTATCTGGTTTCTCAGGCCGTTACCGAACATAAAAACCTGAATGAAGGCAGCTCCGCGCAAATCTTTAATGCCTTTTTCCGCAGCCAGCCTGACTTCCCGCTGCAGGTGAGCAAGCTCCATGCGTTGGTGAAAAACGATCAGTCAGCCAGTCAATTACAAGAGCTGGCAAAGCAAAAAGGATTAGGCGAATTGCTGACCAGCATCGTCACCGCCTGGTATACCGGCACTGTCGGACATGGTACCGATTCCATTTTGGTCTCCTATAAAGATGCCCTGATGTACCGCCCGGTCAGTGACGGTCTGATTGTGCCGACCTACTGCGGCAACGGTCCTTTATGGTTTACCGCCGCGCCCCCTGCCGCCGTGATGCCTGACTCAATGAACGCCGACCGTTTTGGCCCGGCAGCCTCCAAGACTGATGTGAGCAAAGCCTGATGAAAAAACCAGAATTTATGGCGGACGGTGATGCGTCCGCAGATGTGATTGTCGTGGGATCCGGCGTAGTGGGCGGCATGATTGCCGATCAGTTAGTCAGTCAGGGCTATTCGGTCCTGGTGCTGGAAGCCGGTCTGCGTATTGAACGTGCTCAGGCCGTGGAAAACTGGCGCAATATGCCGTTTGAGAACCGTGCCGGTTCAGACTATCAGGGGCTCTACCCGCAGTCTGAAAACGCGCCCGCCCCGCTCTACTTTCCTGAAAATAATTACGTGCACCTGACCGGCCCGAGCGCCAGCAGCTTCAAACAAGGCTATCTGCGCACCGTCGGAGGAACCACCTGGCACTGGGCGGCCTCCTGCTGGCGTCACGTGCCTAATGATTTCAAAATGAAGACGCTCTACGGCGTCGGCCGCGACTGGCCAATCTCCTACGACGAACTCGAGCCCTATTACTGCCGCGCGGAAGAAGAGATCGGCGTGGCCGGTCCGAATGACCCCGCGCTGCAATCCCCGGTTGAGCGCAGCAAGCCTTATCCGATGGAACAGGTGCCTTACGGCTATGGCGACACTCGCTTCGCCGAAGTGGTCAACCCGCACGGCTACCGCTCGGTGCCTATTCCACAGGGCCGCAGTACCCGCCCGTGGAACGGTCGCCCGACCTGCTGTGGCAATAACAACTGCCAGCCGATTTGCCCGATTGGTGCCATGTACAACGGTATCGCCCACGTCGAACGCGCCGAAAACAAAGGTGCCGTCGTGCTGGCCGAAGCCGTGGTGTACAAAATTGACACCGACGCCGACAACAACATCACCGCCGTTCACTGGCTCGACAACAAAAAGCAGTCGCACAAAGCGACCGGTAAAGTGTTCGCTCTGGCCTGTAACGGCATCGAAACGCCACGTCTGCTGCTGATGGCTGCCAACGATAAAAACCCGAACGGCATTGCCAATTCTTCCGATCACGTTGGCCGTAACATGATGGATCACTCCGGTTTTCACTGTACGTTCATCGCACAGGAACCGTTGTGGATTGGCCGTGGCCCAGCGCAAAGCAGCTGTCTGGTTGGCCCGCGCGACGGTGAATTCCGCAAAGAATATTCTGCCAACAAGATGATCCTCAACAACATCAACCGCGTGATCCCCGCAACGTCCAAGGCGTTGCAGATGGGTCTGGTCGGTAAAGAACTGGATGAAGAGATCCGCCGCCGCACCATTTTTGGCGTGGATTTATCCATCAGCCTTGAGCCGCTGCCGGATCCGGACAACCGCCTGACGCTGAGCACTACGCGTAAAGATCCGCATGGCCTTCCGTGTCCGGATATTCACTACGACGTGGGCGACTATGTACGTAAAGGAGCCGAAGCGGCGCACAAACAACTGGAGCACATCGGCCAGCTGTTCATGGCGGATGAATTCAACATCACCACCAGCCTGAACGCCAACAACCATATTATGGGCGGCACCATTATGGGCAGCGATCCGAAGGATTCCGTGGTGAACGGCAACTGCCGCGCACATGACCACGCTAACCTATGGCTGCCGGGAGGCGGTGCGATCCCCTCTTCAAGCGTGGTGAACAGTACGCTGACTATGGCTGCATTGGGCCTGAAAGCCGCTGATGATATGGCGAAAAAACTGGCAGGTGACGCATGAGAAATTTGATGTTTAAAGGCCTCACTGCCGCACTGCTGGGGCTGCTGCTCACTAGTGCCGCGCTTGCCGCCGACGATCAGGCTGAACTGGCGCGTCAGGGCAAACTGGTCGCCACCGCCGCCGACTGTCAGGCCTGTCATACCAACCCGGAAGGCGGAAAGCCATTTGCGGGGGGTTACGCTATTCACTCCCCGATGGGTACGATTTTCACCACCAATATCACGCCCTCTAAAACCTTTGGTATCGGGAATTACACCGAAGAGCAGTTCGCCCGCGCGGTACGCCAAGGCGTTCGCCCGGACGGAAAAAATCTCTACCCGGCGATGCCCTACACGTCATACAGCCACATGAGTAATGACGATATCAAGGCGATGTACGTCTATTTCCAGCAGGATGTTCAGCCGGTGGAAACCCCGACCGAAGAAACTGCCCTGCCGTTCCCGTTCAATATGCGTATTGCGATGGCGGGCTGGAACATGATGTATCTCGACAGCACGCCGTTTAAGCCGGATGCCAGTAAAAGTGCCGAATGGAACCGCGGGGCTTATCTGGTCAACGGTGCCGGTCACTGCGACACCTGCCACACGCCGCGTAACCTGATGATGGGGTCGGTGACGGACAAACCCCTGGCGGGCGGCATGGTCGGCCCGTGGTATGCGCCAAATATCAGTTCGGACCCGGTGAGCGGTATCGGTAACTGGTCACAGGCCCAGCTGGTGGAATACCTGAAAACCGGCCGTACTGCCGGTAAAAATCAGGCCGCCGGTGGCATGGCTGAAGCGGTGCAAAACAGCCTGCAATACATGCCCGATGACGATCTGAATGCCATCGCCTTCTATCTGAAAAACAGCATACCGGTACGTGATCCGGCCGACACGCAGGCGGCCGATACCTTCGGTAAGCCGGTGAATGTCGAAGAGGGTTTACGCGGGGCACATCCGGCGAATGCCAACAATACGCTCAACAGCGGCGCGGCCCTGTTCAGCGGGTATTGCGCCAGTTGTCACCAGCCGGACGGTTCCGGCAGCAAAAATCAGGCCTATCCGTCGCTCTATAACAACACCGCGACCGGTATGGGGAATGCATCCAACCTGATCTCCGCCATACTCTACGGCGTGGACCGTCAGGTCGGTAACGAGCATGTTCTGATGCCAAAATTTGGCGAAGGCTCCTACGTTGGTCAGCTTGATGACCAGCAGATTGCCGATATCTCCAATTATGTGCTGAAGAATTACGGTAATGCGGCAATTCAGGTCGATGCCCGCGACGTTGCCGTGCTGCGTGCCGGTGGTCCGGTAACGCTGTTAGCCAAACTGCAACCTTATATGGCTCCGGCGATGGCGGCAGGCGTGGTCATTCTGCTGCTGTTAATATTCTGGCTGGGAAGAAAACGTAAGCTGAAAAAATAACGGAAACCACTGACCTCCTGGCTGTCAGTTTATCGTCGTTAAAAAATCAAACACCCGATGTGGTATCGGGTGTTTTTTTATTTATAGCGTCACTAAACTTATTTTGAAAATAGTAAAAAACAGAAACTATACTAATAACAGTAATCTCCCAAGGTAATCACCTTGTTGCGGGACATTACCGGCGCTGTAGAAAAATACGTTGATGAAGGGCGGATAATCCCATGCTAAGTAAATTGTCGGCTGAGTTCTTAGGAACGTTTGTTCTCGTGTTTGGCGGCTGTGGTAGTGCTGTATTAGCAGCAGCTTTCCCACAACTGGGTATTGGTTTTGTTGGTGTAGCACTGGCGTTTGGTTTAACCGTAGTGACCATGGCTTATGCCGTCGGTCATATTTCCGGCGGACATTTTAACCCTGCGATCACCGTAGGCTTATTAGCGGGAGGCCGTTTCCCGGCCAAAGATGTGGTGCCCTATATTGTGGCGCAGGTCGTCGGGGGGATTGCAGCAGCGGCCGTGTTATATCTGATCGCCAGTGGTAAAGCCGGGTTTGACGCCACGGCCAGCGGATTCGCCTCCAATGGCTATGGGGAACATTCACCGGGCGGGTATTCACTGACGTCGGCCATTGTGATTGAGTTTGTATTATCGGCGGTGTTTTTAATTGTCATTCATGGCGCAACCGACAGACATGCACCGGCGGGTTTTGCTCCGCTGGCCATTGGTCTGGCATTAACCTTAATTCACTTAATCAGTATTCCGGTAACCAATACCTCGGTGAACCCGGCACGAAGTACGGCCGTGGCATTATTCCAGGGAACCTGGGCCATTCAGCAATTGTGGGTATTCTGGCTGGTGCCTATTCTTGGCGGGATTGCAGGCGGACTTATTTACCGCTGTTTGCTGGAGAGGAAAACCGTCGTCCGGTAACCCTATTTATAGTTAAAACTATATACCCTAAATAATTCGAGCTGCATCGAGGCGGCAAGGGAAGAAATCCCGATGAGCTTAATAAACTAAGTGACTCGGGTGAGTAAGTCAGGCAACAAAGATACAGCTTGAAGTATGAAGGGTATATCCGGCCCCGCCACTGTGCGGGGCTTTTTATATTTAATTACCCCCGACCGACCAGCGGCATGGCGGAAGCCATAATCGTCATGGTTAATATATTGGCGTCGAGCGGTAAACCGGCCATATAGGCCACCGCTTCGCCGATACGTTCCACCGGGATCACCGGTTCTTCGGCAATTTCACCGTTGGCCTGCATTCTGCCTGCCAGCGCTTTATTGCCCATATCGGTTGCCGCATTGCCAATATCAATCTGCCCGCAGGCGATATTAAACGCACGGCCATCCAGCGACGTCGATTTTGTCAGGCCGGTAATGGCGTGTTTACTGGCGGTATAAGGCGCTGAGTTCGGACGCGGCGACTGGGCTGATATCGATCCATTATTAATAATGCGCCCGCCCATTGGGGTTTGCTGTTTCATCAAACCGACAGCCGCACGGGTGCACAGGAACACACCGGTCAGGTTGGTATTGATCACTGCCAGCCAGTCCTCCACCGCCAGTTGCTCAATCGGTACATCTTTCACGTTGGTTCCGGCGTTGTTAAACAACAGGTCCAGCCGCCCGAAGGTCGTTTTAATCTCAGCAAACAATGCCTCAACCGACGGCGGACTGGTGACATCCAACTGCCGCGCCACCGCCTGCCCGTCAGGAAACTGCGCTACGGCCTGCTCAAGTTTCGACAGATTGCGCCCGGTGATAATCACCGTGAATCCCCCTGCCGCCAGTGCTTTGGCCGCACTCAACCCAATGCCGCTACCGCCGCCGGTGATTAATGCAATTTTAGTCATTTTTATACCGCCGCTAACATGCCGCCATCGATAAACAGCAGATGCCCGTTGACGAAATCAGAAGCTTTAGAAGAGAGGTAAACCGCGCCACCAATCAGCTCTTCCGGATTGCCCCAGCGCGCGGCCGGAGTGCGTTTGCACAACCAGTCAGAGAACTCTTTGTTGTCCACCAGCGCCTGCGTCATATCGGTTTTGAAATAGCCCGGCGCGATGCCGTTAACCTGAATGTTATAGCGCGCCAGTTCAACGCACATGCCGCGGGTCAGCATTTTTACCGCCCCTTTGGACGCCGCGTAGGGGGTGATAGTGTCTCGGCCCAGCTCGCTTTGCATCGAACCGATGTTGATTATTTTGCCCTTCTCACGTTTGACCATATAGCGGGCCACCGCCTGTGATACCAGAAAGACTGATTTCTGATTAACCGCAATGATGTCGTCCCAGTCTTTTTCCGGGAACTCGGTAAATTTATGACGGCGCTGAATACCGGCGTTGTTAACCAGCACATCAATCGCACCAATCTCCTTCTCGATATGGTCAATCGCCTTGTTCACCGCCTGACTGTCGGTGACATCAAAGGATACCGGATGGACAATAAAACCTTCGGCACGCAGGGCTTCTGCGGCGCGGGCGGTCGTGTCCGGTGATGTTCCGTTAACAATAATTTCGGCGCCGTGCTGTGCCAGCCCTTTTGCCAGCAGGAAGCCCAGACCCCGCGTGGAGCCGGTGACCAGAATTTTTTTGTTATCGAGCGAGAAGAGATTTGTCATGATGAATGTCCGCAGATAAAAGTTACTTCACACTTAAACGGTTTATCGGCGGGCAAACTGTGACCCAGATCACTCTACTCCGTGTTAACAAACTCTGTTACCACAAGCGTGATCCCTATCATTTTGCTAACATGTTATTGCCATTTTTGCTGCATAATCAGGCTTATTAATTCAGCATACCTTTTCTTAACACAGGACCCTCGCGGATGAGAAACCAGCGCGTCACACTGCAAGATATCGCGTTACTCGCCGACGTGACAAAAATGACTGTCAGCCGCTTTCTGCGTACTCCTGAAAAGGTGTCGCCAGAAACCCGCGAGCGCATCACCAAAGTCATGGAAGAGGTGGGGTATCCGTTGGAAGATGCCGAGCGCCCACAGAAAACCCCGCGCATCGGTATTCTGGTGCCGTCGTTCAATAATCAGATTTTCTCGGATCTGCTGGCTGGTATTGAGTCCGTTACGTCTCAGCAGGGCTACCAGACGCTGGTGGTCAATTACGAGTACAGCAAAGAGCGCGAAGAAGAGCACATCATCAATTTGCTGACCTATCAGCTGGCGGGCCTGATTCTCACTGACTCCGTGCACACCCTGAAAGCTGATAAATATCTGAATGCCGCTGCGATCCCGGTGGCGCAGGTGATGGATCTCGATGATACGCACGGGCGCATTGCCGTCGGGTTCGACAACTTTCAGGCCGGGTATGACATGGCAGTCACGCTGCTCGCCAGCGGTAAACAGCACGTGGTCTATTTCGGCTCAATGTCAGATGCCCGCGATAAAAAACGCTATCAGGGATATAGCCGGGCAATGCAGGAACGCAATCTCGAACCCATGCATATCACGCCGAATAAAGTCTCTTCCGTCTCCATAGGAGCCGGGATGCTGGCGCTGGCGCGGCAGCTCTATCCGCAAGTTAACGCTGTGTTATGCACCAATGATGATATTGCCGTTGGTGTGTTACAGGAGTGCCTGAAATCGGGCATTAAAATCCCCGAAGAGATGGCGATTTCCGGCTTCCACGGTCTGGATATCGGCCTTGCTACCACGCCGCTGTTAGCCAGTGTCATCACTCCACGTTATGAAATGGGTAAAGTGGCTGCTGAGATCATCCTCAAGAAAATCAAAAACCTGCCCACGATTGAACGGGTCGATTTACACTATCGCATCTCCCTTGGCGGAACGATTTAATCCTCCGCCAGACCTGCCTGTCCCGTTATCTCCCCCGCCGGTTTATGGCCCAGGATCACGTTACCAGTAACACAGTTTTTTAACATGATCCAACGTGACTCCGGTCACGAAATAGTTTCCTGAAAATGCTTTTATTAGAACATCGATTCTGAGCAGCAAACTTTGACAGGTAACGATAATGACCCAACAACAAAAATCACGCGTATTAATTCTGGCTCCGGTCATGGACAGCCTGACTGATAAACTGGAACAGCAGTTTGCCGTGGATAAATATTTTGAGCAGCAGGACAAACAGGCTTTTTTAGCCGCCAATGGAAAAGGCATTCTCGGCCTGGTGACGCGCGGTGATTTTGGTGTCGATAATAGTATTCTGGAATGCCTGCCTGATTTAAAGGTTATTTCCGTTTTCGGCGTCGGCACCGATGCGATTGATCTGGATTACGCAGAAAAAAATACTGTTCAGGTGGAAATCACCAGCGGCGTATTAACCGATGACGTTGCCGATATGGCGATGGCATTACTGCTGGCGACATCCCGTAATGTTTGTCAGGCGGACAAATTTGTGCGCGAAGGTAAATGGCTGGAAGGCGGTTTCCCGCTCTCTACCAAAATCAGCGGCAAACGTCTCGGAATATTCGGTATGGGCCAGATTGGTCAGGCGATTGCGCGCCGCGCCGCGGGCTTTGATATGCAGATCAACTATTCCAGCAATCACGAAAAAACCGACCTGCCTTACCGCTTCTATCCGGATGTTAAACAGCTCGCCGCACAGGTCGATGTGCTGGTGATTGCCGTCTCCGGCGGGCCGCAATCGGCGGGTGTGATTAATCAATCCGTATTTGACGCCCTGCCAGATCATGCGCTGGTGGTGAATATTTCTCGCGGCAGCGTGATCAATCAGCAGGATTTAATTACGGCATTGCACAATAAAAATATCGGCGGTGCAGGTCTGGATGTTTTTGCCGACGAGCCCCGCGTTCCTCATGAATTAATCAACATGAATAATGTGGTTTTACAACCACACGTGGGCAGTGCGACGCATGAAACACGTCAGGCAATGAGTGAAAAAGTATTAGCAAATTTACACAAGTGTTTGGATTAATAACCACGTTAAAACCTGCAAACTAATAATGAATTATTAATAAAACGAATCAGTAAAACACTTTCCCGTTTATTCATGACCGGGAAGGGTTTTCTGTATAACCGAGGTGTCACGATGGATAATAAGATCCCCAAAGCCCGCTGGTTACGCGTTATTACGCCGATATTAATTGCCTGTATTATCTCCTTTATGGACAGGGTTAATATCAGTTTCGCCATGCCCGGCGGAATGGACGCGGAACTCGGTATTACCTCGTCAATGGCCGGTCTGGCAGCCGGTATCTTCTTCATCGGTTATCTGTTTTTACAAGTCCCCGGCGGCAGTCTGGCGGTACACGGCAGCGGGCGCAAATTTATTGCCTGGTCGCTGGTAGCGTGGGCGGTCATTTCTGTCCTGACCGGTCTGGTCACCAACCAGTATCAGCTGCTGTTCCTGCGCTTCGCGCTGGGCGTGGCCGAGGGTGGAATGCTGCCGGTGGTGCTGACCATGGTCAGCAACTGGTTCCCGGACAAAGAACGCGGCCGGGCTAACGCCTATGTGCTGATGTTTGCCCCGCTCGGCGGCATGATCACCGCCCCGCTGTCTGGCGTGATCCTGGACGTACTCGACTGGCGCTGGTTGTTCATCATCGAAGGGCTGCTGTCAGTGGTCGTGATGGTGTTCTGGTGGTTCACCATCAGTGACCGCCCGGAAGAAGCCAAATGGCTGTCTGAGCGCGAACGTCACTATCTGGTCACCGAGCTTAACCGTGAGCGTGATGCGTTGAGAGCGCTGGCGCCGGTACAAAATGCCCCGCTGAAAGAGGTGTTTCGCAATGGCTCAATCAGAAAACTCATCGTCATTAACTTCTTCTACCAGACCGGAATTTACGGCTACACCCTGTGGCTGCCCACTATTCTTAAAAACCTTACCGGCGGTGACATGAGCTCGGTCGGGATGCTGGCGATTATTCCTTACGTGGGGACGATGCTCGGGATCCTCGCCATGTCCGTGCTATCGGACAAAACCGGTAAGCGCCGCCTGTTCATTGCGCTGCCGCTGTGCGGATTCGCCGCCTGTCTGGCCGCCTCCGTGAGCGTCAGCCATAACATGATGGCCTCCTACGGTTTCCTGGTCGGCGCGGGTTTCTTCCTGCAGGCTGCCACCAGCGCCTTCTGGACCATTCCGAGCAAAGTCACCACACCGGAAGTGGCCGGCAGCGCACGCGGCGTGATCAACGGCTTGGGGAATCTGGGGGGCTTCTGTGGACCTTATCTGGTCGGTGTGCTGGTTCACTTCTACGGACAAAGCACGGCAATTTATGCGCTGGTTGCCTCGCTGCTGATTGCGGCACTGGTCACCACGTTATTGCCGAAAGAGTGTGATATGGCATTGATTCCGGGGGCGAAGGCGAAAGCCATGGCCGATGAGTATGCGAGAGCAAAAGCAGCGCGCAGGTTGCAGGGAGTAAAACCGGGCATTGTTGGATAAGATAAATGCCTCCCCTTCACAGGGGAGGTTTTTCAGACCGCCGCCACTTTCGCCGGACGGCTGGCGTAGAGATAGAGCAACGCCGCAGCAATCACGCAGAATGCCATCGAGCCTACCATCGGCCAGGCGCTTTTCGCGGTGAACAGCGACAGCAGCGAACCAATCGCCGCCCCCGTACCAAAACGAATCGTTCCCGCCAGAGAAGCCGCCGTTCCTGCCATGTGCGGGAAGTCATCCATAATCACCGCCATTGCATTGGATGTCACCATAGCTATCACGCCGACGTAACCGGCCACACCCAGCACCAGCGCCCAGAAAGGCAGCCCCAGGGCACAGACCACCAGCAGCCAGAGGCCCATGATCAACTGTACTACCAGACCGAAGCGGAACATCTTAACCGCGCCCAGACGGCGCACATTGCGGCTGTTGATAATGGTCAGGATCACCAGCGCAACAATATTCAGCGCGAAGTAAAAACCAAAATTCTGCGGCGATACATCATTCAGTTCGATATACACAAACGGACCGGCGCTGAGGAAGGAGAACATTCCGGCGAAGGAGAAACCACTCGCCAGCATATAACTCAGGACGCGTTTATGGCGAAACAGCGAGGCGAAATTCCCGAGGCTGGTACGCAGATGAAATTTCTGCCGCCTCTCTTTGGGTAGCGTCTCTTTGATGTACACCGCCACCAACACGGCGGCAATAAGCGCTGCGATAGCCATCGCCCAAAAAATGGCGTGCCAGCTGAAGGCAACCATCAGCATACCGCCGAGCATTGGCGCCAGCAGAGGTGCAACGGTCATCACCAGCACCACGAAGGACATCATTCGTGAGAATTCGTCCTTGGTGAACATATCGCGCATCAGGGCGTTAATGACCACGCTCGCCGCTGCTGCGGCTAAACCGTGCAGGAAGCGCATCCAGACCAGTTGTTCGACCGACTGCGCCAGCGCACAGGCACCGGCAGCAAGTGCGAAGATCAACACACCCCAGAAGATAACCGGTTTACGCCCGAGGCTGTCTGCCATCGGCCCGTAAAATAACTGCCCGATGGCAAAGCCCAGCACATAGGCGCTGAGCGTCATCTGCACACTGCCCGCAGGCACGCCAAATTCGTTTGCGATCACTGGCATACTCGGCAGATACATATCGATTGCCAGCGGCATCAGCATCGATATCAATCCCAGTATGAAAATCAAACCTATATGGGATACCCGGTTTTCTTGCACGTTCATTAACCCCTTAACCCGCAGCGCCTGAATTGGCGCGGCAATCAGATACTCAACCCAAAATCATTCGAGTCGCCCAGAGGCGCCTGCTTTTGGTGCATCAAGGCGACAGCTAAGTGAATCCCAGGAGCTTACATCAGTAAGTGATTGGGACTCGCAAAGGCGGTCAACGCAAAGGCAGCTTGAAGGATGAAGGGTTTAGCGGCCTGGCATTTCGACGCTGGCGATCTCTTCTTCTGTCAGGCGACGGTATTCGCCCGGTTCGAGATCATCGTCCATCACAATTCCGCCGATGCGCTCACGGTGCAGCGCCACCACGCGGTTACCTACGGCGGCAAACATGCGTTTCACCTGATGGTAACGGCCTTCGCTGATGGTCAGGCGCACGACACACTCTTCGAGTTGCTCGAGGACGGCCGGTTTGGTCAGGGAGTCTTCGTTGTGCAACTGTACGCCCGCGGTGAACTGCCCGGCGGTATCGTCAGACAGCGGTTGCTCCAGCGTCACCAGATAGGTTTTTTCGCAATGATGTTTTGGCGAGGTGATACGGTGCGACCACTGGCCATCATCGGTCATCAGCACCAAACCGGTAGTGTCGATATCCAGACGCCCTGCCGCATGCAGTTTGTACGCCACCGGCTCTTCGAGGAAATACAGTACGGTCGGATGATCCGGGTCGTCAGTGGAACAGACGTAGCCCTGAGGCTTATTGAGCATGAAGTAGCGCGGACCATCACTCTGCTCAAGCACGTTGCCGTCGAACTCCACACGGTGCTGCGGTTCCAGTTTCAGCGAACCGGTTTTGATGATTTCACCGTCAACAGTGACACGTTTATTACGGAGTTCACGCAGCGCGATTGCGCGGCTGACTCCCAGTTGCTGGGCTAAAAATTTATCGAGACGCATTGAATCTGCCTAACCTTTGATGGCGATCTGTGAGATCGCATTCCTGATAAAAAACAACACCCCGCCGTTACATCAAGGTAACTGACAGGGTTGAGGATTATTCGGTGCTAATAAGTGCAAAGAGTGAGTAATGACGACGTGCTATTACTCCTCAGCGGGGGCAGACGGACTGCCAGTGTGAAGCGCCAGTATAACCTCAAAAAGCCCCATTTTGCGACGCGGATCGATAAAAGTTAGCCGGGCGTGATGATCGCCATCAACAACAATTTTTGGCATACTGAAACCCTGTATTTATTACCAGTGAAGTTTGCCTGTGACCGCTTTCACCCTACGCCCCTATCAGCAAGATGCCGTTGACGCCACGCTGCGCCATTTTCGCCAGCATGATGAACCGGCCGTTATTGTCCTGCCGACCGGCGCGGGCAAAAGCCTGGTGATCGCCGAACTGGCGCGGGTGGCCCGCGGGCGCGTGCTGGTGCTGGCGCATGTCAAAGAACTGGTGGCGCAAAATCACAGCAAATATCTGTCGTACGGGCTGGAAGCGGACATTTTTGCCGCCGGACTGAATATCAAGCAGAGTAGCGGAAAGGTAGTTTTCGGCAGCGTGCAGTCCGTCGCACCAAATCTGGCTGCCTTTGGCGGCGAGTTTTCTCTGCTGATCATCGACGAATGCCACCGCATTTCCGACGATGAAAACAGTCAGTATCAGCAAATAATCAGCCATCTGCGCACAACCAATCCGCGCCTGCGCCTGCTCGGGCTGACCGCCACCCCCTACCGGCTGGGCAAAGGCTGGATTTATCAGTATCACCATCAGGGCATGGTGCGCGGCGACGCGGACAGCCTGTTTCGTGATTGCATTTATGAACTGCCGCTGCGCTATATGATCAAAAACGGTTTTCTGGTGCCGCCGGAACGGCTGGATATGCCGGTGGTCAGCTATGACTTCAGCCGCCTGCAGGCCAACAGCAACGGCCTGTTCAGTGAAGCGGATCTCAATGACACGTTGCGCCAGCAAAAACGAATTACCCCGCACATCATCAGCCAGATTGTAGAATTTGCCGCCGAACGCAAAGGGGTAATGATTTTCGCCTCTACCGTGGAGCACGCCGGGGAGATCTTTGGCCTGCTGCCCAAAGGACAGGCTGCGCTCATCAGCGCCCAAACGCCGGCCCCTGAGCGCGACCGTCTCATCGGCGAATTCAAACAGCAGCAGCTGCGTTTTCTGGTTAACGTCTCGGTGCTGACCACAGGTTTCGATGCTCCACACGTTGACCTTATCGCGATTTTACGTCCCACCGAATCGGTCAGTTTGTATCAGCAAATCGTCGGGCGCGGGCTGCGTTTATCGCCGGGAAAAACCGACTGTCTGATACTTGATTACGCCGGGAATCCGCATGATATTTTCACGCCCGAAGTCGGCAGCCACAAGCCGGGCAGCGACAATAAACCGGTGCAGGTATTTTGTCCGGCCTGTGGTTTCGCCAACATTTTCTGGGGAAAAACCACCGAAGACGGCACGGTGATTGAACATTTTGGCCGCCGCTGTCAGGGCGTGCTTGAAGATGATAACGGTGACCGCGAACAGTGCGATTACCGCTTCCGCTTCAAAAGCTGCCCGCACTGCGGCGCGGAGAACGACATCGCCGCGCGGCGTTGCCATCAGTGTCAGGAGATTCTGGTCGATCCGGACGATATGCTCAAAGCCGCGTTGCGCCTAAAAGATGCGCTGGTATTGCGCTGCGGCGGCATGAACCTGGAAAACGGGCGCGATGAGAAAGGAGAATGGCTGAAAATCACTTATTACGACGAAGACGGTGCGGATGTCTCTGAACGTTTTCGCCTCAACACCCCGGCCCAGCGCATGGCTTTCCTGCACAATTTCCTGCGTCCGCACCAGCGTGCGCCGGGTATTGCGCTTGAGTGGAAGACGGCCAGCGACGTCGTGGCACAACAAATTCTGCTGCGACATCCTGATTTTGTGGTGGCCCGGATGAAAGGGCAGTTCTGGCAGGTGCGGGAAAAAATGTTCGATTACGAGGGGCGTTACCGCCGTGCTAATGAGCTGCGCGGGTGATCATCACAGCCTGTCTGATAATTATTCATTGTTGCGAGGCTTCGGGTCCGGTATCATACCGCCCGCTTTCGCCATGTGCGCAAGCAGCATTACTCAACTCGTCACTCGGTCGCAGGTGGCGGGGCAAACATTCTTATATAGAGAAATAGATATGTTCACTATCAATGTAGAAGTACGTCCAGAAGCTGAGCAGGGCAAAGGTGCGAGCCGCCGCCTGCGTTTAGAAAACAAATTCCCAGCTATCGTTTACGGTGGTTCAGCTGCTCCAGTTTCAATCAAACTGGACCATGATTCTGTTAAGAACATGGAAGTGAAAGCTGAGTTCTACTCTGAAGCTATCACTCTGGTTATCGACGGTAAAGAAACCAAAGTTAAAGTTCAGGCAGTACAGCGTCACCCGTTCAAGCCAAAACTGGCTCACATCGACTTCGTTCGCGTTTAATCGCCAACTGAATCGAGACGCATCGGGACGCCGTGCGAGAACAAATAAAAAACCCTGCCAAGGCAGGGTTTTTTATTTGGCGGGATTCAGGCCGGAAACGTCGGTTATTTACCTGAAGAACGGCGCTGAAGCTGGTCACGCAGGTTAGGCGGTGTGCCTTTAATTGTCAGCGTATCTGTCGCCGGATCCCAGAACACACGTTCTCCCATCAGCATCGCATCGAAGTTGATGCTCACACCGCCGCCGCTGCCCGCAAACTTGGTCAGTTGACGCAGGGTGCTACGATCTGCCGGGAAAGTCTCTTCCAGCTGATAACCCTGATCCTGAGTAAATTCTTTGAATTTCTTGTCATTCCACGGCGGCAGCTCGTCGGACAAGGCATCGAGTGCGATCTCTTCGCCCGCCTGTAACTGCTCGTTGCAATAGGCGTATACCTGCTGACGGACATTCTGACGCTCATTCTTATCCAGCTGCGCTTCGCTACAGAAATCATCAACCGCCTGCAACAGACCCCGGTTTTGCGCTTTGGTATCCAGACCTTCGGCTGCGCCGAGGAAATCCATAAAGAAGTCGGAGACTTTGCGCCCTACCCGACCTTTGAGGAAGGTGAGGTAGCGGGTGGATTCAGGGCTGGTTTCCCACTCGGTCAGATCAATACGCGCCACGATATCGGCATGATTGATATCGAGGTAGTGAATGCTGCTGACGTCCAGCTGCTCATTGACCCGCATACTGCTGCGGCTGTTCAGCACGGCAATCAGCAAATAGTCCACCGCAAGGAAACGGTAATGGCAGAACAGCACCACGCCGCCTTCGGCAAACGGATACTTCGATAGCTCATCGCGTAAACGCCCGGTCGCCGCATGGCTGAAACCGAGAAAATCCTCTTCGCCCTTACGGCAATTGCGTAATGCCACAGCCAGTTCACTGTCCTGATTGAATAAGCCGTACGCTTTGCTTTTGGCGCTGTAAACGCGGTGCAGCTCGGCCATCATCTCTTCAACCGCCGCATTCGGGGTCAGCAGGGTATCGCGCAGCACAACATCCAGCGTCTGCTCGTCGCGCTTGTTCAACTGGTGTAAAGCAATCTGCTCGATATCCAGACTCATGGGGTTCTCCGGTTAGGCATTTTATAAAAAAGAGGATGAAAAAGGGATCGTTACCCGTTGTAATGGCGCGTATTCAAACACCTAATACGGTGTGCTTGCAACCGCTATGCCTGAGGTGCTGAAACACAAATAAATACATCCCTTCACTTTCTCAACGTCCGCTACGTTATAAAAATGCGGAAACTGATGCCACGATACGTTAAGATATTGCACTTTGTCAGGCTTTGAGCACATTAATCCATGCCACAACCATCTCGTTACAGTGACGAACACGTTGAACAGCTCCTTTCTGAACTGGTCAATGTACTGGAAAAACACCGCACCCCAACCGATCTTTCTCTGATGGTTTTGGGTAATATGGTGACCAACTTAATCAATACCAGCGTCGCACCTGCGCAGCGAAAAGCCCTTGCAGGCTCTTTTGCAGGCGCACTGCAAGCGTCGATAAGAGAAGATAAAGCCCATTAATCCAACATTTGCCCAAAACCTCTTATGGTGACAAATAGTCAGCGCTATCGCGAAAAAGTATCCCAGATGATCAGCTGGGGGCACTGGTTCGCCCTGTTTAATATTCTGCTCAGTCTCGGACTCGGCAGCCGCTATCTCTTTGTCTCTGACTGGCCCTCTTCGCTTGAAGGGCGTCTTTACGCGCTGGTCAGTTGGCTTGGGCATTTCAGCTTTATCGGTTTCTCCACTTATCTGCTGATCATCTTCCCCCTCACCTTTGTGGTGATGTCACAACGTTTGCTACGGTTCCTGTCGGCGATTTTAGCCACAGCCGGGCTCACGTTGTTACTGGTGGATACCGAGGTATTTACCCGTTTCCATTTGCACATCAATCCGGTGGTGTGGGAACTGGTCGTCAACCCTGGTCAAGGCGAACTGGCCCGCGACTGGCAACTGATGTTCATCGCTGTACCCATCATATTTTTGGTTGAAATGCTGTTTGGCACCTGGGCGTGGCAAAAACTGCGCAGCCTGAATCGCCGTAATTTCGCCAAACCGCTGGTTGCCTTGTTTATTGTCAGCTTCTTTGCTTCGCATCTGATGTACATCTGGGCCGACGCCAACTTCTACCGCCCGATCACCATGCAGCGCTCGAACCTGCCGTTGTCCTACCCGATGACCGCACGTAAATTCCTCGAGAAGCATGGTTTGCTGGATGCTCAGGCCTATCAGCAACGCCTGATGGAACAAGGCAATCCGGAAGCGCTGTCGGTGGAGTACCCGCTTAATGACATCAATTTCCGCGACAAGGGCAGTGGTTATAATTTACTGATGATCGTCGTCGATGGCCTGCACGCGTCGACCACGGCAAAAGAGATGCCAGCGCTGACGGAGTTTGCGAAAGATAACGTCAGTTTTGTGCAACATTACAGCTCCGGCAACCGTGTTGATACCGGTCTGTTCGGGCTGTTCTACGGCATCTCGCCGACCTATATGGAAGGCATTATTTCGGCACGAAAACCTTCCGTTTTGATGACGTCACTGGCGAAACAGGGCTACGAATTTGGCCTATTCTCCTCTGATGGCTTCAACAGTCCGCTTTACCGCCAGTCGCTGCTGACCGATTTCTCATTACCGGCACCGGCCAATCAGCCCGACTCGCTGACGGCGCAACAATGGCAACAGTGGCTGAATGCGCGCAGTATGCGTCCGTGGTTCTCTTATGTCAGCCTGAACGGCGTATCGGCAGCATTGCGCCGGGGAGATGACGCTGTTCCGACCGGCAAGGCCTTCGTCCAGCGCTATCAGCAAGGTGCTGAAGAGGTGGATCAGCGGATTGCCGAGATATTACGAGGGTTGAAAGAGCGGGGCGTACTGGATAAAACCGTCGTGGTCATTACCGCTGCGCATGGCGTCGAGCTGAACGAGAATGGGACCTGGGGTTCAGGCAACAATATGAACCGCGATCAATTGCAGGTGCCGCTGGTGATCCATTGGCCGGGTACACCGGCACAGGCCATCAACAAGCTGACCGATCACGAAGATGTGATGACTACCCTGATGCAGCGCCTGCTGCATGTCACCACGTCACCGGCTGATTTCTCTCAGGGTGAAGACCTGTTTGCGGCCAAACGTCGTCATAACTGGATTTCAACCAGTGACAACGGCACGCTGATTATCACCACGCCGACCCAGACCTTGCAACTGGAACGCAATGGCGATTTCCGCGCTTATGAGCTTAATGGTCAACGCATCAAAGATCAGAAACCTGAACTGGGCTTGCTGTTACAGGTTCTGACCGATGAGAAACGGTTCATTGCGGATTAGCAGAGATTAAAGCGCGGCAAACCATAGCCGCGCTTTCATTCCCCAGTAAGATGTCCATCCCGTCGTAGTACTCACTACCCTGCCCTTATCAATAATCACAAACGTTGGCGTGACGCCGATACCCCACTGCGCAGAAATCTCGCCTCGCTGATCGTTAACCACCGGCATCTCAATTTTTTTCGCCTGCAAATACCGTTGCAGCTCGCTGCCATCGCCTGAGCGCAGCGCCACCGTCAGCACATTTTCGCCCTCTGCGGCGAGCTTACCCACATTAGGCGTGGTGAGTTTGCACACACCGCACCATGTTGCCCAGAAGTAAACCAGTAGCGGCTGCTGCTGGCTTTTCTCGTTAAGGGTGACCGTCTGACCGTCCAGCGTTTGCAGGGGCTGATGGCCGAAGTCAGCCGGAGCCTGCGGCGCGCGCAGGAAATCCATGCCGAACAGCACCACCATCACTAGCAATAGGCCGATGCCTATCTCTTTGGCCCAACGTTTAACTTTTGTCATTTTTCACCTTCTCAAGCTGTACTTTAACCAGCTTATTAAGGTCATCCCATGAAATGGCACCGGCCACCAATTGATCGCCAATAATGGTCGCAGGCGTTCCCTGAATGCCCAGCACTTCGGCAATTTCCACATTGGTTTTCAGTTGCAGATAACTTTCCGGCGTCACTTTTACCGGCGGCAGGCCAACTTTGGCAATTGCGGCATCAATACTTTCCTCATCCTGTGGCCCTTTTTTCGCCATCATCCGCTGATGCAACGCCATGAATTTGTCCGGCTGCTGTTCCCAGACGGTCAGCGCCGCACGTCCTGCACTGATCGAACTTGCGCCACGAAACGGCAGCAGTTTGATAACCACGGCCACGTCAGGATTCTCCTTCACCAGCCGCTCCAGCAACGGGTCAAACTGTTTACAGTACGGGCAGTTGTAGTCGGTAAATGACACCAGCGTCAGCCGGGCATTTTTGGCACCAAAGCGCGGCGTCGCCGGATCATTGAACAGGATCTGCTCGGGCGTCTGGGTCTGTTCCTGCGCCAGTAAAACCGGCGATATCACCATCATTAAAATCAGTATTAACGTTTTCATTTTTTCTCTTCCTGAGCATTTTTCAGCCCCTGTAATACGGCGTCACGGGTCAGCAGCGGTGATAAAATTTCACCTGCCGGCATGCCCGGACCATAGATTTGGTTGAACGGTACGGCAACGCTGCCGCGTTTTTGCAGAAATGCATTGATAGGCTTCGACGGGCGACTCCAGTCACCGCGCAAAGCAACAACCTGTTGGTCACTCAGCGCCTGTTGCACGTCATCACGCAGCAGTACGTTGAATTTATTGGCCTTACAGGTGACGCACCAGTCGGCGGTGACGTCGACAAACACCACTTTATTTTTGGCGAGAGCCTCGGTGATCGCCTGCTCGGTGAGCGGCTGCCAGTTGACCTTGTCCTGCAACGGCCTGCTGGTACCGCTGAAAAAGAATGCGGCTATCAGCATCAGCAGACCGCCCAGCAGCAACCCGATGCAGAGCGCCACTGCCGTATTACGCCTGCCGTAGCGTCTTAATGACGCCAGCACCAGTGCCAGCAGCATCACCACGGCAAGACCAATAACGGTTTCGATACTCAGATGGTTTTGCATCAGGCTCAGCAACCACAGACAGGCCGCCAGCATCAGCCCGCCCAGCGCCACACGCAGGCGCAGCATCCAGCGCCCCGGCCGGGGCATACGCAGCGCCAGCCCCGGCCAAGTGGCAATCAACAGCCACGGCAGGCTCATGCCGATCCCCAGCATCAGGAACAATCCCCACAACACCGGCAATGGTGCCGCCAGCGCAAAGGCCACGGCGGTCCCGAGGAAAGGGGCTGAACAGGGTGTCGCCAGCAGTGTCGCAAAGGCCCCTTCACCAAAATTGCCCGCCAGCCCGCTGCGTTTTTGCGTGGCGAGACGGGTCGTCATGCGCGAAGGCAGATTAATTTCGAACAGTCCCAGCAGATTGGCAGTGAAGAGCGCCGTGACCAGCACCATCAGGCCGATAAACCACGGGCTCTGGAACTGAATGCCCCAGCCGAGGGTTTGATGGGTATAACGCAGTACAGTCATCAGCAGCGCGAGGGCCAGAAACGAGGTGATGATACCCGCCGATGACGCAAGGAACTGCACCCGCACGCTTTTACGGTCGCGCTGTTCCACCTGCAAAATGCTACCGAGTTTCATTCCGAGCACGGGTAAAACACAAGGCATCAGGTTGAGGATAAACCCGCCTGCCAGCGCCATCAGCGCGATTTGCCAGAGCGCGACTGTGCCACCAGCAGCCGTACCAGTCAGCTTAGCGACCGGCAAAGTCAGCTGCTGTGCTATCCCGTTGTCAGCCAGCACCAGGCTGAGCGTTTTTCCGCTGATGTCCCCTGCCGCGTCGCCCCATTCGTCGGTGACAGGCACGGTTGCGGACAGTTTTACGCCATCGATTTTTATCTGTGGTTTACCAAAGGCGCTGCCCTCCAGCCCGTCAATAAACAGCGCCGGACTCTGCCAGCCCTGTGCGCGGCTGGCTGAAATCACCAGACTACCTTGCCGATAAGCGGCCGAAGCGTCGCCCGTCAGTCCCTGCGTGATCGGCACCTGCCCCATCGCGATAGCAAACTGACGTAAGAATTCAGCCCTGTCGCCTGCGGCGGTGAGATCAAGATGGAAGGGATAATCGGTCAGAATACAGACGTTGCTGCAGGTCGGCAGTGTCAGCGTGCCGGACAACGTCGCGGGTGATGTTGCTTTGATAACGATCGGGAAAGTCACATCGTCGTGATAACCCTGCGTGGTCAGCCCCGCAACGTCAAAACGCGACGGCATGGGCCAGAACCACTGCACTGGCGCTGCGCTGTTCTGCCATTCGATGACCGGCGCAACCCCGCCCTCGCCGGGCGAACGCCAGTAGGTTTTCCAGCCTTTTTCCAGACTGACTGAGAGCAGAACCTGAGTTTCATCGCCCGATGGCTCAGCCTGAAAACGCACTTTGGCGTGGGTATTTTGTGGGCTTTGCAGCCAGCCGCTATCAGCCGCATAAAGCTGAGGCAGCCAAAGCAGCAGCAGGCAGGCCATGGCCGCCCTGAAGGCACTACGCATAAATTTTCTCCAAAAATAAAAATGTCACATCCGAATGAAATACGGAGGCGCGTTTTTATTCCCGGAAGACGCAGAGCCGCAAATGTACCCGCAGTCGCGGAACAGGCACGGCCTCGGGCAGGCGCGTGCGAATAGCCGCCAGATTGCCCGCTGACAAAAAGGCCAGCAGCAAGCCGAGGGCCAGCAGCGCAAACTCAAGGATAACAGGAGGAGCTGACAGCAACGATTTGCTGCTTAACTCGCAGGGCGTGGGGATGAGGGAAGCTTCAGAAGGCGTTTCTGAGGAGTGTGCACCGGCTGCCGCAACTTGTTGCGTCACGCTGTCAGCACGCAGGGAGGCAGACAACGCGTTCAGCCCGGCGATACGCTGCGTCATACAAGTAAGTATGACCAGAGTAGCCAGGCAGAAAAAAGTCAGTGCAGAACGCCGTTGTTTATTCATTCACTCCTCGCGCCCTTCATCTTGAAGCGGCGGCCGTAGTCTAACGTCCAATCAAACATTCACAAAGGTTATGTATAACCTATTACATGAATTTACGCTCGAAACAGTTGGAGCAGCCACTGAATTTACTGTATATTTAGCCAGTTAATTTTACTAACAAGTCTGCATGAAGGATAAAGATCGATGCTGGTTGAACTGGTGTATGACAAACGTAACGTGGCCGGGATCCCCGACGCCAGCGACAAAATTAAGGCTGAACTGACCAAACGCGTCCACCGCCTGTTCCCTGATGCCGAAGTCAAAGTCAAACCGATGCAGGCAAACGGTCTGAACACGTCCGGTGCCAGTAAGCAGGAGCGTTCTCATCTCAACCAGATGCTCGAAGAGATGTTCGAAGAAGCCGATGAATGGCTCTCGGTTGAGTAACGGTTACTTACAAAGCGCAACTCAAATAAACATAACCCGGCAATGGCTTATTATAATATGAGCATGATACAAAATTCATTATCAATCAGAATGATGAGTGCCGGGTACGTGCTGCTTTAATAAGCGTTTTTACCCTCTGCTTCGTCATTCTTTGGCAACATCAGCGTCAACGACTTGCGAAGCCACCATGCCCCCAAAAAAAGCCAATGCACAGCCCCATTTTTATTCCAAACGCTTTGCCCTGATATGTCTGGGTATTGTCTGTTGCATGGTTTTTCTGCTGGCCCGCGTAGGTTACTTACAGCTGCTTAACCGCCCGATGCTGGAACGCCAGGCGGATCAGCGTTCGCTGCGCTCCACGGTGATCCCTGCCGATCGCGGCACCATCGCTGACCGTAACGGCCATCCGCTGGCCCTGAGCGTGGCGTCAAAAGACATCATTGCCGACCCTTTCCGCGTTCTGCAATTGCACAGCGATCTCAATAGTCCGAAATGGCAATATCTGTCCTCGGCGCTCAATATGCCGCTGTCGCAGCTTCAGCAAATCATCACCAGCGATCCGCAGCGCCGCTTTGTCTACCTTGGACGTAAAGTCGAACAGGGGATCGCCAATGATATCGGCCAGTTGCATCTTGGCGGCATCAGCAGCCAGCACGATGACAGCCGGTATTATCCGATGAGCGAGGCAGCAGCCAATCTGGTGGGTGTTGTGGGTACTGATAATGAAGGGCTAACCGGTGTCGAAAAAGGGTTTAACACTCTGCTGGAAGGCAAGCCGGGCATGCGTGAATACCGTCAGGATGGTCATGGCAACGTGATTGGTATTCTTAAGGAAGTCCCGCCGCAACAACCACCGACAGTGAACCTGAGTATCGACAGTTACATGCAGTATGTAATGTATTCACGTCTGCAGGCTGGCGTTCTGGCCAATCAGGCGGACTCCGGCGCGGCAGTGCTCGTTGACGTGAATACCGGTGAAATCCTCGGTATGGCTTCCTACCCGTCCTATAACCCGAACAATTATGCCGGTGTGCAGCCAAAAGATATGCGCAACGTAGCGATCAGTGACAGCTTTGAGCCCGGCTCTACGGTGAAACCACTGGTCGTTATGGCCGGTCTGGCACGTCGTATGATCCGCCCGGACTCTGTGCTCGACACCCGACCGTACACCGTCAATGGTCACCTGATCAAAGACGTCGGCCACTGGCCTGCCTTAACCATTACCGGCGTGTTACAGAAATCCAGTGACATTGCCGTTTCTCACATCGCCCTTGCCATGCCAGCGCAGGTACTGGTGCAGCTCTATCAGTCTTTTGGTTTGGGAAAACCTACCGATCTGGGTATTGGCGGCGAGAGCAGCGGCTATTTCCCGTTGCACCGTGAGCGCTGGGCTGACATTGAACGAGCCACCTTCTCGTTCGGCTATGGCCTGCGGGTCACCCCGCTGCAAATTGCCCGTGAATACGCCACCATTGGCGCGCTGGGTATCTACCGTCCACTGTCGATCACCAAAGTCACGCCGCCGGTGCTTGGCACCCGGGTGATGTCTCAGGATGTGGTTCAGACTGTCATCCATATGATGGAGAGTGACGCCCTGCCCGGCGGATCGGGCCTGAGTGCCGCCGTTCCAGGCTACCGTCTGGCAATCAAAACCGGTACAGCGGAAAAAATGGGAGCCAGCGGCAAATATGACGGCGGTTATATTAACTACACTGCCGGTGTCGCCCCTGCCAGTAACCCGCGCATCGCTCTGGTCGTGATGGTCAACAACCCGCAGGCAGGTAAGCACTTCGGGGGATCCGTTGCCGGTCCGATATTTGGCCAAATTATGGGACAGGTACTCAATCATATGAACATCGCCCCTGATGCGCTGGTCCCTCAGACCCCGCCGGAAACCATTATTAACAACGGGCAAAAAACCAATCTGATCAGGCGCAGCGCAGCAGCAGAATGATTTTTTTCTTCATCAGACTGGATTTCTGCCTCTAATCTGGTACCTTCCGCTTGTTTCGCCCATCGGGGTGTTAAAGTTGGAGGCAGAGCTTCTCTGCAAAGCGTTATATGAAGCGGCTTTTTATTGTGTTCGTTATTTTTATCGCAGTGTGTACGGCAGTTGTGGCGCTAAATATGCAGGGCTCCGGCCCCTGGTAACCGAGACATGTCTACTTTCCAGTGAGAACTGATTTTGCCTACAGGTAAGCGATTCATCATGATCATCATTGCTATTCTTATTGGAATAGTGGTGCTTGACGATGTTATTGCGCGGTTCATCCACTGGATCCTGCTGCGTTAAACACGCTACCTCGTGCGCCGTTGTGGCAACCCCGTCATGATGACGAAGTTGTGTATAATAGCCTTATTGAACATCAACACAGACTGGTTATGGCTCAGGATATTCATCTCACTATCGTCTGCGCACTCAGCAAATGGATTGAAGGCCATCTTGGGCGCGTTATCCACCTCGAAGAATTAGCTGAGTATTCAGGCTATTCGCTTTGGCACATGCAAAAATTATTTAAAGAATCGACCAGTATCTCACTCGGTAAGTATATCCGTGAGCGCCGTCTGGCCAGCGCCGTCTATCAGCTGAGCAGCAGTGATACGTCAATTTTTGATATCGCCATGGATTTCGGCTTTGGCTCGCAGTCACATTTCACTTATATGTTCCGCAAACGCTTCAACATCACGCCGTTTGAATTTCGTCAAAATCCGGACATCAAATTGGAGGTCGCACCACCCCTGCACATCATCCACCAAAAATCGGCCTGAGACGGACTAGAAGCCTAAGTCACTGAGGGAAGGATGATCATCGGGGCGGCGCCCTAACGGCCAGTGGAATTTCCGCTCACTCTCCTTAATCGGCAGATCGTTTATGCAGGCGTGGCGGGCAAACATCAGTCCCTCTGCATTAAACTCCCAGTTTTCATTACCAAAACTGCGATACCAGTTGCCCGAATCATCCCGCCATTCATAGGCAAAACGCACCGCAATGCGCGCGCCATCAAATGCCCACAACTCTTTAATTAGACGGTATTCCAGCTCCTTAGCCCATTTACGTTCTAAAAATGCCACCACGGCTGGCTGGCCTTCGGCAAATTCGCTGCGGTTACGCCAGCGGGTGTCTTCAGAATAAACCTGACGCACGCGCTGCGGGTCACGGCTGTTCCACGCATCTTCAGCCAGACGCACTTTCTCGATGGCGCTTTCGCGGGTGAACGGGGGTAAAGGGGGTTTGATTGACATGCGGACCTCTAAATTGAATGGGACGAGTGAGTCAGTTCTTTATACATAAAAAGCAGACATAAAAAAAACACACAAAAAACGCGACCGAAGCCGCGTTGATTGTGACTGCATCATTCTGTGTCTGAAAATGCCTGTCTGGTTTGCGAAAGCAACCTGCAACAGGTTAGAACTGGTACACCAGACCGACTGCCGTCACGTCGTCGGTAGTAATACCGGCGGCCTGAGTGAAGTCACTGCTGTCAATCAGGTTGATTTTGTAATCAACGTAAGCTGACATATTTTTGTTGAAGTAATAGGTGGCACCCAGGTCGACGAATTTCACCAGATCCTGATCGCCATAGGTATTCCCTACGCTGTCAGAACCCAGATCTTTACCGCGGTTTTGGTTATACGCCACGAACGGACGCAGACCAAAGTCGAACTGATAACTGGCGTAGGCTTCAAATGCCTGAGACTCATTAGCATAACCGTAGGCTTCTGAGCTGGTAGAACCGAAACGGCTGGCATTGTATGCCTGGGTGAACATCGCAGCCAGGTACACATTGTTCGCATCATATTTCAGACCACCGCTATAACCTTCAGCACGGCTGCCCTGTCCCATGATCCCTGGGGTGTCGTTTTGTTCGTTGGTACGGTCAGAGTTGAAGAATGCACCGGCCACGCTCACGCCAGCGCCGATGTCATAGCTCAGGGACATCCCGTAGCCGTCACCGTTTTGTGTCAGCACATCACGTTGGCCCGGTTCGCCGCCACCGTCGTTTTTACCCTGATATTGCAGAGCAAAGTTCAGGCCATCAACCAGACCAAAGAAGTTGCTGTTACGGTAAGTGGCTACGCCGTTGGTACGCTGGAACAGGAACTGGTCTGCGCCATAAGTCGAACCATCGAACTCAGGCTGCATGTCGGTATACGCGGCCACGTCGTACAGCACGCCGTTGTTACGACCGTAGTCGAACGAACCATAGTCGCCAAATTTCAGACCGGCAAAACCATAACGGGTAAAGGAATTGTTACCTGAATCAGAGCTTTCCGCGCGGTTAGCCTGCACCTGATACTCCCACTGGCCGTAACCGGTCAGTTGGTCGGAGATTTGCGTCTCCCCTTTGAAACCCATACGTATATAGCTCTGATCGCCATCAGAGCCTGCATCGTTAGAGAAATAGTGGAGGCCATCAACCAAACCATACAGGTCCAGTTTGTTGCCGTCTTTATTATAGACTTCTGCCGCACTTGCTGTTCCTGCCACTAATAATGCAGGTACCAAGAGAGAAAGAATTCGGAGTTTCATTTTGATCTATCCTCGTAGGGTGTCGGGCGTGCCACTGATTGATGAGTACCAGATGAAATAACGCTATTAAAATTATATGCCCGACATGGCAAATCCATTCTCTGGATATAAGTCATATTAATCCAGAAAGAAAATGATACGAACCTAATGATAATGTTTCATACATATTAGAAGATGTAACTTTATATTAATATCGTAGAACTTTCTTGAAAAAAATCAATGTTAAAATAAAGCACTAATCGTTCATATTTATAAAAAACCTTACAATTCATTGCATTAAATGACACTCACACAGCACTAAGTGATAAAGCAAAAAATCAGAAGATCTCTATAATTCACATTGCTATCATCATTATTTGTTATTCATTACCTTCATTCCGGATTTTCTGGAAACGACAGCCGGCCCTCATGGCCGGTTTTTTTTTACTTTTTGTGCGGTAGTCACGCAACGTGACACTGTCGTTCATGCGTTATTTCCTACCGGTAGCACAATAATGACAACTTTCCACTCTCCTATTTCCTGATTCATTCCCTCCACTATTCTTTCTTATTTTCCTTATTCTCTTCACATTCTGAACAGTGATTTATTAATATCCGATACAAAATACAGCCATTATTCAGACCTAAAAACAAACAGTTAATTACCCTGGTACTGATTTCCTCCACAATAGATTCAATTTTTGTACAGTATTAGTCAGCCGGCGGGATGATCCGTTACTATGGGGGATATCTAAGAGCAATCCCGCTGATGTTGCCGCTTTCAGCCGATACACTGTTGCTCTGCACGCGCCTTGTCAGACAGCCTTTTCGCTGCCAGCGCGCCACTTCTTACGTCCGGACCCAGGGAACCTCATGTCACAACAGCTTCAGCACGACAACCTCTCAAAGGCCAGAATGCTACTGGCAACGCGCCGTTTTGTTAAACTCGACGAGTGGCTGTTATTGCTGATGCGTGGCTGGCAGAACCAGACGGACCTGCACAGTGACTACGGTCTGGTTCTGCATCCGGGAGCGCTGACCGCCGGGGCTGAAACCCACACCGTTGACCCGCTGGAACTCTTCAGTGACTGGGCGCAGCAGTGCCCGCAGAGCTACCATGCACACGTCCTTCTGGGGATGTTCTGGCATGAGCAGGCGTGGAAAATTCGTCAGGGCAATGGCAGCGATGAGATTGAAGACAGTCAGTGGCTGGGCGCACAACTCTGCTGCGATTACTCGGTTCTGGCTTTTTTACGCGCGATCGAATTACACCCGCGCCCGACGCACGCTTTCCGCCACCTGATGAATCTGAGCGGCGGTTTTGGCGAGCCTTACTGGCTGCGCGATCTGTTTACCGGTCAGCAACCGTTGCCTTTGCATGAAAAATTCAATATCGCGGGAAGCGCTGTCTGGCATGAAGGCGTGGCCCATCTGCACGCGTTGGGGGTCGAACCGGCAACCCACTGGCCGCAGACCTTACCTGCGGCCCTGAAAAACAGCCGTAAAGAAGCCGACGCCGCACTGGATTACTGGCTGCGCATGGCGATGAGCGTACGTCACAGCGATGTCGGTACGATGGAGTCTTATCTGATTTTCCATTCCGCCGCCTGGGGTGGCGATGACGAGCGGCAGATACAGATCATCGACGGGCCACTTTGTGCAGAATTCAGTGAGTCCGAGCGCAATCATTTTCGCGCCAACGCCCTGACCGATGCCCTCTCCGGCGACATTGCCGACCGTGATTCAGAACGCGCTCATCTTTTGCAACAGCGCATTCAGGCGTTGTTCACGCAGCCGCTGGATGACGCGACCCGCATCCGCCTGCTGGATTTGTATGGCACCTGCACCGCCTACTGGCAGGATGACGATCAGGCAGGGTTGGGGGTTTACAGTGACCTGTTCGCCGTCTCGCCGCAGGCCATGCCGGGGCATTTTGCTGCCATGTTTATCTCCCGCGCCGTACTGGCAAACGGTGAGCTGCTGGGGCTGCCCGTCCTCACATCCCTGCTGATACGCGCCGTCAATCAACCTGACGACGCCGTACTGATCGCCTATGCCGCTACGGCGTTGCAATACGGACTGTACGGTTTGCTCCTACAACCTGATCTCAGCTCAGGCCTGATGGACCGCGCGGCATCGCTGATACTGCAATCAGGCCAGGAGATCAGCGCAAAAGATCTCATCACCATCGCCCACGATATGGCGATTAATGACGATCTCGATGCCGCGCACTTCCTGATGACAGAGATGGCCCGCCGCGGCAGCGCGCTGCACAGCTATGAGCTCTATTTTTTCTACCGCAATGGCTGGCATCAGGATGTTCCAGAGAAATTCCACAGCGACAGTAACGCCATGGACTGCGTGATCAGTGCCGCCCGCTCAGGGCTGGTGCCTGCAATGTTTACCTGCGCTAATGCGCTGCGTGAGGGTATCGGTGGCGAGGCAGATTACGACCAGGCGATGCAGTGGTATCAGCGGGCTATCGACGCCGGGCATCTCTCCTCCGCCTACTGGCGCGCCAGCTGCGCACTGGACAGCGGTCCGGAGCAGGATAAACGTCTGGCCGCGGAGCAGTGGTTGCCTGCCATTTTGCTCGACCCTACACACCCTGATCGCAGTGAAGCCGCCTATACCCTCGGCATGGCGTGGATGACCGGCAGCGGCGTCAAAAAGAACCGTCATATTGCCGCACAATTTATGCAGTTTGTTCTCGAACTGGACCCGCAATCCGACGCCGCGCGCCAAATGCTGACCGAGCTCACAGGCTCCCTGCGCAACCGCATGAGCCTGTGGCAGGATAAACGCAAAACTGATGAGGCCGACGTGGTGGCGCAATACCGTATTGTTTAGCGCTCACGCAGTGACTCTTTAACCTTATTCAGCGGTTTAATCAGATAATCCAGCACAGTTTTCTGGCCGGTTTTAATCTCGACGCTGGCGACCATGCCGGGAACTATCGGGAATTGCCGTCCCGCTTTGTTGGTCAGGACGGCTTTGTCGGTACGCACATAGACGCGGTAGTAAAACTGGTCGCGTTTGACTTCGTCCTGCAAGGTGTCCGGCGAGACACTTTCCACCTGCCCTTCCAGATCGCCATAAATCGAGGAGTCATAGGCACTGATTTTTACTGTGGCGGGTAAGCCGGGGCGGATGTAGGCGATATCACGCGGGTTGATGCGGGTTTCGATCAGCAACTGATCTTCAATCGGCACGATTTCCATCAATTTTCCGCCGGGCTGCAACACGCCGCCGACGGTGCTGACCTGAATGTCCTTCACGATGCCATGCACCGGCGAAAACAGCTCTGAACGGGTAACCTGATCCTCTTTACCGGCCATGACCTGCAATTCGGCGTCGAGATCGGCGTTGTTCTTTACCTGCTCCTCACGGGCACGCACCGCGTACTGGTTCGTGGCATCGTCAATTTTACCGCGCAGTTCGCTGGCCTGACGTTTGAGGCGAATCACTTCTACCTGCCCCGCTGCGCCTTTAGCCACCAGCGGCTGGGTCATGTTGATTTCATCGTTAACCAGTTTCAGCGACTGTTGCAGGTTGCTGACGGTTTCATCGCGGTTCTGCTTGCGTGAGAGGTAAAGCTGGCGTTCGCGGGCCACCAGTTCCGGGGCTTTCATGGTTTCCCCGCTGAATTTCAGCGGTGCACCGGTCAGCTCCGCGCTCAGGCGTTCAGACGACGCCCGCAGCGTGCGTACCCGTGAAGCCGCTTCCCCGTAGTTAGACTGTGAACGGGTCGGGTCGAGCTGCGCCAGCATCTGCCCGCGGTTAACAATCGACCCTTCCTGCACCATCAGTTTAAGAATGACGCCGCCGTCGAGCGAGTCAATCTGCTGCGCTTTACTCGATGGGGTGACTTTACCGGTACCCACCGTCACTTCGTCGAGGGTGGCAAAATAGGCCCAGACAAAAAACAGAATAATTCCCACCAGAGAGGCCCAGACAATACCGGACACTTTTCTCTGCTGAGCGTCCAGCTCATCGTGCAAGGTTGCGTGTGTCATAAGGACTCCTTAAGCCGAAGCGGCAACGGCGGGCGCAGGGGGGGTATTGGAAACGGCAGTGGCAAGTATCTGGTCACGCGGGCCGTCAGCCACGACGCGACCGTTGTCCATCACAACAATACGGTCTACCAGTTCGAGCAGCGCCGGACGGTGCGTCACCACCACCAGCGTGCGGCCGGTGAGCCAGGTGTGCAGCTGGCGGATCACATACTCTTCCAGCGCTTCATCCATTGAAGCCGTCGGTTCATCGAGCAGAACCACCTGCGGATTACGCAGGATCAGGCGGCTGAGCAGCACCATCTGGCGCTGGCCGCCGGAGAGTCCGCGTCCGCCCTCATTGATGATTTTGTCCAGACTTGAAGCGTCCGCCTGCACCATAGACAGTGCGCCGCTGATGCGCAGCGCCTGCAACATCTCTTGGTCAGTGGCATGCGGATAACCCAGCATCAGGTTCTGGCGCAGCGTGCCGAAGAACAGCCGTGAATCCTGTGACAGATAGCCGAGCTGACGACGCACGTCGGCCGGTTCAATGCGTTTCATGTCCACGCCGTCGATAAGAATTTTGCCCTGCGAAGCGTCAGCCTGACCGGACAGCAGTTTAAGTAGCGTCGATTTCCCCGCGCCCACTTTGCCCAGAATCGCCACCCGTTCGCCGGGTTTAATCTCTAATTGATTAATGCCCAGCACGTTTGGCGACTGCTCTTTGTCATAGGTATACTGGACGTTACGCAGCTGATAGTGGCCGCTCAGCGTCGGACAGTGCGACAGTTCGGCATCTTCCGGGCGGTCAATAGGTTTTTTCAGCAGATCATCCAGCCCGCGCATCGCGCTTTTGGCATGCTGCCAGCGGGAGAACACCATGGTCAGTTGCATCAGCGGCGCGATAGTGCGTGATGACAACATACTGCTGGCGACCAGCGTACCGGTGGTGATATCACCACTTAGCACCAGATACACCCCGGCCACTAACATCCCTGCGTAGGTTAACTGCTGTACCGTCGAGGCCCAGCCGGTCAGGCGTGCCCCCCACAGACGTTGCTTCATGCCCACCGATGCGCTGACTTCATGGGTCTGCTCCCACTGACGCTGAAAATAGGCTTCGGCCTGTAACGCCTTAATATCTTCAATGCCTTCAATGGTTTCCACCAGCACCGCGTTACGCAGCGCCCCTTCGCGCATCCCCTCTTTCGCCAGCTTCGCCATCGGCCACTGGATCATGATGCCGGGAATAACAATCAGCGGGATCGCCAGCAGCGGAATGATCACCAGCGGACCGCCGATGAAAAACATAATGGCGAGGAACAGCAGCACAAATGGCATGTCTGCTGCGGCACTGACGGTGGTAGAGGTCAGCAGTTCGCGAACCTGATCGATTTCACGCAGCTGGGAGATAAAGGACCCGGTTGATTTCGGCCGGTCGTCATTTTTGATGTTCATCGCTCGCACAAAAAACAGCGACGAGACTTTGAGGTCAATGCGCTTACCCATCAGGTCGGAGACCAGCGTGCGCATCAGGCGGATGACATACTCGAGCGCCGCCGCCAGCACCACGCCGAAAAACAGTACCCATAACGTAGGCAGTGACTGGGCAGGAATGACGCGGTCGTAGATTTGCATTGAGAACAATATACCGGCCAGCGCCAGCACGTTGCCTATCACCGAGGCCAGCGAGATCTCCGCGATTTTGCGCCCCGCGCCGCGAAAATTGTCCCAGAACCAGTGTTTTTTATACGGCTGAACAAATTCATCAATGCGCTGGTCACGCCCGCGGGCCGCCACGCCGACCAGAAACACCGGCCCGCTGCTCTGTTCAAGCAACGTCACCAGTTCGGCTGAACGTAGCAAGTCGCCGCCATCGTTGATCCAGTAATCGGCCTGCCCGTCATCATGCAGGCGTTCGATCACCGCAATACCGCCCTGCTCCAGCTGAATAATGGCCGGCAGCACTTCGGCCCGCCAGCGGACTTTAGTCCAACTGACCATGCCGACTTGTAAACCCATCAAACCGCTCAGGCGATCGAGCTGACGGCCCAGCGGCTGATGTTCAAACCAGCGCATCTGCTGGCGTAAATATTGCGGATCGGCAGGCTTACCGAAATTTTCGGCTACCCGGACTAAAGCGCTGATCCAAACCTCTATCGACTGAGGTGTCGGGGTACTGGTTGTGGTTTCGTTGTTCATATCACCTCTTTCGCGCATTCTTACCCGTCGTCCTTCAAGCTGCCTCTGCGTTAGCTGCCTTCATTATTCGTTGCCGCCTTGATGCAACTCGAATGACGTTGGGTGTGAGGGTAATTACCCTTATAAACTTGGCAGGGTGTCGCCGGTCTGTTTTTGCCGGTCGATACCTAACATGTCCACCAGATTGTCTACGGCGGCGGCATAGCGCACGGTGGCGTCCCAGCCGTCATACAATGCACCGATGCGCATGGTCTCGGCCTGAAAAACGTCCTGCTCAACGCTCAGCAGATCGTTGAGGCTGCGCTTGCTCAGCTTGTATTCGTCCTGATAGACACTGCGGGTGTGTGTGGCGCTGGCGTACTGGTCCTCACCGGCCACCTGCCGCTGCTGTCCACCGATCATGTCGGCGTAAGCAATGGAGGCTTTCTGATTGATGTCCAGCTTGGTTTTTTCAACGTCTGCTTGTGCTGCCTGCCGCTCACCTTCCGCGGCGCGGGCTTTCGCGCTGACCGCACCGCCCTGATAGACCGGTGCATCCACCGCCAGTTGCAGTTCGTCGTCCCAGTAGGAACCGCCGCTGCTGCTGGCGTTCTGATAACGGGTGCGCCCGGCCTGCACTTTGATGGTCGGCCAGTGTTGTGCCTGCGCCTGATTCACCCGTTCTATAGCCGCCTGCTGCTTGGCCTGTGCGGCACGCACCAGCGCGCTGTTTTCATAGGGGATTTTGTTGAGGGTGACTTTCTGATTCAGCAGGCTTTGCGGCAGGTCCGGCAGGTTATCGGCCACCACGCCGGTCAGCACGGTGAGCTGTGCCTGCGCCGACCGTTGTTGGGCACGGTACTGCTCGACCGTCGCACGCATACCCGCAATACGGGTTTCCGCCTGCAAGACGTCAGACTGGGAACTTAACCCCGCGTCGGCGCGCAGTTTTGCGGTGTCCGCCACGCGTTGCAACGAGTCAATATTGTCGCGGGCCGCAATGCTCAGCGCCTGATAACGCTTCACTTCGAGATAAGCCTGAAGGGTACTGAGCGCCACGTCGGTCATGGTGCCGTAAAGGGAGTAACGGTAGGAGTCGGACAGGCGTTCCTGCTCATCAATGCTACCGCCGGTACGGCCGAAGTCGTACAGTAACTGGCTGAGCTGAACACCGCCCGATGCGTTGTTATCAAGGGTGCCCGAAGAGTCGGTCTGGCGCGATTTACCGGCCGTGCCCTGTAATGAAATTTGCGGATACCAGGCACTCTTCGCCGCATCCAGATTGCCGTTACCGACGCGAATTTGCGCCGCCGCCTCGGCTATCTGCGGGTTACGGGCAAAAGCACGCAATATCGCATCGCGTAACGTCAGGCTGGCCTGCATCTCCTCACTTGGAGCAGCCTGCCAGTCAAATTCAGGCTGCTTAGCAGCCGCGCCCGCACTGCTACTGTTCGCACCGGCAACAACAATCCATATCGTCCCGAGTACCGCGGCAAAACGCCGGGTTGATCTGTTTTTTTTCATGAGCGACACCACTTATTCTCGCCGGTTTTTATTATTTTTCAGCCTCTTGTGGCCTGATAAATTCGGTCAATGCAAAAAAAAGGCCCCCGGTGCCTGCGCACCTGAGGGCCTGACTATCAGTTCTGTTGAACGTGCAGACCATGCTGCACTAACACGTCTCCCAACGTGTTAGTGTCAGACAGGGAGGCGTTGTGATAAACGTCGAACGTCAGTCCATCGACGGTGCGCTGGCCGGTTTCGCTCCAGGCGCCGTCGTTGCCTGCCACCAGGTTCACCAGACTTCCGGTTCCCCCTTTGATGATCACTTCGTCGGTCGGGTTATCTTTTACCGTCAGCGCCTCATGCAGGTTCAGTGAGATGCTGTTGGTGCCGGAGGTGCCGAGGTCGAAGATATCGATATGCTCCACTTTCAGACCCAGCAGGGTCAGGTCCAGATGCTGATTGGTGCCCGCCAGCAACAGGGTATCGACACCGGTTCCGCCATCGATTTGTGAGAAATCGAGAGTGTGCACCGAAATGGTGTCGTTACCTGCACCGCCGACTGCCACCCCGTCAGTTGCCGTCAGTTCAATCGTCACGCCGCCGATGGAGAACGCGGTTTCCGCATGGGATGTGGTGTCCGCCGGGCTGGTCGTGGTGGTTGAAGAAGACGAGTCAGTGTCAGGGGTCACCAGAGGATCGGTGAGCGTACTGGTGGTGTGCGTTGTGGTGTCCGTGTTTGAAGTGCTGGTATCGGTGGTATGCACCGCTGCCAGTGTGTGCGTGTCGTCTACAGACAAGGATGCGGCAACGACGTTGGTATCCGGAGGTAATGTTGAACCTGCGGTCAGCCCGACGTGTGCATCGACGGTATTCCCGGCAGCATCAGCAGCATGAATATCAATCACGGTCAGAACACTGGTTAATATCCCCAACAAGTTGAGTGCGCCAATGCTACTGAGCAGTGCACTGCTGAATTTGACCGTCCATGAGCCGTCCGCTTGTACCGTTCCCGACAGCGTGTTACCCACCAGCGTGACGCTGACCTGGCCGCCCTGTGCAATGTTGCGGCTGGTCCCGCTCAGCGTTAACCCTTGTCCACCGAGAATGTTGAGCACAACCCCCAGCGTGACGTTGAGTAATGGATTGAGCGCCACCAGCGGCAGTTCATGCGTTTTAACGATAAGCGGGCTGGTTTGTGTCGTGATGTTGCCCACGCCGTCCGTGACCGTCACGTTGACCGTTGTCGTACCATCGGCAATCCCTTTCAGCTCTGCCGAGGTATAGACTACATTCCACACACCACCGGTGATTGCCCCGGTATGAATGATCCCGCCGACGTTAACCGACACGCTCCCTGACTGCACATTGGTGGTGCCGCTCAGGGTCTCACTACTGTTGGCTTCAGACAGATTGAGGTAACCATCGCCGCCAAACAGCGTGCCGAGCACCAGCGATGGCAAGGTATGAATCCCCACCGTCGCCGTGGCGCTGCCGCTGATGGAATGCCCGGCGGCGTTGGTGACAGAGGCGCCAACGTTCAGCGTTCCGTCCAGCAAACCAGCCAGTACCGCAGGCAGTACGCTGACAGAGAAGGTGCCATCGGCTTTCACCAGCGCATTCAGGGTGGCGCCGCCCACGGTCAGGGTGACCGTCGAACCGACTGCGTTAGTCGTGGTTCCGCTGATGGTCTGAGTAAGTAGAGCATCAGCCGCGTTGAGCAGTCCGTCACCAAACAGCGGGTTGAGGCTGATGGTTGGCAGAGCCTGCGCGATGACGCTGAGCAGACCGGAAGCGCTGCCAATGTTGCCGGTCGCATCCGTCACGCTCGCCGACACATTGATATTGCCGTCGAGAATATTGCCCAGATCCAGCGGCGGCACGGTGACACTAAATACGCCCCCCGCCCCGACGGTTGCGGTGTAGCTCTTACCATTGAGCGACACCTGCACCTGCGCGCCCTGCGCCACATTCGTAGCAATGCCGCTGATGGTCTGACCGGTCAGCAAGTCCACCACGCTCAGTACGCCGTCGCCGAAGATTGGATTAAGAACAATCGATGGCAAGTTGTGAATACCGACCAGGATCCCGGCGCTGGCACTGCTGGTATTGCCCACGGCGTCGGTCACGGTAGCGCTGACGCCAATGTTACCGTTGAGCAGTTGCGACAACTGCAACGGATTTAGCGACGCCGAGAAGTGCCCGGTACCGTCTACCGTGGCAGTCAGGGAGAGCGTACCCACGGTAATGTTGACAGTGGAACCCGCGGCTGCGTTGGCTACCGTGCCACTGATGGTTTGGGTCAGCGCCGCTTCGGCGGCATTCAGGATACCGTCACCGCCGAAGACCGTATCCAGCACCACTTTCGGCAACTGGTTGATGATCACGTTCGCATTGGCAGAAATTGACGCCACGTTGCCAGCACCGTTCGCTACCGACACGCCGATCGCCAGCGTGCCGTCGGTCAGCGCTTTCAGGTCGCCCGGTTGCAGGGTGACGCTGAAATTACCGCCTGCATCGGTTACGCCGAGGAAGGTTTTGCCCCCCAGGGTGACATTCACCGTGGTCCCGGCGGTCACTCCGCCTACTACACCGCCAATGGTTTGTGTCGTCAGCGCATCGACTGCGTTAAGCACGCCATGATCAAGAATGGAGGTAAGGGAAAGGGTCGGCAACGCCACGTTAACCGCCACCTGTGCGCTGGTATTTGCACTGTTGCCGGTAATGTCAGTCACGCTGACGTCAACACCCAGGGTTCCGGTCAGCAAACCGGTTAACGAACTGACCGGCACAGTCACGCTGAAGTGCCCGGTGGCATCAACCAGCGCATTTAACGGCGGAGAGCCATTGCCGAGCGTGACCAATACCGTCGTGCCTGCCGCCACGTTTTTAATCGTCCCGGTGATGGTCTGATTGAGCAGCAAATCTGCGGCATTCAGTAAACCATCGCCAAACAGCGGGTCGAGAATAATTTGTGGCAGGTTGTGCAGTGCGACGGTCAGTTGATTGAGGGTTTGCGAAACGGTATTACCCGCCGCGTCGGTCACAGAGAGAATGACCGGCACTACGCCGTCCGCCAGCGCATTCAGCGCGCCCGCAGGCACCGCAATATTGTACAGATTGTTGAGCACGGTGCCGGTAAAGGTTTGTGCCCCCACCGTCAGTGTGACAACCGCTCCGTTAGCCGCCGTCACTGCGCCGCTGACAGTTTGTGCCGCCGCTGACTCAGCCACGTTAAGAATGCTGTCCACGCCGCCAAGCGCCGACGTGACAGCGCCAATCACCGGCACGGTTTTCGCGATATCGAGGTTCAGCACATCGACTTTGCTGTTACCCGCCGCATCGGTCACGGTGAGATTCAGCGCCAGCGGGCCATCAGCCAGATTGGCCAGCAGCGTTGGCGGGATAACCAGACTCCAGGCCCCGTTCGCGCCCACGTTGGCACTGACGGTTTGCCCACCAACTTGTACGGAGACGACTGCGCCCACCCCTGCATCGGTCGTCACACCGCTGAGAGTCTGGCCGAGCAGCGCACCGGCAGCGTTCAGCACCGTATTACCGACCGAGCCAAGACCGCTGACCACGGAGACATTCAGCAGGCTGTTGAACAGAATGTTCAGGCCAAGATCGACGCTGGTGGTATTGCCTGCCCCATCCGCAACGGTCGCGTTGAGGATAGTCGGACCGTCGAGCAGACCTGAAAGCTGGTTTGGCAACAGTTGCAGGCTCCATGTCCCGCCAGGCTGAATAACCGCCGTGCCGACCGTGACACCCGCCAGCGTGACGGTCACGGTCTGGCCGTCGGCGCCACTTGAGGTTCCGCTTAACAGCGTACCCAACAGCGATTCGGCCAGGTTAATGACGTTATCTCCCGCCACCACGTTCAGGTTCAGCAGTGGCGCTGAGGTGTCGGTGGTGAACGTGTGGGTATCGGTGGTGACGTTACCGGCAGCGTCGCTGAGGCTGGCAGTAATGATGTTGCTGCCTTGCGGTACTGCCTGCAAATCACCGGCCGGGATCGTGGTGGTCCAACTGCCGTTTCCGGCGACGACTGCGGTGTACGTTTTCGAGTTCAGCGTCACTGTCACGGTACGGCCCGCTTCCGTGGTGGATGCCGTACCGCTGACGGCCTGACCGGCAGCGGCTTCGGTGCTGTTGAGCACGTCATTACCGGCAAAGGCGCTCACCGTCAGCGTTGGCGGCGTGCGGTCAACGACGACCGTTTCACTGACCGTCGCCACCACCGTTCCCGGGACTGGCAGAATACTGATCAGCTCGGCGGAAACGTTATACGTGCCGTCGAGTGGGAAAGTCGTCAAGGCCACCAGCGGAACCGCCAGGCTCCAGGTACCGTTACCCGCCAGAACAATCGGTGCCGTCCCCACGACGACGCCATTCACGAACACGTTCACTGTCTGTACCACCGCTGCATTGCGGTATTCACCGCCTACGGCCAGCGTCAGGTTGAGGTTATCTCCCACATTGATAATGTTGTCGGTGCTGATCGGGTTGATGGTCAGGAACGGGTTGACCGGCGCGGTCAAATCTACCGTGAAGCTGGTGCCACCGCTGGCGGTGTTACCCGCCAGATCGTTAACACTCACCGTGACGTTTTCGGTGCCTGTCCCCAACCCTTGTAGCTGGGCAGGTGTGAGGGTCAAACTCCAGCTGCCATCGGCCTGCACCAGCGCCGTCAGCGGCCCGGCGATGCCAGGAATAGTAATGTTGACGGTCTCGCCCTGCTGAACATGCGTGGTGCTACCGGACAACACCTGCGGCACGCGGCTTTCTGCGTAATCCAGCGCGTTATCACCGGCGAAGGTGGCAACAGACACGGTTGGCAACAAGGTATTAGCAATACCGACTTGAGTGCTGATGTTGCTGGTATTGCCAGAAACGTCGGTCGCGGTGACCACAATCGTCTGGTCACCCTGTGGCAGGGTCGCCATGTCCGCTGGGGTCAGGTTCAGTGTCCAGACGCCGTCGAGCACTGTGGCATCAAACGGCACGCCGCCAATGGTGACATGCACTGCCGTGCCGTCTGTGGTGCCCGAGATCCCGGCGTTAGATTGCGCTTCCGTGGCGTTCAGATAACCATCAACGAACACGCTGGTGACAGCCACCACCGGTGGCGTAAAGTCCGTGGTAAACGGCAGCGATGTGCTGGCGGTGTTGCCGCTGGCATCGGTGACAGTCACGTTGACTGAATGCGGTATACCGGTCAGCGTGCTGAGCGTGCCCGCAGGCAGCGTCAGGCTCCAGCTGCCGTCGGCCTCCACGGTGGCGTTGTACTGCACCCCGTTGAGGTCGATGGACAGTTTCACATTCTGGTTATCACCCTGGATCCCGGTGATCCCGGTAATGGTCTGTGCAGCACCCGCTTCGGCGATATTCAGAATATTGTCGCCGCCAAACAGCGCATTGATGGCTGGCGTTGGCGTGGCAAAATCCACATTAAAGGTCAGCGGCGCACTGCTGCTGCTGTTGCCGAACTCATTGGTGCTGGTCACCGTAATGGCGTGACTCGGCAGACCGCTCAGATCAGCGAGTTCAGATGGGGTGAGGGTCAGTGTCCAGCTGCCGTCAGCCGCCACGGTGGCCGTTAACGGCGAGGCGTTACCGGCAAAGGTGACGGTGACCGTTTGCCCTGCACCGATGACGCCAGTGGATCCACTGAGCGTCTGCCCTGCTGCGGCTTCGGCCGTGTTGAGAATGCCGTCGCCAAACGGCAGTGCAAGGGTTGGGATCGGCGGTGGAGTGAGCTGTACGCCCAGAATTTCATTGGCGTTGCTGGTGTTACCGGCAGCGTCTGACGCGGTCACGCTGACCGTCCAGTTGCCGTTCGGCAAGGTTTGTAGCAGTGAGGGTTCCAGATCCAGTGTCCAGGTTCCGGCGGTATCAATGACGGTGGCGGTGTAGTTATTGCCGTTGATGTTGACGATAACACTTTGGCCCAGGCTGGTGATCCCCGTCACGCCGCTGAGCGTCCCACCTGCTGCGGCTTCATTGAAATTGATGAGGCCATTGAAGCTGTCCGTCACAGTGACAACCGGCAGCGTATGGATCAACGCAGTGAAACCCTGCGTGCCGCTGGTGCTGTTGCCGGCGGCGTCCGTCACAGTAACAGTCACCGTGTTGTCACCGTCCGCCAGCCCTTCAAGGGTGGTGGTTGGGAGAGTGGCAGTCCAGGTACCATCCGGCCCAACAGTGGCAGTGACATTATGAGCAGAGTTGCCATCCACACTGACAATCACGGTTTGCCCCGGCCCGGTAATACCGGTAGAACCAGTGATGATCTGATTCACGCCCGCTTCCAGCTGGTTCAGCGCACCGTCCACAAACGGCGTGTTAATTACCGGAATCGGTGGTGCAGTCAGATCCACAGTCAGGCTGTGGCTGGCAGATGCCGGGTTACCGTTGGCATCCGTCACACTGACGGTCACATTGCTGACGCCATCGGTCAGGGCGCCAAGCAGGTTGGCCGCCACCGGCGCACTCCAGATCCCACCCACGACCGTTCCGCTGATATTGATGCCCCCGGTGAGAACACCGTTGACTAAGGTTCCACCGATATTCACCGTCACCGTCGTGCTGTCTGGCAGGTTGCTGCTGGTCCCGGTAATGTTAAAGCCGCCTGCGGCTTCGGCAATATTCAGGATGTTGTCGCTGGTAACGGAATCCAGCGTCAGCGTCGGCAGTTGGTTGATTGCCAATGAAATCTCAGGATCCACTGAAACAACAATGTTGTTACCCGCCGGGTCAGTGGCCGTCGCGGTGATAGGGAGCAGACCGTCGGTGGTAATGGCATGCAAATCCCCCGCAGGCACGGTCAGTGACCAGGTACCGTCACCCAGCACTACGGTGGTGTAATTGACATTATTGAGGGTGACCGTCACGGTCACCCCCGCCTCGCCGGTACCGGAGACCGGTAAACCGGCCAGCGCTTCGGCCGCGTTGAGGATGTTGTCTAAACCCGTGTCCACCACAATCGTCAGCAACGGCGGTGTGGTATCGACGGTCACGGTGTGAGTGCCGGTAGCAACGTTATCTGCCACATCCGTACCCGTCACCGTAACGGTGTAAGCCTGGTTTTGCAGCGCCTCAACGGCATTGGCCGGAACGGTCACCGTCCAGGTACCATCCGCCGCAACGGTGGTTGGATATCCCTCGTTATTGAGGTTAACGATGATCGTTTCACCGGCAACAAGATGGTTAGACGTGCCGCTGATCACCAGCGGCTGGCTGTGCTCGGTGCTGTTGATCACGTCATCGCCGGAAATTGGCGAAACCGTGATGGTTGGCAGATCCGCCGGATCGGCAATGACGCTGACGTTGTGCGTCGCCGAAGCCGGGTTACCCGCCAGATCACTGCTGCTGGCGGTAATGGTGGTTTGACCGTCAGCCAGATTCGAGAAATCAGCCGGCTGAACGGTCAGGGTCCAGGTACCATCGGCCGCAATGTTTGCCGTGTAGTTGTTTCCGTTGAAGACTACGGTAACGGCCTGTCCTGCTTCCAGATGGGTTGAGGTACCGCTGATCACCAGCGGATCGCCTTTTTCAGTCGCGTTGATGTAATCATCGCCGGACACCGCGCCAATGGTCAGCGTTGGCAGACTGGCCGGATTGGCATCAATGCTGAAACTGTGCAACTGCGTGGTCGTATTGCCCGCCGCATCCGTGATGCTGGCGGTGAGATTGTAGGTATCGTTCGCCAGTGCCTGCACCACGTTACCCGGCAAGGTCAGACTCCAGGAGCCATCGGCATGCACCACGGCGGTGTAGCTGCCACTCTGGAAAGTCACGGTGACAGTCTGTCCGGCATCATTAAGCGAGGCAGTCCCTGAGACCACGACCGGCTGCAAGGACTCCGCAGCATTGATGATGTCATCGCTCGCGATCGGGCTGACCGTCAGCGTTGGTGCCACCAGATCAACCGTGATAGCGCTGGTCACACTGCCCACGTTGCCGACACTGTCGGTCACGGTGACCACAATGCTTTGCGGGCCTTCACCGAGCGCCTGCAATACCGAACTCTGTACGTCGAGGTGCCATAACCCGCCTGCGTCCACAGTAGCGGGATAATCCCTGCCACCCAATGTCACGATCACCGTCCCCCCAGCACCGACCTCCCCGGTGGTACCGCTCAGGGTTTGTGTCCCGGCGGCTTCCAAAATATTGAGGAAGGTGTCACCGAACGGGGTATTGATGGACGGTGTTGGCGCGGTATCCGCCCCGGCCACGGTGTAGTTCTCCGTGAAGGTCGTAACATTACCCGCCGCATCGCTCAGTGTGGCTGTCAGTACATATTGACCGCTGCCAATGCTGTCCAGAGAACCGGCCGGAACCGGCACGGACCATGTGCCATCGCCTGCCACGATCGCCTGATAATTCTGCCCACCAAAGCTGATGTTTACTGTGCGCCCCGCTTCGCTGAGCGACGCCGTACCGGTAATAGAGAAGCCATCTGCATTTTCGCTGACGTTCACCGTGCCATCGGTGGCGACCGGCGCCACGATCAGGGTCGGTGGCGTAAAGTCGACGGTCACCGTTCCGGGGGTCGTTGCGCTGTTACCTGCGGCATCCGTGGCGACCACGCTGATCGCGTCCGGTCCCGCTGGCAGTGTCTGCAGGTCAGCGGACGGAATACTGACGGTCCAGTTGCCGCTGATGTCCACTGTCGCCATGTAGTCATGCCCGCCGAGGCTCACCGTGACGGTTTGCCCGTTGCCGGAAACACCGGTCGTCCCGCTCAGCGATTGCGCCGAGGTGGCTTCGGTGCTGCCCAGCAAACCATCGGTAAATGGTGTGTTAAGGGTTGGTGAAGGCAGATCGTGAATAAACACACCAAGATTAACGGTGTTGGTAATAGTGACGCCCGCTTCATCCGTAGTAGAAACGCTCACCAGATTCGGGCCATCGGCCAGCGCGTTCAGGGCCGCTGACGGCACCGTGGTCGTCCATGTGCCGTCGGCACCGACGGTCGCGTTATAGTTCTGACCATTGAGTGTCACCACCACCGCGGTGCCCACCGCGACATCCGCCGTGGTTCCGCTGATAGTGATCCCTGCTGCCGCTTCGGTGACGTTGACGTTGCCATCACCACTGATCGGGTTGATCGCAATGCCGCTTAAGGTACTGTTCACCGTAAAGCTTTCGCTGCCCGTGGTCGGGTTGCCCGCGACGTCAGACACGCTGACGTTGAACGTCGCCGTGCCGTCGGCCAGCCCTTGCAACACCGCCGCCGGGATGGTGGCGCTCCACGCGCCACTGGCCTGGACCGTCGCAGAATAGCTTTCCGCGCCGATGGTAATGGTGACAATCTGGCCGGATTCCACATGGGTGGTCGTCCCGCTGAGGGTCTGATCCACCGTCCGCTCTGCACCATCCAGCACGTTATCCACAGCGAATGCGTTCAGCGCAATGGTCGGCAGCAGCAGCGGATCGGCCGTCAGTGTGACGCTCGATGTGATCGTCGTGCTGTTTCCGGCAGCGTCAGACAGCGTGGCGGTGACGGTGTAATCCCCGTTCGCCAGACCGGCCAACGCGTTGGCAGGAACAGACGTGCTCCAGGAACCATCGCCCGCGACGACCGCGGTATAGGTCTGTCCGTTAATGTTCAGGGTGACAGTGCGGCCCGCATCGCCAATGTCTGCCGTCCCGCTGACTGGAATGGCCGCCGCGGCTTCAGCAGCATTGATGATGCCGTCGGTCGCGATGGTATTGATAGTCAGGGTTGGCGGTGTGAAATCAACCGTGACACTGCTGGTCAGGGTGTCGGTATTGCCTGCGGCATCCGTTGCGGTCACCAGAATCGGATTGGCTCCCGGCGGCAAGGTTTGCAAATCAGCAGAAGGAACCTGAACGGTCCAGAAACCGTTGTCGCCCACGGTGGCCGTATAATCATGGCCATTAATAGTGACCACGACAGTCTGTCCGTCACCGGTCGTGCCGGTCGTGCCGCTCAGCGTTTGAACCGCAGCCGCTTCGGCGATGCCTAACAAACCATCACCAAACGGTGTGTTAATGGTGGGATCCGGCAGATCATGGGTATACACGCCGACGCTGATGCTGTTGCTCAGCGGATTACCCGACGCATCAACCGCTTGCGCGGTAATGGTATTCGGGCCGTCCGTAAGCAGTGCCAGATCTGCCGTCGGAATGCTGATGCTCCAGGTACCATCCGGTCCGACGGTGGCGTTATAGGTTTTGCCGTTGAGGGTAACGATCACCGTAGCGCCCGCTGCAACGTCAAACGACGTGCCGCTGACCTGCACCGGCGCGCCCGCTTCAGTGGCATTGATGCGGTTATCACCGGCAATGGTGTCTATGCCCAGCCCACCCAGTTCGACGTTAACCGTGAAGTTCTCGGTTGCGGTGCTAACGTTGCCTGCTTTGTCCGCGACGTTCACACTGATGGTTTGCGTGCCGTCGGTCAGGGTCAGCAAATCAGCAGCCGGTACAGAGACGCTCCATGCGCCACTGTCCTGCACCACAGCCGTGTAAGTGTGTCCGTTAAGGGTGATGCTTACCAACTGACCGGCTTCCACATTGGCCGTCGAGCCACTGAGCACCTGCGGTGCCAGACGTTCTGCACCGTCCAAAATATTATCGCCCGCGAAGGCGTTCAGTGTAACGACCGGCTGAGCTGCCGGGTCAGTCGCCAGCGTCACGCTGGTGTTATCCGTGGTGGTGTTGCCTGCCGTATCGCTGAGGGAGACCTGCACCGGCAACGTGCCGTTGGCATGGCCAGTCAGCGCATCGGCCGGAATGGTGATACTCCAGTTGCCATTGCCCAGTACCGTGCCGGTATAGCTGATACCGTTGAGGGTCAGCGTAACGGTGCGGCCCGCTTCGGAAATCGAGGCCGTACCGGTGACGGAGATATCAGCATGTGCTTCGGCGATGCTAATCAGTCCGTCGCCGGAAATCGGATTTACCGTCAGGGTTGGGGCGGTGAGATCCACACTGACCGTCGGGCTGATGCTGCTGCTGTTACCCACGCTGTCGGTGGCTATCACGTTGACGGCATTATTACCGGCAGGCAAGGCCTGCAAGTCTGCAGCAGGAACAGTGACACTCCAGTTACCCGCCGCATCCACCGTGGCGGTGTAGTTTTTGCCATTGAGGGTGACCAGTACACTCTGGCCGTCACCGGTTTCACCCGTGGTGCCGCTGATCGTTTGCGGTACGGCGGCTTCGGCAATATTAAGCACACCGTCGCCAAATGGTGGGGTGAGGGTCGGCGTTGGCAGCGAGGTAAAGACGCCCACATCCAGACTGTTGGTCAGAGGATTGCCCAGACTGTCTGTGGTGCTGACGCTGACTGATTGTGCGCCTTCGGCCAGACCGAGCAGGTCGGCTGGTGTCAGGTTGACGCTCCAGCGGCCGTTTGCCAGTACCAGTGCCGAATAAGTATGGCCACCGAAGGTGACGAGTACCGGCGTGCCGGCGTTAACACCCAGCGTAGTTCCGCTGATCGTGATACCCGCTTCGCTTTCCGCCAGGCTGATTTTGTTATCGGCCGTAACCGGGTCAATCGCCACGCCGTCCAGGCCATTACTGACCGTGTAAATTTCACTTGCTGAACCGGCATTGCCTGCACGGTCAGTCACTGTTGCAGTCAGCGTGCCCTGCCCGTTAGCTAACAGCGCTACGTCAGCAACCGGCACAATGACCGTCCAGCTGCCGCTGGCCCCCACTTCTGCGGTGTAGGTTTTACCATTGAGTGTCAGGGTGACGATTTGTCCCGCTTCAACGTTTGTCGCGCTGCCGCTCAGTACCTGCGATACCGCAAGCTCTGCGCCATCAACCAGATTATCCCCGGCAAAGGCATTCAGCGTCAGGGTTGGCTGCACGGTCGGGTCGGTTGCGAAATGCTGATCCAGAGTCACCGTGCCGGTATTACCGGCGGCGTCAGTCAGGGTCGCGGTGATCGGATAGTTACCGGTAAGGCCGCTCAGTGTTCCGGCAGGCAGCGAGGCACTCCAGGTGCCGTTGTCCTGAACCACGGCGGTAAAGCTGTGGCCGTTGACGGTGATATTGACGGTTTTTCCGGCATCGCTGGCGGTGGCCGTCCCGGTCAGGGTTTGCGCGACGGCCGCTTCTGCCAGGTTAATCTGGCCGTCACCGGTCAGCGGATTGATCGTCAGCGTCGGCAGCGTGGTATCTACCGTTGCGGTGGTATTGAGGGTGTTGGTGTTACCTGCGGCGTCCGTAACCGTCACGCTAATTGGCGTGCTGCCTTCCGGCAGGCCGGTCAGCGCAGCGGCAGGAAGCGTCACGCTGTAGCTGCCGCTGGCATCTACCGTGCCGGTATATTGCTGACCATTGAATGTGATCACCACCGTTTGCCCTGCACCACTGACCCCCGTGCTGCCGGTCAGGGTCTGAGGCTGTGTCGCTTCGACCGCATTCAAAATGCCGTCGCCAAAGACCGGATTGAGCGTGGCGTCCGGCAGGTTGTGGATAACCACGTTGAAGGTGAAATTATCACTGATGGGCTCACCGAGCGCATCCGTGCCGCTGACGGTAAAGTGCGCGGTACCATCCTGCAAGGCTGCCAGCGCACTGGCCGGTACTGCAACGCTCCACACGCCGTTGCCGGCGGTGGTTCCTGTGTAGGTCTGGCCGTTGAGGGTGACAGTGATTGTTGAACCGGCCGCAAAGCCGGTGGTGGTTCCGGAAATGGTCAATGTGGCAGCAGCTTCCGCTGCATTGAGTGTGCCGTCACCGGCCACCGGATTGACGGTAATGATCCCTGCGTTTTCATTGACGGTAATCTGAACCGGGGTGCTGCTACCGGTGTTGCCTGCCGCATCGGTCAAGCTGGTGGTCAGACTGTACTGCCCGTTACCCAGCGCTGACACCACGTTGGCCGGAACGGTAACCGACCAGGTACCATCGGCATTCACCGTGGTGGTGTAAGCCACGTTGTTGAAGGTAACGGTTACGGTGCGGCCCGCTTCCGACAGAGAAGCTGTCCCGCTGATGTCCAGCGGCTGGTTGTGTTCGTTGGCATCGATGATGTTATCGCCATCAACCGGATTCACAGTGAGCGTTGGTGCGATAGTATCTACGCCGACGGTCACACCCTGCGTCACCGTATGACCATCAGTTCCGGTTACGCTGACACTGGCAACATAGGTACCGTCGGCCAACGCTTGCAGATCGCCCGCCGGCAGCGTAATGCTCCATGAGCCATCGGCCGCTGTGGTCGTGGTATATGTTTTGCCGTTGAGCGTCAGGGTGACAGTTTGCCCGGTGGTGACGTTGGTCGTGGTCCCGCTGAATACCTGCGCCATGCCGACTTCAGATTTATTCAAAACGTTATCGCCGGCAAAAGTCGCCAGCGTCAGAGTCGGTGCCTGATTAGTCCCGCCGGCACCGCCGTTGTTGCCCCCGGTGCCGCCATTGTTGCCCCCGGAGCCGCCGTTGTTACCGCCGGATCCGCCATTGTTACCACCGGATCCGCCATTGTTACCACCGGATCCGCCGTCATTACTGCTTCCGCCGCCACCTCCACCGCCGCTGTTAGCTGCAATGGCAATACCGGCACCTAATGCCACCACACCGAGTACGGCACCCAGGATGGCGGGATCAAAGTTTGAGCCGTCAAGCAACAAGACGCCGACGTCAGGGATGGTTTCATAGCCCGGTACCACGGCCACGGCAGCGCCTGGCGCAAGACCGGTGTCGACAAAGGTGGCATGTTCAATCGGGTGTACGCCGTCATCAAAGATCAGCTCACTGTGGTGACCTTTGCCGTCGGTATTAAAGAAGCTGTGGTAGCGGACGGTGCTGCCATCCTGCATGTGGATGATCAGGTCGTTGCCCACGCGCTCATAGCTGGTCACCGCAGCGCGGGTGGCGTGAACGCGGACAATGCTGAGTTGATTGAGGTTGACGGTCTGGCTGGCGCCAGAAACCTGGGAAACTACGCTGCCGTTAGTGCGTGACAGTACATCGACGATGACATTGCCATTTTGAGCCATGCTGTGCCCCTTCTAAACCCAGATAAGTAAATACGCACCGCAAAAATTTCTGTCCGATGCAAGCGGAGAGAGACTGAGGTGAATTTATAATCATAAAAACAATGATTTACTTTCCAACTGGTGGGGTGCTGCGTCATGTACTGCCAAGAATTGCCTGAAAACTTCATCCTGATTAACTCACAGGATTTTTTTGTTTAAAACCCGGCTTTTATCCGCCGTAGCTTCATTAGTTATATGCATCATTCCGGTCAAAGACATTGCAAAATTGTTATCGAAACGATAAGAAAAATCGATTGAAAGGTTTAGAAATATAAGTTTGACGGGTCACTTTTCATCAGCTACGCATAATAATTTGACTTTAGAAAGCTGATAAACAAGGAATTTGACTTAAATATGCCTGCGCGGGTAAAACTAAAAAAACGTAATGATTAACTTTATTTATCCAACAAACGCATAACCAAATCTTAATGATTGTGTGATGGACACAAAAAAATCATTTTTAAATCACTTTTCACTTTTCGATAAATAGGATTTTTGGCAATAACGTGCAGGTGGGGTTGCTGTTAAAGTACGTCGCCTTAAAATAAAGGATAGTTGCCAGCTTTTGCCGGGTGTGTGATAAAGCACAGGCCTGTAACGAATCAGGTTTCGTTATTTCACTGATATTGACACCAATCACATACAGATCATTCAAACGGACGCCGATACCATGCCAAGCGACACCACCACATCAGGCAAAGTGTCAGCCCTTTCCTCTCCCCTTCCGGGCCGTGCTCAGCAACATGCCACGCGGGTAATTTTCCTGCTTTCCGGTTTTGCGATGGCCGCTTGGGCGCCGCTGGTCCCTTTTGTGAAACTGCGTCTGGATATCAGTGATGGTACTCTGGGGCTGTTATTGCTGTGTATCGGTGCCGGTTCGACATTCTCGATGCCGCTGACCGGCTTTCTGACCGGCCGGTTGGGTTGTAAGACGGTGATTTTACTGGCCTCGGCGATCTTGTGTCTCGACCTGCCGCTGCTGACACTGATGGAATCGACGACGGGTATGGCGGTGGTGCTGATGGTGTTTGGAGCCGCCATTGGCATGGTGGATGTTGCCATGAACGTTCACGCCGTGGTGGTTGAAAAAGCCAGCGGCAAAGCAATGATGTCCGGTTTTCACGGATTCTTCAGCCTCGGCAGCATTTTCGGCGCGCTTGCCGTCAGCGCGTTGCTCTATTTCGGTCTGACTCCTTTTCAATCGATTTTACTGGTCGTGGCGGTGGTCGCGTTGACGCTTATCCCCACCAGCCCTCACTTCTGGCGACATACGCGTAATAGCGCTGATGGCCCGATGTTTGTGCTGCCGCGCGGCTGGGTGATTTTCCTCGGCCTGCTCTGCTTTGTGATGTTCATGACCGAAGGGTCGATGCTTGACTGGAGCGCGCTGTATCTTGCGACCGAACGCGGCGTGAGCACACATCAGGCAGGTATCGGTTATGCGGTGTTCTCCATTGCGATGACCGCAGGGCGCCTGACGGGCGACCGGATCATCAATGCTATGGGACGGTATAAGGTGCTGTTGTTCGGCAGCCTCTGTGCCAGCCTCGGCATGGTATTGCTGGTGAGTGTCGATAACTTATGGGTGGCCGGACTCGGTTTCATCATGACCGGCTTTGGTGCGTCGAATCTGGTGCCGATTATGTTCAGCGCGGCCGGTAATCAGACAGCAATGCCCGCCAATCTGGCGATTGCATCTGTGACAACGCTCGGCTATGCCGGTATTCTGGCTGGCCCGGCGTTAATTGGTTTTATCGCCCAACTCAGCAGCCTGTCGGTTGCCTTAAGCTGCGTAGCCGCGTTGCTGTTGCTGGTGACTGCCAGCGCACGCGCCGTGACCCGATAATCAAGGAAATGCGTCACCATTATGCCAAGTAAATATCTGTCGCTGACTTCGACCAACATCACGCGGTTCTTTTGGTTGTTCATTTTGCTGCTGGCAATGGGCCTCGGTATGTATGGCTACAATTATACCAATGCCTATCTGAACGATAAGCAGCGAACGTTGCAAACTACCGCCGAACGCCTGCAAAAACGCATCGATAATTATCGTTACATCACCTACCAGATTTATGACAACTTTACCGGCCAGCCGCTGACGCCGGAGGTCACCACCGCGCAGGAAGTGCGTTTGCGTCAGGACATGTATTACATCACCAAACCGCATAAAAAGACGGATGCGCTGATTTTTGGTACGCATGACAGCTCGACACTCGACCTGACGCTAAAAATCTCCTCGTTCCTTGACGATCAGTGGGGCGTGAAGAACCTGCCCTACTCGATGTATTACCTGAACGGTCAGGACAACAGCATGATCCTGATCACCACTCAGCCTTTGCAACAGCAGGACTCCCGGCTGAAAGAGAGTTATTTCACCAGCACGTTACAGGCTCGCCGGGCCGAGATGCTGCAGCAGGCCAATACGCTGGATGAGCGTGAAAGCTACTCCAATTTGCGCAAATCACGCTTCTCCAATGACTACTTCTTCTCGCTGCGCACCACGTTTAATAACCCCGGTCATCTGGCCACCGTGATCGCCTTTGATCTGCCGATGAGTGATCTGATCCCGCTCTCTATGGCGCGGGATAATTTCCAGCTAAATAACGTGAATGACACGGTTAACGAGGGTGACCCAGCCCAGGGAACAGAGATCAGCAGCAGTATCGCGCTGCAGGGATGGTCGGTGAACTTCACCGCGCCGCTGAGTAACTCTCCGCTGACGCTGACCTACCACGTGCCGGTGGTCAGCCTTGTGATGGATCTGTCGCGCAATAACTTCTGGCTGGTGCTGATCAACCTTTTGCTGCTTGGACTGGCGATGGCGGGAATCTATTTCATCCGCCATCAGTACATCCGCCCAAGTGAAAATATGGCGGCGCAGCTGCACACCCAGCAGGCGCTGAATCAGGAGATTATCTCCAGTCTGCCGATTGGTTTGCTGGTCTATAATTTCAGTAACCACAGCGTGGTAGTGAGCAACAAAATTGCCGACCAGCTGCTGCCGCATCTGAGCCTGAATAAAATCGCCAATATGGCGGAGCAGCATCACGGCGTGATCCAAGCGACGGTGAACAACGAAGTGTATGAAATCCGCATGTTGCGCAGTCAGATTTCGCCGGAAACCTACCTGTTCCTGCTGCACGATCAGGACAAAGAGGTGATGGTCAACAAGACGTTGCAACAGGCGCGCCGCGAGTTCGATAAAAACCTGCAGGCCCGTAAACTGATGCTACACAACCTGGGCATTGAGCTTAATCAGCCGCTGAATGAACTTAACGGGCTGGTGCAGGCGTTGACTGAAAGTACTGATACGCAGGAGCGTCAGACGCTGCATGGCCGCCTGCTGAATGAATCACGTAATGCACTGACGCTGGTCGATAACATCACCCTGCTGACACGTCTGGAGACGCAGGACTGGCAACCGGCGCAGCAATCCTACGCACTGTCTGCGCTGGTGGATGAACTGCTGCTGGAGGCGCTGCCAAAACTCAATCAGAAGGGTCTGGCGATACTCAACCATTTCCACCCTGAGCCAGAGGCGAGTTTTGTCGGCGACGGCCAGGCGCTGAAAAAAGTGCTGTCGCTGCTGATTGATTACGCGATTGTGACGACATCGGTAGGGAAAGTGACGCTGACCACCGAACATGATGCCGAACAGCCGGGCCAGCTGATTTTCCACATAACGGATACCGGCAGCGGCATTTCAAAGGAAGAATTGAGTAATCTGAATTATCCTTTCCTGAGCCAGACCATGCTCGACCGCTTTAACCACGGCTCAGGCCTGACCTTCTTCCTGTGCAATCAGTTGTGCAAGAAGCTGGGGGGACAACTGGAGATTCGCAGCAAGCTGGACATTGGCACCCGTTATACGGTGCGCATTAAACAGACGCTTGAAGCGGTAGAACCTCAGGCAGCCTATGAGAACTTGCTTGATGACGTGACGCTGCTGCTGGATATCACCTCGGAAGAGGTACGCGGAATTGTGACACGCACCATGAACGCCTATGGCGCAGTGTGCATTGTGGCGGATGAGCGTCAGGTCACCCGCGAGTACGATGTTTTACTGACAGATAACCCGCAGAACAGCGACCAATACACGCTGTTGCTGACCAGCGATGAAGCCGGTTTCCAGCAGCTTGAAAAGCATTACATTCGCGTCAACTACAACATCAGCAGTGCGCTGATTGACGCAACCCTACTGTTAATTGAGCAGCAATTTGCTGAGTCAGATGGCCGTGTCAACACCGAAGAACCCGGAGAAGACTCTCTCGATTTTTACGAAAAACAGCTCAAATCAAGCGATTACTATCAGCTTTTCGTCGAGACAGTACCGGAAGATCTTGAGAAACTGTATAATGAAAACCAACGTCGTGATTTTACATCACTGTCCCAAACCGCTCATCGCCTCAAGGGGGTGTTCGCGATGCTGAACCTGACCCCAGGCAAGCACTTGTGTGAAACGTTAGAACAACATATCGTCGCTGGCGACGTATTGATGATCACCGATAACATTAATCACATTGATTTTTTTGTCTCCAGACTGCTGCAGCAAGGTAGCTAATCACATGAATAATATGAACGTAATTATTGCTGATGACCATCCTATTGTCCTGTTTGGGATCCGTAAATCACTCGAGCAAATTGAATGGGTGAACGTCGTCGGCGAGTTCGAAGACTCTACCGCACTGGTCAACAGTCTGAGCAAGCTGGACGCTCATGTGCTGATCACTGACCTGTCGATGCCTGGCGATAAATACGGTGATGGCATCACGCTTATCAAGTACATCAAACGCCATTATCCTCAGCTGTCTATCATTGTGCTGACCATGAACAATAACCCGGCGATTTTGAGCTCGGTAATGGATCTGGACATTGAAGGGATTGTACTGAAACAAGGTGCGCCAACAGACTTACCAAAAGCTCTGGCCGCCCTGCAAAAAGGCAAAAAATTCACGCCGGACAGCGTGGCGAAATTGCTGGAAAAAATCAGTGCCAATGGTTATGGCGATAAACGTCTTTCACCTAAAGAAAGTGAAGTTCTGCGTCTGTTCGCTGAAGGTTTCCTGGTGACGGAGATCGCTAAGAAACTCAACCGCAGCATCAAAACCATCAGTAGCCAGAAGAAATCAGCCATGATGAAACTGGGTGTTGAGAATGATATTGCGCTGCTGAACTACCTCTCTTCAGTCAGCTCACAACCGGTTGACCGGGGCTGAGCCTGACGCGAAAGCAGTATCAGGAAGTTTCAGAGTCAATTATGTAAAAAAGGCACCGGGAAGGTGCCTTTTTTGTGGGTGGCGTTTACTGAGTATCCCGCGAGCGGCGTACTATTTTGCTATAATAGGCTAGCGTATCGCGCAGCGTTTCAAGGGTGACCGGTTTTGACAGGCAGTTATCCATACCCGCTTCCAGACAGCGCTGACGTTGTTCGGCCAGCGCATTGGCGGTAACCCCGATCACCGGTAGCGTATAGCCCAGTTCACGCAGTTTCTGGGTCAGGCCGTAGCCGTCGAGTTTCGGCATGTTCACGTCGCTCAGTACAATATCGACAGTGTGAACTTTAATGGCGTCCAGCGCATCCATACCATCGTTAGCCGTAACGACCTGATAGCCCATCGAACTGAGCTGATCGGCCAGCAAACGCCGGTTGATGGGGTGATCGTCCACCACCAGCAGGTGAATATCACTGTTGTCCTGAATCGCCTCCGCTCCCTGCGCTGGCAACGTCATGCCGCTCTCTTCTGCCGGGTCGACCAACTGATAGATACGGTTAAGCAGCGCCGTCACTTCCAGCGGTGTCGATGTACTGTGAACCCAATAGCCTGGTCGGGTTTCCTGCGGCGGCCCGATATGGTCGATAGAAAACTCGATCTGCGCCGTCAGAGGGCCAGTGTGAATCAACGACATATCGGCGATCAGCACATCGTCAGGATGGCTGACGCTGTCGTTTTGCCGCCGTTGTACATCGGCACCCTGATGACGCAGTAGCTGCATCAGGTAGCTTTCCAGATAGGCGTTACGGATAGCCAGCCACAGCGTTTTCCCCTGCCACAGGTCCAGTGGCTGTTCCGACGGGAAAGTCGCGCCGTAGAGCGGGATGCGCACGGTAAACTGGCTGCCCAGACCTGGCTCGGAATCGACTGAGATATCGCCGTCCATCAGGTTAATCAGTTTTTCACAGATAGCCAGCCCAAGGCCGGTTCCCTGGAAATGACGCTGCACGCCGGTACCGACCTGGAAGAACGGATCAAACAGCCGGGTTATCTCTTTTTCCGGAATACCGCAGCCTGTATCGCGGATCTGGAATTCCATGTAATTGCCACAGGTGCGCGCATGCAGCACGATACAGCCGGTATCGGTAAACTTAATGGCGTTATTGAGAATATTGGACAACACCTGTTGCAGGCGCACCGGATCGCCCTGGAATGACATCGGTACGTTGTGCTCAATGAAACAATAGAGCCCCAGATGTTTTTTCACCACCAGCGGCAGATAGTTACCGGCGACGTGAGTGATCACTTCGCGGCAGGAGAACTCCTGCGGTTCAATTTTCAGCTGTTCAGACTCAATTTTCGAGAAGTCGAGAATATCGCTGATGATTTTCAGCAGCAGTGCCGAGGAGTTATTCATCGCCGTGACCAGACGGTCAACCCCTTGCGGCAGCCCCTGAGTTTGTAATAAATCCAGGTTACCGATGATGCCGTACAGCGGCGTACGCAGTTCGTGGCTGACGGTGGCGAGGAACATCGATTTCGACTGACTCGCCTGCTCCGCTGCGTTCGCCATCTCCTGCAGGGACTCTTCCATCTTGACGCGCGCACTGACGTCAATCAGTACGCAAATCGCCACATCCTCGTTGCGGTAGCGCGAATGCACAAAGCTCAGCTGGATGTTGTTGTTATCTTTGGTGATCACATCGACAAAATTGACCTGCTGATCGCAGATGATGCGCGTGATGCGCTGGCGGTCTTCCGCCGTGAGCATGTTGATGTAGTTATGCGCCAGCTCGTTGCTGAGAATGTTAACGCCATCGCTGATGCGTAAAATGGAGATCCCAACCGGCGCCGAAGCCACAATTTTATGGTTGAACTGCTCGTGCTCTTCGAGGCGGAAGGCATTCTCTTCCGCAGGCAGGAACATTTTCCGCTCGAACACCCACGCCAGAATAAACAGCAGCAGCGCCGAGAAAATATTCAGCAGCACGGCATTAAAGATAAGGATCTTAAAGCGCTCAATCACCGTATTAAACGGCAGCGAATAGACTACGCTCAGGCCCGATGGCGACAGCGGCTTTTTATATACCAGATCGTTATAGCCGTTCATGTAACCGAAATAGGTCGGGTCTTCAGGATAACTGCCCAGTAGCGAGGCGTAGCGTTCTCCTTCAAAGAAGCGCAGCAACGGTTGATTGTTGGCATCAAGCAGCGTCACGCCGGTATGTTGTGAACCGGCGGCGACCATATCCTCCAGACGCAGGGTCTGCTGGATACCCATCAGCGCTTCCAGTTTGTTGCCGACATAAATTGGCGTCAGCACGTACAGATAGCCCAGATCTTTGTTCGGGCCGGACGACACCCAGTAGAGGCTGTTCTCTTTATCCTGACTCTTACCGTTACGGTATTTCAGAATCTTCTCATGCAGTGATTTCAGTACCGCGCTGTTTTCGCGCTCAATCGGCAGGCTGCTCAGGCCAAAGTCCACCATGCACAAGCTCTCACCGCCAATGAAAAAAACCCGGTTAAGGTCGTAAGCATCGGAGAAGTTATCCTTCCAGTAATGGATCATATTACCGAGCGAATTCAGTGAATTTCTGTAGCTGTCATTTAGCTGGGAACAGTCGGACTCGGAGTAAAGCGGATGATAGGTCGGCGTGATGTTTTTACTGCTGATGACACCGTTGATGATGTCGAGACCGTTCATGGAATCGCTAAGGCGCTTCTCGGCCATGTATTTGATATCCCGCATGATATCAGCGGAATTTCGGATGTAGCTCTGCGCCTGATCGTAGTTGAGGTTGTCCTCATCACGAATTTCAGACTCTTTGGTATGGAAAATATTCAGCACGTAGAACGTCGTCAGCAATGCGCCAAGTGACCACAACATGAAGGCCAGAACCCGGAAAAGATAACGGGAAATTCTGAGCGTTGTTCGAAACGAGGTAAGATATTTCAAAGGGCTACCATTAACATTGCGACGTCACCACGGCGGAAAACGGCCATCAGAATACACTATTGCCACAAAGACTAAAAAGAAAGGGCATAACATGTTGCCATGCTATGCCCTGTTTCAACGCGCCTGAAACTTATTCTTTCTCAGAATCCGCTTCGTCTGAATCGGCATCATCTTCGATAGTTTCATCGTCAGATTCTGCTTCATCTGGCAGGTCGCTCGCCTGAGCGGCTTCCAGTTCACCTTCTTCGGTCGCTACGCCGTCGAGTTCTTCGTCTTCGACAGGCTCAGCCACACGTTGCAGGCCAACCACATGTTCGCCTTCAGCAGTACGGATAAGCGTTACACCCTGGGTGTTGCGGCCGACGGTACTGACTTCAGAAACACGGGTACGAACCAGCGTGCCGGCATCGGTGATCATCATGATCTGATCGGCTTCATCCACCTGAATCGCGCCAACAACCGGACCGTTACGCTCGCTCACTTTGATCGAGATAACGCCCTGTGTTGCACGGGACTTGGTTGGATACTCAGCCGACTCGGTACGCTTACCGTAGCCGTTTTCCGTCACGGTCAGGATACAACCTTCCCCGCGAGGAATGATCAATGATACAACGCTGTCGCCGGTACCCAGACGGATACCACGAACGCCGGTCGCCGTACGGCCCATCTTACGCACCGCTTCTTCGGAGAAGCGCACCACTTTACCGGCAGCAGAGAACAGCATGACTTCATCTTTACCGTCAGTCAGGTCAACACCAATCAGCTCATCACCCTCGTTGAGGTTGATGGCGATGATGCCAGCGCTGCGTGGACGGCTGAAATCAGTCAGTGCGGTTTTCTTAACGGTGCCGCTGGCGGTTGCCATAAATACATGGCGACCTTCTTCGTACTCACGTACCGGCAAGATAGCGGTAATGCGTTCGTTCGGCTCAAGTGGCAACAGGTTGACGATTGGACGACCACGCGCACCACGGCTGGCCTCTGGAAGTTGGTAAACCTTCATCCAATACAGACGACCACGGCTGGAGAACATCAGAATGGTGTCGTGGGTGTTGGCCACCAGCAGGCGGTCGATGAAATCTTCTTCTTTGATACGTGCTGCAGACTTACCTTTACCACCACGGCGTTGCGCTTCGTAGTCGGTCAGAGGCTGGTATTTCACATAGCCCTGATGCGACAGCGTAACCACAACGTCTTCCTGATTGATCAGGTCTTCGATGTTGATATCGGAGGTATTGGCAGTAATTTCGGTGCGGCGCGGATCGCTAAACTGGTCACGAATGGCTTCCAGTTCTTCACGAATGACTTCCATCAGACGATCTGGGTTTTCCAGAATGAAGATAAGCTCTGCGATTTGCGTCAGCAGTTCTTTATATTCATCCAGCAGTTTTTCATGCTCAAGGCCGGTCAGTTTCTGCAAGCGCAGATCCAGAATGGCTTGGGCCTGCTGTTCGGTCAGGAAGTATTTACCTTCGTGAATGCCGAACTCTGGCTCCAGCCACTCAGGACGCGCAGCATCATCGCCTGCACTGGCCAGCATGGCAGCGACATTGCCCAGATCCCATGAACGGGAAATCAGGCCCGCTTTCGCTTCGGCCGGAGATTGCGCTGCACGGATCAGTTCAATGATCGGCTCGATGTTAGCCAGAGCAATCGCCAGTGCTTCAAGGATATGAGCACGGTCGCGGGCTTTACGCAGTTCGAAAATAGTACGGCGTGTAACCACTTCACGACGATGGCGGACAAACGCGGACAGGATGTCTTTCAGGCCAAGAATTTTTGGCTGACCCTGATGCAGGGCAACCATGTTGATACCAAACGTAGTCTGCAACTGCGTCAGGGAGTAGAGGTTGTTCAGAACCACTTCACCCACGGCGTCACGTTTGATTTCAATGACAATACGCATACCGTCTTTATCAGACTCATCGCGCAGGGCACTGATGCCTTCAAGGCGTTTTTCCTTCACCAGCTCGGCGATCTTTTCGATCAGACGGGCTTTGTTCACCTGATACGGGATCTCGTGAACGATGATGGTTTCGCGGCCAGTTTTCGCGTCAGCTTCTACTTCCGCACGGGCGCGAAGCAGAATTTTGCCGCGACCGGTACGGTAGGCTTCTTCAATACCACGACGGCCATTGATGATGGCAGCCGTTGGGAAGTCCGGGCCAGGGATGTGTTCCATCAGCCCTTCGATGGTGATGTTTTCGTCTTCGATATACGCCAGACAACCGTTGATAACTTCATTGAGGTTATGTGGCGGGATGTTGGTGGCCATACCGACGGCAATACCTGAAGAACCGTTAACCAACAGGTTAGGAATACGGGTCGGCATTACGGCAGGGATCTGCTCGGTGCCATCGTAGTTCGGCACAAAGTCGACGGTCTCTTTTTCTAAATCGGACAACAGTTCGTGTGCGATTTTAGACATACGAATTTCGGTATAACGCATGGCAGCAGCGGAGTCGCCGTCTACCGAACCGAAGTTACCCTGCCCGTCCACCAACATATAGCGAAGGGAAAAAGGCTGAGCCATACGTACGATGGTGTCATAAACCGCAGTATCACCGTGCGGGTGATATTTACCGATAACGTCACCGACCACACGGGCCGATTTCTTATAGGCTTTGTTCCAGTCATTACCCAGAACATTCATTGCGTAAAGTACGCGGCGGTGCACCGGTTTTAAACCATCTCGCACATCTGGCAGCGCACGTCCGACAATAACGGACATGGCGTAATCCAAATAAGAGTTTTTCAGCTCTTCTTCGATGCTTATCGGTGTGATTTCTCTGGCAAGGTCGCTCATGGAGCTGCTATCCCTCTACTGATTATTCATGGCCGCTGCCTGCTTAGGCATTACTTATGCGTTACTTATGTGCACATATAGCTAGCTAGCGCAAAGGTGTAAAACTATACCACAAAGCGGAGATCTGTGGAAAAGAACCTCCCTTTTTACCCACTATTATCCAGCGATTATCAAACCTTTGCCACCGCCCCTGATAAAAGACCGCCATTCGCTCAAACAGTGAGCAGAAAGACAAAACTGAAACCTGCCAGCAGGAATATGTATAATCTGGCTTAACGAGGAATAAGGAGTTCATCACACTCATGAATACAGCATCGAATGCCAACACGCAGAACATTGACCACGATGAGATCGCCAAATTTGAGGCCGTCGCGTCGCGCTGGTGGGACCTTGAGGGCGAATTCAAACCGCTGCACCGCATCAATCCCCTGCGCCTGAACTACATTCTCGAACGTGCCGACGGCCTGTTTGGTAAGAACGTTCTCGACGTGGGCTGCGGCGGTGGCATTCTGAGTGAAAGCATGGCGGTGGCTGGTGCAACGGTTACCGGGCTGGATATGGGGGGTGAGCCTTTACAGGTTGCCCGTCTGCATGCGCTGGAAAGCGGCGTGAAGGTTAATTACATCCAGGAATTCGTGGAAGCGCATGCCGACGCACACCCACAGCAGTACGATGTGGTGACCTGTATGGAGATGCTCGAACACGTGCCGGATCCGGCATCGGTCGTCGCAGCCTGTGCGCGTCTGGTGAAACCGGGCGGACACGTCTTTTTCTCCACCATTAACCGCAATAACAAAGCCTGGCTGATGGCGATTTTCGGGGCAGAATACGTGCTCAAAATGGTGCCCAAAGGCACGCATGACATCAAAAAATTCATCAAGCCATCGGAACTGCTGGCAATGGTTGACCGCACGCCGCTGTTTGAACGCCACATAATGGGTCTGCACTACAACCCGCTGACCGACCATTTCAAGCTCGGGCCAAATGTTGACGTAAACTACATGATTCATACGCAGGCTCTGGCGACGCAGCCAGAATAACGTCAGCGTCAAGCGAGTAAGTTTCATTCCGGACGCAGAACGCGTTTTTGCAGGTTATTATGACGTCCGGATTATCAGTAAAAGCTTACTTTTTATCGCTTTGGCGCAGCATAACTGCGCAACATGTTTTTTTAGAATAGTTATCTCCATCGATATAGCGTTTTTTTCTAACGTTTAAGAAACCGGCAGTTGATCAACTTTTCAAAAAATATAAGAAAATCGTATCGAAGTTATTGACACTCCTTTGGTCCCAGCAACCACGTACGCTTCAGGCTCGCCTCGCAAAATTCTCCCCAACTTATCCACAAAATCGGCCATTTTGTTCACTTGCAAAAGCCCCACTCAGACACTATCTTGTCATCAGAAAACAACAAACCCACAATATATTGTGTTTATATCCTGACCACCACACTACGGACGAGTGCAGCCCCCTCCTGTCTGTATTCGTGCGTGGTCAGCCTGTTTATAGACCTCTAAGGTACAGCCCCTCATGAATCAGAGTCTTCTTGTTACTAAACGCGATGGCCGTAAAGAACGCATCAACCTTGATAAAATTCACCGGGTCATAGACTGGGCAGCCGAAGGCTTGCAAAACGTCTCCGTTTCACAAGTTGAACTCCGCTCCCATATCCAGTTTTATGACGGTATTAAAACCAGCGATATTCATGAGACCATTATTAAAGCAGCGGCTGACCTAATATCCAAAGATGCCCCGGATTATCAATATCTGGCCGCGCGTCTGGCGATTTTCCACTTGCGTAAAAAAGCTTATGACCAGTTCGAACCCCCGGCCTTGCTCGCGCAAGTGACCCGCATGGTCGAAATGGGCAAATATGACAAACATCTGCTGGAAGACTACACGGCTGAAGAGTTCGAGCAGATGGACAGTTATATTGATCACTGGCGTGATATGAACTTCTCTTACGCCGCGGTCAAGCAGCTCGAAGGCAAATACCTGGCGCAAAACCGCGTCACCGGCGATATCTATGAGAGTGCCCAATTCCTCTACATTTTGGTAGCCGCCTGCCTGTTCTCCGGCTACCCGCGTGAAACCCGTCTGGATTACGTAAAACGTTTCTACGATGCAATCTCCACCTTTAAGATCTCGCTGCCAACGCCAATCATGTCCGGTGTCCGTACCCCGACGCGTCAGTTCAGCTCATGCGTGCTGATTGAGTGCGGTGACAGCCTCGATTCTATCAATGCCACCTCCAGCGCCATTGTGAAATACGTTTCCCAACGCGCCGGTATCGGCATCAACGCCGGTCGCATCCGTGCCTTGGGCAGCCCGATCCGTGGCGGTGAAGCGTTCCATACCGGTTGTATCCCGTTCTATAAGCATTTCCAGACGGCGGTGAAATCCTGTTCACAGGGCGGCGTGCGCGGCGGTGCAGCGACGTTGTTCTACCCGATGTGGCATCTGGAAGTAGAAAGCCTGCTGGTTCTGAAAAACAACCGTGGCGTTGAAGGCAACCGCGTCCGTCATATGGACTACGGCGTACAGATCAACAAACTGATGTATCAGCGTCTGGTGAAAGGTGGCGACATCACGCTCTTCAGCCCGTCCGACGTACCCGGCCTGTATGACGCGTTCTTCGCCGATCAGGACGAGTTCGAACGTCTGTATGAGAAATATGAGCAAGACAGCAGCATCCGTAAGCAGAAAGTGAAAGCCGTTGAGCTGTTCTCACTGATGATGCAGGAACGTGCTTCTACCGGCCGTATCTACATTCAGCACGTAGACCATTGCAACACCCACAGCCCGTTTGATCCGGCCATCGCGCCTGTCCGCCAGTCCAACCTGTGTCTGGAAATCGCGTTACCGACTAAACCACTGGATGATGTGAACGACGAAAACGGCGAAATCGCGCTGTGTACGCTGTCGGCCTTCAACCTTGGCGCTATCGAAAGCCTCGACGATCTGGAAGAGCTGGCAGTCCTGGCCGTTCGTGCGCTCGACGCCCTGCTCGATTATCAGGATTACCCAATCAAAGCCGCTAAACGTGGCGCGATGGGCCGTCGTACTCTGGGTATAGGCGTCATTAACTACGCCTATTATCTGGCGAAAAACGGCGTGCGTTACTCCGACGGCAGCGCCAACAACCTGACGCACAAAACGTTCGAAGCCATTCAGTACTACTTGCTGAAAGCCTCTAACGAGTTGGCGAAAGAGCAAGGCGCCTGCCAGTGGTTCAACGAAACCACTTATTCACAGGGCATTATGCCAGTGGATACGTACAAAAAAGATCTGGATGCGATTTGCAACGAACCGCTGCATCTCAACTGGGATAAGTTGCGTGAAGACATCAAAACGCACGGCCTGCGTAACTCCACGCTCTCCGCACTGATGCCATCAGAGACCTCTTCGCAGATCTCCAACGCCACCAACGGCATCGAGCCACCACGTGGCCACATCAGTATCAAAGCGTCGAAAGACGGGATCCTGCGTCAGGTGGTGCCAGAGTATGAGCGCCTGAAGGATCAGTACGAACTGCTGTGGGATATGCCAAATAACGACGGCTACCTGCAACTGGTTGGCGTGATGCAAAAATTCATCGACCAGGCGATTTCGTCCAACACTAACTATGATCCGTCGCGCTTCCCGAACAGCAAAGTACCGATGAAACAGCTGCTGAAAGACCTGCTGACCGCCTACAAATTCGGCGTCAAAACCCTGTACTATCAGAACACCCGTGACGGTGCGGATGACGTACAGGAAGACATGAAAGCCGACGTGGCTGACGACTGCGAAAGCGGCGCCTGCAAAATCTAATCATCTGTTTTGTATCATCATTTAAACAAAGCCCCTTAACAGGGGCTTTTGTCCGAGGACAATATGGCTTATAGCACTTTCTCTCAGAACAAAAATAACCAGCTGCTGGAACCGATGTTTTTCGGTCAGTCCGTCAACGTCGCGCGTTTCGACCAGCAGAAACATGAGATTTTTGAGAAGCTGATTGAAAAGCAGCTCTCCTTCTTCTGGCGCCCGGAAGAGATCGATGTCTCCCGCGACCGTATCGATTTTCAGGCGCTGCCGGAACATGAAAAGCATATCTTCCTCAGCAACCTGAAATACCAGACGCTGCTGGACTCCATTCAGGGCCGCAGCCCGAACGTCGCCCTGCTGCCGCTGATTTCTATTCCGGAACTGGAAACCTGGGTTGAAACCTGGGCGTTTTCAGAAACGATCCACTCTCGCTCTTATACCCATATCATTCGTAATATTGTGAATGACCCTTCGATTGTATTTGATGACATCGTCACCAACGAAGAGATCCTCAAGCGCGCGAAAGATATCTCCGGCTACTACGATACACTGATCGAAATGACCAGCTATTACCATCTGCTGGGCGTAGGCACGCACACCGTCAACGGCAAAACGGTTGTGGTAAATCTGCGCGAGCTGAAGAAAAAACTCTACATCTGCCTGATGAGTGTCAATGCACTGGAAGCCGTGCGTTTCTACGTCAGCTTCGCCTGTTCCTTCGCATTCGCCGAACGTGAACTGATGGAAGGTAACGCCAAGATCATCAAAATGATCGCCCGCGACGAAGCCCTGCACCTGACCGGCACCCAGCACGCGCTGAACCTGCTGCGTTCAGGCCAGGACGATCCGGAAATGGTTGAGATTGCCAAAGAGTGTGAGCAGGAGTGCCATGACCTGTTCGTGCTAGCGGCGCAGCAGGAAAAAGACTGGGCGGAATACTTGTTCAAAGACGGTTCAATGATCGGCCTGAACAAAGACATTCTGTGTCAGTACGTGGAGTACATCACCAATATCCGTATGCAAGCCGTTGGCCTGACTGCACCGTTCAAAACCCGTACCAACCCGATCCCATGGATCAACGCCTGGCTGGTGTCTGACAACGTGCAAGTTGCGCCGCAGGAAGTGGAAGTCAGCTCTTATCTGGTCGGCCAGATTGATTCAGAAATGAATGCCGACGACCTGAGCGATTTTGAGTTCTAAATGAGCCAACGGACCGTCACACTTTCTGCCAATGGACAACAGCTCGCCTGCCTGGCGGGCCACCGAAATTTGCTGGAAGTGTTCGAAGATCACGACGTAGACGTTGAGTACCAGTGTCGTGAGGGTTATTGCGGGTCATGCCGTATGCGGCTTGTAAGCGGGGAAGTCACTTACAGTGAGAAACCGCTGGCGTTCATCCCGGAAGGTGACGTCCTTCCATGCTGTTGCCTTCCCGTTGGGGATGTAGAACTCGAGTTCTAAGTAGACCTTGGGCCGCGGCTCAAACGCGCTTTAAGGTCAAGGTCGTGGCCGCCGGGCCACACCGGGGTAAGGGGATTGAAACGAATCCCCTTACCAATCCCGCGTTTTTTTTCACTCCGTTGCTGCGCAAATCACAATGGACCTGTTTCAGGTGCCAAAGTGATCGCCGCAAACGCCGCCGCTGCGCGGTTCTCTCATTTCGGGTTACAACCCGCTCGAATAAATTCCTCTCGCGGTTTTCCACCGCTCACTCGACGTCGTTTTGAATGCGGCACACTGGCATTTAAATCGAAAGTGGTTCTGTTGGATTGGATCGAATGAATTGGGTTGGTTGGTTGGTTGGTTGGTTGGTTGGTTGGTTGGTTGGTTGGTTGGTTGGTTGGTTGGTTGGTTGGTTGGTTGGTTGGTTGGTTGGTTGGTTGGTTGGATTTTATCTTTTGCCCTACATAGCCAGTAAACCGCATTCAAAAATGGCGCTGAGCAAACGGTTCGAGACCTATGGCTCGAAGCCCGTAGCGAAGGAACCGCGCAGCGGCGGCATTTTGCGGTGTGAACAGAACCCGCTGAAACATGTCCATTCCAACCCGCGATAGCGCGCAGTTAAAAAAGGTCGGATTCTTAAGGCCCGAGCGACTGCGGGCCTTAAGGCGGGTTTGGGTAGCAACCCAAGGTCTTGGTCGGTGTGGGCCGACGCCCACGACCTTAAGGCGGGTTTGGGCGGCAGTCCAAGGTCTTGCGCCCCGCTATGCCTTAGCAACCCTCTCTAACCACGGGTAATCCGCCACCGGATCCCATCCATTCAAATAACGCCGAAGCATATCCATCGCGACCATCGCAATAGTCTCCTGACGCAGCGTCAGACCATGGCGGCTGGCGGTGTAACGGATGGTTAACCCACTGGTGCCCGACGGCGTGTGTAGCGCCAGACTCAGCTCCTCACCCGACATTGCACCGACGGCCAGCGCCAGCGGTACGCCACTCTTTTCGGCCAGACGCTGTGCGCGTGCCAACGTGTTTTCCAGCGATTTCTCTGGTGAGGCTTCGGCATCAGCAGGTAACAGCTCGCCACCGGCCAGCGGTACATCAGCACTTTGCAGGCGCCAGTTGAGCAGGCCGCCGGTGTAACTTTCGCTGATCGATACCCGCAAATTCTGCTCCAGCAAACGCTCTGCCAAACGCGCAGGCAAACTGCCGAACCCTTCAAAAATAGTGCTCTCCCCTGCTACTTCGCGCACACGCTCAAAAGCGTTATGGATCGCCACTTTCTGCGAACGCGGCCCCGTCACTTTCAGCTCAATGATAGGCGAAGAAGAGCGGTACCCCATGGTTACCCCCTCCGGCAGGACCATGGCGTCCAAATCAGTAGCAAGGTCGCTTTCGCCACGGCCGAACGTGGTCAGACGCAGGCATAATGGCGCTTCAAGAGCCGGGAATTTCTTGTGCAGACGCGGAACAATTTGCTGCTCCACCATCACTTTAAACTCGGAGGGTACGCCAGGGGTGAAGAAAATCTGACAGCGGTTGAGCGTAATGCTGAACCCACAGGCTGTTCCAACCGGGTTATCGAGCACCTCGGCACCGGCGGGGATTTGCGCCTGTTTGCGGTTTGACTCGGCCATTGGCCGGCCGCGTCCGGCAAAGAAGGCCTCCATTTTGCGGATCCAGTCGGCGTCTTCCACCAGATCAACACCACACGCAGTGGCGGCTGCCAGCGCGCTTAAATCGTCGCTGGTCGGCCCAAGGCCGCCGTTGACGATCAGCACGTCAGCGATGTGGCTGCGCTCTTTCATCACGTTGACCAGGTCTTCCAGGCTGTCCCCTACCGTCTCGCGGCTGGTCATTGGCAGGCCTTCATCAAACAAATAACTTGCCAGCCAGGCGGCGTTAGAGTCCACAATTTGGCCATGCAAAACTTCTTCGCCCGTACTGAGCATCTCGACCCTAAGCATCACTCTCTCCTCTCGTTTTATCCCTCCACTGTAGAAAGGCTGGCGCTGAAAAACAATCGCATAGGCACAAAGTGATATGACAGGCGAAAAAAAAGCCCGCTAGGCAGGCTTTTATGTTTGGAGGTATTACTTAAAAATTAATCGCGCCGCCAACATACGCACCATCGGCGATGATGTTGTCACGGTTGCCGTCTTTGCCATCCAGCGCCATATAGCGGTAACCCACGCTCACGGTAACCAGTGGAATAGCGGTCAGACGCACGCCAGCATTCCCTTCTTTGTAGTTGCCGATGCCGCTGGAGAGAGAGTCCGGAGAGTAGTAGTAGTCGCCATACAGCGCGAACATCCCACCGATTGGCAGTTGCAGACCACCACCTACTGCGGCGGCATAACCTTCGTCACCGTCTTTCGGGTTGGTATACAGACCTTTACCGCCGACGGTGGCCATCATTGGGCCTAATGGGATGTTATAACCCAGGCCAAGACCTGCCACATCGCCGTCATCATCGTTGTGGGTCCAGTCGCCGCTCAACGCCAGGCCTGGCGTTGTGGTACCAAAACCCGCGCCCAGATGGGTGTAATGTTCGCCAACTTCACCGTTGACACTAATGGCGCTGGCAGAGGCTGCAACCAACATCAGACTGGCAGCTGCGCCAGCGACAAAAAGTTTTTTCATGTTCATTCCTGAATTACTCATTAAACGGTAGGTAAACCATCGACCGAAGTCTAAAGCAAATCAGCACCATGCAACAACAATCATTACTTTTTAACATCAGTTTCAACGCAAAAAATTGTAAGGAATATCCACAGTATTTATGTGATGAACTATTCTGATTGGAATGATAACTCAGGCCTATTTGCCCCGCGTCAACATGAGGGTTAAAACATAAAGGTAGAGTGAACTGCACCAGGAAAGGTGAACCTCACGGAAGGATACCGTACTGCGCCACCGATTTTCGGGGCTTGATTGCTCCCTTTATTTTTAAGAATGCCACCCGATTAACGATCTTAACTACAACTACTGGAAGGATTTCGCCCATGAAGAAAAAAGGATTAACCACCGCAGCCGGTGCTCCCGTTGTTGATAATAATAATGTGATCACAGCCGGTCGCCGTGGACCACTATTGTTGCAGGATGTCTGGTTCCTTGAAAAGCTGGCGCATTTTGACCGCGAAGTGATCCCTGAACGTCGTATGCACGCTAAAGGTTCTGGTGCCTACGGGACATTTACCGTGACACATGACATCACCAAATTTACCCGCGCCAATATTTTTGCTGAAATTGGCAAGCAGACCGAAATGTTTATCCGCTTCTCCACCGTAGCCGGTGAGCGTGGTGCAGCAGATGCAGAACGTGATATCCGCGGTTTCTCGATGAAGTTCTACACCGAGCAGGGCAACTGGGATCTGGTAGGCAACAACACTCCCGTGTTCTATCTGCGTGATCCGTTGAAATTCCCTGACCTGAACCACGTTGTTAAACGCGATCCGCGCACCAACCTGCGTAACCCGGCATACAAATGGGACTTCTTCTCCCATCTGCCAGAATCTCTGCATCAGCTCACCATCGACTTCAGTGACCGCGGCCTGCCAAACTCCTATCGCCACATTCACGGTTTCGGCAGCCACACCTTTAGTTTTATCAATGCTGAAAACGAGCGTTTCTGGGTGAAATTCCACTTCGTCTGCCAGCAGGGTATTGAAAACCTGATGGATGAAGAAGCAGTGAAACTGGTCGGCGAAGACCGCGAAAGCTCCCAACGCGATCTGTATGACGCTATCGAACGCGGGGATTTCCCACGCTGGAAATTGTTCGTGCAGATCATGCCAGAACATGAAGCCTCAGAATTACCATACAACCCGTTTGATCTGACCAAAGTCTGGCTACACGGAGACTACCCGCTGATCGAAGTGGGTGAGTTTGAATTGAACCGTAATCCGGAAAACTATTTTGCCGAAGTTGAGCAAGTGGCAATGAGCCCGGCGAACGTCGTCCCTGGTGTGGGCTTCTCACCGGACCGTATGCTGCAGGGCCGCTTATTCTCCTACGGCGACGCGCATCGCTACCGTCTGGGTGTCAATCATCACCAGATCCCGGTTAATGCACCAAAATGCCCGTTCCATAACTATCACCGTGATGGTGCCATGCGTGTGGACGGCAACAGCGGCAATGGCGTGACGTATGAGCCAAACAGCGCCGGTCTGTTCCAGGAACAACCTGATTTCAGCGAACCCCCGCTGACGATTGAAGGCGCAGCCGATCACTGGAATCACCGTGAAGACGACGACTATTTCACTCAGCCACGTTTGCTGTTCAACCTGCTGTCTGATGAAGAGCATCAGCGCATGTTTGGTCGCATCGCCGGGGAACTGAAACACGCCTCACCGGAAACGCAAAAACGCCAGCTCGACCTTTTCTATAAGGTCGATCCGGCCTATGGCGCCGGTGTGGAACAAGCCCTGAAAGCCTGATTGATGTAATTCGAAGTAAAAGGGCCGCCTTGTGCAGACAGGGCGGCCCTTCTTTTTGCGTCAATAGGTCATCAGATGGGCTGACTTTCTAGCCACAGCTTAAGTTTTTGACGGGAAATTTTAATGCCCCCCTGCGCAGCCTCCAGAGGCAACGTGTAATAGCGTACTGGCTGCTGGAAACGGGCCAGTTTCCCTTGCAGCCACGCAGTCAGTTGTTCAAACGTCAAATCCGGGTGAGAGTCCACCAGCGCTACCGGCCGCTGGCCAAACTCGGCGTCATTCAGCGGCAGTACAAATGCGCGTTCTACCTGCGGATGTGACTCAAGCACCCGCTCAATATCTTCCGGCTGAATGCCCTCTCCCGCGCTGAAAAACAGATTATCCAACCGCCCCGCAATATGCAGTTCATCATCCTGCCACTCACCGCGATCGCGGGTATGGAACCAGCCTTCAGCATCGGTTAGCGGCGTCAGTGCGCCATGTTGCCAGTATCCGACGGCCAGGCTTGGCGTGCGGATAAGCACCTCACCGTCCACCAGCATCACCTCTTTACCGGCCAGTGTATAACCGACACCTGACGTCCCATCGGCGCGTTTGGCCGTGACGGTCGATGCTGTTTCCGTCAGCCCGTAGCCGCACCAGCAACGGATACCGGCCCGTTCAGCCTGTTCGGTGAGCTCCTGAGCAATGTGCGCGCCGCCCAGTAATACATCCTGCAAGTTTGCCGGAAGCGCGGGTTGCTGCAACAAACGCCAGAGTTGGGTCGGAACCAGCGAAGCATGGCTGCAACCTTCCAGCGCGGTTTCCAGCGGTTCACTGTCCGTCAGCACCAGCGTGGCACCGGCCCTGAGCCAGCGCCAGATAATCCCCTGCCCGGAGACGTGGAATAATGGCAGGGAAAGCAACCAACTGTGGTTCTGCGTAAACGGAATCAACCCGAGTACGCCCTCAGCGCTGGCGAGGTGCGCCTGTGTGCTGTGCGCCGCTGCTTTCGGCAACCCGCAGGAGCCGGAAGTAAGCGTCAGCGTTGCTACACGCTGTGGCTGCCACACGGCATGATTTCGTCCAGGAGCGGCATAACATAGTTCAAGCGCAGGCCAATTGAGCCCTAAAGACGTGTCACTAAGATCAAGGATAAAAGTGATATTCAGTGATGGCAGCAGCTCGGCACATAAAGATACGGGTAACTGCGGGTTCAGTGGCAAAAGCCGGGCGCCGGTTTGCAGCAAGGCCAGATAAGCCAGCAACGCATCGGGGCTGTTTTTACTGCGTAACACGACACCGGTGCCTTCACAGACCCCCTGTTGAATAAACCCCGCAGCCAGCGAATCCACACGCTGCTGTAAATCATGCCAGCACCACGCCATTTCGCGTGTTTTGAGCGCGATGGAAAACGACGTCCGGTCAGCCCATTCGCGCCAGGGCCAGTTATCTATCCCTGCCATATCGGATCCAGTTGGTCTGCATTTATTAATGGTAAAGATGACTCAGGCCAGCGGCGTACCAGCTGTGCCTGCATCAGATCGAGCGTATCCAGCCCTGGAAGGGTATCCGGAGTCAGCCACGCCGCCATGCGCGCCAACTGGTTCAGTCCAAGGCTGGATTCAATACTGGAGCTGACCACCGCCTGCAATCCGGCGCGGTGCGCCTGAGAGATCAATTCCCGGCAACGGGTCAGACTGCCGGTAAGGGTCGGTTTGATAATAATGGCTGCCAGCCCCGGTTCAGCATGGACCTCGAAGCCGCTTTCTCGCACACTCTCATCCCAGGCAATGGCAATTCCGGTGTCGCGGGCAAATTCACGCGACTGCTCACGGGTATTGCAGGGCTCTTCGATAAAAGCGAGTCGTGGCCGCAACTCAGGCGCCACATAACGCGCGAAAGCCGCGGCTTTGCTGGGAGTCCAGCTGCGGTTGGTATCCAAACGCAGGTGGAGATCAGGCAGGGCTTCCAGCAGCATAGTGACATTCAGACCATCGCCCACGGCTTCATACAGCCCCACTTTGACCTTCGCGATTTTTTTACCCTCAACGTCTGCGGGCAGTGCGTCAAGGCGGGCATACAGTTCATCGGGGTCGCCATGACACAACGGCGCGCTGCGGGTGCTGGCGGCTGGCGGTAACAGCGCCCTCAGTTCGGCATCGGCCATGCTTAAACCAAAAGCCACCGACGGCAGCGCGCCAAACGCCGAAGCTACCGCGCTGAGCGATGCACCCTGCAACCATTGCGCCAGCGCGTGCTGCGTGGCCTGCTGCGCCTGTTCCAGACTTTCCTGGCTGAATCCCGGCAGCGGCGCAATCTCGCCCCAGCCCGTTTTGTCATCCTGCCACAGCTGCACCAGCAGCCCGTCGCGGAATTTCAGCCGTTGATTTCGCAACACCACGCCAGCCTCCATTGGCAGGCTGTACCGGTACACCGTGGCGCGGCGCATTATGGATTACGCTTAAATTTACTGAAGTCCGGCTGGCGTTTTTCGTTAAACGCGTTGCGGCCTTCCTGACCCTCTTCGGTCATGTAGAACAGCATGGTGGCGTTACCCGCCAGTTCCTGCAAACCAGCCTGTCCGTCGCAGTCAGCGTTCAGCGCGGCTTTCAGGCAGCGCAGTGCCATCGGGCTGTTTTCGAGCATTTCGCGGCACCAGCGAACAGTCTCTTTTTCCAGATCGGCCAACGGAACGACAGTGTTAACCAGCCCCATATCGAGCGCGGCAGCAGCATCGTACTGGCGGCACAGGAACCAAATTTCGCGAGCTTTTTTCTGGCCGACGATACGGGCCATGTAAGAGGCACCCCAGCCGCCGTCAAACGAGCCAACTTTCGGGCCAGTCTGGCCGAAAATGGCGTTATCAGCAGCAATAGTCAGGTCACACATCATATGCAGCACATGACCGCCACCAATGGAATAACCGGCCACCATCGCTACCACTGGTTTCGGGCAGGTACGGATCTGACGCTGGAAGTCGAGCACGTTAAGATGATGCACGCCACTGGCATCCTGATAGCCGCCGTAGTCGCCGCGGACTTTCTGGTCACCGCCCGCACAGAAGGCCTTGTCGCCTTCACCGGTCAGCACAATCACACCGATGTTGTCGTCATGGCGTGCATCGTCCATCGCGCGGATCATCTCTTTCACGGTCAGCGGACGGAACGCGTTACGTACCTGCGGACGGTTAATGGTGATCTTCGCAATACCATCGGTCGATTTGTGATAACGGATATCTTCAAATTCGCCCGTAAAATCCAGCCATTCAACCGGCGCGTAGAGTAGTTTTTCATCAGGATAGATCATGTTCTATTTCCTTTAAGACAGGTGAAGAAATCAGTGCCAGCGCCTGACAGGCAAACTCCGCAGGATTGGCGCGATGGGCGTTATGCCCGGCATTGGCGATGAGTCGCAGCGGGAAATTCGCCTGCTGCGCGAGGGTGATAAATTTCAAATCATGGTTGCCGCATAGCCAGACGACCGGCAGCGCCAGACGTGACAGACGCTCACGCAGGTCAGGCTGTACCGCCAGCGATGTAGCAGTGAACATGGCTGCCAGCGCAGAAGGAGTATTGTTGAGCCGCAGAGCGACCAGAAGTTGGCGCTGCTCATCGGTGAGGTCGCTAAACACCGGCTGGCGATACCAGAGCGACAGCACCTGCGCCATAGGCTGAAAGCGAAAACGTGTAGCCCATAACTGGTCATGGTGGCGGCGCTGCTGGCGGTCACGCAGGCTTTTCAGACCAGGGTGTGCCCCTTCGACTATCACGCCGCATAAACCGCGAATGTCGCCGTGGCTGGCGTGATACAAACTGATGCGCCCGCCGAGGGAATAACCGATCAGCCAGTGGTCATGAATGCCATGCTGTTGCAGCGTTGAACTGAGCTGCTGGCTGACGTCGGCAAAGCCCGCGGCGGTAATACCCGCCGACGCGCCATGGCCCGGTAAGTCAATCAGCAGGCAAGGCCAGTCGGAAAACCACGGCATCAGCGTCTGCCAGTCATCACCACTTCCGAGCAAGCCATGCAGGAAAATCAGCCAGGGTTTACCGGTAATATGTCCGTTAACCCGCAGGCAGGAAAGTGTCATACGTTCCCTGCCTGTGTGACCAAATCACGCAATATTTCAGCGCCGTCAGTCGGGCTGACTTTCAGTTCAATCAGCGTCACGCCGCCCTGTTGCCAGCACGCATTCACCGCGTCGGTCAGCCCGGTGAAATTGTCCGGGCTGGCATAATTAAGCCCGAACATGGCTGCCGCGTGGCTGAAGTCGACATTTTGCGGCATACAGTAAAAACGCTCGCGCTGCGCCTGCGGAGTGGGCAGCAATGAGAAAATCTGGCCGCCGTTATTGTTCACGACGATGATCACCGTCGGAGCAGAACACTGACGCATCAGCGCCAGCGCATTGAGATCGTATAGCGCGGAGAGATCGCCTATCAGCACCAGCGTCGGTTTTGCCGTTGCACGCTGTACGCCTGCGGCCGTGGAAATCAATCCATCAATACCGCTGGCCCCGCGGTTGGCAAAGACCGGATACCCGGCGGGTAACTGCGCCAGCGAATCCACCAGACGCACCACCAAACTGTTGCCGAGAAACAGCTGGCCGTTCTCCGGCAGCAGCGCAGGGAGACGCTGCGCCAGCGTGGCTTCACCAAAATGTGTTGCCAGACGTCCCTGCATGTTTTCGCACGTCAACTGGGACAGCAATCCCAGCGCCGCTGCCCAGGGAACCTGCGGTTGCACCGGATGCATAGCCAGCCATTCGCCGACCGGCACTTGTAAACGGCGCCCCCGGTGCTGCGCCGGATCAAGACGGCCCGGCAGCGGATCAATCAGCCAGTATTCAGGCGGCTGGCAGTTGGACTGCCATTGCAACAGGCGCTTGCCTGTCAGACTGCCGCCAAACTGAACCACCAGTTCGGCCTGTGCCAGGATCATTTTAGCCTGAGGACTTGCCAGCCATAAATCAGCATAAGGTAGCGGATTGCCGGTTTGTGACTGCACATCGCTGAGCAATGGCCAGCCAAGAGTTTGCGCCCATGTTGCTAGTTGCAGTCCTTCCTGCGGCCCCATTCGACCAGCGATGATCACACCGCGTTTTTGCCTCCATTCTGCCCAGTCTAGCTGAGCAGCGTGTGGCCGGGGCGCACAATAACGCAGCCACGGCTGGTCATCCTGCCACCAGTCGCCAAGGCTTTGGGACCAGTCGAGAAAATCGTCACCTTCTTCGCCATACAGCGGTTCGGCAAAGGGGCAGTTGATATGCAACGCACCATGATTCAGTGCAAAGATGCCGTTGTCGATGGCGGATACCAGCCATTGAGCGCTGATATCCGGCGTCGGACGTGGCAGATTTAGCGTTTGTTGGGCATGGCTGGCGAACATCTCTGGCTGGCGAATCGCCTGGTTGGCACCACAGTCAATCAGCTCCGGCGGCCGGTCAGCGGTCAGCATGATCAGACGTTCACCGGTCAGCCCGGCTTCAATTATGGCGGGATAAAGATTCGCCACCGCCGTTCCCGACGTGACAATGACTGCTACCGGCTGCCCGCTGGCTTTTGCCAGTCCCAGCGCCAAATGACCGAGGCCACGTTCGTCAAAATGCGTGTGGCAAATCAGGCGCGGATTCGCGGCGGCGGCCAGTGTCAGCGCCGTCGAGCGTGAACCGGGCGCGATACAGACGTGCTGCACCTGATGACGGCTTAGCGCTTCGAGGATCAGCGTTGCCCAGCGGCGGTTGAAGATGGCGGTAGAAAGCGTCGATGACATGAGTGACTCCGGCAAAACTGGCTTAACCGGCCCGGACGGCAGGCGCATAGTTTTCTTGTGGCAGAACGTTTTCGACGAGCACAACGTTCTCTTCCAGCAGGGTGCGCAGCCCTGCAGCTTTGTTCTCAATTTCCTGCCACTCCTGCGCAGCATCGGAACCCGCGACGATACCGGCCCCGGCAAACAGCGCTAACTCATCCCCCTTCACCGCCGCAGAACGGAGTGCCACCGCAAATTCGCTGCGTGCCAGACTGATAAAACCGGCCGAACCGGCATACCACTGGCGGTCAAAAGGTTCATGATGCGTAATAAAGTCGCGTGCCGCCTGGCGCGGTAGCCCGGCCACGGCAGCAGTCGGTTGCAACCGTTGCAGACAATTTGCGTCATCCGTATGGGCCAGAACCGCGTGAATGCTTCGACGCAGATGCTGTACTTTGCGCAGACGTAACACTTCAGCGGGCATCACATCCAGCGAGTGCGCACTCCCCTGCAATCGCTGGCAGATATCATCGACCACGAGCATATTTTCACGCTGGTTCTTGGCATCTTTCAGCAGCCACTGCCCCAGTTCATGGGCCTGGAGGTTTTCCACGGCTCCCGCGACCGTTCCGGCCAGCGCTTCCGTTGAAAGTTCATGGTTTTCCCGCATAAAAAGCCGCTCGGGGCTGGAGCCCAGAAACGCCTGTTGCGCCGTAAAGGCCAGCATGAAGTGATAACAGTGGTGATTCACCGCACGGCTGGCGGCTAAAAAAGCGGCGGCATTCAGTGGCTGACTGAGGCTCAGCGTGGTTTTACGCGCCAGCACGACTTTGTCAAAATGGCCTTGCCCGATGCTGGTCAGAGCGCTGTTGACCATCTGTTCCCACTGTGGTTTTGCGGGCAGGTGTTGATGCTGCAATACGTGAGATGTCAGCGCAGGCAATGGACGGCTCTTGACCAGCGAACGCAGGAAAGTCCGCATCCGTTTAGCTTCGTCGCGTAGAGAGCTCGCACTGTAGAGGTTACAAAAAAGCCTGCACGTTCCGGCCTGGAGGTGGATTTCAATGCGAGGTAAAAACAGTGCATTAGCATCCAAAGCCACAGCATCTGCCCCATGAAAGGCATTCAGCCCCCAGATGCGTAATTCGGATAGTTGTGGATATTGTCGCAAAAAGGCCTGGGCCTCAGCGAGGTGACCAAAAGTGCAACCATCGCCACATAGGGCTGCCTCCTCATTTTCATCCCGCTGCTGCCAGTAGAATTTGGGGTAACAAGTTTGTGCGTTCAGCCATTCCAGCATGCCACTTTCCGGTTGGTCAGCCAGTACGTAGCTCAACTGCCGCAGGCCTGCTGCGTCGGGAAAATCCCCTGACAGGGCCGTATCCAACTGGTCAATAATTGCTGAAATCTGTTTCACCGTAACCTCAGGTCGTATCCGATGGGTTTGATGTCGGGCAGGAATACCCTTCTGGATCAAATAACAGGTTAAATCAAATACGGGAGAATTATGCGGCGTTACGCAGATTGATAATATGCGGCAGATCAAACCGTAGCGAGAGGCGGAGGATATGAAGGGGTAGAAGGTACTTCGCAGGAGTCATTAAAGGGGAAAAAACAGAGGCAGCCTGAGCTGCCTCTGTCATAAACACTGAGTCATAGATACTTAGCGGCGTAACAGAAGACCAATAACTAAGCCTACAGCAGCACCAGCACCGACACCGTGCCACGGATTGTCGCGTACGTAGGTATCGGTCTGCTCAGCAACCTGACGGGCTTTGGCGCAGTATGAGTTGGCGGTACCGCTAAGGCGTGATTTCACCTCTTCCAGCGCCTGCTCTGCACGGCTTTTAATCTCAATGTACTTTTGGTCAGCTTTGTCACCGGAAGATTTCAGCACCTCTTCCAGCGTTTCAGAAAGCATTCGTAAATCGTCATCCAGGGAAGTTTGCTGTGGCCCATTCTGGCGAGGTTCAAATTGGTTAGACATGGCTATCTCCTTTTTTGTGGTTATCACAATACCCATTAACCCTAGCGCAGATTCGTCCTGCGTGCAGTGCCAAAAGCGGGGAGAAGCGTAGCCATTACTCTTTTAAGAACCTTCCGACCGCTGTACTGGCGGGAATGTCGCGTCATTATGCAGTGTTTGCTGCGCAGCACGCAGTTGCTTCTCGCGCCGCTCGGCCAGCCACAGACCGCTGTTTTTCATGGCATAACCAAACAGCAAACCAACTAACAGGGATAACACCACCTGGCGCCAGTCACCCTGCGCCGCAAAAGTCGCGCAGGCACCAATGAAAGTACCGGGAACAAAGGCCAGCCACTGCTGCCAGGCCTGCAAACACATCAAAAATGCCACAATGCCGGTCAGCATATAGCCCACGAGAGTCCATTCAGGGCGCAGACTGCTGCCCGCAATGATCACTTCCGCCCAGAAAACACCGCTCAGGCAGGTCAGCGTACTGATGACCAGCCCGCGCAGCCCGCCTTTCGGGCAGGCAAAATAAGCCGTACAGCCAAGGAAACCCGCCCAGCTTATCAGGCCAAGGCTGATGGCGACCCAACCCCAGACGCCGGAGAGAATACCGGTAGTAATGGCGATCATCACCAGTACATTCATGATGTGTGAACCTATACGAATTTGGACAAGCGCGCAGTGTACGCATTGGCGGGAATAATGAAATGGGATAGATCACAATATCGATGTAATTTACATATGAACGTACATATAAATGTGACTCAAATCACACAAATGCGTTTTTCAGTACAAAACACAGACGTAAAAAAAGCCGCTCACAGGAGCGGCTTCGGGAGATTCGGCGACCCGCAATTACAGCAGCGGTTGCGCCATCTGAACCAGGGTTATAAGCGGTTGCGGGTAAATACCCAGTGCCAGTACCAGAATCGCGGAGATCAGCACCACCACACCACCTGCGGTCAACGCCCAGTTGTTCGGGGTATCACGCACCAGCGTTTCCGGCGCGCTGAGGAACAGGCTCACCGTTACGCGCAGGTAGTAGTAAAGACCAATCGCAGAACCCACAACAACGGCACCGGTCAGCCACCAAAGATGCGCGGTAACACCGGTTGCAATCACGTAGAACTTACCGATAAAGCCAAGGGTCATCGGGATACCGGCCAGTGACAGCATCATCACGGTCATTACCGCAGACAGGATTGGCTTATGCCAGAACAGACCACGGTAGGAGAACAGTGATTCAGCATCCGGGCCTTTGTACGGGCTGGACATCAGGCTAACAACGCCGAATGCACCCAGGCTGCTGAACAGATAACCGGCCAGATAAACGCCAACGGTTTCCATCGACAGTTGATGGGTTTGTACTGCAATCAGTGCGACCAGCAGGTAACCCAGATGGGCGATAGACGAGTAACCCAGCAGGCGCTTAATGTTGCTCTGACTGATCGCCATAATGTTACCGACCAGAATCGAGCAGAAGGCGATAATACTCAGCACGATGCGAATCGCTTCGTTGTCCGCCACCGGTGCGTACAGGAACAGACGCATCACGACGGCGAAGATAGCAATCTTGCTGGCGGTTGCCAGGAAGGTTGATACCGGCGCAGGTGCGCCCTGATAAACGTCCGGGGTCCACAGGTGGAAAGGGACCAGCGACAGCTTGAATCCCAGACCAACAATCATCATGCCCAGACCCGCCAGCAACAGCGGCTGGTGCAACATCACGCCATCGGCCAGATTTCTGCCCAACGCGACGAAGCTCAGATCACCTGACTGCGCGTACAGCAGCGCCATACCAAACAGCAGGAAGGATGATGCTGCAGCAGAGAGCAGCATGTATTTAATGGCAGCTTCCAGCGAACGCTTCTGACGGTAGGCATAACCAATCAGACCAAACAGTGGCAACGAAATCAGTTCGATCCCGAGGAACATTGAGGCCAGATGGTTAGAGCACGCCAGCAGAATGCCACCCATGGTTGCAATCAGCACCAACAGGTAGAACTCTTCGCGGTTGTCCGGATAACCGGCCAGCCACGGGTAGGCGAACGTGCTGGTGGCGAGGCTCGCCAGCAGCACCAACCCAATGTAGAACATTGAGTAACCGTCGATACGTAATAGCGGAGTGACGTCCTGTGGACCCACTTGCCCCACGTAGTACAGGGAAAGCAGGGCAACGTTCAGACCAATAACGGTCAGTGTGGCATTAAGAAAATGGTCGCGTCGCCACGCAATGGACAGCATCACCACCACCACTGTCAATCCGACGATCATCAGCGGTAACAGTGCGATCAGATTTTGAAGTGTAAATGTCATGGCGAGTTACGGCCTTGTCGTTGAAATAGTGGAAACTGATGATCCGAACCAGTGCTGCACGTTCGACATCGCTGCGCTCGAGGTATCGAGGATAGGCTGCGGATAAACACCCAGCGCCACCAGCAATACCACCAGTAACAGAATGATCGACAGTTCACGTGCGGTCATACCCGGTAACGGCTGGTCAGATTTGGCTTTACCGTAGTAAGCGCGTTGCATCATCACTAGCGAGTAAACCGAAGCAAACACCAGACCAAAGGTCGAGATGACAGTGATCACCGGTACAACCGGGAAGCTGCCAAACAGGATCATGAATTCACCGACGAAGTTACCGGTACCCGGCATACCTAACGTCGCAACGGCGAAGAACAGCGACAGCGCTGGCAGATATTTTATCCGCCCCCACAGTCCGCCCATCAGACGCATATCACGGGTATGCAGACGCTCGTACAACTGACCACAGATAATGAACATACCGGCTGCGGACAGACCGTGTGCAATCATCTGAATCACTGCGCCCTGGTACGCCAACTGGCTGCCGGTAAAGATAGCAATCAGAACAAAGCCCATGTGCGATACAGAGGTGTAGGCAATCAGACGTTTGATATCGGTCTGAGAGAACGCCATCCATGCGCCGTAGAAGATACCAATGACACCGAGCCACATGGCAATAGGCGCGAACTCATGGGACGCATTCGGGAAGAATGGCAACATGAAGCGCAACATGCCGTAGGCCGCGGTTTTCAGCAAGATACCCGCTAAGTCAACAGAACCTGCCGTTGGTGCCTGGCTGTGCGCATCCGGCAACCAGCCATGCAATGGCACGACCGGCATTTTCACCGCGAAAGCGATAAAGAAGCCCAGCATCAGCAGGTATTCAACGTTGTGGGACATTGGCGTCTTCAGCAGATCTTCATAGTTGAAGGTCCACGTGCCGGTCGCGTTGTAGTGCACAAACACCAGGCCCAGAATCGCAATCAACATCACCAGCCCGCTGGACTGGGTATAGATGAAGAATTTAGTTGCTGCGCTGATACGCGTTTTACCGTCTGATGCTTTGTGACCCCACAGCGCAATCAGGAAGTACATCGGCACCAACATCATTTCCCAGAAGAAGAAGAACAGGAACATGTCGATGGCGAGGAACACGCCGATCACGCCGCCGAGGATCCACAGCAAGTTCAGGTGGAAGAACCCCTGATACTTTTGGATCTCGCGCCACGAACAGAGGATAGCCAGTACGCCGAGCAAGCCGGTCAACACCACCATCAGCAGAGACAAACCGTCCAGTGCAAGGTGGAAGCTGATACCAAAGCGAGGGATCCACGGCAGTGAGAATTCAGACTGCCATTGCGGAATACCCGCCGGGTGCATTAATGAGTAACCCCCCTGCAACCACAGTTGCAGGGAAAGTGCTAAGGTCAGCCCCATCGCGATCAGAGCTATCCAGCGCGGTACTTTGCTCCCGAAACGCTCAGTCTGCCAACACAGCAGCCCGCCGATAAAGGGGATAAGAATTAGCCAAGGAAGTAGCATGGCGTTTTGTGTCCCTATTTTTTCTTAAATAACCAGCAACAGTGCCAAAACAACCACTGCTCCCAAACCCATTGACGCGACATACCAGCGTGTCTGCCCATTTGCACTCAACGTCAGCCCGCGGTTCCCGAGACGGGATAGCACGGCAGGCAGATTCATCATTGAGTTAAGCGGATCACGTTGCAGAAGCTTAGCGATGGCCAGATACGGCTTGACGAAAATCATGTCGTATAACCAGTCGAAGCCCCACGCGTGGAACCACCACACCGTGAAGAAGCGGCCAATGGCGCTTTTCGCGATGCTGTTAACCAGTGAGCGTTTGCCAAGATACAGCGCAGCCGCCAGCAAGATGCCGACAATAGCCACAACGCCCGAGGTGATTTCCAGGGTCAGTATGCTGCCATGCGCCAGCTCAGTGGTGTCCGGCAAGACGCCTTTCAGCGGCGGTACAATCATCGCACCAATGAAGGTCGACAGAACCATCAGAACCAGCAGCGGCAGATGGTGAGTGATGCCTTTACCCGCATGGGCCTTAATTTTCTCTTCGCCGTGGAACACGATGAAGATCATGCGGAAGGTATACAGGGACGTCATGAACGCGCCGACCAGACCTGCAATCATCAGATTGAGATGGCCGTTTGCCAGAGCACCGGCGAGGATCTCATCCTTACTGAAGAAGCCAGCGGTAATGATTGGCAGAGCAGACAACGCCGCACCACCGACCAGGAAGCAGACATACACCAGTGGAATCGATTTACGCAGGCCGCCCATCTTGAAGATATTCTGTTCATGATGGCAGGCCAAAATGACCGAACCAGAAGAAAGGAACAGCAGGGCTTTAAAGAATGCGTGAGTCATCAGGTGGAAAATTGCCGCATCCCACGCCTGGACGCCCAGCGCCAGGAACATGTAACCAATCTGGCTCATGGTCGAGTAGGCAAGGACGCGTTTGATATCGGTTTGCACCAGGGCAGCGAAGCCTGCCAGCACCAGTGTTACTGCACCGATAATGCCCACCAGATGCAGAACGTCAGGCGCCATCAGGAACAGGCCATGCGTACGAGCAATCAGGTAAACACCGGCGGTAACCATGGTCGCGGCGTGAATCAACGCAGAAACCGGTGTCGGACCGGCCATGGCATCTGCCAGCCAGGTCTGCAACGGAAGCTGTGCAGATTTACCCACTGCCCCACCGAGTAACATTAACGTTGCCCAGGTGATCGCGGTGTCGCCAACGGCCAGTTTCTGCGGTGCCAGCACCATCAGTTCACGGATGTTCAGCGTACCCAACTCGCGGTACAAGATGAACAACGCGAAGGCCAGGAACACGTCACCAACGCGGGTCACGATGAAGGCTTTCATCGCCGCCGAACCGTTAGCCGGATGGGTGTAGTAGAAACCGATCAACAGGTAGCTACACAGGCCCACGCCTTCCCAACCGAGGTACATCAGCAACAGGTTGTCTGCCAGTACCAGAATCACCATGCTTGCGATAAACAGGTTGGTGTAAGCGAAGAAGCGCGAATAGCCCTCTTCCCCGCGCATATACCAGGAAGCGAACATGTGGATGAAGAAACCTACGCCGGTAACGACAGACAGCATCGTCATCGACAAACCGTCGAGCGTTAGCGTGGCGGCGATGTTGAAGTCGCCTACCTGCATCCAGTTCCACAGGTTCTGGTTAAAGATTTCAACGCCAGCAGCGCGTTGGGTCATGAAATCGAAGCCGACGTAAATTGTCGTCAACGCAGCAAGACCGATAGAACCTACGCCAACGATAGCGGAAGTATTTTCAGACCAGCGACCGCGTGAGAAGGCCAGCAAAATAAAGCCAATCAGCGGGAACAGAATTGTTAAATAGAGTAGGTTCATCCGCGCATCTCACTGACAGTGTCGATATTCAGGGTGTGGCGACGGCGATAGAGTTGCAGCAACAACGCCAGACCAATACTGGCCTCCGCCGCTGCCAGGCTGATTGCCAGGATGTACATCACCTGACCGTCTGCCTGACCCCAATAGCTCCCGGCCACGATGAACGCCAGCGCCGCTGCGTTGATCATCACTTCCAGACTGATCAGCATAAACAGCAGGTTACGACGGACAAGCAGCCCAGTCAGCCCCAAAACAAACAGAATTGCGGCCAAAATCAGGCCATGCTGTAGAGGGATCATGCTCTATCCTCCGTTTTTCTTTTCGCCATTTCAGTGGTTGCCGGTGTATCACCGAACACTTCGCCCGCTTTGTGCTCACGTCCGATGTGGAAGGCAACAACCAAACCGGCCAGCAGCAACATTGATGCCAGCTCAACCGCCAGAACATAAGGACCAAACAGCGCGATACCGACCGCTTTCGCGTCAACCATCGTGCCTTTGATACCTTGGTCATGCAGGCCAAGGATGGAGGTGATCATCACGCCCAGCAGCACGATTGCCAGAATCGAAGGCCCGATCCAGGTAGAAGGCTTAAGCCATGCACGCTCCTGCTCTTCGACGTTGCCAAGGTTCAGCATCATCACCACGAACACGAACAGCACCATAATGGCACCAGCGTAAACGATGATTTCCAGCGCACCGGCGAAGTATGCACCGAGCGAGAAGAACACCGCCGCGATCGCCAGAAGCGAGACGATCAAATACAGCAATGCATGCACCGGGTTGGTGTGCGTGATAACACGCAATGTCGCCAACACGGCCACCACGGCTGCAATATAAAATGCAAATTCCATGCTTGCGGCTCCTTAAGGCAACAGACCTTTGACGTTGATCGGTTTGGCTTCATTTTCAGCTTCGCCTTTCGACTTGCCGTCAACTGCCATACCGGCCATCCGGTAGAAGTTATATTCCGGATATTTACCCGGACCCGAGATCAGCAGATCTTCTTTTTCGTACACCAGATCCTGACGTTTGAACTCACCCATTTCAAAGTCAGGCGTCAACTGAATGGCCGTAGTCGGGCAGGCTTCTTCGCACAGACCACAGAAAATGCAGCGCGAGAAGTTGATACGGAAGAACTCCGGATACCAACGACCGTCTTTATGTTCCGCTTTTTGTAGCGAGATACAGCCTACCGGGCAGGCTACCGCACACAGGTTACAGGCAACGCAGCGTTCTTCACCGTCCGGATCGCGCGTCAGCACAATGCGGCCACGGTAACGAGCCGGGACGTTTACTTTTTCTTCCGGGTACATCTGGGTTTCGCGCTTGGCGAAGGCATGCAAGCCTATCATCCATAAGCTACGAACCTGGGTGCCGAACCCGACAACTATGTCTTTCAATGTCATGGTTAAATCACCCCTTATGGCGCGTTGTACAAGATGACCGCAGCGGTCGCCAGCAGATTGAGTAATGTCAGCGGCAGGCAAACTTTCCAGCCAAAGGACATTACCTGGTCATAACGCGGACGCGGCAGAGCAGCACGGATCAAAATGAACATCACCATGAAGAAAGCGGTTTTCAGCGCAAACCAGATAAACGGAGGCAGGAACGGCCCCTGCCAACCACCGAAGAACAAAGTGACAATCAGCGCAGACACGGTAACGATACCGATGTATTCGCCCACAAAGAACAAACCGAATTTCATACCGGAATATTCGATGTGATAACCGTCCGCCAGTTCCTGCTCGGCTTCCGGTTGGTCGAATGGGTGACGGTGACACACCGCCACGCCTGCTATCGCAAAGGTCACAAAGCCAAAGAATTGCGGAATGATGTTCCACATATGGGCTTGTGAATTGACGATGTCCTGCATGTTGAACGATCCCGCTTGCGCGACAACGCCCATCAGCGACAAGCCAAGGAACACTTCATAACTCAGGGTCTGGGCGGACGCACGCATCGCACCTAACAGTGAGTATTTGTTGTTACTCGACCAACCAGCGAACAGTACCGCGTAAACGGTCAGGCCGGCCATCATCAGGAAGAACAGAATACCGATGTTCAAATCAGCAGCGAACCAGGTCGAACTGACCGGGACGATAGCGAATGAAATCAGCATTGAGCTGAACGCGATCATCGGCGCGAGCGTAAAGATCGCACGGTCGGTGAACTTCGGTACCCAGTCTTCTTTGAAGAACATTTTGATCATGTCAGCAACCAGTTGCAGCGAGCCGCCCCAGCCGACACGGTTTGGTCCGTATCGGTTCTGAAACAGAGCCAGCAGGCGACGTTCACCGAAACTCATGAACGCACCGCAGGTCACTACCACTAACAGGATCACTACTGCTTTGAGCACGGCGATAAGCGTCGCGATCACTTCAGGTGTAAACCAGCTCATCGCGCTGCCTCCCGCAGATTTTCAACCGTTGCACCCACCAGTACCGGAGGAATACCCGGCAAGCCCAGTGGCAGACCAACCTGCCCCTGAGTCAAGGTTTCACTCAGACGTACCGGCAAGCTCAGCGTCTGGCCGCCACAGGTGAACTCCACCTGTGAACCGGCGTTAATGCCTAATTGCGCGGCATCCGCCGGGTTCACCATCACGTAAGGCTGTGGCATACGCTGCTGAATAACGCTGGCGCGCTGGCTCATCTCTTCGCTGCCGAAAAGATGATAGTAAGGCGCGACACGCCATTCGCTGGCAGAAGCACTGAAGGCCGCAGGAATGTCTGAGAAGTAATCCAGAGTCCCCTCCCCCGCTTCAATCATGCGAACACCCGGATCACCATGGCGCAGGCTTCCACCCACTTCGCTTTGGAACTTGTTCCAGGCTTGTGGTGAGTTCCAGCCCGGTGCCCAGGCAAATGGCACCTGATTACGTTCGGCTAACGGGTTGTTGTTCCCTTCCATGGAGAAGGCAAACATGGTGTCTTTATCTTGTGGCTGACGCGGTTCATGCACGCTAATGTTAGCGCGCATCGCAGTGCGGCCACTATAGCGGTGCGGAGAACGAGCCAGTTTCTGGCCGCGAATACGGAAACTTGCATTAGGTGCTGCTTCAACCATGCCTTTCAGCTGTGGCAGTGCTTTAACGCAGGCTTCGATCACGTCATCAAGCTGAGTCCAGTCAACATGGCGGCTGTTAAGCGTGGAGTGCAGCGAGTGCATCCAGCGCCAGCTTTCCAGCATCGAAACTGTTGTGTCGTAGTACGAAGGGTCATAAACCTGGAAGAAACGTTGGGCGCGGCCTTCCTGGTTCACCAACGTACCGTCGCTTTCAGCGAAGCTTGCCGCAGGCAGGATCAGGCTGGCCTTATCCATGATGCGGGTGCGCTGATGGTCAACGACCAGCAGGTTCTGAACTTGTTCCAGCGCAGCATCAACGTTGGCTTCTGGCGCATGACGGTAAAGATCATTTTCCATCACGATTGCGCTGTCTGCGCCACCGTTAGCCAGCAGTTCCAGTGCTGCGTCCAACGTACCGCCACCAATCATCGACAATCCGATGCTGTTGGCCGCTGAGGCAACAAAGGTAATACCAACATCGCTCCCGCGAGCTTTCAGCGCTTTTGCCACGTTAGCGGCGGCGGCGATGATCGCGTCACTGCCCGCACTACTGCCGGTAATGATAAGCGGCTTACGCGCGTCGGTTAACGCCTGCACAATCACGTCAATTTTCTTGTCGAGACCTGCTGCCAAATCGGTGACGGCTGGCGCTGAACTGTCCAGCGCATGAGCAATGGCAAAGCCGAAACGGGCCTGGTCATCTACCGGTGCGCGGTAATTGTAGGCGGCGATATCGTCGAGGCGGGTGTTGTCCACGTTAGTCATGAACAACGGATGTTTTGAGTGCTGTCCAATGTTCTGGATGGCAGCAATCTGCCAGTCAGCAACACGCTGAGCGGCGGCCATGGCACGCGCCTTGCCTTTGACGGCCTGACGGACGGACAGCGCAATACGCGCGCCAGTCTGAGTCAAATCTTCGCCCAGTATCAGCACCGCGTCATACTCTTCGATTTCACGCAGCGCTGGCGTATGCACGCCGCTGTTGCGCAGAACGTTGAGCATCAATTCAAGGCGGCCCTGTTCGGCAGCATTAATACCGGTATAGAAGTTCTCAGCACCGACCAGCTCGCGCAGCGCAAAGTTGCTTTCGAGGCTGGCACGCGGTGAACCGATACCGATGGTTTTCTGTGCCTGACGCAGAATATCTGCCGCGCCTTGCATCGCCTGCTCTGCGTTCAACTCGATCCAATCGTTACCACGCAATTGCTGTGGTTTCTTTGGTCTGTCTTTCGCGTTGACGTAGCCATAACCGAAACGGCCACGATCGCACAGGAAGTAGTGGTTCACAGTACCGTTGTAGCGGTTTTCGATGCGACGCAGTTCGCCATAACGCTCACCGGGGCTGGTGTTACAGCCAACAGAACATTGCTGACAGATGCTTGGCGCAAACTGCATGTCCCATTTACGGTTGTAGCGTTCGGAGTGCGTTTTGTCGGTGAACACGCCGGTCGGACACACTTCCACCAGGTTACCTGAGAACTCGCTTTCCAGCGGGCCATCTTCCGGGCGACCGAAGTAGACGTTGTCGTGCGTACCATAGACCCCCAGATCGGTGCCGTCCGCGTAATCCTTGTAGTAACGGACACAACGGTAGCAGGCGATACAGCGGTTCATTTCATGGGAGATGAACGGGCCGAGATCTTGGTTGTTATGGGTGCGCTTGGTGAAGCGGTAACGGCGCGTGCTATGACCAGTCATGACCGTCATATCCTGAAGGTGGCAGTTGCCGCCCTCTTCACACACCGGACAGTCGTGCGGATGGTTAGTCATCAACCACTCGACCACACTTTCACGGAACTCTTTGGCTTCGCCGTCATTGATGGAAATAAAGGTTCCATCAGACGCCGGTGTCATACATGACATCACCAAACGACCGCGCGTGTCTTCCGCGTTTTGGTATTGCTTAACCGCACATTGGCGGCAAGCGCCGACGCTTCCCAGCGCCGGATGCCAGCAAAAATAAGGAATATCGAGGCCAAGAGAGAGGCAAGCCTGCAACAGGTTGTCCGCTCCATTTACATCGTATTCTTTGCCGTCTACATGAATCGTAGCCATAGTCAGCATGCTTCCACGTGGCCCACTTAAAGCGGGCGTTAATCAAAAATTCTTGCCGGGTTGGCGTATATCAAACGACCGCGCATCCCTTGTTTTGGGATTTCGCGCACAGCGGGCTCACGTCCGCCGTCTGCTGTCTTTACTACCAGCGTTGTTTGAGCAGGTTGTTTGGCTGAATACCGCCAATTGCCCGCGCGTTGTTGTAATGCTGTTTGGCGATGCCTGCTTCAAACTCTTCCCGGAAATATTTAATCGCACTCTGCAATGGCTCCACGGCACCCGGCGCGTGTGCGCAGAAGGTTTTGCCCGGACCCAGTTGGCGGCAAAGCTGCTCGAGAGTTTCGATATCCCCCGGCTGACCTTCGCCACGCTCCAGCGCGCGCAGGATCTTCACACTCCACGGCAGGCCATCACGACATGGCGTACACCAGCCACAAGACTCACGGGCGAAGAACTCTTCCAGATTACGAACCAGCGGTACCATACCGATTTCATGGTCAACGGCCATCGCCAGCGCAGTACCCATACGGCTACCGGCTTTACCGATGCTTTCGAAGTCCATTGGCAGGTCGAGGTGATCACCGGTCAGGAAGTCAGTCCCTGCCCCGCCCGGCTGCCATGCTTTGAATTTCAAGCCATCGCGCATGCCACCGGCATAATCTTCCAGGATTTCACGTGCAGTAATACCAAACGGCAACTCCCAGACGCCCGGATTTTTCACCCGGCCGGAGAAGCCCATCATTTTGGTACCGGCATCATTACTTTTGCCCGCAGAAATACCTTTGTACCAATCAACACCGTATTCAACGATGGCCGGTACGTTACACAAGGTTTCGACGTTGTTCACACAGGTCGGTTTACCCCATACACCCGAAGATGCCGGGAAAGGTGGTTTGGAACGCGGGTTAGCACGGCGGCCTTCAAGGGAGTTAATCAGTGCGGTTTCTTCACCGCAGATATAACGTCCGGCGCCGGTGTGCACCACCAGTTCGAAGTCAAATCCGGTGCCGAGGATATTTTTACCCAGCAGGCCCGCCGCTTTCGCTTCTTCAATGGCTTTACGCAGATTCACTGCGGCTTCGATGTACTCACCGCGCAGGAAGATGTAACCACGATAGGATTTCAATGCGAATGCGGCGATCAACATGCCTTCCACCAACAGGTGTGGCATTTGCTCCATCAACAAACGGTCTTTATATGTCCCCGGCTCCATCTCATCGGCGTTACACAGCAGATAGCGGATATTCATGCTTTCGTCTTTCGGCATCAGGCTCCACTTCAAACCGGTGGAGAAACCTGCGCCGCCGCGGCCTTTTAGGCCCGCGTCTTTGACCAGCGACACCACGTCATCCTGCGCCATACCTTTCAGTGCCTTCTCAGCACCAACGTAGCCATTTTTGCTACGGTATTCGTCGAGGAAAACCGGCTGCTGGTCTTCACGCATACGCCAGGTCAGCGGATGCATCTCTGGCGTGCGGTCGATCTGTTTAGGCGTAAATCCCTGGAATGTCATGAGTAACGCTCCAATAATTCAACCACTTTTTCTGGCGTCAGATGACTGTGAGTATCATCATCGACCATCATATTTGGACCTTTATCGCAGTTGCCAAGGCAACATGTCGGCAGCAAAGTGAAGCGTCCATCTTCGGTCGTCTCACCCGGTTTGATGCACAACTTTTCTTCAAGAGCGGCCTGAATGCCCTGATAACCGGTGATGTGACACACCACGCTGTCACAATATCGAATCACATGACGGCCTACCGGTTGGCGGAAAATCTGACTGTAAAATGTCGCCACACCTTCAACGTCACTGGCAGGAATACTCAGGATTTCAGCGATAGCATAAATCGCGCCATCCGGAACCCAGCCACGGTGTTTTTGCACGATTTTCAGCGCTTCGATAGATACCGCTCGGTTATCTTCGTAGTGATGCTTTTCATGTTCAATGGCTTCACGTTCAGCGTCATTGAGTTCAAACGCAGGAGGTGCGCTTGGCTCTGAAACGTTGATGTACTGAAGCTCTGAATTGTTGATGGAATTTGTCATCGTTAGCGGTCCACATCTGACATTACGAAATCGATACTGCCCAGATAGACGATTAAGTCCGAAACCAGGCTGCCACGGATAACTGATGGGATCTGCTGCAAATGCGGATAACTTGGCGTACGTATACGGGTACGGTAGCTCATGGTGCTGCCGTCACTCGTCAGGTAGTAGCTGTTAATCCCTTTGGTGGCTTCAACCATCTGGAAAGATTCTTGCGCAGGCATAACCGGGCCCCACGACACTTGCAAGAAGTGCGTGATCAGGGTTTCGATGTGTTGCAGCGTGCGCTCTTTCGGTGGCGGCGTTGTCAGCGGGTGATCGGCTTTGAACGGGCCTTCCGGCATGTTTGCATAGCACTGTTCCAGAATACGCAGGCTCTGACGCAGCTCTTCCACTTTCAACATCACGCGGGAGTAGCAGTCACTGACGCCATCACCGACCGGGACTTCAAAATCGAAGTTCTCGTAACCGGAATATGGACGCCATTTACGCACGTCAAACGCGATACCGGTTGCACGCAGGCCAGCACCTGTGGTGCCCCATGCCAGCGCGTCGTCCGCGTTGTAGGCGGCAACACCTTTGGAACGGCCGATCAAAATGGTGTTTTTCAGTGCGGCTTTGACGTAGGAGTCCAGACGAGCTGGCATCCAGTCAAGGAACTCACGCAGCAGACGTTCCCAGCCTTTAGGCAGGTCGTGAGCAACGCCACCAATACGGAACCAAGCCGGGTGCATACGGAAACCGGTGATCGCTTCAACCAGATCGTAGATTTTCTGACGGTCTGTAAAGGCGAAGAACACGGGAGTCATCGCACCGACGTCCTGAATGAACGTACTGATGTAAAGCAGATGGCTGTTGATGCGGAACAGTTCGGACAGCATCACACGGATGGTGTTGACGCGATCACCTACGGTGATACCCGCCAGTTTTTCAACGGCCAGTACGTAAGGCATTTCGTTAACGCAACCGCCGAGGTATTCGATACGGTCGGTGTACGGAATGTAGCTGTGCCATGACTGGCGCTCGCCCATTTTTTCCGCACCGCGGTGGTGGTAACCGACATCAGGTACGCAGTCGACAATCTCTTCGCCATCAAGCTGCAAGATGATACGGAATGCACCATGCGCAGACGGGTGGTTTGGGCCGAGGTTGAGGAACATGAAGTCCTCGTTTTCGGTCCCGCGTTTCATGCCCCAGTCTTCAGGCTTGAACGTCAGCGCTTCCATTTCCAGATCTTCTTTCTGCTTGGTCAGCTCGAAAGGATCGAATTCGGTGGCACGCGCAGGATAGTCTTTACGCAACGGGTGCCCTTCCCAAGTCTGAGGCATCATGATGCGCGTCAGGTGCGGGTGGCCATCGAAAGTGATACCAAACATTTCCCAGGTTTCACGCTCATACCAGTTGGCGTTCGGGAACACCTTGGTGATGGTTGGGAGATGCAGGTCATTTTCCGCCAGCGCCACTTTGATCATGATGTCGCGGTTACGCTCAACAGAAATCAGGTGGTAGAAAACGGAAAAATCCGCGGCCGGTAAACCGTCGCGGTGGGTGCGTAAACGCTCATCCATACCATGCAAGTCGAACAGCATGACATAAGGTTTTGGCTGTTTACGTAGAAAAGTGATCGCTTCAAGTATCTGTTCGCGTCTGAACCATACCACGGGTATTCCGGTACGGGTCGCTTGAACAGTAAAGGCCTCAGGCCCAAAACGGTTACGCAATTCGCCGATGACCGGATCATCAAGATGATCGCGGGTCTGCCATGCTGGCTGAGCGGTGTCTTGCGTCGTCAAATCTGTCATTTTATTTTCACCACACTAAATGGTCATTTATGCCATAAGGGGATCCGTCACCCTCAGGGTTGACTCTCAGACCGCAGTGTTAAATCTCGTCAGGAGACTTCAGATTCGTCACGGCGATACGCTCTGCACGTTTGCGCTCTTTCTCAGATTGCATGTTCGCGCGGTAAACGCCTTGATCACCAACAACCCACGACAGCGGGCGGCGCTCTTTACCAATGGATTCTTGCAGCAGTAACAGGGCCTGCATGTAAGCTTCCGGACGCGGTGGGCAGCCAGGGATATAAACGTCAACTGGCAGGAATTTATCCACGCCCTGAACCACGGAATAGATATCGTACATGCCGCCTGAGTTTGCGCAGGCACCCATGGAGATCACCCATTTCGGTTCAAGCATCTGATCGTATAGACGCTGAATGACCGGAGCCATTTTGGTAAAGCAGGTTCCGGCAACTACCATGAAATCGGCCTGACGCGGAGAGGCACGCAGAACTTCTGCACCAAAACGCGCGACATCGTGAACCGCAGTAAACGAGGTCACCATTTCAACGTAGCAACAAGAAAGGCCGAAGTTATACGGCCAAAGGGAATTTTTGCGACCCCAGTTCACCATCCCATGCATCGCCTCTTCGAGGTTCCCCATAAAGACGCTGCGTTTAACCTGCTCCTGAAGAGGATCGCCTACGATCTCTTGCTTTTGCAGGGGGTACCGGTCGTTCTCACCGTCCGGGTCTATGCGGGTGAGCGTATAGTCCATCTTAATGCCTCGCTATTACTTACTGCGGATGACTGTTGGTGTTAATCGCTGGGCTCGGCTTAACAGGTCCTTTCGAACGTGTTGGTGTCCAGTCCAGTGCGCCAATACGCACCAGATAAAACAGACCGGCTAACAGGACTAAAATGAAAATGGCGGCTTCAACGAACCCGGTCCACCCGCTTTCACGGATAGAGGTTGACCATGCATACAGATACAGGGCTTCGACGTCGAAAATGACGAAGAACATCGCGACCAGATAGAATTTGGCGGAAAGACGCATGCGGGCGGTACCCACAGATGCGATACCAGATTCAAAAGGTGTGTTTTTGTATCGCGCTCTGGCTCTCCCACCAAGGAACGCTGCGCCCAATAACATGAGGCAACAAAGACCTATTGCGACGATCAGAAATACCGCGAACGCCCAGTGTTGAGCGATAACTTCAGTGGCTGTTGACATACTCTTAGCTTACTCATCAAAAGCGGCGCTATAGCATCTGCTCTTTGACGGCAGCTTGCGCACCACATCGATTCAAGGGAAGGATTAATAACCACACCGTATCACGGCATATAAACGGTTTAAGCCAGTGATTTACTGTGGGCTTTTTACCCCTTTCTATAACCTTTTGTCAACTTAGACAAAAGTATCTCCACATTAATTTACATGCGCATCATTTTATTAACATATCATGCGACCGCGACGTGCTAAATCGAGTCAGTAAAATAGTCTGATAGAACAAGGCGATGTTCTCGGGATTTAATGCTTCGTGCTAACAATAACATTGTCTCAGGAATAAGCGGTTCTTCCACGTACTAAACAAGGTTATTTTTTTGATCCAGGACACGTTTTAAGCATCTTTGGCACTAAAAAATACAAGGTTCTAACAACTTTTTTTGAAATTCAGGGCTGAAATGATGTTTTGATTTGCTAAAAATGCAGTCTGTCACGCTCAAAAAAAACCTATTTCAGCAAGATTACGCCCACTGAAATAATCAACAATAGTGACAGTTTTGGGAGGAAATAAGAGTAGAAGAGCATTGTAAATAGAGCTTAGGAATTTCAAAATGTCTCAAAGCTTCATTTTCGTCAAAAATACTACTCCTTAATGAGGATGAGCCTTTACCCCCCTTCCTCGCACTGTTCGAAGGCCGGGGGTAAAGTAGACGAAAAAATGAACTTAAGCTTTGGGATTGGCAACAATGGGCGGACTGTTATCTACTACGGGGCGCTGAGCATAAGAGCTTAATGAATAGGGGTCGTTACCCTGTTCAACGGCGTTAAAAATGGCCATCGCCAGTTCATTTGTACAGTGCGTATTCTTGTACAGAACATACTGGGTATCCGGCAACCGTGGTAAACCGTCTTGCTCGCCCAACACACGCAGTTCAGGGCTCATCATCTCAATCGGACGTGCAGTAACACCCAACCCGGCCCTTACGGCAGCACGGATAGCAGAGAGCGTGGATGCGACGTAAGCAATACGCCATGGGATACCGGCCTGGTTAAGGTAATCGATTGCCATAGAGCGGTAAGGGCTAGGTTCATCGAGCAAAACTAATGGCACGCTATCGCCAGACGGGTAAGCAAAATCCGCTGAGCAATACCATAAGGTCGGCGATGTCCGTAAAACAATATGCGGATGATCCGTCGTGGTCATCGTGGTGATGGCCAGATCAACTTCTTCACTCTCCAGCATCGTCAGCATAAACGGACTGCGTTTCACCCTGACATCGATAGACAGCTTTGGATATACGGACGTTACGCGGCTGAGGAGAAACGGAAGAATGGTGTCTGCGGTATCATCTGAGGCGCCGATGGTGATACCACCCTGCACATTGCTGTACATAAGTGATGTACAGGCTTCATCATTGAATCGCAGGATTTTTCGCGCATATCCCAGCAGCTGAATTCCGTGTTCAGTCAATAGTTTATTACGTCCATGTCTGGCAAACAGCTCTTTCCCTACCAGTTGTTCGAGACGCTGCATTTGCTGGCTGACTGCCGATTGAGTACGGCACACCGCCGCAGCTGCGGCAGCAAACGTATTCAAATCAGCAACTGCAACAAAAGTCCTCAGCAGATCAAGGTCAAGATTGAGGATTGGACGATTTGCATTTGTCATAGTTTTTCTTCACTTTTAAAATCTAATAACAAGCTACCCTGATTAATGCGGCAAAGTACCCGCAAAAGGCAGAATACCAGATATGGCAGTCACTCACTCATTAGATAAGTCGAAATGAGAAATATTTCTGCTATATGATTCGAAATTATGGGGAATTCTCCCTCGTTATGTACTAAGCACCTAAATACTGTCACATCCTAAATAACTAAAATTGATTAGAACCCGTCATTTGAAAACTTTGATCATTTACCTTCAATACACTGCCGCCAGCTACAGAGCCGCTGCCTGCGGGCTTTTCCCAACAAAAAAACGTAAAAATCACGAAGCATATATAAGGGTTTTTAATTAATAATTCTTCTCATTTAAATTATTAATGAGTAATTTCATTGAGTCACATAGAGGCCACATAAAGTCTGTGCTCATTAAGTTAAAAGATGCTTAAGATTTTTCTACTTTTATTCATATTCTAACAAAGATGTTCCAATGAAATATATTGATTAGGCAAACTTACAAATTACTGACTGAGCTTTACTTAGCACTATTAAGATCTGTTAATTTATCCAGTGCTTTATAAAAATAGGCATAAACAGCTTAGGCTATCTTTTATACACTAATCATAATCCGAAGAACGTACCTGACCTCTCTTTTTTTTATTTTTCCTTATTGCCCCTCATGTTAGGCGAGTGCTACATAGCCCTAACCAAACAAAAAATCGTGTCATAAGGCTTATCAATGACCATAGGGACAATCTTACTTGGTTTTTTATTCTATAAATTAATGATTTTTAAGATATATGAACCAAAAAATGCGAATTATTGCGGATAATTAATTATTAACTATGCAGTAGCTGACGCTTTGCACTAAAGCCCTTGTTCCCTCTTCAAAAGCCACGCCGGTGGGAGTAAATTGTGCCCTTCGCTTTGTTCCACGGCCATCTTGTGCCAGGGAAGAACAGGCTTTACACAAAAGGCTCACATTTCATGTCCCCGATTGAAAAATCCCGCAAACTGGACAACGTCTGCTATGACATTCGCGGCCCGGTACTCAAAGAAGCAAAACGTCTGGAAGAAGAAGGCAACAAGGTTCTCAAGCTGAATATCGGCAATCCTGCGCCATTTGGTTTTGATGCGCCTGACGAAATTCTTGTCGACGTTATCCGTAACTTACCGACCGCTCAGGGCTATTGTGACTCGAAAGGCCTTTTTACCGCCCGTAAAGCCATCATGCAGCATTATCAGGCGCGTGAAATGCGCGACATGACCGTTGAAGATATCTATATCGGTAACGGCGTTTCAGAACTGATCGTCCAATCGATGCAGGCGCTGCTCAATACCGGCGATGAAATGCTGGTTCCCGCCCCTGATTATCCATTGTGGACAGCCGCGGTCTCCCTTTCCGGGGGCAATGCTGTGCACTATCTGTGTGATGAAGGCGCAGACTGGTTCCCTGACCTGGATGATATCCGCGCCAAAATCACCCCGCGTACACGGGGTATCGTGATTATTAATCCGAATAACCCGACTGGCGCGGTTTACAGCAAAGAGCTGCTGATGGAGATCGTCAACATCGCACGGGAACATAATCTGATTATCTTCTCTGACGAAATTTACGACAAAATTTTGTATGACGATGCCGAGCACATCTCTATTGCCGCGCTGGCACCCGACTTACTGACGGTGACCTTCAATGGGCTGTCAAAAACCTACCGTGTTGCGGGTTTCCGTCAGGGCTGGATGGTCCTTAACGGGCCGAAAAAACATGCCAAAGGCTATATCGAAGGCTTGGAAATGCTAGCCTCAATGCGGCTGTGTGCCAACGTCCCGATGCAGCATGCGATCCAGACCGCGCTCGGTGGCTATCAAAGCATCAGCGAATTTATTCAGCCAGGCGGACGTCTGCTTGAGCAGCGTGACAAAGCCTGGGAACTGATTAACCAGATCCCAGGCGTATCATGTGTGAAGCCAAAAGGCGCGCTCTATATGTTCCCGCGCATTGATGCCAAACGCTTTAACATTCATGATGACCAGAAAATGGTGCTTGATCTGTTGCTGCAACAAAAGGTTCTGCTGGTTCAGGGCACCGCGTTTAACTGGCCGTATCCGGATCACGTGCGTATTGTCACTCTGCCACGTGTGGATGAACTGGAAATGGCCGTCGGCAAGCTGGCTCGTTTCCTCGAAACCTATCGTCAGTGATACGCATGGGCGCGGCTACGGCTGCGCCCTGTTTTATCTTTCCCTTCTGACTTGCCGATTGCTCTGCGACTGCTCACAATAGAACCTCATTCGCTGTTGTCGTTGAGAGATCTATGAGCCAAAGCCACTTTTTTGCCTACCTGTCCCGTTTGAAACTGATTGGCCGCTGGCCGCTGATGCGCAATGTGCGTACTGAGAATGTGTCCGAACACAGTTTGCAAGTCGCCTTTGTGGCCCACGCCCTGGCCGTGATTAAAAACCGCAAATTTGATGGTCATCTCAATGCTGAACGCGTGGCGTTGCTGGCGATGTACCACGATGCCAGCGAAGTTCTGACCGGCGATATGCCTACGCCAATCAAGTATTACAATCCTCAAATTGCACATGAATACAAAAAGATAGAAAAGATAGCCCAGCAGAAAATGATTGAAATGTTGCCTGAGGAACTCCAGGCTGATTTCCGCTCACTGATTGATGAGCATTACTACAGTGACGAAGAGAAATTGACGGTGAAACAAGCTGATGCACTGTGTGCTTATCTGAAATGCCTCGAGGAACTGTCAGCAGGAAATACTGAGTTCACCCTGGCAAAAGCGCGTTTGGAGAAAACCCTCGCACTGCGCCAGAGCCCGGAAATGGACTATTTCATGGAAGTCTTCATTCCGAGTTTCAGTCTGTCGCTGGATGAAATCAGCCAGGATTCACCGCTCTAAACATTTAGAATGGGAACAGGGCCGGTACCAGCAGGACGCTGACGGCCATTACCATCAGAGTGAAAGGCACGCCAATTCGCACAAAATCGCCAAAGCGGTAATTCCCCGGCACCATCACCAGCGTATTCACCGGTGATGAAACCGGCGTCATAAAGGCCGCAGAGGCGGCAATTGCGACGATCATAGTAAACGGATAAGGCGACAGCCCCATCTGGTGCGCGGTAGCGATAGCAATGGGGGCCATCAGCACCGCTGTGGCTGTATTCGAGATAAACAGCCCGATGGTCGCGCACAGGATAAACAAGCTGAGCAGCATGATGCGCGGTCCGTGCCCACCGCTGATGTCCATTAACCCCTGCACGATTAACGCCACCCCGCCGGTTTTTTGCAGCGCTAAAGCAAACGGCATCATACCAACAATCAGCAGCAGGCTCGGCCAGTGAATTGATTTGTACGCCCCCTCCATGGTGATACATCGGAATTTCCCCATCAAAAGGCAGGCAACGATAGCCGCAATAGCATTGGGCACTTCATCGGTGAGCATCAGCGCCACCATTAAGGCGAGACAAAACAGAGCGTGCGGTGCCTGGCTGACAGCCGGTGCGACGTCATCGACTTCAGCCGGCAAGTTTAATACGATAAAATCATGCATCTTCTGTTGCAGTTGACGGATAAGTTTCCAGTCGCCAATCACCAGCAGCATATCGCCCAGTTGCAATTCCTCATCAACCAGCTTACCTTCCATCGCTTCGCCCTGACGGCGGATCCCCACGACGTTCAGCCCGTAGCGCGAACGAAAGGCCACCTGTCTCAGGCTTTTACCTAACAACTCGGAATCGGGTATCAGTGACACCTCGGCCATGCCGACGTCACGGGACTGTTCGGAAAAATATTCACCGCGCAGCACCATCGGCTCAAGCTGTTCATCGACACAGAACTGACGGACGGAAACTTCGCTGTCCGTCATATCAATTAGTAACACATCACGGGCGCGCAGCTCCGTACTTCCCGTTGCACTGACCATCACCCGGCGAAATTTGCGCCAGCGTTCAATGCCCACCACATTGGCGCCGTATCGGGAGCGTAAATGCAGGTCATCAAGCGCTTTGCCCACCAGTGGCGAACCGGAGCGTATTGCCATACGGCGGGCCCGGCCCGTAAGCCGGTAATCACGTATCAGGTCGCGAAAGGTGCGCCGCTTCCAGGTCTCTTTATTCTCGATCCCGCCGCTTTCTGCTGAGAGCCAGCGCCGGGCCACCAACATGTAACCCACGCCTATCACCAGCACCACCAACCCCACAGGGGTGACGCCAAAAAAGCCGAAACCGTCAAACCCTTCACGCAGCAGTTCGCTGTTCACGACCATGTTCGGCGGCGTCGCAACCAGCGTCATCATACCGCTGATAAGCCCGGCAAAACTCAACGGCATCATCAGCCGCGCCGGGGCCGTTTTCATTTTGGCCGATACACTCAGCACTATCGGGATAAAAATCGCCACCACGCCGGTGGAACTCATGAAGGCACCGAGCCCGGCCACGGTCAACATCAGCAGTACCAGCATGCGCGTTTCGCTGCTACCGGCAACTTTCATTAACCATTCACCCACCTGATAGGCAACCCCCGTGCGCACCAGACCATGGCCCACGACAAACAGCGCAGCGATGAGGATTACGTTTGGATCACTGAACCCTGCCATGGCTTCATTTAGCGTCAGGGTTCCGCTCATGACAAAAGCGATAATCACCAGTAACGCAACCACATCCATGCGCAGTTTGTTGCTGGCGAAAAGTATCATCGCTGCCGCCAGCAACAGCAGTACCCAAATCAGTTCAGTCGTCAAAACAAGGCTCCGTTTGTGATGAGAAGACAAAAGCGGTAAAAGCTGAGAAGAGCGTATAAAAGAATGCCATAAAAAAACCCCGCCAGAGCGGGGTTCATATCAACGAAATCGATGTTTTATACAGCAAAGCGGCTAATTAGCGCAAAGTTACCGTGCAGGTACCGTTTCCGGCTGCTTCCACCACCAGCACTTCCAGCGTGGTGAGAATCAACGCTACCCTGTCCATTCCGGGGGTATCCGATGGCGCATTGACGGCAATCACTTTGCAGCCCGCAGCCAGTCCGGACATCACACCAGCCGCCGCATCTTCCACCACTATACAATCCTGTGGGGCCAGACCTAAACGTTCAGCACCCAGCAGATAGGCATCAGGCTGCGGTTTACCGCGTTTTACCAGCTCTGCCGTGATAAACACCTCAGGCTTGGGTAAATGCGCAGCGGCGTGACGCGCATGTGCAACAGGAACAGACCCTGAGGTGACAATTGCCCAGGGAATGTTCTGGCGGCTCAACTCGCTGAGCAACAGATGTGCGCCCGGTAAAGCGGTAACGCCTTCGGTGTCGGTTGCTTCAATTTTTTCCAGTTTCAGGAACTCGCGCTGAATGGCCTCTTCACTTTCACCCGGCATGAAATGACGTAAAGACGTGATCGCCTGTTTGCCGTGAATGAACGCCAACACCTCCTGCGGGCTGATACTGCGACTCAGCGCCCAGTTAATCCAGGCACGTTCAACCGCGGGCAGTGAATCCACTAACGTTCCATCAAGGTCGAACAAGAAACCTTTACACTCCACAAGCGACTCCTTACTGATCTCAGGCATTAATAATCTGCGCGATCTCAACCGCGCTCAAATGATACTGACGCGGGCAGGCCAGCCAGATGGTCAGCATACGCTGGTATTTTTCCCACATTTTGGTTTGCGAGTTGAAACCGTGGGTGCCGGAATCAAAGTCCGTGTAGCGCCCTTCGGTGTTCACCATAAAACGCACGTAGCTGAGAAAACGGGATTCCGTGGCAGCATCGAAACCCAGGAACTCCAGACGGCGGCGGTCCAAACCCTGGGTATCTTTCAGATTGGTCCATGACACCTGCATCGCGTGGTGCATTTCCATAATGTTAATGACGGTGCGGCAGGTCTCTTCAGGCAACTCGCCAAAGTCACGGTCGAGTTCACGCATCTGCAAACCAAAACCCCGTTCGATCACAGTTTGCAGACGGCGATAGCGATCGGCGTTGTCCGGATCGAGCATGGTCATCATTTTATATTGATTGGATAAAATCAGGCGTTGAGCGTTTGTCATTTCCATCGTGAAACTCCTCGTGTCTGCATAATGACCAAAGCATGGCACAGGGCAAACTTGCGCGAAATCTCAAGCTGACCATTCTTTGATTTGAACCCATAAACTGAGTTGAAATGCATTTAATTAAGAAGCCTGAATGAACAATGAAAAGCAGCATTCAGCAAAACGGATGCCGCAGCATCCGTTAAATATCGTCCAGGAAAGTTTTATCCAGCTGCTTGAAAGCCCGCTTCAACACGTCAGCCAGCGACTGATAGGTTGGCGTCCCTTCGACGGGTGCCAGCGCCTGACCGGCTTCCACCAGCTTTTGGCGTACGTCGTGAAACCAGCCGAGTAAAGCAGGAGGCAACGGTGTCAATGAACGACGGCCTAGCCACCAGAGACCCTGCATCGGCAAGCTACACGCAAATATAGAGGTGGCAACCGCCGGGCCTAGCTGGCCGCCGAGTGCAATTTGCCAGGTAAGCGTGAAAACAGCCAGCGGTGGCATAAAGCGCACAGCAAAGCGCGTCGCCGTGGAGATGCGGTTCTCAGGAAACACCGGCGCCAGACGCTTATCGGACGGCCAAGTTTTCATATAATGCTGCCCTCGCTGGAATACCTGAAACCAGCTGACAGAACCTGATGGCTTAGTGGTCATGGTGCACCTCAACTTCACACATAAAAATTAAAAAATAGTTTTAAATGACAAACGGGATTTTAGCACGATTAAATATATTTTGTTTTTGCGGGCACCAGTCGGTATCCTGTCCCAGCAAAATCGGGCCTTTTTAGAAAGTGTCTCATCCGGCCTGCTGGCGGTTTGAAGACCCCTCACCCGCTTTTACAGGGGACTGATACCATATTGCCTCTGCACAAGGTGTTTTGTAATTAAATATCGTCTTATTTGTTAGTGTTTTTACAAATAAACAACACTAACAAATAACATTCTGAAGAACCGATAACAGGCACGTTTTGTGCGTTGCCCGGATAATTTTTGCTCTATAACGGCCCGGCTTTCACTGAGGTCAGTGATTCTTCAGCTTTTTCATTATCATGCTGGTTTTGGTTGTCTGGCATGATGCTAATCATAATTGTCAGTGTCATTATGCGCTACGCTTGATGTCAGACTGACGATTTATTAACCATGTGTATTGTTTCTTTCTAAACAACACCAACTATCAATAGGTACTTCCATGTCGAGTAAGCTAGTTCTGGTTCTTAACTGTGGCAGTTCTTCCCTTAAGTTCGCCATCATTGATGCAGTGAACGGCGAAGAGCATATTTCTGGTTTGGCCGAATGTTTCCACCTGCCTGAAGCCCGCCTTAAGTGGAAAATGGACGGCAAGAAAGAAGAAGCGGCTTTAGGTGCTGGTGCAGCGCACAGTGAAGCGCTGAAATACATCGTTAACAACATCTTGTCACAAAAACCTGAACTGTCTGCTGAACTGGTTGCCATCGGACACCGTATCGTTCACGGCGGCGAAAAACTGACTAAATCTATGGTCATCAACGACGCAGTGATTCAGGGTATCAAAGAATCTATCCCGTTTGCACCACTGCATAACCCGGCACACCTGATTGGTATCGCTGAGGCGTTGAAATCCTTCCCGAAACTGGCTGATAAAAATGTTGCGGTCTTCGACACAGCATTCCACCAGACCATGCCGGAAGAGTCTTATCTCTACGCACTCCCGTACAGCCTGTACCGCGATCATCACATCCGTCGTTATGGCGCACACGGCACCAGCCACTTCTATGTGACGCAGGAAGCTGCGAAAATGCTCAACAAGCCAGTGGAAGAAGTGAATCTGATCACTTGCCATCTGGGTAACGGCGGCTCTGTTAGCGCAATCCGTAATGGTAAATGCGTTGATACTTCCATGGGTCTGACCCCGCTGGAAGGTCTGGTTATGGGTACCCGCAGCGGTGACATTGACCCGGCAATCATATTCCACCTGCATGACGCACTGGGCATGAGCGTTGATCAAATCAACAAGCTGCTGACCAAAGAATCCGGCCTGCTGGGCCTGACTGAAGTCACCAGCGACTGCCGTTATGTTGAAGACAACTACACCACCAAAGAAGACGCCAAGCGCGCAATGGATGTCTTCTGCCACCGTCTGGCGAAATACATTGGTTCTTACACTGCACTGATGGATGGCCGCCTTGACGCTGTCGTCTTTACCGGTGGTATCGGCGAAAACGCCGCGATGGTTCGTGAACTGTCTCTCGATAAGCTGGCCCTGCTTGGCTTTGAAATCGACCACGAACGTAACCTGGCTGCCCGCTTCGGTAAATCCGGTGCTATCAATAAAGAAGGCACCCGTACCGCGCTGGTTATCCCAACCAACGAAGAGCTGGTTATTGCTCAAGATGCGGCCCGTCTGACCGCATAACATGCATCCCACTGCCAGCGTCTGCTGGCAGTTTTTTTCATAACAGGCGAGCGTAGCCAGTCCGGAAGCAGCCAGCGTTAAGTCCCCGTCGTTACCGGTACACATTCAGGGTAACGAACCCGCGCAGCCCCTTCCCCACCGAGTCATGCTTCGTCTGGCAAACCAGAGAGGTTTAGCCGTGTCCCGTACAATTATGTTGATCCCTACAGGCACCAGCGTCGGTCTGACCAGCGTCAGTCTTGGTGTGATCCGTGCCATGGAACAAAAAGGCGTCAGCCTGAGTGTATTCAAGCCTATCGCGCAACCGCGCACCGGCGGCGATGCACCAGACCAGACCACTACCATCATCCGCGCCAACTCCAGCGTGCCAGCGGCTGAACCGCTGAAAATGAGCCACGTGGAAACCTTGCTGAGTACCAACCAGCAAGACGTGCTGATGGAAGAGATCATCGCCCGTTACCACGAAAATACCAAAGACGCTGAAGTGGTCCTGGTTGAAGGCTTAGTGCCAACGCGTAAACATCAGTTTGCTAACGCACTGAACTATGAAATTGCTAAAACCCTGAACGCGGAAATCGTATTCGTTATCGCACTCGGTAATGACTCACCGGCCCAGTTGAAAGAGCGTATTGAACTGGCAAGCAGCAGCTTCGGTGGCAGCAAAAACAAAAATATTACCGGCGTTATCATCAATAAGCTGAACGCACCGGTTGACGATCAGGGCCGCACCCGTCCGGATCTGTCAGAGATCTTTGATGATTCCACCAAAGCCAGCGTAGCCAATGTTGACCCAAGTCAGCTGTTTGCAAACAGCCCGCTGCCGGTGTTGGGCTGCATTCCATGGAGCTTCGAACTGATTGCCACCCGCGCAATCGACATGGCTAAGCACCTGAATGCCCGCATCATCAACGAAGGTGACGTACAAACTCGTCGCGTGAAATCCGTCACCTTCTGTGCGCGCAGCATTCCGCACATGCTGGAACATTTCCGTCCAGGCTCCCTGCTGGTCACCTCTGCTGACCGTCCGGACGTGCTGGTTTCAGCCTGTCTGGCCGCAATGAACGGCGTTGAAATTGGCGCTATCCTGCTGACCGGCGGTTACGATATCGACGAGCGCATTAACACGCTGTGTGAACGCGCCTTCAAAACCGGCCTGCCGGTGTTTATGGTTGAAACCAATACCTGGCAGACCTCGCTCAGCCTGCAAAGCTTCAATCTGGAAGTCCCTGCGGACGACCATCAGCGCGTTGAGAAGCTGCAACAGTATGTGGCCTCACACATCAACAGCGACTGGATCAACTCCCTGAGTGCCCATTCAGAGCGTTCACGTCGTCTTTCTCCGCCAGCGTTCCGCTATCAGCTGACTGAACTGGCACGCAGTGCCAACAAACGCATCGTCCTGCCAGAAGGCGACGAGCCGCGTACCGTGAAAGCCGCGTCACTTTGTGCTGAACGTGGTATCGCCGAGTGCGTGCTGCTCGGTAACCCGGAAGAGATCCAACGCGTTGCCGCCGCTCAGGGTATTGAGCTGGGCAAAGGCATTCAGATTGTTGACCCGGTTGTCGTGCGCGAAGAGTACGTGGCCCGTCTGGTCGAACTGCGTAAAAGCAAAGGCATGACCGAAGTAGTTGCCCGCGAGCAGTTAGAAGACAACGTGGTGCTTGGCACCCTAATGCTGGAAAAAGGTGAAGTTGACGGTCTGGTTTCTGGCGCGGTTCACACCACCGCCAACACCATCCGCCCACCGTTGCAGTTAATCAAAACCGCACCGGGCAGCTCGCTGGTTTCATCTGTGTTTTTCATGCTGCTGCCTGACCAAGTTCTGGTTTACGGTGACTGCGCGATTAACCCGGACCCAACGGCTGAACAACTGTCAGAAATCGCGATTCAATCTGCCGATTCTGCTGCTGCCTTCGGTATCGAACCGCGCGTTGCGATGATCTCTTACTCCACCGGCGACTCAGGCGCTGGCAGCGACGTTGAGAAAGTGCGTGAAGCGACACGTTTGGCACAGGAAAAACGCCCTGATCTGATCATCGACGGTCCCTTGCAATACGACGCCGCGATCATGGCTGACGTTGCCAAATCCAAAGCACCGAATTCTCCAGTCGCAGGTCAGGCTACCGTGTTCATCTTCCCGGATCTGAACACCGGTAACACCACCTACAAAGCAGTTCAGCGTTCAGCAGATTTAGTCTCTATCGGACCAATGCTGCAAGGCATGCGTAAACCTGTCAACGATCTGTCCCGTGGCGCACTGGTAGACGATATCGTCTACACCGTTGCCCTGACGGCGATCCAGTCTGCACAGGCAGAAGCCGCTGCGAAAGCGTAATCTGTTTCTATAATGTAAAACGCCGACATGATGTCGGCGTTTTTTTTGGCTTCCGTTTGTGTCACCTCATCACAACAGTGTTTTCGCTGCTTCCAGAATATGTTCTGCCGTCAGGCCATACTCCTGCTGTAAAAACTCCTGCGTACCCACCTGACCGTAACGCTCTTTGACACCCACGCGGCGCATCGGTATCGGATGGTGCTCAACCAGAACTTCCGCCACAGCCGATCCTAACCCGTTGTGAATACTGTGGTTTTCACACGTCACAATTTTGCCGGTTTTAGCCGCGTACTTCACGATGATCTCTTTATCGATCGGTTTGAGCGTAAACATGTCGATGACAGCAGCGCTCACGCCCTCGCGCTCCAGCATTTGTGCCGCTTTCAGCGCTTCTGCCACCATAATGCCGTTAGCGATTAGCGTAATATCGCTGCCGTCGCGCAGCAGGTTGGCTTTACCGATAGTGAACGTCGCGCCCTCCTGATAAATCTGCGTAGCTTGTTTACGGATAGTGCGGACCCAGTAAAAGCCTTTTAAATCCATCAACTGCAACAGGATATTGCGGAACATCACGGCATCCGTCACTTCCAGCACCACTGAATTTGCCAGCCCTCGCACGATGCCCATATCTTCAAATGACATATGCGTCCCCCCGTTGTGGCAGGCAGTGACACCGGCATCAGAGGCGATCACTTTGACGTTATTTTTCTGATAATCCAGCGACATAAACAGCTGATCAAAACAGCGGCGGCTGGCAAACGCGGTAAAAGTGTGAACAAAAGGAATGCGCCCTGTGAGCGACAATCCGGCGGCTACGCCGATCACGTTGGCCTCCATGATGCCGCAGTTAATCACGTGCTGCGGATGATCTTTATGTACTGCATCCATCGCCATTGAGCTCATCAGATCCGCTTCCAGCGCAATGATCGGCGTGTTCTCAACAATCTTCTCACGCACGGTGTTGGCATAAACTTTGCGCATTTCCGTGGTATCAGGTTTCAGTTCCAGCGTGACTTCAAACATGCGCGGCCTCCAGTTCTGCAATGGCATTTTCGATTTCCAGCTTCACGTCCGGCGTTAAACGCAGATGGTGCGAATTCGCCAACTGCTCAAGATATTTCACGCCCTGTCCTTTCACGCTGTCGAGCACCACCACCAGAGGGCGCTGTTCGCCCTCGCGGACCGGCGTCAACGCCTGTTGCAGTGCGACCACGTCATCCCCTTTGATAGTTAAAACATCAAAGCCAAATGCGCTGAATTTTGCCGCCAGGTCGAAGGGCTTGATCACCTCATCAAGCAGGCCGTCTAGCTGCTGTTTGTTGTAGTCGATAAACAGTGTCAGGTTGTTCAGATTATGGTGAGCAATAAACTGGAAGGCCTCCCAGCACTGCCCTTCATTAAGTTCACCGTCACCCAAAATGCAGAACACACGGTTTGCGCGGCCTGCCAGTTTGTGCGACAGCGCCATGCCGGAAGCGATAGAAACGCCCTGTCCAAGAGAACCCGTTGTGGCATCCACGCCGACCGTGCGCAGGCGATCCGGATGGCTCGGCAGTTTGGTCCCGTTCTGGTTCAGCGTTTTCAAATCGGACTGTGGAAAGTAGCCTTTCAGACCCAGCGTGGCGTACAGCGCGGGACCGGCGTGGCCCTTCGACAGCACAAAATAATCGCGCTCTTGCCAGTCAGGACGTGCGGGGTCGATGCGCATCACATCGCTATACAACACCGCCAGCGTTTCCACCACCGACATACTGCCGCCGTAGTGACCAAAGCCTAACCCGGTGAGCATTTTCAGTGTCTCAATACGGATTTGACGCGCAAACTCACGAACCTCTTGGACATCTTTCATGTGTATTGGTCCTTATTTTAGTTAGCACCTGGCCCGGCCCGTTAGTTGTTAACAGCAACTAACAGACCTTGCGTAGTGTTTTCCCGGATGGTTAATCGTGACGAACGGAGAACTTATTTTTCGATTACTGCTTTTTCTGCGGCTGGCTTTTTCGCCAGATAGTTGTAGGCAACCAGTGCGGCGAAGATGGCAACAATTAGCGCCATAATTCCCTCCTTCGACATGAAGCGTGCCAGATTGCCCAGCAGGATACCGATGACGCCGAAGTCCGCGTCAGAGAAGGTGGCATTGGCGAAGCCCAGCGCACCGAGTACCGGCAGCAACAGAACAGGCAGGAAGGTGATCAGCACGCCGTTGGCAAAGGCACCGAACATCGCACCGCGACGTCCGCCGGTTGCGTTACCGAACACGCCCGCCGTTGCACCGGTAAAGAAGTGCGGCACCACGCCCGGAAGGATCAGCACCATGTGCATCTGACCCAGCAGGAACAGACCGACCAAACCGCCGAGGAAGCTGAACAAGAATCCAATCAGCACCGCGTTTGGCGCGTACGGATACACTACCGGACAGTCCAGCGCCGGACGAGCATTCGGCACCAGTCGCTCGGAGAAGCCGACGAACGCCGGAACGATTTCAGCCAGAATCAGGCGCACACCTTGCAGGATGATGAAAACACCGGCCGCAAATGTGATTGCCATAATGATGGAGTACACCAGATAGTTCTGACCTGCGCTGTAAGTGGCTTCGACGAAAATCTGCCCGGCAAAGACCGCCATAATCAGATAAATGATGATCATGGTGAGCGAGATGGAGATAGAACTGTCGCGCAGGAAGCTGAGGTTTTTCGGCAGGTTCATCTCTTCGGTAGAGCGGGAACCCTTACCGACTTTGCTGCCGATCCAGCCGGACAGCACATAGCCGATGGTGCCAAAATGGCCGAAAGCAATATCGTCATTGCCGGTGATTTTACGCATATAACGCTGCGCCAGTGCCGGGAAGAACGCCATGATAAGACCCAGCGTCAGGGATCCTGTGAAGACCAGGGCCACGCCTTCAAAACCGGCTACGGTCAGGATGACACTGATCATACAGGCCATGTAGAACGTGTGGTGTCCGGTTAAGAAAACGTATTTGAGACGGGTAAAGCGCGCCACAATAAGGTTGGCGACCATACCGAAGGCCATAATTAATGCCGTCGGCGCGCCGAATTTCTCCATCGCGATAGAAACGATCGCCTCGTTATTTGGAATAATCCCCTGAATATTAAAGGCGTGTTCGAACATCCCGCCCAAGGGATTTAACGAGCCGACTAATACCGTCGCCCCACCCGCTAAAACGAGAAAACCCAGTATTGTTTTAACCGTACCTTTGACCACGTCAGAAAAGTTTTTCTTTTGCGCGACCAGGCCGACTAATGCAATGATCCCCACCAGTACGGCAGGCACTTTTAATATATCAACCACAAACTTGAGTGTTTCCTGGATAAACATATCCACCTCATACTTTATTAGTTTTATAGGTAGGGTTCAGTGGCCGTCAGGACACCGGGTGCTTTTCAAAGTAGGCGATTAACTTCGCTTCCAGCTCATTGATATCCACAATATTGGTGATGACAACCAACTGATTTTCTGGAATGTTGGCACTGGCAGCGATATCCTTGGCCATCACGAACAGGTCAGCCTCACCGGGGATCGCCGAGGAAAGGTCGGAGTGCTCAACGTCAGCCTGAATATTTAATTTCTTCAGCACTTTCTTGATGTTCATTTCTACCATAAAGCTGCTGCCTAAACCGGAACCGCAAATCGCCATAATTTTCATGATGTTTACCTGTGTTTTAAAAGTTTGTAGGGTAACGCATCAGACTACATTCTGATGTAAATACCGTTTCACTGCTTCCATGATTAACTGACGTTATTCCATTCTTTCTATAAGGAAATTAAAACTTCGCAATAATATCCTGAATACTTTTAATGTCTCTGGCCTGATGTATTTTCAGCATCACATCATCGCTGGAGAATAACTCAGCCAGTTCAGAAATTAATTCGATATGACTGTGTTTATCCGGTGCAGCCAGCATCACCACGGCATAAACCGGATCGTTATGTTCTGAGTTAAATTTCACGCCATGAGGCAGCGTAAGCAGAGATAAACCCAGCGCTTTTGCCCCCTCTTCCGGCCGCGCATGTGGCATGGCAATACCGGGGGCCAGCACATAATAGGGACCCAACTTTTCATGCTGAGCAAAAATCGCCTGCACATAGTCCGGCGTAATAACGCCTTTTTCCAGCAGCGGTGCAGCACTCGCCTGAACGGCGTCGCGCCAGGTGGTGATGTCATGCCTGATATGAATCGTATCTGCTGTCAGCCAATCATTAAGCATTGCTACTCCCGACACGTCTTGTTTTGAGATGTTGTTTGGATAAGTCATCAGGCCCGTAAATCTGTCACTCCGGCTGGAGCTAAAACTTCCCCCGATCCTGTTAACGATCCAGACTCTACTCACTGGTAGCGTTAACATCCGTGATACATCTCACAAAGATAGCGCTACCAAAGCCCTATCATCAGATTCTGTGATAGCGCTATCAAAAATAATCACCCTCCGGTATTGGCCGCCGCGGTTTACCGGAAATAAGGATATACTTTGGCTACGAATTACCGATAATTCACCACATCTGCCGCAGTTTACCCCTGGAACCCGTGCGGGCTCCCGCCGGTCGCGGCCCACTGTTTTCGCTATTATTATGCGCACGATGCGCAAGAGTCAGGATTGGGAATGTCGATTAACAAAAAACGACGCAGTACCGGAAGAGTAACGCTGGCCGATGTCGCGCAACTCGCGGGTGTCGGCAGTATGACCGTGTCCAGGGCGTTGCGAACGCCGGAACAAGTATCAGATAAACTGCGGGAAAAAATTGAAGAAGCCGTCAGTCAGTTAGGTTATTTACCCAATCAGGCCGCCAGTTCGCTGGCTTCAGCCTCGTCTTATACTATCGCGATGATTGTGCCGAGCCTGTCCGAATCGGGCTGTGCTGAGATGTTTGCCGGATTGCAAAAAATCCTGCAGCCTGCGGGCTATCAAATCATGCTAGCTGAATCGCAGCACCGGATGGACCGCGAAGAGAAACTGCTGGAAACCCTGCTCTCCTATAATCTGGCGGCAGCGATCTTACTCAGCGTTGAACATTCGCCTAACGTGCGTAACTGGCTGGATAACGCCTCAATACCGGTGCTGGAAATCGGCGCACTCACCGACTCCCCCATCGATATGAACATTGGTATTGATAACGTCGAAGCGATGTATCAGCTTACCAAAACGGTAATCGACAAAGGCTATCAGAACATCGGGTTGCTGTGCGCCAATCAGGAACAGTGGATTTTCCAGCAGCATCTGCAGGGCTGGCACAAAGCCATGCTTCGGGCGCATATGTCGGTACATCGGGTTATTAACTCGGCAGAACCGGCCAGCTTTTCTACCGGCGCACGCCAACTGCCTGAATTCCTGCTGGCCTGGCCTGAGCTGGATGCGCTGGTCTGCGTGTCTGATGAACTGGCCTGCGGCGTCTTGTACGAATGCCAGAGACGACGCATTAAAGTGCCGGACGACTTGGCCGTAGTGGGTTTTGGCAACAGTGATGTCAGCCGCGTATGCCAGCCGCCGCTGACCACCATTGCCATTCCTCACAAAGAGATCGGTACCCGTGCAGCGCAGGCTTTACTGGCCAGAATTCATGATGAAGAGTGGGAAGAGGTGACGATTGCATCGTCTTTGTGCAAACGGGATAGTTGTTAAATAGTAGCTACTGAACCTGCCGCTGAAAAAAACCAATAGCGGGCGACATAAGCCGCCCGACGGTTCTTTTACATCATGCTTCGCCTGCGTTTTGGTCTTCTTCGCGGACAAGGGATGAAGAAAATGATGAACTCTCCACCGGCAGCGGATCACCAGGTAAAATCGGTTCATCACGCACCAGCGGTTTGCCGTGCTCTTTCTCGTTGTTACGGGTCATCCATAGCGACAGCGCTTTCAGCGAATCTGGCGTAAATTCGTCACAACGGGCGGTGATCTCTTCCGGCGTCATCCAGCGGACTTCGTCGATCTCCTCTTCCTGCAAGGCGAAAGGACCGTGAGAGACGCAGCTAAACAGTGCGCCCCATACACGGCACTTATTCGGCTCTTCGAAATAGAACATTCCGTGCTCAGCAAAAGGCACGCCAGCAATGCCGAGCTCCTCTTCCGCTTCGCGGCGCGCGGAGTCCAGCACCACTTCACCGCTTTGCACTACGCCACCCGCCGTGGCATCTAACCAGCCGGGGAAGAAATCCTTGGTCTCGGTGCGTCGTTGCACCAGGATATTGCCCATACCATCGTGCACCACAATGTAGCTGGCACGGTGGCGCAGGCATTGAGCTCGCATCTGTTGACGGCTGGCCTGGGCGATAACCTCGTTATCTTCATTGACGATATCAACCCATTCGCCGGTGTCGGTGTTCTGCTCTTGTTCCGCCATCCTATGAAACCTTCTCTTTGAGCGCACGCATAGGCGCAATTGTTGTTCAGTCGGGGGAATTTTATCACTTATTCAAGACTTTCTATCGCGAAGAAAGCGAGTGTTCGCTGATTCTATCTGTCTCTTCGGGTGGGCTTCAATAGCAACAGGTGCGTTGTCGATACCTTAAACCTATGACACCTGCTGCGGGAAACCATCAGACTAGTCTCACTGTAGCGTGACACCTTAGCTGCTATGTTAACCTAGGGTCGCATCTTTTTAGGCGAATAACCCTCGCAAAACTAAAATTTGCTCACTTTTTAATAGATTAGACGCATCCAGCCCTGCCGATCGATGGTGACACACCGACGGACAGAGAATTAAATAACGCAGGAGGCAACATGATTGATCTTTATTACGCACCAACACCAAACGGTCATAAAATCACGCTATTTCTTGAAGAAGCCGGGTTACCCTACCGCATTCACCGCATTGATATCAGCGCCGGTGATCAATTCAAGCCCGAGTTCTTAGCCATCTCCCCGAACAACAAAATCCCAGCGATTGTCGACCACCAGCCCGCAGACGGTGGCGCGCCAGTCAGCGTCTTTGAATCAGGGGCTATTTTGCAGTATCTTGCGGAGAAAACCGGCAAATTATTAAGCCAGGAGCTGCGCGAACGCACCCTGACACTCGAATGGCTATTCTGGCAAATGGCGGGATTCGGCCCGATGCTCGGACAGAATCACCACTTCACGCATTACGCCCCGCAGCCAGTCCCTTACGCCATTGAACGATATCAGTTGGAGACTAAACGTCTGTACGGTGTTCTGAACACCCAACTGGAGAAAAACGCCTATATCGCCGGAGAGAACTACAGTATTGCGGACATCGCTACCTATCCGTGGGCGGTTTCTCACGAACGCCAGCGAATCGATCTGGCGGACTTCCCTGCCGTACGTAACTGGTTCGAACGCATCAAAAACCGTCCGGCGACCGAAAAAGCCTACGCGGTCGCTGAACAAAAGTAAGAGCCAGACCTCTGGCGTCCGCCGGAGGTTTCTTCCTACAGCGGCATTAATACAAAATAAATACTGTGGGATGTGCTCTGTATCGCGTGTTTAGCCGCAGGAGTAACCTATGCTGAAAAGAAGCGTTCGCGCACGCATTCAAACAGTTAAGGAGCCAGCCTATGCAAATTTTGATAACCGGAGCCACCGGTCTTATCGGACGCCGACTCACTGAACGTCTTCTTGGCCAATCGCACCACATTACCTCCCTGACACGTGCGCCTGAGAGAGCCGCAAAGCTTCTCGGCCCTGAAGTGTTGCTGTGGAAAACGTTAGACGATAAAACCTCGCTCGATGGCTTCGACGCGGTAATTAACCTTGCGGGTGAACCCATTGCCGACAAGCGCTGGACCAAAGATCAAAAACAGAAATTATGCGACAGCCGCTGGAAAATCACCGAGCAGCTGGCGACGCTGATTAACGCTAGCCAGAATCCACCGTCGGTATTTATCTCCGGTTCGGCCGTCGGTTACTACGGCGATCAGGGTCAGGCGCTGGTGCCTGAGGATGAGCCACCCAACAAGCAGTTTACCTGGCAGCTATGCGCCCGTTGGGAGGCGCTGGCACAGGCTGCAGAAAGTGACCGCACCCGCGTTTGCCTGCTGCGCACCGGCGTTGTATTGGCGAAAAAAGGCGGTGCGCTGGCGAAAATGGTATTACCGTTCCGCGCCGGCCTCGGCGGCCCTTTCGGCAACGGCCAGCAATATATGCCCTGGATCCACATAGACGACATGGTTAACGGCATCATTTTCCTGCTGATGCATGAAACCCTGAGCGGTCCCTTCAATATGGTATCTCCGTATCCTGCACGCAATGAACAGTTCAGCGCCCTGCTCGGCGAAGTTTTGCACCGCCCGGCCTTTATGCGCGTTCCCGCTGGCGTGGTACGCCTGCTGATGGGGGAATCCGCCGTTCTGGTGCTTGGCGGCCAGCGCGCCGTACCCAGAAAACTGGAAGATGCCGGGTTTGTTTACAGTCATCAGGATCTGAAAGAGGCGCTTGAGGACGTTCTGGGGGGCTAAACCCTATCCCTCTTGGGCAGTTGCCCAAACCTGCTTTTAAATCTTTAAATCTTTAAATCAAATTCAAGTTCAAGGTCGTGGGCTCGCCGCCCACACTGGAAAACCTTGGGTTGCCACCCAAACCGGCCTTAAGAGGCGCCTATCGCCGCGCCTCTTAAGAATCTCCGGCTCTTTTAAAAACAGCAGCTGCGCTGGTCACAATGGCCGTGTTTCAGGTATCTCAGTGATAGCCGCAAAATGTCAGCCCTGACGGGCTTCCCGGCTGCGGGTTCGAGCCAACGATAAAGATGTTGTCTCTCCACCGACTTGCCGGTGACATTTTTGAACGCGGCCTCGACATTTTGAAGGTCAACACCGCACTGGTTTTAAATTTGAAAAAGCTTCGGCCGCGTTCAAAACGACGTCGAGGGAGAGGCGCAAAACCGCGAGTCTTTTTACGCGGGTTGAAGCCCGAACTGAGAGAACCGCGCAGCGGCGGAGTTTGCGGCTATAACAGCGGCAACTGGAACACGGCCATTGTGACCAGCGCAGCTGCTATTTTGAAAAGCTCGGAGTCCAGAGGGCCGAGCGACTGCGGCCCTCTGGTCGGCGTGGGCCGACGCCCACGACCTTGAAGTTGAAGTTGAAGTTGAAGTTGAAGTTGAATTTAAAAGCAGGTCTGGACTGCAAGTCCAGATCAAAAGCGGCTTTCGGACGCCACCGAAAACTCCGCCATCATTTTCACCAAATCCTGCATCCCGAGATTCACCTGATTAATCACTTCTCCGGCGTTACGGCTGAGAGTGACGCCACCACCAGCTCGGCTGACGCAGTTACCCATACCGTCGATGGCCGCCATTACGCCGTCGCGGATGCTTTGGGTAAGCTGATCAATCTCTACTGCGGCTTTACGTGACTGATCGGCAAGCGAGCGGACTTCGCCTGCCACGACGGCGAAACCGCGCCCCTGCTCCCCGGCATGGGCAGCTTCAATGGTGGCATTAATCGCGAGTAAATTGGTCTGCGAAGAGATGCGCCGGATGGTATCGACCATCTCGCCGATGCGTTCTGAAGTCTGACCAAGCTGACAGATAATATCGGAAGTCCGCTTTGCCAGCGCCTCGACCTCCTGCATGTCTTCCACCGCTTTCTGCACGATAGTCACACCCTCGGCGGCGGTTTTATCTGTGTTAAGCGACAGCGTATGTACATGATTCATCATGCTTTCCTGCTGGCGCTGCTGGGTCATTTGCTGAGTAATATCCTGCGCGATTTTCACCACTTTAACCACGCGGCCTTCATCGTCAAGCACCGGATTATAGCTGGCTTCCAGCCAGATACTCTGTCCGCGGCTGTTGACCCGCTCAAAGCGCCCGACAATAAATTCCCCTTTTTTCAGCCGCTGCCAGTGTGAACGGTATTCGCTGGAGTTTCGCCATTCGGGCAGACAAAACATGGCATGAGACTGCCCCTGAATCTGCTGCAGAGAATAGCCCATCACTTTCGTAAAATTGGTGTTGGCGCTTAAAATATTGCCATCAGGCGTAAATGTAATTAATGCCATCGAACGGTCAATAGCCTGTAATACACCCTGATGTTCATGGGATTCATTAATGTGTTCAGTCACATCACTGGCAATTTTAATTATCTCAATCACTTTCCCCTGTTTATTTAAAACAGGAACATAGGTTGCTTCCAGCCAGATGACGGCACCCTTTTTGTGTACGCGTTTGATATTGCCGCTGACCGACTTCCCCTGCTGTAATCCCTGCCAGTGCAGCCGGTAAGCATCGCTGGCAACGAACTCAGGAGTACAGAACATTTTATGAGGTTGACCAAGGACTTCATCTCGTGTGTATCCCATTCCTTTGAGAAACAGATCGTTAACTTCGGTAACAATACCCTGCGGGGTGAAACTGATCATAGGAACGGCTTGCGAAAACGCCGAAAATTTATCACGCCAGGCCGTACTGAATGGATGTGTGAATAGTTGCATATTTCGAAAACCCCATGGCTGATAACGTGATTGAGTACGCATTCCGCACTTATCTGGAATAAGATGCTGGAAATAAAACACGTGCTCATGACTCCGCAAATTTTACGTAAAAATAAATTCGAAAAGTTAATGAGTCTTGCCCCTGGGGTGGGCATTTTTTGGCAGGTGAAAGACAGTCTGGAAAGTAGGTAAATAATAAATCTATAAGCTGTAAATCATTATCTGAGTAATGATTCTATTTTTCTTATTGTGAATTAATCATAATTTAAAGCGGTAAAAAAGAAAGGGGGCGTTTAGGATTTTTTTTAGCCTGACGCCACACTGCGCGTCAGGCTAAGGAAATGCAGGCTAAAACCAGCGGGTTACGTCAGTTCCAGCGTTTGTCAGCCCAGGTTTTTTGCTGCCAGGGCGTGAGGAACGTCCACGCAACGAAGCGACTGATCTTATTGCCCTGCGTCATTTCAACGGTGCGCACATCGGTCGCTTCCAGCTCTTCCAGTGCTTCATAAAGCAGTGGCAATGTGGTTTTTTTAGAAATCAGCACGGTGAACCACAGGCAGTTATTGCGTTTTTCAGCGCTCTCTTCCGCCATACGGACCACGAAGGACTCTTCCCCGCCCTCACACCACAATTCGTTATGCTGACCACCGAAGTTCAGTTCAGCTTTGCCGGTGCGGCGATCGATGCCCAGATTCTGGCGCTTACGCTGGCTGCTGCCTGCCGCTTCTTCCGCAGAACCGTGGAACGGCGGATTACACAGGACCGCATCATAACGTTCATCATGACGGATGATGGTGTCAAAAATACGTGGCGGTTTAGCCTGTAAACGGAAACGCACCTGATTGGTCAGCAGCGGATTAGTCGCAACGATTTTCTTCGCCGCAGCCATCGAGGTCGCATCAATCTCACTGGCCGTGAAGCGCCAGCCATATTCGCGCAGGCCGATAATCGGATAGATACAGTTTGCACCCACGCCGATATCCAGAATGGCAATATCTTTGCCTTTAGGAATTTCGCCCTGATTGCTGCCAGCCAGTAAATCTGCCAGATGATGAATATAATCTGCACGGCCAGGGATGGGCGGGCAGAGATAATCAGCCGGAATTTCCCAGTTTTCAATCTGATAGAAATGGCGCAGCAGGGCGCGATTCAGCGCCTTGACCGCCTGTGGATCGGCAAAATCGACGGACAAATCGCCCCATTTGTTTTCAGAAACAAATGGCTCAAGTTCCGGGCTGCTGGCAATCAGGGCCGGGAAGTCATAGCGGCTGCGGTGGCGGTTACGCGGATGCAGGCCGCTTTTTTCCTGCGGGAAGATTTTCTTGTTTTCCACCTGAATGACTCTCCGGAGTATATTTATGAATTAGCTATTGATGAAATGAGTATCGTGAAACGCACAGGGTGACGAATTGGCCGATTTTGCAAATGGCTGCCAACCTGTCGTAATTTCTGGCGCGTAAGATAACACAAACCGCACGCCTCTGCCGGGCAGTGACTGGAAGAGGCGCAGAAAAACGGTTAACGTGCTAACCAACACACTGACTATAGCGCGCCAAGGGACCACCATGAGCACTGATGAACGTTATTATTATGAACCCTCTGCGGGCCACGGCCTGCCGCATGACCCTTTTAACGCCATCGTCGGCCCGCGTCCCATCGGATGGATAGCCTCCCGCAACGCCGCCGGACAGCGCAACCTCGCGCCCTACAGCTTCTTCAATGCCTTTAACTATCATCCACCGATCATTGGCTTTGCCAGCAGCGGCTGGAAAGACAGTGTGGCTAACATCGTTGAAACCGGTGAATTTGTCTGGAACCTTACCACCCGCACCTTGCTGGAAAAGATGAACGAAAGCTCCGCCTCGCTGCCCCGGGGCAGCGACGAGTTTGAATTTTCTGGGCTGACACCGCGCCCCGGGCGCATCGTCGCGGCAGACTGCGTGGAGGAAAGCCCGGTCAATTTTGAGTGCAAGCTGACGCAGTGCATTCAGTTGCAAAGCGCAGCCGGAGAAAAAGTCGACACCTGGCTGATTCTCGGCGAAGTGGTCGCGGTGCATATCGCGCCAGATTTACTGATTGACGGAATTTACCAGACAGCGCTGGCGGAGCCGGTACTGCGCGCCGGTGGCCCGACCGCTTACTACGGCATTTCCGAAGAGAACCGTTTTGATCTAATCCGCCCCGACGCCCGCCGATCCCAGCCATAAAAAAGGCGCGGGAGTTACCCCGCGCCTGCTTCACTGACTCTGATTATTTCCCCTGATAGGTCTGTTCGACAAAATCAGCGAAATCCTGACACATGGCATCATCGCCATCCACGCTATCGGCCAGCACACGGCTGCCGTCCACAACGCGGATATGCACGTTCAGGTCAAAATCTGCCGCCGGTTGTTCACGCGTGGCCGCCAGTCTGATGGTCTCCTGCGCCTCTTCCCACGCCACGGCGACCGTCTGATTACAAACCTGCGCCAGATAGTCCGGATTGAAACCTTCGCCGGTCAGGCTGCGCAAGGTGTCGTCATGACTGATGCTGTTGCCCGGCGTCCAGTAGTGGTCCGCCAGATCCGGCCCGATGGCCGGGTTATCCGTCAGGTAACCATCACGTTTAAGGAAGAACGCACGGGTCTGTTCCACCGCCATCAACGCCAGCAGATATCCCTGATAAGAGCAGGCGGAATCCATCGACAACAGATGTGGGATGGCCAGCGTCGGGCGCGGGCTGCCGGTCACGCCAAGAATATGTGTTTCAACGTCACGCGCCAGTGCCAGCATCGCTTCCGGCGTGCGCTTCTCGTCCGGCCACTGGTAGAGCTGCCATTCAAAGTAAGGCACCAGCAAGATATGGCGCTCGTTGAAAGCCCGCATCGGCTGACGGGCAGCAATACTGTCGTGGATCAGCGTGTCCGGTACCGGCTCGCCCTGGGCATTTTTGGCGTAGCGCTTCAGCCAATCAGCATCATCGAGCAGGCTGTCGCAGAACATTGACTGCGTTTCCGCATAGGCCATGGACGTGGGCGGGAACTCCTGAGAAAAGCACGGTGCGTTCTGGCGGATATTGGCAAAATGCGCAGCGTGTCCCCCTTCGTGGAACAGCGTATTTAGCCCGCTGGCACCGCTGCCTATCTGGTCGGGCTTCGCCAGGCTGGTGAAATTAATCACACCGGGAACCCATTTATCGTTGTCATAAAAGGCCGGGACCGGGCTGTGCATGAAGCCATTCTCATACTTGCCTTCACGCACCAGCAAATCGAGCTGCATTTCAGCACCGTTAAAACCGATGTTCAGGCGTTTAAAGCTGTCGAGCCAGCGACGCAGCGAATCAGCAAACGGGAAATAAGGGTCGAGCTGACGGGTAACATCCCCCGCGCTGGCGAAACGGATATTCCACGGCATCAGTGCCGCATCCCCTTCGCGCGCCACCAGTTCATTGAGGCTACGCACATTGCCTTCACGGGTCTGCTCTTCAAAGCGATCGAGAATGGCGAACAACTGCTCCGGCGTCATGCGTTCAGTTTTGTTCACCTTATAATCGAAATAGTTACGGAAACCGAGCTGGCGCGCAAAGCGGTTACGCAGGCCAATCAGTTCCGGGAAACCGTTGTGCAGCAGCCACACCTCCAGTTCACGCAGAGCGATCTGCGAACTGCGGCGATAGGTTTCGTTTTCATTGTTCGCCTGATTGGTCAGTAACTCGCCGAGCGACGCGTTAACACGTTCACCTTTGGCATTGATGTGGGTCAGACGGTGCAGTTTACGTTTGGCATACAGCGCTGATTCAACCTGAATGATTTCATCCAACAGCGCCTGCGCTTTAGGATCTTCAATCGCATTACAGTCAAAGAAGCGGTACCAGCCTTGCAGGCCGTGCAGCAGCGCGTTGCCACTGTCGTTGAGAGTCTGTTTTTCCAGCTCAGCAATCAGCTCACGCAGTTCACCTAATCGGCTTGGTTCTGAGATAAAACGTTTATAGGCGCTTTCGGCCGCCGAGAACTCAGCGGAGACGTTCTCGCCACCGATGCCCATATAGTTTTGCCAGAACAAATTTTCTTTGGTTTTGTGGACGTTGAGATAGTCGTGATTGAGGGCGTTAAAATAGTCTTGAGGCTTTTTCATGCAGTCTTCTCTACTGAAAGTTAACGAGATTATGCATTGAGTGTATGTTCAGACAGCGGTTCTGTCGATGTAACAAAACCGCTAAATGTGTTGCGCAGGTACTGCGGGGGAAATTAGTTTTTCTTCACAAACTCAGATTTCAGTTTCATCTGCCCAAAACCCTCAATTTTACAGTCGATGTTATGGTCACCCTCGCACAGGCGGATGCCTTTCACTTTGGTGCCGATCTTGAGCATGGAAGAGCTGCCTTTCACCTTCAGGTCTTTGATCACAGTGACAGAATCGCCGTCCACCAGCACATTTCCGTTAGCGTCAACCACCACCAGCGCATCGTCCTGAGCTTCTGCATCGCCTTCCAATGACCAAACATGGCCGCATTCCGGACAGTTCAGCATCGCGCCGTCCTGCCAGGTGAATTCAGAGCTACATTTCGGGCATTTAGGTAACTGTTCCATGTATTAACCTCGTTAAATTGATTTTAAAAAAATGAGTTAAATCAGAATGTAAATCCTTAATACTGGGTATTTTACCTTTTTAAGGGGAGATTTGATAGGAGGCGCCCTAATATCGCCTTTGAGTCTTTAATTTCAAATTCAACTTCAAGGTCGTGGGCATCGGCCCACACCGACTTAGGGCGGTCAATCGCCGCCGCCCCAAGACCCCAGGCTCTTTTAAAAACAGCAGCTGCGCAAGTTGGGATGGCCCTGTTTCAGGAGCTTCAGTTATAGCCGCAAAATACCGCCGCGTTGCGGTCCCCTCCGTTCGGGTTAAAACCCGCGAAAAAAGACTCGCGGTTTTCCACCTCTCCTCCGGCGGAATTTTTGAATGCGGCCTCAGCATTTTGAAAGACCAGAACCGTTTGAGTTTTGAATGTAGACGTGAATTTGAAAAGCAAAAAGTGAGTGGTTTTGAATTTAAAGAAGCTTCGGCCGTGTTCAAAATTTCACCGGCAAGTCGGTGGAGAGACAACATTTTTACCGTTGGCTCGAACCCGCAGCCGGGAATCGCGCAGCGATGACATTTTACGGCTATCACCGCGGTCCCTGAAACACGGCCATTATGACCTGCGCAGCTACGGTGTTACAGCAGCAAAAAACGCAGGATTCCAAAGGGTTTCGTTTAAAACCCTTTGGGCCCGTGTGGGCGGCGAGCCCACGACCTTGAAGTTGAAATTTTATTTAGGCTTTTCCAAGAAGCCTAAAACACCTGCTCGATGAGCATTCTCGCTTCCTCCATATCCCCCGATATTCCCGCCCCGACCAGACAGCACATCAGTTGATTAAGGATCGCCTGGGGAATCGCGCGCTGACCGCTCAGGCATTCCTGAGTAAAAGCGATGGTCGCGACAACGTCTTTTGATGCAGGCAGTTCGACGTTTTCGAAATCCTGCCTGTCAGATAAAATCTCCTGGATGCCATTGGCAATCAGGTGAATTTGCGGGCTGCGCTGCAGGTTGGCGTAAACTTCGCCTTCGGTCCCCTGCGACAACAACGCACGTCCTTCCACCTGGCGGAAAAACGACGAGACTTTCTGAATATATTCGGGATGCGATACACTCGACAGACGCAACGACTCCTGCCCACCAAACGGCGTGATAAGTTTTGCCAGCGTATGGCTGCTGTTACGCACGCCCATCTGCCAGCGCAGTGCGAGCTGCTTACCGATCGGTGCACAGAGTACAGACACCGGCACAAATACCGGCAGACGCCCTTCATCAAGCTGCTGCTGTGCCTGCTGCTGGCCTTGTGCGGCCTCAATGCCCAGCGCGCGGAATATCTCAGCGCTGGTAATACGTGTCGGGTCTTCATCTACGCCGTGAACCAGCACCGGCAGGCCGAGTTTGCTGAGCAGTATCGCCAGCAGTGGCGTCAGATTAGCCTGTTTGCGTGCGCCGTTATAGGTCGGGATCACCACCGGCATCGGGCGTTCAGCCGGTGCCTGTAGCGGCATCACCTGCTCTTCCATCGCCTGATAAAAACCGAGCATCTCCTCTTCGGACTCGCCCTTGATACGCAGCGCAATCAGCAAACCGCCGAGTTGCAAATCAGGGACAACGCCAGCCAGCATCTCGCGGTAAAGCTCCAGCGCCTGCTCACGGTTTAGATCGCGTGCGTGGTTCTTCCCACGACCGACTTCTTTAATAAGTTTGGTGTAATCCATTGCCCTGCCATTAATCAATGTTGAATGCGGCCAGCATAACTCAGCCATACAGAAGGGAAAACGCCCCGCGCGGTTCATTTTGGTGAACGAGCGTGATCCATAGCCTGCGCCAGCGTGCTTTCCGGGCCTTCCCGCTCACGTAAGCCGTCAATCACGCCGCTGACATCTTCTGCGGTGCGGTTCTGGCTCAGCTTCCATTTCCCCTCAACCTTACGCGCTACCAGCTCAATCCCGACAATGCCTTTCATCTGTGCTGCAATAAAGTTTTTCGGTGCATCGCTGACCGACCAGGGCTCGCGTTGCCCGCCTTCATGCAGCGTAGTGAGCTCCTGCAACAGCGTGAGCAGCCATTCGCTGCTTTCTATGATTTTTGCCTCGCCGCTCACCTGCACGCTGACATAATTCCAGGTCGGCACCGTTTTTCCACCGTTTTGTTTTTTCGACGGATACCACGATGGCGAGACATAACCCTCTTCGCCCTGAAATACCACCATACACCGGCCGTCAGCCGCCAGTGATTTCCACTGCGCATTACCGCGCGACAGATGGGCACGCAGGGTAATTTCACCGGCAACGACGTCGACTAAAAAAGGGACAGGATTAGCTTCAAAGCCGTCAGCGCCATGGGTGATCAGTAAGCCAAGCGGATACCGCCGGATTAGCGCCGCCTGCGTCTGCGGATCATCTTGTTTAAATGCAGCGGGTAAATACATCGGGGCCGTTCCTCGTTCATCCGTTATCAGGCTTTATAGATAATGGATGAGCGAAGGGACGTAAAGATACAGTGGAAAATGAATTCAGGAATACAGATCGTAAATTTACCGGGCCTTGCGGCGGCGCTTCACCGTTTTGGTGGCGGTTTTCAGCAGATCAGGGCGTTTCACTGAGCCCGGTTCCGGCATTTCGCGGTGCTCGATGGGGAAGATCGGCAACGCCGCCAGCAGGCGCGAACCATAATTTTTGGTGATTAAACGGCGGTCATAAATGACGATTTCTCCGCGGCATTCGTGACTGCGGATCAGCCGGCCGACCTGCTGAATCAGGTTAAACGAGGCGCTCGGCAAGCTCTGCACTTCAAATGGATACCGTTTCAGGGTTTTCAGCCATTCACCCTCGGTCAGGATCACCGGGCTGTCGATCGGCGGAAATGCGATTTTATGAATATGCACCTGCGTTAACAGATCGCCTTTCAGATCCAGCCCTTCGGCGAAAGATTGCAGACCGATAAGCACGCTGGTTCCGCCCGCTTCCACCCGTTTACGGTGCTCTTCTACCAGCCGGTAGCGCGGCTGATCGCCCTGCACCAGCAGCATCAGGCGTAAATCTGGCAGCAGGCCGACAAACTGCTGCAACGCACGGTTGCTGGCAAACAGCACCAGTTGCCCTTTGTGCTCTCCTTTCGCCAGCTCGGCGCGGAAGAACTCCGCCATTTCGGCCAGGTGTGCGGGCTCATTGGCCATCAGCGGTTCGTTAATCATCTGCGGGATGACCAGTTTTCCCTGATCGATATGATTAAACGGCGAATCCAGACTGACGAAGCGGTCACCGGCTTTCTCGTTAAGCCCGCTCATCTCCTGCAGGCGGGCAAAACTGTTGAGCGAACGCAGCGTGGCGGAGGTGATCACCACGTGCGGCACTTTGCGCCACAGCAGTTTCTCCAGCTGTTCACTGACGCGGATCCCCACGCAGTGGAAGACCAGATGGCTTTGGTTATCGTAATATTGGCGCGTAACCCATTTGCCAATCGGCGCATTGGAGGCTTTCTCCATCGCCGCCAGCTTCCACAACTTACTCATGGTTTCGAGATAACCCTGCATACGGCTCATGTGCAAAATGGCGCGGTGCAGGCGCATGATGTCGTGCTTGCCGGTCTTTTCGCTCAGGTCATTGACCATATACTCCGCCAGACTGCGCAGCCCGTCGGTCAGTTTGAACAGGCGGGCACACAGCTCGGTTAGCTCCGGCGGCAGTGCGCCCATTTCGAAGCGATATTCGGCTTCCGGTTCGTCCGGTGGCAAATACTGGCTGACCTGTTGCTCAATTAGCAGCAGCAGTTCGCGCATCTCGGCACAGTGCGTGTGCAGGCGCTCAGCATTGGTCAGTGGAGGCGGGTTTTTCGGCGTGAACAGCGCCAGACATTGTTCAATCTGGCGCACAAAATTATCGAGTTGCAGATGGTTCCACACGGCGGTGATCTCCGCCTCCACTTCCAGTGCATCGCGCGCCACATCCGGCAGATGGTGACCTTCATCGAGCACCAGCAGCAAATCTTTGGCGGGCGGAAGTACTGATTCAGACTCCAGCGCCGCCATTACCAGCGCGTGGTTAGTAACCACCACGTCAGCGGTTTCAATCTCTTTACGCGCCACAAAATACGGGCAATCTTTGAAGTAATGGCAGTTACGCCCGAGACAGTTGGCCTTGTCGGTGCTGATTTTGGCCCACAACGGATCCTGAATCGTCAGTTTGTAGTGATCCCGCAGTCCGTCCCACTCGTAGCGGGCCAGCGCCGTTTCCAGCGTTTTCGACAGCTTCTGCTCTTCGCCGCTGGACGGGGCTAACTCATCTCCGAGGAACAAACCCAAATCACCCTGAGCATTTTCATTGCTCATCATCGACAAATTGCGCGGGCAGACATAGCGACCACGGCCAAACGCACCGGTAAACTTCAGATCCGGAATGATTTTTTTCAGCAAAGGCAGATCTTTACTGAAGATTTGATCCTGCAACGCCACGTTGGCGGTACTGACGATCAGCGGTTTCTCCTCCTCGCGGCTGACAGCAATGCCAGGGATCAGATAGGAGAGGGTTTTACCAACACCCGTCGGTGCCTCAATCGCCAGATGGCGTGCGGAATCACCGGAAAATGCCTTCGCGACCTCAGCAATCATTTGACGCTGTGGTGCGCGGGAAATAAAGTCCGGAATTTGCTGTTGCAGGGCTTTGTACCACTGACTTATCTGATCTTTAACTGCGGGGGAAAGCGCCATTCATCTCTTAGTAAGTTGCGTTGCTGGGGAAACATCCGACGGGCATTGTCCCACAGACCGGCGTTGGGATCAGCCTGCAATTGCTGTTACTGAACATGTAAATTTTCGTTCATTTGTAAAATAAAAAGAAAGTTCATTTTCATCTGTCATAAATCGATCACACAGATAAGGTAAAAAATCCTCGCTGTGAAAATTTCAGGCACACATTGAAAGCACAGTACACAAGATGAATAGCGTCTTTTTAATGACAACTTTTATATCCCTTCCAATGAAAAGGGTTTAGAAGAATGCAGGGTAAAAAAATGAAACATAAGATTCTGGCATTATTAATTCCTGGTTTGTTGATTACTTGCGGGACACACGCAGCAGAAATTTATAATAAAGACGGTAACAAACTGGATTTGTATGGGAAAGTGAAAGCAGAGCATTACTTCTCTGATGATAATACCCAGGATGGTGACCAGACTTATGTCCGCATGGGTTTTAAAGGACAAACACAAATTAACGATATGCTCACTGGTTATGGCCAGTGGGAATATCAGGTGGCCGCGAACCACTCAGAAGCCCAAGGCACTCAGGGTACCAAAACCCGCCTTGGTTTTGCTGGTTTGAAACTCGCGAACTACGGCTCATTCGATTATGGCCGTAACTATGGCGCACTGTATGACGTCGAAGCCTGGACCGATATGTTCCCGGAGTTTGGCGGCGACGGCTACACCAAAGCTGACCGCTTCATGACTGGCCGCGCCAATGGTCTGGCGACTTACCGTAACCGTGGCTTCTTCGGCCTGGTCGATAATCTGAATATTGCCGTACAGTATCAGGGCAAAAACGAGTACGACAGCCGCACTTCTACCACCGCCAACGGCGACGGTTACGCACTGTCCACCACCTACGCGTTTGGGGATTCAGGTATCAGCGCCGGGGGGGCTTACTCCTCCTCTGACCGCACTAATGCACAGACAACCTCCCGTTACGGCAAAGGTGATAAAGCCGATGCCTGGACCGGTGGTCTGAAATATGACAATAACGGTGTTTATTTAGCCGCTATGTATGCTGAAACCCGTAATATGATCGGTATTTCCGTGCCGGGTAGTCTGGCTGGAACCCCCGCATCTGTCAGCGGATTCGCAAATAAAACTCAGACTTTTGAAACTGTCGCGCAATATCAGTTCGACTGGGGCCTGCGTCCGTCACTGGGTTATGTTCAGACCAAAGCCAAAGATATTGAAGGCATTGGTGATGCAGACCTGATTAAATATGTTGACGTCGCTGCCACCTATTATTTCAACAAAAACATGTCCACCTTTGTTGATTATAAAATTAACCAGCTGAGTGATAATAATACGCTGAAATTAGCCAACGACGACACTGTCGCCGTGGGTCTGGTTTATCAGTTCTAAGATTTACCCGTGTGACCTTCACAAGCCCACACGCCCCCTCATTGATAAAATGTTACTTGCGTCACTATTCGCCGGGCTCATCCCCCGGCTTTTTTCATTATCTGCGTCGCATGATCGGTTTTTCACCCTTCACTAATCTCATGAATCTGCTAATGTTTTAGGGATTTTTCTTATAAATAATAAAGGTGATAGTGAATGAAAAAGATGACCCTTTGCGCCACCAGTGCGTTAGTCATGCTGGCCCTGACCGGCTGCGCGCAACAAAAAACGGATGCCCAACAAAAGCTTAACGATGAATCTGTGATGGCGCTGAACTGGTTCCAGCAGTCTGGTGAATATCAGGCGCTGACCTATCAGGCATTCAATACCGCGACGATGGCATTTAATAATGCCAAGCCTCTCGACGGCAAACCAAAAGCCGTCGTGGTTGATCTCGACGAAACGATGATTGACAACAGCGCCTACAGCGCCTGGCAGGTGAAAGCCAACAAACCGTTTGACAGCAAAACCTGGTCAGAATGGACCGCGGCTAAACAGGCACTGGCGGTTCCGGGTGCGGTTAACTTTGCCAATTACGTGAATTCCCACGGCGGCACGATGTTCTATGTGTCGAACCGTAAAACCAGCGAATACGCTGCTACCATGGAAAACCTGAACCGTCTTGGTTTCACCGGTGTTAACGAGAAAACCCTGCTGCTGAGCAGCGATACGTCCAACAAACAGGCACGTTTCGACGCCATTAAAGCGGCTGGCTATAACATTGTTATCTACGCCGGAGACAACCTGAACGACTTCGGTTCAGCGACTTACCACAAAGACAACGCCGAGCGCCGCGCCTTTGTAAACCAGAACCACAACCAGTTCGGCACGCAGTACATCGTATTGCCTAACCCGCTGTACGGTGACTGGGAAAGTGGTCTGGCCGCGTCTTACAACAAGCTGACGCCAGAGCAAAAACTCAAAGTTCGTGAGGCTAACTTGCGGGCGTGGAGTGGGAAGTAAGGCTTTAAAAAGCTGAGTAACGTTTTTAAGGTCAAGGTTAAGACCTTGGGTTGCCACCCAAACTGGCCTGAAGGGGCGCCTATCGCCGCGCCCCTTCCGAATCCCCGGCTCTTTAACTGCGCGCTGTCGCTGAATCAGGATGGCCATGTTTCAGGTACCACAGTGACAGCCGCAACATAGCGCCGCGTTGCGGTCCCTTCATTTCGGGTTCGGACCCGCTCGCATAAAAACCGCTCGCCGTTTCTCACCTCTCATTCAGCGCTATTTTTGAATGCGGCCTGAGCATTTAGGTCAAATTCGGGTCTGAGTTTTGTCTTTATCTCTGTTTTCGTTATCTTTTAAAGCTAACGTTTTTGCAAAACACACCGCTTCTGCCCTGCCTTTGTACTGGCCGTAGTTATCAATCTCATGATAACCACGGGCGAGATAAAAGCTGACGGCCCGTTTATTGATACGTCGCGTTTCCAGCCAGATTTGCTGATATCCCAACTGACGGGCATGAGACTCAAGAGAGGACAGGATTGACGTTCCTAACCCTGGATACCCCGGTTGGGCATACATCCGTTTCAGCTCTGCTATACCGCTTTTGAGCCTGCGCGCCGCGCCGCATCCCAAGGCATTACCTTGTTTATCGCGGGCTATCACAAAACAGGCCCCCACCTCAGTCATTGCCTGCGGTGAAAATGATGAAACACCGCTATCACCGGTGATCTGCTGCAACCGGTCGGAGAGCAAACCTAATAATCTGACGGCATCATGGCTGCTGATATCAGCCTGTTCGATGTTGAATTTATTTGTCATGCGCTACTCCAGAATTTTAAACATGACAGTAGTTGGTTCCAGCTCCCCCGCCGTAGACATGGCATAGTCAGGAATTCGCCCCGAAATCTCATACCCCAGCGAAGTGTATAGCCCTTGTGCTGCGCCATCTGAAATGGTGTCCAGTACGAGCAATTTTTTACCTGCACTGCGCGCAACCTGCTCGATTGCGTCCATCAGCGAACGGGCGATGCCCAGACGGCGGGCGTCGGGGTGAACCATCAACTTATTCACATCGGCACGGTGGATACCGTTGGCGGGCTGGCTGACGGCCAGCTGCACCGTACCGACAATCTTGCCGTTCAGTCGTGCCACCAGCAGGCGGCGATCCCCTGAGATAAATGCCGGAATGAGTTTCTGCCAAAACACCAGCGCCTGAGCGTGCCCGAAAGGCGGAACAAAACCGATACTCGCCCCCTGCACCACCGCCTGTTCTAGCGTATCAGCCAGCTGATTCAGGTCATCGGCGCTGAGTGCGCCGTCAAACACTTCGGTCACAGTCACTTCATTTTGATTCGACATGCTATTTGCTCCAGGGGGCACGGGTGGAGGATTTTAAGACCGGGAAATAACAATCGCGTAATGCGCGTCATCCGGACCGGGAACGTGAAAGGATGACGTGCCAAACAGATGAAAGCGCAGGCTGTCGCCTTTTTCCAGCCGGAAATGGCGCTGATCCAGTGTCAGCTCCAGTACGCCTTCAAGCAGCCAGATATGCTGCTCAAGCCCCACTACCGGTGGTGAATCATAAGAGATCGTCGCACCCGCTTTCAGTTTTCCGGCCATCAGTTCAGCGCGAAAACCGTGAGCCGGTGGGGAAACAGAACGTCTTTCGAAACCGGTATCCGTATCACGCCACACCGACTGCTGCCCGTGGCGGATAAGCTCAGGCGGGTTATCCTCCAGCGCCATCAGCAGACGCGAGGTGGTCAACCCATAGGCCGCGCTGAGTTTACCGAGCAACGACGCCGTGGGGCTGGTCTCCCCGCGCTCAATACGCGACAGCGTTGCCCGGCTGATACTGGTCTGCGCCGATAACACTTCCAGCGACCATCCCTGGTTTACCCGCAAATACGCCAGCCTTTCCGCCAGCCGCATATCGTCGTTCAGATGCTCATCTCCCACGGTTCCTACCTTTTATTAAATTCCCAATAACGAGAATTTATTCCATATATGAGATAATTACAATGCCTTGTCCAAAAGAAATATTGTCGTTATGCCTCTAATGCCTTTGACCTACATAGCCAAAAAACCGCATTCAAAAATGACGCAGAGCAAGAGGTTCGAGGCCCATGGCTCGAACCCGCAGCGAAGGAACCGCCTAAGCGGCGGCATTTTGCGGTAGGCACGGAAGTGGCTGAAACATGGCCATCCTGATTCAGCGAAGCCCGCAGTAAAAAGAGCGTGGAGTCCAGAGGCCCCCGCGACTGAGGGTCTCTGGTCGGTGTAGGCCGATGCCCACAACCTTGAAGCTGAAGTTGTACAATAACAATAAACTTGTACAACTTTCCCCATACCAGCTAGAGTAAATATTAACGGTATGAATATTTGGAAGGACTTATGTCTCAGTACAGCATCGGCGAAGTCGCCCGCATTTGTGGTATCAACCCTGTCACCCTGCGCGCGTGGCAACGCCGCTACGGCCTGCTGAAACCTCAGCGTAGCGAAGGCGGACACCGGCTATTTGACGACAACGATCTCGACACCATCCGCACTATTTTATCGTGGATCAACCGCGGCGTGCCGGTTGGGCAAGTGAAAGCGCTGCTCGAAGGAAAAATCGAGCCACTGCCGAGCGGCTGGTCACAATCAGAACATCGTCTGCTGGACGCCCTGCAAAACAGCAACATGCAGAAAGTTCGCCAGTTGCTCAGCGAACTGGGCCGGGATTACCCCGCCATTGCGCTGGTTAATAACGTTCTGCGCCCGCTACGCACCCGCCTCAGCTCCGGCGGCCCGTCGCTTATGCTACTGCGCAATCTGCTTGACGGCATCCTGATTGAACATGCGGTGATGTGCCTGAATGCAGCGCGTAAAAAGCCCGGCGTGCGGGTCGTACTGATGGGCTGGGGTGCGATGGACAGCACGGAACTCTGGCTTGAAGCGATGATCCGCAGCGAAGAAGGGGTGCACATTGACCTGTTGCCACAGCCACTCGACGAGCCTCAACTCGACAACATCCGGGCGCATCAGATTTTGTTGTGGTCTGAAGGCCGCCCGACCAGGGTGCAGAAAAACAAGCTGGCGCAGTGGCACGCGCAGGGGCTGCCGGTCCAGCTTCTTGGCAGCGCGGCGCTGCTGACTGACCCGGAACCCGGCGCAGGAGACGACCATGACGTATAACCTGACAGATACCGACACGCCGCAGGCGATCCTCGAACGGCTGGAAGATTTTTATCGTCATCTTGATAACAGCCAGTTGCCGCAGCTTTCGCGCATTTATCATCCGGACATTATGTTTATCGATCCGGTAGGACAACACCACGGCGTGGACGCGTTGGAAGAGTATTTCCGTCAGTTGCTTAAAACGGTCAACTACTGCCGTTTTGATATCCAACAGGCGCAAATAAATGGCCATGAAGCGACGCTGTTATGGCGGATGGACTACGCTCATCCGAAGCTCAATAAGGGGCAGGATCTCTCACTCGACGGCATCAGCCATCTGCGTCTGGCCGACGATCTGATTATTTATCAGCGCGATTATTACGACATGGGCGCGATGCTATACGAGCACGTTCCCCTGCTCGGAACCGCCGTCAGGGCGCTGAAAACGAGGTTAAGATCATGAGCCATGTCCTGATCACCGGCGCCAGTTCCGGCATCGGCAAGCAGCTGGCGCTGGATTATGCCGCTGAAGGCTGGAAAGTTACCGCCTGCGGACGTGACACCGCCAAACTCGAGGCGCTGAATCTGGCCCATCCGGCCATCGATACCCTGAGTTTCGACATGACCGATCTGGCCCTGACCCGTCAGGCTCTGGCCTGGGTGCAAGCTGATCTGGTTATTCTGTGCGCAGGCACCTGCGAATATCTTGATAACGGCGTCGTGGATGCCGAAAAAGTCAGCCGGGTGCTGCATACCAATGTGCTGGGGCCGGTCAACTGCCTTGACGCCCTGCTGCCGGGTCTGAAAACCGGTGCGCGGATTGCCTTGGTTGGCTCAACGGCATCACTGGTGCCTTTGCCACGTGCCGAAGCCTACGGCGCATCGAAGGCAGCGCTGGCCTACTTTGCCCGCTCCCTCTCGCTGGATCTTGCGCCGCGCGGCATCCACGTTTCACTGGTGCTGCCCGGCTTTGTCAAAACCCCGCTGACCGAGCGCAACGATTTCCCGATGCCAATGATGGTCAGCGTGGAACAGGCCTCTCAATATATCCGTAAAGGACTGGCGCGCGGGGCGAGTGAAATTGCCTTCCCGCCGCTGTTTGCCTGGCTTTTGAAAACCGTCGCCCTGCTGCCCGTCGCATGGCAAAAACGTCTGACCCAACGGCTGGTGAGGTGACCGACTGATGAAAATCGCCATTATCGGCAGCGGAATTTCCGGTCTGAGCTGCGCCTGGATGTTGTCCCGGCAGTCACCTGACTGCGCTATTACCGTCTTTGAAGCGGGTGAAACGCTGGGCGGTCATACCGCCACCGTGGATATCTCGCTCGATGGACGTGACTACGCCATCGACACCGGATTTATCGTCTATAACTCGCGCACTTACCCGCACTTTATCGCCCTGCTTAACGAGCTGGGTTTGCAGGGCCAGCCGACGGAGATGAGTTTTTCGGTGCGCAATCCGCTGACCGGCCTTGAGTACAACGGCCACACGCTGAATACGCTGTTCGCCCAGCGCCGCAATTTTTTCCGGCCAAGGTTCTGGCGCTTTCTGCGCGAAATTTTGCGCTTTAACACCCTGTGCAAACAGCGCCTGCACAGCCCGAACAATGATGAAGTCACCCTCGGCGAGTTGCTGGACCAGAATGAGTTTTCGGCGTTCTTTGCCCTGCACTATGTGCTGCCGATGGGCGCTGCCATCTGGTCCTCTTCGCTCGATGACATGGCGAATTTCCCGCTGACGCTGTTCCTGCGTTTCTTCGAGAACCACGGCCTGCTTGACGTCGCCAACCGCCCGCAGTGGATGGTGGTGCCCGGTGGCTCACGCGAATATATCCGCCGGATGCAGCAACAACTGCCAGCCCGCGTTGAATTACTGACGTCGACGCCGGTTCACAGCGTGGTGCGCCATGAAGAGGGCGTAACGCTGCAAACGCCGCGCGGTGCAGAAGATTTTGATCAGGTAATTTTCGCCTGCCACTCCGATCAGGCGCTGGCGCTGCTTGGCAGGGACGCAACCGAGGACGAAAAAGATATTCTCGGCGCGCTGCCCTATCAGTCCAATGAAGTGATCCTGCATACCGATACGCGCCATCTGCCACGCCAGAAGCGCGCCTGGGCCAGTTGGAACTACCTGCTGCCGGTAGAGGGCCCAGCACTCCGTCAGCGTCAGGCCTGCGTGACCTACAATATGAACATTTTGCAGGGGCTGGATTCACCGCACACGTTTTGCGTATCACTGAACCCGACCACACCGGTGGATGAGAGCAAGATTCTGTTCCGCACGCACTATATGCATCCGGTATTGAATCTCTCCAGCCACTGCGCCCAGCTGCAACGCGGCTGGATCAACGGCCATCAACGCAGCTGGTTTTGCGGCGCTTACTGGTATAACGGTTTTCATGAAGACGGCGTCAACAGCGCCCGCGACGTGGTGGAAGAGTTGCTGAAAAACGCCGCTCATCAGCGTCAGCCTACAGCTGAGCAGGTGGCGTCGTGAACAGCACCCTGTACGTCGGCGGCGTGCGCCACCGCCGGTTCACGCCGGTTGAGCACCATTTCGACTACGCTATCTTCATGCCGCTTATCGATCTCGACGAGCTGGACCAGCTGCATCAGGTGGGGATCACGCTTGAGACATTCTCCAGTGCCACTTTCAGGCGCAGTGACTATCTCGGCGGCGGTGACATAAAGAGCAAAGCGCAGGATCGGATCGCCGAACTGACCGGTGACCGACTGACCGGCCGGGTGATGTTGCTGTGCCAGTTGCGCTATTTCGGGCTCTATTTTAATCCGGTGAATTTTTACTATCTTTATGACAGCGAGGGCGTGCTGCGCTGGATGCTGACCGAGGTACGCAATACCCCCTGGAACGAGCGCCATACTTACGCCGTATTACCGGACGGCAGCCTCCCTGTCGCCAAAGCATTTCACGTTTCACCCTTTAACCCGATGGACATGGTTTACCACTGGCAATTAACTCCGCCGGGTAAACAACTGCGCGTTCATATTGAGAACCACCGCAAAACGCGGGAATTTGATGCCACGCTGACGCTCATCGCCCAACCTCTGACCCGCCAGACCCTGCGTAAACAGCTCTGGCGGCTGCCGCTGATGACCGGCAAAACCGCAGTCACCATTTACTGGCAGGCGGTCAAGCTGTGGCTCAAACGTGCGCCTATTTATTCTCATCCTCCTGCTGATAAGGACTGACAATGAGCAATCCAGACGTACAGCTTGCCCGTGATGGTGCAGATTCCCGCCGAAGTAAAGCCGCCCGCAGTGTGATCCTGAGCGTGCTGAAACAGCTGCGCGGCGCCGGCCTGACGATTTCCGAGCAGGGATCCGAACCGCTGTTTTTTGGTGATGAGACCGCGCCGTTACAGGGCGTGATTGAGGTACAGCGGCTGCGTGCCTATCGCCGCGTCTTACTGGGCGGCAGCATAGCGGCCGGTGAGAGCTTTATCGACGGCGACTGGACGACGCCGAATCTCACCGCGGTGCTGCAACTGCTGGCAGAAAACCTTGGGCTGGTTGATAAAATCGAAGCCCGCCTGAGCTGGCTGAGTGCCCCGCTTAACGGCCTTATCCATCTTCTGCGCAGCAACAGCCGTAAGCAGGCACGTAAAAATATCTCGGCCCATTACGATCTCGGCAATGCGTTTTATCAGGGGTTTCTCGACAGCCAGATGCTCTACTCCTCGGCCTGGTATCAGGAACCACAAATGACGCTGGAGCAGGCGCAGCAGGCCAAAATGCGCCGCCTGTGCGAACAACTGCAACTGCGCGCCGGCGATCATCTGCTGGAAATCGGTACCGGGTGGGGTGCGATGGCGGAATTTGCCGCGCGCGAATATGGTTGTCAGGTCACGACCACCACGATCTCGCGCGAACAATATAATTTTGCGGTCAACAGAATTGAGCAAGCCGGGCTCACCGACCGGGTCACGGTGCTGTTCGAAGACTACCGCGCCCTGCGCGGTCAGTATGACAAACTGGTGTCAATCGAGATGATCGAAGCGGTCGGCAAACGCTATTTGCCGACCTTCTTCAAACGCTGCAATGCGCTCCTGAAACCACACGGTCGTATGGCCATTCAGGCCATTACTATCGCTGATCAGCGCTACAAATATTACAGCCGCAATGTGGATTTTATTCAGCGCTACGTCTTCCCCGGCGGCTTCCTGCCGTCAATCACCGCCATGAGCGACGCCATGACCCGTCACACCGGTCTGGTGGTACGCGACCTGTTTGATATCGGCTCTGACTACGCGCGCACGCTGCACGAATGGCGTGAACGCGTGGTCAGTTACTGGAGTCAGCAGGTGGCTCCTGACAGCGACGACCGTTTCAAACGGCTGTGGTTGTTTTATCTGTGCTATTGCGAGGCCGGATTCCGGGCACGCACCATCAGTACCGTGCAACTGACCGCCGAGCGGCGCGGATGAAAACCCTGCGCTTCTGGTCGCTGACGCTGGGCTTTGATGTCTGGTGGACGCTGGCCATCTGGGGGCGCGAGCGGGTGATCCTGCTGTTAATGGTCAGCAGTTTTTTGATGCTGGTACTGACGCCGTCAAAGCGGCGTCTTGGGGTGGTGGTGGCCTGCCTGCTGGGCATCATCATGGATTCCCTGTGGTGTTTTCTCGGCCTGTTTGAATTCGCTAACGCGTCGGGTGTGCCACCGTGGATGATGGCGCTGTGGCTCGGATTCAGCGCGTGGTGGCTATGGCTGCTGGACAATGTACGGCTGAATGGCTACTGGTTAATCCCTCTCGGCGCCGTCAGCGGACCACTGGCCTATTACCTTGGAATGCAGCTCGGCGCGATGCACCTGCTCGCCTCACCGTCTACCGTCTGGCCGTTGCTGGCGGCGGGCTGGGCCATTTTCCTGCCACTTGTTAGCCTGCCGGTATTACTCAACCGGAATACGCTGCGGAGAACCCGATGAAACGCATTCTGTTTGCTGCGCTGGCGCTGATGTTTTCATGCGCGGCGTACGCCTCAATGCCATGGGATCACTGGCAACAGGTCGGACGCGCCACGCTCACCTGGGGGCCGTTCAAAGTTTATCACTCCGCATTACTGACGCCCGACGGCCAATATCAGGCGCAGAAATGGCCGCTGGCGCTGGCGATTAATTACCTGCGCAGCATTGATCGTCAGGAGCTTGCCAAAGCCACCGCCGATCAGTGGCAGGCACTGGGGTTCACCGACGCCGCGCAGAAAAATGGCTGGCTGAATGCGGTAGAAAACACCTGGCCGGACGTGAGAGAAGGCAGCGAGATCGTTTTTGTGGCCGACGAACACGGCGGCCAGTTCTACAGCCGCGCGCCTGACAGCGTGATGGTAAACCCGATTGGCAAACCGTTCAGCCCGGCATTTCGCGACGCGTTTCTGGCGATCTGGTTATCGCCTGCCACACAATATCCTGATTTACGCAGTAAGCTGACGGGTACCGCAACGTCAGATTAACGCTCATCAACCGGAGGTTTTATGACTGTTTCACGCCCTTTCCTGCACAAAGGTTTTCTCGGCCTGCTGGCAGCCTGCGTGCTGTTCCTCGCCGGTTGCAGCGCCGATATTAACGACTATCAGCAGGCGCAGCCAAAGCTGGATATCTTCAGTTATTTTCAGGGCGACAGCGTCGCCTACGGCATGGTGCAGGATTATACCCATAAGCAGACCCGGCGTTTTTCCGTGAAAATTCGCGGTGACGTCGCGGGCCAGACGCTGACATTGCATGAAGATTTTATTTATGACGACGGCGAAAAACAGACCCGCGTATGGCACATATCCAAACTGGCGGATGGCAGTTTCACCGGTACCGCTGGCGATATCATCGGCGCCGCCACCGGCCATCAGGCTGGCAACGCGTTTAACTGGAAATACGAAATGGACGTCACCGCCAGCGGCAGCACCCATCGCCTGACCTTTGACGACTGGATCTTCCAGCAGGATGACAAACACCTGTTTAACGTGACTTCTCTGAAGAAATTCGGTGTGGAAGTGGCGAGAGTGACGCTGTTCTTTGAGAAGAAATAGTGGGCTGAGCGGCCCACATGCGCTTTTAAATCTTTAAATTCAAATTCAACGTAAAAGTCGTGGGCCTGCTGCCCACACCCGCCCAGAAGGCGGCCAGTCGCCGCCGCCCTCTGGACTCCCGGGCTTTTTCATGAGACACCGACAGCTTCGCTGCTGGCAGGGCACATGTTTCAGCCACTTCCGTTCCCGGCGCAAAATGTCACGGCTTCGCCGTCCCCGTATTTCGGGATTCGAGCCTCAGGTCTCGAACCTCTCATCCGGTGCCATTTTTGACTGCGCCTGAGCGGCTATGTAAGTCAAAAGAAAAGGCAAAAAACAAAAAAAGAAGCACAGTCTGATTTTGAATTTAAAAAAGTGTGCGCCGCATTCAAAAATGGCGCTGAGCAAGTGGTTCGAGACCTGAGGCTCGAATCCCGCTGCGAAGGGACCGCCTAAGCGGCGACATTTTGCGGCTATAACAACGGTACCTGAAACACGGCCATCCCGATTCAGCGATAGCGCGCAGTTTAAAAACGCAGGATTCCAAAGGAGGTTCGTTTAAACCTCCTTTGGGCCAGTGTGGGCGGCGAGCCCACGACCTTGAACTTGAAGTTGAAGTTGAAGTTGAATTTAAAAGAGCCAGTGGGCCGCCGCCCCCCCCTACCTGTCGGTATTCACCTCCTGTAAAGAAGCCGGTTTTCTTCCAAAAACAAACTTCCCTAAGGTCACCAGCAGGACAGCGCATAAAATCACCGCCAGCGCAGTCCATTCAACCGGCGACAACCATTCGCCACCGAAACTGATACCCAGCAGCACGGCCACCATTGGGTTGACGTAGGCATAACTGGTGGCAAGGGCCGGGCGGACAGTTTTCAGCAGGAACATATAAGCGCTGATGGCAATCATCGAACCAAACACCATCAGGTAGCCGAGTGCCAGAAAACCGCTTAATGGCGGCATCGCCGTCAGGTGTTCACCGCTAAGACGGCTGGCGACCAGCAGTACAGCACCCGCGACAATCATCTCGGCGGCACCAGCCATCAGCCCTACCGGCAGCGTCAGGCGTGAACTCCACACTGAACCAAATGCCCAGCTCAGGGAGGCTAGCAGGATCAGCAGCGCCCCCCACGGATTCCCTCCCAGATTACTGCCGGTGTTGAGCAGCACAATCCCGAACAGGCCGATACCGACGCCGGTCCACTCCAGACGGCTGTTCGGCATTCCCCAGAAACGGCTGAAGCACAGAGTAAACAACGGCACCGTCGCCACCATCACCGCAGCAATGCCCGACGGCACCTGCATATGCTCAGCCACGGTCACCAGCCCGTTGCCCACCGCCAGCAACAAAATACCAATGGCACCGGCAGCCAGCCACTGTTTGCGTGACGGCACTTTGTGACCGCGCAGCAGCAGGAATGCAAACATCACGCAGCCTGCCAAAAAGAATCGCAGCCCCGCCATCATCAGCGGTGGCCAGCTTTCCACGCCAACGCGGATAACAAAATAGGTAGAACCCCAGATGAAATAGAGCGCAAAAAGCGCGCCGATTAACGGCAGCAAAGAACGGGCGGCGGAACGGGTCATGGTCGAGGCACTTTTAAGCATAAATTCGAAGGCCAACAGTTAACGCTATTGCTTATCAGCCCGGCAAGTGAATCTGTGCTATTGCATCAAAATGTTGCTAAAAAGTTTCTTAATATGTCGATTTGCAGTGCAAACATAAACAGACAGGGGACTTCGCATGAATAGACTGTTGCAGGGAGGGTCAAACGACTTATAATTCCGCGCAATTATTGAAGAGGCTCTATGATGAATACGTTCGGCAAAAAATGTCTTATCGCCCTGTTCGGCCTGATGGCGATCGGTGCCATCGGCGGCGTGATGGTCGCGGGTTATGCAGTGGTGATTCAGGAAGATAAAGCGCCAGATACCAGCACAGCGCCTGCCGTCACCCCGGCTCCGGCAACTCAGAACGCGTCCTGACGGCGCGTTTTCTTTTCCGCCCTTTCCCCCCGCGTAAACCCGGCTACTCCTGCGACGGTGATATCTGCCAGCCTTGTAAATAACGGCTCCAGCGTTCAAACGCCATATCCACGATGATCGCCAGCAGCGCCACAATCACCGCGCCCTGCAACACATACGCCGTGTTAAACCCGCTCAGGCCGATGATAATCGGTGAGCCAAGGCTCTGGGTGCCCACGGTCGAGGCAATCGCGGCGGTACCAATATTGATGATGACCGAGGTGCGGATACCTGCGACGATCACCGGTGCCGCCAGCGGCATTTCGACTTTGGTGAGGATTTGCCAGCGGCTCATGCCCACACCCTGTGCGATTTCCCGCGCGGAAGCAGGCACGGATTCGATCCCCGCAATGGTGCCTTGTAATATCGGCAGTAAGCCGTAAAGCACCAGCGCGATAATGGCCGGTTTTTCGCTAAACCCCATCACCGGAACCGCCACCGCCAGTACCGCGACCGGCGGAAACGTCTGCCCCATCGCCACAATGGTTTCCACCAGCGAACGGAACTCTTTCCCCGCGCGGCGCGTCACACCAACGCCTGCCGCCACGCCAACGATCACCGCAATCAGGCTGGAGACACCCACCAGAATCAAGTGAGCCAGCACCAGTGACGCAAAACTTTCCTGCTGATACACCGGACGGTCCAGCCCCGGAAACAGCCAGTGAAAAAAGCCGCCAAGAGACGTCATGCCAAACACCAGCGCGAGCAGAAGCAGCGTCACCCAGGGCAGCGGATCTTTGAGCCAGCGCAGCGTCATACGTCACTCCTTTCAACCACCAGATCGGCGAAATGCAGCACGCCAAGCAGTTGTCCGCTTTCATCGACTACCGGAAGCTGCTCTGTATGACGCGCGACAAATACCGACAACGCTTCACGTAATGTCATCGACGCGGCTATCGGCTCATGCGATCCGGCGAACGTTTCACCGCGCCTTGTACGTTCCCCCACCAGCCCGAGTGACAGCAGTTTGATACCCATATCGCTGCGGCCAAAGAAATCTCGCACAAACGGCGTCGCGGGTTTGGTCAGCATTTCCAGCGGCGTCCCCTGCTGAACCACCTGTCCTTCGTTCAATAACACGATGCGGTCCGCCAGGCTCAGCGCCTCATCAATATCATGCGTCACCAGCACAATGGTGCGGTTGGTCAGCTGGTGAATACGCGCCACTTCCTGTTGCAGCGTGGCGCGGGTGACGGGATCGAGGGCACCAAAAGGCTCATCCATCAGCAGCACTTCTGGGTCAGAGGCCAGTGCACGTGCCACTCCGACCCGCTGCTGTTGCCCGCCTGAAAGTTGATGCGGATAGCGTTTGCGAAACTGCAGGGGGTCCAGATGCAGCAACTCCATCAACTCCGTTACGCGGTCGCGGATTTTCGCCTTCGGCCATTTGAGCAACTGCGGCACGGTGGCGATGTTCTCTTCCACCGTCCAGTGCGGGAACAGGCCGATGGACTGAATGGCATAGCCCATGCGACGGCGCAGATCCTGCGCACGGAATTTTTCTATCGGTTCACCGGCAAAGGTAATTTGCCCCTGGTCGTGCTCTACCAGCCGGTTAATCATCTTCAGGGTGGTGGATTTCCCCGAACCGGAGGTGCCAATCAGCACCGTAAACTCGCCTTTGGCCATCTCCAGCGTCAGGTCGCGGACGACCGCTTTTCCGGCAAAGTGTTTGCTTACCTGCTTGAAATGAATCATCTGCGTGAGGTTTCCAACATTGAGACTAAAAATTTAAAGATGCCATCGACAATCACCGCCATCAGCACCACCGGGATCACCCCAAGCAGCACCAGATCCAGCGCGCTGCTGAGCAGCCCCTGGAACATAATCGCGCCGAGACCGCCCGCGCCAATCAGCGCCGCAACCACCGCCATGCCGACGGTTTGCACCGCCACGATGCGCACACCGGTCAAGATCACCGGCAGGGCAATCGGCATCTGCACTTTATAAAATACCTGCATCCGGTTCATGCCCATGCCACGCGCCGACTCAATTACGCCGGAGGAGACAGAATCCAGCCCGGCGATCACACTGCGCACCAGCGGCAGCAGAGAGTAAAGCACCAGCGCAATAATGGCCGGCGCCAGCCCGATACCGCTGATACCGTGATCTGCCAGCCAAGGCAGGGCTTTCGCCAGCCCCGCCAGCGGTGCCAGCAACAGGCCAAACAGGGCAATCGACGGTACGGTCTGAATGATATTGAGCACAGAAAGAATGGGTGTCTGCCAGCGCACCGAACGGTGACAGATCAGGCCAAGCGGCAGACCCAGCAGCACCGCCGGTACCAGCGTGCCGAACAAAATGCCCAAATGCTGCCACAGAGCATCGTTAAATACGTCCGAACGGTTGTCATACTCTTTAAGCAACGACAGTTCGCTGAGCTGGCCGCTGCCGATCAGCAAAACGATAGGCACGATCACCTGTAAATTCAGCAAAATGCGCCAGGTATGATTGAGCGTAAAACGGGAGATGGCGTCGGAGGCAATCAGCAGGGAGAGTGCTGCGCAGGCCCAGAAGCCGCCGCCAAACGAAGTCCGCGCCAGACTCTCTTCGTCACCGCCGGTGAGTGTCACGGCCGTATGCCCGGCCAGCGCCGTCATTCCAAATAGCAGCACTTCTGCCAGCAGCGCGACCAGCAACGTATTGCGGCGCGAAGGGGGGAGAAATGAAAACAGCAGCAGCAAGACGACCGGCAGCAGCAACAGCGCACCCGGCCAGTTGAGTAGACTGAAGAGCGAAATGCCCTGCCCTGACACCAGCCGGTTGGGCGCATGGCTGAGAAATGCCAGGCCAGAACCGGTAGCAATAAGGAGGATCACCAGCGTCAGTAACACGCGGTTTTTAACGAAGTCCTGGGTCAAAAAAATCACCTGAAGCTAAAAAATCGGCCCGCGCTACCGGTCATCACCAGCATTGCGGGCCTGAGTCATTATTCTGCCATCATGGCAGCGCTTATTTTTTCACGAAGCCTTTTTCCTGCAAATATTTCGCCGCCACTTTCTTCGCATCCATGCCACCTACGGCAATTTTCGCGTTGAGTTTTTGTAGCGTCGGGCCATCGAGTGAATCAAACACCGGTTTCAGCAGTGCAGGAATATTCGGGTGCGCTTTCAGCACGGATTCACGAATGATCGGCGCAGGCGCGTAAATCGGTTGCACACCTTTCGGATCCGACAGCGTTTGCAGACCCAGTGCCGCTACCGGGCCGTCAGTGCCGTAGGCCATCGCCGCGTTCACACCGGAGGTTTTTTCCGCCGCGGCTTTGATGGTCACCGCCGTATCACCGCCCGCCAGCGACAACAGCTGATTCTGTTTCAGCTTAAAGCCGTAGGCATTTTCAAACGCCGGTAAGGCATCCGGGCGTTCGATAAATTCTGCCGAAGCTGCCAGTTTGAAATCACCGCCGCCATTGATCCACTTACCGAGATCGTCGAGGGTTTGCAGATGGTTGGCCGTTGCCACATCTTGACGCACCGCAATGGTCCAGGTGTTATTGGCAGGTGACGCGTCCAGCCAGACGATTTTGTTCTGGTCGTAGTCGAGCTTTTTCACTTTCTCATAACCGGCTTTAGCCTCTTTCCAGACCGGATCTTTTTCATCAGAGAAGAAAAACGCCCCGTTGCCGGTATATTCCGGATAGATATCAATTTCACCGGCGGTGATCGCCCCGCGCAGCACCTTGGTATTCCCCAGTTGCAGTTTGTTGGTGGTCTTGATGCCGTTGGCCTCCAGCACCTGAATGATCAGGTTACCCAGCAGCGATCCTTCGGTATCAATTTTTGATCCGACACGCACATTGTCCGCCGCTTGGGCAGAGAAACTCATCGCAGAAACCACCGTCAGCGCCACTGCTGCCGCGATCCCACGCATACGCCCTGTCATATAAGCCATGTTATTTCCTCTTATCGGGTTACTTTTACGTTAAGGCTTTAAATGCCACCAACATCATCATTTCGTCTAAAAAACGCGTGTAATCAAGGATAGACCAATTTTGCCGACCGGGACAAAACGGCGGGCCATAACAGCAGCACCCACATTCAGGGTAAATAGCTTATTTGTGAATAGCTTTGCTATCCGATTGCTAAAGTAACAGGGCAAAGCCACACAGACTCGGGCGCTGCTCAGATGAAATTCTTTTAAGTTATAACTAATTCATTTACATCATGAATAAAATTCAGTTGTGACGAGGGTCACGCGCCTTCTATGCTGGTTTTTTGTCAAAAAGCGTAAATAACATTATGTCAGAGTCATTTGCGGCCGCTCACGCCGCGTCAGGGAATACAAGTTCAGTCAGTGAAGCGCCGGTCCTCATCCGTTCCGCTTCAGATATCACCCAGTTAGTTAACCGCGGCGCGGCCAAACTCAGCGATGCGCGCATCGTGATTGCAATCGCTCTCGGCGGCGTTTTCCTCGACGCTTACGACCTCGGCGCACTGGCATTCGGCATGAAAGACATCACCCGTGAATTCGGCCTGACACCCTCAGGCACGGGTATGGTGGCTTCCGCCATCACCTTCGGCGCAATCATTGGCGCGCTGTTCGGTGGCTATCTGACAGATAAAATTGGCCGTTATCGCGTATTTATGGCCGACATGTTCTTCTTCGTTTTCGCCGCTCTGGCCTGTGCTTTTGCGCCCAACGAATGGGTGCTCGGCGGTTCACGTTTTGTGATGGGTTTAGGCGTTGGGATTGATTTGCCGGTGGCGATGGCGTTTCTGGCGGAGTTTTCCAAACTTTCCGGTCGCGGTAATAAAGCCTCACGCGTCGCAATGTGGTGCCCGACCTGGTATGCGGCTATCAGTATTTCCTATCTGCTCGTTCTGTTGCTGTACGCGGTGTTACCGGCCACCCACACCGACTGGCTGTGGCGTTTGATCCTTGGTTTCGGCGCGGTTCCGGCCATTCTGATTATTCTTATCCGTCACCGATACATGAATGAATCCCCGGTATGGGCAGCGAATCAGGGTGACCTGCAAAGCGCCGCCGCGATTTTGCGTAAGTCTTACAACATCAATGCAGTGGTGGCTGACGACGCCGACCTGACGCCAGCCGTCAAAGTACGCAAAGCCGCATGGCGCAACTATGGAACACTGTTGCAGGGGGTTTATCTGCGCCGCACCGTGCTGGCGACCGTCACCGCCGTGGCCTCCTCTTTCGCTTATAACGCCGTGGCCTTTGGCCTGCCGGTGATCCTGTCGAGTTTCCTGCAACAATCGATGATCAGCACCATTCTGTTCTCACTCGGGCTGAATCTCTGTTTCGCTTTTGTCGGCGGGCTGCTTGCGGTGCGTTACGTGTCTCACTTTGGCGCATGGAAAATGACTTACGCCGGTTACGCCTGTCAGCTCGTCGCGATGGTTGGCCTCGCGCTTGTCGGCCGCCCGGCGGACGGTGGCGAAGCAGCGATCTCCATCGCGATGCTGGCGTTATTCCTGTTCGGTCAGGGCTTCGGGCCGGGTTCACATACCATGACCTTCGCATCGCTGAGCTACCCTACGTCGCTACGCGGCATGGGCGTCGGCTTCAACCAAACCCTGATGCGCAGCAGTTCCACCGTATCCCTGTTCCTCTTCCCGGTGCTGGCTGCCGCTTTAGGCACCGGTGTATTTTGGGTGATCGCGCTCGCACCGCTGGCGGGGTTAATCGTGCTGACAGCGATCCGGTGGGAACCGTCAGGGTATGATGTGGACTCAGAGGACTTTCAGGGATAAACCTGATTGGTTTTATCACCTCGCCGGTGGGGGCTAATTCAAAATCAACACCGTGAGCCTGCTGCCCAAACTGGCCCAGAAAGGCCATAGGCGCGGCCCTTCTGGGCCAGTTTGGGTGGCAACCCAAGGTTTTGACCTTGAAGTTGAAGATTTAAAAGCAGGTTTAGGCGGCAGCCTAAATTACCGGTGAACGCGGCGCAAACACATGGCGCGCTCCCTGCTCGATCATCGCGGCCACCAGATTGAATCCTCCGTTAGGCTGCGAAAGGGCAAGTTCCCGTTCTGTGGTGAAAATCGGGCTTATCCAGAACAGGTTTACCGGATCACCGTAGTTGTCCGGCAACGAGACTTTGCTCGATGGTGAACAGAGCGCGGAGGAGACCACGTGCCCTTCGTAGCCGAGAGGCGCCATGGGTGAAATCAGCGTATGCCCTTCCCCCAGCCAGTTCAGCGTGGTCCATGGCAGCTGCGCATACCCTGAAAGCGCGCTGGCCATCTGCACCGCGTTCTCTTCATTCACGTACTCTTTACCGACGGCGAAGGCCAGCTCAATACGGCGGTGCTCCCGGGCTTCATCGTTAAAAATGATGTCAATTTGCGGCATAGGCCGGATGCTCATACCCAGCGTGAAGAAGTAATAATTCTCATCATCTTCGTGCTGGGAAATCGCCATCGGCGGCCAGTTGCCTTGATCAATACCGTAATATTTCACTGATGGACCAAAGCGCTCTTCATAACGGTCGAGAAATTTCCGCTGGATTTTCGGCCAGGGATTTTGCTCTTCCTGCTGCCAGTCGCGCCAGAACTGACGGGTTTTGTCGGCAAGTTCGTATTGGGTATTGGTGGACGCGGAACCCAGCGGAAACGTCAGCGGGTTCTGTTTGATGCAACCGGCGGAATAACAGACCGCGTGGTCGATATACAGGCTCCAGCCGGGGATCACCGCCAGCAGCAATCCCTGATACCAGAGTGCGGCACCGTCATCGCTTTCATTCCACAAAATCTGGATTTGCGCGGGATTGAGCGGTGCCTCGGCCTCAAGGCTGCGGCAGTATTGCGCCGCCAGCATCGGCGCCTGACCGTTTTCCATGGCGTGCTGATCGTCTTGTAAAGGCGCCGGAGACAGGTTGCGGATCCAGCAGGCCCGCATACGCGGGAAACGGTCACGGAAATCTTCGCGTGCGTAAATATAAAAATAAGCCACGCGGTCGTCCTGCTCGACCAGCGCGGTCAGGGTCTGTTTGTCGTTACTGACTTCAACGAGAATGTCTGACTGGCGCATAAAACCTCTGCGGGTTGGGCCTCAATTGGAATATGAAGCGTCTGGGTCGCTTTCCAGTCAGTGTAGAACGGTTATCACGTTGAGATAACGTCCAAAAATCCCAAAAACCCGCCGATAAGCTGCTTTTTTCGTCAATATATCCTAACGGCAGTAAAGCCGAAACAGCTGGGCCAGATGCGCAGCCATCGGCGTCAGCGTGGTGTCGCGCCGCTGGATCAGATAAAAGGTAGCCTTGGGCAGCGGCAAATCCAGATCCAGCGCCACCAGACTCTGGCCGATCACCGGATCATTAATCATGTCAACCGACAGCACGCTGAGAAAATCCGTATTGGCAATCAGGCTGGTGCAGGACATAAAGGTCTCGCATATCACGCTGATGTCAGGCTCAACCTCCATTTCATTAAACACCTCACTGAGCAGCTTGTAATAACTGCCGCGCGGCGTGGGCATGGTCCAGTCGCAGTCCCGCAGCTCCTGCATTGAACGGGCATGGGCGAGCGGATGTCCACGGCGCGCCATCACCCGGTACTCTTTATCCATCAGTTTTTCATATAACAGTTCGTTATCAAACGGCCCCTGATAGTAAGTGTTGACGGTGAAATCCAGTTCACCCTGACGCAGTTCGGGGATCATCGACACCAGTTGCCCTTCAGCAATGCGTACTTTGACATTGGGGAACTCGCGGTGAAAACGGTCAATCACTATCGGCATGATGGTGCGCGCAATGCTGGCACCGACGCCGATATTCACTCGCCCGCTGGTACCTCCCAGCCGCTGGGAGATATCCTCCTGCGCCACGCGTAACTCTTCTAAAATCAGGCTTGCACGCTTAAAAAAGGCGTCGCCGCAGTCGGTCAGCGTCACCCCCTGTCGCCTGCGCACAAACAGCCGCGCGCCCAGACTCTCCTCCAGCTCTTTTATTGATTTTGTTAATGCCGGTTGCGACAAATTCAGCACCCGCCCGGCGGCGCGGATACTCCCCTGACGTGCAACGGCCACAAAAGCCCGCAGTTGATGCATTTTTATTTGTGATGGCATAAGGCTGATTGATAACCCCTGATTATCATCAAGAAGATTTTGGCATCTTATATGCCCTGATTGCTTTGTGTACATTCAAATGATTATAAGGATCCCAAAAGGTCCAGCCGCGATGCTCAGATATCGCCATTTCCTCTTCAGCCCGGCGCTTGCCGGTGCGCATTCCTTCCAAACAGATTCATTGTCTTTCGCGCGCCGTGGAAGTGCCAAACGTCGCCGTTGTTACCTGTATCACCGTTTTACCTTTTCCCGCTAACAAGAGAGTCCGAGATGAGCAATGAGATTTCTGAACGCGTAGAGAAACTGTTCCCTGAGTTACAAACCCGCCGCCGTGACCTGCATAAGTACGCGGAATCAGGCTGGCTGGAGTTTCGTACCTCCACGCTGGTCGCCGAAAAACTGGAGCAATTGGGTTATCAACTCAAACTGGGCCAGCAGGTGATCAAGGCGGATTCCCGCATGGGGCTGCCCTCGCCGCAGGTGCTGGCAGAACAGGAGCAGCGTGCGCTGGAACAGGGTGCCATCGCACGCTGGATGCCGCATTTTTCCGGCGGGTTTACCGGCATTGTCGCCACGCTGGAGACTGGTCGTCCCGGTCCTGTGATGGGTTTTCGCGTAGACATGGACGCGCTGGATTTGAACGAAACGCTGCAAGAGGAACACCGCCCGTTCCGTGAGGGTTTTGCCTCTGCTAACCACGGCATGATGCACGCCTGCGGCCACGACGGTCACACCACCATTGGCCTCGGCCTTGCTGAACTGCTGATGCAGGTGCGTGACCAGCTGTGCGGCACCATCAAACTGATCTTCCAGCCTGCCGAAGAGGGCACGCGCGGCGCGAAGTCGATGGTCGATGCGGGTGTAGTAGATGACGTGGATTTCTTCACCGCCGTGCATATCGGCACCGGCGTCCCGGCCAATCATCTGGTCTGCGGCGCTGATACATTTATGGCTACCACCAAGATTGACGTCAGCTTTAAAGGTGTGGCGTCTCATGCCGGTGGCAAACCGGAAGAAGGCCGCAACGCCCTGCTGGCGGCGGCGCAGGCCACACTCGGTTTACACGCTATTCCCCGCCACAGCGGCGGCAGCTCACGGATAAACGTCGGCGTGTTACAGGCTGGCACCGGGCGCAACGTTATCCCGTCGTCGGCTACCATGAAAGTCGAAACGCGCGGCTCCACCAACGCCGTGAATGATTTTGTTTATCAGCAGGCGCTGAAAGTGATTTCGGGCGCCGCAGAAATGCATCAGGTGGAGTTCGACATCAAACTGATGGGTGCCGCACAAAGCAGCACGCCGACGCCGGACTGGGTGCAATACATACACCGTCAGGCAGAAAAACTCGGGGAATTTGAACAGATCATTGACCGCGAAGAGGGCGCAGCGGGTTCCGAAGACGCGACCTATATGATGGAACGGGTGAAATCCCGCGGCGGCGAGGCTTCATACGTGATTTTCGGCACCGATCTCAGCGCCGGGCACCACAACGAGAAATTCGACTTCGACGAAAAGGTCATGTCGCAGGGCATAAAAACCCTGGCGGCGCTGGCGCTGAACATCGCCTCTTTCCGGGAGCAGAACTGATGACGCAATCTACTTCTATCGTCAATTTTATCAACGACTTTATCGATAACCAGCAACCTGCGTTGGCGAAAATCAGCGACGAAATCTGGGACCATCCGGAAACGCGCTTTGCGGAATCGCACTCATCTGCCCTGCTGGCAGACCAGCTTGAACAGTCCGGCTTTTCGGTAGAGCGCGGCGTCGGCGGCATGGCAACGGCCTTTATTGCCAGTTTCGGCAACGGCAAACCAGTGATCGCCCTGCTCGGTGAGTTCGACGCTCTCGCAGGGCTAAGCCAGCAGGCGGGGTGCGACTTCCCGCAGCCGCTGGTTGAAAACGGCAACGGACACGGTTGCGGTCACAATCTGCTGGGTACAGCTGCCCTCGGCGGTGCGCTGGCGGTGAAAGCCTGGATGGAGCATGAACAAATCGCCGGTACCGTGCGTTTTTACGGCTGCCCCGGCGAAGAAGGCGGGTCGGGTAAAACCTTTATGGCGCGCGAAGGGCTGTTTGATGATGTGGACGCCGCCCTGACCTGGCACCCGGAAACCTTCAGCGGCATGTTCAGCAACCAGACGCTGGCCAATATTCAGGCCTCATTTAGCTTTAAAGGCGTGGCCTCGCACGCTGCCGCAGCACCGCATCTGGGCCGCAGCGCACTGGATGCGGTGACGCTGATGAACACCGGCGCGAACTTTCTGCGTGAACATATTGTGCAGGAAGCGCGCCTGCATTACGCCATCACCAACGCGGGGGGCATTTCACCGAACGTGGTGCAGGCCGACGCAGACGTGTTGTATCTGGTACGCGCCCCCGAGATGGATCAGGCGCAGGCCATCTTCGAACGTGTGGGGAATATCGCCAAAGGTGCCGCGCTGATGACCGGCACCACCATGACCATGCGCTTTGATAAGGCTTGTTCGAATTACGTACCCAACCGCACGCTGGAAAACGCCATGTACCAGTACGTGCAGGCTTTTGGCACACCCACTTATACTGCCGAAGAACAACAGTTTGCTGCCGCCATTCACGCCACACTGACACCTCAGGACATCGACAGTAACCTGCTGAATATGTCCCGCACCGGCGGCCCCGATGCCGTGGCGTTCGCTGAAACCCTGCGCGACCGCCCGCTGACTGACGCCGTTGCGCCCTACTCACCCAATGGAAATATGCTTTACGGCTCAACCGACGTCGGCGATGTCAGCTGGCTGGTGCCGACGGCGCAGTGCTTCAGCCCGTGCTTCGCTATCGGCTCGCCGCTGCATACCTGGCAGATTGTCTCGCAGGGCCGTACCTCCATTGCCCACAAAGGCATGTGTCTGGCGTCTAAAGTGATGTCCGCCACGGCGCTGGAACTGTTTGGCAATCCGGATTTACTGGCGGCCTGTCAGCAGGAGCGCGATGCACTGCGGGCACGGCGTCCTTACGTCTGCCCGATACCTGCGGGCGTTAAACCGTCACCGTTGAAAACCGCCTGAATCTGAAGTACCCGATAGCAAAAAACGCCGCCCGTCGCGCCCCGTTCCGGCACGGCGAGGCGGCAAAAATGAAAGGGCTAAAAAGCCCGCCAATGAGGGTAATTTATGAGCGTAGAAACACAGGATGCCGGGCGCAGTCCGGGCGGTTTTTTCCAATGGGTAGAGCGCGTCGGTAATAAGGTTCCCAATCCGTTTCTGCTGTTTGTTTATCTGATCGGGGTGCTGATGGTGTCGAGCGCCGTGATTTCATGGCTGAATATCACAGCGGTAAATCCGGCCAACGGGGAAGTGATCCACGTTAAAAACCTGCTGAGCGTGGAAGGTTTTCAGTGGATTTTGCCCAACGTCATTAAAAACTTCAGCGGTTTCACACCGCTCGGTTCAATTCTGGCGCTGGTGATTGGTGCCGGTCTGGCCGAGCGCGTCGGCCTGTTGCAGAGTTTGATGGTGAAAATGGCATCGCGGGTCAGCGCACGCTATGCCAGTTATTTGGTGATTTTCATCGCCTTTTTCAGCCACATCTCCTCCGACGCCGCTCTGGTCGTTATGCCTCCGCTGGGGGCGCTGATGTTTCTGGCCGTCGGGAGACATCCGGTCGCGGGTCTGCTGGCGGCCATTGCGGGCGTCGGCTGCGGGTTTACCGCCAATCTGCTGATTGTCACCACCGACGTGCTGCTCTCCGGCCTGAGCACCGAGGCGGCGAAAGTCATCGACCCGGCGGTGCAGGTCAGCGTGATCGACAACTGGTATTTCATGGCAGCATCCGTGGTTTTGCTGACGATTGTGGGTGCGTTACTGACAGACAAATTTGTTGAACCGCGTCTGCCACCGTATCAGGGCGAGCGCAATGAGAAGTTGCAAAGCCTGACGCCGCTGCAAAACCGCGGGCTGGTCGCCAGCGGAATTGCGGCACTGGTGTTCATCGGTCTGATCGCCTTTTTAGTCATCCCGCACGGTGCCCCGCTGCGTGATCCGCATCTTGATACAGTCATCCCCTCCCCTTTTATTAAGGGCATAGTGCCGCTGATCATTTTGTTCTTTTTTGTGATTTCCATTCCCTACGGCATTGTCACAAAGCAGATCCGCACGCAGAGCGATATCCCGGATCTGCTGGTTGATCCGATGAAAGCCATGGCCGGTTTTATCGTGATGGTGTTCCCGCTGTCCCAGTTTGTGGCGTTTTTTAACTGGAGCAATATGGGGAAGTTTATGGCTATCGGGCTGACCGACGTGCTGGAAAACCTCGGTATGACCGGTATTCCGGCGTTCCTCGGGCTGATTTTCCTGTCAGCTTTTTTATGCATGTTTATCGCCAGCGGATCGGCCATCTGGTCAATACTCGCACCGATATTTGTACCGATGTTTATGCTGCTGGGCTTCCACCCGGCCTTCGCACAGATTGTGTTCCGTATCGCGGATTCAGCTGTCATCCCGCTGGCTCCGATGTCACCGTTCGTACCGCTGTTCCTCGGATTCCTCCAGCGCTATAACAAAGATGCGAAGCTTGGCACCTATTATTCGCTGGTGTTGCCGTATCCGATTGTGTTCTTCGTGGTGTGGTTACTGATGCTGGTGGGCTGGTATTTACTGGGCCTGCCCATCGGGCCAGGTATCTATCCGCATAGCTAAATCACAAGAAATCAGGGAAAGTTATCCGGCATAAAGTAAAACGCCCGGTGCTGGTAATCAGCATCGGGCGTTGTTTTACATCGTCAATGACGTCAAAAATCTAAGTCTGTGAATGCTAGTGCGCGAGCGGTTTCGCGGCGGTGGCCTTGTTCAGTTCAGGCCACAGAACCATCACCAGATCAATCAGGCGGTGAAGTTGTTCAGTACTGGCGCCGTCGCGTGCCTGCACGGACATCCCCTGGATGGTACAGGCCAGATATTTGGCCAGCAGGGCGCTGTCTGTGGTCTGTGGGACTTCATTACTGAGTTTCTTCATTTCGAAATACTCCAGCAATGTGCGTTCCTGCGAAAGATGGCGGCCGCGCAGCATTTCCGCGATGTCCTGCGATGAAGATGACATCCCGGAAGAAGCGCTCACCATGAAACAGCCGCTTGGGGTATCGCAGTCGGTAAACAGCTCCGCAGTGGTACGCAGATACTGCTCGATAGCCTGCTCGACGGACAAATCTGTTCTGCTCAGCAGACAGAAACTCTTTTCGTAAAAGGTTGCCAGATAATGTTCAACGGCTGCGCGGAATAACCCTTCTTTGTTACCAAATTCGGCATATAAGGTTGGGGCTTTCGCACCGGTGGCTTCGACCAAATCCGCTAATGAAGTGGCCTCGTAGCCATGACGCCAGAATAAATTCAGGGCCTTGCTCAGAGCAGTTCCACGATCGAACTGTTTTGGGCGACCGCGACTTTTCCGGACCAAAGCCGTCTGTTCAGTGCTCATACACCCTCCTTCCATCACCCTAGTGGTTCTGGTTGTTTAAATAATTTAACGATCATTATTAAAAATAGTTGCGCACAAGTCCAGCAGAGATTATCATTTAATTATCGAGCGATAAGTAAATCACTCCCAGCCGCAAGTCAGACGCTGTTATCAGCTAAGTATCCCAGGACAACACATCATGCGTAATCTTAAAATCCTTCTTGCAGTTATGGCATTAACCGCTGTCCCGGTTGCCAATGTTGCCGCACAGCAGGTTATCATGATGCCGACCCAGAGTCAGGAAGTCGCCATGGTCAATGTGACCGGAGACAGCAACTTTTGTCATCCGGGCCGTTATGTAAACGGCAAGTCCTCACAGCAACGCATTCCAACTTCTCCGACCATGCCATCTGCCCCAGCCGGTTCAGCCAATCATCCTCCTGTTTACTATTAAGGGAGTTGATCTGAATCCTGCTCCCGCAGGACAAAGAGCGAGGCGACATGATGTCGCCTTACTTTTTTGCGCTCTCTATCTATAGGCAAACAACCCCTACGGTTTTAACACCCTCAGTGCTCCACGCCAACCATTAAATTATCACTCATTAAATAATTCTTGATAGTGTTATAAAATCGCACTATTATTTGTTTATCGATCACTAATTAATTTTTATTGCGATCATTTTTAACAAAAATATTACATATGCAGCGATAAACGTGATCTGATTCACAGCACAATTAGTTAACGGTTATTAAAAAAACATCTTGCACAGGAATCAATCAGTCGCTAACATTAACTTATCGAACGTTAACTAATAACGTTGACCGAATCCGAACCAGACTTCTCTAGATTAACGAACAGGAACTGACATCATGAAAAACGTAAAAATGACTCTCGCAGCACTTGCACTGGCTACCGTTTCTTTCTCTTCAATGGCCGCTACGCTGGTTGATTCAGCGCCTGCTAACCAACAGAAAATCGGTGTTATCAGCGCCAATTCAGGTAATGACCTTTCCAGCCTGCAGCGTGAACTGAATGCGAAAGCCACCGAAGCAGGAGCAACGTCTTACCGCATTATCGGTGCTTCAGGTGACAACTACCTGCACGGAACTGCTGAGCTGTACAAATAATAGCGATGACGTCAAAAGACGACCGCACAATTAGTTAACGATTAATAAACAAATAGATTGCACAGAATGTGATCCAGGTCTAAGATTTAATTATCGAACGTTAAACAAAACGTATGACCGATTCATCACCTGCTGATGCGCAGACTAACAAAGAAGTTAAAAAGGTAAATATCATGAAAAACATCGCTATGACATTCGCAGCAATCGCACTGGCTACCGCTTCTTTCTCTACGCTTGCCGCGACACAAGTACAGTCTGCTCCAGCTAATTCGCAAGCCATCGGTGTGATTAGCGCGCAGGCCGGTTCGAACCTGAGCAGCCTGGAAAATAAACTGGCCGCTAAAGCTGAAGCCAACGGTGCAAGCTCATACCGCATCATCTCCGCTTCCGGCGACAACCGTCTTTACGGTACTGCTGAGCTGTATAAATAACAGCCTTAAGACCCCTTAAGATTGAGTTTTAAAAGGTATCGGACAGAAAAACTGAAGAGTGGCTTTGCACCTGAAGATCGAGTGCTGCAAACAGCACCGCCCCCCTGCGAAGCCCATCACACGACAATAGGACAAATATTATGAAAAACCTGACAATGACCCTCGCAGCAATCGCACTGGCTACCGCTTCATTCACCAGCATAGCAGCTACCCAAGTTCAGTCTGCACCGGCTAACTCACAAGCGATCGGTGTGATAAGTGCGCAGGCCGGTTCGAACCTGAGCAGCCTGGAAAATAAACTGGCGGCTAAAGCTGAAGCTAATGGTGCAAGTTCATACCGCATCATCTCTGCTTCCGGCGACAACCGTTTGTACGGTACTGCTGAACTGTACAAATAAGTTCTGAGTTCGACAGCAGTATGCAGAAGAGGCGGCGTTTGCCGCCTTTTTCGTGTCTGCGATTTAGAGCTGACAGGCAAATAAAAAAGGCAGGGAGCTCTCCCTGCCTTTTGCGCGACTGTCACGAAATATCAGTGTGCGGTACTTTTTAACTGACTATCCTGCTGATGCTGTTCGAGCGCCAGTTCCAGCAATTTAGTGATCAGTTCACTGTAGCCCAGACCGCTGGCGGCCCATAATTTCGGGTACATGCTGATGTTGGTGAAACCAGGCAGTGTATTGATTTCGTTGATCACCACCTCACCCTGTGCCGTCAGGAACACGTCAACACGCGCCATCCCCCGACACTCCAGCACTTCAAATGCCTGCAAAGCAATAGCGCGGATCCGGTCATGGGTTTCCTGCGGTAAATCTGCCGGAACTGCGACTGAAGCGCCCTGCTCGTTGATGTACTTCGTATCGTAGGAGTAGAACTCGTCCTGTAGGATCACTTCCCCGCAGACGCTGGCCTGTGGATGGCTATTGCCTAATACCGCACACTCAATTTCGCGCCCTGCAATCGCAGATTCCACCAGCACTTTGTGGTCGAAATCGAACGCCAAATCCAATGCCTTGATAAATCCGGCTTCATGGATAACTTTACTGACACCCACGGAAGATCCCTGATTGGCCGGTTTGATAAACAGCGGCAGGCCGAGAGTCTGAGACACTTTTTCAAAGGTATGCAGATGGCGGTTGGTGCGCGTCACACTGACGAAAGGCGCAATTTTCAGCCCCGCATCGCGCAGCAGACGCTTGGTCACGTCTTTATCCATGCTGACCGCTGAACCTAAAACGCCTGAGCCTACAAACGGCATGTTCGCCATGCGCAGCAAACCCTGCAACGAGCCATCTTCGCCGAGTGTTCCATGAACAATAGGGAAAATAACGTCGAGTTGGGAAAGCGCGCTTGCGCTGCCGGTTTCAATCAGCTGATTTTCCGTCTGGCCGGGGATCAGCGCGACCTGATTATTCGAGCGATTCAGGGCAATCAGCGACGGATTTTCCGCATTAATGAGATAGTTGCTGGCATCATTAATATGCCACTCGCCTTTTTTATCAATGCCCAGAAGCGTTACATCAAAGCGATTTTTATCAATGGCATCAACGATGTTCTTTGCCGACTGCAGTGAAACTTCATGCTCTGCCGACTTACCGCCAAAAATGATGCCTACGCGTAATTTACTCACCCACGACTCCTTGAAATCAAAAACCAGTACCGTTGTAAAACGCCCTTCCTGTTCAGCAAGGAAATTCAGTCCACAACAAAAAGTTTCGCGCCTTTAACCGTGGAAGACTGATGCGCTTCGGCACCATCGGCCACCTGATAACTCATGCCCGGCGTCAGGGTGAAAGTCCGCCCATCGTCCAGCCGGGTCTGTAACTCGCCTTCCAGACAGAACAACACGTGGCCTTTACTGCACCAGTGGTCAGCCAGATATCCCGCCGAATACTCAACAATACGCACACGGATCTCACCAAAATGCTGAGTACGCCACAGCGCCATCCCGGTTTCACCGGCATGTTCCGTCGGCATTATCTGGCTCCAGTCGGTGGTGCAAAAAGGGATATCAGCAATCTTCATACGTCTCTCTGTTTGTGCTATTTACAAAGGAAATCCAGCATAAAAGTGAGCGTCGTTTTAATCAATCACTGTTCCCTGAATACATGATGATTTCTGAAAACAACCGCTGAAAACAGATTGCAAGCCTGAAGATGAAAAGTTGAGTAAAGCCGATTTATCCGAACGCGGTGCTACAGCCCAGCCACGGCGGGGGCTCAGACAATCCGGCGTAAAATGACCAAAAGGGAGTGTTGCGAAAGGTGACTCTGCGACGGATGTCTCATTTCTTCGACTAAGCTTAAGACAGTTTCAAAATCAGTCATAAACAAGGAGCACTTCATGCCTTATCAAACGATCAATCCTTTCAACAACAAGCTTATCAAAGAATATCAAACACATAATGACCAGCAGGTTGAACAGGCGCTGGATGCGGCACATGCCCTTTATAAGTCTGACTGGGGTCAGGGAGACATGCAACAGCGCTTAAAAGTACTGCATAAATTGTCGGAACTGATGTCCTCCCGCGTCGAAGAGCTGGCGAAAATCGTCAGTGTCGAAATGGGTAAACTGATTGAGCAGAGCCGTGGCGAAGTGAAGCTGTGCGCTGAAATTGCCCAATATTATGCGGACAACGCCGAAGCATTTCTTAAACCTGTGCCGTATAAATCCAGCCTCGGTGAAGCCTGGGTCGAGCACAGCCCGATTGGTGTGATCATGGCCGTTGAACCCTGGAACTTCCCGTTCTATCAGTTGATGCGCGTGCTGGCACCAAACCTCGCCGCCGGTAACAGCGTTATCGTCAAACATGCCGGTATCGTTCCGCACTGCGCGGAAACCTTCGAGAAACTGGTGGCCGAAGCCGGTGGTCCGAAAGGTGCTTATACCAACCTGTTTATCTCTCAGGATCAGGTGGCGAATATCATTGAGGATGACCGCGTACAGGGCGTTGCACTGACCGGTTCGGAAAAAGCCGGGGCCGTGGTGGCCGCTAAAGCCGCCAGTAAACTGAAGAAATCCACGCTGGAGCTGGGCGGTAATGACATCTTCGCCGTTCTGGAAGATGCCGATATTGACCACGCCGCCAAAGCCGGGGCCGAGGCCCGCATCTCAAATGCGGGTCAGGTCTGTACCGCCGCCAAGCGTTTCATCATTCATGAAAAAGTGGCGGACGAGTTCCTGAAAAAATTCACCGAACATTTTAACGCGCTGAAAATCGGTGACCCGCTTGATGCCAGCACCACGCTTGGCCCGCTGTCGTCCGCAGATGCCCTGAAAACCCTGACCAAACAGGTCGAACAGGCAGTGAAAAATGGCGCGAAAGTCCATGTCGGGGGCAAAGCGGTGTCAGGTAATCCGGGTAACTTCTATGAGGCGACCATTCTGACCCACATTACCCGCGACAATCCGGCCTATTTCGAAGAGTTTTTCGGCCCGGTTGCGCAGGTTTACGTGGTGAAAAATGATGAAGAACTGGTGAAACTGGCCAACGACTCCAATTACGGTCTGGGCGGCGCGCTGTTCACCAAAGATATGAAGCGTGCCCGCAAGCTGGCGACCAAAATTGAAACCGGTATGTTGTACGTCAACTCGCCGACCGGCACCGCGCCGGAGCTGCCGTTTGGTGGCGTGAAGCGTTCAGGCTTTGGCCGCGAGCTGTCTGATTTAGGCATCAAAGAGTTTGTGAACCAGAAACTGGTCGTGCTGGCCGCGAAGGCTTAAAGCCTTGTGTTATTCCCTCTTCTTGCGGAGAGGGAAACTTATCTCCCTCCTGCTGTCTTTAATATTCCCTTGATGCATGACAATACGGTAGTTGTCTGCCCTTCTTTATAATCATGGCCGTTTGTCTTCCCACGGGTAACTCAACATGGCTTATGAACTCAATCTGGACTGGCAAGAATTCTTAGAGAAGTACTGGCAGAAACGACCTGTTGTCTTAAAAAAAGCGTTCATTGATTTTATCGACCCGATTACGCCGGACGAACTGGCGGGGCTGGCGATGGAGCCAGAAATCGACAGCCGTTTGGTCAGCCATAAGAACGGTCAATGGCAGGCCAGCAACGGGCCGTTCGAGCATTTCGATAATCTCGGTGAAACCGGCTGGTCACTGCTGGCGCAGGCCGTCAACCACTGGCATGCGCCTTCTGCTGAACTGGTATGCCCTTTCCGCGTACTGCCAGACTGGCGCTTAGATGATCTGATGATCTCCTACTCCGTACCCGGCGGCGGCGTTGGCCCGCATATCGACCAGTACGACGTGTTTATTATTCAGGGGATGGGCAGCCGCCGCTGGCGCGTCGGGGATAAATTGCCGCTCAAACAATTCTGTCCGCATCCGGCATTACTGCACGTCGAGCCGTTCACGCCAATTATCGACGAAGACCTTGAACCGGGTGACATTCTCTACATTCCGCCAGGTTTTCCGCATGACGGCATCACGCACACCGAGGCCTTCAACTATTCCGTGGGTTTCCGTGGGCCGAACAGCCGGGACTTAATCAGCAGCTTTGCCGATTACGCGCTGGAAAACGATCTTGGCGGCGAACACTACAGCGATCCAGACCTGACGCTGCGTGACCACGTGGGCAAAGTTGAAGAGTATGAGATGGAGCGCGTGCGCGCCATGATGCACCAGTTGATCGACAAGCCGGAAGATTTCAAGCAGTGGTTTGGCCGTTTTGCGACCACGCCGCGCCACGAACTGGATATCGCACCGGCCGAGCCTCCGTATGAAGCGCAGGAAATCGTTGATGCGCTGATGCAGGGCGACAGCCTGACCCGCCTGAGCGGTCTGCGCGTGCTGAATGTGGGTGAGCGCTTCTTCGTTAACAGTGAACCGCTGGAGACATCCAACCCTCATGCGGCGGATGCCCTGTGTCGTTACACTCTGATCGGCAAGAAAGAGCTGGGTAATGCGCTGCAGGATCCGGAGTTTGTCGTGGTATTCACCGATCTGGTTAATCAGGGTTACTGGTATTTCGACGAATAACCAAGCCGTTTGACGGCGAAGGGATTAAAAAGGCGGCATCCATTTACATGGGCCGCCTTTTTTATGTCAGTAAGAAAAGAGTCTTAAGGGCGATATATTTTATGGGCGATATGTTTTATGGACGATAAAGCTTAACCGGTGTTTTGGGTTTGCGCGGCGGCTCAAAGAGATCGATATCTTCGCCATGAATATATTTGGCGCGCAGAATCGATGAGATCTTATCCATCGCCATCACGATCACCACAAGAATCAGGGTGATAAACATCACCACATCCCAGTTCCACAGTCGCATATTTTCGGCGTACACCAGACCAATCCCGCCCGCACCGACAAAACCCAGCACCGCCGCAGAACGGGTGTTGGACTCAATCTGGTAAAGCGACAGCGCCAAAAAAGTCGGGAAGGATTGCGTGAAGATCCCGAAGCGATGCGTTTGCAGCGGATTGGCGCCCAGCGCCCGCAGGCCGCGGCTTGGCGAACGCTCCACCGCCTCGTGTCCTTCGGCGTAGAGCTTACCCAGCAACCCCATATCCTGCATGATAATCGCCAGCACCCCGGCCAGCGGCCCCATGCCGACGGCGCGCACAAAAATCAGCCCCCAGATCGCCATATCCAGCCCGCGCAGCACGTCCAACAGGCGGCGAACCACCAGAGAAACCGGGCGTAGCAGCGGCGTTGACATCACATTACGCGCTGCCAGAAATGACAGCGGCAACGCCAGAAATGACGCCGTAATGGTCCCTGCAAAGACAATTGCCAGCGTCATGGCAATCTGCCCAAAGTAGTACATCAGCGGCCACTGCGAGAAGTTATGCCAGACGAACATACGCAGAAAATAGCGCCCCACCTGACTGGTGCCGCGTACGACGGCGTCCCACGGAATACCGTAGTACGTGAAAAAATAGAGATAATAGAGCGTGATCAGCACAGCGAAGATGCCGAGATAGCGCAGGTAGCGGCGCTGGGCTGAGAACAGCGTAGGATGATCGCGCTTGATGCCAGCAATTGCCGACGGCGCCAGTGCTTCAGTCAGCATCAGAACGTACCCTCTACTGCGCGCTTACGCAGTTTTCCCGATAAAAAATCCATAATCGAAACCACCAGAATGATCAGCAGTAGCGTCATACTCACCTGGTCATAACGGTCGAGTTTGATCGAGGTCATCAGCTCCTGGCCGATACCGCCCGCGCCAACCAGCCCGAGGATCGTAGACTGACGGAAGTTGATTTCAAGGCGCATAAAACTGTACGAGAGGAAGATAGGTTTGACCTGTGGCCAGATGGCGAAACGCATACGTTGCAAACGCCCCGCGCCACAGGACTTCAGGCCGCGCACCGGTTTGTCCGATGCCGTTTCAATCGATTCATAAAATAGTTTGGTCAGGCTGCCAACGGTATGCAACGTCAGGGCGATAAAGCCCGGTATCGCGCCGATACCAAACGCCATAACGCACATCACCGCCCAGGCCAGTTCCGGCATGGTGCGCAGAAAGGCGACGAAGGTGCGGATACTGAGCTTCAGCCATTTTGGCGAATCGGTATTATTGGCCGCCATAAACGCCAGCAGCGTGGCCAGCGCGGTCGATAAAATCGTCGATGAAAGCGCCAGCTGAATAGTTTCCCAAATCAGCGGCAACTGAATATTGAGCCGGTATCCCCAATAGGCCAGAGAGCCTTCAGTATGACCATCCGCAAACAATAATGACCAGTGCAAGACCGGCACAGTTTCACCGATATAATCAAAGAAATGAGGCGCCGAAAGAAATACCGTCTTCAGATTAAGTTCAGACACATTGCCTGACCACAAATAAAGCACCAACATCAGCCCCGACCAGACCAATGCCTCACGCTTTTGCTTACCGCGTATTTGCTGGTAATAACGATTGAAATCTTTATTCAAAATAGCGTTCCGGTTTTCTTTAAATATAATAACACAACGTAATAGGCGCAGGCAATTTGGATGCGGCCAGCGCGCAGGACCCGGAGCGTACATAGAGTACGTGAGGCGTCCGAGCACTGCCCGCATTCAAAGTGGCAAGTAAAATAACCTATTAGCGCGAACCCTTGGTGAGCTCTCGTTTCATATCTATAATCTGTTGATATTCAGCCAGCGTCGTGTCGCCAATATGCATTTTACCGCCAGCGGCTTTAATCCAGCAGGCGTGATCGTCTTTATCCAATTTCTTAATCGCGCTGACCAGCTTCGCTTTGAAATCAGCCGGTAAATCGCTGCGCACTAAAATCGGGCCATTAGGAATTAAAGGCGATTCCCAAATGATACGGATTTTCTTCATCAGGTCCGGCTGGTCCATACGGATCATGCGGTTGAAGGCACCGGAGGTATAACCGGTTTCGCGGTCACCAATCATCGAGGCCCAGGTTACTGCACCGTCAAACTGGCCGTTGAGCACGCCGAGGATATCCTGCTCATGACCACCGGAGAAGGTGACGCTGGAGAAGAAGTTGTTGTATTTATTGTCAGTATTGCCGCCAAACTCTTTCTTGAAGGTCTGGTTCGGGATCAAATAACCCGAGGTGGAATCCGGATCGGCAAAACCAAACGCCTTGCCTTTCAGATCAGAGAGCTTCTTATACGGGCTGTCGGCTTTTACAACGACTACCGAGTGATAACCGCGGGACTGATCGGTGTCATCAATAGTAATACCGACAATATCCACAGCTTTCGGATTATTAATATACACCGAGGCAAAAGAGGAGGGTGACATACTTAATACCATGTCGATTTTCCCGCCCAGCAGGCCCTGAATAACACCAGAGTAATCTGAAGAGTTACGTAATTTGGTATCGACGTTTAATTCTTTATCGAAAAAATCTTTTACACACTGATTATCGCCGATTTGCTGCGTGGCATTCTGCCCACCTAATATACCCAGATTTAACTCTTTCGGTGCATCTTCTGCCATGCTGTGCATTGCGGTGAATGTACCCGCGACCAGTACCGCCAGACGTAATAAGTTCTTCATGTAGTCATGACCCTTTATAGACGTAGAGAAAGTTGAGATAAGTAAATCCAAATAACTTCACGAGATTATTTATTGTGACAAACAACACTAATTCTGTAATTCACCCTCTTCCCCATATAACTGGTGAAGAATGTCGTCATTTAATTGATCCGGATGACCATCAAAAATGATCTGGCCCTTGGCAATGCCAATCACCCGGGTACAAAAGTCTTTAACCAGTTCGACCGAATGCAGGTTAACCATGACGGCGATATTCTCTTCGCTGACTTTTTTCAGCGCATTCATAATGCGCAGGGTATTTTTCGGATCGAGCGACGCCACCGGCTCATCGGCCAGCAGGATTTTCGGGTTCTGCATCAGTGCACGGCAGATTGCCACGCGCTGCATCTGGCCGCCGGAAAGATTCTCGGCGCGCTGCAACGCATGCGGCAGCATATGTAACCATTCGAGCAACGAGATCGCGCGGGCGCGGTCTTCGTCATCGAACTGGTTGAAGAAGGATTTAAAGGTCGACGTCTGGCTGAGGCGGCCAAGCAGTACGTTGGTCAGCACGTCAAGGCGCGGCACCAGGCAGAAGTCCTGAAAAATCATGCCGCAGCCCGCACGCCAGCGGCGCAGTGACTTGCCGGTCAGCCCGGCCAGTTGTTGCTGCTCACCGTTTTCGTAGTGACACACCACACTGCCGTCAGACAACGGAATAGTGCCGTTCAGTACGTGCAGCAGGGTCGACTTTCCGGCACCAGAACGGCCAATCACGGCGACAAATTCGCCGGCATGCAGGTCAAAGCTGATGTCATTTAGTACGCGCTGGCCGGATTTATAGGATTTCACCAGCCCTTTCACGTCGAGTACTTTGTTCTGTTGCTGTGGCCGGGCCTGAGGATATTCAGCCTGTGCCAGCTTAAGTTGAGCTTGCGCCATGGTGCTGTCTCTCGGTTGCTTACAGATTCTGGCAATCATTAAGCGCGAGTTTTATGACACATTGATGATGCTTTAATGGCCGTCCGGTGACGCGCCTCCCTGCCTTCGGCGGCATTTGCGTCTATGATGGAGTCGGGTCGATAAACTGAAGGAGAAGAAATGAGCATGCATCAGGACAATCAGGGGCTGATTTCGCGTCTGAAAGAGATTGCCGGTAGCCGTCACGTCTTAACGGGCGACAGCAATACAGAACGTTACCGTAAAGGATTTCGCTCCGGCGGCGGTAAAGCGCTGGCGGTGGTGTTTCCGCAGACTCTGCTGCAACAGTGGCAACTGCTGAAAGCCTGCGTTGACGCCGACAAAATTGTCATCATGCAGGCCGCCAATACCGGTCTGACCGAAGGTTCGACGCCGAGCGGCGACGATTACGACCGCGACATTGTGATTTTCAGCACCCTTAAGCTCGACCACATCGAGCTGCTCGACGGCGGTAATCAGGTGATTGGTTTCCCCGGCAGCACCTTATATAAGCTGGAAAAAATCCTTAAACCTTACGGGCGTGAACCCCATTCCGTCATCGGTTCTTCGTGCATCGGCGCATCGGTTGTCGGCGGCATCTGCAATAACTCCGGCGGTTCACTGGTGAAGCGCGGCCCGGCCTATACCGAAATGGCGCTGTATGCGCAAATCGATGCTCAGGGTGAACTGCAACTGGTGAACCATCTGGGGATCGCGCTCGGCGACACACCGGAAGAGATGCTCACGCGCCTTGAAAAAGGCCATTTCAAAGACGAAGAAATCAGCCACGACCAGCGCAAAGCCTCTGACCATGACTACGCCGAACGGGTGCGTGACGTCGAAGCCGACACTCCATCGCGTTTTAATGCCGATCAGCGCCGCCTGTTCGAAGCGTCCGGCTGTGCCGGGAAACTGGCCGTCTTCGCCGTGCGTCTCGACACCTTCCCGGCTGAGAGTCAGCAGCAGGTCTTTTACATCGGCACCAACAGCACCGCCGTGCTGACCGAGCTACGCCGTCAGATCCTGCGGGATTTCAAAAACCTGCCCGTGGCCGGTGAATATATGCACCGCGACATTTTCGACATCACCGAAGTCTATGGCAAAGACACCTTCATGATGATCGACAAACTCGGCACCGACAAAATGCCGGATATGTTCAGCGCCAAAGGCAAGTTTGACGCCCACATCAGTAAAGTGCCGTTTCTGCCGAAAAACTTCAGCGACCGTGTGATGCAGTGCATCAGTAAAGCGCTGCCCAACCATCTGCCGCCGCGGATGAAAAAATACCGCGACCGCTATGAGCATCATCTGTTATTAAAAATGTCCGGCGAAGGGATCGGTGAAGCGCAGACCTTCCTCACCCGCTTCTTTACAGAAAACGAAGGCGACTTTTTTGTCTGTTCTGATGACGAAGGGAAAAAAGCTTTCCTGCATCGCTTTGCCGCCGCTGGTGCTGCGGTGCGCTATCACGCGGTGCATGAAAAAGAGGTGGAAGATATTCTCGCGCTGGACATCGCCCTGCGCCGTAACGACCAAGAGTGGTTCGAAACCCTGCCTCCGGAAATCGATAATCAGCTGGTAGCAAAACTCTATTATGGCCACTTCATGTGCCACGTTTTCCATCAGGATTACATCGTCAAAAAAGGGGCGAACAGCAAAAAACTGAAACATCAGATGCTGGAAATTCTCGATGCAAAAGGGGCCGAATACCCCGCCGAGCATAACGTCGGGCATCTGTATATCGCCAAGCCGCACATGAAAGCCTTCTACCAGCAAGCCGACCCGACCAACAGTTTTAATCCGGGGATTGGTAAGACGAGTAAGCTGAAGAACTGGCGGGGAGAATAAAGGAGAAAAAACGGCGCCGCCGCTTTTACAAGCCGGGCCGTTTCTATCAATTATTTTGATATCCGTCTGACTGTTTAGATTTTTTAACACTCATATTTATCTACAAACCATTTTAAATAACGTCAGCCATTACCCAACGCAATCCTTTTTATTATAGGAGTATGTTTTTTCACTGAGCCCTTGCGTATATACATACTCCACTATCAAACCGTATTTCTGCACCATATTGCCACTACAGTAAGCTCGGGTGAAGATAGACCGACTCTGGGTCTCAAGTTGAGAATCGCTAATAGTGGCAAGATTGGTGTTTTCGATCGCATAGGTATAAATAAGCGTTTTATCAGCCATCTCTGCCGACTGCAGAACCGTATAATAATCCAGCCTGACCGGCAGGCTCCCCTGTGCGTATTCCTTATCAAGCTCGCGATGGAAATCACCCCATGCTTTCTGAGGTGAGTCGGCGGAAAGGAACTTCACACCTGCAACAATACCTATCGCAATGGCTGCACAGGCTAGCGTGCATAACGTGAGTTTCTTTGTACTGACTTCCTGAGATTCAGCTCCTGAGTGATACCAGAACGTACCGACCACCCCGGCAGAGAAACACATGATAAACAGGAGGAAAAAGACGATGCTTCCGCTGTTGTACACCATGGGTGCAAACGCCTTATCCAGGATAAACAGCAAAAGCATGAAAACTGCGCAAATGCGGCTCCGCCGGTATATTCCGTACGCCAGACCGCAACTTACGAGAACATAAATCAGGTTTAAATACACCAGTACCGATCGGACACCATCAATCCAGAAATAGGCATCCAGCGCGACGGTGATCAGCCCCGAGACCAACGCGGCTGACCATGCATTTTTGATCAGCTGATTGCAGGGTTTGGGAATAGGTTTTACCTCACTGACTTTTACATCCGTGTCCATCATTACACATCTTCCTTATCATTCTTGAGTGAGCTACCGATCGTATTTTACGCTACGGATCCTACAATAGGTTACCAATTACGCTGGATTTTAAAGACTCAAGCTCATCGGCACATTTCCAATAATGTGCAATACCATTGTTCTGTATCTTTCTGATGGGAGAAAAGAAATGCACGACAAATTGCACCATGTGCAGATAAGGGATGTAATTACTGGCAAGGATGTTGTGATTTATGAACCCGCTAATGTTTACGGCTGCACCCTGGGTGACGGCGTGTTTGTCGGCCCCTTTGTAGAAATTCAGGCCAATACGGTGATTGGCAGCGGAACAAAAATTCAGTCACACAGCTTTATCTGCGAATACGTCACCCTCGGTGAAAACTGCTTTATTGGCCACGGCGTGATGTTCGCTAATGACATGTTTCAGACAGGAAAACCCAATACTGACCGTCGTACATGGGCAAGGATCACCCTGGGTAACAATGTCTGCATCGGCAGTGGTGCCTGTATTCTGGCTGTTTCAATTTGTGATGACACGGTCATTGGCGCAGGCAGCGTGGTGACCAAGGATATTACAGAGAAAGGCGTGTATGCGGGAAACCCCGCCCGATGGTTGCGGGAATTGCCTGCATAAAAAAGCCGCCTTCCTCAGATGCCAAAAGAAAAGCCGGCGTCAAGCTTGCCCGGCTCCGGCTTTTCTGACGAATGATATTAATGAAATTGCAGGTAGGCGACGTGCGTTTGCAGGTATTCCTGCAGGCCATGTTTACCATCGGCACCGCCGACGCCAGACTTACGCCAGCCCGCATGGAAGCCCTGCATCGCTTCAAAGTTTTCACGGTTGATGTAGGTTTCACCGAACTTCAGCTGTTTCAGCGCTTTCATCGCGGTATTGATATTGCTGGTGTAGATGGATGACGTCAGGCCATATTCGCTGTCGTTAGCCATTGTAATGGCTTCATCCAGCGTCTTGAATACGGCGACCGGCAGTACCGGACCAAACACCTCTTCGTGCATGATCGGCATCTCCTGCTTCACGTCCACCAGCAGCGTCGGGGGATAGAAGAAGCCGGTACCCTCTGCACGCTTACCGCCCAACAGCACTTTTGCGCCCTGCGATACGGCTTTAGCCACTTTGTCTTCCACGCGTTGCAACGCAGCGACGCTGATCAGCGGCCCCATATCCAGCTCTTTTTTCTCGGCGGTGTTGCCAAAGGTCACCTGCTTCATCGCTTCGCTGATACGCGAAACAAATTCGTCGTACACACCTTCCTGCACATAGACACGTTCGGCGCAGTTACACACCTGCCCGGTATTAATAATGCGCGAGCTGACAATCGCTTTGACAGCCAGATCCAAATCCGCATCATTCATCACGATGGCTGGCGCTTTACCGCCCAGTTCCAGCGACACTTTGGTGACATTCTGCGCGGCGGCGGTCATGGTGGCTATCCCGGCGGCGACGCTGCCGGTCAAGCTGACCATACCCACTTTTGGATTACCCGCCAGCTCCTGGCCGACCGTCGGGCCGTAGCCGGTCACGATATTCAGCACGCCTTTTGGCAGGCCGATTTTATGAATGATTTCCGCGAAGAGCACCGCGTTATTGGGTGTGATTTCGCTTGGCTTGATAACAATAGTGTTGCCGGTGATCAGCGCCGGTGCCGCTTTACGCGCAATCAGGAAGAACGGGAAGTTCCACGGCAGAATGCCCGTGGTCACGCCAATGGCTTTGCGGAATACAAAAATATTCTCGTTAGGCCGATCACTCTGAATGATTTCCCCTTCATAACGACGCGCCCACTCCGCCATGTAATCAAGGTAATCAGCGGTGAACAGCACTTCGGTCTGCGCCAGACCGTAGGTTTTTCCGCCTTCGGCAATAATGGTTTCAGTCAGCTCAGCTTCGCGCTCACGAATACCGGCGGCAATTTTATGCAGCCATACACCGCGTTCAACGGCTGGTAATGCTTCCCAGCCCGGCTGCGCTGCTTCGGCGGCATCAATGGCTTTTCTGGCATCTTGTGCCGTGCCTTCGGGGATCTGCGAAATCCGCTGTTCTGTTGCCGGATTCATAACGTCAATCCACTTCCCGCCGGTGTTTTCAACAAATTCACCGTTGATATACATACGTTTCTGAATGGTGCTCATGTAAGAAGTCTCCAAAATCCGGATAGAGGTGATGAATAAATTGTTAATAAAACAGCTCTTTTTTGTGAAGTTTTAACAGCCTGTTCTATCCACCGGATTTTTACCTTTCCATGAGTGCCAGTTAACGCCGGTAAATGGCAAAAAAGTCATGGTCGGCCTGACCGACATAACGTTTTTGCAAATTAAGGAAGTTCAAAATATACAGAGTATTTACTGACGGAGAGTTCGGGGAGCGTACCCAAACTCGCGCTTAAACAGCGTCGAGAAATGGTTACTGTCGCAGAAACCGCACTGATGGGCGATTTCGGTGATGGAGCTGTCGCCAAAGCGCAGCATATTACGCGCATTGAGCAGGCGCAGACGGTTGAGATAATTAAGCGGCGTACAGCCCGTTTGTTGTTTCATCTGCCGGTGTAAGGTGCGCAGTGACATGGAGAACTTTTCGGCCAGTACCGTCCAGTCGATCTCTTCATCGTAATGTTCGTTCATCCAGTCCAGCAAATTATTCAGGTCGCCGCCCTGCCCGCCATACCCCACATCGCGGCTGCCTTTACGCAGCAACAGCAGAAGCTGCATAAAATAGAGCTCCTGCTGGGCCTGAGATTCCGGCAACTGATTGGTTGGTTTGCGCGCCAGCAGATCAATCAGCGTTTTGGCCTGCATTATCTGCCCTGGATTAATGCGCCAGTGCGCCGGATAAATCCCTTCGACTTCCTTTGGCAGCAAATCGTTGATGCCGTTAAGAAAGCGGAAGGCCTCCGGGCGGCGGTACAGGACGTTAGTGAGGTGCAGATTATCAGTGTTTTCATACAGATGGTGATCGCGGTAACGAACAAAACAGACGCTGCCTGCGCTGAGGATCAGAGGTTTATCGTTAAAGACATGCGTACCAGTGCCCTGCTCGACCAGCACAATTTCGTTGAAATCCAGATGATGGTGCTCAGGAAAGGTATCGTGGGGATGACGCGGCTCAATGGCGATCGGAAAATCTCCTGAGGGGAAATAATCACTACTGCGTAACACGGTCATTTCCGACTCCTGATTAACATTATTGTAATATCTTAGTCGCCACAGATGCAGTCATCGGGCTGAAACTGTGATCGGCCAATCGCTTTTGAACAAAACCTCTACTTCCCCTTTCAATTCGGCATGATTCTGCGTAATTCGCCACATCCCCCCCCAAAAGCGTGCGAATTTATTTGAGAAAAACCCTGTGTGTTTCTGCCCGATTCGCCAGTCTGATAAAAAATTGTTATCAATTTGTGAGATTGTTCTCTTATACCTTTGTGTCTTTGCCATTATTGGCCCGTAACTGGCACTCGCGGAAAGGTCAGCCTGTCAGCAACCTCCTAAAGTCGTGATCATGCGCCTGGCGCGTCGGCAACTTTTGGTCGTTAAACTTTTTGCGGACTTATATGGAGTGCCAAGAATGAAATTAAAACACGTACTGAGCCTCACCCTGATGGCGAGCAGCATCCTGCTGGCAGGCGCGGCATCTGCAGAAGTGAAAATTGCTTTGGTCGCAAAATCGCTGGGCAACGGATTTTTTGAAGCGGCTAACGTCGGCGCGCAGCAGGCCGCTAAAGAACTGGGCGATGTAAAAGTGATTTACACCGGGCCTACCACCACTACCGCCGAGGCGCAGATTGAGGTGCTAAACGGCCTGATTGCTCAGGGCGTCGATGCGATTGCCGTCTCCGCCAATGACCCCGACGCGCTGGTACCTGTGCTGAAAAAAGCCATGCAGCGCGGCATTAAAGTGGTGTCATGGGATTCCGGGGTGGCTAAAGATGGCCGCCAGATCCATCTCAATCCGTCCAATAATGCGCTGATTGGCGAAACCAACGTCAAACTTGCCGCCGATGCGCTGAAAGCGCTGAACGTGGAAAAAGGCGATGTCGCGATCCTGAGCGCAACCCCCACTTCCACCAACCAGAATCTGTGGATTGCCGAAATGAAAAAGGTGTTGCCAAAGTACCCTTCGGTCAATCTGGTCACCGTGGCCTATGGCGATGATCTGTCAGATAAAAGCTACCGTGAAACCATCGGCCTGCTGAAATCCTACCCGGATCTGAAAGTGATTATCTCCCCGTCATCCGTCGGCATTGTGGCGGCAGCGCAGGCGGTAAAAGATCAGGGTAAAATCGGCAAAGTGTACGTGACCGGCCTGGGGCTGCCGTCTGAAATGGCCGGGGCCATCAAATCTGGTGCGACCAAAAGCTTTGCTATCTGGAATCCGATTGATCTCGGCTACGCCGCCACCTATCTGGCCTATGATCTGGTCAAAGGCACCGCCACAAAAACTGAAGCCAGTATGGGCCGTTTAGGCAAGGTGAAACTGGATGCTGACGGCAGCGGCGCGATGGCCGAACCTTTCATTTACGACGCCAGCAACATCGACAAATTCTCTAAAATATTCTGATCCTGAATGCGGCTGACCGGCGTGCCGGTTGGCCGTTTTGTTGTATTTTGCCAGACAGGGGAATGGTATGAATGACTCCACAACGCCGCTTTTGTCATTACAGGGCATCAGCAAAGTCTTTCCGGGTGTCAGGGCGTTAAATAACGTCCATCTGGATTTGTATCCGGGAAAAGTCACGGCCCTGATTGGCGAAAACGGCGCAGGTAAATCAACGCTGGTGAAAGTCATGACCGGTATTTACCAGCCGGAAGAAGGCGAACTACGCTATAAAGCCATTCCGATCAAACTGCCTAATCCGGAATCTGCGCACAAGATTGGCATTACCGCCATTCATCAGGAAACCGTGCTGTTTGACGAGCTCTCCGTCACCGAAAATATCTTTGTCGGCCACTACGTTTATGCGGGAATCTTTAAACGCTTGAACTGGCCTGCGATGCATCAGCAGGCGCGCGCTATCCTGACGCGGCTGGAAGTGAATATCGACCCACACGCCACGCTCAAAGAGCTGAGCATCGCGCAGCGTCACATGGTGGCGATTGCCCGCGCACTGTCGTTCGATGCCCAGGTGGTGATCCTCGACGAGCCTACCGCCGCGCTCTCTCAGCATGAAATCACCGAGTTTTATCAGATTGTCGAACGCCTGAAAGCTGAGGGCAAAGCCATCCTGTTTATCTCGCATAAGTTCGACGAGATCTTCGCGATTTCCGATTACTACACCGTACTGCGCGACGGCAGCTACGTCGGCTCCGGCAAAATTAATGACATCAGCGAACAAAGCATGGTGACGATGATGGTGGGCCGCGCAGTCAGCCAGGCCTACCCGAAAGTGCAATGTGAGCCGGGCGAAACGGTGCTGGAAGTGCAGGATCTCAGCCATCCGACCGAATTTTCCGGGATCAATTTCTCGCTGCGCAAAGGTGAAATCCTGGGTTTTTACGGGCTGGTCGGCGCAGGCCGGACCGAGCTGATGCAGGCGCTGTTTGGCGTCACGCAGCCGGGGGGAGGAAAAATTTTTATTCATGGCAAAGAACACCATTTCTCACGCCCTTCGCAGGCTATACGTGCAGGCATCGTGTATGTGCCGGAAGAGCGGCAGAAACAGGGCGCGATCATTGATTTGCCCATCAGCCAGAACATCAGCCTGCCGCAGCTCAGCCAGCTCAATCCGCGCGGCGTGCTTAATGACAAAAAAGAGTGGGCACTGGCCGATGACTACGCCAAACGGTTGCAGGTCAAAGCTTCAAGCTGGAAACAACCGGTCGGCACGCTGTCCGGCGGCAATCAGCAGAAAGTGGTTATCGCCAAATGGCTGGCGACCAAACCGGACATCATCATTCTGGATGAACCGACCAAAGGCATTGATATCGGCTCTAAAGCAGCAGTGCATCAGTTTATGTCCGAACTGGTCGGGCGCGGGCTGGCGGTGATTATGGTGTCGTCAGAGTTGCCCGAAGTGATGGGCATGGCGGACCGGATCATCGTGATGCACGAAGGTCTGATGGTCGCTGAATTCAACGCGGGCGAAGCCACGGCAGAGGTGATTGTCAGCGCCGCCAGCGGTGTGTCACGGGAGGCTGCATAATGAAAAATCTGCTGAAGTACCGCGAGCTGCTGCTGGCGGTGGTGATTGTCCTGATGGTGTTCGGCGTCGGCGCACGTTCACCCGAGTTTCTGGGTTTGGGCAACCTGCTGGAGATGTTCAATGACACCTCGATTCTGATCATTCTGGCGCTCGGCCAGATGATGGTGTTGCTGACCAAAGGCATTGATTTGTCGATGGCAGCCAATCTGGCGCTGACCGGCATGATTGTCGCACTGATTAATTTCCATCATCCGGATATTCCGGTGTGGTCGTTGGTGCTGCTGGCAACTGTGCTGGGCCTGGTTATGGGGGCGATAAATGGTTTGCTGGTGTGGAAAGTGGGCATCCCGCCGATTGTGGTCACACTCGGCACGATGAGCATTTACCGCGGCATTATTTTCCTGCTCACCAACGGCGGCTGGATCAACGCCCATCAGATGAGCCCCGATTTCCTTAGCCTGCCGCGCGCAACGTTTATCGGCCTGCCGCTGCTCGGCTGGTGCGCGATTGCCGCGCTGATTCTGGTGGCATACTTCCTGCGTTACAGCCGCACCGGACGTGCGTTATATACCGCAGGCGGCAACGCAACGGCGGCGTATTACACCGGTATCAATGCGGGCAAAATGCAGTTCGTCAGCTTCTGCCTCTCCGGCGCACTGGCCGGATTCTGCGGGTATCTGTGGATTTCACGCTTCGCGGTTGCCTACGTTGACGTCGCCAACGGCTTTGAATTACAGATTGTGGCCGCCTGCGTCATCGGCGGGATAAGCACCATGGGCGGCATCGGTTCTGTCGTGGGCTGCCTGCTGGGGGCGTTGTTCCTCGGCGTCATCAATAATGCCCTGCCGGTGATCGAAGTCTCGCCATTCTGGCAGATGGCGATTTCCGGCGGCGTGATTGTGATTGCGGTGATCCTCAACGAACGCGCGAATAAAAGGAAAGGACGGCTGATTTTACGCCACACTTCTTCGGTTCACGCTGTGCGACCTGAAACAGAGGCCAGATCATGAATAAGACCTTAACGTCACCGACTACGGTAAACCAAAACTCGGCGCTGGCAGTAACACCTTTCCTGCGCCGCCTGATGTGTTGGGAAGGTTTTTTACTGCTGGTAACGCTGCTGGTGTTTGTGGCGGGCGCCCTCGCCTCGCCCTACTTCCTCAATATCTGGAATCTCTCAGACGCCACGTTCAACTTTACGGAAAAAGCCATCATCGTGCTGCCGATGGCGATGCTGATCATCGCGCGCGAAATCGATTTATCGGTGGCATCGACGATGGCACTGAGTTCAACCATCATGGGTTTCTGCGCGCAAGCCGGATTCCCAACGCCGGCGCTGGTCGGCGTGGGGCTGAGCGTCGGGTTGCTGTGCGGGCTGATCAATGGACTGCTGGTAACTCGCCTGAATCTGTCGTCAATCGTCATCACCATCGGGACCATGAGTCTGTTCCGTGGCATCACTTATGTGCTGCTGGGGGACAAGTCACTGAACCAGTATCCGGACAGCTTCGCCTGGTTTGGACAAGGGTACATCTGGGGGCCGCTGTCGTTTGAATTCGCGCTCTTCCTGGTGCTCGGTGCGGTGTTTTACTTCTTGCTGCACAAAACCAACTTTGGCCGTCGCACCTATGCCATCGGTAATAATCCGGTCGCGGCGTGGTATTCGGGGATTAACGTCAAACGCCACAACCTGACGCTGTTTGTGCTGGTCGGCGTGATGTCCGGTTTGGCGGCGGTGCTGCTGACATCGCGTCTGGGGAGTACGCGCCCGACGCTGGCCCTCGGCTGGGAGTTGAGCGTGATCACCATGGCCGTACTCGGCGGTGTCAGTGTTCTTGGCGGCTCCGGCAGTATGACCGGTGTTATCATCGCCGCGTTTCTGATGGGTCTGCTGACCTTCGGCCTGAGCCTGCTTAACGTGCCAGGCATTGTGATGTCGGTCATTGTCGGTGCCATGCTGATCGTAGTGATTTCACTGCCGGTGCTGTACCGGAGGGTGTTAGCACGCGGAAATAAGGCGGCACAGTGAAAGTAAAACCCCCGTTTTCAGGCGGGGGTTTTCAGGTCAAATGACTTCAGGGCAGATCAAAAAAGCTTCGTTCCGTAACCCCACATCAGCACTGTCAGGGCAAGCAGTAACTCCAACACCAGAACCCCCATCGCCAAGGTAGAACTGGAGAACAGGAAACCTTCGCGGTGGTCGATATTGAGGAAGTTAGGAATACCGAGATAGAGCAGATATCCGCTGTAACACAGGCCGATCAGACCAACAAACAGACAGAGCCAGACCATTGGGTAGAGCGCAACAATGCCGCTCAGGAACATCGGGGTTGCGACATAACCGGCGAAAACGATGCAGTTGTTGAGCGTCGGGCGGCTGTCATAACGGCGAGCCATCCAGTAGATGATTCGCCCCATCAGCGCCACGGCTCCCAGCATCATGACGTAAAAAATAACGGCAATGTAGGCTGCGGTGAACATGGAGACCATCAGGTTCTGACCGTCACCAAAATTCCATCCCAGCTGCGTGGTACCGATAAAAGAGCACACCACCGGGATCAGCGCCAACAACAATACGTGATGATAATAGAGATGTGAGACGGTTTCCCGTTCACGCTGGATACGTTGCAGTTCCGGACCGGGATGGGACATCAGTCCCCAGACATGATTGACCATAGTACACCCCCATAAACGCCGAAAGCCGCCAGCGGCGCGGGTGAAATGTCCTTCCGGGATGCCATGGGACACAGCGTGTCGGGGGCATAAAGAAGGTGGCGGCCTGAACTTATTATAGTTCGCCACATAAAGTCTGCATTTATAAAAAAGGCCCCTGACGGGGCCCTGAACAAGACAGTGCAGGTAACGTTTAATTCCGCTGCGGATTGTGCAATGCTTTTTCCCCGTTCAGCGACTGCCGGGCTTTCGACACCTCCCCTTCGCTGGCCGCTGACGCCTGATTACCCCAGGCATTGCGGATGTAGGTACTCACATCCGACATCTGCTGGTCATTCAGTTTCCAGCCAAACTCCGGCATGGCAGCACCGGTCGGATTACTGGCCGTGACCGCACCTTTGGCACCGGTCATCAGTACATGCAGGATGTTGGTTGGCACCGTCGCCTGGACACCGTTATTGCCCTTCAGCGCAGGGACCATATTGGCCACGCCGTCTCCGGAATTCTGGTGGCAGGCGGCGCAGTTGTCGGCATAAACCTGCTGGCCGCGGGTCATCACGTCGCTGGCCCCGGTGAGCGGTTTTGTCTCATCCTTACTGCCCGGCAGGCTCTTCAGGTAGACCGCAATGGCTTTCAGATCAGAGACATTCAGATGTTGCAGGGAATTTTCGACCGCTTCCGCCATCGGGCCGGAAGCCACGGCGCGGGCGTTAGCGCCGGTTTTCAGGTACTGCACCACTTCCTCGTTGCGCCACGCACCAATACCCTGACGGGTGTTGCCGGTGATCTCTGGCGCGTACCAGCCCTGCAATTCCCCGCCCTGTAAATGAACACCAAAATCATCGCCACCCAGCAGGTTTTTCGCCGTATGGCAGGAGGTGCAGTGGCCTAATCCTTCGACCAGATACGCGCCACGGTTCCATTCGGCTGTTTGTTGAGGATCCGCTTTGAACGGCGCGGTATCAAGGAAAAGCAGGTTCCAGCCAAACATCATCAGACGAATATTATACGGGAACGGCAGGTCGGTTTTCGGCCCGTCGTAATGCACCGCAGGGACGCTGTCCAGATAGGCTTTGATGTCTTTCAGGTCGGCATCGCTGACTTTGGCATAGACGTTATAAGGCATGGCCGGATAGAGATTCTGACCTTCAATACCTTTGCCGTTGCGAACCGCCTCCATAAACTGCTCATCGGTCCAGCCACCAATACCGGTCTGCTTGTCCGGCGTAATATTGGTGGCATAAATAGTACCAAATGGCGTTGCCAAGCCTAACCCACCGGCAAAGGCTTTACCGCCCGGTGCGGTATGACAGGCCACGCAATCCCCAGCCTGAGCCAGATATTTACCACGCTCGATGGCCGTTTTACCGGCCATGTCAGCAGCGGGCGGCGCCTGGAACGTATAGGTCTGGTGCGCGTTATGCCAGGTTTTATACCCGACAAAACCCAGCCCTGCGATCACCGCAATGCCGACAACGCATGCGACTGTTTTCTTCACGCTCATGTTCAGACCCTCACCAGCGGACCAGGTGCTTTCAAATACTGAGTTTTGATCGCCTCAGCCGCCCACAACGTCAATGCGCCCACGGTGCCGGTCGGGTTATACCCGCCGTTATTGGCGAATGCCGATGCACCGCACACGAAGGTGTTGTGCACATCCCAGCACTGCAGGTAACGGTTTACCGCACTGGTTTTCGGGTCATCGCCCATGCACGCCCCCCCGGTGGTGTGCGAGGAGAGATTATCCATTGGCGAGAACGGTTTGGTGGTCGGTTCTTGGCGCACCACGGTCTTCGCGCCCATTGCGTGAGCAATTTCCACTGAGCGGTCGGCCATGAATTTCGCGGAACGCTTATCGTTTTCGATCCAGTCGAACGTGACGCGCAACAGCGGCTGACCGTGGCGGTCTTTGTACTCGGGGTCGAGATCCAGGAAGACGTCGCGGTGCGGGTAGCTGTTACCCATACAATAGATATTGTTGTAGTTCTGGTAGCTCTCTTTGGCGGCTTTTTTCCAGTCCGAGCCCCAGCGCGGGGTTCCCGGCGGCACGTTATTGGACTGGCCGATAGGACGCCCGTTGGTAGAGTGCACCAGTGCCACGCCCCCACCGATAAAATCGTGGTGGGTATGGTCGAAGTTGTCCCCGTTGAAGTCATCGATCGCCTGCGCCAGCGCACCGGCACCGATGAACGGATTCATCATTTCATTCTCAAAGAACATGCCGGCACCGGAGACAGTCTGGTAGGCATAATTGCGCCCCACCACGCCTTCGCCGGTTTTATGGTCGTAAGGTTTACCGATGCCGGACAACAGCATCAGGCGCACGTTGTCCATCTGGTAGGCGGAAATCACCACGATATCAGCCGGTTGTTCCCACACGTCGCCGGTGCTGTCGATAAAGGCCACACCGGTCGCCGTTTTTTTATCCGCCGAGAGATTCACGCGCAGCACTTCAGATTCGGTGATCACCGAGAAGTTAGGACGCTGTACCAGAGCAGGCAAAATACAGGCATTCGGGCTGCTTTTCGACCAGTTGCCGCAACCGAAAAACTCACAGTAGCCGCAGTAAGTACAAGGTGCCATATTGATGCCGAGCGGATTAGTATAGGCCCCCGAGGTGTTGCCTGCCGGAACGGCAAACGGGTGGTAACCCATCTCACGGGTAGTTTTATCGAACATCATAGAGAGCTGGGTGCGTTTGAGTGGTGGCAGCGGATAATCACGACTGCGCGGGCCTTCAAATACGTTTCCGCCCTCGATTTTTTCGCCCTTGATATTGCCCGCTTTCCCGGATGTCCCGGCATAGCGCTCAAATTTATCGTAAAAAGGCTCGATGTCGGCGTAGGTCACGCCCCAGTCCTGCACCTGCATCCCGTCAAGAAACTTACCTTTGCCGTAGCGCTCGACAGTCTGGCTGTAGCTTTGCAGGTCATACGGCAGGAAACGCCAGGTCATGCCATTCCAGTGCGTACCCGCACCGCCCACGTTCATACCGAACTGGTAGGTATTCCACTCGCGCAGCGGCAGTGCCTGCTGGATCGGGTTGTTGCGAAACGTCAGGGTCTCGACGGCAGGGGGTTGCATGATGGCGCGGCGGCTGACAAAACGCAGCTCGTCGGTATCGATGGTCGTTGGGAAGTCGCTGCTGGTATCACGCCATGAACCACGTTCAATCGCCACCACGTTCAGCCCTGCCAGGGTCAGCTCGTTTGCCATCAGCGAACCGGCCCAACCGAGACCAACGATCACTACGTCAGCCTTTTCTCTGATTTTATTCATAATGTTGTGCTCATAAATGCTTGCTCAAAAATTAACAGTCCCCAAATCACTGGCCGTTGAATTACCGGTCTTGCTTATGATTTCGGGAAGGTGCTTAACATGCTGACGGGCTGGATATGCAGATCCTCACCGCGACGGTCAATCACGTCGCGAAAGTCATAACGCGCGCCGGGGAATCCGAGCATTTTCCAGCTGGCCATGTCTTTGTTGCCGCCGTACAGCGGGTCGGAGAAGAAACCTTCGCGCATGTTTTGCACCAGCATATTGAAGAACAACTGACCGTCGATCCCCGGCAGGGCAAACTCACCGGACTCAATCTTACGCAGCAAATCATCCTGTTTTTCGACGCTAAGGTCGGCAAAGGTTTTACCGCTGTTCCTGGCTTTAGAGACTTCATTGATCGACGCCAGACCCAGCTTGTAGCGCTGCGCCGGGGTGTCACTGAACTGTGGTCCCTGTGACGGCGTGCCGGAAACCACCGGGCCCAGACGGTATACGGTGACTGCGTTGCCGTAGTCACCGCTCAGCTGGCGGTCCAGAAACAGCGCACAACCGGCCTCTTTACCGCCAATACTCAGGTCATCAGCGGGGATAATGCGGTCAGCAATCGCCTCCACCAGACTGACTTCTTCTGGCGAGAAAAATGTCCATTCACCGGCCACCACCGGCGTCGGCGGCCGCACTGCGTGGATTATCCACGGCATACCGCCGGAGATAATTTTGGCTTTTACCTTCAACGCGGTACTGAATAACAGCACCGCCATCGAGGTCAGAAAGTGTCTGCGTTTCACGTTAATTCTCCTGTAGACGCACATTGCAAAGTGACGAACGGCGCGATCCCAAGGTTGGATCACGCAATTTGTGAAGAGGATTATACGAAGATGTTAGGAAAAAGTATTATTTTTCGTACCAAATGGTACACATAAAAATAAATAAAAATCATGTACTTGCCATCACCGAATTAATATAAAACAGTAATTAACAATTTTTTACAGGAGGAAGTCGAGATTTCGGTCTATGCAGTCCATTTCCTACCGTCCCTGTGGCAGATTCCTTGTCATTCGCAGCTTCGATAACGAACCAGACAATACATTCATTTAATATATGAATAAACACCGTGTTATCGGCACCGCACGCAGGCGCAAAAATATCCACCACGGGAGGCGAAAAGCATTAACCTGTGATCCTGCCCTCAATCATCCTGGAGCTATTTTGCGCATTGCCTGCTTACATACCGCCGACAGTAACATCGCTGTATTCGATGCTGCTGCCGAAGAATTGGGCCTGACACCGGATACGCTATCGCATCACCCCCGCCCTGATTTGCTCAGCGCCGTCACCGCCGCCGGACAACTGACCCCGGACATCCAGCAGCAAGCCTGTGACGCCCTGACTGAACTGGCAAAAACCGCCGATCTGGTCCTGCTGACCTGTTCAACACTCGGTCCGGCAGCTGCGGATGCAGCAACCCGTTCAGCGGTGCCGGTCTGGCGGGTGGATGAAGCCTTAGCGACGCAAGCTATGGCCAAAGCGGGCAAAACCCGGGTGCTCTACGCGGTGGAAACCACCCTGCAACCGACGAAACAGTTGTTTGAGCGCGTCAGCCGTCATCCGCAGGCGGAAGTTGAGTTTGTTCTGGTAGAAGGGGCCTGGAAAAAATTCATGGCAGGTGATGCCGCAGGCTATGTGCAGAACGTGGCGGCCGCCGCTGACAGGGCCTTCCAGCAGGGCGTAGATAAAGTGGCTTTAGCGCAGGCATCAATGGCCGGAGCCGCGAGTCTCACGCAGTTTGGCGCGCCATTGACCAGCCCGCGCTGCGGGCTTCGTGTCGCCATCGAGCATCTGCGCAAGAAACAGTATGAGGCGGGGTTACAGCAGAATTCCTGACATTGTCTATACTCAGTGAAGGATATCATCGGCTTAGCGATGATCACTGCGTACATCACACTGCTGAGGGACTGAGTATGAAAATTATTCTCTGGATCATCGCCATTATCTTTATCGTCGGCCTGTTGACGCTGACGGGCGTATTTAAACTGATTTTCTAACGTCTCTCCTGCCCGTTCCTTATCGCCAATAACGAACGGGAAATACAAACGCGAGACACAAACAAAAATGGCGCTGCATCATGCAGCGCCATTTTTATGTGGCTTAGCAAAGCCGGGCGTTTAATAACGTTAATCGTCAGCCTGTTCGATATTTGGCTGAGTGCGTTGTTGGTCTTTGGTCTTACGGTAAGTCTTGGCGATTTGCGGCACAGGGACCGTTTTACCGGTTTCCATCCAGGTGCGCAGACGGTTGGCATCCGCGAACGCGGTATATTTACCAAAAGCGTCCATCACCACCAGCGTTACCGGTTTGCCATTGATAGTGGCGCGCATCGCCAGACAGTGGCCTGCGTCATCGGTATAACCGGTTTTGGTCAGCTGAATATTCCAGCTCGGGTTCATAATCAGATGGTTAGTATTTCGAAAAGGTAATGCATAGGCCGGATGGGCAAAAACAGCGGTTTTTTCCGATGTCGTGCTCAGCTCGCCAATCAGCGGATATTTCTGTGAGGCCAGCAGCAGGCGGGTCAAGTCACGCGCTGTAGAAACGTTACGCGGCGAGAGCCCCGTAGGTTCCACGTAGCGGGTTTGCGTCATTCCGAGCTGTTTAGCTTTGGCGTTCATCGCACGAATAAAAGCGTCATATCCGCCGGGATAATGCGCGGCCAGGCTGGCAGCAGCACGGTTTTCAGACGACATCAGCGCCAGCTGGATCATTTGTTTACGGGTAATTTCACTGTTCACTTTCACGCGGGAGAAGACGCCGCGCATTTCGCTGGTGTTATGGATATCCACTGAAATGACTTCGTCCAGCGGCAGCTTGGCATCCAGCGTCACCATCGCCGTCATCAGTTTTGTCAGAGAGGCGATCGGCCGTACCTGATCGGGATTTCGGGAATAAATCACTTCGTGGGATTTTAAATCAACCACCATGGCACTGCCGGAAGCAATTTGCACAATAGGCGCGACAACGGGCGCATGTTTTTCGCCAGCCGTGGCGGTTGAGACAGACATCATGCCTGCATTGAAAGCCAACAGGCTCAGAACCAAAAGACGGATTTTCACATGCATTGCTCTGTATTTAAAAAGGTTGTCATCAATGGAAATGGAGCATCGGGACTGCGGAGGAATTATAAGGGAGGTAACGCGGGATGACACTCGGATTTTTTGCAGCCATTTGTCACAAAGTCTGTCACAACCTCACGGGTGCCGTGGCTTGGCGAGTAAGTAAACACTTGCAGGGGGCATTGATGAAATAAGCCGCAGAACGTCACTGCGGCGTTTGAAGCGAAAAAAGCGTTTAATTATTTTCTATCTGATAACCGATTTCCTGCCCGTAAGAGAGCTCGAAAGTATTGCCGTCAGGATCATCCAGGAATGCCCAATAGCCTACCGGCGGGCCGCTTTCTGTGGGTTCTTTGCGCAAAACGCCGTCGGTGCGTGCAAGCGCCAGTTTGGCGTCCATCTCTTCTTTTGATTTACAGGCGACACCGAGGTGTCCGAAAGGACCAAGTCTGGTGTCCGCAGAATCCGGGTTTTCTACCAGCACGATGGCGAAATGACGGGTCAGGTCGCTTATCCAGGCTACCGGTCTTGCATCCGTACCACGCTCTCCGCGCCGGTGGATCACTTTCATGTCAGCAAATTTTTCATAGAAAGCCAGACTGGCATCAAGATCTTTGACTGAAAAGGCGATGTGGGTCAGACCGGTATCTTTGTTATCCATGATATTTCTCCATTTGCGTTGTACATGAAGCCGCGCATGAAGAAATCAGGGAAAACGATCAGCGGTTAATGCGTTCGGCGATCTCTTTCGATGTTTGCAGCACGCGCACTTCACTAAATAATTCCGTGGCTTCGTCGTACTCTTTGCGCAGATATCCCAGCCACTGTTTGATACGGGCGACGTGATACAACCCGGTGTCGCCCTGCTTTTCCAGATGGGTGTATTTTTTTAGCAGTGTCATCACATCCGGCCACGGCATGCGCGGCTCGTTGTATTTCACTACCCGGCTGAGGTTAGGAATGTTCAGTGCACCGCGCCCGATCATCACCGAATCACAGCCGGTCACCTGCATACAGGCCTGCGCACTGGCGTAGTCCCAGATCTCGCCGTTGGCGATCACCGGGATAGTCAGGCGTTGGCGGATTTCACCGATGGCCTCCCAGTTAATACGCTCGGCTTTATACCCGTCCTCTTTGGTACGGCCATGCACCGTTAATTCGGTGGCACCGGCCTGCTGTACCGCATCGGCAATTTCAAAACTCTTCGCCAGAGAATCCCAGCCCAGCCGCACTTTAACCGTCACCGGCATTCCGGCCGGGACTGCCTCACGCATGGCTTTGGCCCCCTGATAAATCAGTTCCGGATCTTTGAGCAGTGTCGCCCCGCCGCCGCTGCCGTTGACCGTTTTGGACGGGCAACCGCAGTTGAGATCGACGCCGTAAGAGCCCAGCGCCACGGCAAGCGCGGCGTTTTCCGCCAGCCACTGCGGATATTGACCGAGCAATTGGACTCTCACCCGCGTGCCGGAAGGCGTGCGGCTCTGATTCAGCAGTTCGGGGCAGAGACGATGGAAGGATTTGACGGGCAGCAGCTGATTAACCACACGCAAAAACTCAGTGATGCATAAGTCGTAATCATTCACTTCGGTCAGAAGTTCCCTGACCAAAGGATCCAGTACGCCTTCCATCGGAGCCAGTAATACACGCATGACGTTCAACCCTTAAAAAATGACGGGCAATGATACGGGTGAACGCCCTGCTATGGCTATAGCTACGTTGTTATCCTTTGCTGCACGCCAGCCGATCCGGGTGCGACAAACGGCGCTGACTCACCGAACGCCAGGCGGTGAAAATGCCCAGAGCAGACGGGATAATGAAGGCCACAAACAGCCAGAAGGCGGCGTTGCTGGCGGCATCAGTTCCGCCACCATTCACACCCGCCAGATTGGCGATAGTGCCTGCCAGCGCCGCCCCCAGCGCAGCAGCGAAAGATTGCACCAACGTAATAGAAGCACCCGCGGTCTCTTTTTCCTGCTCATCGGCCTGCTGCAACACGCGGGTCAGCAGATGCGGCCAGCCAAGCCCGATCCCAAAACCTGCCAGCGTCAACCCCAGCACAATGCCGCTCAGATTGAACCACGGCGGGCCAAACACCACGGGGATGGAAATCAGCATTAACAGCAGTCCCACCGCCAGGATCACCGGGCCGGAGACAATCGCCTGATTGGCCCGACGCCCGGTCCAGCCGGCGCTGGTCATTTCGCTCAGCGTCCAGCCTGCGGCGGCGGCGGCGGTAATGTAACCCGCGGCGAGCGGCGTCTGCCCGTGCAGGTGTTGCAGCATATACGGAACGTAGATTTCGCACCCCAGACCAATCATCAGCAGCGCCATCGTCATATACAGCCAGCACAGCGGCGAAGAGAGGGATAACGAATTACGCGGCAGCAGACGTATTTTCGAGCTGAACTCGCGCCGGCGCAGAATCATCACCATCAGAAGGGCCACTACAATGCCGCCAAGATTCACCCAGCCGTGGGTTGATAAACTACCGGCTGAGACCACCAGCACCGAACCTGTCAGTAAAGCCAGTTGAACAAACGGCAGCGGTTCTGCCGCCTGCGGTTTTGCCTGTTGCGCCGGTAACGTGCGCCAGACCAATACACCGAACAACATCGTCACCGGCACCAGCAGGCCGAAGGCGTAACGCCAGGCATGAAGTTCAGCAAAAATGCCGCCAATCGCCGGGCCGACTAAGGTCGCAATACCCCACATGGCTGAAATCAGGGCCATCGCACGCGGCCACAGCGATTCTTTAAATACCAGATTGATCATCGCGTACGAAAGCGCGAACAGGAAACCACCGCCTAAGCCCTGAATCGCTCTGCCCAACAGCAGAACCTGCATACTCGGCGCGACGGCGCACAGTGCGGCACCGGCCATGAAAATGCCGGTGGCCGTCAGATAACTGCCGCGCGGCCCAGCCTTACGCATCAGGCGTGCCGACAGCGCTGAGCCGAGGATCGAGCTGACCACAAACAGCGTCATGTTCCAGGCGTACCACGCGAGGCCGCCGATATCCTGCACCACCGAAGGTAAAATCGTGATAACGATATAACTGTTGGTCGCATACAGCGCTACGCCTGCGCTGAGCGCCACTGCACTGCCGCGGTTTTCGGCGCTGAATAAACCGCTCCAGCCGCTTTCGTTTTCTGACATCTCTGCATCCCTTTGGATTGTTCCAGCGCACCTTATTGAAGTACGTCTGTATTGTGGTAATATTAAACAAGAAATAACTTGGAATAATAATCCGTCCCGTAATCTAGAACCTGATGAGGCAATATGTCAAGCACTGACTTGGAAAACTCAGGAAGTGAAAATCCAGCCGGGATGAAACAAAGCGTAGCTGAACGCCTGCTGTTGCTGCTCAAAACCCGTGGAGAATTGCAGGCCAGTGACGCCGGTAACATTCTCGGCACCACCGGCGAGGCGGCGCGCCAGCAGTTCGTCAAACTGGCAAAAGAGGGGCTGGTTGAGGCGAGGTCTGTTTCACAAGGCGTGGGCCGCCCGGCGCAGTTCTGGCAACTGACTGCTCAGGGGCATGCGCGCTTTCCGGATGCCCATGCCGATCTGACCGTCCAGTTGCTGACGTTGATCCGCTCTTCACTAGGGGAAAAAGCGCTGGATAAACTGATTTCCAGGCGCGAAGCGCAGACCCGCGATGCTTACCAAAAAGCCATGACCGGTGCAGATACCTTACAGGAACGCCTGCAACGGCTGACAGCGATCCGCACCCGCGAAGGGTATATGGCGGACTGGCAACAGGAAGAGGATGGCAGCTTTTTGCTGGTAGAAAACCATTGCCCGATTTGTGCCGCCGCCGCCACCTGCCAGGGATTTTGCCGCGCCGAACGCGACGTGTTCAGCGCCACACTGGAAGCCAACGTGGAGCGTACCGAGCATATTTTACAGGGCGCGCGCCGCTGCGCATACCGCATCTGGTTGTGACACTTTTCTTAAATAACAGACAAAAAAAACCGCCTGCAATGAGGCGGTTTACTTTCTTAGTCACTAAGAAAGGGATCAGAACGAAATAGCTTCGCCTGAAGGATTACGAGTTACGGCTGCCACCCGGAGGGCCTGAACGACGCTGACCGGCATTCGCTGCGCGGGAAGGACGGGCCGCAGGACGGCCTTCGCCCGAACCACGGTTTTCACCGCCGCCGTTGCCACTGCGCTGGCCGCCGCCTGCAGAGCGCGGTGCGCCTGAGCGTGGAGCACCTGAACCAGAACCAGAACGCTGACCGCCGCCCTGACGCGGAGCACCACGACCGCCGCCGCTGCCCTGACGACCATTGATGATCGGCTCAGCTTTGATGGTTGGGTCTGGCTCGTAACCTGGCAACGCGATGCGTGGCACTTCACGCTTGAGCAAACGCTCGATATCACGCAGCAGTTTATGTTCATCAACACACACCAGAGAAATCGCTTCACCGGTGGATTCCGCGCGGCCGGTACGGCCAATACGGTGAACGTAATCTTCAGGCACGTTCGGCAACTCGTAGTTCACCACGTGTGGCAACTGGTCGATATCCAGACCACGCGCGGCGATGTCGGTTGCAACCAGCACGCGAACGCCGCCGTCTTTGAAGTCGGCCAGTGCACGGGTACGTGCGCCCTGACTTTTGTTGCCGTGAATCGCGGAAGCAGTGATGCCATCCTTATTCAACTGTTCTGCCAGATGGTTTGCGCCGTGTTTAGTACGGGTAAAGACCAGCACCTGTTTCCAGTCACCTTCGCCAATCATCTGAGACAGCAGTTCTCTTTTGCGTTTCTTATCAACGAAATGCACGCTTTGTTCGATCTGCTCAGATGCGGTATTACGACGCGCCACTTCAACAGAAGCCGGGTTAGTCAGCAATTTGCTGGCCAGGCCTTTGATTTCATCAGAGAAAGTCGCTGAGAACAGCAGGTTCTGGCGCTTGGCTGGCAGTTTCGCCAGAACGCGACGGATGTCGTGGATGAAGCCCATGTCCAGCATGCGGTCAGCTTCGTCCAGCACCAGAATTTCAACTTTGGATAAATCCACCGCGTTTTGATGTTCTAAGTCCAGAAGGCGACCTGGGGTCGCGATCAGCACATCTACGCCTGCGCGCAATTTCATCATCTGCGGGTTAATGCTTACGCCACCAAATACGACCAGTGAACGCAGGGTCAGGTATTTGCTGTAAGACTGTACGTTTTCGCCAATCTGCGCCGCCAGTTCACGGGTCGGGGTCAGGATCAGCGCACGAACAGGGCGACGTCCTTTGAATTGCGCGTTGGAATGGCTGAGCATGTTAAGCAGCGGCAGGGTGAAACCAGCGGTTTTACCGGTACCGGTCTGCGCACTCGCCATCAGGTCACGGCCTTGCAGAACAACAGGAATAGCCTGGCTCTGAATAGGCGTAGGCTCACGATAGCCCTGTTCTTCAACAGCACGCAAAATTTCGGCACTTAAGCCGAGAGAATCAAATGACATATAAGGAAAAGCTCCAGTCCACTCTAACCCGAACGGGGTTCGGTGCAGTTTCAAGAGTGGATGATCAGACGAGGCAAATGAGGCATTACCACGAGGATTCGGCACAAACTGCAGTGCGCCAGTTGCGGCGATTTTAACACAATACGGCCGGCTGCGCGAAATTATATCCAAAACGGCGGTGTAACCTGATGTTTTCGACGCAAGTATAAGGAATTAACTGTTGTGCTTTCAAAGGCTACGGCATTTTCTGCGGCGATAGCTAAAAAGCCTGATACAGGACAGCAAATTAGCGCAGAAGTCTTTCCTTACCACTTTTTGCGGCCCTTTGCGGCACCTGACTTGCTATGCTTGACGTAGTTCACACTCTTTTATTAAGGCAACCCCGCAGCACAATGGAAACCTGGAAACTCAATCTAATCTCCGTCTGGCTCGGGTGTTTTTTCACCGGCATGGCGATGAGCCAAATCCTGCCCTTCCTGCCTCTTTATATCGAACAACTCGGCGTCACTGACCACGCGTCACTCAGTTTGTGGTCGGGTCTGGTGTTTAGCGGAACGTTCCTGGTGTCAGCCGTGGTCGCGCCGTTGTGGGGCAGCCTGGCCGACCGCAAAGGCCGTAAGCTGATGCTGCTGCGCGCCGCGCTCGGTATGGCGATTGTCATGATGTTGCAGGGTTTTGCCACCAACGTCTGGCAGCTGTTCATCCTGCGCACCCTGATGGGGCTGACGTCCGGGTATATTCCCAATGCCATGGCGCTGGTCGCCTCGCAGGTGCCGCGCGACAAAAGCGGTTGGGCGCTGGGTACGCTCTCCACTGGGCAGGTTTCCGGTGTCATCATCGGCCCGTTGCTGGGCGGTTTTATGGCCGACCATCTCGGATTACGCACCGTGTTTTTCGTCACCAGCGGAATGTTGTTTATCAGTTTCCTGATCACTTTCTTTCTGATTAAAGAACGCGTCGTGCCGATAACCAAAGCCAACCGCCTGAGCGGTAAAGCGGTTTTCACGTCTCTGCCCTATCCGTGGCTGATTTTAAGTCTGTTCGTCACCACCATGATGGTGCAGCTGGCTAACGGTTCAATAAGCCCGATCCTCACGTTGTTCATTCGTGATTTATCGTCGGATACCAGCAATATTGCCTTTATCAGTGGGGTGATCGCCGCCGTGCCCGGCGTGTCGGCGCTCATGTCAGCGCCGAAGCTTGGTAAACTCGGCGACCGCATCGGCGCGCACCGCATTCTCATCGCCGCATTAGTGCTGTGTTTTGTCTTGTTCTGTTTGATGTCGACGATCAGCACGCCAGTACAACTCGGTATTCTGCGCTTTATGCTCGGCTTCTGTGACGGTGCGTTAATGCCTGCGATACAAGCCCTGCTGGTGAAATACAGCAGTGACCAGACCACTGGCCGCATCTTTGGCTACAACCAGTCGTTTATGTACATGGGTAACGTGATAGGCCCCCTGCTCGGCTCCGGCGTTTCGGCCATAATGGGCTTTCGGTGGGTGTTCCTCGTGACCGCGGTCTTAGTGCTGTTCAACCTGATACAGGTAGCATGGAGTTTTAGGCGTGTGCCGACACGCCAGTCGAGATTTTAATTTCAAATATAAGGTCAAAGTCGTGGGCGTCGGCCCACACCGAGGTAAGGGGACTTAAACGAATCCCCTTACCAATCCCGCGTTTTTTAACTCCGTTGCTGCGCTGGTTGGGACGGACGTGTTTCAGGTATTTCTGCTATAGCCGCAAACTCCGCCGCTGCGCGGTGCTCTCATTTCCGGTTCGGACCAGCTCGAAAAAATACTCTCGCCGTTTCTCACCGCTCACTCGACGTCGTTTTGAACGCGGCACACTGGCATTTAAAACGAAAGTTATTCTGCTTCCCCCCTGCGAAGGGGAGGGTTGGAGTGGAGTATTACAACCAACGCGGTGTTTTTTGCCAAACACCCTCCCAACCAAAGCGTGTTTTGATTTACATAGCCAATAGACCGCGTTCAAAAATGGCACTGAGCAAGTGGTTCGAGACCTAAGTCTCGAAACCCGTAGCGAAGGCAGCGCCTAAGCGCTGACATTTTGCGGTGTGAACTGAAGCCACTGAAACACGGCCATTGTGACATGCGAAGCGCGCAGTTAAAAAAGCTCGGATTCCAAAGGCCCGAGCGACTGCCGGCCTTTGGTCGGTGTGGGCCGACGCCCACGACCTTGAATTTGAATTAAAAAAAGAGGCGCTTTTCAGCGCCCCTCATTTGCAATAAAAAACCCAAACCTTATCTGCGGTTGCCGAAAATCCGCAACAACATCAGGAACAGGTTGATGAAGTCTAAATACAGCGTCAGCGCGCCGACAATCGAGTATTTACGGAAGTTATCTCGGTCATCAACATTCAGTTGCTCACCCATGTTTTTCAGCTTTTGCGTGTCATACGCGGTCAGGCCGACGAAGACCACAACACCGATGTAAGTCACAGCCCACATCAGCGCCGAGCTTTTCAGCCAGATGTTAACCACGGAGGCCAGCACAATACCAATCAGCGCCATGAACAGCAGGCTGCCCATTTTGCTCAGGTCGCGTTTAGTGGTGTAACCGAACACGCTCATCGCACCGAACATTCCGCCGGCTACCACAAAGGTGCTGGCAATCGATGAACCGGTGTAAACAATGAAAATGCTGGAAAGCGTAAGCCCTGTCAGCGCCGAGTAGAGCATAAACAGGCCGGTGGCAACGGTGCCGCTCAGGCGGTTAACCATGCCGGAAATCACGAACACCAGTGCCAGCTGCGCGATAATCAGGCCAAAGAAGGTGATCTGGCTGGAGAAGATAAAGCCGAGGATCGCCGGGGAGCGCGAGGCATACCAAGCAACGAATGCGGTTAATAACAGGCCACAGGTCATCCAACCATAGACCTGCGCCATATAAGCCTGAATGCCAGTGTTAGCACGTTCAACAATCGAGCCGTTACTGCGTGGATATCGATCCATGATGATTACCTCTTGCATGGAGGACTAAAAATTAGGCCATTAAACAGGCCACCTGTTGGATAACATTACCACAAATTCTCCGCTTTGCGCGGTTGCTAAGCGTAAGGTTTAGTTGCAGTTTACCAGCGCTTTGCCGCGTCTTTATCACTGTCGCGGGCATCGACCCAGCGGTCGCCCTGTTCTGTCGCTTCGCGCTTCCAGAAAGGTGCGCGGGTTTTGAGATAATCCATGATGAATTCGGTCGCGTCGAACGCCATACCACGGTGTGCGCTGGTGACACCCACAAACACAATTTCATCACCGGGATACATCGCGCCAATGCGGTGATAGACCGAAACCCTCTGTAACGGCCAGCGTGTACGGGCATCCGCCACGATCTCCGCCAAGGCCTTTTCAGTCATACCGGGATAGTGCTCCAGCGTCAGTGCACTGACGTTATCACCGAGATTATGATTGCGTACTTTACCAGTAAAGGTCACCACGGCGCCGTCGGCGTCAGATTGCGCCAGCCACTGATACTCGTCGCCGACATTAAAGGGCGAGGCATCGACCACAATTTTAGTCAGGTCCATCTCAGCCTCCGGTGACGGGCGGGAAGAAAGCCACTTCATCACCGGCGTTCACCGGGTGAGCGGTATCGACCAGCGTCTGATTGACCGCTACCAGCAATTTTCCGGACTCAAGCGCCAGCGCCCAGCGGTCACCGCGTTCACACAACGCCTGACGCAGCGCTTCGACGTCGCCAAACCCGGCGGGCAGTTGCAGTGAGCTTACGCCAATCAGTTCACGCACTTGGGCAAAGAATAAGATCTCAATCATGGGACCGCCTTAAAGTCACCGGACTTTCCACCGGACTTTTCCAGCAGGCGGATCGGGCCAATCACCATGTCTTTTTGCACCGCTTTGCACATGTCATAAATGGTCAGTGCCGCGACCGACGCCGCCGTCAGGGCTTCCATCTCAACGCCGGTTTTGCCACTCAGACGGCAGCGCGACTCAATGCGTACGCGGTTATGCTCCGGTTCTGCCTGCAAATTCACTTCGACTTTGGTCAGCAGCAGCGGATGACACAGCGGGATCAGATCCCAGGTCTTTTTCGCTGCCTGAATGCCGGCGATCCGCGCCGTGGCAAACACGTCGCCTTTATGGTGATTGCCGTTGACGATCATCGCCAGCGTTTCCGCCGCCATGCTCACAAAGGCTTCGGCGCGGGCTTCGCGCACAGTTTCAGCTTTCGCGGAGACATCCACCATGTGGGCATCACCGGAAGCATTAATATGAGTAAAAGTAGACATAGCGGGCTTATTTCTTGACGTGAGGAGTGAAGTTACACGGGCCGTTGCGGGCATCGAGCTGGGCTTCAATAATGTGTTCCCAGGCAGTACGGCAGGCGCGGGTAGAACCCGGCATGGCAAAGATCACCGTCTGATTTGCCATTCCGGCCAGCGCGCGCGACTGAATGGTCGAGGTGCCGATCTCTTCAAAGGACACCATACGAAACAGTTCACCGAAGCCTTCGATTTCACGATCAAACAGCGGCTTAAGCGCCTCGGGAGTATTATCGTAATGGGTAAAACCGGTGCCACCGTTGATAAGGATCGCTTGAATGGCGTCATCGGCTATCCAGCCGGAGACCACGGCGCGAATTTTATACAGATTGTCTTTGACGATCGTCTGGGCGGTGACGCGGTGCCCTGCTTCGAGGGCCGCTTCTTTCAGATAATGTCCTGATGTATCTTCGGCTTCACCCCGGCTGTCTGAGACCGTAAGAACGGTAAGATTCAGGGGAAGAAAATCTTTGCTGGCCTTGCTCATCTTGTTGCTCCTTGAACTTACGTCAACCACCACATTTTTGCGTTATTGGGAGGGGAAATCACCCGCCAATAAACGACAGATTCTGGGTCAGCCCGGTGTTGCCCTCATGCAGGAAATGGGTCTGTTTTTTATGACGCAGGCCGCCCTGAATACGTGTCATCAGGTCATCCTGTTGCATATCATCCGCCAGCAGATCACGCAGCGGAATACCGTCTTCACCGAACAGGCACAGATGCAGGTTGCCGGTGGCCGAAACGCGCAGACGATTGCAGCTGGCACAGAACTCTTTTTCATACGGCATGATAAGGCCTATTTCACCGACATAATCAGCGTGGCTGAACACCTGTGCCGGACCATCGCTGCGGGCGCGGATCTGAAGCTGCCAGCCCTGCGCGATCAGTTGCTGACGCAGTACGTCGCCGGAAACGTGGTGTTTGCGGAACAAGGATCCGCCGTCACCGGTTTCCATCAGTTCAATAAAGCGTAGCTGGATTGGACGGTTTTTGATCCAAGCGAGGAAAGTATTCAGGCTGGCGTGATTGACGTCTCGCATCAGCACGGCGTTGACTTTCACCTTGCTGAACCCCGCTTCAAAAGCCGCATCGATGCCGCTCATCACATCGTGGAATTTATCCTGGCCGGTAATGGCGTGGAACTGGCGGGCATCGAGGCTGTCGACGCTGACGTTAATCGCGTTCAGACCTGCGTCGCGCCATTTGGCTACGTCACGCGCCATGCGGTAGCCGTTGGTGGTGACGGCTAGTGTTTTGATGGTGGGGTTTTCGCGGACAGCGGCAATGATTTCGCAGAAGTCGCGGCGCAGCGAGGGCTCCCCGCCGGTCAGGCGCACTTTTTCCGTTCCAAGATGAGCGAACGCACGGCTGACACGCCGGATTTCATCCAGCGACAGGAAACTTTTATTGCTGTGCCCCTGCGGTTTATAGCCGTCAGGCAGGCAATAGGTGCAACGGAAATTGCACACATCGGTAATAGATAGCCGCAAGTAATAGAACTTGCGCGCAAAAGCATCGGTAAGCTGAAGCACCTTAACACCTTTCCAAATACGGGAGATGCAGGCATTTCTGCCTCGCACCCTGGTGGCTGAGCCACGGCCAGGAAACCATATCGTTCTTGGCGAACAACTTAGGGTTCAGGGCTAGGAGTTTGATCTTTTCGACGATAAAACAGGCGAAAAAACACGGGTTACAGCCGCTATTCTAACGCCCGGAAAGGCAGATCACCAAGGCGGTTTTCGTTGTGCATTTTGATACATAACGCTTTTTCGCCACCCGTACGCCGCAGATCGCGACAAGAAACGTCTTTTTTTATAAGGGATTCTGCGTTTTTTCAGGCTTCCGGGGGATAACACCTTGTTGCAAAATTCGGTAAAATCAACTTGCTGGCATGCGATGATTCTTATGACCAAGCCTCTTTAACTGCCACGCTGAAGGCAGATTTGACAATTCTCTGGACAGTTTTAAGGATTTTTATGCGCAATCGTACGTTAGCTGACCTCGACCGCGTAGTGGCACTGGGCGGAGGACATGGCCTCGGACGCGTGATGTCCGCTCTCTCTGCTCTGGGTTCACGCCTGACCGGTATCGTCACCACCACCGATAACGGTGGCTCAACCGGCCGTATCCGCAGCTCCGAAGGTGGCATCGCCTGGGGCGATACGCGCAACTGTCTGAACCAGCTGATCACCGAGCCGAGCGTAGCGTCGGCGATGTTCGAATACCGCTTCGGCGGCAATGGCGAGCTGGCCGGGCACAATCTCGGTAACCTGATGCTCCGCGCACTTGACCACCTGAGCGTGCGCCCGCTGGAAGCCATCAATCTGGTGCGCAGCTTGCTCAAAGTCGACGCCGAACTGATCCCGATGTCCGAAGATCCGGTCGATCTGGCGGCGCTCGATACCAGCGGCGAGTGGGTTCATGGCGAAGTGAATGTCGACAAGCTGACGCAAATCCCGCGTGAGTTGATGCTGGTACCGCAGGTCACAGCGACGCGTGAAGCGATCCTCGCTATCAAAGAAGCCGATCTGGTGCTGATTGGCCCCGGCAGTTTCTATACCAGCCTGATGCCGTTGTTGCTGATGAAAGACCTGACGCAGGCGCTGCGCCGCAGCCGGGCGCACATCGTTTACATCGGCAATCTGGGAAAAGAGTTAAGCGTCGCGGCCGCGTCACTGACGCTGCATGACAAGCTTTCACTGATCGAGCAACAGATCGGACGCCGCGCCGTTGATGCCGCGATCGTCGGGCCTAAAGTGAATATCGACGACGCCAGTGAGAGGTTGATCATTCAAACCACTCTCGAAGCCAGTGATATCCCTTATCGTCATGACCGCGAGTTACTTCGAAAAGCGTTAGAAGAAGCGTTGCAGCGGATGATTTAAGATTTTTTCGTCAGCGGATGGTTGTTCCACGGGCTGTCCGCAGCGGGTTTAGCCGTGCTGACTTTCGGTTTTTGCGGTTTCTGTTCTGACAATGGCGTGCGGCGTTTGCTGCGCGTCATGTCCGGGCGTAAATGACCTTCGACAAAGTCCAGATACAGCGTTTCCACTTCTTTGCGCGCCCACGGTGTGCGACGCAGAAACTTCAGGCTGGACTTGATGCTTGGGTCACTCTTGAAGCAGTTGATATTCACCTGCGACGCCAGAGCAGGCCAGCCAAAATTATCGACCAGCGTCGTCAGCAGCGCTTCCAGCGTGATGCCGTGCAGAGGATCTTTTGCCGCAGCAGGTTTCTGGGGAGGGGTGTCAGTCATTGGCTCGCTCGCAAGTCGTTTTTAACGGGCGCGCAGTCTAGCATTTTTTCCATGCCAGCGCAGCGCGCCTTAATTATTCCACAGCAGGTATCCCCGATAAATTTTATGGTGCAGCAAGGCGGCAACCGAGCGAATCCTCAGGAACGTAGCTAACTAAGTGACTGGGGTTCGCGAGGGAAGCCAACACCGCTGCAACATGAAAGATGAAGGGGATCAGGAGAGAGCGATAAATTGCGCTCTCAACGCATGCAACTCATCACGCGTACTGGCCGCCTCTTCGAACTCCAGATTCTGCGCGTGCGCATACATCTTACTTTCCAGCTCTTTAATACGCTGGTCCAGCGCTTTCGGCGTGAGCAGCTTGACGGTTTCTGACGCCGCCGCATCACGTTTGTCTTTGTTTTTCTTGGTCTTCGGCTGGCCGAGTTGCAGGATATCGGAGATCTTCTTGTTAAGACCCATCGGCGTAATACCATGCTCGGTATTATAGAGTTCCTGCTTAGCGCGACGACGCTCGGTCTCTTCAATCGCTTTCGCCATCGATTTGGTAATTCTGTCGCCATAAAGAATGGCTTTGCCATTGAGGTTACGCGCCGCACGGCCGATGGTCTGAATCAGTGAACGCTCGGAACGCAGGAAACCCTCTTTGTCTGCATCGAGGATCGCCACCAGCGACACTTCCGGCATATCCAGCCCTTCGCGCAGTAAGTTGATACCGACCAGCACGTCGAACTCACCGAGGCGTAAATCACGAATGATCTCCACACGCTCGACGGTATCAATGTCAGAGTGAAGGTAACGCACCTTCTCGCCGTGTTCCTCCAGATACTCCGTCAAATCCTCAGCCATACGCTTGGTGAGCGTGGTGACCAGCACACGCTCGTTCACTTCGACGCGTTTGCGGATCTCTGACAGCAAATCGTCGACCTGCGTGCCCACCGGACGCACTTCAATCAGCGGATCCAGCAGACCGGTCGGACGTACCACTTGTTCGACCACGTCACCGCCGGATTTTTCCATTTCATACGTGCCCGGCGTGGCGGAAACATAAATACTTTGCGGCGCAGCGGCTTCGAACTCTTCAAAGCGCATCGGGCGGTTATCGAGTGCGGAAGGCAGGCGGAAACCGTACTCCACCAGCGTCTCTTTGCGCGAACGGTCACCTTTGTACATACCGCCGATTTGCGGAATGGTGACGTGGGACTCGTCAACAATCAGCAGGCCGTCGGCTGGCAGATAGTCAAACAGCGTCGGAGGCGGCTCGCCCGGCCCGCGCCCTGAGAGGTAGCGCGAGTAGTTTTCGATGCCGGAGCAATATCCGAGTTCGTTCATCATTTCGAGATCAAACTGCGTGCGCTGACTGATGCGCTGCTCTTCCAGCAGTTTGTTATTGTCGAGCAGGTTTTTACGCCGGTCCGCCAGTTCAACTTTGATCTCTTCCATCGCCTGCACAATACGTTCGCGCGGCGTCACGTAGTGGGTTTTCGGGTAGATGGTAAAACGCGGGATCTCATGCTGCACCTGGCCGGTCAGCGGATCAAACAGCGAGAGGCGTTCGACCTCTTGGTCAAACAGCTCAATACGCAGCGCCAGATCGTCAGACTCCGCCGGGAAGACGTCAATCACTTCGCCACGAACGCGGAACGTACTGCGCTGGAAAGCCTGATCGTTGCGGGCATATTGCAGTTCTGCCAGACGGCGCAAAATCGCGCGCTGGTCGATGATCATGCCCTTGGTCAAATGCAACATCATCTTCAGATAGAGGTCCGGATCACCCAGACCGTAGATAGCAGAAACCGACGCGACAACGATCACATCACGGCGTTCCAGCAGGGCTTTAGTGGCAGAAAGGCGCATTTGTTCGATGTGTTCGTTTATCGAGGCGTCTTTTTCGATAAATGTATCAGAACTGGGTACATAGGCTTCCGGCTGATAGTAATCGTAATAGGAGACAAAATATTCAACGGCATTATCCGGGAAAAACTCTTTCATCTCACCATAGAGTTGGGCAGCCAGCGTCTTATTGGGTGCCAGCACCATGGTTGGCCGGTTGAGGTCCGCAATCACATTCGCGACGGTAAACGTCTTCCCTGAGCCGGTGACACCGAGCAACGTCTGGTGTGCAAGCCCGTTCTCCAGCCCCTCTTCCAGTGCGCGTATGGCCTCAGGCTGATCGCCTGACGGTTTAAAATCGGAATGCAGTTTGAATACTTTACTCATTGACGGGCTACCTGACTGAAGAGGAGGAACACACAACACCGGCTAAGGAGACTCAGTATGGAAGACTCCGCGATTTTTGCCAGCGATATAGTACTGGATATAAAACCAGCTTCCAATGACTACGTTCAGTTCATTTTTTAACGGCCTGACATCCTGACTTTGAAAATGTTACCTCTCTGCACTTTTTTAGGTTTTCAGTTCAGCCACATTTTCCCCATCGCAGAACATTTATCCCCAGTTATTAACACGAATTAACTTTCTGACCACAGGTTGACGAAAATTGACACTGACGGGATAACGCGATTTGACAAAGCTTGATTTTAGTTAACTTATTGAAATATATATTTTTATCAAAAAAGCGGCGATTCCAGACAAAGTGAGTGCAGCCCGCGTCCTGACTCGCTTGCAGGAACTTTCCCGACGCTCATGCACATGGTTATCCACAGGAATGGTGGATAACTCACATCGTGCCACGCGCAGCGCGACCTACCAAAAATCGCCCTTTCATCTCCAGCGGTCTGCGTGTGATGTTTTTTAGTTATTTTTAGCCATTTTTACTTCTTTATATATGCCGATTTTGCCTAGATATCCTGTGTCGCAGATATTGCAAAATGAAAAAGTGCATGTCGCGAGGATTTTTTTGCTTTAGCCACGCTGATGCATTGCACCAAAATCACCGTTTCAGGCACTGGCAAAGTGCACCTAAGGGTCCGATATTTGTCTGATTCATTACCGCTGATTAACATTTTGTTCACGGCTTTGGCTACCGGGCTGTTTACATTCTCGCAACTTACTCTTTAGGAGGTATGACCCCAAACTTGGCCTGAGAGTTGCAACATCCATAACGTCTAAGACACCACCTTAACAGCGCAATACAAATGTCAGAAAGATGACAATGACCGTCAATGTACATTAACCATCCCGACTGCCAGCGGCATTACAGAGCCAGTGAGACAGGGGGATAGAGGGAGGACGCTCTGATGTTAAGTGTTAAATCGGTGAATCAATATTATGGCCAGAACCATATCCTGTGGGATATCAATCTGGAGCTGTATCGCGGGCAGTGTACCGGCCTTATCGGCCGTAACGGCGTCGGTAAAACCACGCTGGTCAACTGCATCATGGGCCATCTTCCGGTGAAAAGCGGCACCATCTCCTGGCAGTCGGCCAATGAGGAGCCGCAGAGCCTGCTGAATTTACCGGTGGAAAGCCGGGCACAGATGGGCATCGGCTACGTGCCACAGGGCCGTCAGATCTTTTCGCAAATGAGCGTGAATGAGAATCTGCAAATTGCCATGATGGCCGGGCGCAATAAAACCCGACGGGTACCCGAGCAGGTCTATGAGCTGTTTCCGGATTTAAAAGAGAGAGGCGCACATAAGGCCGGTGAACTCGACGAAAGCCAGCAGCAGCAACTGGCCATCAGCCGGGCACTGGTGCTGGAGCCCGAACTGCTGATCCTCGATGAACCAACCGAGCACACCAGCCCGGCGATGGCGGCGAACATGGGCAATATTATTCACCGCCTGAACCGTGATCTGGGGCTGACGCTACTGCTGGTCGGTCATAAACTGCCGTTTATCCGCACCGTGGCTGACCGCTTCTGCCTGCTCGACGGCGGGCGTAATGTGGCGCAAGGCACGCTGGCAGAACTGGATGACGGGCTGGTAAAAGATCACCTCACGGTGTGAGGCCATCCAGATTCAGATAGTGCCCGATATCTCCGCCGGTCGCCGTACCGAGGAACGGGATCTCGCCCAGCAGTGGCGCAGGCAGCAACCGCGTGAGCGTAGCCAGATAAGCCTGATGATGCTTCCCCGTTTCCTGTACGTCGTTGGCTATCCAGCCCGCCAGTCGCAAACCGCTGTGTGCGATGGCCTGCGCGGTGAGTACTGCATGGTTAATACATCCCAGCCGCATTCCCACTACTAAAATCACCGGCAGTTGTTCCGCTGTCACCCAGTCGGCAAAGGTCTCCTGCTCGTTAAGCGGCGTAAACCATCCTCCCGCCCCTTCCACTACCGTCCAGTCCACTTTAGGTTCGAGATGTCGCAGCCCCCGGGTCAGGGTATCGAGCGCAATCGGGCGCTGTTCGAGCTGGCTGACAATATGCGGCGACGTCGGCTCAATAAAGGTGCACGGGTTCACTTCGTCATAACTAAGCCGCACGGAGCTGTTGGCCTGTAACGCCAGCGCATCACTGTTGCGCGCGCCCTCAGGCGTCATTTCACTGCCCGAGGCCACCGGCTTATACCCTGCGGTAGAAAATCCGGCACGCGCCGCAGCCTGCAAAAAGGCCGTCGTGGCGATGGTTTTTCCGACTTCGGTATCGGTGCCGGTGATAAAGAAGGTTTTTTTCATTTTCTTGTGACCCTTGCTGAAATCCAACGTCATTGGCGCTGTATCAGGGCGGCCAGCGCGTAAATCCCGATGAGCTGACATCAGTCAGTGATTCGGGTGAACTCGCGCAGCTAACGCAGAGACAGCGTCAAGGACGCAGGGTTTTATCTTGGGATTAATGTTTCGACATTGATGACGCCATACACCAGCTTGTAAGTCAGCGGCAGCATGCCGTCCTGACGGGCGTAGTGTTTTTCGAGCAACGCCAGACGGTCACGACCGCCCAGCCCGCCGAGGCGGCCATTTTTGATGTGCGTCGCGCCGATACCTTTGAGCGAACGCATCAGCGACATCGCATCAGGGAACAGAACAGTGTGCTGGCTGAACTGCACATCGTGGCGATACGGCGCACAGGCTTCGGCGATTTTGTCCGGCGTCAGAAACTGGTTAACGTGACGACGACCATCGACTTTCATCCAGGCCGCAGCCAGTTCGCCAAGCGAGCCTTCCGCCAGCGTGGAGAACAGCACCAGCCCGCCAACTCGCGTGACGCGGTGCATCTCTTCGAGCGCGCGCGGCAGCGCATTACACCACTGCACGGCCAGATTGCTGAAACAGATATCCACCGCGCCATCGTCCAGCGGTAAACGTTCGATATCACCTGGCAGATAATGGTGGGCGGAATCCTGCGCGCGGGCCATGTCGATCATGCCCTGGGACAAGTCCAGCGCGGTGACCTGTTTGCCCATGTCACGCCAGCGGCGGCTGAAATAACCGGTGCCGCAACCGGCGTCGAGCAGGGACAAACCGGCGGCCTGATGAGTCTCTGCCACCATGCTAATAAGTTGTTCACCCACGTCGCGCTGCAATTGTGCGGCGCTTTCATAACTGACGGCGGCGCGGCTGAACGCGTCGGCCACCGCTTGTTTGTTCACTAATTCAGTGACTGCACCCATGAAGGGACTCCAGCAAAAAATCGATATCTTCGGGCCGATGGGCAGCCGTCAGGGTAATGCGCAGTCTTGCGCTGCCCCGCGGAACGGTCGGCGGGCGGATCGCACTGACCCATACACCACGCTCACGTAACCGCTGCGCCAGATCCAACGTCGGCTGATTCTCACCGACAATCAGCGGCTGAATAGCCGTGGCAGAAGCCGTCAGTTGATAAGGCAAACCGGCAGCGCCTGCACGGAAACGGGCAATATTGGCCGCCAGTTTATCACGCAGGTCGTCGCCTTGCTGAATACAGCGCAGGCTGGCCTGCAGGGCACAAACTTGTGCGGCGGGCATGGCGGTGCTGTAAATCAGATGACGGGCAAACTGCAACAGGTAATCCGCGGTGGCGTCATCACATAACACCGCAGCACCGCTGCATCCGAACGCTTTGCCAAAAGTCACCACCAGCAGTTCCGGCCGTACATTCTGCTGCCAGCAGCTGCCGCGCCCCTGCTCACCGAGCACGCCGACACCGTGGGCATCATCGACCATCAGCCAGCTGCCGTGCGCCTGCGATAAACGATGAAGACAGCAAAGCGGTGCGGCATCGCCGTCCATGCTGAACACCCCTTCGGTCACCACCAATGTGTCACCGGCCACCGGCTTTTCCAGCAGACGTTGCAGGGAATCCGGCTGATTGTGCTGAAAACGCCTTAGCTGAGAGGGCGCGTGTGCCGCCGCCTCCAGTAATGAAGCGTGGCTCAGTTTGTCGGCCAGTACGCGATCGTCTTGCTGCATCAGCGCCGCAAGAATCGCCTGATTGGCCGCAAAACCGGAGATAAACAGCAATGCACGCGGATATCCCAGCCATTGCGCCAGTTGCTGTTCGAATTCGGCGTGAACATCGCTGTAGCCGGTAACATGCCCTGAGCCACCGCTGCCCACCCCAAAACGCACCGCGCCCTGCTGCCAGGCGGCGATCACATTCAGGTTCTGACTGAGGCCCAGATAATCATTGCCGGAGAAGTTCAGCCAGCGCCGTTCGCCCTGCGTCAGCCAGCGTGCGCTGCCGCCTGCGTTAGGTTGGCGCACGCGAAACGCCGCTGCCTGCTTGCGTGCTTCCACCGCCTCTTTAATACGGATTTGCCAGCTCATTGCTCAGACGGCAGCATTGTAAAATTGCGCGGTGTCGGCATGGACCAGCTGTTCGGCCAGCGCTTCCTGCTGTTGGTTATCACCCATCTCGGTTTCAAACACCTGCGGATTAAGGCCCAGTTTGCCGAAGAGAATGAGGTCTTTATCTTCTGCCGGGTTCGGCGTGGTCAGCAGTTTACAGCCGTAGAAGATCGAGTTGGCACCGGCCATAAAGCACATGGCCTGCGTCTGCTCACTCATCTGCTCGCGGCCAGCGGACAGGCGCACGTAGGAAGCTGGCATCATGATACGCGCGACGGCGATGGTGCGGATGAAATCAAAAGGATCGACGTCGGCGTTATCGGCCAGCGGCGTGCCCTTCACTTTCACCAGCATGTTGATCGGCACGCTCTCCGGCGCGACCGGCAGATTCGCCAGCTGCATCAGCAATCCGGCGCGGTCTTTCACCGTTTCGCCAAGGCCCACGATTCCGCCTGAACAGACTTTGATGCCCGCGCCGCGCACTTCTGACAACGTATCAAGACGTTCCTGATAGCTGCGGGTGGTGATAATGCTGCCGTAAAATTCCGGCGAGGTATCAAGGTTATGGTTATAGAAATCCAGACCCGCCGACGCCAGACGCTGCGCCTGTGTAGTATTGAGCGTACCGAGCGTCATGCAGGTTTCCATGCCCAGCTCTTTCACGCCCTGCACCATCTGCTCGAGGTAAGGCATATCGCGGTCGTGCGGGTTTTTCCACGCCGCCCCCATGCAGAAACGCGTGGAACCAGCGGCCTTGGCCTGGCGGGCGGACTCCAGCACCTGTTTCACTTCCATCAGACGCTCGGTTTCCAGCCCGGTTTTGTAGCGCGAACTTTGCGGGCAATATTTGCAGTCTTCCGGACAGGCACCCGTTTTGATCGACAACAGCGTGCTGACCTGAACCTGACGCGGATCGAAGTGCTGGCGGTGTATTTGCTGAGCGTCGAACATCAACTCCAGAAAAGGTTTATCGAACAGCGCCTGCGTTTTTTCCAGCGTCCAGTGGGTACGGGTTGTCATTCAACTTCTCCAAAAAGGTTTGACCTTACAATTCGTCAACCATTCTTTATTTGTTTTAGTTTACCGTCAACGTTAAAATTATTTTTTGGTTTACATATTTCATCAAGGACATCGCAATGACTCCCGCCGATCTCGACTTTGACCAGCGCCACATCTGGCACCCTTACACGTCGATGACCCGCCCGCTGCCCTGCTATGCGGTTGAGTCAGCGCAGGGTGTCGAACTGCAACTGGCGGATGGTCGCCAGCTAATTGACGGTATGTCATCGTGGTGGGCGGCAATCCATGGCTACAACCATCCGGCGCTCAATCAGGCAGCCATCGCGCAGATTGGCAAAATGTCCCATGTGATGTTTGGCGGGATCACCCATCCGTCGGCGGTCGCGCTGTCGCGTCAGTTAGTACAGATGACCCCTGCCGGGCTGGAGTGTGTGTTTCTGGCTGACTCAGGATCGGTGGCCGTAGAAGTGGCGCTGAAGATGGCGATGCAGTACTGGCAGGCACGGGGCGAAAAGCGCCAGACGCTGCTGACACTGCGCAATGGCTATCACGGCGACACCTTCGGCGCGATGTCGGTGTGCGACCCGCAAAACTCGATGCACAGTTTGTATCAGGGCTATCTGCCGGAGCATCTGTTTGCCAGCGCGCCGCAAAGCCGTTTTGGCGAGGAGTGGGATGAAGTGGATATTGCCCCGTTCGCCACTATGCTGAAAGAGAATCACCGCAAAATTGCGGCCGTAATTTTAGAGCCGGTGGTGCAAGGCGCGGGCGGGATGCGGATTTATCATCCGACCTATCTCAAACGGGTGCGCGAATTATGCGACCACTACGGCGTACTCCTGATTGCCGATGAAATTGCCACCGGCTTTGGCCGCACCGGCAAACTGTTTGCCTGCGATCACGCGGGCATTTCACCGGATATTCTTTGTCTCGGCAAAGCACTGACCGGCGGGTATATGACGCTCTCCGCTACGCTCACCACCCGCCACGTCGCCGACACCATCAGCGACGGTGAAGCCGGATGTTTCATGCACGGCCCGACCTTTATGGGTAATCCGCTGGCCTGTGCGGTGGCTCATGCCAGCTTGGCCCTGCTGGCAGAAAACCGCTGGCAGGCGCAGGTAACAAACATTGAACAGCAATTCAGACGCGAACTGATGCAGCTGGCCGCGCACCCTGGCGTAGCGGATGTGCGCGTACTTGGCGCGATTGGTGTGGTGGAGATGCGTGAGCCGGTGGATATGGCGCAGTTGCAGAAACACTTCGTCAGTCAGGGCGTGTGGATCCGACCGTTCGGAAAGCTTATTTATCTGATGCCGCCGTACGTTATCTCCCCGGCGCAACTGACTTCACTGACCAGCGCTATCGCCAGCGCGCTGGAGACGCTTTACTAATTAGCACTCACTAAATGGTGAGAGCTGGAAAGTAACCCACTGAGTTTCTGCCGGCTGACTCTGGCCTGCTCGTTCAAATAATCGATCGCCACTTGCAGTGCAGGCGTGGGGTTATCCGGATAGAGCAGCGTGTAAGAAGCCCCGCTGGCGACGCACAGCGGGAATGGCGCAATGATACGCCGGGCCTGCAAATCATCCTCTATTAAGGTCAAGTCGCCTATCGCCACGCCGTACCCCTGCAACGCCGAGTTAATCGCCAGATCCAGCGTATCGAAATGCTGCGATTTGGCCGATGGCAGCCCTTTCATCCCGGCCTCCCGCCACCAGAGCAACCAGTCCCGACGGTCACGCGTGGGGTGCAGCAGGGTTTTCCCTGCCAGATCGGCAAGGTCAAAACGGCCTTTGCGGCGGGGCAAAAAATCAGGGGTACAGACCGGCGTCAGCACTTCGTCAAACAAGTGATGCGCACGGCGCGGTGAGTCCGGCGCGCGCCCAAAGACCACGGCGGCGTCGAAATGCTCTGTGCTGAAATCCACACCGTGGGCAATCGATGCGGTCAGCTCTATCTGGATATCAGGCCGGTCATTCTGAAGCTGAATCACCCTCGGCAATAGCCAGCGCATTGAACAGGTCGGGCATTTGATCCGTAATGTATCGGGGTGAGAACCCACACGCCTGAGCGCTTCGCCCATCTGCTCCAGCGCCTGCTGCACCGCCGGTAAGAGCTGCGCACCGCGCGGTGTCAGGGTCAGCCCGCGGGCCTGACGCAAAAACAGCGGATACCCCAGCGCCGTTTCCAGCCCCGTAATTTGGCGGCTCACCGCCCCCTGCGTGATGTGCAACAGCTCTGCGGCGTGGGTCAGGTTGAGGGTTTTCGCCACTACGCTGAACGTTTTCAACAGGTTAAGAGAAGGCAGAGCGAGTGCCGTCAGGTATGAAAAATCGGGAGAAGTGGCCATCGGTACCTCACAAAAACCGCCACCCGCTATGACGAGTGATCATAGCGAGTATGACAAATTTTCCATTGTCCGCACAAATGTTCTGATGCTTAATCATTCGATAGTTTTCGAATAATTATTCATTTCCGGTCTGCCTTTGGAGCTCGTCATGAAAAGCGCCCTTTCTCCTTTATCTAAGTTGCCTGACGTCGGCACCACTATTTTTACCGTGATTGGCCAGCTGAGCGCCGAGCATAACGCACTGAATTTATCGCAGGGTGCCCCTAATTTCTCCTGCCAGCCGTCGCTGGTGGATGCCGTCAGCAAAGCCATGCGCGATGGTCATAACCAATATGCACCAATGAGCGGCGTAGCGGCACTGCGTCATGCGCTGTCGGCCAAAGTGGAAGCGCTTTATGGCTGTCACTACGACGCCGACAGCGAAGTGACCGTGATCGCCAGCGCCAGCGAAGGACTCTACTCCGCCATCAGCGCGCTGGTGCATCCGGGCGACGAGGTGATCTACTTCGAACCGGCCTTTGACAGTTATGCGCCGATTGTCCGCTTACAGGCCGCGACGCCGGTGGCCATTGGCCTGTCGTTGGAAGATTTCAGCATTGACTGGGACGAGGTCGCCAGCGCGATTAACAGCAAAACGCGCATGATCATCATCAACAGTCCGCACAACCCGACTGGCGCGATTTTTACCGCCAACGACATCGAACGCCTGACGGCACTGACCCGTGATACCGATATCGTGATCCTATCCGATGAAGTCTACGAACACGTGGTGTTTGACGGTGAGCGCCATGAAAGCATGGCCTGTCATCCGCTGCTGGCGGAGCGGAGCGTGATTGTCTCCTCATTCGGCAAAACCTATCACGTCACCGGCTGGCGCGTGGGTTATTGTCTGGCGCCGGCTGAACTGATGGAGGAGATCCGCAAAGTACATCAGTTCATGGTATTTTCAGCCGACACACCAATGCAGGTGGCATTTGCCGAAGCGCTGGCCGACCCTCAGAGCTATCTGGGACTGGCCGATTTTTACCAGCAAAAACGGGACCTGCTGGCGAACGCCCTGAGCAGTTCACGCTTTGAACTGCTGCCGAGCCGTGGCAGCTTCTTTATGCTGGCCCGCTTCAGTCACTTCAGTTCGCTGACCGATGACGAGTTTGTCCTGAGTTTGATCCGTGATCATAAGATAGCCACTATCCCGCTGTCGGCATTTTATAGCCATAACGCGCCGACCGGGCTTATCCGCCTGAGCTTTGCCAAAGATAACGATACGTTGTATGAAGGCGCGCGCCGTCTGTGCGGCGTCTAAGCGTCTGACTTGATACCCACCGGGAGAAGTGAAAATGACAATGAAAAAATTAAACATCGCGTTGCTGTTAGGTTGTGCCGTTGCTTCGTTTTCTGCGCTGGCAGACGGCTCAACGCTGAAATTTGGTCTGGAAGCACAATACCCGCCGTTTGAATCCAAAAGTGCGAGCGGCGAGTTGCAGGGCTTCGATATTGATGTCGGTAACGCCGTGTGCGCCGCCGCGAAGCTGAAATGTGAATGGCTCGATACTTCCTTCGATGGCCTTATCCCGGCGTTAAAAGCGCGTAAATTTGACGCGATTAACTCAGCCATGAACGTCACCGAAAAACGCCGTCAGGCGATTGATTTCACCAACGTGATTTACCGCGTTCCGAGCAAGCTGATTGCCAAAAAAGAGTCCAAACTGCTGCCGACCGTCGAATCACTGAAAGGCAAGCACATCGGCGTGTTGCAGGGGTCTATTCAGGAGAGCTTCGCGCAGGCGCACTGGGCGCCGAAAGGCGTGGATGTGGTTTCGTATCAGGATCAGAATCAGGTATATCTGGATCTCTCCTCCGGCCGCCTTGACGGTACGCTGGTGCTGGCACCGGCAGGCCAGACAGGTTTCCTTGACCGTCCGGATGGCAAAGATTATGCCTTCGTGGGTGACGCAGTTCGTGATGACAAAATCCTCGGCAGCGGCATCGCATTCGGCCTGCGCAAAGGCGACACCGCCACCAAAGAGAAACTGGACGTGGCTATCGCTAAAATCAAGCAGGACGGTGTCGTCAAAGAGCTGTCGAAGAAATATTTCGGCGATATCGATGTGACAGTGAAGTAACGCTTTCTACTGAATGAAACGTTGGGGTCCGGCTTGCCGGGCCCTTTTTATTTCCATAGCTTAGCCACACAAAGCATAAACCGCGTCGATCACAATTCGCTTAGCCGCCTATACTTATTCCCCATGACACAGGTTTCCATCCAACGATGGTGGCCTCAGGATACACGTCAACGCAGGAGTTTGTATGTCTCAGAGCCAATCCGTAAATCGCCGCATTGTGCTGGCTTCACGCCCGCATGGCGCACCGACCGCAGACAACTTCCGTCTGGAAAAACAGGATGTTCCCACCGCCAAAGGGGGCCAGTTGGTACTGCGTACGCTGTACCTCTCCCTTGACCCATACATGCGCGGGCGCATGAGCGACGCACCCTCCTATGCCGCACCGGTGCAAATTGGTGAGGTAATGACCGGCGGTGCGGTGTCGCAGGTAGTCAGTTCTGACAGCGCCGGTTTCGCGCCGGGCGATCTGGTAGTTGCCAGCACCGGCTGGCAGGACTATGCCGTTGCCGATGCCAAAGTAGTGAAAAAACTGGAAGGCGCCGCGCTGAAACACCCTTCGCTCGCGCTGGGTGTGCTGGGTATGCCGGGCTTCACCGCATTTATGGGGCTGCTGGATATCGGCCAGCCACAGCCCGGTGAAACCGTCGTGGTCGCCGCTGCTACCGGGCCGGTCGGTTCGCTGGTCGGGCAGATCGCCAAAATCAAAGGCTGTAAGGTGATTGGTATCGCCGGTGGCGAGGAAAAATGCCGCTACGCGGTTGAGCATTTCGGCTTTGATGGGTGTCTGGATCACCGCGCAGCGGATCTGGATAAGCGCCTTAAAGCGGCCTGCCCTGACGGCATCGACGTCTATTTCGAGAATGTCGGCGGCGCGGTGTTCGACGCCGTCCTGCCTCTGCTCAATACCAAAGCGCGAATTCCGGTCTGCGGGCTGGTGTCACAATATAACGCTACCGGTCTGAAAGAGGGGCACGATCGTCTCTCCCTGCTGGCCAGCACGATTTTAAGAAAGCGGATTCGCATGCAGGGCTTCATCATTTTTGATGATTACGGCCACCGCTACCCGGAATTCGCCAAACAGATGAGTGAATGGTTTGAAGCCGGAAAAGTGAATTTCCGCGAAGATATCGTGCAGGGGCTGGAGAATGCACCGCAGGCATTTATCGGTCTGCTTGAAGGGAAAAACTTCGGCAAGTTGGTGGTAGAAGTCGGTAAAGAAAACCGTTAATTGCACGTTTGCCCGGACGTTTCCGGGCACACAGGAGATAACATGAAATTACTGATTGTATTGACCTCGCACGATAAACTCGGCGACACCGGGAAGAAAACCGGTTTCTGGCTGGAAGAGTTCACCGCTCCGTATTATCAGTTTCTGGATGCGGGTGCCGAACTGACGCTGGCTTCGCCGAAAGGTGGACAGCCGCCGTTAGATCCGAAAAGTGATGAGAAAGATGCCCAGACGGAAACGACCGATCGTTTTCGTCAGGATAAAAACGCGCAACATGCGCTGGCCCATACCGTCAAACTGTCAGAGGTGAAAGCGGAAGATTTTGATGCAGTATTTTATCCTGGCGGCCACGGCCCGCTGTGGGATCTCGCCGAAAATGCCCACTCGGTCAAACTGATCGAAGATTTCTGGGCGGCAGGTAAACCTGTTTCTGCCGTGTGCCATGCGCCCGGCGTGTTCAGGGATGTCAAACTGGCCGACGGCACGCCGCTGGTGAAAGGCAAACGCGTAACCGGTTTTAGCAACAGCGAGGAAGACGCGGTGGGCCTGACCGATATTGTTCCGTTCCTGGTGGAAGATGAGCTGAAAAAGAACGGCGGCGATTACAGTAAAGCGGCCGACTGGCGGCCTTATGTTGTCACCGACGGTAAGCTCATTACTGGCCAGAACCCGGCATCATCTGCAAACGTTGCGCAGGCTCTGCTGAAATTGCTGGGCGGCGGCGACGTCATCAAATAAGCTAAATGCGTTGAAAACAATCACATTAAGATGAGGGCTGTATGGTATTTACATTAACCAGCAATGATCTAAAAGACGGCGAAAAGATGCCGCAGGCGCAGGTGTTCAACGGCATGGGCTACAGCGGCGATAACCTCTCTCCGCACCTAGCCTGGAGTGGCGCACCAGCCGGCACCAAAAGTTTTGCCATCACTTGTTATGACCCGGACGCCCCTACCGGCTCCGGCTGGTGGCACTGGGGTGTCGCCAATATTCCAGCAGACGTAAGCGAGTTACCGCAAGGTGCGGGCTCAGGTAAACCGGGCCTGCCGTCCGGTGCGGTACAAACCCGCACCGACTTCGGCAAAGCCGGCTACGGCGGTGCGGCACCGCCACAAGGCGAAAGTCATCGTTATCATTTCACGGTGTATGCGCTGGATGTGGATACGCTGGAGGTCAACGAAGAAGCCAGCGGGGCTTACCTCGGCTTCAATATTCATTTCCATACACTCGGTAAATCATCTCTCACGGTGATATACAGCTGATTGCTGTGGTATAAAAGAGCCAGTCAGAATGCAACGCGGTGGTCAGTCTTGCTGACCGCCGCTTTTTGTCGTTTATCAAGGAGTCAGACCCAGTGAAAATCTCCACCCTGTCGCGCGCCTGCGCCATGTTGTCCGTCAGTCTGGTTTTGGCGGCCTGTAGCAGCAGCCACGAAGGCCTCTCCAGCCAGGTCGCACCGGGCACCGCTGTTGATCCCATCCTCAGCCCGGATGAAGCCGCAAACTTTACGACCAAACAGTATCTGGCCTTTGGCGGCCGTTCCCTGCAGGTTCAGCAGCAGGGCTGGTTCCCTAAACTTATCGCCACCAGCGATGTGAAAACAGACTTCGTGGTCGGACCGCAAATGGGTACCGACGGCGCGGCATATACCAATATTCAGCAAGCGATTGAAGCGGCGCTGCGCGTGCGTAACCACGGCGAGCGCGTGTTCATTAAAATCCTGCCGGGCACTTATACCGGCGCGGTTTACATTCCATCCGGTGCACCGCCGATCACCCTGTTCGGCGCAGGCACCAATCCGGGCGACGTCGTGATCCAGCAGGGTCTGGAAGCATCAGTAACGCCGGCGGCTTACCGCGCAACGCTGAGCCCGAATGGCGAGTTCATTCCGGGTACCCGTGCCTGGTACATGTTCAATAACTGTGCCACTCAGCAAACCGCCACCATCGGTGCTGGCTGTACAGCTACCGTCTGGTCACAAAGCAGCGGTCTGCAATTGCAGAACCTGACCGTCGTCAACAGCACGCTCGACAGCGTTGACGCGGGCGACCACGCTGCGGTGGCCTTGCGCACCGATGGCGACAATATTCTGCTTGATAACGTGCGCCTGATTGGCCGTCAGAACACCCTGATGCTGACCACCGCTAACGTGAAAAATCAGCCAGACAACCAGCGCTACAGCCGTGCTTACGTTCAGAACAGCCTGATCGAAGGGGATGTGGATTACGTCATAGGCCGTTCAAGCGCCGTGTTTGACCGCGTTGAATTCCACACCGTCAGCAGCCGTGGCGTGAAACAGCCTTCCGTCTTCGCACCCAATACCCCGGCCAACGTGCCTTACGGTTTCCTGGTGACGAACAGTACACTGACCACCGACCGTGGTTTTGAAGGTCAGGCCGTGAAAGCCCAACTGGGCCGCGCCTGGGATGAAGGTGCTGAGAACGGTTATGTTGCCGGGACCACACCAAACAGCCAGTTAGTCATCCGCGACAGCCAGATCGACAGCGGTTACAACCAGCTGCACCCATGGGGTGATGCAGCCTTCTCCGGTCGTGCTTTCACCGGCAATGTACCGAAAGATGAGAAGCAGCAGCGCGATCTGAACGACGTCAACTTCAACCGCCTGTGGCAGTACAACAACGTCATGACTCCTCCGGCAAAATAAGCCGCAGTCTGGACATGCAAAAGCCGCCGGATTTCACCCCGGCGGCTTTTTTATTGCCTGTGATCTGTCCTGAATAACGCGTCAGGCAGGCTGCGGGGCTTCGTTGCCCAGCCGGAAGACAGCCACCGTCTCCTCCAAATTCACCGCCTGCTGGTCAAGGGCTGCGGCCGCACTGGCCGACTGCTGTACCAGCGCCGAGTTCTGCTGAGTGACCGTATCCATTTCCGCCACCGCCAGCGCTATCTGGCTGATGCCGCGGCTTTGCTCCTCAGAAGCCGACGCAATTTCATGAATGATGTGCGTCACATGCCCGACAGAATCGACAATCTCCTGCATGGTGTCACCCGCTTTTCCCACCAGCGCCGAACCGCTGTTGACCTTACTGACTGACAGACCAATCAGCGTTTCGATCTCTTTGGCCGCCTGCCCGCTGCGCTGGGCCAGATTACGCACTTCACTGGCGACGACGGCAAAACCCCGCCCCTGCTCACCGGCCCGTGCCGCTTCTACGGCTGCATTCAGCGCCAGAATATTGGTCTGAAAAGCGATGCTGTTAATCACCGAGGTGATTTCAGAAATCTGCTTTGAACTCCCGGCAATGTCTTTCATCACCCCCACCACGTCACTCACTATCTGCCCACCGCGGCTGGCGGTATCGGCCGCCGACGAGGCCAGTTTGCTGGCTTCGTTGGCGTTGTCAGCATTTTGTTTCACCGTCGCGGTCAGTTGCTCCATGCTGGCAGCTGTCTGCCCCAGCGCTGAAGCCTGCTGCTCAGTCCGCGCGGACAGATCAATGTTTCCTGCGGCGATCTCGCCTGACGCCCGTGTCACTTGTAACACGCCGTGGCGGATGTTACCGATGATCCCTCGCAGGTTCTGGTTCATACCTTCCACGGCGCGGGTCAGTTGACCGACTTCATCGCCGCTGTGGCTGACAATATGTGCAGTCAGATCCCCGGCGGCGATGCGTTTCGCCACCTCCAGCGTCTGGCGCAGGGGCTGGGTTATCTGCCGGGTCATACGCCATGAAATCAGCGCACCAATGACCACCGTGCCCGCAATGATCAGCAGCATCTCTTTGATGGTGCGGCGCACTTCGTCCTGGGTATAGGCCATCTCGTGGTCGAGCAGTTGGTCAGAGGCAGAGGTCAGCGCCAGCCCGGCGGCAGCGAGTGCTGCGCGGGTTTGCTCCGCATTGCTGCCCGCAGGAGGGTTAAGGGTGTTTTGCCAGTTTTCGCGGTAGCGTTGCACATTACCCGGCATGGCATCGACCTGTGCCTGATCTACCGGTTGCCAGTGATAGGATGCTACCTCTTCCAGCTTGCCTTCCAGTTTGTTCAGCGCCTGCCGATTTTGTTCGACATATTTTTGTTCATGGTTGGCGAGGTAAGAAAGACGGGTATATTTTGCTTCGCCCAGCAGGTCGTTAACGCTTTTCAGCAAGGTGGCTTTTTCTGCCCGTTCGCTGATGCTGGTCAGGTGATAAATCCCTGAGGCGGCAATCGAAGAACCGAGCAGCAGAACCAGCGTAAATCCTGCGGCAAGCTTGGTGGCGATGTTGGCATTGGTGAAAACACCAGTGATCCCTGAAGGTAAACTCATTCTGCTCTCCCTGTTTTATAGCCTGAAACGTGAATAACACGTGGGTGATATAGATAACGAGAAGAGTTATCGACAATGTAGGCACAATATTTAGAGGGAGATGGAGATATTTCTTATCAATGGCACGAAGGGCCAAAAAACAAAAAGCCCCAGCCATAAGGGCTGAGGCGAGTTTTTCATCGGCGTAATGTCCAGTCAGCAGACCAAACCATAAGCAGGGTTAATTTTTCAGTTCAAGAATCGAGACCCACATCGGGCCTTTGCCCACCGGGTACTCATTCAGGGTGGTCAGCGCGCCGCTGGTCTGATCAATCTTCGCCACTTCAATGGCATCTGATTTTTGACCCACGGTGATAACAAAGCGCCCCTGATGGTCAATATTGAAACCACGTGGCTGAGTCTGCGTGGCGTGATGTCCCACCAGCGTCAGCTCGCTGCCTTCTGCAGAGACCGTCAGCACAGAAATCAGGCTTGATGTCCGGTCACAGGCGTAGAGGAATTTACCGTCCGGCGTGATGTGAATATCTGCCGCCCAGCGGGTCGCTTTGAAATCAGCCGGCATGATGTCCAGCGATTGCACATGACGATACTCACCGCTGGTTACCTCTTTCTGGTACACATCGACGCTGCCGTTGAGCTCATTGATGCAGTAAGCAAAGTGATGATTCGGGTGGAAAGCCATATGGCGTGGGCCTGCACCGGTGGCAACCGTCAACGCATCCGGATGATGCGGCGTGGCTTCACCCTGCTGGCTGAAGTCGAACAGGCGAATGCGGTCCTCTTTCAGTGCCGGGATCATCAGCAACTGGTTAGTCGGATCGATGTTAGCCGAATGCGGCGCCTGAATATTTTCCAGCACGTGGGCCGGTGACAGCGCTTCACCTTTTTCGTTGATCGGATGAATGCTGACGTTGTTAAAGCTGTAGGAGGCCGAGAACAGGAAACGCCCCTGCAGATCGATTCCGAGATGCGTCGGGCTGCCGGGCAGCGGCGCCATAGCGGCCTGTTCCAGTTTGCCTTCGTGATCAATGCGGTAAGTCAGCACACCGAACTCAGGGCGCACACCGACATACAGACGGTGGCCGTCCGGATGAATCACCATCGGCTGAACCTGACCCGGCACATCAACCGTTTGCAGCAGGCTCAGTTCACCCGTTTCGCCAAGACGAAAAGCGTGGATTTGCTGGCTATCAGGGCTGGCAACGTAGACAACTTGCTTCATCACATCTCCTTATTAACACTCAATGAGTCGTTATGTTTTTTTAAAGCGTAGTTCAGATTAACACGATAACCCAGAGAAGGATCGCGGCGTTTAGCGCCTGAGGCGAGGTTCTCTCATTCCGCCTAAGGGTGTAATATGGCGAGAATTTCTTCGATCCTCTGACCCTCTTATAGGTTCCTTATGACTTTTCGCGTTATTGCTCTCGACCTCGACGGCACCCTGCTGGACCGCCAAAAACGTATCTTGCCTGAATCTCTGGCAGCGCTGGCCGACGCCCGCGCTCAGGGTATCCAGGTTATCGTGGTGACCGGTCGCCATCACGTGGCGATTCACCCGTTTTATCAGGCGCTGCAACTCGATACCCCGGCCATCTGCTGTAACGGCACCTACCTGTATGACTATCAGGCGCGCAAAGTCCTGACCTCAGATCCGATGGATAAAATCAAAGCCAAAAAAGTGGTGGATTTGATTGAATATCACGGTATCCACGGGCTGTTGTATGTCGATGATGCGATGCTCTACCAGCAGCCAAGCGGTCACGTCAGCCGTTCGATCGCCTGGGGCGAAACCCTGCCCGAAGGCCAGCGCCCGAACATTGTGCAGGTCAACAGCCTGCGTGACGCGGCCGACGAGGCGCACTCCGTATGGAAGTTCGCCACCTCGCACGCTGACCACGATACGCTGCGCGCCTTCGCCAAACAGGCCGAAGATGAACTGGGTCTGGCCTGCGAATGGTCATGGCACGATCAGGTGGACATCGCGAAAGGCGGTAACAGCAAAGGCCGTCGCCTGCAGGAGTGGGTGGAGTCTCAGGGCATGAGTATGCAAGACGTGGTGGCCTTCGGGGATAACTACAACGATCTGAGCATGCTGGAGAATGTCGGTTTAGGCGTGGCGATGGGCAATGCCGATGACGCCATCAAACAGCGCGCCGCGCTGGTGATTGAAGACAACGAAAAACCGGGTATCGCGGAAGTGATCCGCACGCGCGTGCTGGCGTAAGTTTTCCCACTCTCACATCACAGGGCACGTTCCCGCGTGCCCTGTTTTTCTCACTACACCCCATCCACCAACACGCTTTAGCGACTCAACGACACGCTCTTAATCTGCGCGTACAGCCACTGTCCGGGGCGCACCATCAGTTCATCACGGGCCCACGGCGTTATGCGAGCCCAGAGAATGTGGTCGGCCATTGCCAGTTTGACTTCCACCTGTGTGCCGATCTCCAGACACTCGAGAACCTTGGCGGGAAGAATATTACGAATGCTGCTGTTGTTAGCCGTCGGTTGCAGCACAAGCGAGACGTCAGCGGCATTGACCCGCACGCGCATCAACGTACCGGCAGGCGCATCGACCTTGCCAATCCACAGGCGCTGATCACCAATCGCCAGCGCAGTCATGTCGTAACGCGGATGATGTTCCAGTACGCTGACATTCAGTACGCTGCTCTGCTCTTCACGCGGCAACCACGGTCGCATAATGTTGCTGGCCCAAACGGTTTCCAGATCTCCCATCGTCAGCACTTTGCCGTTATCCAGCACCAGCACCTTGTCGGCCAGTCGCAGAATTTCATCCAGACTGTGTGTGACATAGAGGATCGGAATACTGACCTCTTTCGCCAGTTTTTCCAGATAAGGCATCAGCTCGCGTTTACGGGGTAAATCGAGCGCGGCCAGCGGTTCGTCCATCAGGAGGATCTCAGGCGCCGTCAGCAATGCCCGGCCAATCGCCACCCGCTGTTTCTCACCGCCGGAAAGCGTCAGCGGGAAACGGCTTAACAGCGGGCCGATCCCCAGCAACGCCACAATATTGTCAAACTGCCCGCGCATCGAGGCCGCCATGCCGTATTGCAGATTTCCCTGCACGCGGTAGTGGGGAAACAGCCGGGCATCCTGAAAGACATAACCGATACGGCGCTTCTCCGGCGGCAGGAAAATGTTTTTTTCTGCATCGGATAACAGACGGTCGTTGAGAGCAATGCGCCCGGAATCAGGGCGGGTCAGGCCGCCGATGGCGTTAATCAATGACGTTTTACCGGCACCGGATAGGCCGAAAATCGCCGTAATGCCCTGAGCCGGTAAGCTCTGGCTGACCTGCAAGGTCAGGTCGCCAAGTTGCTGGCTAAAATCGAGTTCGAGCATTAGCCCCCCAGCCGGATACGGCTGCGCTTGGCGAGCCAGTCAGAAATCATCAGTGAAGCCAGCGAGAGAACAATGGCCAGCACGCACAGCCGGGCGGCGGCACCTTCAGCCCCCGGCGTTTCAATCAGGGTATACATTGCCAGCGGGATGGTGCGGGTTTCGCCGGGAATATTGGATACAAAGGTGATTGTCGCGCCGAACTCACCCAGCGATCGGGCAAACGCCAGCACAATACCGACGATAATGCCCGGCACCGACAGCGGCAGCGTAATGGTGAAAAATACCCGCCACGGCGACGCGCCGAGCGTGCGGGCGGCCAGCTCAAGTTTAGTGTCCACCGCCTCCAACGACATGCGGATAGCCCGCACCATCAGTGGAAAAGCCACCACCGCCGAGGCCAGCACGGCACCATGCCAGCTGAAACTGAAGCTGAATCCGAACCAGTTATAGAGCCATTCGCCGACCACGCCGCGCCTGCCCATCACCACCAGCAGCAGATAGCCAATCACCACCGGCGGAAGCACCAGCGGCAAATGAATAACACTGTCGAGAAGGGACTTACCCGGAAAACGGCAGCGGACCAGGATCCATGCCATCAGAATACCCAGTGGCAAACTGCACACAACGGCCAGGCTGGAGACCTTCAAACTAAGAAGTACCGCCTGCCACTCATATTCACTCAACATCATGTCGGTTCGTTAATCCTGAATTAATGTGACACCAGAGATAAAATATCGGCAAAAAACGTAAAGCCTTTAATCACCAACGCGCCTGCGCACAGCATTATGGCTTTACTGGCGTATTACCAGCGAATAGTAGAATTTAGCGCGTTGATTTTCAGCATGTTGTCGCGGGGATCGAAACAAAGTCATCCCCGCTGGGATGACTTTAGGAGTAGTGCGAAAAAAGCAGAATTAACCGCGTGGCGTAAAGCCATAATGTTTGAAGATGGCCGAGGCCGCAGACGTTTTCAGGTAATCATAAAACGCGGTGACTTCAGCATTCTCATGGCCTTTAACAATCGCCATCGGATATTCGACCGGTTTGTGACTGGAAGCCGGGAACACACCGACCACTTTCACTTTCTGGCTGGCCAGTGCATCGGAACCGTAAACAATACCCAGCGGGGCTTCTTCGCGTTCAACCAAAGCCATGGCGGCGCGAACGTCACTGGCGCGGGCCAGTTTCGGCTCAAGCGTAGCCCAGGCACCCAGTTTTTGCAGCGCTTCCTTGGCATAAATCCCGGCCGGTACATGGTCCGGATCCCCCACGGCCAGACGGCTGTCGCCTAATAATTGGGTCCATTCGGTTTTGTCGCTGATATCAACGTTGTCGATTTTACTGGCTTTCGCGGCTATCAGAACCAGATCGTTACCGAGCAGCGTGTAGCGGGTATTCTCCACGATCTGCTGCTTCTTAATGCTGTAATCCATCCATTGCTGATCGGCTGAAATAAACAGGTCGGCCGGTGCGCCCTGCTCAATCTGGCGGGCCAGCGTCGAGGAGGAGGCGAACGAAGAAACGACCTGCACGCCTTTCTCTTTCTGATACTGCGACGCAATGTCCTGCATGGCATTGGTCAGCGACGCGGCTGCAAAGACGGTGATTTTATCTGCGGCCTGTGCCTGAACGGTAAAGCCGGCGACCAGCACAGTAGCGGTCAACATTTTGCCCCAAGAAGTCTTCATTTTTAATCTCTCCATTGATAGTGCGCCTCGTTATATAGGCGTTAATATAGCGCGGAAACCGGGGTTGTCATCTGATTTGTCGGCAGGAATTTGAAGAACGTAATGGTTATTGATCTGGACCATAAAAAAACCCGGCGCAAGGGCCGGGCTTCTGAATCTGATGACGCTTTTTTAACGCTGTTGCGGCTGTTCGCGTTTTTCTTTGGAGTGGCCAACGTTAGAGATAACGTTAAAGACTGAGCCCATTCCCCAAATCAGACCTAAGATCACCGCGATGAAAACCGGAACCATGATCGCAGCGAAAATTAAACTTTCTAAAAGTTCTAACATGATAGCCTCACTTAACTGGCTGACACTCGCCTGAATGGCGGTGATAAAACATACCTGTCAGCGATAATAGCAGCCCCGACACGAGATTACTTTAGCTTTTAACCAACTTCGCCGGGCAAAACGCCCGAGGTGGTTTATGTCACTGCGCGGATCGGCGACAATGCTGGAATCGCCTTTAAAGGAAGCCCGTTATGCAAGCTGAAATCCTGTTAACGCTCAAACTCCAGCAGAAAATTTTCGCCGACCCGCGCCGTATAGAATTGCTCAAGCAGATCAAAGTGACCGGTTCTATCAGTCAGGGCGCGAAGCTGGCGGGTATCAGCTATAAAAGTGCCTGGGATGCCATCAACGAAATGAATCAGCTGGCGGACCAGACGCTGGTGGAACGCAGCACCGGCGGCAAAGGCGGTGGCGGAGCCATCATTACTCACTACGGCGACAGGCTGATTCAGCTGTATGACCTGCTTGCACAAATTCAGCAGAAAGCCTTCGACGTCTTAAAAGAAGATACGTTGCCCCTCGACAGTCTGCTGGCCGCCATTTCCCGTTTCTCACTGCAAACTAGCGCGCGTAATCAGTTCTTCGGCAACGTGGTCGGGCGCGACCATCAGGCAGTCCAGCAGCACATCGAGGTATTACTCAATGATGGCAAAACCCGCATCCGGGCTGCCGTCACCCAACAGAGTGCCGATCGTCTGACACTGTCACCGGGTAAAGAGGTGCTGGTGCTGATCAAAGCGCCGTGGATAACACTGACCGCGCAGCCCGTGAATACGCACAACTCGCTGGCCGGTACCGTGCTGAGCATTCAGCGCGGTAGCGACAACAGCGAAGTTCTGGTGACGCTGGAAGGCGGCGAAACCTTATGTGCCACTGTCGCCGAAGCCGACGTGTCCCGTCTGGCGCTGAAAGAAGGCCAAAATGTCTTTGCCGGATTTGATGATGATAAGGTGATCGTCGCCACGCTGTGCTAGAAAAATGATTTTAATTCAGCATCTTGCACAATGAGATTTGACAGTTTGCAGAATTGTCAATTGACTTCACATAGTGATGCGCTTATCCCTTAATTCATAATATAACGCATCAATATCGCTATATTGCGCGGTGTAGCCAGGCGGGAACTGAGTGAATCCCTGGGAGCTTAGTACACTAAGCTCCCAGGGTGAGCAAAGGAAGCTAACGCAGCGGCAACGTGCAAGATGGCGGTATTAAGGGATATAAAATGGCATCGTTGTTTATCTCGCAAGGCGTTTACCGCCTGAGCGACACCCGCACCCTTCAGCTTTCTGAATTACGCATTAATCAGGGCGAAAGCTGGGCTTTTGTCGGCTCAAACGGCAGCGGGAAATCCGCCCTTGCCCGTGCGCTGGCGGGCGAACTGGTGATGCTAAAGGGCGAAAGCCACAGCGATTTCAACAACGCAGTGCGTCTCTCATTCGAACAGTTGCAGAAACTGGTGGAAGAAGAGTGGCAGCGCAATAACACCGACCTGCTCAGCCCCGGCGAAGAAGACACCGGCCGCACCGCCGCTGAAATGATTCAGGAACAGGTCAAAGATCCCCAGCGCTGTGCGCGGCTTGCCGCCCAATTTGGCATCAGTAAACTGCTCGATCGCCGCTTCAAATATCTCTCCACCGGTGAAACCCGCAAAACGCTGCTGTGTCAGGTGTTAATGCAACAACCCGACCTGCTGGTGCTGGACGAGCCGTTCGACGGGCTGGATGTCAATGCGCGCGCGCAGTTGGCGGAACTGCTGGCAGGTCTGTCGCAGCAGGGCCAAACGGTGGTGCTGGTGCTCAACCGCTTCGATGATATTCCTGACTTTGTGCAGCATGTGGGCGTACTGGCTGATTGCACACTGGCGACGGTTGGCCCGCGTGAAACCGTGATGGCGCAGGCGCTGGTGGCACAACTGGCGCACAGTGAAAATCTCAAAGGGATGGCGCTGCCCGAATCAGAAGATCCGACCCAGCGCGTCCGCCCTCCCGCTGCTGGCCCGCTTATCGTGCTGCGCAACGGCGTGGTGGAATATAACGATCGCCCCATTTTGCATCATCTCAGTTGGCAGGTGGACCCCGGCCAGCACTGGCAGATTGTCGGCGAAAACGGCGCGGGGAAATCGACGTTACTCAGTCTTATCACCGGTGACCACGCTCAAGGGTACAGTAATGACCTGACGCTGTTTGGCCGCCGCCGTGGCAGTGGCGAAACCATCTGGGACATTAAACGCCACATCGGCTACGTCAGCAGCAGCCTGCATCTCGATTACCGCGTCAGTTCCAGCGTGCGCAATGTCATTACCTCGGGCTTCTTTGACTCCATCGGTATTTATCAGGCCGTTTCCGACCGTCAGTATTTTTTAACCAGCCAGTGGCTGGAGCTGCTCGGTCTTGGTGGCAATAAAGCAGATACGCCTTTCCATAGCCTGTCATGGGGGCAGCAACGTCTGGCGCTGATTGCCCGCGGTCTGGTAAAACACCCGGCTCTGCTTATTCTGGATGAACCGTTGCAGGGACTGGACCCGATCAACCGCCAACTGGTACGCCGCTTTGTTGATGTGTTAATTGGCGAAGGAGATACCCAGTTGCTGTTCGTGTCGCATCACGCTGAGGACGCGCCGGAGTGCATCACCCACCGTTTATCGTTTATCCCGGACGGTGATATCTACCGGTATCAGCTGGATGAACTGAAGTAAGAATTTCAAAAAATCTACGGAAATAGTTCTTTATTTCCGTAGATATCTTCTTCGTGTAATCGATTACACACTTTGCCTGACAGCCTTCTCCTCTTCCTCCAACGCTCCCTGCCCTGACTGTCTTAACCCTGCTGCCAGTGGTAAACTAACAATGTAAGCGATTCCATATTCTTGGGCACAGATCACCTTTTTCAGCGATACCGCGTGATATTGTTGTCATTACTTCACAATCGAGGAGCAATTATGTACGTCTTAGTCACTGGTGGTAGCGGTTACATTGGCAGCCATACCTGCGTGCAATTAATTGATGCGGGTTATACACCCATCATTTTAGATAATCTTCATAACAGTAAAGCCAGCGTGCTGGAGCGAATTAACACACTGTCAGGCAAAACGCCGCTGTTCTATGAAGGTGATGTACGTGACCGCGCCATCCTCGACCAGATTTTCAGCGAGCACAAAATCCATTCCGTGATCCACTTTGCGGGCTGGAAAGCCGTGGGTGAGTCCGTCGCCAAGCCGCTGGAATACTACGACAACAACGTCACCGGAACTCTGGTACTGCTCGAAGCGATGCGCGCAGCTGACGTGAAGAACTTTATTTTCAGCTCATCTGCGACGGTCTATGGCGATCAGCCGAAAACCCCGTATGTCGAAGATTTCCCGACCGGTAATCCGTCCAGCCCTTACGGGCGCAGCAAGCTGATGGTCGAACAAATCCTCGAAGACGTGCAGCGTGCCGAACCGCAATGGAGCATGACGCTGCTGCGCTATTTCAACCCGGTCGGTGCGCATCCGTCAGGCCTGATGGGCGAAGACCCGCAGGGCGTTCCAAACAACCTGATGCCGTTTATCGCGCAGGTTGCCGTGGGCCGCCGTGAGTCGGTATCCATTTTCGGCAATGACTATCCGACCCCGGATGGCACTGGCGTGCGTGATTACATCCACGTAGTGGATCTGGCTGACGGCCACATCGCAGCGATGAAAACACTGAGCGACAAAGCCGGTGTGCACATTTACAACCTCGGTGCCGGTTACGGACACAGCGTGCTGGAAGTGGTGAACGCCTTCAGCAAAGCCTGTGGCAAACCGGTGAAGTACCATTTCGCCCCGCGCCGCGACGGTGACCTGCCCGCTTACTGGGCCGATCCAACCAAAGCCGCCAAGGAACTGAACTGGCGCGTCAGCCGTACGCTGGAAGATATGGCCAACGACACCTGGTTGTGGCAGTCGAAGAATCCACAAGGGTATCCGGACTAAGCGCCAGATATCTGCCCGAATAAAGGAAGAGGTATGTCAGAATTCAACCCGATCGATCATCCGCATCGTCGCTATAACCCGTTGACTGACCAGTGGATCCTGGTCAGCCCGCACCGGGCCAAGCGTCCGTGGCAGGGCCAGCAGGAAACGCCGTCGCAGGAGACCCTGCCACAGCACGATCCCGACTGTTTTCTTTGTCCGGGCAATACCCGCGTCACCGGGGACGTGAATCCGGATTACACCGGCACGCACGTCTTCACCAATGATTTTGCCGCGCTGATGCCGGATACGCCTTTCGCGCCCGAAAGTCACGATCCGTTGATGCGAATTCAGAGCGCACGCGGGACCAGCCGCGTGATCTGTTTTTCGCCCGATCACAGTAAAACATTGCCGCAGCTCTCCGTCGCGGCGCTGGAAGAGGTGGTGAAAACCTGGCAGGAACAGAGCGCGGATTTGGGCAAAACTTACCCGTGGGTGCAGGTATTTGAGAACAAAGGCGCGGCAATGGGTTGCTCGAATCCGCATCCTCATGGGCAGATCTGGGCCAACAGCTTCCTGCCGAATGAAGCCGAACGCGAAGATCGCTTGCAGCGTACTTATTTGCAGGAACAGGGCTCGCCGATGCTGGTCGATTACGCACAGCGCGAGTTGTCCGACGGCAGCCGTACCGTGGTGGAAACAGAGCACTGGCTGGCCGTGGTCCCGTACTGGGCGGCGTGGCCGTTCGAAACTCTGCTGTTGCCGAAAGCCCATATTCAGCGCATCACCGATCTTGGCGACGCACAGCGCACTGATTTAGCGCTGGCGCTGAAAAAACTGACCAGCCGCTACGACAATCTGTTCCAGTGCTCGTTCCCTTATTCGATGGGATGGCACGGCGCGCCTTATACGGAAGGTGACCAGAGCCACTGGCAGTTGCATGCACATTTTTATCCGCCGCTGTTACGTTCGGCGTCGGTACGTAAATTCATGGTCGGCTACGAAATGCTGGCTGAAACCCAACGCGACCTGACCGCGGAACAAGCGGCCGAGCGTCTGCGGGCGGTGAGTGATGTTCATTATCGTGAAGCCGGAGTGAAATGATGAAACTGAAAAACAAAACCCTGGAAATCTTTGAGCAGAAATTTGGCTACCCGGCCACCATCACCATCAAAGCTCCGGGCCGCGTCAATCTTATCGGCGAACATACCGATTATAACGATGGCTTCGTTCTGCCCTGCGCGATTGACTACGAAACAGTGATCGCCTGCGCTCAGCGCAACGACCGCCAGATCCGCATCATCGCGGCGGATTATGACAATGAAGAGGACGTGTTCTCTCTTGATGAACCCATCCTCAGCAGCAAAACCCATCCGTGGGCTAATTATGTACGCGGCGTGGTGAAACACCTTCTGCAACGCAATAAAGATTTCTCCGGTGCCGACATGGTCGTCAGCGGTAACGTCCCACAGGGCGCAGGTCTGAGCTCTTCCGCATCGCTGGAAGTGGCCGTCGGGCAGGCACTGAAATCCCTGTATAACCTGCCGCTCGACGGCGTGGCGCTGGCGCTGAATGGTCAGGAAGCGGAAAACCAGTTTGTTGGCTGTAACTGCGGGATCATGGATCAGTTGATTTCCGCCCTCGGCAAACAGGATCATGCGCTGTTAATCGACTGCCGCTCGCTGGAAACCCGCGCGGTCTCCATGCCGGAAAACGCCGCCGTGGTTATTATCAACTCCAACGTTAAACGCGGTCTGGTCGACAGCGAATACAACGCCCGCCGTGAACAGTGCGAAACCGCAGCCCGCTTCTTTGGGGTCAAAGCGCTGCGCGACGTGGATCCTTCGCTGTTCTTCTCGATTGCCGACGAACTGGATCCGGTGGTTTCCCGCCGTGCCCGCCACGTTATCACCGAGAACGATCGTACGGTGGCCGCTGCGGATGCGCTGGCCGCAGGCGACCTGAAACGTATGGGCGAACTGATGGCAGAGTCCCATGCATCGATGCGTGATGATTTCGAAATCACCGTTCCGCCTGTTGATACTCTGGTTGAGATCGTTAAAGGCGTGATTGGCGACAAAGGCGGCGTGCGTATGACTGGCGGCGGTTTTGGAGGGTGCATCGTGGCGCTGATCCCGGCTGAGCTGGTGGACGCAGTACGCGATACTGTTGCCCGTGAGTATCCGGCGCAAACCGGCCTGAAAGAGACATTTTATGTCTGCACCGCTTCGCAGGGAGCAGGCATATGCTGAAGCCGGAAAATACGCTGTTAGCCCCTGACGGCGAACCTTTCGCGCTGGTCACGCTGAAAAATGCAGCGGGAATCACCGCCACGTTCATGGACTGGGGTGCCACCTGGCTGTCGCTGGAATTACCGCTGGCTGATGGCGAAACCCGCGAACTGCTGCTGGGCTGTGAAAATCCGCAGGCTTACGTCAACCAGAGCGCCTACCTCGGCGCCACGGTCGGGCGTTACGCCAACCGCATTGCCCGTTCGCAGTTTCAGATCGACTGCAAACCGCACCTGCTGGTCGCCAATCAGGGCGTGCACCAGCTGCACGGCGGGCCGGAGGGTTTCCACGCGCGGCGCTGGAAAATCCTGTCGCAAAGCGCGAAGAAGGTGAGTTTCCAGCTGTTTTCCCCAGATGGCGATCAAGGCTATCCGGGTGATATGACAGCTGAAGTGCAGTATCAGCTGACGGACGATAACCGGCTGGAGATCCGCTATAAAGCCACGGTGGATAAGCTCTGCCCGGTAAATCTGACCAATCACGCCTATTTTAATCTCGACGGTGAAGGTAAAGATGCGCGCCAGCAGACCCTGCAACTGTTTGCTGACCGTTTCCTGCCTATCGACAGCGACGGTATTCCCTGCGCAGACCCGACGCCCGTTGAACACACTGGAATGAATTTCAACGTGCCAAAAACACTGGCCAAAGACTTTCTCATCGACCGCGATCAGCAGCGGGTGAAAGGCTACGACCACGCTTATTTGCTCAACCGCGGCTGCAACAGCGGCGAACATCCGGCGGCGCATTTGTGGTCAGCGGACGGTAAAGTGAAAATGAGCGTGTTTACCACCGCTCCGGCGCTCCAGCTTTACAGCGGCAATTTCCTCGGCGGCACCCCCAACCGCACCGGCGGCGAATATGCCAGCTATCAGGGCGTCGCATTGGAGAGTGAATTCCTGCCCGACAGCCCGAACCACTCGACCTGGCCACAACCAAGCTGCTGGATCAAACCCGGTCAGATCTACCGTTCACAAACGGTTTATCAATTTTTCGCATTATAAGCTGAAGTGATGTGATCCCCGCGGGGCCGCAAGGCCCTGTTTTAACAGCCCCCATTCCGCTTACCCCCCTGAAATGTGACCGTTCACTCATCCTCCTTCGCTTTTTTTAGGCTAAAGCACGTCACTCCATCTACTCTTAGGGAGTGTCCTGCCAATGGGACGTCTGATAAGGAATCTGTTATGCGTTTAACCGTGATTTTACCTCTGCTGACCACGTTATTCATCGGCGGTTCGGCGCTGGCTGCCGACACTGCGAAAGCCCCTTCTGCGGCGCAGGCTGCCCAACGTCAAAAAATGACTGACTGTAATCAACAGGCCACCAGCCAGGCGCTCAAAGGTGATCAGCGTAAAACCTTTATGAGTCACTGCCTGAAAGCAGAAACCAAACCCGATCAGAAAATGACCGAGCAGCAGAACAAAATGAAAACCTGTAATGCCGATGCAGGGAAAAAGGATCTCAAAGGCGATGCCCGTAAGACCTTTATGAGTACCTGTCTGAAAAAAGCCAGCTAACGGCTGAAGTGAACTCTTAAATTCGCTATGGTGAAGGGACTTCGAGCGGCGCAGGCGGCAATGCAGCGCACAATCAGATTGCCGTCTGCGGCGCTCAGGCCATATAATGATAAGCGTTATCATTGAAAATTCAGTTAATTGAGGAGTTTAGCTATGGCTGTAACCAAGCTGGTTCTGGTAAGACACGGCGAAAGTGAGTGGAACAAAGAAAACCGTTTTACCGGTTGGCATGATGTTGATTTGTCTGACAAAGGCCGTACCGAAGCGAAAGCTGCCGGTCAGTTGCTGAAAGACGAAGGCTTCCATTTCGACTTCGCTTACACCTCTGTGCTGAAACGTGCCATCCATACTTTGTGGAGCGTTCTGGACGAACTGGATCAGCCATGGCTGCCAGTTGAGAAATCCTGGAAACTGAACGAACGTCATTACGGCGCGTTGCAGGGTCTGGATAAAGCAGAAACCGCAGCAAAATACGGTGACGAGCAAGTTAAACAATGGCGTCGTGGCTTTGCCGTGACTCCGCCAGAACTGGATCGCGCCGACGAGCGCTTCCCGGGCCACGATCCGCGTTACGCGAAACTGTCTCAGGCAGAACTGCCAACAACGGAAAGTCTGGCACTGACCATCGACCGCGTTATTCCTTTCTGGACCGACGTTATCAAACCACGTATCGAAAGCGGTGAGCGCGTGATCATCGCCGCACACGGCAACTCCCTTCGTGCGCTGGTTAAATATCTGGATAACCTGAGCGAAGACGAAATTCTTGAACTGAACATTCCTACCGGTGTGCCATTGGTTTACGAATTCGACGAAAACTTCAAACCGATTAAACGTTACTATCTGGGCAATGCCGACGAAATCGCAGCGAAAGCCGCGGCCGTAGCAAACCAGGGTAAAGCGAAGTAATTTCGTCACGCCTGCATTTGATTGCAGAAACAGAAAAGGGATAGCGAAAGCTGTCCCTTTTTTTATGTTTTTCAGTGATAAAGTAGGGGCATATTTATCCCTACAGGAATGAGTTATGTCCCGCGCTGACGTCAAATCAGAAGAAAACCCTCAGCCCGCAGAGAGTTCCAACCGTAGTGCCGGAATTTCCCCCATGGCACTGCTGGTGGCCGGGGCTTTTTTTATGGAGTTTCTGGACGGCACCGTCATTGCCACGGCCTTACCCAGTATGGCGTTGTCGTTTGGCGTGTCGGCGGTGGATTTAAATATCGGCATCAGCGCCTATTTGCTGACACTGGCGGTGCTTATCCCTGCCAGTGGGTGGATAGCTGAACGTTTCGGTGCCCGAAACGTCTTCAGCGCAGCCTTGCTTATCTTCACACTCTCATCGTTATTTTGCGGGCTCGCAAACAGCGTCACTGATTTTGTCATTATGCGCATTATTCAGGGCATCGGCGGTGCAATGATGGTGCCGGTGGGACGGCTGGCGGTATTGCGCAGTACCTCGAAGGATCAGCTGATTAAGGCGATAGCCACACTGACCTGGCCGGCGCTGGTCGCGCCTATTCTCGGGCCACCACTTGGCGGCTTCATTACCACGTATGCCAGCTGGCACTGGATATTTTTCATTAATGTTCCGCTGGGCGCGTTGGCCATTCTCTTAGCCTGGCGGCTGATCCCCAATACCACCGCAGCGGCCAAGCAGCCCTTCGACATTAAAGGCTTCATTGCCATGGGTGTGGCAATGCTGTGTTTAGTGATCGGGCTTGAACTGTGCAGCCAGCAACAGGTTAATCTCACTTACGCGCTGCTGCTGTTAGCCGCAGGCGGTATCGCGCTGTGGATGGCGGTCAGGCATCTGCGTGATGCCCGCTTCCCGATGATCCGGCTAGGTTCGCTGAAGGTGAACAGCTTTAAGGTCACCATGCGCGGCGGGTTTATTTTCCGTACTACCATCAGCGCGGTGCCTTTTATGTTACCGCTGATGTTTCAGGTTGGGTTCGGGATGGATGCCTTTCAGTCGGGTATTCTGGTGCTGGCCGTGTTCGCCGGCAATCTGATGATGAAACCGGCCACCACGCCGTTGATCCGCCATTTCGGCTTTAAAAAACTACTGATCGGCAACGGGCTGCTCAGCGCCCTCTCCCTGCTGGTATGCGCCTTTCTCACGCCCTCCAGTCCGGTTATATTGACAATGGTGATGCTTTTCTGGGGCGGACTGTGCCGCTCAATGCAATTTACCGGGATCAGCACGCTGGCCTTTGCCGAAGTGCCAGACACGGAAATGAGTTCAGCCAATACCTTATTCAGTACGTCATTACAGCTGGCGGCGGGTCTTGGTGTCACGCTCGGTGCGCTCAGTATCAGGGCGGGAGAATTTATCGCATTGGAAGCAGGGCTGACGGCGGTGCCGGGTATCGCTTTCCGGTTGGGATTTGTGATTATTGCCGCGGTGACAGCGCTGGCGGTGATCGACATCGCCCGTTTGGCACCCGATGCGGGTATTGCCGTATCGCGCAAAAGCAAAAAATGAAAAAGCCCCGTTCAACGGGGCTCAGTAAACATGTTTCTATTGTGCCGGATTAACCGCGACGTGCTTTGACCGCATTGGCCAGTTCACGCAGCAGAACTTCGGTATCTTCCCAGCCGATGCAGGCATCGGTCACGCTCTGGCCGTAAGTCAGAGGTTCGCCGCTGTCGAGGTTTTGATTGCCTTCGACCAGATGGCTTTCTACCATCACGCCGATAATAGACTGCTCACCGTTGGCCAGCTGACCGCAAACGTCGGTACAGACTTCCATCTGTTTTTTGAACTGTTTGCTGCTGTTGGCATGGCTGAAGTCGATCATGATCTGCGCGGGTAAACCGCCTTTTTTCAGGCCTTCTTTCACTTCTTTCACATCTTCGGCGCTGTAGTTCGGTTTTTTGCCACCACGCAAAATGATGTGGCAGTCGTTGTTGCCGCTGGTGCTGACAATCGCCGAGTGGCCCCATTTGGTGACTGACAGGAAGCAATGCGGCGCACCGGCTGCGTTAATGGCGTCGATAGCCACTTTAATGGTGCCATCTGTGCCGTTTTTGAAGCCAACTGGACAGGAGAGACCTGAAGCCAGTTCGCGGTGAACCTGAGATTCCGTCGTACGGGCACCGATAGCGCCCCAGCTCATCAGATCGGCCAAATATTGCGGCGTGATCATATCGAGGAATTCACCGGCAGCCGGTAAACCTGAATCATTAATATCCAGCAACAATTTGCGTGCAATACGCAGGCCATCATTAATCTGATAGCTATTGTTCATATGCGGGTCATTAATCAGCCCTTTCCAGCCCACGGTCGTACGCGGTTTTTCAAAATATACGCGCATGACGATTTCCAGTTCGCCACGCAACTCTTCGCGCATAGTCAGCAAACGGGCGGCGTACTCTTTCGCGGCTTTAGGATCATTAATTGAACAGGGACCAATGACAACGAGTAAACGATCATCGTTTCCTTTCAGTATCTTATGAATAGCATTACGGGCCTGAGATACTGTTTTTGCTGCTTTGTCGGTCGCCGGGAATTTCTCCAGGAGCGCTACCGGAGGCAAAAGTTCCTGAATTTCTTTGATGCGTAAATCGTCGTTTTGATAATTCATAACTGTTCCATTGGGTCTTTCAAAATGAAGGCGTAGCGAAATGCTGAACGCGTCCAATCTAGCCGCATTGCGCGCTGGTGTAAATGCACTTTAAGCCTGCGAAGCCTTTACGAATAGTCTCAATAATATTGCAGCAGGCGAATCATCAGCTAGGCTTTAGACAGAGATTTTCTACAGCAACACAACGACGATATATCACAACCATAAGATGGAGAGACAAGATATGAACAAGCTTGCGATTATGATTCTTGCCGCAACAATGACGTTAGGTAGTGGTGCAGCGTTTGCAGAGGGCACTGACGCGGGTTCCAATAACGGTTCTGCGAATGAGTCCAGCAGCCCGGGCTCCATTCAAAAAATTGCCCCGAATGGTGTCGATAACAGCAAAATTAATGATACGGATAAGCCGGTGAATGAAGTCCATAAAAAGGCCCATAAAAGCACCGATAAAGCGCATCACAAAATGAGCAAGAAAACCGTCGATCACAAAAAAGCCATGTGTAAAGACGGCCGCTGTCCGGATCAGGTTCCGGGAACCAATCAGTCCAAAGCAACGGGTAACTAATAACGCACGCGATATTCGTTAGCGGAATTAATGCCTATAAGATGCATAAGGGGAGCTTCGGCTCCCTTTTTCTTCGGCGTTTGCAAGCGATCCCTCTTCAGTTATGCTGAAAGTTCTTTTATCTTTTAGCGTTGATTAACCCATGCCTACACTGTCTCTGCTGCTGGTCGACGATCACCCTTTAGTTCAGGTGGCGCTGGAGGCTGCATTGCAGAAATCAGCGTACTCGTGGCAGTTGACCAGCGTGGCCGACGATGTACAGGCCATGCAGTGTCTGACAGAGCGGGCTTTTCATCTGGTGGTTTTGGACATTGGTCTGCCACAGGTGGATGGCTTACAACTGATGAAACGAATGCTGCGCCACTACCCTGCGCTGAACATCGTGATTTACACCGCGCAGGAAGAGGATGTCTACGCCCGTCTGGCACAAAATGGCGGAGCCTGCGGGTTTGTCAGTAAAGGCCAGCCGATGGACCGGTTGGTCGCCGCAGTCGATGCCGTCAGCCAGGGAGACCGCTTCTTTCCGTTATGGCTTCCTCAAGCGGCCCCGGCTGAGTCCGCTGAACCGCAGGTCTTAACCCCGAAAGAGTTACAGGTGATCGGTTTGCTGGCGCAGGGACTCTCGAATTTGCAGATAGCCCAGATGCTGAATATCAGCAATAAAACCGTCAGCACCCACAAGAACAGTATTCTGCGAAAAACCGGTGCCAGTAATCTGCTTGAACTGGCGGCGGTATACAGAGAGTTGCAGCAGTGAAATCTCTGTGTCACGCCTGCTGGCTACTGATCTTTTTGCTGACCGGTGTTCCCGTTCTGGCGGCCCCTGTCCCGCTGCATCTGGCGAATAACCTGAGTTTACCCACCGATGTGTTGCTCAGCGGCGTGAAGAACCCGTGGCGCGGAAAAACGCTGCGTATCGGTATTCTAAGTGACAATACCAGCCCGTATAACATTCTGATCGACAATGATTATTATGGTCTGAACGCAGATTATCTGAGCTATGTGCAGCAGGTCACGGGCATTACCCTCGATCTGCGCGGCTACCCTTCCCTCGCTGCGTTACAAAATGCCCTGACGCAGGGCGATATCGATCTCTTTTACGGTGTCCCGCTCAGTGCGCTGCCGTCGGGTATGTGGGCGTCCAAGCCTTATTACATCAGCCCGCTACGCGTCCTGCGCAACCGGCAGAATAACCGTCAGATTATGGTGAATTCCCACGATGCACAGATAGCGATCAGCAAAATGACCGGTATGCAGGCCTACGAGCGCATCCGTAAGCTGACCCCGGACGTTCATCTGTTTGACAATAATTTGCAGGCGATCTACTCCCTGCTCAACGGCAAAAGTGATTATCTGATTGCTGATGAAGCCAGTGCCAGTTTTATCGTTGATCAACTGCAGCTCGGCCAGATTTACCGCATTGAAAGTGCGCTGGATTTCGGCACCCTCTCTTTCGTGTTCGCCAGTAATAATCCTACCCTGCTCGGGGTGCTGAATCAGACGATCTCCGGCACACCGATGGGGGTGATGAATACGCTTCAGGGCCGCTGGAACAAACCGATTCCACGCTATCTGGATGCAGGTAATGCCTCGCTCACCCCGCTCGAAGAACAGTGGGCTCGTCTGCATCGCCGCGTGCCCTATGCCGCGACAGAGAACAATTATCCCTTCGTCTACCGCGGCTCTGACGGTGAGCCACACGGCTTTGTGGTCGATATTCTTAATATCATTGCGCAGAATACCGGCCTGACGTTTAAGCCGGTGTGGGCGCGTGATCCGCAGCAGGCCGACGCGCTGGTCAGTCAGGGGAAGGCGCTGTTTCGCGCTGTATTACCGCTGTCGCCAGATTCGCGCGACCGTTACCGAAGCAGTATGCCGTTCCACCGTTCACTGTGGGGTGTTTATATTCGCCAGAACAACGACAGTGTCTCCACATGGCAGGATCTGGCAGGCAAACGCATTGGCGTGATGCGTGGAGATCTGGCGACAACACTCATCCCCGCCGGGGATCTGCGTGTGGAATTCAATGACGCTCAGGCGCTGTACGATGCACTGGCGAACGGTAAGATTGATGCCTTGGCGGATAACATTGTGTCCGCCAATTTCATCTCCCTGTCGCGCTACGCCGGGGCTATAAAACTGGCCTTTGCTGCCAACAATGTTTCTTATCCGATCTCCTTCGGCGTGAGTTTGCACTCCCCTTTACTGTTGTCGATTCTGGATAAAAATCTGCAACAGATCCCGCCACAGACCTTACAATCGCTGCGTGATGAATGGACCAGCGACCGGCGTAACCTGATTGACGCCGTCAACGATAACCGCATGCAACCGCAAACCACCTGGCTGCTGAGTCTGCTGGCTGCGGTTGTTTTGATATTGCTGCTGCTTCTGGCGCGCCGTCTGTGGCTGCAACGTCGTGAACGACGCAAAGAGCGGGATGAGAGAAACCGGCTGGAACTGGCGCGGCAGCAGGCCGAGACGGCGAACCGTAATAAAAGTCAATTTCTGGCAACGCTCAGCCATGAACTGCGCACGCCAATGCATGCGATCCTCGGTCTGCTGGAACTGGAACTTCAGCGCCAGACACCGCCTGGAGAGAACTTGCCGCTGATCTACAGTTCGGCCTCATCACTGATGAATCTGCTTAATGATTTGCAGGACTACGCCCGCCTCGACACCGGTACACTGACACTTTCCCCCAAACCCCTGTCTCCGGTTAGCTGGCTGGAACAACTGAGGCATCTGTACCCCCCGCTGATTGGCCTGAGGCCGGTCAGTTTTGAGGTCAAATCCCTGACGCCGTTGCCGGAAATGCTGTTGATCGACGGCGACCGTCTAATGCAGCTGATGAATAATCTGATCGGTAATGCCATTAAATTCACGGCACGTGGGAAAATCAGCGTCGTCGTCAGTTGGCGGGAAGCGGCAAAGAGTGGCGGATTGCTGGACATTGTGGTCAGTGATACCGGCTGCGGGATTGAACACGATGAGATCGATAAACTGTTCGAACCCTACTATCGCGGTCAGGGCGCGCAGCGGTTTTCCGTTCATGGCAGCGGCCTTGGGCTCTCCGTTTGCAAAGAGATCGTTGAGAAAATGGCAGGCACACTCTGTCTAAACTCTCAGCCCGATAAAGGCACAGAGGTTCGCGTCGTTCTGCCAGCACCTCTGGTCCGGACGCCAGCGCTGACCGCGCCATCTGAGCCGCACCTTTCGGTGGCAGCAGAATTGCATGTAGCCGTGATTGACGATCATCCTACCAATTTGCTGTTAATGCAGCGCCAGCTTGCTTCGTTCGGTATCAACGCCACGGTCTTCGATAATGGCCGTGCTTTCCTGCAAGCCCATGCCACAACGCCTTTCGGGGTACTGTTTATCGATTACAATATGCCTCGCCCGGACGGTCTTCTGCTTGCCAAACTGGTACGACGCCATGAGCGTCAGCATCCGCAACAAACGCGCAGCCAGATTATTCTTTGCTCCGCCGATGTGCAGGAGTTCACCCAATTGCCACTCAGTCACCTAAATGTAGAACACTGCCTGACCAAACCAATTTCTCTCAATGACCTTCGTCGTGTGCTGTTACCCACCTGCACGTCTTTTGGTGATCTGCCGGATCGGCTCGTGCAGACCAGTAATCAGGATCCGCAACTGATCGCACGCCTGACACAGACACTTCAACAGACGCTCATGGAAGATCACCAGAATGCAGAAATGGCCTATCAGCGCGGAGATATCAACACGCTCAAAGATGCCGCTCATCGTATCAAAGGCAGCCTGCTGATCCTCGGTTACCCGGCGCCGGCAGCAGTTTGTCAGGAGGTTATCGTACAGTGCCAGCAAGGCAGAATTTCACACGGTGCCTATAATAGAATGCACCGGTTATCGCAGGATCTGCTGACGACGCTCAACAGTCAGATGGCATCCGGCGCGCTTCATCCGGTTTCACTTTAGATAAGGATAGGTATGTCAGCTTCGTCATTTTTACCCCAGGATAAAAATAGCCGCCGGTTACTGCTGGCATTTCTGATCACCGTGATCTTTATGGTGGTCGAGGTCATTGGCGGTTTGATCTCCGGCTCCCTCGCACTGCTGGCCGATGCCGGTCATATGCTTACCGATGCCGCGGCGCTGCTCATCGCCCTGCTGGCGGTACACTTTGCCAAACGCAAACCCAGCGCCAGCCACACCTTTGGCTACCTGCGCCTGACGACCATGGCGGCGTTTGTGAATGCGGCTGCGCTGTTGGTTATCGTTATTTTGATCGTCTGGGAAGCGATCGCCCGCTTTGTTAACCCTCAACCGGTTATGGGCGGAACCATGCTGGTGGTGGGTATTGCCGGACTGTTCGCCAATCTTTTCTCCTTCTGGTTACTGCATCAGGGAGAAGAGAAAGCCAATCTCAACGTGCGCGCTGCGGCGCTTCACGTGATGGGTGACCTGCTGGGTTCTATCGGAGCCGTCGCGGCCGCGCTTATCATCATGAAGACAGGCTGGACGCCGATTGACCCGATTCTGTCGGTGCTGGTCTCCTGTCTGGTACTGAACAATGCATGGCGCTTAATGAAAGAGAGTTTTCATGAGCTGCTCGAAGGCACGCCGCAGGAGGTGGATATTGATAAATTACGAAAAGACCTGTCCGTCACCATCCCCGAAGTGCGCAGCGTACACCACGTTCATGTATGGCAGATTGGCGAACAACGCCTGATGACATTGCATGTGCAGGTTATACCGCCGCACGACCATGATGCGCTACTCGGCCGGATACAAAAGTATCTGCTGGATAAATACCGCATCGGCCACGCCACCATTCAGATGGAATACGGCGAGTGCAGCACTCCGGATTGCCTGATTAACGAAAGCAGTGCGGCAGAAGCCGGGCATGATCATCACGGGCACAACCACAGCCACGCTCATCACCACTAATTTGTTTGGCCCTCAAACGCACAGCGCCTCCATAAAGGAGGCGCTACGATAAATCCTATTCCTCACTGCTTTAAACGCGCTGAAGAGGCTTAGAGCCGTTCTCAGCTGCACTCTTCATCCACAGCCAGGAACCGTTCAGGGCAATCAGCGTCAGCAACACATATTCCAGCGCCATGGCGTAAACACCCTGATATGCAAAAATCGCCACGCTGATCACATCAATGACCACCCACACCAGCCAGTTCTCCACGTATTTGCGGGTCATCAGCAGCATCGCAATAATCGACAGCACCATCATGGAGGAGTCCCAGAATGGGAACGCGTCCGGTTGCAGCACCGGCATCTGCACATTCAGCCCAAAAGCCTGCATAAGATTCACTGCAATTTGGCTCAGGGCAGCAAATACCCGGTCGATATTGAAGGTCATCAACAGGATACCGGCGACGCAAACCACACCCCACACCAGTGCCTTGCCACGCGGCAGCCAGCGGATTTGCAATTCAGCCTGCTTGTCTGCCGTCTGACGGCTCCAGGCATACCAGCCGTAAATGTTGGCGGCAAAGAAGAATATTTGCAGCAACAGGCTGGCGTAAAGCTGGATCTGGAAGAAAATTATCGCGAACAGCGTGACGTTAATCAGGCCAAACGGGTAGTTGATGATCTTCTCTTTGCTGGCGTACCAGATGCACAACAGGCCAAACAGAGTGCCAATCGCCTCAATCCACGAGAGATCATACCCGCCCTTACCCAACGGAATATGGACCAAGATATTACTGGTACTGAAAAAATCCATGACGATTCCCTTCTGTTGCATCATTCAGGCAGGAGCAGTGCTCCCTCGGTTTACGCCTTACCCTGCGCGCGCAATTTAAGTTGTGCGGCAAATTCCAGCATCCGGTTCAATGGGATCAGCGATTTGACTCGCAGCGCTTCATCCACTTCTATTGCGTGCTGAACGCCACCCAGCTCCAGGCCTTCAGCGATAGCCTTCAGACCATTCATTGCCATCCACGGGCAATGCGCGCAGGTACGGCAGCTGGCACCCTCGCCCGCGGTCGGCGCTTCGAACAGCTCTTTGTCCGGTACAGCCTGCTGCATTTTGTAAAAGATACCGCGATCGGTGGCGACAATCAGTTTGCTGTTTGGCAGGGTTTTCGCCGCCTGAATCAGCTGGCTGGTCGAACCGACGGCATCGGCCATATCGACAATGGCCTGCGGTGATTCCGGATGCACCAGCACGGCGGCATCCGGATACAATGCTTTCATGCGTTCCAGCGCCTGAGTTTTAAATTCGTCATGCACGATACAGGCGCCCTGCCAGCAGAGAATATCCGCGCCGGTCTGCTTACGGACGTAATTCCCTAAATGGCGGTCCGGTGCCCAGAGAATTTTCTGCCCCAGGCTATCGAGATGTTCGATGAGTTCGACGGCAATACTCGACGTGACTACCCAGTCTGCGCGTGCTTTCACCGCAGCGGAAGTATTAGCGTAGACCACAACGGTGCGGTCCGGATGGCTGTCGCAAAAATCAGAGAATGCCTGCTCCGGGCACCCCAGATCTAATGAGCATTCTGCATTGAGCGTAGGCATGAGCACGGTTTTTTCAGGACTGAGGATTTTGGCCGTCTCCCCCATAAAGCGCACGCCGGCGACCAGCAGTGTTGAAGCCGGATGCTGACTGCCGAAACGCGCCATCTCCAGAGAGTCCGCCACGCAGCCGCCGGTCTCTTCCGTCAGCGCCTGAATTTCCGGGTCGGTGTAATAGTGCGCCACCATCACGGCATTGCGCTGCTTTAGCAGGGTTTTGATTTTGGCTTTGTAGAACGCTTTTTCATCCTGGCTCAATGGGATCGGCTTAGGAGGAAAGGGATACACGGCTGCATTCAGATCTAAAGTCTCGCTCATCGCTCATCATCTCTTGTGGCCGGAGGCTCAGCCCGGACTCAGGAAGCATAACGGAGAAAATTCGTCCGTTTGTTTTGTATGCTAAACAAAATAGCGCAGATGAACGAAAAAGTCGCTGAAATTTTAGTCTTTAGACGAAAAGTGTTTAAGGGACTTAAAAGATAGGGCCGTAGAATGGATTTTCAGGAGATATAAACGAAAAAAACGCCATGAGGCGTTTAGTCTGCTTCTCAATATAGAGAAGTGGTGGGCCGTGCTGGATTGATTCGGTCTTCGACCTCACCCTGCGGGCAACGCGTTTGCGTTGTCGTCTCGCTTCGCTCGAACCCGTGGTTCTCATCCTGCACTGCTTTACCGCGAGTCCCGCTCAAAAGTGGTGGGCCGTGCTGGATTCGAACCAGCGACCAATTGATTAAAAGTCAACTGCTCTACCAACTGAGCTAACGGCCCGCGGTATGTCGCGATATTTCTACTGTGACTGATTTAGTCCACAAACCACTCAAAAAGTGGTGGGCCGTGCTGGATTGATTCGGTCTTCGACCTCACCCTGCGGGCAACGCATTCGCGTTGTCGTCTCGCTTCGCTCGGCTCGAACCCGTGATTCTCACCCTGCACTGCTTTACCGTAATCCCATTCAAAGAGTGGTGGGCCGTGCTGGATTCGAACCAGCGACCAATTGATTAAAAGTCAACTGCTCTACCAACTGAGCTAACGGCCCGCAATACGGTGCGGTACTACAGACGAACAATGAGTCTTAAGAAGTGGTGGGCCGTGCTGGATTCGAACCAGCGACCAATTGATTAAAAGTCAACTGCTCTACCAACTGAGCTAACGGCCCACGGTCTACTTCTCAATGTTTTCTACTTTGCTTGCGTGCCACCTAAGAGTGGTGGGCCGTGCTGGATTCGAACCAGCGACCAATTGATTAAAAGTCAACTGCTCTACCAACTGAGCTAACGGCCCGCAAAAGCTAAATCTCTCACTGCTTTAACGTCTTACAGTTGCCTGGGCAACGGCGGCATATATTACTTATATAACTTTTCAGTGCAACGTTTAATTGAATAAAACGATCCGACTGCTTGTTCTTCACGCATTCAAGCCCAGAAAACAGACGAAATCGGTGTTTTCCGGGCCTGAACAGGAATTACTGTGAAGACAAACGTTTTTGAGCTTGTTTGGCCGCATCGGTATTGGGGTACTGTTTTACGACCTGCGAATAGACGGCTTTGGCTTTGTCCACCTGCCCTTTCTCTTGCATGATCACCCCAACCTTGTACATCGCGTCCGAACTTTTTGGAGATTTGGGAAAATTTTTCACGACAACCGCATAAAAATACGCAGCGTCATCCTTCTTACCTTTGTTGTAATACAACTGCCCTAACCAGTAGTTGGCATTAGGCAAGTAAGTGGATTTTGGGTACTGCTTGATAAATGCCTGGAAGGCAGAAATAGCCTGATCATACTGTTTCTTTTCCAGAGCGAGTGAAACTGCAGCATTGTAGTCACTGTTTTCATCACCCGTGCTGGCAGGAGCCTGCGCAGGCGCTGTGGTGGATGAATCAGTAGCCGCGCCAGCGGCAGCTCCGGCAGCAGCACCTGAGGCGGCAGCATTCGCATTGCCCGCGGAACCCTGGCTGCTAAGGCTGTCCATCTGCTGATAGATTTGCTTTTGACGATCAACGACCTGACTTAACTGATATTGGTTTTCCTGAATTTGACCTCGAAGAGAGTCAATATCGCGTTGGGAGTCAGAGAGCTGTTGCTGAAGTTGAGTTAATAACTGGCTGTGAGCGTTAGAAATACGCTCCAGAGAGGTGACTCGATCTTCAATCGAGCCTGAGCCGACATCACTGATTGGCGCTTGGGCAGTAGCGGCCCATGGGACCGCTACGCCAACCAGTAACGACAGACTCAACAAGTGAGTTCTGAAGTTACTGCTCATGCGACTCTCTTAGTATACCAGTACGGCACGACGGTTTTTAGCGTAAGCCGCTTCGTCATGGCCCAGTACAGCTGGTTTTTCTTTACCGTAAGAAACGATAGAGATTTGGTCAGCAGAAACGCCTTTGCCTTGCAGGTACATTTTAACTGCAGTAGCACGACGCTCACCCAGAGCGATGTTGTATTCCGGAGTACCACGTTCATCCGCATGACCTTCAACAGTCACTTTGTATGAAGGGTTACTGCGCAGGAATGCTGCATGCGCGTCCAGCATTTGAGCGAAGTCAGAAGCGATATCGTACTTGTCTAAGCCAAAGTAAACGATATTGTTCTTTTGCAGTTCTTGCATCTGCAGACGTGCTTGCTCTTCAGAAGACATGTTGCCGCTTTCTGCACCAGTGCTAGCGCCAGCGCCCATACCAGATTGGCCATTGTCTGCGCTTTTGTGAGAACTACACGCGGCGATAGCCAGTACAGGCACAGCCAGCAGCAGCCCTTTAAGCACTTTGTTCAGTTGCATCTCGTTGATCCTTTTATAATTTGCCATACATAGTTACATATGCATCACAGGTACGGCGACCAGGCAGGGAATTTTACCTGTCCATCAGTTGCCGGAAGACGCGCTTTGAAACGCCCATCAGTCGAGACCAACTGCAACACGGATCCCAGTCCTTGAGAGGAGCTGTAAATTACCATGGTGCCATTCGGTGCGATACTAGGCGTCTCATCCAGGAACGTGTCCGTTAAAACTTGAACGGCTCCCGTTTCCAGATCTTGTTTGGCGATGTGCTGGGAACCACCATTGGTGCTTACCATAACCAAGAATTTACCATCCGTGCTTATATCAGAGTCCTGATTCTGAGAACCTTCCCAAGTCAGACGCTGAGGCGCACCGCCATTAATATTCACTTTATACAACTGAGGACGACCGCCCTGATCCGAGGTGAAAGCCAGATTCTGGCTGTCCGGGAACCAGGTTGGTTCGGTATTGTTGCTACGTCCATCAGTAACCTGGCTGATTTGACCAGAGCCCAGATTCATTACATATACGTTCAGACTGCCGCCTTTAGATAACGCGAAGGCCAGTTTGCTACCGTCTGGTGAGAAGGCTGGCGCACCGTTATGACGTGGGAACGAAGCAATTTGCTTGATCGCGCCATTAGCCAGTGTTTGAACGACCAGTGCAGAACGACCGCTTTCAAAGGTGACGTAAGCCAGTTTGCTGCCGTCTGGCGACCATGCCGGAGACATGAGTGGTTCAGGCGAACGGTGTACAACAAACTGGTTGTAGCCGTCGTAGTCAGCAACGCGCAGCTCATACGGGAATTTGCCGCCGTTAGTCTGCACGATATAAGCAATACGGGTACGGAACGCGCCTTTAATACTGGTCAGCTTTTCAAATACTTCATCGCTGGCTGTATGGGCGGAGTAACGTAACCACTGCTTAGTAATTTGGTATTGGTTTTGCGCCAGCACGGTACCCGGAGAACCGGCGGTATCCACTAACTGGTAAGAAACCAAATATTTGCCATCCGCGCTTGGCTGAACCTGACCGACGACAACCGCGTCAATACCCAGTGCAGTCCAGGCCGCAGGCGTCACTTCTGATGCACTTGACGGCTGCTGAGGCATACGGGATGCATCAATCGGATTGAATTTACCGCTGTTACGTAAATCGGCTGCCACAATGGCGCCAATATCTTCAGGTGGAGCACCTGGGCCAGCCCATTTAAAAGGGACGACTGCGATTGGGCGAGCGGAATCCACCCCTTGGGTAATTTCAATGCGAACTTCTGCGTGTAACACAGATGCCCACAGTATCAAAAGGCCGAACGCTACTCGAAATGCCTGCTTCATTGTATCTCCCTTATCTGGACCAATCTGCCCGCGATAATTTAGCAGAATTTTAACAAACCAACGCACACAAAACTAGAATTTCAACCTACATACCATAGTAAAAGTCTGAAAATTCACTATTTTCAGCAATAACTATGGCTTGAAGTCTAATGGCGCATTCTTAAACACGTCGTAAACCGCTTCTGAAGGAGGTTTAGGGAACTTCGCCTGTCTTGCCGCAGCCAGTGCTGCCTGGCAAAGTGCAGGGTCACCGCCTTCCGCCTTCACATCAATCAGTAAACCATCAGGTGCCATTTTAACGCGTAACGTACAGGTTTTGCCTGCATAAGATGACGCGTCATAGAATTTACTCTCAATGGCTGCCTTAATCTGGCTACCGTAGTTAGCAATATCCGCACCGGATGCGCCCGCTTTCTTCTGAGTGCCTTTCCCTGCCGGAGCAGATGCACCACCCGCAGAGCCCCCTTTCGGAGCATTTTTAGAATCTGCAAGCCCCCCAAAGAGATCGTCGACCGATTCAGATTGCTTGGCCGCAGCGGCTGCTGCAGCTTTCTTATCCGCAGCAGCTTTTTTGGCAGCGGCGGCAGCTTCAGCTTTCTTCTCAGCGGCAGCATCAGCCTTAGCCTGTGCAGCCGCCGCAGCGGCAGCATCAGCCTTAGCCTGTGCAGCCGCCGCAGCGGCGGCTTCTTTGGCATCAGCGGCGGCTTGTTTCTTCGCTTCAGCAGCCGCTTCTTTCTTCGCGTCTGCTTCGGCTTGTTTTTTAGCTGCCGTGGCTGCAGCCGCAGCTTCGGCCTCAGCCTGTTTCTTAGCTTCGGTCGCAGCCTTTTTCTGAGCATCCGCGGCGGTTTTCGCCGCTTTATCTGCTTCGGCTTTCGCCTTGGCAGCAGCATCAGCTTGAGCTTTCGCAGCCTCTGCTTTAGCTTTCGCTGCCGCGTCTTCTGCTTGCTTCTGTTGTTCCTGCGCCTGTTTTTGCTGATCGGCGACTTGTTTTTGTTGCTTGGCTTCTTCCTGAGCCTGCTTGGCGTCATCCTGCGCCTGCAAACGCTCTTTCTCTAATTCTTTCAGTCGTTGCTGCTCTGCTGCCTGCTTCTGCTGAAGTTCTTCAGCCTGCTGTTCCGACTTTTTCTGGCGCGATTGGGCGGCACGTTGAGCATCAGCCGATTGCTGCTGTTGCCGGTTGTACTGATCGACCACCGCACTCGGATCTACCATCACAGCAGAGATATCACTTCCGCCGCCACCGCCACTCATGCTGGTGTCTTCGGACAGCGATCCCCAGATCAACAGGGCTATAATGATGACGTGCAGAACGACCGAAACAATAACGGCGCGTTTGAGCTTAGCGTTTTGTTCAGTTGCAGTTGCCTTTACCAAAATAGATTTCCCAACACAGGATTGCCAAAAACCCGAGTTTCTTCAGAGCCGGTTATCGCTACGCAGATAACCGTTTTATCAGGCCAGGAAGAAGCCGGGTTTCCAATAAGTGTTACAAATGCCTATCGTCAGATAGGTTGTGTCATCAGGCCGACAGATTTCACACCTGCCTGATGCAGCATATTCAGTGCTTTGATGATTTCATCATAAGGCACATCTTTTGCGCCGCCGATCAGGAACACTGTCTTCGGATTCGCTTTGATACGGTTAGCGGCTTCCGCCACAACCTGCTGTTCCGGTAACTGTTCCATACGCTGATGATCCACCACGATGGTGTATTGACCTACGCCGGAAACTTCCACAATGACTGGCGGATTATCATCGCTGGACACTGTTTTTGAGTCTGTCGCATCCGGAAGATCAACTTCCACGCTTTGCGTAATGATCGGCGCTGTCGCCATAAAAATCAGCAGCAGAACCAACAGCACGTCAAGCAACGGAACGATGTTGATCTCCGACTTACCTTCGCGACGGTTACGACGACCTCGAACTCGAGCCATGCTATCCCCCTTTAGTTACTGCTGCTTTCGCGAGAGAAAGCCTGACGGTGTAGGATAGCCGTGAATTCTTCCATGAAGTTATCGTAATTTTGTTCGAGTTTGTTCACACGCTGGTTCAGACGGTTGTAGGCCATAACCGCAGGGATCGCGGCGAAAAGGCCGATTGCTGTGGCAATCAATGCCTCGGCAATACCGGGTGCAACCATCTGTAAGGTGGCCTGTTTCACAGAACCCAAACCGATGAAGGCGTGCATGATCCCCCAGACCGTACCAAACAGACCGATGTACGGGCTGATGGAACCGACGGTACCAAGGAAGGGAATGTGCATTTCAAGAGATTCCATTTCACGGTTGAAAGAGATACGCATTGCACGGGAAGAGCCTTCAATAACCGACTCTGGCGCGTGGCTGTTTGCACGGTGCAAACGAGCGAACTCTTTGAAACCTGAATGGAAGATCTGTTCGGCGCCAGTGAGGTTTTCACGGCGGCCCTGGCTTTCCTGGTAGAGGCGTGAAAGCTCAATACCTGACCAGAATTTATCTTCAAAGGCTTCTGCCTCACGGGTGGCGGCATTCAGTACTTTTGTACGTTGAATGATGATCGCCCAAGACGCGACAGAGAAGCACACCAGAATAAGCATAATCAGCTTAACCAGAATGCTGGCCTTTAAAAACAAATCAAGCATGTTCATGTCAGTCACTGCTTAAACTCCGCGACAATAGACTTAGGAAGCGCTTTAGGCTTCATTTGGTTTGGATCGATACAAGCAATTAACACCTCTGCAGTACAGAGAACGTTGCCACTCGCATCAAGAATTCGTTGTGCAAAGGTAAGAGAAGCCCCCCGGATAGACGTTATCTCACTTTGGACATCAAGCAGGTCATCAAGACGAGCCGGAGCCAAATATTCGACCGTCATGCGGCGGACAGCAAAAGCGACGTGTTCAGCCAGCAACTGCTGCTGGTGAAAATTGCGTTGGCGCAACATCTCTGTGCGAGCCCTTTCAAAAAAGGCGACGTATCGGGCGTGGTAGACCACCCCTCCCGCGTCTGTGTCCTCGTAGTAGACACGAACCGGCCATCGGAACAACGAATTACTCACTCTACATCCCGTAATGCAATTTGACGGGCCTACTATACGCAAGAGCTTTCTGGTTGGGAATGGGTTGCAAGACGAGAATGCAAATAATTATGGGCCTGAATGGCCCATAGGAAAAGTCGTGTAAATATCTATCAATATTAGATAAACAAACTAGCTAAAAAAGTAAAGAAGGCCTGCGAGCAGGATAATCATCGCCGGTAAGGGAGAAAATAACGCTTTCCATACAGACCGGTGAGGACGAAATCCAAAACCATGGATCAGTCCGGTGCACACGGCCCAAATCAGAATAATCCCATGCCAGACTTCCAGCTTGCTGGTTGACGACGCAAACTGAGCAGGTTGCCAGAATACACAACCTGCCAGTACCAGTGCCATTGCCAGTGAAAGGGCCCGCAAGGGACCCTTGTCAGTGACGGCATATAATTTATCCGCAAGCAGACTCATTATTGCCCATCTTTCTCTGCGGCAGCTTTGTTCGCTTCAACGTTCTCGAACGCCAGCGCCGTGATGATGCCGAACGAGCAAGCCAGCAACGTTCCAAGTATCCAGGCAAAATACCACATAGTGTTATCTCCCGTTCAGATGAACGATTAGTACAAAGAGTGTTTGTTGTTTTCGATGTAAGTTTTGTCGAGACGACCAAACATCTTGTAATACGCCCAACTGGTGTAGATCAGGATAATCGGCACGAAGATACAGGCCACGACGGTCATCACTTTCAACGTCAGCAGGCTGGAGGTGGCGTCCCACATCGTCAGGCTGACATCAGGCGTAGTGCTTGATGGCATGACGAACGGGAACATTGTGATACCGGCCGTGAGGATCACACAGGCGATAGTCAGTGAAGATGACACAAACGCCAGTGCACCTTTATTGATGCGTGAGAACAGGATAGTCAGCAGCGGCAGAATCACACCCAATGCCGGAACAGCCCAAAGGCCTGGCATTTTGTTGTAGTTCAGCAACCACGCGCCAGCCTGATGCGCTACCGTTTTGCGCAGCGGGTTAGACTGTCCTGCAGTATCCAGAGCAGAGGTCACCACGAAGCCATCGATCCCTTTGACCAGCCAGACGCCGGCAATCAGGAAGCAGACCATCATCACCAGTGCAGAAATCTGCGAGGCAGCGCGGCTGCGCAGGTGCAGTTCACCGGTAGTACGCATTTGCAGGTAAGTTGCACCCTGCGTAATGAGCATGGTCAGGCTGACAATCCCGGCCAACAGGCCAAACGGATTGAGCAACTGGAACAGGCTGCCGGTGTAGTACAAGCGCAGGTATTCATCGATGTGGAAAGGTACGCCTAACAGCAGGTTACCGAACGCCACACCGAACACCAGTGCAGGCACGAAGCTACCGATGAAGATGCCCCAGTCCCACATGCCACGCCAGCGTGGACTTTCCAATTTTGAGCGGTAGTCAAAGCCTAACGGACGGAAGAACAAGGCGCACAGCACCAGGATCATCGCGCCGTAGAAGCCTGAGAAGGCAGCGGCATAGACCATCGGCCAGGCGGCAAACAGCGCGCCACCTGCGGTGATAAGCCAAACCTGATTACCGTCCCAGTGCGGGGCGATGGAGTTGATCATCACGCGGCGGTCAGTATCGGATTTACCGATGATCCGCAGCAAGATACCCACGCCCATATCAAATCCATCGGTGACGGCGAACCCGATAAACAGGACGCCGATCAATACCCACCAGATGAACCGTAAAACTTCATAATCAAACATATGTGGACTCCCTATTACCGAGCTTGCTCAAGCGGCGCTGAAGGTTGTTCAAAGTGATAGCGGCCAGTTTTCAGGCTGCTTGGCCCCAGACGGGCAAACTTGAACATCAGGAACATTTCAGCGACCAGGAACAGGGTGTACAGACCGCAAATCAACCCCATCGACATCAGAACGTCAGCGGCCGTCAGTGATGAGTTAGCCACCGCAGTCGGTAACACTTCACCAATCGCCCAAGGCTGACGCCCGTATTCCGCCACAAACCAGCCCGCTTCTATGGCAATCCACGGCAATGGTAGTCCCCAGAGTGCGGCACGATGTAACCAGCGTTTCTGACCAATCTTGCCACGAAGAACCGCAAAGAATGACAGTCCAATGATCGCCAGCATCAGGAAGCCTGCGGCCACCATGATACGGAAGGCGAAGTACAGTGGCAGAACGCGAGGAATAGAATCTTTCGTTGCCTGCTGGATTTGCGCTTCGGTCGCGTCGGTGACGTTAGACGTATAGCGTTTGAGCAACATGCCGTAGCCGAGATCTTGCTTAGCCTTTTCGAAGTCACTGCGAACCACAGGGTCAGTATTCCCTGAACGTAACTCTTCCAGCAGGTTGTAAGCTTTCATACCGTTACGGATACGGACTTCATGCTGCGCCATCAGATCTTTCAGACCTGTAACTGGCGTATCCACCGAACGGGTAGCAATCAGACCAAGCAGGTATGGGATTTGAATGGAATATTCATTTTCCATTTTGTCCTGATTTGGCAGGCCGATCAGCGTGAAGTTAGCCGGTGCAGGTTGGGTATCCCACTCAGCTTCAATAGCAGCCAGTTTGGTTTTCTGTACGTCACCCATTTCATAACCGGATTCATCACCCAGCACGATAACGGACAACACAGCGGCCAGACCGAAACTTGCAGCAATGGCGAATGAACGTTTGGCAAAGCCAACATCGCGCCCTTTCAGTAGGTAGTAAGAGCTGATCGCCAGAATAAACATCGCGCCAGTGACATAACCTGCCGCCACAGTGTGAACGAATTTAACCTGCGCAACCGGGTTAAGGACCAGCTCGGAGAAGCTGACCATTTCCATACGCATGGTTTCATAGTTGAAGTCCGAGGCAATCGGGTTTTGCATCCAGCCGTTGGCGACCAGGATCCAAAGTGCAGATAAATTAGAACCCAGGGCAACAAACCAGGTCACCGTCATGTGCTGAACTTTCGTTAAACGATCCCAACCAAAGAAGAATAAGCCGACTAAGGTGGATTCCAGGAAGAACGCCATCAAACCTTCGATGGCCAGAGGGGCCCCAAAGATATCACCGACGTAATGTGAGAAATATGACCAGTTAGTCCCGAATTGGAATTCCATGGTCAAACCTGTGGCCACACCCAGAGCAAAGTTAACTGCAAATAACTTGCCCCAGAATTTGGTCATATCTTTATAGATTTGTTTGCCGGTAAGCACATAAACGGTTTCCATAATTGCCAACAGAAACGCCATACCAAGCGTTAATGGGACAAACAGGAAATGGTACATGGCCGTTAAAGCAAACTGTAAACGCGACAGTTCAACGATATCAAACATCTTGACCCCTTGCTCCTCGGAGGAAGACTCCAACTTGCGACTCTCTGACGAACCGGTTGCCGGAACGCCTCATGACTTCCACTTTCAAAAACCTGCTAAACAAATAAAACCTGTCTTAAAACGCATTCCTCTATCAATGAATAATAGATGATGCGCCTGACACCCAACCTCACTTCGCGCGGACGCAGAAAAACGGCAAGACAACCCGCAGCGAACGGTAGTGAGGACCGGGAAAAGTTAACAATCTTAGACCTGTTCTTGGATACTCATGTTACAGGTTCATAATGTTACGCCACTAATCCCACACAATAAATAGGTTTTTACGTGACCGAAATCCGATTTCCACCTACAGGTCAATTAGCAGCCAGATCATGATCATGCCCTGAAATTGATCTGCCGCAATTTAAGCCTATATCACTCTTTATTTCTATCTTGTTCTTACGCTTTCTAAAAAAAATCCGAAACAATGTTAATTATTGGTTTAAAACGGTTTTATTGAAGTGCTCGATGTTAATTTATTGTGACTTTAAAGTGAATTTAATATCACCATCGATACGTGGCAAATCTAATTATTAACTTTCCATTTCCTTTGTGACCTTTATGGCCTGTTAAAAATTTTGATTAAAAGGTGGCAATGTTAAATATTATAGCAGCAATAAAAAAGGCCACCCGAAGGTGACCTTTAAAAGCAAAAATAACGATCTGTTATTTTATTGTGGCAGAACGGCTTTTACAGCATCACCGATATCAGCCAGGCTGCGTACGGTTTTCACGCCTGCCGCTTCAAGCGCAGCAAACTTGTCATCCGCCGTGCCTTTGCCACCGGCAATGATGGCGCCAGCATGGCCCATACGTTTGCCTTTTGGCGCCGTAACGCCCGCGATGTAACCGACAACCGGCTTCGTCACGTGGGCTTTAATGTAGGCCGCCGCTTCTTCTTCCGCATTACCGCCGATCTCACCAATCATCACGATAACTTCAGTCTGTGGGTCTTCCTGGAACAGCTTTAGGATATCGATGAAGTTAGAGCCTGGGATTGGGTCACCGCCGATACCGACGCAGCTTGACTGACCGAAACCGTTGTCTGTCGTCTGCTTAACGGCTTCATACGTCAGGGTACCAGAGCGGGAAACGATGCCCACTTTGCCCGGCTTGTGAATGTGGCCTGGCATAATGCCGATTTTGCATTCGCCTGGGGTGATAACGCCCGGGCAGTTTGGCCCGATCATCACCACGTCAGTTTGCTCAAGCTTGGCTTTCACGATCAGCATATCCAGCGTTGGGATACCTTCTGTGATGCAAATAATCAGCTTAATGCCAGCATCAATAGCTTCCAGGATCGAATCTTTACAGAAAGGAGCTGGAACATAAATCACGGATGCCGTTGCGCCGGTGGTTTCAACCGCTTCACGCACGGTGTTGAACACAGGCAGGCCGAGATGCTGAGTGCCGCCTTTGCCCGGCGTAACGCCGCCAACCATTTGCGTGCCGTAGGCGATCGCTTGTTCAGAGTGGAAAGTACCCTGGCTGCCGGTAAAACCCTGGCAAATCACTTTGGTGTTTTTGTTGATTAAAATCGACATTATTTCCCCTCCACTGCCGCGACGACTTGTTGAGCCGCATTGGTCAGGCTGGTCGCTGCAATGATATTCAAACCACTGTCTGCCAGTTTTTTGGCACCCAGCTCGGCATTGTTACCTTCAAGACGCACCACTACTGGTACGTTGACGCCCACTTCCGCTACCGCGCCGATAATACCGTCGGCAATCAGGTCGCAGCGTACGATGCCGCCAAAGATGTTAACGAAAACCGCTTTCACTTTTTCGTCAGACAGAATGATTTTGAACGCTTCTGTAACGCGTTCTTTGGTTGCGCCGCCGCCAACGTCGAGGAAGTTAGCCGGTTCACCGCCGTGCAGTTTAACGATGTCCATGGTACCCATCGCCAGACCCGCACCGTTCACCATGCAACCAATGTTGCCATCGAGTGCAACGTAGTTCAGTTCCCACTGTGCCGCCTGAGATTCACGGGCATCTTCCTGGCTGTGGTCGCGCATTTCGCGCAGTTCTGGCTGACGGAACAGGGCGTTGCCGTCGGCACCCAGTTTGCCATCGAGGCAAATCAGGTCACCGGCTGTCGTCACTACCAACGGGTTAATTTCGATCATCGCCAGGTCGCGCTCAAGGAAAATAGCGGCCAGACCCATGAAGATTTTGGTGAACTGCTGAACCTGCTTACCGGTCAGACCTAGTTTGAAAGCCAGTTCACGGCCCTGATAAGGCTGAGGCCCCGTCAGGGGATCCAGTGCCACTTTGTGGATCAGGTGCGGGGTTTCTTCCGCCACTGTTTCAATTTCCACGCCGCCTTCAGTAGACGCCATAAACACGACGCGACGCGAGCTACGGTCAACCACAGCGCCGAGATACAGTTCTTTGTCAATGTCAGTCGCTGCTTCAACCAGGATCTGGTTTACCGGCTGGCCGTGCGCATCTGTCTGGTAAGTTACCAGACGCTTGCCCAACCAGTTTTCAGCAAAAGCACGGATCTCTTCTTTGCTTTTAACCACTTTCACGCCGCCCGCTTTACCGCGGCCACCGGCATGAACCTGACATTTTACTACCCACGGACCTGCACCGATTTTCGATGCGGCTTCTTCCGCTTCACGCGGAGTGGAACAGGCAAAACCTGTTGGCGCTGGCAGGCCGTAGCGCAGGAATAGCTGTTTCGCCTGATACTCGTGTAAATTCATGATGTTCTATCCATTCTTAGTAGGAAGGCATATCTGGGCACGGCGAACCGTGCCTCAGATTTTAACGATCTCTTTTGCTCGGGGCCGGGACTAAACGTCCAGCAGCAGACGAGCCGGATCTTCCAGCATTTCTTTGATGGTCACCAGGAAGCCCACAGACTCACGGCCGTCAACCAGGCGGTGGTCATAAGAGAGTGCCAGATACATCATCGGCAGGATAACAACCTGACCGTTCACCGCCATCGGACGATCTTTGATGGCATGCATGCCGAGGATCGCACTCTGTGGTGGGTTGATGATTGGCGTGGACATCAGCGAGCCAAATACGCCGCCGTTAGTCACGGTGAAGTTACCGCCGGTCAGCTCTTCAACTTTCAGCTTGCCGTCACGTCCTTTCACTGCCAGCTCTTTAATGTTCTTCTCAATGTCGGCCATGCCCAAAGTATCTACATCGCGCAGAACCGGCGTAACCAGACCGCGTGGAGTAGAGACCGCGATGCTGACGTCGAAGTAGTTGTGATACACCACATCTTCGCCATCAATAGACGCGTTCACTTCCGGATAACGTTTCAGCGCTTCCACTACGGCTTTCAGGTAGAAAGACATAAAGCCCAGACGTACACCGTGACGTTTTTCGAACGCATCGCCGTACTGCTTACGCATGTCCATGATGGGCTTCATGTTGATTTCGTTGAACGTCGTCAGCATGGCGGTACTGTTTTTCGCTTCCAGCAGACGCTCGGCCACGCGTTTGCGCAGACGGGTCATCGGAACGCGTTTTTCACTGCGCGCGCCGATAGCCGGGCTAGCAGCAGCGGTAACCGCTTTAGCCGGTGCCGCGTCAGCCGCAGGTTTGGCATCTTTGCCCGATTTGGCAATATGCGCTTCGATGTCTTCGCGGGTCAGACGCCCACCCACACCGCTGCCTTTAATGGCGCTGGCGTCGAGAGAATGTTCAGCGATCAGACGGCGAATCGCCGGGCTGAGTGCATCACTGCTCTCTTCTTCCAGTGCCGCAGTGTGGCGCTGAGAAGGGGTAGACTCTTTATCAGAGTTCTTTTCCTGGCTTGGCTTGCCGGTGCTGTTGCCTGGACGCAGACGCGCCAAAATTTGGCGTGAAATAACGGTCGCGCCTTCATCTTCCAGAATGCTGTCCAGAATACCGGCTTCGCTTGCCGGCACTTCCAACACCACTTTGTCCGTTTCGATCTCAACCAGCACTTCATCGCGCTCTACACTGTCGCCAGGCTTTTTGTGCCAGGTGGCAACCGTCGCATCCGCAACGGATTCAGGAAGGTCAGGGACCAAAATATCTACGCTACTCATTCTCAATCCTTCTTAAAATCGTTAATTAACGTTCAACGCATCATTAACCAGATCTTGCTGCTGCTTCTGGTGAACAGACATATAGCCCACTGCCGGAGAGGCAGACGCCGGACGTCCTGCGTAACGTAAAGAAGCCCCGAAAGGAATCACTTCACGGAAATTGTGTTGGCTGCAGTACCATGCACCCTGGTTCAGCGGCTCTTCCTGACACCAGACGAAATCATGAACGTGTGAGAACTTCTCAAGCACTTCCTGAATGGCCTTGTGCGGGAACGGATACAGCTGTTCGATACGAACAATAGCCACATCTGTCTGTTCGTTTTTGCGACGTTGCTCCAGCAGGTCATAATAGACTTTGCCTGAACACATCACGACGCGCTTAACCTGTTTAGGATCCAGTTCGTCGACTTCACCAATCGCTGGCAAGAAGCTGCCGTTGGCCAGCTCATCCAGCGTAGAAACCGCCAGAGGGTGACGCAACAGAGACTTCGGTGACATGACAATCAGCGGACGGCGCATACCGCGCAGTGCCTGACGACGAATCATGTGGTACACCTGCGCCGGGGTAGACGGGATGCACACCTGCATATTCTGCTCGGCGCAGAGTTGCAGATAACGCTCCAGACGCGCGGAGGAGTGCTCCGGCCCCTGCCCTTCATAACCGTGTGGCAGCAGCATAACCAGACCACACATGCGTCCCCATTTTTGCTCGCCGGAACTGATGAACTGGTCGATAACCACCTGAGCGCCGTTGGCGAAGTCACCAAACTGCGCTTCCCAGATAGTCAGGGTGCGCGGTTCTGCGGTGGCATAACCGTATTCGAACGCCAGAACGGCCTCTTCGGACAACACGGAGTCCCAGACATTAAACATGCCCTGACTGTTGTGAATGTTCGACAATGGCACATAGACCGAACCGTTTTTCTGGTTGTGGACAACAGCGTGACGGTGGAAGAAAGTACCGCGCCCCATATCCTCACCGGACAGACGAATCGGAATGCCTTCATCTACCAGCGTGGCGTAGGCCAGGTTTTCAGCGCCGCCCCAGTCAAACTTCTTGTTGCCTTCGGCCATTTCATTACGGTCAGCGTAAATCTTGGCAACGCGGGCCTGCATTTCGATGGCTTCCGGTACGTGGCTGACGCGACGTGCCAGTTCCTGTAAACGCTTCGGCTCAACTTTGCTTGGGTACTCTTCATCCCATTCGTGATTGAGGTACGGCGACCAGGTGAAGGTATGCATGTCGTTCGCACGCCATTCTTCAACAACGCAATCACCGGCATCCAGCGCATCACGGTACAGATTGACCATCTCAGTAGCATCTTCCGCATTCGCCACATTCTGTTCAGCCAGAATATCGGCATAGAGTTTACGCGGAGTCGGATGCTTTTTGATTTTCTGGTACATCAGCGGCTGGGTTGCACTTGGCTCATCGGCCTCGTTATGGCCGTGGCGGCGGTAACAGACCAGATCGATCATCACGTCACGTTTAAAGGTGTTGCGGAAATCCAGCGCCAGACGGGTCACGAAAGCTACCGCTTCCGGATCATCTGCATTGACGTGGAAAATCGGCGCCTGCACCATTTTCGCGATGTCAGTACAGTACTCGGTTGAACGCGCATCTTTCGGGTTAGAGGTTGTGAAGCCGACCTGGTTATTAATGACGATACGCACGGTACCGCCCACTTCATAACCCCGTGCCAGCGACATGTTCAGGGTTTCCTGAACCACGCCCTGCCCGGTGATTGCCGCATCACCATGAATGGTGATTGGCAACACCATGTTGCTGCGCGCTTCGTCCAGACGGTCACGACGGGCACGAACAGAACCGATAACAACCGGGCTTACAATCTCAAGGTGCGACGGGTTAAACGCCAGCGCCAAGTGAACCATACCGCCTTCGGTTTCCACATCAGACGAGTAGCCCATGTGGTATTTCACATCACCGGTACCCAGATGTTCTTTATGCTTGCCGGAGAACTCGTCGAACAGGTCCTGCGGTTTTTTACCCAATACGTTGATCAGCACGTTTAAACGCCCGCGGTGCGCCATACCCAGCACCACTTCACGCGTCCCGTTTTTACCGGCGTGACGGATCATATCTTTGAGCATCGGAACCAGGGCATCACCACCTTCCAGTGAGAAGCGTTTGGCGCCCGGGAATTTCGCGCCGAGATAACGTTCCAGACCTTCTGCTGCGGTCAGCTCTTTCAGGAACGTTTTCTTCTCGGTATCGGTGAAATTGGCACGTCCCGCTACGGATTCGATTCGCTGTTGGATCCAGCGTTTTTCATCGGTATTGGTGATGTGCATGTACTCCGCACCGATTGAACCGCAATAGGTTTGCTTCAGTGCTTTATACAGCTCGCCGAGCTGCATGGTCTCTTTGCCTATGGCAAAAGAACCGACATTGAAGGTTTCCTGGAAATCAGCTTCGGTCAGATGGTGGAAAGCAGGATCCAAATCCGCCACGTCGTCTTGTTTCCACAAGCCGAGCGGATCGAGATTAGCATTCTGGTGACCACGGAAGCGGAAGGCATTGATAAGCTGCAATACCTTGACTTGCTTGGCATCCGTTTGCGGATCGCTGATGGCGGAGTTATACCGTGATGCGTCTTTCGCCAGACGGCGGAAGTAATCGCGTGTTTGAGAATGGAGTTGCTCTGGTTTAACACCCACTGTCGGAAGCTGTTTAAAAATTGAACGCCAGCTATCGTCAACGGAACCAGGATCGGTTAAGTAGTCTTCATAGAGTTGTTCTATGTAAGACTGGTTTGCACCCGCCAGATAGGAGGAATCCAGCCAGGCCTTCATTGCGCCGTTCTGCATCGTGATCCCTTAAGCTTTGAAGCTTTAGTTTTCGCCGTGGTTAATAATATTGACCGTGATACACCGCGGTAAGACGGTTTTCCATACAAAAACAGTTCATTGGTCTGGAGCCTGCGGCTCTATCAAGGAACCTCCAAAAAACAACGTGCTGATGGCATAACATGTTGGCTTTTGGCGCTACCCTGCGGGTTCTGACCTTATTATTTCTTCCCTGACGCTATCCTACTCTAGTTGGGAGCAACTTTGTTGCACCTTGTTGCGAATATGTTACCAACAGCTCACTTAATTCTAGCGGGAACACCTGTTCCCGCTAGAATATCTCTGCTTTCGAACTCAGGCACCGCGCTGGAGCAGCATCGATTTGATATGGCCGATGGCTTTCGTCGGGTTCAACCCCTTCGGACACACGCTGACACAGTTCATGATGCTGTGGCACCGGAATACACTGAAAGCGTCGTCCAGATCATCAAGGCGCGATTCAGTTTCGGTATCGCGGCTGTCGATCAGGAAGCGGTAGGCCGCCAGTAAACCGGCCGGACCGACGAACTTGTCCGGGTTCCACCAGAAGGATGGGCAGGACGTCGAGCAACAGGCGCAGAGAATACATTCGTACAATCCGTCCAGTTTTTCGCGATCGATCGGCATCTGTAAATGCTCACGGGCCGGAGGATTTTTCCCATCATTCAATAAGTAAGGCTTAATCTTCTCATACTGCTTATAGAATTGCCCCATGTCCACTACCAGGTCGCGAACGACCGGCAAACCAGGCAAAGGACGAATGACAATCTTTTTGCCATTCTTCTGTAAAACAGAAACCGGCGTGATACAAGCCAGACCGTTCTTACCGTTCATGTTGACACCGTCAGAACCACAAACGCCCTCACGGCAGGAGCGACGGAAAGAGAGCGTCGGATCTTGCTCTTTGAGCTGGATTAACGCGTCCAGCACCATCATGTCGCGCCCTTCTTCCGCTTCCAGCACGTAATCTTTCATGTGCGGAGCGTCGTCAATGTCCGGGTTATAGCGATAAATCGAAAATTCGAGTCTCATAATTTTGCCCTGCTCATGCCCTAGTAAGTACGCGCTTTCGGCGGGAAAGCCGCACGAAGCTTAGGCTGCATGTTCACCTCACGGCGGGTCATGCTTTCGGTTTCCGGCTGATAAAGCGTATGGCAGAGCCAATTGGCGTCATCACGGTCAGGGAAGTCGAAGCGGCTGTGCGCCCCACGGCTCTCGGTGCGGTAATTGGCAGAAACGGCGGTAGAGAAAGCTGTTTCCATCAGGTTATCCAGCTCCAGGCACTCAACACGCTGGGTGTTAAACTCCGTAGACGTGTCATCCAGACGTGCATATTTCAGACGTTCACGGATCACTTTCAGCTGTTCCAGACCTTCGGCCATCGCATCACCTTCGCGGAAGACCGAGAAGTTATGTTGCATACAGGTTTGCAGATCTTTGCGGATTGCCACCGGATCTTCACCGGAGCGGGTATTGTTCCAGCGGTTCATGCGCTCAAGGGAGACATCGATGTCATCTTGGGTCGCTTCACGGCTTTCGCCCTGCTCGTTGATCGACTCCTGCAAATGCAGACCTGCCGCACGGCCAAACACCACCAGATCCAGCAGCGAGTTGCCGCCCAGACGGTTGGCACCGTGAACCGATACGCAGGCAATTTCGCCGACGGCGAACAGGCCAGGGATCACCACATCTTCGCCCTTTTCGTTCACGCGCAGCGCCTGACCGGTCACTTTAGTCGGAATTCCGCCCATCATATAGTGGCAGGTTGGCAGAACAGGAATAGGTTCTTTGATTGGGTCAACGTGAGCAAAGGTGCGCGAAAGCTCAAGAATACCCGGCAGGCGGGATTCCAGAACGTCACGTCCCAGATGATCAAGTTTCAACTTCACGTGCGGGCCCCACGGACCTTCACAGCCACGGCCTTCGCGGATTTCGATCATGATGGAACGCGCCACCACGTCACGACCCGCCAGGTCTTTAGCATTCGGCGCGTAACGCTCCATGAAGCGTTCGCCATCTTTGTTCAGCAGATAACCCCCTTCACCGCGACAGCCTTCTGTCACCAGAACACCGGCACCCGCGATACCCGTCGGGTGAAACTGCCACATTTCCATATCCTGCACCGGCACGCCTGCGCGCAGCGCCATACCCACGCCGTCGCCGGTGTTGATGTGTGCGTTCGTGGTGGACTGGTAAATACGGCCTGCACCGCCAGTCGCCAGCACGGTGGCCTTGGCTTTGAAGTAGACCACTTCACCGGTTTCGATACAGATTGCTGTACAACCGACAATCGCACCATCCTGGTTTTTCACCAGATCCAGCGAGTACCATTCGGAGAAAATCGTGGTGCCGTTTTTCAGGTTTTGCTGATACAGCGTGTGCAGCAACGCGTGACCGGTACGGTCGGCCGCTGCCGCAGTACGTGCCGCTTGTTCGCCGCCGAAGTTTTTCGACTGGCCGCCAAACGGACGCTGATAAATTCGGCCGTCATCAAGACGGGAGAATGGCAGGCCCATATGTTCCAGCTCAAGAATCGCTTCCGGGCCGGTTTTGCACATATATTCAATCGCGTCCTGGTCACCGATGTAGTCGGAGCCTTTGACGGTATCGTACATATGCCATTCCCAGTCATCCTCATGGGTGTTACCCAGCGCAACGGTAATACCGCCCTGCGCTGACACCGTATGGGAGCGGGTCGGGAATACTTTGGAAATCAGGGCACAGGTCTGGCCCGTTTGTGAAATCTGTAATGCGGCACGCATACCGGCGCCACCCGCACCGATAACCACTGCATCAAACTCTCTGACTGGCAGGTTCATTGACTACGCTCCCCAAACAACGATCGTTCCATAAAGTAGATAAACGACTAACGTCACGATAATGGCCAGTTGCAGCACCAGTCGTACAGCCAGCGGCTTGACGTAATCCGTTAACACCTGCCACATACCAATCCACGCGTGGATCAAAATCGACAACAGCGTCAGCAGGGTAAATACTTTGGTAATGGAGGAAGCAAAGAAGCCTTGCCAGACATCAAACGTAATGTCCTGAGCAATGACAACAAAGCCTACGATATAGAGGATATAAAGAGTAATGACGATAGCCGAGGCACGCAGCAGTAGCCAGTCGTGCACGCCATTGCGTCCTAATGCCGAAACATTGTTTACCATACAAAGACTCCAGCCAGAATTGACAGCAGGACGGTAAGACCGATCACCACTTGGGCAGAACGGGTACCGACAGCCAAATTCTCTTCGAGATAGCCAAAATCCATCAGCAAATGGCGGATGCCACCGCAGACGTGATAGGCCAGAGCAGTGAGTATTCCCCAGAAGATGAATTTAACGACGAAGCCATTCATGATTTCAGCTGCGTGTGCAAACCCTTCGGGAGAAGAGAGCGACATGCCGAGCAGCCAGAGGAGGATACCTACAGCGACGAAGGTAATTACGCCGGAGACACGATGTAAGATGGACGCTATCGCAGTAACAGGAAACCGGATCGTTTGCAGATCCAGATTGACAGGTCTTTGTTTTTTCACGGTTATGCCCACACACCTCATAGAGCCTTTTCGTATCGCGGCGAGCGCGTTGATGACGAAGGCACTTATTATTTTCCTTCCCCCGGCCTGGGCGGTGTCAGACAGCAATCAGGGCAAAAGCCCTCACCTTATTGCGCTCAAACAACGACATCCATTGTGAATAAGCAGCGCAAAGAGTGCATTTTCGAATGATAAAAAATGTTGCTGGGTGCTCCTACTTCAGGGTAACCCGGAGACCTGCGGCAAAGTATAGGTTGATCACATTCCTATTACAATTCCCCTACAAACGCTTTGGTCACATTTCTGCGAAACAGTGATTTGACTCGCATTTTTCACAATCAATACAAAATAAATTATGTAGTTTGACATTGGATCAACATTTCCATTACATATTACCCATTCGCTCGCTTCCGTGATGACTTCGACAGACACATCCGCGCTTCCCTGTTAGGCCAAGTTATGCAAAAGTGGGGATGGTGTAAAACCTCAATGTCGTCGCGAGTTATCTTCAAATTGAGCACAAGAAAATAATGATCTATCGAATCTTTAACAACGATGAAACGCCGCTTGTCCGTCAAATAGTGGTCTAAGGCCACAAACCGACTGCGCTCTACGCTCCCTTCCCAAATCGATCGCAGAGCCGCCGAAATAATAATGACGGAGCTTCGGGTCGCATTTCAGGCTGTTCAGTTGTTGAGGATTTTTAAAATAAAGGCGCTAAGGAGACTGTAAATGGCTGATAAGAAAGCGACACTTACCCTACAAGGTCAAGACCCTATTGAACTCGACGTGCTATCCGGCACATTGGGCCAGGACGAAATTGATATTCGTACCCTCGGCTCAAAAGGCTTGTTCACCTTTGACCCCGGCTTTACCTCTACTGCATCCTGTGAATCTAAAATTACCTATATCGACGGTGACGAAGGTATCTTGCTGCACCGTGGGTTCCCAATCGACCAGTTGGCCAAAGAGTCCAACTTCCTGGAAGTGAGCTACTTGCTGCTGTATGGCGAAGCGCCAACCCAGAAACAGTACGAAGATTTCAAAAAAATCGTCGAACGGCACACGATGGTTCACGAGCAGATCACCCGCCTGTTCCACGGTTTTCGCCGTGACTCACACCCGATGGCTGTGCTGTGCGGTGTGACCGGCGCGCTGGCTGCGTTCTATCACGACTCCATCGATGTTGAAAACGAACGTCACCGTGAAATCGCCGCGTACCGTCTGCTGTCCAAAATGCCGACCGTCGCCGCCATGTGTTACAAATATTCCATCGGCCAGCCTTTCGTTTACCCACGTAACGACCTCTCCTATGCCGGTAACTTCCTGCATATGATGTTCGCCACACCGTGCGAAGAGTATGTGGTAAACCCGGTTCTGGAACGCGCCATGGACCGTATTTTGATCCTTCACGCTGACCACGAACAGAACGCCTCTACCTCTACCGTGCGTACTGCCGGTTCATCTGGCGCTAACCCGTTCGCCTGTATCGCTGCCGGGATTGCCTCCCTGTGGGGACCGGCTCACGGCGGTGCCAACGAAGCCGCACTGAAAATGCTTGAAGAGATCAGCAGCGTTGATCACATCCCGGAATTCATCAAACGTGCGAAAGATAAAAATGATTCGTTCCGTCTGATGGGCTTCGGTCACCGTGTTTACAAAAACTACGACCCGCGCGCGACTGTGATGCGTGATACCTGTCATGAAGTGCTGAAAGAACTCGACCTGAAAGACAATAACCTGCTGGAAGTGGCGATGGAGCTGGAACACATCGCGCTGAACGACCCGTACTTTATCGAGAAGAAACTGTACCCGAACGTCGACTTCTACTCAGGCATTATTCTAAAAGCCATGGGTATTCCGTCTTCTATGTTCACCGTGATTTTCGCGATGGCGCGTACCGTAGGTTGGATCGCTCACTGGAACGAAATGCACCAGGATGGCATTAAAATCGCCCGTCCGCGTCAGCTCTATACCGGCTACGACAAACGTGATTTCCACTCTCAGCTGAAAAAGTAATGACTCTTTTGTCATAGCTGAAAAACGCCAACTTTTAGGTTGGCGTTTTTTTGGCTGCCTTAAAGTAAGTATTTACTCATTCTGAACGCCGACGAGTGTCAACTGGGGAGGATAATGGGTTTCTTTAGAATCAAACGTATAAGTATCCCCATTCTTTTTCGTATCCCCACTAATACAAAATGCAATTTGTTTTTTGCCTTGTTGCTGAGCTTGTTTCACCATGCTAGTAACATCAAAATCGCGATATTGTTTTTCTTCGTCCAGATACAATCCTGAATAGGTTTTATAATTACAGACAGGATGATTATTCCAGGTGACCGTATTTTCATCCCAATCGGTTGTTGTCGGATAAATATAAATCGTTTGAGCACCACTTAACGTTGTTCTTGCACCATACAAATGAACACTGTATTTAAATAATGCAGCTTGCTCAGCAGAGTAATTTTCAGGCATTTCTGGAATCTGATATTTCAGCAATGTTATTTTTTCCGGATTGCCACTTTCACTGGCGTTAGAGGTATCGCCCTGAATAATTAAATCCTGAGAGCCGCCAAAATTCTTATCACTGTCTTCTTTATTACTCACATACGTATCGGCAATAGGATCGACATAATGATAAGGCATATAGCTGGTGCAATCATAATTATTATTCATGCAGCGCTCAGTCATGAATTTAGCAGCATCTGGAGTCCAACCATTGATAAAATCGCCATGCGCTGTATAAATACTGCCCCATTGATCAATACGCTGATCGCCATTCATAATGGGGTCCAGTGATAGCTGAACGTTCTTCAAATCCAGCGAAGCCAGTCCGGGGAACAGATAGGCAATATTCATATTAACCGTAGGAATGTGCTTTGGGTAATCAGCGGGGCAGGCGCCGCTGGAATCGGCATAAACGGCGTTAGGTTTATGCGTCGAACCCGACGGTTTGGCGGTAATCGTCGTGCCATCCCAGCAATTGGGGAACTGAATGGCAATATTTAACTGGATCGGTTGAGTGGCGGATGGCGGCAGACAAGTACGGTCCGCGCTATGGCTATAGCCTTTACCGTCATTACAAAGAAAATTAATAACAGAATTAGGCCCGGTGCCTTTGTGATCTCCGGCCAGAAGTTGTAAACCATCCGGAAATGACGTCAGTGGATATTCAGTACTGTTGACGGTCTGATAATACGTCTTTTGGTACGCAGGGCGAACTTCCATACCATCGGGTAATCTCAGCGACGGGGCCCAATAAGCCGATGAATCAGCCAGATCGGTACAGGTTGTAGTGGGTTTTTGCTGTAAAGTATTATAAGTCGATGATGCATCTGTACTGGTATTACCAAAAAAATCATGCCACATAGCACGACCAGGCATTCCGAACATTAAAATAGCGTCATCACCCAAAGTATGACTATATGAACACTTCACACTCGTTTGATAGTTATCCGCATAAGTTGCAAAGGGAATAAGACTCAGACTGCAAGTTGATATCAATAAGATCTTAGTATATTGACGCATAGAATATCCTCACATCATTAAATTAAGAAAGAGCAACAAAGGGAATTCATTGCTTCCTTCTCAGTATATTCTTCAGCGACAACACTAAAATTATTATTAGCTTATTCATCAATGGCACAACATATTTACTATTATTAAACCTGACAAACCGGACACCAAAAGAAAGGCCGCGATGACACGCTGCCTTTCACTATCGGGTCGTCGCAGCGTGCGCAGGGTTTCCCGGTGCGGCCAAACACATTGAAGCGAAACAGCGCGCCGTGATGCACATTTTCATCCATCGTACCGCGCGTTGCATACGACAAACGGGCGACGGACAAACAGGCATCGGCCAGCGCATCAAGTTCGGCATCATTGAGCTCTTTCGGCTTATGCCCCGGCAGCAGCTTTGCCAGCCACAGGATCTCTGCACGCAGATAATTGCCCAATCCGGCCAGAAATGCCTGATCCAGCAACATACCGCCAAGCTGACGATTGCAGAACTTAGGAGAAAGTAACCGCTCACGTACCTGAGCGATCGTCAGGGTGCCGTCTAGCACATCCGGTCCGATACGTTGCAGAAACGGATGGTTTTCGATCTCCGTCGTATCGTAAATACCGATCTCCGATGCGCTGTACAACAGGATAGACGCATCGGGGGTTTCCAGTTTCACCCGCAGTGAACGCTGGGTTTCTTTAGGTGCTTCGCCGGCGTTGACCACCCGCCAGACACCGTACAGCTGATTGTGGCTATAGAGCGTCAGACCGTTGGAAAAGTGAGTCAGCAGCGCTTTGCCACGGGTTTCAATCGCCGTGACTTTGGTACCCCTGAGCGCTGACTGGTAAGGTTTTAGCGAGGGAAACGCAAACCAGACATCGGTGAGCGGTTTATTGACGACCGCGCGTACCAGCAAATCGGCCGCGCGGCGAATTTCAGGGCCTTCAGGCATCAGTGTGTTGCGCCTTCCGCCACCCGTAAATCCTGCTCGGTATGCAGGGCAATCGCGATGGTCAGCTCAAGTGCCTCAAGCACAGTTTTTACCGACATGCTCGGCTGGCCGGGGTGCGCCGCCGCCTGCTCCGGCAGATACGGAATATGGATAAATCCGCCCTTCACGACTTTGCAGCTCGGCTGCGCCAAACGGTGCAACAGGCCATACATAATGTGATTGCAGACATAGGTTCCCGCCGTTTGCGAAACCGAGGCCGGAATACCCGCTTCACGTAACCCGTTCACAATCGCCTTAATGGGCAGTAGGGAAAAATAGGCCGCCGGACCCTCACTAATAATTGGCCGGTCAACCGGCTGATTACCGTCGTTATCAGGAATGCGCGCGTCATCAACGTTGATGGCTACCCGTTCAACACTGAAATCAGCCCGGCCACCGGCCTGCCCCACCGCAATCACCATCATAGGGTCAACTTCATCAATCGCCGCATTCAGCGCGTCGATAGCTTTGCCAAAAACGCAAGGAAGCTGGCGGATCACAATGCGGGCCCCCGAGAGTTCCAGATCTTCGAGCTGCTTCACCACTTCCCATGACGGATTCAGACGTTCGCCGCCAAAGGGTTCGAATCCGGTAACCAGAACTTTACGCATAGCTACTCCTGATATTGTTAAGAAAATCAGCCCGCGCTGACCAAAATATCTTGTTCACGAAACGCGCCCCGCAGACGGCGGGCAAAGTCGAGAGCGTGTTCACCGTCACCATGTAGACAAACGGTATCGGCTTTTACCTGAACGCGGACTGCATCGCGACTGTTTACCGCCTGCTGCTGCACCATCATCAGCGTTTGCTGTAAGGCCAGCTCATCGCTTTCAATAAGTGCACCGGGCTGGCTGCGCGGCACTAACGTGCCATCGCTTCGATAGCCACGGTCAGCGAACACTTCCTGGCGCGTTGTCAGGCCCAAACGTTCACCGGCACGAATTAATTCACTGCCCGCCAGCCCCACCAGCCGCAATGTCGGATCGACCGCATGCACAGCATGGGCGATAGCGTCGGCAAGCGCGGAGTCAGTCGCCGCCTGGTTGTAAAGCATACCGTGCGGTTTGACGTGAACCATTTTTGCGCCTTCAGCCTGACAGAGTGCTGCCAACGCGCCGAGCTGATAGACCACCTGCGCAAATACCGTTTCCGGCGGCAGCTGCATGGCGGTACGCCCGAAGTTTTCACGGTCCGGGAAACTCGGGTGTGCGCCAATCGCCACGCTATATTTCAGCGCCCATCGCACCGATTGCTGCATGGTCTGTGCATCACCGGCGTGAAATCCGCAGGCGATATTGGCTGAGCTGACCAACTGCAATAAGGCTTCATCGTTGGCGCAACCCTCACCGAGATCGGCGTTCAGATCGACAGTGATTTTAGCGACCATGCAGACCCCACTTTATCTGTTCAATAAAGCGTTGCTGCTCATGTAACGCTGTTTGCGCTTCATCGAGTGAACACTTCACAAAATGCACCGGCTCGCCCAGACGGATCTGGGCCAGATTGTACAAATCCGCTTCGATAACACAGGCGATGCGCGGATAGCCACCGGTTGTCTGGGCATCGGCCATCAGCACAATCGGCTGGCCACCGTGAGGAACCTGCACCACGCCCGGCAACAGACCGTGCGAGAGCATCTCACGGTCTGTGTCACGCTTAAGCGCGTGGCCGTGCAGGCGGTATCCCATACGGTTACTTTGCGGACTAAGCTGCCATGACGTACGCCAGAACGAATCGCGCGATTCCGCACTGAATTCTTGATACTCCGGCCCCGGCAACGCACGAATACGGTTGCCGAACAGCAACTGTTTGATACCAATAGGCTGCTTCGGCTCCGGTCCTTTTTTGCCAACCGGCAGATGGTCGCCGTCGCGCAGCGGATGCCCGGACAGGCCGCCAAAGCCGGTTTTGAGATCGGTACTGCGTGAACCCAGTACCTCAGGTACATCAATACCGCCCGAAACCGTCAGATAGCTGCGCATACCACGCGTCGGGGTTTTCATGGTCAGGATCTGGCCGGGCTTCACGGCGTAACGCCAGCCGGTCCACAAGGGTTTACCGTCCAATTCGGCGTGGCAGCCGGCGCCAGTCAGTGCTATCCAGCCCGCACGGTTAAATTCTGTGCTGAACTGCCCGAGAGTGATTTCCAGTCCCGCTGCGTTCTCATCATTACCCACCAGCAAATTGCCGATGCGCAGTGCAGGAGCGTCCAGCGCGCCCGTCTGACTAACCCCAAGCTGGCGGTAGCCGCTGCGGCCTAAATCCTGCACGGTGGTAAATATTCCGGCGCGAAGAATGTTTAACATATGCCCTCCTTCAGCGGAACAAAGCGGACTTTGTCGCCCGGACATAACAGACTTGGCTGCGATTTTTTCGGGTCAAACATAGCCAGTGACGTATGACCAATCACCTGCCAGCCGCCAGGGGTGATCAGCGGGTAAATCCCGGTCTGACTGCCGCCAATGCCGACTGATCCCGCAGGAACCGCCAGACGCGGCTCAGCATGACGTGGCGTCGTCAGGGCTTCTGGCATACCGCCGAGGTAAGGGAAACCGGGCTGAAAACCGAGGAAATAGACGATGTAGTCAGCACCGGAGTGCAACTCGACCACCTGACGCGGGCTCATGCCGGTATGTTGCGCCACGAAATCCAGATCGGGGCCACCGTTGCCGCCGTACACCACCGGGATCTCAATCAGCCGCGAATCTGGCTCGACCGCCTCGCTCTCTTCCCACCAGCGCTGCAAACGTTCAATAGCGTCCAGCGCGGAACTCTGCGCATCTGACAGCAGCACCGTCAGATTATTCATGCCGGGGATGGTTTCACGTACGCCCGGATAAACCTCGTGGTCCTGCAAACGCTGCGCCAGACCCCAGATCCGCTGCTGGCTTGCCAGCGAAACCGGCGGTTCAAGTTCCAGTACGACTGCGCGTTCGCCCAGCAGATAACATCGTGCTCGTTGCACAAAACACTCCTAAGAAAAGGTTGCCGTGATAAACCATCAACGGAAAGAAAATCGTTATGCTAAAAATAGTTAAGTTGTAAACAGTTATGCTGGAAAGCGACCCGCAATGTCAACTCATCTGCCGCGGCCAAAACACCCCTTCGGGTTTCGCCCGCGGGTTTCAACTGCTACTCTCCCCTATATCGCTGTTTTCTCAACCCAAGTCATTGGCGTTGCGGCAAGGCAGCAAGGGAAAGAATCCCGATGAGCTTACTCAAGTAAGTGATTCGGGTTCTTGAGTGCAGCGAACGTTGCTGCAAATTCAAGTACGAAGGGAAGAGAGTGAAGAAGCCGTTGGCCCTGTTTTTTCCGCTATATACCACTACGCTGCTGATGCTGCTCGGCTCAGGCTTACTCACTACCTACATCTCTTTACGGCTGTCGGCCATTCACGTCAGCGGCGCAATGATCGGGGCGATCATTGCTGCCAACTACGCAGGGCTGGTGATTGGCGGAAAAATCGGCCATATCCTGATTGCCCGCGTGGGTCATATCCGCGCTTATGTCTCCTGTTCGGGCATTATCACCGCCGCCGTACTCGGCCACGGTTTAACCGAAATCATCCCGGTGTGGGTGGTGCTTCGTCTGATCATCGGGCTGTGCATGATGGTGCAATATATGGTGCTGGAGAGCTGGCTGAACGATCAGGCAGAATCGGCCCAGCGCGGTGTCGTGTTTGGGTTTTATATGGTGGCGTCCTATCTCGGGATGGCACTCGGTCAGATCGTTCTGATGCTCAGCGACGGCCTGGGGATGAGCACGCTTATCATCATCGCACTCTGTTTCGCGCTCTGTCTGGTGCCGATTGCGCTGACCACGCGAACCAATGTCGGGCATATGTCCCCGGCGCCAATGGAACTGAAATTCTTTATCAATGCCATTCCCAAAGTACTGGCGATCACGTTGCTGATTGGCATGGTGGTTGGTTCGTTCTATGGGCTGGCGCCGATTTACTCCAGCCAGCAGGAATTCACCACTCAGCAAACCGGCCTGTTTATGGCACTGGCGATTTTCGCCGGGCTGCTGGCTCAGTTCCCGCTGAGCTGGCTGTCGGATCACTATAATCGCAACATGCTGATGCGCATCAACGCCATATTGCTGGCGGTGGCGGCCCTGCCGCTGGCTGTCCTGACACATATATCCTTCCCGGTGCTGCTGGGCATCGGATTTGTGGTCAGTCTGATGCAATTTACGCTCTATCCGCTGGTAGTCGCGCTGGCCAACGATATGATAGAACCGGAACGGCGCGTGTCGCTTTCTGCCTGTCTGCTGATGGCATTTGGTGTCGGGGCCTGTATCGGGCCACTGGCGGTCGGTGCGCTGATTGAACCCTTAGGCGGGAATATTCTTTACGCGTTCTTCGCGCTGTGTGGTGCGGGGATTGTGGCGCTGAGCCGGACGTCTGCCAAAGAAGAAGAGACGGTTATGGCCGTGGATGCCCCACTGCCGCATATCGCCATGCCGGACAGCCTGAGCAGTTCACCGCTGTCACCGGCGCTGAACCCGGCGTTTGATGAGCAACTCATTCAGGACACCATGCCTGCGCCGGAAATGAGCAGTGAAGATGCTGCCGCCAATGACGTGATCAATGACAATACGTCACCCGCGGAAACTGAAGAGGAGAGTCCGTTCGCGCCGCAGGGTGCGGACCCGGATGCCGACACCGGCCTGCAGCGCGCCTTTACCCTGCTGGAAGACAGCGCACCGGAAGAAGCGCTGCCTGAAGGGGAAAACCGCGTAAAATAGTTTAGCCTTTTAAGCCGGGTTATCGATGTCGATGAACTTGATTTCAAACCCATGTTCAGCAGCCAGCCATTCACCCAGCGCTTTCACGCCATAACGTTCTGTGGCGTGATGGCCTGCTGCATAAAAATGCAGGCCCATTTCACGGGCGATATGAATGGTTTGCTCTGACACTTCCCCGCTGATAAACGCATCAACACCAAATTCTGCCGCCTGCTGAATAAAGCCCTGACCGCCACCGGAGCACCACGCCACGCGACGGATTTCCTCCGGCCCGCCCTGCGCACTGTGCAATACGTTTCTGTCGAGCAGTACTTCAATGCGCTGGCGCAGTGCTTCACCGCTCAGCGGTGTATCCAGCTCACCGTACGGCACCAGCGGCATCACTTCACCCTGCACGGTAATGCCAAACATTTTCGCCAGCTGGGCATTGTTTCCCAGTTGCGGATGGGCATCGAGCGGGAGATGGTAGCCGTAGAGATTAATATCGTTGAGCAGCAAGGTTTTCAGACGGTTACGCTTCATGCCACGCACCACCGCCGGTTCGTTTTTCCAGAAATAACCGTGATGCACCACGATGGCATCAGCCTTATGCTCTACCGCCGCGTCGAGCAAAGCCTGCGAGGCCGTCACGCCGGTGACAATACGTTTGACCTCTGCGCGGCCTTCCACCTGTAAGCCGTTCGGAGCGTAATCCTGGAAGGTGTTCACCTCGAGTTTTTGATTGATCAAGGTTTCTAGCTGGAGGTTATTCATCCGATACCATCTCTTCATTTGGGCTGATTCTTCCGATGATAACCGACAAAAGACAATGCCCCAACCCTGTGCAGAATCAATACCCCGAACAGGTTGATTGTTATTCTGATTGCTCCGCATCTCAATGGAATGATTGCCATGGAAGAGGAAAGGAACAACATCATTATTGTCGGCGGGGGGATCGCCGGGTCGACCTGCGCCCTGCTGTTAGCTCGCGCGGGATTCAGCGTACTGCTGCTGGAAAGAGGTCCCCAGGCCGGGAGTAAAAACTGTTCAGGTGGTCGGCTTTATACGCACAGCCTGGACCTTATTCATCCCGGTTTTGCGAAAACCGCGCCACTCGAAAGAGTGATCACGCAAGAAAGGCTCTCCCTGCTGACGGACCACAGCATGACCTCGCTGGATCACCGCCAATCAGTTGCTCAAGCGTGCTCATGGTCAGTGCTGCGAGCCCGCTTTGACCCATGGTTGATGATGCAGGCAGAAACAGCTGGCGCACAATGCCTGACAGATGTGCGCGTTGACAGCCTGGCCATGGAACAAGGGAAAGTTGTTGGTGTAAATATAGGTGACGACACACTGTACGCTGGGATAGTTATTTTGGCCGAAGGTGCCAATACGCTGCTGGCCGAACAGCATCAACTCATCCCCAAACCCGCGCCGCAGGCCATGAGTACAGGGGTAAAAGAAATTCTTGCTCTGCCCAGGGAGAGAATCGAAGAACGTTTTGGGCTGGAGGATAATCAGGGCTGCGCATGGCTGTTTGCCGGTCAGCCAACCGGCGGAAAAGTCGGAGGGGGTTTCCTTTATACCAACCGTGACAGCCTGTCTCTGGGCGTAGTGTGTAACCTGTCAGCGCTGGGTAACGGGCAGCAAAGTCTGCCGAATATGCTGGAAACGTTTAAAAAGCATCCCCTGCTCCGCCCGCTGCTTAAAGGTTGTGAACTGATGGAGTACAGCGCGCATATGATCCCCGAGGGTGGCTTCAATCATCTGCCTCCGCTGTCGGGGGATGGCTGGTTGCTCGTCGGTGATGCGGCGAGATTATGTTTGCATACGGGCCACACCGTGCGGGGCATGGATTTGGCGGTGACCTCCGCACAGGCCGCCTCCACGACCTTGATTAACGCCCGGATGTATGGCTTCAGCGCCAGCGCACTGGCCGCCTATTCACAACACCTTCGACGCAGTGCGCTGTGGCCACTGATGCATCAATACCGGCATCTGCCCGAGCTGCTGCTGGCGTCACCGCATCTGTTCAACGACTACCCGCAACTGTCTGCCGACCTTCTGTACAGCCTGTTTGATGTCAGTGCAAAGCCCTCTCTGCCGCTGCGCAAACTGTTGTGGCGGCATGCCCGCAAGGCCGGAATATGGCGATTATTGAAAGATAGCCTGAAAGGAGCGCGAAGCCTGTGAGTGACCTCAATCTGAACGACAAACTGAGCAAGAACCACTACCTTCCGCCATCACTGCCCGCGCCCATTATGCTGGTGAGTGAACCGCAGCACGCGGCGCTTAAACAACTGGTCTACGCCTGTCCGGCGGGTTTATACCGGATAAATGAACAGGGCGATGTCCGCTTTGAACCCCACGGCTGTCTGGAGTGCGGCACCTGCCGGATACTGTGCGGTAATAACGTGATTGCTCACTGGCACTACCCGCAAGCCGGTTCAGGGGTCATCTTTCGTTTCGGATAAAGTTGAAGCCGTGGTGTGAAGTGGCGCGGCGTTGTAACAGGCTAAAGCTGTTATGTTTTTGACTGGAAATAAGGCCCTATAAAATACCGCACGACGGTAAAACACACTAGCAACGGAGCTAACGACCGTGTCCATTTTGCAATTACTTAACCAGCACCCTGTGATCGCTGCCGTAAAAGATACTGAAAGTCTCAACGCCGCCCTCCAGTCCGACTGTAAAATCATCTCCGTGCTGTATGGCAACATCTGCAACATTGGCGCCATCGTTCAACGCATCAAGAAAGCGGATAAGTATGCGTTCATCCATGTCGACCTGCTGGACGGCACCTCAAACAAAGAGATCGTGATTAATTTTCTTAAAATTGTGACCACCGCCGATGGCATCATCAGTACCAAAGCCTCAATGATCAAAGCCGCCAAAGCGCAGGGCTTTTTCGGCATTCATCGTATGTTTCTGCTCGATTCGATTTCATTTCACAACATTGATAAGCAGGTCGCTCAATCCAATCCGGACTGCGTGGAAATCCTGCCCGGCTGTATGCCGAAAGTTCTGGGATGGGTATCGGAAAAAATCAATTTACCGATCATTGCAGGCGGCCTGGTGTGCGATATGGAAGATGCGACCAGCGCACTTAATGCCGGAGCAGTGGCCGTTTCCACCACCAATACCGGCGTCTGGCAGCTTAAATTCTAACGGTGTTAACCGGATTGAAAACAGTTGTGCAATCCGGTTAATACCTCCTTTAAATCTCCCACAATACCGACATCCGCCTGTGCAAAAATCGCCGCCTGCGGATCGGTGTTAATCGCCACGATGAATTCGCTGTGATGAATACCGGCCATCAGCGCCGCTGCGCCAGAAACACCGGCGGCAATACACACCTGCGGTGCCACATTCTGCCCTGACATGCCGACCATTCGTGACATCTCACACCAGCCGTTCATTGCCAGCGGGCGGCTGACGCCCATTTCCGCTCCCAGTTTCCCGGCCAATGCCTGCAACGCCTGCACTTGTGCGCCGCTGCCCACCCCCTGCCCCAGAACCAGTATGCAGCGGGCGCGCTGTAGCTGATTTTCCACGGTCAAAGGCTGCTGTTCAAACGCCACCAGCCAGGGAAGAAGTTCCACCGGCAGGCTTTCATCAATCTGCTTGCCCGCGAAATCGGCACAGGTCGCCGCCGGCCCCCCACCGGGGGCGACCGACAAACAGCAAGGCGTAGCAGTCACGGCCAGCGTCAACACCATCTGCTGCCCGTACACCGCTTTGCACACCTGCCAGGCACGGGCGACAGAATGCATCTGCGTCACCCCCGTAAAAGATTCGCCCTGTAAACGGTATGCCAGTCGCGTTGCCAGTTCGGCGGCACTCGCATCGCTGCTGAAAATAAGTGTGTCTGCGGCGGCACCCTGCTGGACGAGCATCAGCGCCGTAATCTGCTGTTCCCCCAGCGCAAATGACGGCTGTTTTATCCAGCGCAGTGTGTTCAAGGGGCAGACGATTTCAGGTAGTAACTGCGGCTTATTTTCACTGTAGAACAGCCACAGTTCAGCCTCGTTATATGCCAGTTGGCTGGCCTGTAAAAACGCGTTTATTTCCTGCGCCTGCGTCAAAAATGCAGAATGGCCACAATCGAGGATCAGGGCGATTTTCATGGCTGCAACCTGTGACGTAAAAATTTCTCGTACAATATACGGGCTTTTTCCACCGGACCAGGCCCCTCAATCATGACCCCCGCGCGGCGCGGCGCGGTATGTTTCAGGTGAAGGATCGGCGGGCTGAATTGAAGCCCGGCAGGGGTTAGCGCCAGATTCTCCGGCGTCAGCAATTCGGAAAATTTACGCGCCGCCGCCAGTTTCTGTTTCAGGGTAGGAATACGCAACAAACGGGCTTGTTCTCCCTGACCGCTGACCAGAACGATCGGCGGGCGCAACGTTATTTTTTGCTGATGGTCAGCCGTTTGCCGCGTCACCAGCAACAGGTTTTCGCCCGTCACGCGAATATCCGTCACCTGCGTGACACAGGGCCAGCCGAGCATTTCAGCTAACAGTGGCCCCGTTTGGCGGTTTTGGCCTTCGCCGCTTTGCGACCCCAGGATCACCACCTCGTGCAACGGTTGCGACTGATGAAACGCCGCCAGCAACTGCGCCACGCCGTGCGCATTGAAGCGTAAATCGCCCTCAACCGGCGGCGCAATACGCACCGTTTTGGTGATATTGAGCGCCAGCAGATTTTTCAGCACCGGTTCAACATCGTCTCCCCCCACGGTCACGGCAGTCAGCTGATTCGCCGGAACGTCGTCTGCCAGCATCAGCGCCAGTTCGGCAGCGCTCTGATCAAACACATTGAGCTGACGGCGGGCATAACGGCATTCAATCTGCCCTTGCTCGTTTGCCTGCCAATCACTGTCAGCCAGCATGCTGAAATCCGGTTCGATTTTCATACACAGCATAATGTTCATCTTCAGGCTCCTTGCCCTTCACCTAGCGTCACGGGAGACGGGGCATGCCGCACCGACGACGCCCCCACCAGCGTCAGCCCTTTGGTTTCCGGCGCCCAAAGAATCGACACGATCGCGCCGAGCAATAGCACGCCTGCCAGTATCAGCGTGGTGACATGAATACCCAGAGACAGGATCGACAACGGCAGCAGGCCGGTGCCAATGGCCGAACCAAGGCGGCTCATCGAGGTCGAGAATCCGACCCCCAGCGAACGGATATCGGTCGGGAAACTTTCTGCCGGGAACACACCGACAAGATTACTCACCGCCGAAATTGTCAGAGTAAACAGGGCGAATAACAGCAGAACCCACGTCGCGTGGCCGGAAGGCATCAGCCCCATAGCCAGCAGGCACAGCGTCAACAGGACAAATGCACCGATCAAAAATCCCCGTCGTGAGCAATAAAGCGTCATACAAATTCCGGCCAACGATCCCACCACCAGCAGCGCATTAAGCAGCAGATCGGTAGACAGACCGGGGTTGAGGCCCATGATCGCCATAATCGACGGCAGAAAGGTATAAATGGCAAAGTACGGCACCACCAGGCAAACAAAAAACAGGCTATTGAAGGCAGTCCGCCGCCAGTACCGTGCGGAAAACAGCGTTTTAAGATGGTGCGACGTGGCGACTGCGATCTCATCATTGAGGGTGACATGTGGGCCAAAACAGCGGCGAACCACGCGATGTGCTGCCGAAATATGGCCTTTTTGCATCAGCCAGCGCGGTGATTCCGGCGTTCCAATACGTAACAGCATGATCAGCGATGACGGCAATGCAGCCGATGCCAGTAACCAGCGCCAGGCATCCGGGCCGAAATCTGCCATCATGTGGCCGACGAAAGTAGCGCTGACATAGCCCAGCGTCCAGATAACGCTAAAAGAGCCGAGCAGAACGCCGCGGTGTTTGCGCGGGGATAACTCGGCCAGCAAGGTGTGGCCTACCGAGTAATCTCCTCCCAACCCGACCCCAACCAGCACACGCAGCCAGAACAACTGCTCCGGCGTCTGGGCAAAAAACTGACCGAGCGAGGCCAGCGTGATAATGATAAAGCTGCAACTGAAAATCTTTTGCCGCCCGATATGATCAGACAACCATCCCAGCAGCAAACTGCCAAGAAACAGACCGACCAGCGCAGAACTCCCGATCATTCCCTGCCAGAACGGAGTCAGGCCCATTTGCGGTGTTAGCTGGACCAGCGCAAAACCGATCATCCCCAGCACATAACCATCGGTCAGATGTGCACCAAAGGTCAGCCCGGCCATTTTGATGTGGAAAGCGTTGAGAGGGATGTCATCCATGCTGATCTGAGCGGGCTGAATAGCGGCCATGATAAACTCCGTTTTCAATCAGCGGTGGGGCACAGTCGTAAGCCGCGCCCCTTCATTAACAAACTATTTTTCCAGCGGATAAATCGTCCCCGCATTCATAATCCCTTTCGGGTCATACGCCTCTTTCAGCGCTTTCAGAATGTAATAGGCACTGCCGTGCTCATCCTGCGTCCAGTGCGCGCGGTGTTTACCGATACCGTGATGGTGCACCATTGAACCGCCCTGCTTAATGGTTTCCTCCACGATGATTTTATTCAGCGGATTATGGTATTTATCAATCTCCGCCTCAGGTTTGCAGTCAACGACGTTGTAGTCATACACGAAATACATGTTGGTGCCGTTGATGTAGCTGTGGGATGAATGGCCGCCCAGCATGGTGATGTCGTCTGCGTGTGGGAATTCATGGCGAATGCGACGAATAACATTTTCATAAATGGTATTAATGCTCGACCAGTCCCCGGACACTTCGGTAGTGAAACCCATATTGTTGGTTTTGAGAATCTGCGCGCGTTCGGCAGCCACTTTCTCCGGTCCCCAGTTCAGGTGATTGAACCAACGCTCAATCAGCGTGCTGTCGACTTTTTTGCACTCTGCGTGGCGGGCAACAATGGCTTCAATGCCGTCGCCTGTCGCGCGGGCAATCCCCGGCGTGCCTTCGGCCATGAAGATCAATACGCATTTTCCGTCGGCAAAGTGAGTAAAGTGCTGGCTACCGTCTTCAGCATCATAAAGACGGGCAATTGACGGGCGATAACCGTCCACCATCACTTCGCGCAGAATATCGAAACCGGTCTGCATGTTGTCGAGGGTGTAACCGTAGAACAGATTGTTTTCCGGCATATATTTGAAGATTTTCACCGTCACTTCGGTGATGTAGCACAACGCCCCTTCGTTACCGATGATCACATGGCGAATATCCGGCCCGGCGGCGCGGCGCGGGACATTTTTGATGCGGGTTATCGTGCCATCCGGGAACACCGCTTCCAGCCCCACCACCATATCTTCGATAGCGCCGTACAGCGTCGAAAATTGCCCGATACTGCGGGTGGCCACCAGGCCGCCCATCTGCGCCAGCGGCTTCGACTGCGGCGAGTGCCCCGTGGTGTAACCCTGAGCGCGCAGTTGATTTTCCAGCACTTCCAGCGGAACGCCGCACTCGGCGGTGGCCTGCATATTGCGAATATCGATCTTCAGAACGCGGTTCAGCCCGGAACCGTCGAGGACCACTGAATTTTTTACTGCGGTTTCCAGCCCGCCTTCGGTGGCGGAAGCGCCGGTACGGGGCACACAGTTAATCTGATGCTTATTAAGAAAAGCCAGCACCGCAGACACCTGCTGCACATTTTGCAGTTTTACTACCGCAGCCGGTAATGGCAACGTGTAAACATTATGGATATCTGCGTATTTACGAAAACGGTCAATACTGTTTTTCTTTAACACGGCTTCGTCAGTAATAACCTGTGCAGGCCCGACGATCTCTTTTAAATGTTCAACAATAGCTTCGCGTGATAACGACATAAATAATCCTTTGAGTCTGAAAAATAAAAATGAGCAGAATTAGCGGACTAAATATCCACCATCGACCACCAGAAGATGACCGTTAACATAGTTGGATGCGCGACTGGCTAAAAACACCATTGCACCCATTAAATCCTGAGTCTCCCCCCAACGGTTAGCCGGAATATGGTCTAACACGCGTTGATTAGTGACCGGGTTTTTCCGTGTTTCAACGGTAATTTCTGTTGCGTAATATCCTGGGGCGATACCGTTAACCTGAATATTGTATTGGCCGAGTTCATCACAATAGGCTTTGGTGAATCCCGCCAGCGCATGTTTCGTCGCAGAATAAGCCGGTGACCATTGCCCTCCCAGATAGGAAAACAGTGAACAAATATTAATAATTTTCCCCTGTTTATTTGGGATCATGACTTTTGCCGCTTCATGGCTTAATTCAAAGGCCGCCGTGAGATTAATTGCGATCATCGGATCCCAATCTGCGCGGCCGAAATCCAGCACTTTATTCAGCTTACAAATCCCGGCATTATTCACCAGAATGTCCACCGTGCCGAAGGTTTCCAGACATTGGGAAATCACCCTGGCTGGCGCCCCTGCCTCAGTAATATCCACTTGCATGAACTCAACGCGAACGCCTTGTTTTTCAATCAGGTCGCGGGTTTCGCCTTTATCCATAATGAAGCTGGGAATAAACAAATTGGCCCCGGCTTTCGCCAGCGCAACAGCAAAGGCCTGACCTAAACCACTGTTGCCACCGGTGACAATCGCTGTTTTGCCCTTGAGGGAAAAGAAGTCCAGAGAGAATTCATTGAGCGCATTTAATGACATGATGAAATTCCTTGCCTGAAAAAATCCAAAAAAAAAGAGAAAAGCACACTTCCCCCTTAAGGGAAGCTACTTTTCTCATCGTCTCTAGTAACTGGCTAAAAGAAGTACCATGAACCCCTGGCGACATTCTGTGATTTATTTCACATAAAAAATCTTTACTCAATCTGTGAGTATTCTCACGGTATGTCATCAAAGCGCCATGTTACTACTGTGGGCAGTTACCAGAGATGAAGAGAAAAGTAACTTCCCAGCTTTTGGGAAGTCTGCTTTTCTCTTTTTTTTTGCCTGAAGACATTTAACAATATCGGGGATACACCATGGAGAAATCCAATTTTCACCGCTGGCTGACACTGGCAATAATTAGTATCAGCGGCGGCGTTAGTTTCGATTTGGCATACCTGCGTTATATTTATCAAATCCCCATGGCAAAATTTATGGGTTTTAACAATACCGAAATTGGCTTAATTATGAGCACATTTGGTATTACTGCCATTATTCTTTACGCCCCCAGCGGTATTATGGCCGATAAATTCTCCCATAAAAAAATGATGACTTTTTCAATGATAGCCACCGGCCTGCTGGGTTTATTAATGGCCGTCTATCCGCCGTTCTGGGTGATGATCCTGATTCAAATCGCTTTCGCCGTCACCACTATCCTGCTGCTGTGGTCAGTGTCGATCAAAGCGGCTTCACTGTTGGGCAACCATGACGAACAGGGCAAGATCATGGGCTGGATGGAAGGCCTGCGCGGTGTGGGTGTGATGGCACTGGCGGTGTTCAGCATGTGGGTCTTTTCCCTTTTCGCCCCCGATAATCCGTCCAGCCTGAAAGCCGTGATCCTGATTTACAGTGCGGTATACATCCTGCTCGGTATTCTGTGCTGGTTTTTTGTCACCGACGGTTTTACGCCAGCCAGTGACGCACCGGAAAAAGAAAAGTTCAGCCTCAAAGACATCACTTCAGTGCTGAAAATCAGTACCACCTGGTATTGCAGCATGATCATTTTTGGCGTGTACACCATCTACGCCATTCTCAGCTATTCAACGAATTATTTGACCGAAATGTACGGTATGACGTTAGTCGCCGCCAGTTACATGGGCATTGTGATCAACAAGATTTTCCGCGCACTGTGTGGGCCATTGGGCGGAATTATCACCACCTACAGCCGCCTGAAGTCCCCGACGCGCGCCATTCAATTACTGGCATTGGTGAGCATAGCCACGCTCGGTATTTTGCTGATCACTAACCAACATCCGCAATCGGTCGCGGTGGGCATTGGCCTGATTTTGCTGCTGGCGTTTACTTGCTATGCCTCGCGCGGCCTCTATTTCGCCTGCATCGGCGAAGCGCGTACCCCCAAATATATTATGGGTACCACCGTCGGGATTTGTTCAGTCATTGGATTTTTGCCCGACGTCTTCGTCTATCCGCTGGTCGGTCACTGGCAGGACACTCTGCCCGCTGCCGAAGCCTATCGGAATATGTGGCTGATGGGGATAGCCGCTACCGCCGTGGTGCTGATCTTCACCAGCTTGCTGTTCAAGAATATTAAACGCTGCCGCACTGCAGCAGCGCAGCCGCTGACATCAATACACCTGACAGACTAAATTTATTTCTTTATCGGAGGCCTTAAACATGGATAAGACGTATTTAATGGGCGTAGATGTCGGTACGCAAAGCGCCAAAGTGGTCATTTTCGATACCGATGGCAATGTGGTGTGTGAAGGAAAACAGGCGCTGCGCAAACTGGAGATCCCGGCTCCGCTGCTTGCGGAGCATCCCGATGATGACCTTTGGGACGCTCTCACCGTCGCGTTTCACAAAGTGATGGCGAACTTCAACAGGCTGGGCGGCAAGCCGCAGAATATTCTGGCAATGGGCGTATGCGTGATCCGTTGCTGCCGCGTGCTGCTGAAAGAAAATGGCGAGCTGGCCTATCCGGTGCTCAACTGGATGGATAAACGCCTGAATAAACCTTATGAATACCTCGACGCTTATCAGGGGGTGAAATATGTCACCACCACGTCTGGATATATTACCCATCGGCTGACCGGCGAATTCCGCGATACCTGCGCCAATTACATTGGCTGGTGGCCGATGGATAACGACACGCTCGACTGGAGCCGGGACCCGGCCCAATGGAAAAGCTGCAACCTGACGCTAAACGCCGTATTCGACGTTGTTAAACCCGGAGAGGTTCTGGGGCATCTGAGTGACAAAGCGGCACAGCATCTGGGATTGCCGGCCGGGATCCCCGTGATTGCCACCGCGCACGACAAGGCAGTAGAAGCGCTGGGAGCTGGCACGCTCGAACCCGGTGTGGCGCTGATTTCGCTGGGTACGTACATCGGCGCAATGGTACACGGTCAGGCCAATGTCAAAAATGCCCAACACTTCTGGCCGTTCCAGGCTTCGGTGCCGGGCCGCTATCTGTACGAATGCATGGGTGTACGGCGCGGCATGTGGACCATCAGTTGGTTCCGCGACCAGTTCGGCGCTGCCGCTCAGGCCGATGCGCAGCAAAACGATCTCAGTATTGAAGACCTGCTCAATCAGGAAGCCAGCCGGGTTCCCGCCGGGTGTGAGGGCTTGCTCACCGTACATGACTGGGCGCCGCCGTCAGAAGCAGAATTCCGCAAAGGCGCGATGATCGGGTTTGATGGCCGCCACACGCGGGCGCATATGTACCGCTCAATGCTGGAAGGGATCGCTTTCACCATGAAAAATCACATGGATAAGATGGCGCAGGAGTTAGGCGTGCCGTTTAAAAATCTGATTATTTCGGGCGGCGGCGCCAACAGCGACCTGTTCATGCAGATCTTTGCCGACATCTTTGGCGTTCCTACCCGGCGTAATGCCATGAAAGGCTCAGCCGCCGTAGGTTGCGCAGTTAATGCGGGAATGGCCGTGGGAGTTTTCAGCGATTATGAGCAAGCCACGCAGAAAATGGTGCGCATGGGTGAACACTTCACCCCGGATGCACAAAACCATGCGCTGTATTGCGCACTCAATCAGCAGGTTTATCAGCGGGTCAATTCGCAGCTCGACCCGCTGTTGCAGGCACTGAGCCCGCTGGTCGACTAGGTTTTTCTTACGGGGAAACGTCGGTTTCCCCTTTTTCTCATAGACGATAAGTTACAACGACAACGCATCGCCCTGCTGCATCCTGACAAACTTCACGCCCAAATCATTGCCTTTGTTCAGCTGCTGCATGATTTCGGTTTCAGGATCGGCTCCCGCTTTGAGGCTTGGTTTAACGTGGCTGATGACAACCGTCAAGCCCTGGAGCGAGCCCGCGCCGCCGCTGGCGGTTTCAAACACTTTCAGCTCTTTGAGCAACCATTCCGGCGTGAGATGACCGAACAGTTTGCTGTCCGGTACGCCGTCCGGATAAGAGGTTTCTATGATGATCCCCTTCAGGCGCTTAGCTTTTACTTCATCTCCCAGCACGCGCCAGACCGTCTCCAGATTTTTCGACTTCTCGACCTGATCCGGCCCCGTGTCCCCAAAGAAGGCAAATGACTCATCTTTGCGACTGACTAAAATCATACTCGATGGCGTGCCGCCGTGACTCAGCGGATAGATAACGCCGTCCAGCCCTGTCAGGCCGAGGGAAAAGCGTTGCGCCGGACGCGGAGAATTCAGCCGGTAAGTACCAATGCGTAAACCGCTGCCCGCATCGGTAAAATTGGGCCAGACCTTTCCATTGAAGTAGTGTTGACGCAGGGTGCCGATGGTGTCTGCCGTGCCATAAAGGGGTTTATGGCTGTCTTCCGGCGAGCTGATGATTAGCCCGGCCAGGTGATCCAGATGACCGTGGCTGATGAAGTAACCGCCGATCAGATTACGAAACACTGCGCCCTGCGGGGTATAAGGGGCAGAGTTTTCCACCGTCACCTGTGGGAATGCGCCTTTTTCCAGCGCCTTGCTGATGCCCGGCAGAACCGAACCGGCATCCAGCCCGAGGTACAATTTTTGATCGTCGCTGCGAATCAAATACGAGGTGAGATTTCCCTCTTCCACGCCGCCGTGCACGCCAAGCGCCACAACATCAAAACCGGCCATGGCCTGACTGGCCGAACACGCCAGGATCAGCGCCAACATTTTGTTTCTCATCACATCGCTCCGTGTGTGGTGAAGATTTCTGTTGGTGGTCAGCCCGCGGGCTGACTCCCTCGTTTTGCCGATTCGAACGCCGCCAGCGTGTCTTTGCGGGCGTGGGAGTGATCGATAACCGGCGTCGGGTAGTCTAGCACGCGATGTTGTTTCTCAGCCCACCGATGCGGCTGGTGGATCTCTTTTTCTGGGACGTCGGTCAACTCCGGCACCCAGGCTTTAATGAATCGCCCGTCTTTGTCGAAGCGCTCGCCCTGAGTGGTCGGGTTGAAAATACGAAAATAAGGCGCGGCGTCGGTGCCGGTGGATGCCCCCCACTGCCAGCCGCCGTTGTTGGCCGCCAGATCCCCATCGAGCAGTTGCGACATGAAATAGCGCTCGCCTTCACGCCAGTCGATCAATAAATCTTTGACCAGAAAACTGGCGACGATCATCCGCAAGCGGTTGTGCATCCAGCCGGTGGCGTTGAGCTGGCGCATCGCGGCATCGACAATGGGATAGCCGGTTTTCCCCGCTTTCCACGCCTGCAAATCCTGCGGTGCATGTCGCCAGCGCACATTGTCAGTCCAGGCGATAAACGGCTGATGCATGCAAAGCGTCGGCCAGGCCACCAGCAAATGGCGGTAAAATTCGCGCCACACCAGCTCATTGAGCCAGCCGAACGCACCGCCGTCGCGGCGTTCAAGTACGTCAGGGCATTCGGTGCGCAGGCGGTTGAAACACTGGCGCGGGGAGAGTACGCCGATAGCCAGATAAGGCGACAGCGAACTGGTGCCCTCCACGGCGGGCAGGTCCCGCTGCTCAAGATAATCCTGCACGGTTTCCCGGCAGAAGGTGCGCAGGCGCTCACGTGCTGCTTCTTCGCCCACCGGAAAATCGTCGCCGATCTCCTGCTGCGCCATATCGTACGGGTTCAGCGGATGCAGGGCGACGTCGCCGTCAATGTCGCGGCGTTTCGGCGCAGGCAGTGAGCGACTCTCTGACTCGGTCAGGCGCTCAAGAAAGGCCCGGCGAAATGGCGTGTAGACCTTGTACATCGTGCCTTCACCGGTCGTGACTGAGCCGGGAGGTAACAGCAGGCTGTCATCAAAACTTCGCGTGATCACGCTGCTCTTTAATGCGCTTTCCAGCGCGGTATCCCGCTCGCGTTCGTTGATTTCATATTGTTTGTTATAGAACAGCGCATCGACGTTCTGCTGCTGGCAGAAATCTTTCAGCCAAAGATTACCTGCCGCGAAGTCATCGCACTGGTGATAAAACAGTTCAATGCCACGTTCGGCCAGCGAAACCTGCAACGCCTGTAAATGCTGATAAATAAAAGCCGCCTGACGCGGTGCCATCACATGGCTTTCCCACTGTTTTGGCGTAGCGACAAACACGGCCATCACCTTTGCCTGCGGATCTTCGCAGGCAGCATGCAGCGCGCGGTTATCGGTCATGCGCAAGTCATTGCGAAACCAGACTAAATTCGTCGTCATAAATATCCCTTAATGTCCGTATCTCAGTCTCAGAGCTTCCGGATACGGTTCGAAATAACGCTGGCCTGCAAGATAGGCATCGGGATATTCCGACATGTAATGTTTGAGCAACGTAATGGGAGCCAATAAGGGCTGCACACCCTGACGGTAGCGGTCGATGAGCTGGGTCAGTTCCTGGCGCTGATGTGCATTAAGCTGGCGGCGGAAATAACCCTGAACGTGCATCAGCACATTGGTGTGGTTACGGCGCGTGGCTTTTTGTTGTAACAGCGTCATCAGCCGCTGGCGGTATTCAGTAAAATAATCCTCCAGTGATTCCCATCCGGCCATACCAGCAACAAAACGGCCCAGTTCCCGGTACTGCAACTGGGAGTGCGACAGCAGAGAGAGTTTGTAGCGGCTGTGAAACTCCATCAGTTTGCCGCGCGTCAGGCCACCGGCACGTAGCTGGTTAAGCTCATACAGCGCAAATACCCGCTCGACAAAGTTCTCACGCAGTACCGGATCATTCAGGCGTCCATCCTCTTCCACCGGCAGCCACGGAAAACGTTTCATCAGCTCGGCGGCATAAATACCCACGCCGCATTTCTGCCCGTCTTTCCCGTTAGCGCTGTAGACCCGCACCCGCTCCATACCGCAGCTTGGCGATTTAGCACAAAGGATGTACCCGCATAAATGCCCGAGCGACTCGGTACGTTTTTCGGCGTAGCTCTGCATCAGCTCCGTCACATCAATGCTTTCATCATTACTGAAGCGCATGGCGACACCCTCACCCTGCCGGACCAGACGCAGCGCAGGCCGTGGTGTCGGCAGGCCTATCGCCATCTCCGGACAGATCGGTTCGAAACGCACATAAGGCGCCAACTGCTCGACGGCGAACGCCAGCCGCTTATGACCGCCATCAAAACGGACTTTTTCCCCCACCAGACAGGCGCTGATCCCAACCGGAATATGTTCACTCATTGGCGACTCCCTGACGATGTTGTGGAAAGAGGGCTGAAGAAACACTCATCAACCCCGGTTATGATCCAGTATAAGTTATACAACAAAATAATGTTGTACAGGTTTGAGATTCAGACAATAAAAAACCCCGGCCAGTTAACCGGGGTTTAGGAAAGAATTTGAAAAGGTGGAACACAGGAATCCACTAAGTCATTGGCGATACAGCAAGGCAGCAAGTGCATGAACCCCGATGAGCTGACTCAAGTCAGTGATTCGGGTGAGGGCGCGAAGCTAACGCCGCTGTAGCGTCAAGGACTTAGTGGATTTAGTAGAAGTCTTGCGCTGCGACTTCCGCATGCGCCAGCCACACTGGCTTGTCACTGGTTTTCAGCCAAATACGGTGTAAATAGCTGTAAAAACGGGCGCGGTCCTGGCGGAAAAGCATCACCGGTAATGCCAGCAAACCTGCGGCCAGCACCAGAGCGCGGCGGGTGATGATGCGGGTCAGCGTATACGGCGTGTAATCAGACATAGCGTTGCTCCTTTCGGAAAGTTTTAAGTTAGATTCAGAAACACCCTGAACCTGTAAATTGAACAAAATTTTACCGCAACGGATGAAAGTTTACTACTCATCTGACCACTTAAAGCGTAAAAAAACGACAGTTTTGGCCTACACCTGTAATTGAGTTACATAAAAGTTAAATAAATACATTTTTATGTTTCAACAATGAAAAAATAAATAAGCCAACCCTGTTATTTACTCTCCTCAGCCCAATCCCTAGCCATTCGCGTTGTAGCAAGCCGGCAATAGAGTGAATCTCCGGGCGCTATTCAGGTAAGTGACTGGGGTGAGTCAGCGTAGCCACCGCAGGGACGGCACCAGGCGCGATGGGATTTTTATACTTTCTTTACACGAGGGGCCTTTATCTTTTCAGGATCTTTTCCTGCGTTTTCATATCCTCGCTGCAACATAAAAATCACCTGTGGAGGTGGAATGTGACTGTTGGCGTAATTTGCGGCTCACTGCTGGTCCTGTTGTTACTCGGCTACTTGGTTTATGCCCTGCTTAATGCGGAGGAGTTTTAAAAATGGCAGCTTCGGGTTTTTTAATGATCGCCAGTTTTATGCTGGTGCTATTGCTGCTCTCTAAACCACTGGGAAATTTTATTGCTCAGCTGATTGAAGGTCAGCCCATAGGGTTTTTACAGCGTTTTGATCGTGGGGTACTTCGCACAGCAGGCAGTTCCGAAACCGAGATGAACTGGTGGCAATACGCACTGGCCATCATGGTTTTCAACATTCTGGGGATAGTGATTTTAATGGCGCTGCTGATGGCGCAAGGCGCGTTACCGATGAACCCGCAGAACTTCGGCGGGTTGTCATGGGATCTGGCCTTCAACACCGCCGTCAGTTTTGTGAGTAACACCAACTGGCAGGCTTACAGCGGCGAAAGCACGCTGAGCTACTTCAGCCAGATGGTGGGTCTGACCGTACAGAACTTCTTGTCGGCGGCTACCGGGATTGCCGTGGCCTTTGCGCTGATCCGTGCGTTTGCACGCCCTTGCGCGCACACCATCGGTAACGCCTGGGCCGATTTGTGGCGCATCACGATGTATCTGCTGATCCCTATCTGTCTGCTGATCGCACTCTATTACGTCAGCCAGGGCGTGTTGCAGAACTTCGAAGCCTATCAGCATGTCACGACGCTGGAAGGCTTGCAGCAGACGCTGCCGATGGGGCCAGTAGCGTCGCAGGAAGCGATCAAGATGATAGGCACCAACGGCGGTGGCTTCTTCGGCGCTAACTCGGCGCATCCGTTTGAGAACCCGACGGCCATGACCAATATGGTGCAGATGCTGTCGATTTTCCTCATCCCTTGTGCGCTGTGCTTCGCCTTTGGTCGTGTGGTCGGTGATAACCGTCAGGGTCATGCGCTGGTGTGGGCAATGTCCATCATCTTCGTGGTGTCGGTGGTCGTTATCATGTACGCCGAATTGCAGGGCAACCCGCACTTCACGCAGCTCGGTGCCACCAGCAACATCAATATGGAAGGCAAGGAGAGCCGCTTCGGTATTCTGGCTTCCAGCTTCTTTGCTGCGGTCACGACGGCGGCGTCATGCGGTGCGGTTAACGCCATGCATGACTCCTTCACCGCGCTCGGCGGGATGGTGCCGATGTGGCTGATGCAAATCGGTGAAGTGGTCTTCGGCGGCGTGGGTTCTGGTCTGTACGGCATGTTGTTGTTCGTGCTGCTGACGGTGTTTATCGCCGGTCTGATGATTGGCCGCACGCCGGAATATCTCGGTAAGAAGATTGACGTTTATGACATGAAGATGACCGCGCTGGCGATTCTGGTCACACCGACACTGGTATTGCTGGGGACCGCGCTGGCATTAGTCACTGATGCAGGTAAGGCCGGTATTGCTAACCCAGGCGCACACGGTTTCAGCGAAGTGCTGTATGCCGTTTCGTCTGCCGCCAACAACAACGGCAGCGCCTTTGGTGGCCTGAGCGTCAACACGCCGTTCTACAACATTCTGTTAGCGGTATGTATGTTCTTTGGTCGTTTTGGGGTGATTTTACCGGTACTGGCGATTGCAGGTTCTCTGGTTGCGAAAAAACGTCAGAAAGCGGGCAACGGTACGCTGCCAACTTCCGGCCCACTGTTTATCGGCCTGCTGGTCGGTACGGTTCTGCTGGTCGGTGCGCTGACCTTCGTTCCTGCGCTGGCCCTTGGTCCTGTCGCTGAACATTTGCAGGTGTGGTCCGGCCAATAATGCCGCGTAACCCGTTGAACTGATGATGAGTGAGATAAATAAAATGACTCGTAAACAACGTGCGCTGTTTGAACCGCGCCTGATCCGCACCGCCCTGCTTGACTCGGTGAAGAAACTGGATCCGCGCGTCCAGTGGCGTAATCCCGTGATGTTCGTGGTCTATCTGGGCAGTATTCTGACCACGATCATCTGGCTGGCTATTCTTTTCAAACAAACCGACGGCAGCGCCGGGTTTACCGGCAGCGTGTCACTGTGGCTGTGGTTCACCGTACTGTTTGCCAACTTTGCTGAAGCACTGGCTGAAGGCCGCAGTAAGGCCCAGGCGCAGAGCCTGAAAGGGGTACAGAAAACCAGCTGGGCGAAGAAGATTTATGAACCGCGCCCGGAATCACCGGTGATCAAAGTGGCGGCCGACTCCCTGCGTAAAGGCGACATGGTACTGATCGAAGCTGGTGATACCGTACCGTGCGACGGTGAAGTCTTAGTCGGCGGCGCATCAGTCGATGAAAGCGCCATCACCGGTGAGTCTGCACCGGTGATCCGCGAGTCCGGCGGTGATTTCTCCTCCGTCACCGGCGGTACCCGCGTACTGTCTGACTGGCTGGTGGTGCAGTGCTCCGCTAACCCGGGCGACACCTTCCTTGACCGGATGATCGCCATGGTGGAAGGCGCTAAACGTCGCAAAACGCCAAACGAAGTGGCGCTGACCATTCTGCTGGTGGCGCTGACGCTGGTGTTCGTACTGGCGACGGCCACGCTATATCCGTTCTCACTGTTTAGCGTTGACGCCAGCCATGTCGGCGTACCGGTAACCGTGACGGTATTAGTGGCGCTGCTGGTTTGCCTTATTCCAACCACTATCGGTGGCTTGCTGTCGGCCATCGGTGTGGCCGGTATGAGCCGCATGCTGGAAGCGAACGTGATTGCCACCAGTGGCCGTGCGGTTGAAGCGGCTGGTGACGTAGACGTGCTGTTGCTGGATAAAACCGGGACCATCACGCTCGGTAACCGCCAGGCATCACAGTTCCTGCCCGCACCGGGCGTGACGGAACAGGAACTGGCTGATGTCGCGCAGTTATCTTCATTGGCTGACGAAACGCCAGAAGGCCGCAGTATTGTGGTTCTGGCGAAACAGCGCTTTAACCTGCGTGAACGCGACATTCACTCGCTGAATGCCACCTTTGTTCCGTTCTCGGCGCAAACCCGTATGAGCGGCGTGAACATCGGTGATCGCTGTATCCGTAAAGGCTCTGTCGATGCTATCCGTCGTCACGTTGAAACCAACGGCGGCAGCTTCCCGCTGGCTATCGAAGGGCTGGTAGAAACCGTGGCCCGCAAAGGCGGAACACCGCTGGTGGTGGCCGAGGATGCCCGCGTGCTGGGCGTGGTTGAGCTGAAGGATATCGTCAAAGGCGGCATTAAAGAGCGCTTTGGCGAGCTGCGTAAAATGGGCATCAAAACCGTGATGATCACCGGTGACAACCGGTTGACCGCGGCGGCTATCGCGGCGGAAGCCGGTGTGGATGACTTCCTGTCAGAAGCCACACCGGAAGCCAAACTGGCACTGATTCGTCAATACCAATCCGAAGGTCGCCTGGTGGCGATGACCGGCGACGGTACCAACGACGCCCCGGCACTGGCGCAGGCTGACGTCGCGGTTGCCATGAACTCCGGGACACAGGCAGCGAAAGAAGCCGGAAACATGGTGGATCTGGATTCCAACCCGACCAAGCTGATTGAAGTGGTGCATATCGGTAAACAGATGCTGATGACGCGCGGCTCCCTGACGACGTTCAGTATCGCCAACGACGTTGCCAAATACTTCGCCATCATTCCGGCGGCGTTCGCAGCAACCTATCCGCAGTTGAATGCGCTTAACGTTATGCATCTGCACTCCCCTGCCTCCGCGATTTTGTCGGCGGTTATTTTCAACGCCCTGGTGATTGTGTTCCTGATCCCACTGGCGTTACGCGGTGTCAGCTATAAAGCCATGAGTGCCGCGTCCTTATTGCGCCGCAACCTATGGATTTATGGTGTGGGTGGTCTGATAGTGCCTTTCATCGGTATCAAGGTGATCGACGTGATCCTCACCGTTTTACATTTAAGTTAAGGGGAAGAGACAATGTCTGTGTTACGTACTCAGTCTGTTAATCGGGCACCCAAAGCAGAATGCATGAGCTACCTTCGCCCTGCGATTGTGATGACAGTTTTCCTGACGCTGGCAACCGGGGTTATCTACCCGTTTGTGACCACCGGGATCTCTTCTGCGGCATTTAGCTACCGTGCTGAAGGGTCGCTTATCCGCGATAACGGCGTGTTGATCGGTTCTGAACTGATTGGTCAGAACTTTACCCACACCAACTATTTCTGGGGACGCCCGTCAGCAACGTCAGATTCGCCCTATAATCCGATGGCCTCCGGCGGCAGCAACCTGGCGGTCAGCAATCCGGCGCTGGACAAAGCCGTGGCGGATCGCGTGGCGGCACTGCGTCTGGCGAATCCACAAAGTTCGCCACAGGTACCGGTGGATCTGGTGACGGCTTCCGGCAGTGGTCTGGACCCGCAAATCTCGGTGGAAGCAGCGCAGTGGCAGGCTCCACGTGTTGCCAGCGCCCGTGGTTTAACGGTGGCGCAGGTAAATAAACTGATTGATGATAATACCGTCTCGCCGCTGGTGAATTTCCTCGGCCCGACCGTCGTGAACGTGGTTCAATTGAATCATGCTTTGGATCAGGTGAAAGCACAGTAACTGGCCGGACATATAGCCGTATCAGGGCGCAACATGCTGCACCTTTCAGAGAAACAACTGGAAGACGCAACATGCTGCGCCCGTTCGGCTTTCAATTAAACAGGGATTAACATGGTTGAAGAATCGCAACGCCCCGACCCGGACAGTCTTCTGGCTATTGCCAATGAGAAGCCACGCGGGCAGTTAAAGGTCTTTTTCGGTGCCTGCGCAGGCGTCGGGAAAACGTACGCCATGTTGCAGGAAGCACAGCGGCTGCGGGCGACCGGTCTGGACGTACTGATCGGCGTGGTGGAAACCCACGGGCGCGCGGAGACCGAAGCCATGCTGCCGGGCCTGAGCCAGTTAGCGCCAAAACGTATTCAGCACCGCGGGCGTCTGGTACAGGAGTTTGATCTTGATGCCGCCCTCGCCCGCCATCCGGCGCTGATCCTGATGGATGAACTGGCGCACAGTAACGCGACCGGTTCGCGCCATCCGAAACGCTGGCAGGATATCGAAGAGCTACTCGACGCGGGCATTGACGTGTTCACCACCGTCAACGTCCAGCACCTGGAAAGCCTGAATGATGTGGTCAGCGGCGTCACCGGTATTCTTATTCGTGAAACCGTCCCCGACCGTTTGTTTGATGACGCCACCGAAGTGGTGCTGGTGGATCTGCCGCCCGACTCTCTGCGCCAGCGCCTCAAAGAGGGCAAGGTTTATATTCCCGGTCAGGCTGAGCGCGCCATCGAACACTTCTTCCGTAAAGGCAACCTGATCGCCCTGCGCGAACTGGCGCTGCGCCGCACCGCCGACCGCGTAGACGATCAGATGCGCGAATACCGCGATGACCGCGGCGTTCACCGCGTATGGCATACCCGCGACGCACTGCTGCTTTGTATTGGTCACGGCGGCGGCAATGAGAAGCTGATTCGCGTGGCGTCACGTCTGGCGGCCCGTCTGGGCTGCGTCTGGCATGCGGTTTATGTCGAAACACCCCGTCTGCACCGTCTGCCGGAAGGACAACGCCGGGCCATTTTACGCTCGCTGAAACTGGCGCAGGAGTTGGGGGCAGAAACCGCGACCCTTTCAGACCCTCAGGAAGAGCAGGCGATTTTACGCTATGCCCGTGAACACCGGCTGGGCAAAATCATGATGGGCCGCCGTAAAGAGCAGCGCTGGAGGCTGGGCGGCAGTTTTGCTGACCGGCTGGCGCGCATCGGTCCGGATCTGGATCTGGTGATTGTCGGGCTGGAAGATGCCCCACAGGTCGCGACGCGTAAAGAGCACGATGCCCGCACTTTTGCGGAAAAATTTAGCCGTCAATTGCAGGGCTGCGCGGTGGCCGTCGCGCTGTGTGCGATGATCACCGTATTTTCCCAGTGGCTGGTTCCGGCGTTTGATCAGGCTAACCTTGTCATGGTTTACCTGCTCGGCGTGGTGATTGTGGCGCTGTTTTATGGCCGCTGGCCGTCGGCGCTGGCGGCGGTGATCAACGTCGTCAGTTTTGATCTGTTCTTCGTACAGCCGCGAGGATCGCTGGCAGTGACGGACGCACAATATCTGGTGACCTTTGCGGTGATGCTGATTGTCGGCATTCTGATCGGCAATCTGACCGCCGGTGTGCGTTATCAGGCGCGTATCGCCCGCCACCGCGAAAAACGAGCGCAGCATCTGTATGAGATGTCGAAAGGGCTGAGCCAGGCGATGACGCCGGACGCCATCGCGCAGACCAGCCGCCACTTTATCTCCTCCAGTTTACATGCCAAAACGGCGGTTTTATTGCCGCAGGAAAACGGCAGTTTGCAGCCAGCCGGGTCTGACGAAGGTACCAGCATCGTGGTAGATGATGCCATTGCCCGCTGGAGTTTTGACAAACAGATGCCCGCCGGTGCCGGCACCGATACGCTCGCCGGTGTGCCCTATCAGTTGCTGCCACTGGTGGCTTCCGGCCAGTCACGTGGCCTGCTGGCGGTAGAACCCGCCAACGTACGCCAGCTAATGGTGCCGGAGCAACAGCGTCTGTTGCAGACGTTTACGGTGCTTATCGCCAACGCCCTTGACCGTCTGCATCTCTCCGCCAGCGCCGAAACCGCCCGACTCGACGCCCAGCGCGAACAGCTGCGTAACTCGCTGCTCTCCGCGCTTTCCCATGATTTACGTACTCCGCTGACTGTGCTGTTTGGTCAGGCGGAGATCCTCACGCTGGATCTGGCGTCGGAAGGTTCTAAACATGCACCACAGGCTAATCAGATCCGCCAGCAGGTGCTGAGTACCACGCGGCTGGTGAATAATTTACTGGATATGGCGCGCATTCAGTCCGGCGGATTTAACCTGCGCAAAGAGTGGCAGTCGGTGGAAGAGATCGTCGGCAGCGCCCTGCGTATGCTGGAAACTGTGCTCAGTTCCCACGAGATAAAAATCGAGCTACCAGAGGAGTTGCTGCTGGTGAACTGCGACGGCAGCCTGATCGAGCGGGTGTTTATCAACCTGCTGGAAAACGCCCATAAATATGCGGGATCTGGCGCAACGATTGGTATCCGCGCCACGCCGCTCGACGACTGGCTGGAGATGGAAGTGTGGGATAACGGTCCGGGAATCGCCCCCGGCGGTGAACGCGCCATCTTCGACAAATTCTCGCGAGGCAATAAAGAGTCCGCAATACCGGGCGTGGGCTTGGGGTTAGCGATTTGTCGTGCCATTATTGATGTGCACGACGGACGGATTTGGGCAGAAAACGGTCCGAACGGCGGTGCACGTTTTCGCTTCCGGTTACCGCTGGAAAAATTGCCTGAGATGGACACTGACATTAACGAGGAACTGTGACTGCATCCCCCATTAATATTTTGATTGTTGAAGATGAAAAAGAGATCCGACGCTTTGTCCGCACAGCGCTGGAGGGGGAAGGCTTGCGGGTTTTTGAGAGCGATACGCTGCAACGCGGGCTGATTGAAGCCGGCACCCGCAAACCGGATCTGATTATTCTCGATCTCGGTTTGCCGGACGGTGACGGCCTGACTTACATCCGTGACTTACGCCACTGGAGCGCCATTCCGGTGATTGTGCTGTCGGCACGTACCAGCGAAGAGGACAAAATTGCCGCGCTGGACGCCGGAGCCGATGACTTCCTCACCAAGCCGTTTGGCGTAGGGGAGTTACTGGCCCGCGTGCGCGTCGCCCTGCGCCGTCATGCGGGTAATAATCAGGAAAGCCCGCTGGTGAGCTTCTCCGATGTAACGGTTGATCTGATTAATCGCCGCGTTCAACGTAACGGCGAAGATTTACACCTGACGCCGATTGAATTTCGTCTGCTGGCGGAACTGCTGGCCAACAGCGGTAAAGTGATCACCCAGCGTCAACTGCTGAGCCACGTCTGGGGACCGAATTACGTCGAACACAGTCATTACTTGCGTATTTACATGGGACATTTGCGCCAGAAACTGGAAGCCGATGCCACCCGCCCGCGGCATCTGCTGACCGAGACAGGGGTCGGCTACCGTTTTCTGCCTTAAGCCTCACGCTTTTCCTGCGCCGCTTTTGCTGCCAGTTCGGCGTCGATAGCGGCAAATTCGGTTTCAATGCTGTCGGCCGCTTTGACCAGCGTGGCATTCACACGGGCTACGTGTTCAGCGCTGAGGTCGCCGCGCATAAAGTTCGCGCGCAGTACGCTTCTCAGACGGTGCATGGCGTCTGAAATTTCTTCCGCCAGATTGCCACCGCGTGGACGCGTAGCGCCTGCCAGCCGGGCGAAAATCACATCTACAGCCGCCTGATGCTGCGCCAGTTCTACTTTACCGGCTTCGGTAATTTGATAGCTTTTACGCCCATTACCGGTAGCCACCGCTTCGAGGAAATCCTGCTCTTCCAGCAGCGTCAGCGTCGGGTAGATTACGCCGGGGCTTGGGACATACAAGCCAGATGACGCTTCTTCAATCGCCTTGATCAACTCATAACCGTGGCTCGGCTTTTTCGCTACCAGCGCCAGCAGGACGCGGCGCAGATCGCCGTGTTCAAACAGACGCTGTACGCGTTCGCCGTGACGCCCTTCCCCACGTCCGCCGCGACGTCCTTCACCGCGTTCACCCCTTTCATGGCGATCGCCGTGGTCGCCAAAGTGGTGACGGCCACCACGGCGCATATCGTGGCGGCAATGACGATCACCGCGCTCTTCATCACATCCGTGACCGCGATGGCGGCCTTCAAACAGTTTACTGAACATAGGTTCGATCCTTAAAATTGATGTCATTTAGATATATCGAAGTTATTTCGATATATCTAAACTAAATCGAATTTTGGCCGCTGGCAAGTTCAAATCTGCATTTAGATATATCTTTTTCATGGCTGGAAAAAAGGCAAAAAAAAAGCGCTGAAGATTCAGCGCTTTATTGTCAGAAGGTATCGGGCGTTATTTAGCGTCGGCGAGTACTTTGCTGACGATATCCACGGCTTCTTTCTCAATTTTTTCGCGGTGTTCTGCGCCGAGGAAGCTTTCACAATAGATCTTGTAAGCTTCTTCAGTACCGGACGGACGCGCGGCGAACCAGCCATTTTTGGTCATCACTTTCAGACCACCAATGGATGCTCCGTTACCCGGCGCATTGGTCAGGCGTGCGGTGATTGGGTCACCGGCCAAGGTGTCTGCTTTCACCTGTTCAGGAGAAAGCTTCGCCAGCGCGGCTTTTTGCGCGTGGGTAGCAGGTGCCTGAATACGGTTGTAGCTTGGTGCACCAAAACGGGCGGCCAGCTCATCGTAATGTTCCTGCGGATTCTTACCGGTGACGGCAGTGATCTCTGCGGCCAGCAGGCACATGATGATGCCGTCTTTGTCAGTAGACCACGGTGTGCCGTCAAAACGCAGGAACGAAGCCCCTGCGCTCTCTTCGCCACCGAAACCAAAGCTGCCGTCGAACAGACCATCAACAAACCATTTGAAGCCCACCGGCACTTCCACCAGCTTACGGCCCAGGTCTTCCACAACGCGGTCGATCATCGCGCTGGAAACCAGCGTTTTACCGACGGCCACGTCTTTGCCCCATTTAGGACGATGCTGGAACAGGTACTGGATAGCCACAGCCAGATAGTGGTTCGGGTTCATCAGACCTTTCGGCGTGACGATACCGTGACGGTCGTAGTCAGGGTCATTGGCGAACGCCAGATCAAACTTATCGCGCAGCGCCAGCAGACCGGCCATCGCCGATTCAGACGAGCAGTCCATGCGGATCACGCCGTCGTGGTCGAGATGCATGAAACGGAAAGTCTGATCGACAGAGTCATTCACCAACGTTAAGTCCAGCTCATAATACGCAGCGATGCGTTTCCAGTATTCGATACCGGAACCGCCGAGCGGATCAACGCCCAGCTTCAGACCCGCTTTCTGAATCGCTTTCATGTCAACGATGTCGCCCAAACCTTCAATATAAGGCTGAACCAAATCTATCGCTGTCAGATGACCGCTTTTCCAAGCGGCATCCAGCGTCTGGCGCTGAACACCGGCAAGTTTTGCCGCTAGCAGCGCATTGGCGCGTTTTTCAATCACCGAGGTCAGATCGGTATCAGCCGGTCCGCCGTTGGTCGGATTGTATTTAATGCCACCGTCTTCCGGCGGGTTGTGCGATGGCGTGATAACAATACCATCGGCCTTCGCGCCGCCTTTGCGGTTATGGGTCAGGATCGCGTGAGATACCGCCGGAGTGGGGGTGAATCCGTTATCTTCCTGCACAATGACGTCAACGCCATTCGCCGTCAGCACTTCCAGCACAGAAATAAACGCCGGTTCGGACAGTGCGTGGGTATCTTTACCCACGTAGCACGGGCCGGTGGTGCCCTGCTCTTTACGCACTTCGGCAATCGCCTGAGCAATCGCCAGAATGTGATTTTCGTTAAAGCTGTGGCGCTCTGCGCTGCCACGGTGGCCGGACGTACCGAATTTCACCGCATGAGCAGTATTCGTCGGGTCCGGTTGCAGAACGTAATATTGTGACGTCAACTGCGCCACGTTAATCAAATCGCTTTGCTGAGCAGGTTGCCCTGCACGAGGGTTATTGGCCACTGGCGCTTCTCCCTGACGCTGAAATTAGAGGGTACCGCACACTTTGTCAGTCAGTTCCGCGGGGAACTGCATCAATTGCATGATGTGTTCGATCATGCTGCGTTTGCGGCCTGTGTTGGTATTCGTGATAACCCAATACGGCGTTCCGGGAACGTGTTTAGGTTTGGTATGGATTCCGTTTTGCAGCAATGTCTGCTGGTCACCGGCGAAATAGGTACGCGTGCGGCCACGAAGAGAATCAGTCGCGGCAGCGAATTCTTTAGGGCTCAGGCAATACAGCGTAGACAGAACCAGCATGAAACGATTTACCGCTTTAGTCTGCTCTGCATACTCATCAGAAAGCAGTAATTCACGTACTGCACGGACTTTATCGCGAGCAGTATTAGCGGCGACGGCTGGCGCTTTTTCCTGGGCAGCGGCACCCGAAACCGGTGCGCCCGCAGCGGCAGGTGTGGACTTCACTTCCTGACCGGCAGAAAACTTCAGCATACGGCGCAAAATATCCGACGCTGTTTCACCGATATGCTGCGTATGGCTGGCAATATAGCGGTAGAGTTCTTCGTCAACCTCAATAGTTTTCATCTTTTTCCAGTACTGTTTTTTCTACTTAATTTGTTCAAAAGGATTATACAAATTTCTACGCGTTTACGAACAGGGGAATTGTGCCGCGAAGCAAAAAGCAGAATTATTACCTTTCGCTGCATGCTGGCCCCGGCCTGTTCTGCTCCACGTAGTGAAATCCCGCTCAGGCATCTGGCAGAAAACTTTCCGTTTTAAAAATTATCCGCCACTCATGATAACCTAATGAGATTGTTTATCTGCATGAAGTTCACCATGAAATTACATTATCGCCTGCAAGAATCTGCCACACCTGATAGCGAAACCTTACCGGTTTTGCTGATCCACGGTTTGTTCGGCACGCTGGACAACCTCGGCGTTCTGGCCCGCGACCTGAAACAACAGCATAGCGTGTTGCAGGTTGATATGCGTAATCACGGCCAGTCTGAAAGGTCAGACGAGATGTCCTACGCCGCAATGGCGCGGGATTTACTGGAAACTATGGATGACGCCGGTTTCCAAAAAGCCATTGTTATCGGCCACTCCATGGGCGGTAAAGCCGCGATGGCGATGACGGCGCTGGCGCCGGAGCGTGTTGCCAAACTGGTGGTGATTGACGTCGCCCCGGTGGATTACCAGACGCGCCGACATGATGAAATTTTTGCCGCCGTTAATGCGGTTACCGATGCCGGTGCGACAGAGCGAAGCGCGGCAGCAGAGCGCATGCGCGAGTATATAAAAGAAGAAGGTGTGATTCAGTTCCTGCTCAAATCATTCCAGCAGGGCGAATGGCGCTTTAATGTGCCGGTGCTGATGGCGGAATATGACAAGATCACCGGCTGGGAGAACATCCCTGCGTGGCCACATCCGGCGCTGTTTATCCGCGGAGGTCTGTCGCCTTATGTACAGGACAAATATCGCGACGCCATTGCCAGCCAGTTTCCGCAGGCGCGGGCACATGTCGTCGCCGGAACCGGTCATTGGGTTCATGCCGAAAAACCCGAAGCCGTGCTGCGTGCTGTACACCGTTTCATCGATGAAGCCTGATCTGGGATAAGCTGGGGATAAATTGTGCAAAAAGGCTGCATAACTTAGTCACTTAGCCATAATTCCGGGCTTTTAACCGTTGTGAACCCCGGTGCGGCTGGGGTATGATTGCGCGCTGAAATTTTGCCCCCGCAGAAAGGCGTTTACTGCGCCGAAGCGTTTTGTGGGAGGCAAGAAGGGTTAGGGTGTTTAGCCCGAAATATGTAAGGCAATCGTCTGAAACGGCGTGCCGTTTTCCGATGTAACTTCCCTGGTTTTACCGCTACCTATGGCAAAAGAACAACTGGATCGCACGACGCTAGATCTGTTCGCAGATGATCGCCGTCCGGGGCGTCCGAAAACAAATCCGCTTTCCCGCGATGAACAGCTCAGAATCAACAAGCGTAACCAGCTGCGCCGTGATAAAGCGAGTGGCTTGCGACGCGTAGAGCTGAAAATGAACGCCGATGCCGTTGATACACTCAACAAGCTGGCGGAAGAACGCAATATCAGTCGCAGCGAACTGATTGAAGAGATGCTGCTCGCACATCTTAACGGTCAGAATAGCTAACACGAAAGCGGGTAGCCGTTTCCGGTACCCGCACGTTTTTCTTCCCTGATGTTCAGCACACTTCCTTCTTAAAACGTTTCCCAATTCTCACTGTTTCTGCCATCTGCCAATGCGGTTTGCGGGCGCAATAAAGGCGATTTATTTGCTGCGGCTGCCTTCTGGCTGACCCTCGTCACGCTGTCTTTAAGCTTAAATGTCGCGACGGCGTTATTGAGCAGTGATGCCTGCTCTTCCAGCGAAACGGCTGCCTGTGATGCCTCTTCCACCAGCGCGGCATTCTGCTGAGTGACGCTATCCATCTGTGTCACTGCAATAGCAACCTGACTGATCCCTTTACTCTGCTCATCCGATGCCGAGGCGATTTCAGCCATAATATCAGTAACATGTGTTATCGAGCGCACCACGTCATCCATGGTTGAACCGGCGTTTTCCACCAGTTTTGAGCCGCTGTCGACTCTGGATACTGACTCGCTGATCAGCTGTTCAATCTCTTTGGCGGCCTGCGCGCTGCGCTGAGCCAAATTACGCACTTCGCTGGCAACCACGGCAAAACCGCGCCCCTGTTCGCCCGCACGCGCGGCTTCTACTGCGGCATTGAGCGCCAGAATGTTGGTCTGGAAAGCAATGCTGTTAATGACGGAGGTGATCTCAGCAATCTTCTTCGAGCTGCCTGAGATCTCTTTCATGGTACTGACCACATCGGCCACGATGTTGCCGCCTTTACGGGCCGTGGCAGAGGCTTCCACCACCAGTTGGCTGGCGTGATGGGCGTTGTCGGCATTATGTTTCACGGTCGCGGTGAGTTGCTCCATGCTGGCCGCCGTCTCTTCGAGAGCGGAAGCTTGTTGCTCGGTGCGCGAGGAGAGATCGTTGTTTCCTGCAGAAATTTCGGACGCTCCCTGATAAATGTTATTGGTACAGTTACGGATAGTTTGCACGGTATTGATCAGGCTGCCTTGCATGGCGTTGAGCAGCGGGATGAGTTTTCCGGCGCAGTTCTTGCCGAACTCTTCCAGATCATGCGTCAGGTCACCCCGGGCAATGACCGCAAACTGGTCGCGGATCTTGTTCAGCGGATTGACCAGTCCCCAGACCAGATAGCGATCGGTTAGGAAGAGGATCACAATGCCCAGACCAAACGCGACTAACAGGATGATTTTGCTCATCCGGGTCAGGCGGCTGGATTCCTGTTCCGATTTCTGTAGCGCACTGGCGATCAGACCATTGACCTTCTCAACTGAGGCACCAAATTTGACGCTCAGAGGAACCACCGACACATTGGAAATCTGCTTGTATGCCTCAACGTTTTTACTGCGGGCGGCATTAAACAGTGGCGTCGCGCCCTGCTCTGCCAATGCAGACCAGTCAGTGACCAGCTCCTGTACCACCGCATCATCCAGCCCCGGATGGGCCGTGTTTTTAAACGCTGCCAGCGCCTGAGTCATGTTCATCAGCGCCAGTTTTGCGCTGTCGAAGATTTCAGGGCCTTTCGTCGGATCATCCTGAAGCATAGCCATCGCACGGGTCAGACGGGTTTGTGAACGGAAATACTGGTCGCTGCCTTTATGTACCAGTGTCAGATCATTGACTAAGGCGACGTTAATTTCAGCATTTTTGGTCAGTGAGTTAAGTGAAGAAATGGTGTAGATCGCAACGCAAGCCCACATGACGCAAAAAACGCCAAGGATCCCTAACATCGCTTTCCTGATGGTAATGTTTTTCAAAAATTGCACAATGTGCCTCTCGTGAAACGTTTACGTTTCTTTTTATGAGATTAACGGGGATGCAGAGAATCAAACAGATCACCGTCTGGCATCAGCCCGGGACATGGTTGAACACCTCTCCGGGCATCGATTTCTTTATTATGTTGAGATTCCTCTCGCATCTTCTATCGGCGCTACATGAGTAAAATTTAGGACCAAGGTGAAATTATTTCACAATTGCGAATAACCAGATTTCCAGCAGGGACAAGGCTTATATCCCTACAAAGGGCATAAAACACACGAAGGCGATAACGCTTCGCATTAATGCCCGATAGACTTATTGTCCGATCCGTACTGGGATGCACAGGCATATTCTCCAGGCGGCGAGTTTGCTATTATCTGCAGCATTACTGCCTGCTATGCAGAGCACTTCATTGAGAACAAGAGGTTAGAAATCTTATGGCCGTAGTAGGAATCTTCTTTGGATCCGATACAGGTAACACCGAAAACATCGCTAAAATGATCCAAAAGCAGCTGGGTAAAGACGTTGCCGAGATACATGACATCGCCAAAAGCAGCAAAGAGGATCTGGAAAAATTCGATATTTTGCTGATCGGCATTCCTACCTGGTATTACGGTGAAGCACAGTGTGACTGGGACGACTTTTTCCCAACGCTGGAAGAGATAGATTTCGAAGGTAAGCTGGTTGCTCTGTTTGGCTGTGGTGACCAGGAAGATTATGCCGAGTATTTCTGTGACGCGATGGGCACCGTGCGTGACATCATCGAGCCACGCGGCGCGGTGATCGTCGGTCACTGGCCAACGGCCGGTTACCACTTCGAAGCTTCTAAAGGTCTGGCTGATGACAAACATTTCATCGGTCTGGCCATTGACGAAGATCGTCAACCTGAACTGACCAACGAACGTGTGGATGGCTGGGTTAAGCAGATTTCAGCAGAGTTGAGTTTGGCAGAGATTATTGGCTAAGCCTGAATTGGCCCTGACGAACTGGCGAAATGATCGAACGACAGGATACCGCTCCTGAGTGATTGATTCTCCATTGAAAGGGCCAAACTATTACTGAAATTAACAATTTAACCGCTACAAAATTGTAACTTTCTTCGGTATCAAGGTACACTAAGTTTAGGTGTTTTTTCTATTGATCAAGCCGTTGCGATCTTTTCGCTATGGCAATGAAAGATGCGATCTTTGTTAACAGACTACCGTTTCATCATGAACCGCCATCACAGGCTTCATGCCTCAACGTGATTACCATAGTAACAGGACTGAATCCGCATGACTGACAACAATACCGCACTGAAGAAAGCTGGCTTAAAAGTCACGCTTCCGCGACTTAAGATCCTGGAAGTGCTGCAAGCGCCGGAAGGTCATCACGTCAGTGCGGAAGATTTATACAAGCAACTGATTGATATGGGTGAAGAAATTGGTCTTGCGACGGTTTACCGCGTACTGAACCAGTTTGATGATGCCGGGATCGTGACCCGTCACAACTTCGAAGGGGGAAAATCTGTTTTCGAACTGACCCAGCAACATCACCATGATCACCTGATCTGCCTGGATTGTGGCCGTGTGATCGAATTCCGTGATGAGTACATCGAAGGACGTCAGCGCGAAATTGCCAAGAGACATGGCATCAAACTGACCAACCACAGTCTTTATCTTTACGGCCACTGCGAACTGGGTGACTGCCGCGAAGACGAAAACCTGCATAACGATAAACCTGCGCTGTAAGCCAGAATTTTGCCGTCATGCGTTCTGTCATGCAGAACATCCATTAACCGCTGAAAAGCGGTTTTTTTATGCCTGCGGTTTCATGTCACCATTACCGCAGACATAAAAAAACCCCGGCAAGCCGGGGTCTGATAAGGCAGAGATTCAGTGTCAGACTTTGCCGTCAACGTGTTCAGCACGGCTGAAACGTTTGCCGTCGGCGGACGCGGAGCGAACCCAAACATCGCCGCTGACCTGTGGTTTTTGTGCGTCATCGTAACGCTGCCACTGCTTGCCGCCATCCAGTGAATACTCAATAGCCAGCCCCGGCAGCGAAACGTTGGCCTCCAGTTTCCCTCCCGCAACGCGGGCTCCCGGCACCGGCAGACGGTAAGCGACACCGGCCGCATCCATCTTCGGCAATTCACGCTGGCCCATCAGGTTCGCGAACAGCAGCCACTCTTTATGCAGCGCCTCAGTGTTAACGTGATGCGTTTTACCACCAGAGAATTCACGCCCGGCTTTATAATCCATTTCCCAGTCCGCACGGTGCCATGCGCGCTCAGCCAGTGGCAGCAGACGCGGATAGATCATGTACTCCATACGATCATCGGTGCGGACCACTTCGCTCCATAGCTGCGCGGAGATCCCGTGAGCACCTGGCCACGCTTTATCGCTTTTCGCTTCGAAGGCGTTGCCGTCGCGGTCAACCGAGGTTTCGGCGTTCTGCGGCAGGTTGTCCGGCGCAAAGCTGAACACTTTAGCTTCGTCACTGAAACGCGTGCCCCAGTAGTACCCTTTTTCCTGCGGATTCACTTCATACGGGAAATCGAAGTAGACGTAGTCCGGGTTAGAAATAACCACTTCATAACCTTTGTTGGCCCAGTCGTTTGCTGTGTCAAAACCGCCCCAGTAGAGGGTATCCCAGAAGTTTACACCGGTACGTTTAGTCGCGAACGAGGAAGCGTCTTTGGCATCTTTCAGACCATCCTGCCAGGCCTGCATTTTCTCAATACCGTGGGCATTCACCAGCTTGCTGACTTCAACCGCGAAGTAGCTTGGCAAGTGCTCAACGTCCTGCACTTTGCCCTCTTTTACCATCGCCTGGCAAACCTGGGATTGCGCCCAGGGTTTGTCCTGCTTGCTCAGATCAATAATGCCTTTACCCGGTTCGATTTTGCCATTTTTGTCCTGATAGCCTGGGCCGAGGAAGATATTTTTGGCTTCATCGCCACCAAAATGCCAGGTGGTTAACGGCTGCCCAGCGGCTTTATGCATGCCAGCGATTTCGCCAATCACTTTATCAACAAAGCGTTTTGACGAATCCAGACATGGGTTCAGATAACCGTGACGATCGTAGAACTGTACGCCGGTGGTGTTAGACGTATCGGTAGGGTCCAGCAGGCGGAACTCGTTAGCCTCTTTCTCCTTACCTTCTTCCATGAGTTTTTTATAGCGCGCTTCCATCGAGATCACAGCGGCACGGGCGTGTGCTGGCATATCGATTTCAGGAATAACCTCAATCTGGCGCGCCTTAGCGTACTTCACGATGTCGATATAATCCTGACGCGAGAAGAAACCGCTGCCGTTATTGGTGCTATCCGGCCCTGAACCCAGTTGCGGTAACAGGCATGTCGTTTCTGTCAGGTCGTGACAGCGCTTACCGCCAACTTCCGTTAGCTCCGGCAGGCCCGGAATTTCGATACGCCATCCTTCATCATCACTGAGATGGAAGTGGAAAGTATTCAGCTTATAAGCCGACATTTGATCCAGCAGGCGTAATACAGCCGCTTTGGTGTGGAAGTTGCGCCCCACGTCGAGGAAAATCGCACGGTAATCAAAGCGCGGTGCATCTTTGGCGTCAAGCTGGGCAATTTTTTTGCTGCCGTCAGACGGTACCAAACTCAGGATCGATTGCAGACCATAAAATACCCCTGCCTGATCATAACCCGTTATTTCAGCGCCTTTCTTGCCGACATTCAGAATATACGCACCAGAAACAGCCTGTTTCCCGGCAAACTTAGCCTTAGAAATTTGCGTATGAATCGGGTATCCCGACGGATTTTCAGCAATACCCAACAGGTTGAAGCGTTTGATGACCGCATCGGCCGCCGGTTTTTCCAGCGCGGTGAGATCCAACGCGACACCTTTGGCGAGGTCAACATCACCGGCATGGATCTTAACTTCCAGCGGCGTGGGCACTATCTGCCCGCGCAGCGTTGCAGCCGGTAATACTGCCAGCGTTTCGTTCTTCACAAAACGGCTGGCAGGTGTCATCAGCACGTTGTTATCGGTGGAGGTACGTTTCCACTGATCGCCTTTAAACGGCGTAATAAACTGATGTAAATCTTCGGTATCGGTATTGGTCAGCACTTTTGGCTGAGCATTGCCGGAAGTCGCATACCAGCGCGGGATCAGGTCACTTTCGAACAGCTGCCAGTATTCACCGACAATCGGAATGGTGACGGTCTGATTGGCCGCAAAACCGGTAAACTTATCGGTCGGTTCAAGTTTGTGCAGATCACCGGTGATGCGCGTGATCGTGAACTGATCGTTATCCACTTTTAAAATGCGGCGCACGTTATGGAAATAGATCGCCCAGTCTTTGGCTTTGATCTCCTGACCGGCGTTGGTCAGCGTGATGGTGGCCGTATTACAAGATGCCCAGTCGGCACCCAGCACGCTGCAATGGGTCCCATGCTCTCCGGCCTGATTATCCTGCAGCGCATAGTTCACTTTTAACTGGCTAAGTTGATCCACCAGCTTTTGGTCAGCCATCGCACTGCCGGCTCCGCCAAGCATGCCCCCCATCAGGGTGGCGACAGCCAGCGCTTTTATTTTTAATTTCCCCATCTCAGCATCATCCTTAATTTGTTGGCGCAGGCGAATTGTTCGCTCTGATTTCCTGCCAGATTTTTCCGCAATCTTGCGCATAGGCTTGGCCATCACCGGTCTTACGTGCAGTCAGGCAACGCTGGTAATCCACGACGCGAACGGTTTCTTTCTCAGCAAAGGCTTGATGCTCTTTGATGGTTTTTAGCTGTTCAAGTATCGCCTGGCAGGTGGCGAGTTTGTCCGGTGCACCATCTGCGGTGTTAATACAGTTACTGTACGACTGGCGTAATTTTGCTTTTTCCGCTTTTTCTGCAGAAGCTGACGGATCCGCACAAGCGCTCAGTACCGCGACCGCAGCCAACATAAACAAACCATTTTTGATTGATTTCATTTTCATAGTATTTTTCATCACGACAGCGGGCCTCAGAAGATAGTGAACGGAGCGATGACGATAAACTTCACGTCTTTCTCATCCTGGAAGATATTGCCGTAACCGCCGCCCCAGCTTGGGATGTCGGAATGGTTGTCGTATTGCGTGTAGTGCAGTTTGAATAAGGTGCCTTTGGCACGACCTTCCTGAATGGTGTACAGGCCATCCAGACTCCAGGCGCTCTCTTTCAGGCGTTGGCTTTGGTCATACATCGGGTTGCTGCTAGGTTTGGCATCCCAGGCGTAGACGTAGGAACCGCCGACGGCCAGACCAGGAAGATCCCACTTAGCCAGGTCGTAAAGCACACCGGCATAGACGGCTTTCTCGCCGTTGGCGTTGAAGTCTGAGCGGTTATCCCACCACACATCAAGGCGTCCATTAGAGGAGGAATAGGTTGGTGTCATGCGTTGCAGGAAGTAGCCCTGATTACCATCAGCCTTGACCATCGTCCCTTCCAGGCGCCAGTTAAACTGACCGGTGGTGTAGCCGAAAGTCAGCGCCTGCAACCACGCCAGACCGTCATACAGACTGTTCGGATCGTTCTGGTTGTTGATGCGGTCTTCCGCACCGTAGAACTGGTAGCTGGTGGTCAGCGGGTTACCCGCCAATTCCATTTTATAAGAGGCTTTAGCGAAGTATTGATCGACGTAGCTTTCAGCCTGGCCGTAAGCCGCTTCCAGTACGACATCATTTTTGAAATCATATTTGGCGCCGAGGGAGTGGATGTAAGAGACGCCGGTTGTTTTATCGTTCTGACGGAAATCATCCATCTCCAGATGCCATGGTGACTTGTATTTGTCCGCCCACATATAGGAGAAACTCAGCTCACCTGGTTCGCCGAAATCATGCTTGTAACCGGCTTCAGCACCGCGATAGGTACCTGGCATAAAGCTCCAGTGTGGCGCAATCAGCGTTTGTCCTGTCGGCTGGATATAACCGGCGTGGCCCCAAAAGTCGCCATATTTAAATTTACCTGCCGCTTTATACAGGCTGACGCCGCCTTTATCACCGGAGTAATCTTCGTTATAAGCGTGGTTGCTGGAGGAAAATGCAATTTCGTTCGGATGACCGCTGTCACTGGCCTCAGCTAATTCAACGGCGGTAAACGCTGCGATGTCGAGCCCAAACATGTCCCAGGCATAGCCGGAGGAGAAGTCCAGATTCAGGTTAGCCGTGGAGTGTGAAAGATTAGTGGCGTACTTATTGTAATCGGGGTTGTTCACCGTCACTTTGCTGCCGTCGGGACGGGTTTCTTCTTTGGTTTTATTCAGGTCTTTACGGTCGCGTTCGCGCTGCCAGTAGTAGACGCCACCGGTGAGCGTTGAATCATCAATAAAGCCCGCAGCCTGCACGTCAGGCGTGGCCATCATACCGCCGCCAAGTAACGTACCGGCAAGTGCTAAGGCGACAGGTTTTATTCTGGCTGGCGGGTTCAGGCCAGCCGCAGCCCTGCCCCCGTTAAGGTGCTTAGACATAGTAAATCCTCTTTGACATGTAAAGTTAACGCAAACCCAAACGGGTAACAGACCGGACGCCAATCAGCGAAACCGGTACAAGAAGCAAGGTTAAGACTATTTTTCGCGACGCGAATTATCAATCGGTAATTTAAGATTAATATCTGAAACATGACAAAGTGCACATAAATGTGTATTTCTGTTACAGATTAAGAAAACAGCTAAAACATGCAAAACAAGGAGAGGTAAATTAATTAAATCAGATAGATAACTTCAAATCGACGTCATTAAAGCGCCTTTTACTGAAATATATCGAAAATGAGAGCATTTCTACAGAAGAGGTTTAAACGGTATTAATTCGCGTGGAAAATTATAATTTTGCTTTTTATCATCCAATCATTGCAGATAAAACAGAACGCACAGGCAGAATTTCAACGAAAAAAACGCAGCCGTAGCTGCGTTTTTTTCGTACGGTGATCACAGAGAGTAATCAAACAGCAGGTTTGCTTTCCCAGGTATCACGCAGACCTACGGTGCGGTTAAACACCAAATGGTCAGCGCTGGAATAGCGGTTATCAGCACAGAAATAACCTTCACGTTCGAACTGGAAACTCACTTCAGGCTGAGCGTCACCCAAACCAGGCTCAACAAAGCCCTGCGCAATGACCAGAGATTCCGGATTGATTGTCGTCAGGAAATCTTCTGCCTGTGCCGGGTTCGCTACGCTGAACAGACGGTCATACAGGCGGAATTCAGCCGGTTTGCCTTCTGTCGCTGAAACCCAGTGGATAACACCTTTAACCTTGCGGCCATCGGCAGGATCTTTGCTCAATGTATCAACATCATAGCTACAGAAAATGGTCGTAATATTGCCATCGGCATCTTTTTCAACGCGCTCAGCTTTAATCACAAACGCATTACGCAGACGCACTTCTTTACCCAGCACCAGACGTTTGTACTGCTTATTCGCTTCTTCGCGGAAGTCAGCCTGATCGATGTAAATCTCCCGGGTAAACGGAACGTCACGGCTACCCATTTCCGGTTTGTTCGGATGGTTAGGCATTTTGACCATTTGCACCGCATCGCCGGTGAAGTTCTCAATCACGACTTTCACCGGATTGATCACGGCCATCGCCCGCGGCGCATTTTCATTGAGGTCATCACGGATACAGGATTCCAGCGCCATCATCTCGACGTTGTTGTCCTGTTTCGTTACACCGATACGACGGCAGAATTCGCGGATAGACGCGGCGCTGTAGCCACGACGACGCAAACCTGACACCGTTGGCATACGCGGGTCATCCCAGCTCTCTACAACGTTCTCAGACACCAGCAATTGCAGCTTACGCTTGGACATGATGGCGTATTCGAGATTCAGACGGGAGAACTCGTACTGACGCGGGTGGCAAGGGATGGTGATGTTATCCAGTACCCAGTCATACAGACGGCGGTTGTCCTGGAATTCCAGCGTACAGAGCGAATGGGTGATCCCTTCCAGCGCATCGGAAATGCAATGGGTGAAATCGTACATCGGGTAGATGCACCATTTGTCGGCCGTCTGGTGATGATGGGCAAATTTAATACGGTAGATAACCGGGTCACGCATGACGAAGAACGGCGACGCCATGTCGATTTTAGCGCGCAGGCACGCAGCACCTTCGGCAAATTCACCGTTACGCATTTTGGCAAACAGTGCGATGTTCTCTTCCACACTGCGATCTCGATACGGGCTGTTTTTGCCCGGTGCCGTCAGCGAACCGCGGTATTCACGGATCTGATCCGGTGACAGTTCGTCAACGTAGGCCAGGCCTTTGTTGATAAGTTCCAGCGCATAGTCATGTAACTGATCAAAGTAGTTGGAAGAGTACTGAATCTCTCCGCTCCACTGGAAACCTAGCCACTGCACGTCATGCTTGATGGACTCAACGAATTCAATATCTTCTTTAGCCGGGTTGGTATCGTCAAAACGCAGGTTGCATTGCCCCTGATAGTCTTGCGCAATACCGAAATTCAGGCAGATAGACTTCGCATGGCCGATATGCAAATAACCATTTGGCTCAGGAGGAAAACGGGTATGGACCGTGTTGTGTTTCCCTGACGCCAGATCTTCATCGATAATCTGACGGATAAAATTTGTTGGGCGGGCTTCTGCCTCACTCATTATGCAATTCCTCTACGCGACATTGGCTCTACAGATAACCGCTTATGTTCCAACAAGCCACGTCGGGAAACAACCGTTAGTTACAGAAAATAGGGCTTAACCGGATTTGAAACAAAAAAACGGGAAGAGATTGCTCTCTTCCCGCTGCGGTTTGCTTCAAAACAGTTCTGCAAGACAGGGAATTATTTGCCCTGGATGTCGAACAGCTTAGTCTGACCTGCCACCACTGAGCCAGTCGCCAGTGAAGCAACGCCTGAATAGTCGTCAATATTACTGACCACAACCGGGCTAATCATTGAACGGGCGTTGGCGTTCAGGAAGTCCAGATCCAATTCAAGTACAGGCTGACCGGCTTTCACCGTTGCGCCCTCTTCAACCAGACGGGTGAAGCCTTTGCCTCCCAGCGCAACGGTATCAATCCCCATATGCACCACAATCTCAGCGCCAGTGTCTGTTTCCAGACAGAAAGCGTGATTAGTGTTGAAGATTTTCACCACGGTGCCGTTAGCAGGAGAAACTACGGTTTTGTCAGTTGGGCGAATCGCCACACCGTCACCTACCGCTTTGCTGGCAAAGGCTTCATCAGGAACCTGTTCCAGCGCCACGATATCACCGGTCACCGGTGATACCAGCGTTTCAACTACTGTTTTAGGGCCGTTCGGCACGGCCTGAGGCTTTACGTCAGCCGCTGGCACAACAGGGGTTGCGGTTGCAGCAGCAATCGGGCCAGCCGTCATGGCAGTGCGCATTGCGCCTGCAATGATTTCAGCGCGCGTACCTACAATCACCTGAACGCTTTGTTTGTTCAGACGGATAACACCTGAAGCACCCAGGCGTTTAGCCAGGGAATCATTCACCAGCGCGGAGTCTTTCACGTTCAGACGCAGACGGGTGATACAAGCATCGATGCCGGTCAGGTTATCTGAACCGCCAATCGCGCTGATGTAACGACGCGCCAGAGCCACAGTTTCGTCAGTTTTATTACCACCAGATTCAACATCAACGTCATAACCGTCAGTTTCGTCACCGGCAACAGCCAGTTCACGACCTGGGGTCAACAGGTTGAATTTGTTGATGGTGAAGCGGAACACTACGTAGTAAATAACGAAGAACACCAGACCTTGTGGGATCAGCATGTACCAGTGGGTCGCCAGCGGGTTACGCGAGGAGAGCACCATATCCACCAGACCGGCGCTGAAGCCGAAACCGGCGATCCAATGCATGCTTGCAGCGATATACACGGAAATACCGGTCAGCACGGCGTGGATCACATAAAGAACCGGAGCCACGAACATGAAGGAGAATTCCAGCGGTTCGGTGATACCGGTGAAGAAGGCAGCAAACGCCCCCGCCATCATGATACCCAGTACTTTCGCTTTGTTCTCAGGACGTGCGCAGTGGTAGATAGCCAGTGCTGCACCCGGCAGACCGAACATCATGATCGGGAAGAAGCCCGCCTGATAACGACCAGTGATACCGACAACGGCTTTACCCGCTTCGATAGATTGCTGACCGCCCAGGAAGTTAGGGATATCATTGATACCGGCAACGTCAAACCAGAATACTGAGTTCAGCGCGTGGTGCAGACCGACCGGAATTAACAGACGGTTGAAGAACGCGTAGATACCCGCACCGGCAGAGCCGAGTTTTTGGATGTGCTCACCGAAGCTCACCAGACCGTTGAAGACCACCGGCCAGATGTACATCAGGATGAAGGCAACCAGGATCATCAGGAAAGAGACCAGGATTGGCACCAAACGGCGACCGCTGAAGAACGACAGCGCTTTAGGCAGTTCAACGTGACTGAAGCGGTTGTAGACTTCGGCAGAGATGATACCCACCAGGATGCCCACGAACTGGTTCTCAATCTTGCCAAAGGCGGCAGGAACCTGATCGAGAGGAATTTTCTGAATCATTGATACAGCAGCCGGTGAACACAATGTGGTCACGACCAGGAACCCGACAAAACCGGTCAGTGCAGCCGCTCCGTCTTTGTCTTTAGACATACCGTAAGCCACACCAATGGCGAACAGAACCGACATATGTTCAATAATTGCCGAACCGGACTTTATGAAAAGTGCCGCCAGTGCATTGTCACCACCCCAACTTACCGGGTCGATCCAATAGCCAACGCCCATTAAAATGGCCGCGGCGGGCAGCGTAGCGACCGGAACCATCAAGGCTCGACCGACTTTTTGCAAGTAACTAAGAATGTTCAACATTTCCCCCTATTCGCCCAAAGCGAATCACCTAAGTAGTTTAATAACTATGGTTACTACCTTTATAAAAACCTTATAGAAAATCTGAATTCACCAACTGCACTGCCGAGTGTAAAAAAATTATTTCGTATCGCAAATTAAATCCTCCTTTTTTGTGATAATTGTCACCAAAAAACAGTCTTAACAGGCCACAACACTGGTCAACATACAAAACTTATTTTATCATTAAAAAAATCTAGGTGGTTTTATGCCACTCCGCAAACCTGAAGTCTGGTTTACGCTTACAATGATGAACTTTTGAACCACAGCTTTAGAATCCCATACAGTATATTCAAGTTCTGAAAACTAAGAGGTGTGTAATGCGATTAATTCCTTTAAATAACACGACCGAAGTTGGCAAATGGGCAGCACGTCATATCGTTGAACGTATTAATGCTTTCAAGCCAACTGCAGAGCGTCCTTTTGTTTTGGGCCTGCCTACCGGCGGTACGCCGCTTGAAGCCTACAAACACCTTGTTGCTATGCACAAAGCGGGCCAGATCAGCTTCAAAAACGTGGTAACCTTCAATATGGATGAATATGTGGGTCTGCCGCAGGAACACCCTGAGAGCTACCACACTTTCATGTACAACAACTTCTTCAATCACGTTGACATTCCTAAAGAAAACATAAACTTGCTCAACGGTAATGCACCGGATGTGAATGAAGAGTGCCGTCAGTACGAAGAAAAAATTAAGTCGTACGGCAAAATCAACCTGTTCATGGGTGGCGTGGGTAACGATGGCCACATCGCGTTCAACGAACCGGCTTCCTCTCTGGCTTCACGCACCCGTATCAAAACGCTGACCCACGATACCCGTATCGCTAACTCACGTTTCTTCGATAACGATGTTTCTCAGGTGCCAAAATTTGCCCTGACCGTCGGTGTGGGTACACTGCTGGATGCCGAAGAAGTGATGATCCTGGTTACCGGTCATGCGAAAGCGCAAGCACTGGCGGCCGCTGTGGAAGGCAATATTAACCACATGTGGACCATCAGCTGTCTGCAGCTGCACGCCAAAGCGGTTGTCGTTTGTGATGAGCCTTCCACCATGGAACTCAAAATGAAAACCGTTAAGTATTTCCGCGAGTTAGAAGCGGAAAGCATGAAAGGTCTTAACTAACAAATTATGCCCAAAGCCAGTCACGTTGCGGCAAGGCGGCAACGAAGCGAACCTCCGGGAGCTTACTGAAGTAAGTGACCGGAGTGAGTGAGGCAGCCAACGCAGCAGCAGCGTGACTGAAGAAGGGCAAACGTACGAGGGGGCATGATGTACGCATTGATTAACGGCCGGGTATACACCGGCCACGACGTTCTGGATAACCACGCGGTGGTGATTGCAGACGGTAAGATCGAACGTGTCTGTCCGGCAGCAGATCTGCCGGCCAATATGGAAACCCGCGATCTGGACGGCGCACGTCTTGCTCCCGGATTCATCGACCTGCAGCTCAACGGCTGTGGCGGTGTACAGTTCAACGATTCACTGGAAGCCATTTCCGTTGAAACGTTAGAAATCATGCAACAAGCCAATGAAAAATCAGGCTGTACCAGCTATTTACCGACGCTTATTACTTGTAGCGACGAGTACATGAAGCATGGTATCAGCGTGATGCGCACTTATTTGGAAAAATACCCGAATCAGGCGCTGGGCCTGCACTTAGAGGGGCCGTACCTCAGCCCGCTGAAAAAAGGCACCCATAACCCGATTTTCATCCGCAAGCCTGACAGCGCGATGATCGACTATCTCTGTGCCAATGCCGATGTCATCACCAAAGTGACGCTGGCGCCAGAGCAGGTTGAAGACAAATTTATTCATCAGTTGCGCGCGGCCGGCATCATTGTTTCCGCCGGGCACTCCAACTCGACGTACGAAGAAGCGCGTAAAGGCTTTGCCGCTGGGATCACCTTCTCAACTCACTTGTTCAACGCTATGCCTGCTATTACCGGCCGCGAACCAGGCCTGGTCAGCGCTATCTTTGATACGCCAGAAGTTTATACCGGTATCATCGTTGACGGGCACCACGTTGCCTGGGCAAACGTGCGCAATGCTAAAAAACTCAAAGGCGAGAAACTGGTTCTGGTGACCGATGCAACAGCACCGGCTGGCGCTGACATTCAAGAGTTCATTTTTGCAGGCAAAACAATATACTATCGTGATGGACTCTGTGTAGACGAGCATGGCACCCTCAGCGGATCGGCGCTGACCATGATCGAAGCGGTACAAAACAGTGTTGAACACGTGGGGATTGCGCTGGACGAAGCGTTGCGAATGGCGACGTTGTATGCAGCACGCGCGATAGGTGTAGACGGGCAACTCGGCACAATTGAAGCCGGAAAAGTAGCGAATCTCACCGCCTTTACTCATGATTTCAACATCACGAAAACTATCGTTAATGGTGACGAAGTTTAATTGAGCGGATAAGGTATTGATGACGACTGGCGGACAGGCACAAATCGGCAACGTTGATCTGGTTAAGCAGTTAAACGGCGCGGCGGTTTACCGCCTGATTGATCAGCAGGGGCCGATTTCCCGCATACAGATTGCGGATCACAGCCAGCTGGCACCGGCCAGCGTCACCAAAATCACTCGCCAGTTATTAGAGCGCGGGCTGATCAAAGAGGTCGATCAGCAGGCTTCCACCGGGGGCCGCCGCGCCATTTCGATTATCACCGAAACCCGCCCTTTCCATACCGTTGCCATTCGTCTTGGCCGCCATGATGCGACCATCACATTATACGATCTCAGCGCCAAAGCCCTGGCAGAACAGCATTACGCCCTGCCGGAACGCACTCAGGAGACGCTGGAAAACGCCCTGATCGCCGCTATCGCCCAGTTCATCGAATTAAATCAGCGAAAAATCCGCGAGCTGATCGCTATCTCAGTGATCCTCCCCGGCCTGGTTGACCCGAACAAAGGTATCGTGCGCTACATGCCGCATATCAGTGTGGGTAACTGGAAATTAGTCGATGCGCTGGAAGCAAAATTTAAAGTCACCAGTTTTGTCGGCCACGATATCCGTAGTCTGGCACTGGCAGAGCACTATTTCGGTGCAACACGCGACTGTCAGGACTCCATTTTGGTTCGTTTACACCGCGGTACCGGTGCGGGGATCATCGTTAACGGGCAGATATTCCTCGGCAGCAACGGTAACGTCGGCGAGATTGGCCACATTCAGGTTGACCCGTTAGGTGAGCGTTGCCACTGCGGTAACTTTGGCTGTCTGGAAACGGTGGCCGCTAACTCAGCAATAGAAAACCGCGTCCGTCATCTGTTGACCCAAGGTTATCCAAGCAAACTGACGCTGGACGACTGTTCCATCGGTGCCATCTGCAAAGCAGCCAACCGCAGTGACGGGCTGGCCTGCGAAGTCATCGAGTATGTCGGCCGCCATTTGGGCAAAGGCGTAGCGATTGCCATCAACCTGTTCAATCCGCAAAAAGTCGTGATCGCCGGAGAGATAACCGACGCAGAAAAAGTGCTGCTGCCGGCCATCCAGAGTTGTATAAACACCCAGGTATTAAAGGATTTCCGCCGCAATCTGCCGATTGTAAAATCTGAACTGAATCACCAGTCTGCGATTGGCGCTTTTGCGCTGGTCAAGCGGGCTATGCTCAATGGCGTGCTGCTGCAACGTCTGATGGAAAGTTAAGGCGTGTTATATTGGCGCATTGCAAAGGATGGATGAGTTTACATGACGATCAAAAACGTAATTTGTGACATTGACGGCGTACTGTTGCACGACAATACCCCGGTACCGGGCGCCGACCTGTTTCTCGCTCGTATTCAGGAACAGGGTATGCCGTTGGTGGTGCTGACCAACTACCCTTCGCAGACCGCACAGGACTTAGCCAATCGCTTCTCCGCCGCCGGTCTTGATGTGCCTGAAAGCGCGTTTTACACCTCCGCCATGGCGACCGCTGATTTTCTTAAACGTCAGGAAGGCAAAAAAGCCTATGTCGTCGGCGAAGGCGCGTTGATCCACGAACTGTATAAAGCCGGTTTCACTATTACCGATATCAACCCTGATTTCGTGATCGTTGGTGAAACGCGCTCTTATAACTGGGACATGATTCATAAGGCGGCCTTTTTTATTGCCAACGGCGCGCGCTTTATAGCCACCAACCCGGACAGCCACGGCCACGGTTTCTCGCCAGCCTGTGGCGCGCTTTGCGCTCCGATTGAAAAAATCACTGGCCGAAAACCTTTCTATGTGGGTAAACCAAGCCCGTGGATCATCCGATCAGCACTGAATAAAATGCAGGCTCATTCGGAAGAGACGGTGATCGTTGGCGATAACCTGCGCACGGATATTCTTGCCGGTTTCCAGGCAGGACTGGACACTATTCTGGTGCTATCCGGAGTTTCTACGCTGAACGACGTTGAGGAAATGCCTTTCCGTCCCAGCTGGATTTACCCTTCCGTTGCCGATATCGACATCATCTAACACGTCGCAGATAGTCTGGCTCCCCGCCAGACTATCTATTCCTTCCGCTCGAATTCTGCAGCCACTGAAATTACGCCCCCTTCGGATTTGCCAATAAAATTGAATATTCAACAATAAAATCCCCATCAAACTGATAATCCATCAAAGACCTTACCCTGCCGACAAACTATTTTTCATTAGAACGTTAAAGCACTTGCACACTATGGTGGTTTTATCGCATTTTCTTAATCAACAACGCAGCGAAACCGAACCTTTAATGAGAAATCGGCAAAGCGCTTAGCAAACACAACAAAATGAAGTTCTGAAAAAATTGGTTAGGAGAAAAAGATATGTGTTCAATTTTCGGTGTACTCGATATCAAGACAGACTCGATTGAACTGCGCAAAAAAGCGCTGGAGTTATCGCGCCTGATGCGCCATCGCGGCCCGGACTGGTCCGGCGTTTATGCCAGCGATAGAGCCATTCTGTGCCACGAACGTCTTTCGATTGTTGACGTCAACAACGGCGCACAGCCGCTGTACAACGCCGCGCACACACATGTTCTGGCCGTCAACGGTGAAATCTACAACCATCAGGCACTGCGTGCTGAGTTGGGCGATCGCTACGAATTCCAGACCGAATCTGATTGTGAAGTGATCCTCGCGCTTTATCAGGAAAAAGGCCCGGCATTCCTCGATGAACTACAGGGCATGTTTGCTTTCATCCTGTATGACACAGAAAAAGACGCCTACATGATTGGCCGTGACCATCTCGGCATCATCCCCCTTTATTATGGTCACGATGAACACGGCAACATGTACGTGGCGTCAGAGATGAAAGCGCTGGTGCCTGTCTGCCGTAACATCAAAGAGTTTCCGGCCGGCAGTTACCTGTGGAGCCAAGACGGGGAGATCCACGAATATTACCATCGCGACTGGTTTGACTACGATAACGTTAAAGACAATGTGACCGATGCCAAAGCGCTTAAAGATGCGCTGGAAGAGGCAGTCAAAAGCCACCTGATGTCTGACGTGCCTTACGGCGTGCTGCTGTCAGGCGGGCTTGATTCTTCTGTGATTTCTGCCATCACCAAGAAATTCGCCGGTCGCCGCATTGAAGATAAAGACCAGAGCGAAGCCTGGTGGCCACAACTGCACTCCTTTGCCGTGGGTCTGGTGGGTTCGCCCGACCTGAAAGCTGCGCAGGAAGTCGCCACGCATCTGGGTACCGTGCATCATGAAATTCACTTCACCGTTCAGGAAGGTCTGGACGCAATTCGTGACGTGATCTATCACATCGAGACTTACGACGTCACCACCATCCGCGCCTCGACGCCGATGTATTTAATGTCACGTAAAATCAAAGCGATGGGCATTAAAATGGTGTTGTCTGGCGAAGGGGCTGACGAAGTCCTGGGGGGTTACCTTTACTTCCATAAAGCGCCAAATGCCAAAGAGTTCCACGAAGAGACCGTGCGTAAACTGCTGGCGTTGCACATGTATGACTGCGCACGCGCTAACAAAGCAATGTCTGCCTGGGGCGTGGAAGCCCGCGTTCCGTTCCTGGATAAAAAATTCCTCGACGTCGCGATGCGCCTTAACCCGAAAGACAAGATGTGTGGCAACGGCAAAATGGAAAAACATATCCTGCGAGAATGTTTTGAATCCTATCTGCCGCACAGCGTCGCGTGGCGTCAAAAAGAACAGTTCTCTGATGGCGTAGGTTACAGCTGGATTGACACCTTAAAAGAGGTCGCTGGACAGCAAATTACTGACCAACAGCTCGAAACGGCACATTTCCGCTTCCCGTATAACACCCCAAGCTCAAAAGAAGCGTACTTATACCGTACCATTTTCGAAGAATTATTCCCGGTTCCAAGTGCTGCCGAATGCGTACCTGGCGGCCCGTCAGTGGCGTGTTCTTCTGCTAAGGCTATCGAGTGGGATGAGTCCTTCAAGAACATGAATGATCCTTCAGGCCGTGCTGTGGGAGTGCATCAGTCAGCTTATTAAAGCGCAATAAGTCATAGGATTTGAATTCATTAGCGGGCCTTTTCAGGCCCGTTTTTTCGTGACTAAAGTCCATTAAAATAATGTGTTTTGCTGAATTTATCACCACACTGGTTATAAGCCAGACAAATGAAAGCTCTCGGGGCTTTTTCGTCAAAAAAGAGGTTGACGCAAAACGGTCAACTCCGCATAATGCGCCCCGCAACGCCGATGAAGGTAGCGCGAAAAAAAGATGGCTACGTAGCTCAGTTGGTTAGAGCACATCACTCATAATGATGGGGTCACAGGTTCGAATCCCGTCGTAGCCACCATCTTTTTTGCGGGAGTGGCGAAATTGGTAGACGCACTAGATTTAGGTTCTAGCGCCGCAAGGTGTGCGAGTTCAAGTCTCGCCTCCCGCACCATTTCCAGACATCGGTAAGCGCAGTTGGGGTATCGCCAAGCGGTAAGGCACTGGTTTTTGATACCAGCATTCCCAGGTTCGAATCCTGGTACCCCAGCCATTTTCTTCATCTTTCTGTTTCTGACAGGTGGGTAAAGAAAATCCAGTTTGAAGTAGTTGTACTGTTGGGGTATCGCCAAGCGGTAAGGCACTGGTTTTTGATACCAGCATACCCTGGTTCGAATCCAGGTACCCCAGCCATACTTCTTATTGATAAGCGCTTGAAATTAATTATTAAATTAGTTAATTTATGCTTGTAGTTTTGCAGTAAGTCAGTAAAATTTGGCTACGTAGCTCAGCTGGTTAGAGCACATCACTCATAATGATGGGGTCACAGGTTCAAATCCCGTCGTAGCCACCATTTTATTGTCTGATGAGTGTTTAGATTTACGTTGTACTTTTGGGGTGTCGCCAAGCGGTAAGGCTCTGGTTTCTGATACCAGCATACCCAGGTTCGAATCCTGGCACCCCAGCCACATTAGAAAGGCCCGCTTAGGCGGGCCTTTTGCTATTCTGAGTATTCACATTATTTCCAGGATAGGCTGACCGAAATTTTCCAGCCAGCCCCACATCACTAAATCCCTAATGCATATTTCAATGCTTTCGTTTTTAATGCTCCAGCCCTTTGTGCCGTCATCAGCGCCAAATTACGCAGAACTTTTACTGGCGCTAAATCATTGCTGAACGCGGTGTAGAACAGATCCATGCCACTTTGCATCAGCAGGTTATCCAGACGACGCTGGCGCTGATAGCGTAACAGCACGCGTTCATCACTCCAGGATTCATCACGGTCACGGGCTTTCGCCAGCACATCCAGCAGAGCCTCAACATCACGGTACCCGAGATTCACGCCCTGCCCCGCTAACGGATTGATGGTGTGCGCCGCGTCTCCCACCAGGGCCAGACCCGGTAGTACATACTTTTGCGCATGCCGGCGCACCAGCGGGAAAGCCCCAGCGGAGATCGCTTTCACCTCACCAAGACGCAGGGGAAATGCTTTCATCACTTCAACACTCAGTTGCTGCATACTCAGCGATTGCAGGTAACGAATGCGCTGCGGGCTGTCGTACCACACCAGCGACGCGTTGTTGCCAGACAGCGGCAGGAAGGCGCGCGGGCCGGACGGAAAGAACTGTTGCCAGGTGGTGTCCTGATCGGGCGATGAAGTCTCAACGTTGATCAGCATACAGTTCTGACGGTATTGCCAGCCATCCACACCAATTCCCGCCAACTGACGCACCAATGAGTTGGCTCCGTCCGCTGCCACCACTAACTGCGTGTTGATCACTTCGCCGGTCGTTAACTGCAATGACCAGCTCTTATCTTCATGCGAAAGCAGATGACGTAATTTCGACGGGCAAAAACGGGTGAGATTAGGCAAGGCAGCAAATTGTTGCCACAGCGCCAGTTGTAAAACTCGATTTTCCACCATGAAACCTAACTCAGGCAGGCCTAATGAGGCCGCATCGAAAATGACCTTGGAGCCTTCATTTTCCCAGGTTTCCAGCCGCCGGTAAGGCGTTGAACGCCTCTTTTCAACGGCGGGCCAGGCACCGAGTTTTTGCAGAAAACGTACCGACGCGCAGCCGATGGCCGAGATACGTAAATCGACCGGTGCCGCGGCGTCAAATTCAGCCGGGCTTTCATTTTCAATCAGGGCCACGCTAAAACCGCGTTGCGCCAGACCCAGCGCCGCCGCTGCGCCCACCATGCCGCCACCAACCACGACCGCATCAAAGGATTTTTCAGAGTTATTCATTTTCATCCGGCTTGATAATGGAAATCACTGCGCAAAGTGTACCGGATTTTTGCACCGCAATCAGGGCCTAAGCTGCTACTGGTCACCCTCTTTGTGAGGGTTTACACTATACTTGCTTAACGTCGCCTCCGCTCTGCTCCTGATATTGCCCTGCAGAACGGACTCAAATTCCACGTTTCTGACCCGCATTGAGTAATGACAAGCCGATGACCAAAAAACTGCACATTAAAACCTGGGGCTGCCAGATGAATGAGTATGACTCATCCAAAATGGCTGACCTGCTCGAAAGTACCCATGGTTACCAGCTGACTGACGTCGCGGAAGAAGCCGATATCCTGCTGCTAAATACCTGTTCTATTCGTGAAAAAGCCCAGGAAAAAGTGTTCAGTTTGCTCGGTCACTGGAAATTACTTAAAAAGAAAAACCCGAATGTGATCATTGGCGTCGGTGGCTGCGTGGCCTCACAGGAGGGGGAGATGCTGCGCCAGCGTGCGCCGTGCGTCGATGTGGTTTTTGGCCCGCAAACGCTGCATCGCCTGCCTGAAATGATCAACCATGTACGTGGCACCAAAAGTCCTATCGTGGATATCAGCTTCCCTGAAATTGAGAAATTTGACCGCCTGCCGGAACCCCGCGCTGATGGCCCGACGGCCTTTGTGTCGGTCATGGAAGGCTGTAACAAATACTGCAGCTTCTGCGTTGTTCCTTACACCCGCGGTGAAGAAGTCAGCCGCCCGAGCGATGACGTACTGTTTGAGATAGCGCAACTGGCCGCGCAAGGTGTGCGTGAAGTCAACCTGCTGGGCCAGAACGTCAATGCTTACCGTGGAGCGACCTATGACGGCGGCATTTGTCGTTTTGCCGAGCTATTACGTCTGGTGGCAGCCATAGACGGTATCGACCGCATCCGTTTTACCACCAGCCATCCGGTCGAATTCACCGATGACATCATTGCAGTCTATGAAGACACGCCTGAACTGGTTAACTTCCTGCATCTGCCGATCCAGAGCGGTTCTGACCGCATTCTGACGATGATGAAACGTCCGCATACGGTATTGGAATACAAAGCGATCATCCGCAAGCTGCGCGCGGTGCGCCCTGATATCCACATGAGTTCTGATTTTATTATTGGTTTCCCCGGAGAGACCCATGAAGACTTCGAAAAAACCATGAGGCTGATTGCTGAGATTAACTACGATGTGAGCTTCAGTTTCATCTACTCTTCCCGCCCTGGCACACCGGCGGCAGACATGGTTGACGACGTCAGCCTGCAAGAGAAGAAACAGCGCTTACAGATTTTGCAGGACCGTATTGCGCAGCAAGTGGTACGTTTCAGCCGCGCCACTCTGGGTACCGTGCAGCGTATTCTGGTAGAAGGAACGTCGCGCAAAAGCGTGATGGAACTGACTGGCCGAACCGAATGCAACCGGGTGGTGAACTTCGAAGGCACGCCGGACATGATCGGCAAATTTGTAGATGTCGACATTGTTGATGTCTACACCAACTCTCTGCGCGGTGTTTTGGTTCGCACCGAGGAGCAAATGGCGATGCGCCTGCATGAATCACCGGAGTCGGTAATTGCCCGCACCCGTAAAGAGAATGACATTGGCGTCGGCATTTACCAACCCTGATACCGTCGATTGACTTAGCCAGTTCATCCGCAGGGCGCCTTGGCGTCCTGCTTCTTTTTGCCGTTCGCCCTCGCTCGGCAGAAAAGTCGCCAACGTGGCCTTCAACACGGTTTAATTTTTCGAGACAGACCGCATATTGTCACTAAGGTTGTACCCGCTTCTACGGGTAACAAGGCATATTTTGCCAACGGCATGTATTATTAACCAAGGTATGGTGAGCTTGGCGTCGGTTTTTTACGAGACGCGCAAGCAAAAATGTCAGGCACATGAACAGGTCCCGAGTGGCCCAGAGGATGAGTTTGAACGTTGTAACACAAGAGATTTTGCTTGAGCCCGAAGACAACCAGCGTTTGCTGAGCCTGTGCGGGCCGTTTGATGAAAACATTAAACAACTTGAGCGCCGGTTGGGTGTCGAAATCAATCGCCGTGAGAACGCTTTTAAACTGGTCGGTAAGAACCTGCCGGTCAACGCGGCCATCAATATTCTGCGTAATTTATACGTGGATACCGCGCCAGTGCGCGGCGAAACGCAGGACATCGATCCCGAAGCCATTCATCTGGCCATTAAAGAAAGTCGCGTACTTGAGCAGACAGCTGAAAGCGTACCTGATTACGGCAAGTCGGTGATCATCAAAACCAAACGCGGCATGGTTAAGCCCCGCACACCGAATCAGGCGCAGTACGTTGCCAATATTTTCGACCACGATATTACCTTTGGGATCGGCCCGGCCGGTACCGGTAAAACCTATCTGGCGGTGGCGGCTGCTGTCGATGCACTGGAACGTCAGGAAGTACGTCGCATTCTGTTGACCCGCCCTGCCGTGGAAGCCGGTGAGAAACTGGGCTTTCTGCCAGGCGATCTCAGCCAGAAGGTCGACCCGTATTTGCGTCCACTGTATGATGCGCTGTTCGAAATGTTAGGTTTCGAGAAGGTGGAGAAGCTGATTGAACGCAATGTGATCGAAGTTGCGCCGCTGGCCTATATGCGCGGGCGTACGCTCAACGACGCTTTTATTATTTTGGATGAAAGCCAGAATACCTCGATTGAGCAGATGAAAATGTTCCTGACCCGTATCGGCTTTAATTCCAAAGCGGTGATAACCGGTGATGTCACGCAAATCGACCTGCCACGCCATCAGAAATCCGGCCTTCGTCATGCCATCGAAGTGCTCTCTTCTGTCGAAGAGCTCAGTTTTAACTTCTTCCACAGCGAAGACGTAGTCCGCCATCCGGTGGTTGCACGCATTGTGGTTGCTTATGAAGCCTGGGAAGAAGAAGACCAGAAACGCCGCGATGCCGTTACAGAGCAGCGCCGCCATGAATCCCATCAGCCGTCGTCCCAACAGGTTAGTCAATGAGTCAGGTTATTCTCGATTTACAAATTGCATGTGAAAACAGCGGCGGTTTACCGGCTGAAAGTGATTTCCAGAAATGGCTGGATGTCGTCCTGCCACAGTTTCAGGAAGAGTCAGAAGTCACCATCCGTATTGTTGATGATGCCGAAAGTCACGAACTGAATATGACCTATCGTGGTAAAGACAAATCTACCAACGTGTTATCCTTCCCGTTCGAAGCACCTCCGGGCATGGAGTTGCCGCTGCTGGGCGATCTGGTCATCTGCCGTCAGGTGGTTGAAAAAGAAGCTCAGGAGCAACAGAAAGTCCTGCTGGCACATTGGGCGCATATGGTTGTTCACGGCAGTCTGCATCTGCTAGGGTATGACCACATCGTCGATGAAGAAGCCGATGAAATGGAGTCTATCGAGATCGACATTATGCAAAGTCTGGGTTATCCGGATCCGTATATTTTCATCGAAGATAACGAAAAAGACGACATACGAGATTAGTCATAACGCCTCACCTGCCCCACGGCGGGTGGCCCGTTTTGCTGATTATTGTTTCCCTTACTATGAGTAAACTTAACCAAACGCCATGAGCGATGACCATTCACAAAATAGTGACAGCCCCAGTCCCAAGAAGGGCTTCTTTTCCCTTATTCTTAGCCAATTGTTTCACGGTGAACCAAAAAACCGTGGCGATCTGGTTGAGCTGATCCGTGATTCCGAACAGAACGACCTGATCGATCCCGATACCCGTGACATGCTGGAAGGCGTGATGGATATCGCCGAGCAGCGGGTTCGCGACATCATGATCCCGCGTTCGCAAATGATCACGCTAAAACGTAATCAGCCGCTGGAAGAGTGCCTCGATGTCATCATCGAATCCGCACACTCCCGCTTCCCGGTGATCAGCGAGGATAAGGACCATATTGAAGGCATCCTGATGGCCAAGGATCTGCTGCCATTTATGCGCACAGCTTCCGAGCCATTCAGCATTGATAAAGTGCTGAGAACTGCCGTAGTGGTTCCTGAAAGCAAGCGTGTTGACCGCATGCTGAAGGAGTTCCGCTCGCAGCGTTACCATATGGCTATCGTCGTCGACGAGTTCGGCGGAGTTTCCGGTTTGGTGACTATCGAAGATATCCTTGAACTGATCGTCGGTGAAATTGACGACGAGTATGACGAAGCGGAAGATCTTGATATCCGTCAGCTCAGCCGTCACACCTACACCGTCCGCGCTCTGGCACCCATCGAAGATTTTAACGAAATTTTCCAGACTAACTACAGTGACGACGAAGTCGATACGATTGGTGGTCTGGTGATGCAGTCATTCGGCCATTTACCAGCGCGTGGTGAAACCATCGAAATCGACGGTTACCTGTTCAAAGTTGCGATGGCCGACAGCCGACGTATTATTCAGGTTCACGTAAAAATACCGGACGACGCGCCGCAACCGATACTGGAAGAATAATTACTCCATGGCAATTGCCTCTTTATACCAACGCCAGCGGGTTCGCGCCCTGCTGGCGCTCTTATTCGGTGCCTGTGGCACACTCTCCTTCTCACCTTACGATTACTGGCCAGCCGCCCTTGTTTCCCTGTTCGGCCTACTGGCGCTGACGCTCGATCGTCGTCCCGGTCAGTCTGCCTGGATTGGCTTTTGCTGGGGCCTGGGGTTGTTCGGTAGCGGCGTCAACTGGGTCTATGTCAGTATCGCCACCTTTGGCGGTATGCCGGAAGCCATCAATCTGTTTTTAGTGGCACTGCTGGCCTGTTATCTCTCCCTTTACACCATGGTGTTTGCTGGTTTGCTCAGCCGCCTGTGGCCACAAACCACCTGGTGGAAACTGGCGCTGGCCGCTCCGGCTCTGTGGCAAGTCACGGAGTTTCTGCGTGGCTGGGTACTGACCGGCTTCCCATGGTTACAGTTTGGCTACAGCCAGATTGATGGTCCCCTTAAAGGCCTTGCCCCGATTGCCGGCGTAGACAGCATCACACTGCTCATGACCTCCATCAGCGGCCTGCTGGTTTATGCCGTGTATCAGCGTCGTAAAGTGCCAGCGGTCATTGCACTGGTGTTGCTGCTGTTACCCTGGTCGCTGCGCTATGTGCACTGGTATCAGCCGCAGGAAGATAAAAAGGTAGATGTAGCACTGGTGCAGGGCAACATTGAACAGTCAATGAAGTGGGATCCTAAATCGCTGACCAGCGCACTGCAAACCTACATGGACCTCAGCCGCCCCTATCTCGGTAAGGCCAAGATGATTATCTGGCCGGAATCAGCCATTTCAGATATCGAATCTGAACAGCAACAGTTCCTGACCATGATGGATGACCTGTACAGGTCGAAAGGCACACAGTTAGTGACGGGCATTATTGACGCACGCCGTACCAGTGAATACATGCACGTTTACAACAGCGCCATTGTGCTGGGGGGCGAAAAACAATACCGCTACCCGGACAGCAACCGCTTTGATAAATACCATCTGGTGCCGTTCGGCGAATTTGTCCCGCTGGAATCCATCCTGCGCCCGCTGGCCCCGTTCTTTGATTTACCGATGTCAGGGCTGAGCCGCGGTGATTATATTCAGAAGCCGCTGCAGGTCAGTGGTCTGAATCTGACGACCGCGATTTGCTATGAGATCGTCTTCGGAGAGCAGGTGCGCGACAATATGCGTCCGGATACCAATTTCCTGCTGACCATCTCCAACGACGCTTGGTTCGGGCACTCCATCGGGCCGTGGCAGCACTTCCAGATGGCACGGATGCGTGCACTGGAACTCGGTCGTCCACTGTTGCGCAGCACCAACAACGGTGTGACAGCTGCCGTGGATGCCAATGGCGACATCATTGCCCAGATCCCGCAATTCACCCGTCAGGTGCTGAACGTGGAAGTTACACCGACCACCGGCGTGACGCCTTATGCCCACTTTGGCTGGTGGCCTACCTGGTTTATCACCCTCGTGATGGCCGGTATTGCGCTAACCCTTAATCGGCAACGCAGGCTGAAATAAACCTGGCAAACTCCTGACAACGGGCGCTTAACGGCGCCCGTTTTTTTATGTCAAAAATTCAGCCAGTGGCACGCATCTTGCTACATCTAATTGAAAGTTATCTGTTTACTTATTTTTGCTGACACGATGCATCATTTTGGAACACATCGCTTAAAAAACAGCCCCCAATGTGGTGCAGCGATGTTTTATTGCTTTGAATTGGTGCGCGTCTTGTCTCAAAAAAGAAACATTGTAGTTTCATTATCTTCACATTCAGCTATTTTCGAATCAGGTAAATTGAGTAGCTAAATACTTTACGACCTATAAGTGCTTCCTGATCCATCCGTTTGGATCCTTAATGACAGCAAAGGAGTTGGACCATGCAAATGCGCAAATTGGCGTTATCGGTACTGCTGGCAAGTCTGGCAGCAAGTAGCGTAGCCCATGCAGAAGACCTGACCGGTACCCTGAAAAAAATCAAAGATAACGGCGTTATCGTCGTTGGTCACCGCGAATCTTCTGTGCCATTTTCTTACTACAACAACGAACAAAAAGTGGTGGGCTACTCTCAGGATTACTCCAACGCCATCGTTGAAGCGGTGAAGAAAAAGCTGAATATGCCTAATCTGCAAGTGAAGATGATGCCAATCACTTCCCAAAACCGTATTCCTTTACTGCAAAACGGGACTTACGATTTCGAGTGCGGTTCCACCACCAACAACCTGGAACGTCAGCAGCAAGCCGCTTTCTCTGACACCATTTTCGTCATCGGTACGCGTCTGCTGGTGAAAAAAGGCTCAGACATTAAAGATTTCGATAATCTGAAAGGCAAGACCGTGGTCGTCACGTCAGGCACCACCTCTGAAGTTCTGCTGAACAAATTGAACGAAGAGAAAAAACTGGATCTGCGCATCATCAGTGCTAAAGACCACGGTGACTCGTTCCGTACTCTGGAAACGGGCCGGGCCGTTGCCTTTATGATGGATGATGCCCTGCTGGCTGGTGAACGAGCGAAAGCCAAAAAACCGGATGACTGGGTGATTGTCGGCACACCGCAATCCAAAGAAGCTTACGGTTGCATGATGCGTAAAGACGACGCTGGCTTTAAAACGCTGGTTGACGAGACCATCGTGAAAGAGCAGACCTCCGGCGAAGCGACCAAGTGGTTTGAAACCTGGTTCAAACAGCCCATTCCTCCGAAAAACCTGAACATGAACTTTGAATTGTCAGACGACATGAAAGCCCTGTTCAAAACACCAAACGACAAAGCACTGTAAGAAATACCCGACAGACAGGTATAACCAAGAGAAGTATCAAGTATAAGAGCTGGCCCACCAGCTCGTGATGATGGTCCGAAAGGGCAGACAGACCGGATGCGGGGTGGTCGTTCCCCACCCCGCATTTTTCCGTCACTCACCCGTGTGTTGGTTACGTCATCACTCAAGGGGTAGTTTATTACCCGCGTTATGGAGTTTTTATGTCAATAGATTGGAACTGGGGCATCTTTTTGCAACAAGCCCCCTTTGGTAATACCACCTACCTGGGCTGGATTTGGAATGGATTTCAGGTCACCGTCGCACTGTCGATTTGTGCCTGGATCATCGCTTTCTTCGTCGGCTCTCTGTTCGGTATCCTGCGTACCGTCCCCAACCGTTTTCTCTCCGGCATCGGTACCTGTTACGTTGAACTGTTCCGTAACGTACCGCTGATTGTGCAATTCTTTATCTGGTATCTGGTGGTGCCTGAACTGCTGCCGGAAAACATCGGCATGTGGTTTAAATCTGAGCTGGCGCCGAACGTGCAGTTCTTCTCCTCATCCGTTATCTGCCTTGGCCTGTTTACCGCCGCCCGCGTTTGTGAACAGGTACGCGCCGCGATTCAGTCATTGCCAAGCGGACAGCGCAACGCCGGTCTGGCGATGGGGCTGACGCTGCCTCAGACCTACCGCTACGTGCTGCTGCCAAACGCTTACCGCGTCATCGTGCCGCCAATGACATCTGAGATGGTTAACCTGGTGAAAAACTCGGCGATTGCCTCAACCATCGGTCTGGTTGATATGGCCGCGCAAGCCGGGAAATTGCTGGATTATTCTGCTCATGCGTATGAATCATTTACTGCCATTACCGTCGCCTACGTCATCATCAATGCGGTGATCATGCTGCTGATGCATTTTGTAGAACGCAAAGTCCGCCTGCCGGGCAACATGGGAGGTAAATAATCATGCATGATTTTGACTGGAGTTCGATTGGCCCCGGCCTGCCCTACTTATGGCAGGGAATGCTGATCACGCTGCAAATTACCGGTATCGCGATTGTGTTCGGTATTCTGTGGGGCACCCTGCTGGCCGTGATGCGCTTGTCCACATTCAAGCCCATCAGCTGGTTTGCTGCCGCGTATGTGAATTTGTTTCGCGCCGTTCCGCTGGTCATGGTGCTGCTGTGGTTTTACCTGATTGTGCCAAGTTTCCTGCAAAAGGTGCTGGGGCTGTCACCCAAAACCGATATCCGCCTGATTTCCGCCATGGTGGCCTTTGCGCTGTTTGAGGCGGCTTACTATTCCGAAATTATTCGTGCCGGGATCATCAGCATCGCACGGGGACAATCTTCCGCGGCGCTGGCGCTAGGCATGACACAGTGGCAGTCGATGAAGCTGGTGATTTTACCGCAGGCGTTCCGCGCCATGGTGCCACTGTTGCTGACTCAGGCCATCGTCTTGTTCCAGGATACTTCACTGGTCTTCGTTCTCGGCCTCGCTGACTTCTTCCGCAGCGCCTCCAACATCGGCGACCGTGACGGTACGCTGGTTGAGATGGTGCTGTTTGCAGGACTTATCTACTTTGTTATCAGCCTTTCCGCTTCCTTGCTGGTGCGCTATTTGAAGAAAAGGACCGTTTCATGATTTCACTGAAAAATGTTTCTAAGTGGTATGGGCACTTCCAGGTGCTGACCGATTGCAGCACCGAAGTTAAAAAAGGTGAAGTTGTGGTGGTTTGCGGCCCATCAGGGTCAGGTAAGTCAACGCTGATTAAAACCGTTAACGGTCTTGAACGGATTCAGAAAGGGGAAATTCTGGTTAACGGGACGCCGGTCAATAACAAAAAAACCAATCTGGCGCAGTTGCGTGCGAAAGTCGGTATGGTGTTCCAGCATTTCGAACTGTTCCCGCATCTGTCGATCATTGAGAATCTGACGCTGGCGCAGGTGAAAGTGCTCAAGCGCGACAAAGCTGCCGCGAAAGATAAAGGACTGAAACTGCTCGAACGCGTAGGGTTGTCTGCCCATGCCAATAAATTCCCCGGTCAGCTGTCAGGCGGCCAGCAGCAGCGTGTCGCTATCGCCCGAGCGTTGTGCATGGACCCCATCGCAATGCTGTTTGATGAACCGACCTCAGCGCTTGATCCGGAAATGATCAATGAAGTTCTGGACGTTATGGTGGAACTGGCCAACGAAGGTATGACCATGATGGTGGTGACCCACGAAATGGGCTTCGCGCGCAAGGTGGCTAACCGGGTGATTTTCATGGATGAAGGTAAAATTGTCGAAGACCGCAATAAAGACGACTTCTTCAATAATCCTGAATCTGACCGCGCCCGAGACTTCCTGGCGAAAATCCTGCACTGATTATCGCGATACGACATTCACGCATCGAATGATAAAGCCGCCATTGACTGGCGGCTTCTGTTTTAATCAAGGTTCAAATGCTTTTCGGCTGAACTCCGTTTCGCCACACTCAGGACATTTTGAAAGGATCTCCGGCGTATAGACCGCAAGCGTAAAGTGGCATTTTTCACACACCAGATTCCCAAGACCCACAACTTCACCGCTATGGTAAATACCGTGGTGGTTTACGTCTTTAAAGACCTCTTTCCACTCGAGCTGAGTTTTGTCGGTCATATCAGCCAACTCTTTCCACAAACTCTCTTTGATGATGCGCAGAAATACGCTGTCATCTTCGGTATCGTCAACCGGCTCCGCCTGCTGATTAGCCGTATAGTGGCGGGAAAATTCGTGGAGATCACGACGTACCGAATAGGTTAACTGTTCAATTTGCAGGTCGGTCAGCTTCCCTTCCCTTTCCAGCGTAGCGCGGGCATCCTGAACCAGGACATCGATATCACGTTCGCCGTTTTGCAAACGTTCAGTTAATGATGTCACTAACTGACGATAATACTGCGCAACATTGTTCATAAATTCCCCTCAGCAATACAACATTTAACCGACTTAACGCTTTCTGCTACTGACTCTATTTTAGTCGTAAATCACTGATCCAGTACGGACAATATCCCGAGGTGCCTCGCACTTTAAGAATAATCACGCCCCATGAAGCAGAAAACCCGCTTCACAGCGTGCTTGGTGTTGTTGCCTCAGGCGCTTATCAGCTATGCTATGCGGATCTTTTGATTAAAACTATTTGAGCTACAGGCGTAGCTGTTTTTCACTCACAGGACCACCGGCCGCCATGCAAGAGCAATACCGCCCAGAAGACATAGAGACACAGGTTCAGCTTCACTGGCAAGAGAAGCAGACCTTCAAAGTTACCGAGCAACCTGGAAAAGAGAAGTATTACTGTCTCTCCATGCTGCCCTATCCGTCAGGCCGCCTGCATATGGGCCACGTGCGTAACTACACCATTGGCGATGTGATCTCACGCTACCAGCGTATGCTCGGCAAAAACGTTCTACAGCCGATTGGCTGGGATGCATTTGGTTTGCCGGCGGAAGGCGCGGCAGTGAAAAACAACACAGCCCCTGCGCCGTGGACTTACGAAAACATTGAATACATGAAGAACCAGCTGAAATTGCTGGGCTTCGGCTACGACTGGGATCGCGAACTGGCGACCTGTCAGCCTGATTACTATCGCTGGGAACAGTGGTTCTTCACCAAGCTTTACGAAAAAGGCATGGTTTATAAGAAGACCTCTGCGGTGAACTGGTGTCCGCATGACCTTACCGTTCTGGCGAACGAACAGGTGATCGACGGCTGCTGCTGGCGCTGTGACACCAAAGTTGAACGCAAAGAGATCCCACAGTGGTTCATTAAAATCACCGCCTACGCCGATCAACTGCTTAACGATCTGGACACGCTGGAAAGCTGGCCTGAGCAGGTCAAAACCATGCAGCGTAACTGGATTGGCCGTTCCGAAGGCGTAGAGATCACGTTTGACGTCGAGAACAGCGAAGAGAAAGTGACTGTGTACACCACGCGTCCTGATACCTTCATGGGCGCGACTTACGTTGCCGTTGCTGCAGGACATCCTTTGTCCCTTCAGGCCGCTGCCACACAGCCTGCGCTGGCTGATTTCATCGATGAATGCCGTAATACCAAAGTTGCCGAAGCTGAAATGGCAACGATGGAGAAAAAGGGTATGCCTACCGGCCTGTTTGCTATTCATCCACTGACAAGCAAGAAAGTCCCAATTTGGGTCGCGAACTTTGTTCTGATGGAGTACGGCACAGGCGCAGTGATGGCCGTTCCGGCCCATGACCAGCGCGACTGGGAATTTGCCACCAAATACAGCCTGCCAATCAATCCGGTCATTCTCAATGGTGATAGCACCGAAGCCGATGTCACCTCAGAGGCGCTGCTGGAAAAAGGCACACTGTATAACTCCGGTGAATTTGATGGCCTGACGTATGAGCAAGGCTTCAATGCTATCGCCGATAAACTGGTCAGCCTCGGCGTAGGCCAGCGCAAAGTTAACTACCGTCTGCGCGACTGGGGTGTTTCCCGTCAGCGTTACTGGGGTGCGCCAATTCCAATGATCACCTTGGAAGATGGCACCGTTATCCCAACGCCAGAAGATCAACTGCCAGTTATCCTGCCGGAAGATGTCGTGATGGACGGGATTACCAGCCCAATCAAAGCCGATCCTGAGTGGGCAAAAACCACCGTGAACGGTATGCCGGGTCTGCGTGAAACAGATACCTTCGACACCTTTATGGAGTCTTCCTGGTACTACGCGCGTTACACCTGTCCGCAATACGACGAGGGTATGCTGGACCCGGCGGCGGCAAACTACTGGCTACCGGTTGACCAATACGTTGGCGGTATCGAACACGCTATCATGCACCTGATGTATTTCCGCTTCTTCCACAAGCTGATGCGCGACGCGGGTCTGGTGAATTCCGATGAACCCGCCAAACGCCTGCTGTGTCAGGGTATGGTTCTGGCTGATGCCTTCTATTACACCGGCAACAGCGGTGAGCGCGTCTGGGTTTCCCCGGTCGATGCTACCGTTGAGCGTGATGAGAAAGGCCGTATCGTGAAGGCCAACGACCCGCAAGGCCGTGAGCTGGTTTACGCCGGTATGAGCAAGATGTCGAAGTCGAAAAACAACGGCATCGACCCGCAAATCATGGTCGAAAAATACGGTGCGGATACCGTGCGTCTGTTCATGATGTTCGCTTCACCGGCAGAAATGACGCTGGAGTGGCAGGAATCTGGCGTTGAAGGGGCAAACCGCTTCCTGAAACGTGTCTGGAAACTGGCATTTGAACATTCAGAAAAAGGCGCCACTGTTGCTCTGGACGTGGCCTCACTGACTGAAGCACAGAAAGGTCTTCGTCGTGATCTGCACAAAACGATCGCAAAAGTCACCGATGATATCGGCCGTCGTCAGACCTTCAATACCGCCATCGCGGCCGTGATGGAACTGATGAACAAGCTGGGCCGTGCTCCGCAGGAGAGCGAACAAGATCGCGCCCTGTTGCAGGAAGCCCTGCTCGCGGTGGTGCGTATGCTTTATCCATTCACTCCACATATCTGCTTCAGTTTGTGGCAGACTCTGGGTGGCGCCGGCGACGTTGATACTGCACCATGGCCGCAGGCTGACGAACAGGCCATGGTAGAAGACTCCAAGCTGGTCGTGGTCCAGGTCAATGGTAAAGTGCGCGGAAAAATCACTGTACCAGCGGATTCTACTGAAGAATTCGTGCGTGAACGCGCAGCGCAGGAACACCTGGTCGCTAAATATCTGGATGGAGTTACTGTACGTAAAGTAATCTACGTTCCGGGCAAACTGCTTAACCTGGTTATAGGTTGAGTCAAGGAGGAGTTGTGCGACATCGTATTGTGATACTGTTACTGGGTGTGGCGGTTCTGATAACGTCCGGCTGTGGGTTCCACCTGCGTGGTGTAACTAACGTGCCTGACCAGATGAAAACCATCGTCCTCGACAGTTCCGACCCTTACGGGCCGTTGACACGTAATATCCGTACGCAGCTGCGTCTTAACGGTGTGACCATTGTTGATGATCCGAAGCGTAAAGATATTCCGTCACTGCGTATTCTGGGCGAAAGCTCAGGGCAAAGTACGGCGTCAATCTTCCAGGACGGTAAAACCGCCGAATACCAGATGGATTTAGTGGTGTCTGCTCAGGTGTTGTTGCCGGGAAAAGACCTCTATCCTCTGCAGGTAAAAGTGTTCCGTTCCTTCTTCGACAACCCGTTAACGGCGCTGGCGAAAGATAACGAACAGGACATCATTACTGAAGAGATGCGCCAGCAAGCCGCTCAGCAGTTGATCCGTAAACTTCTGACCGTGCGTGCTGCAGAACAAGAGAAACTGGAAGCAAGCGCGGTTGATAGCACGCCGGTTGTCATCACCACGAAATCCTCTGCCAATGAAATGGCCGTGGAAAACGGGACAAGTGTATCCGACAGCAAAACGGTGACCTCTAAACCGGCCAACCCGTTCGCTCAATGATTCGACTTTATCCTGAACAACTTGCCGCGCAGCTCCGTGAGGGGCTGCGCGCCTGTTATCTGTTATGCGGAAACGATCCGCTGCTGCTCCAGGAAAGTCAGGACAGCGTCCGTAAAGCAGCCCAGACTGCCGCCTTTGAAGAACACTATACTTTTACCCTTGATGCCCATACCGAATGGGATGCGATTTTCAGCATCTGTCAGGCATTAAGTCTGTTCGCCACCCGTCAAACCCTGCTGCTGATCCTGCCTGAAAACGGCCCGCCAGCCCCGATGGGTGAACAGCTGGTTAAGCTCACCACCTTGTTACACGACGATATTTTACTTCTCCTGCGTGGCACAAAGCTGACTAAGGCACAGGAGAACAGTGGCTGGTTTAAAGCACTGAGCGATCGCGGTGTGTTTGTCAGTTGTCAGACGCCCGAACAGGCGCAACTTCCCCGCTGGGTGGCCAAGCGCGCCAAAGAGTTATCGCTTGAACTTGATGAACCCGCGAATCAGCTGTTGTGTTACTGCTACGAAGGCAATTTGCTGGCGCTGGCGCAGTCACTTGAACGCCTGTCACTGCTTTATCCTGACGGCAAACTGACTCTTTTGCGGGTTGAAGAAGCCGTTAACGATGCCGCCCACTTCACGCCATTCCACTGGCTGGATGCGCTGTTAGCAGGAAAGAGCAAGCGCGCATGGCATATTTTGCGCCAGTTGCAGCAGGAAGACAGCGAACCCGTGATCCTCTTACGCACCCTGCAACGCGAATTGCTGATGCTGCTCAATCTCAAACGTAAGATGGACAGCACTCCTCTACGCACCCTGTTTGACCAGTACAAAGTCTGGCAGAACAGGCGCACGATGGTGACGCAGGCACTGCAACGGCTCTCACTGCGCCAGTTACAACAGGCCGTTCATTTACTGACAAAGATGGAAATCACGCTAAAACAGGACTACGGTCAATCCATCTGGCCTGAGCTTGAAAGCCTTTCTATGCTGCTGTGCGGAAAACCTCTGCCTGAAAGCTTTATTGATACTCGCGACTTTTGAAAGCAAAAGATCGCCACCGATAAGTACTGACTCAGGAACGCACTGATGGCTTTGAATACCCCTTCGGATCGCTCTTTGATTGCCCTGTTTGGCGGCACTTTTGACCCTATTCATTTTGGTCATTTGCGTCCGGTAGAACAGTTAGCCAAAGAAACTTTGCTGGATCAGGTCATCTTGCTCCCCAACAATGTGCCACCGCATCGTCCTCAGCCTCAGGCGTCGGCGCAGCAGCGGCTGAAAATGGTGGAGCTGGCTGTACAAGATAACCCTCTGTTTTCAGTCGATTCACGGGAACTCGCCGTGGATAACCCGTCCTACACCATCGTGACACTTGAAACGTTACGTAAAGAACATGGCGCACAACGCCCGCTGGCGTTTATCATCGGCCAGGATTCATTGCTTTCATTGCACAAGTGGCACCGCTGGGAAGAGTTACTGAATTTTTGTCATTTGCTGGTCATGGCACGCCCCGGTTATTCAGAGCGTCTCGACACCCCGCAATTACAGCGCTGGTATGATAAACATCGGGCGACCGACCCGGCAGAACTGCGGCAGCTGCCCTGCGGCGTGATTTATCAGGCGAATACGCCCCTGCTGGATATCTCGGCGACGCAAATCCGCCAGCGTCTGCGGGATGGAAAAAGCTGCGCAACGCTCCTGCCCGCCACCGTTGAGCGCTATATCGATTCGCAGGGTCTGTACCTTGTATAGCTAACGCGTGGTATACTGCGCCGCTTAATTTCGGCTTGCGGCAGAGCTGTGACAATAACGAATGTAATTCATTGATTACCCGTCATTTTCAGCATTAATCCCGCATTTCGACCTACACTCTTTTTTGAAAGCCCTCTTCTGCACGCCGCGTTTGCGCCCTTGCAGCAGAAGGTTTTCATCAAGCAAACCTGTTTCAACATCCCCAGGGGGAACCTTTGCAAGGTAAAGCGCTCCAAGAATTTGTTATCGATAAAATCGATGACCTGAAAGCACAAGACATCATTGCCATTGATGTTATCGGTAAATCCAGCATTACTGACTGCATGATCATCTGCACCGGTACTTCCAGCCGCCACGTGATGTCTATCGCCGGGCATCTGGTTGAAGAAGTGAAAGCCGTTGGCCTCGATGCCATGGGCGTTAAAGGTATTAATGAAGCTGATTGGGTGGTTGTCGATCTGGGTGAAGTGATTGTTCACGTCATGCAGGAAGAGAGCCGCCAGTTGTATGAGCTTGAGAAACTCTGGGCTTAAGACGTGAAATTGCAACTCGTCGCTGTCGGAACGAAAATGCCCGACTGGGTTCAGACCGGATTTAACGATTATTTAAACCGTTTTCCGAAAGACATGCCCTTTGAGCTGGTCGAAGTGACGGCCGGCAAGCGGGGTAAAAACGCGGATATCAAACGCATTCTTGAAAAAGAGGGCGAGCAGATGTTGGCGGCTGTCGGGAAAGGCAATCGTATTGTGACCCTGGATATTCCGGGGACACCGTGGGAAACCCCACAGCTTGCCCAACAGCTTGAGCGCTGGAAACAGGATGGCCGCAATGTCAGCCTGTTGATCGGGGGTCCTGAAGGGTTAGCACCGGCGTGTAAAGCCGCAGCAGAGCAGAGCTGGTCGCTCTCTCCGCTGACCTTGCCACACCCTCTGGTGCGGGTACTGGTAGCGGAAAGCCTTTACCGCGCATGGAGTATTACCACAAATCATCCATACCACCGGGAATAACCGGCTGGTGAATGTCAGCAACATGAATTAAGTAGTGGGATGAAAATAGATCGTAACCCTTTTCGCGACTATACGGCTGAATCAGCCCTCTTTGTGCGCCGTGCACTGGTGGCGTTCGTCGGTATTCTGCTACTCAGCGGTGTTCTGGCATTCAATCTGTATAATTTACAGATTGTCCGCTTTCAGGATTACCAAACCCGTTCCAACGACAACCGCATCAAGCTGGTGCCTATCGCCCCCAGCCGTGGCATCATTTATGATCGCAACGGCACGCCGCTGGCGCTGAACCGTACCATTTATCAGCTCGAACTGATGCCGGAAAAAGTCGATAACCTTCAGGCGACGCTTGAAGGGCTCAAACCGATTGTCGATTTAACCCCGGAAGATATCGATAATTTCCAGAAAGAGCGTAAACGTTCGCGCCGTTTCACTTCCATTGCCGTCAAAACTGCCCTGACTGAAGTTCAGGTCGCCCGTTTTGCCGTCAACCAGTTCAATTTTCCCGGCGTTGAAGTCAAAGGCTATCAGCGCCGTTATTATCCCTATGGTTCCGCCCTCACCCATGTAATTGGCTATGTGTCGAAAATCAACGACCGCGACGTCGAGCGTCTGGATAAAGACGGCATACTGGCAAACTATGCGGCGACGCATGACATTGGCAAGCTGGGCATTGAGCGTTATTACGAAGATACCCTGCACGGCAAAACCGGTTATGAAGAAGTTGAGGTCAACAACCGTGGCCGCGTGATCCGCCAGCTCCACGAAGAAGCCCCGCAGGCGGGTAAAGATATTTATCTGACCATCGATTTACCGCTGCAAACCTATATTGAAGAGTTACTGACGGGCAGCCGCTCGGCGGTGGTGGTTTCCGACCCACGCGACGGCAGCATCCGGGCGCTGGTGTCCAACCCAAGCTATGATCCCAACCTATTCGTTGACGGCATTTCGAGTAAAGATTACAGCACGTTGCTCGAAGATCCGAACAAGCCGCTGATCAACCGCGCCACGCAGGGTGTGTATCCCCCGGCTTCCACGGTAAAGCCTTATATTGCCGTCTCCGCATTAACGGCTGGCGTTATCACGAAAAGTACGTCGCTGTTTGACCCTGGCTGGTGGCAATTACCGGGCTCAGAAAAACGTTTCCGTGACTGGAAACACTGGGGCCACGGTCGTCTGAATGTCACCAAAGCACTGGAAGAATCTGCCGATACCTTCTTCTATCAGGTCGCCTATGATCTGGGTATTGACCGTCTGTCAGAGTGGATGGAGAAATTTGGCTACGGCCATTATTCCGGTATCGATCTCTCCGAAGAGCGCAGCGGTAACATGCCGAACCGCGACTGGAAATTCAAACGCTTCAAAAAACCCTGGTATCAGGGTGACACCATTCCGGTGGGTATCGGACAGGGTTACTGGACCGCAACACCCATTCAGATCATGAAAGCCATGACCACACTGATCAACGACGGTGATGTTAAAACGCCGCATCTTCTGCTCAGCACACGGGTTGACGGCAAACTGGTACCTTATGTGCAGCAGGATAAGACGCAGATTGGCGACATTCACTCCGGCTATTGGGAAATCGCTAAAGACGGGATGTACGGCGTAGCCAACCGGCCAAACGGTACGGCCCGCAAGAGCTTCGCGGATGCGCCTTATAAAGCTGCGGCGAAATCAGGTACCGCACAAGTTTACGGTTTGAAAGCCAATGAAATCTATAATGCGCATAAGATAGCCGAACATCTGCGCGACCATAAATTGATGACTGCCTTTGCGCCATTCAATAGCCCGACGGTTGCCGTCGCCGTTATTCTTGAAAATGGTGGGGCCGGTCCTGCTGTGGGTACCATTACCCGCCAGATACTCGACCATATTTTGTTGGGCGATAACACGACACAATTACCGGCTGATGCACCGCCGCCGGGAACCGAAGGTGATTAACCAATCATGACTGAAAGCCAACAAAAAGGGTCGTTGTGGTCGAAAATGCACATCGACATTACCCTGCTTCTGATAGTGCTGGCACTGCTTGCCTATAGCGCCTTCGTGATGTGGAGCGCCAGCGGTCAGGATGTCGGCATGATGGAGCGTAAAATCGGCCAGATCGTGATGGGGTTAATCATCATGCTGGTGATGGCGCAAATTCCGCCACGCGTCTATGAAAGCTGGGCGCCCTATTTGTATCTGTTCTGCGTGCTGCTGCTGGTGCTGGTGGATGCCTTCGGTACTATCAGTAAAGGCGCGCAGCGCTGGCTGGATCTGGGCGTAGTACGCTTCCAGCCGTCAGAGTTGGCGAAAATCGCCGTACCGCTGATGGTGGCACGCTTCATCAACCGCGACGTCTGCCCGCCTTCTCTGAAAAATACCGCCATCGCGCTGGCTCTGATCTTTATTCCTACGTTGCTGGTCGCCGCACAGCCCGATCTCGGCACCTCGATTTTGATTGCCGCCTCCGGTTTGTTTGTGCTGTTCCTCTCCGGAATGAGCTGGAAACTTATTGCCGTCGCCGCCCTGCTTGTTGCGGCCTTTATCCCGATCCTGTGGTTCTTCCTGATGCACGACTACCAGCGCGACCGCGTCATGATGCTGCTCGATCCGGAAAGCGATCCGCTCGGGGCCGGATACCATATTATCCAGTCCAAAATCGCCATTGGTTCTGGCGGGCTATCCGGCAAGGGCTGGCTGCACGGCACCCAATCTCAGCTTGAATTCCTGCCCGAACGGCATACCGACTTTATTTTTGCCGTGCTGGCGGAAGAGCTTGGACTGATTGGCGTTCTGGTGTTGCTCGGGCTCTACTTGTGCCTCATCATGCGCGGTCTGGTCATTGCCTCCCACGCACAAACCACCTTTGGCCGCGTTATGGCCGGAGGTCTGATGTTAATTTTATTCGTTTATGTGTTTGTTAACATCGGCATGGTCAGTGGTATTGTCCCGGTGGTTGGGGTACCTTTGCCACTGGTCAGCTATGGGGGCTCAGCACTCATTGTTCTAATGGCAGGGTTTGGTATCGTCATGTCGATACATACTCATCGAAAAATGTTGTCAAAAAATTTATAGAGGTGAGCAATGCGTAAGGAGTGGCTTGGAGCTGTCATTATTGGGTTGCTGTTAAGTGGTTGTGCGACTGACGATACGCAACCACAGCAAGCTGCACCGCAACAGGCCTATAACGGCCCTGTGGTGGAAATTGGTGGGGCTGACCCGCGTTACGAACCTTATAATCCGGGCACCAGCCAGGATTACACCGTTAACGGTAAAACCTATAAAATTATCAAAGACCCGTCTAACTTCTCACAGGTAGGGCAGGCAGCCTGGTACGGCCAGGAAAACGGCGGCAATACCACCGCGATTGGTGAGGAATTCGACCCTAACGCCATGACCGCCGCCCACCCGACACTGCCGATCCCAAGCTACGTGCGCGTCACCAACATGGCGACGGGGCGTATGTTGGTTGTTCGCGTTAATGACCGTGGTCCGTATGTCCCAGGCAAAATTATCGACCTGTCACAGGCAGCGGCCGATCGTCTGAATCTGACCAACAGCACTAAAGTGCGAATCGACTTTATCAATGTTGCACCGGACGGTTCTCTGTCTGGTCCCGGCACCATGGGTACCACCGTGGCCAAACAGTCCTACGCTCTGCCTGGTCGCCCTGATTTAGGCGCCAGTGGTATGGGAACGCCGGTGCAAAACACCCCGCCGGATACCAGCGTCAACGCGCATCCGATTGACAACAGCACACTGAGCAACGGCGAGGATACCACCACATCAGCACAGGCGATCGCCACCTCCACCAGCGTTGGCGCCACGGGCGGTGGCTTTCTGAAAGCGCCGTCTGCAGTACCGCAGGGCATCCTGGAAAAAGATGAGCCAGCCGCACCGGTCGCAGTCGCGGCGCCCGGGGCACATGCGGCTTCGGCCTCTGCGTCTACCGCCGGTGGCAGTTACATGGTGCAGGTTGGCGCGCTGAGTAATCCGCAAAACGCCGCCCTTTGGCAGAAAAGTCTGAGTCAGAAATTCTCAGTGCCGGGTAAAGTTCAGCCGAACGGCGGGATGTACCGAGTTCAGCTTGGGCCATTGACTCGCCAGCAGGCTGACCAGCTAAAACAGCGTCTCGCCAGCGAAGCGCAGCAGCAATCTTTCGTTGTTTCAGCGCTGTAATTTCAGCAAAAACGGTTTCCTGAACGGGGCTTCGGCCCCGTTTCTGCAAGTTGCCTTTAAAAGGTAAAAAAGGGTAAACACCTTCAAGTCGCAGTAATGGCAGATGTCTGAATATGTCGATTCTGCTATAGTGCGGCACGTTTTTAACTTACTTCTACGGATGTTGCTGTCCCCTCATGAAACTTGTAACTACCCCACTTTTAGTCAAAAGCCTCGCTTTTGGCACAGCCCTGAGCCTCTGCGCAGCGTCCGCCTATGCCGACGATGTTAACTTAAAGACGATGATCCCTGGTGTTCCGCAAATTGATGCCGAAGCCTACGTCCTGATCGATTACAACTCAGGCAAAGTGCTGGCAGAAATGAATGCTGACGCGCGCCGCGATCCTGCCAGCCTGACCAAAATGATGACCAGCTACGTCATCGGTCAGTCTATCAAAGCCGGTAAAATCTCGCCTAACGATATGGTTACCGTCGGTCAGGATGCATGGGCGACGGGCAATCCGGTGTTCAAAGGCTCCTCTCTGATGTTCCTCAAGCCGGGTGATCGCGTGCCGGTTTCCGAGTTGAACCGCGGCATTATTTTGCAATCAGGTAACGATGCCTGTGTGGCAATGGCGGATTATGTCGCCGGCAGCCAGGACGCTTTCGTTGGCCTGATGAACAACTATGTTAACGCGCTGGGTCTGAAAAATACCCATTTCGGCACCGTACACGGTCTTGATGCCGCAGGACAGTTCAGCTCTGCACGCGATATGGCGTTAATTGGTCAGGCATTGATCCGCGACGTACCGGACGAATACGCGACCTATAAAGAGAAAGAGTTCACCTTCAACAACATCCGCCAGATGAACCGCAACGGTCTGTTGTGGGATTCCAGCATGAACGTCGATGGCATCAAAACCGGCCACACTGAATCCGCCGGTTACAACCTGGTGGCATCAGCGACCGAAGGCCAGATGCGTCTGATCTCGGCGGTGATGGGCGGTCATACGTATAAAGGCCGTGAAGTTGAAAGTAAAAAACTGCTGACCTGGGGCTTCCGTTTCTTCGAAACCGTTTCACCACTGAAAGCCGGTAAAGAGTTCGCCTCAGAGCCGGTCTGGTTTGGTGACACTGACCGCGTGGCGCTGGGCGTAGATAAAGACGCTTATCTGACCATTCCGCGCGGACGTATGAAAGATCTCAAAGCCAGCTATGTGCTCAACAGCCCTGAGCTGCATGCACCTTTACAGAAAAATCAGGTAGTTGGTTCAATCAACTTCCAGCTGGATGGCAAAACCATTGACGAGCGCCCATTGGTGGTGCTGAATGAAGTCAAAGAAGGCGGTTTCTTTGGCCGTATCGTCGATTACATCAAACTGATGTTCCATCATTGGTTCGGCTAAGCCGGGCTTGAAATCGCCGGTTATGCCCCCATTTGATAGGTAATAACTTTGATACAAAGAATATTGCCATCAAATTTTATAACTCCCGCTCTGGCGGGAGTTATAATTTTATCAATATGCTGTTAAACACGCTGGAGTGCACATGAAAACCAAACTTAACGAACTGCTCGAATTCCCATGCACCTTTACTTATAAAGTAATGGGCCTGGCACAACCCGAGTTAGTTGATCAGGTTGTGGAAGTCGTGCAACGCCATGCACCTGGCGACTACAATCCTCAGGTAAAACCGAGCAGTAAAGGGAATTATCACTCCGTTTCAATTACGATCACCGCGACCCATATCGATCAGGTCGAAACCCTGTACGACGAATTGGGTAACATCGAAATTGTCCGCATGGTGCTGTAAACCTTTGCTCAAGATCTGAATAGCGCAGTGCCGGTTTGGCACTGCGTTACTATTTCTGCCCCCTCCCTCTTTCTAAATGGCGATGGCTGCTGTGCAACAAGATAAACTGCAACAACGTATTGTGTTACGTCAGCTGGGCCTCCAGCCTTACGAACCGGTATCCCGCGCGATGCATTTGTTCACCGACACCCGCACGGCTGAAACACAGGACGAAATCTGGCTGGTTGAGCATCAGAAGGTGTTCACTCAGGGTCAGGCAGGCAAAGCGGAACACGTACTGCTTCCGGGTGATATTCCGGTTATCCAAAGCGATCGCGGCGGCCAGGTGACCTATCACGGTCCCGGACAGCAGGTGATGTACGTGATGGTTGATCTGAAACGCAAGAAAATGGGCGTTCGCCAGTTAGTGACAGCGATTGAACAGACCGTTGTCGATACGCTGGCCCATTTCGCTATCGAGGCATATCCGCGCGCGGATGCCCCCGGTGTCTACGTTAACCACAAAAAAATCTGCTCTCTGGGTCTGCGTATCCGTAAAGGCTGCTCGTTGCATGGCCTCGCGCTCAACATCAATATGGATCTCGAACCCTTCCTGCGCATCAATCCCTGCGGCTATGCCGGTCTGCAAATGACGCAGGTCAGCCAGGAAAAACCAGGAATTTCCGTTAATGACGTTATGCCAGTGCTGGTGAAATCATTCAATAACTTATTGAATTATCAGCAGGTTGATTATCTGCCGTGGAAAGCCGACGCTTACTGATGTTAAAAATATGTACACTTTGTTGCTTATGAGCACTTCAGGGGGCTGAATAGTGAGCGGCATCAGTGTTATAATTTCTGCAATATTTCTAATTTTTTTGATAAATCAGCCCGTTCATTGAATGTCCTGAAAACTCGAATTACGAGAGACGAACCTGGAACCTGCAAGCTTATGAGTAAACCGATTCAGATGGAACGCGGCGTTAAGTACCGCGATGCAGATAAGATGGCGTTAATCCCGGTGAAAACCGTGGTCACTGACCGGCAGGAAATGTTACGTAAGCCGGCATGGATGAAAATCAAACTTCCGGCCGATTCGACCCGAATTCAGGGCATTAAAGCCGCGCTGCGTAAAAATGGCCTGCACTCCGTTTGTGAAGAAGCCGCCTGCCCTAACTTGTCCGAATGCTTCAACCACGGCACCGCGACCTTTATGATCCTCGGCGCGATTTGTACCCGCCGTTGCCCGTTCTGTGACGTTGCCCACGGACGCCCGACAGCGCCGGACATGAACGAACCGCAAAAGCTGGCACAGACCATCGCCGATATGGGCCTGCGCTACGTGGTGATCACCTCTGTTGACCGCGATGACCTGCGCGACGGAGGTGCACAGCACTTTGCCGACTGTATCGCCGCTATCCGTGAAAAGAACCCGACCATTAAAATTGAGACGCTGGTGCCTGATTTCCGTGGCCGTATGGATCGCGCGCTGGATATCCTCACCGCGACGCCGCCAGATGTTTTCAACCACAATCTGGAAAATGTACCGCGCGTTTACCGTCAGGTTCGCCCGGGCGCAAACTATGAGTGGTCACTGACCTTGCTTCAACGTTTCAAAGAAGCGCACCCTGATATCCCGACGAAATCGGGTCTGATGGTGGGTCTGGGTGAAACCAACGCGGAAATCGTAGAAGTGATGCGCGACCTGCGCCGCCACGGTGTGACAATGCTGACCCTCGGCCAGTATTTACAGCCAAGCCGTCACCACCTGCCGGTTCAGCGCTATGTGAGCCCGGAAGAGTTTGATGAGATGAAAGCAGAAGCGATGGCGATGGGCTTTACCCATGCCGCCTGCGGACCTTTCGTACGTTCTTCATATCACGCCGATCTGCAAGCCAAAGGCTTGGAAGTTAAATAAGGGTTACACCTTGTTACCTTTCAAACGCCAGAAATGACAAAAACGGTTGCCCGTAAGAGCAGCCGTTTTATTTTTACGCAATAAACAAACACACAGTAAAGAGGCAGAAAGCGGACCGCAGTCCGCCCGCAAATCAGTCTTTGTGTTCTACGCGTGTTTCGACAGGCGTGGCATCAGTCTTTGCCGCTGGACTAGGCTCATCGCTCATGGCTTTTTTGAAGCCACGCAGCGCAGCGCCCAGATCACCGCCCAGTGAGCGCAGTTTGCTGGTACCGAACAGCAGCACAATCAAAACACCCACGACCAACAATTTAGTAATGCTTAAACCTTCCATACACACCTTCTTTTCACGGATTGCGAAACAGTCACCGGTACGGATGACCGGCACTTTTTACAAACAGATTTATAAAATAAATAACCAAAACTAATAGGGTTATTTAGAAATAATAATGACGCGAATACAACCAAAATATGTAACAGAATTGATCGCGGCACGATCTAATCTGTGCGCATTATGAACAGACTGAGCTATTATGTGCCTCTATGAGAAACTCATAAAGCATTTACTGGAAAATCAGTTTACCGCCTAATCGGGTAGCGCTCCGCGGCCCCGAACAGTAATGAGATCCGATGCCAAAAACGCTCAAAACCACTCTGGTCAGTGATGTTCACCATTCCGGCCTGAGATTTGCGAAACGCACCTATTTCCCCCGCATTCTCGGGTTGGGTATGGGGAGCATCTGCGTGGCATCCGTCCTTATTACCCACCACACCCATCCTGTCGTCTGGCTGCTGCTGTTTTTCAACGGTTTTATCTGGCCACATGTCGCCTATATGATGGCAACCCGCGCCAGTCATCCGTTTAGAACCGAGATCCGCAACCTGCAGATCGATGCCATTTTCGGCGGCGCGTGGCTGGCGCTGATGGGATTTAATGCCCTGCCCTCAGCCGTTATCGTCTCCATGATGGGCATGAATAACATTGCCGCCGGGGGAAAAACCCTATTCTTCAAATGCATTATTGCTCAGGCAGCTGTCGCACTCGCGGTCCTCCTGCTAGCTGATGTGCCTTTCCGGCCAGAAACCACGCCGCTCCAGCTCTATCTCTGTCTGCCGATGATTGTGATTTACCCGATCTTTCTGGGTAATGTCACGTTTCGGACATCCAGAAAATTGGCTGAGCACAAACAGGCCATTATGCAAATCAGCGTTCGCGACGGGCTGACCGGTTTATACAACCGCCGCCACTGGGAATCACTGCTGGATAATGAAATCGAGAGCCATCGCCGTTATCACCATAAGACCACGCTGGTGCTCATCGATATCGATCACTTCAAAGAGATCAACGATAACTACGGCCACAATGTCGGCGATCAGGCAATTATACTCCTGGCGCAGGAGTTACAGCAGACCATGCGTGCTGCTGACATTATTGGCCGCTACGGCGGCGATGAATTTGCTGCCATTTTGCCTCACAGCACGGCGGAACAGGCACAGAAAGCAATGGAGCGGCTGCAAAGCCGGCTGGACAACGATCTTTTCCCGCACCACCCTGACCTGCGGGTACAAATCAGTGCAGGCATTGCCGAGTGTCGGGAAGATCAGGAGAGTGCCGCACAGTGGCTGAATGCGGCTGACACCGCGCTGTATAAAGCCAAAAACGGCGGGCGAAACAGGATAGAAGCACGGGTCTGACCGCCCTTCTTCCCGCCCGCCCGCAACGTTCAGATAAACCGGCTGAGAAACGCCTGTGTTCGCGGGTGCTGCGGATTCACCAATACTTCATCTGCCGCGCCCTGCTCTACCACATAACCACGGTCCATGAACACCACGCGGTCTGCGGCTTCCTTGGCAAAGCCGATCTCATGGGTGACGACAATCATTGTCAGCCCCTGCTGGGCCAAATCCCGCATCGTGGCCAGAACCTCGCCCACCAGCTCCGGATCCAGTGCTGAAGTCGGCTCATCAAACAGCATCAGCTTAGGCTTCACCGCCAGCGCGCGGGCAATCGCTACCCGCTGCTGCTGTCCACCGGAAAGATGGCGCGGATAAGCATCGGCTTTATCGCTCAGTCCGACCTTTTCCAGCAGCTCACGCGCATACTTTTCTGCCGCCAGGCGGCTCTCTTTATGCACGCCAATCGGCGCTTCGACAATATTCTGCAACACCGTCATATGCGGATACAGGTTGAACTGCTGGAACACCATGCCGATATCACGTCTCTGGCGGGCAATCGCCCTTTCCGGCAGTTTATGCAAACGGCTGCCGCGCAGCTCATAACCAATCTGCTGGCCACCGACCATAATCGACCCCCGATCGATATCTTCCAGATGGTTGATACAGCGCAGAAACGTCGATTTTCCGGAGCCTGACGGCCCGAGGATCACCACCACTTCGCTCGGTCTGACGTCCAGATCGATGCCCTTGAGTACTTCATTATCGCCATAACTTTTATGCACATTGCGCGCCACGACCAGAGGTGACTGTTCGCCGTTATCTTGCTGACTCATAGATCCTCCTTTTGGGCGACGCCCGGCTGGCTGACAATCGGGATCGTTTTCTCCTCACCAGAGACCTGACGGCGTTTCGTCGCTGAACCTGAACGGCGCGTGCCACGGGAGTAATAACGTTCGATAGCCGACTGACCGACATTGAGCACTGAAGTGATCAGCAAATACCAGATCACCGCCACCATCAGCATCGGTACCACTTCGAATGTGCGGTTATAAATGGTTTGCACCGAGTAGAGCAGATCCCCCATCGCGATCACGCTAACCAGCGACGTCGCTTTGATCATGCTGATCAGCTGATTACCGGTCGGAGGGATGATCGCCCGCATCGCCTGCGGAATGATGATCCGTCGCAACGCACGGCCACGGCTCATGCCGAAGGCCTGCGCGGTTTCCGCCTGACCGTTATCGACCGAAAGTAAGCCGGCGCGGATGATCTCCGCCATATATGCCGCTTCATTCAGCGCCAGACCGGCAATCGCTGCCGTCAGTGGAGTGATCAGATCATTCGTGTTCCAGCTCATGTACTCTGGGCCAAAAGGAATGCCAATGACCACGCGCGGGAACAGAGTCGACATGTTGTACCAGAACAGCAACTGCACCAGCAGCGGCGTTCCCCGGAAGAACCAGATAAACATGCCTGACAGGCGGCGCAACAGCATACTTTGCGATAGCCGGGCAATCGCCAGCATCAGCCCCAGAAAGACACCCAGCAGCATTGATACCACGGTAAGGCCGAGCGTCACGCCAAGCCCCTTAATCACCGTGGCTTCGGTAAACCACTGCGCCACAACGTGCCACTCAAAGTTAGGATTACGGGCGACATTCCAGATGACATCGGCAGCGATCAACACCACGACTATCCAGGCCACCCAGCGTCCGTAGCTACGGGGCGCGTGGGAGAACTCCACGTTACGGCGTGGATCCGGCGTATAGTCGTCCTTGCTCACCGGCCGTGAACTATACGTTTTGTCCGTCATTGAGGCTGAGCCTTCGCCAGATTGATCCCCGGCGCGGCGATCATGTTCTCTTCCAGACCCCATTTTTTCATGATGATCGCGTAAGTGCCGTTATCAAACAGCTTCTGATAACCCGCCAGAATCGCATCACGTACGGCAGAATCTTTTGGTACCACGGTGCCCTGGAAAATATCGCCAAAACCATTGGCTTTGCCGGTGCCTGTCAGCTCCAACTGGCCGTTGGCTTTCTCGACGAAATAGGTCAGCGGTGCCTGCGAAGAGAAGAAGGCATCAGAACGGTTCGAGCGCACGGCCAGAATTGAGGTGGGCTGGTCAGAATAGGATTGTACGGTCACCGCCGGTTTACCGTCTTTCACACAGACCTCTGATTGCTTGCGGATCACCTGTTCTGCCGAACCACCGGCCATCACTGCGATGCGCTTACCGCAGGTGTCGTCCAGCGAATTGATCTTTTGCGGATTGCCTTTGTGCACGGCAAACACCACGAACTCTTTGACGAAATCGACAAAGTCATTCTTCGCCTGGCGGTCCGGGTAATCCCCAATCGGGCCGATCCCCATCTGATAGCGCCCTGCGGCCATACCGCTTAAAATTCCGGACAAACCGCTGACGGAAGCATGTTCAATTTTCACGCCCAGCACACCCGCCAGCGCATTGGAGAGATCAGCGCTGGCACCGTCGAGGGAGTTATTGCCCGTCACAATTTCATAAGGAGGAAACGAGCCGTTATTCACCGACGTCATTACGCCGGATTTTTGGATTTCAGCCGGTAATTTTGCGTGCAGTGCCGGGTCCATTGTCTGAGCCGGGATCGCGACGCTTTCAACGGCAAAAGCGCTGGTTGAGAGTATTGAAAGTATTGCAGCCGTCAGTACCGCAACCTGACGTAATTGTTTTGCCATCATCTCTATTTCCTCTGTCTGAAAGTGGGTCTGGATGTTGTGAAAAGACTCATGAGAATTATTTTGTTTTTGTTAACACCTTCCCTGGTGTTGATTATGTCTTATGGTTTTAACACGCCTGATAATAGGGACACTTGCAGATCCGGCGATGATCTGGGTGTTTACTGCCGCGCTCCCTGGTGTTGTTCGCGCGTTATTTCTACTGCATTGCAGGCCGTTGAGGACCGGTCTGCGGGTAAATCAAAACTTATCGCTGCGCAGTTGCGGAATATCAAAACAGCGATTTTCCAGCACCGGCAATACGTTACGTGCATGCACCAGACGGTCTTTATCCAATTGGGCAAATACCAGCGCCGGAGCTTCGGCGGCGCGTGCAATCGCCACACCAAGCGGGTCAACCACCATGCTGTTACCGATATTGCGCTCACCGCACTCGCCGACTGCCACCATATAAGCGGTATTTTCCAGCGCGCGGGCGGTAACCAGGACTTCCCAGTGCATCTCTTTAAGTGGCCCTTTTACCCAGGCAGCCGGCAGTACCAGCACTTCTGCACCGTCGAGCACCAGCCGGCGAGCCAGCTCAGGGAAACGCACGTCATAACAGGTCATCAGACCGACTTTAAACCCGGCCACCTCGACCAGCGGCGGAACCTCTTTACCTGCCGTGACGTTTTTGGATTCCTGCATCGAGAACGCGTCATATAAATGCAGCTTACGGTACTCGGAAATGATCTCGCCGTTGCGAATCGAAATCAGTACATTCCACGCGCGGCCTTCAGGCGCAGGGGTGTGTACACTCATCATGGTGGTCATCTGGTTGCCGACACTCGCCGCCAGTAACTGGCTAACAAAGGGGCCATCGAGCGGCTGTGCCGCTTTGAGTACCAAATCAGGGTCGGTGATATCCCGCGCCAGAATGCCTTCCGGCAAGACCAGCAGATCGACACCAGCCTGCTGCGATGCCGCCATCAGCGACAAACAGGTTTCGGCATTGGCCTGCCACTCTTTGGCAACGGCGAACTGTCCTAATGCGACTTTCATGTTCATTCCTCAGGGTCAGTGACTGGCAGGCTCAGCGGCAAATTGCGGGAAAAGTTCCGCCGCGCTCAGGCGCTGGGCTGTCAGGTTCTGCCGGTGCAACTCTTCGGCAAAATCTTCGATCATTTTCTTGTTGGCAAGGTACCCGTTTGCATTCCAGTCTGCCGGTAAATCAATGACCGTGCGACGCAGGTCATCAAGCAGCCACGGTGTGGTATCGGCATATTTCGCACGTTTATCCATCCAGACCTGATAAGAACGTTCAATCACGTCACTCAGTGCCTGCGGCAACCAGGGGTGCGCTTCAGCCAGCGCCGGTTTAATCGCCAGCAGATGAATACCCGGTACGTAACCCACCTTATTAAAGTAAGTCAGTTCGGCCTGGCGGAAATCGGGCTGAAACTGGCGGAAACCGGAATCCGGTTTAAAGAAACCTTCCGGCATAAACGGCGTGAAGACCGCGTCCAGCCAGCCTTCCTGCAGCAGTTCCATCATCGGGCGCTCTTGCGGCACCGACTCGATGCGTCCGGCGCGGCCAAAACCGGCCAGACGGTCAACAATCGGATGCTCGGCCGTCAGGCGGCCAACGTACCAGTTGGCATCGTCTATACCCACGCCTTCTAGCGCCAGTAGCGTACGGGTCCAGGTATTGCCGGAATCCTGCCAGCCGGTCAGCCCGATGCGTTTACCGGCCAGCTGCGACAGCTCGGTCAGCGGACTGTCATCACGTGTGATAATGCAGCGCTGACGAAAACCACGCATCAGGAAGTGTGGAATAGCCAAAAGGTCGTCTTCACCTCTGGCGCGCCCCTGCGCATAACGGCTGAATGAGACTTCGCCGGCATCGTAACGGTCACTGATGGCAAGGTCGCTGACCAGCGTGCCGACGCGGTCAATCTCAAGCGTAAATCCTTCCGGTTTTACATCGCCCAGGGCCAGCGGCGTAAAGTAATCCCAGTCCCGGACTGCCAGTCTGATGGTGATTGCCACAGCGTTCCCCTTATGGATCTGCAAAATAAAAATATCAAAAAAACAACATGTCATTGACCACTGACGATCACACTGATGCCAATGTGATTATTTTATCGCCTCGATTGACTAAGTTTGATACTAATAGCATAAATTAATATGTACAATAGAATCTTTGTTACTGAACAAAAGGCGAAAAATGAGTGAAAGTCTGCTGGTAAAAACGCTGGATGCTGACTGGTTTGCAGGCCATCTGCAGGACCGTTCGATGCGGGGCATTGCACTTGAAACTGCGGCGATGATCCGCTCAGGGATGATTGAGATTGGCACTCATTTACCGGCGGTACGTGAACTTGCGCAGGCGCTCGGCGTCAGCCCGGCGACGGTCTCGGCTGCATGGGGCCAGCTGCGCCGTCAGAAAGTGATTGCCGGGCGCGGGCGCAACGGCGTCTGGGTGTGCGGCGATACACTCTCCCCCCGCCCGGCGCGGTTTGAGAAAATCGGTAACTTTGGCGATCACATTATTGCCGATCTGGCGCTGTCATCACCGGATCCGGCCCTGTTGCCCGATCTGCACGCCGCACTTCAGGCTGGTGTGACTGCCGATAACCTCAACAGCTATCAACGCGAAGCCATCGCACCAGCGCTTCTCGACGCCGTCAAACCCAGCTGGCCGTATCAGGCAGGAGCCTTTATGGCGGCGGATGGCGGCTTTGATGGCATGAACCTAACGTTGCAGACCCTGCTGATGCAGGGCTCGGTCGTGGCGATTGAAGACCCGACCGCCACCCGCCTGCTGGATATACTCGACAATCTGGGGGCGCAGGTTCTGCCGGTGAAATGTGATGAGTTCGGGCCGATCCCCGAATCATTGCAGATGGCGCTGGCGAGAAAACCATCTGCGTTCATCTATCAGCCACGCACTCATTCGCACTGCGGCCATGCGCTGAATGCGGAACGTTACGCGGTGCTGGCGGAGATCCTCAGCCACAGTAATACGCTGATCTTCGAAGATGATGGCATTGGCCAGCTGTCGTGCGAAAAGCCGCTCAGCATGGGCAGCGTGCTGCCGCAGCGTACCATTCATGTCCGCTCTTATTCCAAAGCGTACGGGCCGGATCTGCGGCTGGGGGTGATCTCAGGTTCGGAGGATTTGATCAAACAGATCAAATCCTTCCGCAATTTCGGTGCAGGCTGGTCGAGCCGCATTTTGCAGCAGGCGCTGGCGTATCTGATTAACGACGAAAAAACACAGGAAAGTATTGAGCACGCCAAACGCGTGTATGCACAACGTCGCAAGGCGCTGTCGGATGCACTGAAAATTCGCGGCGTGAACATTCCTCACCGTGACGGGTTGGCGATGCTGATCCCGGTGCCGTCCGAGCAGTTTGCTTTGGTGACGCTGGCAGCGCGGGGGATTGCCGTTCTGCCCGGAGAACGCAGCCGCATCGGACCTGGGCAGTTTATCCGCGTCAGTACGTCGCAGCTGAAGGCGGAACAGGTCGATATTATCGCCGACGCGATCGTGCTGGCCCTTGGCTGAAGTTAGTGGCCCTGCTTGAGCTTTTTGATCAGGTATTTCGGTGAATCTTCATAACCGGCGCGATCATAAAACTGGTGCGCCCTCACCCGGCGCGTATGGCTGTGGACCTCCATCCGGTCGCAGCCACGCGCCAGTGACAAACGTTCGGCTTCATCCACCAGTTGCTGACCAATGCCGCCACCGCGGCTGTTGCTGCTGACACACAAATAGCTGATGCGGCAAAACTCACCCGCCAGCGCAATTTGCGGGATAAAGTGCAGGGAAATAAAGCCGAGCGCTTCTCCTTGCTCCTCAGCCACCAGCAAGCGGCTGTCAGGATTGGCCGCCATAGACACTATGCGCTGCGCCACTTCAGCCTCAGAAGCCGGATAGTCCAGATCCGCCAGTAACTGGCTAACCCTCGCCGCATCTCCGGCCACTGCATCACGTATTAACATCTGGTTTCCTTAATAACTTCTGACGTTTGTCCGGAGCGCTACAAATTGTGGCCCCGGCCGTGTAAAATTCTCGGGCACCCGATGGAGATGACATTCCTCCGAAACCGCCTTTACCGGCTAATGATGTCTACACAATCTCATTGAGAGATTCGTAGCATGGCGCCGGGACCTTTCTGAATACCTACTCAATCTTACGAAAGGCTTTTATGTTTAACACACTCCTTGCAGTATTTATTGGCGGCGGTCTGGGCAGCGTTGCCCGTTGGTATGTCAGCATGAAAATGAACGGGATGACCCCTGTTCTGCCCGTCGGTACGTTGACGGTCAATCTGGTCGGTGCCTTTATCATCGGACTTGGCATCGCTATTTTCAGCCGTCTGACCCACCTTGATCCGGTATGGAAACTGTTACTGACCACCGGTTTCTGCGGCGGTCTGACCACCTTCTCCACCTTCTCGCTGGAAGTAGTGTACATGTTGCAGGATGGGCGCTTTGCCGGCGCGTTGCTGAACATGTTCCTGAACCTGGCGGGATCGCTGGCCATGACGCTGCTGGCCTTTATGCTGGTGAGCTGGTTTACCGCACACTGAATTTAAAGGATGTCGGTGCCTTTTTTATGACAAAGGCACCGTCATTATCTTATTTTGTGAGATAACTCCGCCATTTTCCGCGAATTTTCTCATCGTCTTAATGTTTCCTTCATTTTAGAACTTCATACTTCTGGCATATATCGTGAATCTCCAGGAGCCTGCTATGTTCTCAATGCCTAAAACCTTTACCGAAATGCTGCTTGTAACGCTGTGTGTGCTTACCGCTGCCGCTTTCCTGCACGCCTATTTCACGAGCTGATGCTCTCTCTTTGACTGGCTGGCCCGCACAGCGTAAGCCTTACCGGGCTACGCTGCGTTTTCACATTTACCTCCCGCATTTCCCCCCTTATACTTGAGAACGAACGTTCGCACCCAATGTGTAACGCATAACCTCAGGTTGTCAAAACGCTGATGCTTCACCCTCAGGGCAATAAAGAACAGCGCATCTGCGCCAGACGCGATCAGATCATCGCCGCTTCGCGTCTTTGCTTTCGTAAACACGGGTTTCATGGGGCAGGCATGGCTGAAATAGCCAAAATGTCGCAGCTCAGCGTGGGCCAAATTTACCGTTACTTCGCCAATAAAGACGCGATTATCGAAGAGATCGTGCGGCGTATCGTTTTTAAGAAAATCCGTCTGATCACGGGCAACGTCCATAACCTGCGTGAAATGGCCGGGAACCTCGCTCACCGACGTCTGGGCGGTCCCGCCCTTGAACTTACGCACACCGATTGTCCTGAACTGAGTCAGGAGCAGATGGACATCGACCATGCCCTGAGACTGGAAGTGGCTGCCGAAGCCACCCGCAACCCGGTGGTAGAGCGGATTTGGCGTGATGCAGAAAGAGAGTTGTTCAATGAAGCCAAAGCCATGCTGGCAAGAAACTCTCCGCACCTGTCGGACAGCGAGCTCACTGCCAGAGTAGAAATGATGGCCGTCATTTGCGAAGGCACTGCGTTTCGTCGCCTGACGACCCTGCACGCTGATCCCAACAAGCTCGATGCCCTTTACGACCAGCTGTTCAGCCAGCTGTTTAACCCTGTCACTCCGTCATCGCAGACGTAACCACCGCATTCAAAAAAACCACCGGAAACAGACATAATAATGAGCAATCACCTGACAGAAAAACGCCTAGGCTATGTCCTGGTACTGGGTTCCCTCGCGGCACTTGGCCCGCTGTGTACCGACCTTTATTTACCGGCACTGCCCCAGATGGCCGTCGAACTCGACACCACCACCGCCGCCAGTCAGCTGAGCCTTACCGCCGGTTTATTAGGGCTCGGCCTCGGGCAGCTGATTTTTGGCCCGCTGAGTGACAAATATGGGCGCATCCGTCCCCTGCTCTGGTCGCTGGCGCTGTTGCTCGCCGCGTCCGTGTGGTGTGCAATCGCCCCAGACATTGACCAGCTGATCGCCGCCCGTCTTCTGCAGGGTCTGGCCGGTGCCGGTGGCGCGGTGCTGTCACGCGCCGTCGCCCGCGATTTATATAACGGACATGAACTCACCCGCTTTTTTGCGCTGCTGATGCTGGTGAACGGGCTCGCGCCGATTGTCGCGCCGGTATTGGGCGGTGGCCTGCTGAACTTTATGAGCTGGCGGGGAATATTTGGCGCACTGGCGGTAATTTCTGTTCTGCTGTTTAGTTTCTCTGCCCTGAAACTGCACGAAACGTTGCCCGCTGAGCGACGTTCTCAAGGCGGTGTGATGGTGATGGTGCGTTCAATTGGCAGGTTGATGCAAGACCGGCAGTTTATGGGTCTGTGCCTGACGCAGGGCTTTACGATGGCCGGCATGTTCGCCTACATCGGCGCATCGCCTTTTGTTTTACAGCAGATCTATCACCTCAGCCCGCAGATGTTCAGCCTGTGCTTTGCCGCTAACGGCGTCGGCCTGGTCATTGCCGCACAAGTTTCCACGCGTCTGAGCCGCAGATGGGGCGAACTGGCGCTGGTCAAAATCGGTTTGTGCGTCGCCGCGGTGGGTTCCCTCTCGCTGGTGCTGGCCGCCAGTCTGCACGCACCGCTGATTATGCTGCTGGTGCCGCTGTTCTTTTCGGTGATCACTATCGGTATTGTCGGGCCGAATGCAGGTTCACTAGCGATGCAGAGCCAGGGAAAAAATGCAGGCAGCGCATCGGCGCTGATTGGGGTATGTATGTTCGCGCTGGGGTCGGTTAGCGTGCCGATAAGCGGGCTGGGTGGCACATCGGCGCTGTCAATGGGGCTGACCATCCTCGGCTGTTACGCCATCGCCATAACGCTGTTTATCACACTGGTGCGTAAACACTCAGCCTCTGAATAAGTGACCGGCCTTCACCGCATCACAAAAATACAGCACAAAAAAAACCCGCATCAGCGGGTTTTTCAAAATTTGGCGAGAGTTAAATAGGTTTAACGTCAGCAGCCGATGGACCTTTAGCGCCCTGTGTGATTTCGAACTCAACACGTTGGCCTTCAGCGAGGGTTTTGAAACCGCTGCTGGCAATAGCAGAGAAATGAACAAAAACATCTTTGCTGCCATCTTCAGGGGTAATGAAACCAAAACCTTTAGATTCATTGAACCACTTAACGCTACCTGTAATCTTAGACATCTAACTTACCTTTACGTGAATGAACGGCACAGAACGTGTGTCAATTACAGTACAGCAACAGATTCAGCTTTTGTCCAGAATTCCGATTGCAATAAGCGATAAACCTCTCACTCTTACGCTTTGTACGATAATTCCTACTGTAAAAACCCACTCAAAGACCATAAAGAATCAGAAAAATGAGTCGTCGTCATTGCTGAAATCATCTGAACTGTCGTCATTCTCGCCGAAACCAAAACCGGCATTGTCGTTGTTATCGCGCAGAGAGGCGTCCTGCCAGTCAGATTGACCGCTGTCGAAATTTTGCTGCTGGAAATCATTATTGCCGAGAAAACTGGTGTCATTCGGATCCAGATTCTGCACCGGTGGCTCTTCAATAATGTTCACAATTTCCTGCGGCTGACTCTGATGGAACATGCCGGTCAGCATATCGGCCAGTACCACGCCCCCCGCAACACCTGCGGCGGTGCGCAGAGCGCTACCAAGGAATCCCGGCTGTTGCGGTGCTGCCTGCTGCGGCGCGGCTTGTTGCTGGTAAGGCTGTTGCTGATACTGCTGCGGCTGGGCATTGCGGTTATCCCACCCGCTTGTGCCCGGAATAGGCTGACTACCAGAACCATTCGGTGGCGCAGCATGTGAGGTGTTCTGCGCTGATGCGCCACCGCCAAACAATCCGGCCAGGAACCCGCTGCTCGATGGGCGCGCATTTTTGGCCTGTTCCTGCAATTGCTCGATTTGCTGTTGCTGTGCCTGGACCTGTTGATTGAGCTTAGTCAGCGCGGCTTCCTGAATAATCATCGCCTGCGCCATATAATACGGAGCCGACGGTTGTTTAGTGATACAAGCCTGAATGACACGTTCTGCCTCGGCATCACGCGGTGCCGTTACGGACTCAGCCTGTTGCAGACGGCTAAAAAGACCTTCGATTAAACGCTGTTCTTCGGATTGCATAAATTCACCTTGTCGATGTGTGTTACTCCGCCATCAGGGCTTTCGCGGACAAAAACACCACAAAAGCCCGCACCATGCGGGAATCTACCGATCACACTAAACCAAATAGTTACCAGGATGAATTAACCGAGTGTCAACAAATGTGATCGCGGTAAATAACGTGGGCTGAACAAAACGGGAGGGACCGACAGGTGAGTAAAACTCTGTCCGCCGGGAAGGCAGACAGAGGGTATCAGCGTGGTGCTTACTTCGCTTCAGACCAGCCGAAAATGAACGCAGTGTCCGGCAGGTTGGTGTAGGTACGCACCAGATCATGGTAGGTTTTGGCCGGATCCAGATCCTTAAACTGCTGTGGATAGATAAACTTCGCCAGATATTCCATACCGACAATATTGTAAGGATGGTTATAGAACTGGTGATAAACGCCGTAGGCACGTTTATCCGTCACGGCAGAGATCTGCGCAATACCGTTACGCGCCAGCAACGCCTGACCTTCGCGGTCTACGCTTGCCTGATCGGCACCGTAACCCAGCGGCAGAATATGTGACACGCTGCCGTTAGCCGGACGCGCAGAGCCGGTCATAATGTAAGCATCAGGCTTCATGCTGATGACTTTTTCCAGCGACACATCACCGGATGCCCCTGGCAGCAGATCACTCCCGATATTATCGGCACCGACGGCTTTCACCAGTTTGCCCCAGCCTGAATCACCGTGCGTGAAACAGCAGGAGTCAGAACGCCCGGCGATGGCTTCGATAAACACCTTAGGTTTCGGATTCACCGATGCCACGACCTGCTGAATATGCTGATAGTGCTCGTTATAGAATTTACTGTAAGCCTCTGCATTTTTCTCCTGATTCAGCACCTTGCCAAGCAGCTCAATGCTTGGCGCGGTATTTTTAGCCGGGTCACGTTCGTAATCCACAAACAGCACCGGGATCTTTAGCGCGCTGAGTTTGTCGAGAACACCGGCTTCTTTCAGTGAATCTTTTGCCCGCAGCTGCGCCACCATCAGGTCTGGTTTTTGCGCGATCACCGTTTCGAGATCAACCTGCCCCTTGTCGCTGAATCCCATATCCAGAATTTTGGCCGAATCAGGCCATTTGCCTTTCAGCATGTCCCACGTACCGCTGTCGGTTTTCTTCAACAGATTATTCCATGCTACTACGTGCTGGAACGGGTTAGCTTTGTCGAGAACCGCCAGCGAAAGAATATCGCGGCCATCCTGCAAAATAATGCGCTGTGGCGCTTTGCTGAACGTCAGTTTCTGACCATCAAGGTCAGTGACATTCAGCGGATAAGTGGTGGCGAAACTGGCAAAAGTGGTAGCCATCAGGGCAGCCACGGAAAGCACGCGAGCGGTATTCTTCAGCATTTTTTTACCCGGCAATGAGAATTGAACAAAAATGATTTTGAGAACCATTATCAAATGATGATGGAATCATAAACAATGAATGATTCGCAGAGCAATGTTTTTTGGGCATAGAATGTTGATAAAACATGTCGAAATATAAATTCAAATTGGTGTGGTTCAGCCCGGTTGGCAATTTGAGAATGTCTGCATTGACTCAAATCGCTTAAACCGGGCTGGATTCACTTCGGGTTATCAGCTCGTCAGGGCAGCGGCTTAGCCCGCGGCGATTTCAGCCCGAATCGCCTTTCTGGTCGCCTTTCCTCCCCACACTTCCTGATACTCATATCCGGTCAAATCTTTGATAACTTTACGACACTCGGGCGTACAGTCTGCCAGATTGCCGCCGAGCTTCAGGCGAGCGGTTTCTTTGATCAGAATTTTATGCGAGTCCCGCGTCAGCTTGAATTTGAAGGTCATATAGAAACTGATCGCCAGCAATGCGCCGGTGGCGAAGATCATCAGTCCAATAATCGCGTGTAGTGCGCTGAGCGGTTGCGCGCCCTGCCCTTTCACAAATCCGTTTTCTTCAAGCACCAGTCCCACAATCATAATGGCAATCGCAACGGTACTTTTACGGGTAAACACCATCACACCAGCAAAAATCCCCTCGCGGCGTTTTTTAGTGACTATTTCATCGACGTCGGGAATAAAGCTGTAAATATTCCACGGGATATAATAAAGCCCTGAACGACCAAAGCCTAAAATAACGAAGATGGAGGTAAAGAGAATTAACGGCACCGCTGCATTGGTAATATAAATATAAAACAGAGCCGCCAGCACAAAGAAGATACACCCATATGCTATCCGCAACGCGGCGGAGGGCGAAATATTCAATCTTTCCATCACCATCATATAAAAAATCGTTGATGGCACAGAAACAAAAGCGGCCACACTTAAATAACCGGAAACCGATCCCACATCCTGATGCAGGCCATAGACCACATAATAGGTAAAGACAGCACCAAATACGTCCATCGCAGTGAATGAGGCAATGTAAATAATGATGTGCTGGCGGAACATGCGGATATTAAAGGACGAAATAAAATCCAACACCAGACTTTTCAGATGATGCCAGAGGCTGCCACCGGTTTCCATTTCCGGGTCAGGCTCATTGGGGTCCCGCACATCTTTTGCTTCCCAAGTACATAACCAAGTAGTGAATACGGCGATGCAAAATACCGTGGCGAAAAACATGCCAGTATAGGTATACGTCATCGGATTATCTTTACCGGTAAACATCATGATCACACCCGGTACAGATACCGCAAGGAATCCCCCGAGTTGCGAGCAGATCATGCGCACACCGGCTAGGCGGGTGCGTTCACCGAAGCGGTTTGTCATCTCTGCAGCCAGTGTTTCCCAAGGTACCAGCACCATCGCAGAAAGTAATTCAATCGACAAATACGTACCGAGATAATACCAGTAGCCCATGTCCTTTACCCAGACAAGCGCATACAGGAACATCAGCGGAGAGCTGATTAATAGGAAAAACCGGCGGCGGCCAAACCGTTTACCCAGCCACGTGTTACCAAAGTGGTCGGTAATATAGCCCATGATCGGACTTAATATAGCGTCAATCACACGGGCGATAGCAAAAATAGATCCTGCTTCTAAAACAGTTAACCCGCAATACATGGTATAGAAGAATAAAAGCCAGGTACCGATAACGGCGAATGCACCGCCACCAAATAAGTCGGTTACGCCATAGCCTATTGCTGTGCCATAGCCAACCCTGCGTTCAGTAGGTTTCATTATTATTATCCCGCGAAGGTAAAGTTATTATGAAAATTATTTAGTCAGCCAGTATTATCCATCCCCCTGATTGTGAGGAGCGATAAATAGCCCCGACAATATTCAGAGAAACCTCGGCCTGTGAAACAGAGATATAATTTTTTTCTTCAGGATGACGAACAGAGTGATAAAAATTGGAAATTGCCTGGCGATGACTGTCGCCCCAATAGCTTTTAATTGTGCCTGCCGGACTTTTATCGCTAACCAGCAGCGCTTTATTTTCGCCTTCAATCAGCCACAAAGCATTGTGATGCAGTTGCAGCATTCCTTTTTCACAATGAATTTCCAGCAACAATGGCGAATCGGTGCTGTGACAGTTGGTTGCATAAAAGAATCCACGTGCACCGTTTGCCAATTTGAGACTCGCCATGGCGGTGTCTTCATTTTCAGTAACATCTGTCAGAAAGTGGTTATCTACGACGCCTTTTACCGCATGGACACCACCGCCAAACCACTGCATGAGATCCAGCGTGTGAATGGCCTGATTGATCAGCAGGCTACCGCCTTCGGTAGCAAAACGCCCGCGCCACGAGCTTTCTGTGTAATACGCTCCGCCGCGTGACCAGGTCAGAACCGCTTTAATGCTCAACATGTTGCCCAGTTGCCCGCTGTCCAGCAGCGCTTTGATTTTCTGGCTGGAAGGATTCAGGCGATTCTGATAACACACTCCCACCCGCCCCTGCGCCTTTTCAGCGGCCTGCCGCAGAACCTGCACTTCACCGATATTGAGTGCCAGTGGTTTTTCCGTGAACACGTGTTTTCCCGCCGCCAGCGCGGCGAGAATCGCTTCCATATGCAAATGATGCGGCAGACAGATATGCACCACGTCGATGAACGGATCCCGCAGCATCTCATGATAATCCGCATAAAAATCACAACCATAATGCTGCGCCAGTGCCTGACCTTTGGCGATATCGGTTTCTGCGATGGCGCGCAACTGGCTGTCAGAGTCATGCTCAATCGCTGCCACATGGCAGGTATGGATGGATCCGCAGCCGATCACCGCAGCTTGGAGAGTTTTCATGGTCCGCTCCCGATTCAATGGGTATCGTTGGCCAGTAACTGCGCCCGCACGCACAGCTCGGCGGCTTTGAACGCATGTTCCTGCGTCATGGCGTTTTCCGTACGGTGCAGACAGTCGAGGATCAACTGGCCAAAGAACGGGAAACCGACGTTGCCTGACACCGGATAGCGGAACTCGCCCCGCTGATTCACCAGATACACCACGTCCTGCCCGCCACGCGTGATATCGACGTATTTACGGATCTCGATATAACCTTCGGTGCCCAGAAGCGTCAGCCGCCCGTCGCCCCAGGCGCTCAGCCCTTTTGGCGTAAACCAGTCGCAACGGAAGTAGCCGCGTGCGCCGTTGTCACCTTCGAGCATGGCGTCGCCAAAATCTTCAAAATTCGGTGACTGCGGGTGATTGAAATTCAGCGCCTGCGCGGCCACGACGCGGGCGTTACTGTTGCCGGTGTAAAACAGGAATTGTTCGATCTGATGGCTGCCGATATCGCACAGGATCCCGCCAAATTTTTCCCTCTTATAAAACCAGTCCGGGCGGCCTTCGCCCTCGCGATGCGGTCCGGTGCCGAGCGTCTGGATCACTCGTCCGATCGCCCCTTCCTGCACCAACTGTCCGGCAAACACCGCGCTTTCAACGTGCAGCCGTTCGCTGTAATACACCGCATATTTACGTCCCGTCGCTGCCACTTTGGCTTTCGCAGCGGCCAGTTGGTCCAAGGTGGTGAGCGGCGCTTTATCGACAAAATAATCCTTACCGGCGTCCATTACTTTCAGCCCCAGCGCGCAGCGTTCACTAGGAACTCCCGCGCCAGCCACCAGATGAACTTCTTTATCGCCAAGAATAACGTCCAGTGAATCAGCGACCGCCACCTGCGGATATTGACTGACAAATTTCGCCACCTTTTCAGGATCCGGATCGTAGACCCATTTCAGGCTGGCACCCGCTTCAATCAGACCGTTGCACATCCCGTAAATATGACCGTGATCCAGTGCCGCAGCGGCGATCACGAATTCACCTGGCTTCACCATCGGCTGCGGTTTGCCTACTGGCGCGTAGTTCATACCGTCTTTATTACTCATCTTCAGGCTCCTTTATCCATGTCTTTGCCGAGCGAGATCGCATCTTCATTAGCGAAGTTTTCCACTGAAGCGGATTTCTCATAAAAATGCGGTGCCAGCGACACCAGCCCGCCGGTCTGATAAAACGGATCCGACGGCAGGATCGGCAGCGTCACAATGCTGCGGGTGATGGCGGATTTATAAATCGCGGCGATAAGCTCCAGCGATCGCTTCCCCTGAACGCCGTCGATCAAAGGTGGGGTGTTGCTTTCGAGCGCGGTGAGGAAATTGTCGATCTGGCCGGTGTGCAGCGTATACGCCAATTTAGGGATCGACTGATAAAGGTCGTCCAGGCGGCTTTCCCGCGCCGTATCGCGTGCCTCGACCGGGAATCCATTCGGCGCAGAAATGCTGGCGAATTTATCCCACGGCGCTGAAATACGCGCCTTCTCCCCCTGAATCACTATTTTCTGATCTTCGCCGTGATGCACCACCGACGCGGTCAACTGGGTCAGCGCACCGGAGTCATATTTGAAAATCGCCGCCGAGAGGTCTTCCACTTCAGCGTTATCGTGCGCGGCGTTGGTGATCATCGAGACCACTTCAGACGGAAAACCGAGCATCCACTGGATTGCATCAATGTGATGAACCGCGTGATTGAGCGTGCAGCCCCCCGCCTCCTTTTCCCAAGTGCCGCGCCACCATAAATCGTAATAGGCATGGCCGCGCCACCAGAAAGAATCCACTTGTGCGTGGCAGACTTTGCCTGCTTCACCGGAATCAATAACCTTTTTCAGCCGCCAGAAGGCGTCGGTAAACCGATTCTGCGCAATAATTGACAGCGTTTTACCGCTCTCCTGCGCCGCACGGATCATCGCGTCGCACTCCTGCAATGACGCCGCCATCGGCTTCTCGCACAGTACGTGTTTGCCGGATTTGAGCGCATCAATTGAAATTTCCGCGTGCACATACGGCGGCGTGCAGATATCCACCACGCCGATATCAGGATCATTAAGAATCTCCTGATGGCTGGCGTACACCTTCGCCTGCGTCAGACCGTAGTGCCGTTTCTTCTCTTCAGCTTTCTCAGGGTAAATATCGACCAGCGCGACAATCTGACAACGGTCAGCAAACTGTAAATATCCCTGAATATGGTTATGCGAAATATTACCTGTACCAATGATCGCTATTTTCAGCATTATCTTGTTCCTGATTTACATCGATGGGCAGCCGTCACCTTGCTGATTTAATGACATATTTAATTAATTCGTCATTAAAACTGGCGCGGATAAATTCGTGATTTGTTTATTTCATTCTTATTACAGAGAGAATAGTAATGGCATTTTTTTCCAACAACCGGTATTTGTGACAGGAATTGCAGCGTGGCGTTTGTTATTTGCTATGATGATGAATAGCTGATGAATTACAAACAATTAACTGTGACAGTAAGTCCATATGCTAATGAGGCGTTGATCACAAAATGACGGGGAAATTAAAAATAAGGCAAATTGCTGAGTTAACAGGGCTTTCTCCCAGTACCGTGTCGCGAGTATTAGCGGGGAAAGCAAACGTCAGCCCACAGGCAAAAGAAAAAGTATTTAACCACGCAAGAAATATGGGTATTTTGCGTGACATCCCGGCCAGCCGGTTGTTAATGAACACACTATTAGTTTGCGCGCCACCGGCGGCCTTTAATCCACATGAAGATCGTTATTATTATGAGGCCATTCAGGAAATTATTACTGAAGTCGGCCGCTATGATATTCACATGCGTAAATGTGCATTAGCGGTTAACAATCCGGATATTGCTGTGTTTATGCAGGCACTCAGCCAGACGGAGGTGGACGGTATCATCATCATCGGCATTGATGACGGAATGCTTTACCGGCTGGCAGCGGAATCGAATAAACCCGTGGTCATGATCAACGCCAAAGACAGCGAAATGCGGCTCGATTGTGTGTCGGCCGATCACTACTCTATTGGCTACAGTGCGGCAAATTACCTTTTTCAGCGTGGCCACCGCCCCGTTTTACTGTTCACCGATCTGCGGCGGGAAACCATGATGCAGCGGCTGGACGGTTTCAAACGCGCCTGTCTCGAATACCACATTGCGTTCGATGAGGCCACGCACTTGCTGGTCAGTAAAGGCAACGGCAAAGAGCAGGCAAGAGAAATCATTGAAAAGTACCTCAGGGAGCATAAGCGTGAAACGTTGCCTTCGGCGATTATTTGCGGCGGCGACCCGATTGCACAGGCGACACTTGAAGTTCTGAGGGAGCACGGCATTCAGGTGCCAGAGGATATCTCGGTGATGAGTGTGGATTTCGCGCATGAAATGAAAAATCTTTACCCGATGGATTTTACCGCCGTCAATCTGCCCTGCCGCGAGCTGGGGACGGAAGCCGTCTACATCCTACAGAGCCGCCTGATGCGGGCCTCTGGTGCAAAATTCAATTTGCTTTTACAGGGGAAATTTCACACCGGCCAATCCGTGGCCGATGTGAAGTGGAAACGTAAGGGACTTTATTCGCAGCCAACCGGCTGATATCCCTTATTTAATAAAACTTCAGCGCCCATCACAACCGATAAAGCGCAGCAGAAATTCACTTTCCATCGCGTGCTTGAACGCCGACTGCGCCTTATCTGCCGCCGCGCTGTGACCGCCTTGCGTATTTTCATAGAACCAAACATCCGGCACACCGAGCGCCTGCATCCTGGCCGCCATTTTACGCGCATGACCCGGTCCAACACGGTCATCGCTGGTGGCAGTGGTAAACAGGACCGGCGGGTATTTTTTGGCTGGATCAATATTATGATACGGTGAGAACGCGCGCATAAACGCCCACTCTTCTGGCTTCTGCGGGTCACCATATTCAGCAATCCACGAGCTGCCAGCCGAAATTTGCGTATAGCGCTGCATATCCAGCAGCGGCACTTCGCAAATTATCGCCCCGAACAGCTCAGGGTAGCGCGTCAGCATATTGCCGACCAGCAGGCCGCCGTTGCTGCCGCCCTGCGCCGCCAGATGCGCCGCCGAGGTGATGTTACTGGCGATCAGCGCTTTGGCAACGGAGGCGAAGTCTTCATACGCACGCAGACGCTTCTCTTTTAGCGCCGCCTGATGCCAGCGCGGACCATACTCACCGCCGCCACGGATGTTGGCAAGCACAAACACGCCGCCGCGATCGAGCCACGACGGGCCGCTGACGCCGAGATAATAAGGTTCGAGAGAGACTTCAAAACCGCCGTAGCCGTACAGCAGCGTCGGATTCTTTCCGTCGTATTCCAAATCTTTTTTTGCCACCACGAAATAGGGAACACGAGTGCCGTCATCAGACTGGGCAAAATGCTGCTTCACCGTATAGCTCATCGCATCGAAATGCGCCGGGTCTTGTTTGAGGATTTCGGGCAGCTGCTCTTTATGTTCCAGGCTGCCAATATATAACGTGGTAGGCTGCAGGAATCCGCTGACCGTCATCATATAGTCATTAGTCTCATCATCGACACCACCGGCACTGATGTCACTCAGCGCGGGCGCATTGCCAAAAGGCTCACGCAGCCAGCCATCTGGCTGAGGCGTCAGGATCTCCAGACGGTTCACCACATCCTCGGAAACGCTGAGGATCAGAGAGTCACGGGTCATCGAATATCCACCGAGCGCCGTGGTTGCTCCAGGGATAAACAGCGGCGTCATTTGGCGGTTGCCCGCCATAAAGTCATCGAACTTTGTTGCCAGCAGTGAGCCGGAAGGATAGCTCTGCCCGGCGATATCCCACTGGCTGGAGGGCTGAATCAACATCCATTCACACCATGTGTTGAATTTCGCATCCTGCGGCAGTTCAACTTTGTGGCTGACGTATTGCGCATCAAGCAGATAGACCTCACTGCGGTAAAAGTCGATCACACGACCAACGAAATTACGCTCATACCCTTTCGAATCATCATGGAAACCCATTACCGCCAGATCGTCATGTTCGGCACTAAACTGGGTTTTTGCCTCGCTAAGCGGTGTGCCACGCTGCCAGATTTTAGTAATGCGCGCATAGCCGGAAGTGGTCAGCGCGCCTTCACCAAAATCGGTAGCGACAAACAAATGATCGTTATCTATCCAAGACACGCTGCTTTTGGCCGAAGGTAAATTAAAGCCGTCGGTGATAAAACCCAGCGTTTGCAGATCAAACTCACGAATGACTGCGGCGTCACCGCCGTCCGGAGAGAGATGCAGTAAGCCGCGCTGGTAATCTGGGTGGCGAATCTGGATACCGTGATAAACCCACTCCTGCTCTTCGGCTTTGCCGAGCGCATCGATGTCCAGCACAGTTTCCCATTCCGGTTCATCCTTGCGGTACTCATCCAACGTAGTACGGCGCAGCAGGCCGTGCGGGTTTTGTTCATCCTGCCAGAAGTTGTACCACTGGTTGCCGCATTTGGAGATACCGGGGATCTGTGCCGGCGAATTCAGGCCAGTCAGCACCTGCTGACGGATTCGTTCGAAATCAGCGCCGCTGGCGAATTGATTCACTGTCCGGCTGTTTTGCTGTTGCGTCCAGTCGAGCGCAGGCTGGTCACGGATACCCTCTAGCCAGGTAAATTCGTCCTGAGTCTCAGGGTTCTGGTCAGATAAGATACTGTTTTCAGATGACATAATGGGTGCTCCTGCGGGTCATAAAGTAAGAATTCCGGTTTCGCTTTTGCTAATCAGGGCTTATTGCAACAGAATGCCCTGAATCAGATTCGCTTTCACCACTGTCACTTGTGGAATTTTCAGCGCCTGCATATAGCCTTCCACCAGCAACAAGTTGCTGACATCGGTAGCACGGTACTCGCCTTTCAGTTCGGAATCCCCTTTCCAGACATTGTTTTTCGACACCCGCTGCACATCTGCCAGTGTATAGGTAGGGTTTACAGGATGAATCTGGTCACTGATCGAATAACCGTGCACGCCACCGATGCCAATCACCCGTTTGTGCTGCGCGTCCTGTTTCATTTGCGCGCCGACGTGGGTACGCACGTAGAAATTCACATAACGCAGCACGGTATTACGCAGTGAACCAATCGGGTTCGGCGTGCTGTCGGCCTGCTGATCTTTATTCTGTAAAACCTCAGTAATGAAATCTTTCAACGTCACCGAGGCCAGTTTTCCCTGATAAATATCGACGGTTTTCACGCCCTGCTGCTGGCGGTAAGTGGTCATCTGCATCGAGCCACCGCCGATATCCCAGACCAGCAAATCCTCATCATTGAGATTATTTTCGTGCAGCGCGGCTTTGGCAGAGAGGAAACCAAGTTCCGCTTCCTGCTGCTGGGAAATGATCTTCAGGCGGACGTGCGTCTGCTGGTTAAAGCGGTCAATCACCTGCTGACCATTGGACGCCGTGCGAAATACCGCCGTCGCCACGCCGGTAATACGCTGCGGTTTAAACGTGTTGGCTTTATTGACCATCTCGGTAAGCGCGGTCAGCCCTTGCTGCTGAATGTCTTCACTGAGCTGATTATTGCCGGACTTTGCGAGGTCTGCATTGAACCCGACCGGGCGCTGATCTTCATACAGTACTTTCCCAAGCGTTTTCTGGCAGATATTCACTTCAGTAACCTGAATTTTGGTGCTGCCGGATCCCATATCTATCCCGGCACGGTTCTCAATGCAACGGTTCGCCTGAGCCTGCGCGGGTAAAAAAGCCAGCGTGGAACAGGCCACGCTCAGGGCAATTACGCTGTGCAATATTTTGTTCATTCATCCCTACCCGGAAACGAAAAAAGTCTTTAAAGAAAAAATAGCCTTATAAATTAGCCCTGTATTTTAGCCTGCAATCCCACTATTTTCTGCGGCCAGCCCTCTTATATAACGAAAAAGGGTGACCATCGCCACCCTCTATTTTTCATGTTTAAGTAATTTTAGTATTCAATATGGCCGTTAAGATCCTCGCCATTGCTGGCAATCACGCGCTGATACCAGAAGAAACTTTTCTTACGGTAACGCGCCATATCTTTCAGGTCATGCTCATCACGGTTCACATAAATAAATCCGTAGCGTTTGCTGATGCCTTGGTGCGTACTGACTAAATCAATCGCAGACCACGGGCAATAACCAAAGAGTTCGACGCCGTCGGATATTGCCAGTTTCAGTTGCTCAATATGAATACGCAGATAATGAATGCGGTTATCGTCATACACTTTTTTATCGGCCGTCAGCTTATCGAATGCGCCCAGACCGTTTTCGGTAATAATCAGCGGCAGTGCATAGCGTTCATATATTTGACGGCAGGTGAGGCGAAAACCAACAGGGTCGATATACCAGCCAAATTCATTGTGCTCAAGATGCGGGTTATCTACGCCGAGATAGACATTTTTGTACACGCCGGCCAATTGCTGGTCTTCCACCGCACGCGGATCTTTCTTCTCACCGGAGTGGTTATTGGGTACATCGGCGGCAACGGTGGTCGATGCGTAATAGTTGAAGGCAATGAAATCCGGTTTACCCTGGCACAGGATCTCCATGTCGCCCGGTAAGATTTCCGGCAGCAGGGATTTTTCTTCCAGGAAACTCCATACCACCGCGTTGTAACGCCCGTGACAGGCGAGATCCAGATACAGCCAGTTGCGGATGGACGTATAATTGTGCGCGGCAATATTGTCTTCCGGTTTGGAACTGGCCGCATAAATACAGGAGATATTCGGTGCCGGGCCAATTTTCGCATGAGGCAATAAGCGGTGGCAGAGGATCATGGCTTTGGCCTGCGCCAGCATCATGTGGTGATTCTGCTGATACAGAGCTTTCTGCGGATTTTCTGTATTCGGATCCAGCGTGCCTATCACATCGCCTTTGAGGATCATCATATTTTGTTCATTGATGGTCAGCCAGTATTTGACCCGGTCACCATACAATTCAAATGCGGTCCGCGCGTAGCGTTCAAACGCATCGACGGTCTTGCGGTCAGACCAACCGCCCTTCTGCTGTAACGCATAGGGCAAGTCGAAGTGGTACAGCGTCACCAGCGGCTCCATGCCTGCGTTGCAAATCTCGTCGATTAACTGGTTATAAAACGCCACACCCTGCGGATTAATTTCTCCGTCACCGTCAGGGAAAAGACGACTCCAGGCGATAGAGAAGCGGTAGGTTTTCAGCCCCAGCTCTTTAAACAGGGCCACGTCTTGTTTGAAATGATGGTAATGGTCGCTGGTGACTTTGAAGTCGCTGATGTTATCGGGGAAGCTTGCCATGTCGATAACCGACGGGCCTTTGCCTTCCTCGTTCCATGCGCCTTCAACCTGGTAAGCTGACGTGGAGGCCCCCCACAAAAAATCGGCGGGGAACGGTTTGGTCTTCGCGTAAATCATCCAGTTATCTCCTGACGGTTAATAAAAATGATAGCGGTTGCTCAGTGCCTTAGCGCGATTGCCTGAGACTGTCTATTTCCTTATGCAGGTAGATCATTTCTTCGGCCATCTCGCGGCACAGCATCGAGTTCATCAGATGATCCTGCGCGTGAACCATGATCAGGTTGACCGGAATTTTGCCGCAGCCTTCATCGGCACCAATCAGCTCGGTCTGGATCTGATGGGCGCGTTTACCGGCCTGCGTGGACTGCACCAGCAACGCCTCAGCCTGCTGCCACTCCTTTTTGCGCGCCGCCTGTAAGGCTTCCATCGCGCATGAGCGGGACTCTCCGGAAAAGATGATCAGCTCCATCACCGTTGTTTCCATATCCATCTGTGTGTCCATGGTGTTGCTCCCGTTAGCGGCTCAGGCCTGTGGCTGAGTCAGCGTCTGTTTCTCTTCCTGCTCTTGCGGATTTTCCTGTTCGAGCAGCTGTTTTTCATAGGCTTTAAAGAACGGATAGTAAATTACCGACGAAATGGCGATGAGGATCAGCACCAGCACGGCGGCACGCAGATCCCAGCCGGTAGACCACGCCGCGCCAATCGGCGCCGGGGCCGTCCAGGGCACGACGGAAATCACCTTGCCCACCCAGTCGGTACGGGTGGCGATATAGGCAATCACGGCGTTCACCAGCGGCGCAGTAATAAACGGAATAAACAGGGTCGGGTTCATGACAATCGGCGAGCCGAAAATCACCGGTTCGTTGATATTGAATACACCAGGGATCAGGCTCAGTTTGCCGATAGAACGCAGGTGGGCCGAGCGGCTGCGCAGGTAGAGCAACACCAGCCCCATGGTAGAACCGGAACCGCCAATCACAATAAAGAACTGCCAGAAGGGCTCGATGAAAATATGCACCGGTGGCAGACCGGAAGTGAGCAATTCCTGATTGATCCCCAGATTGGTTAACCAAAATGCCTGCAACATGCCGCTGATGATCACCGCACCGTGAATTCCGGCGAACCACAGCAGATGACAAATCAGTACCGCAATCAGAATGGCCGGTAAGGTATCGGCAGCGGAAATAATCGGCCCGAACAGCGCCATGATCGCCTGCGGTAGCAGCATGTCGAACTGATATTGAATAAACAGGCTGAGCGGATAAAGCGTCAGCACCACCGCCATAATTGGAATTAATAAATCGAAGGACTGTTTGATTTTCGGCGGCACCTGATCCGGTAATTTAAAACCAATATTTCTGACTTTTAAAAACCGCGCTAATTCTGTGGTGTATATCGCCACCAGCACAGCTGTGAATATTCCCACGCCGCCGAGCCCCAGCGTTGGCAGTGTTTTATTCACCTGCGGCGACGCCACCAGCATAAAAGACATCAGCGATAACATGGCGGTCATAAAGGGGTTGAGTTTGTAACTGGCCGCGAGGTTATAGGCAATGGCGGCGGTGATATAAATCGACATAATGCCCATGGTCATATTGTAGGGCGTTAATATCACTTCCTGATATTTCACTGACATCGCCAGCCACCAGCGGGCAAAGGCCCAGCCACTGTCAGGCGAGAAAGGAGGATAAGCGAAAACCAGCAGGAATGAGCCGACAATCATAAATGGCATGGCGGAAATAAACCCGTCCCTGATCGCCATAATATGCCGCTGGCTGGATATTCTGCCCGCCATCGGGCTGATTTTATTTTCAATAATACCGAACAGCACATCACTGGCATGAGACATAAAATTCCCCTATGGCACATTGCATGGTAAGCACGTCGGGTAAATATTGAACGGTTAGCGCAAGACTGCAACCGGTTTCAGAAACCGGTTACCGTTTTGTGATTGGCTTCATAAATACTGTGTTAAAAGGGAGAAATCTGGAATTTATTAAGGAATTGGGGCTAAAGGGAGGAGGAAATTACACAGCCCGCAGGCACGCATTGTGCAGCAGGCCATGGTCGCGCTCAGCTAACGATAGTTAGCCTTTACTGACGGAGATGATTTCTTTGATCTGACTAAAGTTGGCATTGCCGTGATCGGTTTTGATTGTCGGGTAAATTCTTTCCCCTTTCTTCACAAAGCCAGTTACCTCGTGGGTAGAGCCGTTCTTAACAGTCAGAATATCACCAATACTGATCGAACTTTCGACTTCGCTCATAACAATCCTTAACACTTACAATCGCTTAACTTCAGGGTACCCAATTAATACCTTTAGAGGGTAGGCCTTTATCCACCACATAACCAGCGCCATCGCTTCCCGGCCAGCCATCACAGAGTGCTCACTGCCTGTTCGATTCGCTCGGAAAATTCCGGAACAACTTTTCTTAAGTCAAATTAATGGAGGTTGTACTTGTCGGTGTAATACCGTGAGTTATTATGAGTGTGCAAGCACTTATTCCCCTATAGGTCATTGCATCTCATTGGACTATCCCCTCGTAACGTATTACGACATCCCGCCCTCCTTGAGCGGGATTTTTTTTATCCCTGCTTTCTACGACACCCGCGTTCATTTTCAAAATCCTGAGAAAAGTCATGGTACTATTGAACCATTCTCGCCGCTGAAAAAGTCAATTAGCCCATGACGGAACCCTACGAATTTCTCAATAATGTGCCGGTAAATCAGCAGATTTACCGCACCCTGCGTCAGGACATCGTCACCTGTGTGATCGCACCGGGGGCATTGCTGTCAGAGAAAGAGATTTCTACTCGCTTTAACGTTTCGCGCCAGCCGGTACGGGAAGCCTTCATTAAACTGGCGGAAGCCGGTCTGGTGCAGGTGTTACCTCAGCGTGGCACCTTCGTGATGAAGATCTCCGCCAAACGGGTAGCCGACGGACGTTTTATCCGTGAAGCGGTGGAAACCGCCGTTGTGCGCCGCGCCGCCGTGGTCGCCACCGCGAGTGACCTGGCGCTGCTGGAACATAACCTGCAACGCCAGCGGCTGGCGGCGAAAAGCCAGCAAACGCAGGAATTCCTGCTGCTGGACGACGAGTTTCACCGCACCATTGCGCAGATCATCGACTGCCGTCTGGCATGGGAAACCGTCGAGCACATCAAAGCCACGATGGACCGCGTGCGCTTCCTGACCCTGAGCAAAGTCTCACCGCCGGAAAGCCTGATCGAGCAGCACGACAATATCTTTGGCGCGCTAAAAGCCCATGACCCGGACGCCGCCGAACGCGCCATCCGTATCCATCTGCAAGAGATGATCTCCACCATCACGCCCATTGCCGAACAAAACAGCGACTGGTTCGACGCCGAGTAACGCCAAATCACACCTGCGCGATAAGCGCATTCACCTGATGGCGCAGTTCGAGTAGGAACTGCGCATCACGCGGATACTGTTTAAAGGTGATGCGCATTCCGGCCAGCTGTTCGATAAGGCGCTCCACTTCCTGACGGCTGCTCAGCGACTCCAGCAATTGCAGCGCCCGCATATCCTGTAATGCCTCACGCAGCACCATCAGCCGTAAAGACTCCACCGGCATAAACCCCTCACCCGGATAGACCACAAACAGATCGCCGGACGGAAACGCCCCCTGGCCGTCGGTGATGGCGAACGGATCCAGTTTCTCCAGCGAATGGCCGCTGTTATAAAAGTTAAAGCCCCAGTGCAGAAAACCCGTGATGTTATAGAGATAGAGCTGCACGCCAAGAATGCGGTTGCGCTGCGAGGGCTGCGCAAAGAAGCGGTTCGACACCTCCTGTTTCTGCACGCAACAGTAGTAGGTCCACAGACCCGGCACCTTGTTCTCCAAAAACGGTTCGATGTGATCGCTGGCAGTGACCGGGTTCTGCACCAATCCCTGCTGGTAAAACTCATAGTCGGACAGCGCATCCAGCACCGGAAAACCGTCGATCAACGGACGTATCAGTTCACTGGCGCGGCGATAGGCGTCAATATCGGCCATTTTCGGTTCGTCAGAAATATGGAACCAGGCGTGTTTTTCCAACCCGTGTTTCCGCAGCCAGCCGCACAGCGCGGGCAGAAAAGCGTGCAGAAATTCACGGTACTCCGGCCCGTGGGCGTCGGTGTCCCAGCCAAATTTACGCGTCAGGCCGCCCTCCCCGCTCACCATAATTTTCGGCGCATGGTTAGCGCCCCACTGGGTGAACAGGTGTGAAATCTCAAATGTGGTGATGCCCTCCTGCTGACAAAGTTCGACCCAGCGCGCCAGCAGGCTGAAATCAAACTGATAACCGCCTGCGGTGTGGGTGACGCCCACCAGCTGCACCGTGGTGCGTTCGCCGCCAATGGCGGTATCGAGCGGCGGCGTAAACACCGGCGTCAGCAACATATTTACGCCGTTATTCACCGCGCAGCGCACAAAATTGCGCACCGCCAGCCACCACGCCTCACTAAAGACCGCGATGCCATAAACGTCCGCCAGACAGTCAGCGTGCAACCATTCTGTATGCAACAGGGTTTGTGGTGGCAACGCCTGCGCCAGCACGTTAATGTTCAGATCAACACTGCCGAGCACGGCACCGCTGATCACGTCGGAAACCCGTAAGTTCAGCGACGTCTCACCGGCAGGTAAACTTTCGTTTCGCGGATTGAGCGTCAGCCACAAGCTGCCGTAATAATCGCCGTTGACGAAGAAGGTATTATCCGTAAGCGGCATTAACGGATCAGGAAACAGCCCCGGCTCCGTGGTGAGATAATCATCGTCGGTGGTGCGGTAGCAGGGAAAAAGACTGGGAACATGACGCACCTGACGCACGCTAATAAAGTCGCTCAGTTCACCGCTGAGGGAAACCCGTAATTGCCGCCGGGGTTCATCATCCTCTTTATGTAAACAATAGACGCACTGAAAAGAGAGACTTTCATTGTTTAATAATGAAAGATTTTCTATTGACGTTAATTCAGGTGTGTTTTTCTGATGAAATATCTTTTCCAGACTGTGAGTGAATAACAATGTCAGGCGCATAATAGTCAGACTCGCATCGGTTGAGGAAATAATATGAATTTTTAGCCTGACACTTTTTTAATAAACACACAATCACCCTCTGGCACCGGGAATAAAACCAGACACTAAAAATCCCAACGGCGGACGACAGCCTCTTTTCACAGTGAAAGGCATTTTTTTTTGTTTGTTTGCATCACAAAAATGAAAGATTTATCCGCCTGCACAATAAAAGCTTTTCCATTCCCCATCATAGTGCAGGGCTTTTCCTCTGCCAGCCCGCGAAATCAGCCGCTGACAGCGCGTGTCAGTAGGGAAGAGAAGGGGTAAATGTTATAAAAAAGTAACAAGAAATCACCTTTCAACTTTCACTTTACCCCTTTCGATTTTAACAACAACGAAAGGCATTCGCACTGATTTAGGGCAAAAGCGGCCGTATTGACACACTGAAATTTAGGGGATAGAAAGATTAAACGTTACGCAAATGTTTATTTTTCGAACGCTCAAGGGGATGTCAATGTCACTCAGAAAATGCACCACCTCTTTCCTTACTCAGGCGTCATTTCGCCGGAGCATGATCACATCAGCGATATTATTACCCGCCCTGTTTTCCCTGTCCGTACAGGCCGCCGATCCCGTTACGCTGCGTTATGCCGTATGGGATAAAAACCAATTAGCCGCCGAACAGGAAATTGCCAAGAATTTTGAAAAAGAAAACCCGGATATAAAAATCGATATTGAGTTAACACCCTCAGCGCAATACTTCGTGAAATTAGATGCCGCAGCGGCCGGTGGCGTCGCACCAGATATATTTTGGATCAATATGCCCTATTTCATTCAATACGCTAAAAACGGTTTATTAGAACCGTTAAACAGCGATATTGAGAAGAGCAAACTGGATATGAATAATATTGTCGCCAGTTCGGTGAAAGCTTACCAATATAAAGGACAGCAACTGGCTATTCCGCGTGACGTTGACTCCATTGCCGTCTGGTACAACAAAAAGCTGTTCGATGAAGCCAAAGTCGCCTACCCGACCAGCGACTGGACCTGGGATCAACTGAAAGCCAAAGCCAGTCAGTTGAAAGCGGGCATGAAAGGCGACACCTTCCCGCTGGTGATGGACTTAAGCGGCGACGGTCAGGACAGCTACCTTAACCTGCTCTATCAGAGCGGCAATAACGTGGTGCCAACCGACGGTAAGCCGACCGACATCGCCAACGACAAATCCATCTGGGTTTATCAGCAGTTGCAGGAAATGATGAAAGCGGGTCAGTTGCCAACGGCGCAGCAGATGAGCGAAGTGAAAACCGAGAATATCTTCCAGTCTAACCGCGCTGCCATGGCCTATGCCGGTTCGTGGCTGGCCGCGCCGTTTGCCGCCAACCCGCTGATCAACGACCACATCGGCGTGGTGATCATGCCGAAAATCGATCGCCAGTCCGGCGTGGCCCACAGTCTTGGTTACGCCATGTCCTCCAAAGGCAGTCATAAAGCCGAAGCCTGGCGTTACATTCAGTTTATGAGCTCCGAACCGTCACAGGAGATCCTCGCCAAAGCGGTGATCCCGGCCAATAAAACCGCCGCCAAAGCCTGGGCAGCCAACATTAAAAATGTCGATGTCACACCGTACATTGAAACCCTCGAATTCACCAAAGCCTACCCGACTGCCGGTACCAACACACCGAAATGGCAGAACATGTGGATTGCCAGCCTGAAACGGATCTTCATGGGTGCGGATGCCAAACAAGAAATGGACAAATCGGAGAAAAAAATCTCCCGCGTGATGGAAAACTAATCCCCTTCGCTCAGATCAGTCCCGTCTGATCTGAGCGGCTTTTTGCTCTGACTGAGGACCATCATCATGTCGCTTGCAGATTCGGTTTCCGTTGCGGTAAAGCAGCAAAAAACCCGCGCCGCCGACGTTAAACCGACCACTAAAACCTCAGCCCGCCCGGCCCTCACCCGTCTTGAGCGCGCCGAACGTTTCTGGGGCTGGATAATGGTGCTGCCTTTGCTGATCGGGCTGCTGGTGTTTTATTTCATCCCTTTCCTGCAAAACATCTTCTACAGCTTTACCGATCTCGACCAGTTCATGAACTGGAGCACCTTCAACGTTAATAACTACCTCGACCTGTTCAGTGACGACGATTTCTACGCCGCCATCGCCAATACGCTGTTTTACGTGGTGGTCTGCGTGCCGGTCAGCCTGACGCTCTCGCTGCTGCTGGCGATTGGCCTCAACCAGAATATCCGCGGCAAAGCGCTGTTCCGCACCCTGCTTTTTCTACCTGCCGTCACCATGCCTGCCGCGGTCGCCATGGTCTGGCAGTGGCTGTTCAACAAAGATTTCGGGCTGATTAACTATCTGCTGCACTTTTTCGGCGTCTCGGCGGTTGGCTGGCTGTCGGACCCGGATATCGTGCGCATCAGCGTATCGGTGATCATCATCTGGTCGTCGCTGGCGCTAAAAATCATCATCCTGCTGGCCGGTCTGCAAAGCATTCCGCGATCTATCTATGAAGCCGCCGACATAGACGGTATCAGCACCCTGCGCCGCTTTTTCTGCCTGACGCTGCCGATGATGGTCCCGACACTGTTCTTCGTGTCGGTGATGAGCTTTATCGAAGTGCTGCAAATCTTCGACGTGGTCTTCCTGATGTTTGACCGCTCGATGGTCGAAAGCGACACCATGACCATCACCTATCTGTTCTACAAAAATGCGTTTTATCTGCAACAGAAAGGCTACGCGTCCGCCATCACCGTGGTGCTGTTTATCGTCACGATGCTGATCACCCTCGTACAAATGGCCATCGGCAAACGGCTGAAAGTGGCGTAAGGAGCCCCGGATGACAACCTATTCGCAAACCCGCAATGCCACACCCGCGCACACCGATGGGCGGACTGTGCCGCGCAAAAAGATCAACGTGCAGAAGTGGGCGGTTTATCTGTTTATGGTGCTCGCGAGCCTGGCGTCGGTAGTGCCCTTTATCTGGATGCTGATCACCTCGCTGAAAACGCAGGCCGAAAGTATCCAGATCCCGTTACAGATGCTGCCCACTCATCCGGATTTCGCCGCTTACGGGCGCATCCTGCATGAGATCCCGTTCACCGGTTTTTACCTCAACTCGATTCTCTCGACCTTTTTTACCGTCACGCTGCAAATGATCATCGCCACCATGGCGGCCTACAGTTTTGCCCGCCTGCACTTTCGCGGCCGCAACGTGGTGTTCGTGCTGTGCATTTCGATTCTGATGGTGCCGGGTCAGGCGTTTCTTATTCCGCAATTTCTCGTGGTGCAGAAACTCGGCCTGCTCAACACCCTCACCGGCCTGATCCTGCCGGGGATTTTCAGTATTTACGCCACCTTCCTGCTGCGCCAGTTCTTTATGGCGGTGCCCAAAGAGATGGAAGAGGCCGCGCTGATGGATGGCTACAACCACTTCACCATCTTCTGGCGCATCATGCTGCCGCTCATCCGCCCTGGGATTGTCGCCTGCATCATCATCAACGGCCTGTGGAGCTGGAATAACCTGATGTGGCCGCTGATCGTCAATACCAGCAGCAACAAACTGACCCTGCCGGTCGGGCTGGCATCGCTCTCCAGCCGCGCCGGTGAGGAGTATCCCATGCTGATGGCCGGCGCGCTGATGGCCATCATCCCAATGCTGATGCTGTTCATCCTTTTCCAGCGCTATTTCATTCAGGGCATCGCCAGTTCCGGCGTGAAGAGTTGAGCCTGTGTACTTAAACATTGAGGAATCTGTTATGACCGGAATTCAATTGCACAGCGTTGAAAAAACCTATCCCAACGGCTTTAAGGCCCTGCACGGCATCGATCTGGATATCCGTGAAGGCGAATTTATGGTGTTTGTCGGGCCGTCGGGCTGCGCGAAATCGACCCTGCTGCGCATGATTGCCGGGCTGGAAAGCGTCAGCGAAGGCGAGATTATTATTCACAACCAATGCGTGAACGACACCATGCCTAAAGATCGCGGCATCGCCATGGTGTTTCAAAACTACGCGCTTTACCCGCACATGACCGTCTACAAAAACATGGCCTTCAGCCTGATCGGCAAAGAGAACAAACAGGAAATTGACCGCCGCGTGCGCGAAGCGGCAGAAAAGCTGGAGATCACCAACTTACTGCAACGTAAACCGGGCCAGCTCTCCGGCGGCCAGTGCCAGCGCGTGGCGGTCGGCCGGGCGATTGTTCGCAAACCGAAAGTGTTTCTGTTCGATGAACCGCTGTCGAACCTCGACGCCAAACTGCGCGTCTCCATGCGCGTCCAGCTGATCGATCTGCACAACCAGCTCAAGCGTGAGGGCGTCGGCGCCACCATGATTTACGTCACCCATGATCAGGTCGAAGCGATGACCATGGGCGACCGCATTTGTGTGCTCAACCGTGGCGAGATCATGCAAGTGGATAAACCGGTCAATCTGTATCACCACCCAGCGAATAAATTCGTCGCCGAATTCATCGGCAGCCCGTCAATGAACCTGCATGACCTGCCCCTCCTGCGCGACCACGGCGCGGTCAGCTTGCGTCTGGGTGATAACGGGGTGCTCAACCTGACGCCCGAGCTGACCGACCAGGTGCTGAGCTACAGCTTTAACGACGTCTGTTTGGGTATCCGCCCGGAGTACCTGCGCATTGTGGCGGGCCCCGCGGATAACGCCGTGCAGGCCACCATCATGACCGTGGAGCGCATGGGTAACGAAGAGCTTCTGCACTGCGACATCGGCGGTTACCGCTTCATCACCCGCGTTGCCACGCGCCACGACTGGGACCCGCTGCTCGGCGAGCAGATCTGGCTGCATTTCGATTTACACCGCGCGCACCTGTTCGACAAAGAAACAGGGCTGAACTTAAAACAACATCATTAATTTCTGATCCTTTGCAATGTGGAGAAACCCTATGTCTTCCATGAACATTTCTGACCGTAAACCGGTCCGCGTGTTGGTAGCCGGTGCCGGTGCGCGCGGCGAGATCTATTCCCGCTTCGCCCTTGCTCACCCGGAGCTTATGCAAGTGGTGGCGGTGGCGGAACCCCGTGACACCTACCGCCAGCAGTTTGTGGCGCAGCATAACATTACGCCTCAAAACGTCTTTCATGACTGGCGTGACGCCGCAGCAGCCGGAAAACTGGCCGACGCGGTGCTTATCTGCACGCAGGACAACATGCATCTGGAACCGGCGCTGGCCTTCGCCGCGCAGGGTTATCACATGCTGCTGGAAAAACCGCTGTCGCCGGACAGCCGTGAATGTGAGGCCATTGTCGAGGCCGTCCTGCGTGCGGGCGTGATCTTCTCCGTCGGTCACGTGCTGCGCTACACCCGCTATACGCAAAAACTCAAGCAACTGCTGCGCGACAAAGTGATTGGCGACGTGATCAGCATGCAGCATCTGGAGCCGGTCGGTTACTGGCATCAGGCGCACTCGTTCGTGCGCGGCAACTGGCGCAATGACCAGCTTTCCGCCTCCATGCTGTTACAGAAGTCCTGCCACGATATCGACTGGATCCGCTACATCATGGACACCCCGTGCGAGCAGGTCAGTTCGTTTGGAGGCCTGCGCCACTTCCGCGCTGAAAACCAGCCTGCGGGTGCCGCTGACCGCTGCCTTGATTGCGGCGTCGAAGCCACCTGCCCTTATTCCGCCAAAAAGATTTACCTCGGCGAACAGCATAAATCCACCGCCGGATTCCTGCGGGTGCTGACGCCGGACGTGAGCCAGGAAAATCTGATCAATGCTTTGCGCACCGGCCCTTATGGCCGCTGTGTTTACCGCTGTGACAACAACGTAGTCGACCATCAGGTAGTGAATATTCAGTTTGCCGGAGGCAAAACCGCCTCCTTCACCATGACCGCCTTTACACGCCACGAGGACCGCAAAACCCAGCTATTCGGCAGCCACGGTCAGTTGGAAGGCGACGGGCGCTTTATCCGCATCACCTCGTTTGTCGATGACAGTGAAACGGTCTACGACGTCGATGATATCGAGAGCAGCGATCCGGCGCAGCACAGCGCGATGGGCGGCCACGGCGGCGGTGACTACTACCTGATGGCCCATTTCATCGATGCAGTACGCAGCAACGACGCCAGCCAGATCCTCTCCGGCCCGCAGGAAACGCTGGAAAGTCATCTGATGGTGTTTGCCGCCGAACGCGCCCGCCGTGAAGGCACGGTGGTTAACGTTCATCCGGCCTGACTTTTGATTGTGGGGAATTAGCGATGCGCTACGGATTTGATATCGGCGGTACCAAAATTGAGATGGCAGCCTACGACGACCGGCTGAATCAGGTGTTTTGTCAGCGGGTCAGTACGCCGACTGGTGATTACCAGCAGTTTCTGAGCTGCGTAAAAACGCTGGTAGCACAGGCTGATTTGACGCTGCACACCCGCGGCAGCATCGGCATTGGCCTGCCGGGCGTGACGGACCCGGTAAGCCGCAAACAGCTGTCGGTGAACGTGCCCTGCATCACCGGTCACTGTCTGGCGGAAGACCTTGCCAATACGCTGAACCGCCCAGTGGCGATTGAAAACGACTGCCGCTGCTTTGCGCTGTCAGAAGCCAGCACCGAGCAGACGCAGCGCCACGACATCGTCTTCGGCGTGATCCTCGGCACCGGCGCGGGTGGCGGGCTGGTGCTGCATAAACATCTGCACAAAGGCAAAAATGGACTGGCGGGAGAATGGGGACATATCCCGATTTCCGCCCAGTTGGTTCAGCGCTATGACCTGCCCCTTTTCCGTTGCAGTTGCGGATTGACCGGCTGCTTCGAGCGCTACGTCTCCGGGCGCGGGTTTATGGCGCTCGCCCAACACTTTCGCCACCCCGCCACCAGCGTGCCGGACCTGCTGGCCTGCTACCGGCAGGGTGATCCGCTCGCGCAGCGACTGGTCGGGATGTATATCGACATTCTCGCCAGCGCCCTCGCCAGCCTGCAACTGATGCTCGACGTCGATGCGTTTGTACTCGGCGGCGGCGTATCGAATATGCCTGAACTCTACCGCCTGCTGCCGATAGCGATGCGCGCCTGGTTGTTCCCCAACAGTGAACCGGCGGCCATTTTATCGCCGGTATTTGGTGACAGCAGCGGCGTGCGCGGTGCGGCGCTGTTGGAACAAAACGCGCACTGAAGAGATCGGGAAAATAAATACGAAAATTAATTCGTCCAATAAGTGAAAGACAAAAGAAATAGCAGGATCAGGCGGCTTTCGGTTCCGCCAGAAATAATCTTCAGGCGGTGTTTGAGAGGCGCTGAAAAATAACGGTTTTGACGGTTTCAACGCTTTCGCCTCACCTTTCGATTGGGGGTGAACCGAAAGCAAGATTCATAATTAACTTTATGATATATAAGGATTTATTTAAAAAATAACGTTGCTTTTCGGTTTTTCGTTTGCTGTAATTCAGGCCGAAACACCGAAAGCAGCCGAAAAATGTTTAACGACAGGTTCAATGCTGTTGAGGGGATTACGCGCCAATGATAAATACGCTAAAACGCCGGGAATTAATTATCGACCAGTTATGTCGCGAGGGATCGGTGCGGGTGGAAGATCTCAGCGGGCAGTATGACGTGTCGAGCGTGACCATCCGCAACGATCTACGTTATCTGGAAAAAAGCGGTTGCGCGGTGCGGGCCTACGGCGGCGCCAAATTGAATAAACAGTTCGTGTTTGACCGCCCGTTGCAGGACAAGGGCCGCATCAACCGCGACGTGAAATACACCATCGCCTGCGCGGCGGCGCGGCTTGTCAACGACGGCGAGTCAATCATCCTCGATTCCGGCTCCACCATCAGCCAGATGGTGCCGCAGTTACAGGGAAAGCAGGAACTGGTGGTGATGACTAACGCGCTAAATATCGCGTTTGAATTAGCCAGCAATGAACAGGTGGACCTGATGGTGATTGGCGGCAGCGTACGGCGTAAATCCTGGTCGCTGTACGGCCCGTCCGCTGAACAGCACATCCGCCAGTACCGCTTCGACAAACTGTTTTTAGGTGTCGATGGCTTTGACCTGGTGAGCGGTATCACAACGCCAAACCCCGGTGAAGCCCAGTTAAACCGCGCCATGTGCGACGTCGCCCGAGAAGTGATTGCCGTGGCAGACGCCAGCAAGTTTGGCCGTACCAGTTTTTGCATGATTTGCGAAATCGGCAAGATCAACAAGCTGGTCACCGACAGCCGTATCCCCGACGACTACCGTCGGGCATTACATGATTTAGGGGTCGAAGTGATCATCGCCGACCGGTGAGCCGATCACCCATCTGATAAGGAGTTTGTTTTATGCAACAACTACTTGAACTGATAAAGCGCCACAAAGCTGGCGAGCCGGTGGGCGTGTTCTCCGTCTGTTCGGCGCATCCGTGGGTTATCGAAGCGGCGCTGCGTCAGGCACAGCAACGGCACACCACGGTGCTCATCGAGGCGACCTCCAATCAGGTGAACCAGTTTGGCGGTTATACCGGCATGCAGCCGCACCAGTTCCGCGATGCGGTCTGGCAACAAGCGGACGCGCTGGGTTTACCCCGCGACCGCGTCTGGCTCGGTGGTGACCATCTTGGGCCGAACGCCTGGCAGGATCAGCCCGCCGAACAGGCCATGCTGCTGGCAGACACCCTGATTGCCGATTACGTCGCCGCCGGTTTTCGCAAAATTCACCTCGACTGTTCGATGTCCTGCGCCGGTGACCCGACTCCGCTCGGTGACGATGAAGTGGCCCGCCGCGCCGCGCGTCTGTGCGCCATTGCAGAAAAAAGCTGGCAGCAGCACGGCGGCGAAGCACCGGTATACGTGATTGGCACCGAAGTGCCGGTACCGGGCGGTGCGCAGGAATCACTTGAAGATGAAGGTATGCATGTCACCACGCCGGACGCCGTGGAAACCACGCTCGGCGTGCACCGCAGCGCCTGGATGGCACAGGGTCTGGCCGCCGTCTGGCCTAGGGTTATTGCCGTCGTGGTGCAGCCAGGCGTCGAGTTCGACAACCACAGCGTCGAGCGTTATCAGCCGGAACGCGCCCGCCAGTTGACCCGTTTTATCGAGAGCTGGCCAACGATGGTGTATGAGGCCCACTCCACCGATTATCAGGCCCCGCTGGCTTACCGCCAGCTGGTACGCGATCACTTCGCCATTCTCAAGGTTGGCCCGGCCCTGACCTTCGCCCTGCGCGAAGCGCTGTTTGCCCTCGACCACATTGAGCGCGAATGGCTGGGTGAGCATCAGGCGTCGCATCTGTGTTCCACGCTGGAGCAGGTGATGTGCGAACGCCCGGAACAGTGGCGCCGCTACTACCCTGGCAAACCGCATCAGCAGCATCTGCACCGCCAGTACAGCCTGAGCGATCGCGTGCGTTATTACTGGCCGCTGCCGGAAGTGTGCGCGGCGGTCGACAGCCTGCTGGATAACCTGCGTAAGAACCCGGTTCCGCAAGCGCTGCTCAGCCAGTATCTGCCCGAACAGGCCCGCGCCATCAACGCCGGTCAGCTTTCCTCCGATCCGCAGGATTGGGTTTTACATAAAATCAGCGAAGTGCTGGCCGATTACGCCGACGCCTGCCAGCCCGCTACCAGGGAGCACGTATCATGAGCCACTATTTTTCCTACAGCAGTGACTGGCTGGAACAGCACAACGCGTTGCACACCGCCAAAGAGATCTGGCAGCAACCCGACTTATGGCGAGCCCTGCATCAGCAACTGACGGACAACAGCGCACAGTGGCAGCCTTTCCTGCAACCGCTGCTGGACAATCCGCGCCTGCAAATTGTGCTGTGCGGCGCGGGCAGTTCGGCGTTCGCCGGTCGTGCCCTTGCACCGTGGCTGCGCCAGCAGACCGGACGCGACGTGGTGGCCTATGGCACCACGGATATCGTCGCCAACCCGCATCAGTATTTAGACCGTTCACGCCCGACGCTGCTGGTGTCCTTTGCCCGTTCGGGTAACAGCCCGGAAAGCGTGGCGAGCGTGGCGCTGGCGGATCAACTGGTGCCAGAGTGCTACCACCTGATGCTGGTGTGTAACCCGGACAGCCAGCTGGCGCACTATGCCGACGGCCGCGATAACGTGCTGGCGCTGCTGATGCCGGAAGGCTCGAATGATCAGAGCTTCGCCATGACTTCGAGCTTCAGCTGCATGATGCTCAGCGCCGCGCTGCTGCTCGGCCCGCACTCGTTGAGTGCCGCGCGTGAGCCACTCGAACGTATGGTGGAACGCTGCTATCAGCTGCGGGAAAGCCTGCAACCGCAGGTTAAAGCCCTGGCCACCAGCGGTTTTCGCCGTTACATCACGCTCGGCGGCAGTTGCTTTACCGGTCTGGCCGAAGAGGCGTCACTGAAAATGCTCGAACTGACCGCCGGGCGCATCGTCACCCGCTACGACTCCTCCCTGGGGCTGCGCCACGGGCCAAAATTTATGGTCGATGACCAGACACTGGTGCTGCTGATGTTCTCCAGCGACAGCTATGCACGCCAGTACGATGTCGATTTATGGCATGAACTGAGACGCGACGGACTGGCCCAGCAGATGGTCGGCCTGAGCGGTGAACCCCATGATTTCGCCGGCGTGCAGACCCTGCACGATGACCGCGATGACCTGTGGCTGATGTTCCCTTACCTGCTGTTTGTGCAGATGCTGGCGATGGAAACCTCGCTGGCGCAAGGCCTGACGCCGGACAACCCGTGCCCGACCGGTGAGGTCAACCGCGTGGTAAAAGGCGTCACGATTTACCGTTATTCCAAACCAGCCATGCAGGTCAGTGCCGCAGCGCTTTGATAACCACCTAACGCCATATCAGGGAGTACATATGTATCTGGTTTCAAATCGCGAAATGCTGAAAAAAGCCCAGCGCGAAGGTTACGCCGTTCCGGCGTTCAACGTACACAATCTGGAGACCGTGCAGGTGGTCGCAGAAACCGCGGCCGAAATGGCGTCTCCGGTGATCATGGCCGGGACACCCGGCACCTTCTCCTATGCCGGAACCGACTATCTGGTAGAGATCTGCCAGGCCGCCGCGCGCCGCTATAATCTTCCTCTGGCACTGCATCTGGACCATCATGAAGAGATGGAAGATATCGAAGGCAAAGTCCGTCAGGGCATTCGCTCGGTGATGATCGACGGTTCTCACCTGCCGTTTCGCCAGAACATCGACATCGTGTTGCAGGCGGTCAAATTGTGTCACCGCTATGGTGCCAGCGTCGAAGCCGAACTGGGGCGGCTCGGCGGTCAGGAAGACGATCTGGTGGTGGACTCCGCCGACAGCTTCTTCACCGACCCGATGGCCGCCAGAGAATTTGTCGAACTGACCGGCATCGATTCTCTGGCCGTGGCGATTGGCTCGGCGCACGGGTTGTATCAGGGTGAACCTAAGCTGGACTTCGATCGGCTGGAGAAGATCCGCAACTGCGTGGATATCCCGCTGGTGCTGCACGGTGCGTCTGGCATTCCCGAAGCCATGGTGGCGCGGGCGATCCGCCTGGGCGTGTGCAAAGTTAACGTCGCGACTGAACTGAAGATCGCGTTTGCCGACGCCGTAAAAAGCTATTTCAACCAGAACCCTGACGCCAACGATCCGCGCAAATACATCGTGCCCGGTAAGATCGCCATGAAAGAAGTGGTGGCCGAGAAGATCCGCATCTGCGGCAGCGCAGGCCGTCTGTGAGCATTTACAAATAAATGCGGTTTATGTTAGCCGTGACATAAATTTGTATAACAACTTAGGCTAAGCTGTAAACCATGTACTTCCCGTGGGATTTTAGTTATGCCGTCAGCTACGTCGTTGCAATCCATTACGTCAAAGAAATGCTATTACAGCGCCGATGAGGCGCTTTCTCTAGGTCAGCTGGATGTGGAGAAAATCGAACAAATTGCCCGCGATCTGGATATTGCTGAAAGCGAAAAAGAACATTACGTTACCGGCTGGATGGGCCAGAACAGCGTCGTATTGGTGCGTAATTATCAGGATAAACGCGGCACCTCCAATGGACTGGTGATGTCGCGCGGCCAGCGCTATAAGCTCAGCGTACAAGCCATCAAATTTCGTATTCCCAAATTCCTGCTGTGGATGACCTTCCGCCGCCGCCCGCGCACCATGTCGGTGGTCGGTTACACCCGCCTCGGCGAACAGGCCAGCGGCTTACAGCAGTTCCACAATATTCTCGACTCTGAACTCAAACAGCAGCTGGAAAATGACTGGCGCGAGCTGAACGATTATCTCGGTATGGCCTGCTGGCAGATGGAAAACAATCAGCCATTGTGGCGGGAGATGCAGCGCGACATCACACCGCAGGCGTTGTGGTTCCTGGCCGACAGCAACTGGTTTAGCGGCAAGAAACTGCAAAAAGATGGCGACTGTGAAGGCCTGTGGGCGCACAACCGTTTTCTCGCCCGCCGTACCGGTGAACACGCTGCCCTGCTTATCTCCTGGCGTGACGAAGAGAATGACGACATCGCGAGCTATCTGTTTGAACGCATCTCATCAACCCAAATTCGCCTTTCACTGCGACCGCGCAAAGAGGAAAAATTCTACCCGCTGAACCCGTTCGATGCAGCCCATATCAGGCAAGCGCTGACGCTGTTTCAGCAGGCTGAATCCGAACTTTGCAGCGAGGCGTTTTCGCAAAAACAGAGCCGGGCTTAATTCGCTTACCACCACCTATGGAAATGATGCACCGGCCCAATTCCCTCTCCTACCTCCAGGGAATCGGCCTGCATCAGCGCCTGCTGTAAATAGTGTTTTGCGGCGTGAACCGTGTCCGGCCAATTATCATATCGCGGACGCAGCGCTGCCAGCGCCGCCGACAGCGTACAGCCGGTACCGTGGGTATGGCGGGTGTTGATGCGCGGTGCGGTGAAACGCTGACGGGAATCTTTCATAAACAACCAGTCCGGGCTTTCGCCGTTTTCACGGTTTTCATCCGCCGGTAAATGCCCGCCCTTCATCAGCACCGCTTCACACCCCATCGCCAGCAGCGCCTCGCCCTGTTCACGCATCTCCAGCTCATTCTGCGCCATGTCGCAAGCCAGCAACGCAGCGGCTTCCGGCAGGTTCGGCGTAATGATCGACACCTGTGGCAACAGCAAACACCGCAGCGCCTCGACGGCGTCGGGCTGTAATAACGGATCGCCGCTTTTTGCCAGCATCACCGTATCAAGCACCACAAACGGCGGCTGATAATGTCTGAGCCGCTCCGCCACCGCTTCCACAATTGCCGAGTTGGCCAACATGCCGATTTTCGCGCTGTCGATACGTACGTCACCCAGGACCGAATCCAGCTGCGCCGCCACAAACGCAGGTTCGATGTTGTACACCGACTGCACGCCACGGGTGTTTTGCGCCACCAGCGCAGTGATGACGCTGGTGCCATAGGCGGCGAGTGCGGAGAAGGTTTTAAGGTCTGCCTGAATCCCGGCACCGCCGCTCGGATCAGTCCCCGCAATCGTCAGTGCATTGATGCGTTTCATTGCAGCGCCTCCCCATCGAGAAGATAAAGATTATCGAGGAAAGCCGGAGTAAAACTGCCCGGCCCGCGCGCCTGCTGGCAGGCCCGTTCACCGGCGCAGGACATCACCCGGCATGCCGCGGCCACGTTCTCCAGCCGGTCGCCTGGCAGGGCAACAAACGCCGCGACGACCGCCGACAGCGCGCAGCCGGTGCCGACCACGCGGGTCATCAGTACGTCGCCACCGCGCACCGCCAGACAGCGTTCGCCGTCGGTGACGTAATCAATTTCACCGGTCACCGCCACAATTGCGCCGGTTTGCTGCGCCAGTTGTTTAGCCGCCGGTAAAGCACAGAGCGAATCATCACCGCTGTCCACGCCGCGCCCGGTCGAGCTCATCCCGCTGAGTGCACGAATCTCGGAGGCGTTGCCACGGATAGCGGCGGGTGTGAGTTGAATCAGTTCGAGACAAAATTCTGTGCGTAAGGTCAGACCACCGACGGCCACCGGATCCAGCACCCAAGGTTTTCCAGCCTGATTAGCGGCATAAACAGCGGCCAGCATGGCGTCGGCATGGGGTTCGGTCAGCGTACCGACGTTGATCAGCAGCGCATCGGCTATCGCTGAAAACTGCGCCGCTTCGGTCGGGTCCACCACCATCGCCGGTGACGCACCAATGGCCAGCAGCACGTTAGCCGTAAATGACTGCACCACATCGTTGGTCAGGCAATGGACTAAGGGATGGGAGTTTCGGAGTTTTTGTAACGCAGTAGCCGCATGTGCAGCAGAAAAATCGACAGGTCGGGTATTCATATTTTCTCCCCACCGGCGCTCAAGAAGGCGGTATCGGGAGAGATACCTGACTTCCCTACGCTGGCATAATCCAGATCAGGTAATACGGGTAAGTTCTCAGCCCTTGCTTGCGCAAAAGGGGCACCCCGAGTCAAGGGAGCATTATTGGTGGGCGCGGCGCGAAGATCAACCTACAATCTTCACAGGTTTGTAACAACGGAGAGAATGCCTTGCAGATACGCCCTTACGAGGAGGCCGACCGGCCTTTTTTGCGCACGCTCTATCTGGCCTCGCGCAAAGATACCTGGACGTGGATGGACACGCAGGATTTACAGCTCGAAGATTTTGACCGCGCCACAATTGGCGAAACGGTGATCGTCGCCGTGCGCGACGGTAAGTTAGTCGGCTTCGCCTCGATATTCACTCAGGAAAATTTCCTGCATAACCTGTTTGTCGCTCCCGAAGCCAAAGGGACCGGTGTCGGCAGCGCTTTACTTCATGCCAGCGAAGCAATGTTTACGGGAAAAGGCGCGCTGAAGTGTTTGATCAAAAGTGAAAATTCAGTGAGATTTTACCTCGCCAAAGGGTGGGAGATAATCGCCGAAGGCGAAAGCCCAAAAGGGGATTACTATCTTTTTCATTTCTTAAAGAAATAATGCCCTTGGCGGGCGGCCAGAAAACCGGGTTTCAGCTTTTTGAAAGCTGAGGGAAATGTTTCTAATTTCAAATTCAAATGCAAGGTCGTGGGCGCCGGTCACAATGGCCGTGTTTCAGTTACCGCTGTTATAGCCGCAAAATGTCGTCCTGGCTTTTTAAATACGCGAAATTTGCGGTCAAGCATTTTTAAATACGGAGGATTAGTTTCCCCAGCGCTGTTTAAGGTAATTGACGGCTTCTTGGGTTTGAGGCTGGTTGAGATAGTTTTCCCGGAACAGAGTAGTGCCGTTAATTTGTGACACGAATTGGTTCAAATCGAGCTGTTTTTTAGCTCCGGTACGCCGCCATTGATTATCCAGTCGGGTTCGTTCTTAGAGGGGTCGCCCACCTTATAGAGTGCAATACCGATGTAGAGGCACGCGTATGGGTCGGTTTGCCTGTTGCTCACAGCCGAAGTGCCATTACCCCTACCGCCGCCAGAGCCGGAGTTCATTCATACGCAGAAGAAGATCTGTAAGCTTTCGGGGCGCAAACAACAGCAGATCCTTGAGTTTATTGAGGTGATCACGGCTAAACGGCCGTCTGTGGAGAAGTGGAGCTGATGGCTGACCATTCTGCATAACTACCTAATTCTAATAAAGTAGCCATGCGATCCATTTTTTCTACGACAATTGTTGTTTTCTCAGTAGTCATTTTAGTGGCTTACCAGGCTTAAAGATCGTTTCAGCTCATTCATTTCATTGGCGGAGAAACGGGCCATCACTCAACTCCTGTAAAAAACCTGCCAATAGGGTTTCAGATAAAATAACTCGGAAAGCATATACCACAGAGAGTGGTACATACAGCAGTGAGATGTAAAACAGGAGGTATATTATGGTCATCAAGTCACAGGTAACACGGACACAACCCACGATGGCCGCATCAATCAGCAGTGAAGAACAGATATTTATGACTGAGTTAGGCAACCGGATCACCGCCTTGCGCAAGGATGCCGGACTGACTCAGGTGCAACTGGCACAGATGCTTAATGTTTCACAACAGGCAGTACAGTCATGGGAGGCAGGTCGCAGACGGATACAGATATCGATACTTCCCGCTGTAGCGAAGATCCTCTCAGTTTCTCTGGAAAGGTTACTGGGCGAAGAGACGATATTGTCACCGCGCAAGCGTGGCCCGGCCTCACGTCTGGAACAACAGATCCAGGTAATTAGCCAGTTACCGAAGAGTAAGCAGAAGTTTGTTTCAGAGATGCTAGACACCGTGATTACTCAGGCACAGCAGACAGGAACGGACAGCTAAAAGAAGATTTTTTGAACGCGAGCTGAAGGTGTCTCACCACCGCCAGCCCGCTCACCACAAGCAACTAATAAGGATAGTTACTATGGCTAAGCAAGATTGTAATGCAGATTCAACGATTTCCAAAACACAGCGCCGTTATAAAGTGGGTTATGTCAGCGTTCGCCACGAAGACCGCAGAACCCATATGACCACCTATTACAACCGCCATCCCAGCCTGCACCTGAAGGGCGACTGGCTAAAAGAGGCGGGGTTTGGGACCGATACACCGGTTATAGTGGCCGTGGAACAGGGGCAACTGGTTATCCAGCCTATGATTGAGTGACAGATAAAAATATCCCGGCTTAGGTGGCCGGGATATTTTTATTACCTTTCGATTCGAATTAACGATTCGTAATGACCAAATTCAGGAAAGTGATCATAGTTACCTGAGACATCGGTGACCGTTTGACTCTCTTCTAAAATATGAGGTTCGAAACTTTCTTCCCTTACTATCGTATTACCATCTTCATTGAAAAGGTAGGTGGTTCCGCTTGATAGATTCAATATACCAACCCCACGCTCACCATTTTTTGCGAACTCTCGATGAACGGCCATTGATAAAAATAATCGATCATCATCCAATAATTTGAAGCTATATAAGAGATACTCTTTTAAGTCATCATCTAAAAAACTAACACTAACCCATCCTTTATCTTTTATTACGTGAATAAAACACGACGGTTTAGTGTCAGATCCAACAAGTACCGTGTATTCAACACCCCGAGAATGTAGTTTATATGCAGCATCTTTACTCAATAAATCTATCGGCTCTTTATAGCCAACTGACCATTTTTTACAGTAAAAAATATTCTGATTCATTTATATACCTTACCGCTAGTATCACGGATCACCACATTAGCCTTCTTAGCTGAATCAAGTATTGATTGTGGTATCGGTTTCGCTTGAGGTGGGATCTCTAGAATATTTATCCCTTCTAATTGACGCCCAGCTAACGAACCACTAGATGGAACTTTAGCAATCGTTGCCCCAGCTGGATATTTATTCACCGCTTCCCTGATGTAATTATTTGCTGCTGTCTCTGTGATATCAGAGAACTGAGTAAACTTCCGCGAAACAATTTCACCGGTAGCTGGATTATAAGAATCTACCCGATAATAGCCACTACCATCTGGCTTGTTCACATACATTTCGTTATAAGGGTAGTTCTTTGACTGTTCAGCGTTGAATTTATTCCCTGCTTGAACGTTTTGTAGCCATTCCGGTTTGGATGATGCTGTCTCCGAAGATGTACCTCTTGCTGCAGTCGATTCAGCAACCGAACTACCTTTACCACCAGGCGACAGAGCTTTCGCAGGCACCATTATTCCCGTTAGTATCCCGGCTACATTCTCCAGTGCCCTCTGATCGCCATTCCAGGCTTTCACAACTGTAGTACTGATCCCTTCCCATGCATCGCCATTCATCATGGCACTCAACATACCTGCGGCAGCGGCGTCTTTCTTCGCTAAATCGCTTTGCGCCTGACCACAATAGCTATTTCCTGTTGCACAGGTCCCCAGTGCCAGTGCAAGATCATACCCCGCATCACCGCCAAACATGGCTAAGTCACCGGTTTCAGCCGCAAAATTAATCAGACCATTTGTCATCTGGGAACCCAGGTTTTCGCCCATGGTCTCCCTGACTTTTTCTTTCCAGTATTCTTTGCTTTCTTTAACTGACTCTCGGGCTTTATCACCGGCCAAAGAGTTATTCTCCACCGCCACCTTCCCACTTACTGCTCCGGTGCCTGCGGCGTTGGTGGAGTTTCCTGCTACACCTCCGGCGAGGCCTGCGGCCAGGGTGCTGATGGCGCTGATATTACTTTTTTCTGTATTGCTCAGGCTTTCAGCCGTACGACCCGGGTAGTATGCCTCCATAATGGCTTTGGCTGCCAGTTCCCCGCCTGCCGCACCGGCTCACGGAACCACCTTGTAAATAGGCAATGACCGCACCCGCCAGCGCCTGGTTCATATAGCCCCCGGCTACGAGGGTGATTCCAGAATGATGTTCGGTTTGGAGAATAGGTGTTTGCTCAAGTGGACGGAGATCATAAAAGAACATGACTCGATATCAGAAATCGACAGCTCAGAGATAACCGTTACACCGTCGGCTACTTCCCAAGTTTTACCCATGTGTGCGGCCAGCCCAAGGTTTGACCTTGAAACTCAAAAATGAAATAAAAAAAGCGAAGTTAAACGCCGCAACGCTTAACCCCGCCCCTTACTGGCAAGTGATGATCCTGCCGGAGATCACTCCCCGCGCAGATCCTTCACATCGCTCTCTTTCACATTTAACGCGGGCTTAGCCCCAAACTCTTCCAGCATGTAGGTGCTCAGCGTGGCAATCTGTTTGTCGCTCAGCGTGTCGGCAAATCCTGGCATAAACACGTCGCCATCGTTGGTTTTACGCGATACGCCGTGCAGGATGACGTTGATCAGGTTGTTTGGCGTTTTCGCGCCCACGACGCTGTTTTTCATTAGCGACGGGTAATATCCGTCCTGACTGCCCTGCCCGCCGAAGCTGTGGCAACTGGCGCAGTTGCCGAGGAACAGACGCGCACCGTCGGTTTCCTGCGAGTCTTTAAACGGCACGCCGCGCAGATTGTCTACGCTGGTCGCTTCATGACCCCAGTCGGAACGGCTCTTCGTTACATCCGCATCTGCCTGCGGTTTCAGCGTCTGGATGTAGGTCGCCATCGAGTTCAGGTCGGCATCGGTAAGATGACGCGTACTGTTTTCGATCACTTCTGCCATCGGACCTGCGGCCTGCGCTTTGCCACCGACGTGGCCGGAACGCAGATACTGCACGATATCGCCTTTGCTCCAGCTGCCGATACCGGCGTTTTTGTCAGAAGAAATGTTAAACGCAGTCCAGCCGTCCACTTCAGTTCCGGCGTAAGGCTTGCCATCTTTCATGCCCATGGTGATGTTGCGCGGCGTATGGCATTCCCCACAGTGGCCGAGCCCTTCGACCAGATATTTACCCTGATTCCATTCGGCTGACTGGCTGGTGTCCGGCTCAAAACGCTTACTGTCGAAATTCACCAGATTCCAGAACCACATGCCCCAGCGCTGGTTGAACGGGAATGGCATCTCGTTCTCGCGGTTCGGCTGATGCACCGGTGGCAGGCTGAACAGATAGGCTTTGATGGCTTTAACGTCGTCATCCTTAAGCAGCGTGTAAGAGGTATAAGGGAAAGCAGGATAAAGATGCTGCCCCTCTTTGTTTTTGCCTTCATGTACGGCGCGCAGGAAATCGGCGTCACTCCAGTCACCGATACCGGTCTGTTTATCCGCCGTGATATTTGGCGAATAGAGTGTACCCATCGGCGTTTTGAAGGCCAGACCACCGGCAAACGGCTTGCCGTCTTTGGTGGTGTGACAAGCCACGCAGTCAGCAGCCTGAGTGAGGTATTCGCCGCGTTTAATCAGGTCAGTGCCTGACTCATCGGCGTGAACCGCCATGCTGAACATACCGGCAGCGGCCATCAGGCTAAGGGTTAATTTTTTCATCATTACACCTCCGCCTTAAGCGTGTCGGCAATACGCAGGGAGAGCGCCGCAATGGTCAGAGTACAGTTTACCGAGCCTACGGTTGGCATCACGGCGCTGCTGGCGATAAACAGGTTTTTGTGGTCATGGGTACGGCATTGCGTATCTACCACCGAATCTTTCGGGTCATGCCCCATAATGGTGGTGCCGGTGATGTGGTTGTTATTGGCGAAATCCTTGAAGTAAGTAATTTCAGTGCCGCCCATCAGGCGCGCCGCATCGGCATAGACTTTATAGGTATGCTCGGCACTTTTACGCACGTAGTCGTCCATGGCGTAGTAGAACTCCGGTTTCGGAATGCCCAGTTTGTCTTTCTCTGTGGCACTCGGAATGATGCGGTTTTCCAGATGCGGCAGGATTTCGTGGAAGCTGTCAAAGCGCACATAACGCGATGAACGGTCACGGATGCGTTTGTCGAGATCCGGCCCGAGGATCAATTCACCTTTCTGAGCCAACGCCCGTCCGGCTTCCTGATCCGTACGTGAAACGTTCGACAGGTGGATTTTCTTCGCGGCGTACTCTTTACGGAAATCACCGTCGCGGAACCCGACCATCGAAGTCATCTCCTGCGGCCCGCGGCCGGGCCACAGGGCTTCGTTAGCATAAAACTCAACGCCAACACCCGGGTGGTCCATCAGGTTGCGGCCAACCTGATCAGAACTGTTACCGACGCCTTTCGGGTTTTTGTCGTTAGTAGACATCAGCATCAGCTTGGGAATTTCGATACCGTTGGCGGCCAGCACGAAGTATTGCGCTTCCGCGCGGTGCTCGTTCCCCTGAGGGTCTTTGAACAGCGCGGCGGTGATCTCCTGCTTGTCGTTCACTTCCAGCTTGTAGACGACGGATTCAGGACGCAGAACGGCGCCGTTTTTCTCAGCTTTTTCAACGTGCGTGATGCCATTATACATGGCGCCAATCGGGCAGATCGGCATGCAGTTGTTATTACCGCAGCAGGTCGGGCGGCCATCGTACGGGCGGCTGTTACGCGCCACCGGCTCGGTCACGACATAGTAACCGTTGTGGTTAAGTACCGTTTTCAGACGCTGCTCGTTGTAGGAGAGCGGCAGCGGCTCCATCGGATACGGTGCGCTGCGCGGTGAACCCAGTTCTTCATTATTCGGCCCCCACACGCCCAGCTCCTGCTCGGCGCGGAAGTACCACTTTTCCAGCTCGGTGTACTCAATCGGCCAGTCGCGGCCAACGCCGTACAGCGATTTGATTTTGAAATCGTTAGGCAGGAAGCGCCATGCGGACGCCGCCCAGTGCCAAGTGGTGCCGCCAACGACGCGGATAAACTGCGCGTCATACGGGTGCTCACCTTTCTGAATCAGGTAATTATTGCTCGGATTGGATTCCGGATGCGGCGCGTAATCCGTCGACGGATACGGCTTCATGTTATCGGTTTTATCAGCCTGATTACGGAAGTTCTCGACGATCTCCCAGCGCGACATGCGCGGGCCCGCTTCGAGGATCAAAACATTCTTTCCGGCTTTCGCCAGTTCATTCGCCACGATGCCACCGGCCACGCCGGAGCCGATAACGATGACGTCAGCTTTTAATGTGTCAGCCATTTTATATTTTTCCTTAATTAAAGCGCGACATCAGGCTTGGCAGCCCAGTATCCGGGACGATTGGTACAGTAAGAACGGATCACCAGAACGTCGGATACCGCGTCAAACATCAGCGCTTTTTCATAAGTTACGACGGCAATATCAGCCCCTTCCCCCACCTGCCCCAAATACCAGCCTTGCAGGATCAGACGCGCAATATCCTGCTGCGGCGCAGTCCAGCCCGACGGTGCGCCCGCAGGCAGCGTTTGCAACAACGCCAGCTGCGTCATCACATCCGGTTTATGCTGCAAAATGGCGCCAAACAGACGCTGACCAATCACCGGGTTGAGATGGCGTTTACTGGTCAGGGCGCGGGAAACCCGCATAAATTTATCAAGATCTGCCGGAGACGGTTGGCCGTCGGCAGCAAAGGCTTTGAGCGGAACCGGCATCATCAGGCTGCTGACCAGCCCGACACCGATAAATCCCAATAAGCGACGACGGGAAACGCCGCTGACGCGCAGCGTCTTCGAAGGGGTATCTGACATTGCATTTTCTCCTAAAAAACAGCGTATTGCCGGATGAACGGATATCCGTGGGCCACGGCCCTGTTTACCAACGCTGTCACCCCGAAGGGTGAGTAAAGTGCACAATTCAATGGTTGTACGCGGTGTTACCTACCGGCTTTAACGATGCGTGAGGAATGATTTTTTATGCGCATCGTTGTTATAAAAGTAGCCGATATGTAAAGAAACGTCGGCATGATACAACACGATAATGAGGGATAATATGTCGAATTGGTTCAATTTGTGCTAAAGGAATCGCCAGAGAAAATTTAAATCTTTAATAATCAAAAAGATGAATAAAAATAATTTATTTCACATCATAAAATAAATAACTCGAACTTTCTTTATCGCTTTTTTCGAAGCCTGTCACAACTGGCAATGTTTTTTTTATGTCTCTATATCAAAGAAATAAAAAGTTGATGAACGGGGCAAGGGTTTATTTTGCTATTGTGCGGATCTCACCGTTTTGCTGTTTTGAAGGGGTGAATTTCGGTATCGGTGCTATACATAATTTATTACGCCACTCACATTTAAGGGTACCAATGAAAACAACTAAAATTTTGCAGGTAGCGCTGGTCGCGGGTGCGGTGATGCTTGCCGGTTGTACCAGCCAGATCACTAAACCAGAAAAATATTCGGGCTTCCTCGGTGATTATTCTGGCCTGAAAGAAACCAAAACGCCGTCAGGTAAAACCGTGCTGCGCTGGGTAGATCCTTCCTTTAAAGCCTCTGATTACTCTTACGTTGATTACCAGCCAATCACGTTCTATCCAAAGCCTCAGCCAACGGCTCAGATTGATCAGCAGACCTTGCAGGGTGTTCTGGATTACGCGAACAGCCGCATCAAGCCTGCGATTGCTCAGCGTATGACGATCACCAACCATCCTGGTCCACGTACTTTGATCTTTAAAGGCGCAATCACCGGTGCAAATACGTCAGCTGAAGGTTTGCAATTCTATGAAGTGATCCCGGTCGCGTTAGTGGTTGCCGGCGCAGAAACTGCCAGCGGACACCGTACGCGTGATACCGAATTGTATTTCGAAGCAGAACTGATTGATTCAAGTACCGGCAAAACAGTCGTGAAGGTGGTACGTAAAGGCATGGGTAAACAAGTCTCTAACGATACTCAGAAAGTCACCCTGAATGATCTGAAAGGCGTAGTCGATAGCCTCGCCACTGACGTTGTGCAATTCAACCCTGCACCACAGAAGTAAATTCGCCGTCATAAAGGCAGCCTTCAATGGGTTGCCTTTTTGTTTTCAGGATGGCCCATCCTAAATGTAAAAAACCCGCCGAAGCGGGTTTTTTATTGGGTTTAGCTCAGGGTGTTCCTGATCATTCCCACTCGATCGTCGCCGGTGGTTTACCGCTGATGTCATACACCACACGGGAAATACCGTCGACTTCGTTGATGATGCGGTTGGAGCAGCGGCCGAGGAAATCGTACGGCAGGTGCGCCCAGTGCGCGGTCATGAAATCAATAGTTTCGACTGCGCGCAGAGATACCACCCAGTCGTATTTACGACCATCGCCCATGACACCAACGGAACGCACTGGCAGGAAGACGGTGAAGGCCTGGCTGACTTTGTTGTACAGGTCGGCTTTATGCAGCTCTTCAATGAAGATGGCATCAGCGCGGCGCAGCAGGTCGCAATACTCTTTCTTCACTTCGCCCAATACGCGCACGCCCAGACCTGGGCCCGGGAACGGGTGACGGTAAAGCATGTCGTATGGCAGGCCGAGTTCCAGACCGATTTTACGCACTTCGTCTTTGAACAGCTCTTTGAGTGGCTCAACCAGACCGAGTTTCATTTCTTTCGGCAAGCCACCCACGTTGTGGTGTGACTTGATCACGTGCGCTTTGCCGGTGGCAGAGGCCGCAGATTCGATCACGTCAGGGTAGATAGTGCCCTGCGCCAGCCATTTAACGGCATCCTGCTTGCAGGCTTCTTCGTCGAACACTTCAACGAATACGCGCCCGATGATTTTACGTTTGGCTTCTGGCTCATCAACACCGGCCAGGGCAGTCAGGAAACGCTCTTCCGCAGCCACGTGAACAATGTTCAGACCGAAACGGTCGCCGAACATATCCAGCACTTGATCCGCTTCGTTAAGACGCAGCAGGCCGTTATCCACAAACACGCAGGTCAGGCGGTTGCCGATGGCGCGGTGTAACAGCATTGCGGTGACGGAGGAGTCAACGCCGCCGGACAGGCCGAGGATCACGTGGTCATCACCGATCTGCACGCGCAGGCGCTCAATGGCGTCTTCGATGATTTTAGCCGGTGTCCACAACGCTTCGCACTGGCAGATGTCCATCACGAAACGTTCCAGAATGCGCAGGCCCTGACGGGTATGCGTCACTTCCGGGTGGAACTGTACGCCGTAGAAGCGTTTTTCTTCGTTGGCCATAATGGCGAACGGACAGGTATCGGTGCTGGCAACGGTCACGAAATCGGACGGGATGGCGGTGACTTTATCGCCGTGGCTCATCCAGACGTCGAGCAGCGGTTTGGCGTTCTCACTAAGGGCGTCCTGAATGTCGCGGATTAAGGCACTCTCAGTCTGAACTTCAACCTGCGCATAACCAAATTCGCGTTCGTTGGAACCTTCAACATGGCCGCCTAACTGCATGGCCATAGTTTGCATGCCGTAGCAGACGCCCAAAACCGGGACACCGGCTTCGAAGACGTAGTCTGGCGCACGCGGGCTATCATGCTCGGTGGTACTTTCCGGGCCACCGGACAGGATGATCCCGTTCGGGTTGAATTCGCGGATTTGGGCTTCGGTTACGTCCCAGGCCCAGAGTTCGCAATAGACACCCAGTTCACGCACGCGGCGCGCAACAAGTTGGGTGTACTGGGAGCCGAAATCGAGGATCAGGATACGGTGCTTGTGAATATTTTCGCTCATGAGGGGGCGTTTTCCAGAAAGCAATAAAAGCGTTAAAACAACAGGTTAAATTTTCGTTAGTACTTTAAAAGCAGACAGCGAGCGCATGGCTCGCTGTCTTGGAAACTATCAACCCATACGGTAATTCGGCGATTCTTTCGTGATCGTCACATCGTGGACATGACTTTCCTGAATCCCTGCACCGCTGATGCGGACAAACTCAGCCTTGGTGCGCAGCTCAAGGATGGTAGCACAGCCGGTCAGCCCCATACATGAACGCAGACCGCCCATTTGTTGGTGCACAATCTCTTTCAGATGACCTTTGTACGCCACGCGACCTTCGATACCTTCCGGTACCAGTTTGTCAGCGGCGTTATCGCTCTGGAAGTAGCGGTCAGAAGAGCCTTTGGACATCGCGCCCAGAGAACCCATGCCGCGGTAAGATTTGAATGAACGCCCCTGATACAGCTCGATTTCACCCGGAGACTCTTCGGTACCTGCCAGCATTCCGCCGACCATCACACAGCTTGCGCCCGCCGCGATAGCTTTGGCGATATCGCCAGAGAAGCGGATACCACCATCAGCAATAACCGGAATACCCGTGCCTTCCAGTGCTGCCACAGCGTCGGAGACGGCGGTGATTTGTGGTACACCCACGCCGGTCACGATACGAGTGGTACAGATAGAGCCAGGACCGATACCGACTTTCACTGCGCTTACGCCAGCTTCAACCAGTGCCAGCGCGCCTGCGCCGGTCGCCACGTTGCCGCCGATAATTTGCAGATCCGGGTATTTTGCACGGGTCGCACGAATGCGTGACAGCACGCCTTCGGAGTGACCGTGTGAGGAGTCGATCAGCAGCACGTCAACGCCCGCCGCAACCAGTGCGTCGATACGTTCTTCGTTGCCTTCACCCGCGCCAACCGCCGCACCAACGCGCAGGCTGCCCTGCTCATCTTTACAGGCATTAGGTTTACGTTCGGCTTTCTGGAAGTCTTTAACGGTGATCATACCGAGCAGGTGGAATTGCGCGTCAACAACCAGCGCTTTCTCAACGCGTTTTTCGTGCATTTTCTGCAAAACGATTTCGCGCGATTCGCCTTCTTTGACCGTCACCAGACGCTCTTTCGGGGTCATCACTGCGGTCACGGGCTGTTCCAGATCGGTCACGAAGCGCACGTCACGGCCGGTAATAATACCCACCAGTTCGTTCTGCTCGGTGACAACCGGGTAGCCAGCAAAGCCGTTAATTTGGGTGAGTTCTTTAACCTGACGCAGAGTGGTGGAAGGGGTGACCGTTTTCGGGTCAGCAACCACGCCGCTTTCATGCTTTTTAACGCGGCGAACTTCTTCGGCCTGACGTTCAATAGACATGTTCTTGTGAATGAATCCCAGACCGCCTTCCTGCGCGAGAGCAATCGCCAGATTCGCTTCAGTCACGGTATCCATCGCTGCGGACAGCATAGGGATATTCAGACGGATTTTAGCGGTCAACTGGGTGCTTAGATCGGCAGTATTGGGCAGAACTGTGGAGTGGGCTGGTACAAGGAGGACGTCGTCGAACGTTAGTGCTTCTTTTGCGATACGTAGCATGGGCAATATCTCACCAAGGTGGATGCGGAAAGGAGAAAATATTGCAGCGGGAGTATACAGGTGAGCAGGCATTGCGACCAGAACTATTTTGAGAAACTTCTTGATTACCTGTTTCGTGCATGTAGTATCGTTCGATTAAGTCTCTGTTTTTGAATTTGATCTGGATCACATGTCGCTACCTTCTTCCCCACCGATTTTTACCGTAAGCCGCCTCAATCAGACGGTCCGACAGTTGCTGGAGAACGAAATGGGCCAGGTATGGCTCTCAGGCGAGATCTCCAACTTCTCCCAACCTTCTTCCGGTCACTGGTATTTCACCCTGAAAGATGACCGGGCGCAGGTCAAATGCGCGATGTTCCGCAACACCAACCGCCGCACAACCTTCCGCCCGCAAAACGGCCAGCAGGTTCTGGTGCGCGCCACCATTACGTTGTACGAACCGCGTGGTGATTATCAGCTGATTGCCGAAAGTATGCAGGAAGCCGGTGACGGTCTGTTGCAGCAAAAATTCGATCTGCTGAAACAGCAACTGGCAGCCGAAGGGCTGTTCGATGCGCAGTTCAAGCAGCCTCTGCCCTCTCCGGCCAAATGCGTTGGCGTGATCACCTCATCGAGCGGGGCCGCACTGCATGACGTGTTAAACATACTCAAACGCCGTGATCCGTCGCTGCCGGTGATCATCTACCCGACGGCTGTACAGGGCGTAGATGCGCCGATGCAAATCGTGCGAGCCATTGAACTGGCCAATGCGCGTCAGGAAGTGGACGTGCTAATCGTCGGGCGCGGTGGCGGTTCGCTGGAAGATTTGTGGAGTTTTAACGACGAACGCGTAGCGCGGGCAATCTTCAAAAGTGCCATCCCGATTGTCAGTGCCGTCGGCCATGAAACCGACGTCACCATTGCCGATTTTGTGGCGGATCTCCGCGCGCCAACGCCTTCGGCCGCCGCCGAGCTTATCAGTCGCAATCAGCTGGAACTGCTGCGTCAGATTCAGTCGCAGCAGCAGCGCCTCGAAATGGCGATGGACTACTACCTCGCGCAGCTTACGCAGCGGTTTACGCGGCTCAATCATCGTCTGCAACAGCAGCACCCTCATCTGCGCCTGGCGCGTCAGCAAACGGCGTTGTTTAAACTGCGCCGCCGTCTGGATGAAGCGATGCAAAACCAGCTACGCCAGATGCTGCGCCGCACCGATCGTCTGCAACAACGTCTGAATCAACAGCAGCCGCAGCCGCGTATTCACCGTGCTCAGCAGAAAATTCAGCAGTTACAGTATCGCCTGCAACAGGCGCTGAGCGCGCAGCTGTCCGGCAGCCGCCAGCGTTTTGGCACCGCCTGTGCCCAGTTGGAAGCCGTCAGCCCGCTGGCAACACTGGCGCGCGGCTATAGCGTAACGACAACACCTAAAGGTGAACTGTTAAAGAAAACCACCCAGACCGCACCGGGCGACACGTTAAAAACCCGTCTGGCCGATGGCTGGATTGAAAGTGAAGTGACGTCAATTCAACTTGAGAAGAAAACGCGGAAAAGTACTCAGCCTAAATAATTCGAGCCGCCAACGCACTGGCGGATCGAAGTATGACCGGTACGGTAAAAGGGGCCTGATCCCGGCCCCGGTTTACGATTAAATCGAATAACTTTCAGTCCGCTCCCCGTTTACCCACACTTCGCGCTCTTCCCCCTCCGGCAGCACCATGCTCAGGCTTTTCCACGCGGGTTTAAATTCACCCCGCTGAGTGAAGGTGATATCGATGCGTTGCGCATTGCTGACAATCTCCCAGTTCAGCCACAGAGCGCGCCCCGCTTTCCAGCCGTGACTTTCACCGTCGTCTTCAAACAACATGCCTGAAGACGAACCCTCTGCCGGAGCCGGGAAAATATGCAGTGCACGCTGCGTGTCTTTATTCACATCCACATAGGCCAGACGCCCGGAGACCGGCAGTGCGGCACCGGCGCGGACCAGCAACGGCAACCGGTTCAACGGTGCATCGAGGGTGATATTCTGCCCGCCTGCAAACCACTTCCCGCTGTAAAAATCACACCAGCCTATGCCGTTATCGGGCAGATAAACCTCGCGCTGACGCTGGCCCTGCTCTACCACGCTTGCCACCAGCAGGTTATGCCCCAGCAGGAAATCATCGGTTTCTGCGAAGGTTTTCGGGTCATGCTCATGGTCTAAGAAGGTCGGACGCAGCATCGGTTCGTCGTCGCTGTGTGCCTGCCACAGCAACGTGTAGAAATAAGGCAGCAGGCGGTAGCGCAACGCGATGGCTTCACGGATTAGTGCGGTACTTTCACCGTACATCCACGGCTCATTAACCGTACCGTCTTCATTCCAGGAGTGGATGGTAAAGCGTGGATGCATGACGCCATTTTGCACCCAGCGCACAAACAACTCTTCATCCGGACGGTCGCCGGAGAACCCGCCGACATCGTGCCCGACGTTATACAAACCGGACAGACTCATGCCGAGTCCCATACGGGTGTTGTAGCGCAGCGTTTGCCAGCTGGTACGGTTGTCGCCGCTCCAGGTTTGCACATAGCGCTGCATCCCGGCGCAACCGGAACGGGAAATCAGATAGGGCCTCGATTGCGGCGCGAATCTCTGCTGCGCTTCAAACGAGGCGCGCATCATCAGCAGCGGCATCACCGGACGGATATGTTTGATGGCAATGGATTTGCCAAATCCGTGGCAGCGCGCGTCGCTGTCCCACACTTCATATTCGTTGTTGTCATTCCAGGTGGAGCCGATGCCGTTCTCCAGCAACTGCGTGGTCACGCCATTTTGCCACCAGCGCACGGCCGCCGGATGAGTGAAGTCGAGATGCGAACCTTCATCATCCCAGAAGACCGAACGTTCCGGCGCATCCGTTTCTGAATCGCGGACAAACAGCCCCTCTTTAGCCACTTGTGCGTATTTCGGGTGATCCTGTAACAGGCAGGGTTTGATATTGGCGGCAAGACGGATCCCCGCATCAAGAAACGCCTGTGACATCGCCTTGGGCTGCGGTACTTTGTCGTAATTCCAGTTGAAAACGTAACGTTTGTTGCCAATCGAGGTGTATCCCGACGAGAGCTGGAATGAGTCACAGGGGATCTGGTTTTCGCTGCACAGATGGATGAATTTCATCAGCTGCTGCTGGGCGTCCGGCGCATCGGTGTAGTACATGGTGGAACCGCTGTAACCGAGGCTCCATTTCGGGCCAAACGTGGTTTTACCCGTCAGGCGCACCAGCGCCTTAGTGACGCCGAGCGCCGTCGGGCCGAGGAACAGGTAGTAATCGAGATCGCCCGCTTCCGCGCTAAACCGGCGGTATGGCAGATGGTAATTATCAAGCTCTTTGCCGAGATCCAGCCAGACATTGCTGAGATTGTCGTAGAACAAGCCAAAGCTGACGTCATCACGGCGGGTCAGCGTGAAGGGAATATGTTTGTACAGCGGATCGGTACTCGCGGCGTTATAGCCCATCGCATCGAGATTGCGCATTTCAAAGCGGCGGCCGGTACGGTTGAGATCTCCGGCTTTTTCGCCTAGCCCGTAATAATTTTCTCCGGCATGACGGCGCTGATAATGCGCCGATCCGTCGCCTTTTACTGACAGCATATAAGCGCCAGTTTTACGGTCGCTGGCTAGCGGCAGCCATTCGCCCTGCGCGCTTTTGTATTCCCACTCTAACCACAGCGGCTGATGCACGGTGACGCGCAGTTTGTCACTGGTGATCATCAACTGATTTTCCTGCTGCAAGAGCGTAAAGCCCGGCAGGCTGAAACCGGCGTTGCTCAACCGGTCACGACCTTCCCATGGCACATCCTCTGCCGGGGCAATACTCCAGGTGCGGTCGAGTGCCAGTTCACCCCGGCGTTTAATCACCACCCTGAACAGGCCCTGCTCCAATACGCGCAGGCAGAAAATATGTTGCCCGTCCACCAGCAGCTCAACGCCCGCCGCGTCCTGCGCAGCCAGCACCCAATGTTTTAACGTTTTCATGCACTTTTCCTTTTGTCTGCCGGACTGCGGCGTTCTGCTATCAGGGCAATCAGGAATACCGCCCCGATCAGGTCAAAAAATCCCATTGCGATAAATAGCGGATTAAACCCAATATTGTCGGCAACGGCGCCGATCAACAGTGAAAACAAGAAGCTGGCGATCCACGCCGATGAACCTCTCATGCCGTTGACGGTGGCTACCTGATTCTTGTCGAAGGTTTCCACCACCACCGCACTCAACATGCAGGAGATCACCTGATGGCCGAAGCCGCCGATGGAGATCAGCGCAATCGCGGCGTATGGACTTTGGGTGACGGCCACCAGCGCCAGCGAGAGCATCATGAATGCGCCGGTGACCGAACTGGCAACGATGGAATTAATTCGGGTGCAACCAAACACTTTGCGGTACAGCGTAGTGAGATAGCCGCTGGCGATACTGCCGAGATCGGCCGCCAGGAAAGGGAGCCAGGCGAACATGACAATGTGTTTTAAATCCATCCCGCGCTCATTGGCGAGATAAAGTGGCACCCAGAAGCTGAAGACAGCCCACGCCGGTTCAGCCAGAAAAGCAGGAATGGCGATGCCGTAGAATTTCTTGTTTTTGCAGACAATTTTCAGCGACTTGATAAACGGCAGACGCGTCTGTTGCGGCTCGTTGTCCTGACGGATTAACGCCAGCTCTTCCGTGCTCAGATTGGGATGGGTTTCCGGCGAGTGGTAAAACTTCCACCACAGCAAAACCCAGAGCATCGACAGCACGCCGCAGAACAGAAACGCGCCGCGCCAGCCAAAGGAGAGATGGGCGACCAGAATGATAGGCGGAGCCAGCATCGCGCCAATAGAGAAACCGACCCCCGCCCAGCCTGCCGCCACCGGACGCTCTTTACGCGGGAACCAGTCAGAGATGGCTTTGGCGTTGGCCGGTGTGGCAGCCGCTTCAGCGCTGCCCATAAAGAAGCGCAGGATCGCCAGCTGAACCCAACTCCCAGCCCCGGCGTGCAGCATACAGACCACGGCCCAGATAGACGCACAGATCAGAAAACCGAGCTTCAACCCGATGACGTCAATCAGCCAGCCGCACAATGGCTGGAATATGGTGTAGGCCGCCTGAAACGCCGCGACGACGTAGGAGTATTGTTCGGTGGTCATACCCAAACTGGTTTTCAGTTCGGCGGCCAGTAAACCCAAAGAGTTGCGGGTGATGTAGTTCACCGTTACCCCGAGCAGAAACAGCGCCAGCATCCACCAGCGTAAGGCTTTAATTTTACGACGACCGGCCGTGACAGCGCCGGAACTGATCTCAATCGTCATGCATATTCTCCCCACCGGTCAGCCCGATGGCTGCTGGCGATGTGTTATGTAGAGTACCCTCGACGACTGTAAGCAGACTGATTTGTGAGCGGAACGTGATTCTTTGCAAGAACTTTCACGCTATAACCTAGAGACGCTAATTTCTGGCAATAAAGCCTGATAATACGGCCTCTATATTTTGTGAGAATTTTTTCATTTTCAAATTTGAACGGGATCACACTTTGAACGGAAAGCTGAAAATACAGCAAATTGCCGACCAAACGGGGCTGTCGATCAGCACCGTTTCGCGCGTTCTGGCCGGAAAAAGCAACACCAGCAGTAAGGCCCGCGAAAAGGTTCTGGCGTGCGCAAAATCACAGGGCATTCTGAACGGGCTTTCGGCTGGGAGGCTGATGCTCAATAACATCATGATTTTTGCCCCTGCCCGCGCGTTCGATGTGCGCAGCGATATTTTTTACTACAAAGTGATCCAGGGCGTTTTGGCGACGACCGCCAACCATGAAGTCCGCGTCCGTTATTGTGCGATGGAAGAGGAGAATGCGGATGCTGCGCTGTTTATCGCCAAAATGAGCGATCCGCTGACCGAAGCAGCGCTACTGGTCGGTATCGACGATCCACACATTCACCAGCTCGCCGCTGAAATCGGCAAACCTTGCGTACTGATCAACTGCTATGACCGCCACATGCGCCTCGACAGCGTCAGCCCGGACCATCAGACAATGGGAGATTTCGCCTGCGATTATCTGTTTTCGCAAGGACATACGCGGATCGTCACGCTGCAATGTCTGCGCCGTCATACGATGGAACTGCGCCTGACTGGTATCAGACAGGCCTTCTCCCGTCATCATCAGACCTTCAGTGATACTCAGCATTTGCTGAATACATCCGGATTTGGCGCGCAGGAGAGCGAACGGGCGCTGCTGGACTTTCTGGATGCTTTGCCCGCCGGACAACCGCTGCCGACGGCGATTCTGGCCGGAGGGGATTTTATGGCATCGGGCGTCATGGCGGCGCTGGCGCAAAGAGGGTTATCCGTGCCGGTGGATATCAGCGTCATCAGCACCGACGGATTTAATCTGGCAGAAATTCACGACGTTCCGCTGACTGCCGTACATGTCCCGCGCGACGAACTGGGCGCTGAGGCAATCGCCCTGCTGCAACGACGAATGCTTCGCCCCGATGCGCCTTTCACAGCGCAGTTATTACAGGGAAAACTGGTGGTACGTAACTCGGTCAGAAAAGCCTCCGGACGCAAGACGGTGCCGCATCCCCACCATTTGTATGACCCGCAGCCGGACAGATAAATCTTATCTTCAGGGAGTATGACGCAGAGCACGCCTATACTGATCACACGGCGATTCATTAGCCGCCTTTCAGTATCAGACAATCAGAACACCTTTCTTTCACCTTCGGGTGATTCCTGATAAGGAGATTCACGATGAATCATCGTTCAGCGAAACGTCACAACAGCGTTATCCCGCCCTACATGCTTAGCCGCATCATCGAACGCGGCTCTGAACCGCAAAAGCAATGCGCACGTCAGACCCTGTTACACGTCAACACGCTGATGGCGAAGCCTTATGCCAAATCCGACACCACGAAAACGGCGAAAGCAGGTCAGGTGGAACGGGATATTTATGATGCCAAAAATACCACCACGCTGCCGGGCGAATCCGTTCGCAAAGAAGATCAGCCCAGCAACGGTGATATTGCGGTGGATGAAGCCTATGACTATCTCGGTGTCACTTACGATTTCTTCTGGTTGGCGTACCAGCGCAATTCTCTCGACAACAAAGGGCTGGCGCTGCTCGGTACCGTTCACTATGACAAAGGCTATCAGAACGCCTTCTGGAACGGCCAACAGATGGTGTTTGGCGACGGCGACGGTGAGATTTTTAACCGCTTTACCATTGCCATCGACGTGGTTGGACACGAACTGTCGCACGGCGTGACCGAAAGCGAAGCCGGTCTGGTTTACAGCGGGCAATCCGGCGCGCTGAATGAGTCACTGTCTGACGTGTTTGGTTCGCTGGTTAAGCAATTCCATCTGAAACAGACCGCTGACAAGGCTGACTGGATCATAGGTGAGGGCTTACTCGCAAAAGGAATTCATGGCACCGGACTGCGCTCAATGTCCCACCCCGGTACCGCCTACGATGACCCGCTGCTGGGCAAAGATCCGCAGCCTGCCGATATGAAAGGCTATGTGAATACCCGCGATGATAACGGCGGTGTGCACATAAATTCCGGCATCCCTAATCGCGCCTTTTATCTGGCGGCCACTAAACTGGGCGGTAACGCCTGGGAGCGGGCCGGATACGCGTGGTATGACACGGTGTGCGACAAGTCACTGCCGCAGGATGCCGACTTTGCTACCTTTGCCCAGAAAACCATTGCCCATGCTGAAAAGCGTTTTGACAGCACCGTCGGGCAGGCAGTGCGGGAAGCCTGGGAGCACGTTGGGGTGATATGAATGAAACCATTGGACGCGCTGGACAGCAGTGCTGTGATAGAGATGTACCGCGAAGGTGGAATGGCGTTTATTCCGAAACTCAACGGGCCGCGCCGCGTGGCGCTGGCCGGAATGAGCGACGATAAACGCCGTGAAATTTGCCAGCTGATTAATCAGTCGCTACCGTACGCTAAACCCGCTGAAGAGGCTGGACGCGGCGATAAGCGCTATTACCGGCTGGAAATTCAGTACGCGGCATCCGGTCAGTCCGGCAGCCTGGTGCTGATCATTCCCGAAAGCCAGCTCCCAGAAGAACTGGTCGAACTGTGGAAATCAGCCTCTCCTGATAACTAGGCGCGGTAAGGGAGGTAGCTGAACAGCACACGCTTTTTAGAAACCATGCCATGTTCGTTCTGACAGAAGTAATCCACCGCGCCGCAGGCTTTCAGCGTTTGCAGGGGTTTCTGGCAGTCCGGGCATAATACCCTTTGCTGGAAATCCGCATGGCAGGGCTCACAGTGAAAGTGACCGCTTACCCATTGCATGGGCAGGTCGCATTGCGGGCAATGTGCTTCCATCAAATCGCTCCTCATATTTTGCTCGGATCATTGTTTCGCATAAATAAACAAGGTGCATTTTCATGCACCTTGCGGATTTTACGACTTATTCTTCAGATGCTGCAGAAGGCGTCTGCGCTTACGCTGCTGGTGCGGCGACAGCGTGTTTTTCTTGCCTTCATACGGGTTCTCACCCTCTTTGAACTGGATGCGGATCGGTGTCCCCATCACTTTCAATGAGCGGCGGAAGTAGTTCATCAGATAGCGCTTGTAGGAATCAGCCAGATCTTTCACCTGATTACCGTGGATAACCACGATAGGTGGGTTATAACCCCCGGCGTGGGCATATTTCAGCTTCACGCGGCGACCGTTAACCAGCGGTGGCTGGTGATCGTCAGCGGCCATCTGCATGATACGGGTCAGCATGGAAGTACTCACTCGCGTGGTCGCGCAGGTATAAGCTTCGATCACGGATTCGAACAAGTTACCCACACCGCTGCCGTGCAGGGCAGAGATAAAGTGAATACGTGCGAAGTCGACAAAACCAAGACGCAGGTCCAGCTGGTCTTTAACCTGAGCGCGTTCATCTTCGCTCATGCCATCCCATTTGTTCACTACAATCAGCAGTGAGCGCCCACTATTGAGGATGAAGCCCAACAGTGAAAGATCCTGATCGGAGATGCCGTCACGGGCATCGATAACCAGCATGACCACGTTAGCATCTTCAATCGCTTGCAGGGTTTTGATAACCGAGAATTTCTCAACGGTTTCAGTCACTTTACCGCGTTTGCGCACACCGGCGGTGTCAATCAGAACGTATTCACGCTCGTCACGCACCATCGGGATATAAATACTGTCGCGGGTGGTACCCGGCATGTCGTAAACCACGACGCGCTCTTCGCCCAGAATACGGTTAGTAAGCGTTGACTTACCTACGTTCGGACGCCCAACAATAGCCAGTTTGATCGGTAAAGAACGTGGATCGAAATCATCTTCGACGTCGGCCGGGATCTCATCTTCTTCGAGACCGGCTTCCTGCTCTGCCCAGTAAGCGGCGTTGGCTTCTTCTTCTGTCAGCTCAACTTCTTCTGGTTTGGCACCCACGAACGGTACCAGAACGTGCTCAATTAACTGCGCGACACCACGGCCATGAGAAGCCGCAATCGGGTAGACTTCGCCTAAACCCAACGCGTAGAAATCACCCACGGCGCTGTCCGGATCCAGACCATCGGTTTTATTAGCAACCAGGAAGGTGGCTTTTTCACGGCTGCGAAGATGCTGGGCAATGCCCTGATCTGCAGGCATCAGGCCCGCGCGTGCATCCACCATGAACAGCACAATGTCAGCTTCTTCGATAGCCAGCAGCGACTGCCCTGCCATACGGGTTTCAACGCCGTCTTCTGTACCGTCGATACCGCCGGTATCAACGATGATGAATTCGTTACCCTCAATTTCAGCACGACCATACTTGCGGTCACGCGTTAGCCCCGGGAAATCCGCGACCAACGCATCACGCGTCTTGGTCAAACGGTTAAATAAAGTGGATTTACCCACATTCGGGCGCCCAACCAGCGCGACGACAGGTATCATTTTGAAGCCTCTGTTTTTATAGCAAAAAGTTATAGCAAATCATAAAGAGTTACAGCGCGGGGAAAACCCGCAAAACACCATAATTCAATTTGTTACGTCGCAAACATTCGCAATCGCCTGCGCAGTTTTCAGAATACGAAACGGCCCCTGAGCTATTCAGGAGCCGTTTTTAAGCCCGGTTAACGTCAACCAAAGGCCAGTTGCTGTCAGCAAAATTAGCGGGTGAAGGAGTAAACCTCACCGCCTTTCGCCTGGATAACCAGTTTGTCACTTGCAACAATTGGCGCGCCGAGGAAACCGGAGCTGTCAACTTTCTGTTGTGCGACAAAACGACCATCAGTGGTGTTGATCCAGTGCAGATAACCTTCTGAATCACCGACCACAATATAACCATTATACAGCACTGGGGCTGTCAGGTTACGGTGCAATAAATCGCTTTGACGCCAGAGGCTTACGCCACCCTGTGTATCAAGTGCCATTACACGATCATCTTGATCAACCATATAGATGTGGCCCGCATCGACGATAAAGTCGTTAATAGAACCGACATCACGTTTCCACATAACCTGGCCAGAACGCAGATCCATCGCTACCAAATTGCCGTTGTAAGCCAGCGCATAGACTACGCCATCAACGATAACCGGAGTGGTGTCGACATCGCTCAGACGATCGATTTCAGTCGCGCCGCTTGGCTGAGAAATACGTTGCTGCCAGATAAGCTGGCCTTCTTTCATCAACACTGCACTTACACGACCGCTATCACCACCAACAATGGCAGCGCCAAATGCGGTAGCTGGAGCAGATTCGCCACGCAGAGAGAGCGTTGGCATATCAAGGTTAGCGGTCCACTGAATGGTACCGTCAGCTTCGCTCAGCCCTTGTAGCATACCGTTCCCGGTGTGAACCAGTACCAGTCCGTCGCTGACCACCGGGCGTGAAAGTGCTTCGCCCGCAACTTTGGTCTGCCACGCAACGGTACCGTCGCTGCTGTTCAGTGCATAAACGATAGCCTGCTCGCTGCCGATATAGACATGCGAACCCGCAGCAGTGACACCGCCGGAAAGCTGTGCTGAGTTGTTGCTGGAGAAGAAGCCGGTCTTTTCAGACAGGTTTACTTTCCACTTCTCTTTACCGCTGTCAGCATCCAGTGCTTTCACGATGCCAAAACGGTCGGCCGCGTAAATAGTGCTGTCCTGCCAGGCCGGGCGCAGATGCGAGTAGTAATCGCCTACACCGTCACCGACGGAGGTGCTCCAGACTTTCGTCGGAGTGAATTGATTTTCAACTTTCGGCAACGGGGACATCTTGACGACATCTTCTTCGCTGTTAAACAAAGAACAGCCACTCAGCAGGGCAACAGAAACCCATCCTACCAAGAGTGTTTTACGCAATTGCATCGGGGTTCCCCTTAGCTGGATAAGTTGTTCAATTTCATACGCAGCATGTTTTGCAGCGTTTGAGAAGGTTTAGAATCGAGACCTTTGCTGTAGGCTTCACGAGCACCTTTAGCATCGCCTTTCGCCAGCAGGACATTACCGCGAACATCTTGTTGCAGTGCCGCCCAGCCTTCACCCTTCACGCCATCTAACGTTTTGAGGGCGTCATCGAATTTGTTTTGTTGCATCTGGACACGCGCCAAACGCAGGTTAACCAGCGACAGCAGGTTCTCTTCTTTCGTCTGGCTCTGCGCCTGCATCAGTTGCTTTTCGGCATTAGCAAAATCTTTGGCTTCAACAAAATGGTCAGCCAGCTGCAGCGCAGCAAACACGCCGTAATTGTTGCTATTGCTCTGGGCAAACTTCTCAAGATCTTCAACGCCTTGCGCTTTTTTATCCGTCATTGCCTGATTGGCTTGCTGGAAGGCAACGGAAGCTTCGGTCATCTCTGAACTTTGGTGGGTTTGCCAGTAACGCCAGCCACCCAATGCAGCAATACCCAGCACAACGCCTATCGCCAATGCCTTTCCATTTTCAGCAAAGAAACGACGTACGGCGTCAACCTGTTCGTTTTCAGTGGTATAGACTTCCACGTGGTCCTTCTCCTTAACCTATCATCGAGGCCAGACGCGCAGCGAGTTCGCTTTGCGCCAGCGTTTCTTGCTCACCGCTTTGCAGGTCTTTAACGACTACCTGCCCGGCCGCGACTTCGTTTTCACCTAATACCAGAGCGACACGCGCTCCCCATTTGTCAGCGCGGGCAAACTGTTTTTTGAAGTTGCCACCGCCGTAGTTAGTCATCACTTTTAATTCTGGCAGCGTGTCGCGCAGCGATTCAGCCAATTGTATGGCAGCACCCTGAGTACCCGCTCCCGAAGAAATCACATACGCATCCACGGTGGAAGACGCTTTGAAATCAGAATTCACTGCCTGAACCAATAACACCAAACGTTCAAGACCCATCGCAAAACCCACGGCAGGCGTTGCGCGGCCACCTAACTGTTCGACCAGACCATCATAACGGCCACCGCCACAAACGGTGCCCTGTGCGCCAAGGCTGGTGGTTACCCATTCGAATACAGTGCGGTTGTAGTAATCCAGACCACGAACAAGGCGCTGATTTACCGTATATGGGATACCTGCTTGCTCTAAAAGTTCACAAAGACCAGCAAAGTGTTCTTTAGATTCAGGATCCAGGTAATCAGCGAGTTCCGGTGCGTCGTTTAGCAACGCCTGCACGTCAGGATTTTTAGAGTCCAGAACGCGCAGCGGATTGGTATACATGCGGCGTTTACAGTCTTCGTCCAGCTTGTCTTTATGCTGCTCGAGAAACGCCACCAGTGCTTCACGGTAATCCGTACGGGCTTGGAGAGAACCGATAGAGTTCAGCTCCAGCGCAACATGCTCAGAAATCCCCAAAGCACGCCACCAGCGGGCGGTCAGCAGGATTAACTCAGCATCAATGTCCGGGCCTTGCAGGCCAAAAACTTCGACACCCAGCTGGTTAAACTGACGATAGCGGCCTTTTTGTGGGCGTTCGTAACGGAACATCGGACCGATGTACCACAGACGTTGTTCCTGATTGTACAGCAGACCATGTTCGATGCCGGCGCGCACGCAGCCAGCCGTTCCTTCAGGGCGCAGCGTCAGACTTTCACCGTTGCGATCTTCGAAGGAGTACATCTCTTTTTCCACAACATCGGTCACTTCACCAATGGCGCGTTTAAATAACGGGGTCTGCTCTACAATCGGCATACGGATTTCACTGTATCCGTAATTACCCAGCACCTGCTTAAGGATGCCTTCGATCTTCTGCCACAGCGCGGTATCTTCCGGCAGGTAATCGTTCATGCCACGGATGGCCTGGATATTCTTCGCCACGTCAATTCTCTATCGTTTTATAAAAAATGAACCCGATTATAGGGGCTTTGGGCCATGCGGTTCAACGCGCAGTCCACTCCCGCACTGTCGGGTTCAATATAATGCAGGGGCTTAAACGCGCCCGCAACCGATGTTACTTTTCAAGATGATTGATAACGATACGATTACTCTCATCCATGATGGCCGCTTTGGCGCGGATCTTCGCCTCAAGCTGGTCGATCATTTTTTCGTTATCAAAGCGCTCTCTCTGACGCACGCCGTCTTCGTAAAAACCGCTCTTGTTATGCCCACCGGTCACACCGATAGTGGACACCAGCGCTTCACCTGGACCATTGACCACACAACCGATAATGGAGATATCCATTGGCGTGATCAGATCCTCAAGGCGTTGTTCCAACGCATTGACCGTGCCGATAACGTCAAACTCCTGACGCGAACAGGTCGGGCAGGCAATGAAGTTAATACCACGGGCGCGAATACGCAGGGATTTTAAAATATCGAAACCTACTTTGACTTCTTCAACCGGATCGGCCGCCAGTGAGATACGTAGCGTATCACCGATGCCTTCTGACAATAGCAAGCCAAGGCCAATCGCTGATTTCACAGAACCACTGCGCATACCCCCGGCTTCGGTGATCCCTAAATGCAGCGGCTGATCAATGCGTGAAGCCAGCAGGCGATATGACTCAACCGCCAGGAAAACATCCGAGGCTTTGACGCTGACTTTAAACTGGTCAAAGTTGAGGCGGTCGAGAATATCAACGTGACGCATGGCAGATTCGAGCAGGGCTTCCGGCGTAGGTTCGCCGTACTTCTCCTGGATATCTTTCTCCAGCGAGCCGCCGTTCACGCCAATACGGATGGGAATATTTTTGTCGCGAGCGCAGTCAACCACAGAGCGGATGCGGGACTCATTACCGATGTTACCTGGGTTAATACGCAGACAGTCCACGCCATATTCCGCAACCTGCAGCGCAATACGGTAGTCAAAGTGGATATCAGCGACCAGCGGGACATTGACCTGCTGCTTAATGAGCTTGAAGGCTTCAGCGGCATCCATGGTAGGAACCGACACGCGCACAATGTCCACACCCACACGTTCCAGCGCTTTAATTTGCGCTACAGTGGCAGCGACATCAGTCGTACGGGTGTTGGTCATGGATTGCACGGCAATCGGCGCACCATCACCGATTGGCACCTTGCCGACGTAAATCCGGGTTGATTTTCGACGGATGATGGGTGCTTGGTTATGCATGACTTACTCTCCCTTGTTGCAAAAACTTACGGGCCGCCGACTTATTCGGCAGCCAGAGTAAATCGCGCAACACGGCTTGATTTAACAAAACGGCTCAAATCAACTGGCTTACCCTGGAACTGGATTTCTACAGCACCCGGTGCACCAATCTTCAGTTTATAAGGGGCAGTCCCTTTCACGCTTAAGGACTCACCGCCCTTCTTCATGCCGCTGAACAAGGTTTTGCCAGAAGCATCGTCAATCTGCAGCCAGCAATCTGACTTGAACGTCAGCGCAACGGCATTTGCGTCAGCACCCGCAGCAGCGGTTTGCGCATTGGCTGTTGGCAAACCGTTCTCAGCCGCAGGTTGGCTGGTAGAGACCGCGACAGGCGCTTGCTGGGCAGGTGGTGCCGGCGCATTCGTCGTCGCAGAGGTATTTACAGGTACTGAATTTGTAGGCTGGGCCGGAACCGCCCCGCTCACGTCATCAGCAGGTGGCGTCCCCTGAGTAGGGTCGCCTTCTGTTGGTGCCGAGTTCGGGTTGTCACCGTTGTTCAGGGCAATTGACTGCCCCTGACCGTTATCCTGATTTAACTGTGCCGATGACTGTTCGGCCATCGTGGAGATCTCTTGCTGCTGTGCCTGATGGTTTTGCCACCACCATGCACCGGTCAGACCGATCACCACGAACACCACCAACCAGGTAAAGCCCATCAGCCAGCCATCACGTTTCTTACGTGATTTGCCGAGTGAGAAACCTTGCATGGAGGCTACTTTCGGCACTTTTATTGGCGCTTGCTTGCCAATCATGCTTGAAAGTTCGTCTTCAGGAACATGAACTAATTTAGCGTAAGAACGGATGTAACCACGCAAAAACGTCGGCGCGAGATCGGCCGGCGTGGTCTCTTCTTCAATTTGGCGAATAGTCGAGACTTTCAGACACAGGCGTTCTGCAACGGCCTGATGAGTAAGTCCCAGCTGTTCACGAGCTTGACTCAGGCGTGCGCCTGTCGTCATTGTGGCTTTATTTTCTTGGGAGGCTTCAGTATTCATTAGCTAAGAACTGCTGGTACTGTTGAGATTGTGGAAAACTTCGCGCCAGTTGCTTACCGTAGCGCTGAACGCTAACCGGGTTGCTTGCTGACGCAGCGAATCGAATCTGTAACATGAGGCTTTCAGCACTGGCTGGCAGAACATGTTGGTAAACATCTAACAGTAGTTGCGCCTGCGCGCGTTTCCCTTCACCAAATTGTCTGGTTGCCTCAGCAAGCAAAGGTGCGCCTTTATCAGGATCAATTTTTAATGCCCGACTTAGTAACACGCGTGCTTCCTCATTCTGATTGGCCTTCAGAAAACAGTAGCCTGCGTTTTCAAGACTGTCAGCCACCTGACCGTAATCAGGGACATTGACAGCCGCGCTAAACTGCTGTTGTGCCGGTACATACTGCCCTAAACTACACAAAAACGCACCGTAATTATTCAGCACGGTTCCATTTTGCGGAGCCAGCTTCAAAGCCTGCTGATAACGGCTTTGGGCGGCGGCGTTATCGCCGATTTTTTGCTCGTAAAGCGCCATGCCTAACTGGGTGCGGTAATCATCCGGTGCACCCTCCGCGGCCTTCTGTAAATTCTGCTTAGCAGCGTCCATATTGCCCTGAGACAAATAAGCCATACCCAGCTCAAGACGGGTTTGTGAAGCACCGGTCGCCGTTGCCTGCTCAGTCTCATGTTTCGAACCTGAACAGCCTGCTAACAGGCAAACTGTAAAGCTTAGCGCAACCGCCCGTCTCCATCTGCGTTTCATCGTCATGCGTAAATCCCTTTATTCTGTCACCGGCCCGACTTCAGAAAAAACATAACTTTTTGCCTTACACCCTGTTAAACGCAGCATAAGGCATAACAGCACATTACTGCGTTCAGACTGCCTTGATGGCGATAGATTCACCGGCCATCTTTTTCTTTAAAACGCGCTTGGTTCGGTCGATAACTTCGCCCGCCAGCTGACCGCAGGCGGCATCAATATCATCACCACGGGTTTTACGCACAATCACGGTAAAACCATAATCCATTAATACCTTGGAAAAACGGTCGATCCGGCTGTTCGAGCTGCGGCCATACGGCGCGCCGGGGAACGGGTTCCATGGGATCAAGTTGATTTTACACGGCGTATTTTTCAGGCGCTCAGCTAACTCGTGCGCATGCTCGGTACCATCATTGATATGGTCCAGCATCACGTATTCGATTGTCACGCGGCCCTGATTGGCGTTGGATTTACTGATGTAACGCTCGACGGCTGCCAGGAAAGTATCGATGTTGTATTTGCGGTTGATCGGGACAATTTCGTCACGAATGGTGTCGTTCGGCGCATGCAGGGAGATGGCCAGCGCCACGTCAATCATGTCACCCAACTTATCCAACGCAGGCACTACACCGGATGTAGAAAGCGTTACGCGGCGCTTGGACAGACCAAAACCGAAATCATCAAGCATGATTTCCATGGCCGGAACCACGTTGTTCAGGTTGAGCAGAGGTTCGCCCATGCCCATCATCACCACGTTGGTGATAGGACGCGTACCGGTCACTTTGGCCGCGCCAATAATTTTCGCCGCACGCCACACCTGACCGATGATCTCGGACACGCGCAGGTTACGGTTGAAGCCTTGCTGAGCGGTAGAGCAGAAGGTGCACTCCAGCGCACAACCGACCTGTGAGGAAACGCAAAGCGTGGCGCGGTCGCCGTCCGGGATATACACGGTTTCGACCTGCTGGTCGCCCACTTTGATAGCCCATTTAATGGTGCCATCGCTGGAGCGCTGTTCCAGAGCCACTTCCGGCGCACGAATTTCGGCAACGCGGGCCAGTTTTTCACGCAGCGGCCGATTGATATCGGTCATCTGCTCGAAATCATCGCTGCAATAATGGTACATCCACTTCATGACCTGATCAGCACGGAACGGTTTCTCGCCCATGTTGATAAAGAACTCACGCATCTGTTTGCGGTTAAGATCAAGAAGGTTAACTTTGGCAACCGCAGGCTCAACAGTTTTCACTGCATCAGCGGCTTGGGAAATGGGTTCTGCAGTCAGTTCAGACAAGTCTTGCTCGGGCGTGTTTGATTCAAACATAATACGAATTGGCCTCGTTGTTACACGTTATGGCATCAGGGAAGTGCAGAGCTGATGAAAAGCAGCCTGCAATACATTTTTAACAATAGCTTTAACTTTAACTAGTGCACGTAAAAAAACTTACGCCCCAAAGAGGCTGGCTCATTCGGGGCGCAACATTGTACAAATTCTAGGGCAGGGTTTCTATGTTTGAAAGGCCAGACCCACATATTTATTGTATCTGTGGGTGAATGCTTCCAAAAATCCCGGCCAAAAAATCTTAGCGCGGGCAGATTTCGCTTTCGGTGAAGAAATAAGCGATTTCGCGTTGTGCTGATTCAACCGCATCAGAACCGTGAACGGCGTTAGCAGTGAAGCTGTCAGCGAAGTCAGCACGCAGGGTACCGGCCAGTGCGTTGTCCGGGTTAGTTGCGCCCATGATGTCGCGGTTACGCTGAACGGCATTTTCGCCTTCCAGAACCTGAACCACGATCGGGCCAGAGGTCATGAATTCAACCAGACCGTCGAAGAAGGGACGGCCTTTGTGCTCAGCGTAGAAACCTTCAGCCTGCTCTTTAGTCAGCTTCAGCATTTTAGACGCGATGATGGTGAAACCAGCACGTTCGAAACGCGCGTAGATTGCGCCGATGTCGTTGTTAGCTACGGAGTTTGGCTTGATGATGGAAAAAGTACGTTGGATAGTCATGTAAAACCTCTGGCTGACTCTTCTAGGTAGGGCCGGTTAATTTAATGTTATACCTGCCGTAAAATGGCGCAGATTATAGGGGGCGAAGTTAAGATTGCCTACCTGAATCACAACATTTCGTTAAATAAATGTGTCCTTATGCCACATCCTTCACGAAAGTCGCCGCGCTTTTAATGAACCGCTTAAAAACTTCACACTCCGCGTCATGCCCTTATCTCTTCGTCCCCTTGTCCTGACGAAATGTTAAGTCGGTCACAGTGTCAAAGGTTACATGTAACCTTTGCAGTTATTTGTTTTTAAAACAATCAGATAACTCGTTTACTGTTTCCCATCCTGCTAGCTTTGATGCCGTACCTGTGGCGATGCATCTGTTGCCAACATCACGTCCCCAATCTAAATCACAAAAAATAACCCTTGAGGGCATGTTATGAACAAAGCGGTCAATCTGCTGCAAGACTTTGGCAAGTCACTTTACGGCCCCGTATTAATCCTGCCGATCGTCGGGCTGTTTATCGCACTGGGAAATCTGTTTGGTAACGGGAATCTGACGGAGTACCTGCCCTTCCTCGCCCACCCTGCAGTGCAGGCTTTGGGGCAACTGGTAGCGAAATCATCCGTCGCTATTCTGGCCAATCTGGCGCTGCTTTTTGCCGTGGGCATTCCGGTCGGGCTTGCTAAGCGGGACAAAGGTTATGCCGCGCTGATCGGTCTGGTAATTTTTATCATTTTTATCAATGCCATGAACATTACCTTGCAGATGCAGGGCAAGCTGGTGGCGGCGGATGTGATGCGGGCGTCGGGGCAGAATCTGGTGCTTGGTGTTCAGGTTCTGGAAATGGGCGTGTTCGCGGGCATTCTGACGGGAGCAATCTCCGGTTATCTTTATAACCGCTATTCCGGCAAACAGTTTAACGGCGTCATGGCGATCTATTCTGGCCACTGCTTCGTCGCAATCCTCGGTATTCCTCTGGCGATTTTATTCGGTTTCGTCATGAGTGAAATCTGGCCGTTTGTTCAGCACGGTATCAGCGCAATGGCGTACGGTATCCGCGGCGCAGGTCCGGTTGGCGTGCTGATTTACGGTTTTCTTGAGCGGATTTTAATCCCGACCGGGCTTCACCATCTGATTTATACCCCCTTCCTGTATACCGAGCTCGGCGGCTCCCGCGAAGTCTGTGGTTCGCTGTATCAGGGAGCGCGCAATATCTATTTCGCCGAAATGGCCTGCCCTGCGGTGAAACAGTTGAGCGCTACTGTCGTATGGGACGCGCGCGGCATCAGCAAGATGTTTGGCCTGACGGCAGCCGCACTTGCGATGATTGTCACCGCGAAACCTGAGCGCAAGACGGCGGCCAAAGCCATTCTGATCCCTGCCGCACTGACCTCCTTTTTACTGGGCGTGACCGAGCCGCTGGAGTTCTCCTTCCTGTTCGTCGCCCCTATGCTGTTCGTTACACACTCTGTGCTGACGGGCGTCGGCATGATGCTGTTCTACCTACTCGGCGTGCACGCCATCGGTGCCAACGGCCTGATTGATTTTGTGCTCTATAACCTGCCACTCGGGACTGAGAAATCTAACTGGCCGATGTACATCCTGGTCGGGCTCATCATGTCCGTACTCTACTTCGTTATCTTCCGCTTTATGATCCTGCATTTCGATATGAAAACGCCGGGGCGCGAAGAGGATGACAGCGACACCCGTCTTTATTCTAAAGCGGATTACCAGCAACACGCTTCTCATACCAAACCTGCCATGCAGGTCGCCGGCGAGGCACTGGATCTTGGGTTACGCATCATTGCCGGACTTGGGGGGAAGCAGAATATAGAGGTGGTGGATAACTGTTACACCCGCCTACGGGTGACGGTATACGACACCCAAAACATTGACGAGCAACTGCTTAAGAACACCGGTGCTAAAGGGGTTATCCGGCAGGGAAATAATGTTCAGGTGGTCTACGGACTGCACGTAAAAAAAATGCGCGAAGCCGTAGAAAATGCACTGTAAAAATTCTAAACGAGGAACAGATATGACTGACCCTATGAAAAACAACGTTCAAACTCAAGGCCCTTTCATTCTGGCCATTGCCGGTGGCGGCAGTACTTACACGCCCGGTATCGTCAAAAGCCTGATGGTAAAACTGGCTGAATTCCCCCTGTCTGAAATTCGTTTATATGACATCGACAGCGAACGCCAAAACGTGATTGCACCGGTGGTCGAAAAAGTCATACGTGATCACAGTGACAGCATCAAATTCACCGTCACCAGCGAACCGGAAGTGGCATTCAGCGGCGCGCACTTTGTCTTTGCTCAGATGCGGGTCGGCCAGTACAAAATGCGTGAACAGGATGAAAAGATCCCCTTACGCCACGGCGTTGTCGGCCAGGAAACCTGTGGCCCCGGGGGATTGGCTTACGGTTTGCGCACCATTTTACCTATGGTAGAACTGATCGATCTGGTCGAACGTTACGCGGATAAAAAGGCCTGGATTGTCAATTACTCCAACCCTGCGGCCATTGTGGCCGAAGGCGTGCGCCGTCTGCGCCCTGACGCCCGTGTACTGAATATTTGCGACATGCCAGTGGCCGCCATGCGCAATATCGCCGCGATTCTCGGCGTCGATCGCGATGCGGTTACCGTAAACTACTTTGGGCTCAATCATTTTGGCTGGTTTACCCATGCCTATGTGGACGGCGTTGACCGAATGCCTGAGCTGCGCAAACATGTGGCGAAATTTGGCCTGCTGACGGAAGATGCGGCCGCAACCGACCCGCAACATGCAGACCCTTCCTGGGTAAAAACCTGGCGTAACATTCAGCCATTAATGGAACACTTCCCGGACTATTTACCGAATCCGTATATGCAATATTACCTGATGCCTAATCAGATTGTTGAGCATCAGGATCCCGACTACACGCGGGCCAACGAAGTGATGAATGGCCGGGAGAAAAAACTCTTCGCGGCGGCCGCCGAATATAAAAAGACCGGGATCCTCTCTGACGCCTTCCACGTCGGCGTGCACGGTGCCTTCATTGTGGACGTGGCCCGTTCGCTGGCCTTCGACCTGCGTCAGCGCCATCTGGTGATGGTTGAAAACCGCGGCGCTATTGCCAATCTGCCTTACGACGCCATGGTTGAAGTCCCGGCTTACATCACGTCGCAAGGGCCGGAAGCCATTACGGTTGGCAAAATCCCACTGTTCTATAAAGGCCTGATTGAACAACAGCTTGCCTGCGAACAACTGCTGGTCGAAGCCACCCTAGAAGGCAGTTATGAAAAAGCGCTGCAAGCATTCACGCTCAACCGCACCGTGCCCACCATGCAACACGCTAAAGCCATTTTGGACGACATGATTGAGGCCAATAGCGAGTATTGGCCAAAACTGAAAAAAGCGTTTGTTGACGGCGTTGCACAGTAAGTTGCGCGGCGTATTCCACTTTACGTAAGTCAATGAAAGTGTTTATTGAAACCCCTTCGGGCCCGCTTTAGGATAGCCCCATCTTTCCTGCTGAGGGCCCGTTTGTGGACAACCGCCTTGCTTCACTGCTCCAACGTGCCGAGAACCTGACCCGTGCGGAATACCGCGTTTTATCGCACATCACCGAATACTCCAGCGCGGAAAAAACCGCCCATCAGGCGTTAGATAAACTGACGGTCCGCAAACTTGCGCAAGCAACATTTGTCTCAAGCGCAACCGTGATGCGGCTATGCCAGAAGCTGGGATACAGTGGTTTCAGCGAGCTGCTTTTTCACATCCGCCACCTGCTCAACGAAAACCCGACGCTGCATACGCAGCTACCTTCGCCACCTAATGCGGCGGTTCCTGCGGCTTTCCATGGTTTTGTCGCCAATTATCAGCGCAGCTTCGAATTTGTTACCGCAAATAAAATGCAGGCTTTCGCTCGGTTACTGAAGCAGGAAGAGAGCTTTTTTCTGTACGGCACCGGGTTTTCTCATCTGTTTGCCGGGTATTTAGCCAAGAAATTACAATTGCTCGGTAAGACGGCCTTGTCGTCTGGAGTGGGGGACAGCCGGGGGATATTTTTGAACAATGCGCAGAAATACCGGGTGTTTATCGCCATTTCGCGCAGTGGCGAAACCGCGCAAGTCCTCGATAAAGCTAAAATAGCCCGCAGCATTGGGATGAGAGTGGTTTCGTTTACCCGTGCGTCAGTGAATGCGCTGGGGCCGCTGAGCGATCTGAACTTCCAGTTATTTGACGACGCCGATAACGACGCCGTGGATGCGGGAGAGATCACCTCATTTGAATCCAACCTGATCCTGCTTATCGACCTCTTACTTCTGGCGGCCATCGCCCCAACGTCAGGCGATGGCACAACAGGCTCAGGCTTTGCCGGATGAAGGAATAATATTACGCAGCCAGCTTCCCCACTTGCGCTGATAGAACGGCTGGGTGTGGCTTATCAGGTAATGGCTGATGCCGCGCTCTTTCTCGGAGACGATGCAGAAATCGACCGGCTGATCGTCCGGTGAGGTTTCGCTGGCGACATTGCCTGCCTCGCGGATCAGCGCGTCCACTTCGGCGTCGGTCCCGTCGGCTTCTACGCCGACCAGCAGGTTGGGTAACTCATCGGCCGCTTTATCGTGGATCAATGCCAGAAACGCCCGGCGCACCGGTTTCTTCTGGCTAAACAGCGTGGTCAGGGCATCGATCATCGCTGAAGGATACTCAGGCGGCTGGCCGATCATCAGCTGACTCTCTTTATCCAGCACCAGTTCCGCAGGCGCACTCAACCCGCCTGTGTTGAGCAGCAGGGTTATTTCGCTCGGCGTGAACTCTTTGCCATATTCGGATTTAGGATTGAGGAACAGCTCCTCACCCTGGGTCATTTCAAACAAAACCCTGGCAGGAAGCGCCACAAAAGCCTGCTCCTGCGGGCTTTCTCCGGCACTGGCGCGCTCCAGCACTTCCAGCGACGAGAACAGAGGGATAATCGACGTACCGTCCTGCTTTTCCCAATGCAGCAAATTCAGTTCACTGCCTGCTGTGATCGCCACCTCACCAGCGCCCTCTTCTTCCTGACCGGCATCACCCAGCACGTACACCGTCGCTTCTAGCAAAGCCTGATAGAACGCCGGGCGGTACGCGGCTTCCTTCACCGACAGACGCAGCAAGCGCTCAAGTTCATTTTCATTGTTAGCCGCGGCTGCCGCTGGCAGGTGATCATGCGGGACACTCATGTTCTTTCACTCCGATAAAACGGGGCACTTTTCAGTGCCCCGTTGTGGTCTTTCTGTCATACAAAGAGATTTATTTGGCTTTCGCCAGCAACAGGTTAGCGACGGTACGAACGCCCAAACCGGTTGCACCGGCAGACCACTGATCAGCAGGGCTTTTACGGTAGGTCGCAGAGCAGTCGATGTGCAACCAACCCTTTTTATAGTTCTTAACGAAGTGAGACAGGAACGCCGCCGCCGTACTTGCGCCCGCAGTGTGCGCCGGGCCAGCAATGTTGTTCAGGTCCGCAAAATTGGACGGCAGATGCGCACGGTGGAACTCTTCCAGCGGCAGGCGCCAGAACGGTTCGTGCTCGGCTTTAGCGCTGTTTTGCAACTCAGCCGCCAGTTCATCATCAAAGCTGAACAGTGCGTGGTATTCATTGCCCAGTGCGGTTTTGGCCGCGCCGGTCAGGGTTGCTGCGTCGATCAGCAATTCCGGGTTTTGCTCAGAGGCGTCAATCAGGCCATCAGCCAGAACCAGACGGCCTTCGGCGTCAGTGTTCATCACTTCGACGCTTTTACCGTTACGGTAGCGAATGATGTCACCCAGTTTCAGTGCATTGCCGCTGACCATGTTGTCCGCGCAGCACAGGTAGAGTTTCACACGTTTGGTCAGGCCGTTGGCCGCTGCCAATGCCAGCGCACCGGTCAGGGTGGCTGCGCCGCCCATGTCGGCTTTCATGGAATCCATACCCGCACTCGGTTTCAGACTGTAGCCACCGGTATCAAAGGTGATGCCTTTACCCACCAGGCAGGCGTAAACCGGCTCATCAGCGTTGCCGCTTGGGTTATAGTCCAGTGCCAGCAGCACCGGTGAACGGTCAGAACCACGGCCCACGATATGCAGACCGGCATAATTTTGCTGACGCAGGTCATCGCCTTTGGTGATGCGATAGTTCACGTGACCATTGCCAAATTCGCACATCAGATCTACAGCGCGGGTAGCCAGCTGCTCCGGCCCTAACTCTTCGGCAGGAAGGTTGATGGTGTCACGCACCCAGTCGATGATTTTCAGACGCTGTTGCAGGGTTTGAGTATCTTCGGCTGACAGTTCAGCCCACTCAACGTTGCGGCTGCCTTTTGGCCCGCGGAAGCCCTGCCAGAATGCCCAGCTGTTTTCCAGATCCCAGCCATCGCCGGCCAGTTTTACGTTTTTCACACCCTGACCGTCGATACGGCGTGCCGCACGGGCAATTGCCGTCAGCGCATCGCCTGCGATCAGGTGGATAGTCATGCCTTCTGCATTGGTGCTTAACGTTGCTTTTTCGCCCCAGCGCGCGTCGGCAGGCTGAGAAGAGATGAAAATGGGCATGACTTCATTGGTGGTGACTTCGGAACTCATAACTGCACTCCTGCTTGTTTTTATTCTCAATGAAAGTTCTGTCTTCAATGGCAGGCTTTACGCCCTGACGTTCTACCCGTCTTACTTCAAGCTGCATCTTTGTTAAGAAGAAAAAACGGGCGGTAATTCTCGTAACCGGCTGACCGATTTAACAATCAGTTCAACAGCATAGTCGATCTCTTCTGCGGTTGTGAAACGTCCGAGCGAGAAACGGAGAGAACTGTGGGCCAGCTCTTCACTCAGCCCTAACGCCCGCAGAACATATGAGGGTTCGAGGCTGGCGGAAGTACAGGCCGAGCCGGAAGAGACGGCCAAATCTTTGAGCGCCATAATCAGCGACTCCCCTTCAACGTCAGCAAAACTGACGTTAAGAATATTGGGGGCCGCATGTTTTGGCGCACCGTTGAGATGCACATCTTTCAGCTGCCCGATACCTTGCCACAAACGGTCACGCAATGTATGCAGACGTTGTGCCTCTTCGGCCATTTCTTCTTTGGCGATACGGAAAGCTTCCCCCATGCCGACAATCTGATGCACCGGCAGTGTACCTGAACGCATCCCGCGCTCATGACCGCCGCCGTGGATCTGCGCCTCAATACGCACTTTTGGCTTACGACGCACATACAAACCGCCGATCCCTTTCGGGCCATAGATTTTATGGGCAGAAAAAGACATCAGGTCCACCGGCAGTTCGTTAAGATCTATCGGCACTTTACCCACGCTTTGGGTCGCATCGACGTGAAAAATAATGTCACGACTGCGGCACAGTGCGCCGATGGCGGCAATATCCTGGATCACACCGATCTCATTATTCACATGCATGATGGAAACCAGAATGGTGTCATCTCGCAACGCGGCTTCAATGGCGGCAGGCGGGATAAATCCGTCAGGGTTTGGCGCCAAATAAGTCACGTCGAACCCTTCTTTCTCCAGCTGAAGACAGGTGTCGAGCACCGCTTTATGTTCTGTCTGGCTGGTAATGATGTGCTTGCCCTTGCTGCGGTAGGCGTGCGCGGCACCTTTAATCGCCAAATTATCTGATTCGGTTGCGCCGGAGGTAAACACGACTTCGCGTGGATCGGCATTGATCAGTTCAGCAATCTGGTTGCGGGCGACGTCAACCGCCTCCTCCGCCTGCCAGCCAAAACGGTGTGAACGGGAGGCCGGGTTACCAAACGTACCGTCGAAAGTGAGACACTGCATCATCACCTGCGCAACCCGCGGATCGGCAGGAGTGGTGGCAGAATAATCCAGATAGATAGGTAGTTTCATGGCAGGCGTGCTCCGTACTGCGCGTTGGGGCGAACAAAAGAGTGAAAATCGGGGGGTAGTTTAAAACGGCTTCACCGATTCTTAAAAGGGAAATAGTGCCGTTGCTGAAATGAAAAAAAAGGCTGCCCATGGCAGCCTTCTTCGTTACGCTAAAAACCGTCAGTGTTAAGACACTCAGGCTCTCAGGTTAACGTTGATCGTTTCAAGAATGCGGCTGCTGGTCTGGCGGCGCGGTTCACCGTTCTGACGGTCGGCCACTTCCAGAATCTCCTGGTTATTCACCAGTTCACCCAACGTAATGTTGTTGAGGAAGCCACTGATGCGTTCACTCAGGTCACGCCACAGGGTGTGAGTCAGGCAACGTTCGCCATTCTGGCAGCCTTCTTTACCCTGACAGCGGGTGGCATCGACAGATTCATCAACGGCGGTGATCACGGCACCAACAGCAATCTCACCGGCGTCTTTACCCAACAGATAACCACCACCCGGACCACGTACGCTGGCGACCAGACCGTTTTTACGCAAACGCGAGAACAGCTGCTCAAGGTAGGAAAGAGAGATGCCTTGGCGTTCAGAGATATCGGCTAAAGGTACCGGACCTTCCTGTGAATGCAGTGCCACGTCAAGCATAGCGGTTACGGCATAACGACCCTTGGATGTCAGTCTCATAGCATGGTTACCTGTTGATGAATACGATGGGGTAGAACATGCAAACGAGTCTGCCATTCCCGAGTAAAACAGTCAACTATTTAACCTAGTAATTTACTCAAGTATTATTTAGGGCCTTTATCGATGGAAGTCAAAATGCCGCGCAGGATATTTAACTCCTGAGATTCAGGGCGCGCCCGGGTGAACAGACGGCGCAGTTTGCTCATCACCTGGCCCGGATGTGCCGGACGAATAAAGCCGGTTTGCAGCAGGGTTTGCTCAAGATGCTGATAGAAACGTTCAAGATCATCCACCAATGGATAAGGCGTTTCTTCATACTGAATCTGCGGCTTCGCGGCTTCCAGCAACGCCAGATGCGCAACACGCACTTCATAGGCGATGATCTGTACGGCCATCGCCAGATTCAGCGAGCTGTACTCCGGGTTAGCCGGAATGCAGACATGGTAGTTACATTTTTGCAGCTCTTCGTTGGTCAGCCCGACGCGTTCGCGGCCAAATACCAGCGCGACCGGTGCGGTTTCAGCCGTTTTTGCGCTCATCTCGCCGCACTCGCGTGGCTCAAGCATCGGCCACGGCAAGGTGCGCGAACGGGCGCTGGTGCCGACAACCAGGCTGCAACCAGCCAGCGCTTCGTCAAGCGTATCAACAATTTTTGCATTACCGATAACATCACTGGCACCGGCGGATAAAGAGATGGCCTGAGAGTCCGGTTTAACCAACGGGTTAACCAGATACAGGTTCGATAAACCCATGGTTTTCATGGCGCGGGCGGTGGAACCCATATTGCCCGTGTGGGATGTTTCAACCAAAACGATACGGATATTGTGCAGCATACAGACTCTGAGCGTAGCGGGAAATCACAACAGTTTAACACAACGGTAGTCAATTTCACGAACCCCTGCTATACTGCGCGCCGTTTCCCGTATTCCCGTTCTTTAACATCCTAGTTGGAAGATATCCATGCATCCGATGCTCACCATCGCCGTGCGCGCTGCGCGCAAGGCCGGTAACCTGATTGCCAAACATTACGAAACGCCTGATTCTGTTGAAGCTACACAAAAAGGTACCAATGATTTTGTTACCAACGTAGACCGCGATGCAGAACACATGATTATTGACGTTATTCGCAAGTCATATCCTAAGCACACCATTATCAGTGAAGAATGTGGCGAGCTGGCGGGCGAAGACAAAGACGTACAATGGATTATCGACCCACTGGATGGCACCACCAACTTCGTTAAACGTCTCCCACACTTTGCTGTTTCTATCGCCGTGCGCATCAAAGGCCGCACTGAAGTTGCGGTAGTTTACGATCCAATGCGTAACGAACTCTTCACCGCCAGCCGCGGTCAGGGCGCACAGCTCAACGGTTACCGTCTGCGCGGTACCAACGCTAAAGATCTCGATGGCACCATTCTGGCGACCGGCTTCCCGTTCAAAGTGAAGCAACACGCTAACAGCTACATGAATATCCTCGGCAAACTGTTCGGTGAATGCGCTGACTTCCGCCGTACCGGTTCTGCTGCGCTGGATCTGGCTTACGTAGCCGCAGGCCGCGTTGACGGTTTCTTCGAAATCGGCCTGAAACCGTGGGACTTCGCCGGTGGCGAACTGCTGGTTCGTGAATCTGGCGGCGTAGTGACTGATTTTGTTGGCGGTCACAACCATTACTCTTCTGGTAACGTGGTTGCCGGTAATCCACGCGTCGTGAAAGGTATTCTTAACACCATGCGTGATGAACTGAGCGAAGCCCTGAAGCGTTAATTTCGCTTCCTGCCACTCAGTAATAAAAACGGACGCCAAAAGCGTCCGTTTTTTTATGCCTGAAATGCGTCCACCGGGTGCAACTTACCCGCGGCCAAAAGGACCTATTCCTCCTCCAGCCGACCCGGCGCTGGTACTGTAAAGCAGTACACCGGTCAGCAGCAAAATCACCCCACCCGCCAGTGCCAGAGCCGACCACGCCACGGTTTGCCATGCGGCAGGCGTGCGTTTCGCACTGAGTCTCACCGCCATCGCCCGGCTGTAAAACACCAGCAGACCAATCAGCGATACGGTAATGGAGGTGCCGAGCGCCATCACCAGCGCTGACATCACCCCCCAAAAATAGACGTCAATCACCTTGGAAAACAGCAACACCATGATCGCGCCGGAACAGGGCCGCAGCCCCATCGCCAGCACAATGGTCGCCTGCGTGCGCCAGTCGCTGCCCGCCTCCAACTGCTGGTCAGTCGGCAAATGCTGATGCCCGCAACCGCAGTGATCGCTGTGAACATGACTGTCATCCAGCGGACGCAGGCGCTGAACCGACAGTCCTGACCTGACTGGGAGATTTTTTAGCGTGTGGTAGCAACGCCGTATGGCCCGCCAGCAGAGCAAAACGCCAAGCAGCATCACCAGAATGAAACTGCCCCGCTCCAGCCAGAAACTGCTTTGATGCAGTTGACGCGACGAAAGCTGAAGCACTCCCAGCATCACTGTCACCAGTAACACCGCCACCACTCCCTGCACCACCGCCGAGGCAAATGTCAGTTTTAGACTATTTTTCAGCCGTGAAGGATGCGTCGCCAGATAGGTGGTGATGACAATTTTGCCATGCCCTGGCCCGATGGCGTGGACGATGCCGTAAATCAGACTGAAGCTCATCAGCGTCAGCCCGGCTTTTTGCGGATGGGCTTTCACCTGCTGCAACAACCCGGCCAGTTCCTGATGCAGCTCCCTCTGCCAGACAATGCTGTTGAGCAAAATTCGTGGCCAGTACTGCCAGAACAATGCGCCACCAGCGGCCAGCAGCAGCAAAAAAACCACCAGCGGCCACAAATCCCAAGCCCAGTGACGTGGGCTTTCACTCAACTTCACTGACATTGTAACGTCACCTTTTGTGCAAACTGCTGGCCTAAGTCCATGTCTTCCGGCGGCGCGTCGGCCTTATCCAAAGACAACGCGTAGCTTTGCAGCGAAGCATCAGGCTTCGGGGTAAAAAGCGCGATACTGCACGATTTCGCCAGCTCAGGCGGCAGATGTAACGCACTCTGGTCTTTGTAGGTCATATCCACGAAGTAACTCGGATCGAACGTAGAGAAAATCATCGCTTTTCCACTTAGCGGCTGCGGTATGGCCAGCGGCATCACAAATTCCAGCACCGCCTGATCGCCTTTGCGCGACAGCTTATATTCACTCGGTAAATCCAGATATCTGACCGGTTTACCATCGCGATAAAAATCGGTGAAGTAGTGCTGGCTCAGAACCCGGGCCATGACTTCGGCCGCCAGTTTCTTCCAGATATCCGAATCCGTTTTGGCTTTTTGCGCGTCATACAGCAGGTCCGCCGAGGTGATCTCATCCATGGTCCAGACCATTTTCAGGCCGGTCAGCTGCTGTTGCCGGGTGACCAGCGTGGTTTGCATATCAATAAAACTGTGTGGATGGGCCGAAGCCGCCATCGGCAATACCAAAAAGCTGCTCAGCAGTAAGAAAGTAAAGCGGGAAGCACGCCGGTTCCTGGCGTAAAGAGAGGTCTTTTCCATGATTAAGGCCCGTAAAATCAGTCAATCGTCGCATTCACATGTTACAAAGTAACAGCTTTTTTATAATCGATTAAGCAATCGAAAGAAATATCTGTGATCTGAGTTGTAACCCGGTGTAAAACCGTGAACTTCCACCCGTTGCGCAACAACGCATTTGCTATGCTTGACTTATAATTTCATTTTTAATGGTCACCGATAATTCTATGAGCCTGGACACTAATCCCGTGCCTGAGCTCTCCGGTCAACAACGACGCTGCCATGTTCTGTTGATGCTGTATGCGCCGTTACCGGCGGTGCAACTGGAGACGATCAGCCAAATCAATGGCACAGATCTTCCGACAACCCGGCAGGATATTGCCGAGGTCACCCGTGAGATCCAGCGCTTACACCATCTGGATATTCTCCCTTATGGCGAAGACGCCTGCCAGTTACAGGGTAAATTATTAGACCAGCGGCTATGTCTTTTCAACGGATTACGCCGCGCCCTGCGTACCTCGCCCCGGTTTATCGCCAACCATTTTACATCCTGGCTCCATCAGGCCCTGCGGCCTCACTACGTGGCGGATGACAGCGCCCGCCAGCAGTTGACGAGGCTTATTCAGCAATGCGCCACGCAGCTTGGCCGTGAGTTCAGCGAACGTGATCAGGAATTTCTACACCTCTATCTGCAATATTGTCTGTGGCAAAATGCCGCGCAGAGCGACACACCGTTCAGCCCGGTTGCCTTCGATACATTGCAAGCCCAGTGGCTGCGCGAAAAGCCGGAGTACCTCGCTGCCAGCCATCTGTTCAGCCAGTTACAGCAGCTCAGTGCGGGAAAGCTTGCCGAAGGCGAGCGTGACTTTTTCACTCTGCTGCTCCGGTTGCTGAAAAATCACAGCTATCACAGTTCGGGTTCTGACGAAGATAGGCGCCTGATGCGCCAGATTGAGCGGGTGGTGGAGAGTTTTCAAGATGTCGCTGGTATGAAATTCAGCAGCGACGAAGGGTTAATCCGCCAACTGTTCGCACATTTAGGCCCGGCGATTGAGCGCTGCCATTTTGCTATCGGTATCGATAATTTATTGCAGGACGAAGTGACGCGTATGTACCCGCGGCTGGTGCGCACCACGCGTGCAGCGCTGGAGGATTTTCAGCAGGAGTACCACATTCATCTTTCTGAAGAGGAGGTCGGCCTGGTGGCCGTTACCTTTGGCGCGTGGCTGATGCAGGGCAATGCGTTGCAGGAGAAACAGATTTTGCTGCTGACCCATGATAATCCTCAGCTCGAAGAGGCCGTGGAGCAGCAAATCCGCGAAGCAACCCTGCTGCCCCTCAACATAAAATACCAGACCTTGGCGGAGTTTCAGCAGCATGGTGCGCCGGGCGGCGTGGCGATGATTGTCACCCCCTACGCCACCAAGATAACCGATGCGGATCCTCTGGTGATCCACACCCAACTGCCGCTGGCCAAAGAGCAGCGAAAACGTATCCGCTCGCTGCTCGAAGCGCCTTAAGCCATTGCGCTTGGCGTCACTTTTGGCCGCAGAATAATGGCCGGTGTCGCCACCGCGGCCATCACAAAGAACAGCCCTGCATGCAGGTGTTCAAACAGGAAGCCTGACACCATCGTCATCACCGCCACGCCACCGCCCATCGCCAGCGCCGAGTAAACCGATTGCAGACGGATCACCTGATCGCGTGGTCGTGAGGAAATAAACCGCATCCCCGCCAGATGGCACACCGTAAAGCTGCCGCAGTGCAGAATCTGTATCAGAATCAGCCACGGTAATTCAATAAAGGCGCCCATCATCACCCAGCGCACCACGCCGCAGCATGCTGAGAGTAGCAGCAAGTCCCGCGCGCTCCAGCGGCGGAAAAGCTGATTGCTGAAGGTAAAGACCAGCACTTCTGCCACCACGCCGAGTGACCATAAATAACCCACCACCGATGCGGAATAACCTTTGTCCTGCCAGTAGATGGCGCTGAAACCGTAGTAAGCGGCGTGCGCCCCCTGCAGCAACGTCACGCATAACAGAAAACGCCAGACCGGCGTTTCGCTAAGTAAGGCTTTCCATGAAATCGCCGGGGCCGAGCTTTCGCGCTTCTCCCCTATCGGTTTGACACTTGGGCGCAGCAACATGCCGAGCAGCATCGCCGCGACGCCTACGGTCAGCGAATACAGGATAGCGTTGTGGCCGTAGACAGAGACCAGCTTGCCAGTCAGTGCCGAACCAATCACAAAAGCAATCGACCCCCAGACGCGGACTTTGCCGTAGTCCATATTAATTTGCCGTTGCAGTGTTCCGGCGAGGGCATCGGTCAGCGGCACCAGCGGGCCAAAGAACAGACTGAAACCGGCAATGTTAATCATCAGCCACGCCCAGCCGTTACCGAACCAGTAACCGACGGCAAACGCCAGAGTCAGCAGCGCCAGAATGCGCAGCCCGTTGACTAAATGAGCGGGATCTTTGATGGCGGGGGAAATAATCAAAGTACCGAGGAAGCGTGAAACCAGCCCTGCTCCTAGCAATAAACCGATGCTTTCAGAAGAGATCCCCTCGCCTTTAAGCCACACGCCAAAGAAGGGCAGGAAAATACCGTAACTGAAAAAATAGGTGAAATAGCTGAGTGCCAGCCAGTACGTTGAACGCAATACCATAGTTCCTCCGGTTTGAGGGCAATACTTTGACAGAGGTCACAGTGGCTAGCAATCAGCAGTCGTGTTCAGGAGGGAAGAATGCAAAGCGCTTCACAGTTATGATCTATATCCATAAAAAAACCCGCCTGAGCGGGTTTGATTTGGCTTTCGAAACAGGGCCGGTTCGGTTTTACGCGATTATGCGTAAACCGGGAAACGGGCGCAGATATCGAGAACTTTATTTTTCACGCGTTCAATGGTCGCTTCATCATTGATGTTATCGAGAACATCACAGATCCAGCCAGCCAGTACGCGAACTTCCGCTTCTTTGAAACCACGACGGGTCACAGCCGGAGTGCCGATGCGCACGCCTGACGTCACAAACGGACTTTTCGGATCGTTAGGTACGCTGTTTTTGTTGACGGTAATGTTGGCACGGCCAAGTGCGGCATCGGCTTCTTTACCGGTCAGGTTTTTGTCAACCAAGTCCATCAGGAACAGGTGGTTATGTGTACCACCAGAAACCACTTTGTAGCCACGTTCCATCACGACTGCTACCATCGCTTGGGCGTTTTTAGCCACTTGCTGCTGGTAGGTTTTGAACTCAGGCTCCATCGCTTCTTTCAGTGCTACCGCTTTACCGGCAATCACGTGCATCAGCGGGCCGCCCTGGCCACCAGGGAATACCGCAGAGTTGAGTTTTTTGTAGAACTCTTCGCTGCCGCCTTTCGCCAGAATCAAACCACCGCGTGGGCCAGCCAGCGTTTTATGGGTGGTGGTGGTCACGATGTGCGCGTGTGGAACCGGGTTAGGGTAAACACCTGCGGCAATCAGACCGGCAACGTGTGCCATGTCCACGAAGAAGTAAGCGCCAACGCTGTCAGCCACTTCGCGCATTTTTGCCCAATCAACGATACCGGAGAAGGCAGAGAAGCCACCGATGATCATTTTTGGTTTATGCAGTTCAGCCTGACGTTTCACGTCTTCGTAATCAATGTCACCGCTTTCGTCGATGCCGTAAGGCACCACGTTGTACAGTTTACCGGACAAGTTTACCGGTGAACCGTGCGTCAGGTGACCACCGTGCCCGAGGTTCATCCCCAAAATGGTGTCGCCCGGTTGCAGCAGTGCGGTATAGACCGCAAAGTTGGCCTGTGAGCCAGAGTGTGGCTGAACGTTAGCGAAGTCTGCACCAAACAGCTCTTTCGCGCGATCAATAGCCAGCTGCTCGACGATATCTACATACTCACAGCCGCCGTAGTAGCGTTTACCCGGATAGCCTTCGGCATATTTGTTGGTCAGTTGAGAACCCTGAGCCTGCATCACGCGCGGGCTGGTGTAGTTTTCTGACGCAATCAGCTCGATATGCTCTTCCTGGCGAACGACTTCCTTTTCCATTGCTGCCCACAGCTCAGCATCATAATCGGCAATGTTCATTTCACGCTTTAACATCTGCATCTCCTGACTCAACAAACTAAAAATTAAATGCCCCTTCCGGGTTCTGCGCCACAGTGTAAATGTTTAAGCCGCCTGCGGATAGGGTCAGTTAAAGGTTTTTAGGCAAACGATTGGCTCCAGTGGTAGCAAGGCTTTGATCTGCTAAACACTCTGCATAATCAAGGGAGATTTCTTCAGCACGAGATGCATATTTTTCAGCTTTGTGACTCCGCCCCACGTTTAACAAAACCTTAACACTCACAAGGCTATTTACAGGAATCTTCACTTTCTATAAGATGCATTAAAAATACATGTTTAAACAATATCCCTAAAGACATTGGAGTGGCAGCTGATTAACTTCAAGGGCGAAGGGAAAAGGAGAACACCATGCTTGATGCTCAAACTATCGCGACTGTTAAATCCACAATTCCTTTGCTCGCCGCTACCGGTCCGAAACTCACTGCGCATTTCTATGACCGTATGTTTGCTCATAACCCCGAGCTGAAAGACATTTTCAATATGAGCAATCAGCGCAATGGCGATCAGCGTCAGGCGCTGTTTGACGCCATCTGTGCTTATGCGATCAATATTGAAAACCTGGCGGCGCTACTGCCTGCGGTAGAACGCATTGCGCAAAAACACACCAGTTTCACCATCAAACCAGAGCAGTACGACATCGTCGGCGGACACCTGATTGCCACACTGGATGAAATGTTCAGTCCGGGTCAGGAAGTGCTGGATGCCTGGGGCAAAGCGTATGGCGTACTGGCGAACGTGTTTATTCACCGTGAAGCCGATATCTATCAGGAAAGTGCCGAAAAACACGGTGGTTGGACGGGCACCCGTGAATTCCGCATCAAAGAAAAACAGCCGCAAAGCAGCCTGATCACCTCTTTCGTGCTGGAGCCGGTCGATGGCCTGCCGGTGGCGGATTTCCAGCCGGGGCAGTATTTGGCGGTCTATATCCGCGACGCTTTGCTGGAAAATCAGGAAATCCGTCAGTATTCTCTGACGCAGGCACCGAACGGCCAAACCTACCGCATCGCGGTGAAACGTGAAGATCAGGGTGCGGTATCGAATTTCCTGCACAACTGCGCGCAGCAGGGCGATATCGTTCATCTTGCCGCACCCCACGGGGATTTCTTCCTGAATGTCACCCCGCACACGCCGGTCGCACTGATCTCAGCCGGTGTTGGTCAGACGCCGATGCTCGGTATGCTGAATGTGCTGGCAGCGGGCGGCCATCAGGCACCAGTACAGTGGATTCATGCGGCCGAAAATGGCGCAGTTCACGCCTTTGCCGCAGAAGTGAAAGCGCTCGGCGCACGCCTGCCGCAGCTGGAAAACCATGTCTGGTATAACCTTCCGCAGGAACTCGATCTGCCGGGCGAAAATTATCAGTATCAGGGTCTGATGGATCTCGGCAAGCTGCAAAGCCAGCTGGCTGACCCGACGACCCAATGCTACCTGTGTGGCCCGGTCGGCTTTATGCAGTTCGCGGCGAAACAACTGCTGGCAATGAACATCAGCGAAGACAGAATTCACTACGAATGCTTCGGCCCGCATAAAGTCATTTAAGACCGAACGGCTAAAAGCAAAAAGGCTGACGCCATGTCAGCCTTTTTCGTTTCCAATCCATAACCGCGAATCAGATCGCTTCTTCGTCCTGCTCACCGGTGCGGATCCGCACAACACGGGAGACGTCGAAGACAAAGATCTTACCGTCGCCGATTTTACCGGTCTGCGCAGTGGTCATGATGGTTTCGACACAGGTGTCTACGATGTCGTCAGCTACCACGATCTCAATCTTCACTTTTGGCAGGAAATCCACCATGTACTCCGCGCCGCGATACAGCTCGGTATGGCCTTTCTGACGCCCAAAACCTTTCACTTCCGTGACGGTCATCCCGGTGATCCCGACTTCAGCCAGCGCTTCGCGCACGTCGTCGAGTTTGAACGGCTTAATAATCGCATCAATTTTCTTCATGGCGGACCCTTATCATCATTCATTTGCTCTGCGCCTTTCCTGAGCGGCAGCATGGTTCATATTCGCGCTGCCGTCTTCAACGTACAGGCAGGCGCTAAAGGTATCATAGTAGCAGAGCAGAGTTATCACTCTTTAAAGTCGGCGGCTTCCAGTTCATGACGGGAGAGCAACTTGTAAAATTCGGTACGGTTGCGTCCGGCGATACGCGCCGCGTTCGTGACGTTGCCTTTGGTTATCTGCAGTAACTTACGCAGGTAATTCAGTTCGAACTGATTACGAGCTTCAACGAAAGTTGGCAGCGCCGTGTTTTCCCCTTCCAGCGCCTGTTGCACTAACGCTTCACTGATGACCGGCGCCGACGTCAGCGCAACGCATTGCTCGATAACATTCACCAGTTGACGCACATTGCCCGGCCAGCTGGCAGCCATCAGCCGCTTCATGGCATCGGTGGAAAAACTGCGCACAAAGGGTTTATGACGCAACGCGGAAACTCGCAGAAGATGCACCGCCAGCAGCGGAATATCTTCCGCGCGCTCGGTGAGCGTCGGCAATTTCAGGCTGACCACGTTTAAGCGGTAAAACAGATCTTCGCGGAACTCGCCCTTCTCCATCGCCTTCGGCAGGTTACGGTGAGTGGCTGAAATGATGCGCACATCGACGTCAATATCATGATTACTGCCGAGCGGGCGCACCTTGCGCTCCTGCAATACCCGCAACAGCTTGACCTGTAACGACAGCGGCATATCGCCGATCTCATCAAGAAACAGCGTGCCACCGGCGGCGGCCTGGAACAACCCTTCTCGGCTGCTTACCGCACCGGTGAAGGCACCTTTGGCATGACCGAACAGTTCAGACTCCAGCAACTGCTCCGGCAACGCGCCGCAGTTAATGGCGGTAAAGGCCTTTTTTCCGCGCGGGCTGGCGGCGTGAATGGCCTGCGCCAGCACCTCTTTGCCGGTGCCGCTCTGGCCGTTAATAAGCACGCTGACATCTGACTGCGCCACCATATTGGCCTGTTCGAGTAAACGTATCATCGACGGATTACGGGTGACGATGGCTTCGCGCCAGCTTTCGTCTCCGGCCGGAGATGACAGCGCCAGAGCCGCATCAATGGCTTTGTAGAGCGCATCGCGGTCAACCGGTTTGGTCAGGAAACTGAACACGCCCTGTTGCGTGGCGGCCACGGCGTCAGGGATCGAGCCGTGCGCCGTCAGAATGATCACCGGCATTCCGGGCTGATGCTTCTGGATCTCGGCAAACAGCGCCATACCGTCCATTTCATCCATGCGCAGATCGCTCAGCACCAGATCAATGCGTTCGCGGTTGAGCAGACGCAGAGCTTCCGCCCCGCTTTCGGCGGTGGTGACGCGAAAACCTTCACTGGTCAGGCGCATTCCCAGCAGTTTCAGCAAGCTCGGATCATCATCGACCAACAACAGGTTGGCAGCTTTATGTAGCGTCATGGTCTGTTTTTCTCCCTGTCCGGGGACGTGTAGGTCTCTTCCGGCTTGACGGGTAAAGGTGCGCTGCTGTCACCGTCCGGTGCATCATTTTGCATCTGTTTGCGCGAGGAGAGCTGACGTTCGATATCTGTCAGGTTTTTCAGTTTGCGCTGAGTGTCCGTCAGGCTCGCCTGAAGAGCAGTTTGTTGCTGCGTCATCAGCTCAAGTTTATTCTCAGCCACTTCTTGCTGACGCGCGTTACGGCCTTTTTCATCGCCCAGCGTCACTTGCAGCGTCTGGCGTTCGCGCCAGAGTTGCACCAGCGGGCGGATAGCGCCGGGCATCTGCGCACGGTACTGATTCACATGCGTAAGCAAAGCGCGCCGTTGTTGCAAGTCCGGATCGGTACCAGAGATCAAAATGCTTTGCTTAAACACGGTATCCCAGCTGGTCGGCTTAATCTGCTGGGCCTGATAACGCGCCTGCGTATCACTCATGCGATCGGCGCAATCCATCGCCCGCAGCCAGTAAAGCGAGTTGGTCATGGCATCGCTGTCATCCAGTGTCCATAAGGTTTCACAAGGTGCAAGGCGAAAATCCACCACTTTCGTGGTCGGGATCATATCCTCGACCGGGCGGTAATAGGTATCACTGGATGAATGCGGCGTACACCCCACCAGTAAGGCGGGAGCGGTGATAAGCGCCATCGCGGCACGACGAAAAGTAGCATTCAGCCATTGCTGAAGTGGCAATAAAAAAGGAGTCACAGCGCCCATCAGGCGCTCCTGCATGAAGATGAGATCATTTATGGGTTTTTCTCAGCAGTTAATGGCAATTCAATACGAAAACAGACGTCAGTGCCCTCAACGGTCACCAGCCTTAATTCACCACGCATCCTGCGTATGCAGTCCTGTGCAATACTCAGCCCCAAACCACTGCCTTTGACAGCGCCTTTGCGTTGCTGACTTCCCTGATAAAAAGGTTCGAAAATCATCGTCTGTTCTGCATCTGGAATGGGGGTACCGCTGTTGGCGACATCAATAATCACCCGATTTTCCAGCTGCTGACTGCGGATCCAAATGGTACCGGATTCAGCGCCATAGTGCACCGCATTGGAGTAGAGATTATCCAGCACCCGCATCAGTAAGGTCGGCTCTGCCCAGCAGGATTTGGCACCAATGCTGACCTCGCTGCGAATATGCTTGGCACGCGCAGGCAAACTGTTCGACGCCACCACGCTTTCAATCATCTCCCGCAGATCAACCCGCTCTTTTTCCGTCGGGCCGTCAGCCAGTTTGCGGTTGTAGTCGAGCAGTTGTTCGATCAGGGTTTGCAGATGGCGGCTGCTGTCATCGAGGATCGCCACCACCTCTTTTTGATCCGGCGTCAGCGGCCCTGCAACCTCATCCTGCAACAGTTCCGTGCCCTCACGCATACTGGCCAGCGGCGTTTTCAGTTCATGGGAAATATGACGCAAAAACTCATGCCGCTGGGACTCCAGCCAGGCAAGACGCTCACTGAGCCAGACAATGCGCTGCGCCAGTGAGCGGATCTCGCGCGGACCTTTAAATTTGTCGGCATTGCCAAGCGGACGTCCTTCCCCGAGGCGGTTGATCATCCTCTCCACGCCCTTAACCGGACCGATGATCATGCGGGTAAACAGCAGGACCAGCGCGCCGCTGAGTAAAAACAGCACCAGTGCCTGCCAGCCAAAAAATTGTCCGCGTTCGGCAATCGCCCGTTGCAACTGCTGGCCGCGGGAGAAGATCACTTCGCGGGTGGCCTGAACCATTTCCGCGTTGGAACGGGCAAAATTCTCCAGCTCGCCGGAAGACGCAGAATCTGGCGCATTATTCGCGCATTTGAGATCGGTTAGCTGTGTGAGCAGAGCGCGCAGTGTCTGGTAATAACGTACATCAGGCAGCACTGACGCATGGGCGTCCAGCATCTGGGAGTAGCGTTTACGTTGGGTCTGGTACAAGCGGGATAAAGTGGGGTCGTCCAGTACGCAGTACTGGCGATAACTGCGCTCCATTTCCAGCGCCACGCCGGACATCGCTTCACTGCGGCGGGCATCGGTCAGCGTGGTGCGGTTGATTTCAGCGGCTTGCGTGCTCAGGTGGTCAAGGCTTTGATACGCCTGATAGGCCAGCACCAGCAGCGGCAGCAGCACGAGCAGGAAAGCCATCAGTACTAACTGACGCAGGGATCCGGGAAATAATCTTCCTCTTTTCAACGCTTTTATCTCATTCACTGGCGATGTGCAAATGCTAACTGAGTAACGCAGTTACAGCCAGAAAAGAGTCAGAATTAAGAGGGTTTAGAGAGGATTCGGGAAAAAATAACAGAGGGCTTTACGCCGTTGGCATTGCCGAATGCCTCAATGGCGTTCGGCAAACCGGAAAAGGTGGTGCCTCACTCAACGTGTCGTTCGATGCTTGATAACGTGCTTTCGCCGCGATTATCGATGGGGTGAACGATAGGCACCTTGCTTTGGCGTCATTCGGGCATTATGGGCGTTATTTGCGGATTAGCGCAGGCTTTCATAATTAATTTAATGAGCAACTGCGTGTATTATGCAGAATATGTGCCAACATGCACAATTAATTTATAATTCATTGTTTTTAATCGTTTATTTAATCCATCATCCTTGCCTGCATCTGAATAAATCCCAATGGTTAAGGCACAAATCCACCAAAACGTCGCCGAAAAACAACAGATAATCGATGGAAAATTTAAACTATTTAAAATCAATGAATTAAGTGTCACCTTTTTGAGACACCTAAATCCCCTTTTGTCGTCATTTTCCTACAACGTTGCAGGATCTGGGGATGTACGAACGATCAGTGTTCACTAAAGCCCAACGCGTTAGGTGCAGGAACGTCTTGTTCACAGTTGGCCGGGTTATCCACTTTGGCGGGATCGCATTTCGCCACCACTTCCGGCGGCAGGAAAATATGATCGAGGATCGCACGGGCCGTCGGACCTGCCACCACGCCGTCTCCGCCGCCGTTTTCAAGGATCAGCGCCATCACCACCGTCGGATTCTTATAAGGTGCAAACGCCGTATAGAAGATATGGTCACGCAGACGTATGGGGGTCATTTTGGCGTTATAGATCTGGTTCTCACGCAAACTGAAGACCTGCGAGGTTCCTGATTTCGCCGCAATCTGGTACGGCGCAGTATGGAAAAGTTTATAACCGGTTCCGTTCGGGAAGTTCGCCATGCCGAACATACCGTTACGCACGATGCCCCAGATAGGCGACTTGGGATCGGCAATTTGCGGCGCAGGCGGCTGAACATAAGGGGTGATCACTTTACCGCTTTTACTGGAATAGAGCAGATGCGGGGTTTTCAGCTTGCCGTTGTTTACCAGCGCACTCAGTGCCCGCACCATCTGAATCGGCGTAGCGACCCAATACCCCTGCCCGATGCCCACGGAGACCGTATCGCCCTGATACCAGCCTTTTTTGTGTATGCGCATCTTCCAGTCGCGGCTTGGCAACACGCCGTTGTACTGCTCGTCCAAGTCGATACCGGTAGACTGGCCGTAACCAAATTTGGTCAGCCATTCATGGATGCGGTCAATGCCCATCTCATAGGCCACCTGATAAAAGAAGGTATCGGCGGACTCTTCGATGGCCTTTGTGACGTTGAGCAGGCCGTGGCCGGTTTTCAGCCAGTCACGGTAGTGACGGTCGGTGCCAGGCAGCGTCCATGTCGGCGCACCAAAGAAGGTTGTTTGTGGCGTGATCACTCCGGCAAACAGCGCGGACGTCGCCATAAAAGGTTTCACGGTTGATGCTGGCGGATAAAGCCCCTGCGTCACACGGTTGATGAGAGGCAGATCCGGGTTTTTCAGCAACGCACTGTACTGTTTACTGGAGATGCCGTTCACGAACGGATTGGGATCATAACTCGGGCTTGAGACCATCGCCTTAATGCCGCCGTCGCGCGGATCCATCACCACCACTGCCGCGCGCTGGCCTTTAAGCACTTTTTCGATGTATTGCTGCAAGCCAAGATCCAGCGTCAGATAAATATTCTGACCCGCCTGTGGCGGCACTTCACGCAGCAAGCGCACCACGTGGCCGTGGTTATCAACTTCTACTTCCTGATAGCCGGTGTGGCCGTGCAGGATATTCTCGTAGTACTTCTCTACGCCCTGCTTACCAATATCGTGGTCTGCAGCGTAATTCTCAGCAATGCCTTCCTTATCAAGCCGCTTCGCGTCCTTATCGTTGATTTTCGACACATAACCCACAACGTGAGCCAGTTCCGCACCATAAGGATATTGCCGCTGCTGGTAGGTGCTGATCGACACACCGGGAAAATTGAACTGGTTTACAGAGAACCGCGCGACTTCCACATCGGTCAGCGCGAGTTTCAGCGGGATTTCGGCGAATTTCCGCCCGTGGTACATCACATCATGGAAGGCATCAATATCATCTTTGGTCAGATCGACAATCGGCGTCAGCGCCTGCAGGGTGGCTTTGAGGTCATCCACTTTGCCGGGGATCACTTCAATCTGATACAGGGTGATATTTTGCGCCAAGATCACTCCGTTGCGATCCATGATAAGCCCGCGACTTGGGGCGATCGGCAGCATTTTGATGTCATTCTGATTGGAGCGGGTCTGGTAGAAGTCATGCATCCCCACCTGCAAATGATACAGGTTGAAGACCAGAATTGCCGAAAGCAGCACCACAACCACAAAGGCAATGACGGCACGGCGGACGAAAAGGACGGCCTCAGCGGTATGGTCGCGAATTTCGTCGTTAAGTAGGGCCATAAGCGGGCAAGTACCTTTCTGGTCAGTTTCTTACGCGGTGGAGAAAACGCATTGATGAAAAGTGCGCAAGTCTAGCCCCTAAGTCCGGGGGCGACTATCAGAAGTGTGCTAATGATGTGGCAGTAATGTTTCTATTTATGAATACTTTGATTGTGCTGTCACAGGATAATAAAAAACCCGGCGCAGTGGCCGGGTTCGGTCTGCCCGCACTGTATGGCTATTTGGTACTGACCTGCACGCAGTCGCCATAGACATAACCTTCGGTCTCAGTGGCAACCACGAAGCTATTTTTCACATGAATATACATCAGATTGTCTTCGGCTCCGGCTTTCATGGGCTGGTTATTCTGCCCGATAATATCTGTCAGTTCGGGGCTGGTGATCATTTTGGTCCCATCCGGAGAGAAGGTGAAAGTATTTCCTGCATCAAAGACATGCGCCTCTTTATTGACCACATCCGCCGTTTCTGTCCCGTCCGCTGCCTGTACGTTGTGCGTCAGCACACATGTATACGCCGTGACCGCGGAGGCTGAAAAGGAAGTGAACGCCAGTAAAAACGCCATCAAAGCACCCAACCTGAACATAAGACTATTCCTAACATGAAAGTTGCGGCACATCCTATCACCTGCGTTTTTGATGGGAAGAGGCTGGCGAAAAAATATTCATGTCCCGGTGGCAATGTAAAAGCCCCAAAACTAATCTCTCAATTCATGACCAAGATCAAACAAAACCCGCGCCCTGACTGGCCTGCGAAGTCGTTTTAACTGCAATTTTCGCTGCATTTTACGCCCAAAAACGCTGTTCATACCTCTGCCAATGCATTTCATTCCCGCACGAAGGCATCTCATGCCGCAAACGGATCGCTGAGTGAAGATCCATTTATCATACAAACAGATTAATTGACTTTACTTCGCCCGGGAGAACCCACTATGAGTGACAAATCAGGCATGCAGAATTACAACCGTACCCGTTGGTTGACACTCGTCGGCACCATCATTACCCAATTTGCTCTGGGCTCCGTTTATACCTGGAGTCTGTTTAACGGCCAGTTGTCGCAAAAGCTCGATGAGCCGATCAGCCGCGTGGCGTTCTCCTTTGGTTTGCTGAGCCTCGGCCTGGCGATTGCTTCCTCCGTCGCCGGTAAACTTCAGGACCGTTTTGGCGTGAAGAAAGTCACCATGGCGGCTGGCGTGATGATGGCGGTTGGTTTTGCCCTCACTGCTCATTCAAACAATCTCATCATGTTGTATCTCAGCGCCGGTGTGCTGGTCGGTCTGGCTGACGGTGCAGGGTATCTGATGACCCTTTCCAACTGCGTGAAATGGTTCCCTGAGCGCAAAGGAATGATCTCCGCATGCGCCATCGGCGCTTACGGCCTTGGCAGTCTGGGCTTCAAGTTCATCTGCGGTCATTTACTGGCGGTCAATTCGCTGGAAAACACCTTTATCATATGGGGTGTGATGGCGATGGTAATGATCATTATCGGTGGACTGATGATGACGGACGCACCGAAACAGGCCGCGCAAACCGTCACCTGTGATGAAGACAACCTGACCAGCAGCCGTGATTTCTCGCTCTCAGAAGCCGTACGTATGCCGCAGTACTGGATGCTGGCCCTCATGTTCCTGACTTCCTGCATGAGTGGTCTGTATGTCATCGGGGTGGCAAAAGACATCGGTGAAGGCATGGTGCATCTGAATGCAATCACCGCCGCTAACGCCGTGACCGTCATCGCGATTGCCAACCTGAGCGGACGCCTGATCCTCGGCATACTGTCAGATAAAATGGCCCGCATCCGCGTTATCTCCATGGCGCAGGTCATTTCACTGGTCGGTATGAGCATCTTGCTGTTCTCCAGCATGAATGAAACCCTGTTTTTTATCTCCGTTGCCTGCGTCGCCTTCAGCTTCGGCGGCACCATCACTGTATATCCGTCACTGGTCAGCGACTTCTTTGGGCTGAACAACCTGACCAAAAACTACGGCTTGCTGTATCTGGGCTTTGGTATCGGTAGCGTGATGGGCTCCCTGATTGCATCCCTGTTCGGTGGCTTCGTTGTGACTTTCGCCTTCATCACGGTTCTGCTGCTGGTCTCTTTAGTGCTCTCTGCCACAATTCGCCTACCGAAAAAATTCGAGCAAGGGCATAATGCGCTCCAGCACGCATAGGGCAGCCCTTCTAAACCATTAAAATGATGAACGGGAGCATAATTCGCTCCCGTTTATTATGGTTTAAATCGTTTTCACTGAACGCTGTCCTCTGCATCATTGCCTCTTACTTTGACCGGACACGTATTAATGAACTGCACTGCCGTCGTACTTTTTACCCTGATTATCAGCACCCTTGCCTTTAACAGTGTTGCCGCCCAGCCATCCACCGCCAGGGATGTTGCATCAGAGCTGAGTCGTAAAGCCCACGAAGGCGGCCAGCCGCGCACAACCACTCTCGATTCCAGCGCACACAGCAAATTGTCAGCCCCCGCCGATACCCTGAACTGATTTCTGTACACCTCACATCAGCCCAAAGCCAGCTTCAGGTCAAAAGATTGTCACTCATTTATTCACGAAGAAAATAGGTTTGGTATCATCGCTTCGTGAAATCGATATGTCGCATCCAGAATGCTCAACATTCTGGCGGATAAAAACCGGGGCAATACCAGCCCACTCCATGGAGGGTAGAATGAAAGCCACATTATTCTGGTTAACGATGGCGGGCGGTTCGATGGCGATTGGCTATGTGATGGCGCTGTTAATGGAAGTGCTGTAGCGCCTGCAGCCACACGATGATGACAAAGCAGGTTTCTATCGCCGGTTTTTACAACTTCTGCCCTAACCTTACCGAGCGATGACAAAACCATACAGAGCGTTTGGTAACGTAGAGCCATCAAGAAGTTGTGTGATGTCCCTGTGTAGAAAACCCCTGTAGAACCCTGTTATTTTGCCCGCCTTGTGCGGGCTTTTTTTTATGCCTGATTTATCACAGGAAAAGCCAAAAAAAAGACACAAAAAAGCCGCGCCTGGGCGCAGCTTCATTTTATAAGTGCCGGTAGCTTTCCCGGCCGTCATATTATGGCGCAAGCGTTCATCGAACACTCCAACATTGCGCAGTCTGAGCATGACCGTTTCACAACAGAAAAATCGGCTCGTCAGGTTCTTTATTTATTCTCATTAATACAAATGAGGATAAAGGGTAAACCGGCTTTTCTGTTGGTAAACAGATGAGGTAAAAATATAACCTCAGAGAACAATAAACCCCGGTTTTCACCGAGGTTTATTTATATCGCAGTAACCGCTGTCTTAATTATTTTCCTGTCTGCTCCGGGATATTCCCATCATCGCTATTGCAGGTTAAAACCATTATGACAGACAAATGTTACAGTACGACTACGTTGCCGGCTGATGGGCCTTTCATACCATTTTCAATGGTAAATTCAACGTTTTGGCCTTCGTCCAGGGTTTTGAAATCGTTGCTCTGGATTGCAGAGAAGTGTACGAACACATCTTTGCTACCGTCTGCAGGGCTGATGAAACCAAAACCTTTACCAGCGTCAAACCATTTTACTAAACCAGTCATTTTATTAGACATAAGAAATACCTTCTTCGATTTTATTTTTTAGATGCCATAGGGCAATGAGGGTCTGTTTTTATTATGAGTTACTTATGGGGGCACTAGAGAAGAAAATTCGTCGGAGAAGAGACTTGTTACATCACTTGAACTAGGAACTGCTTTACTAAAATGTCTTTCATAAATAGGTCTTAACGACAAACCGTTGACGCTATTTACACATAGATAACTTTTCGGTGCAAGCTTTATTTCATATAATCTTTAATAAGACGATCTTTATTCTTTAGCATTATAAACCGCTGGACGTCTATTTGCAGTCGGAAAGAAGCCCGAAAATAAATCGCCCTGCGCCCGCAATACCGCGCAGGCAGGGCGTCTGCGGTCAATAATATTCGATTTTCGTCGTTTCCGGGTTGTCGAGTTCTTTGGACATACTCTTGCCATCGCCCATAGATTTACTTTTTATCTTGCACTGCGTGGCGTTGAAATGGTCGTCGTATTCGCACACCGTGGTGACTTCTCCCAGCACTTTATCTTTAATTCGCGTCTGAATGGTGCCATTACGCTTCTTATCTTCAGACTCAGCGTCTTTGATTATCGCCACAAACGGGCCGGTTGCGGTCGGTTGTGCCACTTTGGACGGAAATCCTGACGCGTCGTACTCGAAATAGATGTTTTTCGTCGGGTCTGCATCATTGATGGCTGCCGTGATAAACCCTTTATTATTGCTTTCATAGCGCATGTTGTCACTGAGGTTACGGTCAGGCAGACAGTTATCCTTCAGGGCATAGCGTTTCTGCTTATCATCCCGGTTAACCAGATAGTTACCCTCTTTCACCAGATCCATATTCAGATCCATCAGCGGAGCCACGGCCTTTAAGGATTCAAAACAGCCATTTTTCGCCAGGCTGGCCTGAAACAGTGAACTGACGCTGCCTTTTTCATCCCGCTGCTCCTGCACGAAACTTTTGACATTACCGCGTATTGGTTCAAACCCAAAGATAGTCGAATAGCTGGCGAATATCGGATTAACCGGTTCAGGACTGGCGTTCGAATCGCATCCGTAGAGAAGTAAGGTCAACAACGCCAGGGCTGCTGCATTTTTCATGGAAGTTTCCGCTATGAGAAAGAGTGTCGGACTGACGCGATATTTATGCAGATGAAGCGCTTACTGTATAGCCCTGCGGCATCACAAAAAATCATTTCTTTTCAGCATATAACATTCATATGTAGAAAAGCCCTGACATGATGTCAGGGCTTTTAAGGTTTTCCCCCTTCCCGGCGCTTATCTCCGGCACTCGCGGTTAGCGGCGTTAGCTCTGCAAGGGGATGAATCTGATAATACGCCTTTCATCAGGATGTTTTTGACGATTATTGCTCTGCTAACAATAACAACAGGTAACCGACGCCTCACCCGGCGTTGGCCATACACTTCTGCCGCCGTTCTTCGACACGTCTGGCGAACCAGGCGGTGGTCAGCTTACGGGTGATTTTCGGGCTTTCCAGCTGGATGCCCGGCAACATTTCTCGCGGCACGCGCTTACCGGTGGTTTTATCGGCCAGCGCAAACACCTGCTTATATAGGGACGTTTGTTCGAAATCTGACTGATCGCCCTTCTCCAGCGCACGGCGGATAGCCGAATTGCTCATGCCCAGGCGCTTGCCCAGCACCCGCACGGCCAGTTCAGTCGAACCTGGTTTGTCAGTGCCGAAGTTAATCAGATCGCCATCCAGCGCCAGCGGAATGCCCGACGTGCGGCTGACCGCGCTCTGGAATGCCGCATTGCGGCTGGCATACCAGCCTGCGTTGAAATCGGCAAAACGGTAGAGCGGCTGGCTGTAACTGGCCGGATAGCCAAGCAGATGCAGAATGCCAAAGTACATCCCGCCGCGGCGACTGAACACTTCATGGCGGATAGTGCCATCGACCGGATACGGATAGCCTTTAGCGTGCGCTTCCGCAAAGGCGATACTCACCTGCATCGGGCCGCCGGTATGCACCGGGTTGAGGTTGCCAAACAGCTTCTGCCCCATCGGCACCATACTGATGAAATCATCGAATATGGCGCTCAGCTCTTTCTCACTGCGCACTTTATCGAGCCGCTCACTGTAAGATTTACCGTTTGGAGACTTCAGCAATAGCGCCGTGTGCACCACGAAATTAGGCACATGAACCGCATCGGCGCGCCGGTCAATCTCCTTCCAGGCAATTTTCCCAAGCCCCGGCACCGGCGCATCAACGCTGAAATTGGATTCCTGCTCAGTCACCGCAAGCACCGAGCAGATATTTTCCGTCGTGGGCGGAATATTCTGCGCTGCAAACGCAGCCGTGATATCCGTGGCCCAGCCTTGACGGTCCGGCACTTTAGCGGGCATCAGACGCACAATTTGCGCTTTGACATCGGCCGGGCGCTTCACGGCTGTCTCACTTTGCTTTTTACTGCTACACCCTGCGAGCACCAGCAGTGCAGCAAGGGAAAGGGCGTACCTACTTTTGCAACGAGTCATGCTTCCCCAGTCTCCCATTGTATTTTTATCTTTTTATCATCACGCTCCCGCCAACACCTAAAGCTTGAACGATGCAGGGTATAGTCTATGTTTGTAACCTGGGACGTTTCAAACAAGGAACAGGATTTAATGAATAACATCAACAACAATACCCGTTTTACCCGTTATTTCATGCTGCCGCTGATGCTGGCAACGCTGATTCTGGCTATCAGCGGCTGCGGGGATAAAGAACCGGCGCAGCGTAAAGCCTTCATCGATTTCCTGCAAACGCGCATTCTGGCTAAACAAACCGTGTCGGTGCCACAGCTGACGAAAGAAGAGCGCGACCAGTTTGGCCCTTACAGCGATGACTACGCGCTGATCACTGATTTCCATAAGCAGATGAACACCGAAATGAATGCCTCTCTCGGCCCGGTCTTTGCCGGGCTGAACGAAACCGTCACCGTACCTAAACTGCTGGAAAAACGCGATGACCTGCAAAAAATGGTCGAAAGCAGCGCGAACTGGCGTGAAAAACTGGTGGTTCTGCGTAAGCAGGCCGATACCCGCCATGCGGCACTGAAACAGCCGGATGACCTGAAAGCCGTCTATGACCAGGCATATGAGAAAGTGGTGGTGCAGCCGAGCGAAGTGGCTGAGCAGGCCTTTACGCTATTGCCGAAGGTTCTGACGCTGGTGGTCGCCAAAGCGGACTTCATTAAATCTCAGGGTAAAAAAGTGACGATCTCAGGCAATACCTTACAGTTTGATAAGCAGGCGACGCTCGATAAATACAACGCAATCCAGCAGCACCTGCTGCCGCTGAACGCCGAGCTCATCAAGCTCAGCGGGCAGATGCAAAAAATGGTGCGATAAAACGTCATTCAGACCAGGCCGCCGCAAGGCGGTTTTTTTTGTGCGGGATATTTTGTTAAGGTGTGCGCCATAACCTTTAAGGAGATAACCATGAGCGACGATATTCAGGCCAAACGTATTGATCAACTCGAACGTGTAAACCGCGAACTGCTGGTCCAAATTTCAGCCATGCGCATTCTGTTTGGCAGCGTCGGCAACGTGATTAACGCCCAACACGACAATGCTTTCACGGTAGCCGTGAACGAAACCATTGACGCAGGCAAAGCCGATGTGGCCAGCACGCCGGATCTCGATGACGCCTCGAAAAAATTCCGCGAAGACGTGTTCAAATGCGCGCAGTCTCTGCTGCCGGGCAACAAAGCCTGATAACCGCGCATAAAAAAACGTCAGATCAGTGTTTCACTGAGCCTGACGTTTTTATTACTGTCCTCTGCTAGTCCCGGCAATTTCCGCTAAGACTGTCGCGACCGTGCGCACATACATCGGTCGATCCGGGGATCAATCCCCACAAATGACTGTCTGCCACACACCCCGTTAATATTGCGATTATCCCAAGTATCAGGACAATTTTTCCACTCTGACATCCCGGGCGTTTAGGCATAATTCCTGCTGTTACGGTGGTAAGTTAATAGGCCTGACAATTCTTCTTCGACTGACTCATTGAGCCGTCGTTACAAATGAATTTTTCACCAGAACAGTGAGAAATACCACCTTTACTGCCCGAACAGGGCGTATTCGCTGCGGTGGCAGTCAACGTAAACAGAAAAAGTGAGAGGGCAATCAGGCATTTGTTCATTGTCATTCCTTGATAAAGTTGAACGAAATATTGCCCCCCAATAGTATTTCGCCCCCCTCCCCACCTTTGTGACCCAAGGCGCAATCACATCATTATTCTAAAGATTCAAAAGCCGCCCGCAGTGTTTGTGCATCCACGGCAAAAGGCAGGTTGTGAATCGATTCGCCGCTTTGCAGGGTACGGGTGATCACTGCATCAATCTGCGACGGCTGATGAATATCTACGTCCAATGCGGCAAGCGTAGTGGGCAGATGCAGCTTTTTATACAGCGCGACCAGCTGTCGCACCACATCGTTTTGCCCAAGCAGCGCCGACTGTACCAGAATGCCGTAGGCCACTTTAGTACCGTGCAGAAAGCGGTCAGTCTGCGCTAACGCGGTCAGCCCGTTGTGCACCGAATGGGCAGCAGCGATGCGCGTAAAGCGATCGCCTAATCCGCCGACCAATCCGCCACCGGCAATAATCGCGTCGAGCACGTCGAGGAAATCCTGGCTCAGTTGCTGCTGATTCTGCGCCTCAAGGGCCGCCTCGCTCTGGTTCAGCAGTACATCACGGATAGCCAGCGCCGTATTCAGCCCCAGGCGCACGGTCAGCGGCAACTGCTCCGGCTGCGGGCTCAGCACTACCGCCTCATACCACTTCGCCAGCGTATCGCCGATACCCGCCAGCAAATACTCCTGCGGCGCGCGCAGAATAATCTCCGGCTCCACCAGCACCAGATGGTTGGCATCGTTGAAAATTTCATAGCGCAGCGCCTGTCCGGCGTCGTTATACCAGACGGAAAGCGGCGTCCAGGCAGCGCAGGTGGCGGCAATAGTCGGGATCGCGACCAGCGGTAAACCCAACGTTCTGGCGACGACTTTCGCCGTATCCAGCACCGCGCCGCCGCCCACGCCAATCACCACGCGGCGGTCATCACCGGCCTGCGCCACGATGCGCGCCACTTCACTTTCACTGCAATGCGCGCTGAACAGCACCCGCTTCGCGCCCGGTGCATCAAACGACTCCGGCAGCCACGGCTTTGCCGCATCCAGCGCGCGCTGACCATATACCCATAGCGCCCCCGCCAGCAGTTCGTCGGTGTAGAAATCGGACAGCCGTGCGATAGCGCCACGGTATGAGAAGTAGTTGGCCGGACCGGTAACAACGCGGATATCGGTATCGCTCATGATTTCCCCTGCTTGAATCAATGAAAGTGGTGATCAAAATGCTTAATGGTCCTACTGTCCCGTTCAGGCATCCGGATGGCTAATACTCTTTGGTGTTAACTTATGTTATTTCGTTCATTGCCAACAACCTGAAAGCCGTGAAGACTGAGAAAATAACGTTATTTTAAGGACTTCTATGGCTTCCCCGATACTTCCTACTCCCGATCACAGTCATAACATGCGTCTTATTGGCCACAGCGATCAGGGCGGCAGACCCGATGGCGTGCAGGTGATGGTTCACCGTGGTTATGCCTACATTGGTCATATGGTGTCGCAGGGTTTTTCCATTGTGGACGTGCGCGATGCCAAAAAACCGCGTGCCGCAGGCTACGTGGCGGCCCCGCCGGGAACCTGGAATGTGCATTTACAGGCGCACGACGATTTGCTGTTGGTGATCAATGCCCGCGACCTGTTTGCCGACACGCGCTTTGCCGATGAAAAAGTCTATTACACCCGTTCGGTCAGCGAGACTGTTCAGGACGTACAGGATCGCGGCTGGAGTGCCGGTCTGCGCATTTTCGATATTTCGACCCCCGACAAGCCGCGTGAAATCAGCTTTCTGCCGCTTAACGGCATCGGCATTCACCGTATCTGGTACGTCGGCGGGCGCTGGGCATATGTCTCGGCGCTGCTCGACGGCTACAGTGACTACATCTTCCTGACCCTCGATTTAGCCGATCCGCGCAAACCTGAAGTGGCTGGCCGCTGGTGGTTACCGGGGATGAACACGGCAGAAGGAGAAAAACCGCACTGGCCGGAGGGCAAACGCTATGCGCTGCACCACGCCATAATCAGCGGTGATACGGCCTATGCCAGCTGGCGCGACGGTGGCCTGACCCTGCTGGACGTCAGCGACCGCAGCCAACCAAGCCTGATTTCGCACCGCAACTGGAGCCCGCCGTTTGGTGGTGGCACCCATACCGCGCTGCCGCTGCCGGACCGCGACCTGCTGGTGGTACTCGATGAAGCAGTGCTGGACAATCAGGAAGATGGCGAGAAATTTATCTGGTTGTTTGATATCCGTGAACCGGCCAACCCGATCAGCATCAGCACTTTTCCGCAGCCAGACGATGCCGATTACATCAAAAAAGGGGCACATTTCGGCCCGCATAACCTGCATGAAAACCGCCCCGGCAGCTTTATCAGCTCCACGCTGATTTTCGCCACCTACCAGAATGCCGGTGTCCGTGCCTATGACATCAGCAACCCGTATCAGCCCAAAGAGACCGGTGCGCTGGTTCCTGCTGCGCCCGAGATCATGATGGACAAACGCCCCGGACGTCCGCAGGTGATCCAATCCTGCGATGTATTTGTTGATGCTCAGGGCATTATTTACAGCACTGATTACAACGGTGGATTATCTATTATTGAATATTTAGGATAACCGGCGAAGAAACCCAGACCTATTTGTAGGACGCATCCTAACCTCAGGTGGGATGCAACCTAAGCATCTCCTCATCTATTGCGCATAATTCACCCTCCCTTAATATATTCCCCCGACGTCATTAATAGCCGTTATTGATACCCCTGCTATCAGGGGTATTAAACTCGCGCACCCAAGATATTATTTAACAGGAACTAACAGAGTGAAAAAAATCATATTAGCAGCATCTGTGATCGCGGCCATTTCTGCCTTTAACGCAGCAAACGCAGCCTCTACCGGCACCATCACTTTTAACGGTGAACTGACTGCCACCACGTGTGACGTGATTGTTGACGGCCAGGCCGCCGATGCCACTGTGACTCTGCCAACCATCGGTACCAACCAACTGACCACGGCTGGCCAGACTGCAGGCAGCACCAACTTCAACATGGCGCTGAGCAACTGTGCCGGCACCCTGACCACCGCTTCTGCCTTCTTCGAAGACGGTGCCAGCGTTGATGCCGTCAACGGTCGCCTGAACAACATGACCGGTGATGCAACCAACGTGCAGCTGCAATTGCGCGATGGCTCAAGCACTTCACGTGATGTGATTCAGGTAGGTAACACCAATCAGGTGACTAACACCACGTATAAAGATATCTCTTCTGGCTCGACTACCCTGCCTTACGCTGTTGAATATTACGCCAACGGCGCAACTACGGCAGGTACTGTTGTCACCAACGTAGTGTATTCCGTTCAGTATAAATAATTCCCGGTTATTAAAGGGGTAATTATTACCCCTTTAATTTCACGACGCATTGAGAAAACAATGAAAAACCTTTCTTCTACCTGGATTCACTCTCTGGGCGCACTCGTATTGTGTCTGGCCAGCGTTTCGTCATGGGCCAGTATTGTTATTACCGGCACACGGGTTATTTATCCGTCCACGGAAAAAGAAGTCACCGTTAAATTAAATAACGTCGGTGTTTCTCCGGTATTAGTACAAAGCTGGATTGACAGCGGCGACGTCAACGCCAAACCCGAAAACATCAGTGTGCCTTTTATTCTGACGCCGCCGATTAACCGCGTCGAACAGGGCAAGGGCCAGACACTGCGCATTAATTACACCGGTGCGTCGCTCCCCGCCGATAAAGAGTCGGTCTTCTGGCTCAACGTGCTGGAGATCCCAGCCAAAGCCAAAGGGCAGTCCAGCGAAAATCTGCTGCAAATGGCTTTCCGTTCGCGCATCAAACTCTTCTTCCGCCCTGCCGGGCTGGCAGGTAACCCCAACGACGGGCTGAAAACCCTCACCTGGCAGAGCACCGCTGGCGGCGTGAAAGCCAGTAACCCAACGCCCTATTTTGTCTCGCTGGTGAAACTTGAAACCCGCGTGGCAGGCAAACAGGGTCAGGCTGAAGGGCAGATGATTGCGCCGTTCTCCTCGCTGGATTTCCGCCTCTCAGGTCTGTCTGCCATTCCCGCCGGCAGCAAAATTACCTTCAGCGCCGTCAATGACTACGGTGCCATCGTGAATGCCGATGCCCTGGTGAAATAATCCAACGTTTCATTGCCTTAGCCGAAAATGCAGATAATGGAAAGGAAAGCTGTAATGTCATCACAACAAAAAATAAAAACAGCATTACCTCTTTTTGCGAGAAGGCTCTCCACATTGAGCGTGTTGATCGCCGCCTCATTGCCCGCGTTCGCCGCTGCCGTTGCACCCGGCCAGGCCCCGCAGGAGATTGCACAAAATCTGGAGTTTGACCCTGCATTCCTGAATCTGCAAAACAGCGGGCAGGTAGATCTCACCCGCTTTGCCAACGGTGCCTCGGCCACGCCCGGCACCTACCATGTCGCGATTTATGTTAACGATGAACCTCAGAGTAATCAGCAGGTTGAATTCATCACACGCGGCGATAAAAGTGTTTACCCCTGCCTGACAACCGACGTCGTTAAGAACATCAATTTTAATGAGGAAACGCTGCCGAAAGAGGCGCTGTCCGGGCTTTCTTCCGGCGCAACCTGCCTCGATTTGCAAAAAACGATCCCCAACGCGCAGGTGCTTTTCGACAGCAACGAAAGTCGTCTCGACCTGATAATCCCGCAGTTCTATATGCAAAAGAGCGCCAGAGGCACGGTCAGCCCGGCCCTGTGGGACAGCGGCATCACCGCCGGAATGCTCGGCTATAACCTGAATGCCTGGCGCAGCGAGGCGGGACAGTATCAGTACAACTCCCTTTACGCGGGCATCAACGCCGGGTTTAACGTCGGCAGCTGGTACGTGCGCCATAACGGGTCCTACAGCGCCAGCGACGGTGGCCAGAAAAGTTATGACACCCTCAACAGCTACGTGCAGCACGACGTACCCGCGCTGCGCGGACGCTTGTTGCTGGGGCAGTCAAGCACGCAGGGGCAGGTCTTTGACACTCTGCCGTTTAGCGGCGTGCAGCTCGCCAGCGATGAACGCATGCTGCCCGAATCACAACGCGGCTATGCGCCAGATATTCACGGTATCGCCCGGACCAACGCCCGCGTTACGGTGCGCCAGAGCAATCAGGTGATCTATGAAACTACCGTGCCGCCCGGCGAATTCCTGATTAACGATCTCTATCCCACCGGTTACGGCGGCGATCTGGAGGTCACCGTGCGCGAAGCGGACGGCAGCGAGCAGCGTTTTCTGGTGCCTTATGCCTCCGTCGCCCAACTGCTGCGTCCCGGCAGTGACCGCTATTCATTGCTGGCAGGCACGCTGCGCAGTGAATCGCTGCGTGATAATCCGCAGCTTTATCAGGGCACCTACCAGCGTGGTATCACCAATGCCATCACCGCCTATGGCGGTTTACAGCTCAGCCAGAATTACTACGCAGCAGAAATTGGCAGCGCATTGGGCACGCCGGTGGGCGCGCTGGCGGCAGATATCACCCAGGCCCGCGTGCAGCTTGACGATCAGGGCCGCAGCAGTTCAGGACAGAGCTACCGGGTGAGCTACAGCAAAGCGGTGACAGAAACCAGCAGCAATATTTCGCTGGCGGCCTACCGTTTCTCCACCAACGGCTTTATGGATTTCCTCACCGCGATGCAAACGCGGGATGCCCTTAAGAGCGGCATGAGCAGCGACACCATTTCGCGCGCCAAAAACCGCCTGACCGTTACCGCAGCTCAGGGCTTACCGGCCGATTGGGGGCAGTTCTATATCAGCAGCTCATTGCAGAATTACTGGAATAAAAACGGCAGCGATAAGCAGTATCAGATGGGCTACAACAACCGCTTCCGCAGCCTGAGCTGGGGCATCAGCGCCGGACGTTCACAGTCCGGCACCGGCCAGAATCAGACCAACTACGTGCTGACCTTCAGCTTCCCGCTGGGGCGTGCTGACAAAACTTATACGCCGCAGATGCGGGTGGATTTCAACCGCGACAGTCAAGGGCATAACGGCCAGCAGGCCACGGTTTCCGGTACCGCGGGCAGTGAAAGCCAGTACAGCTACAGCGCCTCAGGTACCCACAGCAATACCGGTGGCAGCAGTGGCGCATTGAACGGCCAGTACCGCTCGCATTACAGCGCGCTGAATGCCGGTTACAGCAGCGGCAGGAATTATCACAGCGTTTCCGCCGGCGCCAGCGGAACGCTGATCGCCCACAGCGGCGGCATCACCGCGACGCCTTATGAGGCAGAAACTTTTGCGCTGGTTGAGGCCAAAGGCGCCAGCGGCGCACACGTTTCCAGCTATCCGGGCGTGGTGATTGACGCCTTCGGCTACGCGGCGGTGCCGTACCTCAACCCGTATCAGATCAATGAAATCAGCATCGACCCGAAAGGTACCCGCGCCGATGTCGAGCTGGATAACACCACGCAGCGCGTCGCTCCTTACTCCGGTGCGGTCGTGAAAGTGACCTACGCCAGTCATCAGGGCATGCCGGTACTGATCAACGCCACGTTCGACGGGCAACCGGTGCCGTTTGGCGCAGACGTGCTGGACAGCAAAGGGAACCGCGTGGGTTCCGTCGGGCAGGCCGGACAAGTCTATGCCCGCGTCGCCGAACAGAAAGGGGAACTGCGGGTGAAATGGGCCGACAGCGCCGGTGCGCAGTGCAGCGTGCGTTATCACCTGATGCCGCAGGCAAAAAACCAGAAAACATCTTCGATACAGCAATTCACGTCGTCCTGCTCAGCAGAACAGACTCCCCAACCACCGCAACGCATCGCGTCTGAGCAAGCGTCTCAACAGCGAGTTACCGGGTAAGGAAAGAACATGAGCACCAACAAGACCGTCTTACTTTTGCTTAGCGTACTGAGCGGGCTACTTTCGCTGCCCGCACTGGCCAATACCTGTACCTACCGGCCAGGTCTGGGGCCGATGTCGCCAACCATACCCTTACTGACCAGCAATATCTCAGTGGGAGCCGATGTGTCAAACGGCACGGTTATCCACCGCCAGAGAGTCAATTTCAGCAACCGCCCCTGGCTTGACTGCACCACCGATGGCGGTCCAACATTTAATATCGATCAGTACCTTACCCTGACCAACGCCCCAGCGCTGGTGCCAGGCTGGAGCGGCGTCTATGCCGGTGCGCTCTACCAAACCTCCGTGCCAGGTATTGGTGTCGCCATTACCAACAATGACGGCAATGGCGTGGGCACCGCAATATCGACCACCCCTTTCCTCAAGTGGACCGCCATTGTCCCTATTAACTTACTGTATGGCTTTTATTATGGTAATTCGCTGATCGTCCATTTTGTGAAAACCGGTCCCATCAGTGCCGGGGGGATCACCGGTGCACAGCTGCCCACGGTGCTGCTGAACACCCAACCCTCCGCGCCGGTTCCGGGCCTTCCCGATACACCTTTTCGGGTCAACTTCAGCGGGGCGATTTCGGTGATCGTCAACAGTTGCCAAACACCCGACGTGCTGGTGCCGATGGGCAAATATGAGGTCAGTAAATATTTCACTGGCAAGGGAAGCGCCACGCCCTGGGTCTCTGTGCCGATCCAACTGCTGAACTGCCCGCCATTTCAGGGCGCCTACAGCAACGCCAGCAGCCCGCCAATCTATGACACCAACGGCAATATCACGGCAGGTACGCTGGTGAGTAACTCGGTGGCGCTGAGCATGGTGCCGACTTACGGCATTATCGACAGCGCCAACGGCATTATGAAGCTGGACAACGACCCGAATGTGGCGACCGGCGTGGGTATTCAGATTGCACAAGGAACGGCTACCAGCCCGACACTGTTTAACTTTGCCGGAAACATGAGCTTCCCGCAGCTCAACAGCAGCGTCAGCAATATCACGATCCCGTTCCAGGCCAGATATATTCAGACGGAAGATACAATCACCGCAGGCCCGGCCAACAGCAAGGCCGTGTTCACCGTTAACTATTACTGACAGGGGCTTTCTGCGGCTTAATACGCATCGCCACGATCACCCCGACAATCAGACAGACAATGCCGCCAACGGTCATCAGAGGCGGCCACGCCTGACGCAGCAAAAAGGCATAAGCCAGACCGGTAATAATTTCAAAAACGATCAAAGGCCCCAGCAGCACCGTTGGCAGACGCTGGCTGGCTTCGTTCCAGCAGAGCGCACCAATCCACGAACAGAACACGCCAATCGCCACCATCAGACCAAGAAACACCCAGGGCCGCGGGCCAAGCGGCAGGGCAAATTCGCTGTGTGACAATGACAAATACAGGCAAGCGAGCGCATAGCCGATCAGGGCTAAAGGCAGCGTCACCACGCCCTGCGCCGTTGACCAGGTGACCGGTGATTTATCCGGATTCTGCCGTAACCAGCGGGCATTGCGCAGCGGAAACCAGGTCCAGCACGCCAGTGCGACGACCGCAAGGGCGATCCCCGTTCCATAGCGCCACGCATCAAACGGCTCACTATTGCCCTGCAACTCCGCCACGTTCACCAGCACCAGACCCAGCGCAATCACCAGCAACGCCGGCGTGAGTTTTTTCCACGGCAGGCGTCCATCATCCTGCCCATAGAATAGATTGGCCGCCACGGAGATCACCACCGGCAGCGTACCGATGATCATGGTAGACACCGGTGCGCCGGTACGCTGAATGGCGCTGGCAAGACACAGGTAGTAGAGCAAATTTCCGATCACTGTCTGCTTGAGTGCTTCGACCCAATCCGTACGGCTTAACGCCCTCAGCGCATCCCGCTTAAACCACGCAATCACCAGTGCAATTGCACCAAACGCGACATAGCGGGCGGTGGATTGCAGCGAAGGGGGATAATCCGGGACGATCATCGGACCGACAAAAATCAGCCCCCACATCAGGCCGGACGCCAGAGCAAACAGCACACCTTTTAACATCATTAACCTCTGAGAAACTTTTATATGCAGCGCAGCGTAAAGTGACGGACGCGGGCTGTATTGTAGGAAATTGCTGTTTGGAGGATGAAACGAAATGAAGCCGAAGGGTTATCTGGCCGGACAGACCTGCTTTTGATAGCGCACCGGCGTGACGCCATAACGGTGCGAAAACGCGCGGGTCAGATGTGCCTGATCTGTCAGCCCGGCGCTGAAAGCTACCTGTGCCGCAGGCATACCCTGACTGAGCATTCGCTTGGCTTCGTTCAGACGAATGGCCATCAGCATCTGATGCGGGGTGACGTGCAACTGGGATTTAAACGTGCGCAGAAAATGGTAAGGGCTGAGAGAGACCAGCGCCGCCAGCTCGTCGAGCTGGATGCTACGGGTGTAGTTATCCCGCAGATAGTTTTTCACTATATCGAACCGGTGGGCCGGTTCGTCAGCGGCTTTGCGCGCAACTCTGGAATGAGGACGAAGCAGGCTGGTCAGCGAAAGCATCAGGCTGTCGAGGGCAAGTGGATCCTCACTCTGCCAGAGTGCGCCCAGCAGCTGTGAAAGCTGACGGGCAGCCCGCGGATCCTGTTTAACGACCTCGGTAAACCACCGCCCGCTTTCACCGGTGAGCGTCTCAAACACCTGCGGTTCGATATAAATCATGCGGTAGAACCAGCCACCTTCGCTCTCCGACTGGCCGGTGTGGATCTCATCCGGGTTCATCATCACCAGCGAACCGGTTGACGCCAGATGCTGGCTGCCACGGTAGCGAAACCGCTCAGCGCCATGGTCAATCGTCCCGATGCCGAAAGCGTCGTGTGAATGCGGCTCAAAGGCATACTGGTCGATATGCGCGTGGTAAAGCTCTACGCCGGGCAACTGCGGCAGGGTTTTAAACTGCGCACAATCTTTGTCGAAAGGGAAACGCTCCGGTATGCCCTGCATGGTGCCGCCTCCTTTATCCGACTGGCCGTTGAAATGTGTCTGGTAAAGATAGCAGTTTCCCCGGCGGCTTACTCCCTCAGGCTTTCAAACGCTGTTAAAGAGATCAGTTCGGCAAAGCTCGAGACATTCAGTTTTCTCAGCAGGCTTTTCTTCTGTGCACTGGTCGTTTTTGGGCTGCGGTTGAGCAACTGGCTGATGTCATTATTCGATTTCCCCTGCAATAACAGGCTCATCACTTTGCGCTCACACGGCGAAATTTTTGCCGAAAGCGTTCCGGGGTGAAGGCTGGCCCCATCCGCGCCGTGAAGTGCCGAGTGGGGAAAGAGAGCGTGCCCCACAGACGCCGATTCAATAGCATGCAGTAAGGTGTTCAGCGTGGCATTTTTACGTACGTAACCGGCCGCACCGGCCTGCATACAGGCATGAACATAATGATTCAGCTCTTGCGAGCTGAAAACAATAATATCCACCGGATAGTCCGCCGCCATCAGATGATATATCACCTGAATGCCGTTGAGCTTTGGAATGCCAATATCCAGAATAACCACGTCAGGATGAAACCTGTCCGCTAATAACAATGCTTCAATGCCATCACTGGCCTCAGCAATAACCTGATACCCCTGTTCAGTAAGAAAGGTTTTAACCCCGAAACAAATCAGCGGGTGATCGTCAACCAGCAATACCTTTTTACTCATCGTTGCCTCTTTGCATTCCATTGTTTAAGACGTTATTTCAAGGATGACTGAACATCTCCAGCGGAAACATGGCGTAGTCATATTCGATGGCTTCCATCGCCAGAGAAAACTTCCGCACATCCATCGGTAATTTAATAAAGGCGTCTAAGGTAAAAGGCGAGCCCTTACGCTTAAAGACGGCCGATGTACGCCATGAGCAGCCGATAACGCGGATATGGCTGGAGATCCGCTTCACCATAGAAATGAAACCTGAAACGTCGCCTTTATATAAGTCACAATTTATAACAAGAATATCCGGCAACTCTTCCTTTAATACTGCACCAGCCTGATTAAAGTCACTCAAAGTTATTACCTGATATTTTCTCACATCGGCAATAAAGTATATTTTTGACAGGGAGTGAGCCTCCTTATCAATAACCACTATCTTTTTGTTTTTTTTCATTGTCACACCTCATCGCGGGATATGATATAACCCTACGTCATCTCTGGGGATTTAACCTGCTAAACTGTGCTTTAAAAGAGAGAATAAGTATTTTCCTACAACCCCATCAGAAAATAGGTAAAAAGGTGCCTTACGGCACCTGTAATAAAAGCATCAATATGCCTGCGGAAGGGAATTGAGGATGAAGGTTTATTCCAGCCTTTCCAGCGTCTCTGTCAGTAACTGCCCGAACGCCTCGAGCTGCCGCATAAGGTCCGCGCCCGCCAGCTGTACCTGCTGACAGTCAACCGGCACTGCGCGGCAAAGGGATTCCAACATTTCGCATGCCGCCACCAGCTCACCCATGCCGACAATGCGCGCGCCACCGGTTATTTTATGCGCCAGCTCCGCCAGCGTGTCCGCATCCTGAGCCTGCAACGCCTGACCTAATAACTGGCTGTCCTCATCATTACTGCGCTGCAGCTCCTGCGCCAGTTGCCTGGCCAGCCGGTTATCGCCGCCGGTGAGTGCGGCCATTGACTGCATAAAAGCCTTCGGCGTTCTGGCTGGTACCGGTGGTGCCTGCGTAGCCTGCGGTGCCACCGTCTGCAACCAGTCAGCCAGATCACGCAGCGTACTCGGTTTAAACAGGCAGCCGTCCATACCCGCCGCCAGACAGCGGGCCGTCTCTTCGGCCTGCGCATTAGCAGTAAACCCGAGGATCATGCAAGGGACTGCATTGGCCTGCTGCTCGGCGTCACGCACCGCACGGGCCAACTGATAGCCGTTCATATTGGGCATATTGCAGTCGGTGATCACCACGTCAAAACGTGGCTCCTGCTGCCAGATATCCAGCCCCTCAGTGCCGTCTTCCGCTTCGCTGACCTGATGCCCGAGGTACTCCAGTTGCTTAATCAGCAACAGGCGGTTAGCACGGTAGTCGTCGATGACCAGAATACGCAGCGGTGACGAGCTGACAGGCAGAGCCTGAACCGGCGAGGCATTCGCCGCCGGCTCATCGGCCTGACTGCGCAGCCACTCAACCTGTACCCGAGCCTCGACACGTGTTCCGAGCCCCGGCTGGCTGTCAATATGAATGGAACCGCCCATTTTTTCGCAGAGGGTTTTGCTGATGACCAGCCCAAGTCCGGTTCCCTGCCGCACCTGCTGACCGTAATCGCCCACCTGGGTGAATGGCGCAAATAACTTTTGTAAGTCATCGGCCGCAATACCGATACCCGAGTCGCGCACTTCGGCGACAATTTCACGCCGTGCCCCGTCGCCCACATTACGCAGTGAGACGCTGACGGCGACGATGCCGGTATGCGTAAACTTAATAGCATTACCAATCAGGTTAGAGAGGATCTGCTTGTAGCGCAGCGGGTCGATCTTCACTTCGGCATCACAGTCATCGCTCAGCGTCAGCGTAAGGGCCAGACTTTTTTGCACTGCCAGACCGTTGAACACGCGGATCACCGACTCAGTAATGGCCCGCACGTTGGCCGGCTCCAGATTCAGTTCCAGCTTGCCGGACTCAATGCGCGCAATGTCGAGGATATCCCCTACCAGCTCCACCAGACCGTTGGCAGAACCAAACGCCACCTCCAGCGCCTGCTGATCCACACCCCCATGTTCTGCCGCTTTGATCGACATTTCTAACATGCCGATCACGGCATTGAGCGGTGTGCGGATCTCATGGCTCATGGTCGAGAGGAAACTGGTTTTCGCCCGGTTGGCGTCTTCGGCCTGCTCTTTGGCCAGATTTAACTCTTCCAGCAATTTTTTGCGCAGCTCCAGCTGCTCCTTCAGCGCCGTCTGCGCCCGCTCTTTGAGCGTAACCTGCCGCCGCAGCCACGTAGCCCAGAATATCGACACCAGCAGCAGCGCCATCGCAAAGGCGATAGCCGTGTAAATCGTGGTACGGTTTTCGCGCCAGAAATTGTCGCCCGCCACCATGTTGTTTGGCCGCCATAGGTTGCCGATGACGTCCAGTTCATCCGGCGGAATGCTTAGCATCACCTTGTCGAGAATGGACAGCAGCTCGGGGTCGGTGTCTGGCACCGCAAACGAAAGGTATGCTGGGTCAGTCCCGACGGTTGACATAATCCGCAAGCTGTTGCGGTAATAGCGTGCAATCTGGTATTCGGAGTTAACCAGCGTATTAAGCGCTGCATCGGCCTGCCCTTTTTGCAGCATTGCCAGCACTTCAGTCGCGTTCTCGGCTATCACCAGCTGAATTTGCGGATACTGCTCGCGGATCTTTTCAATCATCCCCGTCCCTTCAATCACCGCCAGCCGCTTACCCTGCATCTCCTGGAGGTTTGACGGGCCGCTCGTATTGTTGTTGAGCTGGCGTACCACCATCACGAAGGCGTTGGTCATATAAGGGCGGGTAAACAGCAGTTTCTGTTTGCGGTCCGTACTCGGCGTCAGCGCACCAATCATGTCAGCTTCGCCGTGGCTGACCATCTGTTTGAGGTGAGCGACGCTGCTGGCCTCACGGATCTCAAAATTCAGGCCGGTACGCAGGCGGATTTGCGACAGCACGTCGATGGTGATACCGCGGTAGTTACCGTCATCATCCACGAAGGTCATTGGTGCATAACCGTTAACCACCGCCACGCGCACCATCGGGTGGCGCGCAATCCAGGCTTTCTCGGCATCGCTGAGCTGGAAAACGTCCTGGCTGAGTAGCATCGAACTGCGCCCGATATGCCAGCGTTGCAAAATACTTAACTGCTCCTCGGTACTGACTGCTGCCAGCGTTTTATTAATGATATCTAACAGGAACTGATCCCCTTTGGCGGTGGCAAAGGAGAAAGTTTTTGGCGGGAAATCGGCAAATTTCAACACCCGCATATTGTTGAGGAAGTTTTTGCTGATGGGATAAAGATCGCCGAGATAGACGTCGGCTTTACCAAAAGCCACCGCCCCCACCGCTTCCTGGTAGGTAGGATAAATTCTCAGTTTTGCCTGCGGATACTGTGCCCTGACCCAGTCGGCGGGCAGAAAGCCTTCAGCCATCGTTAATGTACGGCCCGCCAAATAGTGGCCCATGGCACGTTTTTCATTAGCCTGCGTCACCAGCACCGACTGCTCACTGGCGTAGGGTTCGGACAGTAAAATGTCAGCGCCATGCTGGTCAAACTGCGTGGCGCTGCCAAGCAGGTCTATCTCATTATTCTGTAAGGCTTTCAGCGCTGAGCGGCGGCTGGTAAAGATTTTCACCTCCACCTTGACGTGCAGCATCTCTTCAATGAGACCGACGTAATCGGCGGTGATCCCTTCAAATTCCCCCCGGTTATTGATGATATCAAACGGCGGATATTGCGGATTTGAAATTCCGAGGGTCAGACGTTTCTTGTGTCCCAGCCACGCATCTTCTTCCGGCGTCAGTAACGATGCTGGAAGATTAGGATGCTGCGGTGAACGGCTGAGCAGTTGCAGCGGCTGCGCACTTTCGGCTGCCGGAGCGGGTGTTTCATCAAATACCAGCAGCAGTACCAGTGCAAACACCAGCATCACGCCCAAATTCAGACTTTTGCTCAGGAGGGACGTAAAACGGGGCATCTGCTATTCCACCAGAGCGTGGCGTTTAGCAAGTTCGATCAAATCAATCAGCGTCGTGGCTTGCAGTTTGTTCAACAGGCGGGTTTTGTAAGTGCTGATGGTTTTATTGCTCAGCATCAGTTCATCGGCAATTTGCATATTGGTCCAGCCACGGGCCAGATAGATCAGTACCATCATTTCGCGATCCGACAGCGAAGCCAACTGAGAGGCCTCATCCAGCGGCTGCCGTTGAACAGAGTAGCCTGAGTGAGCGGAAGATAGAGTGTCATGAGGGAAATAGCTGTAACCCGCACGAATGGCTTTAATGGCGTCGAGTAAGTCACCCAGTTCTTCGGTTTTAGCGATAAACCCCGCCGCGCCGGCCTGACGACTACGTGCCGAAAAGGTCGCGGCAGATTGCGATGTCAGCACCAGCACTTTCATCGGCACATCAAGCAGGCGCAAACGGCCTATCACTTCCAGACCGTCGAGTTTAGGAATGGAAATATCAAGGATCACGATATCGGGCTGTAGGGTTTTCGCCAACTGAACGGCTTCCAGGCCATTACCGGTTTCCCCCACCACCTCAATATCACCACGCTGTAACAGCATTCCTACCGCCAGTCTGACCACCGGATGGTCATCTACTACCAATGCTTTGTACATGTGATCCTCAATATTTTTATTGGCTTAAAGCCAGATTCAATTGCTTAAAGCATAGTACGAAAAAAAGTGAGGCCAGGGTAATCCCCGCGACATAAAAACAGCCCTACGGCATGTCAGGAGAGGAGTTTGCAGGGATTCTTTCCCGATGAACAGGCAGCGATGTCCTAACTCGCTGTAGGATGCGTCCGAAGAGGGCGAAACTCGACCTCGGGCATGATCTACAACAGCCATTAGCCGGTTAAATCCCCGGCGATGCGCTTGCTGCTTGAATACTGAGGCCATGCAGGTCAAAATATGCCCTGCGCCTCAGCGGAATTCACATCATCATTAAATCTATGAGTACTGCCAAACCACGCCGTCCGCATGGACGATGGACCTACTTCATCATGTTTGAAGACATTCTGTGGCCCTGCCCTGTTCACTGGGAGTGGGAAAACAGTTACGGCGGTTGGCTGCCCTACTACTACTCCCCGACCCTGGAATTTGTCGCAGGTGACCCCCGCCGCGCGTTCAAAGTGCCCAAAACCAAGCCTGTCTCCCTTCGCAACTCTGAGATATAACCCCGCACCTTCGGGCATTCACTGCTACGCTTAATCCAACCGGTTATCGCCGTGCCGTCCATCCGTGAAGCTTCCCCGCTTGTTCTTCACTCACTCAGCGTACGTACACATTCAGCCATACCGATATCTGTCCTTTTGCGTACGCATAAGGAATGTTCGCGTGAAAAACCCTTTCAGTGTCTGGTTAAAGAATCGAAGAGAGCTCCCCGTGTCACCGGGCGCAATGCCGCGCACCACCAGGGATAGTCAGGAAAACACGCCCATTGCAGCAGAACTTTTCTCTGCCGACCAGATGGAACGTTATGGTGAAAAGCTGGCGCAATCCCATAAGCTTTCCAGTAAAAAAGCACCTTACTACCTGTTAAAACGGCTGGCCGCGAATGAAGCGCTGCTGACCCGTAACTGCCATATTCTCAGCACTGGCGAGAAGAACAGCATCGCCCCCGCCGGAGAGTGGCTGCTCGACAACTTTTATCTGATTGAAGAGCAGATCCGTCTGGTGCGTCAGCTGCTGCCGAAAAACTTCGGTAAAGGCCTGCCTGCGCTGGCCGCACCGCACAACTGCCCGCGTATTTATGATATCGCCACCGAAGCCATCGCCCACAGCGACGGCCACTGGGACCCAGCCACCCTGACGCGCTTTATCGCCGCCTACCAGAAAGTTACGCCGCTCAAACTCGGCGAACTGTGGGCGCTGCCCGGTATGCTGCGTCTGGCACTGATCGAAAACCTGCGCCGCGTGAGTATTGACGTCGCCAAAGCCCAGCAGGAGCGCAATCTGGCGGACCGTTGGGTGAATAAAATGCAGGACTCGGCCGAGAACGATCCGGCCCGGCTGATTATCGTCATCGCTGATATGGCGCGATCTAACCCGCCGCGAACCAGCGCCTTTGTGGCCGAACTGGTGCGTCGCCTGCAAGGCCATGGCTCCATGCTGGCCCTGCCGCTGACCTGGATTGAACAGCGTCTGGCGGAAGCGGGCCTGACCACGGCGGAACTTATCGCCCGATTTAACCAGCATCTGGCGGTCAGTCAGCTGTCGGTCAGCAACAGCATCACCGGCCTGCGTCAGCTCAATGAAATGAACTGGGCGGACTTCGCCGAAAGCATGAGCCTGGTCGAAAAGATCCTGCATCAGGATCCGTCAGGGGTTTACCCGACCATGCACTTTGACACTCGCGATCACTACCGCCACGTCATTGAAATGCTGGCGCGTCACTGCCCGTATGACGAAGCGGGCGTCGCCCGTCAAGTGATCGCCTTGACCGAACACGCGCCGCCGGGTAGCCGGATGCAGCATGTCGGCTATTTTCTGGTGAATAATGGCCGCGAAGCGCTGGAAAAACATCTCAAGGTGCATTTCTCACCGCTCAGCCGTTTTCGCTATCAGCTGAACAAAACACCGCTGCTCTCCTGGCTGGGCAGCCTGAGCCTGCTCATCACTGCCATGACCGCCGACCTGCTGTTTCGCACGCACACCCATGGCATGAACTGGATACTGTGGCTGCTGGCCATTCCGGTGGTCATCGTATGCAGCCAGTTCATCATGAACCTGCTGAGCGAAGTCACCACCCGCACCCGTACGCCGCACCCGCTGCCACGGCTGGATTTCTCCGAAGAGATCCCGCAGGAGTTCAGCACGCTGGTGGCGGTCCCTTGCCTGCTCGGCAGCCGAAAAGGTATTGATGCTCTGCTCAACGGCCTTGAAGTGTGTTATCTCGGTAACGCTCGCGCGAATCTTTACTTCGCCCTGGTGGCCGATTTCCACGATAGCAGCACCCAGTTTCGCCCGGCCGATGACCTGCTGCTGGAGTATGCCAGTGTGCAAATCAGCCAGCTCAACCGCAAATATCCGGACGGCGGCGGACGCCTGTTTACCTTGCTGCACCGGGAAAATCAGCTCAATGCCGTACAGGGCGTGTGGATGGGTTATGAGCGTAAACGCGGCAAACTTGGCGCACTGAACCGCTGGCTGCGCGGTGAAGCGCAACAGTTCACCACTGTAGTGGGCGCCACCCAGGAACAGCTCAGCGCGGTAAAATATGTCATCACTCTTGATAGTGATACCGTGCTGCCGCGCGCGACCGCGCATCAGTTAATCTCCGCAATGGCCCATCCGCTTAACCATCCGATTTACGACCCGCAACTGCGCCGCGTAGTGGAAGGTTACGCCATTTTACAACCGCGTCTGGCCGAGGAGATCCCGCGCTATGGACAGGGCCGCTATGCTGCGATGAGCAGCAGTATTCCGGGTAACGATCCTTATTCATCCATGGCCTCTGACATTTATCAGGATTTGTTTGGTGAAGGTTCGTATGTCGGCAAAGGCATTTACGACGTCGATATGTTTATGCAGGCCACCGATAACTCCTGTCCGGAAAATCTGGTGCTCAGCCATGACCTGCTGGAGGGCTGCTACGCCCGTTCGGGTATGCTCAGCGATGTCGTTCTTTACGAGCAGTATCCGGCCAACTATCTGGTGGATGTATCGCGCCGTTCGCGCTGGATCCGTGGCGACTGGCAGTTATTTAACTGGCTGCGTCTGCGGGTGCGTCAGACCGACGGCACCCGCGCTGCCAACCCGCTCAGTACGCTATCGCGCTGGAAACTGCTGGATAACCTGCGCCGCAGTCTGGTCGCGCCCAGCCTGCTTGTGATGATTTTCGCCGCCCTGTCGCTGGTGCCCAACCCCGGATACTGGCTGGCGTTTATCGCCACGCTGATCCTGCTTCCTACCGCCATCGCGCTGGTGCTGGACTTGCTCAATAAAGGGCCGCGCCGTCCGCTGCTTCAGCATATCCGCTGTGTGATCGCCGGTACGCTTAGCCGCCTGTCGCACATTGTTCTGTATCTGGCCACGCTGCCGCATGAAAGCGGCTATACACTCAAAGCAATTCTGGTGACGCTATGGCGGCTGGTGGTCAGCCATAAACATTTACAGGAGTGGACCAGTTTTGATGCCAGCAAATCGCGCTTTTCGCTGGCACCGGAGAACTTCTACCGCGCCATGTGGATAAACCCGGTGGCAGGCGTGGTGCTGATTTTACTCACCATGCACTTCAACCCGCTGCTGATGACCGTTGCCGTGCCGCTGGGGGCCATTTGGTTTCTGGCTCCGCGCCTGCTGAGCTGGCTGAGCAAAACGCCGGTGCGCCCGAAAACCAATATCAACGTCAGACAGCGCCGCTTCCTGCGCCAGACCGGTCGCGAAACCTGGTCGTTCTTCGCCACCTTCGTTAACCAGCAGGAGAACTGGTTGCCGCCGGATAACTATCAGGAAGTGCCCGAACCGGTGATTGCTCACCGCACCTCGCCGACCAACATCGGCCTGTCGCTACTGGCAAATATGACCGCGCTGGACTTCGGTTACATTACGCAGGGTGAGCTGCTGCTGCGCACCACGCAGACGCTCGATACCCTCGACAAACTCGAGCACTTCCGGGGTCATCTCTATAACTGGTACGACACCCGTTCGCTGACGCCGCTCAACCCGCGCTATATCTCCAGCGTCGACAGCGGCAATCTGGCCGGGCATCTGCTCACGCTGAGCACCGGTTTTGCCGGTATGCGCGACCAGCCCGCGATGAATATCGCCACCGTACTGGCCGGTCTGGAAGACACCTTGTATCTGGTCGAAAGCGGCGCAGGCACCGCCAGACGCGAAACCCTCAAACCGCTGCGCCAGCACTGGGTGAAAGCCGGTTCACTGCCGGTGCATCTGGTGTTTGGTGAACTGAACGCCATGCTGACGCTGACCTCAACGCTGCTGCATGAGTCCACGGGCGAGCATCGCTGGCTGAGTGCGCTACAACTGCAACTGAGCGAGTTCTGTCAGGAGTGGGCGCTGCTGTTTGGCTGGATGCAGCAGGAGCCGGCCGGAAAAGTGCTGCCCTCTCTGGTATGGCTCTCACGGCTGGAAGGCAAAGTGCCGGGGCTGAACCGCGCCAAAATCGCCCTGACGGTGACGCTGGCGCGCAAACGGCTGGTGCTGATAAGCGAGCTGGAACAACGGCTGGCCGAACACGCCCGCATGGACTTCAAATTCCTCTACAACAGCACCACCAGCCTGCTGAGCGTCGGCTACAACTGCGACATCGGCAAGCTCGACAGCGGCAGTTATGACCTGCTGCCCTCCGAGATCCGCCTCACTAACTACTTCACTATCGCCACCAATCAGCTGCCACAAAAAAGCTGGTTCGCACTGGGCCGTCTGTTTACGGTGATCGACAAACAACCGTCGCTGATGTCATGGAGCGGCTCGATGTTTGAATACCTGATGCCGCAACTGGTGATGCCGGGCTATCCCGACACCCTGCTGGTGCAGATGTGCAAAGCGGCGGTTAACAGGCAAATTGAATGGGGTAACGAGCACGGCGTGCCGTGGGGGATTTCTGAATCCGCCTACGCGTCGTTTGACCCGAACCACAACTATCAATATCACGCCTTTGGCGTGCCGGGCCTGGGCCTCAAGCGCGGTCTGGGCGAGGACATGGTGATCGCCCCTTACGCCACGCTGATGGCGCTGGTGGTTGAGCCGCAAAAGGCCTGCGATAACCTGATTGAGCTCGAAAGCATGGGCGCACGCGGCGAGTACGGCTTCTACGAGGCACTGGATCACTCGCCGTCGAGGCTCAACCGTGGGCAAACCTACGTGATTGTCCGCTCTTACATGGCGCACCATCAGGGCATGAGTTTCCTCGCGCTCTCTCATCTGCTGCTCGATGCGCCGATGGTTGACCGCTTCGCCGCCAACCCATCCTTCCAGTCTGCCCGCCTGCTGTTGCAGGAACGGGTGCCAGACGCGGTGGAACTCTACAGTCCGCGCCGTCAGTTTGAGTCAGTCGAAGGGGGGCTTAAGGCCACCAACTTTGATATCCGCCAGTTCAACAGCGTGGACAGCCCGATCCCGGAAGTTCAGCTACTCTCCAACACCCAATACCACCTGATGCTGACGCAGGCCGGCGGCGGCTACAGCACCTGGCGCAATCTGGCGCTGACCCGCTGGCGCGAAGATGTCACCCGCGATAACCGCGGGACCTTCTGCTACATCAGCGACCCGCAGTCCGGCGAGATGTGGAGCAACGCCTGGCAACCGGTGGGCAAAAAAGCCAACCTGTATCAGGCGGTGTTTACCGACGCCGGAGTCGAATTCAAACGCACCGAAGGTACCCTGACGATCCATACCAAAATCGTGGTGTCGCCGGAGGATGACGTCGAACTGCGCCGCATGACGCTGACCCACCGGGGCCGCCAGCCGCGCACCATTGAAATCACCACCTATGCCGAAGTGGTACTGGCACCGGCGGCCAACGACCTGACACATCCCGCCTTCAGCAACCTGTTTATGCAGACCGAACTGGTGGCCGATCGCGAAGGGATCCTCTGTCATCGCCGTCCGCGTGAGGAGAGTGAGGCCTGTCCGTGGTTGTTCCACATGATGGCGATCCACGGCCCGACCGACCGCGAAACCTCGTTCGAAACCGACCGCGCCGCCTTTATCGGACGTGGCCAGACCGCCGCCGATCCGCAGGCACTGCGTACCGCCGGGCCGCTGGGTAACAGCGCCGGGCCGGTACTTGATCCTATCGTTGCCATCCGCCAGCGCGTGGTGTTAAAACCGGGTATTCCGCTGATCATCGACATGGTCTACGGCATCACCGAAGAACGGCACCTCAGTCTGGCGCTGATGGAGAAATACCGCGACCACAACATCGCTGACCGCGTGTTTGAGATGGCCTGGTCTCACAGCCAGGTGATGCTGCGCCAGATTAACGCCAACGAGGATGATGCCAATCTGTTCAACCGGCTGGCGAGCGCGGTGCTGTTCCCTAGCGCCGAATTGCGTGCTGATGCACAAACTCTCGCCCGCAACCGGCGCGGACAATCCGGCCTGTGGGGCTATGCGCTCTCTGGCGACCTGCCGATCGTCCTGCTGTCAGTGACCAGTAATGAAAATATGCTGATGGTCACCTGTCTGATTCAGGCCCACAACTACTGGCGCCTGAAAGGGTTGAGCGTCGATCTGGTGATCCTCAGTAACGATCAAGGCGGCTATCAGCAGGAGTTACACAACGAGATCATGAGCCGCGTGGCGGCCGGTGCAGAGTCGAGCCTCATCGACAAACCGGGCGGCATCTTCGTGCGTAAAGCCGAGCATATGACCTCAGAGGATCGCACCCTGCTGATGAGCGTGGCGAGTATCCTGATTGATGACCGTCACGGCGGCCTGCTTGATCAGGTGAACCAGAAATTGCAGACCCCCCACAACGCGCAGCCGCCGCTGGTTACACTGCCTAACCTGCCGGAGAACCGTCATACACCGCGCGAGTTCGACACCCAACAACTGGCCTTCTTTAACGGCTTCGGCGGCTTCTCGCCGGACGGGCGCGAGTATCAGATCCTGCTCGGCGAGGGTAAAAACACGCCTGCGCCCTGGTCCAACGTCATCGCCAATGCCAGTTTCGGCACGGTGGTTTCCGAGAGCGGCCAGGCTTACACCTGGTTTGAGAATGCCCATGAATACCGCCTGACGCCGTGGGAGAACGACCCGGTCAGTGACAGCTCCGGCGAAGCCTTCTACCTGCGTGATGAAGAGAGCGGCGAAGTCTGGTCGCCGGCCCCGCTGCCGGTGCGTGGCAACGGGGATTACCTTACGCGCCACGGCTTCGGCTACAGCATTTTCGAGCACCGCCAGAGCGGTATCGACAGCGAGCTGACGGTGCTGGTCGCCGAACATGCGCCGGTCAAACTGTTTATCCTCACTCTGAGCAACAACTCAGGGCGGCCGCGCAAGCTGTCAGCCACCGGCTATGTCGAGTGGATCATGGCCGATCTGCGCGCCAAATCTGCCATGCACATTGTGACCCGTCCCGGCCCTGCCGACCGCGGTTGCAGCGTGCTGGCGACTAATCACTACGGCAGTAACGGCTCCGAACGCACCGGCTTCTTCGCGGTAACCGGCGTCCACTGCTCAGTCAGCGGCGACCGTCGCGAATTCATTGGGCGCAACGGTTCGGCGGCCTCTCCGGCCGGCATGTTGCAACAGCGGCTGTCGGGTAAAACCGGCGCGGCGCTGGATCCTTGCGGCGCCGTGCAGTCGGCGACCACCCTCATCGACGGTGATCAGCGCACCTTTGTGTTCGCCTTAGGGCTGGGACAAAACGCGCAGGAGGCCGAGCAGCTGATTGGTCAGTTCCTCAATGAAGGCACGGTGCGCAGCGAACTGGATAATATTCACCATCACTGGCATCAGGTGCTGGATAAAATCCAGATAACCACCCCGGAACCGGCGGTCAATCTACTGGCCAACGGCTGGCTGATTTACCAGACGCTGGCGTGCCGCATTATGGCGCGCAGTGGTTATTACCAGTCCGGCGGCGCATTTGGATTCCGCGACCAGTTGCAGGACACCCTGTCACTGACCCACGCTGCACCGGAGCGTATGCGCGAGCAGATCCTGCTCTGTGCTTCACGGCAATTTGCCGAAGGCGACGTCCAGCACTGGTGGCACCCGCCATCCGGTAACGGCGTGCGCACCCGCTGCTCGGATGATTACCTGTGGCTGCCGCTGGCCATGTGTCACTACATCGACGTGACCGGTGACACCGGCATCGCAGAGCAGCCCGTGGGCTACATCGAAGCCCGGCTCCTGGCGCCGGAAGAGGAGTCATTCTACGAGCAGCCGACGCCCAGCGGGCTGAATGAAACGCTGTTCGAACACGGCGTGCGCGCCATCCGGCATGGCCTGAACTTCGGCAAAAACGGCCTGCCGCTGATGGGCGCCGGGGACTGGAATGACGGCATGAACAACGTCGGCATCAAAGGCCAGGGGGAAAGTGTCTGGCTCGGCTTCTTCCTCTACAACGTGCTTCAGCGCTTTGCGGCGCTGGCCGAACGGCTAGACCGCACTGACATTGCTGAGCTGTGCCACCAGCAGGCAGCGACGCTCAAACAGAATCTGCACGATAACGCCTGGGACGGTGAATGGTATCTGCGTGGCTATTTCGACAGCGGAGAGACGCTCGGCTCGCACCTCAACAACGAGTGTCAGATTGACGCTATCGCCCAGAGTTGGTCCGTAATTTCCGGCGCGGGCGACCCGCAGCGCAGCCAGCAAGCGATGAAAGAGCTCGATGCGCGGCTGGTTGACGATGAAACGGGGCTGATTAAATTGCTGACGCCGCCGTTCAACGGCGACGGGCCGAACCCCGGCTACATTCGCGGGTATCTGCCGGGCGTGCGTGAGAACGGCGGCCAGTACACTCACGGTGCGATCTGGGCGGTAATGGCCTTCGCCGAGATGGGCGATATCGAACGGGCATGGGAACTGATGCGCCTTATCAACCCAATCAACCACAGCCTGAACGCCGACGCGGTTGAGCGCTACAAAGTCGAGCCGTATGTCATCACTGCCGATATTTACACCGTCGATCCGCACAACGGCCGCGGCGGCTGGAGCTGGTACACTGGTTCTGCCGGCTGGACTTACCGGCTGATCACCGAGTCGCTGCTAGGAATTAAACGCCACGGCGGGTTTATCTCTATCAACACTCGCCTGCCCGCCAGCTGGCCGCAGGTCACCCTGACTTACCAGCAGGGCAGCAGCCAGTATCTGATCACGGTTAAACGCGGCGAAGGGGAGTATCGGGTCATCATGGATGAACAACCGCTGACCGACGGGATGATCCCGCTGACCGATGACGGGACTAACCATGTGGTAGAGGTGTGGCTGGCGGGGTGAACCTGATACACGTTTGAATTGAAGTGATGAATTTCCCTGCTCCCGGATTCAGAAATTAACATTCTGAATCCGGGAGCAGGGAATATTTAAATTCATCTATTTTTAGAAATATTCACTTATTAAGCTATACGTCTGAATGCAAAAAAAACAAATCACCAAACTCGCAACGTTCAATATATATTCACCTTTTAATACCTGCCTTATTGATCAAGCCAGCCTTATCTCGGACAACTCGCAAGATGGCTTTACCTCCGGGTTAAAAATAGCGGCTTGGCCAGATTTTGGCTGGCGACACACCAAGAGCTTTGGAAATCAACATTTCACCTTTGGGCCATGGCCGACTCAGCGTATTAGCCAATGTTGATGCGCTTAGCCCCGCAAGTCGCGATTGCGCAGCGAGCGTCCTGCCTTATGAAGTGCCGCAATAACATCTGCTTTGTGCCAGTCCTTTCCCATATTCCCTCCTCAGTTTGCGTATTCAGCTATTACCAGTTCATCAGACTATCTAACGGGATGTACTGGTAATCCCCCTGAATAATCTTCAGCGATCCAACGTATTGTCCGTACAACACTAAGAAATCTTGTCCAAAATACGTACTTACCACATAGTGCGCCTGTCCGTTTTTAATGAAGAGTGTCGAATGTTAAAAGTCATTGCCGAAGATTTCATAAAACCTGAGAGTATTGAAACCGTTCTCCCTCTATACCGTGAACTGGTAGCAGCAACGAAGAGAGAGCCTCTCTGCCTTGCGTATGATCTGTATATTGATGAAAAGGATCCGGGACATTTCATTTTTATAGAGGAATGGCAGGACCATGCAGCACTCGATGCGCATTGTGCGAGTGAACATTTTAGACGGCTTGTGCCTCTTATTAATCAGCATATTCGTAAAGAAGCACATTACATTCTTATGGATTGCTTAGTGAGCCCTGAAGGGGCTTAAAGCGGACACGTAACGTCGGCAATAGCCCTGATCCGGCACTTCACACTGCCTAGTTGCAGGCAGTGTGAAGACAAAATCATGCTACAGGGATGTCTTCAAGACAGGTATAAATGGCTAGCCCGTGCTGACGGGCAATATCGATATCCATATCAGCCCCTTTAGAAACGCCTTCAATACGGTAAATGGCATCGCATTTTGTAATAAGCCGGTGCGCGACCGGATAGATCATAGACTCACCGATCTCATCGTCGATAGATTCAGAACCTGCCGCTTTCGCCAGGGGTAATGCCAGCCATTCCCCGATAACGGGGACGTGTCCACGCTGGTAGACCGCCAGCGCTGCATTTTCTAACCTGGCGAGATTCGCTTCGATAAGTTCTTGTTTGCCGTCAGTGCCGCTGCGGTATGGACCTGCAATCAGAATCAGTTTCTTATTCATTGTAACCTCATAAAATGCCCTTCAGAGCCACGTGATAAAGCAACCTAAATGATGTGTATTTCTGCTCATTTTGGTTGCATGCTGGCTTCCCTATACGTAGAGTGAATATCATAAACAGCAACATCGTGCATATTCAAGATAAAACGTGCAACAGCAGGAATACTCTCATGCTCACCAGTCAACGCAAACAACTCATCCTTGACCAACTCTTGGCCGATGGACAGGTACTTTCGAAAGATCTGAGTATCCGGTTTGAGGTCTCCGAAGATACTATTCGACGGGATTTGCGCGAGCTTGCAGCCGAAGGACGTTTACAACGCGTTCACGGCGGCGCTTTGCCGTCATCTTCAGCCGCAGCCACATTTTCTGAACGTAGGTCACTAAAAACAGAAGCTAAAAAGCGGATTGCTCAAAAAGGAGCACAGCTAATTTCTTCAGGCCAGGTGGTGATTATTGATGGCGGGACCACAACGTCAGAGCTCATTACGTATCTTCCGCACGACCTGTGTATTACCGTGGTGACACACAGTCCCAGTATCGCGCTGGGGCTGACAGAGCATCCGGGTATCGAGGTGATTTTGATTGGCGGACGACTGTATAAGCACTCAATCGTCACCGTAGGTGCGACTGCTATTGAAGGTATCGGTCACATTCATGCCGATATTTTCTTTATGGGCGTCACCGGCATTCATCCTGAAGCAGGACTCACCACAGGTGATTATGAAGAAGCGTGCATCAAACGTGCATTTTCCGGCAGAGCTGCGGAAACGGTCGTGCTGGTGTCTCCAGAAAAGATCAACGCCGCATCGCCATTTGTCATTGGCAGCCCCTCGTTAATCAACACGGTGGTGGTTGATAACGGCACCGATGAGAATTGGATCAACAGCCTGGAAGAAAAAGGCGTCACGGTCTTGAAGGCGTAATTTCACGGTTGGTTAACGCGGGTTCCCGGCTACCGGTGGGTGATGAGAACCTAACGCAGTAAATTGGCGCTGAGACAGTTATTTGATATTGAGGTGTGAGGTTGTCATCCTAGATGATTGTGAGCGTTGCCAAATAAAAGGGAAAACATGGCGAGAAGAAAAGAGTTACTCAATATAGCCACAGGCCTGGTGGGTTCATTCAACAGCCGTAACAACGATGACGAGGGTTACTGGGCAATAGGAAGATTAAAATCCTGTGCAATGGCTGAAAGCATTAACACACTCACGTTTGATCTTTTAACCGGACAGGTCACTGTCTATGGGAAAATCTCTCGTTCAATACTCAGCGCATACAAAGAAAAATTATCGACACATCTCACTACACATGGCATTCCAATAACCTGGCTCAGGCACGTTGAAATACACGTTAGTTTTAGCCAGGTTGCCCTACCATCTTACGAAGTGCTCCGCAGCGCATTAGGCGACTTGTATCAATGCCGGTGCATCATCATTGATGATTTAAATCATGAATACAGCGTGAGTACTTATGGACACTGCCTGCCGCATAACCCTGCAAAAGAGTTCCGGTCTACCGGTAGATGATGCTCATCTACCGCAGTAAACTGGCGGTTTCAAGAGCATCGGGATTAAGTTCCTCAACTAAAACGACCGAAAGCAAGCAATGAGCTGCACGGCCCGCCTTCACCCAGAGACCCCTTCAATAATCCCTCTTTTCTTTCATCGCTTTAGTACAGCTGTTCAGCGGGTGACTCTGTGCATCTGCTCTGTCATCATTTTGAACGTACACCTGATCATGAATATGGCTCATGTTTAATGAAATTAAATCACTTTTCCTCAATCAATGACTCAGGCATAAATGTACATTGTTATTAACAATAGAAAATATGAAGATGGCTGAGATAAAAACCAGAAATAAAAACCGTTTTATATCAGACGTCGGGACATCAGATCACAATGAATAAAAAAATTACATTTACTATTAAGAGCCTTCGTTTCGACGAAAATTACAACCCCTCGGAAGATACGCGTATTACGACTAACTTTGCTAATTTGGCAAGGGGTGAGAAACGCCAGGATAACTTGCGCAACACCCTGATAATGATTAACAACCGTTTTAATTCTCTGGCTCATTGGGACAATCCCACGGCGGATCGCTATTCTGTTGAACTTGACATCATTACGGCTCAGCTGAATATCAATATTGAAGGTAAGACTGATACATTCCCGGTCATTGAAATATTAAAAACAAGCATTGTTGATAACAAAACCAACGAACGTTTCGCAGGCATTTTAGGAAATAACTTTTCCTCTTATGTACGAGATTATGATTTTAGCGTTTTACTGCCAGAGCACAACAAGGCTAAAGCCGGGTTTAGCTTTCCAGATAATTTTGGCGAATTGCACGGAAATATATTTAAACGTTTCGTTAGCTCTGATGTTTATAACGATAACTTTAATAAAACACCCGTTATCTGCCTGAGCGTCTCAAGTAAAAACATCTATTACCGTACTGGCAATGAACATCCTGTATTGGGCGTCGAATATCAGCAGGATGAACTTTCCCTGACTGATGAATATTTCGCAAAGATGGGATTACGGGCTCGATATTTCATGCCTAAAAATAGCGTTGCGCCTTTAGCATTTTACTTCACTGGCGACTTACTCAGTGATTACACTAATCTTGAGCTTATTAGTACCATCAGTACGATGGAGACTTTCCAAAAGATATACCGGCCTGAGATTTACAACGCTAATTCCGCAGCAGGAAAACAGTATCAGCCAAGCCTGAATTACCAGGATTATTCTTTAACCCGAATTGTTTACGATCGGGAAGAACGTAGCCAACTGGCTATTGAGCAGGGGAAGTTTACTGAAGAGAACTTCATTAAACCCTATCAAACTGTTCTCGAACAATGGTCTGCGCAATCCGTTCTTTGATTAACTAAAAAATATAAGGTCACCTGTGATGAAAAAATTATTACCGACATCGACGGCGGGCAGTTTACCTAAGCCCTCCTGGCTGGCACAACCTGAAGTGCTTTGGTCCCCGTGGAAATTGCAGGATCAGGAATTAATTGACGGCAAACTGGACGCCCTGCGTTTGTGTCTGGAAGATCAGCAACAGGCAGGTATTGATATTGTCAGTGACGGCGAGCAAACGCGTCAGCATTTTGTCACTACGTTTATTGAGAACCTTAGCGGCGTTGATTTCGAAAAACGCGAAACGGTTAAAATTCGTAACCGCTATGAAGCGAGCGTGCCGACGGTGGTGGGACCGGTAAGCCGACAGAGATCCGTTTTTGTCGAAGATGCGAAGTTTTTACGTCAGCAAACCACACGACCTATTAAATGGGCTCTGCCAGGGCCGATGACCATGATCGATACGCTCTATGATAACCACTACAAGAGTCGCGAAAAACTCGCCTGGGAATTCGCTAAAATTCTCAATGAAGAAGCCAAAGAATTAGAAGCTGTGGGCGTCGATATTATTCAATTTGATGAGCCAGCATTTAATGTCTTCTTTGATGAAGTGAATGACTGGGGCATTGCCACTTTAGAAAGAGCTATCGAAGGGCTTAAATGTGAAACGGCTGTCCACATTTGCTACGGTTATGGCATCAAAGCCAATACAGATTGGAAAAAAACGCTGGGCACCGAATGGCGACAATATGAAGAGATTTTTCCAAAACTGCAAAAATCTAATATCGATATTATTTCACTGGAATGTCAGAACTCTCATGTGCCAATAGAATTGCTGGAGCTTATTCGCGGTAAAAAGGTAATGGTAGGGGCCATTGATGTGGCAACCAATAACATTGAAACACCGGAAGAAGTCGCCGCGACGCTTCGAAAGGCCTTGCAGTTTGTCGACGCCGACAAACTCTATCCTTGCACCAACTGTGGCATGATCCCTTTACCTCGCGCAGTCGCCAGAGGCAAGCTGGATGCTTTAAGTGCAGGTGCAGAAATCGTCCGTAAAGAGCTCCTGGCTAAATAACCTCACCGAATTTTTCCAACATGTGGTGGACGCCGTTTCACCACATCTCCCATCTTCACGACTCTGCGTAAGTTGCCACAAAAAAACCAACGTTATTATAGAAACCACAGGCTCAGCGCCTTACGTTAAACATCCGTGACAGAGTTAAACTTTTCGTTAATAAGATCTCAGAAGGTTCCGGGCAGGGCAAAATAAAGGCAGAGAGGCATTGATGACATTTTTGTCATTCTGCCGTCATTCGTAAGTCCTTGTTGGTTTGGCACAATAGCAGCGTCCAAAGCTGTAAACACCCAAAACAATAATACTTCGCGCCCTTACCCTGCACTAAGGAACGACCATGCTGATCCTTATTCTGGCTTACCTCGGTGGTGTGCTGACCATCGCCAGCCCCTGCATTTTACCCGTGCTGCCGTTCGTGTTTGCCCGTTCAGACCAATCCTTCGCCCGCACCGGCCTGCCGCTACTGGCAGGGATGGCGCTGACCTTTACGCTGGTCGCGACGCTGGCTGCGGTCGGCGGCGGTTGGGTCGTGCAGGCCAATCAGTATGGCCGCTGGCTGGCGCTGGTGCTGATGGCGCTCTTTGGCATCAGCCTGCTGTTTCCAGGCATTGGTGAGCGGATGATGCACCCGCTGGTGTCGGCGGGTAACCGCATGACCAACGCGCTGACGGTGGGCAAAAAGCCGCAGATGGGGACCTCGTTTTTACTGGGGATCGCCACCGGTTTACTGTGGGCTCCCTGCGCCGGGCCTATCCTCGGTCTGGTGCTGACCGGCGCTGCGCTTCAGGGGGCGAATGTTGGCTCCACACTGTTGCTGCTGGCCTACGCCGCCGGGGCCGTTACCTCGCTGACGCTGGCGCTGCTGATTGGGGGCAAAGTGTTCAGCGCGATGAAACGTTCGCTCGGTGCCGGGGAATGGATCCGTCGCCTGCTCGGCGCTGCCATGTTGCTTGGCGTAGTGGCGATTGCCTTCGGGCTGGATACCGGCGTGCTGGCGCGGATCTCCACCGCGTCAACCGGCGGTATCGAGCAAACCTTGCTGACAAAATTTGGCGTGAATAACGCGGCAAATCCTCCGGCGGCGGCCGCAAAAACCGGTGCCACGGGAATGCCGGTGCTGGATGACGAAGGCCCGATGCCTTCACTCGACGGCGCCGTGCAATGGCTGAACTCCCCGCCGCTGACCGCCGCATCGCTTCGCGGCAAAGTGGTGCTGGTCGACTTCTGGACTTACTCCTGCATCAACTGTTTACGCACCCTGCCTTATGTCAAAGCCTGGGCGGATAAGTACCGGGATCAGGGGCTGGTCGTCATTGGTGTTCATGCGCCGGAGTTCGCCTTCGAGCGTGATATCAGTAACGTCACCAAAGAAGCCAAGAAGCTTGGCATCAACTACCCGATTGCCATCGATAACAACTACAGCATCTGGCGCGCCTTCAATAACCAGTACTGGCCTGCACACTACTTTATCGATGCCAAAGGTGAAATCCGCCATACGCACTTCGGTGAAGGGGAATATGCCCAGTCCGAACAGGTGATCCAGCAACTGCTGCGCGAAGCCGGCGCCAAAAATGTTGCGACGTCCATAAGCGACGTGCAGGGCAAAGGCGTTGAACAGGCCGCGGATACGCAAGGCGCACTCTCGCCGGAGACCTACCTGGGTTATATGCGGGCAGAGAATTTTGTGTCTGAAAGCGCAGTGTCCGACGCCCCGGCCGATTACACCCTGCCTGCGGCGCTGGATCTCAACTCATGGGGACTGGCGGGCCGCTGGACGATTGGCGGGGAAAGTATTCAGCTCAATTCCGCAACGGGGCGCATCGCCTATCAGTTCCAGGCCAGAGATTTACATCTGGTATTAGGGCCGGGCAAAGACGGCAAACCAGTGCGTTTTAAAGTCCTGCTCGATGGCAAAGCGCCCGGCGCCATGCACGGAACAGATATCTCAGCCGACGGCGACGGCGTGGTCACTGACCAGCGGCTGTATCAGTTAATCCGCCAGGCCGACAATCAGGGCGAACATACTTTCAGCATCGAATTTTTAGACAGCGGCGTGACGGCTTACGCCTTCACCTTTGGTTAATCACGAGTGAGGTTCAGCATGAAAACATCCAGTGCAGGTTTATTGTCCCTTCGCCGCTCGGGAGTCTGGGGCGTGTTTATCGCGGTCACGGCGTTGCTGTGGTGCAGCATCGCCTGGTCATTTGGTGGCGCAGAAGAGGCCGTCGTCATTGCTCCCCCTGCGCAGGATGAAGCCGCGGCCACCTCTCACAACGAAACCGCCCTGTTTGCCGGTGGCTGTTTCTGGGGTGTTGAAGGCGTGTTCCAGCATGTCAAAGGGGTGAAGAAAGTGGTGGTGGGATACACCGGCGGCACGGCGGAAACCGCCAATTATGGCACCGTCAGCAGCGGCACCACCGGCCATGCGGAGTCTGTCGAAGTGACCTTTGACCCGACTCAAATATCCTACGGCAGCTTGTTGCAGGTGTTTTTCTCCGTGGCGCATAACCCGACAGAATTGGACCGTCAGGGACCGGACAGCGGGCCGCAATACCGCTCGGCGCTGTTTCCGCTGAACGCGTCACAGGCCAACGTCGCGCAGGCCTACATCACGCAGCTCAATAACAGCCACGCGTTTTCCAAACCGCTGGTCACCCGTATCGAAACGCAGAACCACTTCTACCCAGCCGAGGATTATCACCAGAACTATATGGCGGAAAACCCGGATAACCCGTATATCGCCATCAACGATATGCCGAAGTTAACTCAGCTGAAACAGCTGTTCGCCGCACGTTATCTTGACCAGCCGGCACTTTAAGCGGCGGGCGTTACCACGTAGTGCCGTTGGAGCGGTTGATGTAAATCGCGCCGGAAGGCGGTGCCAGTTTACTGGCGCACAAAAACGACAGGTGAACCTCGCGCCCGTCGTTGCTTTCACCGGTGATGTCATACTTGCCGCCGCAAAAGTCGTGGATTTTTCGGAAGGTAACTTCCCGTGAGTGACGATCGATAGGCGCGATAAATGACAGGGTATAACTGGCTTCCCCGCTGACGCCGCTGGCGTTGAGCGGGCGATAGTCCGGTGAACCGACCGGTTTATCGATGCTAGAACACCCTGCCAGCAGGCTAACAGCCACGACCCAAACGCTGATGTATTTCATGCCGATCTCTTTTAAAAAGGACGATTACAAGAGTATCGGCTGAAATGGCGTAAGCATGAATTTTTCGCCGCAGTCCCGGTTAAGGTTTTCTATGCCAGTAAGCCACCGAGCGCACAAAGGTCGGGTCCATGCCCTGCGTCAGCGTGAAATAGTCGCTCATGGTTTTCGCAAACTGCCCTTCGCCGGTCAGCCAGACGAAGTAATCTGCATCCGGCAAGGCCAGGCTTAGCAGCTTATTCATTACGGCGGCGTCAGCCTGTTCCGTGCTCCGCCCCTCGGTGATGATCCACTCGACGCTAATTTCCGGGCCGGGATCCAAATACTCCACGCACTGCGCGCTTTTTGCCCTGACCACCAGCGTGATGTGCGGGTTAGCGCCGCCGTCGCGCAGGTCAGCCAGACGGCGTTTGACCGCCGGCAGCCCGGTCTCGTCGCACACGTAAAGCTGCCAGCCGTAGGTCAAAGGAACCACCAGCGATCCACGCGGGCCACCGATCACCAGCGGGTCACCCGGTTGGGCGTGCTCCGCCCACTGGCTGGCTACGCCACCGTCGTGCAGGTAAAAGTCGAGCGTCAGCTCCTGACTCTCTGCATTAAAGCTGAGCGGCGTGTAGTCGCGGCTCTGCGGCGTGTAGTCGCGGCTCTGCGGGCGCGGGCCTTCCGGCCAGACAATGCCGTCATCGCTGACGGTCGGTGGCGTCACTTCGTCTCCCGGCGTGGCCGGGAAAAACAGTTTGGTATGGTCGTCAAAACCCTTTGAAGAGAAGCCCTGAAGCTGCTCCCCTTCCAGTACGATGCGCTTAAAGCACCCGGCGATGGTCTCAACCTGCTTCACAATAATGCGGCGAAACGCCAGCTCGTTTTTCACCCTGACTGGCGCACCGGTTGGCGATTTTTCTACGTGGTTCTGTTCCATCGTTTCTCTCTCTTCGGGTCACTTGTGCATTGAAATATCTATCTCAGACAGCCGCATGGTCATCTTCAGTGGCCGCTGAGCTGCGATCAATCTTGTCGGATACGTGGTTGATGTTTTGTTTATAAATTGCATCCAGAATAACATTTTACTTGCCATTATAGTGATAACGATTATCATCCGCAACAAGCCGCAAATGAGACATCGCGAAAATAAACTCATATTTTATAAGGATAAATGGCTTTCTCAGGACTGAGAACTCTTTCAGATAACATAAATTCTGATTGTTTTTTATTCGCCACACGTTAGTAAGGATGACGGATAAAAAGGCAGCAAGTGATGAGCATATTTTAATAATTAGTGCGGAATAAAACTAAAATGCTCAAACCTTTTAAAGCGCAGGGAATCGTCAAAAACGTTATTTTTCTGGGGACCATCCTCAGTTCGACTTTACATGCCAACGCAGCGGAAACCGTACAGGACAATAATCAAACTGACGCTGGGAAAACCCAGACGTCAGCCACAGTGAAAAAGAAACCGGTCGTCCGTTCGGCGCAGGATCTGGCGCAAAGCGGTGAAGAAGTGATGACCGTCACCTCCGTCGCAGAAGACAAAAAGCCCGGCTCGAAAACCACCATCACCGCCGCTGATATGCAGAAAAAAGGCGGCAATGATTTTGGCACCATCATGCGTTATGAACCCCTGATCAGCGCAACGGGATCCAGCGGCGGCTCGTCAGCGGGTAAAAGCGGCTTCGACCGTGCAGGTTATACCGGCTACAACATCCGTGGTCTGGAAAGTAACCGCGTCGGTATCGACGTCGACGGCATCCCGCAGCCCAACGCCACCGGCCGCAGTTACGCCAGCCGGGCGGGCCTCGGGACATCCGGGATCGGACGCGATTACATCGACCCGTACATGTACGGCCAGGTGGAGATCGAATCCGGTGCGACGTCGGCAGAACGCGCCAACACGTCAATCGGCGGTGCCGTCTCCTTCCTGCCTAAATCAGCGGATGACTACCTGACCCCCGACAAAACCACCTACTTCGGCTATCAGTCAGATTACGACTCTTCCGACCGCAGCTGGCACAACGGCATGACTGCCGCAGCCGGTGATGAAACGCTGCGCGGCGTGGTCGCTATCAGCCGCCGCGACGGGCAGGAGACCCGCAATAACAGCGGAACAATGGATGCTTATCCGGCTAACTGGCACTCGACGGCGGTCATGACGTCAGGGATCTGGCAGCCCAACGACGTGCATAAATTTACCGGCACGGTCGATTATTACGAGAAGGTCAACCACACCCATTACGACAGCTGGGATAACGCGGGCAACGCCATTTTAGGTACCGCCCGGCAGCAGAGTAATACCCGCCGCTGGGGGCTTAGCCTGAAAGATGAATGGACGCCGTTCAACGATTACGTCGATGCCGTGGTCTCAAAAGTGTATTACCAACAGGCTCAGGCCCATGACCTGACGCAGATGCCTGCCGATGCCACCACCATGGAAACGGTCTACTCCGACTATGACGTTGACACCTATGGCGGCGAAACCAGCTGGCTGAAAACGCTGGGGCGTCATGCACTCAGCGCCGGGCTGAACGCGCGCGTTTCGCAGACCTCGCGCCCGTTCCGTCAGGAAGAGGGTGACACCACCAACAGTTCGATCATGAAGCCGGAATCCGACAGCCGTACTTATGCGCTGGGCGGTTTTATGCAGGACAACATCAAGTTTGACCTCGACGGCCATGACTTCTCCGTCGTTCCGGCGGTACGTGTGGCCTATCAGAAGACCAAACCGCGTAACCTGTCGGAGCTGACCACCGGCAGCACGGTGCTCGACGGTGCCGAAGTCAGCACGCTGTATAGCAAACCGAATACCGACACCCAGGTGCTGCCGTCACTCAGCTTTATGTATGACATCACGCCGAAGCTGATGACTTACCTGCAATACAAACGCGGCGCACAGTTTCCTGACGCCAGCCAGTTATACGGCTCATGGAATCTGGGTTCCTCCTACGCAGGCCGCCAGCAGTATGCGCTGATCGGCAACACGGATCTGAAAACCGAAACCAGCAATAACGTCGAATGGGGCATGAAAGGCGAAGCGATCGAAGGCATGACGTTCAAAACCGCCATGTTCTACAACACCTACAAAAACTTTATCGCCAACACCCGTTATACCCGCTCGGCGAACCCGGCGATGTTTGGCAATGTACCGTCCAATATCTATACGATTTATCAGGCTGAAAACCGCGATAAAGCGTACATCTACGGTGGCGAAGTCAGCACCAAACTCAACTACGGCAGCTGGTTTAGCCGCGTCAATGGCCTGAGCACCACGCTGGCGCTGGGGTATAGCGAAGGGAAATCCAAATCGGGTTATGACGGCGACAAATACGTGGATCTCGACAGCGTACCGCCAATGAAAGCCATCGCCGGCATGGCATGGGATGATCCGTCGGGTCTTTACGGTACAGCCGTCACCGCCACCTTCGTCAAAGGCAAGAAAGCTACCGCAACCAACCGCCAGAGCTACACCAATAACGGCTCGGCGCTGACCGATTCTTCCACCGACTATATGCGTGTGCCGGGCTACGGCATGGTGGATCTGACGGCCTACTGGCAGGCGGCAAAGCACGTCAGAGTCAACGGCGGTGTGTATAACCTGACCGACCGTAAATATTGGGATTACCTGAGCAGCCGGCAGTTGACTGACAACACCAAACAGGATGCCTACAATCAGGCACTGGCCGTGATGCCAGGACGTAATTTCCAGCTCGGGGTGAATGTCGATTTCTAAAACGAAAGGCTAACTGAAAGCGAAACTGAAAAATAGAAAGTACAAGGGCGTCATGCCGTGCGGGTGACGCCCTTTTTATTGACGTAAGCATCAGGAATAAAAAAAGGTAATAACGTCCTGACTGCTCAGCCGGTAGACACCCTCAAAGCGCATTCCGGCGCGGAGTTCAGCGCAAAGCGTGGTGGCTAATTCCAGCGTAAGGCGGCCCGCCTGCTCGTCGAGCGCCACCAGTTGCGCATCCGCAAAACCAAACAGTCTGCCCACCTGCGGATAGAGCATCTTAAACAGGCTCTCTTTAGCGGAGAACGTTAAGGTCAGTAACGTGGAAAGTGGGAGATTCGGATGGCGGCGCAGCAGCTCATATTCGCCACCGTTAACGATCATCGGCAACAGCTCCAGCGCCTGCTGCCCGTCCATCAGGGTTTCAACATCAATCCCCACACCGCCGGGAGGCGATGAATTGCCGCAACGCTGCGCGGTGCAAAGTGCGGTAGTGGCGTTATGGCTGAGCGAGCCACGAACGTTTTTCGGCCAGCACGGCGCGCGGTCGTTACCCATACTGACAGTAAATTGCGGATAACCCAGGAAAGGCAAAACCACCGACGCCAGATAGCGCCCGGCAAGAAATTCCGCGCGCCGTTTGGGTACGGCACGCGTCAGGGAGGGAGGAAAAACGATGCCAAGTTCAGCAAACAGCCCATCATGGTAGGCATCCACCGCAAAGTGGCAGCGCGCAATCTTCCCTGGGAAATGCGCCGCCTGCGGCAGATTCAGCCACTCAACGGCGGAGATAAAGTGATGTGCCACCCCGGCCTCTCTCTTACTTAAGCTCCCAGCGTTGCGCCGCCATCCATCACAATATCCTGCATCGTGATGTGCGTGGCGCTGTCGGACGCCAGAAACAGCACCGCGTCAGCCACTTCCTGCGGCAGCGCAATTTTGCCGAGCGGAATGCCGAGCTTAAACTGCTCAGGGAATCCTGCGATGGTGCGCTGTTCGGCATCCGGCGTTTGCCACATGGCCTGCTGCATCGGCGTGTTGGTGGAACCCGGCGACACCAGATTACAGCGCACACCGAACGGAGCCATCTCTAACCCGACGGTCAGACACAAACTGCGCAGCGCCGCTTTCGATGCGCAATAGGCCGACATACCGACACGCGGCACATGGGCAGCATTCGAGGCGATGCTGACTATCGCACCGCGCTTCTGGCGGCGGAATACCGGCAACGTATGGCGGAACAGGTTAAACGCCCCGCCCGCATTCACGGCCAGACAGCGCTGCCAGTCATCGTCGCTTATCTCATCCGTGGCGCCCATGCGCAAAATGCCGGCGCCATTGACCAGCACATCCAGTACTGGTTGTTTGGTCAGCAGACGTTGGCAAACTGCGGTCACCACCTGACTGTCGGTGATATCCATCACTTCAGTGGGAAACGGGTAATCATCGCCGCTGAAGGTTGTATCGAAACCGGTCACCGTCGCCCCCGCTTTCTGAAACGCCAGTGCGGTGTGCAGACCAATTCCCTGCCCCGCACCGGTGACCCATACCTGTTTACCGCTGAAATCCCATATTGTGCTCATCAGGCTTTTTCTCCGGACAGCAGTGTCCACCAGCCATCAATCGTCGGCGTTTTTGCCAGCGCGACAAAATCGATATCGTCGCGGATTTTCCGCCAGCGGGTTGCCAGCGCCATGATGCGCACCGAGTCCAGACCGTAGTCGATGAGGTTCTCATCGTCGGCCATATCCTCGCAGTCTTCGTCCAGCAGCGGCAGGATCAGCGCCCGCAGCGCCGCTTTACTTTCCATTTGCTGGCCGTTGCTCTGCGGCAGGAGTTCCGCGGTCGTCACCACCCGTCCACAGCGCCCGGCGGTATAGCGCAGCGCCATCAGATGTTCTTCGCGGGAGAAATCAGCCAGTCCGTCGGCCACCATAAAGGGCTGAATATTGCGCATAAACGCGTCGATGGCGGTGGTCAGGCAGCCAATGTGCGCGTACACCCCGCAGATGATTAACTGGTCGCGGCCGCTCTCCTGCAAAATATCCTGTAACGGTGAGCGGTGAAATGCGCTGTAGCGCCACTTCACCAGCACCTGATCGTCACCGTCCGGCGCCAGTGCATCCACCACCGCCTGCTGGTCAGGATGTTTATTCAGGCCCGGTCCCCACATGTCGTTAAGCAGCGCGCGATCTTCGTCACTCTGGTTATTCGGCTGCGCGGTATAAAACACAGGAATGCCTGCCGATTTACAGTAACGGCGCAGCGCCGCGATATTCTCCACCACCTGCTGAATCAGCGGGCTGTCTTCGCCCCAGAAATTCAGGAAGTATTTTTGCATATCGTGGATCAGCAACGCCGCACGCTGTGGCTCAACCTTCCAGCTGACTTTATTGGCGGGCAGTTCACTCGCCGCAGGCAGCGTGTAGGATTCGAGTTTTGGAATGGCCATGAATTATTCTCCCTGAGGCTCAGGCTGTTCTTGTGCAATGAGCTGTTCTTTTAAAACCAACTGCTCGCGTAAAAGCTTTTTATCGACCTTACCGACCGGCGTCAGCGGCAGCAGATCCACCCGCACAAAGCGGTCGGGCAGTTTGAATTCTGCCACGCCAAGCTCGCGCAAATGACGGCGCAGTTGAACGGGCTTGACGGCACTGTGCGTCACCACAAAGGCGCAGCTTTTCTCGCCCATCAGGCTGTCGGGCATCGACACCAGCGCGGCGTTAATCACGCTGTCGTGGCGCAGCAGCAGGTTCTCAATCTCTTCCGCTGCGATCTTTTCACCACCGCGGTTAATCTGGTCTTTCAGCCGCCCCTGCACTTGCACATAACCGTCTTCGGTCAGTGAAATCAGGTCGCCTGAGCAGTAAAAACCCTGCTCATCGAAGGCGCTGGCATTGTGTTCCGGGCTGAGGTAGTAGCCGCGGAAGGTATAGGGGCCGCGCGTCATCAGGCGGCCGGTTTCGCCCACGGGTAATGGATTTCCCTGCTCGTCGGCGACCCAGAGTTCATCGTCCGGGGACATCGGCGTGCCCTGCGTCGTGAGGATATGCCGGTCGTCATCGTCCAGCAGCGTGTAGTTCACCAGCCCTTCGGCCATGCCAAATACCTGCTGTAACTGACAGCCAATCTCCGCCGGAATACGCGCGGCCAGCGTCTCGCCCAATTTCGCGCCGCCAACCTGCAACAGTTGCAAACTGGCGAGGGACGGATACCCTTCCCATTCGTTCATGGCTTGCAACCACAGCGTCACCGCCGGAGGTACAAGCGCCGTGACCGTAATGGCGTGTTGCTCAATCAGCGGGAAACAGACCTGCGCACTGGGATCCGTCGCCAGAATCACCTGGCCGGCACCGAAGAACACGCCGAGCGCACCGGGGGAACTCATCGGGTAGTTGTGGGCAACGGGCAAGGCGCACAGGTAACGGGTCTGCGGGTCAAACCGGCAGATCTCGACGCTGCGACGGATGCTGTAGTAGTAATCGTTATGCGTGCGGGGGATAAGTTTTGGCGTACCGGTGCTGCCGCCGGAGAGCTGAAAGAAGGCCACTTCGTCCGCCGGGGTCGGCGCGGCGGTGAAATCTCCCGCGTCCTCTTCGCGCCAGGCTGCCAGCGAATGTTCCACCTCTGGCGCATTACGCAACGCCATCACCCGCAGCGAAGGATGATCTTTAACAAAAGCATCCACAAATGTGTTGTCAGCAAACAGCGCGTGATGGGCATCGGCAATCAGTAACACGGGCTGGATTTGCGCCGCATAAGCGTTCAGTTCGCTGCGCTGATGGCTGAACAGCGCATTCACCGGCACCACGCCGATTTTCAGCAGTGCGAAAAACACCACGTAAAATTCGGTCACGTTACCCAGTTGCACCAGCGCGGTATCGCCGGACTTCAGCCCGCGACGTCGCAGCGCGGCGGCTAGCCTGTCTGACTGCACAGCCAGCTGGCGGTAAGTGAGCGCGGAAATCGCATCGGTGATGGCAACGGCATCGCTGTGCGCCTGACGTTGTAAAATATCGGTCAGCGGCAGATCCAGCCAGTAACCGCGTTCGCGGTAGCGCTGCGCCAAATCGTCCGGCCAGCGGGTAAATGCAATAGTCATGGTGATATCAATGTCCATACCCAAAGTAATTGGAGTCGCAGCAAGGCGGCAAGCGAGAGAATCCCGATGAGCTGACATGAGTCAGTGATTCGGGTGAACGAGCGCAGCTAACGCAGCCTGCGGCTTCAAGAACAAAGGGTATGCAGGCCGAAGGCGCGCATCATCGTACTGAGTTTGGTGCCGGTTTCTGCCCATTCCGCTTCTGGCGTGGAATCGGGCACGATACCCGCACCGGCAAATAACTGAACCTGATTGGCATTCACCGTGCCGCAGCGGATTGTCACCACCCATTCGCCATTACCCTCGGCATCGCACCAGCCGACGATGCCGCCAAACAGGCCGCGGTCGAAAGGTTCAAGTTGGGAGATCAGCTCACGCGCAGCGACCGTTGGCGTGCCGCACAGTGCTGGCGTCGGATGCAACAGACAGGCCAGCGAAAGCGCGTTTTCGGCACTGTCCGCCACGTCGCCGTCAATAGGCGAAGCAAGATGCCAGAGGGTCGGCGTGCTGAGCAGTTCAGGTTGCGACGGGATATGCAGATGGGCGCAGCGCGGGGCAAGCACTTCGCGCATACCGTCGGTGACGATGTGATGTTCGTAAACGTCTTTGGCAGACACCCGTAGCGCACTTTTGGCGGCGTCATCCTGCACCGGATCGCTGTTGCGCCTGGCCGAACCGGCCAGCGGATTGGAGTGAAAATGGTTGCCGAGTTTTCGCAGCAAAAGTTCCGGGCTGGCACCCAGCAGCGCGCCTTTTTCCAGCGGAACATGGAAGTGATAACCGCCAGGGTTCTGCTCAATCATGCGCGCCATCAGCGCGGCACGATCGACCGGCTGGCGGGTTTCGATCTCCAGCAGGCGCGACAGCACCACTTTGCGTAGCGCCCCGCGGGAAGTCGCTTCTACCGCAGAAGAAACCATCTGCATAAATTCAGGCTGCGCGGGATGTTCGGCTTTGCGGGTCACTTCTGGCAGCGCCCCTTGCGTCACCGGCGTATTATCGAGAAACGTCTGCCGGTCAAACCACTGCACTTCTCTAGGTACAAAAAGCGCAGAGGGTTGCTGCGTATCGAAAGGAATGGCACCGCAGAGGATCGGATGAGCAATACCGGCGTGTCGCGCCTGAGTGAACGCCTGCTGTACCGCCTGCTGGAACGGGCTGTCGGGTGTTTCCCCCCCGGCGGCAGGCAAGGTAAGTGTAGTGAAACAGCCCTGCGTCGCTAAGCTGCGAAAAGGGGAAGTGAGGAAAAAACCCTCGGTAGGCGATATCTCCGCCACGCTTTCAGCACCGGCTCTGCGCTGTTGATCCGTCTGCCCTGCCCCGTTGCCTTTCCCGTCCATCACTACAGCATCCATCAGTCGACTCCTATTAATAAAATGATAATGAATATAATAACGATTATCATTTGCATCTAATGGCGGTAAACTACTCGACGATTTTACGTGTGTCAATAATCGTAAACTGAAGCCATGTGCTTTTTTCACCACAACGGAAAGTTCAAACTCACTGATAAAGTGAGAATTTTCAGCACGCTATACTTGAGGATGTCGAAAGTGAACAATACCCTGATCCACCGTCTGGCCCTTGCGGGCGGGATTTCCGTTCTGCTCTGCAACGCCAGTCTGGCCGCAGAAACGGGCTGGCCACGCGAGATCCCAAGTGCTCACGGCAGCATTACGCTGGCCCATGCGCCCGCGCGGATTGTCTCCACCAGCGTCACCCTCACCGGGACCTTGCTGGCGATTGATGCGCCAGTGATCGCCAGCGGAGCCACCAGCCCCAATAGCCGGATTGCCGACGCGCAGGGCTTTTTCCGCCAGTGGGGCAAGCTTGCCACCGAGCGCAAAGTGCAGCGGTTGTACATCGGTGAACCTAATGCCGAAGCCATCGCCGGGGAAGCACCGGATCTTATTATTATCTCGGCCACCGGCGGGGATTCCGCGCTGAAACTGTATGACCCGCTTTCTGCCATCGCGCCGGTTTTAGTCGTCAACTATGACGATAAAAGCTGGCAGGAACTGGCGTTGCAGCTGGGCGTCGCCACTGGCCATGAAGCGCAGGCGAATGCCACCGTGCGGCAGTTTGATGAGCGGGTTAAAAAGCTAAAAAGTGAGCTGAAGCTCCCTGCACAGCCGGTCTCGGCGCTGGTCTACCGTCCGGACGGCAAGGCAGCCAATCTGTGGACGGCCGCTTCACCACAGGGACAATTACTGCACGAGTTGGGCTTCACGCTGGCCACCGCGCCAGACAGTGTGCACGGCAGCCAGAGCCAGGGCGTACGTAAAGACATCGTGCAATTAGCCGGTGAAAATATGGCTGAAGGGCTGAACGGCAAAAGCCTGCTGCTGTTTTCTGGCGATGACAGCGACAGCCAGCGGCTGATGGACAACCGATTTCTGACCCATCTTCCGGCGGTACAAAACAAGCAGGTTTATTCTCTCGGCAATGACACCTTCCGCCTGGATTACTACAGCGCCAGCAATCTGCTGACGCGGCTGGAAACGCTATTTACTGCTCGCTGATCATTTCTCACTGACCGCACGGGTGGGCGCAGGCTGAGCCTGTTGCCCGCCCGTTATGGTATGGCGTAACGCCCGCATCATAAACGCCAGCACCACGCCAAGCACCGCCGCCGTGAAGCCGAAACTCGCCGAAGTCATGGCCGGTAACATCACCGAGCCCATCGCACCGAGCAGCAGCGCGCCGATGGCATCTCCCGTCACGTTCTGCGCCGTCCACAGGCCGTTAATCCTGCCGAGAAAATCATCCGGCGTCAGGTTTTGAATCAGCGCATATTGCAGCAACGCATTGATGGCGCTGAGATAGCCGAAGACCACCAGGAAAGCTAACCCGAGGCCAAACCACGGCATCAGGCTGAACAGGCCAATGGCGACAAACGCACCGATAGCGGTCATCAGCAGCAGCCAACCGGGGCGCGCCACGTTTGCCACCCGTCCGCTGGTCAGCGCACCGACAGCGGCGCCGAGCGGCACGGCGGCGTACATCAGCCCCAGTTCCGAAGCGCTGACCTGCCAGATCCCCGACAGCGCCGGGTAAAGCACGCGCACCGCACTCGCCATGGTCAGCAGCGCGCCCAACAGCGCCACCATGCCAATCACCCGGTTTTGCAGCAGGAAAGCGAAACCGGAAATCAGCGCCCGCAGCGGATGCTCACGCTTTTGCACCGGCGGCGCGAGCTGCGGCAGCTTCAGCAGCGGAATGAGCGTCAGACCCGTGCCGACGGCCGCCAGACCGTAGTTCCACACCACCCCGCCGCTGGCAATCACCAGCCCGCCGATAGCCGGTGAGAGAATCGACCCGAACCGCACGGTCAGCATGCTGATGGCCCCGGCCTGCACCAGATTTTCACGTCCGACAATCGCGGGCGTCGCCGCCAGCAGTGCCGTCACTCCGACCGCGCCGAAGAAACCGTCCCATACCGCCAGCAGATAGATCAGCGTCAGCGAGGGGGCAGGTAACGCAGCGTTGATGCACAAGCCGATAAACCCGAGGCCGCAGGTGCTGCGTGCAAACAGGATCAGGCGGCGGCGCTCGTAGCGGTCCGCCATGACGCCGCCCATCAGCAGGCCGATAAACATGCCGCTGCCAGCCAGCGTGACCGACAGCCCTACCAGCAGGGTTGAGCCGGTCATGGACTGAATCTGCACCGGCACGGCAATGCCCAGCAAACCGAGTGCCAAAATAGAAATAAAGCGGGCGCAGAAAACCGCACGGAACGTGGCGTGGGTTTTCAGCAGGGAAAAATCGAGCAAAATCGAAGGCTTATTCATTATCAAGGTGTCACATGTGGGTAAAAGGCACAGTCAAAGTAGTGCTATAGCAAGATAACTCATGCTACCATAGCTAAACGCAATAGATAATGATAATAAATATCATTAAGATTAACTTTGGTGTATTTATCCCTTATGTCACGGCCTCTTACGGAACCATCCCCCACGTTTTTCCCGAGGGAAAAGCCGCCGCTACGCGTTCCTTCGCAGGCATGGCTGCGCCGCGCGCTATTTATGTTGCTGGCCGTTGCCGTGCTGGCGCTGGTTATTTTTCTGAGTCTCAGCGTGGGTGCAAAGCCGATCCCGCTCAACACCGTGACGGCCGCCCTGCAAGGTCAGTGCCCCTTGCCCGACTGCGTGATCGTGCGCGATGCACGTTTACCGCGCACGCTGGCCGGGCTGCTGGCGGGCGTGGCGCTCGGTCTGGCCGGTGCGCTGATGCAGATCCTCACCCGCAATCCGCTGGCTGACCCCGGTATTCTTGGCGTTAACGCCGGTGCCGGTTTTGCCGTGGTGCTGGGCATCACCTTTTTTGGTGCGACCGATATCAGCCAGTATCTGTGGTTCGCCTTCGCCGGTTCACTGGTCGCAACGCTGATGGTGGCGTTGATCGGCGCGATAGGTGGCGGAAAAGTCAGTCCGATCCGCCTGACGCTGGCCGGTGTGGCGCTTGGCGCCGTGCTGGAGGGCTTCTCGTCCGGCCTCGCTTTGCTCAATCCGCTGGTGTTTGATCAGCTGCGTTTCTGGCAGGCTGGTTCATTGGATATCCGCAGTATGGAGGTGATCCGCGTCGTGACTTTACCCATTATCAGCGGCGCGGTTCTCGCACTGCTGATGACCCGCGCCCTGAACACTCTGAGTATGGGAAGCGATCTGGCCACCGCGCTCGGTACCCGTATTGTCCCCACACAGCTTTGCGGTCTGCTAGCCGTGACCCTGCTGTGCGGCAGCGCCACCGCAGCGGTGGGACCGATTGCCTTTGTCGGGCTGATTATGCCGCACATCGCCCGCCATCTGGCCGGTTCAGATCCACGCTGGATGCTGCCCTGGACACTGGTGCTGACGCCCATTTTGCTGCTGACGGCGGACATCGCCGGGCGGCTCCTGGTGCCGGGTGAGCTGCGCGTTTCCATCGTGACGGCGTTTATCGGCGCGCCGGTGCTGATTATTCTGGTGCGTAACCGCGCCCTGATGAAGCGGTGTTGATGATGACGACAATCGCCTCTATGCCCCCTTGTTCGCGTAAATTCATGCCTTTTTCACGCCAGATACTCACAATATTTATTCTTATCCTGCTGTGCGCGGTGCTGACCGTCTATGGCCTCGGCAGTGGCACGCTGTCGCTCACACCATGGCAGGTGCTCAACGCCCTGCGCGGCGAAGGCCCGCATAATCTGACAGTCATCGTCACCCAGTGGCGGCTGCCGCGCGTGGCGATGGCGCTGATTTTGGGCGCGGCGCTGGCCGCCAGCGGGGCGATTTTTCAGTCGCTGATGCGCAATCCGCTTGGCAGCCCTGACGTGATTGGCTTCAATACCGGTGCCTACAGCGGCGTATTGGTGGCGATCGTGCTGTTTAACAGCACGATCCTCGGTATTACTTTTGGCGCAATGGCGGGCGGATTACTCACCGCCGTGGTGGTCTATCTGCTGGCATGGCGCAACGGCGTCGACACCTTCCGCCTGATCATTGTCGGTATCGCCGTGCGCGCGCTGCTGGTGGCGGGCAATACCTGGCTGGTGATTTCTGCCTCGCTTGAGTCGGCACTGACTGCCGGATTATGGAGTGCGGGTTCGCTGAATGGCATCACCTGGGCCAAAAACCTGCCCGTCGTCGGCCTGATTATTCTGGCGTGGGGGCTTACGCTGCTGCTCTCGCGGCGGATGCATTTGCTGGAGATGGGCGATGATATGGCCCGCGCGCTGGGCGTGCCGGTCGAACGTTCGAGGCTGCTGCTCATGCTGGCGGGTGTCGCGCTGACGGCGGCCGCCACCGCCGTGGCCGGCCCAATCTCCTTTATCGCGCTGGTTGCGCCGCAGATTGCCCGCCGGTTATGTCCTAATCAGTCCCAGCCGCTGCTTATCGCAGGCCTGACCGGTTCACTGCTGCTGCTGGCGGCCGACGTCGCTACGCAACGCCTGTTCCTCCCCTATCAGTTGCCGGTAGGAGTGCTGACCGTGAGCCTCGGCGGCATTTACCTGATTGGATTATTAATTCGAGAGTCACGCAGAAAATGATGACAACCACCCGCCATACCGCCCCGCTTCGGGGTGAAAACCTGACCCTGAGCTATGACAAGAAAGTGGTCATTGAGGGGCTGAACCTTGCTATTGCGCACGGCGAATTAACGGTGATCATCGGCCCGAACGCCTGTGGAAAATCCACGTTGTTGCGCACGCTCAGCCGCCTGATTTCGCCACAGTCCGGCAGCGTACTGCTCAACGGGCGGCAGATCAGCGACTATGCCACCAAAGAGGTGGCGCGTGAGCTCGGGCTGCTGCCGCAAAGCTCCGTCGCGCCCGGTGATATTCTGGTCGAGGATTTAGTCGGCCGCGGACGTTACCCGCATCAGCGCCTGTTCAGCCGCTGGAGTGAGGCTGACCGGCTGGCGGTAAGCGAGGCCATGCAGGCGACCGGCATCAGCGAACTGGCGGACCGTGCCGTAGATACCCTTTCAGGCGGGCAGCGCCAGCGGGTGTGGATCGCCATGGTACTGGCGCAGCAAACGCCACTGCTGCTGCTCGATGAGCCAACCACCTGGCTCGACATCACCCATCAGATTGATTTACTGGAATTAATGCAGGATCTGAACCGCAATCTGGGCCGCACGCTGGTCGTAGTTCTGCATGATCTCAACCACGCCTGCCGCTACGCCACGCACCTGATCGCCATGCGCGACGGCAAGATTGTCGCCGAAGGCCCACCGGCCGAGATTGTCACTACGGCGCTGATTGAAGAGGTGTTTGGGCTGCGCTGTATGATCATTGACGATCCGGTTTCGCATACGCCGCTGGTGGTGCCGCTGGGAAGAGAGCCTTCGCCAGCGGCCTGAGCGCTAAACGGCTAAGGTTCGCAATACACGGTTCAGCAGCGGCCCCAGCACGTTGAATGACGCCGGAGAGACGATGTCTACATGCGCGCAGTCCAGCTCGTGAACCTGCAAGGCATCGACATATTCTGCCCAGGTCTGCTGCACATCCATTCCTTCCTGTAACGTCTGACGGGCGACAAACAGCGTCGCCTGCCCGTGGAAACGCGCAGTTTTCGTCGCCGACAGCAGCCGCACCGAGTCCGCATAGTTGGCTTCAATATGGTCGAACATGGTCTGGCGAGCTTCGCTCGGTCCCCCCTCAAGCGTCTGTTCAGAGGCGGCGCGGAACTGCTGGCGTTCGCGCTGGATCTCCTGCAACACGTTGTCATCCAGCATCACGTCCCAGCTCTGGGTCTCCGGCGGATAAGTGTCCAGCAGCCCGAGAAATGCCACCTCTTCCCCTCTGGCCTGTAAACGGGCAGCAATGCCCTGCGCCAGCGTGCCGCCGAGCGAATAACCGATGAAATGGTAAGGCCCGTGCGGCTGCACCGAGAGCACGGTTTGCAAATGGGCATCGCACACCTGTTCCATATTCTGACTGAGCGCCAGCGGGCCATCAGGGTGCGGCGACTGAATACCAACCAGCGACCAATGTTCGTCGATATAACGCGGCAACACGCTGAACTGCCACGCAAAACCCGAAGCGGGATGCAGGCAGAACAAGGTCGGCCCGCTGCCGGTGCGCAGTGGCAGCACAGCATCAAAACCGCTGCGATCCGCCTCCTCCTGCGTGCGTTCTTCGGCCAGCAGTTGCGCCAGTTGTTCGACGCGTGAGGCCACCATCACCTGTCCGACCGACACCGGTTTACCGAGCTCGCGACGCAGCTCTGCCGCCAGACGCATCGCCAGCAGCGAATGGCCGCCGAGCGCGAAGAAATCGTCGTCGGCAAACACCGGTTCACGCTGCAATAAGCGCCCAAACAGCGCAGCGATAGTGTTCTCCAGCCCTGGCAGCGGCTCACGCCCCTGTATTGGCATTCCGCTTTGCGGCTGCGGCAAGGCTTTTCTGTCGAGCTTACCGTTGGCGCTGAGCGGCAGCACCTCGAGCGTCATCAGCACGACCGGCACCATATGCGCAGGCAGGCGTTCCGCCAGTGCGGCCCGCAGGCTGTCGACGTCAAGCGCCACACCCGGCTGGGCAACCAGATACCCCACCAGCTGGCGTGCGTCGCCGCCGGTGGCGTCACTGCTGACTGCGCCCAACGTCATGGCATTCGTCACCGCCTGCTGTACGCCGGGTAAGGAGAGCAGCGCATGGTCAATGTCGCTCAGTTCGATGCGCTGACCACGAATTTTCAGCTGATCGTCACTGCGTCCCAGATATTCCACCGCGCCGTCAGGCAACCAGCGTGCTACGTCACCGGTACGGTACATGCGCCCGCCCTGCCCGAACGGATCCGCAACAAAGCGGCTGGCGGTGAGATCCGGGCGGCCCAGATAACCTTGCGCTAGCTGGTCGCCGGTCAGGTAAAGATCCCCCGCCACACCAGGCGGTACCGGCTGTAAGCGTGCGTCGAGAATACGCAGGCCCGTGTTCCAGACCGGCAGGCCAATAGGCACATTCGCCCCCTTCACCGCTGCCAGTGCGTCGCCCCAGGCGGGGTGCCAACTGACGTCCACCGCCGCTTCCGTCGGGCCATAAAGATTGTGCAGTAGCACGCCGGTTTTACGCTGCCACAGGCGGCAAAGTTCGGCGGGTAGCGCTTCCCCGCTGCAAAATACCTGTTTGAGCGAAGCACACTGCGCGATGGCCTGCGGGGTGTCCAGCGCGCTGACAAACGCCGCCAGCATCGAGGGTACAAAGTGCAGCGTGGTCACCTGATGTTGTTCAATCAGGTTCAGCAAAAGTTGCGGATCACGGTGCGCTTCGGGCGGTGCCATCACTAAGCGGGCACCCACCATCAGCGGCCAGAAAAACTCCCAGACCGAGACGTCAAAGCTGCACGGCGTTTTCTGCAACACCACGTCATGGCTGCCTATCGGATAGTGATCCTGCATCCACAGCAACCGGTTGACGATGGCCTGATGTCCGACCACCACGCCTTTAGGGCGGCCGGTGGAACCGGAGGTGAAGATCAGGTACGCGGCGTGTTCAGGCGTGGGGGCATTCACCGGGATCTCTGGGGCCGAAACTGCACTGAACGGTTTATCCACCAGCAGCACGCGGCCCTGCCCGGCAAAACGCGCAAGCTGGTCGGGGTGCGTCACAATCAGGCGCGGGCTGGCGTCTTCCAGCATCATGCGCAGGCGCTCATCAGGGTAGCCGGTATCGAGCGGCAGATAGGCGGCGCCCACCTCGACAATCGCCATCAGCGCCAGTGACAGAAACACCGAGCGCGGCAGTGCCACGGCCACGATATCGCCACGTTTTACCCCTTGCTGAATCAGCTGCTGAGCCAGTGCCGCGACCTGCTGACGGGTTTGCGCGTAGCTGAACTGATGCTCTCCGTCGGCCAGCGCAGGCGCGTGCGGCGTGCGTTCGGCCTGCTGTGCCAGTTGCTGGCTGAGCGTGCTTTTCACCACAGGATGGGCGGTGCTGTTGACCCGCGCGAGTAATTCATCCTCCGCTTCGCTCAGAAGATCCGCATCACCGACCGGCAGCCGGGCGTTGGCGGCAAACTGACCCAACAGCAACGGCAGGCGCTGGAGATGCGCCTCCAGTTCATCGCGATCATAGCGTTCGGCGTTGGCCTGAAGATCGACGGTCAGCGCACCGTCTTCACCGATGTGCAAGGCGATCTCAAGATCCCGCACCGGACCGGAGGCGAGGTCATGGGTGATGCCCGCCACGCCGTTAAAATCAATCTGGTAGTCGAACATTTTAAAGTTGAATACCGTGCCGTAGAGGGGCCGGGCGTCGCCCGCTATGCCCAGATCACGGGTGATCTGCTCGGCGTCATAACGCTGATGGCGGCGGACTTTTTTCAGCTCGTTACGCAAACGCACGGCCAGCTGAGCCAGCGTGGCGGCCGGGTCGATGTTCATCTCAACGGGCAGCACGTTGATCACCGGGCCCGTGGCACACAGGGCGGCGGATCCCATTCGGCGCATGAAGATAAAACCGCCGCAGAAATCGGTCTGACCGCTCAGGCGTGAAACCCATAATGCCACCAGCGCGATGGCGATATCGCTGACCGTCAGCGCGTGTTCCTGCGGCGTGGCGGTCAGAGACTCAACCTGAGCTGCGTCGCAGGCGCATGAGAGCCGGTGAAGGCGCACGGACGGCACCTGCCCGGCCAACGGCTGCGGGCAAATCGTCGCCGGAGCAGGCAACGTGGCAGCCTTTTCACGCCAGAATTTGGCGTCACGGGCGAACGCCGCGCCCTGCTGGTAATTTCCGACCTCTTCCACCACGTCGCGAAACGGCACAAACGGCGAGGGTTCTGGCGTTTTCTGCTGACACAGCGCGGTATAAAGTGTGGCGATCCGGCGGGCAATCGCCGTGAAGCTGAAGCCATCGACCTGAATATGGTGATAACGCTGATACCAGAACCAGCGCGCGTCACTGACGCGGATCAGCGCGTGACGGTGCAGGGTGTGACTGCTGAGAATACGCAGCTCCGCCGCCAGATCCTGGCGCATTAAGGTCAGCGCGGCCTGTTCCGGGTCGGCCGACTGACGCAGATCCACACACTCTGGCTGAAAGTCTGATGCTAACGCGCACGGCGTTTGCAGTGCGATGCCGTCACGCTCCTCAAAGCGCATAGAAACGGTGTCGGCTTCGCTCAGCCCCTGAATAATGGCCTGCGTCATGTAATGCGCATCGAGCGGTCCGTTGATCTCAATATAGTGGGCAACGGTGTAAGCATTGCCGTGCGGCGAGAGCTGGTCTGCCATCCAGATGCCAGGCTGCGCGGCTACCAGCGGCATAGCCAAAGCGGTCTGCGAAGTAGCGGGTAAAAGAGAAGTTTCAGACACCGGTTGGCTCCTGTTCGGGTGAGGCTGCATCGTACTGGCGCAGGGAGTGCGGGCGCATATCGCGCCAGTTTTCGTCCAGCCAGTGGTTACAGCCGCTGCGGGCTGTCGGGCCGAACATCACGCGCCATCCGGCGGGAACGGTGAGGTTTTCCGGCCACAGGCTGTACTGCTGTTCGTCGTTAATCAGTACGCAGCAGACGGCGTTTTCATCATCAAACGGGTTAAGGCTTTCCATCGAGAGCTCCTTCGGTTTCACCGACCTGCGTGTTGGCAACAAAGTGCGGCGACCACAGCATCTCCAGTCCGTTCATCAACCCGCCGCGCCAGCATAGCGCGTCGTGTCCGCCGGCCACGGCGCGGTAATGCACCCGATGCGGCGACGCCTGTAATAGCTCCCTCAGTTCGCCATTCACCCGGTGGATCAAATGCTCATGCACGCCTGCTTCCATATAGATTTTCAGCGGCGACGCCTGCCCGACACCCTGCGCTATCTGGCGCAACAGCCAGCCGGAGTCCTCCTCAGACGGCCCGCGCTGCGGCCACCAGAATGATCCTGACTGGCTGAGCGCGCAGCCAAAAGTTTGCGGCCAGTGCAGACAGGCGTAGAGGGAGGAAAGACCGCCAAAGCTTTGCCCGGCAACGACAGTGGTGTCAGGCGAATCCCGGAAAGGCGCCCAGCTGCGCAGCTGCGGCAGGAGTTCTTCCTGCACCGCCAGCCAGAAGTCGGCATTGCAGGTCAGCTCACGGCTGCGGTGTTCGGTGTCGATCACGTCAATCAGCAGATAAACCGCCTCGGGCAGTTGTCCCTGTTCGGTCAACTGATGCAGCGGCTCCCAGACCGTCATCTGCTGCGACCAGAACTGGCCGTCGAGCAAAATAGCCAGAGGACGCGAAGCCGGATCATCTTCGCCGGTGGTACAGACCCACACCGTGCGGCTGTTACCCAGGCGCGGGCTGTGCCACTGGTGTTTTTGCAGGAAGGTGGGCGGCGCAGGCATACAACGGCCACAGCCGGTGGCGAAGTTGTCGAAATCCTTCCAGGCGGCTTGCGGCGGTGCGTCCGGCATATGCAGCCCGCTGACGCGGTGCCCGCGCCCGCCGGACCAGCTGCGGTGCGCATTGAGGATGTCGTGCGTCGCCGTGACAAAGCGGTCACGCCACCAGTGGCGCAGCGCCATCATGTTGGCGTGAGGGTCGTATGAGGGCGGCGCGAATGGCCGGTTTTCTGTGGCGGGCATAAAGCTGTAACTGCCGCGCCAGCCTGCTTCCATCTCAGTTTGCCAGAACCAGACGTCGGTGCCGCTAAGACGTTGCAGACTCTGCGGAGGCCTGGGCTGATGGTGGTCAGTTTTGCCGGTAATGTTGATCCACACACACTGACACACGGAGGTGAATTCGCTGCCTTGCGGGTCACGCCAGAAGAAAGTGACCTTCCAGTTGCCCTGCCCTGAGGGTTCAATCCATGGCGTTCCCCGTCGTGCGATGTCCAGCCACCAGCCATTGCTGCCTGCGTGCTGGCTTGACAGAAGCGTGCCACTTTCTGACTCTGGTTCCATTTTCAACATCCCTACTCACTCTGTGGTTGATTTATTTAACATATCAATAACCTCATTATTTATAACGAGTTACATGATCAGGTTATTTTTTAAAATGCGACAGACGATAAAGAGAATGGTATTGATAATTGTTTTCATTTGCAATAGTGTGTGTCTGCCCATAGGGTTGGGCACCTTTTGACCACACACATACAACATGACAACCGGCCATCCCGCTGCTGGCGTTTTATTGCTCTTAGTGCCGCCTGCGCAATCCAGTGGTTGAGGGAGGGAAACCGGATCAGGAATGAAAATGAACAGCAAATTGTCCCGCTACTCTTTAGCGACGCTTCTTGGATTGGGCCTCGGGGCCACCACATTCTCAACACCACTCAGCGCCGCGACGGCCCGCCCTGTAACGGCTGAGTCCACGTCAGAACAACCCGACAGCAGCGAAACCCAAGATGCCGACGGCGATACCATTATGGTCACTGCCGCGCAGCAGAACCTGCAAGCACCTGGCGTGTCGACCATTACCGCTGAAGAGATCAAAAAACGCCCTCCGGCCCGCGATATTAATGAACTGATCCGCACCATGCCCGGCGTCAACCTCACCGGCAACTCGACCAGCGGCCAGCGCGGCAACAACCGCCAGATTGATATCCGCGGTATGGGCCCGGAAAACACCCTGATCCTGATTGATGGCCTGCCGGTCAGCAGCCGTAACTCGGTGCGTCAGGGCTGGCGTGGCGAGCGTGATACCCGTGGCGATACCGCCTGGGTACCACCGGAAATGATCGAACGGATCGAAGTGATCCGTGGCCCGGCGGCAGCCCGTTACGGCAACGGCGCGGCGGGTGGTGTGGTCAATATCATCACCAAGCGCGACACTAAAGAGCTGCACGGTTCATGGAATACCTACATGAACGCGCCGGAGCATAATTCGGAAGGCTCGACCAAACGCACCGACTTCAGCCTCTCCGGCCCGCTCGGCGACCAGTTCAGCTTCCGCTTGTTTGGCGGCTACAGCAAAACGCAGGCTGACGCGCAGGACATCAACCAGGGGCATCAGTCTTTACGCACCGGCGCTTACGCCGATACCCTGCCTGCGGGCCGTGAAGGGGTGATTGATAAAAATATCGATGGCCTGCTGCGCTGGGATTTTGCGCCGATGCAGTCGCTGGAGTTTGAAGCCTCCGGCGGACGTCAGGGCAACCTGTATGCCGGTGACACACAAAACACCAACACCAGCGATTTGGTGAAAAGCATGTATGGCGACGAGACCAACCGTATTTACCGTCAGGCCTACTCACTGAATTATCGCGGTGCATGGGACAACGGCATCAGTACCACCCACTATGTGCAGTACGAGAAAACCAAAAACTCGCGCATGAACGAAGGGCTGGCGGGCGGTACCGAAGGGATTTTCGCGGACACCGGCTTCAACACCACCACCCTCAATGACGTGCTGTTGCACAGTGAAATGAGTGTGCCTTTCGAGTTGCTGGTGCCGCAAACTGCCACTTTCGGCACCGAGTGGAATCAGCAAAAAATGAAGGATCCGTCTTCCAATACTCAGAGCATGATGGGCGGGAATATCGCCGGCATTGATCCTTCCAACCGCAGCCCTTACTCCTCGGCGGAGATTTTCTCTCTCTTCACCGAAAACAATATGGAGCTGACCGACAGCACCACGCTGACGCCTGGCCTGCGTTTTGATCATCATTCGGTCGTCGGCGATAACTGGAGCCCGGCCCTGAACCTGTCACAGGAACTGGGTGACGACTTCACGCTGAAAATGGGCATCGCCCGCGCCTACAAAGCACCAAGTCTGTACCAGACCAACCCGAACTACGTGCTCTACAGTAAAGGTCAGGGCTGCGCCGCCAGCGCCGGAGGCTGTTATCTGTTAGGTAACGATGATCTGAAAGCCGAGACCAGCATCAATAAAGAGATCGGGCTGGAGTTCCATCGTAGCGGGTATCTGGCAGGCCTGACCTACTTCCGTAACGATTACCGCGACAAAATTGAAGCCGGTTATCTGCCAAGCGGGACCTCAGTCAACGGCAAGTCCGATGTTTATAAATGGGAGAATGTGCCGAAAGCCGTCGTTCAGGGGCTGGAAGGCACGCTGAATGTGCCAGTGACCGACACCATCGCGTGGAATAACAACGGCACCTACATGATTGAGAGCAAGAACAAAGAGACCGGCGATTATCTGTCGATTATTCCGAAGTTTACTATCAACTCCACCCTGAGCTGGCAGACCACGGAAGACCTCTCGCTGCAAACCACCATGACCTGGTATGGCCGTCAGAAGCCGAAGAAATACAACTATAAAGGTGAACCTATCACCGGCAGCGAAAAACAGGAAGTCAGCCCTTACGCGGTGTTCGGCCTGAGCGGTACCTATACGGTGAATAAGTACGTCAGCGTCACCACGGGTATCGACAATCTGTTCGATAAACGCCAGTTCCGCGAAGGTAATGCCCAGACCGTGGGTAACACCGTCACCAATGCCTACATGTACGGCGCCGGTGCCGCGACCTACAACGAACCGGGCCGCACCTATTATATGAGCCTGAATACGCACTTCTAAGCGTCGTTGAGATAAACAAAAAGCCGCTGCGGATAACTTCGCAGCGGCTTTTTTATGGCGTTTATTTACTTATCAGTAAAGGTGATGCGCACAACGTCGTCCGGATCTGACGCTTCCTGCTTCTTCGACGACGCCTGCTTCACGCTGACAAACAGCGACTGGCCGTCGTCCGACAATGCCAGACTGTTCGGGTGAACCGGCGTGTCGATGGTGTGCAGAACTTTGTAGGTTTTGGCGTCAATCACACTGACTTTTCCCGCCTCACGATGGGTAACGTAAATTTCGTGACGGGTTGGGTTAAACAGCACGGCCAGTGAGACCGGCAGGTCAACTTTTTGCAGCACTTTGCTATTGGCGGTATCCACCACCAGTAACTGCGGTGATTTGGAATCCGTCACAAAGGCGCGGTGCGTGGCCGGGTCCAGCGCGATGTTCAGGTAAAAGTGATCAGCATCGGCGTCCAGTTTCACACGGGAGAGCACCCCATCAGTCTTGGTATCGATGGTGATAAATTCGTTGTCCGCGTTGGTGACATACAGACGCGACGCGGCGCTGTCGAGCGCCAGTCCGGTGGCATATTTGCCCAGGCCGTCGATAGTTTTGCGCAACTGCAACGTTGCGCCATCAATCACCCATACGACGCTTTGGTCACCCAGCCCGCCCATATAGACAGTGTTGCTGCTCTCATCGACCACCAGTTCACGAGGGGCCAGCGGACGTTCGGTTTCGGTGCGCGGGCGCTTGTCCAGCACCAGTGATCCCTTCTCTTTGCCACTTTTTGCGTCAACCGCGGTAATGGCGCTGTTCACCGTATTGCCGAGGAACAGTGTGCCGGTTTTTTTGTTCATCGCCAGACCGAAGGGTTTCAGCGCATTTTTAATGGTCTGCGTCACGTTCAGCGTGGACGGATCCAAACGGTACAGCGCACCGCCTTTGTCGAGTTTGCGGCTGCCAGACGTCGCCAGATAGAGCGCCTGCGGGGAGTCATAAACCAGTTCGTAAGCGCCTTTGCTGACTGGTTTGCGCTCAATGCTAAAGCTGCTCTCGGCCCAGGCTGAGCCTGAAGTGACAAGAGAAATTAACAACGCCAGCGGCAGGATACGCTTTTTGATTAAAGGGGCAGTAAAGGGTGTCATAGATCCTCTCAGACAAGGGTAATAAAACAGTAGCCGCAGGCTATTTCACATCACCCGCAACCAGGGGAATCACAAACGATAATGGTAATAATTATCATTCTAATTCAATGGAAGGGAGAAGGCCATGAAGAATGACAGAATTGAGGACGTTGAGGACGTTATCTGCGGTTCGGCCCGGCTTTACGTGAAAGCCGGGCCTTAGCACAATCACTGACTTTAATGGTGAAGCATCTCATCAACCACTTGTGCCTTGGTCAACATATAAGGGTAAAATGTTGGCCAGTTATCCATCTCTTTTAACAGTGCATCCTGAGAGACATTCCCCATATAAATATGATAATGCTCTGACTTGCGTGGGCTTATAATATGGTCACTAAACTGCACAAACTTCGGCGCGTTTGAACGGGCATCCTGACACTCAAATAAATAACGCACCCCTTTCTTACCAGACGCGTAATTCAGAATTTTGAATCCGGAGTAGGTATATTTGCAGGCCTCAACTTTTTGACCGACATGAAATTCAATCACATCATCTTCAATGCCAATCATCTCGATATCGGTCGCATACCCCTTTTTGTAATAAGCCCGGTATTCCTCCACCGTTTTACCGCCCTTCTGTTTGGCTTTTTTCTCTAAAACAGGGTCCAGATCGCCACTGATCAGATAAGGATTGATAGACTGCCAGATGCCATTCCAGTTGGCTAGCGGCCGGTCTTGAACGGCCGAATCCTCAAACACGCCCTCACCGGCCTGACGCTCTGCCGCAGATAATGGAACGCCGTGAGCGTGGTTATGCGCAAATGACGCCGCGCTGGTCGATAAAATTCCCAAAGTCAGTGCTAAAGCAAAAACATTCTTTTTCATTGGTCCATCCTGAGCCATTATGTGTTATTGAATGGATATGTTATAACATAACAATTTAACGATCAACGTAAAAAAGCGAAGATACAGGCTATAAAGGAGGGAGGTAAAAACATAAAAAACACTGCAACTGCACAGTGTTTTTAGGGTATTAACAGTGACTGAGGACAGGAGCGGCGTTATTTCACCACAGTTTCAATAATGGAGACAAAGAAGCCGCTGTCGATGATGCGGTTAATTTTCAGACCGGCGTTATCCACCAATCCCTTCAGCTCGGTCTCCGTGCGTTCGCGCCCGCCGTCGAAGCTCGCCATCAGCAGAAGATCCATTTCCTTGCCGGAGTGACGCACGCTGCCTTCCGGGATAACCGGATCCATAATAAGTATTTTACCGCCAGGACGCATCGCCTTACGGCAGTTGCTCAATATTTTGGCAGAGTTTTCGTCTGACCAGTCATGGGTGATGTATTTAAGCAGGTAAATATCGCCTTCCGGGCACGCTTCAAAGAAGCTTCCGCCCTGTAATTTCCAGCGGGAATCATCACCCAGCTCCGCCAGACGGTTGCGGTTTAATACGTGCGGTTGATCGAATAATATGCCGTGCAGCGTAGGGTTAGCGCGCAGAACCTGCAACAGCAAGCCACCCATCCCCCCGGCCACATCCACTACCGTCGCGTTTTTCGGGAAGTCATAACTTCTGACCAGGAACATATTTTCCACTTCAGACATCGAAGACATGCCGGAATGGAAGTCGTAGCCCTGATCGTGCGATGCCCGCTGTGACCAATATTCGAAGAAAGACATATCGAACAGTTGCTTGAAGGCAGAGTGACCACGAACGCTTTCTGCCAGATTCCCCAGCGGACGCCAGAAGGTTTCATCGGTCAGCATCAGCACCGCCGAACGCAGAGAATAGCGGTTGGAGGTGCAGAGATGTTCGGATGGCGGGTTAAGGCTAAAACGTCCGTCGTCGAGTTCGAGGAAAATATTGCGCGTTGCCAGCAGCCGCATCACGCGGTTGAGCTGTTTCCAGTCCACGCCAAGATCCTTCGCAAGCTCCTGGATCGTTTTCGGCCCTTTTATAAGATGGTCGGCAACCCCTAACACCGCCGCCGCACGCAGCGCCGCCTGATAGGTATATCCCATTGCCTGATCAATTAAATAGAGTGCACCTTTTTCATTTTCTGAAATTAAAGACTTATTACTTTCCATGCTAATAATACCTCTCGCAGAATATTCAAGTAGATAGATAGCCGTAATGGTCATACAAAAAATCCGAACTGAGTTTCCGAATTTTTGTCCAGAGAATAATGGTCAGGGATACGCCTAATATCAAATATCCTAAAGTGGCAAATCACTTAATTCATCGTCATCATTTCTTTCCAACTCATCATTAAGACGCCAGTCTTTTTTATTACATCTCATTGATATAATTGAAATTAAAAATAGTTTAAAAATAAAAATACTATTAATCCGCAAACCTTTCAAATAATGACCAACACAGTTTTTTCAAGCCATGTTCATGAAAAACAAACACTCCCTGCTTTGAAATGGCTTTTCAGTTATTTTTTGTACTGATAATTTTACATTAACCATATTTTACATCTAAAAATAAGGGATAAGTCAGATAAAGATGGTTGAATGAGGATTGAAAAAGCAAATATTTTCGCGAAAAAATGCAGATTATGCAGAGGGCTCATATAACAATCCTATTGCAATCTCGTTATTTTGTTATGTCATACTCGGACAGCAGGGATCTTAATATATAAATACAGGAGACTCAGTGTTGATGGAAAATAAAATCGTAGAGATCTTACAATACACGTTGAGTAAAGGCACTGGCGCAGAGTTCCATAACATCATGGCGGAAATCAGCGCTCCCCTTCATCACCAACACGGTATAGACATCGTTTCTTATGGAAACTCGCTGCATGATCAGGATAGTTACTATCTCATACGCACTTTTGATAGTGAGGAAAGCATGTCGTCGGTGCTGGATGCATTTTACTCAAGCAACGACTGGCGAATGGGTCCACGGCAAGACATTGTTAACCGAATTGAGAACAGCCTAAAAACGATAATTAGCCTTCCTCAGAAAGGTATCGATGGGCTGAGAGATATTAACTAGACTGTAATTCTTTGGTGGCAACCCAGAAGGAGTTCGCAGTACCGGCCTTTGAGGACCCCAGTCAGCCAGAAGGCTGCCCCGCCAGGGCTACCACTGAGATATTGCGGGTGGTATAGAAACCACAACTTCAATCCATGAGTCAAAGCGATAACGCGCGCAATGCAGGTGCCGATTGTATTGGAAATATTAGAGACTGAGGGTGAGCGTGTTGATGTCGCGAGACAGATTCCAGAAGATTTGAAGAGCTAAAATGAGGGTGTATAAATTTTAATGGGTAAACGTAAGTATCAGAAAGTGGAATAATGCAGGAGTGTGAGTGATGACGTTTATTGAAATGGTGCCGACTACCGGAATCGAACTGGTGACCTACTGATTACAAGAACGTTTTATAGACTTAAAAACAACATAACATATTGATAATTATAGCCATTAATTCACTCACACTGACGACCATGGCAAACAGTGACACACCCATGACTCTACGGTGTCATTGTAGCTACCTCACAAGTACGTCACACGTCATAAATCAATTTCCAGATCTGCATTCCAAGAACTGAATCCCACCCTTTCCACTTTCTCACCTTAACGTAAAATCATCCAGGCTGTCATCAAAGACATCTATCTGTTTTTCGTTATCAGCTATAGCCATCAGATACTTTATCCCCTCCCTCAGTGAAACCGGCCACTCCAGCGCGAACTTGAAAAAGTCATCATAGACCTGACCGAACCAATAGCCGCCACCGTGCTCAATCGCTCTCTGAATGAACACGTACTTCCCCGGCCTGATGTGCGTTCGCACGTGTCCATGGTAAATCACATCGAAATCCTGCCCATCGCTACCCATACGCCAGCCATATGCCACCCCATAATAACTGGTTATGCACACAGTATAATCAAGAAGGTTTTGTGTTATGAACTTTTTTTGTCCCTAAAGTCATTTCCAGTTGATATTAATTGTATATTTTTTGTTCATTCTGCTACTTCACTTCGTCAGATCAATGGGAATTCTTGTTGATTGGCTGTAAAGTTACGTATGATTTTTTTAGGTGAATTTCATTTATGATGCGGATTCTTTTGATAATCGCGGCGATTGTCTCGATACGCTCAGTTCTTGCTGGAGACATCGCCATAGGCATGAACTACTCGTTCATTCTTGCCTTGCTTGTTTCTGTTTTTGCGGTGTGGGATATGAATAATTATATAAGCACCCATAAGCAAGAGATTAGAAATAAGTTTCTTGAAATTAAAAATAGATTATTTAATGGGCAAGGTAAAAAATGAGACTCAATGCACTGACATCCCTGCGTTTTTTTGCTGCCATGGGCGTATTCCTTCATCACTTTCACTTTTTTGAGCACACCAACAGCGCATTAGGAAGGTTGATTTACAGCATTTTCTATGAAGGATTTATAGGGGTTACTTTCTTCTATGTGCTTTCTGGTTTCATCATTAGCTACAGTTACGATCAGCACAAAAAAAGAGGTTCTTACAAGGTTAAGGATTTTCTTAGGAACAGGGTTTCTAGACTATACCCTACGCATTTGCTGACTCTATTGATAGCTTGCGTGGTGTATCTTAACTGGCAATCCTTCATATCATTGGATTTCAAGTCACTACTTGCCAATGCTCTCCTCGTTCAGAGCGCCGTTGCCGATCAGAACTACTACTTCGGATTCAATGGCGTATCCTGGAGCGTTTCAACTGAAATGTTCTTTTATGTGTCATTTATATTTTTGGTAACACTGAATACCATTCAGCTAATGGTAGTTGGCTCAGCACTTCTAGCAGCAATAGTATTCCATTTAATAGGAATAGATCACTCCTCGAAATATGTAGGGTGGATGTTCTACATAAACCCAGCATTCAGGGTTATAGACTTCATAGTTGGTATGTTGCTATTCAAAATATACTCTCCAGGGAAGATCAACATTGGGTATATTAAAGGGACTGTTTTAGAAGTATTATCACTACTGTCTCTTGTGGCATTTGCATTTGTTGGCGTTAAATATATACCGATGACATGGAGGTTTGACATTTATTATTTAATCCCCATGTCTGCCATGGTGTTTATTTTTGCGCTTGGCTCGGGTGCGATATCAAAAGCCATTTCAATCAAGCCTTTAGTATTGCTTGGCGAAGCTTCATTTAGTCTGTACATGATTCACCAAATAATTATAAACATATCCGTAAGATTCTTCTCTCCTTACGTTAACCTAGATAGTATGAAATCAGTGATGTTCCTCATACTCCCAACTGTTGTGTTTGGCGTTTTCGTTTCAATTATTATGTACAAACTTTACGAAAAACCTCTTAATAATTACTTTAGAGGAGAACAAAAAAAAAGATTGGCATAATGGCAACATAGACGAGTGGCTTCTTGATCCGCTCGTCTGTTATTTCTTTATTAAAACATGTCCAAATAATCACTAAAAACCGATTAGTACATATGGATATTTATTTTGCACTTTGCACTTTGCACTTTGCAAATCCATTTGTATGATTATGATAATGATTTTATCATATTAAATAGCAAGAAGTTAGGTGCATTTATGATACAAAAACGAATTGAGTTTGCTAATAATCTGCGCGGACTTGCAGCTATGTTGGTGGTCTTTGCACATTATATTGTTCACTTCTGGAGTATGCGAATAGAAGCAGCTCAATTAACCTTCTCTACGACGTTAAATGAAAAACAGGTCCCGACACCAAAAATATTTACATTTTTTGATTTTGGGCATTCCTTTGAATTTGGATCTATTGGCGTTGGTCTTTTCTTTATTATTAGTGGCTTTGTTATACCTTTCTCTCTAAAAAAGCACAATTTACACCGATTTCTACTTGGCAGGGTGAATAGGATACTCCCTGTGTACATCGTTGGATTTACCATAACACTTGCAATGATATACATAACATCAACTTTATTCGCAATCCCATTTGACATCACATTGAATGAAATACTTATTCACTTAATACCTGGAATAAGAGATGTATTTCAATCTAGGAATATTGATGGGATTATATGGACACTTGAAATAGAGGTTAAGTTTTACATCGCATGCGCAATAACAATATTATTATTCAGGGAAGATAGTTTTCTTTTAATTTCAATCCCTATAATATCCACCATTACTGCAATTATCATTGGTAATGATAATATTATAGGTTCTGTACCTCAATATTTAAAGTCAGCACCCATTTATCTATCCTATTTCAATATCATGTTCATTGGTGTGACGTTGCATTTATTGCATGAGAATAAGATAAAAACAATTCATGCATCTATAATATCATTTTTACTTATTGCTATGTTCCACATATCTATAGCATCTGGTATTTTAAGCACCCTAAAATGGACAACCAGCAATTACATCATATCTTTTTTAGTGTTTATATTGTGTATGAAATTTGACATTCTTAACAAGAAGAACAAGTTTCTTTCATTTATGGCAAATATAAGTTATCCACTTTATGTGATACATGGGGTTGGGGGTTACTGTTTGATGAAAATACTTATCGCCCATCGGGTTGGCCCGATCCAATCGGTCCTAATTAGTCTGTTATCATCCATTATTATTTCCACAGTCATTCATTACTTAATTGAGGTTAAATTTTCAAAAAACAAGAGAATATCTTAGGTATAAAACATGAGGTGTTTTAAATTCATTAATTAATGTGCGGAACAATTTACAATCCCGCACGTCAATTTATCAAGATGGAATTACAGGCCAATTAATAACGCTTTCAGTATTGGCATCTATATTATTAATAGTATCAATAAAATTCAGCCAACTACTTAATAATTGACTATCCGATGCATCAATCTTCCGTCCAACAAGTAGTTTCGTTTGCCAAACAGTAATAACGCTTGTGGCCGTGGCTATTAGATTATTTTTAATGGATATGTTATTTTTGATTACCTGTTCTTTTATAAAGCTAACATCATCATCAGTTGGCGGTGGTGGAATGAAAGTGCCATTCCCATAGGAATATCCGATTGATACTAACCTTTGGTTTTCATACTCGACGGCAATAACCCCATCTCCGAAATCAATATCATCCACCCCGTCCCAAACTACAATATTAATTACGATGTTGTTCTGTACAAGTGCATAGTTGTTCATATTGCTCACCATTCAATAATTAACAAGCCCGGCGCGCCATCTCCGCCCTTTGCGCCCGTGTGCGCAGCATTTGTATTGCCGCCACCCGCACCTCCTCCTCCTGCGCCAAAACCAAGGCCAGGCTTCCCAGCAATAGGCGTTGAGTTACCACGTACCATGCCCCCAGCTGCACCAAACGGAGATGCACCACCTTGCCCACCATAAGCGCCCCCACCCTCTACGCTTTGACTATCACCACCCCATCCTCCAGTGATTGTTCCTGAAATGGCGCCGGGCGATCCGCCAGAAGCAGAGTTGGTTAGTGATTGCCCAACAGAGCCCCCAGCGCCTCCTACACCGCCCCGGCCGCACCGCCAGTACCAATAGTGACAGCGAATACTTGACCCGGGGTTGCCGCCAGAGGTTGTCTAATAACAAATCCGCCACCGCCACCTGACCCAGACACGGTTGTGCTTACTGAAGTCTGAGAGCCGCCAGCACCTGCACCACACCCTGACACAATGAGGGTTGTTATTCCTGGTGGCACCGTAAATGACCCACTAGTTGTGAATCTCTGAAAGTTTGCGGGTCTTGAAAGTAATTGCGCAAGATTTACTGCTTGATTAGATTGCGATGCAGTGGCAACAGGAGTGGCACCACCGGAATTCCCGCACATAACCCACGCAGTTAACGTACTGTTCCATTCGACTTCGATAAGCCCGTTAGCGATTATTTCACCGCCCTGAAGTGCCTGGTTGGCATGTGAATATAGTGGATATGCTGTATTACCATTTGGGGCAAAAGTTGAAGCGCCGGTGTTAGCTGTTTTTGAATAGTGAATAGACCCTAGTTTCCTAGACTGTTCCGTGCCTCATGAACCAGGCACTTTCATAAACTGCAGGGGGTTGATCCTCACAGGCACTGTGGCGGCGTTTAGCATTATAAAACATCTCGACATAATCGAAGATATCCGCCTTCGCTTCTTCCCTATTTTTATAGATCCGTTTCTTTATGCGTTCCCGTTTTAGCAACTGGAAAAAGCTTTCTGCCACTGCGTTGTCATGGCAATTACCCCGACGACTCATGCTGCTTTTTAAATTGTGAGCTGTCATAAAATGCTGACATCTTTCGCTCGTATATTGAGAGCCCTGATCTGAATGGATTAATACTTCTGCCGTTGGTTTACGTCGCCATACCGCCATCAATAATGCATCCATTACTAACTCAGCGGTCATTCGTCCGCCCATGATCCAGCCGATAACCCTGCGTGAGAAGAGATCAAGAACAACAGCCAGATACAGCCAACCCTCATGCGTCCTTATATAAGTCATGTCACTCACCCAATGCGTATTTGGGGTTGGGACAACGAACTGGCGTTCAAGGTAATTTGGACTGGCAAAAGAAGGCTTTCCTCCACCGTAATAGCGTCGTTTTCGGTATCCAGTCTGAGATGCTAGTTCAGCGAGCCTCATCAGGCGCGCGATCCTGTTACGTCCGACGCATTCACCCAGATCTTTCATATCGAACCAGATTTTTCGATAGCCGTAAACCGTACCGCTTTCAAGCCACAGTTGTTTAATCAAGCCTGTTTGCCGTTCATCTTGCCGGGTACGCAAAGATTTAGGCCGCTTTAGCCACTGGTAATAACCGCTGTGATGGAGGCCAAGAACCAGGCATAACCGGCGTACAGCATAAAAGGACGACATTTTTTTAATGAAGGCATACTTCAGCCTGACGTTCTTGCAAAGTACGCGGCTGTAGATTCAATTGATCAATGCAACATCCATGCTAAAACATGGGGTAGCGGAGGATTATTGAATGAAGCGTACATTTACGGCAGTAGAAAAAGAGTTTGTTTTCGACTCATGGAAGAACGGTATCGGCTTCAGTGACATTGCTAAAACCCTGGATTCTAAGCCTGGCACCATTTTCACTATTTTAAGAGACTCCGGTGGCATGAAGCCCAACGTGCGCAAACGCGCTTCATCACATTTGACGTTATCTGAACGGGAAGAAATACGCGTCGGACTCTCTGCCAAAAAAAGTATCAGAGCTATTGCGCATTCTCTAAATCGCTCGCCTTCTACGATCTCAAGAGAGATTCAACGTAACCGTGGCAGACGCTATTACAAAGCGGTGGATGCGAATAACCGGGCGAACCGAATGGCCAATAGGCCGAAGCCCTGCTTGCTGGAGAAGAATCTGGAATTAAGGGATTTTGTTTTGGAAAAACTGGAACTCAAATGGTCTCCTGAACAAATATCCGGATGGCTTAAAAATACAGTGTATCGCCGAAAATCGATGCAAATATCAGCAGAGACGATTTATAAAACCCTGTATTTTCGCACCAGGAACGCCTTACATCATCTGCTGGTAAAGCACCTGCGCCGTTCTCACAGTCTACGTCATGGAAAACGCCACTCTCGCAAGGGTGAGCGCGGGACGATTAACATCGTCAATGGTATTTCTATCCATGAGCGTTCGAAGCATATCGACAATCGTCGTTCTGTTGGCCACTGGGAAGGGGATTTAGTCTCAGGAACAAAAAATACGCATATTGCTACTCTCGTTGATAGGAAATCGCGCTATACCATCCTGCTGAAATTGAAGGGAAAAGACGCCACTTCAGTGAATCAAGCTTTGATAGAGAAATTTAAAGAAATGCCCTTCAAGCTTGGGCAATCATTGACCTGGGACCGCGGTATGGAGCTTGCCAAACACGCTGATTTTACGGCTGAAACAGGCACGCTAGTTTATTTCTGTGACCCACAAAGCCCATGGCAACGAGGTACCAACGAGAACACTAATGGCCTTATTCGGCAATACTTCCCTAAAAAGACCTGTCTGGCTCAACATTCACAAGAAGACCTAGACCATGTCGCAGAGCAATTAAACAACAGGCCGAGGAAAACATTGAAATTTAAGACGCCAAAACAGGTTTTTGAAAAGGGTGTTGCGTTGACAAGTTGAATCTACAGCGGCCTTTTTTAAGATATCCCGCTCTTCAGTTACTCGCTTAAGTTCTTGCCTGAGGCGCTTTACTTCATGCTGAAGTGCATCGTCCTGCTTACGCTGCGGCTCGGGCTTCTGGTAGCGCTTAACCCAGGCGTAAAGACTATTAGTGGATACACCAAGTCGAGAGGAGACCTCAGATACAGGGTACCCCTGCTCAGTGATCTGTTTTACGGCTTCAATTTTGAATTCTTCAGTGAACGTTTTGACTGACATAAACACTCCTTCATTAGGCCTCCATTATGAGGCAAAAAAGTGTCTACGAAACCCGGGTCTATTCAATTCAGATAAGACTAAAATTGAGTTCTTTTTAGAGCACTTCTCAGGCCGAAATATATCGAGCATTCGGCCAAAAGAAATCACTTCAGCCGTCGCCGGGCTCAAGAATAGGAAGTCTAACGGCAAGGCTGAGGTTAGTCAGGCAACCAAGAATCTTTACCTGGCATTCATCCGCAGCCTGCTGAGAATTGCAGAAAAGGAATGGGGATGGTTAGAGAAGGCGCCGAATCTGAAATCACGCTCCACTCCGAATCGGCGCATTCGTTGGCTGACCAGAGAAGAGGCGGAAAGGATGATCCGCGTGATGCCGGAAATTATCAGGCCGGTGGTTATCTTTGCGCTTTCTACTGGATTGCGCCGTTCCAACATCATTAATCTGGAATGGTCACAAATTGACATGCAGCGCAAGGTGGCATGGATTAACCCGGAGAACGCAAAGGGAGGTAAAGCTATAGGTGTTGCTCTTAACGATACGGCTTGCTCTGTTCTGAGAAAACAGATCGGCCTTCACTCTCGGTGGGTGTTTGTACACACCAAAGCGAAGAATCGTGCTGATGGATCGATGACGCCGGAAATTCGGAAAATGAGGGTTGATGATAATAGGCAATGGCAGAAGGGATTGAAGTTGGCGGGGATAGAAGATTTCAGATTTCACGACTTGAGACACACTTGGGCGAGCTGGTTGATACAGAGTGGCGTTCCACTTTCAGCATTGCAAGAAATGGGGGGCTGGGAGTGTATTGAAATGGTGCGCCGATACGCACATCTCTCTCCCAATCACCTATCTGAACACGCATGCAAATTGACTCAATGATTGTGGTCGATGGCACAAATACGGCACAGCATGGAATCGATAAGGTGGTTAAGATAGCGTAAGTGATTGTTTTACATGGTGCCGACTACCGGAATCGAACTGGTGACCTACTGATTACAAGTCAGTTGCTCTACCTACTGAGCTAAGTCGGCTTTTGAGGTGCTGCGGAGACTACGTGGCGTAATTTATTGAAATCTGAGTCGTGAGTCAATAGCGGGAAAGTGCGATTGCTGCTTTTCTCATCAACCTGTTGATTTTAGGATTTTTTGCACCGGTTTCATCCTCTGCAAATCCACCGGTGCCCTTCTGTTCCTTTTACGGACGGACTAAATCGTCACCATAGCCAATCCACTTATAGGTCGTCAGGGCTTCGAGTCCCATTGGGCCGCGGGCGTGGAGTTTTTGGGTGCTGACCGCCACTTCTGCGCCCAGACCAAACTGGCCGCCGTCGGTGAAGCGGGTACTGGCATTGACGTACACCGCCGAGGAGTCCACTTCATTCACAAAGCGGTCGGCCTGGCTGATGGAGCGGGTGAGTATCGCGTCGGAGTGCTCGGTGCCATAAGCGCGGATATGCGCGATGGCGGCGTCGATGTCAGCCACCACCGTCACGTTCAAATCCAACGACAACCATTCGTCCTGATAATCCTCTTCCGTCACCGCGATGACTGTCGCCGGGCCATTTTGCAGATGCGGCATCGCCGATTCACTGGCGTGCAATGTCACACCGGCCGCATGCATTTTGGCACTCAACTCTGGCAGGAAACGGGCCGCAATAGCCTGATGCACCAGCAGAGTTTCGAGGCTGTTACAGGCACTTGGGCGCTGAATTTTAGCGTTTTCAATCACGGTCAGCGCTTTAGCAAAATCGACACTTTCATCAACAAAGGTATGACACACGCCAATGCCGCCGGTGATCACCGGAATGGTCGATTGCTCACGGCACAGTTTGTGCAGCGCCGCGCCACCGCGTGGGATCAGCATGTCGATGTATTTATCCAGACGCAGCATCTCGGCCACCAGCGCGCGGTCCGGGCTGTCGATGGCCTGCACCGCCGCTTTCGGTAATCCGCACTGCTCCAGTGCCTGCTGAATGACTTTCACCGTCGCCTGATTGGTATGGTGCGTCTCTTTGCCGCCGCGCAAGATAGCCGCGTTGCCGGTTTTCAGGCACAGGCTGGCGACGTCGATGGTGACATTAGGGCGCGCTTCATAAATTACGCCGACCACGCCGAGTGGCACCCGGCGGCGTTCGAGCCGCAGCCCGCTGTCCTGGTTTGAACCATCAATCACCTGCCCGACAGGGTCGCTCAGGCGGCAGACGTCGCGCACATCGCTGGCAATCGCGGAAAGGCGCGCAGGCGTCAACAGCAGGCGGTCCAGCAAGGCTTCGGTCATGCCGCTTTCGCGGGCAGCAGACATGTCCATTTCGTTAGCACTGATGATGCTCTGGCTGTTGGCCTCAAGCATATTGGCAATCACCAGCAGCGCACGGTTTTTCTCGGCGGTGCTGAGGGTGGAAAGCTGGTAGGCGGCCTGTCTGGCGGCCTTGCCCATTTCATTCAACATGGGTATTTCCTTCAAAAATGCTTAACTGACAATCATGTCGTCACGGTGCACGGCAACCGGGCCGTACTCGTAACCGAGAATATCGCTGATCTGCTGGGAGTGGTGACCGGCAATCATGCGCATGGCGTCGCTGTTATAGCGGCTGACGCCGTGGGCCAGGTCACGCCCGGCCAGGCTGCGGATGCGGATCACTTCCCCGCGTGAGAAATCGCCTTTGACGTCGCGGATGCCTTTCGGCAGCAGTGAACTACCGCGTTCTAGCATCGCGGCCACGGCGCCGTCATCGATGGTGATCTCACCCGCCGGTGGAGCGCCGAAGATCCAGCGTTTGCGGTTTTCCAGCGGCGTTTGCATGGCATGGAAACGGGTGCCAACGGAGACGCCGTTGATCACATCGCTAATTACGCCTGGCAGGCTGCCTGCAGCGATGATGGTATCAACACCGGCGCGACAGGCAACGTCAGCGGCCTGTAGTTTGGTGGCCATGCCGCCGGTACCAAGACCGGATACGCTGTCACCGGCAATGCCACGCAGGGCGTCGTCGATAGCGGTGACTTCACGGATTAACTCGGCCTGCGGATTTGTCCGCGGGTCAGCGGTGAACAGGCCCGGTTGGTCGGTCAGCAGCAGCAGTTTATCGGCCCCGGCGAGAATCGCCGCCAGCGCTGACAGGTTGTCGTTATCACCGACTTTAATTTCGGCGGTCGCCACGGCGTCGTTCTCGTTGATCACTGGAACGATGTGGTTATCGAGCAACGCATTCATGGTGTCGCGCGCATTGAGGAAACGTTCGCGGTCTTCCAGATCGGCACGGGTCAGCAACATCTGGCCGATGTTGATGCCATATATGGAAAACAGCTGTTCCCACAATTGAATCAGACGGCTTTGTCCGACGGCGGCCAGCAGCTGTTTGGAGGCAATGGTGGCGGGGAGTTCGGGGTAGCCCAGATGTTCGCGCCCGGCGGCAATCGCGCCCGATGTCACGATAACAATTCTGTGCCCTGCCGCATGTTGCTGCGCGCACTGGCGAACCAGCTCAACAATGTGAGCCCGGTTAAGACGGCGGGAACCGCCGGTGAGCACGCTGGTGCCCAGTTTTACCACCAAGGTCTGGCTGCCACTCATATTCATTCTGCCGTTTGAAATAGAAATCTTAATGAGAGTTTAAATGAAGAGGTGGGCTGTTGTCTTTGGAAAAGGAGAGAAGCGTTATGCCCGGAGGCATAACGCGACTAAGCAGAGCTTATGCGGGGTGAAGCATGAATGTCAGGCTGACAGCTTCAAAGGTTTGTCGCCAAAATCTTCAGCAGGTTCGAGCTTTAATGACATATCAACAATCATGGCGTTGAGGTTCTTGTGGAAACCGCGCAGCGTGGTCTCCAGCTTCTCGCGAACTTCAGCATCCTTAATGTTTTGCACCTTCCAGATCCCGTCTTTATCAAACAATCCAAAGTGATAAACATAAGTAAAACGTTCAGCTTCAGCTTGCAGTTCAATCCACCAGCCCCAGAACTCACGCTTCTCGGGTGCAGGCTTTACGTTCACACAGACCGCCAGACAGTCGAAAAAAAAGCGATCGTTCTCGCATTTTCCTTCACGGATATAAGGCCCCAGAGTACCGAAACGTTTCATTAGCCGGCTTTTAGGATGACCACTTGGTAACGTCATAGTACAACCTCCATAAGTAGGTCATCATTTGTAGCAAAACGTTAAGAATTAGCAACTGTTAAGTTATCGCATTCTCGCCGTAAGCCAGTCACAAGTCTCATGTAAAGCACGGTCAAAGCTGCTGAAAAGCGGTTCGGCTTTGATGCTTAGCAGCTTGCCGTCGGCCGAGGAGTCCGCAATTAGCCTTGATTCTTCCTTAGGACTGAACGGATCGTTCTCCCAGTAACCGGCCAAAATTGGCGTAGAGGTGCGACGACCGAGCAAACCCTGCGTTTTCAGAGAATATCGATTAAGCTCAGTCTTCAGTAAGCTGTCCGATGCGCTCGACATGCCGAGACGGCTGGCGAGCACGTCCATGTACATATCTGGTACTTTTTCCTGACATTTGGTGTCGCAGAGCAGCGTATGCACCAGCGCACCGAGCGTTGCCACCGCACGCACGCGGCGGGGTTCGAGATAGGCCAGGCGCACTGCCACGTTAGCGCCAAAGCGGAAACCGACCAGACTGACTTTGGTGGCATCTACCCAAGCGACGTTACTCAACTGAGCCAGCACCTGCTGATGCAGGAAACTGGTGTCCTGGGTGAGTTTCCACTTGGCGGAAAACCCGATCGACGGCATGTCGATAGTCAGCATAGCGACGCCACGTGGTGCCAGATATTCACGGAACAGACGCTGATGATCGCACTGTAAGGTGTCCAGACCACCGCACACCATGACCGTCGGGAACGGGGCTTTGCCTTCGTTCGGCAAGTGCAGAAACCCGGTGATCGGCGCCCCGCCCTCGATGGCAAAGTCGATCTCTTTCAGCTGATACGGCGAATGCAGCGCCGACTGTTCAAAAGCTTTGTTGGCCAGCACTTCGGCCTGCTCCGCCAGCGTGTCGCCTTTCAGGTGCGGGTAACTGGCGATGCTGTACAGGTTGGCGGCGTTGAGCCAGTACTGACTGGCAAGCGCGACATCTTCCATCTCCTGCGCTTTTTGTTGCCAGGCCATCGCCTGCTGTGTCCACTCATAAATCCAGTTGCCGCTGCGGTAACCAATCACGGTATCGAGCAGGCGTTCATCGCTGTGTTTGGAGGTCGAAACTGCGATGCGTGACAGCACTTCTTCTACCTCGATCGGATCCACGCCGCGCCACAGCCACATCAGGCGGTTGATGGTGCGGTACCAGCAAGGTGCAGAGTCGCCCTCCAGCGCAGAGTGCAGCGGACTGTGATGGTGTTGAACGCGGTGAACCAGCGTCGAGGTTTCAGGGTACTTAAAGGTTGGTTTGAACAGTTTTTCCGTAAGGTTGACGGGTGCCATGGTGCAATATCCTCCGTTTGCAAACTGTGAGAACGCAATTCTGCCCTCTTTATATAGGGAGTACGTTGCGGGAAGACAAGGGAGAGGTCAAGCAGGATGGGACTGTTGTTAAAATCAAAGGCTGGTAAAACCTAAACAAAACGCCCGGCAATTAACCGGGCGTTTTTGAAGAATTGCGAAGAAACTACTTTCCTACTAATGGGGGCACAAACACCACGCCCATATCCCACGGCTGTTCAATCCAGGTGTCCTGTGGGATGTCGATCACATAATCGTCAACCAGCGGTGCGCCGGCAGGTTTGGCGAAAATGGTGATGAAATGGGCTTTCGGGTACATCTCACGAATGGCTTTCGCGGTACCGCCGGTATCCACCAGATCATCAATCACGATGAAGCCTTCACCGTCACCTTCTGCGCGTTTCAGCACATGCATATCGCGCTGATTGTCATGGTCGTAACTCGAGATGCAGACGGTATCAACGTGACGGATACACAGTTCACGCGCCAGCAGAGCCGCAGGAACCAGGCCACCACGGCTGACAGCGATAATGCCAGTCCACTGTTCTGCCGGCAGCAGGCGCTTTGCCATGGTGCGGGCGTGGATTTGCAGCATGTCCCAGGTTACAACGTATTTTTCGCTCATATAGGTGTCCCAGCCAGTGAATTGACGGCTTCTAAAAATGTATTCGGGGGAAAAAAGGTTGCGCCGGATTATAGTGAGTCCGGCTAACAAAAACCAGCGATTATCTGGAATCCCGCGCCCAAAAAAACCGGATTTTCTCCCCGCGCACGCGCACGCGCACAGGTTAAGATTAAGTGATATTCTGTCAGGCCACTCGCTACAACGTCTGGCGGGGATTACTTAACCTTAAACCTACAGTTTCTCAATCAGTTCACCTGCACATAGCACCTGACTGAGCCGACTGTTACAGGAGACTTATAGTGTCTGAACTGTCTCAACTTTCGCCACAGCCGCTGTGGGATATTTTTGCCAAAGTCTGTTCCATTCCGCACCCTTCTTACCATGAAGAAGCCCTGGCGAAACACATTGTTGAATGGGCGCAGGAAAAGGGTATCCACGCTGAGCGTGACGAAGTCGGTAACATCCTGCTGCGCAAACCTGCCACCCAAGGTATGGAAAACCGTAAAGCCGTGGCGTTGCAGGCTCACCTCGACATGGTGCCGCAAAAGAACAACGACACCGTTCATGATTTCACTAAAGATCCGATTCAGCCGTTTATCGAAAACGGTTGGGTAAAAGCCCGCGGTACTACGCTCGGTGCTGACAATGGCATCGGTCTGGCCTCTGCGCTGGCAGTCCTGGCGGATGATTCCGTTGAGCACGGCCCGCTGGAAGTGCTGCTGACCATGACCGAAGAAACCGGCATGGCGGGTGCATTCGGCCTGCAACCGAACTGGTTACAGTCTGAGATCCTGATCAATACCGATTCAGAAACCGAAGGCGAAATCTACATGGGTTGTGCGGGCGGGATCGACTTTACCTCCACCCTGACGCTGACCCGCGAAGCCGTGCCTGCTGGCCACACCACCCTGAAGCTGACGCTGAAAGGACTGAAAGGCGGTCACTCCGGCGCTGAAATTCATCTGGGTCTGGGCAACGCCAGCAAACTGCTGGCCCGCTTCCTGACTGAGCATGCTGATCCCCTCGGCCTGCGCCTGCTGGACTTCACCGGCGGTACCCTGCGCAACGCCATTCCACGTGAAGCTATCGCGACGCTGGCTATTGCAGCAGACAACGCTGACGCCCTGAAAGCGGCGGCACAGGAGTTTCTGGCAACGATTCAGTTTGAATTGTCTGCCGTTGAGAAGAAAATCGCCCTGGTGGTTGAAGCGGCAAACAGCGACGCAAAAGCGCTGAACGCTGACAGCCAGAGCCGTTTCCTGGCGCTGCTGAACGCAACGCCAAACGGCGTTATCCGCATGAGCGATGACGTGAAAGGCGTGGTCGAAACTTCCCTCAACGTGGGCGTCGTGACCATGACCGACGGCGAAGTGGCGATCAACTGCCTGATCCGCTCACTTATCGATAGCGGTAAAGAGTACGTGGTGAGTATGCTGGATTCACTGGGCAAACTGGCGGGCGCGAAAACACTGGCAAAAGGCAGCTACCCTGGCTGGAAACCTGAACCAAGCTCACCGGTCATGACGCTGGTGCGTGAAACTTACCAGCGACTGTTCGACAAAACCCCGAACATCATGGTGATCCACGCGGGTCTGGAGTGCGGTCTGTTTAAAAAGCCGTATCCGGATATGGACATGGTTTCCATCGGGCCGACCATCACCGGGCCACACTCGCCGGATGAGCAGGTACATATCGAAAGCGTTGGCCTGTACTGGCAACTGCTGACGGCGCTGCTGAAAGCGATTCCTGTACGCAGCTAAGACTCGATCGATCCCCTGAATCATTCGAGCTGTATCACAAAACCTGCTCTAAGCAGGTTTTGAACGCTGCTTGCGTTGGAGCCCCAGGAATGAGGCTCATAATCTCTGGAAGCATATATAAATATGTGACCGGGGTTTGCGCAGGCAACCCACGCAGAGACAGTTTGAAGGATGACGGGGATCACTCCCACGGCAATAACAACTGCCGTTCTATTTGCGGATCTTGAAGCGTCACATGTAACCCCACCAGCCTGACGCCGCGCCCCCCCCTTCTTTGTTCCCAGGCTTCCCGCGCCACTTTCAGTAAATCGTCTTTATTGAGTACGGGCCAGATGTGTTCTTGCGTGGTCTGCTGGAAATCATGAAACTTAAGCTTTACCCCCTGGCGCGCAATACGCAGCTCCGGACTGACTTTACTCAGACGCCTTTCCAGCTCCGGAAACAGACGTTCAATCAGCGCCACACACTCTTCCCAGCTGTGAATATCTTCTGCCAGCGTGCGTTCGACACCGACGGACTTACGCAGCCGCTCGGGCGAGACGTCCCGCTCATCAATCCCCTGACAGCGCTCCCACAATACACGGCCAAACTTACCGAAATTTTTCAGCAGTTGCGCCAGGTCATAACGTTGTACATCGCCACAGGTCACCAGACCGCGCTCCTGTAAACGCTGGGCAGTGACTTTCCCCACGCCGGGGATTTTACTCAGTGGCAGATCCAACAGGAACGCCGGCACCTGATCGGGGGTTATCACATACTGACCGTTGGGTTTGTTGAGTTCTGAGGCGATCTTCGCCAGAAACTTAATGGGTGCGATACCCGCAGATGCCGTGAGATTGATCTCGTCGGAAATTGCCTGACGAATTTCTGCTGCTATCAGCGTCGCCGAACCGCTGCAAAGCGTGGTGTCGGACACGTCAAGATAGGCTTCGTCCAGCGACAATGGCTCGATCAGGTGAGTATAGCGGGAGAAGATTTCACGAATATGGTTAGAGGCTTCTTTATAGGCTTCCATCCTGCCGGGGATCACTTTCAGGTGCGGGCAGAGTTTCAGGGCCATGCCGGTGGGCATCGCGCTGTGGACACCGAATTTACGCGCCGGATAATTCGCCGTACTGATGACCCCCCGGCGGTCGCGGCTGCCGCCAATGGCGATGGGGATATTGCGCAGGGAAGGATCGTCGCGCATTTCTACGGCCGCAAAAAAGCAATCCATATCGACGTGAATAATTTTGCGCATAACCCTCCCCCAATGACTGTATAAGTATACAGTCAAAAAGAGGTAATTCAAGTCAGCGATTTTTCATTCATCAGCCTGAGTCTGGTTAAAAACACCAAGCATTCACTTAGAAAATGAATAATGGAAAATTAAGATTAATTACTTATTTATAAACAGTTTTTGTGATGAATTTAATATTAATACAACAATCAGCCCGTATATTTCCAGAAAGCCCTCTTTCGCAAAATGGAACCCGCCACAATGAAAATGCCATCACGACTCCTGCTTGGTGCATTACTTTCCGGCTGCTTTTTGTCTACGGCCGCTTTCGCCTCGCCGGCTGCCCATGGCCCGCAGATTATCGCCCACCGGGGGGGTACCGCTGACGCACCGGAAAATACTCTTCCCGCCATTAAGCTGGCGCTGGAAAATAATGCAGATGCCATCTGGATCACCGTTCAGCTGTCAAAAGATGGAGTACCGGTGCTCTACCGGCCGTCTGATCTGAAAACCCTGACCAATCAACAGGGACCAATCTCGCAATATACGGCGGCAGAACTCGCCAAAATGGATGCAGGCTGGGCATTTGGCTCCGGCGATTCGCACCCATTTCGTGGTAAAAACATCGGCATTCCGACGCTGGAAAACGTGCTGAATGCGTTTCCTAAAACCACGTTCTATATTGATATTAAAACCCCGGACGCCGCCCCGGATGCCATGGCAGCGGCGCTGGAAAAAGGACTTCAAGAGACACACAGTCTGGCAAGAACCCGCATCTACTCGACCGATGCCAAATATCTCGACGCCCTGCCCGCCGACCTGCCGCGTTTTGAAAGCCGGGATGTCACCCGTACCGCACTCGCCAACATTACGATGGCCCATGAGTGCCAGATAAAACCGGAGAAGAAAATCCGCTGGTATGCGCTGGAAATGCAGCGAGATGTGGAAGTGGTGGAGAAGTTTACGCTCGGCGAAGCGCGCTCAAAAGCCACGCTCGAATGGGACAAAGAAGCGATGGATTGTTTTCGTTCACAGGGCGACGCACACATTATTTTAATTGGTATAAATAACCAAAAAGATTACCTACAGGCCAAAAAACTGGGCGCTAACGGCGTTATCGTCAACTCTCCGGCCGACTTCAAAACGATCCCACGCTAACCCTTACTTTTGCCCGGCGGCAACGCCGGGAAATCGCACGTATTGCGACACTTTGTCTGTATAAAAAACAACCTGAATCATTTTTTATTACTTTATAAGTGAAATTATTCTCAGCCCCATTGCTAAAAAAACCATCAGTATTAATATGGCAGCGAATCATGCATGTTATATGCCGATTGTATATCAGTGGCGGTCTTAAAGATCTTTGCATCTGTAGACAAAATAATCAGACCTATACCCACGTGTAATACGATGGGTAGCTTGTTAAGCAGGAAGAAGAATGATCAGAATCGCGCTGTTACTTGCGATGCTCCTCAGTTTACCTCTATTTACCCTCGGAACAGCGGCCGCCAGTGAGCCTGTCCCGGTAGATCAGGCACTTAAGCAAAAGCTCTTAGGCTCCCCCGTCTATATTCAAATCTTCAAGCAGGAACGTAAGCTTGAACTTTATGCCGAACTTCAGGGCGAATATCGCCTGATTGGCACTTACGGTATTTGTGATTTTTCTGGTGGTTTGGGTAATAAACGCCGTGAAGGGGATTTCAAAAGTCCGGAAGGTTTCTACAGCGTAGATATGCATCACTTAAAACCTGATAGCAAATTCTATCGCGCGATCAACATCGGTTTTCCGAATGATTACGACGTCGCACAGGGGTATTCCGGGAAATATCTGATGATCCACGGCAACTGTAAATCCATCGGCTGTTACGCGATGACCGATCAGTATATGGATGAGATTTTCACCTACGTGCAGGCCGCCTTCCAGTTTGGTCAGCGTAATGTGCAGATCAGTATTTACCCGTTCCGCATGACCGACGCCAACATGGCCGCGCACAGAAACTCTTCCTACATCAGTTTCTGGAACGAGCTGAAACCCGGCTACGACTATTTCCAGAAAAACCATACGCCGCCGAACGTAGTCGTCAGCGCCGGTAAATACGTGCTGACGCAACCGGTGAAAGTGAACCCGCTGGCATCACAACTGGCGTTCACCACAGTGAAATAAAGCGAACTCACCTGGAGCAATCTTGTTCCAGGTTTCGTTACCCGTCAGCGGTTGGGTAGCGATCACAGTGACGACATCATTAGGTGTCGTCTGCTGCTGAAAATCAATTTCCACATCCTGATCCAACAACGTTGCCTTGCCAAACGGTGCCCGCCGTGTGATCCAGTAGAGATTGGTCGAGCAATAGGCCATCACAAACCGTCCGTCCGACAATAGCATGTTAAACACGCCCTTCTGCCGTAACTCATCAGCCAGTGACGCAATATAGCGAAACACCGCAGGCCAGTTTCCCGGTGTGCGCGGATAGCGTTCGGTCAATTTATGCAGCAGCCAGCAGAAAGCAAATTCGCTGTCAGTCTGTCCGATCGGACGCAGCGTACCGGTATCAAGCTGGCGGTAACCGCGCAGCTGGCCGTTATGGGCGTAAGTCCAGTTGCGGCCCCACAGCTCGCGGGTAAACGGGTGGGTATTTTCCAGCGACACTTCGCCGCGGTTAGCCTGACGGATATGTGAGATCACCGCGCAGGATTTGATGGGGTATTCCTGGACCAGACGGGCGATGGGCGAATTAAAACTCGGATGCGGATCCTTAAAGGTGCGGCAACCATTACCTTCGTAGAAAGTAATACCCCAGCCATCTTTATGCGGGCCAGTCCCGCCCCCACGCTGCACCAACCCGCTGAAACTGAAACAGATATCAGTAGGAACGTTGGCGCTCATCCCGAGCAATTCGCACATCACCAGCCTCCTTAAACCCAAAGCATTAGGCTTTGGCCATCTCTTTTTCGATTAACAGAATCAGAATATGAATCACTTTAATGTGAATTTCCTGCACGCGGTCGGCGAAGCCGAAATGCGGTACGCGAACCTCCACGTCAGCAGAGCCATCCATCTTCCCGCCGTTTTTGCCAGTCAGGGTAATAACTTTCATACCTTTGGCACGCGCCGCTTCAATGGCTTTGATGACATTGGCAGAATTACCAGAAGTTGAGATACCAAACAGTACGTCGCCATTCTGGCCGACGGCTTCCACGTAGCGTGAGAAAATATGGTCGAAACCAAAATCGTTACCCACGCAGGAGATATGGCTGACGTCAGAAATAGCGATTGCCGGGTAGCCAGGGCGATTTTCACGGTAACGGCCGGTCAGTTCTTCAGCAAAGTGCATGGCATCGCAGTGTGACCCGCCGTTGCCGCAGGAAATCACTTTCCCACCCGCTTTGAAGGAATCCGCCAGCAGTACGGCAGCGCGTTGAATTGATTCAATGTTTGCCGGGTCGTTGATGAATTTGTTCAGCGTGTCAGCAGCTTCGTTCAGTTCACTACGGATAATATCCTGGTACATGGCAGCCTCTTTTTATGTCCGTTTGCAGCAATAAGATGTTCCGCCTCGCAGTGTAACGGATCGCCGAAACAGCGAGAAGCCATGAAGCGGTAATGAATCTGATAGTTTCTGTTTTTAACCCTTCGTGCTGTCGGTTTGTGAGCCAAGTTGTAATTAAGATGTAAATACATTGATAAAGAAATGGACCTGAACTAAAACCAATACATCCACCTAACAGGTCAGACCTCCTACAACTCAGGAGCTTTATCATGATGATTCTTAGCATTGTCGCCTTACTGGTTATCATCGGTGTGTTGTTCTATCACCGCGTCAACTTGCCGCTCAGCAGCCTGATTGTCGTGGCCTTCACCGCCGCTATGGGTGCGATTCATTTATGGACACTCTGGCTGCTGGTGCCGCTGGTGATCATTTTGCTGCCGTTCAACATTCCTGCGCTGCGCCGTGCGCTGTTCTCCGCACCGGCCCTGCGTGCTTTCCGTAAAGTGATGCCAGAAATGTCACGCACGGAAAAAGAGGCCATCGAAGCCGGGACTACCTGGTGGGAAGGCGATCTGTTCAGCGGTACGCCGGACTGGAAAAAGTTGCAGGATTACCCGCAACAGCGCCTGACCGACGAAGAGCAGGCCTTTATAGATGGCCCGGTGGAAGAAGCCTGCCGCATGGCTAATGATTTCGAAATCACCCACGAACTGGCCGACCTGCCGCCGGAACTGTGGGCGTACCTGAAAGAGCATCGCTTCTTCGCGATGATCATCAAAAAGGAGTACGGCGGTCTGGAGTTCTCCGCTTATGCTCAGGCCCGCATATTACAGAAACTGGCCGGTATCTCAGGCATTCTGGCGATCACCGTCGGCGTACCTAATTCCCTCGGCCCCGGCGAACTGCTGCAACATTATGGAACTGACGCGCAAAAAGATCACTACCTGCCGCGACTGGCGCAGGGACTGGAAATTCCTTGCTTCGCACTGACCAGCCCGGAAGCGGGTTCCGACGCTGGTGCGATCCCTGACTTTGGTATCGTGTGTAAAGGCCAGTGGGAAGGTAAAGAGGTGCTGGGCATGCGCCTGACGTGGAACAAACGCTACATTACACTGGCGCCTATCGCCACCGTGCTCGGCCTGGCGTTTAAACTGAAAGATCCGGATCACCTGCTCGGTGAAACCGTTGAACTCGGTATTACCTGTGCGCTGATCCCAACCGATACGCAGGGCGTGGAAATCGGCCATCGCCACTTCCCGCTGAACGTGCCGTTCCAGAACGGTCCGACGCGCGGCAACGACATTTTCGTGCCTATCGACTACATTATCGGCGGCCCGAAAATGGCTGGTCAGGGCTGGCGTATGCTGGTTGAATGTCTGTCGGTTGGCCGTGGTATCACCCTGCCGTCCAATGCCACCGGTAACCTCAAATCGCTGGCGCTGGCGACCGGCGCTTATGCCTATATCCGCCGTCAGTTCAAACTGCCGATTGGTAAAATGGAAGGGATCGAAGAGCCGCTGGCGCGTATCGCCGGTAACGCCTACGTCATGGACGCCGCCGCCACACTTATCACTAACGGCATTATGCTCGGTGAAAAACCGGCCGTGTTGTCTGCCATTGTTAAATACCACTGTACCCATCGCGGTCAGCGCTCCGTCATGGACGCCATGGATATCACCGGGGGCAAAGGCATTATGCTCGGTAAAAGCAATTTTGTGGCCCGCGCTTATCAGGGCGCCCCCATTGCCATTACTGTGGAAGGGGCCAACATCCTGACCCGCAGCATGATCATCTTCGGCCAAGGCGCTATCCGCTGTCACCCTTACGTACTGCGTGAAATGGCCGCCGCCGAAAGCAATAATCTCCAGGACTTCGACCGCGCGCTGTTTGGCCATATCGGCCACGTCGGCAGCAATAAAGTGCGCAGCTTCTGGCTCGGCCTGACCCATGGCCGCACCAGTACTACGCCAGCCAAAGACGCCACGGCGCGCTACTATCAGCACATCAACCGTCTGAGCGCTAACCTTGCGTTACTGTCAGATATTTCGATGGGCGTACTGGGCGGCAGCCTGAAACGTCGCGAGCGTATCTCAGCGCGTCTGGGGGATATTCTGAGCCAGATGTATCTGGCGACGGCCACCCTGAAACGCTACGAGGAGGAGGGCCACCACGAAGAAGATTTACCGCTGGTGCACTGGGGCGTGCAGGACTGTCTGAATCAGGCAGAAATTGCCATCGACGATCTGCTGCGCAACTTCCCGAACGGTTTTGTCGCCGGGGTAATGCGTCTGGTTATTTTCCCACTGGGCCGTTCACATTCGGCACCGTCGGACCAGCTGGACCATCAGTTGGCGCGCATTCTGCAAGTGCCGTCCGCCACCCGCAGCCGCATTGGCCGTGGTCAGTTCTTCGAAGCCAGTGAACATAACCCGATCGGGCAGCTGGAAGCGGCACTCGCGGACATCATCGCCGCCGAACCGGTACATAAACGTCTGAGTGATGCGATGGGCAAAAAACTCTCCTTCACCCGCCTGGATATTCTGGCGCAGAAAGGCCTCGATGCTGGTCACCTGACCCCGGACGAAGCCCGTATCCTGAGCCGCGCAGAAGAGAGCCGCCTGCGTTCGATTAACGTCGATGAGTTTGAAGCGGATGAACTGGCAGCAAAAAAGCCACAACCGGAAGTGAAAAAAGAGACCAAACCGCGCCACACTGAAGCGGCCTGATTTCTGCTCTGTTATTCACTAAGCAAAAAAGCCCGAGTGCGATAAACACTCGGGCTTTTTCTTTGGGCAATATGTTCCAGCCCAGACGACTTAGCGCTCAGCGCACTTAGCCTTTTTTGGTCGGCGTCTGCGTTTGCGGGCGCACACGGGCGGTCAGGCCCTTAAGGAAATAACGCAGAACCTGATCGCCACAAGGACGGTAATTCTTATGGCCTTCCTTGCGGAAGAACGCGCTCAGTTCGCCTTCGGACATTTTGAAGTCCGCCGCTGCCAGCACGCTCAGCATATCTTCAGTTTTCAGCTCAAACGCCACGCGCAGTTTTTTTAGCATGATGTTATTGGTCACGCGCTTTTCGACTTCCGGCACCGGGAAACGGTCATCTTTGCCACGCTTGAAAGTGATCAAACCATTGAGGAAGTTCGCCATCACTTCGTCCGGCACTTCCATATAGCCTTCTTCATCATCTTTCTTCAGATAGCGTGACATCACGTCCGGGCTGACGGGCGTGCCGGTCGTTTTAAGGATCTCAATCAGTCTGCCTTCGCTTAAATTCAGCATGTGGCGCACACTGCGCAAGACATCGTTATGCATCATAATTCTGTGTTCCTGTATGGAGTAAACCGAGGTAAATGCCGCCGGGCTTACACCCTAAATAATATTCGCACCTCGAAGCCGCGCATTATACAGGAAACAGACGGTTTTAGCTGAACTGACGGATACGGGCAATCAGTGACTCAATATCGTCAATCCGCGGTGCTGTCAAAATCAGCTTCTGCCCGAGACGTAACGCATGGCGCTGGCAATCAGCGCGCATCGCTTCATCTTTAATGCTGTCGAGGTCGGCCACATGCGCCAACCCAATGGTGCGGCGGATCAGCTCCGCGCCGCAGTAGCCCACCGCGTCATGCCACACCTCTTGCAGAAACTGCGCCGCGTAGCCCTCTTCAGCCAGTGACGGGTCCTGCGTTTTATCGCTGGCGAGTTGCAGGAAACGTTCGGAAAAACTTAGCCACAGCGCACGCAGATCCTTCAGACGCTGTTCACGCCCGTCTGCGGCTTCGCGTACCGCCAGCAGCCCCGGCAAACCACAATAATTGAGTAAGAGATTACCCATCGCCGATCCCGGATCAAACCCCAGCGGGCCGTAATAGCCGAATTCCGCATCAATGGCTTTCAGCTTGCCGTCGGCAACGAATATTGAGCCGCTGTGAATATCGCCGTGCAGCAAGGCTTCTGCTTTACTGAGAAAACGGTGTTTGAGCGATGCCACCGCCAGACGCAGCGGTTTGTCCGCACGCAGGGCATCCACTTGCGGCTGCAGAACAGGATCAAAATTATTGCGCTCATGATCAACATAAGGATCGGTGAAAAACAGATCTTCGGTGATCTGGCAGAGTTCAGGATTGGTAAAGCGCGCCACTTCCGCTTTCTTAAACTGGGCATTCTGATAAAAGTCGGAGGTATGGAACAGCGTCTGCGCCAGATATTCACCCAGCTGGCTGGCCGCCTGCGGGTAGTGTGTTCCCTGAACCAGCTCACTGCGCCAGATGGCGTGATCGGAGAGATCTTCCTGCACCATCACCGCCAGCTCAGCGTCGTGATGCAACACTTTTACCGTATGCTGCGGGGCAAACTTACCGTGTGCCACCAGCGTTTCGGCTTCAATACGCGCGCGGTCCAGCGTCAGTGGCCACGACTCGCCCACACAGCGCACATACGGCAGCGCCTGCTTGACGATAACCCGGCTCACGCCTGCCGTATCACGGATTTTAAACACCAGATTCAAGTTGCCGTCGCCAATTTCGTCAGCGGAAATCAGGGATTGCGGGTCGCTTACGCCGCCAAACTGACGGGCATATTCAACGGCATCTGCAGCAGTAAAAGTGTAATAGCGGGACATCGCGGCCTCTCAAATTCAATGCTAAATAAAACGTCCAGACGTCTATACATCCGTAAGGCATGTTGGCAGAATAAGCAAACAGATGCAACTGGGTAACAAAGGTTTAACTAACAATGAAAAATATCACAACCACCAGTTTACGGATCCGCGAAAACCAGCTGTGGATCCTCGACCAGCAGGCACTCCCTCAGCAATCAGACTGGCGCCCCTGCCCGGACGTCGCTGCGCTGGTTGATCATATCCGTACCCTGCGCGTACGCGGTGCGCCGCTGATTGGCCTTTCGGCCAGCCTGCTGCTGGCGCTGCTGGCCGAAGGCGGAATGCCGCACTCCGGGCTGCATCAGGCACTGGAAGCCCTGCGGGAGTCCCGCCCGACGGCCGTCAATTTGATGAATAATCTGGATCGCATGAAAGCCGCACTGGCACACGCCGATTTCGTCCCAGCTCTGGTAGCCGAAGCACTGCGGCTGGTCGATGAAGACCGCGCGCTGTGCGACAGCATTGCCGGTCACGGCGCAGAACTTGTCAAGCCCGGCAGCCGCCTGCTGACCCACTGCAATACCGGCGGTCTGGCCACCGCGGGCGTAGGTACGGCGCTGGGAGTGATCTCCCTCGCCCATCAGCAGGGTAACGTTGAACAGGTGTGGGTCGATGAAACGCGTCCGTTGTTGCAGGGCGGACGCTTAACCGCGTGGGAACTCGGCGAACTGGGCATTCCCTATCAGCTGATTTGTGACTCGATGGCTGCCAGCCTGATGGCGCAGGGAAAAGTGGATGCTATCTGGGTCGGAGCTGACCGTATCGCTGCCAATGGTGACGTCGCCAATAAAATTGGCACCTACAGTCTGGCAGTGTTGGCGAAATTCCACGGAGTCCCTTTTTACGTTGCCGCGCCGCACACCACCCACGACCCGCACTGCCCGAACGGGGCCGCCATTCCTATCGAACAGCGTGACCCGCGCGAAGTCACCGGTGTCTCCGGCAGCTTTGGTTCCGTGCAATGGGCACCGCTCGATGCCCGCGTGTATAACCCGGCATTTGATGTTACACCTGCGGCGTTAATTAGCGGATGGGTGCTGGATACCGGTGTTATCAGCCCGGCTCAAGTTCAGCAGGGTCTGTTTCAGTCGGCATTAAAATAGCACCATGGGTTGAGGGGGTTACCCCCTCAACTGTAATTATGAACACAATGTTAACATTCATAAGTGAATATGATGTATTCATCATTCCCTCCCCTTCCCCCCCTCAAAAACACAAATTTAAGATGTCAAAATAGCATTTTCTGCTACTATCCTTTGTCCTTTTTATGAGCGTGGTTGTTACCTCACAGGGATTGATATCTTTAAGTAACGCTAATGTTATTCATTCATCAGCCGATAATGGCTGAGCGTTCTTTAGGCCAGAATATTGGCAACGTGAAAGAACGGTATCTGTAAATATAACTAATCAGTTGGGATAAAGGGTAGATTCATGATGAAGGCACTATGTATTGCATTGGTTGCCGCTGCGACGCTGAGCGGCTGCGCAACGGAATCTTCGCGTTCGTTAGAAGTGGCAAAAGTGGCCTCTTACAACACGCAATATAACGGCCCGCGCAGTCCGATTGCCGTGGGTAAATTTGATAACCGTTCGAGCTATATGAGCGGCATTTTCTCTGACGGCGTCGATCGTCTGGGAAATCAGTCCAAAACGCTGCTGGTGACTGACCTACAACAAACCGGACGCTTCAACGTACTTGATCGCACCAATATGGACGAGATCAAAGAAGAAGCCGGCATCAAAGGCAAAGCGCAGACGCTGAAAGGCGCGAACTACGTGATCACCGGTGACGTCACTGAATTCGGTCGCAAAGAAGTCGGCGACAACCAGCTCTGGGGAATTCTGGGCCGTGGCAAACAGCAGATTGCCTACGCGAAAGTTAACCTGAACGTCATCAACGTACAGACATCAGAAGTGGTTTATTCCTCGCAGGGTGCGGGGGAATACAGCCTGACAAATCGTGAAATTATTGGTTTCGGCGGCACGGCGAGTTATGACTCCACGTTAAATGGAAAAGTACTCGACCTCGCGATCCGCGAAGCGGTCAATAATCTTGTGAATGGAATCGAAAGCGGCGCATGGCGTCCAGCTAATTAATATACGGAAATAATAATGAAATTCATCGAACACAAAAGTGTGTGGCAAAAAAGCGGTCTGGCAGTGCTGTTGTTATTATTGGCCGGTTGCTCGACGCAGCCAAAACCGATTTATAACTGGGATAAATACCAGACAACGGTTTATCAATATTATCAGAGCGATAAAGTGAGCCAGGAAGAACAAATTGCCTCGCTGAAAGAGTCGATTGAGAAATCCCGCGCCACTAACAAACTGGTCCCTCCTGGTCTGCATGCACAGCTGGGATTGCTCTATGCCAATACCGGCCATACCGATCAGGCTTTCCAGGAATTCAATACTGAGAAAACGTTATTTCCAGAATCAGCAGCGTATATGGACTTCCTGCTGAAAAAAAATAAAGGGAGCACCAAATGAAACGTTTATTCCTGATGAGCGCGGCGTTAATTACGCTGGCATTAACTGGCTGTGCCAAACCGGTTTCCTACGATTACACCGCGTTTAAAGAAAGCAAACCAAAATCCATTCTGGTGCTGCCGCCGGTCAACCATTCGCCGGATGTGAATGCCAGCCACAGCGTGGCCTCCGTGGTGACCATGCCGCTGGCCGAAGATGGCTATTACGTCTTCCCGGTTGCTGTGGTTGATGAAACCTTCAAGCAAAATGGCATGACTTCACCGGAAGATATCCGCTCAGTGAGCGTCGTAAAATTACGTGAAATCTTTGGTGCTGACGCCGCGCTGTATATCGATATCACGGATTACGGCAACAGCTATAAGGTCATCACCAGCGAAGCACGCGTGACAGCCAGCGCCAAACTGGTTGATCTGCGCAATGGTAAAGTCCTGTGGACCGGTACCGCGATGGCCTCCAGCAATGAAGGCGATAACAATAACAACAGCCTGATCGGGATTCTGGTCACGGCCGCCGTCGCTCATGTCTCCAATACGCTGACCGATAAGAGCCATGACGTCGCCATACTGACCAGCAGCCGTCTGCTCTCCGCGGGCACGCCTAACGGCATGTTGTATGGGCCGCGTTCGCCGAGTTATGGCAAGGATGCTGGGCGCTAAGACCTGATGGTTTTGAGCTGCCATTCAAACTGGCTGGCGGGTTTCGGATTACGGTCCGAAATCCGCTTTTTTAATTCAAGGTCAGGGTCGTGGGCATCGGCCCACACCGACCAGAGACCCGCAGTCGCGCGGGCCTCTGGACTCCACGCTTTTTCATGAGGCGCCGACAGCTTCGCGGCTGGCAGGCACGTGTTTCAGGTACTTCCGTTCACGGCGCAAAATGTCACGGCTTCGCCGTCCCCGTATTTCGGCTTCGAGCCATAGGTCTCGAACCTCTCATCCGGTGCCATTTTTGACTGCGCCTTAGGGGCTATATAAATCAAAAGATAAAAGACAAAACCTGGTCTGCTTTTGTCTTTTCAAAAAGTGCGGGCCGCATTCAAAAATGGCGCTGAGCAAGTGGTTCGAGACCTGAGGCTCGAAACCCGCAGCGAAGGGACCGCCTAAGCGGCGGCATTTTGCGGCTATAACAGAGGTATCTGAAACATGGCCACTGTGACCAGCGAAGCTGCTGTTTTTAAAAGAGCCGGAGATTCTTAAGAGGCGCGGCGATAGGCGCCTCTTAAGGCCGGTTTGGGCGGCAGCCCAAGGTCTTCGGTGTGGGCCGACGCCCACGACCTTGAAGTTGAATTTAAATTTAAATTTAAAAAGATTTAAAAGCCTTTCTAAAAGGCTTACTCCCCCAATCTCGGATACCCATCCGCGATTTTATCGCCCGTAAAGTGTGCCACCCACCCTTCGACATTATCGAACAGACGGATCGCCGTAAACGACGGGGAACCGCCCATGTCGAACCAGTGACGGGTGTTGGCGGGAACGGAGATCAGGTCGTTTTTCTCGCACAGAATCTGGAAGATTTTACCGTCCAGATGCAGACAGAACAGCCCCGCGCCGTCGACGAAGAAACGCACTTCATCTTCGCCGTGCGTGTGCTCGGACAGGAACTTGGTGCGCAGAACTTCTCGCTGCTCATTGTCCGGACGCATACTGATCACATCCCAGCTCTGATAACCCTTCTCGGCCACCAGCTTGTCGATTTCATGCTGATAAGCACTGATCACATCCGCAGGCTGCGGGTTTTCACCCAGCTCACGGTCAGCTTGCCAGCGTTCGAAACGCACGCTGATCTTGTTCAGTTCCGTTGCAATTTCCCCGCCGTCACGGCTGTGCCAGATGGGCGCGGAAGGATCCTGGTCGCTAAAAATAGTCAAAGCACTCATGCGTAAACCTCTTTATAAGAATGTTTCTAAGGCTATCTGATCAAAACGATTAACCTGCGAGTGATCGCTTAACGCATCAGCGTCATCGCGGATCAGCTGACAGGTGTGCCATCCCGCTAAGCGGGCTGCGTCCAGCTCCTGGCGAATATCCGAGAGAAACAGCAGATCTTCCGGCGGGAGGATCAGCTGCTCGGCGATATTCTGGTAAGACTCCGTTTCACGCTTGGCACCGACGCGGGTGTCAAAATAATCACTGAACAGCGGCGTCAAATCGCCCTCGTCGCTATAACCAAACAGCAGTTTTTGCGCGTCCACGGAACCCGATGAATAAACGCAAAGTCGCAGATTTTGCTGATGCCATGCCTTTAACTGCGGCGCAACGTCCGGGTAGAGATGCCCGCGGAAATCACCGTTTTCATAGCCACTGCGCCAGATAATTCCCTGCAATACTTTAAGCGCCGTGGACTTCACGTCGCTGTCCATATAGGCATAAAGTTTCTCAATAAGCGCTTCCACGCTGGCCTGTGGCCGATCGATTTCAGCCCGAAGCGCATCCAGTGCCACCGCCACGTCCGGCTGTTCATGCTGAGTACGGAGAAACTCCGCCAGACGCTCGCGGGCGTAGGGAAAAAGCACCTGATGCACGAAACGGATGTCCGTAGTCGTGCCTTCAATATCAGTGATAATCGCGCGGATCATTTAGCCTCCAGCAGGCGGCGTTGCAGTTCACACTGGAATAAAAACTCCAGCCCCTCAAGATGACGGCGCGCTTCGGCGACGTCTTTACCCCAGCAGGTCAGGCCGTGGCCCCGCAACAGAAAACCGTACTGTAACGGCGTCTTTTCTACACTGGCGGCAATCTTCTGCGCCAGCGCATCAATGTCCTGGCTGTTATCAAAAATGGGAATAATCACCTGATCGAGATGCGTCGTCTGGCCGCTGAGTGACTTTTGCATCTCATAGCCTTCCAGCACCAGCGCGCCACTGCGTTCAACGCGCGAAAGCACGGTGGAGTTAACGGAATGCGTATGCAGCACTGCGCCAATCTGCGGGTATAACCGGTACAACAGTGTATGCAGCCCGGTTTCTGCTGAAGGTCTGCGTCCGCCAGGCGCCTTGCCGCTTTCGAGTTCCACCAGCAGGAAATCCTGTTCGGTAAGCGTGCCTTTATCTTTGCCGGATTCGCTGATCAGGCAATACTCCTCACCCTCGCGCACCGACATATTGCCGCCGGTTGCCGGGCTCCAGCCCTTTTGACCAATCCAGTGACAGGCTGCAGTCAATGCGCCCAGTTGTCTGTTTTCTGACATGATGATCCTTGCAAGCCTTGCCCTGTGCGGCAGAGAGGGAATAGTGAAGCCTATATAAAGCGTAGCTATTAATTAGACGATAATGACATTTGGCCGTCTAAGTGTCTCGACAGCCAAATCTTAACATCGTGTTATGCTGAAATGAAGGTCGATTTATAGTGATCATTCTGATAGCAATAAAAACAGCATAATTGAGATAATAGCGGGTCTAATTTAGAAGAGAGGTCAGGCAGACTATACCCTCGCGAGTGAGTTCCGCCATTGTCTGAATCTTGAAAAGTGAAATATCAATAGAACTTCATTTTTGAGTGTATTTTATTGCAATATATACCGCATTTTGAGTCAAATAGGTTCAGTCTAATCCTAGGCATTCGTCAAAAATGATACGGGCCGGTGAGTGACCGAGCTGGTTACGGAATATCCCCCTATCTGGGCAACAAAGGTAAATACAAATATGTGGGAAAATAGCATGAACAAAATACCCACCAGAGTAGTGTGGCTAATTTGCATTCTTGCCTGCACGGGGTTCTGGGCTTTGGTCGGCTTCATGCTCTGGGGTAGAGGCTAAAGATGACGGTTTGAAATAGGGTGAGGGAGTAACCCAAACATGAGGAAAACGTCAAGGCCTTATCTCCAAAGGATTAAATCATTTCGGTAATATCTTTATTCTTCATTGATTTAAAAACACCTAATAGCGTCATGTTATATTGTCAGCAACATACGTCCGCAAGACAGGCCCCGCCATGAGCACAGCAGCGTTAATTCCCCAGAGCAAACTTCCCGCGTCCGGCGTCACCATTTTCACTCAGATGAGTGCCTTGGCGCAGCAGCACAACGCCATCAATCTGTCGCAGGGATTCCCTGATTTTGACGGTCCTGACTTTCTGAAACAGCGTCTGGCCCATCATGTGAGCCAGGGAGCAAACCAGTACGCCCCGATGACCGGCACCGCCGCACTGCGCGAAGCCATTGCGGCCAAAACCGAACAAATTTACGGCTACGCGCCGGATGCCACCCGCGACATTACCATCACCGCCGGGGCGACCGAAGCGCTGTACATTGCTATTACCGCGCTGGTCGGGCCCGGTGATGAAGTGGTGGCATTTGACCCAAGCTATGACTGCTACGCACCGGCGGTGCAGTTGGCAGGCGGTGTGATGAAGCGTATTCAGCTCCAGCCGCCTGAGTTTAGAGTCGACTGGGCGACCTTCTCCGACACTCTGAGCGACCGCACCAAACTGGTGATCATCAATACGCCGCACAATCCGTCCGCCACCGCATGGAGCCACAATGACGTTGAACAGTTGTGGCAGCGCATCGCGGACCGCAATATTTTTGTGCTCAGTGATGAAGTCTACGAACACATCTGTTTTGCCAAAGAGGGCCACGCCAGCGTGCTGCGCCATCCGCAACTGCGCCAGCGCGCCATTGCGGTATCTTCCTTCGGCAAGACCTTCCACATGACCGGCTGGCGCGTGGGTTACTGCGTGGCACCGGCGGCTATCAGTGCTGAGCTGCGCAAAGTGCATCAGTACCTGACGTTTTCCATCACCACGCCGGTTCAGCTGGCGCTGGCCGACATGCTGCGTGAGCACCCTGAGCACTGGCAGGCGCTTCCCGCGTTTTATCAGGCTAAACGTGACCGGCTGGCGCAGGGGCTGGCGAACAGCCGCCTGAAAGTGCTGCCGGGGGCAGGCACCTATTTCCTACTGGTCGATTACAGCGATGTTTCCGATCTCGATGATGTTGCCTTCTGTCATTGGCTGACCGAACATGCCGGCGTGGCGGCCATCCCGATGTCAGTATTTTGTGCCGCACCCTTCCCCCATAAACTGATCCGGCTGTGCTTTGCCAAACAGGAAGCCACGCTGGACGCCGCTGCGGAGCGCCTGTGTCAACTTTAAAACTCTCCTTGTTACAGCAACCTTTAGTATGGCTGGACGGCGAAGCCAACCTCGCCCACTTTGACGCGCTGCTGCCTGCGCTGACGGGTCGCGACCTGATTATTCTGCCGGAAATGTTTACCACCGGCTTCGCCATGCAGGCACCGGACCGCGCTCTGCCACAAAGCCGGGTGACTGAATGGCTGCACAACTGGGCGAAAGAGCTGAATACTATGATCGGCGGTAGCGTCGCGCTGACCACAGACACCGGCGCAGTGAACCGTTTCCTGTTGGTGGAACCGCAGGGAAACGTGCATTTTTACGATAAGCGTCACCTGTTTCGCATGGCAGGTGAGCACAACTATTATGTGGCGGGGAAACGGCGTGAAATCGTCGAGTGGCGCGGCTGGCGCATTCTGCCGCAAGTCTGTTATGACCTGCGTTTTCCGGTGTGGTCGCGTAATCAGCAGGATTACGATCTGGCGCTGTACGTCGCCAACTGGCCTGCGCCGCGCAGCCGTCACTGGTCGGCGCTGCTGACTGCCCGCGCCATTGAAAACCAGGCTTACGTGGCCGGTTGCAACCGCGTCGGGGATGACGATTATGGCCATCATTACAGCGGCGACAGCGTGATTATCAATCCGCAGGGCGAAGATCTGGCCCGCGCAGAACCGGGTGCAGCCGTTGTACTGAACGCGGAACTCTCGCTGGACGCCTTACAGCAGTACCGCGAGGCTTTTCCTGCATGGCGAGATGCCGACAGTTTTTCGCATCAGGAATAAGAAAGGTGTCCCGGCCATGAGACTGGCCGGGAAGAAGCAATATTATTTAATTTCGCCGATAAAATCAGACTTGCCCAGCTTCACGCCCAGATGACGCAGGATGTTATAGGCGGTGGTGACATGGAAATAGAAGTTCGGTGTGGCAAAGCTCATGACGTAGGTGTGAGCCGTGAAATGATGCTCCGCATTGCGGCCTTTAACGGTGATAGGGCGTGAATCATCGCCGTCCAGCTGTTCTGGTTTAACGCTTTCAATAAAGCCGATGGTTTTTGCGATACGCGCCTGCAACTCAGCAAACGTGGTTTCAGTATCTTCCATTGCTGGCGGCGTCACACCTGCCAGACGCGCAACAGCACCTTTCGACATATCACTGACGATTTGAACCTGACGCAGCAGCGGATACATATCCTCCGCCAGACGGGTATTGAGCACGCTCTCTTCCGATGTTCCGCTCTCCTTAGCCCAGGCCGCGCCTTTCTCCAGCAAAGCTGAAAGATTATGTAAACCACGAACAAATTGCGCTGCTGTGCTGCCGTAAAGTGATGCTGACATGATGCTTCCTTAATGGGTTATTAGAACAATCTGCGCTGAGCTTAGCGCTTTACCTGCATAAGGACATGACGTTTTGTGTTGTTGCCGTAAGCGTTTGAGCGGGTTGTGATCGCGGGTACATTCCACCCGTTTTACAAACTCACCGTTCACTCTGGATCGCTTCTTGCATTCAATCCCTCCGCTAAAAACATCTGACAGAGGCTTACTGATGACCATCACCTTTATTGCTCACTCCACGCCCGAACCCGCTTTGTACGGCGCGATGGCCGCGATACTTGCTGAACTGCGTGCGTTACCGCTATGTCACCTGCCTGTTACTCATGATGCAAAACGTTTCGTCAATGCGCGCCAGCACGTCACCGCACAGGGGCATCAGTTGACCAGCGGGCTGGTGTGGCTCGAACGCCTGACAGGGCGCGATGCGGGCACTGAATCTGACCTTAACACCCTGATAAAACGCGCATTAAGAGAAGACATTGTGGTGCCGTCTGCGCGGCCGATGAGTGAGGAATTAGCCCGGGCCGCCGCAGAAAAGGGTATCCCCGTCGAGTCACTCCGGGTGGTGAAACAGCAGGATAAATTTCAGCTCGAAGACACCGTGAGCGGCAAAATTCGCAGCAACGGCTGGGGGCGCGACGCCTTCGGGCGCTGGGCACTTGGCTCGGTTTTACAGCCGGTGATGCGCGCAGGAAAGAAACTGCGCGTGGCGTTAGTGGGAGATTTTGCCGAGCACCGCGACAGCTATCCGGCGATGCTTGCTGCACTGGGAGATGCCGCCGATGCACTGGCATTGAGCATTGATGTCGTTTATATCACCCCAAACCTCATCGGCAGCCAGCTCGACTGCACGCTGTTTGACGTGGATGGCATTCTGTTGCCAGGCATGCTGAACAGTGCCGGGGAAAGCCCGCTGGCCGGACAGCTCGCCGTTGCCACCTGGGCGATGGAAAACCGCGTGCCGCTGCTGGGAATTAATCAGGGAATGCATATGATGGTGGCCGCGCTGGGCCAGCAGATACTGGGGCAGGAACGCGTGGTCATGCACGGCCCCTCTGCGCTGAATGCGCTGCAAACCAGCCTGCCGCTGGGCAATCCGCCGCAGCAGCGTCTGGGGAATCAGCCTGTATATTGTCAGCCCGACAGTCGCGCTGAACAGATGCTGGGCCATCAGGCTACCCTGCGCTATAACCAGCGCTGGAGCCTCAACCCGCTGTTGCTGGACGCACTGCATGGCGCCGGACTGCGTATCAGCGCCAGTGATGAAAAAGGTACCGGCGCTGAAGCCATAGAACTGCAAGACCATCCGTTCTATGTCGGTGTGCAGGGGCAGCCTGATTTACAGTCGCGGCGCGAACGCCCTAACCCGCTGCTGATGGCATTCCTGCAAGAGGTGCGCCAGTGCAACCGTCAGCGCGACGTCAGCCACGCCGCGTTGACTAAAAGCGTGCGGCTGAAGCCCCCCTATTTTTCGATGGGCTGAGGGATTAACAGAAACCCGTGACGGACGTCCAGGCCAGCGGCGTTGCGCGGGTACTTTCACGCTGAACCGTTGCTTCGATCAAACCATAAGGACGGTCGGCGGCGAAGAATACTTCGTTCGGATTATCCAGCCCGAACGCGCCCAGATCGACATTGAAATGGTGTTTGTTCGGCATAGAGAATTTAATTTCAGCGATATCAGGGCAGGCTTCCAGCACCGCTTTACCCATGGCATACATGGTCTGTTGCAGCGCCAGTGAGTGCAGGCTGGCGAAGGTTGCCAGCAGGATGCTTTTCACTTTTTCATACATGCCGTTGAAATCCTGCTTTTCACTCAGATAGCGCCAGTGCGCCGTAACTGACGTTGCCAGAATACGGTCGTGCGCGTCGGGCAGCGTGGTGTATTTGTCGCGCTGGAAACCGTGGAATTCGGACCCGGTAGATTTCAGCACCACCAGCCCGGTCAGCCCGGAAATCACCCAGATATTGTCGCCATCGACGGTGACGTTGGCGGTGCGCGTCTCCTGCCCGCTGCGCACAAACGCGTGATTGTGCGGTTGATTATTCACGCTGATTCGCTGCCACTGATACTGCTCAGCGGCCCAGTGCCCGCCCGATACCGCGTCAACGTTAGCGGTGAAATGATGCCCCAGACGCAGCAGAAAATCTTCCGGTGAGCCGACGCCGTCGCGCGCGAAGGCATAGACGGTGTTTTTTTGCGTATCGGTCGGTAGGCAGTTGGCGTTATCGCCATACAGATGCACATCGGCAAAATCCCCGCGCAGCTGTGACGTAATACTTAAATCTTCAATCTCATGACGTTCGCTGTCGCGGGTCACTTTGACTAAACGGCATTCCGCTTTGCCATATTGGTTGGCACCTAACACAATGTTGTCTGAATAAAGCAGATCGCCTGAAGTCATCATTCAGCTTCCTCTATACGTTGACCAGGAAAATGGCGTTATTAATAACGGCAAATGGTAATGAGACTGTCCGGCGGAAATAGTCACGTCGATAATGGCTAAGGGGTACAGCGTCTCTGTTTGAGAAGAAGCAAAATACGCGCCAATGTCGGCATAAAGTCGGTAATGCCCTGATTCAATGCCCTCTGGGGTTAATTTCCCCACGCGGCCATCGGCGTCAGTGACACTTTTATGGATGAAGAGTGAATCATGGCCGGTTATTTTCTCCAGCCAGACGGTGATGCCTACTGCCGGTTTTCCGAGCGAGGTATCGAGAATATGGGTGGTGACGTTGGTGCGCGCGGGATCAGTCATGAATGAAGCACTCCTTAAATCGCAATAAGGTGATCTGGCGCAGTTGCTCTGCGGTTTCGGCCTGCTCATCCTGCGGCGAATTGAGCAAACGCCGTTGCAGGTTTTCGAGGATTTCCTGCGCACTGCGCCCTTTCGCACGGATCAAAAACACCTGCCCGAAGCGCTGTTCATAGGCATGATTGCCCTGTTGCAGTGCATCGATAATCTGTTGTTGAGAGATATTGAGCGTCGCCTGTTCGCCTCGTGAAAGCTGTGCCTCTTTACTGGCACCAGAAGCGCATTCGCCAATGCGCGGGTGCGCCGCCAGCGCCTGATTAATATCTTGCGGCTGCCACGCCTGCGCGGCATGTTCAGCGACAAGAAGTGCCTGCTCAAGCGCAGCAAAGGGCCGCGCCGCGCAGACCGTCTCCGCCCACGCGGGAATATTCACCAGCGGGCGGAGCAGGCCAAAGGCTTCTAATTCGGATAACGTATTAAACTCCGCCAACGTCATATCCCCTCCCCGAAGCTCAGCACCGTATTGATATAAGCCTGAGTGGCGGCCGCCACATCGTCGGCCGTGACCGACTCCAGCGGGTGATGGCTGATGCCGTCCTTACAGCGCACAAACAGCATGCCCACTGGCCAGCATTCAGCAATGGCGATGGCGTCGTGTCCCGCACCGCTCGGTAAGAGCATCGGCGTACCTTGTAACTGCGTTACGCTGTGATTCAGGCGCTGCTGTAAACCTGGATCGCAGGCGGTGGCATTAATGCCATAAAACTGCTCGGCGTCGAAAGTCAGCCCGCGGCGGCGGGCGATCTCCTGCCCTTTTTCCAGCAGTTCGGCCAGCAACGTGTTGAGCAGGTCATCCTGTGGCCCGCGCACGTCGAGGGACAGATTCACCAGACCGGGAATGACGTTCACCGCGCCGGGCAGCGCTTGAATATGGCCGACGGTTGCCACTAAATCGGTGCCTCTGGCGGTCGTGATGCTTTCAATCGCCAGCGTCCATTCGGCGGCGGCGGTCAGGGCGTCCTGACGCTGGCCCATCGGCACGGTTCCGGCGTGTCCGGCCTGACCGGTGAAACGGCAGTTCAGTCGACGTGCGCCATTAATGGCCGTCACCACGCCGAGCGGTAAATCTGCGCTTTGCAGGCAGGGCCCCTGTTCGATATGGCATTCCAGATAGGCGCAGAAGGCATTGATCGCCCGTCGCGATTGCAAAATATTCCGCGGATCCAGCCCGATGTTTTGCATGGCGCTGGCGACGGAGATCCCCTGCGCGTCGGTGCGTTGCAGCCAGCCCTCCGGCCATGTGCCGGTCAGCCCGCGGCTGCCGAGCAGCGTGATACCAAAGCGGGTGCCTTCTTCGTCGGCAAAACCCACCACTTCGACCGCCATCGGCAAGCGGATACCGTTCTGATGCAGATGCGCCACCACTTCAATAGCGGTCAGCACGCCGAGCGGGCCGTCGTAGCGTCCCGCATTGCGCACGCTGTCGAGGTGCGAGCCGAGCAGCAGTGCAGGCGCGGAAGGATCGCGCCCTTCATAGCGCCCGCACACGTTGCCGACGCTGTCAGTCCAGCTGTGCATACCCGCTGAAGTCATCCATTCGCCCACCAGACGGTTGGCCTGCAGATGCTCCGGCGAAAGGTAAACCCGGGTCAACTGACCCGGTGTTTCACTGATTTCAGCCAGCGCGTCGCAGCGGGCCATCACCCGCTGTGCAGCGGTCAGCGTGGAAGCCTCAACCATTACTGGCCTCCCGTGTAGTGATCCCATGCAGCCTGAGAACCTGCGCCGTATTTCGAGGCAAAACCGAGGCGGTGCAATACCGCTTCCAGCGCCACCAGCGTCTGCATGACGCAATATTTGCGGGCGTTATACCCCATGGTACCGATGCGCCAGATTTTACCCGCCAGCGGACCAAAGGATGTGCCGATTTCAATCGAGAAATCGTTGAGCATCATCTGGCGTACCTGTTCGCCGTGAACGCCCTGCGGGATCACGACACCAAGCACGTTGTTCATCCGGTGATTGAGGTCGCCGAACACCTCCAGCCCCATCCCCTGAATACCGGCCAGCAGCGCGCCGCCGTGCAGCTTGTGGCGCGCAATACTGTTATCCAGTCCTTCTTCGAGAATAACGCGGGCGCATTCGCGGGCAGCAAACAGCATGCTGGTCGCTTCGGTGTGATGGTTCAGACGCTCCGGGCCCCAGTAGTCCATGATCATGCCGAGATCGAAATAGTTGGAGTAGATCATCTCTTCGTCGCCGTCGGCGTGCTCGGCCGTGCGGATCCCCTCTTCGACACATTTACGGCGGCGGATCTGCTCTTCAAAGCGTGGGCTGAGGGTGACCGGCGAACTGCCTGATGGGCCGCCGAGGCATTTTTGTAAACCGGCAGAGACGGCGTCTAATCCCCACGCATCGGTTTCCATCGGGTTACCGGCGAAAGAGGCCGTGGCGTCAGAGTAAAAAAGCACGCCGTGGCGGCGGCACATCTCGCCCAGCTGTTCCAGCGGCTGCAACATCGTCGTTGAGGTGTCGCCCTGCACGGTCAGCAGCCAGCGCGGTTTGACGGATTTGATGGCGTCTTCAATTTGCTGCGGCTCAAACACTTCGCCCCATGGCACTTCAATGGTGTGGACTTCAGCGCGGCAGCGGCGGGCGATTTCACACAGCAGATGACCGAAACGGCCAAACACCGGCACCAGCACTTTGTCGCCGGGACGAATGCCCGACAGCAGCACCGCTTCAATACCCGCGCGCGAGGTGCCGTCGATCAGGAAGGTCCACTGATTCTCGGTTTTGTACAGTGCGCGGTACAGCGCCATCACTTCATTCATATAGCCGGTCATGACCGGATCGTACTGGCCGATCAGCTGGCTGCTCATCGCCCGCAGCACGCGTGGGTCGGCGTTGATTGGCCCCGGCCCCATCAGCAGTCGGGTTGGCGGGTTGATTTGTCCAAGCGTTTTTATATCCAACATAGTTAGTCCTTTAATGTTTGTGAAAAATCAATATTGTCAGACTGAGGCATCTGCGAGCCCACGTACTGAAGCGATAAACTGTTTGAGTTCGGCGGTTTGCGGATGAGCAAACAGCGCCCGGCTTTCGCCCTGTTCCCACACGGTGCCCTGATGCATAAACACCACGCGGTCGCCCACTTCGCGGGCGAAATTCATTTCGTGGGTGACCAGCACCAGCGTCATGCCCTCTTTCGCCAGTTGCTCAAGCACTTTCAGCACCTCACCGACCAGCTCAGGGTCCAGCGCCGAGGTGATCTCGTCGCACAGCAGCACTTTCGGATTCATCGCCAGTGCGCGAGCAATGGCTACGCGTTGTTGCTGCCCGCCGGATAAATTGGCCGGGTAATAATCCATACGATCATCCAGACCGACTTTGGTCAGCATCTGCGCCGCCAGTTCACGGCATTCGGCGGCAGATTTCCCCAGCACGCGGCGCGGTGCCAGCATGACGTTTTCCAACGCCGTCATGTGCGGGAAGAGATTGAAATTCTGAAACACCATGCCCACCGAGCGGCTGATTTCACGCGCCTGTGAATCGCGGTGGGTGATGGTCATGCCGCCGAGCTTGATGCTGCCGTCCTGATACCCTTCCAGTCCGTTGATGCAGCGCAGCAGGGTGCTTTTACCCGAGCCACTGCGGCCAATGATAGAGATCACTTCCCCGCCGTCGATATCCAGATCCACCCCTTTCAGTACGTGGTTCTGACCGTAATATTTTTGAACCTGATTAATCGTGATCAACGGCATTATTTTGTCTCTCCACGCAAGGTTTTCTCGAGGTAATGGCTATACATCGAGAGCGGGTAACACATCAGGAAGTAGCCGAGTGCCACTAACCCGAACACTTTAAACGGCTCAAAGGTGACGTTATTGAGCATCGTTCCGGCTTTGGTCAGTTCGACGAAACCGATAATCGACGCCAGCGCCGTGCCTTTGATCACCTGCACGGAAAAGCCGACGGTCGGCGCAATGGCAATGCGCAGCGCCTGCGGGGCAATTACCCGCCATAACGTCTGACCAAAACTGAGGCCCAGACAGCGGCAGGCTTCCCACTGGCCTTTCGGCAGCGCGTCGATACTGCCGCTCCAGATATCCACCAGATAGGCGCTGGTATACAAAGTGAGCGCCAGCGCGGCAGCGGTCCAGGGGCTGACGTCGATGCCGAACAGCCCGAGGCCGAAGAAGGCCAGAAACAGCTGCATCAGCAGCGGCGTTCCCTGAAACAGTTCTGAATACAGACGCACAAAACGCGTCGGCCAGCGCCCTTTACCCAGGCGCATCAGCAGCAGCGGTAAGGTCACCAGCGTGCCGCCGATAAACGCAGTCAGCGAAAGTAAAATCGTCCATCGCGCCGCCAGCAGCAGGTTGCGCACAATGTCCCAGTCGGTAAAGGTCATCATCAGCTGTAGCTCCCAAAGAAACGGCGTCCGGCGAACAGCAGCAGCTGGCGCATCGCCACCGACAGCAGCAGATAGAACAGCGTGGTGACCAGATACACCTCGAAGCTCAGGAAGGTGCGCGATTGAATCAGGTTCGCGGCGAAGGTCAGCTCTTCATAAGAGACCTGCGACACCACCGAAGAACCCAGCATCACAATGATGCACTGACTGACCAGCGCCGGGTAAATACGTTTGAGCGACGGCGGCAGCACCACGCGCAAAAACGTCTGGCGGCGGGTCAGCCCCAGCACGCGCCCCGCTTCCCATTGGCCTTTGGGCGTCACCTGAATGCCGGCGCGGATAATTTCGGTGCTGTACGCGCCGAGGTTAATCAGCATCGCCAGCAGGGCTGCCTCACCGGCGGTCATTTTCAGGCCGATGGCGGGCAGACCAAATACGATGAAAAAAAGCTGCACGACAAAGGGCGTATTACGGATGGCTTCGACATAAATCCCCCACACCGTGCGCAACATTTTGTTATTACCGCAGCGGATGGCGGCACCGCAGATCCCAATCGCGACGCCGCCCACCGTTGCCATCACCGTCAGCTCAATAGTGGTCCATAAGCCGGCCAACAGCTCCGGCATGTAAGGCCACAGCGCGCTAAAGTTAAGCTGATAGGTCATGAAATTTCCTCATCAAACTGCGGATCACGCGCCAATGGAAGCGGGCAGCGGCGCCTTCATCCATTTTTCGGACAACGTGTTCAGCGTCTTGTCTTTCACGCCTTCGGCAATCAGTGCATTCACTTTCTCTTTCAGCGCCGGTTCGTCTTTACGCAAGCCCACAAAACACGGCGAATCTTTCAGCATCACTTTAGATTCAGGTGCTTTGGCCTGATTCATACGGGCAATCGCCGCAACCACTAAGTTGCCCGTTGCGATGTACTCCACTTGCCCGGACAGATAGGCCGACAGCGTGGTGTTATTGTCTTCATAGCGCTGAATTTTGGCGTCTTTCGGCGCCACATCGGTCAGCGCCAGATCTTCCACCGCGCCGCGGGTCACGCCGATGGTTTTGCCGGACAGTTCTTTCAGATCCACCAGTTTGTCGCCTTTCGCGCCAAATACACCCAGGAAGAACGGTGCGTAGGCGTTACTGAAATCGATCACTTTTTCACGCTCGGCGTTTTTACCGAGGCTGGAGATCACCAGATCCACTTTGTCGGTTTGCAGATAAGGCACGCGGTTGGCGCTGCTGACCGGCACCAGTTGCAACTTAAGTTTCATTTTGTCGGCCAGATAATGCGCCATATCGATGTCATAACCTTCCGGCTGTAGATCTTTACCGACCGACCCAAACGGCGGGAAATCCTGCGGAATGGCGACGCGTAACACACCGCGCTTCTGGATATCTTGCAGTTGATCGGCCATCGCGCCAGATGCCTGCAGAACCAACATTGCCGCACCTGCCCATGCTAAAAGCCGCTTGTTCATGTTCATAGATTATCTCCGGTGGTTGAATTTGTGAAACGATAGATTCTTTTAACAGGCATTCTGCAACTAATGTGCCAACGCTGTGCTATCAATGAAATGGGAGATAAGTCACGGTTTAGTGTGGTGAGAGAGGGTGCGGGAAAGATCCTCTGCATCGGAGAGAAGCAGAGAAAGTGCGTTTAGAGGGCGAGATGCGCACTGAAACTGGGCGAAGGCACCAAAACAGCGCGGCTCAGCGCTGTTCCAGTTCGTCCAGGTCGCTGTAGAGGTCAGTAATTTGATGAATGCGCTGGCGGCCGGAGACCAGCATTTCATGCAACAGTGCGTTGCTCAGCAAATTCGCCAGACTCATGGCCGCGGAGTAGGAGTCAAACGCCGACACGCTGTCGAGCACGGCGGCCAGATGCCAGCGTGCCAGTGGCAACAGCGCCTGCGCCTGCGGTTCGCAAATCAGCAGCACCGGGACGCTCAGTGTTTGCAACTGCGTAAGAATTGCCCGCGCGGCGCGCGGACGGCGGCGGAAAGCCACAAAAATCACCACGTCCTGCGGCGTCAGATCCACCAGTTCTTCCGCCAGCGTCTGGCCCGGCTGCGGCATCATCAGTACGCCGGGACGCACCTGCAATAGCTGCTGGCGAAGGTGCAGCGCCACCGGATAGCTGTTGCGAAAACCGAGCAGACGCACCTGTCGCGCCTGACTCAGCGCGGCGATCACGGCGCTGAACTGCTGCTCATCAATCTGGTTAATCCACTGGGTCAGGTTCGCCATCTCCTGCTTATAGTGGCGCGACAACAGCGTGTTGCCCTGCACCGCATCACGGCTGTCGGTCAGCGGCATTCCGCTCTGTCGCAGGGTGCGGACTTCATCGCGCATATCCCGGTAGCTCGGGTAACCCAGGCGTTTAAACAACCGGCTGACCGTGGCCTTAGACACGTGGCTCAGACGCGCCAGCTCTGCACTGTTGTAGCTCATCAGGTCATCAATATTGGCAAAGATAAAATCCGCCACCCGCTGCTCCTGCGGCGTCAGCGCCGGATAGTGGTCGCGCAGGCGTTCATCAATCTGTTTCATCTTCCGCTCTCTGTAACCAATGTTTCAGTTTGAGCGCAACATACCATGCGCTGCACTTATCATTACAAGATAAATTACTCACGAAAATCGCTATTCCTCACCAATCTGGAACACCTCTTGCTTGCTCTTATGACGAAGAGAGCCAAAAAGACGCACTCCCTGCGTGCGTCGGCCCACAAAAAAGGTGTCAGGCATGATCCACAGTAACAGTTCACCGCTCGGTATGGCGGTCACCCCTCATCATCTCGCCAGTCAGAGCGCGTTGGCCGTACTACGCGAAGGCGGCAATGCTATTGAAGCGATGGTGGCTGCGGCGGCGACCATTGCGGTGGTCTACCCGCATATGAACGGTCTGGGCGGCGACGGCTTCTGGCTGATTGTGCCACCGCAGGGCAATCCGGTCGCCATTGACGCCAGCGGCGCCGCCGGAACCCATGCCACGCTCGATTTTTACGCCGGTGAAAGCCACATCCCGCACCGTGGCCCAAGAGCCGCCCTGACCGTCGCCGGAACCGTGGGCGGCTGGCAGGAAGCGCTGAAGGTCTCCGCCGAATTTGGCGGCGAGCAAAAACCGCTGCCCCGCCTGCTGCGTGATGCGATCCGCTACGCCGCCGACGGCATTCCGGTCACCGCGTCACAAGAATCTGCCACCCGCGCCAAACAGCACGAACTGCAAGATATCCGCTCCTTCGCCGAGGTTTTTCTGCCGAACGGTGAGGTACCGCGCGCCGGTCAGCGTTTCACTCAGCCGCAGCTGGCCTCTACCCTTTCCATCCTGTGTGACGACGGTCTGGACAGCTTCTACCGCGGCGAACTGGCTGCCAGTATGGCCGCCGATATGCATAAGCTGGGGATGCCGCTGACGCTCGACGATCTGGCGACCTACCGCCCGCAGCGCCGCATTCCGCTGCGCCTGAAACACAGCAAAGGGGAAGTGTTCAACCTGACGCCGCCGACGCAGGGGCTGGTGTCGCTGGCGATCCTCGGCCTGACCGACCGTCTGCCGCTGGAGACTATGGACGAAGGCGCCACCATTCACAGCGTGGTCGAAGCCACTAAGCTGGCCTTCGGCCTGCGCGATCGCTTTATTACCGATCCGAAAATGATGGCACAGGACGCCCAGAGTCTGCTCGATCCGCACTATCTCGACGCCCTCGCCACCCGAATTAATCCGCACTGTGCCGCCGACTGGGGCAAGGGGAAAGGCCCCGGCGATACCGTCTGGATGGGCGTAATGGACAGCAGCGGACTGGCGGTCTCCTTCATTCAGAGCATCTATCACGAATTTGGCAGCGGCGTGGTACTGCCGGGCAGCGGCGTCCTGTGGCAGAACCGTGGCGCGTCATTCAGTCTCGACGCCGACCATCTGCTGGCACTGGCGCCGGGCAAACAACCATTCCACACGCTCAATCCGGCCGCCGCCCGTTTATACGATGGACGCACCATGGTTTACGGCTCGATGGGCGGCGACGGCCAGCCACAAACACAGGCGGCGGTGTTTATCCGCCACGTGGTGCAGGGCCAGCCCTTACAGCAGGCCATCAGCGGTCCGCGCTGGCTGCTCGGCCGCACCTGGGGCGAAAGCTCGGATTCACTGAAACTGGAAGGACGCTTCGGCCATGCCACGCTGGCCGGGCTGCGTCAGCGGGGGCATGACGTGGAGTTGCTACCTGATTTCAGCGAAGCCGTCGGCCACGCCGGTGCCATCGTGCGTCACACCAACGGGATGTTCGAAGGCGCATTTGATCCGCGCAGCAACGGCAGCGCCGCCGGTTTTTAATCAGCAAGGAGATACTATGAAAAACAGATCCGCCGTGACCGACTGGGCCGCCTATGTCAGCCAGATGGAATCCGTTCTGGCACTGGAACTCGACGACGCACGTCGCCAGGAAGTGCTGGTGCAGTTTAGCCGCATCGCGCAAATGGCAGAGCCGCTGATGGCGCTGCCGCTGGATCCGCGTCTGGAAGTTGCCGGGGTGTACAGAGCATGAAATCCTGCGAAGATTTGACGATCAGCCAGTTGCATCATGCACTGCAAAGCGGCGATGTGTCGGCCAGCGAAATCGCCAGCGCGACGCTGGATAACATCGAACAGAGCGACCCGACGCTGAACGCCTTCACCTGTGTCACCCGTGACAGGATGCTGTGCGAAGCGGCGAAAATCGACCGGCTGCGCGCCAGCGGAGCTCCATTACCGCCCCTCGCCGCCGTGCCTTATGCGGTCAAAAACCTGCTCGACGTGACTGGCGAAGTGACGCTGGCCGGCGCCAGCCTTAACAGCAGCAATCCGGTGGCGAAGCACGATGCCTGGGCGGTGTCGCGCCTGACCAGTCAGGGGGCGATGCTCTCCGGCATGCTCAATATGGACGCCTACGCTTACGGTTTCACCACCGAAAACAGCCATTACGGCGTGACCCATAACCCGCGCGATATCAGCCGTATTGCCGGAGGGTCTTCCGGTGGTTCCGCCGCTGCCGTGGCCGCCGGTCTGGTGCATTTCGCGCTCGGCAGCGACACCAACGGCTCGATCCGCGTGCCCGCATCGCTCTCAGGTATTCTGGGTCTGAAACCTACCTTCGGGCGGATTTCGCGCAGCGGCAGCCAGCCGTTCGTCGCCAGTCTGGATCACATCGGCCCGATGGCGCGCTGCGCGGCCGATCTCTCGCAAGTCTACGACGCCATGCAGGGCACGGATCCGCAGGACGCTTTTCAGGCCGATAAACCCACCACCGAAACCTTCAGCCGCCTGACTCACGGTCAGCAGGGATTACGCACGGCGGTGCTCGGTGGCTATTTTTCGACGTGGTGCGACAGCGATGCCAAAGCCGCCGTGCAACAGGTAGCAAAAGCGCTGGACGCGCAGGAAGAAGTTGAAATGCCACAGGCCGAACTGGCCCGCTCAGCGGCGTTTCTGATCACCGCCTCCGAGGGCGGAAACCAGTATTTACCGCTGTTACGCAGCATTCCACAGCAGTTTGAACCGTTGTCACGGGAACGCTTATTAGCCGGGGCGATGATCCCCGCCGCGTGGTATGTTCAGGCCCAGCGTTTCCGCCACCAGTTCCAGCAACAGGTTTTACCGCTGTTCGAGCATTGGGACATTCTCATTGCGCCATCCACGCCGTGTAGCGCCACGCTGATTGGTCAGGAAACGATAAGAATTAACGACACCGACCTGCCCACCCGCGCCAGCATGGGTATGCTGACGCAGCCGATCTCTTTCCTCGGCCTGCCGGTGGTGTCGGTGCCACTGATGACCGCCCGCGGTTTACCGATAGGCTTACAGCTGATCGCCCCGCCGTGGCGGGAAGACCTCTGCCTGCGCGCCGCCTGGGCGCTCGAGCAGCAGGGTTTGGTGAAGGTATTGGCCTCACCGGTTACAGCATAAATTAACCAGAGAACGCAGAATGAAAACTGACAATATCGACCGCCCGGCCATTCTGGCCGAAATGAACGCGGCGTTTTATCGTTATGAACAGGCGCTGATCAGCAATGACACCGACGTGCTCGACGAACTGTTCTGGCATGACCCGCGCACTGTACGCTATGGCGCAGGGGAAAATCTTTACGGCATCGACGCCATCCGGGCGTTTCGCGCCGCGCGTCCCCCGCAGGGGTTAGATCGCGATTTGATCAACACGACAATCACCACGTTTGGGGATGACATGGCCGTCGCCAGCACTGAGTTTCGGCGCGAGAATTCTGACAAAGTCGGGAGACAGCAGCAGACCTGGGTGAAGATGCCGAGTGGCTGGAAAATTGTAGCGGCACACGTCAGCCTGATGGTTTGACATCATCTTGGGCTGCCGCCCAAACCGGCCAATTTTTAAATTCCGATTCAAATTCAAGGTCGTGGGCTCCCCGCCCACACGGGCCCAAAGGGTTTTAAACGAAACCCTTTGGAATCCTGCGTTTTTTTGCTGCTGCAACACCGCAGCTACGCGGGTCACAATGGCCGTGTTTCAGATGCCAAAGTGATAGCCGCAAAATGTCGCCGCTTAGGCGGTGCCTTCGCTACGGGTTTCGAGCCTAAGGTCTCGAACCTCTTGCTCAGCGCCATTTTTGAATGCGGCCTTGGCTTTTTTAAAAGACAAAAATAGATCAGGTTTTGAATTTGAATTTGAATTTGAATTTGAATTTGAATTTGAAAAAACCTCGGCCGCGTTCAAAACGACGTCGAGTGAGCGGTGAGAAACAGTGAGAGGTTTTTATTCGAGCTGGTCCGAACCCGAAATGAGATAACCGCGGAGCGGCGGAGTTTGCGGCTGTAACAGCGGTGACTGAAACACGGCCATTGTGACCAGCGCAGCTGCTGTTTTTAAAAGAGCCGGAGATTCTTAAGAGGCGCGGCGATAGGCGCCTCTTAAGGCCGGTTTGGGTGGCAACCCAAGATCTTGACGTTGAATTTAAAAGCAGGTTAGGCGGCTCTCGCCCCTGGTCGGTGTGGGCCGACGCCCACGGCCTTGAATTTGAATTTCAAAGATGAAATCGAAAAATGAAATCGAAATTAAACACCGAAATGTTTAACCCAATGATCCGCAATTTCCTGCCGCTTGCAGATCCAAACCCTGTCGTGCGATTCGACATAATCGAGAAACCTTTGTAACGCACGAAAACGTCCCGGACGCCCCAATATCCGGCAGTGCATACCTATCGACATCATCTTCGGGCGGGTTTCGCCCTCTTCATACAGCACGTCGAACGTGTCTTTCAGATAGGTATAAAACTGTTCACCGGTGTTGAAGCCCTGCGGGGAAGCGAAACGCATATCGTTGGTTTCTAAGGTGTAAGGGATCACCAGATGCTGTTTGATTTCGCCACTGTCGAGTTTGACCGGCGTCCAGAACGGCAGGTCGTCGCCGTAGTAGTCGCTGTCGTACTGAAAACTGCCAGATTGTGCCACCAGTTGGCGGGTGTTCGGGCTGTCACGGCCGGTATACCAACCGAGCGGGGCTTTACCGAACAAGTCAGTGAGAATCGCGACCGCTTTTTGCATGTGCTCAGTTTCCTGCGCTTTACTCATGTCCTGATAGTGGATCCAGCGCCAGCCGTGGCTGACCACGTCGTAGTCGGCCGCTTTGATCGCACTGACGATTTCCGGGTTGCGCGCTAATGCCATGGCAACGCCGAAAATGGTCAGCGGCAAACCGCGCTTTTGGAACTCATTATGAATGCGCCAGAAACCGGCACGTGAACCGTATTCGTAGAGGGAATCCATCGACATATGGCGGTCAGGGAAACTCGCCGCGCCAATAATGTCAGACAAAAACTGCTCGGATCCGGCGTCACCGTGCAGGACATTATTCTCGCCGCCTTCTTCATAATTGAGCACAAACTGCACCGCGATACGCGCATTGCCCGGCCAGTTGGCGTGCGGAGGGCGTCCGGCGTAACCAATGAGATCACGCGGGTAGTTTTCGGTAAAGCGGTAGTCAATGTCAGACATACTGATCCCTCATGTTCAGATCCTTAAAACGGCCCGAAAGCGGCTTTTGCAGCGGAAAATCAAGATCGCCATGTTTACTGGTGGTCAGGCGCAGCGCGGCCAGAGATTCGATCATTTTGACCGCCGCACTGACGCCGTCGATCACCGGGATCCCCAGCTCCAGCGTCAATTCCTGTGCCAGATCCGCCATGCCACCGCAACCAAGGACAATCGCCCCGCTGCCGTCGGATTTTTTGGCGGCAATGCACTGCTCGCGAACTTTCTGCTGCGCCAGCCCGCTGCCGTCTTCCAGTGACAATACCGGCAGGTCGATGGCGTGCAGCGCGGCGCAGTGACGTTCGAAACCGTACTGATGAAGCAGGTGCCGGGCGATGGTCAGCGTGCGGGGTAAGGTCGTGACGATGGAAAAACGCGTCGCCAGCAGGGTCGCCATATGCATGGCGGCCTCAGCAATCCCAATCACCGGCGCGCACGCCAGTTCACGCGCGGCCAGCAGACCCGGATCGCCGAAGCAGGCAATAATATGCCCGTCAACACCCGCCTCGCGCCCGGCTTTTATCTGCTGTAAAACGCCGATAGCCGCAATAGCTTCATCAAAATGGCCCTCAATCGACGGCGCACCTTCTGCCGGACAGACCGCCAGAATGTCGGTACCCGGTGCAGCAACCTGACGGGCGGTGGCCGCCATCACTTCAGTCATCGCCAGGCTGGTATTCGGGTTGATCAGTTGTATACAAAGCGATCGCGAGGTTGTCGGCATCAGCCTGGCTCCTTATTGGTTTGCGCCGCGTGCCCGGCAAACAGGTGCATGAAGTCCGGCGTTTCGCCGTGGAGGGGTTCAAAGCGCAGGCTGGCAAGGATGTGGTCAAAATGGTGCGCCATGCTGTCAGCCAGCCCCTGAGCGTCACGTTTTTTCAGTAAAGCGATCAGGTCATCGTGGTCGGTGCAGCGACAGCCCTGTTGCCACGGCGCGCCCCAGGCGGCAATCGCCAGCGAGGAGCGCAAGGTGAGCTGCGATACGGCTTCGGTCAGCACTTTGTTGCCGGAGACGGCCTGTAACTGCACGTGAAAGGCGGCAGAAAGACGGATCGCCGCTGCGCCGTTTCGCTCTTCATGCGCGCGTTTCTCCTCTTCCACCAGCTTTTTCAGCGCCGCCAGATGCGGATCCTGACAGTGTGCGATCACCTGCGGCAGGTTGGCGCACTCCAGAATTTTTCGCGTGGAGAACACATCGCGGGACTCATCAGCATCCGGCGTGGTGACGTGCGCACCACGTTTGGGCAGCAGCGTCACCAGCTGCACCGCCGCAAGGCGCTGCAATACGCGGCGAATGCCAGTACGGCTGACAGAAAAAGCCTGCGCCAGCGCCTCTTCCGGCAATTTACTGCCCGGCAAAAGCTGATGCTCAACGATCGATTTCACCAGCGCGTTGTAGATATGGTCGTCCTTATCCTCGATAAAATAGGCCGTATTCAGCCCGTTCCAACTGGTCATTGCTGCCACTCCGGTTTTCAATGGTGAGCCGTTTGAATGATTAATCGTATACGTGAAAAGCAATTATTGTATACAAAAAATCAATTATGGCCTGGATCCTGCACTGCATTCGTGACGGCTTTATTTTTTGGACCGCCGCCTTTGCGGCTTCCCTCTTTCGACACGGTGTTTATGACAGGAGCACGATTTATGCCAAACCAGGAAATCTCTTCCGCCAGTGCCTCGCCGGAAATGAGCGCGGGCATTATTAAACCGCATTACAGCCCGCGGCTGTGTAATGACGATTTAGCCCCAACCCGTCACCAAAACTGGAGCTGGTACAACATATTTTCTTTCTGGATGTCGGATGTGCACAGCATGGGCGGTTATGTGGTTGCCGCCAGCTTCTTCGCGTTGGGTTTATCGAGCTGGCAGGTGCTGCTGTGTCTGTTGTGCGGGATCTGCATCGTGCAGGTGTGTGCTAATCTGGTGGCAAAACCAAGCCAGCAAGCGGGCGTGCCTTATGCGGTGATTTGCCGTCAGGCCTTTGGCGTGTTCGGGGCCAATATTCCGGCAGTGATCCGCGGGCTCATCGCTTTCGCCTGGTACGGTATTCAGACCTATCTGGCGGCCAGCGCACTGATGCTGGTGTTGCTGAAGTTCTTCCCGTCACTGACACCACTGACCGTGCCGCACTGGCTCGGGCTGTCGGCGATGGGCTGGATCTGTTTCGGCATTATGTGGGTGTTGCAGGCGATGGTGTTCTGGCACGGCATGAGCGCGATTAAGCGCTTTATTGATATCGCCGGACCTGCCGTCTACGTGGTGATGCTGATGCTGGCGGGATGGATTTTGTATAAAACCGGGCTGAGCAATATCTCTTTCACCCTGTCGAGCAAGACGCTGACCGTTGGCCAGCAGGGCTGGGAAATGCTTACCGCCACCGCGCTGGTGGTCTCTTACTTCTCCGGCCCGCTGCTCAACTTTGGCGATTTCTCCCGCTACGGTAAGAGCATGAGCGAGATCCGCCGCGGTAACCGCTGGGGTCTGCCATTTAACTTCCTGCTGTTCTCCATTGTGACCGTGGTGATTGTGTCCGGTACCCAGTCGCTGTTCGGCCAGATGATCACTGACCCTATCGAAACCGTCAGCCGCGTGGGTAACAGCGTTGCGGTGGCGCTCGGCCTGCTGACCATGATTATCGCCACCATCGGCATAAATATCGTGGCGAACTTCGTATCACCGGCCTTTGACTTCTCCAACTGCTCACCACAGAAAATCAGTTTCCGCACCGGTGGTATGATCGCCGCCGTCGGTTCCGTATTGCTGACGCCGTGGAATCTGTTCCAGTCACCGGAAATCATCCATTACACGCTGGATGTACTGGGTGCCTTTATCGGGCCGTTGTTTGGAATTTTGCTGGCGGATTATTATCTGATTAAGCGCGGCCATATGGACGTTGATGCCCTGTTCAACGCCACACCGTCCGGCCGTTACTGGTATAAAAATGGCTTCAACCCGAAAGCCATCATGGCGCTGGTGCCTGCGGTACTGATTGGCCTGTTCATCAGCTTCACGCCGGGGCTGCATCAGGTGGCAAATTTCAGCTGGTTTATCGGCGCGTTTCTGGCCGGTGGCAGCTACCGTTTCATCGCCCGTCATGACCGTGCCGCCAGCCCGTCAGTGGGCTTTATGAAAGCCGAAATGAGTAAAGAGTGATTTTCTGATAACCCGCCGCCGGAAAATTTCCGGCGGTATTTTTCTGTATTCTTGCCTGCATTTTCATTTCCGCCTGCTGTTTGCCTTCTTTTGTTAATCACTCCCCCAACGAATTCACATAACATTCACATGTCACGCAAGCTAATTATTAGCGTACTAAACATGATTATATAACGCATCACCTGCGGCAGGCGTGCTTTCGGATTGCCTGCCCGAAAATGGAGTTTTATTTCAATGGAAATCAATGTTAACGGACGTATGCTCCCGTTAAGCGATGTCACCGCCGACACCCCCCTGCTTTATATTCTGCGCAACGATCTTGGCTTCAATGGCCCTAAATATGGCTGCGGATTAGGCGAATGCGGTGCCTGCACCGTGCTTATCGACGGCGTCGCTGCCCGCTCCTGCTCCATTCCGCTCTCCGCCGTTCAGGGTAAATCCATCACCACGCTGGAAGGGTTAGCGGATGAGGGAAAACTGCATCCGGTGCAACAGGGATTTATCGACGAGCAGGCCGCGCAGTGCGGTTATTGCGCCAACGGCATGATCATGACGCTGGTCGCCCTGTTTGAACGCAATCCGCACGCCAGCGAAGAAGTGATTAAAAACGAACTGGCCTACAACCTGTGCCGCTGCGGCACGCATGTGGAGATTTTACGCGCCGCGAACAAGGCTCGCGAACTGCTGGCAGAAAGGGGACAGGCATGAAGACGCTGGAATTAACCCGCCGCCGTCTGTTGCAGTCGGGTGGCGTAGTGATGGTCAGCAGCCTGCTGGCTTCGCCGTTATCCGCACTGGCCGCCGCGACATCACCCACAACCCGCGTGGCTGACCTGCCGCTGGATCGCGTGGACAGTTTTATTGCACTGTCGGCCGATGGCAAAGTCACCGCGTTTAACGGCCATGTGGATTTAGGTACCGGCGTGCGCACATCACTGGCGCAAATCGTCGCTGATGAAATTGGCGTGCGCTTTGAAGATGTGACCATGATTTTAGGCGATACCAACCGCACACCAGATCAGGGCCCGACCATTGCCAGCAGCACCTTACAGGTATCGGCCGTGCCGCTGCGACAGGCCGCCGCGCAGGTGCGTGAGAAGCTGACCACGCTGGCCGCCAAAGCCATGAATGTTCCCGCCAACCATTTGCGCGCCGAACAGAGTTTCGTATTTGTTGAGACGCACCCCGCACGCCGTCTGAGTTATGCCCAGCTGGCGCAAGAGCAGGATCTCAATCTGCCACTGGATAAATCCGCGCCGCTGAAAAGCGTGCAGGAGAGCCAGTACGTCGGCAAGCCGGTACCCCGCGTGGATATCCCGGCCAAAGTCACCGGCCAGCTGACTTACGTGCATGATATGCGCCTGCCCGGCATGTTGCATGGGCGCGCAGTTCGCCCGCCCTACGCCGGGGCAGACAGCAGCGCACCGCTCGGCGACAGCCTGATTTCGGTCGATACGTCGTCCATTACGCATCTGCCGGGCATCGTGAAAATCGTGGTGATCAAAGATTTCATCGGCATTGTGACCGAACGCGAAGAGCAGGCGATTGCCGCCATGCGTCAGTTGAAAGTTGAATGGAAGAAGTGGGCCGGTTTACCTGACCTGTCTCTGGATAAACTGCACGACACCCTCGCCGCGATACCAAAAACGGACCGAATGCTGCGCGATGATGCAGGCACTGACGCCGCACTGGCCGCGCTGCATATCCGCGCCGACGTGGACTATGTCTGGCCTTATCATCTGCACGCGTCCATCGGACCGTCCTGCGCCGTCGCGGATGTGAACAGCGAAAAAGCGGAGGTGTGGTCCGGAACCCAGAACCCGCATGACCTGCGCAAGGATCTGGCTAAACTGCTCGGCCGTGCACCAGAGCTGGTGCACATCAACCGGATGGAAGCCTCGGGCTGCTATGGCCGTAACTGTGCCGACGATGTCACCGCCGACGCCGTGCTGCTGTCACAGGCCACCGGCAAACCCGTGCGCGTGCAGCTCATGCGCGAACAGGAAGCGGGCTGGGAGCCGAAGGGCACCGGGCAGTTGATCCGCGTACGCGGTGGGCTGGACTCGCAAAATCAGGTGGCCGCCTATGAGCTGAGAACCAGCTACCCGTCAAACAATGCCGTCACGTTGCCTCTGGTGCTGACCGGTAAGGTTGCCAACGTCGCCGACGTGCAGCAGATGGGAGATCGCACCGCCATTCCTCAGTACGAATACCCGCACATGCGGGTGATCGCACAGGATACCGCGCCGGTGGTGCGCGCCTCGTGGATGCGCGGCGTATCTGCCCTGCCGAACGTGTTCGCACATGAGTCGTGGATCGATGAAATGGCATTTCTCGCCGGTCAGGATCCCATCGCTTACCGCCTGCAATATCTGAAAGACGAACGCGCCCTCAAGCTTATCGCTGCGCTGAAAAAACAGTGCAACTGGCAGGAGGGGCCCGCGCACAGGAAACCGGCTCCGGCAGATCAGGAGATCGTCACCGGACGTGGTTTCGCTTATGCCCGCTATTTCCACAGCAAATTTCCCGGTTTTGGTGCCGCCTGGGCCGCCTGGGTGTGTGATCTCAGCGTTAACCGCCGTACGGGTCAGATCAGGATAGAGAAGATTTTCGTCGCCCACGACTGCGGCCGGATGGTGAATCCCGCCGGGGTTCGTCATCAGGTGCATGGCAATATTATTCAGTCCACCAGCCGCGTGCTGAAAGAGTTCGCCACCTTTGATGACGCGGGTACCACGTCACTGGATTGGGGCGGTTACCCGATCCTGCGTTTCGATGAACTGCCACAGGTGGATATTCAACTGCTGGACTATCCGGACGAACCCCCGATGGGCGCAGGGGAATCCGCCTCAGTACCGAGCGCCGCTGCCGTCGCCAATGCGCTGTTTGACGCGCTCGGCGTGCGGATGCGCGAAGTCCCGTTCACGCCAGAGCGAATACTGAAAGCGCTGAGTGCGGCCTCACAGGGAACGTCAGAACAGGTTAAGGGATCATAACGATGACCAAGTTAAAGAAAGTGGCAGGATGGGGTGGCGCGGCCGTGGTGGCCGTTGTCGTCGCGGGGGCAATTGCCAGCTGGCAGCCGGAAATTCCTGCGTTGAAGGCACCGGGGACACAGACTTTCAGCGCGGCGAAAATTGAGCAGGGCCGCAAGCTGGCCGATCTGGGCGACTGCGCGGTGTGTCATACGCGGGCGGGCGGCAAGCGCAATACCGGCGGGCTGGCGATGGAGATCCCCTTCGGGACGATCTACACCACCAATATTACGCCGGATGTGGAAACCGGCATCGGTAAATGGTCTTTCGACGCGTTTAAGCGGGCCATGCGTCTGGGGGTGGATCGCGAAGGACATTATCTTTATCCGGCCTTCCCTTATACGGCGTTTACCCGTACCAGCGATACCGATCTCGAGGCGCTATATGCCTACCTGATGTCACAACCCGCAGTGAAATATCAGCCACCGGAAACCGAGCTGAACTTCCCGTTCAATATCCGTCAGGGGATCGTGACCTGGAACGGGTTGTTCCTGCAACCCGGCCCGATGGATACCGACGCGCAGCAAAGTGCCGAATGGCAACGCGGTGCCTATCTGACCGAAGGGCTTGGTCACTGCAGCGCGTGTCATTCTCCCCGCAACCTGATGTTTGGGGAAAAAGGGGCGGGAAATCATCTGACCGGTGGCGTAGCAGAAGGCTGGAGCGCGCCATCACTGGTCGCCGGTTCTGACTCTCCACTAAACTGGAGCCATGAAGATCTGGTGACCTTTATGCAAAGCGGCTACTCCGCCAATCATGGCGTCGCCGCCGGGCCGATGGCGCCAGTGATTAATGAAGGTCTGTCGCAACTGCCGCAGGAAGATCTCGATGCGATCGCGACCTATCTGACGTCGTTCCAAAGCCAGAAAGCGCCGGCAGATAAAGCAGAGAGTCTGAATCAGCAGGCCGAAGCGAAAGTCGAGCCGCTGGCCAGCGAAGGCGCACGCCTGTTCTCTGGCGCTTGCATGGCCTGCCATTCACAGGAAAAAGGGGCGCAGATGGTGGGTGTCCGCCCTTCCCTTGCGCTCAACACCAATCTGTATGCCGCGACGCCGGATAACGCCATCAGGGTGATTCTGGACGGTATTCAGAACCCGGCCAAAGCCGATCTCGGTTTTATGCCAGCCTTCAGATATAACCTGAGCGATGCACAAATTGCAGTATTGCTGAATTATTTACGTGAAGAGTACGCCGGGAAAACGCCGTGGAGCGATCTGCAAAAGCGGGTAACGGAGTTGAGAGAGGAAACTGAAGGGAAGTAAAAACAACGAAGCCCTGAGTTATTGCTAACTCAGGGCTTCTGAATGTTGGCGGAACGGACGGGGCTCGAACCCGCGACCCCCTGCGTGACAGGCAGGTATTCTAACCAACTGAACTACCGCTCCGCGCTGTGTTCTGGTTAAGAACGGAGCGGATATTAAGGAATGGCTCTTATTACGTCAATGCTTTTCCTGACATTTCGTGCCGACTGCGCAGTTTTTCCACAAGCCGCCCACTTTCAAGACAACCGCTTACTCTTCTGCCGCCGGCTGAGGACGCCACAGGCAACTCCCGCCTTTCTTCACGACCAGATCCAGCCTCTCTTCATGCCAGATGATTTCCTGATCGCTTGCGCGGATCACTTTCAGCCCGGCCTCAGGTCGGGTGACGCGCTGCGTACCCTGCCCGTCTGCGCCGGTTTTCTGGTCGCCTTCATGGGAGAATTTCATGATGGTCTGACCGCCGGTCATCATCAGATAGACTTCGGAGAGGATCTCGGAGTCAAGCAACGCGCCGTGCAGGGTACGTTTGCTGTTGTCTATCAGGTAACGATCGCTTAATGCGTCGAGGCTGTTGCGCTTGCCGGGGAACAGCTTGCGCGCCATTTGCAAGGTGTCGGTGACTTTGCAGAAGGTGTCGGTTTTCGGGATGCCGCGCCCGAGCATACCGAATTCGTGGTCCATAAAGCCGATGTCGAACGACGCATTATGGATGACCAGTTCACCGCCGCGAATATACTCAAGAAAATCATCAGCAATGTCGGCGAAGGTCGGTTTATCGGCCAGGAATTCGTCACTGATGCCGTGAACACCGAAGGCTTCGGGATCCACCAAACGGTCAGGTTTGAGATAAACGTGGAAATTCCGCCCGGTCAGGCGACGGTTGATCACCTCGACGGCACCGATTTCGATAATGCGGTGTCCCTCGTAATGGACGCCGAGTTTGTTCATACCGGTGGTTTCGGTATCGAGAACGATTTGTCTGGTAGGGGAAGAAATCATATTGCAGTGCTCGCAGCGCTCGTTTATGTCAGACTTGGCTTTTACATTCTGCGGATGAGTCTACCAGAGATGACCAAACAGGTAGAAATTTTCACCGACGGCTCCTGCCTTGGCAACCCGGGCCCCGGTGGTTTTGGCGCAATTTTGCGCTACAAGCAACACGAAAAAGAGTTCAGCCTCGGCTTTCGTCTAACCACCAATAACCGCATGGAGATGATGGCGGCGATTGTGGCGCTGGAAGCCCTGAGTTCACCGTGCGAAGTGACGCTCAGTACCGACAGCCAGTATGTCCGCCAAGGCATCACCAGTTGGATCCACAACTGGAAAAAACGCGGCTGGAAAACAGCGGACAAAAAACCGGTGAAAAATGTCGATTTATGGCAGCGCCTCGATGCCGCCATTCAGGGACATACGCTGAACTGGATGTGGGTTAAAGGCCATGCCGGACACCCGGAAAACGAGCGGTGCGACGTGTTGGCGAAAGAGGCGGCGGGCAATCCGACGCTGGACGATGTGGGTTACAAGCCCGAAAGTTAAGCCATGTCTGTAATGCTTTACTCCCCTCGTTTTACAACCTTCTCCTCTTGCGGGGAGAAGGAGCATCCCACATAAAAATCACTCCTTATAATCTTTACGATAGCTCTTGCTGCTCGCGCCGACGGCCTGCTGAATGGCCTGACGCCGCGCCGGTACTTTTTTGGCAGTTGGCGTTAGTGGCAGCGTGCGTTTGCGGGCGACGATCACCGTCATACATCCCAGCGCCGGTAGGTGCGTACTGAGCATTTCCCCGCCTTTTTGACACCATGGGAGTACCTGAAAACGCGTTTTGAACATCACTTCGTAATTAAGCAATCCCAGCCAGTCGAGCAACCGCATCTGGGTAAACATTCGGCTGGAATAAGGTTGACGCTTGCGGAAAAACGGCATCATTTTTCCCATACCCAGCAAACTTAGCGGGTTGAAACTGCTCATCACCAACCAGCCATCGTCAATCAGCACGCGATCCACTTCTCGCAATATCCGGTGCGGATCTTCGGCATAGGCTAAAGTATGAGCAAGCAGGCAGGCATCCACAGATTTATGGGCGAAAGGCAACTTATAGGGATCGCCCTGTACATGGAGATTGGGTCCCGTTTCGTCAATATTAACCTGATGCGAAATCGGGCAGCTGCTGGTATCAAGCTCTGCACTCAAATTGCCAATCTTTAACAGGTGAAAACCGTATAACTTGCCCCACCAGGCTTGCAGATGTTGCTCAAGCGCGGCACGGTAATACTCACCACAGGGGATATCTTCCCATGAAACCGGTGCGGTGATTTTTTTACGTGTGCGGGCTGGTTGCATATTTATTCCGTCTTTCAAGCGTTTGCCAAAGAGAGCTACCTATGAATCTTATCAGTATTCCCGCGTTGCAGGACAATTACATTTGGTTATTGGATGACCAGAACGGCAACTGTTTGATTGTCGATCCCGGTGAAGCAGCCCCGGTGCTGAGCGCTTTAAAAATGCGCAATATAACCCCCACAGCCATCCTGCTCACCCATCATCATCATGACCATGTGGACGGTGTAAACGAGATTTTGACGCACTTTCCTGCTGTAAAAGTGTACGGCCCCACGGAGATTCCCGACCAAATTGGTCGGATAATTCTTAAAAATGGCGATGAGGTCGAAATTGGGGGGGTAAAGTGGCGCATTTTTGCTACGCCCGGACACACATTAGGTCACATTTCATACTACAGCGCGCCTTATCTGTTCTGCGGAGACACGATGTTTTCCGCCGGATGCGGACGTCTGTTCGAAGGCACAGCCGAACAAATGTACCAGTCGTTTCAACAGCTAGCCCAGCTTCCTGATGATACTTTGGTCTGCGCGGCGCATGAGTATACTCTCTCAAATCTTAAGTTTGCCCGGTCCATACTACCGGATGATGATGATATTGATTCTCATGAACGGAATGTGCAGGAAATGCGGAAAAATGGACAACCTTCCCTGCCCACAACCCTCGGTTTAGAGCGTAAAATTAACCTTTTTTTACGATGCGATGATATTGATTTACAAAACAAATTAAAGCTTAACAATCCGTTAAAACAAGCTTGGCAGGTTTTTGCTCATCTAAGGCAACTCAAAGACAGCTTCTGATGCCCAAGGTTGCCTTTTTGGACTAAGCAAAGTATTATCGTCTGTCTTTTAAGCAACTGTTGACACACACATGAAGGCAAAAGCGATAATATTCGCCTCCGTGTTGCTGGTGGGTTGTCAGGCGTCCAGGCAGGACGTGAAGATACCCGAACAGCATGCACAGAGTTTGTCTTCGGCAAGTCAAAGTGAAGCAGGAGAGTACACAGATGATGGCCGAGTGGTCTCGGCGCGATGGTTGAACAGTGACGACTCCATTGCGCAAAAAAATCTGTGGAACTTCATTGGCGACGAGCTGAAGATGAAGGTTCCGGAAAATTCCCGGATCCGTGAACAAAAAGTAAAATACTTAAAACATAAGAGCTATCTCCACGATGTAACATTACGGGCAGAGCCGTACATGTACTGGATCACCGAGCAGATTAAGAAACGTAATATGCCGATGGAACTGGTACTGCTACCCATAGTGGAGAGCGCTTTTGATCCAAAGGCCACCTCATCAGCTAACGCTGCGGGGCTGTGGCAGATTGTGCCCCAAACGGGTCGCAATTATGGTTTGAAACAGAACCAGTGGTATGACGGTCGTCGCGATGTAGTGGCTTCGACAACGGCAGCCCTTGATATGATGCAAAACCTGAACAAAATGTTCGGTGGTGACTGGTTACTGACCATTGCCGCGTATAACAGTGGTGAAGGCCGTGTAATGCAAGCGGTTAAAGCCAATAAAGCGAAAGGTAAACCGACTGATTTTTGGTCATTGTCGCTTCCTCGTGAAACGTCAATTTACGTGCCGAAGATGTTGGCCCTGAGCGATATTTTAAAAAATAGTAAAAAATACGGGATCAGCTTACCGACGCCGAGCAAAGACCGCGCCTTAGCGCGTGTTGAAGTGGGGCAGCAGATGCAGTTAACTCAGGCGGCTGAGATGGCGGGCATGTCACTGACTAAGTTGAAGTCGTACAATACTGGTTACAAGCAGAATGTAACGGCGCCTAATGGCCCTCACTACATTGTGTTACCGACGGCGCATGCTGCGCAGTTAAAAGATTCTCTGGCTGATGGCGATATCGCTGCGGTTCAGGAAACTCGACTGGCCAGCAACACACCATCGGGTGCAAAAGCCTACAAGGTTCGCAGTGGCGATAGCTTGTCTGGAATAGCAGCCCGACTGAATGTGAAGACCCGTGATTTACAGCGTTGGAACAATTTGCGCTCAGCAAGCGCGTTAAAAGTTGGGCAAACCCTGCAAGTGGCGGACAACAGCGTTAGTTCCGTAAGCAGTAATGGTGGCAGTGTTACGTATCAGGTACGTAAAGGGGATTCATTGGCGAGTATTGCCAAGCGACACGGCGTTAACATCAAAGATGTGATGCGCTGGAACGCGGGTGCCGATAATCTTCAACCCGGCAATAAACTGACGCTGTTTGTCAGCAACAAGTTAACGCCAGATACCTGATGCACGATGCGCATCCCCCATAAAAAAGCACCCTTCCCGGGTGCTTTTTTGTGCCTTGAATCCGTCCCTCACAAAGCGACAGGGACAGGGCTCTCACTCTTCTGCGCCAGAAATTCCACCAGCAGCGGGTTATGATCGGACGCCTGAGTTTCCATCACCGTAGCATGGGTGACGCTCAAATCGCGGTAAAAAACAAAGTCCAGCGGCCGCCCAAACGCGCGACGGCGCAAATCCGAAGGGAACCTGACTTCATGCAAGCGAATGTTATTAGCAAAGCCAAACAAGGCATTGATACGCTGACGGCTCCAGGCATTGAAGTCCCCCGCCATTACCACCGGTCCTTTATGATGTGCAATCTGCTCTCCGATGGTCTCCAGTTGCTTGCTGTAGACATCCACACCGATACTAAAATTCACCGCATGAATGTTCACCACCATCAGTAAGCGCCCGTCCAGCAGCGGATAAACCGTCACCAGCGCGGATTTTGCCAAACGCAGCAACGGCTCTCGCTCACGTAGCGGGCAGCAATAAACCGGATGCGCGGCAGAAAGCGTCATGACGCCAGAGGGGTGCTGAGGCAACATATAGGCCGGAACTTGATCAGCGGCCAGATAATGCGACGTAGCAAAGCGGATCAGCTCCGGCGTGGTTTGTGCTTCCTGCAGCAGCACCAGTTGGGCATCTTTGCCGAAACCTTGCAGCACTGAAAGCCAGTCGGCCCGTTGCTGTTTGAAAATGTTCCACACCATCACGCGCAGAGTGTTTGAATCGGGCAGCGCGGCGCCGGGAGGTAATCCAGATCCTAAATGCGCCAATGCACCTGGAAATATCTGCTCGACCGGTTGACCTGCAACATACCGCATTGCATATGTTCTTTTCGGCACGCTTATCGCCTATTCACTCATTAAAAATCATGCTGTTCGGATAGCCCCGACAGCGGACGTTTCAGTATACGCCCGTCAGTGCTCAGGCCAAATCTGTTTACAATCGTATACAACCTGATCACATCTGACGGTCGTGCTCTATTATCAAAGTAGCATAGGTTAGCGGGAAATGATTTTAGGGGCGCAAGTGGCTATCGGATAGGAGAAATACGCAGATTGAACATGGCCCACCGCAGGGTGAGCCATGTGAAGCAAAGAAGGTATGGATTAAGCGATAACCGCAGCCTGAGACTTTTTATCCAGATGGCCGCTGAGACGGGTCAGCAGCAGCGCACCCAGAACAATCACCGCGCCAATCCACGGCGTCTGTGCCAGACCGATAGTTGACACCACCTGCCCGCCAATCACCGAGCCCAGTGCGATACCGACGTTGAAGGCGGCAATGTTCAGGCCGGAAGCGACGTCTACGGCATTCGGTGTCACCTCCTCCGCTTTCTGTACTACATAAACCTGCAGGCCGGGGACGTTTCCGAAGGCGAAGACGCCCATCAGCAGCAGCGTGAGCAGTGCCGGAATGCTAAAGCCTGAAGTAAACTGGAACACCATCAGCAGTGCGGCCAGCGCTGCAAAGATAATGGTCAGCGTTTTGACTGCACCGTGCTTGTCGGCCAGTTTGCCGCCCCAGATATTGCCAATGGCCACTGAAATCCCGTAGGCCAGCAAAATCCAGCTCACCATTCCGGCGGAAAATCCTGCCTGTTCCTGCATCATCGGAGCCAGGAAGGTGAAGGTAGTGAACACGCCACCGTAGCCAAGAGCGGTGATGGCGAAGATCAACAACAGACGCGGATTCATCAGCACCTTAACCTGATCGGCAATCCGCGCAGCCGGGCTGTTTTTAATGGTACTGGGCACCAGAATAACGCTGGCAATAATCGCAATCACACCAATCAGCGACACCGCGAGGAACGTCTCCCGCCAGCCGAAGTGCTGCCCGATGAAGGTCCCGAGCGGTACGCCGGTGACCAGCGCAACGGTCAGCCCGCCAAACATCAGGGCAATGGCGGATGCAGCTTTCTCTTTCGACACCAGACTGGTGGCAATCGTCGAGCCTATCGAGAAGAACACACCATGCGCCAGCCCCGTCAGTAACCTTGCCGCAACCAGCGTGCCATAGTTCGGTGACTGCCACGCCAGCAGGTTACCGAGGGTGAATAACACCATCAGGCCAATCAGCAACGCTTTTCGTGGCACGCGGCCGGTCAGCGCAGTCAGAACCGGAGCGCCAACGGCCACACCCACGGCATAAATAGACACCAGTAAACCGGCAGACGGAACAGAAACCCCAAGTTGTTGTGCGATGGTTGGGATAAGCCCGACGATCACGAACTCGGTGGTCCCTATCGCAAAGGCACTGATGGTCAGTGCTAATAATGCAAGCGGCATAGCCTTACTCCACAATGAATATCGATTTGATGGCGGCTATTATCTGCTTGTGCTTAAATGACATAAACAGCCAAAGTATCAAATGATTTCTGCTGGAGTAACAACAATGAAAGCCAGTTCGGAAGAGTTAATCACTTTTGTCACCGTCGTGGAAACCGGCAGTTTCAGCCGGGCCGCTGAGCAGCTGGAGCAGGACAACTCGGTAGTCAGCCGCACCGTTAAACGTCTGGAGCAAAAACTCGGCATCACCCTGCTCAACCGTACCACGCGGCAAATCAGCCTGACACACGAAGGTGAACGGTACTTTGTACGCGTACAGAAAATTTTGCAGGATATGGCCACCGCCGAAGATGAGCTGCTGGAGAACCGCGACGTTCCGCAGGGTTTACTGCGCGTTGACGCCGCCACGCCGGTCATTCTGCACGTGATCTCCCCGCTGGTGGCTGAGTTCACTGAGCGCTTCCCCAAAATGACGCTGGCCCTGTTCTCTTCGGAAAGTAACATCAATCTGATTGACCAGAAGGTTGACGTGGCGATCCGCGTCGGCGAACTGGAGGATTCCAGTCTGCGGGCGCGCAAATTGATGCTGAGCTATCGCAGCGTGCTGGCCTCTCCGGCCTATCTCGAAAAATGGGGTGTGCCGAAAAATGCCGACGACCTGAAAAATCATCGCTGCATCGGCTTTAATGAAGTCCTCGCGCTGAATAAATGGCCGCTGTTGTGCGCCGATGGTCAGCAGTTGACCATCACGCCGTATATCAGTTCCGGCAGCGGTGAGACGCTGCGTCAGCTCTGCCTGCGGGGCAACGGTATCGCCTGCCTGTCGGATTTCATGACCCAGCCGGATGTTCAACGCGGAGACTTAGTTGAACTGCTGGTGCCGGATATCATGCGCATCGCCATGCCGCTGCACGCCGTGTATTACAGCGACCAGACGGTCAGCACACGCATCCGCTGCTTTATCGATTTCCTCAGCGAGAAACTGCATCCGGTATCCCCGCCATAAACGAAAAAACCCACGCCGGAGCGTGGGTCTGATGTCAGTTCATGCTGATGACGGAAAGGGTTAATCCCACTCTGGGGCCAGACCATCCGGGCTGACCAGACGGCCGTTGCGCTCCAGCGCGGCAATGTCGGCCATATCGGTTGCAGTCAGTTTCAACTGCTGTGCCAGCAGGTTGCTTGCCAGGTTTTCACGCTTGGTAGAAGACGGGATCACCGCATAATCCAACTGCAACGCCCACGCCAGAACCACCTGCGCCGGGGTAGCGTTATGACGCGCGGCGATGTCGATGATAGTGTCATTTTTCAGCGCATCGCCGTAAGCCAGCGTCATATATGACGTCACAGCAATACCATTTTTACGGGCAAAATCCACCACGGTCTGGTTTTGCAGGAACGGCGACAGCTCAATCTGGTTGGTAGCAATCGCCTCTGCGCCCACGGCGTCAATGGCTTCCTGCATCAGCGCAACCGTAAAGTTGGAGATACCGATTTCACGGGTCAGGCCAAGGTTTTTAGCTTCCACCAGCGCGTGCATGGTTTCTGCCACGCTGACCGCGTTGCCCGGTGACGGCCAGTGGATCAACGTCAGGTCAACGTAGTCGGTTTTCAGTTTGCTCAGGCTCTCTTTCAGGCTGGTGATCAGCTTGTCTGCGCCGAGGTTCTCGGTCCAGATTTTGGTGGTGATATACAGCGACTCACGTGCGACACCACTTTCCGCCAGCGCCTCGCCGACTGCCGCTTCATTACCATAAATCTGTGCGGTATCGATGGCGCGGTAGCCCAGTTCCAATGCCGTAGAAACCGATGCTTTTACCACTTCATCTTTCAGGCGAAACGTACCAAGACCGAATGCAGGGATGCTCATATTTTCTCTCTTATTAAAGGTAAGTCCGGCGAACCGGTCAATCTGATGCAGAGAGTATGAACGGGGATTTCATGGATAAAAACGACAGGTACGTCACAAGACTTTTGATGCTGGAGCATTAATCGTGGGGAGCGGTCGCCCGATAGCAGATCCAGTGTTCGTGGGGGATCATCCCCGTTGGCGGCAAGATATTCTCAGGCAGCGCCAGCGCCACGGCATGTCCTTGCCAACTGGCCGACCACAACGACACCGGGAAAGCTGGCGTTGCGCAGTAACGCTGTTGTTGCGGGCTGATAGCGACGGACGCCATCTCCCAGACGCTGCGCCCCTGCTGTTTCAGCCAGGCTTCGCGCAGGCTCCACAATGTCCAGAAGGCTTCCAGCGGCGCATGATGTTCGCTTAACCATTGGTTTTCATCGGTGCTGAAAAGTGCCTGTGCCAGCGCGGGCCACGATGGTCGCGGGCGAATAGCCTCCACGTCACAACCAATCTCGCCCTTCTCACACAGTGCCAACACCACGAGGCCGGCGCTGTGGCTGAGGGAAAAGTGCGGGAGCGTGGCGTTCGAAAATACCGGTTTGCCTGACGGAGAGAGCGTGACCGCAGGCAACATCCGATGACCGTATTGCGTGAACATGGCCTCTGCCAGCAGTGCCCTGCCGGTCAGAAACTGGCGACGGCGAAGTGCGGCGAACTGACCGGAACTGGCCAGAACGTCATCAGGTAAGCGCCCGAGGGAGAGATCATCACCGGTGGTCGCGCTCAGCAACTGGCACATCGTTATGCCCAGCGTTTGAAAATCAGCGACGTATTTATGCCGCCGAATGCGAAGTTGTTGGACTGAATAAATTCGGTCTGAATGGCGCGCGGTTCACCCATGATGTAATCCAGATCCCCGCAGGCCGGGTCTGGTGCGCTCAGGTTGATGGTCGGCGAGAAGCGCTCTTCGTTCATCATTTCCAGCGCCATCCAGGCCTCCAGCGCACCGCAGGCGCCGAGCGTATGTCCAAAGTAGCTTTTCATCGATGAGATCGGCGTTTTATTACCAAACACTGCCGCCGTTGCCTGACTTTCGGCAATGTCACCGCGCTCGGTGGCCGTGCCGTGAGCGCTGATATATCCGATCTCCGCCGCCGTCAGCCCCGCCTGCTTCAGCGATTTTTCCATGCACACCTGCATGGTCTCCTTCTGCGGCTGGGTGATGTGTGAAGCGTCGCAATTAGTGGCAAAGCCAATGATTTCCGCGTAAATCTTCGCACCGCGCGCCAGTGCATGCTCGAGGGACTCAAGGATCAGCGTACCGGCACCTTCGCCGATCACCAGACCGTCACGCTGCACATCAAAAGGGCGCGGGGTCTTTTTCGGTGCCTCGTTCTGCTGGCTGGTGGCGAATAAGGTGTCAAACACCGCCGCCTCTGACGGGCAGAGCTCCTCGGCGCCACCGGCGACCATCACCGTCTGGTAGCCGTGCTTGATCGTTTCATAGGCGTAGCCAATCGCCTGGCTGCCCGAGGTGCAGGCGCTGGAAGTCGGGATCACACGCCCTTTCAGCCCGAAGAACAGGCCGGTATTCACCGCGGTGGTGTGCGGCATCATCTGCACGTAAGTCGTACCGGTGATGTTATTGGTGTGCTTTTCGTTGAGCATCGAGGCGAATTCGCTCAGCGGCTGAGTGCTGCCGGTGGAAGAACCGTATGCAATGCCGGTTTCACCGTGCGTGAGTACCGGATGATCCAGCAGCCCGGCCTGCTCCAGCGCCAGTTCGGTCGCGCGCGTAGACAGCAACGACACCCGCCCCATGGCGCGGATACGCTTGCGAGTGTAGTGAGCTGGCAGGACAAAGTCATCGATTGGCGCGGCAAGATGCGTACTCAGCCCCTGATACTGCAACCACTCGTCCATATGGCGCACGGCATTTTCACCCTGTTGCAGGCGCGGTGAGATCTCATTCCAATGCTGGCCGAAAGCGGTAATGCCCTTCATGCCGGTCACCACTACGCGGCAGGTCATACCATCCCTCCGTTGATGGACATCACCTGCCGGGTCACGTAACCGGCGATGTCCGACATCAGATAACTCGCCAGGCCCGCCACTTCGTCAGCGCTGCCCATGCGTTTGAGTGGGATCATGTTCATGGCAGCATCAATAGCTGCGGGTTCCATGTCCGCCATACCGGTGTCAATCAGCCCCGGCGCAATGCAGTTCACGGTGATTTTGCGCTTCGCCAGTTCCAGTGACAGCGCCTTGCAGGCTCCAATAATACCGGCCTTCGCTGCACTGTAGTTGACCTGCCCGCGATTTCCATTAACGCCCGAAACCGAAGAAAGGGCGATGATACGCCCGCCCTGCCGCAGACCAATCATCGGCATAACACAGGGTTTGAGGACGTTATAAAAGCTGTCGAGATTGGTATGGATGACGCTGTCCCAGTCATCATCACTCAGCGCCGGAAACGCACCATCGCGGGTGATACCCGCATTGTTGACCACACCGTAATACGCGCCGAAGGCGCTGATATCGGCTTCGAGTGCTTCGCGGCATTCTGCACGGTGGCTGACGTCAAAACCGAGAATACGACCCGAACCGCCGGCTCCGGTGATGGACGCCAGTGTCTGTTCGGCACCAGAGCGGTCATTGTGGTAGTGAACCACCACCTCAAAACCGTCCTTCGCCAGCTGGCAGGCAATCGCCCGGCCGATGCCTTTGCTGGCACCGGTGACTAGTACACAACGGGTCATGGCTGCCTCTCCTGAGTAAGTTTAATCATATCCTGCGCATCGGGCTGATAGGTATTGAGCCGCGCATGAGCCACCGGTTCATCACGGTTGAGACGATGAATGAAAAGCGTACATTCGAAACTGGCAATTTTGCTGTCACGCAGGATCTGCTGGATATGCATGTCGAGTACCTCACCCGGCGCAAACTCAGGCAGGGCGCAGCGCATGCCCCGGCTGCCGAGCAGCATTCCCAGTTGCGGCGACTCGCCCTGCTGCGCATTGTGCCAGCCATTCCACACGCCAATGGTCTGTGCCATCAGTTCGAGGGTGAACCAGGCAGGCAGCGCCCCCTGCGCAGTAAGAAACGGGGCCAATGCGCCATCAGCTGAGACCACGGCACGGCAGTGCGCACACTCCGGTTCTATCGACATCACTTCATCGAGCAGTACCATCGGCGCGGTATGCGGCAGATAAGCCGCAGGCGGCGCATAAGCCTGGATATGAGAGTCATTCATGAACGGCGTCCTAACAAAATACTGGCGTTATTGCCGCCAAAGGCAAACGAGTTAGACAGAATAACCGGTTTTCGAAGCCGTTGCGGCGTCTGTGCCAGCCCGATTTCCGGCAGGCTGTCATCTCGCTCAGCCTGTGAAAAGTCCTGCAACGGAATGTTCAGGTTACGTGTCAGTATCAGCCAGCTCAGCGCCGCTTCGGTTGCCCCAGCAGCGCCCAGCGTGTGGCCGGTCAGATATTTGGTGGAACTGCACGGCACGCCGTCCGCGAAGATCCGGTCGATAACGTTGGCCTCAACGCTGTCATTGAGCGGCGTTGCCGTGCCATGCAAATTAATATAACCCACGTCAGACGGCACAAGCCCCGCCTGTTGCAGCGCCATGCGCATCGCCCGCTCAGCGCCTTCACCCTGCGGATGCGGCGCGGACATGTGCCAGGCGTCGGAGGATTCACCAAAGCCCAGCAGCGCGACGTCGGCGGGTTCCCGCGTCAGCAGCAGCAGCGCTGAGGCTTCGCCGATGTTGATCCCGTCGCGGTCTTTGGCAAACGGTGTACAGCGCCCGGCAGAGAGGGAGTCGATACTGTGAAAACCATTGATCGCCATGCGGCACAGGCTGTCGGCACCGCCCACCAGCGCGGCATCCACCAGACCGGCGGCAATCAGCCTTTGACCGCTGATCATCGCCCGCGCGCTGGATGAGCAGGCGGTAGACAAGGTGTAAGCCGGGCCACTCAGCCCCAAAAAACGTTGCAGGAACTGCGCGGGATCGCCTAATTCTTGCTGCTGATAATAATAGTGTTCAGGCATGTCGCCATGCGTTTGGTAATGGCGCACCGCCGCTTCGCCCTCGCTAATCCCTGAGGTGCTGGTGCCCATGATCACCGCAACACGCTGGCGGCCATAACGGGCAATCGCCGCGTTGACGTCGGGCTCAATCTGCGCCAGCGCCGCCAGCAGCAGCTGATTATTGCGGCTGTTATGTTCAGGAAAATGCGCGGGAACAGCAGGTAAATCGCCCGTCACCTGCCCAACCCAGACCGGCGTTTGGTCGGTCAGCCAGCCCGACTGGTGTTGGAATCCCGGCGCGTAGCCAGCTTCAAGGCTGGCCGCCACTTCATCAGGATTATTGCCCAGTGCATTGACCATGCCGACGGCGGAGAGAAAGATCATGTTAGTTTCCGACATTCTGAATGCTTATCTGGTAGCGAAACGCCCGCTGGGTAATGGACACCGGCTGGCGCTGATTGCCGTGTGGCAGGTAGTCGATGCTCGAGACTTCCCGCCCGTTCTGATCCGACAGCACGCGTCGCATTCCTTTATCCTCAAGCTTCCAGCCCGGTGGTAACAACGGCTGCCAGCGGCTGACCGGCCAATAGCTCAGCATGATATCCGCCAGCACCTGACTGGCTGGCGGCAGTTTATCAGTATGTATCGCCTGTTGAGTGTGGATGCCCTGTTGATCGTAGACCAGTTTGAACAGTCGGATCCCCAGCGGCGAAAGCCCCGCCAGTTGCAGCGACTGCCCGTCCGCACTCAACAACACCAGCAGCGACTGGGTTTTGCCGTCCACCGTGGCGCTAAGCAACTGTTGCTGATTAACCGGCGTTTCCAGTGTGGGCGCCGGCAAATTAACCCGAACGCCGGGCCGCAGCCATGCCTGAGCTGGCGTGATGTGATCTGCTTTCAGCGCCTGATGAGGCACGCAACCGCTGAGCAGGGTCAGGCTAAACAGCAAAGGAAAGAGGTGGCGGGTCATGATGCAGGTCCTGATGTTGAAACGGGCAACGTTAACGGTGACAGCAGGAAGGCAGTAAAAATACCGGCGCTGAGCACAATGCCAAAACTGCTGATGGCCTGCGTTGAACTGAACACCAACATGCCGAAGGTCAGCTGGGTGGTCACCACTGCCATCAATATCGCCAGCATCGAGGTGGTTGGCGTGCCGCGCGGATTGGTGAAAAACAGCGTGTAGTTAATGCCGATCCCCAGTACCAGAATCAGCGCCAGCAGCGAAAACAGATTCAGGCTGTGTCCGCTGAAACCGAGCGCAGCCATGCCCATGCCCAGCGACAGCAGCGTCGGCACAAGACAAATCAGGCCATGAGGCAGGCGAAAACGCCACAGATAAATGCCCGCAATCAGCGCCACGGCCAGCATCAGCAGCAGGGAGAGCATCACACGGTACTGCGAGAAGAGCTGGCTGAATTCGGTTTTGCGATCAATCCAACCTACGCCCTCAGCCTTGGCGGCAAGCTCGCTCATCGCCGCGCTGTCATGCACGCCACTGACGGCGATGAGCGTGGCGGTGCGTCCGTCTGGCAGCGAAAGCCACAGCAAGCGCCAGCCCTGACTGACCACGCTTTCCAGCCACGCGGATGGCGTCACCCACTGCGGGCTGAGATCTGCCGGTTTGAGCGTGACTCCGGCCTGTGCAAGCTGGCTTAACACCTCGGGTGCGCGCTGGCGCAGCAGGTTAAGATCCTCCTGCTGTTGCTTTTGTGAAGGCAGACTGATCAGCCGGTAGCCATCAAGCACCCCGCGCACTTTAGCCTGTTGCAATTTCGGACTGAGAGCTTCCAGCCGTTGCAGGGTTTGTTCGGCGTTCTTCCCGTACACCACCAGCCACTTTTGATCGTTGGTCTGCCCGGTTAACGCGGCAATCTGCCTTTCCTGCTGCTGAAGATCTTTCGGCAACGCCTGCAGATCGCCGATGTCATCGTTGATCTTCAGCTGGCTGAATCCGGCCAGAATCAGCACGACCACGATCAGCGGTAATCCCATGCGTAACGCCCTGCGGTGCTGCCACGCATTAAGCCAGCTCCGGATCAGCGCCAGCCCCGGCGCGGGACCGACCGGCAAATTTTTGGCTAACAGCGGATACCAGCACATTACGGTGAAGCAGGCAGCGCTGAGGCCGGAGGCGGCAAATACCGCCAGTTGCTGTAAACCGGGGAATGGTGCAACCAGCAACATCAGGTAGGCCGCAACGGTAGTCAGCAGGGCAACAGAGAGCGCCGGGAACAGCTTTTTCAGGCTCTCAAGCGGAGTATTCTGCCCGCCATGCACGCGGCGTTCAGTCAGATAATAGAGGGTGTAGTCGGCCGAGATGCCAATAATGCTGGTGCTGAGCACCAGCGTCATAATGTGGATCTCACCGAATGCCGCCAGCGTGAATACCGTGCCGGTCAATGCGCCGAGGGTTATCGACAGCAGACTGAGCAGCAGCGGTAATACTGAGCGGAAAACCAGTAAAATCAGTAAAAAAACCCCGGCGACCGACGTCAGACCTAAGGTGGAAATATCATGTTCCGCCTGCTGACTGGCGTAGTTGCTGTAAAACAGCGTCCCGCGCTGCAACACTTCAGCCCCCGGAAAGCGCTGCCGGAACGACTGCTCAAGCCCGTTCAGGCGGGCAACAATCTGCTTGCTGCTGGTGATATCGTACGAGGACGCGTTCAGTTCGGCGTGGATCAGATACCAGTCGCGCCCCTGCTTATCCCGCGCGGTGAGCCAGCCATTGTCGAGCGTCATCCCCCCGCTGTTTTGCTGCTGCGCCAGCTGCGATCCACGCACCAGCAGCAACGGATCGCTGGCGAGTTCTTTACCGCTGACACCGGCAAAAGCCGAATACATCTGGCCGAGGATCCACTGACTTTGCGCCTGCGCACTGTTTTGCAGCCGCTGACGTGTGGCGTCATCCAGCAAAGCATTACGGTGCTGAAAAAAGAACTCGCCCCACTGTTGCTGATGCTGCGCGTCCATTAGCCCTACAACCTGGCGCAGCGCCGGTAACTGGCGCAGCGTCGTCAGCCAGTCGAGCGCAGCCTCACTTCCCTTCCCGGCTGGCGGGCTGACGAGCCACATCAGCTGACGGTCAAGCCGTTGGCTGAAGCCACGCGATAAATCGTCCGGTACACCCTGTAGCTGCTGTTTTGGCAACAACGCCAGTACGCTGCTGTTGATCTGGCTGCGCGGCAGCAGCCAGATCAGTGCGGCGACCAGCATCAGGCATATGAACAACCAGCCGAAAGCCAGCTGGCGATGACGTTCAGCGGTCAAAATGGGCCAGCTCGGCATCAGTCAGCGCCGCAGGCTCAATGCGCTGGTTAAAGAAACGGATATGCGTTTCATCACCCTGCATATCTTTGATATCAATCAGGTTGAGATAATCCTGACCGTTGAGCGTAATTGTGCGAAACAGCCGGTTCAGCGGCGCGGTTGTCGGCGTGAGGATCAACTGCCATGCGCCCTGACCTTTGTCGCTGAAATTGAGTGCGAAATTGTGCTCCAGCGCCTGCTGGTCAGCCTGAAACAGCGCCGTCAGCAATGCATTGAACTGGAACATCTGCGGGTTGCTGTCCGCCGTCACCACCTGCGGCGGCTGCCCGGACAGGGTTTGCACCATGCGGTTTTCGGTCAGCAGTAAAGTCAGGAGGAACGGTTTTTCCTGCTGCCACCACAGCCCTTTTTTTTGGGCAATCAGAAGATTACCGCTGGAGTTGAGCGGCAGACTCATGCCACTGATTGTGCGCTGCTGGCTGAAATCCGCGCGCAAAACGGGTTGCTGGCTGAAACGCTGCTGCAACTCCGGCAACGTCACCGCCTGTGCGCTCAGGCTGAGCAGGCTCAGCAGAAAAATAACGGTGCGGATCACAGGCTGACTCCCATTTTATCCAGCAGAATGTGTGGCGACGCAAAACACATCTCTTTGGTTTGCATATCGACCGCCACCTGCAGGGTATAGCCGGTGGTAGTGCGTTTATCCGTTTCGGCATCCACAATGCGATAACCAATACGCAGGCGGTTTTCCACCTCTTCAACCCAGGCATGGACATCGATTTTTTGTTCGAAGGTCACCGACGAGATGTATTTCAGCCGGGTATCGACAATCGGCCAGACGTAGCCGGACGCCTGCATCTGCCGGTAGCCGTAATCAAATTGTTTGAGCAGTTGTTCCCGCGCTACTTCGAGATAACGGAAATAGTTGCCGTGCCAGACCACGCCCATGGCATCGACGTCGTGAAAGGGTACGGTGATCGTGACGCAGGTTCGAAAACGGGGATCGTCTTGCAGATTCATGTTAGTCAGTTTTCCGGTTATTGCTGGTATCAGACGGAGATTGCCAAAAATCGAAGAAGTTGAACCAGTCATGTGGCGCCCGCAGGCAGTAATATTCCAGACGCCCGGCGTAGCGGTCAACCGCCTGCTGTAGCGCTTCGTGGCGAGTGGCCCGCGGCAATAACAGCGGGTCAGCAAAGGGTTCGAAATGGATATTCAGCCGCCCGGCATATTCAATACCCCACATCAGGAAGACCGGTGCGCCGAGTGCGGCGGCAAGGATAAACGGCCCCTGAGGGAAAGGGGCCGGGTGGCCGAGAAAAGAGCTGTAACTCACGCGCCCCTGCGACTCACCGCGCTGATGCTGCCCGGCAGAAGTGCGGTCGCCAACCATTGCCACCCATTCACCGGCATCCAGTTTCTCTTTCAGCATCATGGCCGTTTCCGGCCCCATGTCACTGACCTGAATCAGATTGACGTTGGCCTGCGGATTGACCTCTTTCATCACCTGATTAAAGCGTTCGGCGTGCTGCGTGAATACCAGCGCGTTGACAACCACCCGCTGATCGAGCGCCGCGATGGCGCGGCAGGATTCGATGTCGCCCAGATGCGAGGCCAGTATCAGCGTGCCACGGCCGCTGGCGATTTGCGCTTCACACAACGCTTCATCGATGAGACTCACGTTTTGCAGTTTTCCCTGCCAACTGGCGAGTTTGTTCAGCATCGCACCGCCAAAACGTATGAAGTGGCGAAACGTATTGAGCGGGTAAGGCAGGCTGACATTTTGCTTGCGGGCGAAATCTTCCAGACGTTGCAGATAATGCTGTGATGCGCGGCGTTGTGCGTTTCCCGTCAGCCAGAAGTAGCCAATCACTGGGTAGAGCAGCAATGCGAAGGCCCTTTGCCCCAGCAACTGATAAACCCGCAGCATCAGGCGGATGCCCCACAATCCTTTGCGCTCCTGCGTGGCGGACCAGTGCGGCTCAGGCGATACACTGCGTTGGCGCAACAGCTGTGGAATACGTGGCAACATGCCAAAGAATAAGCGCGAATGCATGAGTGAGATACGCAGGTTATCTTTCAGGGTATCGAAGTGCGAAAGACCGTCCGTCGGGTAGATAACCCGGGTCGGGATAAAACGACTGCGCGTCCCCTGCCAGTAGAGGCGGACCATAATTTCAATGTCGAAATCCATCCGCTCGCCCAGTGGGCGTTCAGACATCAGGCGCAGGGTCGGCGCTAACGGATAGACGCGGAATCCACACATGCTGTCTTTAAGTGACAGCGACAGGGTTTCTATCCATACCCAGACGTGAGTGATATACCGGCCATAGAGCCGCGCTTTGGGTACTGAGTCGTCATACACCGGGCGGCCGGAGATCAGGCAGTCAGAATGCTGTTGCGCCTCAGCCAGCAGCCGCGGGACATCCGCCAGATGGTGCTGACCGTCGGCATCGACCTGTAGCGCATGGCTAAAGCCCTGTGTGAATGCCAGAGTCAGCGCCGCCATCACCGCAGCGCCTTTGCCCTGATTGTGTGTCAGCCGGTGCAAAGTCAGCCAAGGTGTCGCGGCGGCGAGTCGTTCAAGCTCCTGCGCTGTGGCACTTTCGCTGCCGTCATCCACGACAATGCAGGGCAACCCGAAGGGTTGTAGCCGCGACACCACGTCGGCCATTGTGGCCCCGTGGTTATAACAGGGGATGATCAGACAGGGCGAAAAATTTTCACCGGCGTTTAGTCGCATAGCGTGATTTTTCCACTGCTGGCGAGGGTTCCCGCTATGCTGTACTGGAATTGCAGGCGTGATTTTTCTTTTAGCCATTCAATATTCAGCTGGAGTTCATCTCCCGGTAATAAGGGACGCTGGAATTTGACGACATCCATCCCGCTAAAAGCCTGGTCGAGTGCCAGAAGCGTCGAGGCAAAGGTCATCACCCAGTGAACCTGCGTCACGCCGGGAAGAATCGGGTAATGCGGAAAGTGACCGTCGAACCAGAACAGTTCCGGAGGCAGCCGCAGGGTAAGTTCGATTGCGTTTTCACCCACGGTTTTCTGGCTCACTATTTGCGGCATCTTCATACAAACAAATCCTGTAGTTCGGCGTAAGTGCGCTTACCCTGCGCATTGAGCGGAATAGCTGGAACAAAGCGCCAGAAGCGGGGAATTGCCACGGCAGGTAGCCAGTCACGCAGCGCAGCGCGTAGGAATGCAATACGGGCGCGTTGTGTCATCGGTTCATCCTGCAGTTCAGGTTCGCTGAGCACGACGGCGGCAGCGATATAGAGCCGGCCTTTAATTTGCAGCGTCAGTACGCTGACGTCCGTTATCTGTTTCATCGCCAGCAACCGCATCTCTATTTCGCCGAGCGATATCCGTTGTTCGGCAATTTTCACAATGCGGTCTTTACGACCGGCCAGCTCAAAGCGTTTGCCGTCGGGCAGCAGATGAAGAGTATCCCCCAAAACTACCCCGTCTGGCTGTGGGAGCCAGTCTGATAATACGGAAAACTGATCGTCGGGATGCCCGGTCAGCTGCACTTTTTCAAACAACGTCCAGAGAGAGTCAGGTTTTTGCTGCTGACGGCTGGCGATAATACCGGTTTCTGTCGTGCCATAAATTTCAACCGGCCAGACGCCGCAGTGCCTGACGACTCGGTTAGCATCTTCCGCCAGCAGTGTCCCGCCCGCCGAAAATACCAGGGAACAGGTAACTGCCGCGAGGTGACTGTCCGTACGCTGGAGAAAAGCAGGACTGCTGACCAATGCTAAAGCGTGTTCCTGAGCCAGTTCCACCAGTTGCTCATGGTATTCAAGATTCGCTGTAGAGAACGGTCTGCCGAGCGACATCGGCAGCATCAGGCCAAACGTCAGCCCGTACATATGATGAGGGGGCACGCTGGCAACAAACCAGGCCGCCTTAAGGGATTCGCCGTAACACATGGCAAGCTGCTGGCTTTCGGCCTCAAGGCAACGTACCGGCTTAATCACCTTTTGAGGGGATCCGGTGCTGCCCGAGGTAAACAAAATCAGAAACAGATCGTCCCGCCATTCAGGCAAGCTGTCGTCCTTCATGTCGGCGGCGCTGAACTGCGCTGAATCACAAGTGAATAGCGGGCAAGAGATCGTTAACGGCAGATCGGTGAGGAGCGCGTCGAATTCATGTCGTTGCTCTTCCAGTTGCAGCTGACGGGAGTGTCCCGGTAAAACAGGAATACACCCGCAATAAAGAACTGCCAGCATCGCCACGGCAAAATGGTAGTTATCCGCAAAACAAAGCGCCCAGCGCTGATGAGGCGCAGAGCGAATCTGGCGAATGAGTATAAGCACGTGATGGCGCATTGTGGCCTGATTCCATACCGTGCCCTCCCGCCAGGCGATCGGTTGCTGTGGATCACGCGATTCATCCAGCCAGTTTTTCATCGGCAAGCTCATACCCGCAGAATGCATTTTCTGACTATCCATTCTCCTCCCATCAATGTGCCGATTAACACGTAACTCAGTCCCCCGTTATAAAAAGCCCACAGCGCCATGTCGCCTTTAAAGCAGGTGTACAACGCGATACCTCCGTTTAAGAGGAAGAAAACGCACCATATTTGGGTCACCCGCCGTGTGTAGATGATGGCGGCAGGTGGCAATTCATCATGACGAAGCCGCGCCAGCCGCTCAACGACAGGAACTGCGCTGCGCAATGATGCCATAAAGACTATAAGTAAAAGCAGGTTAACAACGACCGGATAATAGAGCAGTAAATGAGTCTGATTCAGTAATGTGCTGGTCGCGGCCAGCAGGAGGCCAATCAGCGCACTGTATTTTGTCACCCACAACAGATGACCCGATTTCTTCCGCAGGATCATCAATCGTAGCAAAAATACCGCGAAGAGAATCGGAGCCAGGACGCTGATGCCAAAGTGAGTTACGCCAAGCCAAACGGCGAAGGGATAGGCAATGATGAACAGCGCCATCACTGCCTGAATAAGAAGAGAAGTACGTGAAATTGAAGGGCGTCGGGGATCGCGCATCAGCAGGTTATTGCGGTTCGGCGTTGAGCAATTCGTCAATTGCATCAACAATATCCTGAACAGTGCGAACAGATTTGAACATCTCCGGCTTAATTTTCGTTCCGGTTACACGCTGCAAATGCACGACCAGATCAACCGCATCGATGCTGTCTAAGTCCAGATCGTCATACAGTCTGGCTTCCGGCTTAATATCACTTTCATCAATCTCGAACAGCTTGACCAACAGCTCGCTGATTTGTTGGTAAATTTCTTGTTTTTGCATACGCCCTCTCAACCGCGCTGTTCTGAAATAAAGTGAGCGAGGGTTTCCACTGAATAAAAATGCTGCCGCATTGTTTGGCTTTCGGCAGAAAGTACCACGCCATATTGTTTTTTTAATGCCAAACCTAATTCCAGGGCGTCTATGGAATCCAGTCCTAAACCATCACCAAACAGAGGGGCATCCGTGAGAATTTCCTCTGGCGTCATCCCTTCAAGATTAAGGGTTTCGATGATAAGAATTTTAATATCGTGACTTAATGAATCCATTGCTTATTTCTCGTTATTTTCAAAGTCGACACGCATCAGTTCGGACCGGAGATAACGTGTAAGACGTCTCGCCGCCAGTGCAGGAGAAAGATCGTTTTGATCGGAAAATTGCCCGGCGGCAATCTTGCCCTGAACCCTGATTATAAACTGAGGTTTCGTATCAGGGATCTTATACCATTTGCCCTGTTTCGTCAGCATTGGCGGCTGACAGGAGATCTGCACGATCCGCACATCGCATCCTGCTCTAACGGCAATATTAGCCGCACCACGTTGCAGGCTGATAGGCTGCCCGACAACCGAACGCGTGCCCTCCGGAAAGATAAGCAGTGTTCCTCCTGCCTTCAGTCGATTATCACATGCTTGCATCAATGCCTCTGAGCCTGAATTGACCAGATACCCCGCCGCTTTGATGACGCCGCGAACAAAAGGGTTGTCCAGCAAAGCCTGCTTAACAATACAGTCACAGCGCGGCATGCAGGAGGCCAGAAAGACATAATCGAGCAGACTGGGATGGTTGGCGACAACCAGGCATCCCTTATCCTGCGTAAACTTCTCTGCACCAATAATCTGGTAGTCCATCACACCTGCCAGGCGCAGCGCCTTTAGAAAAAACCTGAAGCTGTAGCGGATGCTGCTGTGCGTCAATTGCTGGAGGCGTACCTCCCGATGAACGACCAGACGTAAGAGAGTAAACCAGACCAGAGAAAGCGCCAGACCACCAATTCCGAAAAGTGCGAAAAAAAGCCCTGTAGCCATCCAGCGCCACAGCCGGTTTACCAGACTTGCCTGAACAGGATTATTCGTCACGTTGGGCAGTCCACTGCCAGTGATGTGTCACGGCATCGACCCTGAATAAGTTCTTTTCACAGAGCCATTCGTGGAGGAATTGCAAACTTTGAGGCAACGTGGAAGGGAGGGGGATATCAGGGCCAGATAAGCGCTCGAAAGTGAACTGATTCCCTCTCGCGAGTAAAAAAGCGACAGCATAAGGGGCAGGTAATGGCGGCCTGTTTTGCGCATAAGCAGCGGGGATTGTGCCGTCAAAATCAACAAATAAAACATGTTGAGCGCCGGTGTTGAGTGCTGCAACAGCGTCCAGTAAACCCTGCTGAAAACTATCCTCTCCCGCCGCCAGTGACGTCACCGGAAATATTTTCTTGCCTGCGATCGTCACCCAACCAGCGGCAGTATTATGTACTGACATTGAGAAATCGGTAGGGGAAATATCGTCCTCTTCTGCAAGGCTTTGCAGAATCTTATAGGTTCTTTCCAGCTCCCCATGGCGGCTGGTAAATATAGCCATATCTACGCAGTGATGGTCCATAATATCCAGACTGATTTCAACGGCCAGACGGCTTGCAAGACTCATTCTGCGAGCCGTCATCATAGGGATCCGCTGACTTTTCACCAGTTCATCTGAAACAGGCAAAGTGGTGCTCTTTGCAGCCCATGTAACCCACTGAGATGCATCATTAATACCCGGCGCAATCGCCCGCCAATCCAGAATATCCAGTGAGTATTTCATACGCGATGCATCTCGAACCCAATCATCAAAGAAAAATACTTTATTCTATTTCAAGGTAAGTTGCATCCGTAACATTCCTAATTAATGAAAGACCGCACATCTGCAATATGCATATAAACATTTTTATTCTTTTAGTTCTTTTCATACAAATATAATTCAGGCATTCATATCTATATATTTTAGAAAAAAAAGAATGAGATCTGTATATTTTAAATATCAGTAAAACATCTTTAAATAATAAGATGCCGCAGAAAACATGGATTGTTTTCGATTTAAAGCAGGATTTTGAAGTGAATCTAACGAGGAATGTTGCAATCGTATGCAATGGGAAGCCGATACTTGGGAAATTAAATGCAAAAAACCCTGAATCTTTCGATTCAGGGTCTGTGCAATTAGTGGCGGAACGGACGGGGCTCGAACCCGCGACCCCCTGCGTGACAGGCAGGTATTCTAACCAACTGAACTACCGCTCCACCGGTTCTTTCACCTACATCAGCAATCGTCTGATATAAGTTCGTTCCTGTTATCTTTCCTTGTCAGGGGAAAAAGGAACTAATTTGATGCCTGGCAGTTCCCTACTCTCGCATGGGGAGACCCCACACTACCATCGGCGCTACGGCGTTTCACTTCTGAGTTCGGCATGGGGTCAGGTGG